>NZ_JBUXKV010000006.1:0-2332 GCF_055193095.1 Aeromonas sp. 160P | reverse complement strand
TGATATCCTGTTGCCTGGTGACCGCCCTTTCGTTGCCCCCAGCGCCTTCCTGCAAGCTCGCCAGAAGCTTGGCCACAAGAGCATTGAGCGGCTGTTTCACGAGACCGCCGCAGGCTGGCACCAGCATGCCAATCACCCCGGCTGGGCCGGGCTGCAACTGCTCGCCGTTGATGGCGTGATGTGGCGCACGCCTGATACCCCAGACAATGCCGCCGCGTTTGCCAAGCCCGGTACCCAGCATGGGGAGACCGCCTATCCTCAGGTGCGCATGCTCTGCCAGATGGAGTTGACCAGTCACCTGCTTGTTCAGGCGGTCATGGAGAGCTGCGCCGTCAACGAGATGGTGTTGGCCGAACAACTTGTCGCGCGTACGCCAGACCACTCCTGGCAGACTGCTGGCAGCGAGCGGCACTGGTTGCTGCCACTCAAAAAGGGCACGCAATACGAGGTGGTGCGCAAGCTGGGGCGTCAGGATGCGCTGGTGCGTCTCAAACCCAGTCCACAGGCGAGGAAGAAGTGGCTGCAACTGCCAGAGACGCTAGAAGCCCGCTTGCTGACTCGCACCATCAACGGCAAAGAGCGGCAGGTGCTGACCTCAATGGTCGACCCGATGCGCTTCCCCGGTGCCGACATCGTCGAACTCTACGGCCAGCGCTGGGAAATCGAGTTGGGCTATCGGGAGATGAAGCACAGCTTACAGCAGCACCGGCTGACCCTGCGCAGCAAGAAGGCGGCGGGGATACGGCAAGAGCTGTGGGGCGTGTTGTTGGCGTACAACCTGCTGCGCAGCCAGATGGTAAAGATGGCAGCAAGCTGAAGGGATAGACGGCCAGCCAGCTGAGTTTTACACTGCATCGGTCTATCCATCCATGAGTTGAGCTGCATGCCGTATGTGTCGCCGGGGAATATCCCGGGACGCGTTGCGGAGCTGGAGAAACAGGCGGGCCAGTTTGTGTTGCCGGCCCGCAGGGAACGAAGTTATCCCCGCTGCGTGAAGCCAAGGCCACAGAAGTATGGAGTTAAAAAAGCCAATAAAAACAATGCCAGTCAGGCTTAACTGACTGGCATTAGAGCCTTGGCTCCCGAGCCTGTAAATCCAATTGTGTAACCGCCCACGAATAAGTAACTTTTTCAAAAGGATACCTTCGTGGGTAAGCAAATGGACCAAGACAAACTCAAAGCACTGGCCGCTGAGCTGGCCAAAGACATCAAATCTGAAAAAGATCTCGGCACACTCACCCAACAGCTGATCAAGCTCACCGTGGAGACCGCGCTCAATGCCGAGATGGACGAGCATCTGGGCTACGAGAAACACGCCCCACAAGGCCGCGGGACCGGCAACAATCGCAATGGCTATTCCACCAAGCGCCTAAAAGGCCACCATGGAGAGGTCACCATCAGCGCCTGCGTGACCGTAACGCCTCCTTCGAGCCTCAGTTTGTCCGCAAGGGGCAGTCACGCCTGACCCAGATGGACGACCAGATCCTCGCCCTCTACGCCAAGGGCTTGAGTACGCGGGATATAGTGGACGCGTTCAAAGAGATGTATGACGCCGACATCTCGGCGGGGCTGGTATCGAAGGTGACCGAACGCGTCATCGAGCAGGTCCACGAATGGCAAAACCGGCCGCTGGATCCGCTCTATCCCATCGTCTATCTGGACTGCATTGTGCTGAAGATCCGCGCGAACCAGAGGGTGATCAACAAGTCGCTCTATCTGGCACTGGGCATCAATATGGAGGGGCACAAGGAGCTGTTGGGCCTGTGGCTGGCCGAGACCGAAGGGGCAAAGTTCTGGCTGTTGGTCTTGACCGAGCTGAAGAACCGGGCCGCTCTGAAGACATCCTGATTGCGTGTGTGGATGGTCTCAAGGGCTTCCCGATGCCATTGCCGTGGAGTATCCCCAGACCAAGGTGCAACTGTGTATCGTCCACATGGTCCGCAACTCGTTGCGCTATGTCTCCTGGAAGGACTACAAGGCGGTGACGGCTGAACTGAAGCAGATATACCAGTCTGCGACAGAACGTGAGGCTCAGCAGGCGCTGGCGGCCTTCGGCGAGCGCTGGGATAGCCAATACCCGCAGATAGCGCGCCGTGGCAAGTAACTGGGACAATCTGATCACGCTGTTTGATGATCCCCCCGCTATCCGGAAGGTGATCTACACCACCAATGCGATCGAGTCACTGAACAGCGTACTGCGCAAAGCGACCAAACAACGGAAGCTCTTCCCGACCGATGAAGTCGGCGCTGAAAGTGGCGTTTCTCGCAATACAGCAGGCCTCCAAGAAATGGACCATGCCGATCCAGAATTGGAAGCCGGCCCTGAATCGCT
>NZ_JBUXKV010000005.1:0-2711 GCF_055193095.1 Aeromonas sp. 160P | reverse complement strand
GGCGTGGAGGAAGTCGAGAGCTTGAGCGATACGCATAAAAAATCCGAAACCAATCAACAGGTTTCGGATTTTCACACATCAGAAGGATCGGTCAATGGATCCTTAACTGATCGGCATTAGGCCGATTGGCCTCCCTTTGTATCTGGAAATATTCAGTTTAATCAGAGATTTTCCTCGGCAAACGAAGCCAGTCGGCTTCGCACCACGCCGTTGAGGAAGATGTTGGCACTGCCGTCGAAGTCCTTGAAACGCTCGACGATGTAGGTGAGACCGGAAGTCACCGGGCTCAGGTAGTTTGAGTCGATCTGGGCCAGGTTACCGGAGCAGACAATCTTGGTTCCCTCGCCGCAGCGGGTGATGATGGTCTTGATCTGGGACGCGGTCAGGTTCTGGCACTCATCCAGCAGCACGAAGGTGTTCTGGATGCTGCGCCCGCGCATGAAGTTGACCGATTTGAACTGGATATTGGCCTTCTCCATGATGTAGCTGAGCGAGCCGCTCATGTTCTCGTCCTGCTTGTGCAGCACCTCCAGGGTGTCGGTCACCGCCGCCAGCCAGGGCATCATCTTCTCTTCTTCGGTACCGGGCAGGAAACCGATGCTCTCGGCAATTTCCGGGGTATTCCGGGTGACGATCACTTTCTCGTAAATGCCCTTCTCAATCACCAGTTCCAACGCTGCCGCCATTGCCAGCAAGGTCTTGCCGCAGCCCGCCGGGCCGGTCAGGATCACCAGATCGATATGCGGATCGAGCAGTGCATCCAGCGCCATCCCCTGATAGACGTTCTTGGGATGTACACCCCACGCCTTGCGGGACATCAGCCGCTCGCGGCCCAGATCCTTGATGCGGATCTTGTTGCCTTCGTGGCTAAGCACCCGAGCGGCGAAGAAGTTCTCTTCGTCGATCAGGTACTGGTTGACGTGAATGCCTTCCAGCAGGTTGTCGTCGATCACATGAATGGTATCTCGGCCATGGGTCTCGCTCTCGCACTCGCCGACCCGCTCCCAGAAGCTGCCGGGCACCACCTGAAAGCCTTTCGCCAACAGGCGGATATCGTCGATCAACTGGTCGCTGCGATAATCTTCAACACGGGCAAGCCCAGCCCCTTTGGCTTTGAGGCGCATGTTGATATCTTTGGTGACCAGCACCACCTGGCGTTTCATCTCATGCTTTTGCAGATAGAGGGCAGCGTTGATGATGCGGTTATCAGCCTCCTTGTCGGTGAACACCTCGGCATCCTGGGGCAGATGGTGGTCACTGAAGATACAGATATTGCCGCTCGCTTCGCCAGCCAGCGGAACGCCCTGGGTGATCTGCTCCGGGGTCGCATCGCGGAACACATCTTCCAGCGCACGAATGGCCACCCGCGCGTCGCGGCTGACATCCTTGTTGCGATCCTTGATGTTATCGAGCTCTTCCAGCACCGTCATGGGGATAAGCACGTCGTGCTCTTTGAAGGAGTAGATAGCGAGGGGTTCATGAAGCAGAACGTTGGTATCCAGGATAAACAGCTTTCGGTCCGTATTGTCCATAAGCATTCTCCTTGGCACTGAAGGGCCACGTGTGTGAATCTCAGATGTCATTGAAACCACACAGCCGTGACAGTTTTATTACCCTCAACGCTACGCCCGATTTTACTATCACGCAACAAATCACTTGACCGAACGTTTTGATTGCCCATAAAAACAGCAATAAAAAGACCGGTACACCGACCGGTCTTTTTGCTTTCGCTCAATGAGTTAAACACACCTGTCAGCCACTCTGGGAGGGGCCACTGCTGAGGCTGTTAATGCAACCATCCTTGAGCACCAGCCCCCTTGCTGTAGCACTGATAGCAGAGCCCAGCATTGGTCGCAAAGCCACGATCAGCAGATCTCCGAACCAGGGCACTTCACTGATTAATTGACTGAATGAATACTCAGAGAGAGGTCAAGGCTTCTTGACGTAGACGGTCGGTGTGTCACCCGCCATATTCAGATAGAACTCGTAGACACCATCGCTATCCGGCGAGAACTTCATATCCTCATACTTGGAGCAGGGATTGACCGGCACAGCCTCACCACCCAATACGGCGACACCATCACTCGGGCTCTTGTAGCCAAAGTTACTACCGCAGCTCCAGCTCGAGTCAGCAAACTTGAACTTGTAGGGTGCCCACTCTTTCTTGAGCGTCCCTTTGGCCATGTAGAGCTTGTCGGCCACCTTGACCACCTTGCTCTCATCGGTCGCCATCCAGTCGTTCATCTCCCCGCGCAGGTAGATGGACTTGCCACCGAAGTCGCCGTTGTCTACTGCCTGTTCTGCACCACTATTGGATGCGCAACCGCCTAATACCAGGGTTCCCGCCGCCAGCATCATCGTTACTGTTCTTTTGAACATGGGTCTATTCCTTAAATTATTGTGATTCCTTGGTCCATCAATGTGGACTGTAGAATTAAACCAGAGCAGGCATCACAAGAAAGGTAGAGGCATCACATTCTGTGTTTTTTATATCCAACCCATTGAACCAATGAGTAACTATTGAACAGAAAATGGCATAGGAAAAACAGAGAAAGCGGCTTAGAAGAGGGAATAAAAGGTCAATATTTGGGCGATTTACTGAATGGCAGCCAATAAAAAACCCCGCTCATTGAGCGGGGTTTTTCGTGTTGGGTGCCTGGCAGTGTCCTACTCTCGCATGGCGAATGCCACACTACCATCGGCGCTACCGC
>NZ_JBUXKV010000004.1:0-2973 GCF_055193095.1 Aeromonas sp. 160P | reverse complement strand
CACCTCCACCTATCAACGTTGTGGTCTCCAACGGCCCTTTAGGACCCTCAAGGGGTCAGGGATGACTCATCTCAGGGCTCGCTTCCCGCTTAGATGCTTTCAGCGGTTATCGATTCCGAACTTAGCTACCGGGCAGTGCCACTGGCGTGACAACCCGAACACCAGAGGTTCGTTCACTCCGGTCCTCTCGTACTAGGAGCAACTCCCTTCAATCATCCAACGCCCACGGGGATATAGGGACCGAACTGTCTCACGACGTTCTGAACCCAGCTCGCGTACCACTTTAAATGGCGAACAGCCATACCCTTCGAGGTGCCAAACACCGCCGTCGATATGAACTCTTGGGCGGTATCAGCCTGTTATCCCCGGAGTACCTTTTATCCGTTGAGCGATGGCCCTTCCATTCAGAACCACCGGATCACTATGACCTACTTTCGTACCTGCTCGACCTGTCCGTCTCGCAGTTAAGCTGGCTTATGCCATTGCACTAACCTCCTGATGTCCGACCAGGATTAGCCAACCTTCGTGCTCCTCCGTTACTCTTTGGGAGGAGACCGCCCCAGTCAAACTCTCCCCCACCAGGCACTGTCCGCGAGCCCGATTCAGGGCCCTGCGTTAGAACATCAAACATACAAGGGTGGTATTTCAAGGACGGCTCCAGCGCAACTGGCGTCACGCCTTCAAAGCCTCCCACCTATCCTACACATGTAGGTTCAATGTTCAGTGCCAAGCTGTAGTAAAGGTTCACGGGGTCTTTCCGTCTAGCCGCGGGTACACCGCATCTTCACGGCGAATTCGATTTCACTGAGTCTCGGGTGGAGACAGCATGGCCATGGTTACACCATTCGTGCAGGTCGGAACTTACCCGACAAGGAATTTCGCTACCTTAGGACCGTTATAGTTACGGCCGCCGTTTACCGGGGCTTCGATCAAGAGCTTCGCTTGCGCTAACCCCATCAATTAACCTTCCGGCACCGGGCAGGTGTCACACCCTATACGTCCACTTTCGTGTTTGCAGAGTGCTGTGTTTTTGATAAACAGTCCCAGCCATCTGGTCACGAAGTTACGGTTCTATTTTGCCTAGTTCCTTCACCCGAGTTCTCTCAAGCGCCTTGGTATTCTCTACCCGACCACCTGTGTCGGTTTGGGGTACGATGACTTGTAATCTGAAGCTTAGAGGCTTTTCCTGGAAGCATGGCATCAATGGCTTCCGCACCGTAGTGCGTTCGTCTCGTGTCTCAGCGTTGTATCTCCGGATTTGCCTAGAAATACCGCCTACGCACTTTCACCAGGACAACCGTCGCCTGGCCCACCTAGCCTTCTCCGTCCCCCCATCGCAATTACAAGTCGTGCAGGAATATTAACCTGCTTCCCATCGATTACGCCTTTCGGCCTCACCTTAGGGGTCGACTCACCCTGCCCCGATTAACGTTGGACAGGAACCCTTGGTCTTCCGGCGAGGAGGTTTTTCACCCCCTTTATCGTTACTTACGTCAGCATTCGCACTTCTGATATCTCCAGCATACCTCTCGATACACCTTCGCAGACTTACAGAACGCTCCCCTACCACTCACACATAAGTGTGAATCCGCAGCTTCGGTGCCTGGTTTGAGCCCCGTTACATCTTCCGCGCAGGCCGACTCGACTAGTGAGCTATTACGCTTTCTTTAAATGATGGCTGCTTCTAAGCCAACATCCTAGCTGTCTGAGCCTTCCCACATCGTTTCCCACTTAACCAGAACTTTGGGACCTTAGCTGGCGGTCTGGGTTGTTTCCCTCTTCACGACGGACGTTAGCACCCGCCGTGTGTCTCCCGGATATTACTTACTGGTATTCGGAGTTTGCATGGAGTTGGTAAGTCGGGATGACCCCCTAGTCCAAACAGTGCTCTACCCCCAGTAGTATTCGTCCGAGGCGCTACCTAAATAGCTTTCGGGGAGAACCAGCTATCTCCGAGTTTGATTGGCCTTTCACTTGCAACGTTAGTAGGTTGGTCCTCCAGTTGATGTTACTCAACCTTCAACCTGCCCATGGCTAGATCACCCGGTTTCGGGTCTACACCTTGCAACTAGACGCCCAGTTAAGACTCGGTTTCCCTACGGCTCCCCTATACGGTTAACCACTGCTTGTACGTACACGGTTTCAGGTTCTATTTCACTCCCCTCACAGGGGTTCTTTTCGCCTTTCCCTCACGGTACTGGTTCACTATCGGTCAGTCAGGAGTATTTAGCCTTGGAGGATGGTCCCCCCATATTCAGACAGGATGTCACGTGTCCCGCCCTACTCGATTTCACTTCAAGGTCGTTTTCATGTACGGGGCTATCACCCTGTATCGCTGGCCTTTCCAGGACCATTCCACCAACTTCCAAGAAACTTAAGGGCTAATCCCCGTTCGCTCGCCGCTACTAAGGGAATCTCGGTTGATTTCTTTTCCTCCGGGGCAATGAGACGTTCAGTTCTCCCGGTTCGCCTCGTTAAGCTATGTATTCACTTAACGATACCCAGCTTATGCTGGGTGGGTTTCCCCATTCGGAAATCTGTGAGTAATAGCGTCTCTTACCGACTTCTCACAGCTTATCGCAGGTTAGTACGTCCTTCATCGCCTCTGACTGCCAAGGCATCCACCATGTACGCTTAGTCACTTAACCATACAACCCCAAGAAGTGTCGTCGAAACAACGCTTGCTTGTTGATGTACAACAAGGACCAAAATAAATTTTGGTTTTCGCCAAGAAGTTTCCAAAGCACTTGTAACAAATGTTTGAGAACTACTTTTTAAATCAGCTTTCCAGATTGTTAAAGAGCATGTTTGCAACGGTCATCGACCGAAGAAAACAGACATAAACACGCATGCTTATGTCTGCATTCTTGTTAGCAAAAGAGAAGTGGCGTCCCCTAGGGGATTCGAACCCCTGTTACCGCCGTGAAAGGGCGGTGTCCTAGGCCTCTAGACGAAGGGGACCCGGATTTGTCT
>NZ_JBUXKV010000003.1:0-6544 GCF_055193095.1 Aeromonas sp. 160P | reverse complement strand
GACTCCATTGATCAAAAACGTTTGTTTGAAAATTTAGTTTCTATACGTGGCAATTTATCTACAAGCAATGAGAAATTAAATCAGCTTAACTCTGTTAATTCTTCCATTAGTAATTTAAATCAGCCTACTTATCAGACGGCTCATTTTACTAAGAAAATAAGCGATACTCTCGATAAAATGAGCTCTAGCTCTGGTGGTGATTCTGGTGGTTCCTCAATTGATTATTCAAAAATGCCAGGCGCCGCTGATAATCCAATTTCTGTTAAATCCTCGTCTTATAATTCTGCTTGTGCTGGTGAAGATTGCTTTTTTGATGTTGCTGGTGTTCAGAAACAACTTGATTCTGCCAATGAATCATTGAAAGAAAAATATTCAGACATAGGCAATGAGGTTAAAGAGGTTTTTAATTTTCAATTGTCTGGTTCTGCTGGGGTAATTGATTGCTTTGATTTGTTCAGTTATGCGGGCAAGGAATATCGGGTTTGCCCTCCTTCCAAGGATTATTGGCAGACGTTGGCGGCTTTAATGATGTTTATTTTTTACTTCATGGCTCTGATGTTGATATTTAAAAGGTGATGGCATGGAATGGCTTGGTGAGTTTTTTAATTCGTTCTTTAACGATATATATCAGTTGCTGGTGCAGTTCGGCGGGTGGTTGGCTGTTAAGCTAGTTATTTCTTGGGTTGAGTTTAAGCTTTTTATGCTGACTTTTTCGTGGGATGTGGCAAAACAGATATTGGTTAATGTCCATTTTAGTGAGTTGATGTCCACCTCATTTAATGCCCTTCCAGATAACATGCGTTCGGTGTTGCTTTATCTCCATATTGATAAGGGGCTTGCGATCTTGTCTCAGGCGTTTGTTACCCGCTTCTTGCTCAATATCATGGGGTGGTAAATGTCCATCAAGATCCACCATGGGGCGCCGGGCTCTTACAAGTCGTCAGGGGCTATTCATACCGATGTGATGCCAGCTATCAAGTCAGGCCGTCTTATCATCACCAACGTGCGCGGCTTTACCGCAGAACGTTGTAGGGAGGTGCTGGGCAAGGCTGTACCTGATGGTTTTGAGGTGACTTACATCGAGACCGAATCGCAAGATGGTCGAGATAAGTTCGCCCGCTTTTATCATTGGGCACCTAAAGGGGCTTTTTTTCTGGTTGATGAAGTTCAGCGGATCTTTCCGCCTTCATGGCGTCAGAGTGATTTAGATCGTTTGGATTACCCTGGTGGGCCGGATGTGGCTAAAGACGATGGCCGACCGGAAACCATAGACGTGGCATTTGATATGCACCGGCATCATAACTGGGATTTTGTATTTACGACCCCGAACATCAAAAAGGTTCATCCGGTTATTAGGGCTGCTGGTGAAACGGCTATTCGCCATACCAATATGAAAATATTGGGCTTTGGAAAGCGTTATAAGACTGTTTTACATTTGGCTGATAACAATGGTTCGTCAATGTCTGATGTGTTGCAAGCCAAGCCATTTAATAAGGTGCCTGATTATGTTTTCAAACTATATGACTCAACTGCAACGGGTAAGGTCACAGATACAATCGCGGGCAGTTCGATACTACGAGACCCTAAAATATTATTTTTTCTGGTCTTTCTTGGATTCTGTTTTTTCTTTGGCTTCATCAAGCCTGAATATATTGATGCGCCTGCTAAGGCCGCTGCGTCATCTTCTTCCGCTGTTCCGCCTTCTGATGCGGTGGGTGATTCGTCCGGTGCTGGGGTACGTGCTAGCGGCGTTCCTGCTGCGTCTTCTGGCGGGCTTATTTCTGTAGGCCCGTTTGCTGGTAATAAATTGATTATCAGTTGTCATATTTTGATAAAGGATGAACGGGGATCTTATCGGGTCGAATATTGTTTCTCTTTGCGTAAAGGTGAAGAAATTCAACCTCTCTATACTGATGATTGGCCGGATCAATTGGCCCGTGTTGATGCTATGAGTGCCTGTCATGCTGTGGTTAAGTATGAGGGCCAGCCTCTTGATGTGTACTGTGATCCAGATGGTGATGCTTTGCGCCGTAAATACAATGCTGCTTTGTATTCCGCTGACACTCAGCGGGACAAGCCAACCAGTTAAAACTTTTGGTAACTGTTACCGAAAGTCCTTGCCTTTTTGGTAACTGTTACGCATAATGTAGTTATGGTAACGGTTACTAAAACAAGAGGGATTTTTTATGATTACCGCTGTTCAATTTCTTAAAGTTGTTTCTGAGTCTAACCTGTCTTGGTTTTCTCTTTCTGTTGGGTCTAAGTTTCCAATTATGCGAGATACGAAGACATATTGGATTATCAATGTTTTTGGCGATTTTGAAAAAAAGGTGATGAAATCTACTTGCCGCTTTGCTGGTGAAAAGGATTCTCCCCAGTTTGCCATTTTTGAGCCTGATTCTGAGGTTGAAACATTGGTAACTGTTACCGAAAAGCGCCCTTTGGGTCGTCCCCGCACTGGCAAAGCTCTTTCCCCAGCCGAAAAGCAAGCTCGCTATCGTGCCCGCTTGGCTCAAAATACGGTAACGGTTACTTTTAATCGTTCTGATATTCCAACTCTAAAGTTACTTTTGGCTAATGCTCCCTCTGAGTTGTCATTGCCTGCTGACGTTCTGGATCGCCTTAATGCTGCTGTTTTCGATTCTGCGTTATCACAGTTGACTCGGGTCAATGAGCGCTAGCTCATATAAGGCGGCCCCTCTATGTCCATTTTTGTGACGTAGTTAGGCCGCCGAAACAGTCTTTTGAGTCATTCCCTGTGGTAGATACCCCCCCCTTCCTGCTAAACCTGTTTTTGCGGGTTGGCCCGAGACAACGAGGGTAATCACTTCCCTTGCTTGATGCCTATAGCGCCATTTTTGGATCTGTGGCTTCATAGTGGGGGGTTTTAAAAAGCAGTCCAGACAACTAGACTGTGTGGGATGGGTTTTGCAGGCTCTACGCCTTCCGGTCTTACGATGGGGGGTAAAAAGTTAGGGCCCGATGTTTGCAGCATCGAGCCCTTTACAGATTTTGTCACACCGACACCAATCAGCGGGACGTTTTAATGTTAGACACATCAGAGCATGAGTGCAAGAGCTGCGCGGTCTCAGACCCTAGCGGGGCTGCCGTGGGGGCCTTGTTACATAACACGAAATCTATACACAAAATTCGCACCGTTGTAGACCAAAAAACCGGTGAAAT
This sequence comes from Aeromonas sp. 160P, assembly GCF_055193095.1. Classification (NCBI taxonomy): domain Bacteria; kingdom Pseudomonadati; phylum Pseudomonadota; class Gammaproteobacteria; order Aeromonadales; family Aeromonadaceae; genus Aeromonas; species Aeromonas sp. 160P. Next base: position 3,361 of record NZ_JBUXKV010000003.1, on the reverse strand, counting down.
TCAATGCTTTAGGTTGAATCCGAAGCGCAACGAATATGTGTTGGAAACCGACCCAGAAACAACCCGCTTCAATCGCTACCGCTTACAGAATGTTTCCCGTTCAGTGCTTGGTGATGCTGAGACCCCAAGGGGTGGCCAGTTTCGAGTTTTGAAGTGCGTACGCACTCGCCTAGCTAACGATGTTCGTGTTTTCCTCTCTGACGAGTACAAGCGAGCCCATTACGCAAACCTGATGATTTGCGGATCTGTTTGGACTTGTCCTGTATGTGCTGCAAAGATTTCTGAGCGGCGAAAGAAAGAGATCGAGGCCGCTGCCAACGTTCACACCGAGGCCGGTGGTTTTCTTTTGATGGTCACGCTTACTTTTTCCCATGATCGATTTGACAAGGTTGGCGATCTTCTCGGTTCGGATCAGCGTTCTGGTCTGCGTGGAGCTTTACAGCGCTTTCGTAACTCTCGGGGTTACAAGGCTGTATCTGAGCAAATGCAGTTGCTGGGTCTTGTTCGTAATCTTGAGGTTACTTGGGGCGCTCAAAACGGCTGGCATCCACATGTTCATGAGCTTTGGCTGATCAATCGTAAGCTCGGCCCTCGTCTTTTGGCCCAGCTTCGAGATCGCCTCTTTGATGCCTGGCATTCTGCGTGCTTGCATTCTGATCTTCCTCTCCCCAATCGAAAAAGAGGTGTTCACATTGTTGTTGCTCGTTCTCCTGCTGAGTACCTGCAAAAGTGGGGTAGAGAAGAGCGCTGGGGCATTTCCTCCGAGCTGGCCAAGTCCCACACTAAGACCAGCAGTAACCCGAAGGGTTTTACCCCGTTTGACCTTTTGAGGGCCATTGACGAAGGCTCCCCAAAATCTGATTTTTATGCCTCTATTTTCAGGGATTATGCCAAGGCGTTTTTTGGTGCTCGACAGTGTTTTTGGACTCGCGGCCTAAAGGCACTTTTTGGCATTGATGACCTTTCTGATGAACAACTTGCCGAGATTCAGGAGGATGACGCTAAGGAGGTTTGTGCCATAACAGCAGATCAATGGCGGCTTGTTCTTCAACAAAAAACTGATGTCCGGGTTACGATTTTGCGACTCGCTGAGACGGGCGGATCTGATGCTGTTATTTTCTTTTTGGACTCTTTGCAGGCTCCCCCTGTTGTAGCTCCAGTTGTTGAACCTGATGAATCTCCCGTTATCTCCCAAGCGGATAAAGATGCTCTCATTGTTCGCTGGTCTCTTGAGCGTTTTGATTCTTCGATCCCTGTTCCTGTTCCTGTTCCGCCGGATCTTCCGCTTGGCCAACTTTCCTTGTTTGGTACTCCTCCAGCATAGCGATCCAGCTATCGTGCCCTCTGGTAGTGCTTGCATGAACTGCGCTTGTGATCATTATCTCTATTGGGTCTTCATTAATCAGCCATCCTAGCCGGATGGCTTCCTTTGCCCCTATCCCATTTCGCCCTGTTGTGTAGTTGTTTACTGCCTGCTTGGTTGTTCCTAGTAGTGCAGCAATCTCTGTTTCCCGCCCTTTTCCTGTCTTTTTTTTGGCTAGTTCTATCCATTCTGATGCACTCCTAACGAGTACAGTCTTCTTGACTCTCTTTCTTTGCGTGATCATAATGTTTTCCGTGTGGTTCCCATGTCGCTGAATTTCACATCCTAACTACTGCGGCGCATTTTACATTTGAGGTGTTTTACTATGGCTGAACGTGCTTTGATTCTCTCCGCTGATGTATGGAACATGAAAGACGAGCAAAGCGGCAGGCCGCTTTCTGGTGTCTCTGTTTGGTACGTTAACGATTACCGTGATGATGCCGCCGAATCGTTTGGCTTTAAGCCAACAAAAGTTTCCGCTACACCTGAAACACTTCTCGATCTGCGTGGTAAGTTGCCTGGCGTTTTTGAGGTGTCTTTTGGTTCTCGCCCAGGTGCGCAAAACAAGGCTCAATTAACCTTGGTTGGCGTTAAGCACGTTGCGGCTGTTGATCTCTTTGCCGAGCATACCGCTTTTTCCACTAGCACTAAGCTAGCCGAAGGCAAGGTTTTGTAAATTCTTGACCTTTCTCTCAGTTGCGTGGAAATAGCCGCGCAACGAGGAGGAGGAGCGAGAGCGCGCAGCGAGCGACGACGAGGGCGCGGCTATGGTCTGTTTGGATTTAACTTCTGAGGGATACGCCCGTTTATCTGAGGCGGATTCGTGCGCATATGTTTTGATGACCGTTCAGGAACATTCAAAATTAACGGATATATCAAATTGGTTTCAGTTTGATATATCCACAACGTCAATAGCCTTTGGTTTTGGATTAACGATCTGGGTTATTGGTCTTAAATTGGGCGCTATTGCCCGTGTGATTGTCGGTGCCAAAAGAGGATAAATAAAAATGAATAAATTTTCAGGCTTGTTCCGCAATGGTTGCATTGCTGCTGTTACCGCTCTGTCTGCTAGTGCCGCCCTCGCTGAGGGTGGCCCAGCTGATGCTGCTTCCAAGGCTCTTGATGCTGCGCAATCTGACATTGCCGCAACCTCTCCCAAGGTGATGGCTGTGGTCGCTGCTGTGGTGGGTGTTGGTATCTTGATCAGCCTTATTCGCAAGGCTTAAACCATGTCCCTGATCATTGGGACGCTCTGGTTTTTGTTCTTTGTCGAGGGATGGCGAACATCCTTTTCAATCTAAGGCGGCTTCGGTCGCCTTTTTTTATATTGGGGGCTGTGTGCGCATAGGGTTGTTTTTATTATTTTTTCCATCACTGGCTTTTGCTATTGGCGGTTGTCCTGTCGGTGTGCAACTTGGTAACGTTACTATTGCTACTCAGTTGCCTGTGTGTCTTAAATTTGAAAGCTCTGAATTTGGCGGTTGCTTGGTTGATTGCCGTGGCGTGTGTGTCGAGTTGCCGCTGGCCAATACCAGAGGGCCAGTTGAAACGACTGGTACATCCTGTAATTATGCGGGTAATGGCAGCGGTAACGGTGATTCAGACGGTAGTGGTAACACTCCAGATGAGGGATCTTCTGGCACTAAACCTATTTCTGGTTGGATTGACTTTCAACCTGTAATAGGTGATTCAACAGGTACTTCTGTTTCTGGTTCTGTTGCTAAGTTAAATAAAAACCTTGGTGTTGCTTTGCGTCAGGTTGTTGATGCTACTCAACATGATACGGCTAATCTTAATTTGATTGCCCATAGCGCTGAGTCATTAGCTATCGATATGAAAGCCAGTATTTTTCGGTTGGGTAGAATGACCGATGATATTTCTTATACCAAAACTTCTACTGATGCCGTTTTAGGTGGGGTTTATAAAACTAATGAACTTTTGCAATCAATAATCTCAAAGATGGATAGTTCTGGTAATTCGGGCAATGCTGGCACTGGC
>NZ_JBUXKV010000002.1:0-6773 GCF_055193095.1 Aeromonas sp. 160P | reverse complement strand
CGCTGCGCAGCCAGATGGTGAAGATGGCGGCGAGCCTGAAGGAATACACGGCGAGTCAGTTGAGTTTTCACATGGCATCGGTCTACCTCATCCATGAGTTGAGTTGCATGCCGTATGTGTCGCCGGGGAATATCCCGAGGCGGGTGGCGGAGCTGGAGAAACAGGCGGGGCAGTTTGTGCTGCCGGCCCGAAGGGAGCGAAGTTACCCCCGCTGCGTGAAGCCAAGGCCACAGAAGTATGGAGTTAAAAAAACAAATAAAAACAATGCCAGTCAGGCTTAACTGACTGGCATTATGGCCGAGGCCACCCTTGGGTTTATAACAGCTGGCGTTGTTACTGGTTCGCCTCGGCGAACTGCTTCATCGCTTCGGCGTGCTTGGTCATGCCAGCGGCACGCTCGTTGAGGTGCTTGATGAACTCCGCCTTCTTGGCCGGATCTTCAATGCGGTCATAACGTTGCTGCAGGTTGGCCTGGATCTGCTCCGGGGTCATGCTCTGCAGACGGGCCATCTTGTCGTGGCGGCCACCGTGGTGTTTGCCACCTTTCATACCACTGCCATCCATCGGGCAGTCCATCATGGCACCGGGCTGACCGGTGGGGGCTGCTTCACTGGCGGCATAGGCGCCCAGCGGCAGGCCAAGGATCAGGGTGGCGGTCAGCAGGGTTTTGGTCAGCTTTTTCATGGTTTATCTCCGGTAGGGATGATTCTGGTTCGGCGCTCTTGCCTTGCCCTCAAGTAAACACCCGTCAAGTGTCTGAACTTTGCCAACATCGCCCTTTTTTGTAGCAGAGTGTGGCATCGCGCGGATCTGGCACACTTTGACACAAACCGCAGGGCGGATTTTCGTATACTCGTGCCAACGCCAAGCAGGAGGCCACCCCATGAATCAAGGCAACACCCATATATTGGTGGTCGATGACCACAGCGAGATCCGCGATCTCTTGAAGCGCTTTCTGGAACAGCACGGCCTGCGGGTCAGCTGCGCCCGGGATGGCAAAGAGATGAAGCGACTGCTGGAGGAGCGGGAGTTCGATCTGCTGGTACTGGATCTGATGATGCCGGGTGAAGATGGCCTGACCCTCTGCCGCGAGCTGCGGGTCAAATCGAGCCTGCCCATCATCATGCTGACCGCCATGGGGGAAGAGACCGACCGCATCATAGGGCTGGAGATGGGGGCCGATGACTATCTGGCCAAGCCCTTCTTCAATCCGCGCGAGCTGCTGGCGCGCATCAAGGCGGTGATGCGCCGCACCCAGGCCGAGACCCAGCCCGCCGCCGAGACCCTGACCCGGGATCTACGCTTCGATCGCTGGTTGCTCGACATCAATCGCCGGGAGCTGGTCGATGAGGATGGGGTGGGCTTGAGCCTCTCCACCGCCGAGTTCGACCTGCTCAAGGTGTTTCTCAGCGCCCGCAGCGGGTGCTGAGCCGGGATCAACTGCTGGATCTGGCCCGTGGTCGCGAGGCAGTGGCCTTCGATCGCGCCATCGATACTCTGGTGAGCCGACTGCGCCGCAAGCTGGAGCGGGATCCCAAGAACCCCGAGCTGATCAAGACCATCTGGGGTGGCGGCTATATGTTCTCCACCGACGTGACGCAGGTTTAAGCGGTGGGTGCCTTGCGACGACTGTGGGCACGGATGTGGCCCAAGGGGCTGACCGGCCAGATCATTCTGGTGGCGCTGGCGGGGTTGATCCTGATCCAGCTGCTCAGCATCCAGATCTACCGTTCGGATCGGGAGGAGGCGCTCGGCTTCGTCAACAGCCGCAACGCCATGCAGCGGATCATCTCGGTGGTGCGGCTGCTCTCCCTCTCCCCCCTCTCTTTATGACGAGATCCTCAAGGCCAGTCGCAACGAGACTCTGCTGCTGCGCCTCTCCGATGAGCCGCTGCAACCGGATAACCGCAGCCCCCGCTTCGAGCAGTTGGTGCGCTCGCGCCTCAACTATCCTCCCGGCCTTACTGTCGAGATCAGCGCCGAGCTGAAAGAGAACTCCCAGCGCAGCAAAGCGTGGGAGCACCACACCCGCATGATGCGGGATCGCAAAGGGTCGCCCCCGCCGCGGGATATGCGGCTCTATGGCTCCATCGAGCTGCCCCAGGGGGGCTGGCTGCAGTTCAGCTCGTTGGTCGACAAAGAGGCGGGCAGCTGGTCGTGGCAGACCACCCTCAACCTGATGCTGGTCGCCAGTCTGGTGATCGGGCTGATGGTGCTGCTGTTTCGCCGCGCCACCCGCCCGCTCAAGCAGCTGGCGGGCAATGCCGAACGGCTGGGACGGGGCGAGGATATCGAGCCCTTGAAAGAGGCGGGGCCGACCGAGATCCGCGAATCGATTCAGGCCTTTAACCGGATGCACACCCGGCTCGACCGCTTCGTGCAGGACAGAACCCGGATGCTGGCGGCCATCTCCCACGATCTGCGCACCCCCATCACCAGCCTGCGGCTGCGCACCGAGTTTCTGGCCGATGGCGAGGACAAGGAGCGCATCCAGCAGACCCTGCAACAGATGGAGCAGATGCTGGCGGCAACCCTCAGCTTTGCCCGCGAAGAGGGGCAGCAGGAGGCCACCCGCGAGCTGGATCTGGTCAGCCTGCTGGTCAGCCTGTGCGATGACTATGCCGATACCGGCCAGCCGGTCACCTGTCTGGCGGAGGGCAAAGAGGTCTACGCCTGCCGCGCCAACACCTTGCGCCGGGTACTGCAGAACCTGATCGGCAATGCCATCAAATATGCCGGCAGCGCCGAGGTATCGCTGGAGCGAACCCGGGAGGCACTATTGATTCGTGTCTGCGACCACGGCCCCGGGATAGACCCGGCGCGGCTGGAGGATGTGTTCAAACCCTTCGTACGCCTTGATGAGGCGCGCAACACCGAGTCGGGCAGCGTGGGGTTGGGTCTCTCCATCGCGCGCACTCTGGTCCATCAGCACGGTGGCGAACTGGTTCTGCTCAATCGGCCACAAGGGGGAGTGGAGGCGCTGATCAGCCTGCCATTGTAAGCAGTCACTCTAACTGCCAGCCTCCTTATAACGCCGTTTGCATCATGCAAACTTCATCATTTGAGCGCTTGTTCTTCTACCGTGAAGATGGTGATAATCGGAGACCACGGACGGTACACCGTAACGGATTGGAGCAAGGATGGTCTCTGCCAGGATAGGAGTCATAGTCGGCATCGGATGGGGGCTCCTGCTGCTCGTACTTGCCCTGCCTGTCTGGGCCAAAGCCCCGGAAGAGCCGATCATCATCACCAACTCCAAAGCTTGGCAACCCTTCTCTTTTATCAATGAATCCGGGCAACCGGATGGCTTGCTGATCGACTTGTGGCGTGAATATGCCCGGGTGACCGGTCAGAAGATCGAATTTCGACTGGTTGACTGGCAGGGTTCCCTCGATTTGCTTGAGGGGGGTGAAGCTGACGCCCACGCTGGACTGCTCTGGTCATCGGAGCGGGACAAATTGTTCGATTATGGCCTGCCGCTCACCCAACTTGACTCTCAGCTCTTCTTCTCACGGGAATTGCGTGGCAATGATGTGCAATACACCTTGCTCCATGACTCGGTCGGCGTAGTGGCCGGGGGCTACGAGGAGTATTACGCCAGGCGCCATTTCCCCGACACCAAACTACAGACCTTCGATGACAATGACACCATGCTGGCAGCCGCCTTCAAGGGTGAACTGAAGGCCTTTATCGCTGATTTGCAGGTTGCCAACTTCTACATTTACACCTCTGCCGATCCTACCCGCTTCATTCCGGTGCGCCATCTCTATACCAGTGAAGTTCGCTTTGCCGTCAAGAAAGGCGATCTGGCGTTGCTGGCACAACTGAACGAGGGGTTTGCCAACATCAAACAGAGTGATCGGGATCGGATCATCCGCAAGTGGATGCATGTCGAGACTGTTTATCCCATCCACCTTGGCCCCTGGTTGTTGCTGGCCGGTGTCTTGGTCATGGTGGCCTACATAGTGCAATTGCACCGCGCGGTCGCCCGCCGTACCAGTGAATTGAGCAAAGCCAACGTCAGACTGGAGAAGCTGGCCAGCACCGATCCCTTGACGGGTCTGCTCAACCGGCGGGCCTTCATTCCCGCGCTGGAACAACAGCTGGCTGCTGGCAATCCGTGTGCTTTGTTGCTGTTCGATGTGGATCACTTCAAAGAGATCAACGATCGGTTTGGTCACAGCATCGGGGATATGTCGCTGGAGCAGCTGTCTGCAACTGTGGCGGGGATATTGCCGGAAGGCGCTCTGTTTGCCCGCATTGGCGGGGAAGAGTTTTGTCTCTTGCTGCAACTCAACAGCTTGGCAGAAACAGAGCGCTGGGCTGATCGCATCTGTCAGGAGTGCCACCGGCAGCCGCTGCAGACCCGCGGTGGCGATATCACCCTCTCGGTCAGCACGGGGGCGGTCTGGGTTGCTGCGCAAGCCAGCGCGGATGCTGACCAGCTGTTACGGCAGGCAGATGATCTGATGTATCAAGCCAAAGCGTTGGGGCGCAATACCTGGCAAGCCGCCCCCTATCAGGCATAGGCCACCCTGACGGACGCACAATAAAAACGGCCGCGATCCGAAGATGGCGGCCGTATGACATGATCCCTATCAGAAGTTGTAGGTGACGCCCAGGTTGTAGCGGCGACCATCCAGCACAGTGCCATAGCTGCTGTAATCCACCGCCTTGTCGAACAGGTTGTAGACCCCGGCGGTCAGATCCAGATGCTTGTTGGCCTTGTAGACCAGGCCAATGTCAAAGAAGGTGTAGGAAGGGGTCCCCTCCGCCATCTTGACCCGGCTCAGGTACTCGGAGGTCTCGCCACGGAAGTTGACCCGCGACCAGAGGCTGAGATCCTCAGTGGTCTGCCAATCTACGCTACCGTTGAACATGTGGCGGGGCATCTGGTTGAGGGCATACCCTGCCAGCGGGCCGCTCTTCTGTTCGGACTGGGTAAAGGTGTAGCTGGAGCTGACCGACCAATCCTCGTTGATGGCCCAATCCATCATCCCCTCAACCCCGCGCATGTTCGCCTTGTCGACGTTAACCCGGTCACTGATGAAGTCATAGCTGTGACCATTGAGGGTACAAGCGGGATCGCTCTTGCTGGTGCAGCGACGCACTTCGGAGATCTTGTTCTTGAAGTCGGTGTTGAACAGGGTAACCCCGGCGTTGAAGCCCTGATTACCATTCCACAGCAGGCCAATCTCTTCGCTCACGCTGGTCTCGGGTTTGAGATCCGGGTTGCCAACCAGCATGCCATCCAGGCTGCCACCACCGGTGACCTGACCCCAGTTGGCCGCCGACATCCGCAAGTCTGGAGAGCGGTAACCGGTCGAGACGCCCCCTTTCAACGTCCAGCTCTGATCCAGATGCCAGACGCCGTAGAGGCGCGGGCTCCAGTGAGAGCCGTAGTTCTGGTCCCGATCCATACGGGCGCCACCGGTCAGGGCAAAGCTGTCGGTGAGTGACCACTCATCCTCGACAAACATCGCCCAGCTCCAGCGGGTCAGCTGCTCGGCAGGATTGGCCACTTTCAGGGTATTGCCCTGATCGTGCAGATCCTCATAGCGGTACTGACCACCGACACTCAGGTAGTGATCCCCCAGAATGAACTGGGTGTGGGTATCGGCGATGGTGTTGATGAGCTCCATCTTGCGGCCGTGGTTGGTGTTGGTCTCCTGCTGCAGATAGCTGCTGGACGAGCCGAAATCATACTGGCCATCATGGGTCAGCGCGTAGTTGGTACGCTCGTAGCGGTTGAGGCTCTCTTTCGCCTTGGCATCCAGCGAATTGCCGACCGTACGATCCCGATCCTGCAGGCTGCGGCTGGCCTCCAGATCGAAACGGTTATGGTCGTCAGGCTTGAAGCTGAGCACGGCCGTGCCACTGCGAGTCTCCTGCTCGGCAAAGCCCTGGTTGAATTTGTCTTCGCCACGATGCGCCAGTTGGCCATTGAAACGCAGCCCCAACACGCCATCGATCAGTGAACCTGCGGTATAGGCATCGGTCTGGAAGCTGTTGCCGGCATCCTTGTTCTCCTGGAAGGTCGAATCAGCGTGAACCGAACCCTGCCAGGCCAGACCGGTGGTCTTGCGGGTAATCACGTTAATCACGCCGCCCATGGCATCCGAACCATAACGGGATGACATGGGGCCGCGTACGATCTCAATCCGCTCGATCGCCTGCAATGGTGGCAACCAGCCCTGTTCGATACCGGGGCCATCGCTATTGGGGCGAGTGCCACGGCTATCCACCTTCTTGCCATCAACCAGCATCAGGGTGTGCTCACGGGTAATCACTGAGATAGAGGCGGCAGAATCTTCGATCTTCTGCTGAAAGCCGGAAGCGGTGACGACCATCACCTCCTGCTCGGCAGCATAGGTTTGGGTCGCAAGAAGGGAGCAGATCAGCAAGGCAAGCTTGTTCGGTTTCACTGTTGTCATGTTTTGGCCTGAACGTTTTTAGTAGGAAAGTGGCGTATTCCCTTACTTCACTCGTTACAACGCCCTGGCATCCGGCCAGGCGCAGCATTAGTAAAGGCTCATTTGAAAAGCACTTTATTAATCAGTTCGCATTGTAACGATCCCGTTGGATAAACCGAAACAACAATCAGTTGTGACCCTGGTTTTTAAGCATCTTCAGCAGAACAGACCGCCATCCCTGTTAGAGATCAGTATAATTAACAAATAGATAAATATCATGTGGTTACAAAAAGATTCGGGGCGATAGAACAGAAGAAGAAGTTGGAGAGAAAGACAGAAAACGGCAGAGAAGGAAACAAG
>NZ_JBUXKV010000001.1:1592500-4552216 GCF_055193095.1 Aeromonas sp. 160P | reverse complement strand
AAAAAAGCCAATAAAAACAATGCCAGTCAGGCTTAACTGACTGGCATTAGGCCAATCGGCCTCCCTTTTTTGATGCAAGTGTTCAGTTATGAGATATGTGCACGACCCAGGTAGCGCAACAACCCGGGATGATTGCTGTTTTGCAGGATGTCGGGTTTGCCTTGCAGGGCGATGTGTCCCTCATCGACGAACAGCACCTGATCGGCGATGAGCTGGGCATCTTCCGGCATGATAGGGGAAGACCATCAGCTTGTTGGCCATTCACTGTGGTGCTAGAGCACGACCCAGGTAGCGCAACAATCCGGGGTGATTGCTGTTTTGCAGAATGTCAGGTTTGCCTTGCAGGGCGATGCGCCCCTCATCGACGAACAGCACCAGATCGGCGATGAGCTGTGCATCTTCCGGGTTATGGGAAACCATCAACACGGTAATGCCCTGCTCGCAGGCGAGGCGAGCCACTTCGGCCAGCATTTCCCGGCGCAGGGCCGGATCGAGGGCCGAGAAGGGCTCATCCAGCAACAGCAATGGCTTGCCCCGCACCAGCGCGCGGGCCAGCCCGACTCGCTGCTGCTGGCCGCCGGAGAGCTGCTCTGGCAGGCGGTTTAGCATCTCGCCAAGACCAACCCGCCCGGCCGCATCGATCACCTGTGCCCGCTGAGCGGCACTGAGGCGCAGGCCCGGGTGCAAGCCGATGGCGATATTGTCGAACACCGACAGATGGAGGAACAGGTTGTGATCCTGAAACAGGGTGGTGACCGGTCGCTCGGCGGGGCCCAGCGGCAGCAGATCTTCGCCAGCGAAACTGAGGCGCCCTGACTCCACCGGCACGAAGCCGGCGATCATCCCGAGCAGGGTCGACTTGCCTGCGCCACTTGGGCCGATCAGCGCGGTGATCTCCCCCTTGGGTAGGGTCGCACTGAAGCTGACGCGCCAGTCAGGGTAGCTGGTCACCAGTTCATCAATATTCAGCATCTTTTCCTCCTCAAAGGGTCTGTTCCACCAGCCAGAACAGCCGCAGAAACGCTAGCGCAGGGACACAAGGCTTTTTGTAGCTCAATGATGCTCGCCATTCTCTCCTCCAAGCCCCCGTTCCACCAGCCAGAACAGGGAGAAACAGAGCATGAGCAGCAGCAGGGCGGTGGCGGCCGCCTCGGTCAGCCGGTAACTGCCGAGCTGTTGGTAGAGCAGCCAGGGCAGAGTGGTGAGCTCCTGACTGCCAAACATGGCGATAGCGCCGAGATCCCCCAGCGAGAGGATCATCGACAGCGCCATCGCCAGTGCCAGCGGGCGGCGCAGCAGCGGCCACTCCACCAGTCGCAAGCGATGCAGACCGCGCACCCCCAGACTGTCGGCCAGTCGATCATATTGGCGAACCACCAGTTGCATGGGGGCAGAGAGGGTGCGCAGCACATAGGGCAGCGCCATCAGGGCGTTGACCAGCACCACCAGCCAGGGACCGAGGGCAAAGACATCGGTGAATGGCATAAACAGGATAAAGAGACCGGTGGAGAGCACCACCGCCGGGATCATCAGGATCACCGACCCGCTGGCCTCCCACATGGCCGCAGCTCGCCGTTGACGAGTGCGTACCTTGAGGTGGCGACTGGTGAGCAGCAGGCCGCTGCCGAGCAGAGTCGCAAGGGTGCCTGCCGCCAGCGCAATCAGCAGAGACTGGCCGCTCGCCTGCCACAGCTTGCTTGAGCTGAGCGCTGTCAGCAGGCCGGGGTGAAGACCGGCTACCACTATGGCCAGCAGGGGCGGCAGGAAGATGGCTAGCCCGATGCCGAGCGAGAGCAGATCCACCACGGCCGTACCCGGCTGATGGCGATCCGGCCGCAGACAGGGGCGACGGGGCGTCACCCTACTGGCTGGGGTGCTCTGTAGCTTGTGCTGCAGGGCGAGCAGGGCGGCGGTCAGGATCAGCTGTACCAGTGCCAGTCCGCCAGCAGTGGCGAGATCGAAGTCAAAGCGCAGCGCCTGATAGACCGCCACCTCCAGCGTGGTGGATTTCGGCCCGCCTCCCAGCGCCAGCACGGTAGTGAAGCTGGTGAAACAGAGCATGAAGATGAGGCTGGCCAGTCCCGGCAATATGCCGCGAATAAGCGGCCACTCCAGCAGCCGGAAGATGTGGGACGAGCGCATGCCGAGCTGGCTGGCAAGGCGCCAGCTCGATTCGGGAATGCTCTCTATGCTCTGCAGCATCAGGCGGGCCGCCAGCGGCATGTTGAAGAAGACGTGGGCCAGCAGGATGCCGAACAGGCCGTAAAGATAGTTGCCGGGATCCAGCCCCAGTGATCGCAGTAGCTGCGGCAGCCACCCCTGTTTGCCGTGAACCGCCACGATACCGAAGATGGCGATAATGACCGGCAGTACCAGCGAGAGGCCAAACAGCTTGATGAGCAGGGTGCGGCCAGTGAAGCGTCGCCGTGCCAGCGCGCGGGCTACCGGAATGGCCAGCCCGAGACTGAGCAGGGTGGAGAGCAGCGCCTGCCCCAGACTGAAGCCCAGCACATGACGCAGATAAGGGTCTGCGAGCAGGGTGCGTGGCGCCAACGAACCGGCCTGCCACAACAGGGCCGCGAGCGGCCCGAGGGACAACAACAGGATCAACAGGGTGGCTGCACTGCCCGGCAGCCACCAGAGGGGACGAGTCTGTAGTTTCAGGGCGTTACGGCTCACTGGGTGACGGCTTGCAGCCACTCGCGGATCCACCCTTTGCGATTGGCGGCCACCTCATCGGCGCTGAAGGCCAGCGGTTTGCTGACGGTGATCATCTGCTCGAAGCCCTTGGGCAGTTGGGTGTCGATCACCGGATACATCCAGTTGCCGGTAGGGATCTCGTTCTGGAAGGCGGGGCTCACCATAAATTGCAGGAACTGATCGGCCAGCTTGCCCTGAGTGGCACTGTTCAGCTTGGCGGCCACTTCTACCTGACGGTAGTGACCCTCTGAGAAGGCGGCAGCCTGATACTGGGGCTTGTTCTCGCCAATCAGGTGGTAAGCGGGGGAGGTGGTGTAGGAGAGCACCATGTCCGCCTCGCCATCGAGGAACATGCCATAGGCCTCTGACCACCCCTTGGTGACAGTGACCGTTTTCTTGGCAAGCTCGGCCCAGGCGGCGGGCGCCTTGTCGCCATAAACGGACTTCATCCACAGCATCAGCCCCTGCCCCGGGGTGGAGGTGCGGGGATCCTGATAGATCACCTTGAGGTCGGGCCACTCCACCAGCTCTTTCAGGCTCTTGGGGGGCTGCTTGAGCTTCTCCTTGTCATAAACAAAGGCGAAGTAGCCGTAGTCGTAGGGGACGAAGGTCTTATCCTGCCAGCCACCCGGCACCTTGATGCCGTCGAGCTTGGCGGGATGGGGGGCGAACAGGCCGCTCTGCTTGGCTTCGCTAATGAGAGCATCATCGAGCCCCAGCACCAGATCGGCCTTGCTGTGTTTGCCCTCCAGCCGCAGCCGGTTGAGGATGGCCACGCCATCTTCGAGGGAAACCAGATTGAGGGTGCAGCCGCACTCTTTCTCGAAGGCTTGCTTGATCTTGGGGCCCGGGCCCCACTCGGCAGTGAAGGAGCTGTAGGTGTAGACGGTGAGGGTGTCGGCGGCGAACGCATTGGCCGACAGCAGGCCGGTGGTGACCAGCAGCAGGGTTTTCATTGGTGGCACTCCCTATTACTTGTTAATAATGAGGTGCCAGCGGGTGAGGGCGCAAAAAATGAGCGCCATGCCTCAAATTCCTCCGCCAGCATTATCTGGATCAGGTTCACGGGTATAATCTCAGCGGTAAACCGCACCCCGTTTGAGAAACGAACCGCATTGTATTAACGTTCTTTTGGGTAGACCAGCACAATTGTGCAATACCCCTGAGATGACGCCCACCAAACAGAGGATGTTCGCGTGCTTACCAACACCAAGGAAAGGCGTGCCTTTGCACGCATGGTTATCAATGCTCCGGTCACTGTCTATCAGCAACAGCAGGTGCTGGAGGGGGTCTGTCGGGATCTCAGTGCCAACGGCATGGGGATTGCGGTATCTGAACACCAGCTCGACATCAATCTGCCGATCCGGGTTAGCCTGGCCACGCACAACAACCTGCTGCCCCCTTTCGAGGCGCAAGCCCGCATCATTCGGGTACTGGATGAGGATGATGGCTTGCTGTTGGCGATAGAGTTTTTACCCGTGGCTTGAGCTAGCGATCTAATCAATCGGTCGTCATGGGTCACAGTGTGAGCCTGAGATAGACAGGCTCACTTGTTGGCTTTAACCGGTTGCACACTGATTTGTTTACTATCGACCAGCGTTTTGCTGGTCGATGCTATTTGGCCGGCTGGCAAGGTGGCGGGGCCTGTGGGCTCGAGCAGCAGATAGGATTGCCCTTGCCAGCTGATGGTGGCATCCCCCGGTTTGGCGGGCAGATCAACGGCTAGCAGGGCATGGCCGGGGACGAATACCATGGCCTGTTTCAGCTCGGGAAAGAGTTGCGCCAGCATGGCGGCCATCAGGGCCACCTTGCTGTCGCAATCGCCCCGATTCTGCTCCAGCACCTGGCGAGGCGCGAGAAACCCCTTGCCCTGCCGTCCATTGAGATTATCCAACTGCTGGTAGGGGATGCTCTGGATAAAGGTGAGCATATGGGCCACGGTTTTCTGGCGCGCTTCCGTCTCGGTGCTGCCCTGCTGTTTGAGTTGACCCGCCAGCGGTGCCAAGGTGCTGCGGCTCTCCAGCGCAATGCGCGGATGATCTTGCTTGACCGCAAGTTGTCCGTCAGGGGCTGTGAAGTACTGGAAGTAGTGCTCGGTCAGCCACGCCAGCTCCTCTTTGCTGCGCTGTGATTCCAGCCAGGCCATCGCTTCACGCGCTTTATCCTGATTGCGACTTTTCAGATGCAGCTCCAGCGTGGGGCGGGTGAGGGTGAACTGCACATCGGGGTAGTTCTGGCGCACCTCCCGCAGCAATACCTGCAACACCTCCTCCTGCATTCTGGCCGGGCGATAGGCGATAAGGGGCGGCAGCTTGCTCTGTTCCAGCCGGTAGGTGAGCTGCTGGGGCTTGCCTTCGCTATCCCGCCAGCCGACGTTGATCTGACCGAGGCTGTTGTTGAAGCTGGTTTGGCTGGCGCCCGCAGGCAGGGTTAGCAGCAGGGCACAGAGTAGAGGGATTGCCGTCGGTCTCTTCATCATCCTTTCCTGTGGCACGGGCCAGTTCCGGTGGCCCAAAGTGGGAAGCGTAGCGGACAGTAAAACAGGGAGCCGAAGCTCCCTGTTGATTCTACTCGTTTTTTTGCAACTGGCGCGTTAAATCCAGCTTGGCTGCTTCGCCTCAAAGGCGCTGATGGCGGCTTTGTGTTGCAGGGTCAGGCCGATGGCATCCAGCCCGTTGAGCAGGCAGTAACGGCGGAACTCGTCGATCTCGAAACCGAAGCTGAGCTCACCGGCACGCACCTGATTGGCTTTCAGATCCACTTCAATTTCGATGCCCGGCTTGGTAGCGACCAGCTGGAACAGGGCGTCGACCTCCTCCTCCTTCAGGCGTACCGGCACCATGCCGTTGTTGATGGCGTTGCCGTAGAAAATGTCGGCAAAGCTCGGGGCAATGATGGTCTTGAAGCCGTAGTCGGCCAGCGCCCAGGGGGCGTGCTCGCGGCTCGAACCACAGCCGAAGTTCTCGCGGGCCAGCAGGATGCTGGCTCCGGCGAATTGCGGTTGGTTGAGCACAAACTCGGGGTTGGGCTGCTGTCCAGCATCGTCAAGAAAGCGCCAGTCGTGGAACAGGTGTTTGCCAAAACCGATGCGGTTGACCTTCTGCAAAAACTGCTTGGGAATGATGGCGTCGGTGTCGACGTTGGCGCTGTCGAGGGGGGCGACGATCCCTTTGTGTTGCTTGAATCCTGTCATCGTAATGTCCTCTTACAGTGCGCGAATGTCGGCGAAGCGGCCGGTGACGGCGGCAGCGGCGGCCATGGCCGGGCTCACCAGATGGGTGCGGCCGGCGCGGCCCTGACGCCCTTCGAAGTTGCGGTTGCTGGTGGAGGCGCAGCGCTCCCCCGGTTGCAGCCGGTCGTTGTTCATCGCCAGACACATGGAGCAGCCGGGCAGGCGCCACTCAAAGCCGGCCTCGATGAAGATCTTGTCCAGCCCCTCGGCTTCGGCCTGCGCCTTAACCTGCTCGGAGCCCGGCACCACCAGCGCCTGCACGCCAGCTGCCACCTTGCGACCGCGGGCGATGGCGGCGGCGGCGCGCAGATCCTCGATGCGGCTGTTGGTGCACGACCCGATAAACACCTTGTCGATGGCGACATCGGAGAGCTTCTGGCCCGGCTGCAGATCCATGTAGGCGAGCGCCTTGCGGGCGGACTGCTGCTCCATCAGATCGCTGAAGGATTCCGGTGCCGGAATCGGTTCATTGACGGCAATCACCTGACCCGGGTTGGTGCCCCAGGTGACCTGCGGGGCGATATCGGCGGCGTCGAGCACTACTTCGGCATCGAAGCGGGCACCTTCGTCGCTCTTGAGGCTCTGCCAGTAGGCGATGGCCTGCTCCAGTGCCTCGCCCTTGGGGGCAAACTCCTTGCCACGGATGTAGTCGATGGTGGTCTGGTCGGGGGCAATCATCCCCGCCTTGGCACCCAGTTCGATGGCCATGTTGCACACCGTCATCCGCCCTTCCATGGAGAGGCTCGCAATGGCCTCGCCAGCGAACTCCACCACGTAGCCGGTACCACCGGCATGGCCGACCCGACCTATGATGGCCAGCACCACGTCCTTGGCGCTGATGCCTTCGGCCAGCTTGCCGTTGACCGAAATCCGCATGGTGTTGGCGCGGCCCTGTTTCAGGGTCTGGGTGGCCATCACATGTTCCACTTCCGAGGTGCCGATGCCGAACGCCAGCGAGCCGAAGGCGCCATGGGTGGCGGTGTGGGAGTCGCCGCAGACGATGGTGGTGCCGGGCAGGGTAATGCCGAGCTCGGGGCCCATCACATGGACGATCCCCTGATATTTGTGGTTGAGATCGTAGAGGCGAACCCCGAACTCTTTGCAGTTGTCGGCCAGCGTCTCCATCTGGATGCGGGCCATCTCGCCGGAGGCGGCGATGTCCTTGCTGGTGGTGGAGACGTTGTGATCCATGGTGGCCCAGGTCAGATCCGGGCGGCGCAGCTGGCGGTTCATGGCGCGCAGGCCGTCGAATGCCTGCGGGCTGGTTACTTCATGCACCAGATGGCGGTCGATGTAGATGAGGGGCGTTTCCCCTGCCACTTCCCGTACCACATGGGCGTCGAATACTTTCTGATAAAGGGTCTTGGCCATTGCTTCTCTCTTCCTTGTTATGTGGCTCAGAGTTATCTGTTATGCGGCTCAGATCCGGGCTGCGATCTGGCTGCCCATCTCGGACGTGCTCTGCACCGGATGGCGGGCACTGGCCTGATGCAGGTCGGCGGTGAAGTAACCCTCGGCCAGGCTCTGGGCTACGGCTTGCTCGATGGCCTGGGCGGCAGCTTCCTGACCCAGGCTGTAACGCAGCATCAGGGCGGCGGAGAGGATCTGGGCGATGGGGTTGGCAATCCCTTTGCCAGCAATATCGGGGGCCGAGCCACCGGCCGGTTCGAACAGACCGAAACCCGATTCGTTGAGGCTGGCGGAGGGGAGCAGCCCCATGGAGCCGGTGATCATGGCGCACTCGTCGGAAAGAATGTCACCAAACAGGTTGGAGCAGAGCAGCACGTCGAACTGGGACGGATCCTTGATGAGCTGCATGGTGGCGTTGTCGATGTACATGTGGTTCAGTGCCACGTCCGGGTAGGATTTGGCAACCTGAGTCACCACCTCGCGCCACAGAATGGAGGAGGCGAGCACGTTGGCCTTGTCGATCGAGGTGACCTTGGCTTTGCGTACCCGGGCCGACTCAAAGGCAATCTTGGCGATGCGCTCGATCTCGAAGCGATGGTACACCTCGGTGTCGAACGCCTTCTCGTTCGCCCCTTCGCCCTCTCGCCCCTTGGGCTGGCCGAAGTAGATGCCGCCGGTCAGCTCGCGCACGCAGGCGATGTCAAAACCGCGATCGGAGATGTCGGCGCGCAGTGGGGAGAACTGCTCCAGACCGGTGTAGATGCGGGCCGGACGCAGGTTGCAGAATAGCTTGAAGTGGGCGCGCAGGGGCAGCAGGGCGCCGCGCTCCGGCTGGTCGTTCGGTGGCAGATGCTCCCATTTCGGGCCGCCGACCGAGCCAAACAGCACGGCGTCGGCCGCTTCGCAGCCTGCGATGGTGCTTTGTGGCAGCGGGGTGCCGTGGTTGTCGATGGCGATGCCGCCTACGTCGTGGCGATCATATTCGAAGGCGAAGCCGAACTTGGCCTGCACCTTTTCCAGTACCTTGACGGCTTCGGCCATCACTTCCGGGCCAATGCCGTCACCCGGCAATACTGCGATCCGATAACTGCTCATACACTCTCCATCCTGATATTGTCTTTGAGATCCCTCTGGCCGCTTTCCCCGACGCTGCGCGCGGTTGCCGGTTCAGACGCTCCCCGTCCTGATGTTGTCATTCCATGCCGTCTGTGTGGCTCCGGGCCCTGCTCAGACGGTTTCCGATTTGATGCTGTCATTCCATTCCATCTGTTTGGTTCCGAGTCCTGTTCAGACGGTTTCTGATTTGATGCTGTTATTGCGTTCCATCTGCTCGGCCACCTGATCGGCGCGCCAGATGCTGTTGATCACATGGAGCAGGGCATGGGCCGAGGATTCGATGATGTCGGTGGCCAGCCCCATGCCGTGGAATTTGCGGCCTTTGTATTCGGCGACAATATCGACCTGACCGAGGGCATCTTCCCCCTCCCCCTTGGCTTTGAGGGCGTACTTGTCGATGCGGATCTGGTAGCCGGTAATGCGGTTGATGCACTGGTAGACCGCATCCACCGGGCCGTTGCCGGTGGCCGCTTCACACACCAGATCTTGCCCCACCTTCAATTTGACCGAGGCGGTGGCCAGTACCGAGCTGCCGCTCTGCACCCCGAGGTATTCGAGCTTGAAGTGCTCCGGCTCTTCGTGGATCTGGCTGAAGAAAGCCAGTGCTTCGAGGTCGTAGTCGAATACCTGTCCTTTTTTGTCGGCCAGGGTCAGGAACTTGCCGTAGAGGTGGTCGAGGTCGTAGCTACTCTCGGCATAACCCATGGACTCCATCCGGTGCTTGATGACGTGGCGGCCGGAGCGGGAGGTCATGTTGAGGTTGTTCTGGGTCAGGCCAATGCTCTCGGGGGTGATGATTTCGTAGGTATTTTTCGCCTTCAATACCCCATCCTGATGGATGCCGGAGCTGTGGGAGAAGGCGTTGGCCCCGACGATCGCCTTGTTGGGCTGCACCGGCATGTTGCAGAGCTGGCTCACCAGCGTGCTGGTACGATGAATTTCGTTGTGGCGGATGTTGGTATGCAGCCCGAGCAGATCGGCGCGGGTCTTCAGGATCATCGCCACCTCTTCCAGCGAGCAGTTACCCGCCCGTTCGCCGATACCGTTGATGGTGCATTCGATCTGGCGGGCCCCCATCTGCACGGCGCCGATGGAGTTGGCGACCGAGAGCCCCAGATCGTCGTGGCAGTGCACCGAAATGATGGCCTTGTCGATGTTGGGCACCCGATTGAACAGGGTGTGGATGATGCCGGAGAACTCGGTCGGCACCGTGTAGCCCACGGTATCCGGGATATTGATGGTGCGGGCGCCCGCCTTGATGGCGGCCTCGACCATGCGGCAGAGATTATCAATCGGCGTGCGGCCCGCATCCTCGCAGGAGAACTCCACATCGTCGGTGTAGCGCAGGGCGTGCTTGATGGCGCTGGTGCCCATCTCCAGTACATCCTCGAAGCTCTTTTTCAGCTTGCTCTCTACATGGATGGAGGAGGTGGAGATAAAGGTGTGGATACGAAAGGCGTCGGCGACCCGCAAAGCTTCACCGGCGGCATCGATATCCTTGGGCAGGGCGCGGGCGAGGGCGCAGACCCGGCTGTGCTTGATGTGGCGGGCGATGGTCTGCACCGATTGAAAATCCCCGGGAGAGGAGACCGGGAAGCCCACTTCCATGACATCGACACCGAGCCGCTCGAGTGCCAGTGCGATCTGCAGCTTCTCCTTGACTGTCAAACTGGCCGCCAGGGCCTGCTCACCATCGCGCAAGGTGGTGTCGAATATGATGACCCTATCTGACATGTGACTTCCCTCTTCCTAAGTTCGGTAACGTGCATCCTGCTGCGGCATAAAAAAACCCGTGCAGGGTGCACGGGTTTTTGTAAATTCCGGCTATGCCTTAGCCCGGCTACAAGGATCCCGCGCGAGTTAACGCGATTAGGGAAAGTAGTAGTAGCGGGGTGGCGATATGCATGACGTTGTTATTCCTTCCAGTCGATAACGCTTTTACCAATATCGAGATTTTTATGCTGTGTCAACCTGGATTGTCAGGAGCAATCTGCTGAGATATTTAATCGGATTGTAAAGGACTGCAAATTTCCTTGTCCCATATTCGGCCTATGACCGATTATCTGGTCATTCCTGCTGTGCTCGATTATTTGCACAACCAGATCGACTTATCAGCATTGACTGCATTATCTGAGGTGTTTCATGGAAAAACGTAGACCTGGTCGTCCGGTCGGACGTTCTGACATTCGTGACAAGTTGCTTGCTGCTGCCCGTGAGCGTTTTCTCAATACTCCCTATAGCAAGGTGACTACCCGCGAAATAGCGGAGCTGGCTGGCTCGAATCTGGCCATGATCCACTACTACTTCGGCAGTAAAGAGGGTCTTTACAAAGCTGTGCTGGGCGATGTGGCCGAGCCGCTTGATCACGCCTGGCAAGATGAGCAGAGCAATCACAGCATCAATGAGATGCTCAATACTTACTATCAGGTGATGGCGCCCAACAGCGAGCTGACTTCCGCTATCTCCAGTGCATTGTCTAGTGAGAAGAGTCCTGGTCGGGATTTTGTGCTGAATCGCCTGCTGGAACGTCAGCTACCGCAGTTCGACGCCCTGCTGGAAACCATGAAGTCCAACGGCGAGCTGGCTCATAACCTGGATCCCGAGATGCTGAAGATCTCCTTCCTCAGCATGATGTGGCAGCCGTTCGTGATGAAAGATCTCTACGAGCAGGTGTTCGGCCTCAAGGTTGATGAGAATTTCATGACCCGTCTGGCGGATCACAACTGCCGTATGATGGAGACCGGTCTGCGCGGCAGCCACTGATCCCGCTGTTAGTCGAGATTAAAAAGGGCCATTCGGCCCTTTTTTCATAAATCTGTTATCCCCCGTTCAACGGAACGTCATCCCTCGGCTGCATGCTGCCAAGAGATTTCAGGGACGGAGGGGTTATGAACAAGATCCAGCAATGGGATCAGCAGGTATGCAGGGTTTGCCTGCTTCACGCCTACAACCGGCCGCAGGCGAGGATTAGCCGCCTTGTCTCCCGTACAGGTGATGGCCCGCTCTATGCCGTGCTAGCCGCCCTGCTCTGGTGGCAGGGGCAGGCAGAGCGGGAACTGGTGCAGTTGGCTCTGCTCGCCTTTGCCATTGAGTTACCCCTCTATCTGCTGCTGAAAAACAGCCTGAAACGGCAACGGCCAGTCGGTTTGCCGGTCTTTATCACCCCCTCCGATCGTTACAGTCTCCCCTCCGGCCACACCGCCGCCGCTTTTCTGATGGCCACCATACTGGCCAGCGGCTTTCCGCTCTGGGCGCCGCTGCTGTTTGGTTGGGCGGCGTTGGTGGGGGCATCGCGGCTGCTGCTCGGGGTCCACTACCTGAGCGATCTGGTGGCGGGGGCCCTGCTGGGTGGCGGCTGCGCCGTGTTGGCGCTCGGTTGGAGCCATCCATGAGGATACTGTTTGGGGTGCAAGGCACCGGCAACGGCCATATCAGCCGTAGTCGCACCCTGGCACGGGCGCTACGCACGGCCGGAGTCGAGGTGGACTATCTCTTCAGCGGCCGCCCTGCCGACCGCTATTTCGACATGGAGGAGTTCGGCGCCTACCGCACTTTTGCCGGGCTCACTTTTGTCAGCCACGAGGGGCGGGTCTCGCCGTGGCGTACCCTGCAGGCCGCCTCGCCGCTCACCTTCTGGCGGGATCTGCGGGCCCTCGACTGCAGCGAATACGATCTGGTGGTGAGCGATTTTGAGCCGTTGACCGCCCACTCCGCCCGCCGTTATGGCAAGCCGAGTCTTACCATCAGCCATCAAGCCAGTTTCAATTGGCCGATCCCGCGCTGGGGGGAGGATGGTGTCAGCCGTCAGCTGATGCGCCACTTTGCCCCGGTGGATCAGCCACTCGGGCTGCACTGGTTTCACTTCGGCCACCCCTTGTTGCCGCCGGTGATCGACCCCATCGCACTTGCGCCGGATAACGGCGAGATCCTGGTCTATCTGCCGTTCGAGCAGACCGAGGCGATCGCCGCCCTGTTGTCGCGCTTTGGTCAGCAGCGCTTCGTCTGTTTTCACCCCGCCATCCGCTCCCCCAGCCAGTGGCGCAACCTGCGCTTCGAGCCCCCGTCGCGGCAGGGGTTTATCGCCGTGTTGGCCGGTTGTCGCGGCGTCATCTCCAACGCGGGCTTTGAGCTCGCCTCCGAGGCACTCACCCTCGGCAAGAAGCTACTGGTCAAACCCCTTGGCGGGCAGTTTGAGCAACTGACCAACGGCAAGACCCTCGAGATGATGGGGCTGGCGACCCTGATGGACTGCCTTGATGCCAATCTGGTGCGCGGCTGGCTCGACAGCCCTGCGCCGGGGGCGATCAGCTACCCCGATGTGGCAGGGGAGCTGGCCCGCTGGCTGGCGGCCGGTGCCGATGAGAGCGTGGCGTCGCTGTCACGTCGGCTCTGGGCCCGCACCCTATTTCCGGAAGAGGTGAGTGATCGTTTGAGCGAGCTGGATGGCGGGGACTGTTTATCCAGTTGCTGGTTATCGCAAGTGAGCGTTGTTGACTAGACTGAAAGGCGATCCCACCAAGGAGAGGACGGAACACATGCGCTTTACCAATGAGAATGGCGAAACCATGACGCTGGCAGATAATCTGACCCTGCACGAACTGCTGGATATGGGCGTCAGCATTTCGGTCAGTGAAGAGACAGATCCGGATCAGCAGATCTGGCTGGCTGAGCCGGATCAGGACAACTGAGTCGATCATCCGGCATCAAGCCCACCGCTGACTGGTGGGCTTTTTTGTGGCCGCTGTTCCCCTCGGCGGGATGATTTGCTGGCCATTACCCGACTTGCTTCCCTTTTATCTCATGACTGCGATGCCAACTCTTTGAATGTTAATAGTGGGTTGAAATGTATGACTGTTCTGGTCAGGAAAAGCCGTGGACAACCGTTATGAAGCGGGTTAAGTTGGTTTTTCACCCGATTTTCGGGTGAATGATTGAAAAATCCTTTTTTTCACCGGTCAACGGGGCGGAATTAGCCCGATCTGCATTCAGATAACAACAAGAAACGGGTCGGGTTGTGCCGGGAAGCACTGCGCCGTTGACGGGATTCGCAAAACGGAGCAAAGCCTGGAGGGCTTTATCATGGAGATGTTATCAGGCGCCCAGATGGTGGTTAGAGCGCTGGAAGATCAGGGAGTGGAGCACGTCTTTGGCTACCCTGGTGGCTCGGTGCTCGACATCTATGACGCACTCTTCGAAAACGGCAAGATGGAGCATGTGCTGGTGCGCCACGAGCAAGCCGCGGTTCACATGGCTGACGGCTACGCCCGCTCCACCGGCAAGGTGGGGACTGTGCTGGTGACCTCCGGTCCCGGGGCGACCAACTGCATTACCGGTATTGCCACCGCCTATATGGATTCCATTCCGCTGGTGATCCTCTCCGGCCAGGTGCCGACCACCATGATCGGTGAGGATGCATTCCAGGAGACCGACATGATCGGTATCTCCCGCCCGGTGGTGAAGCACAGCTTCCTGTGCAAGAAGGCGAGCGATATTCCCGAGGCCATCAAGAAGGCCTATTACATTGCCGCCAGCGGCCGCCCGGGGCCTGTGGTGGTGGATCTGCCCAAAGATGTGCAGAACCCGAAAGAGAAATTCCCCTACCAGTATCCCGAGTCGGTGAGCATGCGCTCTTACAACCCGACCAAGTCCGGTCACAAAGGCCAGATCAAGCGGGCTGCCAAGCTGCTGGTGGATGCCCAGCGCCCGGTGATGTACGTGGGCGGTGGTGCCATCAACGCCAATGCGGATCATCTGGTGACCAAGCTGGCGGAGCTGCTGAACCTGCCGGTCACCACCACTCTGATGGGGCTGGGGGCCTTCTCCGGTATTCATCCGCAATTTATCGGCATGCTGGGGATGCACGGTACCTTCGAAGCCAACAAGAGCATGCACAATGCGGATCTGATTTTTGCCGTGGGTGCCCGCTTCGATGACCGTGTCACCAACAACGTGGCCAAGTTCTGCCCCAATGCCACCATAGTGCATATCGATATCGACCCGACATCCATCTCCAAGACGGTGCAGGCTCATGTGCCCATCGTTGGCTCGGTAGAAACCGTGCTGGAACAGATGCTGGAGGTGATCCGCGAGTGTGGCTTTGCTAACGATCATCAGGCAATGACGGATTGGTGGAGCCAGATCAACCAGTGGCGCTCCCGTCACTGCCTCGCCTACGAAAAGTCGGCCACCCAGATCAAGCCGCAGCAGGTGATCGAGACCCTCTACAAGGTGACTCAGGGTCAGGCGTTCGTCGCCTCCGATGTAGGCCAGCACCAGATGTTTGCGGCGCTCTACTACCCCTTTGCCAAACCGCGTCAGTGGATCAACTCTGGCGGCCTCGGCACCATGGGCTTTGGTATTCCTGCCGCCATGGGGGCCCAGTTTGCCAACCCGGATGCCGTGGTCTGCTGCGTCACCGGTGATGGCTCGGTGCAGATGAACATTCAGGAGCTCTCTACCTGCTTACAGTACGGGGTACCCATCAAGATCATCTCCATCAACAACCGAGCGCTGGGCATGGTCAAGCAGTGGCAGAAGATGTTCTACGGCGGTCGTCACAGCCACTCCTACATGGAGTCCCTGCCGGACTTCGTCAAACTGGCGGAAGCCTACGGCCACGTCGGTATCGCGGTGAGCGATCCGGCCGAGCTGGAGAGCGCCATGGAGAAGGCCTTCGCCATGAAGGATCGGCTGGTGTTCATGGATATCTCGGTCGACCCGGATGAGCACGTCTATCCGATGCAGATCAAGTTTGGTGCCATGGATGAGATGTGGCTGAGCAAGACGGAGCGAACCTGATGAGACATATAATATCCGTTCTGCTGGAGAACGAATCCGGCGCCCTGAGCCGTGTGGTGGGCCTCTTCTCCCAGCGCGGCTACAACATCGAGACCCTGACGGTGGCGCCCACCGAGGATCCCACCCTGTCGCGCATGACCATAGTCACCATGGGTGACGAGCGGGTGCTGGAGCAGATCCAGAAGCAACTGCACAAGCTGGTGGATGTGCTCAAGGTGTGTGACTTGAGCGAAGGGGAGCATATCGAGCGGGAGATCGCGCTGGTCAAGGCGCGTGCCGCCGGTGGAGCCCGTGACGAGCTGAAACGGCTGGCGGATATCTTCCGTGGCCAGATTGTCGACGTTACCCCCGAGCAGTACACGGTGCAGTTGGTGGGCACCAGCGAGAAGCTGGATGCCTTTATCAAGACCGCCGCCCAGACTAACGAGATCATCGAAGTGGTGCGCTCCGGGGTCTGCGGCATCTCCCGGGCTGACAAGGCGCTACGCCCTTAAGGTAGGGATACCGCTGCGGCTCGGTCAGACGGGTTGAAAATAAGATGGAAGGGGGCTCTGCGGAGCCCTCTTTGTTTGGTTTTCCTATACGAGGATGGAGTCTATGTTCGGTATTCATGATCTGGCGCTGTTTGTGGTCTCGGGGCTGCTGCTCAATATCATGCCGGGGCCGGACTCCCTGCTCATCATGCTGCGCAGCGGTTCGCAAGGGTGGCGTGCCGGTTCGGCGGCCGCGTTGGGGATAGGAACCGGCACCATGATCCATGTGCTGGCTGCCGCCCTCGGTCTGTCGGCGCTGCTCAGCGCCTCGGCCGAGCTGTTTACGGTCATCAAGCTGGCTGGCGCCCTCTACCTTGTCTATCTCGGCGTTTCCCTGTTTCGTCAACCGGCGGCGAATAGCGCAGCAGGTGCTGCAGCCACGCTGCCCGCCCTCTCCTATGGCCGGATCTACCGGCAGGGGGTGCTGACCAATGTGCTCAACCCCAAAGTAGCGCTCTTTTTCCTCGCCTTCGTGCCCCAGTTCATTGCGCCGGATGCTCCCGACAAGGCGTTCGCCTTTATCCTGCTCGGCTGCATCTTCAACCTGAACGGGATGATCTGGTGCCACTTGCTGGTCTTCAGCACGGCCTACGCCCGCAACAAGATAAAACTGCCTGCCCGGATTGGCCGCTGGCTCAACCGGGGCATCGGCACCCTGTTTGTCGGACTCGGGATCAAGCTCGCCAGCGACTAGCGCGCCGCTTTCTGACCTGGGGCAGGTTATCGTGCGCGGCGCTGTGGTATGGTCGGCGGCCAGGCGCGGGGTCAGCCCCGCGCTCTCTTTTTCAGGCCAGCCTCACTGGCCGCAGCAGCGAGATCCCTTGCCCAGATGAACATCGCCCGGCTCAAGAACTTTACCGAGATCGTGAAGAACAACTTCAACATCTCGGCGACGGCGGAGAAGCTCTACACCTCCCAACCGACCCTCAGCAAGCAGATGAAGATGCTGGAAGATGAGCTGGGGCTCGCCCTCTTTACCCGCAAGGGGAAGAATCTGGTCGGCTTGACCAGTGCGGGGGAAAAGGTGATGGAGCTGGCCAAGGGGGTGGTGGCGCAGGTGGAGCAGATCAACCAGTTGTCGCTGGGGGAGCAGCTGGCCACCAGCGGGGTGCTGCGTATCGCCACCACCCACACCCAGGCGCGTTACAAGCTGCCAGCGGTGATCACCGAGTTCAGCCGCCGCTATCCCGATGTGGCGATCCATCTCCATCAGGGGGCACCTGCCCAGCTGGCCCAGATGGTACAAAGTGGCGATGTGGATATGGCGATCGCCACCGAATCCATGTATCTGTTCGACGAGCTGGCCGCCGTCCCCTGCCATCGCTGGGGCCGCAGCGTGGTGGTGCCCCACGGTCATCCGCTGCTCGACTGTCAGCCGTTGTCGATGGTGGATCTGGCTCGCTATCCCCTCATCACCTATGTGTTCGGCTTTACCGGTCGCTCCAAGATGGACAAGGCCTTCAGTCGCCACGGCCTCTCGCCGAAAACCGTGCTGACCGCCACCGACACCGACGTGATCAAGCACTACGTCCGGCTCGGGATGGGGGTCGGGGTGATCGCCAGCGTGGCCTTTGACGAGGGGGACAGGGAGGATCTGGTGAGCCTCAACATCGACCACCTGATCGCCTCGAGCGCCACCCACATCTGTCTGCGCAAACATGCCCATCTGCGCGACTACATGTACGACTTTATCCACCTCTACGCCCCCCATATCAGTCGGGAGACAGTGCAGTTGCACCTTATCAACCAGCCGCCCACCGCCAATATGGCGGAGCTGCCCTGGCTGTAGGCTTCGGTTGCTTGCCGCGCAGAGATAGAGATAGAGCGCGGGGATAAAAAACGCAGAGACAAAAAAAGAGAGGCAGCGGCCTCTCTTCTGCTTTTTCAGGATGCGGGATTAAGCGCCGCGGGTCGCCAGATTGATAAAGATCTGGGCTCCCACTAACAGGCAGTCATCATCCAGATAGTAGGGATTCGCATGCAGGTAGTTGCAGATCCCCTTGGCCTGACAGCCGCTGCCGAGGAAGAACATGGCGCCCTTGCGGCCACGGCAGGCGTTGACCATGTAGCTGAAATCTTCGCTGCCGGTCATCGGCTGACCCTGAGGGTTGATCCCCTCGCCGGGCAATACGTCGGCGGCCGCTTGCAGCAGACGGGCGCAGGCATCGGCGTGGTTCTCCACCGCCGGATAACCGGCATAGACCATCTTGGTCTTGAAGCCGCGCAGTTCGCTCTGGGCCACGATCTCCTTGAAACTGTTCTTCAGGATCTGGTCGGTCTCGGCATCCATGGCGCGGATGGTGCCGCGCGCCTGCACATGGTCAGCGATGGCGTTGGGGATGGTGCCGCCGTTGATCATGCCGCAGCCAAACACCGCCGGGCTGAACGGACTGGTGCGCTTGGCGACGATGTAGTCCATATCCTCGATGATCCGCACCGCTTCACGGATGGCATCCAGCCCCTTGTGGGGAGTAGATCCGTGGGCGGAGATGCCGTGCACATCCAGCGTCCAGGCGGAGCCCCAGGAGGACATGACACCGTTGTTGAACTTGATGGTGCCGGTCTCCATGGCGCCGTCGTTATGGAGGGCATAGACCACGTCCACCCCCTTCATGCAGCCCAGTTCGACCATCTTCTCGGCGCCCGGCACCCGCATATCCTCTTCCGCCATCTGGAAGATAAAGCGGACGTTGTACTGCAGGCGCGCTTTGTTGGCGGCCAGAAACTTGGCGGCGGTCAGGGCAATCGCCATATGGGAATCGTGACCGCAATTGTGGGCCATCCCCTCGTGGCTTGACTTGAACGCAACTTCGCTCATGTCGTGCATCTCAAGGCCATCCATGTCGGCACGGAAGGCGATGGTCGGCAGTACTGGGTCAACCACCAGATCCCCGTGAAAACCGGTGAAGCCCGGGTAGTCGGTGAGGCGATAGCCGAAGCCCGTCATCAGCTCGCGGCAGTAGGCCGAGGTCTTGAACTCGACGCCGGAGGCCTCCGGAATGGTATGCAGGTGGTGGCGCACTTCGTGACTGAAGTCGCGCAGGGCCAGCAGGGCCGGTTCAATGTGGATGTTGCTCATCAGATGATCCCTTGCATGGTGAAGCCGATCTGG
Organism: Aeromonas sp. 160P; assembly: GCF_055193095.1. Taxonomy (NCBI): domain Bacteria; kingdom Pseudomonadati; phylum Pseudomonadota; class Gammaproteobacteria; order Aeromonadales; family Aeromonadaceae; genus Aeromonas; species Aeromonas sp. 160P. The sequence goes on along the minus strand of NZ_JBUXKV010000001.1, from coordinate 4,533,315 downwards.
GCAACCAGCGAGGCGCCGAAGAAGCAGCAGGTGGAGACGATCATGAAGATCAGGATCACTTTCCAGGACATCTTCTTCAGCTCTTCCAGCTGACCGCCCACCGAGAGACCGGCAAAGGCCAGCAGCGGTACGCAGCAGGAGAGGAAGGAGATCTTGGCAACGGCATCAATAAAGAGGCCGCGCACCGGGGTCTCCGGCAGGCAGATCAGAATGCCGATGATGGTGGCATAGGCAAACGCCGGCAGGGAGGAGGGCAGGTAGCGCTTGGCAATCAACGAGGCGAACACCACCAGCGACATGGCGATAAAGCTGTCACTCATCAGCCAGAGCGGGGTGCCGGTGGTCAGGGTCTGGGTAAACATGGCCAGCAGGATCGCCAGAAAGACGAACCGCATATCCATTACGATGCTTTTCATGCTTTCTCTCCTTTGGAAGTCAGGGCATAGATTTTTTCAGCGAGTGGCAGACCCAGATAGGTGAGGGAGAGGGCGCCGAGGGCAGACGAGAGCAGATTCGAGGCAGCCGCGATACTCAGCACCTGCTGAGCCAGTGCTTCATCGAGACCGTTGATCAGGGCGCCGGAGGCGGCACTCAGCATGGAGCCTGAGCCCACGCCGGAACCTGCGGCCAGCGCCAGCGGATGCAGACCGGTGAGCGGGGCGATGCTACCCAGCACGCTGAACCAGAGGGTGCCGATGACGGAGCCGCACAGGTAGATGGCCAGCACGCCGATGTACTCCTGGGAGCCGGTGCCGAACTTGCCCTGAATGACCGCGACGGACGGCTCACGGCTGATGGAGGAGCAGGCCCCGATGGCGCGACGGCCAAAGCCGAACTTCACCGCCAGCGGAATGGCGATCAGGATCGGCAGCAGGTTGCCAATCTCCTGCAGGAACAGCGGCACGCCGACGCTCAGGATCATCTTCAGGTTGGGGATGATCATCCCGGCATACTGGGTGCCCAGGATCAGCAGGCTGAAGCCCACCATCTTGCCGCAGAAGCCCTCCTCTTTTTCGGTGAAGAGCGTCTTCCAGCCGGGGATGCGATCCTTGACCGGCTTGGCGGAGACGATCATGCCGATGATGACGGCAAAGAGCATCGGCAGGATCGGGATGATGGCGATGCCTATCTTGATCTCCTGCTTGTCTATCAGGTACTGGGCCACAAAGATCAGCATGGCGGTTGCCAATATGCTGACCGTGACCGTCTTGAGGGTGCTGGTTTGCTGCATGGTGTGTTCTCTTGTTATTCGTGAGTGTTCCACTTAGTGCCATCGCCAACTTGACGGGCTGGCGGATGATAGAGGAATGATAGGGAGGGTCGCGGGGGAGGAATGTGACCTCCATCAAGCTGGCCATATGGCATTTTTTCATGGGGTATGCCCTTTAACCCTGTGGATACCAAGGGTTAAATGCCGTTAACAGATTGCCAGCAATCCGGCGATATGGCGGCTGGTCTGGCCGTTGGTGGCCGCGTTTTGGTGGTGTTCTGCGGTGCTTTGCTTATCCAATCACACTTGGCAAGCGACCAGCCCGTGGCGATGCCCATACCTTGCAAGTAAAACGGGCCGGTCGCAAGGGCTGGTCGAGCACCCCACGGATCTTGATCCTGCCCACAGTTGAGGGGGCCCCTAGGCTGCGGTTGTTGTGCTGGGGAACAAAAGGGCGGCCTGTGGCACCATAACTTGTATCATCACGAACATGCCAAAACCCTTTATTGACCAGTCAGGTGGCCGTGCCCGATATGACATCCGATAGCGACATGCTCGAACAGTTGATCCGCCTCGCTAGCACCCATGCCCAGGTGCAGGTACTTTGGCTGTACGGTTCTCGTGCCAAGGGGACGGCTGGCCCTGCCAGCGACTGGGATCTGGCGGTGGCCTTCGATCCGGTCAAACAGAGTGGGCCGCTGGGTGCTGCACTGGAGAGCCGGCTGCGGCCCGAACTGCTGGCGCTGGAGTGGCAACGCGCCTTGGGGCTGGCGGAAGGGAAACTCTCGGTCGTCGATATCAATCAGGCCCCGATCCCGTTGGCTTTTGCGGTAGTCGATGCCAATCGCCCTCTCTATAGCCGTGATGAGGGGCGGCGCTTGCAGGAAGAGGCGCGGATCATGTCGCAGATGGAACTTGGTTATCCCCGTCGCCAGACAGATATCAGCAAGCATCAATCAAAGGAGTAGAGATGAGCGATAACGCCTATATCGGCGCTTTGCGCATCAGCCTGTCGCGCTATCAGGCCGAGCGGTCAGAGATCCGGGCTATTCTGGCGCAACGTGCGCTATCCAATCTGGAGTACCGGGCCGCCGAGCGAATCCTGCAGGTTTCTATCGAAGCGTGTATCGGGGTGGCAAAACACTGGGCCAGAGCGCTGGCGGGCCATACCCCGCAAGATGCCTATCAGGCATTCGAAATTCTGGCCCAGCGTGGCGAGCTATCTCCCGACACGCTGAGCGGCTGGCGCAAGATCATTGGCCTTCGCAATGCGCTGGTGCACGACTATCTCAATATCGACCCCGAGATTATTCGTAGCATGATTGGCCAGGGGTATAGCGACCAGCTGTTCACCTTCGGCAATCAGGGATTGGAGTGGTTGGCGTCCAGGCTGGATTAAGCCGCCGCGCCCCGCGTCCGCGTCGTGGTAATGCAACAGAGGGGCCTGCAACTGCAGGCCCCTCTGTTTTGGTTTTGTTCACCTGATCTGTGGTGTTTGCAGTGGGCGCCTAGTGAGCCGGTTTTAGCCTGCGGCTGCGCAGCAGCAGGGGGAGCTGGTAGAGCACCAGCGCACCGAGCACCAGTCCGGCTCCGGCCAGTTTGGCGCCGCCGAGGGGTTCGTTATATACAAGAGTGCTCAGCATCAGGGTCCAGACCGGTTCCAGCAGCATCATCAGGGCGGCGTGGGCGGTCGTCATCTTGCTCAATGCGTGGGTAAGCAGCCAGTAGCGCAGGGTGGTGGCGATCAACACGCTCGCCGCAAACCAGCCCCAGATGCCGTGGCTGACCCCGGCCTCGGGCCACTGTTCGGTCAGCAGGGAGAGCAGGGTGCCGAGCAGGCCGGTCATCGCCAGCTGGATGCAGGTAAGCCAGGTGGGGGGAATGGATTGGGCAAAGTGGCGATGGACGGCGAGCTGGATACCCAGCGACGTTGCGGCCGCCAGAAACCAGAACAGCGATAGCGAGACTCCCCAATGGGTGCTGCTGGAGAGTAACAGCAGGCCCGCGATGGCGATGGGCAGGGTGAGCCAGTAGTGGCGACCGGGTTTGGCTCTGAAGGCGGCCCAGGCGGCCAGCGGCGCCATCAGGGTGGCGACGCTCATGATAAAGGCGCCGCTGCCCAGCGCATCACTCTGGCTGATGGCGGTGACCCACAGCAACAGACTGGTGCCAAGCAGAGTGCCGCAACCAGCGGCACGCAGCAGCTGGGCGCGAGTTGGCGGCGGTTCGCGCAACCAGGCCAGCGGCAGCAGCAATAAGGCAGCCAGCAGGAAGCGGCTGCCGATAAAGGCGGCGGGGGGCAGTTCGTGGATCGCCTCTTTGGAGAATATCCAGCCAGCGGCGGCCAGCAGGGTGACCAGTACCATTAGCAGCAGGGGTGTGCGGTTCATTGGGGGCAGAGTAGTGAAATGGAGGGGAGAGCATAAAGGAAAGGCGCCAGGTATTGCTACCGGGCGCCTTTCATATCAATGGCTGACAGCCAACAATCAGTTCATGCCGTAACGCTTGAGCTTCTTGCGCAGAGTGCCACGGTTGATCCCCATCATCACGGCAGCGCGAGTCTGGTTACCACGGGTGTACTGCATGATCACGTCCAGCATCGGCGCTTCAACTTCGGAGAGAACCATATCGTACAGTTCAATCACTTCCTGACCGTTCAACTGGGCCAGGTAGTTACGCAGGGCCTGTTGCACAGAGTCACGCAGGGGGCGCTGGGTTGGCTCGGCGGCGTGATTGTGAGTAGTTGTTACCAATGCATCAGAAGTCAGGGTTTGTTCGAACATATTCGGTCGGCTCTTTAGTTATCTTGTTAACCTAATCCATCGAAATACGCTTCGAGTGCCTCTAGTTGTGCGTCTGCACAATCCAGGGCATTGAAGTGCTTGCGGAATTCTCGGCCCGTCTCTTCTTCATCCAGATACCAGCCCACGTGTTTACGGGCAATGCGCGCTCCCAAATAGGCACCATAAAAGCGGTGCAGGTTGGTTACATGCTCGTTCATCAGGGTGCGAACCTCTTCCCTTTCGGGAGGCGGCAGCTTGGTGCCCGTCTCAAGAAAATGACGGATTTCCCGGAAAATCCAGGGTCGTCCTTGCGCTGCGCGGCCGATCATCACGGCGTCGACACCGGTATAGTCGAGGACATACCGGGCTTTCTCCGGGCTGTCTATGTCGCCATTGGCGACAACAGGAATCGATACGGCCTGCTTAATCGCCCTGATTGTGTCGTACTCCGCTTCGCCCCGATAAAGGCAGGCACGGGTACGACCATGCACGGCGAGGGCCGCGATACCACAATCTTCGGCGATTCGGGCGATCTCCACGCCATTGCGGTTATCCGGATCCCATCCTGTGCGGATCTTCAAGGTGACAGGGACCTCTACTGCATCCACCACGGCCCGGCAAATTGCTTTGACCTGATCGGGTACACGCAGCAGGGCTGAGCCTGCCAGCTTCTTATTCACTTTTTTTGCCGGACACCCCATGTTGATGTCGACGATCTGTGCGCCCTGCTCCACGTTGTAGCGGGCAGCAAACGCCATCATCTCTGGGTCGGCCCCGGCAATCTGGACCGATCGCAAACCGCCTTCTGCAGAGTGATCCATCCTCATCCTGGTTTTCTGGGTATCCCAGACATCCGGGTTGGCCAGCAGCATCTCGGAAACGGCCATGCCAGCCCCCAATCGTAAACAAAGTTCACGAAACGGTCGGTCTGTTACACCGGCCATGGGAGCCACAATCAAGGGTGTTTCAAGCGTGTGGGGACCTATCTGCATTCCACGGTTACCATCGGCTTAGGGCGGCGTATATTACGCATTTTTTAGGCAGGAGAAAAGGTTAGTATTTGAGCGTCAGCCATTTTTTTCTGAAAAAAACGTCGCGCCAAGGCTTGCAAATTCTGGAGTTATTGAAAAACGGCCAGATTGCACATGCGGGATGGCTGTACTAGCTATGTCGGTTGTCTGCATAATTGACAGTCCACTTGTGGGCCTGCTTTGCGTTATGATAGCCGGCTAAAGTCGAGCAAATGCTCCAAACATTTATGCAACATATGCGCGTATGCAACAAAAGCGGATTGGGGAACTATGACGTCAAGGTTCATTAAATCACTCTGGCCGTGTCTGATGGGAGCCGTGCTGGGATCGGCGCAGGCACAGACCATCAGCTTCGGCGAAGCCTGGACCCGGGTCATCCAGCAGGATGAAGGGTTGGCCGCCGAGCAGGCAGGGGTGGACCGGGCCAAGCAACTGCGCGAGGCCGCCAAGGATATGTATCTGCCCAAGGTGGATTTGGGGGCCAGCTATACCCACCTCGATCAGCCGGTGGAACTGGATATGATGGATCTCAACCCCATTGCCAGCCATCCGGAGCTGGGTGCGGGTCTGAGCAAAATTCTTGGGAGTATGGGGGTGCACCTCAGCCCTGATGATTTCGTCACTCCGCTGACCAAGCAGAACGTGGTAACCAGCTCGGTCAAGATGCTGTGGCCGCTCTTTACCGGTGGTCGCATCGATGCAGCGCAGGATATCCGCCAGGCGCAGGTGAGCGAGGCGCAGCAGTTGCTGGTGCTCAAGCAGCAAGCCACTTTCGAGAGCCTCTCCCAGACCTATTTCGGGGTGGTGCTGGCCGCTCAAGTGGTGATGACCAAGCAGGAGATCGAGGAGGGGTTGGCCCACCATCTGGATCATGCCAAAAAGCTCGAGGCTCAGGGCCAGATCGCCAAGGTGGAGCGTCTCTCTGCCCAATCGGCTTATGACAGAGCCCGTATTGATACCCAGAAGTCCCGCCGTGGTCTCGAGATTGCCGAGCTGGCCCTCGGCCATATGCTCAAATTGCCGAGGGCAGAGCCGGGCAGTGGCCTGTTCGTCAATAAAGAGTTGCCCGGACTCGATGGGCTGGTAAGTCAGACGTTGGAGGTGCACCCCGGTCTCAAGCTGCTCAGCGCCAAGCAAGAGCAAGCCAAGGGGATGATCCGGATGGAGAAGGGCAAATATGCTCCCGAAGTGTTCATGTTCGGCAACTACAACCTCTATGAAGATGATTCGCTGGCTTCCAAGACCGCCCCGGACTGGCTGGTGGGGGTAGGCGTCAGCATGCCGCTGATCAGCCGCGATGGCCGCTCCGAGACGGTGCAGGCCGCCAAGAGCGCCGAATTGCAGGTCAATCTGCTGCAAGCAAAGACCCGCCAGGATCTGGAGTTGCTGGTAGAGAAGACCTGGCGCGAAGCGGCACAAGGGCTGGAGGAGTATCAGTCCCTCTCGTCTACCCAGGCGCTGGCAGAGGAGAACGTGCTGCTGCGGGATAAAGCCTTCGGGCAGGGGCTCTCTACCTCCCTTGATGTGGTGGATGCCCGTAACCAGTTGGCGGGGGTCAAGACCCAGCGCGCGGCGGCGGCTTATCAATATGTGGTGTCGCTGGCCCGTCTGCTGGCCCTCTCCGGCCAGATGAACAGTTTCAATCAATATCAGCATGGTCAGGTGATCGAGGTGAACTCGTGATCCCGGCCCTGTCTGTTCCTTTTTTCATGTCTGTTTCGACCGTCAAGGGTCGCCAGTTTGTCGAGGTGAAGTGATGAGCCATCCCCCCATCAAAAAGAAGATGAGCCAGGGTAAACCGCTGTTGTTGCCATTGGCGTTGGTGATCCTGGTGGTATGGCTGGGCTGGCGTTTCTGGCTGGCCTATCAGCCCGAGCCGGTGCATCTGCAAGGGCAGATCGAAGCGCAGCAATATTCAGTCTCCTCCAAGGTGCCGGGGCGTATTGACGAGGTGCTGGTGAAAAAGGGCGATCAGCTGAGTAAGGATCAGCCGGTCTTTACCCTGGCCAGTCCGGAAATTGAGGCCAAGCTGAGCCAGGCCAAAGCCGGTGAAGCGGCCGCAGGTGCCATGGCACAAGAGGCTGAAAAAGGGGCGCGTTCCCAGCAGATCGCCGCCGCCAAGGATCAGTGGCAGAAGGCCAAGGCCGCCGCCCAGCTGCGTGGCAAGACCTATGAACGGATCGCCAGCCTGCACCGCGACGGCGTGATGCCGCTGCAAAAGCGTGATGAGGCCTGGACTGCCTGGCAAGCCGCCAAGTACAGCGAAGGGATGGCGTGGCAGCAATATCAGATGGCGCTGGAAGGGGCGCGGGAAGAGACCAAGGTCGCCGCCCGTGAGAAAGCCAATATGGCGGCAGGCTCGGTGGCCGAGGTGGAGGCTTATCTGGCCGATACCCGCATCAATAGTCCCCATGGCGGCGAAGTGAGCCAGGTGCTGCTGCGCAGCGGTGAGTTGGCGCCACAAGGTTTTCCGGTGGTGACCCTGCTCGACATGAACGATGCCTGGGCCCAGTTCCATATTCGCGAAGATCTGTTGCCGCGCTTCACTGTGGATACCGAGTTTGATGCCCGTATCCCGGGCCTTGGCGACCAGATGGTGCGCTTCAAGGTGACCCATGTGGCTGTGATGGGGGATTTCGCTACCTGGCGTGCCACCGATACCCGTCAGGGCTTTGACATGAAGAGCTTTCAGGTGGAGGCCCGCCCGCTGCAACCGGTTGACGGGCTGCGGGTTGGCATGAGTGTGCTGGTCGAACTCTGATGGGACGTGAATTTCGGCTGCTGTGGCAGGACCCGTTCAGCCGCGCCCTGATGAGCTGGGTGCCGCTGCTGCTGATGGGGATCCTCTGCTGGATCTTCTCGGCAGGGCTGGCCCGCGACCTCAAGGTGGGACTGGTGGATCTTGACCGAAGCGTGCTGTCGCGCCAGCTCGCCTTCTCGCTGGATGGCTCGGCCGGGCTCAAGGTGGCCCGGCAGTTTGACTCCATCGATGCGGGGGCGCACGCCCTGCGCGGCGGCGACATCTATGCGCTGGTGGTGATCCCCAACCATCTGGAGCGGGATGCCCGTCAGGGCACCCAGCCGCAGGTGACGGTGTTCAACAACGGCCAGTTCATCCTCATCGCCAAGCTGGTCAACTCGGCGCTGGCGCAGGTGGTGGGCACCCTCAACGGCCAAGTGGGCGTGCTGGAGGCGATGGCCGATGGCAAGGCGCTGCCCGGGGCGCTCGGACAGTCTGTGCCCATCAGCAGTCAGATAACGGCGCTCTACAACCTCAACTCCAGCTACGCCCAGTTTCTGCTGAGCGCCATTTTGCCCGCGGTGTGGCAGATCCTGGTGGTGCTGTTTGGCCTCAATGCGCTGGCCCGCACCGATCGGCTGGGGCTGGACTGGACCACCCGCGGTGTCTGGTTCGGCCTGTGGCGCACCCTGCTGCCCCATGTGCTGATTGGCTGGGGCTGGGGGTTGGCCTGGACGCTGCTGCTGTTCAAGGGGTTCTCCTATCCCATGCACGGCAGCTGGCTGGTGCTGGTGGTGGGGCTGGGTCTCGCCTCGGCCGCCTGCGTTACCATGGGGGCCTTTTTCTACGGCATCATTCGGGATCCGGCGCGCGCCCTGTCGTTGGCGGGTGCTTACACGGCGCCCGGTTTCGCTTTCATGGGGGTTACCTTTCCGGTGAGCGCCATGGGGGATTTTGCCCAATTCTGGCGCAGCCTGTTGCCGGTCTCCCATTATGTTGAATTGCAGATTGGCCAGAGCAACTACGGTTTGCCGCTCGCATCGGCGCTGCCGCAACTGGGGGCGTTATTGCTGTTCCTGCTCCCCCTGCTGCTGGTGGTGCATCGCTATAAACAGCAGGCAGAGCTGGCCCGTCAATCAGCCGTAGTTGCAGTAGCAGAGAAGGAGCCGCAGTGATGCTTGGATTTGTTGATCTGTTGCGTTTAGAGCTGCGCACCCTGCTGGCGGATCGCGCCATCATGCTGACCCTGTTTGGCGGTGTGTTTTTCTACTCGTTCCTCTATCCCCAGCCCTATCTGCATCAGTTGCCGCGGGAAGAGGCGGTGGTAGTGGTCAACGAGGATGGCAGCCAGCTCTCACGTCAGCTGGAGTTTATGGCCGATGCCACGCCGCAGGTGAAGCTGGTGGCGCGGGCCCATTCGCTGGCCGAAGCGCGCCAGCTGATGATGGCCGGGGAGGCGAGCGGGATCCTGCACATCCCCAACCACTTCTATCGGGATCTGATGCAGGGCAAGAGCGTCACCCTGAGCTATGCCGGTGATGCCTCCTACTTTCTGGTCTACGGCACCATTGCCGAAGGGCTGGCGCAGGCCGGTGGCACCCTCGCCGCGCAGGTTAAGGTGGCGCGCTTGCTGAGTCATGGCGAGGCGCTGCCGCAAGCGACCATGGGCTGGAATGCGGTGGCCCTCAATGTGGTGCCGGTGTTCAACCCCACCATGGGCTACGTCAACTACGTGGTGCCGGCGGTGTTTGTGCTGATCCTCCATCAGGTATTGCTGATGGGGGCGGGGATCCTGGGGGCGACCCATAACCAGCGCAGTGGTCGTGGCGAAGCAGGTTACTGGCAAAGCGCGCCGGTACTGCCGCTGCTGCTGGCCAGAACGCTGGTAGTGGGGGGGCTTTTTGTGCTGCCAATTACCTACTTCCTCGGCTTCTGTTTCGATCACTACAATATCGCCCGTCATGCCGACCCGCTGGAGCTGTGGTTGTTCGCCCTACCGTTCTTGCTGGCGACCTGCTGGCTCGGGGTGGTGCTGGGGGCCCTGTTTACCCGCAGGGATCTGCCCACTCAGGTGGTGCTGCTCTCCTCCCTGCCGCTGGTCTTTCTGGCGGGCTTTATCTGGCCGCTGGAGCTGATCCCGGCCCCCCTCAACTGGCTGGCTCAGTGGGTGCCCACTATCCCGGCCATCGAGGGTTTTCTGCGCCTCAACCAGATGGGAGCGGGCTTTGAGCAGGTGGCACACTACTGGTGGCAGCTGTGGGGACTGGCGCTGCTCTACGGCGTGCTGGCCTGCCTGTTGTTGCGCTGGCGGCAGCAGTCGCTGCCGGTGGCCAGTCAGCCAGTCGTGCAGAGTGAATCGACCTCCGGTTAAGCTGCATGGTGCCAGCGCGCGTGAGATGGCGTGCGCAATAAAACGAGAAACGGTCAGCCGAAAGGCTGACCGTTTTGTTATGCGCCGGATCTGTGAAGATGGTGTTGATTCAACCGCGCTGGAGCTCGGGATCGCCGATGGCATAGATCTGCCCCACCGCCATCTCATCCGCCAACAGGCGCAAGCCTTGGGCGGCTACATCGGCGCGGCGCACCAGTCCGTGCACCTCCTTACCCTGACTCAGCTCGGCGCGGCCGGTGGCTTCGCCATCCTGCAGGCCCGCCGGGCGCAGAATGGTCCATGCGAGGCAGCTGGTCTGCAGCCAGCTCTCCGCCAGACTCTTGAGGCGCACCTCGTGGCCGAAGGCGGCGCGGGCCCGCTCCGGCAGATATTGCCAGCTGTCACCGCAGCCGAGGGAGGTGACCAGCAGCAGTCGCTTGAGGCCTGCCTGCTCCATGGCATCGATCACATGACGATTGCCTTGATAGTCCACCGGTGCTGTCTGGCGGAAGCTGCCAAGGGTGGAGACGACCTGTGCATCTTGCCCTGCCGCAATGCAGGCCTGCTGCACCGCAGCCAGATCCAGCGCATCCCCTTCGATCACCAGGGCTCCCAGCGCGCGCAGTTCGGTGGCCATCTCGGGGCTGCGTACCAGCGCCACCACCCGCTGACCCTCATTCAGGGCGTGGTGAGTAAAGGCGCGGCCCAGCCCGCGGCTGGCTCCGAAAATCAGTGTGGTTGGCATAGCTGAGCTCCCTTGGCAAAAGGGGTTAGCCTAGTGGCTTGATCGCTCGCTGTAAATGAGAGTTGTTTCTATTTGTGAGCTGACAGGGAGGAGAGAGTGCGAGCCGCCAGCGACTCGCACCCGATGGCAAGGGCATCAGCCGTTGTAGTTGCCGATGCTGGGGCGACGGCTGGGGCCGCTCAGGTGGATATCCACCGGGTTGAAGGCCTTGATCGCCTCGTAGCTGAAATCACCGATCGCCTGATGCAGGCTTTGGGGCGTATGGTTGGTGATGATGATGACGCTCTTTGACAGGTTGCGACGGCGGCGCAGCAGGTGGCCGAGGAAGCTGGACTGGCTCTCCGCCATCTTGGCGCGGTTGGCCGATACCTCGTCGATGATCAGCAGATCCACCTCTTCCAGCGCGCGGCGGTACTGGTTGCGCTCATCCTGATCGGGGATCACGTTGAAGAACAGCCGATCGACGATGGAGGCCCACTGCTGGAAGATCACCGATTTCTGATGCAGTGCGATCAGTTCATTGGCGACTGCGCCAGCCAGGGTTGATTTGCCGGTGCCGTAGTCGCCATAAATCAGCATGCAGCCGCCGCCGCTCTTCTCCCAGTGCTCGAAGCCGCTGATAAAGTAGCGGGCTGTCTCGATCGGATATTGCAGCGCGGGATCGTTGGCATCCATCTTGGCGAACACCCAGTCCGGGTTGAGGTCAGCCTGGGCAATCAGCTTCTGGATCCGCTCCTGACGGGCGGCCTTCTGCAGTTCGCGCACCTCGGCGTTGGCCTTGGCGTCGTACTCTTTACGCAGGGTCTCGTAATCATACTGGCCGCCACCGGTCTCGGCCTGCAGGCGACGAATGCGCTCCAGCAGGCCGCCAACGTGCTGGCTCAGCTCGGGATCGTGAATGCGATGATCCTGCTTGGCCTTGGCGATTCGCTTGCGCTTGGCTTCGATCTCTTCCAGCTCCTGGCGCAGGGGATCTTGCGGGTCAGTCATGGAATGCTCCTTCTGCTCGGTCAGGGATGGGTAGACAGGGGGTTGATTTTGCCTGCAGGCAGGGGCCGCTATCAATCATTATCCGGCTCCTGTTGCGGCGCTTGTTCCTGCGTTTGCTGTTGGGCCAGCCGCTTGGCCTCTTCGATCATCTGCTGGGCCCGTTTGCTCGGGCCCGCCTCGGCAGGGGCCGGCGTCACCTGCTGGTAACCCTGCTCCTCCATCGGCTTGCGGCGGGTATAGCGGCGGGTCTTGAGGGCCCGAATGAACTTGAGCATCCATTGATGCTGGGAGTCGAACACCTCGGGGCGCCCCAGCCAATAGGCGATAAACTCCCCCAGATCCTCTTCGCTGTAGCTGGCATCGATCACCCCGCACAGGCGGGCGAGGGCGGGCAGCTCCTCATCCGGTCGCCACTGCAGGTGCATCTGGAAGGGGCGCTCCGGTAGCGGGCTGCGCAGTTTCTGGACCAGTAGCGGCAGCAGAAACGGGCACTGATGGTAGTGCTCACTCTCTGCCTGTGCTTCGACCTGCAACAGCCCGGCCTCCATCAGCTCGTCGAACAGCTCGGTCAGCTGGCGGGCATTGACCTGAAACGAGAAACCGCTGGGATCACCCGGGTCGACCACCGCCAATGCGCGGCCAAGCTCGGGGTAGTTGAGCCGGGCCAGCTGATTTTCCTGCACCAGTCTGCGCAGTTGCAGGGTATAGAGGCTGCGCGCCGGATGGGACAATCTGGGGTGGGTAAGGGCGCTGTATTCGGCTGGGGTCATGGTGTTCTTTGTGATCCTACGTGGGGGCATTATCCCTTAAGGCGCCCACTTGCACAATTCAGATGGCGGTCTGAAGGGGTTGGATCACATCGCAAATGAACCGCTCGTGAACAGGGTTCTCCATTGAGCCATAACTGGATCCAGGTCTATTTTTGACGCAGGGTTTCCGCGCTGACCGCACTTTTGAGCTAGTCTTAGTATCTAAATAACCAGTTGACTAATAAGGTTTTTATCAAGATGCCAAAAGCCGGGCTACGGATCCTGGTGGTGGAGGACGAGGCCGTTTTTCGCCACTCGTTAGTGAGTTACCTCGCACGGGACGGGGCCACAGTATTTCAGGCCGAAGATGGCATTGAAGGGCTATCGGCGGCGGCGCTCTACCATCCCGACGTGGTGCTGTGCGATCTCAATATGCCCAATATGGATGGCCATGAGGTGATCGCCTGTCTCGCTGCTCGCTATCCCCATATTCCGGTCATTGTCATTTCTGCCCAGAGCACCATGGAGGCGGTCGCCAGCGCCCTGCGCGCCGGTGCGCGGGACTATCTGCTCAAGCCGCTTGAGAATTTCGCGCTGGTCGAGCGCAGTATCGAGCAGTCCCTTAACGGCAGCGCCAACCGGGCGCAGCAGCTGGAGCTGATGGATCACATCGATTATTTCAGTGCCCATGACAAAGCCGCCAGCCGTCTGCTGGCAGGGCTGAAACCGCCTGGTTTGCAGGAGTGGGGCCCCTGGCAGGTCACGTTCAAGGGGTTGGGTCACCTGTTTATCCCCGATACCTTCAAGGTGGAGGACAAGCTGCTGGTGCTGGTGATGGAGCTGCCCATCATGGGAACGGATGCGGCATTTTGCGGGGCGCTGGTGCGATCTCTGATGAATGTGCCCTATCGCCAGTTTCAACAGCACCAGAGTCGTTTGCTGAGCCAGCCGCACCGGTTGCTCGACTACCTTAACCATCAGCTGATGGCATCCGGTTTGCGCCACTCTTTTGCCATGGCGGCGCTGTTGTTTGATCAGCACGATGGCCTGGTGTTCGCTAATGCCGGACTCACCTCTCCCCACTGGTTGATGCGCTCCGGCGGCTTGCCCCTTGGCTTGATGCGCAGCAGCCACTACGCCCTGCACAAGCGCAGCTGGCATGAGCCCTTTGCTCTGCAGTTTCGTAGCGACAGCGGCGGATCGCTGGATGTGCAGGTACGCCATCACTGATGCCGCCTGACCACAGGCCAAAACAAACAGGGCGCCTATCGGCGCCCTGTTTGTTATTTACAATCCTGACCGTGTTAGACGGCGGCGGACTGCAGTTTCTTGTCGTGCGCTTGCGGCTCTTTGGCCGGGCCTTCGGCACCGTGCATCCAGTAGACCAGGCGGTTGGCCATGGTCAGCAGGATCAAGGCGCTCAGTACCGCCGCCAGGGCGATGCCACCGAAGATGGCAATCGGACCCGCTTCACCGACGAAGGAGCCGATAAAGCCGGCTGCATAGTTAGCCAGAGCAACGAAGCCGAACCAGGCACCCATCATCAGGGAGGCCAGACGCAGCGGAGCCAGCTTGGTCACCATAGACAGACCGATCGGGGAGAGGCAGAGCTCGCCCAGGGTGTGGAACAGATAAGCACCTACCAGCCAGAACATGGAGGTCTTGACTGCTTGATCGCCACCTTGCTGCAGCACTGCGCCGATCATGAACAGGAAGCCGACAGCCAGGAACAGCAGACCCATGGCAAACTTGACCGGAGAGTTCGGCTCTTTCTTGCCGAGCTTGATCCAGATGGCTGCCACGATCGGGGCCAGAGTGATGATAAAGAACGGGTTCAGGGACTGGAACCAGGCGGTCGGCACTTCGAAGCTGCCGATCATCCGGTCGGTATACTCCTGGGTGTAGAGGTTCATCAGACCACCGGCCTGCTCGAAACCAGCCCAGAAGATGATGGTAAACAGGCCCAGTACCAGAATAACTTTGATGCGATCCACCTCCTGCTTGGTCAGTGGCGCTTTTTGCTCATGGGTACGCAGGGCTGCAGCACGCTGGGCGGCGGTGACGCGACCTATGTTGCCGAGGAAACGCTGGGCCATGGTGGCCTGGATCACCAGAGAGAGCAGCATGCCGATACCGGCACCGACGAAGGCAGCTTGCCAGCCGTAGGCAGTGGCGGCAGCACCACAGATCACGCCTGCCAGCAGGGAACCCAGGTTGATGCCCATGTAGAAGATGGTGAAGGCACCATCACGGCGGTGATCGCCCTCTTCATAGAGGTCACCCACCATGGTGGAGATGTTCGGTTTGAACAGGCCGTTACCCACGATCAGCAGCGCGAGGCCGGCGTAAAACATGGTGTTGACCATATCCGGGAACATGGCATGGGGCAGTGCCAGAGTGAATTGACCCGCCGCCATCAGCACGGCACCGATCAGGATGGCGCGACGTTGACCCAGGAAGGTGTCTGCCAGCCAGCCGCCAATCAGCGGAGTGATATAAACCAGACCGGTATAGATACCGTAGAGTTTGAGGGCATCTGCCTGACTCCAGCCCAGACCGCCGTTGGCAGTCAGGTCAGTCAGATAGAGCACCAGCACGGCACGCATGCCGTAATAGGAGAATCTCTCCCACAGTTCGGTACTAAAGAGCAAAAAAAGCCCTTTAGGGTGACCTAAAAAGGTCCCTTTTGACGGGTTATTCATTGGAACTTCCACCTGTGTCTTATATTTTTTTGAGTTTTTTATGCAAGGGCGAGAAACACGCCTCAATCCTTATAGAACATGTGTGAATAAATTACAACATTATGATTTGCTGAGAATTTATTTGTCAGAGATTGATAAGATGTTGCATAAATGAAAAAGGAGCATCGAATGATGCCCCTTGAATACCTCTATAAAAAACAGATTTTTCAGCTATTACAACTGTTTGACGAACTGCTTCAGCCAATCGGTAAATTCACCATTCAGTTCGGCATGACGTACCGCATACTGCACATTGGCTTTCATATAGCCGAGCTTGCTGCCGCAATCGTGGCTCTTGCCTTTCATGAAGTAGGCGTTGACCTGTTCTTGCTCCATCAGCATGGCGATGGCGTCAGTTAACTGGATCTCGTCGCCAGCACCGGCCGGGGTTTTCTCCAGCAGTGGCCAGATATTGGAAGAGAGCACATAGCGGCCCACTACCGCCAGATTGGAAGGGGCTTCGTCCCGGGGCGGCTTCTCGACAATGGCTTGCATCGGCAGCGACATCCCCTCGCTCAGAACCTCGCCCCTGATGTCGGCAATGCCGTACTTGTCCACTTCGCTCGCGGGCACCGCTTCCACCATGATCTGGCTGATCTGGTTCTCTTCGAACATATGCACCATCTCGGCCAGATTGTCCTGCTTGAGGTTGCTGGCAACCTCGTCGATCAGCACATCCGGCAGCAGCACGGCGAAGGGGTTGTCACCGATCAGCGGACGGGCGCAGAGGACCGCGTGGCCCAGACCTTTGGCCTCGCCCTGGCGGACGTGCATGATGGTGACGTCTTTCGGGCAGATCTGTTGCACCTCTTCCAGCAGCTGGCGCTTGACCCGCTTCTCGAGGGTCGCTTCCAGCTCGAAGCTCTTGTCGAAGTGGTTTTCGATGGAGTTCTTGCTTGAGTGGGTGACCAGAATGATCTCCTTGATCCCGGCCGCGATCGCTTCGCGCACCACATACTGGATCAGCGGTTTGTCGACTACCGGCAGCATCTCTTTCGGGATGGCTTTGGTGGCTGGCAACATGCGGGTACCCAGACCGGCTACCGGGAGCACGGCCTTGCGAACAACAAGAGGAGTCTTTTTCATGGAAAACTATCCAGAGAGATGAAAGTGCCGCCATGATACTCCAAGAAAAATGGGGCAGCCACCGGCTGCCCCATTTGCAGCTGATCCATTCGACATTATTTGACGACAATCATCTCCCTGTTTGCATCTAGCGTGGCCGGACCTATGCCATTGACATCTGCCAGCTGATCGACCGAGGTGAATTTTCCCTGTTTATCACGGTAATCGATGATGGCTTGCGCCTTTTTGTCACCAATGCCTTTGAGGTTGGTGAGTTCGGCAAGGGTCGCCGTATTGATATTCAGTTTGCCGTCCTCCTTGGCGACAGCGGTTGTAGTGGTCTGCTTGGGCGCAGTTTTCTCCGCTGCCAGCACGGGTTGGCTGAACAGGGGCAAGCAGGCCAGCAGCATGACTGCAGAGAGCTTCTTCATCAGCATTTCCATTCCTCCTTGATGTGGATGTTGCCGAGCGGCACATTGAGAAATAGCGTATCGAACGGGTCTTTTTTACTGCAATTTCTGACAGGTCAGATCGCCATGCCGATGGTGGAAGATTTGCTATAAGCGCTCCGCTATGAATGCCCTCATACGTTCAACCTTATGATATTGAATGTATTTAATGTACATCTTTAATGTGGCGAGCACGCTTCCCCGAGATGCTCTGCTCAAGTCGTTGCTGGTGCGTCGGATGAGATTATTCTGCGCAACACTGCGCTGATGGCATGTATCACTGGTGTTCCAGTGATACTTAATAAAAAAGGCTGCTCACCAACGGTGAGCAGCCTTCGAGATCGGTTTTTTCAGGTAACGGGCTGATTACTCAGCCTGGGCAGCCTGAATACCGGTCAGGGCGATGGTGTAGACGATGTCGTCAACCAGGGCGCCGCGGGAGAGGTCGTTGACCGGCTTGCGCATGCCTTGCAGCATCGGGCCGATGGAGACCAGGTCAGCAGAGCGCTGTACCGCCTTGTAGGTGGTGTTACCGGTGTTCAGGTCAGGGAACACAAACACGGTAGCTTTACCCGCAACCGGTGAATTCGGCGCCTTGGACTTGGCCACGTTCTCCATGATGGCCGCGTCATACTGCAGCGGGCCGTCGATGATGAGGTCCGGGCGCTTGGCTTTAGCCAGCTCGGTCGCGGCACGAACTTTCTCTACATCAGCACCGGCGCCAGAGGTACCGGTAGAGTAGGAGATCATGGCTACGCGCGGCTCGATGCCGAAGGCGGCAGCGGAGTCAGCAGACTGGATGGCGATCTCGGCCAACTGCTCGGCAGTCGGATCCGGGTTGATCGCGCAGTCACCGTAGACCAGCACCTGGTCAGGCAGCAGCATGAAGAAGATGGAGGAGATCAGTGAGGCGCCCGGAGCGGTCTTGATGATCTGCATCGGCGGACGGATGGTGTTGGCAGTGGTGTGCACCGCGCCAGAAACCAGGCCGTCAACTTCGTTGCGCTCCAGCATCATGGTACCCAGTACCACGTTGTCTTCCAGCTGTTCGCGGGCAACCACTTCGGTCATGCCTTTGCTCTTGCGCAGCTCGACCAGACGCGGCACATAGCGCTCACGCACCATCGCCGGATCGATGATCTCGACACTGCTGCTCAGCACCACGCCTTGCTGTTCAGCAACGCGACGGATCTCTTCCGGGTTGCCCAGCAGTACCGGACGGGCGATGCCACGCTCGGCACAGATGGCGGCAGCCTTGATGGTACGTGGCTCTTCACCTTCCGGCAGCACAACACGCTTGTTGGCCTGACGGGCCAGCTCGGTCAGTTGATAACGGAATGCCGGCGGGCTCAGACGACGGGAGCGGGTAGAGCTGACAGTCAGCGACTCGATCCAGTGCTTGTCGATGTGGCCAGCCACATAATCCTGCACCAGCTCGATACGCTCGCGGTCATCTTCCGGAATATCGACGTTGAAGTTCTGCAGGCTGACTGCGGTTTGCCAGGTGTTGGTGCCGGTGATCATGATCGGCAGACCGGTGGCCATGGCCTGTTGACACAGAGCCATCACTTGCGGTTCCGGATGGTAGTTACCGGTCAGCAGCAGGGCACCCAGCTTGACGCCGTTCATGGCGGAGAGGCAGGCAGAGACGATGACGTCAGAGCGGTCGCCAGAGGTCACCAGCAGGCTACCCGGACGGAAGTGCTCAACCATGTTGTGGATGGAGCGGGCACAGAAGGTCACGGTCTGCAGACGACGGCTGTCCAGTTCACCCTTGTGCAGGATCTTGGCTGCCAGATGCTTGGCGAGATCCTTGGCACGGGGGGCGATCAGCTGGGTATTCCAGGGAATGCAACCCAGAATGCGCAGCGGGCTCTTGCCAAATACCTGCAGCACTTCCAGATTGTGGGCTGCTTCAGACATGTGGTGATGAGCTTCGAACATCTCGGTCAGGTCAGGGCGGGTCACGCCATGCTCGTCAACCGGGGCGCCGACTTTGTTGATGACGCAACCGACGATACGGGGGTTGTTGACACCACCGAAGTTGGAGCAGGCCAGCTCGATACGCTCTTTCAGCTTCTGGCTGGAGTCATGGCCCGGGTGGGTCACGAATACCATGTCAGCGTCCAGCGCTTTAGCGACGTCGTAGTTCAGCTTGTTGGCAAAGGGCTGCTTGTCGGTCGGCACCATACCTTCGACAACCAGCACTTCGGCACCACTGGATTTTACGTGCTCTTCGAAGCGAGCAACGATCTCTTCCAGCAGGATATCGGTATTGCTGGAGCTGATCATGTTCTCGGCATAGGAGAGAGTGAACGGCTCGGGCGGGTTGATGTTGGCAGCTGCACGGATAACGGCGGTGGAGCGCTCGGTACCGGTTTCACCCGGACGCGGCTGGGCGACCGGTTTGAAGAAGCTGACATTGACACCGTGACGTTCCATAGCGCGAACCACGCCAAGACTCACGGAAGTTACGCCGACACCAGTGCCGACCGGGATAAGCATAATAGTGCGTGCCACTTTATACCCCTTGTTCATTTTTGGGATCAGGAAAAGGCCGCCCTGGGGCGGCCTCGAGTTACTGCATCAATTAAGCGCCAATCAGTTCCAGCGCATCGTGGGCAATGACCCACTCTTCATTGGTCGGGATAACCAGGGCCTTGGTGGAGCCAGCCTTGGTGATCTCGCCACCCTTGCCGAAGCGGGCAGCCAGGTTGGCGTCGTGATCAACGTCAAAGCCCAGCAGACCCAGCTTGTTCAGGGTGATTGCACGGATCGGTGCGGAGTTTTCACCGATACCACCGGTGAAGACTACGGCATCCAGACGACCGTCCATGGCGGCGGCGTAAGCACCGATGTACTTGGCCAGGCGGTAGCAGTAAACATCCATGGCACGCTTGGCTTCTTCTTTGCTGTCGTAGTTGTCTTCAACGAAACGGCAGTCGGAGGTCACTTCGGTCAGACCCAGCAGGCCGGACTCTTTGGTCAGCATGGTGTTGATATCAGCAACGCTCATGCCCAGCTTGTCGTGCAGGAAGAAGATGATGGCCGGGTCCAGATCGCCGGAGCGAGTGCCCATCACCAGGCCTTCCAGTGGGGTCAGACCCATGGAGGTATCAACAGACTGGCCATTCTTGATGGCGCAGACGGAACCGCCGTTGCCCAGGTGGCAGTTGATGATGTTCAGCTCAGAAACCGGCTTGTTCAGCTGCTTGGCAGCTTCCAGGCTGATGTAGTAGTGGCTGGTGCCGTGGGCGCCGTAGCGACGGATGCCGTTCTCTTTGTAGAGCTTGTACGGCAGAGCGTACAGGAAGGCCTCTTGCGGCATGGTCTGGTGGAACGCGGTGTCGAATACGGCAACGTTCTTGTCAGCCAGCGCCGGGAATACACGGCGAGCTTCACGGATACCGATCAGGTGAGCCGGGTTGTGCAGCGGTGCGTACGGCACGGCGGCTTCGATGCCAGCGATGACGTCTTCGCAGATGACGACGGAGGAGGTGAAGCGCTCACCGCCGTGTACTACACGGTGACCGATAGCGATCAGGTTTTTGGCCAGTTCCGGATTGAGCGGCAGGATCTTGTTGACGATGAAGTCCAGCGCTTCCTGGTGAGCGGCACCAGCGCCCAGATCGGCACTGCCTTTCTCGCCATTCAGTTTCCACTTGATGCGGGCGTCGTCGAGGCCGAAGCACTCAGCCAGGCCGGACAGCAGGTCATCACCGGTGGTTGCGTCAATGACAGCAAACTTCAGGGAAGAGCTGCCACAGTTAAGAACAAGAACCAGCTTACTCATGAATAAATCCTATCGCAGATTGGGGGGTGTAGGCGGATGCGTTGGACGTTGTGCGTCCAAAAAATTTCAACTAATCCTTATGAGGGTTGGCAATCTATTGCTTGCCCCTTGTATAGTGATACAAGACCCGAAATCCAGACGTCCCTGACAGGTCAATAGCGAGATGCTTTTGACGCAAAAATGGGCGTACAAAGGATAACCCGATTGTTGAAAAATAACAAAGTCATCCTCAACCTTTGTTATTTTGCATCAAATTTTGTCGCGGTTTTGCCGTTGTTACGTTCAAAAAGCGCTCGGAGGTAGTATGAGCATGAACATTTTTGGAACCAAGTTACAGCAAGGGCGTCATTATATGACGCTTTGGCCGCGCCGTCCCGAGCTCAATTCGATGTTTCCTGAAAATCGGGTGATCAAGGCTACCGAATTTTCCCTCAAGGTTATACCTGCCTTGGCAGTGCTCAGCGTGATGCTGCAGTTCCAGTTTGGCGAGCTGCACTACTGGCCCTCCGTCATCACCTCAGTGCTGTTTCTGCTCAGCTTGCCGCTGCAGGGCTACTACTGGCTCGGGCATCGAGCAGATACTCGTTTGTCCCCTTCTCTTGCCAGCTGGTATCGGGAGATCAACGGCAAGATGAACGAGCAGGGGGGGCGCCGTCCGCTGGTCTCCCAGCCGCGCTATGAGGAGCTGGCCGATACCCTCAAGGCCGCCTTCCAGCAACTCGATAAATCCTTTCTCTACGAATAAACCCCCTTCTTATACAAAAAGGCGCCGCTGGCGCCTTTTTTGCTGTTTGGTGATGGCGTGAGGATCAGGCCGCCAGCACCTTGCGGATCTCTTGAATGGAGAGCTTGTACTGGCGCGGGCACTGACGCCATACCTGCAGCATCCGCTGGTATTTGTCGCGCATGGCGATGTCGCTGGAGAGTTCGTCGCACGGGCACTTGAGCTCTGGGAAGCGCTTGTCTACCTCCAGCAGGAAGCAAACATAGTCGGCCAGCTCACGCTCCTGGCTGCGGCTGTAGCCATTGAATTCCAGACGGCTGGCGTTGATTTCACCCTGATCGGCCCCATCCAGATTACCCCATGAGATAGCCAGCGCGTGGTGCAGCTCCAGGGTATCGATTACCTCCTGGCAGGTCGCCAGATCCAGATGGCTGAAGCTCTTCTCCAGCTCGAGGATCTGCAGGCAGTAGCCGCGCTCAATGATGGTGCTGGCACGTTGATAGAAAGCCGCTTTTTCAGGATTGAGTTTCGCCAGAATTTCGTACTGGTTGCTCAGGATCAAACGCTCGGTGTTGCTCATGTTCATGGGGTATCTCGCTGGAAGATGATTCTGGGGTCACGTTAACCCATATATAAAATGAATTTTTTGATCTGGGCGGGGATTGGTGAGAAAAATCAGCGGGCAAGAGGCTATTCGCCAGACAACAAAGGCCCGCGTGGCAGGCCTTTCAATGACGCAGGGGAGGGTTATCCCTTGAGGAAATTCAACACCACCTGATGGTGATCACTGGTTTTGAACTTGTCGAAGTGGTGGGCAATCTTGCCCTCTTCGTCGATCAGGAAGCTCTGGCGGTGAATACCGTCATACTCCTTGCCCATAAATTTCTTCGGGCCCCAGACGCCAAACGCATCGGCCACGGCGTGATCCTCATCGGCCAGCAGGGTGAAGTTGAGCTGGTCCCGCTCTTCGAACTTCTTAAGCCGTTTGGCTGGATCCGGACTGATGCCAAGTACCACCACATTAAGGGCGGCCAGCTCGGCGTTCACATCGCGCAGGCTGCAGGCCTGGGTGGTGCAGCCAGGGGTCATCGCCTTGGGATAGAAGTAGACCAGTACCTTCTTGCCGCGCAGGCCAGCGAGACTGACCTGATTGCCATTCTGGTCGGGCAGGGAGAAATCGGGGGCGGGGCTGCCAGCTTGTAATGGTTGCATGGGGTCTCCTCGGGTAAAACGCCCTCAGGCGTGTTTGCGATTGACGATAAACTCGAACGATTCGGCACCCAGTACACCACAGAATGCCGCGAAGGCGGTTTGTGAACCCTCGACTTCCCCTGCTCGGGCCAGATTGAGCTGAAAACTGATCTTGAGCAGGTTGAACGGCTGCTGCTCCAGGGTCATGGATTGCATCGCCTGGATGTTCCAGCCATGTTCGCTGAAGAACTGGGTGCACTGGCTTACGATGCCGGGCTGGTCGCGGATCAACAGCTCGGCACTGGCGCCGATATCATACTGCAGGGAGTGGTGGCGCTCGGTGCGCTTCATCATGGTGATGAGGTCCCACTCCTGGCTGCGCAGGGGCAGGCTGATCTCGAGTTGCATCATGCTGTTCCAGTCGCCCGAGAGCAGCATG
The DNA here is from genome assembly GCF_055193095.1 of Aeromonas sp. 160P. NCBI lineage: Bacteria > Pseudomonadati > Pseudomonadota > Gammaproteobacteria > Aeromonadales > Aeromonadaceae > Aeromonas > Aeromonas sp. 160P. The sequence continues at coordinate 4,510,294 of NZ_JBUXKV010000001.1, read as the reverse complement.
ATAAAGGTAAATTCATTGCCGAAGATGCCAAGGCGGCTGTCGACGATGTTGCAACCACAGCCACTGACGTGGCGGGTCACTTCATTGACGATGCCAGGCCTGTCCGTGCCGATGGCCGTTACGACCAGGTAATGAGTCATAAATCTTCTCTCGTCCATTATTTTGTTGCGAAAGCGACCGTGGCAAGCCAACCCTCTGGCCGTGATGACCACTCCCTGATGGGCGCTGCCGACTTTCGTTCATTACTTTTTGTGGCGGATGGTATCACGGCTTATCCCCTCTCTCCCTTGTTTTTAAAAGGGGGCAGCTTTACCATTACGCCCCTGAAAATCGGGAGAAATATCCATGTTACGCGGTAGTATTGTTGCGCTCGTTACCCCCATGCTGGCTTCAGGTGAAGTCGACTGGGCCAGTCTGGCCAAGCTGGTCGACTATCATGTCAGCGCCGGGACCAGCGCCATTGTTGCGGTGGGTACCACCGGGGAATCGGTGACCCTGAGCGAGCAGGAGCATATCGCCGTTGTTGAAAAGACCGTTGAGTATGCCGCCGGTCGCATCCCCGTCATCGCCGGTTGCGGCTCCAATAATACCGCCCATGCCATTGAATTGACCAAACGGCTGGCCAAAACCGGTGTAGTGGCAGGTCTCTCGGTTACCCCTTACTACAACAAACCTACCCAAGAGGGCCTCTATCGCCACTATTGTGCGATCGCCGAGGCTAGTGGTCTGCCCCAAATTCTTTATAATGTGCCCGGTCGCACCTGCTGCGATCTCAAACCGGAGACCGTAGCCCGTCTGGCCAAGGTTCCCGGCATTATCGGTTTGAAAGAGGCGACCGGTGATTTGAGCCGCACCCCGTTATTGCGTGAGCTGTGCGGGCCGGCGTTTGCCCTTTACAGTGGCGACGATGCCACTGGTTGTGATTTTATGCTGCAAGGTGGCGATGGTGTTATTTCGGTTACCACCAATATTGCAGCGGCCCAGATGGCCGACATGTGTCGTGCTGCGCTGACCGGTAATGCCGGACAGGCCCATGACATCAACAATCTCTTGATGCCGTTGCATCAGACTCTGTTCTGCGAACCGAGTCCTACCCCGGTGAAATGGGCCTGTGCCCAGCTGGGGTTGATTGCAACAGCAACCTTGCGTTTGCCGCTGGTTGACCTCACTGCCGAGGGCGAACAAGCGATGGCGCGAGCACTGACCACTGCGGAGTTGATGGCGAGTGTTTAAATCAAATGGAAAGGGAAATAGAGCCCGTCTGGTGCTGAGCGTTGCGACCGTAGCCGTATTGGCTGGTTGCAGCACCCCCCAGGATCGCAAAATGGCCAACCGGGGCTTCGAATATGAAGATGCTCGCCTCGAGGGCCGTGCGTTCTTGATCCCCGCAGGATTGAGCGCCCCCACTTTCAATAGCCAGTACGACATTCCGCCGTTGCCCGAGAGCAGCCGTGAAGGTGCCCTCGGCGCCAAGATTGACGTGCGTCCGCCAGCCCAACTATTGACCGTGGTACCGGGCAGTCAGGTGGTGCAGGCTGCAGCCGAACCGACCGTTGCCTTCTATGCCCTGAGCACCAGCCAGAGCGTGGAGCGCGATACCTGGTCGTTCCTGATGAACTTCCTGGCCAAATACAAGGTGACCACCGAGAAGCTGGATCAGCAAGATGGCGTATTGCAAACCGGTTGGTTTGACAACACGGTTGCCCTCGATGGCTGGGGTGAAGATGACGAAGATTTCAAAATCCGTCAGCGTTACCAGTTCACTTTGCGCAACGATGTGCAGCGCCATGCCGTCAACATGTCGGTACGGGTGCTGGATCATGAAGAGACCATTGATGGCGAGACCAGCAACAAGCTGACCCCTGCCGATGCCCAGCGCTATGCCGCCCGGGTGCTGAACCAGTTCTCCCTCTATTACGACCAGCAGTTGAAAGCTCGCGAACAGCACAAGTCCAACGATGGCATGGCGCTGCAACTGGGGCTGGACAACAACGAGCTGAGCGCCTGGATTGCTGAAGGCTCCTTTGATCAGGTGTGGCGTCGCCTCAATCAGGTACTGCCCGCTTACGGTTTCATCATCAAGGACACCCAGCAGTCACTGGGCTGGATCGACGTCGAGTACGAAGAGCCGGGCGCCAAGTTCTGGAAAGAGAAGGGCAGTGAACCGTTCAAACTGGAGGAGGAGAAGTTCCGCTTCCAGCTGGGCGAGATGGCGGGAGGCAAGACCTCCATCACCTTGTTCGACAAGGATAAGAAGCCGGTCTCGTCAGGGGTCATCTCCCAGATGTATATCAGCCTGTCCGAGGCGTTCGCCAAAGGGCTGGCCGATCAGGCAGCAGCAAAAGCAGAATAAATACAGGGGCCTTGTGCCCCTGTTTTTATATCGGGATCCCTCTGCAAACGAGGGCGAATGGTGCATGTTTTCAATGATGTGAGCCCCCTTGCCATCACGTGGTAACCCGTTGATGGGAAACGTGGCTTGCGATGTTTACCCCCCACAAACAGGAAGAGTTATCAGCCATGAGTCTTGCAGATCAAGTATTGGCGGTGAATGACGATTTGCCGATCCGTACCGATAAACCTGTCCATTCCGGTAAAGTGCGCAGCGTCTACTGGTTGACCCCGGCCGACAGTGCCCGGCTCATCAAAGAGAAAGACTATGATGTGCCAGCCGATGCGCCGCTCGCCCTCATGGTGATCAGTGACCGCATCTCGGCCTTCGATTGCATCTGGCAAGGTGTGGATGGCCTGAACGGCGTACCGGGCAAAGGGGCGGCGCTCAACGCCATCTCCAGCCACTGGTTCAAGCTGTTCAAGGAGAAGGGACTGGCCGATAGCCACATTCTGGATATACCGCACCCCTTCGTCTGGATCGTGCAAAAAGCCCGTCCGGTGATGATCGAGGCCATTGCCCGCCAGTACATCACTGGCTCCATGTGGCGTGCCTACAAGGATGGCGAGCGCGAGTTCTGCGGCATCACTCTGCCAGAAGGGCTCAAAAAGGATCAGAAACTGCCGGAGATCCTCATCACCCCCTCCACCAAGGGTGTGCTGACAGGGCTGGATGGCGTGCCGGAAGCCGATGACGTCAACGTCTCCCGTGCCGATATCGAGCGCCACTATAAAGGCTTTAACTTCAGCAAACCGGCCGACATCGACCGCTACGAAGTACTGCTCAAAGAGGGCTTCAACGTCATCAGCGACGCGCTGACCGCGCTGGATCAGATCTTCGTCGATACCAAGTTCGAGTTTGGCTACGTTCACGATGCGGCGGGCAACGAGAAGCTGATCTACATGGATGAAGTGGGTACCCCCGACAGCTCCCGTATCTGGGACGGCGCTGCCCTGCGCGATGGTCAGATTGTCGAGAAGTCCAAAGAGGGTTTCCGCCAGTGGCTGCTCAACCACTTCCCGGATCCGGACATCCTGCTCAACAAGAACCGCATGCCGGAACGTTTCGCCCTGGCCCGTGACAACAAGCTGCCCACCGAAGTGATGATGGATATCTCCAACACCTACGTCGGGATCGCCGAGAAGATCATCGGCCACAAGCTGGTGCGCTCTGCCAATCCCAAGCAGGAGATCATCGAGGTGCTGCGCGAACAGTACGGTCTGATCGACTAAGGGTTGCCCTCTTTTTTTGCCATCGAAAAACAAACGTTTGCTGGTGGCGAAAGAGAGAGGCAGAGAAACAGACGGGCCCCGCTGCGGGGCCCGTTTTTATTGCTGATCTGGCGGCAAGCGAGCGGCGATCAGCCGTTGACCCTGAACACCTGACCGGTCTGGATGCCCAGCACCGACTTCTTGTAAGCCTGCGCCACCTTGGCGGCGGGCACCGGCACGAAGCCCGGGAAGAAGTCGGCGTATTTGTCCATCGACTCCTCCAGCACGGTGGGGCTCACCACATTGATGCGCAGGCCGTGGGGCAGCTCGCAGGCGGCGGCTTTGACAAAGTGATCGATGGCACCGTTGACGGTGCTGGCGCTCACTCCCCAGTTGATTGGCTCCTCACTCAGGATGCCGCTGATCAGGGTGATGGAGCCCTTGTCATTCAGATAAGGGATGGCGGCGCGGGTCAGGTTGATCTGGCCCATCAGCTTGCTCTCCACTCCCACTTGCCACTGCTCGTCGGTCATCTCGGTCAGGCCGTTGAAGGCCACGCTGCCGCTGGCCACCACCAGTGCATCAAACTGGCCCACCCGGGCAAACAGCGCCTTGATGGAGACGGGATCGCGCATGTCGACCGTGGCATCGCCACGGCTGTGGCCGACCCGGATCACCTGATGATCTTTGGCAAGCAGTTCACTGACCGCGGAGCCGACGGTGCCGGAGGCACCCACAATCACAATTTTCATCTGCATCACTCCTGGTTGGGATGTATTGATTCTAGCGCAACAAAAAATGCGAAAAAGCGCATAAAATAAACCCATTGTTTCCATATTGGAGCTAATGATGGATATCGCCCATCTGGCCAGCTTTTATGAAGTGGTGCTGCGAGGCAGTTTCTCGGCTGCGGCCGATACGCTGGGGGTCAGCAAGGGGATGCTGAGCCGCCACGTCAGCGCGCTGGAGTCCTCCCTCAATGCGCAACTGTTGCAGCGCACCACCCGCCGCCTCAGCCTGACCGAGGCGGGCAAGACCCTCTATCAGCAGGCGGGAGAGATCTTCGCGCTGGCACGGCAGGTGGAACAGGATATTCAGGCACTGACCGAAGAGGATGGCGGCCGTCTGCGTTTTACCTGCCCGGTCAGCACCGGCGATCGCATGGTGAGCGAGCTGCTGACCAGCTTTGCCGCGCTCTGCCCGGGGGTTGAGGTGGAACTCAATTTCACCAACCAGATGGTCGACATGAGTCAGGGGGAGAACGACATCGCCCTGCGCGCCATGAACGAGGTGCCGGACAATCTGGTGGCCCTGCCGCTGGGTCGGCTCAAGGATGTGGTGGTCGCCAGTCCCGCACTGGTGGCGCGCGAGGGGCGTCCTGTCACTCCCTATGAGCTGAGTGGCCGCAGCTGCCTGTTGCAGGGGCACAATCCAGCTTGGGAGCAGTGGCACTTCATCCGCGAAGGGGAGGAGGCCCACATTCTGGTGCAGGGCAAGGTGCGGGCCAACCACTACAGCACTGTGCTGCAGTTGGCGCGCGCCGGTATGGGCTATGCCAAGTGCCCGTTGATGCTGGTGGAGCCCGCGCTGGCAACGGGAGAGCTGGTGACCGTGCTTGACGAGTGGCAGAGCGGCCTGCATCAGCTCCATGTGCTGCATGCCCAGCAGCGGCGGGTGCCGCGCAAGATCCGGCTGTTCAAGCAGGTACTGGCCCAGTGGTTTGCCGAGCGGCCCCGCTATCTGCTTTGAGCCACGTTATTTTTCTGTCATCTTCGACTGTTACCCTGCGCCCATCATCGGCATCAGGAAGATCAGCGGGAATGAAGAGCAATAGAGGGTTGACCGGGTTTGTGCTGCTCTGTGCAGTCTTGGGGGCAGGCAGTGTGCAGGCCATGGTGGAAGTGAAGGTGCCGGACAATTTCCGCATCCTCGCGGTGAGCAACGGCACCTTACAGGATGAGCAGCATGCCACCCTGGCGGATGGCGAGCAGCAACTGCTGGTGCGCTTCGAAGGGGTGATCCCCAGTCGCAGCAGCAGCGAGAATGATCGGCAGGTGCGCTCCGAGCCGCAGGTGGTGCGCTATCAGGCGAGTAATCAGCGGTTGCAACTGGTGGCGAGCGTACCGACCGATGAGCGGGGGATGCAGGCCTATGCCAAGGCCCCGGTGGTAGGGTTGCAGGATAATGGCCGGGCGCTTGCCATCCAGCAGGATGCGCTGGTGACTAGCGGCATGCTGCTTGGGGTTGACTGGAACGGCAAACTGGCGGAATACAACCGCAGCGGTGGCAAGGCGGCGCTGACGGCAGTCGCCCTTGCTGCGCAGCCAACGGCCACGGTCGCCAGTGGTGCTCAACCCGTTGTGGCAGCCAGCGAGCTGGAAGGGCAGTTGCAGCAGCTGTTCCTCAAGGCCGATCCGGCTCTGCGCAAGCGCTTTATCGGTTGGGCCGTGCCGCAGCTTTAAGTTTGTTGCCCGTTGCAGTAACGTGGACACGCCTTTTTCAGGCGCTCTGTTCATCGTACTCAACGAGGTTTTCATGTTTGAATTGCATTCACGCCTGCAGGCAGATACCCGGTTGCTCGGGGATCTGCCCCTCTGCCGTGTCTTGCTGGCCAAAGATAGCCAGTACCCTTGGCTGATCCTGGTGCCACGGGTCGCCAACTTGCGGGAAATTCACCATCTGGCACCGGAGCAGCAGCAACAGCTGATGCAGGAGTCCTGCGCCGTCGCCACCCTGATGGAACAGGGCCTCAGCCCGGACAAGATCAACATAGGGGCGCTGGGCAATCTGGTGCCGCAACTCCATCTTCACCATGTCGCCCGTTTTGCAACGGATCGCGCCTGGCCAGGCCCTATCTGGGGAGCTCATCCGACCGTGCCTTATGAGCCACAAGAGTTGGCTGAACAAGCCGATAGATGGCGTACCCGGCTCGCCAAGCTAAGCGGTTTCACCCCCTGTGGCTGCTGATAGCGGAGTCAACTGAGAGGCGTGTCGCTATTTCAGTCTCCGGGCCGCGCCATCTGTTAGAGTTATGGTATAGATAAGCCCATTTTCGATGTTCAGGAAGGTCCCATGATAGTAACAAGATCCGATGATGAAGCCGTATTGACCACTGAGGATGTGCTGCTCAGCCTGTGCAACTCGGTGACTCAGGTACTCAGTGCTGCAACGCAGAGTCAGGTTCGTTTTTCTGGCATGGTACAGCGGATCAGCAAGACCTGCCTCAAGCCGGATATCGGCTGCTTTGTGCTGTTTGATGGCGGTTTTTCCGGTCTGGTGGTGATCAACTTTTCCGCCGCCGCTGCCATGGAACTGTACGAGAGCTATATGCTCAGCATGGGGCTATCCAAGGAGGATCTTGCCATCTCTCACACCTCGGATGAGGTGAGCAACGTGATGGGCGAGCTGATGAACCAGATCGTCGGTAGCTTTACCGTCAAGGTGGGGCGTGATCTGCAGACCCATATCACCCAGAACCAGCCGAAAATGTTGGCCTTGAACAAGCAGGTGATGCTGAGTGTCGATACCAACCTCGATAACCCGGAAGCGCGCCGCGTCACCTTCTTCACCGCCCGCAACAACATCTTCTATCTGGAGCTGGCGATGGACAAAACTGAGTTCATCCGCATTCACAGTGAGGGGATGGAGCACGAGGAGCTGGATCCTGATGCCCTGATCGCCCAAACCAAGCTGGATGCAGCCAAGCCGGTTCAGGCTGCGGCTCCGGTCGCCAACGACCACGACGATCTGCTCGACTCTTTAGGGATTTGAGACGCAAGCAGACAGCAGCAAGGCCACTCTCGAGTGGCCTTGCTCTTTTTTGGCGGGTAACGCGTACTGCGCACTAGAAGTTGTAGAGCAGGCCGGTGCTGAAGCGGGTGGCTTGTGCATCATAGAAGCTGATATCGGAGCTGGATTTGGCATACGCCGCACTGGCGGTGGCCGAGAGGGCGCTGATGCCAAACAGGTTATGCCAGAAAAAGATGACGTTTGCGGCAAACTCGTCGGCATCGGCGTACTGATTGAAGAGGGGATTGGCCTCGTCATAGTTGCTTTGGCCGAGGTAGAGGTTACTGACCAGTGACCATTGGGCGCCCCGCTTGGCATAGGTCAGCTGCATGCCGCTCTGTTTGTAGCGCTGGGCGCTGCCATCAAGGTCTGCGTCGCGATAGATCAGCGCAGGTTCAAGCACTTGGCCGGGGGCAAAACGCCACTGATAGGAGAGTTCGAGAGCGTGGATCTTGCCATTGCGATCCAGCTTGGCTGCTGTCTCGGCACCATATTGGCTACCGCTGCGCTCTTCATCGACATCGATATTGCGGGTAGTCAGGCTAGCGTTGAAGTTGCTGCCCCAGATTTTGTCCCAGCTTGCCCGTGCCCCCGTGGAGTTGATATCGGTCGAGCTGCGGTCTACCCCCACGGCGAATGGATCGCTCCACTGCTCGGTTGGCATGGCGCTGAATACCAGCGAGCCACCGACAATCCCCTTGTCTCCCAGCTCCTGCCGCAGTCCCAGTTGCTGGGTGAAGTCGAAACGAATGGCATCCTGGATCAGGTTGCCAAGGAAGAGTTGGGTGCGCGTATCGGCAAAGGTGTAGCGGATATCGGCGTTGAGCAGTGGCGCAACGGTGGAGCTGCTTTGTGGGCCATTCAGACCGGCGATCGTGCTGTGGTCATCGTTGCCGCTATAAAAATTGGATTGGTAGTCAATGACATTGATGCCACCCAGCAGAAAACCGGACCAGCCGGACTGCTTGGGGATGGCACCCAAATCGGCGTAGGCACTGTTGGCAGCCAGCAGACCTAGGCCAAGTAGCGGAAGATGACGCATGGAATTGTGCTCCTGAATGCTGTGTATGGCGTACAGACTGGCGTTATGCCTGCGGTATTCGCCTATCAGCTCACACAATCGAGAGGTCGTTGTATGAGATTAAGAAGAGTTCACTCGGTTGTGCTGTTATTCTGTACCGCGAATATCGGGGGAAAACAACAAGATGAAGCAGATTAAATCCTGGGCGCAATATTACGTCGACTTGATGACCAAGCTGGGACTGGTGCGATTCAGCATGTTTTTGGCGGCGGGAATCATAGTGTTGGCGGTCGCCATCCAGATGGGGGTGACCCTGTTCCTGCGCGGCAATATCGATGTGATCGACTTCGTTCGCTCGGTGTTCTTTGGCCTGCTGGTAACCCCCTGGGCGGTCTATTTTCTCTCCATCGTGGTGGACCAGCTGGAGGACTCCCGCCAGCGCCTGACCAGAATGGTGCGCAAGCTGCAAGATATGCGCGAGCGGGATCTGGAACTCAATAGCCAGTTGCAGGAGAACATCAGCCGCCTCAATACCCAGATTGCCGAGACCAACCGGGCCGAGGATCTGCGTCAGCAAGCGATCGATGATTTAGAGAACGAGGTATTTCAGCGCGAGAAGGCCCAGTTGCATCTGGGGGAACGCACCGCGTTGCTGCGCTCCTTCATCGACTGCTCCCCCGATCTGGTCTACTACCGCAACGAGGATGAGCAGTTCTCTGGCTGCAACCGCGCCATGGAGGAGCTGACCGGCAAGGTGGAGGCCGAGTTGATCGGTCTGACCCCGTTCGATGTCTACAAGCAGGAGATTGCCAACAAAATAGTCGAGACCGACCGTCAAGTGTTCAGCAGCAACGAGCCGCTTACCTACGAGCAGTGGCTTGAATATCCGGATGGCCGCAAAGCCTACTTCGAGCTGCGCAAGGTGCCCTTCTTCGATCGTTTCGGCAAGCGGTTGGGTCTGCTCGGTTTTGGCCGCGACATCACCGAGCGCAAGCAGTATCAGGACAAGCTGGAGAAGGCGAGCCGCGACAAGACCACCTTCATCTCCACCATCAGCCACGAGTTGCGCACCCCGCTCAACGGTATTGTGGGCTTAAGCCGGATGCTGATGGATACCCCTCTCGATGCCAAACAGCATCAGCAGCTCAAGATCATCCATCTGAGTGCGGTCACCCTTGGCAATATCTTCAATGACATCATCGATCTCGACAAACTCGATCGCCGTCGCCTCGAGATTGCGCCGACCCGCATCGACTTGCCTGCGTTTCTCGACGAGCTGGAGACCCTCTCCCGCATTCAGGCGGAGCAGAAGGGGCTCTATCTCCATTTCGATCGCGATGGCGACATGCCGCAATTTGTGATGGCCGATGGCACCCGCTTGCGTCAGGTGCTGTGGAATCTGGTGGGCAATGCAGTCAAGTTTACCGATGAGGGAGGCGTGACCGTGCGTTGCCTCTCCCATCCCGCTGACCAGCCAGGCAAGCTGGCGCTGCACTTCGAGGTAGAGGATACCGGTGTCGGCATCCCGCGCGCCCAGCAGGAGAAGATCTTCGCCATGTACTATCAGGTGCAGGGCAAGAAGCACGCCACCGGCACCGGCATTGGCCTCGCGGTTTCCCGCCAGCTGGTGCAGGCGATGGGTGGTCAGCTCTATGTCGATAGCGATCCGGGCGAAGGCTCCTGCTTCACGGCCGAACTGGAGGTGGCCTGCGCCGAGCCTGTGCTGCCGGAGCCCGCTGATGAGATGCCCTCCCTCGATATCCTGCTGGTGGAGGATGTGGAGCTCAACGTGACGGTGGCCTGCGCTTTGCTTAACAAGCTGGGTCATCAGGTGCAGGTGGCGCGGGACGGTACCCAGGCGTTGGCGATGGCCAATCCGGATGATTTCGACCTCATTCTGCTCGATATCCAACTGCCGGATATGACCGGCTTCGATGTGGCCGCAAAACTGCTGGAGCGTTATGGCGACAGCCTGCCGCCCATGGTGGCGCTCACCGCCAATTCCACCGGCGATCGCCAGTATTATCGGGATCACGGCATGCAGGATGTGATCAACAAGCCGCTCGGCTCCAAAGCGGTGCGGGAGGTGATTGGTCACCTGTTTGCCGATCTGGCCGAGGATGAGGCAGACGAGCAGGCGGATGCGGGCAATCAGGATGCGCTGCTGGATCTACCCTTCCTCACCGACTACGCCGATACCGTGGGCAAGCCGGTGCTGCTCTCTAGCGTCGATCTGTTCGAGAAGATGCTCCCCGACTATATGGCAGTGCTCGACTCCAACATGATTGCCAAGGATCAGGCGGGGGTGGTGGAGGAGGCGCACAAGATCAAAGGGGCGGCAGGCTCCATCGGCCTGCGTCGGCTGCAGCAGACTGCCCAGCTGATCCAGAGCCCGGATCACCCCGCCTGGTGGGAAAACGTAGAGGATTGGATTGAGACGCTGCGCCGCGAATATCCCGGCGATATCGCCCGTCTGCGGCGCTGGTTGTTGTCTTGAGGCTGGAGGTTGTCTTGAGTCTGAGGGAAGTTGCTGGCAAGGAGCTGCAAGATGTATAGCCGTTTGATTACCCCCGAGCGCATCCACCCCTGGGGGGATGAGGATCTGCTGGAGGCGACCGAGCAGGATCGCGCCCGCATAGTGCAAGCGGCGCCGGTGCGCCGGCTGCAGCAGAAGACCCAGGTTTTTCCGCTCGATGTGAAAGCCTCGGTGCGCAGCCGCCTCACCCACTCGCTGGAGGTGCAGGAGACCGGCCGCCAGATCAGCCGTCGCATTCTGGCCAGCTTGCCGCCCGGTGAGGTCTGCGCAGGGGCTTTTATCAATCTGGTGGAGATGTCCTGCCTACTGCACGATGTTGGCAACCCGCCGTTTGGCCACTTTGGCGAGCAGGTGATGAGCCAGTGGCTTGGCGAGATGCTCGATCCCCTCTATCAGCAGGCGCTGGCGCAGCCTCCCTCGGCCCAGTGGGCGGAATTGCGTCACGATCTGCAGCTGTTTGATGGCAATGCCCAGAGCCTGCGGCTGGTACACAGCCTGCACGAGCTCAACCTGACCCTCGGCCAGCTGGGGGCGTTGTGCAAATACCCCCAGCAGCCCCAGCCCGGAGTGAGCTACGGCCAGCATCATGGCTGGAGCAGCAAGCGCGGTATCTTCTTTAGCGAGCAGCCGCTCTACCGCGCCCTCGGCCAGAGTCTGGGGTTGGCTCCCGGCTGTCGTCACCCGCTCGCCTATATCATGGAGGCGGCCGATGACATCTCCTACTGCATCGCCGATCTGGAGGATGCGGTCGATCGGCGGGTCCTGACGCTGGGCGAACTGCTGGCTGCGCTGCGAGGGGTCGATCAGAGCGACTACATGGGCACCTTGCTCGATGACGCGCTGGCCTCCAGCCGGGGCTTTTTCCCCCATTTTCGCCAACAGTTGACCCAGGATCTGGTGGCGCTGGCGGCGCAGAGCTATGTCAGCGAGCATCAGGCCATTTTGCAGGGCTCCTATCCGCAAGCGCTGCTTCACGGTCAGGCACCAGCGGCGCGGGTGCTCGATATCCTCAAGCGGGTGGCCCGCGAGCTGGTCTTTCTGCGCCCCGAGGTGGAAGCCCTCGAACTGGAAGGCTATGCGGCGCTGCGCGGGGTGCTGGCAAGCTATGCCTGCCTGCTGGCGCTGCCGGCGCCACAATTTGCCCGCCTGCTGGCCGGGGAGGGGAGTCCGGCGCTGTTCTTTGCCCGGCGGCTCTATCACCGCCTCTCAGCCCGTCACCTCAAGGCCTACCGGCTGGCGATCGCCACCCCTGATCCACGCTTTGCCTGTCACAACGAGCAAGAGTGGTATTACCGGGTGCGGCTGCTGCTCGATTACGTCAGCGGCATGACAGATACCTATGTATTGGAGGAGTACCGGCTGCTCTCGGGGATCTGATGCCCCGGGGTTGCTTCACGGGCAGCATAAAATGCCGCAAAAACGGTTAAAAAGGAGTCGGGAGAGGCTTGTTTTAAATTCGGATATTTTTTAGACTTCTGCAATCTGTTCAGCTTTCATCCGGTAAGGAGACGAATATGCAACATCTGATGCTCAATATTGCATTCTCTCGCGGCACTGCGTGCGGCGTGAAATCTCGTGCTCTTTTACCGCGTGGCGTAAACAGGTAACCCCTGTCTTTTTATCACCCGCGGTTCGTCCCGCAGGGTGATATCCACTTTCTCCGGGAGAACCGCATGTTCAACTGGAGAATGTCATGTCTATCGAACTGGTTTTACTGCGTAGTGTTGAATCCCTGGTCCAGCGACGGATCGCGCGGGTCGAGCGTCGTCTCGTGCAGGTCAATCTGTCCCCCGCCCTGCTCAAAGATATCGGGCTGGAAGGATATCAGGGTCAAATCGCCCTTGTTCGCGAGCGGGAGTATCAAACCGGCTTCCGGCTTGGGAATCGAATAACCTGATGAAAGGGGTCTGTATGACCCCTTTCCTGGTGCGAATGGCAGACCCTGGTCTGCCATTTTTAGTTGGTTAAGCTGGGGTTAAGTTAAAACGCGAATATCTATTCGCGAATTTTGCGGAAATCTCTATTATTTGCGGCCTATTTTTCTTTGGAGCGAGTTGATGAGCCGCCGCAGTTGCCGTCTATTCCAGTTTTTATTGCTGCTGCTATGGAGTGTGGTGGGTCAGGCGAGTACCAGTTTGAATACAGGTTTACTGAATGAAGCAGAGCGTGAGTGGTTATCCACACATCATGATCTGATCATTGGTATGCCGATGATGGGGTCTCCCCCCTATAGCTTCAAGGATGCGGTTCAGGGATTCAACGGTCCGGTGCCCGAGACGGCGCTATTGATCGCCAGAGCCCTGGGGGTCACCCTGCACTACAAGGAGTTTACCTCCTATGATCGTGCGCTTGACGCGTTGCGCGATGGCGAGATCCATGTGGTCATCAACTTTCCCCCCGGTGATCAGTGGCAGAATCACATCGCCTCGATTCCTCTGCCGTTCGCCATTCCCCGTGGGGTGCTGCTCAGTAGCGGCCGCACGGAGTTGTCACTGAGTGACGCGAAAAAAATGCGCTGGGTTTGTGTGGTGGGGGCCGACTCCTGTGATCAGCTCAAGGCGCTGGGGCTATCGCAAGTCACTGCGGCAGAACGCCGCAGTGAAGCCGTCTTTATGCTCAAGCAGCAGCTGGCTGATGCCTATCTGGCCGACATGCCCTCAATACTATCAGAGCTGGATCAGCACCCGAGTGCGGGGCTCACCATCCTCACGCCTGCGTGGGCGCCGGTCGCCTCGCTCTCGGTCAGTATCAACCGTGCTGACAAGGCGCTCATCAGCTTGATAAATAGCTTGATGCCCGAGCTTCCTATCTCTGACTTGCGTCCTATTCTCGAAACCATTAATGGGGGGCAGGCGACGGCATCGGGGCAGATCACTACCGTCAAATTTACCCCTGAAGAGCAGGAGTGGCTGCGCACGCATCAGACCTTGCGGTACGGCGTCTCGCCTCACTGGGTCTCGATGAGCGAGTTCAATTACCGTGGCCGACTGATAGGTTTCGTACCCGATATGGTGGCCCTGCTGCGTCGCTACTCCGGTCTGGAGTTCTCGCTGGTGCGCACCGACTCCTGGCGAGAGACCCAGGATCTGCTCAAACAACACGTAATCGACTTTATTCCAGTGATGACCCCGTCGGCAGAGCGCGAGCATCTGGGTTTTTATACCCCCAACTACATGTTTGTCGATCGCGTTATCGTCGGTACCAAGCAAAGTAAAAACCTGCCTAATATCGAATTGTTGCGCGGCTCGCGGGTCGGCATTGTGGATGCGTCCATTGACGAGGAGCTGTTGGCCTCGCTAGGCGCATACCCGGTAGCAGTTAAGGATGACAGTCGTCTGCTGCCCCTGCTTGATGATGGGCGGGCTGATTATGTGCTGCTCACCATGACCACCCTGCCTGCCGCACTGGGACGGGGCTTTGAAGATCGCTACCGGGTGGTCTACTCCGGGCAAGACTTGCGTATTCCCGGTGCCATGGGGATATCCCCTGCCGACCCTATGCTGCAGCAGGTCCTGACCAAAATTCTCTATGCCATCCCCCAGCACGAGATTAGCAAGCTTGAAGCTCGTTGGCTGACGATGCGACTGCAAACCGGCCTGGAGACCCAAACTGTGGTGCTGTGGTTTGTGGTTGGCTGTTCAGTATCTATGCTGTTTTTTGCCCTGTTCTGGGTCTGGAACCGTACCTTGCAGCGGCAGATCGTCCAGCGGCGCATGGCACAGAAGCTGCTCAATGAGCAGTTGGCATTTGTTCAGACCTTGCTCGACTCGTTGCCGAGCATGGTGGCGCTGCGGGATCGTCAACAGAACCTGACCTTGTGTAACAAGGCATACCGGGAGGCCTTTATCGGGGCCGAGTCCGGCGGGGATGGCTGGAGTTACATGTCGCCCGAGGAACGGGAAAAGATGTTGCTTGAGGAGCAGTCTGTTTGGGCTACCTCCTGCCTGCTGGAGGGTTCCGGCTATACCCGGCGGATCGATAACTCCCAGTTTCATGTGGTCTACGTCAAGCTGCCTTACCTGGGCCCCGACGGTGACATTCATGGTGTATTGACCGTGCTGACCGATGTCAGTGCCCTGAAAGCGGCAGAAAACAAGGTGCGGGAAGTGGAAGCCATGCTGCGGGATATGACCGACAGCATGCCGGGGGTGGTGTACCAGTATCAGTGGCATCGCTCCGGTCATGGCGCATTTCTCTATATCTCGCAAGGGGCGGGGGAGACCCTGGGTGTCTCTTCGCTGGCGCTGATGTCTGACTGCTCCGGGAGGAACGAGTTTGGTGTCAGCGAGGAGGTGCTGCAGGAGTTTGTCTGCAGGGTCGCTGCCAGTGCGCCGACCATGACCCCGATCGATTGGGAGGTCAAGGTGCCCCGTTCCGGCGGAGATCGCTACTTGCAGGTGCGTGGCACCTTTGTGGCACAAGGGGAGGAGACCCTGCTGCTCAATGGCATGGTGCAGGATATTACCGCCCTCAAATTGCAGCAATATGAGCTGCGCGAGGCTCGCATCCATGCGGAACAGGCTATGCAAGCTCGCAGCCGCTTTTTGGCCACCATGAGCCATGAGTTGCGTACGCCCATCTCGGGGATGCATGGCATGCTGGAGCTGCTGCGGATGAGCGACGTGGATGATGATCAACGTTACCTGCTGCGCAATGTAGTCACCTCGACCAATAACCTGCTCTATCTGGTGAACGATATCCTCGATTTTTCCAAAATCGAGGCAGGTCAGCTGCATATAGATTGTCATATGAGCCACCTTCAGACGGTGATATGCGATGCGATCCGCGGACATGCTACCCAGGCCCATGGCAAGGGGCTGCATGTTGACCTCTGCTGGGCGGGACATGTCCCGGATCGGGCTGATATCGATGCCGTCCGGGTGGCGCAGGTGGTTTCCAACCTGCTCAATAATGCGGTCAAGTTTACCGAGATCGGGGTCATTGCCATCAAGGTGGATTATCACGGTCAGCAGCTGGTGGTGACGGTGACGGATTCCGGGATCGGGATCGCGGAGGAGAAGCAGGCGCTGCTGTTTACCCCATTCGAGCAACTGGAATCGGATATCAATCGCCGCTTCGGCGGCACCGGGCTTGGGTTGGCTATCTGTGATCAGTTGGTCCGCAAGATGGGCGGTAGCTTGACCCTCAAGAGCCGTGCCGGTGAGGGGGCCAGCTTCAGCTTCACGATCCCCATTACCAAACCCAGGTGGGATACCCCCGTGCTGGCAGACAGTGAGTGGTGGTACTTCGGTGATGATCCGCAGTTACACGCAATGATGAAGCGCTTTGGTGCCACCTTGCAGCCGGTCAATGCTGCGTGCCTGAGCAGTGGCATCAGCGGGTTGCTGCTGGCCGATGAAGATCAGCTAGAGCGCGCGCTGGGCAGTGACTGGTTAGCGCAGATACAAAAGCCTGACCTCAAGGGGATCATCTTCTCTTCCCGCGAAGTGCTGCGCTCACGGCTGGGACCCGATCGCTGGTGGCGGCTTGGCCAGTCACCGCTCTATCCGGATTTGTTGCTCGAAAGTTGCCGCGAATTACTTGGCGGATCGGTGCATACCGTGATGGTAGAAAGCGAGCAAACATTGAGTGGTCGGGTGCTGGTGGCGGATGACCACCCGGTCAATCGTGCCTTGTTGATGCGCCAGTTGACCCTGCTGGGAGTCGATTGCGAGGTAGTAGAAGATGGTGAGAAGGCACTGAAAGCGTGGCAAGAGCAGCGTTTTTCATTGCTATTGACCGACTGCCACATGCCGGTAATGGATGGGTTTACCCTGACTCAGCAGCTACGGGCGCAAGGAGAGTCGGCACCCATCATAGGTGTCACCGCGGATACCTCGGAGGCATCGTCAGCCCGCATGGCGGCCGTGGGGATGAGTGGCATGCTGCTCAAACCTTACTTGCTGGAGGCCTTGCGCCAGACCTTGCTGCAGTGGCTGCCCGCCTCGCAACTGGCAGTGCCCGAGCCGATGGCTGAGAGTGCTGACAGCGAGTTAGCCGAGCGCTGGATCGCCCTGTTTAGTGATGAAGCGACTGGCCGTGCGATGGCCGGGGAGTATCTGGCCTCTAACCAGCAAGATGGCGAAGAGATGTTGGCGGCGCTCGCGACCCGTGATGCAGAGGCCTTGCTGGAGATTGCCCATCGTATCAAGGGCGCAGCCCGCATTGTCGGTGAAGACGAGCTGGCGGAGCAGGCTGAAAGCCTTGAGTCGGCAGCACGATTAGAGCAATGGGGGGCGCTGGAGGGCTTGGTCCAGCGCGTTGATGAGTGGATCGCTCGGGTAACCCATAAAACGAGGTTATGGCTAAATGCATAAAACAGAACACAACCCGGTCATCATGGTGGTAGAGGATCACGCTTTTCAGCGCAAGACTCTGCTGCACCAGATCCGTGGGCTGGGTCATCAGCAGTTGCTGGAAGCCAAAGATGGCCTGGAGGCGCTGGAGCTGTGTCAGCTGCACAATATCGATATCCTGTTTTGTGACTTGCGAATGCCTGGCATGGATGGCATGGGCTTGCTCCGTCGTCTCTCGTTGGCAGGGTTTCGTGGTGGCATTATTCTCTCCAGTGCGCTGGGGGGGGATGTGGTTGATGCGGTGCTGAGAATGGGCTCAGCCTATGGTTTGCAGGTGCTTGGCCGCATTGAAAAGCCCTGTCGGCCGGCGCAGCTCAAGCAGTTGATCGATGCCTGGTCTCCCGCGCTACCCCTTGCTCGCAGAGAGGAAGCCTACCGCCTGGATGTCGATGATTTGAAGTTGGCCCTTGATCGTGACCAGATTGTGCCCTGGTATCAGCCCAAGGTCAGTTTTGCGACCGGTCATTGGGTGGGGATGGAGGCGTTGGCCCGCTGGCAGCATCCGGAGTTCGGGCTGATCTCCCCGGGGCTCTTTATTCCGATGGCGGAGGAGCACGGCCTGATCGACCCGCTGACTGACCTCATCATCAGCAAGTCGCTGAGTGATGCCCATTTTTGGGGGAAAACCGGGTTATCGATCAATCTGTCGATGAATCTGTGTGTCAGTTCGCTCCATGAGGGAGGCGTGTGCCAGACCCTGGTTGAGCAATGTCAGCGCTGGAGCGTTGATCCTGAACTGATCACCCTGGAGGTGACCGAGAGTGCCTTTATTCGAGATATTGGTGCCATGCTGGAGGTGCTGACCCGGCTGCGGATGCACGGCTTTGGCCTCTCCATCGATGACTTCGGCACCGGTTACTCCTCAATGCAACAGCTGGCCACGCTGCCCTTTACCGAGTTGAAGCTGGATCGCTCCTTCGTCCATCGTTGCTATGCCGATCCGGCTCGTTTGGCTATTATCGAATCCAGTATTGAACTGGCCCGCAAATTGGGACTCAAATCGGTGGCAGAAGGGGTGGAAGACGAGGTGACCTGGCAGCTGCTGGCCAAGCTCGGCTGTGATCTTTGTCAGGGATTTTTCTCCGCCAAGCCGATGCCGCGCAGTGAATTGCAGCATTGGCACCGGACTTGGCAAGATAGATTGCCTACACTGATATCTATCTGAATCTTTAGGTCAAATCAGTCACGCTGAACAAGGATGTTCATGAAAATATCAAGCAAGTTGCTGCTCAGCTTCGGTTTTATCAACCTGCTGATCCTGCTCTCATCGACCCTGGTCTATTACCGGCTGACCCAGATCAATCAGGCCCAACAAACCCTGCTGGAGCAGGCGCTGCCCGCTCTGCAGCGGGATGAGGCGAGCCAGAAGGCGCTGGTTGCCACCGTTTCTGCCCTGCGTGGCTATCTGATCCTCGGTAAAGACCCTGCCCAGGCCTCCCGGCTTAAGCAGGAGTGGCAGTCGGCCTGGCAAGCCATTGCCCATCAGGCGTTCAGCCCGGCGCTCACTCAGTCCCTCGATACCTTCAAGCGCCATCAGGAGCAGGTCTGGACCCTGGCCCAGAGTGAAGAGAATCTGCCTGCCCATACCCTGATGCTGCAAGAGGCGGGGCCGCTGGCGGAGGCGGCGCTCGATCAATTGCAATCTTTTGCCAATGAGGAGGTCGCTACCCCGCAGGAGCAGCTCACGGGCGATCGCCGCATGCTGCTCAAGCAGGTGGGGGATGCCTACAACAGCCTCGCCAATGCGCTATCCGCTTTGCGGGACTTTCTTATCTCCGGCGATCCCGAGTACCGCCGCAAATATCAGGATTACTACCAGTTTCACCAGCAGCGGGTCGCCGAGGTGAAACAACAAGCCGCGCTCTTTACCGAGACCCAGCGCAGCCTCTGGCAGTTGTTTGAAGAGATGGCGACCCCTTTCTCAGAGCTGGTGGATCAGGTGATCAGCAAGCGGCAGGCGCCGGATTGGGATCAGGCTAATTTTCTGATGGCCACCGACATCGAGCCCATGCAGTCCCGTCTCAGTGAGCAGCTGGTACAGCAAATTACCAAAACCGGGGCCGAAGTGGAGGCGATCTCGCTCCAGATGACCCAAGCCGGGCAAACCATCAGCCAAACCCTGCTGCTGGCAAGCGGCAGTGCCATTGTGCTTGGCATGGCGGTCGCCTGGCTCTTTAGCCATCGTCTGACCCGTGACATCGCCAGTCTGGTGACCCGGGCGGGACAGGTCGCGGATGGCCGACTGGCAGCCGAGCCCCTGCCGATCACGGGGCAGGATGAGCTGGGGGTGTTGACCGGCTCCATCAATCGGATGTCTGCCCAGTTGCGTCATCTGGTCGGGGAACTGCAAGGAGCCGTGGGGCAGGTTGAGACCGCGTGCCACGATGTGGGCAGCACCACAGGTGCCATCGTGCGTGACTTAACTGCGCAAGATCAGCAGGTCGATGCGGTGGCAGTTGCCATCGATCAGATGTCGATGCGTGCCCGTGATGTGGTGGATAATATTGCCAGCGCGGCTGATAGCGCTCATCAGGTGCAGCAGCAGACCCGGCAAGGGCAGATCACCCTGGAGCGCATGACCGACACCATGCAGCAGATTGCCGCCATGATTGGGCAGGCCAACGAAGCCATGGGGCTGCTGGAGCAGCAAAGTGAGCAGGTGGGGCAGATCACCGAGGTGATTGCCACCATTGCCGAGCAGACCAATCTGCTGGCACTCAATGCGGCAATCGAGGCTGCGCGGGCGGGGGGGCAGGGGCGCGGTTTTGCGGTGGTGGCCGACGAGGTGCGCCAACTGGCGACCCGCACTCATCAGTCGACCGCCGAGATCAGCCAGACCATTGCAGCTATCTCCCAGCAGACTCGCCAGACGGTGCTCACGGTGAGCGGGGGTACTCGATTGGTTGAACAGGGGCGAGATGCGGTGGGACTGGTGACCGACACCCTGAGCGCCATGAACCAGCTGGTGCAGTCGCTATCGGGTCAGCTGGAGGCGATCACTGTGGCTAGCGAGCAACAATCCCGGGTTGCTGCGGAGGTGGCTGGCACCGTGGACCATATCGCCGGGCTCAGCCGTCAATCCTGCCAACGCAGTCAGCAGGGGGAGGAGATAGTTGCCAGGCTGGCTGGGGATACCGGCAAGCTGACGGCAGTGATCGCCCGCTTCGATCTCAAGGCGTGACATGGCGGGATGATCCCGCCGTTTTCCTTAATCGAGCCGTCTGAAGGTGTGGTTATCGAAGCTGCTGGTGGTCTCCTGATTGAGCAGGGTGACCAGCAAAATAGCCCGTTTTTCCCCATCCGGTTCCATATAGATGGCTTCAAATCCTGCCAGCGGCCCCTCTTCAATCAGTACCTTGTCACCCGTGATGGGCAGGTTGGCGTAGCAGGCTCTTGCCTCGTCGCTGTCATCACGACTCATCAACTGATAGACCAGCTTGCTGTTGATCGGGGTCCATTCACTGCCAAAGTGGATGATCCGGCTGATGCCGCGGGTCGATTTCAGGGTGATCGGTGTCACCTCTTCCAGATCGACGAAGATAAACAGATAGTTGGGAAACATGGGTTCCCGTACAGGGACTCGCTTACCCCGGCGTAGCTTCTCGATCTCCACCATGGGGTAATAAGATTCGATACCCTGGGCATCGAGGTGGGCGCGGGCGCGGGCCTCTTCTTTTGGCTTGCAGTAGGCCAGATACCATTTTTTCATGTTATGAGTATGTTCGTGTTGCCGTGCTCGCGGATATGATAGCGGCGTCAATAAAAAAGGCCACGCATTGCGTGGCCTTTTTTGCCAAGTGAGCAATTACCAACCTTTGACCAGGCCGCCTTTGAACAACTCGACACCCTTTTTGTAGACCTCGTCGGTCTGATAGGCCTGAACGAACTGTTTGACCTTCTCGTCATCCTTATTGTTGTCCCGTGCCACGATCAGGTTGACGTAGGGGGACTCTTTATCTTCAACAAACAGGCCGTTTTCGGTCGGGGTCAGACCAATCTGACCGGCAAAGGTGTTGTTGATGATGGAGAGATCCACATCTTCCAGTGAGCGGGGCAACTGGGCTGCTTCCAGCTCGACAATCTTGAAGTTGCGCGGGTTGCTGGCGATATCCAGCACAGTCGCTTCCAGACCGGCGCCATCCTTCAGGGTGATCAGACCCTGTTTGGCCAGCAGGATCAGCGAGCGACCCAGATTGGTCGGATCGTTCGGTACTGCGATCTGGGCGCCATCTTTCAGCTCGCTCAGCGCCTTGATCTTCTTGGAGTAACCGGCAATCGGGTAGACGAAGGTGTTGCCGACCGGGATCAACTTGAAGTCGCGATCACGTACCTGCGCATCCAGGTAAGGTTTGTGCTGGAAGGCGTTGACGTCGATGCTGCCATCGTTCAGCGCCACGTTCGGGGTGACGTAGTCGGAGAAGTTGACGATCTCGACGGTCAGACCGTATTTCTCTTTGGCTACCTTGGCAGCCATTTCAACCAGCTCGGTCTCGGGGCCCGCAATGGCGCCCACTTTCAGAACCTTGCTCTCTTCTTTTTGACCGCAACCGGTCAGAACCAAGCCAGCCAGCAACGCTGCCGCAACGGATTTGATGCCAAATTTCATAAAACCTCCTGTCAGAAATCGACGATTAACGATGATCATATTTGTGAACCAGGCGCTCACCTGCGCTCTGGATGAGTTGAACCAGTACTACCAGGATAACCACGGTCACCAGCATGACTGTGGGGTCAAAGCGCTGATAACCATAACGAATACCCACATCGCCCAGACCACCGCCACCGATGGCCCCGGCCATGGCCGAGTAGTTCACCAGGGTGACGAGGGTGATGGTGACGCTGTTGATGATGCCGGGCAGGGCTTCAGGCAGCAGCACCTTGGTGATAATTTGCAACGGCTTGGCGCCCATCGCCTTGGCCGCTTCCAGCAGGCCATCCGGCACCTCCATCAGGGCCCCTTCTACCAGTCGGGCGATAAAGGGCACTGCGCCAATGGTGAGCGGCACGATAGCGGCGATAGTGCCGATACTGGTGCCGACAATCAAGCGGGTGAGAGGGATGATCGCCACCAGCAGGATGATAAAGGGCACCGAGCGGCCCACGTTGACCACCATGCCGAGGCTGCGGTTGAGCAGCGGGTTGGCCAGGATTTGGCCCCCCTTGGTCACATGCAGCGCCACGCCGAGTGGCAGGCCCAGCAGGCAGCCAAACAGGGCGGAGCCTGCGACCATCAGCAAGGTGTTGCCCAGCTCGATAATGAGCAGATTAATCATGGCTTCGGACATAACCCATTACCTCCAGCTGAATATGGTTGTCAGTCAGGAACTGCTGGGTTGCCGCGCACTGGGCTTCATCCCCGAACAGCTCTGCCAGCAGAAAACCGAATTTAACGCCACCGGCGTACTCGATATCCGCGCTCAAAATACTGATGTCGATGTTGAAACGGCGGCTCGCCTCGGAAATCAGCGGGGTATCGACTGTGCTGCCGGTAAAACCGAGCTTCACCAGTGGATAACTGCCTGCTACCCGCTCGCTACTCATCCGATCCTGATACTCCTGCGGTACCTCCAGATGGATGGTGGAGTGGATGAAATCACGGGCCAGCTGGGTCTTGGCATTGCTGAAGAACCAGGCCACTTCACCTTGCTCGATCAGGCGGCCGTCACTGATGATGGCCACTTCGTCACAGATCCCCTTCACCACATCCATTTCGTGGGTGATCAGCAGTATGGTGAGCCCCAGCTTGACGTTGATCTCCTTGAGCAGGGTCAGGATCGAGCGGGTAGTCTGCGGGTCGAGGGCCGAGGTGGCCTCGTCACACAGCAGTACCTTGGGCGCCGGTGCCAGTGCCCGGGCGATGGCGACTCGCTGTTTCTGACCGCCGGAAAGCTCGGACGGATAGGCGTGGGCACGGGCTTCCAGCCCGACCAGCGCCAACAGCTCTTCGACCCGGCTTTTTATCTGTTCTTTGCTCCAGCCGGCCAACTCCAGCGGAAAGGCGATGTTGGCAAATACGGTGCGGGAGGCGAGCAGGTTGAAGTGCTGGAAAATCATCCCGATCTGGCGGCGGGCTTGGGTCAAATCCCGCTCACTCAGGGCGACCAGATCCTGGCCTGCGACGATGACGTGTCCCTCTGTCGGGCGCTCCAACAGGTTGACACAGCGAATGAGGGTACTCTTGCCGGCACCAGAGGCACCGATCACCCCGAATATTTTGCCTTGGGGTACATGCAGACTCACGTCACGCAGGGCGTGCACGGCGTCACTGCCGGTACCGTAGACTTTGTTGAGACCGTTCAACTTAATCATGGATTATTCCGTGCTCACAGCCTTACAGCACAGGGCGCTACAGGCGGGTAAATTGGGCAGAGGTTCCACTGGGTTACTCTGTCATCATGGAGGATGATGCTAAGATGTCTGGATGGCCGTGTCAACGCATGTTTTTACGTCTAGACGTCTAAAAAAGTGATAAGGATTTCTGTCTGGTAGATAACGAACAGGGTGGATAGGTTGCGCATCCAGATCCTGTTTCGCCTGTGCGGCATATAGCCGAATTAAAGATGGGTTATATCGGGTAAATGCTGGTTTTATTAGTGTGTCAGCCCGATTTTACTCATGTCAGCTGTCGAGCCTGACGCTTCTTCATAGTTGCACAAATATTTGCACAAATATTTGCACAAATAGCTGCACAAATCGTTCCCTCTTCGTGACCGGATCACTTGCCCGCCCTTTTGTCGTCGTCAACCTTGATGCAGCGCAAGGGCGGCTCGGATAGGGATTGGGTTACTGGTGGTTGTTTTTTATACTGGCGGTGTCGACAAACATAGAGGGCAGGGCGATGAGATTCCAACAGATCAAAGAGTTGCTGCACTATCTTGAGCAGGTTCATCACCAGCTCGGGCTCTGTTACGGGCGAATGGCCAGCCAGGTGGACAGCGAACGCAGCCGGATGTTGCTGGTCTATCTGCAAGGTCGCGAGGATGCGGCCAGCGCCCATCTGCACGAATATGCCGCTCAGTTGGGGGAGTCGGTGCGGGAGACCTGGCTGAACCAGAGTTTCAGCGAGGATATGCTGCCTGCCATCACCCGCTTCGAGATACAGGCCTCGGCCCAGACTCAGGATATCGTCACTCAGGTGTGCCGCTGGGAGGAGCAGTTGGTGGGGGAGCTGGGCCATCTGGCCCGGGAGTGCCCGACATCGGCCACCACCACGCTACTCGACAATCTGGCCGGGCTGGAGCAGACCCGCCTGACCCGATTGGTACATGGGGTGCATCGATTGGATGATATGTAACGGGTGATGGCGGTCAAACACACAAGATGGCCGACAAACAAAAGGGCCCGGCAGCAGTGCCGGGCCCTTTCCATTTGATAGCTGCTGATTTGCAGTGAGTGTCGGTCAGCCCTGCTGCTCGGCCGCGTAGAGGGCGGCCCCGATAATGCCCGCCTGATTGAGGCTGGCCGCCGGAATGAGCGGTGCCCGGGTCTCGATACGATCGACAAACTTCTCCAGCTTGGACGCGCTGCCACCCCCCAGAATGAAGATATCGGGGGAGAAGAGAAACTCGAGGCGCGCCAGATACTTGTTGAAGCGCTTGCCCCAGCGGTTCCAGGAGAGATCTTCCCGCTTGCGCACCGCATCTGAGCAGTAGTGCTCTGCCACCATCCCTTCCAGCATCAGGTGACCCAGCTCGGTATTGGGTAGCAGCTGGCCGTTGACGAACACGGCGGTGCCGATGCCGGTGCCGACCGTGATGAGGATGATCACCCCCTTGCGATCTTTACCGGTGCCAAAGCGCATCTCGGCCAAACCCGCCGCATCGGCATCGTTCAGCACATAGCAGGGCTTGCCGGTGACATCGGCAAACAGATGCTCGGCATCGGTCTCAATCCAGCTCTGGTCGATATTGGCGGCACTCTTGGCTACCCCGTTGTGGATGGTGGCGGGAAAGCCGCAACCCACCGGCCCTTTCCACTCGAAGTGTTCTACCAGCGCCTTGAGGGTATGGGCGATGGCGGCCGGAGTGGCCGGTTGCGGTGTGGCAATGCGATGGCGCTCGCCGATCAGTTCGCCGGTTTCGGTATCCACCAGACAGCCCTTGATCCCAGAGCCGCCAATATCCACTCCCAACATTTGCATCTGTGTTGTCCTTGTTGTGTGCCGACCAGCTGGTACTGATTACGGTGTGCTGGTTACTGCGGGTCGGCAGAGCATGAAAAAAGTGCAGCAATCCGGCAAGGGGCAGATCACTTATGCGTGATCCGGCAGACCTTTTTCGATGCAGCGGATCAGCAAACGGGTTTTCTTGTTCTCTTCATCCTGACGCCGGGCAAGGGTGGCCAGCGCCCATTCGATATGTTCGGCCACCATGGGCTCGGCGGTGGTCAGCCCCAATTGCAGGGCGGCGATGACCTCGGGCGTCGCCGGACCATTGCCGAGGGCAACCGCCAGATTGCGGCGCCAGCGTTGATAGCCGATGCGGCGGATCGGGCTCCCCTCGGTCTGTTTGAGAAAATCGCGCTCGCTCCAGCGCCACAACGCCAGCAGGGGCGGGCGGTGCAGGCTGGGGCGCGGGCTGAAGTCGGGCTCCGGGCTGGCATCGGCGTAGCGATTCCAGGGGCAGATAAGCTGGCAGTCGTCGCAGCCGTAGATGCGGTTGCCCAGCAAGGGCCTGAACTCTTCCGGGATCGGGCCGTCGTTCTCGATGGTGAGGTAGGAGATGCAACGGCGGCCATCCACCACATAGGGGGCGACAATGGCGCCGGTCGGGCAGATGTTGATGCAGGCGACGCACTTGCCGCACTGCGCCTTCTCTACCGGCTGGTCGAGCGGCAGCGGCAGGTTGAGCAACAGCTCACCGAGAAAGAAGAAGGAGCCGGCCGATTCGTTGAGCAGCAGTGAGTGTTTGCCAACCCAGCCGAGCCCCGCCTTGGCTGCCAGCGGCCGCTCCAGGATGGGGGCGGAGTCGACGAAGGGGCGCCACTCACCCAGGGTGTCAGGGGTGCCTTGAAACAACTCGGCGCAGCGCGCTTCGATGCGATCTCCCAGCTGTTTGAGCCGGTTGCGCAGCACCTTGTGGTAGTCGCGGCCGAGGGCATAGCGGCTGATATAGCCGAGGGTCGGATCGCGCAGGGTAGCGGCGAAGCCTGCCTCGAACGGCAGGTAGTTCATCCGCACCGACAATACCCGCACCGTGCCCGGCAGCAGCTCGTGGGGGCGTGCGCGCATCATGCCGTGACGGGCCATGTAATCCATGCTGCCGTGATAGCCCGCATCCAGCCAGGCCTGCAATCTTGGCTCTTCGCTACGCAAATCGGTGTCGGTGATGCCCGCCAGGTCAAATCCTAGCTCCCGTGCCCAGAGCTTGATATCGTGGGCCAGCTGGTGGAAGTCAGGTGCGCTCATGCGGCTTGGCCTGGCAGGCGTTTGCTGGCGAGGGCCGGTTGATAAGGGGCAGGAGCCGTCATGGTAGAGATCATCAGGGGCGCGTTGGGCATAAAAGAGGGGGGCAGTTTACCACAGGGGCTGTGGCAGACTGAACAGATCCGCGCACTGGAGCGCAACTGGGCCGCGCGCGAGGGGCAACCCCTCTATGCCCTGATGGAGCGAGCCGGTGCCGCGCTGCGCACCTATGCCACCCTGCATTGGCCCGACAGCCGCTGCTGGTGGATCTACGTCGGCCCTGGCAATAACGGCGGTGATGGCTATGTGCTGGCCCGTCTTGCCCGCCAGATTGGTATCGAGGTGGTGGTGATTGCCGCCAGAGCTGCTGACCAGCTGAAGGGGGATGCCAGACGGGCCGCAGATGAGTGGCAGGCGGCCGGTGGCCGGGTCTGGTTGGCCGAGCAGTTTGATGATGCCCAGCAGCCCGCCCCGGATCTGGTGGTCGATGCCCTGCTTGGCACCGGCGTCAACACCCCCCTCTCGCCGTTACTGACAAAGATCGTCGCAACAATCAATGGTTTGGCTGCCCCCGTGCTGGCGGTGGATCTCCCCTCCGGCCTCAATGGCGATACCGGCCGCGCCATGGGGGCCGTGGTGCAGGCTACTCGCACCCTCACCTTTATCGGTATCAAGCAGGGGATGCTCACCGGCGACGGGGTGGATTGCGTTGGCCAGCTCGACTGTGACCCCCTTGGCGTCACGCCGGATGACGCTATGTTGCCTGCCGCCTGGCGTATCGATTATCCACTCCTTAGCACGCAGTTGACCCCGCGCCAGCGCGCTTCCCACAAGGGCTGTTATGGCAAGGTGCTGCTGGTGGGAGGCAATCGTGGCATGCAGGGGGCCATAGTGCTGGCTGCCCGCGCCTGCCTGCGGGCGGGGGCCGGGCTGGTGCGGGTGTGTCAGCATCCGGAGCACCCGCCGGTCAGCCTCTATCAACCTGAGCTGATGAGCCTTATCACCGCAGATGACGAAGGGTGGGCGTCGGTGCGGGTCATCGGCCCCGGCCTCGGTCAGGATGAGTGGGGAAGGGGGCAAATTGCCCGTTATCTCACCGATCGGCTGCCACTGGTTTTGGATGCCGATGGATTGAATTGGCTGGCGCAATCCCCCCGCCATCAGGATAATTGGGTGCTCACGCCCCATCCCGGCGAAGCGGCGCGGCTGCTGGGATGCACCATTGCCGACATTGAAACCGACCGGTTTGCCGCCGTGCAGGCGCTGCAGCGGCGCTATGGCGGTGTGGTGATGTTAAAAGGGGCGGGGACACTTATTTATGACGGCGAGCGGGTCGCTCTCTGTTGTGAAGGCAATCCCGGCATGGCAAGTGGCGGCATGGGCGATCTGTTATCTGGTATAATCGCCGCCCTTTTGGCTCAGGGCTGCTCTGCCACCATGGCAAGCTGGCTGGGCGCCGTGATCCACGGCGAGGCTGCCGACTTGGCCGCCACCGACGGCGAGCGGGGCATGCTGGCGTCAGATCTGCTGCCGCTGATCCGCAAACTGGTTAATCCCGACACCATAACAAGTTAACAAGAAGAACATGGCAAAACAGTTGATGATGACACTGCCGGATGAGGCAGCAACAGTGGCTCTAGGTGGTCGTTTGGCACAAGCTTGCCAGCAGGCGACCACAGTATTTCTACATGGCACGCTGGGTGCAGGTAAAACCACCCTGACCCGCGGCTGGGTACAGGGCCTTGGCCATCCGGGCAAGGTAAAAAGCCCGACTTATACCCTGGTCGAGCCCTACGAGCTGGATGGCTGGCAGGTCTACCATTTCGATCTCTATCGCCTGGCTGATCCGGAAGAGCTGGAGTTCATGGGCATTCGGGACTATTTTGCCGCCAACACCCTTTGTCTGGTGGAGTGGTCCGAGAAGGGCGAGGGTTGGTTACCGGCCCCCGACCTTGAAATTACCCTCACTTATGTAGGCGAGCAGCGTGAGGTGCTGATAGAGGCCCGCACTGCTATTGGCGAAGCCATTCTGGAACGGTTGTCATCTACGTGCGCTTGATCCTTGTTTTTGCTCTCTCTTTGATGGCGTTACCCTCTTGGGCGAATCAGCTCAAGAGCGTACGAATCTGGCCATCACCGGATAACACCCGGGTGGTGCTCGATATGAGCAGCGCCCCCAATTTCAACTATTTCACCCTGAACGGCCCGGATCGGCTGGTGATCGACCTGAAAGGGGCGAGCAACGCCGCCAATCTGGCCCGGGTCGAGAACAACAGCGAGCTGGTGCGCAAGATCCGCCAGAGCACCCCGCTGGAGAAAGGGGGCTTGCGTCTGGTGCTGGATCTCAGCTCCACCATCAAGCCGGTGGTATTTCCGCTGGCGCCAGCCGGGCCCTATGGCCACCGTCTGGTGATTGACCTGCCTTATGAAGAGAAGCGATCCGCCGCTGCCGCGCAACCGGTGCCGGTGAGTGGCAAGCACCGCGGTGTGGTGATTGCCATTGACCCGGGTCATGGCGGGGAAGACCCCGGCTCCATCGGGCCGCGCCGTACCTACGAGAAACGGGTCACCATGGCCGTCTCCCAGAAGCTGGCTGCGCTGATTGATCGCGAGCCGGGCATGCGGGCGGTGCTGACCCGCCGTGGCGATTACTTCGTCGATCTCAACAAGCGCTCCGAGATTGCCCGGAAAGCCAAGGCGGACCTGCTGGTGTCGGTGCATGCGGACAGCTTCCACAACTCGACCCCGCGTGGCGCCTCGGTCTGGGTCTTGTCGACCAACCGCGCTAACCGCGAGATGGGCAGCTGGCTGGAAAAGCAAGAGAAGCAGGGCGAACTGCTGGGCGGAGTGGGTAAGGTGTTGGCTGAATCCGATCCCAATCCCTATCTGGCGCAAACCTTCCTTGATCTGTCCATGGATAAGTCCCGTGCCGAGGGTTACGACGTGAGTCGCCAGATCCTGCGTTCCATGGGCAAAGTCGCCAAGTTGCACAAAAGAGAGCCGGAACACGCCAGTCTGGCGGTGCTCAAGGCGCCTGATATTCCCTCTGTGCTGGTGGAGACCGGATTTATCTCCAACCATGCGGAAGAGAAGCTGCTGGCTACCGCCAGTTATCAGGACCAGCTGGCTCGCGCCATCTTCGAGGGGATCCGCAACTACTATCGTGTCCACCCGACCAAGGGGGCCATGTTGACCGGCAAGGGACAGGCCAGCCAGCCAGCCGCCGTTAGTCGGCCAGTCGCCCCCAAGCAACCGGTGAGCCGGCCACAACAGGCGCAATCGCAGCCGGTGGTGACCAACAAGATGCCAGCGACGACCGTGCGCGACGGCGGGGCGCCAGTCAGCAGTGTCAGCAGTGGCTCTGGTGCTGGGGTGATCAAACCCTATTCGGCTGCAACCGCATCACCGACCGCCCCGGTCAGCTCTGTTGGCGCCAATGACAAAGCGGGCATGACCCGCCACGTGGTCACCCGAGGTGAAAGCCTCTCTCGGTTGGCTGAAAAGAACGGGGTGAGTCAGGCGCGCTTGGTGGAGATTAACAATCTCAAGAGCCGTGATGTCCAGATTGGTCAGGTGCTTTATATTCCCCGTGCCGGGCAACCGGCTCAGGCGACTCGCACCCAGAGCAATAATCAGTCGCAGATGATCCGTCATGTGGTCGCGCGGGGTGAGAGCCTCTCCCGCCTGGCCGAGAAACATGGGGTGAGTCAGGCGCGACTGGTGGAGATCAACAAGCTCAAGTCGCGGGATATTCAGGTAGGCCAAGTGCTCTATATCCCCCAGAACTAACGCGCGGGAGCTGGCGATGCGGCTCCCCGTGTTGGCGCACACCATCTGCAAGATTGAAATTCAGGAGTAAGTGATGCCGACCTGTATTTTGCCACCCATTCTGGCCAACCAGATTCCTGTTGGTGGAGAGGTGGTGGATCTGCCCTCCTGGATGGTTAAGAGGCTCATCATCCGCAAGATTGAAATTCAGGAGTAAGTGATGCCGATCCGTATATTACCCCCGATCCTGGCCAACCAGATTGCTGCCGGAGAGGTGGTGGAACGGCCCTCTTCGGTGGTGAAAGAGCTGGTGGAAAACAGCCTGGATGCCGGTGCCGACCGGGTCGAGATCGACATCGACAAGGGGGGCGCCAAGCTGATCCGTATCCGGGACAACGGCTGTGGTGTTGCCAAAGAGGAGCTGGTGCTGGCGCTGTCGCGTCACGCTACCTCCAAGGTTGCCACGCTGGATGATCTGGAAGGGATCAACAGCCTCGGTTTTCGTGGCGAGGCGCTCGCCTCCATCAGTTCGGTCTCCCGTCTCACCTTTACCTCCCGCACCGCAGAGCAGTCCGAAGCCTGGCAAGCCGAGGCGCAAGGGCGCGAGATGAGCGTCACCATCAAGCCGGCGGCCCATCCGGTGGGCACCACGGTGGAGGTGGTGGATCTCTTCTTCAATACTCCGGCTCGGCGCAAGTTCATGCGCAGCGAAAAGACCGAGTTTGCCCATATCGACGAGCTGGTGCGGCGCATTGCCCTCTCCCGCTTCGACGCTACCTTGATCCTGCGCCACAACGGCAAGGTGGTGCGCCAGTACAAGGGCGCCAATACGGTGCAGGAGCAGGAGCGCCGCCTCGCTGCCGTCTGCGGCACCCCCTTTATGCACCATGCGCTGGCGGTGGAGAGCGAGCACAGCGATGTGCGGCTGTGGGGCTGGCTGGCGACCCCGGAGGGGGCAAGACCGCAAAACGATCTGCAATACACCTATGTCAACGGCCGGATGATGCGCGACAAGCTCATCAACCACGCCATTCGTCAGGCCTATGACGAGCTGCTGCCTCCCGATCGCTTCGCCGCCTATGTGCTCTATATCGAGCTGGATCCCCGTCAGGTTGATGTCAACGTCCATCCGGCCAAGCACGAGGTGCGCTTCCATCAGGCGCGGCTGGTGCACGACTTTATCTTTCAGGCGCTGTTTACTGCACTGCGCCGCGAAGGGGCCAGTGCCGCTCATCAGGAAGCGCCGTTGGCCGAAACCCAGGTCGAACTGCCGGTCAGCCCACAGATTGAATATCCCGGTCAGGCGCCACGGCCTGAATGGTACGGCGCCGAGCACAGCTATCGGGCGCCTGCGCAAGTGCGGGAAGGGGGAGCTGCGCGCGCCAGCAACTACCAACCGCCCGAGCCGCCAAGTCGCGAGGCGATGCGTGGCATGGGGTCGCTGTTAACTACCCTGCCCATCGCAACGGCAACGGCGGCTGAGCCAGACACCACCACGGTGACTCCGTCAAAACAGGGGGGATGCCGCGCGCTGACGTTGGTTGATCAGGCCTACCTGTTGATCGAGCGGGATAGTCAGCTGGCGCTGCTCTCGCTGGTGCGCGCCGAGCGGGTGTTGCTGCGAAGCTGGTTGCTGGATGCCTGGGGCCAGGGACTGGCGGCCCAGCCACTGCTGCTGCCGGTCTCCTTCAAATTACCGAAGAATCTGATTGCGCTGGTGAGCGAGCAGGAACGTTTGCTGAAACGGATGGGGCTGGAGTTGAAAAGCGGGGGGCGCGACACCATGATCCTGACTCGGGTGCCGGCCCTGCTGCGCCAGACTGATCTGGTGCGGCTGTTACCCGAATTGTTGCAACTCATTGAGGGCGGATCTGACAGTGATGCTGGTCAGCAGGCTGAAGTATTATGCCAATGGCTGGTGGAGCAGGGGATAAGCCGCGAGAAGATATACGATTTTTCAACTGCCAGTCGTCTGCTGACGGAACTTGTGGCCGATTTCAGTGACCAACTGGCAGACATTCGCATGGTGCGCCCGCTGTCGCTGGCGACCGTGCTGGAGGAGTTTAAACATGGCGAGTGACTTGCCGACCGCAATTTTTCTGATGGGGCCGACGGCCTCCGGCAAGACGGATCTCGCCATTGAACTGAGCCAGGCGCTGCCTTGCGACATCATCAGCGTCGATTCGGCGCTGATCTATCGCGGCATGGATATAGGTACGGCCAAGCCGACCGCCGATGAACTGGCACGGGCCCCGCACCGGTTGATCGATATTCTTGACCCCGCCATGAGCTATTCGGCGGCCGATTTCTGTAAGGATGCCCTGCGGGAGATGAAAGAGATCGCCGACCGTGGTCGCATTCCGCTATTGGTGGGCGGCACCATGCTCTATTTCAAGGCGCTGCTGGAGGGATTGTCCCCGCTGCCCTCCGCCGATCCCGCCATTCGTGCCGGGATTGAGGAAGAGGCTGCCCGCCTCGGTTGGCAGGCGCTGCACGACGAGCTGGTGCGGATCGATCCGGTGGCCGGGGCGCGGATTCACCCCAATGACCCGCAGCGGCTCAGCCGGGCGCTGGAGGTCTACCGCATCAGCGGCAAGACCCTCACCGAGTTGACGCAAGTGCAGGGGGAGGGGTTGCCCTATCGGGTGCAGCAGTTTGCCATTGCTCCCAGTGATCGCGCTGTGCTGCACCAACGTATCGAAATGCGCTTCGACAAGATGCTGCAAGGTGGTTTCGAGCAGGAGGTGCGAGCGCTGATGATGCGCGGCGATCTGCACCCGGATCTCCCCTCCATTCGCTGCGTGGGTTATCGCCAAATGTGGGACTACCTGTGCGGCGAAGTGGAGTATGATGAAATGCGTTATCGTGGCATTGTTGCCACACGCCAATTGGCAAAACGACAGATGACCTGGTTGCGCGGCTGGCCCGAGGTGACCTGGTTGGAATCTGGAGAGTCCGGCAATCTCGACCGTGTGCTTGCGCACGCTGGTGCGGCTTGACACTCCCTGTATAATCAGGTTGTTATATTGATATCCGGTGTTTAAAAACAACAAACTATAAGGAAAAGAACAATGGCTAAGGGGCAATCTCTCCAAGACCCGTTTTTGAATGCGCTGCGCCGTGAGCGGATTCCTGTTTCTATCTATTTGGTGAACGGCATCAAACTGCAAGGTCAGATCGAGTCTTTCGACCAGTTTGTCATTTTGCTGAAAAACACCGTGAGCCAGATGGTTTACAAGCATGCTATTTCGACTGTGGTTCCCGCGCGTGCCGTTAACCACCACCAGCCAATGCCTGATGGTGCGGCTGATGCACAGGATGAAGCTGAGGCGTGATATCCCCGGGTGAGTCGACTCGCCGATTCGGATTGGTCATGATCCCTGTTAAGGAGCAAGCGCTTGTTTGACCGTTATGAAGCTGGCGAACAGGCCGTTCTGGTGCATGTGAACTTCAGTGATGAAGGTGAGCGCGAGGATCTGGAAGAGCTCAAGATGTTGGTGAGCTCTGCCGGCGTCAATGCGCTAGGGGTTGTTACCACCAGTCGCAGTGCCCCCAGTGCCAAGCTGTTTGTCGGTAGCGGCAAGGCTGAAGAGATCGCGTCCCAAGTCCAGATGCTGGGTGCCGACGTGGTGATCTTCAACCATGCCCTGAGCCCTGCCCAAGAGCGTAACCTGGAACGTCTGTTCCAGTGCCGGGTGGTCGACAGAACAGGTCTTATCCTCGATATCTTCGCCCAGCGCGCCCGAACCCACGAAGGTAAACTGCAGGTCGAACTGGCCCAGTTACGCCATCTTTCCACTCGTCTGGTACGAGGCTGGACCCACCTTGAGCGTCAGAAGGGCGGGATCGGTCTGCGTGGCCCGGGTGAAACCCAACTTGAAACTGACCGACGGCTGCTGCGGGAACGGATCAAGGCGATTTTGCGTCGGCTCGACAAGGTAGCCAAGCAGCGGGAACAGGGCCGTCGCGCCCGTAATCGTAATGAAGTGCCAACGGTGTCACTGGTTGGTTATACCAACGCCGGAAAGTCTACTTTGTTCAACCAACTTACAGCTGCCAGTGTGTATGCTGCCGATCAGTTGTTTGCAACTCTGGATCCCACCCTGCGTAAACTGGTGATCCGGGATGTGGGTGATGTGATTTTGGCAGATACAGTTGGATTTATTCGACACTTGCCCCATGATCTGGTCGCAGCCTTCAAGGCGACCCTGCAGGAGACCCGCGAAGCGGATCTGTTGCTGCATGTGGTGGACTGTGCCGATGAGCAGATGCAGGAAAATATCGATGCCGTGCAGCAGGTGCTCGCCGAAATCGAAGCGGATGACCGCCCGCAGCTGATGATCTGCAACAAGATCGACAAGCTGGCGGATCGCCCTGCGGGTCTGGAACGTAATGACGAGGGGCGCCCGGTGCGTGTCTGGTTATCGGCCCAGACCGGCGAAGGCTGTGAATACCTGTTTATGGCGCTGACTGAATTGCTGGCTGGCTCCATGGTGCATCACACCCTGCAGTTACCCCCCTCTGCTGCTAGATTGCGCAGTGCGCTCTATCAGCTGAAAGGGATTGAACGGGAAGGTTTTAGCGAGGAGGGGGATTTTGTACTGGAAGTCCGCTTGCAAGTGGCTGACTGGAACCGCCTTGTAAAACTGGAAGGTGAGAGTTTACAACGCTTTATCCGACATTGATTGGTCGATGAAGATGAATGCTTAATGGCTTCATCAACGATTGATGGTCAGATAGAGATGATATCCATCTGCATGTATTAATGGAGACGCTGATGGCTTGGAATGAGCCTGGAAATAACGGCAAAGACCGTGACCCTTGGGGGAATAACGGCAAGAATCAGGGACCCCCTGATCTGGATGCGATGCTGCGCAAGGTGACCAGCCGGTTTGGTGGTCTGTTTGGCGGTGGCAAGTCTGGTGGTGATGTGGGTCGGTTTGGCCTATCCATCGCGCTGGTTGTGGCGGTGGTGGTGTGGGTCGTCAGTGGCTTCTATACCATTCGCGAAGCTGAGCGAGGCGTGGTGCTGCGTTTTGGGGAGTATTCCCATAACGTCGATCCGGGCCTGCGCTGGAAGCCGACCTTTATCGATCGGGTAATCCCGGTGGATGTGGAGTCCGTGCGTTCCTTGCCAGCGTCAGGTTTCATGCTGACTCAGGATGAAAACGTGGTGCGGGTCGAAATGGACGTGCAATACCGTGTCGTCAATCCCGAGCAGTATCTGTTCAGTGTGACCAATGCCGACGAGAGTCTGAGTCAGGCAACCGATAGCGCCCTGCGTTATGTGGTGGGCCATACCCGCATGGATGATGTACTGACCACTGGTCGGGAAAAAGTGCGTCAGGAAACCTGGCAGGTTGTCGATAGCATCGTCGAACCTTACCAGATGGGCCTGCAAATCGTCGACGTCAACTTCTTGCCGGCTCGTCCGCCGGAAGAGGTGAAAGATGCCTTCGATGATGCCATCTCCGCTCAGGAAGATGAGCAGCGCTTTATCCGTGAAGCCGAAGCTTATGCTCGTGAAGTTGAGCCAAAAGCACGTGGCTCGGTCAAGCGTCTGGAACAGGAAGCCGAAGGTTACAAGTCCCAGATCGTGTTGAAGGCCCAGGGTGAAGTTGCTCGCTTCAACGAGTTGCTGCCCCAGTATCAAGCAGCGCCTGAATTGACTCGTGAGCGTATCTACCTGGAAACCATGGAAGAGCTCTATCAGCAGACTAACAAGGTGGTTGTGGACATGCCTGCTGGCAACAACAGCATGATTTATCTGCCGCTCGACAAACTGTCTGGTAAAGCGAACGCGGTACAACCGGCTCGTCCGGCAGGCACGCCAGCTGTTGAATCGACCCCACCTTCCAACGAAGGGGCCAACTCTACACCGACCCCGCTGCGTGGCGGTGACCGTTTCAGCTCAGGGAGAAACTAATAGATGAAAAAAATAGCTATTGGTGTCATCGCTGTAGCGGCCATGTTCTGCTTCTCTTCTGTTTTCATCATTGATGAAGGTCAGAAAGGGATAGTGGTGCAGTTTGGCAAGGTGAAGCGGGTTGAGTCCGGTGAGCCACGGCTCTATGAGCCTGGTCTGCACTTCAAGGTGCCGCTCATCGATCAGGTTCGCAAGATGGATGCCCGCATCCAGACGCTGGAAGGCCAGGCAGATCGCTTTGTTACCTCCGAGAAGAAAGACCTCATCATCGACTCCTACGTGAAGTGGAAGATCGAGGACTTCTCCAAGTACTACCTGGCAACCGGTGGTGGCAACAAGATCCAGGCTGAAGACCTGCTCAAGCGTAAAATCAACAACGGTCTGCGTTCCGAGATCGGTAACCGTACCATCAAAGACATCGTCTCTGGTGAGCGCAGTACCGTGATGGAAGATGCGCTGATGAAGATGGCGCGCTCTTCCGAGCTCGGTATCAAGGTAGTTGATGTGCGGATCAAGCAGATCAACCTGCCGGTGGAAGTCTCCAGCTCCATCTATCAGCGGATGCGTGCCGAGCGGACTGCTGTAGCCCGTGAGCATCGCTCCCAGGGTCGTGAGCAGGCTGAAATCCTGCGTGCAGACATCGACCGCAAGGTGACCGTGATGATCGCCGACGCCGAGAGTAATGCGCGGCAACTGCGTGGTGAAGGTGATGCTGAGGCAGCCAAGATCTATGCCGACAGCTACAAGAAAGACCCCGAGTTTTTCAGCTTCGTGCGTAGTATGGAGGCCTATCGCAAGAGCTTCGCCGGTGGCAACGACCTGATGGTTCTGAAGCCGGACAGCGAGTTCTTCCGCTACCTCAAATCTCCTAACGGCACCAAGTAATTATCGCCGCGAGGTTATCTCAAAAGGGTCTGACACATCAGACCCTTTTGTTTTGAGTGCTAAAGCCACCTGTCGATGCGGGTGGCTTTTTTATTTAAGGGGACAAAATGCTGACATCTATGCTGGCAGGATTGGGGCTGTTATTGCTGTTTGAAGGGCTGGGTCCGCTGCTGGTCCCAAAAGCATGGCAACAGATGCTGCGTCTGCTGAGCGAGCTACCTCCGGAGCAGTTGCGCCGCATCGGAGGGTCCCTGGTGGTGGCTGGGCTGGTGATCCTCTGGATGTTGAACCACTGAGCCTTGATAGCTGGCGCTGGCCGTCGAATGACAGGCAAGTAAAAAAGAGGCGTGCGCCTCTTTTTTATTTGCCAAGGGAGTTGCAGGCTCAGGCGCTGCGTTGTACCGCCATGTGAGCCAGGGTTTCCAGCGCCTGCTTGTGGCGGGAGTCCGGCAGGATGGCGAGGGCGGCAATGGCCTTGTCAGCCTCCTCCCGGGCACGCATGCGTGAGTACTCCAGCGCACCGGTACGGTCGAGAATCCCGAGGATCTGGTCGAGATGCTCCATACCATTGCGGTGCTCGATGGCATCGCGCACCAGCTGGCGCTCTTCCGCACTGCCTACAGCCATGGCCCGCAGTAGCGGCAGGGTAGGCTTGCCTTCGGCCAGATCGTCACCGACGTTCTTGCCCATCTCCTCGCTCTGGGAGCAGTAATCCATCACGTCATCGATGATCTGGAACGCGGTGCCCAGATACTTGCCGTAATCGGTCATCGCCTGCTCGATGGGCTCGGGCTGATGGGTCAGTACGGCGGCGAGGCGAGTGGCGGCCTCGAACAGCTTGGCGGTCTTGCAGTAGATGACCGTCATGTAACTCTGCTCGGTGGTATCCGGGTCGTTACAGTTCATCAACTGCAACACTTCCCCTTCCGCAATGGTGTTGGTGGCATCCGACAGGATCTCCATCACCCGCAGGTTGGAGAGTTCGGCCATCATCTGGAAGGAGCGGCTATAGAGATAATCACCGACCAAGACGCTGGCGGCATTGCCAAACATGGCATTCGCCGTTTCACGGCCGCGACGCAGATCGGATTCATCGACCACGTCATCATGCAGCAAAGTGGAGGTGTGGATAAATTCGATGATGGCGGCCAGTTTCAGGTGATCCTCACCCTCATAGCCGAGCGCGCGGGCGGCCATCACTGTCAGCATGGGGCGCATTCGCTTGCCGCCGGCACTGACGATGTAGAAACCCAGCTGATTGATCAGACTAACATCGGACTGGAGTCGGGCCAGGATCAGTTCATTGACCGCCGTCATGTCGGCGGCACAGAGCGCACGGATAGTCTGTTGGTCCATAAGTCTCGTAACGTGACAGCAGCAATAACTGCGATTTTAGTAATGGCGGGGATTCTACACGATTTCACAATGGGTTACAGTTAGGTGTTTATCCACGGCGGCAGATATGCGCACAAAATAAACTTTTTGCTAAATTGGCCTTGCCTGAGCAAATCGATTTGCGTAGAATGCCCGCCCATTGTTATAGGTTTTTGCGCATGTCTAGCCTTGAGCAAAAGACATGCCTTTACGGAGTTAATCAAATGTACGCGGTATTCCAAAGCGGCGGAAAACAACACCGTGTGGCCGAAGGTCAAATCGTTCGTCTGGAAAAGCTGAACGTTGAGACTGGCGCTACCATCGACTTCAACGAAGTTCTGATGGTTGCTGCAGGCGACACTTTTAAAGTAGGTGCTCCTTTTGTTGAAGGTGGCAAGGTTGTAGCTGAAGTTGTGGCTCACGGCCGTGGCGAGAAAGTGACTATCGTCAAGTTCCGTCGTCGTAAGCACCATCGCAAGCAAGCGGGCCACCGTCAGTGGTTCACTGAAGTCAAAATCACTGGCATCAGCGCTTAATTAGAGGAGTCCGATAGATGGCACACAAAAAAGCTGGCGGTTCATCCCGCAACGGTCGCGATTCTGAAGCTAAACGCCTTGGCGTGAAGCGTTTCGGCGGCGAAACAGTTCTGGCTGGCAGCATCATCGTTCGTCAGCGTGGCACCAAGTTCCATGCTGGTACTAACGTTGGTCTGGGAACAGATCACACCTTGTTCGCGAAAGCGACTGGTAAAATCCTGTTCGAAGTTAAAGGTCCGCTGAATCGTAAATACGTAAGCATCATTGCTGAGTAATTACGGACCGCAAGGATCCGAAGCCCCGCCAACAGGCGGGGCTTTTGTTTTTCTGAATTGTTGACGAAAAAACGGAACGCAGATGACCCGTGCCTCGACAGAGGTGTGGATTGCCAAGATGCGTATCGCCCGCAGGGGTCTGTACCACTATAATCGCGTATCGGTTTTTCGAATTAAGGTGACGGTGCCTATGAAGTTTGTTGATGAAGTCCAGATTCGAGTCGATGCCGGCGATGGTGGTAACGGTTGCGTAAGCTTTCGCCGGGAATTGTATATTCCGAACGGTGGACCCGATGGTGGTGATGGTGGTGACGGTGGTGATGTTTATCTGCTGGCAGATGAGAACCTCAATACCCTGATCGACTACCGTTTCGAGCGCTTCCATGCTGCCGAGCGTGGGGAAAATGGTCGTAGTGCCAACTGTACTGGTCATCGTGGTAAGGATCGGGTGCTGCGCGTGCCGGTCGGTACCCGTGCCAGTGACGAAGATACCGGTGAGCGACTGGGTGACTTGACCAGTCATGGCCAGAAGCTGATGGTTGCCAAAGGTGGTTTCCACGGTTTGGGTAACACCCGTTTCAAGAGTTCCGTTAACCGTGCTCCCCGTCAGAAGAGTAATGGTACTCCGGGCGAAGTACGTACCCTCAAGCTGGAGCTGCTGCTGCTGGCCGACGTTGGCATGCTGGGTCTGCCCAACGCAGGCAAGTCTACCTTTATTCGCGCGGTCTCTGCTGCTCGTCCCAAAGTAGCCGATTATCCCTTCACCACCCTGGTACCGAATCTGGGTGTGGTGCGTGGTGAGAACTCCCGCTCTTTCGTGATCGCCGATATTCCGGGCCTGATCGAAGGTGCTGCTGACGGTGCAGGTCTCGGTATTCGTTTCCTGAAACACCTTGAGCGTTGCCGTGTATTGCTCCATCTGGTTGATATTTGCCCGGTCGATGGTTCTGATCCTGCGCAAAATGCCGTCACCATTGTGGGCGAGCTGGAGAAGTACAGCCCCGAGCTGGCAGGCAAACCGCGCTGGTTGGTGTTCAACAAGATGGATCTGATCCTGGAAGAAGAAGCCCAGGAAGTGATGGATCGCGTCAAGGCGGCCCTGAATCATGAAGGTCCGGTCTACGCCATCACCGCCATCAGCAAGGAAGGTACCAAGAAGGTCTGCTACGACATTCTGGACTTGCTGGACACCATGCCTCGTCAACTGGCGCAAGATGCGCAAGATGCTATCGAGAAGGTTGAGTTCAAGTGGGACGATTACCACAAGAATCAGCTGGCTCAAGCTGAAGCTGAAGCGCTCGCCGCTTCTGTGGCCTTTGACGAAGGGCTGGATGACGACGATTGGGATGACGACGAAGATGATGGTGTTGAAGTCATCTACGTGCGTGACTGATCCCCGTTACTGTCACTGAAAACCGGAGCCTTCGCAGGCTCCGGTTTTTTTATACCTGTCGAGCAACCACTCATTCGATGAGTCTGTTACATCAGCTATTGCCGAGCCTTTGGTACGGGTTATATCGCCCATAAAATTCAACAAAAATGAAACAATAATCTGGCGATGTCGATTGAATCGATATGCGTTGCCGTATCTGGTTTTTTTGATGAAAGGTTTACCTGTGGAAATATTTATGCGTAATTCACGCGACTAAGGGCTTGTTTGGGCATTTTTTTAGAGTATTCTTGCGCCCGCTATTGCTGGT
Organism: Aeromonas sp. 160P; assembly: GCF_055193095.1. Lineage (NCBI taxonomy): Bacteria > Pseudomonadati > Pseudomonadota > Gammaproteobacteria > Aeromonadales > Aeromonadaceae > Aeromonas > Aeromonas sp. 160P. The sequence continues at coordinate 4,469,122 of NZ_JBUXKV010000001.1, read as the reverse complement.
CAATGGGTGAATATGCAGGTTGGCCACGCCAGGTAAATGTAACATTAGGGCTGTCATATCATGTTGGAAAAGAGTCTCGAAGCACCCGCGGTCAATACCCGCCGTAACTTGTTGATGTTTTTGGTTCCTTCACTTATCGGGATCCTACTGTTCATGACGCCGGTCGTCTATGACGGTAATGTCACCATCCCGGTTGCCGTGTTGGCCAAGCTGGTGCAGCGGGTGTTTGCCGATTATCTGGTGGCCATGGTCAGTGCGGTGATCACCACCACCATGCTGATGACGGTGATTGCCTGGTTGTTCAAACCGGCGATCCTGGTGCGCCGCCCTTTCCTCAACAGCCTGTTCAATGTCTCCCCTTTCTGGGCCTGTGTGCGGGTGTTGGGCGGTATCTTTGTGCTGCTGACCTTCTTCCAGGTGGGGCCCGAGTTGCTCTATTCCGGCGCAACCGGTGGTCTGGTGCTGCACGATCTGCTGCCGGTGCTGTTTTCGGTCTTCCTGTTCGCGGGTTTGTTACTGCCCCTGCTGCTCGATTTCGGGCTGCTGGAATTTGTCGGCACCATGATGACCCGTATCATGCGCCCGGTATTCCGCTTGCCGGGTCGCTCTGCAGTGGACTGCTTTGCCTCCTGGCTCGGTGATGGCAGCGTTGGCATCCTGCTTACCAGCAAGCAGTATGAAGGGAAGTTTTATACCCAGCGTGAAGCCGCTGTGATTGGTACCACCTTCTCTGCTGTTTCCATCACCTTCTGTCTGGTGGTGATCTCCCAGGTGAAGCTGGAGCACATGTTCGTCCCCTTCTATCTGACCGTCTGCCTGGCCGGTGTGGTTGCCGCCATCGTGGTGCCGCGTTTGCCACCACTGTGCTGGAAGAAAGATATCTATGCCGATGGCACGCCCTTGTGCCGCAAGCAAGAGGCCGTGCCACACCAGCACAGCGTGATGAGCTATGGCTTCGAGCGGGCCTTGACCAAGGCTGATAATGTGAGTGACCTGGGCGCGGTAGCACGGGAAGGGGTGAAGAATGCGCTGGATATGATATTTGGCGTATTACCGGTGGTGATGGCGATCGGCACCTGTGCTCTGATACTGGCCGAACACACCCCTGTCTTCAACTGGCTGGGCGCCCCGTTCGTCCCTTTGCTGGAGCTGCTGCAACTGCCGGAGGCGGAAGCGGCCTCCAAGACCATCATGGTCGGTTTTGCCGACATGTTCATTCCGGCGGTGCTGGCCTCGACCATCGAGAGTGAAATGACCCGCTTCGTGATTGCCGCCATGTCGGTGACCCAGCTGATCTATATGTCGGAAGTGGGCGCCCTGCTGCTGGGCAGCAAGATCCCGGTCAAGCTGTGGGAGCTGTTCGTCATCTTCCTGCTGCGCACCCTGGTCACTTTGCCGGTTATCGCTGCTGTGGCGCACCTGCTGTTCTGATCATGCCGTAGTGCTGAAAAAGGCCATCCCGCTTGCGGGGTGGCCTTTTTGCATCTGGCGCGTGCGCCCCTGCAGGGCAGATGTGTTCCGTTCGAACATCTCATGCTAGAGTGCCCCTCTGTTAGCAAATTGTGATGCAATGGAGTGTATTTATGTCTGCCATCCCTTATTCCGTGCTCGATCTGGTGCCTGTTGCCGAAGGTTCTGTGCCTGCCGAGTCGTTTCGCCGTTCGCGGGATCTTGCCCGCCATGCCGAGGGCTGGGGCTACCGGCGTTACTGGCTGGCCGAGCATCACAACATGCCGGGCATTGCCAGTGCCGCTACCTCGATCCTGATCGGTCATCTGGCCGAGGCCACCACCACTTTGCGGATTGGGGCGGGCGGCATCATGTTGCCGAACCACTCGCCGCTGGTCATTGCCGAGCAGTTTGGCACGCTAAGCTCTCTTTACCCTGACCGCATCGATCTTGGTCTTGGCCGTGCGCCCGGGACCGATCAGCGCACCATGCGGGCGCTGCGGCGTATGCGCAGCGGCGAGGTGGACGATTTCCCGGCCGATGTGCGCGAGCTGATGAGTTACTTTGGCGACGAGATCGGCGCGGTGCAAGCAGTGCCAGGTCAGGGGCTGCATCTGCCGATCTGGCTGCTGGGTTCCAGCCTCTATAGCGCCCAGCTGGCGGCGGCGATGGGCTTGCCGTTTGGCTTTGCCTCCCATTTCGCCCCTGCCATGTTGCTGCAAGCGCTGGAGATCTACCGCAGCCAGTATCGTCCCTCTGCTCGCTGGCCCAAGCCCCATGCGGTGGTCTGCATCAATATGATCGCCGCCGACAGCGAGCGGGAGGCCCGCTTCCAGTTCACCACAGTACAGCAGCAGTTCTTGCGCCTCCATCGCGGTGATGCGGGCAAGCTGCCCGCGCCGGTCGTCCAGCTTGGCGATGAGTGGGCACCCCGTGAGCTGATGGCGATGGAGAAGACCCTGGCCCGCTCTCTGGTGGGGGATCCGGAGCAGGTTCGTCACGGTCTCAAGGCGCTGCTGGCGGAAACCCGTGCCGATGAGCTGATGTTCAATGGCCCCATCGTCGATCATCAAGCCCGGTTGCGCTCTTTCGAAATCGCCGCCGAGCTGATGCAGAGTCTGTAAGCTGATTGTTTGAGCCGTGATAAGCACTATCTTGAAGAGAACGTGGTTGTTGGCTCGCTGTCGGGTGAGCGACACCAGCTTGTAGTCGCTACCAAGACGTTTGCACAATAGCGGTGCATACAAAGTTAATGTATTGATTTAAAAAGAAAGTCAGGTTGGTGTCAGGCATCTGTCGTGTCACCTTGCGCTGCGCAAGCCCTATGCTGGCCCTGTCAATTACCACAAGGAGTTCGCGATGATCGTCAGGAAGTTGAGATTGCAACGGGGTTGGTCCCAGGATCAGTTGGCGACGATGACTGGCTTGAGTGTCCGCACTATCCAGCGGATCGAGCAGGGGCAGCAACCCGGACTGGAATCTCTCAAGGCCCTGGCCTCCGTCTTTGAACTCGATGTGGCTCAACTGGATGGGTCAGAGCAACAGGAGCGCGAGATGAGAGGAAGTGACGCTATGGATCGGGATGCGGTGCAGGTATCGGCAGAAGAGCGGGAGGCCATGCGCTATGTGGAGGGGCTCAAGGGCTTCTATCACCATGTCGCCAGCTATGTGGTGGTGATCTGCGGGCTGTTTGTCATCAACTACCTGAGCAATCCGGAGTACATCTGGGCTTGGTGGCCAGCGCTGGGGTGGGGGTTGGGGCTTGCCTCCCATGCTGTTCGGGTGTTTCAGCCCTTCAAGCTGTTTGGCCCGGAGTGGGAGCGGCGCCAGATCGAGAAGCGGTTGGGGCGCAAGTTGTAACCTCATCCGCCCAGAAAACAGAAAACAAAAAACAGAAAGCCCGGCAGCTTGCCGGGCTTTGTTATTGATGCGGTTCTTGGCAATTAGTGCGGCAGCGACCGGCTTATTACAGCACCGCCCCTAGCTGGCGTGAACCGGGCAGGGGGTGGTGATCAACTCATCATCTTCGTAGCGCCACAGGGTGAGGCTGTTGCCCCAGACGCAGCCGGTATCGAGCGCCTTGATATCCTGTTTGCCGGTGTTGCCCATCAGGGCAGCCCAGTGGCCGAACACCAGAACGGGGTCATCCACGTGGTGCTCCCGCTGTTCGAACCAGGGACGCAGCCCCGGGGTCGACTCCTTGGGCCCCTTCTTGCATTTGAAGTCGAGACGACCGTCGAAATAGCAGAAGCGCATTCGGGTGAAGGTGTTGATGATGTAGCGGTAGCGGTCGATCCCGACCAGATTATCTTGCCAGCCATCGGGCTGATCGCCATACATGTTGTGCAGCAGCCACTGGTACTGATCGCCGCGCAGCAGGCTCTCTACCTCGCGGGCGCAGTTGCGGGCGGTACGGGCATCCCAGGCCGGGGAGATACCGGCATGCACCATCATGATGGGCAAGTCCGGATGCTCGGCCAGCAGCGGGCGGTAGCGCAGCCAATCCAGCAGTTCATCCCGATCAGGGGCATCCATCAGGCTCTGCAGCTTGTCTTTCTTCTTGAGCGGCGCAACGCCATTGGCGACCGCCAGCAGGTGCAGGTCGTGGTTGCCAAGGACGGTGACGGCGCGGTTGCCCAACCCTTTGACGAAACGCAGGGTATTGAGGGAGTCCGGGCCGCGGGCGACCAGGTCGCCGCAGAGCCAGAGTGTGTCATTGCCCGGATCGAACGCGGCAAGATCCAGCAGACGGCGCAAGTCGTCGTAACAGCCCTGGATGTCACCGACAAAATAGTTCGCCATGAAACCTCAGTTGATAATATTGGGGATGGCCAGCGTGAAGGGGGCTATGGGCGCCTCGAACTGCTGACCAGAGCCATCTTGCAGGGTATAGCTCCCTTCCATCACCCCAAGCGGGGTCGCCAGCGGCACGCCGCTCTGGTAGCGGTAGGTCTCACCTTCGGCGATGACGGGTTGTTCCCCGACCACGCCAAGGCCTGCCACTTCCTGCATCTTGCCATTGGCATCGGTGATGAGCCAGCGCCGGTGCAGCAGTTGCACCGGGCCGGGCCCCAGATTCTCAATCTCGATCAGATAGTGAAACTGGTAAGGGTCTTTGGACTCCGCCACATACACGGGGTATGGGCGGATCTCGATGTGCGGGTGAGTCACAGGATCAGGCCTGTTGCTGATCCGCCAGCCAGTTGGCGATCATGACAAACTGCTCGAGGGAGAGGTTCTCCGGACGCAGGTTGCCATCGATACCAAGCTCGGTCAGCTGGGCGTCGGTAATGAAGTTGGAGAAGCTGTTGCGGATGGTCTTGCGACGCTGGCCAAAGCCCTCGGTACAGACGCGGCTGAGGCAGCGAATGTCTTTGGCGACTATGGTCGGGTTTTTGTGCGGCATCAGGCGCACTACGGCAGAGTCGACCTTGGGGGCGGGTTTGAAGGCGCCCGGGCCCACTTCCAGCACCGGCACTACCTGGCAGTAGTACTGAACCATCACGCTCAGGCGGCCATAGGCTTTGCTGCCAGGACCGGCACACATCCGCAATACCACTTCCTTTTGCAGCATGAAGTGCATGTCTTCAACCCGGTCGGCGAACTCGCACAGGTGGAAGATCAGCGGAGTGGAGATGTTGTAGGGCAGGTTGCCGAAGATCCGCAGCGGCCCTTTGCCTTCACCCATCAGGGTGCCGAAGTCGAACCGCATGGCATCGGCTTCGATGACGGTCAGCTTGTCTTTGAGGGTCGGGTGCTCGCGCAGGCGCGCCGCCAGATCCCGGTCCAGCTCGACCACTGTCATCTTGTCCATCTGGGAGGCGACCGGCTCGGTCAGCGCAGCCAGACCCGGACCGATCTCCACCAGATTCTGACCCGGTTGCGGGTTGATGGCGGCGACGATCTGGTCGATCACATAGCGATCGTGCAAGAAGTTTTGACCGAATCGCTTACGGGCGGTGTGACCCATATGCACTTTATTGCTCTGCGCCTTACTGCTCATATCTTTTTTTCTCTACCATCTTGATGGCGTGGTTAATCGCGGTGATCAGACTGCCCGAATCCGCCAGGCCTTTGCCTGCCAGATCCAGTGCGGTGCCGTGATCCACCGAAGTGCGGATGAAGGGAAGCCCCAGAGTGATATTGACCGAACTGCCAAAGCCCTTGTATTTGAGCACCGGCAGCCCCTGGTCGTGGTACATGGCGAGTACCGCATCCGCATCCTTGAGGTATTTTTCCTGGAACAGGGTGTCGGCCGGCAATGGGCCGACCAGATCGATCCCCTCCTGGCGCAGATTGGCCAGAGCGGGTTCGATCACGTCAATCTCTTCACGTCCGAGGTGGCCACCTTCCCCGGCATGGGGATTGAGACCGCAGACGTAAATTCGGGGTTTGGCGATGCCAAACTTGGTGGTGAGATCCTCGTTGAGGATCCTGATCACCTTGCCGAGGCGATCCTCGGTGATGGCCATCGCCACGTAGGCGAGGGGGATGTGAGTGGTCGCCAGTGCGACCCGCAGCCCCTCGGTTGCCAGCAGCATCACCACATCGGCGGTATTGGACTGCTGGGCAAAGAATTCGGTGTGACCGCTGAACGAGACACCGGCCTGATTGATGATCCCCTTGTGCACCGGTCCGGTCACCACGGCGGCAAATTCACCGCTGAGGTTACCGTCACAGGCGCGTTGCAGGGTCGCCAGCACATAGGCGCCATTGCCTTCGTTCAGTTCGCCCGGCACCACGGGGGCACCGAGGGTGACCGGACAGATGGTCAGGGTGCCCGCCCGCTGCGGATGCGCAGGGGCGGTAGCGTCATAGAGTTCAAGCTCGACGCTGAGCCCCAGTAGGGCTGCCCGCTCGCGCAGCAGCAGCGGATCGGCGATCACCACCAACTGGTGTGGCCAATCCTGCTGGGCAATCTGCAGCACCAGATCCGGGCCGATCCCGGCCGGTTCGCCCGGGGTAACGGCAAGACGACGGCAGCTCATCAGCTGCTGGCGCCTTCGATCTGGATGTAGGCCTCGTCACGCAGCTCGTCCAGCCATGCCTGGGACTCTTCCACGAAGCGGCGGTTGTAGATCAGCTGGTAGGCACGCTGCTCCTGAGCCTTGTCGGTGGCATCCTGACTGCGGCGATCTTCCACCTGAACGATGTGCCAGCCATGGCTGGTACGGAACGGGGCGCTGATCTGGCCCGGTTGCAGGCGGTTGACCATGTCGCGGAACTCCGGCACATAGACGTTGGGATCAGACCAGCCCAGTTCGCCACCCTGCACCGCAGAGCCCGGATCTTCGGAGTGCTTCTCTGCCATGCTGGCGAAGCTGGCCTTGCCGCTCTTGATGTCGTGCAGAATACCGTCCAGCATCCCCTTGGCTTTCTCTTCGCTCAGGATGATGGAGGGCTTGATCAGGATGTGACGGGCCTTCACCTCGGTCTGCATTACTTGCTGCTGACCCTTGGTATCGAACACCTTGACGATGTGCAGGCCGGCACCGGAGCGCAGCGGGCCGACGATGTCACCTTTCTTGGCGCCCTGTACTGCTTCGGCCATCAGGGTCGGCATCTCTTGCGGGCTCATCCAGCCCCAGTCACCCCCTTCCAGTGCCTTGGGGCCGTTACTCTCGGCAATGGCTAGCTTGCGGAAGTCAGCACCTTGCTTGAGGGCGGCCAGAATACGGTCAATCTTGCTCTTGGCGGCATCCAGCTGGGCAGCGGTAGGGTTGTCCGGCAGGGCAATCTGGATATGACCGACGTGATATTCGTTCTGCTGTTGGCCCTGTTTTTTCAGAACCTCGACTACCTGCTTCACCTCCTGTTCGGAGATGTTGATGCGACGGCGCACCTGATTGCGGCGTACCTCGTTCATCAGGATTTCGCGGCGCACCTCTTCCCGATACTGGGCATAGGTCATCCCTTCACGGGCGAGTTGAGCACGCAGCTGCTCCAGGGTCATTTTGTTATCTGCCGCGATCCCCTGAATAGCTTGCTCCAGCTGGGTATCACTGATTTTCAGTCCCTGACGATCCGCCAGTTGCAACTGCAAGCTCTCCTGGATCAGTCGATCCAGCGCCTGTTTGCGCAGGGTGGCATCGTCAGGCAGGGATTGGCCACTCTCCTGAGCGGAGAGTTTTACCTTGTTGACCAGTGCGTCCTGTTGACTGGACAGCACCACGTCCTTGTTGACCACGGCCAGTACCTTGTCCATCAGCTCGGGCGCCGCTAGGGCAGCCTGACTCATGGCACCAAACATTCCCGCGGTCAGCAGGGCAATCAGGGTCTTTTTCATATCCATCTCTCAAGGCTGGACCAGCATCATTGCTGGTCTTTCAGATTAAACGGGCGAACATAGGGCAACAGCTCGGTATCCATGGTGACGCTGCGGCCACCGGTACCGACACTGCCAAGTCCCTTCATCTCGAACTGCAGACCAATGACTTTTTCCGAGCGCGACATTAGAACATTATTTTCCCACTGCGGCTGGTTGTGCCACTCCAGGCTCATATTGATGCTCCAGCAGCAGGAGTCATATTTGACACCAATCATCCGGTCAATGTTCACATCCTGCTTGATATCACGATAGTAACCGCCATACATCTGCCACTGATCGGCGATCGGCGCCATCATTACCAAACCTGCCTGGCTCAGATCTTCGGTAAGGGCGGAGTTGTTCGGGTCTCTGTAATCCCAGTTGCCATCCTTGATATAGCGGTAGTTGAGCTGGGTGGTCAGCTTGCCAGTCCGGTATTCCACTGCGCTGTTACCGGCGGTGAACTCCCCTTCCGCTGTGTCGTATTGGGCACCCGCATGGGCAAACCACTCATCGGTTATACGGGCATCCCCCTCGAACGAGAGCAGGGAGCGAGAGTTGGTGCTCTCTGGGTCGGACGGGTAGAGGCGCACCTTGGGCGGCGTCATTTCGAAGGCTTGCGCCACTGCCAGACGTAGCCGCTCATCACCGACATTGTCATAGACCCGGCTGGTCAGGCCAACGGTGATCCTGTTGGCATCGCTGATGCGGTCGAGACCGGCGTAGCGGCGATCGCTGAACAGGCTGTAGTAGTCCTGACGGGTGGTAGTGGAGTCATAGATCCCGATATCATCCTGATCCCGATAGGGAACATAGAGGTATTGGAACTCGGGCTCCAGGGTCTGGGTCCCTTTGCCATCATACCAGTTGAGCGGGCGGTCGAAGTTGACCCCCCCTTTGAGACGGAAGGAGGGCAAGGTACGGGTAACTGTGCCGTCTTTGAGGGTTAACTGCTTGGTATCCGCGTCGGTGAAACGGCTGCGATCCGTGTAGATTAGATCCTTGGGTACCTCCTGGTTGTAGGAGGTAAACATTAGCTTGTACTGGCTGGTCAGGTAGTAACCCGGCGCGTCCACTAGGGGGACGGTCAGAGTCGGTGCCAGATGCAGACGGGTGGCAGTGTAGCGCTCACCGGCTTGTTGAGTACTGGCGCTGCCGCTGTCGTAACCAAACTTGGTCAACTCGCTGTTCCAGGCCAGATCGAACCATTTTCCCTGCTGGAAGTAGTTGTAGTCGATACGGGGCAGCATTTCGTGGGGCAATAAAGCGGTTGGGCTAAGGATCTGGTAGCGGCGCACCTCAGAGGTGAGGTTCCAGTTGTGCTGGTAGTAGCCAGCGGTAAAAGATTGTTGCAACTGGCTGTCGACCTGGGTGCCCACTTGCGGGCTGAAGTCGTTGAAGTAGTTGTAGTCCTTGTCCCGCACCTGGGTGTAGTCGATACCGAAGCGCAGGGAGCCATCCATCAGGGCTGAACCATGACGGAGGTTCATCAGATAACGATGGCCATCTGAAAGATTGGGATCGCTTGGCTTGTACTGCTTGTCATCCGCCAGATTTTCAAAATAGAGGGTGCCGGTATGGGCGGGGTCCGGCATGTAGCGGAACTCCACCTGCTCCATCAGGCCGCGCTTGTCCATAAAGCGGGAGGTGATGGTGGCATCATAGTTGGGGGCAATGTTCCAATAAAATGGCTGGGTGATCTCCATGCCGTTGCTGGAACTTTGCTTGTAACCCGGGTAGAGCAGACCGGTTTTGCGCTCATCTTTGATGGGGAAGTTGATGTACGGGAAGTAGAACACCGGATAGTCATAGAGCCAGAGGCTGGCATTCCAGGCTTCACCGAACACCTCTTTCTGGTCGATGTCGATGCTGCCCGCCTTGAGGGTCCACACTTCCTGACCGGGGGGGCAGGTGGTGTACTGGGCCCCCTCCATGGTGATGTTCTGATTGTTGTTGGTCATCACCACGCGCTTGGCAAAGCCGCGCACCGGTGAGCCATGCACCTGATAATTGCCCTCTTCCAGCTCGGAATTTTTAGTATTGAGGTTGGATTTAAGGGTCTTGTCGCTGGTGACGGTCACTTGACCGTCGTTGTAATAGATGTTGCCGATGGCGATGACATCCCGGCTCTGCTGATCGAGCTGGGCATAGTCGGAGTCAAACTTGCGAACGCCTTGACGCACCTTGACGTCACCTTCGTAGACGGCGGTGCCGCCCTGTTTGGCCTCGAGACGGTCGGCATCCACCTCTACGGGCAGCGCGTTGGCCTCCTGATCAGATGCAGGCTTCACGATTTTGGGAACATAGTCATAGCAAAGACTATCGAGGATCCCGGTGGCTGGCGGCGGATCGAACGGTGCCGCCTGTACCATCATGGATGTCAGGGCGGGTGCCAGGCTGATAGTCAGGGCGATGGGATAGCCGTACCCCAGTGTCCATTTTTTCATGTGAAAGACTCGTGCAATCCGTGATAGATACGGTTGATCCAAGGCATGCATTTTACGACAGGTTTCATCGAGTTGACATTGCATGTCATTGCTTTATGTTAGCCGGCAATGATAAAGCATTATTGCAGCCAGGGCTAACAGCCAAGTGCTGCTTTCCACCTTGGTCCCCGACTTATGCACGATCGCGATTCCCTGCTTTTGCAGTGGGCACGCCATGTTTCTGGTGATGCCAACCTTCAGTTGACCCTTATTTCCGGTGATGCCAGCTTCCGCCGCTACTCCCGTGGTGGTGGGCTGGTATGGGTAGATGCCAATCCTAAAACCGAAAAAAATCATGAGTTTGTTCGTAACTCCGCCGCCTTGCTGGCGCGTCAGCTGCTGGCGCCAGAGGTCAAGGCGGTGGACTACGAACAGGGCTTGCTGGCGGTCAGCGACCTTGGCGATACCCAGCTGATCAGCTGTCTGAACGCGCAAACGGTGCAGGCCTGGTATGGTAAAGCCATTGATCTGTTGCCCCGATTGGGGGCGGTCGATCTGGTGCTTGAGCCGTTCGATGCGGCCTTTATGGCGCGAGAAAACAGCATCTTCCCCGAGTGGCTGCTGGGGCATCATCTGCAGTTGACCCTGAGCAATGAAGAACAGTTGTTGCTGGATGAGACCTTTGCCTGCCTCACCGCCTGCAATCTGGCCCAGCCGCAAGGGGTGATGCACCGGGATTTCCACAGTCGCAACCTGATGGTGTGTGGCGGTGATACTCCCGAGACCAGCACCCTTGCCATCATCGATTTTCAGGACATGGTGATCGGGCCCCTTAGCTATGACCTGGTCTCCCTGCTCAAAGATTGCTACGTGCGCTGGCCGGATGAGGTGATCGATGAGGGGATGCGACACGGCTTTGCCACCCTGCAACAGGCGGGGCTGCTTGGCGAGCTCGATTATGCCAGTTTCCGTCGTGATGCCGACCTGACCGGCATGCAGCGCCACCTGAAAGCGGCGGGGATCTTCACCCGCCTCTATCATCGTGACGGCAAGTCCGGTTACCTCAAGGATATTCCCCGCACCCTCGGCTACGTGGTGGATGTCTGTCGCACTCACGGTAGCGCCTATCCGGTGCTGGCCCGTTTTGGTCAGTGGCTGGAGCAGGTGGTGTTGCCTGGGATGGCTAACGCCGGGGTGACACCATGAAGGCGATGATCCTGGCCGCTGGCCGTGGCGAGCGGATGCGCCCGCTCACCGACTTGCTGCCCAAACCGCTGCTGGCGGTGGGGGGCAAGCCGCTCATCGTTCATCACATCGACAAGCTCAAAGCCGCCGGGGTGACCGAGCTGGTGATCAACCACGCCTGGCTCGGCCACAAGCTGGTCGAGAGCCTTGGTGATGGCAGTGCGCTTGGCGTGACCATCCACTGGTCGGCCGAGGAGAGTGCGCTGGAGACCGCGGGCGGCATAGTGCAGGCGCTACCGCTACTGGGCGCAGAACCTTTTCTGGTGATCAACGGCGATACCTGGCTCGATCTGGATTATCGCTCTCTGGTCAGCCAGCCCCTTGGCGATGATCTGGCCCATCTTTGGCTGGTGCCTAATCCACCCCAACACCCTACCGGCGATTTTGCCCTGCAACAGGGGCGGGTCATGGATACGCCAGCATTTACCTTCAGCGGGGTCGGACTATATGATCCGGCAGCCTTTGCCGGTCTCGCTGGCGGCGCGCACAAGCTGGCGCCGCTGCTGCGGGAGTGGATGGCACAAGGGCGAGTGGGCGGCAGCTTGCTCGCTGGCGAGTGGCGCGATATTGGCACGGTCGAGAGACTGCGCGAGCTGGACGACCAGCTCCAGGCTCGCACTCATTAACATCAAGAGGTCTTGAACCATGCGTATTTGGGGTAAGGTGCTGGGCGCCTTCTTCGGTTTTCTGCTCGGCAATATCATTGGCGCCCTGATTGGTCTGTGGATCGGCCACCGTTTTGATCGGGGTATGGGGCTGCAAGGGGCGTTTCGTCGCGGCCCGAACCCGCAACAACAAGCGGTCTTTTTTCATGCCACCTTTTCAGTCATGGGCCACATCGCCAAATCGAGCGGTCAGGTAACCGAGCATGAGATCCGGGTTGCCTCCAACCTGATGGATCGGATGCGGCTGGCCGGTGATCAGCGTGCCCGGGCGCAGGAGTCGTTTCGTCTAGGTAAAGAGGCCGATTTTCCGCTGCGCGAGACTCTGGCCGAGTTCCGTCGCGCCAGTCTGGGGCAGCGCGATATATTGCGCTTCTTCCTCGAGGTGCAGCTACAGGCCGCCTTTGCCGATGGGCGGGTAGAGGAGGGCGAGCGCGCCATTCTTCATACCATCGCCGACGAGCTGGGTTTCAGTCGCATCGAGCTGGCCCGCATTCTGGCGATGGCCGAGGCGCAGATGAACTTCTTCAATCGTTCTCATGGCCAATATCAGGGCGGTGGAGCGGGTGGCCAACAGTACCGGCAGGAGGCGCCCTCTGCGGATCGGCTCAAGGATGCCTACCAGCTGCTGGGGGTGAGCGAAAGCGACAGCGATCAGGATATCAAGCGCGCCTATCGCAAAGAGATGAGCAAGCACCATCCGGACAAGCTGGCCGCCAAAGGGCTGCCGCCGGAGATGATGGAGATGGCCAAGGAGAAGACCCAGGAGATCCAGCAAGCCTGGGAGTGGATCCGCGAGGCGCGCGGCATTCGTTAAGTGCCAAAGCCTGCCATACCGGTACAGCAGACAATAAAAAGCCCCGCAGCAATGCGGGGCTTTTGTTTTTGCCGTGTGGCGTCACGCCGGGTTATTTGGCCGGAATGGCTTCCAGCACGTGCACCAGCAGTTGCCAGAAACGCTCGACCGCCGGGATGTGCACCTTCTCGTCAGGGGAGTGGGCACCACGGATGGTCGGGCCGAAGGAGACCATGTCCCACTTTGGATAGGCGCTCTTGAACAGACCGCACTCGAGACCGGCATGGATCACCATCACGTTGGGCATGGTGCCAAACAGCGATTGGTAGCTGCTCCGTACCAGCGCCATCACAGGGGAGTCCACATTCGGCGCCCAACCCGGGTAGGCACCGGTGAATTCGCAGCTGGCGCCCGCCAGGGTGAACAGGGAGCGGGTCATCTGCTCGATGCTCTCGCGGCCGGAGTCGATCAGGGAGCGGATCAGGCACTGGACGTACACTTCGCCATCCCGAGTCTTGATGACCCCCAGGTTGGTAGAGGTTTCGGTCACGCCGGGCATGGCATCGCTCATGCGCATCACGCCGTTCGGGCAGGCCAGTAGGGCATCCAGCAGGCGCTGCTGCAGGGAGACGCTCATCAGCTTGGCAGGCTTGGCTGCACCATTGACCAGCAGGGTCAGGTTTGGCTCGGTGGCGGCCAGCTCGGTTTGATAGATACCGGTGTAACGGTCAACCAGCGCGTTGAACTCACTCACGCTGGCAGCGGGCACCAGCAGGGTGGCGCGGGCTTCGCGCGGGATGGCGTTGCGCAGGGTGCCGCCGTGGATCTCGGCCAGACGGATACCCAGCGGCTCAGCTGCTTTGAGCAGGCGCACCAGCAGCTTGTTGGCGTTACCACGGCCGCGATGGATGTCGCAACCGGAGTGGCCGCCACGCAGCCCTTTGACCGCCAGCTCGACAGCTTCGCCTTCGCTGGCGTCAACCAGCTCGAGCGGGAAGCGGATATTGGCATCCACACCGCCCGCGCAGCCCATGTAGACTTCGCCATCTTCTTCGGAGTCGGTGTTGAGCAGAATTTCGCCCTCCAGCCAGCCTGCTTCGAGGCCGAAGGCGCCGGTCATGCCGGTCTCTTCGTCGGTGGTCAGCAGCACTTCCAGCGGGCCGTGTTTGATGGTCTTGTCGGCCAGCACCGCCAGACAGCCTGCCATGCCGACGCCGTTGTCGGCACCCAGAGTAGTGCCACGGGCAGTGACCCACTCACCATCTATATAGGCATCGATAGGGTCGGTCGCGAAGTTGTGTTTGGTGTCGGCATTGGCCTGCGGCACCATGTCGATATGGGCTTGCAGCACCACGGCTTTGCGGTTTTCCATTCCCGGGGTGGCCGGCTTCTTGATGATGATGTTGCCGACGTTATCTTGCTTGACGGTCAGCCCTTCCCCCTGGGCCCATTGGATGATCCAGGCACTGAGTTTGGCTTCATGCTTGGAAGGGTGGGGAATGGAGCAGATCTGTTCGAAGAAATGCCAAATCAGTTGGGGGGTCAAGGAACTTAGTTGTGCCACGTCGGGACTCCTTACCAGCACGGAAAAAAACAGGGCCCCATCAGCGGGCCGAGGAAGAGGCTAACGATAATACAGTCAATCGCACAAAAATGTGAGCCGTCAGCGCAAATCGCAGGCTGATTGTGCTGGTGTATGACAACTGGACAGTACGATCGTCAGGTAAGAGCGATGCTGCGTGGTGCAAAAGAAATTTTTGTGACCGATCTCACAAAAAAGTTGAATTTACGGTGTCGACTGGTACATTAGCTCCCGTGGTTCGCCACCCGTCAGGATGACGATGAAAGCCTCCAGGGAACCGAAGCAAAGCAAGTGCGCCTCCATGGAACCGAGTGTTTGTTCAAGGATTTGAGCCCGCATAAAGGTACGTAACTTGTTAAGCAATCAGGAGTTTTAATATGCCAGGCAGCAACTCAACCTATTGGTTTGCCCCTTCTTTGTATACCCAGGGTTTCAGCTACCCTAACCCCTTCGTCACTCGTCGCTAAGACGAGTAGCCTGATTAGGCGGGGACGAGAAAGCAGCAGGTGCGTGAGGTCAAACCTCCCCCTGCTATTTTTTTATCTGCGATTTACCGCTGTGCCCTTTTTGGTGTCAGCAGCAGGGATGACAGGTTGGCCGTTTGGCTCTCAGGATCTGCCGAATGGAGAGGGTGATGCCGATTTTTCCTGTTTTTGGCATACGTTTGCCAGGCATTTTCTCTGCAAACGGTGCTATCATCTCGGCCCAACAGCTTGTCCGCGGTTTCGGCACTCTCTCTCTGGCCGATCGCCGGATATGTCAGTTTTGCTTCCATTGTATCCAGATCCGCTGCCGAGGCTTAGTCCTGAGGCAGCCGAAGTGCAATCTGAATTCAGTTGGGCGCGAGCCACATTTTCTGATCTCCGACAGATTTCTAGCGGGGGTCTTGCTTTAAGTCATTGTTTTTATATAACTATTCGAGATAGATAACATGCCGAAAAAGTTCTATGTGTCGTGGGATAACCTGCAACGTGAAGCTCGCCGTCTGGCCCGTCGTCAGCTGCCTGTCAGCCAGTGGAAAGGTATCATCGCGGTCAGCCGTGGTGGTCTGGTACCCGCAGCCCTGATGGCTCGTGAACTTGGCATCCGTAACGTAGAAACCCTCTGCATCTCCAGCTATGACCATAACAGCCAGCGCGAGCTGGTAGTGGTCAAAGGCGCGACGACTGCCGGTGATGGTGAAGGTTGGCTGGTGGTGGAAGATCTGGTGGATACCGGTACTACCGCCAAGGCAATCCGCGACCTCTACCCGAAAGCCAAGTTCATCGCGATCTTCGCCAAGCCGATGGGTGAGGCGCTGTTGGACGACTTCGAAGTGGCCATCCCGCAGGACACCTGGATCGAACAGCCGTGGGATATGGCGCTGGAGTTCGCCACGCCGATTTGTGAAGAAGAGTAACACCACGTTAGTGTGTCGCATTTCACAGTTATGGTTGCACTGGGCCCCAATTTGGGGCCCAGTTTTTTGTGTATCAATCTGTTGCAGGGTGGCTGATCGGCGTTAAAAGTGGTTAAGATGGACCATTGCCTGATTCTTAATGGGACATCATCTTGGACTTGAACGACGACCTAAACCTGACTGACAAGTTATTTACCCGCGTCAAGAAGGTATTGGAAACATCCGAGATTTCCAACTCCAGTGTGGCTGACGTGGCTGAGGCCCAGTCAGACCAGATGTTTATCGACGGCTCCATGTCAAAGAGCTGGTATCGTCTGTTACGCCGCCCTTCCTGGGCTTGGCAGGGTGCCGATCCCGTCGAGGTAGAGCAAACCCTGGCCCAGATTGCCATGGCAACCGGTGAGCGTACGCACGACTGCTATCTCGATACCATCAAGGGATACGTACCTGGCAACTGGATCTATGAGTGGAGCCAGCTGGCCGGGACTTACTTCAAGCGAGGCCGTGAACTGTGTGAGCAAGGTGACCCCAAGGGGGCGCTCAAACAGCTGCTGAAGGCCGTGCGTTACTACTCCATCGCCAGCTACCCCCACCTGAAAGATGACGAACTGGCCGATCAGGCCCAGTTGCTTGGCAACATGGCCTATCGTGAGGCGGGCAGGCTGTTCAAAGTGCCACTCAAAGAGATCCAGGTGCCCTTTCGCGGCAAACAGATTCAGGGTTATCTCCATCTGCCGACCACTGACAAACCGGTGCCGCTAGTGATCATCAGCGGGGGGATCGACTCCCTGCAGCTCGATTTTCTCAGCTTTTATCTCAAGCGGCTGGAGCCCAACGGCATCGGCATGCTCTCTCTTGATATGCCGGGGATCGGCTATGCCGAGCATTGGCCGCTGGTACAAGACACCAGTCGTCTCCACCAGGCAGTACTGCACCATCTATCCGATGTAGCCTGGGTCGATCACCAGCGCATTGCCATGGTCGGTTTTCGGCTGGCAGGCAATATTGCAGCCCGGCTGGCCTTTATCGAACCCTTCAAACTGCGCACCGTGGTCTGTGTCGGGGCCGGGGTCAATCAGTTATTTACCAATCAGGAGTTGTTTACCAAGTGTCCACGCATGATGCGTGATAGCTTGGCTAACCGGTTGGGGGCCGATGCGGCGCAGTGGGATGCCATGCGCACCAAGTGCCAGGTATTTTCACTTAAAACCCAAGGATTACTGGGGAGTCGCACCTCGGTGCCGATATTAAGTATCGGACACAAGAAAGATTTTATTTGTCCCGAGCAGGATGTACGGGCATTGGCGGCAGCCAGTCGTAATGGCAAGGCCATCGTATTCGATAAACAGCCTTTGCTGGAGGTGTATGACAAGGCATTGGACGAAATAGTCCAGTGGTTGAAGCAACATTTGTGTACCTGACATTGCGCTAAAAAACTGACGCCCTCATAAGATGGCGTGGCTTGTTTAACAGGGAGGTTAACATGTCTGAAAGAGTGACCTACAAGCGGCTGCTGAGGCAGTTTGCGGCTCTCGGCCCCTATTTGCGTGAGGATCTCTGCGAAGAGGGGCGCTACCGTTTTGACAGCCTTTCCGTTTGCGTCAGTGCCAAACCGGCGCCGGACAAACGGGAGTTCTGGGGCTGGTGGCTGGTGCTGGAGCAGGACGATCACCATTTCCGTTACCACTATGAGCTCGGTTTCTACAATGCCGAGGGTGAGTGGATCAATAAGGCGATCCCCAAGAAGCATCAGGCGGAGGTTGACCGAACCCTTAACCGCTTCTACAAGCTCATCAGTGACAAGTTGGCGGCGCTGGAGTGCCAGTTAGCACCCGCTGATCAGGTCACCAATGAATTGACCGTGACAGCTGCCTGAATCCTGATGCCCGGCGAGGAGAACCGACCCTTTCGCCGGGCTATCAGTTAACCCTTCGTCCAACCCTGCGAGCCACCTGAGCCGCGCATTTTCCCGCATCCCTTCGCTCCGGCGTTAATTGCCTTGCAGGCCACTATGGCCGTGGGTATAAAGATATTCCTTACTTTTTTAGCCTTTATGCTCCCATGGAAAACAAAACCATAGTCGTCAAGTTGGGCACCAGCGTGCTCACAGGGGGGTCTTCCCAGCTCAATCGTGCCCATATGGTCGAGTTGGTCAGACAGTGTGCGGCCTTGCACCGTCACGGCCATCGGGTCGTGGTCGTTACATCGGGGGCTATTGCCGCCGGGCGTGAACATCTGGGGCACCCGCCACTGGCGCCAACCTTGCCCAACAAGCAGATGCTGGCGGCAGTTGGCCAGACCCAGCTGATCCGGGTATGGCAGGATCTGTTTAACCTTTATGGCGTGCATATCGGGCAGATGCTGCTGACTCGCGCCGACCTGGAAGATCGGGAACGCTACCTTAATGCCCGTGATACCCTGCGCACCCTGCTTGATCACCACATCATTCCGGTGATCAACGAGAACGATGCGGTGGCGACCGCCGAGATCAAGGTGGGCGACAACGACAACCTCTCGGCCCGCGCGGCCATTCTGGCCGATGCAGATCTGTTGATCCTGCTCACCGACCAGAAGGGGCTTTTTACCGCCGATCCCCGTACCAATCCCGATGCCCAGCTGATCGAAGAGGTGCAGACCATCGACGATACCCTGCGCTCGCTGGCGGGTGACAGCGTCAGCGGCCTCGGCACCGGCGGTATGGCCACCAAGCTGCAGGCCGCCGATGTGGCGCGCCGCGCCGGTGTCAATGTGGTGATTGCTACCGGCCAGATGCCGGAGGTGATTGGTCGCCTCGCCAAGGGCGAGCGGATCGGCACCCTGTTCCCGGCGTTGGCTTCGCCGCTGGAAGGGCGCAAGAGCTGGATTTTGGCTGGTCCACCGCCTCACGGTGAAGTACATGTGGATCAGGGGGCTGTAGCTGCGATTCAGGAGAAAGGCTCCAGTTTGTTGCCCAAGGGCATAGTCGCGGTCAAGGGTGACTTTATTCGGGGCGATGTGGTGCGCATTCTCGATCCCAAGGGGGTTGAGCTGGCCCGCGGCATCTGCCGTTACGACCATCTGGAGCTGGAGAAGCTGCGCGGTGTTCACTCGGATCAGATTGAGCTGGTATTGGGCTATGGCTATGGCGCCGTCGCGATCCATCGAGATGACATGGTGCTGCTCTGAGTGGGTTTGTATTACTAACCCGGTGCCAACGATGGCTACGGGATCTGTGGGCGATCCATCGAGACGACATGGTGCTGCTCTGAGTGGGTTGGTACTACTAGCCCAGAGCCAACGATGGCTACGGGGTCTGTGGGCTATCCACCGGGATGATATGGTGCTGCTCTAATCAGGGCGGCACAGCATGAACAAAAGGGAACTGAGATGAGTCTGGAGAAAATGGGGCAGGCGGCCCGTGAAGCCGCCTATCAGCTGGCCACCATCAGCACGGCGCAGAAGAATCGGGCGCTGGCCGCCATCGCCGACGAGCTGGAGGCGCACAGCGAGCAGATCCTGGCTGCCAACGACAAGGATATCGCGGCAGGCCGTGAGGCGGGCCTCTCCGAGGCGATGCTGGATCGGCTGCAGCTCAATCCGGCACGGCTGGGCGGGATTGTGGCCGATGTGCGCAAGGTGATCACTCTGGACGATCCGGTCGGCGCTGAAATCGACAGCCGGGTGCTGGAGAACGGCCTGCGGCTCTCCCGTCGTCGGGTACCCATAGGGGTTATCGGCGTCATCTACGAGGCGCGCCCCAACGTCACCATCGACATCGCCAGCCTCTGCCTCAAGACCGGCAACGCCAGCATACTGCGCGGCGGGCGCGAGACCTTCCACTCCAATCTGGAGCTGGTGCGGGTGATCCAGCGTGCGCTAGCCGCCTCCGGTCTGCCTGCCGAGGCGGTACAGTACATCGACAACCCGGATCGGGCGCTGGTCGGCGAGTTGCTGCGCCTCGATCGTTATGTGGACATGATCATCCCCCGCGGCGGTGCCGGGCTGCACAAGATGTGCAAGGAGAACAGCTCCATCCCCGTTATCATCGGCGGCTTTGGCATCAGCCATATCTTCGTCGATGCGAGCGCCGATCTGGTGCGATCCCTGGCTGTGATCGACAACGCCAAGGTGCAGCGCCCCTCCGCCTGCAACGCTCTCGATACCCTGCTGGTGCACGAGAAGGTGGCTGCCACCTTCTTGCCGCAGCTGGTGGCGCTGATGAATGAACGCAAGGTGACACTGGTCGGTGCGGCCAATGCCATGGGGCTGCTGGTGGGCGCCGACAACCTGTGCGAGGCGGGGCCGGAAGATTTCGATACCGAGTGGCTGGGTCTGACCCTGGGGGTCAAGTTGGTGGCGGATGTCAACGAAGCGCTGGCCCATATGCGCGAGCATAACGCCGGTCACTCCGATGCCATCCTCACCAACGATCTGGCCAACGCCGAGCGTTTCGTCAACGGAGCCGGTTCGGCGGCGGTTTACGTCAACGCCTCGACCCGCTTTACCGATGGCGGCCAGTTTGGTCTGGGGGCCGAGGTGGCGGTTTCGACCCAGATGCTCCATGCCCGTGGCCCCATGGGGTTGACCGAGCTCACCAGTTACAAGTGGGTGGGGCAGGCGGATTACCTTATTCGCGCCTGATAACGCCATGTTTACCTGCAAAAATGCCGACCACTGGGTCGGCATTTTGTTTGGCTGGTATCGCGCAGATACCACGCAGTGCGCTATCCCTTGGGGTTATTCCCCCTGATAAAGCACCTTGTCACCGGACTTGAGCACATAACCCTTCCAGATAAAGAGGGTGTAGTCGCCGCCCAGCCAGGACCAGTTGCCTTCTGCACCCTGACGGGTCAGAGCAAGCATCTCGCCGCTGGGCAGATGCAACTCGGCCAGCGTCTGGTCGGCATTGAACAGCACGAAGGCGCTGCTGGTCTGGCTGGTGTCGGTCGGATTGAGCCGTACACCCTGTTCAAACAGGCGCACGCACTGGTTGGCCAGTGGTGACCACTGGTAGCCAGCACTGGCAAGGCAGCCGTGATTGTCGTGATCATTACCTACCATAGATGGCTCCGGTGCGCTGCAGGCAGCCAATAAGAGAGAGGCGGTCAGCAGGGTCAAGGTTCGCATGGTTACTCCTGATTATCTCGTTCAATGACGATGTTGGAAAATCCCAACTCTTTGAAGTAGTTCTCCTGGTAATCCTTTACGCTTTTCTTGTCACGACGACAAACCTGAGCCAGTTGGGCCTCCATGGCGTGGAAACTGGCGAGATCCAGCCCTTCGGCAGCGGCAATGGCATCGTAGATGCTGCGGAACTTGTCGTTCGCGTAGCCGAGCTCTTTAGCCTGTTTTTTATAGGTATAGGTAATCTTAAACGCCATCTGGCCCTTCCTTCTTCGATTTGGCTTGCTTGCGCTGGACGTAGAGGTAGAGGCTCTCCACCTTTTCCCGTGCCCACGGGGTCTTGCGCAAAAACTTCAGGCTGGACTTGATGCTGGGATCTTCAGTGAAACAGCGGATATTGACTTGCTGCCCCAGCTCTTCCCAGCCGTAGTATTCGACCAGTGCGGTGACGATTGCTTCCAGCGTCAGCCCGTGCAGCGGGTTGTTTTTCTGCGCAGAGCCTGGCTGTGCAGGGGGTTGCTGCTCGCTCATGCGTGCTCCGTCAGCTTGGCAAAGGGTTGACCCATGCGAGTGGTCACACCGTTGGTCAAGTGGGATTCAAAGCCAGCCAGCATCCCGGGGCCAAACAGACAGACCACGGTACTGCCCAGTTTGAACAGGCCCATCTCGGCGCCTTTTTGCAGAGTGATAGCCTCATCACCGCTGTAATCCCAGCGCACCACTTCCTTCTGGCCACACACACCTTTCTGCTTAGCCGGCGCAATGTTGCCGGCCCAGATGGTTTCGATGCTGGCGACGATGGTGGCACCGACCAGCACCAGTGCCATCGGGCCGTGCGGGGTGCGGAAAGTAGCAACCACCCGCTCATTGCGGGCGAACAGGTTAGGCACGTTCTCGGCAGTGAGCGGGTTGACGGAGAACAGATCCCCCGGCACAAACACCATGCTCTCCAGCACGCCATCGAGCGGCATGTGGATACGGTGGTAATCCTTGGGCGCCAGATAGATGGTAGCGAAATCGCCGCCTTGGAATGGTGCCACCAGATCCTGATAACCGCCCAGCAGCTCACGGGCGCTGTAGTCGTGGCCCTTGGCCTGAATGATGCGGCCCTGATGGATCGGGCCGAGCTGGCTGACGGTGCCATCCACCGGCAGCGCCAGGGTCATGGCATCTTCAACTATCGGGCGGATACCGGGCTTGAGCTCACGGGTGAAGAACTCGTTGAAGCTCTTGTAATGGGCCGGACTCTCGTGCAGCGCTTCACTCATATCGACCTGATACTGCTTGATAAAGGTCTCGATGACGCGGGTGGTCAGGTTACCGGCTTGCGCAGCCGCAAACTTGCCGACCAGACGGGAGAGGGCATGCTTGGGCAAACAGTATTGACCGGCAATTTTAAGGTTGTCAGTAATGCTCATGTTGATCATCAGCTCTTAGTCAAAAGAGGGGGTGAATAGCGGGTCACAGTCGGGCCTGTTGCCGACCGTGACGGGCTTCCTGCATGGTTTCCAGGATGCGGTGATAATTGTAGAATCGATCGGCACTGATTTGGCCGCTATTGACGGCACCACGCAGTGCGCAGCCTGGGTCATCTTTGTGGGTACAGTCGCGAAAACGGCACCCCCCCAGATAGTCGCGAAACTCGATAAAGCACCAGGTGATGCGATCGGCTTCCAGATGCCAGAGGGCAAATTCGCGGATCCCCGGGGAGTCGATCAGATCGCCACCGCTCGGGAAGTGATAGAGTCGGGCCGTGGTAGTGGTGTGCTGGCCGAGCCCCGAGTTTTCCGAGACCTCGCCAGTGAGCACTCCCAGCCCCGGCATCAAGGCGTTGGTCAGGGACGATTTACCTACCCCTGACTGGCCGACGAAGATGCTGATCTTGCCTTCGAACTGGGCCTTGAGCTCGTCAAGCCCTTCGCCGCTCTCGCAACTGACCAGGATCACTTGATAGCCCAGCTTGCGATAGGGGGTCAGCTGCTGCTCAATACGCAGACGCGCTGCATCATCCAGCAAATCGACTTTGTTCAGCACTATGAGTGGCTGGATCTCCACATCCTCGGCGGCCACCAGATAGCGGTCGACGATGTTGGTGGAGAACTCGGGTAACACCGCCGAAACGATGATGATCTGGTCGATATTGGCTGCGATGGGCTTTACCCCGTCGTAGAAGTCCGGCCGGGTCAGCACTGAATGACGGGGATGAACCGCCTCGATGACCCCGGCGGTCGCGGCATTGAGGCCGGGACGCCACACCACCTTGTCGCCACACACCAGGCTGCTGATGCTGCTGCGCCGCAGATTGCTGCGATGGATGGTGCCGTCAGTCGCTTCGACGTCTGCATGCTGACCGAAACGACTGATCACCATCCCTTCAATAGCCGGGCCAAACAGGGTGTCATCCACCACTGTGGTGTGATCTTTTTGCAGTCGCCGCTCGCGGTTAGCCTGGACGCGCCTTTGTTGACCCAGATTGAGTTTTGCTTTCTTTGCCACTCGATTCGCCAGTTTATGAACAGATCCAAAGCCAGTATGATACATGCAAATTGGCAAAATTCCGCCATTCCTCCCATATAGAGAGAGTAATCATGACAGTCAGCGCGCAGAACCTGGTATGGATCGACATGGAAATGACGGGTCTGGACCCTGAAGAGTGTGTCGTTCTGGAGATTGCCACCATAGTCACCGACAAGGATCTGAATGTGCTGGCACAAGGCCCGGTCATCGCCATTCACCAGAGCGATGAAGAGCTGGCCAAGATGGACGACTGGAACGTCAATACCCACACCAAGAGCGGTCTGGTGGCCCGGGTCAAGGCGAGCCAGCATGATGAAGCCAAGGCGGTTGCCGAGACCCTCGAGTTTATTCGTCAGTGGGTGCCGGAGCGTACCAGCCCGCTGTGTGGCAACAGCATTGGTCAGGATCGCCGCTTCATGGTCAAGCACATGGCCGAGCTGGAAGCCTTCTTCCACTACCGCAACGTCGATGTCAGTACCATCAAGGAGCTGGTGCGTCGCTGGCAGCCGGAGTTGCTGGATCAGTTCACCAAGAGCGGCTCCCATCAGGCACTGGATGACATTCGTGAATCCATTGCAGAATTGCAGTTCTATCGCAGCCACGTCTTCAAAATCTGAGTACCAGGTAAGGAGTTAGCCTGGTTTGGTTGCTAAAAGCGGCAGTTCGGCCAGCTTTTGAGCGAACGCGCGCAACCAGATAAAAAAGCCCTTGCAATTGGAACGACTGCTCTTATAATTCGGCTCCCGTACAGTAGCGCAAGCAACCAAATGCTGTACGACCTGTTTTAAGGTAGTTGCGGGAATAGCTCAGTTGGTAGAGCACGACCTTGCCAAGGTCGGGGTCGCGAGTTCGAGTCTCGTTTCCCGCTCCAAAAAGTGATGATGAAACTGGTTCAATCCAGCCCGATGCGGGAATAGCTCAGTTGGTAGAGCACGACCTTGCCAAGGTCGGGGTCGCGAGTTCGAGTCTCGTTTCCCGCTCCAATCATCATTGCACCTTCGAACACAATTTGTTGCGGGAATAGCTCAGTTGGTAGAGCACGACCTTGCCAAGGTCGGGGTCGCGAGTTCGAGTCTCGTTTCCCGCTCCAATACATGTATTGCCGGAGTAACAGAGTTGGTAGAGCATGATCTGTGCTTGCCAAGGCTGGGGTCGCGAGTTCGAATCTCGTTTGCCGCTCCAATCTATTTGCAAATGACATTCCGTTGCGGGAATAGCTCAGTTGGTAGAGCACGACCTTGCCAAGGTCGGGGTCGCGAGTTCGAGTCTCGTTTCCCGCTCCAAATTATTTGCAAGTGACAATCTGTTGCGGGAATAGCTCAGTTGGTAGAGCACGACCTTGCCAAGGTCGGGGTCGCGAGTTCGAGTCTCGTTTCCCGCTCCAATACGTTTTGCCGGAGTAGCCAGGTTGGTAGAGCATGATCCGTGTTTGCCAAGGCTGGGGTAGCGAGTTTGAATCTCGTTTCCTGCTCCAAAGAGTTTTACTAGATATGTGTAAGTGATATTCCGTTGCGGGAATAGCTCAGTTGGTAGAGCACGACCTTGCCAAGGTCGGGGTCGCGAGTTCGAGTCTCGTTTCCCGCTCCAATCACTTGCAAATGACATTCTGTTGCGGGAATAGCTCAGTTGGTAGAGCACGACCTTGCCAAGGTCGGGGTCGCGAGTTCGAGTCTCGTTTCCCGCTCCAATCTCTCTCCTCGAAGTACATCCATCCAATATCTCAAAACACTCACTGCCACATCCAGTTGGTAGAGCATGATCCGCGCCTTGCCAAGGTTGGGGTCGCGAGTTCGAGTCTCGTTTCCCGCTCCAATCTCTCTCCTCGAAGTACATCCATCCAATATCTCAAGACACTCACACCAATCCTTCTCTCTTCGTGGTTGCATTATCTATTTGAATTGCCCGTCACATCGCGCTGCGATGCTTTGTCGTATCTGGCGTTTACCCAGTGCGTCTCTGCCGCCTCCTGCAAACAGGGAGGGGATGGGGGCTCACACAGTGGGTTGAACGGGACAAGTGGTTGTGACCGAAGAGGGCAAATTGCGGGCAAAAAAAGAGGAGGGGCCTTGGCTCCTCCTGCATATTCACTGGCGTGGCTTAGAGCAGGGTAACGTTCTCAGCCTGAGGACCTTTTTGGCCCTGAGTCACAGTGAACTGGACTTTCTGACCTTCAGCCAGGGTTTTGAAACCAGTGCTCTGGATGGAGGAGAAGTGAACGAAAACGTCCGGTCCTTGGGATTGCTCGATAAAGCCAAAACCCTTGGTTTCGTTGAACCATTTTACCTGGCCGGTGCGAATGTCAGACATGTGCTAAATCCTATCAATTACGAAATGAAACTAAGCCCGAGGTGGGCTGCATTTGCCTTGCAAGCAGGGGTTGGCTCATGACTGACCACGTCTCTTTGTCCCAGTAGCACGTAGAACAATCCCCGTTTAAAGCACAAACGATTGTACGTTAGCGCAGATCCTTGTCAATTTGCCCTCTTTCGTTTTTCGAACAAGCTAAAAATATTGTGAAGTCAGTAGCTTATTTGAAGGCAATTGACCAAAAAACGGGAGGCCAGCGCCTCCCGTTTTGTTATTCCTTGAGGGCGAACCCTTCGCCCTGCCGGTCGTAGCGGTAGACCGCCTGACCGTAGGAGCGGATCTCTACCCGCTGGATGCGGCGAGTGTCGTCCACCAGGATGAAGATGGCGCGGCCCGATTGCAGGCGGGTCAATGGCCGATCTGGCCCCTCGATGGCGATCAGGCGGCTCAGCTCCGCACCCGGCAACTCGAATTTGCGCCAGATGGAGTAGAGGGTCTCGCCAGCCTTCACCTCATGTTGCAGCCAGGTACCGTTGACCTTCTCCTCGACCACGGGTTTGGCCGCCGCGGAGGTAACGTTACCGGCAGTCAGTGCTTGCGCCGGTACCGCCAGCGGCACATCAAGCGAACCGGATGGGGCCGCTTGGGGGGCGGTCGGGGCCGGCTCCCAGGCCAGCACCAGCAGCCAGAGCGGGAGCAGGATCAACAGCCCTATGGTGTTTTTGCGCGGCAGCGGGCTGGACAGCTTGAATTTGCCCGCTTTGGCATCCTGGCGACGTTGGCCCAGGCTGCTCATCCCTTGGCCAAAACGTTGGCGCAGGGACAGAGTCACGGCATTGATGCGATGGAGCAGGGATCCTTGAGATTCGTCTTGGCGACGCAGCTGGGCTCGTCTGTTATGGCCTCGTGGGCGACGGTCCGGGGTGGGCACGGCATTTACCTCTCACTACATTGCCTGCCATCAGGCAAATTCGTTGCCTATGGTAAACGTACTCGCCCCCGAGGGGGAGAGTACCGGAGAGGAAAATTATCAGCTGAGACGAAATTGTCCCAATAATTGCTGCAATTGATCGGCTGCCTGACGCAATGCCTGACTGGCTTTGGCCGTATCGGTTGCATCCTGAGCAATGTCGTTGGCCAGTGCATTGGTTTTTGACAGGTTGCCGGAGACAGTCTCGGAGACCGAGCTCTGCTCTTCGGCAGCGGAGGCGATCTGGTAGGTCATGTCGTTGATAGTGGCAATGGCCTTGTAGATGGTGCCCAGCGCCTCTTCCGCCAGATCCGCTTCGCTCACCGCCTGATGGGTCAGCTGCTGGCTGTGGGTGATGGTGTTGACCGCATTGGCGGAGCTCAAGCGAATTTTTTCGATCAGCTCCTGGGTATTTTGTACTGCTTGCTGGGTGTTACCCGCCAGTTTGCGCACCTCGTCAGCCACCACCGCAAAGCCGCGTCCCTGTTCACCCGCCCGCGCCGCCTCGATAGCTGCGTTGAGCGCCAGTAGGTTGGTCTGGTCGGCAATCCCCTGAATGACGGTGAGGATGCTGGTGATCTGGGTGCTGTCATGGGCCAGCCCTTCGACTACCTCCGCCCCTTTACCGGCTTCTGCCGCGACCTTGTGCATCGACTGGATCACCTGCTGGAAGCGTACCTTGCCCTGTTCGGCTGCGCTTTGCGCCTGTTTGGCCGAGTCGGCGGTGTTGTTGGCATGGGTAGCCACCTCCTGACTGACATAGGACATCTCCTGCACTGCGGTCAGCATCTGCTCCATCTCTGCCTGGTGATGCTGCAAGTTATTGTCGGTTTGACCGGCGATGCGGTCGGTATCGCTGGCGTGGCGGTTCACCTCGCTGGCCGTGTTCAGCACCTCCCCGAGCAGCCCCTGCAGCTTGTCGATAAAGCGGTTGATCCCTTTGGCCAGATCCCCCAGCTCGTCCACCGAGCGGGTCGCGAGGCGCTTGGTGAGGTCACCTTCACCATCAGCAATATCATCCACCAGGCTGACCATCTGACGGATGGGGCCTGTGATGCTGCGGGCGATCACCAGCATGGTGGCCAGTGCCAGCACCAGCACGATAACGGCGCCGACCAATTGCTGGGTCATGGCAGCCTGGTTCATGTCACTCAGCTGGCTCTCCAGTTGATCGGCCCCCGCCAGTACCACCTTGTAGGGCAGGGTGACGATGATGGCCCAGTTACGGCTCATCCCCGGCACCATGATAGGCACCGAGATGCGGAACGACTCGTCCAGCTCCTGACGCTGCACTTCCGGTTTAAGGTACTGCTGCCACTGGTTGCCAAGCACCTTCTCTGCGCTACTGCCAAGCAGGCTGGCATCGCCGCTGGTGCCGGTGATGACGCCGGCGGCGCTGACGATCAGCGTCTCGCCCTTGCCGTCATAGATGTTGCTGTTGAGGGACTGGGCCTGACGGCTGATGGAGTCCACCGCCAAGTCCAGCGCGGCGATCCCCTTGAACTGACCGCCCACCAGAATGGGGGTGGTGATGGTGCTCACCAGCACCTGTTGACCGTTGATATCCACCTTGAAGGGATCGATAAGGCAGGATTGCCCTTCCCGTTTCGGGCAGGAGTAGTAGTCATTGGCGGGATTGCCAAATTGGTCCGGATCAGTTTTTTCGATGGAGAGCAGCAGGTCGGTGCCGATTTGATCCTTGTCGCGATAGAAGTAGGGGACGAAGCGACCCTTGCCGTCACTGCCGAGTGCATTCTGGCCGGCGAAGGCGGCATCCTGACCGTCGAAGCCGTTTGGTTCGAAGCCAGCAAAGGCGCCGTAGAGCTGGGGTTCCAGCGCGAGCTGTGCCTTGAGCAGATCGATAGCCTGCTGGCGATCCAGTGGCAGCTTACCCTGTTGCTGCAACGCGAGGGCGCTGGCCATCTGCTGGGTATAGGAGAGTCCTTTTTGCAACAATTGGGTGATGGTGGCCGCCTCGGCGCGGGCGTTGGCGCTCACTTTTTGCCATGCCTCCTGCTGCAGCGCTGCGCGGCTGGAGCTGATGGTTATCTTTTGGGTCTGTTGGCCGGAGTATTGGTTGAGCAGGATCAGGATGACCAGGGCTGCGGTCATGGCGATCCCGGCCATCACTAGAATGCGATTCTGGATAGAACGAAATTGCATCGTCTCTTCCTTGTGCGTGAGATGTGTGGTGAGCGTTATTTGGGTATCGGCTGAAGGAGGCAGCTCTCCAGCGCGATGCATAGCAAATCTGAAACAGCACTTCTGTTTTGCGATCCCCTTCAAATATCAGGCGGTAAGCGAGCGGAGCACACATTTAATCCCGCTACTTTGGCCCACAACGGCTTCATGGTTTTCCCATCCGCGATGGTCGGTGCTAAAATGCGACGGTTTTTTCTAACGAATTGGCCCAAGGCCCTCTACACAAGGCTTAAAGATGAAAGTCAAAACCCGTTTTGCTCCCAGCCCGACCGGCTTTTTGCATGTCGGCGGTGCCCGTACCGCACTCTATTCCTGGTTGTTTGCAAAGAGCCAGGGCGGTGAGTTCGTGCTGCGTATTGAGGATACTGACCTGGAACGTTCCACTCAGGAGGCGATCGACGCCATTATTGAGGGAATGGGCTGGTTGGAGCTGAACTGGGATGAGGGCCCCTACTACCAGACCAAGCGTTTCGACCGTTATAACGCCTTGATTGACGAGATGCTGGCCGATGGCCGCGCCTACAAGTGCTACTGCTCCCGCGAGCGGCTTGACGAATTGCGCGAAGGCCAGATGGCCAATGGCGAGAAGCCCCGTTATGACGGTAAGTGCCGCGATCACGCTCACGACCATCCGGCCGATGCGCCGCACGTTATTCGCTTCCGCAACCCGACTGAAGGCTCCGTGGTGTTCGACGACCACGTCCGTGGCCGTATCGAGTTTGCCAACACCGAGCTGGACGATCTGATCATCCGCCGTACCGATGGCGCGCCGACCTACAACTTCTGCGTCGTGGTCGATGACTGGGATATGGAGATCACCCACGTGGTGCGTGGCGAAGACCACATCAACAACACCCCGCGCCAGATCAACATCTACAAGGCGTTGAACGCGCCGGTGCCGGAATTTGCCCACGTCTCCATGATCCTGGGCGACGACGGTGCCAAGCTCTCCAAGCGCCACGGTGCAGTCTCCGTGATGCAGTATCGCGATGACGGCTACCTGCCGGAAGCGCTGCTGAACTATCTGGTGCGTCTGGGCTGGTCCCACGGCGATCAGGAGATCTTCACCCTGGACGAGATGATCAAGCTGTTCAGCCTGGATGCCATCTCCAAGTCCGCCTCTGCCTTCAATACCGACAAGCTGCTGTGGCTCAACAATCACTACATGCGCACTCTGGATCCGGCCCGTGTTGCCACCTTCCTGGCATGGCACATGGAAAACCAGCAGATTGACACCCGCAATGGCCCGACCTTGCCAGAAGTGGTGACCCTGCTGGCCGAGCGCTGCAATACGCTCGTTGAGATGGCCGCCCAGAGCCGCTATCTGTTCGAAGAGTACGAAGCCATTGACGAAGCCGCTGCCAAGAAGCACCTGCGTGGCGTCGCGGCCGAGCCGCTGGCGCTGGCAAAGGCCAAGCTGGCTGCACTGGATAGCTGGACCACCGAAGCGCTGCACGAGCTGATTGAAGCCACTGCCGCTGAACTGGGTCAGGGCATGGGCAAGGTCGGCATGCCGCTGCGCGTTGCCGTGACCGGTCTGGGTCAGTCACCAGGCATCGACGCCGTGATGGCGCTGGTAGGCAAAGAGCGCGTTCTTGCTCGTATCGATCGTGCGCTGGCGTATATCGAAGCGCGCATGGCTGCTGAGTAAGCTCTGCCGATGTGGCAGGCGAGGGGATAACCCGGCTCTGCCATTCGCCGAATAGAAAAAATCCGAAACCACTGGTTTCGGATTTTTTTATGGCTGCGATTTGCCCTCCTATTGGGGCTCGGCGGCTGTTATGCCCGGTCAGTGAGCGCTGTCAGATGAGCTTGAAGGAGTGGATCTGGCTGTCGAGCTCCTTGCTGTGCTGCTCGACCAGTTCCGAGGCTTCCTGCAGTTCACGGAAAACCACCACGGATCCTTCCGCGATCTGTTTGACCTGCTCCAGATTGCCGCGCATCTCTTCGGCGACCGCGATCTGCTGTTCGGAGGCGGTGGCGATATGGCGATTCATGTCGGCCACCCCCAGTACCCGCTCCACTATGGTAGCGAGCTGGGTGCCTGCCTGTGTCACCTGTTCCACCCCCTTGTCGGCCTGGCGCACGCTCTGGGCCATCAGCTCGGCGGCCTGAGCGGCATTGCCCTGCAACTGTTCGATCATCTTCTGGATCTCGACAGTGGCGGCCTGAGCCCGGTTGGCCAGCTCGCGCACTTCGGAGGCCACCACGGCAAAACCGCGGCCGGCTTCCCCGGCGCGGGCCGCTTCGATGGCGGCGTTAAGGGCCAGCAGGTTGGTCTGTTCGGAAATACTGC
Organism: Aeromonas sp. 160P; assembly: GCF_055193095.1. Taxonomy (NCBI): domain Bacteria; kingdom Pseudomonadati; phylum Pseudomonadota; class Gammaproteobacteria; order Aeromonadales; family Aeromonadaceae; genus Aeromonas; species Aeromonas sp. 160P. The sequence goes on along the minus strand of NZ_JBUXKV010000001.1, from coordinate 4,437,861 downwards.
GAATGGTATCGACCACTGAGCCGATCTGCTCGACCCCCTGTTCTACCTGATTAACCACGCTCGCCGAGCGTTGGATGTTGCCAGAAAGGGTGTCGATGGTGCTGACGGTGTCGGCGACGCAGCGGCTGCCTTCGTGTGCCAACTGGCTGGTTTCTGCGGTGGCACGGGAGGCCTGATCCGCATGGGCTGCGACCTCGCGAATAGCGCCCACCATCTGGCTCATGGCACTGGCCAGTTGCTCAATCTGGGTGAACTCTTCGCTGATCGCTTCGTGGGCTTCTTCCATGCAGAGGGTCACCTGGGAGGCGATGTCGTTGAGCTCCTTGCAGGCGATACGCTGATTGCCGAATACCTCTTTGAGGTTCTCTTGCGAGTGGGAGACCGCCTTGGCGATGTCACCGAACTCATCACGGGATCTGAGCAACACCTTGTGGCTGAGATCCCGCTTGGCAAAGCGCTCCAGCAGACCGACCAGATAGTTCACCTGTTTGACCATCAGCCGGGAGCCGGTGAGCAGCAGGATCACGAACAGCAACCCCATGATGGCTGTCTCCATCAAACCGGTCCAGAGCAGGCGATTGGAGATGGCGTCCGCTTTGGCAGGATCGAGCCCTTCGGCGAGCAGGGTCATCTCGAGATTGTTGGCATCAAACCAGAGTTTGGTCAGTAGCATCAGGGTACTGAACACCATCAGCAGCACCACTTTGGGTACCAGACGGATGTTGCTCATTCGCTTTTCCAGCAGGTTCAACTGCATTATCATTCTCCTTTTAAAATCTGCTTATCCTTTCCCGTCAGGGCTATCGGCATTATCTGCTTTTTTATTAATCCGTAATGTATTCAACATTGGAAAATGTATGCGAAGTCACTTAACTCATCTGCGGGCGATGGATCTGCTGATGGCATTTTTGTCTATTGTGTCGGTATTGCTGGTGACGGCCCGCTGGTGGGGGCACCAGAGTGTCACCCCGCAGACCTTGCAGCTCTTCTATGACATCGACAGCCTGATCTGCTACTTCTTCCTCGCTCACTTTGCCTATGGCTGGGTGCGGGCCAGCGACAAGTGGGCATTCTTCAAGGCCAACTGGATCTATCTGCCGGGCAGCCTGCCGATGGCGGAGCAACTGCGCTGGGCGCGGTTGATCCAGTTGTGGCGGGTCTATCAGCTGATCCGCGAAAACCCGGATATCTGGGGCATGTTCCGCCGCGAGCGCAACGAGACCACCATATCTGGCATCCTGTTCCTGTTCTTCCTGCTGCTCGGGGTGGGCTCCGGCGTCATGTACTGGATTGAGTCTGGCCAGCCTGGTAGCCAGATAGAGACCCCTTACGATGCCTTCTGGTGGACGCTGGTCACCCTCTCTACCGTGGGATATGGCGATCTGGTCCCCAAGACCGAGCAGGGGCGTTTCGTTGCCAGCCTGCTGATCCTGTTTGGGGTCGGTCTGTTCGGTGCCATCAGCGGTTTTATGGCCAGTTTGTTCCTGCAGCCCAACAAGGGGGATGGCGAGACCGACAAGTGGCGCCATCACTACAACAGCCAGCAGGAGCAGCTGTTGCAGGAGATCCGCGCCCTGCGCAGCGAGGTGCGGGAGCTGAAAAACAAGTAAGGCCACGGGCGGGTAAGTTGCGAGCTGACTCGCAACTCTGCGCGCTTTATTCGGGGGCAGGTGCTTTTTCTTTGCTTGTCCTTTAACCTGCAGGCGGCTTAACATTCAACCTCTTGTCCAAACCTGAAAAAGAGAACCGATCGACCATGCGCGCCCTTCTCGGGATTTTGATCTGCTTGTGTGCCCAACAGGCACTGGCCGATACCCGTTATGTTTCAGACAACATTTTTACCTTCATCCACAACGGTCCGGGCACCCAGTACCGGATCCTTGGCAGCATCAAGGCTGGTGAACCGCTGGAGGTAAAAGCGGTGAACAGCGAGGCCGGTTTCACCCAGGTGGTGGACAGTCGTGGTCGCGAGGGATGGATCAAAAACAGCGAACTGCAGAGCCAGATCAGCCTGCGTGAGCGGCTGCCCCAGGTGGAAAAAGAGCGCGATGAGCTCAAAGACCGCCTGCAGAATCTCAACGGTGACAACGAGAAACGCTTCACCGAGAAGGATGGCCAGCTCGCTGCCCAGAGCAAGGAGATTGCTGCCCTCAAGGCCCAGCTGGTCAGTCAGGGTGAGGAGCTTGGCAATCTCAAAGAGCAGAATGACGCTTTGACCCAGAGCTACGACAACCAGGAACACGACATGCAGATGGACTGGTTTATTCGTGGTGGTGCCATGGTAGGGGCGGGGATCCTGCTCGGCATTCTGCTGCCGATGCTGCCCCGTCGTCGCAGCCGCGGCGATCGCTGGATGAATTGACCGCACAGGTCTGAATAAACTGAAGGGTCGCCGTGGCGGCCCTTCTTTTTATCTGCCTTTTGCTGGCACCGGTTGCTGTCGCCTGCGCTCGGATAGCGAAAAGCAACGGCACAAGATCGTATACAAAATGATGCCAGTTGACCCTCTTCATAGTCGGAAGGGGGACTCGTAGAGGGAGAACAAGGCAGAATTAGCGATCTTTGTTAAAGAGTAGAAACAAATTCATTTCATATAGGGTGCAACATTGTATACATTATCGGCGTTTCGGCGGCGCGTCCGCCTTTGTCGATATCAGCCTTCGGGCGTACAGGAAGACCCCCTATGTTCAAAGCGACTCACGTGCTTGCTGCTGACTACATTCCCTCCGATCTGACCGCCCTGCGCGAAGCCATCACCCAGAACTATGTGGTGGATGAAAATACCTATCTGGCCGAGTTGTCGGCCATGCTGGCGGTGGATGGTGCCGCGCTGGAGCAGGTGACCCAGCGCGCCCGCATGCTGGTGACCAAGGTGCGCAAAGAGAGTGGCTCCGGTGACGGTATCGATGCCTTCCTGCAGGAGTACAGCCTCGATACCCAGGAGGGGATCATCCTGATGTGTCTGGCCGAGGCGCTGCTGCGCATTCCCGATGCCGAGACCGCCGATGCCCTGATCAAGGACAAGCTCTCCGGCGCCAACTGGTCATCCCATTTCCGCAAAAGCGACTCCACCCTGGTCAATGCTTCCACCTGGGGGCTGATGCTGACCGGCAAGATCATCAAGCTCGACAAGAAGCTCGACGGCAACCCGGCCAACCTGCTGGGGCGCATGGTCAACAAGCTGGGGGAGCCGGTGGTGCGCTCCGCCATGTACGCCGCCATGAAGATCATGGGCAAGCAGTTCGTGCTGGGTCGCGACATGAAAGAAGCGCTCAAGGCGAGCCGCAAATCCCGCGAGCTGGGCTACACCCACACCTACGACATGCTGGGTGAATCGGCGCTGACTTTGCAGGATGCCGACAAGTATCTGACCGATTATCGCAACGCCATCGAGGCGGTGGGCAACGAGCGGATTAGCGATGGCGGCCCGGCCCCCTCCATCTCTATCAAACTCTCGGCCCTTCATCCGCGCTATGACGTGGCCAACCGCGAACGGGTGCTCGGCGAGATGTGCGAGCGGCTGGTGGGTCTGGTGCGCCTCGCCCGCGACAAGGATGTGGCCATCAGCATCGATGCCGAGGAGATGGACAGACTTGAGTTGTCGCTGGATCTCTTTGAGCAGCTCTACCGCTCCGACGCCAACCGTGGCTGGGGCAAGCTCGGCATGGTGGTGCAGGCCTACTCCAAGCGCGCCCTGCCGGTACTGTGCTGGCTCACCGCACTGGCCCGCGAGCAGGGTGACCTCATTCCGGTGCGACTGGTAAAAGGCGCCTACTGGGACAGCGAGCTGAAATATGCCCAGCAGGCGGGTCTGCCCGGCTACCCGCTGTTTACCCGCAAGGCGGGCACCGATATCTCTTACCTCGCCTGCGCCCGCTACCTGCTGAGCGAGCCGACCCGCGGCTTTATCGCCCCCCAGTTCGCCACCCACAACGCCAATACCGTGGTCAGCATTCTGGAGATGGCCGGCGATCGCCAGTTTGAATTCCAGCGCCTGCACGGCATGGGGGAGGAGCTGCACAACGCCGTGCTGAACGACAATCCTGGTCTGCACTGCCGCATCTATGCCCCGGTCGGCGCCCACAAGGACTTGCTGCCCTATCTGGTGCGCCGCCTGCTGGAGAACGGGGCCAACACCTCCTTCGTTCACAAGCTGGTGGACCCCAACACCCCGGTGGATTCGCTGGCCGAACACCCGCTGCGTACCCTCAAGCGCTACTCCGGCTTTGCCAACGACCGCATTCCGCAGCCAGTGAACCTCTTCAGCGACCGCAAGAACTCCAGCGGCGTCAATATGAACATCCTCTCCATCCAGCGCCCCTTCTTCGCCCGCTTGCAAGAGCTGGAGAGCAAGCAGTGGCTGGCAGGCCCCATCGTCGATGGCGAGACCCTCAAGCGCAGCGAAGCGCGCACCGTGCTGAGCCCGCAGGATGTGAGCCTCACTGTCGGCAAGATCCACTGGGCCGACGAGCAGGCGGTGGAGCAAGCCTTGGCATCCGCCCACACCGCCTTCCCGCGCTGGCGCGCAACCCCGGTGAGCGAGCGTGCCGCTGCGCTGGAGAAGCTGGCGGATCTGCTGGAAGCGAACCGCGAGCAGTTCGTCTCCCTCTGTACTCGCGAGGCGGGCAAGCTGCTGCAAGATGGCATCGACGAGGTGCGCGAAGCGGTGGATTTTTGCCGCTACTACGCGGTGCAGGCCCGCAGTCTGATGGGGCAGGCCACCCTGCTGCCGGGTTATACCGGCGAGCAGAACGAGCTGTTCCTGCAGGGGCGCGGGGTGTTTGTCTGCATCAGCCCGTGGAACTTCCCGCTGGCGATTTTCCTGGGCCAGGTTGCTGCGGCGCTGGCCACCGGCAACACAGTTATCGCCAAACCGGCGGAGCAGACCGGCCTTATCGCCCATCTGGCGGTGACCCTGGCCCATCAGGCCGGTATTCCGGGCGATGTGCTGCAACTGCTGCCCGGTGACGGTGCCACCGTCGGCGCCAAGCTGACGGCGGACTCGCGCATCGGCGGTGTCTGCTTCACCGGCTCCACCGAGACCGCCAAGCTGATCAACATGACCCTGGCCCAGCGCGATGGCGCCATCCTGCCGCTGATCGCCGAGACCGGCGGCCAGAACGCCATGATTGTCGACTCCACCGCCTTGCCGGAGCAGGTGGTGCGCGATGTGGTGAGCGCCGCCTTCCAGAGCGCCGGTCAGCGCTGCTCGGCCCTGCGGGTGCTCTATCTGCAGGAGGAGATAGCCCCGCGGGTGCTGGAGATCCTCACCGGCGCGATGCAGGAGCTCAAAGTCGGCAATCCGGCCGAACACAACACCGATGTCGGCCCGGTGATCGATGTCGGTGCCAAGTTGGGGCTGGATGCCCATCTGGCCCGGATGATCCCGCGCGCTCGCCTGATTGCCCAGGCGCCGATGCCAGCCGCGACGATGGAGGGGCACTTCGTCCAGCCAACCGCGCTGGAGATCGGCTCCATCCGCGAGCTGGTGAAGGAGCAATTCGGCCCCATCCTCCATGTGGTGCGCTACGCCACCCGGGATCTGGACAAGGTGATCGCGGATATCAACGGCACCGGCTACGGCCTGACGCTGGGGATCCACAGCCGCAACGAATCCCATGCCGAGGAGCTGGCAAGCCGCATCAATGTCGGCAACGTCTACATCAACCGCAACCAGATCGGCGCCATGGTCGGGGTGCAGCCGTTCGGCGGGCAGGGGCTCTCCGGCACCGGTCCCAAGGCGGGCGGCCCCCACTACTTAAGCCGCTTCGTCACCGAGAAGACCCGCACCATCAACACCACGGCGGTGGGCGGCAACGCCTCCCTGCTGGCGATGGGCGATGCCTGATCCGCGTCGATAGAGGCCGGATACTGGATGCCGGATAACAGCGGGCCGCCTTCGGGCGGCCTCTTTATTTGCACCATCCGTTTTTTACGAATGGGACAATCGGCCACGGTGGGGTCGTCAGCGACCCGTGCTGGTCGTAAGATGGGAGCCATTCGCGCGGCGTTTGCCCCTTGGTCGGCCAGCCGTGGCCAGGGTTCTGTGTAACTGGACTTTGTGTAATTGGACTTAAGTGAGAGTGTTCATCTGATGTCATTAACCGAACAAGCCCGCTGGTGCGTGCTGGGGGGCGATCATCTGGTACTGCTCGATCAGCAGGGAGAGGTACCACAAGGAAGTAAAGCGTGCCTGCCCGCAGCGCTGGCTGACGCCCATTTCGAGCGTTTTGACGAGTGGCAGGGGCTGCCCTGTTATCTGCTGGATCTGGGGGCTGAGGCCGACACGAGCGCCATGAGTCCGCTGCGCCAGCTGATGGTGGCGGGAGACGAAGAGGGCTTTCGCCTCGCGGGCCGCGCCTGGCAGCTCGCCACCTTCCGCCGTACCCACCGTTTCTGCGGCGAGTGCGGCGCCCCCATGACCCCGAAGGCGGGGGAGTGGGCGCAGGTGTGCCACCACGGCCATACGGCCTATCCGCGCATCTCCCCCTGCATCATAGTGGCGGTGCGCAAGGGGCCGGAGATCCTGCTGGCGGCTCATCGCCGTCACTATCAGGCCGACGATCCCATGTATACCGTGCTGGCCGGCTTTGTGGAGGCGGGGGAGAATCTTGAGCAGTGCGTGGCGCGGGAGGTGTTCGAGGAGAGCGGCATCCGGGTGTGCAATGTGCGCTACGTGGCGAGCCAGCCCTGGCCCTTCCCCCACAGTCTGATGATGGGCTTTACCGCCGACTACCAGAGCGGCGAGATCAGGGTGCAGGATGACGAACTGGTCGCTGCCGATTTCTTTGCGGCTGATAGGCTGCCGCGCTTGCCGCCCCACGGCACCATTGCCAGGCGGCTGATCGAGTTGTCACTGGCTGGCGAGGGGTAACGAGGCGCTTATCTTTTCGCCAACCTTTTTGCTCTTCTTTTTACAAACGGGGCGATCTGGTTTGCGCCCCTTCACATCTTTGCAACCGCGTGCCCATTTGCCACGTTTGGGGCAGTCCGCTTGGCCGGGCAAAGTGGTATTATGGCCGCCATTTTATGCGTGATACGAACTCAGGAACTGGGATGAAAGAGCTGAAGAACGATCGATACCTGCGTGCCCTGCTGCGCCAGGACGTGGATATGACCCCGGTATGGATGATGCGCCAGGCTGGCCGCTATCTGCCGGAATACAAGGCGACTCGCGCCCAGGCGGGGGATTTCATGTCCCTGTGCCGCAACGCCGAACTGGCCTGTGAAGTCACCCTGCAGCCGCTGCGCCGCTACCCGCTCGATGCCGCCATCCTCTTCTCCGACATCCTGACCGTGCCCGATGCCATGGGGCTGGGTCTCTACTTCGAGCAGGGCGAAGGCCCGCGCTTCGAGCGCCCGATTAAATCCATGGCTGACGTGCAGGCACTGCCCATTCCGGATCCGGAAGATGAGCTGGGCTACGTGATGAACGCGGTGCGCACTATCCGCCGCGAGCTGAAGGGCGAAGTGCCGCTGATCGGCTTCTCCGGCAGCCCCTGGACCCTGGCCACCTACATGGTGGAGGGGGGCAGCTCCAAGGCGTTCACCAAGATCAAGCAGATGATGTATGCCGAGCCGCAAACCCTGCATCTGCTGCTGGACAAGCTGGCCGACAGCGTCATCAGCTACCTCAACGCCCAGATCATGGCGGGTGCCCAATCCGTCATGGTGTTCGACACCTGGGGTGGTGTGCTCACCCCGCGGGATTACCGCGACTTCTCCCTGCAGTACATGCACAAGATTGTCGATGGCCTGATCCGTGAAAATGAGGGGCGCCGCGTGCCGGTGACCCTGTTCACCAAGAACGGTGGTCAGTGGCTGGAGCAGATCGCCGCCACCGGTTGCGATGCGCTGGGGCTGGACTGGACCACCGATATTGCCGATGCCAAGCGCCGGGTCGGCGACAAGGTGGCGCTGCAGGGCAACATGGATCCCTCCATGCTCTACGCCAATCCGGCACGCATCCGTGAAGAGGTTGCCTCCATTCTGGCCGGTTTCGGTCAGGGCAACGGCCACGTATTTAACCTGGGTCACGGCATCCATCAGGATGTGAACCCGGAGCACGCTGGCGTGTTCGTCAACGCGGTGCACGAGTTCTCTGCTCAGTACCACGGCCGCTAAGGCTGGGTGAGCGAAGAGAGACTGATTGATATCCGGGGCCGCAAGGCCCCGTTTTACATTAAAAAAGGCACCGCGACGAAAAGAGCGTGGCGCCAGCGCAGGAGGCAAGATGAGCAGCAAATCACTGGATTGGGGTATCGATCTTGGCGGTACCAAGTGTGAGTGTGTGGTGCTGGATGGCGACGAGGTGCTGTTGCGCCACCGCATCCCCACCGAGCGGGCGGGCGGTTATGACCATATGATTGGCCAGATCGCCAAGCTGGTGGCGCAGTGTGTCGAGAAGGTTGGCCAGCGTCCGACCGTCATAGGCATGGGCACCCCGGGGGCGCGGGATCCGCAAACCGGCCTGATGAAAAACTGCAACACCACCGAGCTCAACGGCAAGCCGTTCAAGGAAGATCTGGAGCGCAAGCTGGGCGTGCCGGTGCTGATTGCCAACGATGCCAACTGCTTCGCGCTGGCAGAAACCCACCTCGGCGCAGTGCGTCAGCACCATCCCGATGCGAAAGTGGTGTTCGGCATCATCATGGGCACCGGGGTCGGCTCCGGCATCGTCATCAATGGCCAGATCCTCAATGGGCACCACGGCATCGCCGGTGAGTGGGGCCACAATGTGCTCGCCCCCGATGGCCCCGAGTGCTACTGCGGCAAGCGCGGTTGTGTCGAGACCCTGATCAGCGGCCCGGCGCTGGAGGCCTGGTACGAGGCCAAGGCCAAACGTCGCCTCTCGCTCGCTCAAATCGCGGCCGCCACCGCTCACGATCATGTGGCCAAGCTCACCATCGACCGGCTGCACCTGCTGTTTGGTCAGGCGCTGGCCAACGTGGTCAACATTCTCGACCCGGACGTGATCGTCATCGGCGGTGGGGTGGGTAACGTACAGAGCCTTTATAGCGTGGGACGGCAGACAATTTTGCCCTTCCTCTTTAATCCCCGCTTCGCAACCCCCATTATTGCTCCAGCCCTTGGTGACAGTGCCGGGGTATTCGGGGCGGCGTTGCTGGCTCGCGGTGAATTCAAGGAGGCCCTGCTGTCGTAGCCGGGGCTCCCGGGCGGCCGGTGCGCCGCCCTGTTGCTGGTTCAAGGAAACGGATTCTCGATGATCAAGATTGCCATCAATGGTTACGGACGGATCGGTCGCAATGTGTTGCGAGCCCTCTATGAAAGCGGGCGCGACAAGACCATCAAGATCGTCGCCATCAATGAGCTGGCGGCCCCCGAGGCCATGGTGCACCTGACCCGTTACGATACCAGTCACGGTCGCTTTCACCATCCGGTACAACTGGCGGGCAACAGCATGCTGGTGGGGGAGGATCTCATCTCCCTGTTTGCCGAGCGGGATCCGGCTAAGCTGCCGTGGCGGGCGCTGGGGGTGGATGTGGTGCTGGACTGCACCGGGGTGTTCGGCTCGCGGGCCGATGCCGAGCTGCATCTGGCGGCGGGGGCGGGCAAGGTGCTCTTCTCCCATCCGGCCGATGCGGATGTGGATGCCACCGTGGTCTACGGGGTCAACCATCAGGTGCTGACCGGACGGGAGCGGATCGTCTCCAACGCCTCCTGCACCACCAACTGCGTGGTGCCGGTGATTGAAACATTGCATCGAGAATTCGAGATAAATTGTGGTACTATTACGACAATTCATTCGGCCATGCATGATCAGCAAGTCATCGATGCCTACCACAGTGACTTGCGCCGAACCCGCGCTGCCAGCCAGTCCATCATTCCGGTGGATACCAAGCTGGCAAAGGGGTTGGAGCGTATCCTGCCCCACTTCGCCGGCAAGTTCGAGGCGATTGCGGTACGGGTGCCGACCATCAATGTAACAGCGATGGATCTCAGTATTACTGTTCGTAAAAAAGTGACAGTTACTGACGTAAATCAAGCCCTGCAACGGGCGTCCAGAGGTACATTACAAGGTATTCTGGATTACACGGAAGAGCCTTTGGTCTCCGTAGACTTCAATCATGATGCACACTCCTGCATCATTGATGGTACCCAGACCCGGGTGAGCGATGCCAACCTCGTCAAGATGTTGATGTGGTGTGATAACGAATGGGGCTTCGCAAACCGGATGCTGGATACCACCCGGGCCATGATGGCCGCAGGCTGAGCCTGCCCCGGGCGAATAGGTTACTGTTTTTAACATTACCTGAAAATATAGAGGACTGAATATGTCTGTTATCAAGATGACTGACCTGGATCTGGCGGGTAAACGCGTTCTGATCCGTGCTGACCTGAACGTACCGGTAAAAGACGGTAAGGTCACTTCCGATGCACGTATCGTGGCGACGCTGCCGACCATCAAGCTGGCTCTGGAAAAGGGCGCCAAGCTGATGATCACCTCCCACCTGGGTCGTCCGACCGAGGGTGAATACAACGAAGAATTCTCCCTGGCTCCGGTTGTTAACTATCTGAAAGACGCTCTGTCTTGCCCGGTTCGTCTGGCCAAAGATTACCTGGATGGCGTAGACGTCGCCGCCGGTGAACTGGTTGTGCTGGAAAACTGCCGTTTCAACAAAGGCGAGAAGAAGAACACCGAAGAGCTGGCCAAAAAATACGCCGCCCTGTGTGATGTCTTTGTAATGGATGCGTTCGGTACTGCTCACCGCGCCGAAGGTTCTACCTACGGTGTTGCCCAGTTTGCTCCTGTTGCTTGTGCCGGTCCGCTGCTGGCAGGTGAACTGGAAGCCCTGGGTAAAGCCATGCTCAAGCCCGAGCGCCCGATGGTTGCCATCGTTGGCGGCTCCAAGGTCTCCACCAAGCTGACCGTGCTGGAATCCCTCTCCAAGATCGCTGACCAGCTGGTGGTTGGTGGTGGCATCGCCAACACCTTCATCGCTGCTGCCGGTCACAACGTCGGCAAGTCCCTGTGCGAACACGACCTGCTCGACACCGCCAAGAAGCTGGCTGCCGAGACCAACATTCCGGTCACCACTGACGTGGTTGTAGGCACCGAGTTCTCCGAGTCCACTCCGGCCACCATCAAGTCTGTTGCTGACGTGACCGACGGCGACATGATCTTCGACATCGGCCCTGACTCTGCCAAGGCCCTGGCTGACATCATCATGAACGCCAAGACCATTCTGTGGAACGGCCCGGTCGGTGTGTTCGAGTTCGATCAGTTCTCTGCTGGCACCAAAGTGATCGCTGAAGCCATCGCTGCTTCTCCGGCCTTCTCCATCGCTGGCGGTGGTGACACCCTGGCTGCCATCGACAAGTTTGGCATCGCCGACAAAGTCTCCTATATCTCCACTGGCGGCGGCGCCTTCCTGGAGTTCGTAGAAGGCAAGGTACTGCCGGCTGTTGCGATGCTGGAACAGCGCGCCAAAGCCTAATTGACCCGAGACGGGGGGCAAACGCCTCCCGTTTCGTTTATCATGTGGCCGCTGTGCCGGTTCATGATGAACCTCCCATTTTTTATTAACGGCATACGAGACAGGACGATTAAACATGTCTAAGAAAATTTTCGACTTCGTAAAACCCGGCGTGATCACTGGTGATGACGTTCAGAAAGTGTTCGCCATCGCTAAAGAGAACGGCTTTGCTCTGCCAGCAGTTAACTGTGTTGGTACCGACTCCGTTAACGCTGTGCTGGAAGCTGCTGCCAATGTTAAAGCGCCGGTAATCGTTCAGTTCTCCAACGGTGGTGCCGTGTTCACCGCCGGTAAGGGTCTGAAGATGGAAGGCCAGAAAGCCGCCATCCTGGGTGCCATCTCCGGTGCCAAGCACGTTCACGCTGTTGCCGAAGCCTACGGTATTCCAGTTATCCTGCACACCGACCACGCTGCCAAGAAGCTGCTGCCGTGGATCGACGGTCTGCTGGAAGCGGGCGAGAAGCACTTTGCTGAAACCGGCAAGCCGCTGTTCTCCTCCCACATGCTGGATCTGTCCGAAGAGTCTCTGGAAGAGAACATCGACATCTGCTGCGAGTACCTGACCCGCATGGCCAAGATGAACATGACTCTGGAGCTGGAACTGGGTTGCACCGGTGGCGAAGAAGATGGCGTAGACAACAGCCACCTGGATCAATCTTCCCTGTACACCCAGCCGGAAGATGTTGCTTACGCTTACGAGCGTCTGTCCAAGATCAGCCCGCGTTTCACCATCGCTGCCTCCTTCGGCAACGTACACGGTGTATACAAGCCGGGTAACGTCAAGCTGACCCCGTCCATCCTGGACGCGTCCCAGAAGTACGTTTCCGAGAAGTTTGCGCTGCCAGCCAAGTCTCTGGACTTCGTATTCCATGGTGGTTCAGGTTCCACTCTGGAAGAGATCCGCGAGTCCATCTCCTACGGCGTAGTGAAGATGAACATCGACACCGACACCCAGTGGGCAACTTGGGAAGGTCTGCTGAAGTTCTACCAGAAGAACGAAGCTTACCTGCAAGGCCAGCTGGGCAACCCGGAAGGCGCTGACAAGCCGAACAAGAAGTTCTACGATCCGCGCGTATGGCTGCGTGAAGGTCAGACTTCCATGATCAAGCGTCTGGAACAGGCTTTTGCCGATCTGAACGCCATCAACGTACTGTAATTCGTTACAGCACCTTGATTGCATGAAAAGGCGCCCTTCGGGGCGCCTTTTGCATTTCTGTGATCCGCACCGGTTGGTGAGTGGAGGCGGAACTGGGTATTATCGAAACAACTTTGCTTATTTTATTAAACAATTTGCAACCAAAGCAGGATGCTGAGTATGCAGGCAGGAAAGCACAATGGACATCAGGAGCACGTCGCCTCCTACTACGCGGCCACTCGCAACGATCCGCAGCAGTGGCCGGAGCTGGAGGGGGAGCACAAGGCTGACGTCTGCATCATCGGCGGCGGCTTCACCGGCCTTAACACCGCCATCAATCTGGCGGATGCCGGTTACAAGGTGGTGTTGCTGGAGGCCAATCGCATCGGCTGGGGGGCGTCGGGGCGCAACGGTGGTCAGCTTATTCGCGGTATCGGCCACGATACCAGCCAGTTTGCCCGCTGGATTGGCGAGCAAGGGGTACGCGAGCTCGATCTGATGGGGCTGGAGGCGGTGCAACTGGTGCGCGAGCGGGTCGAGCGCTTCAATATCGACTGCGATCTCAGCTGGGGCTACTGCGATCTGGCTACTCGTCAGCGTCATCTGGCAGGTTTTGAGGAGGATCTCGACCATCTGGCGAGCCTCGGCTATGAGCATGAGCTGAAACTGGTCCCACGGGAAGATATCCATAGCGTGGTGGGGTCGGATCGCTACATCGGCGGCCTCATCGACATGGGCTCCGGCCACCTGCATCCCCTCAATCTGGCACTGGGGGAGGCGCGCGCCGCCGCCAGCCTTGGGGTTGCCCTGTTTGAACACTCTCGGGTGACCCATATCGACTATGGCAAGCGGGTCGAGGTGACCACCGCCCACGGCCGGGTCACTGCCGATTATCTGGTGATCGGCTGCAACGCTTACCTCAACGACCTCAATCCCGATCTGGGGGGCAAGGTATTGCCTGCCGGTTCTTACATCCTCGCCACCGAGGTGCTCGATCGCCGCTTGCGCCAGCGGTTGCTGCCACAAAACATGGCGGTGTGCGATCAGAATGTGGCCCTCGACTACTACCGTCTCTCCGCCGACGGCCGCCTGCTGTTTGGCGGCGCCTGCAATTACTCGGGGCGAGACCCGAAGGATATCAAGGCGTTCATGTTGCCCAAGCTGCTGCGGGTCTTCCCCGAGCTGGCCGAGACCGCCATCGAGTTCCAGTGGGGCGGCATGATCGGGATCGGTGCCAACCGGCTGCCGCAGATTGGCCGCCTCAAGGAATACCCCAACGTGCTCTACGCCCAGGCCTACTCGGGTCACGGTCTCAACGCTACCCACATGGCGGGCAAGCTGGTGGCCGAGGCGATCAGGGGCGAGAGCCGGGGTTTCGATCTCTTCGCCAGCGTGCCCCATATGACCTTCCCGGGTGGCCCGGCGCTGCGCTCCCCGCTGCTGGCACTGGGAATGCTGTGGCACCGGATGAAGGATATCTTCTGACCCGCCTTGTCAGCCGGTGTGGTGATGGCTGAAAGCACCCCTTGTACCGGCCCCTTGTTTATAGCGGGTTGGCACTATCGTTCCGCCTGATAGACCAAAAAATGCATCCGCGCCAATCCCTTCTGGTTGGCGCTATCTTTTAGGTGTGAGAGCGGTTATCTGCCAAGGGGACGAGGGCGTGTCCGCTTGCCGCAATACTTGCCGAAAAAGGGCAGAGGACGGAGAGAGAGGAGGGCTGAGATGGAGATGAATGTGGTAGCGTCAGGCGGGCTCAGCCCGCTGGCGCAACGGCAAGGGGCTCCCGCTGCGCAGGCACCGGAGGGGGCCACGCCGTCGCCATCGACAGGTAGTGATAGCCGGATGGTGCGCGACCTTAGCGCTGTGCTGGACGAGCTCGGGCTGTCGCCGCAAGGGGAGGATGGCGGCGGGAGCAGTGCTTCAATCAGGGATTCGATGGAGGCATTCATCAACACCATGATGGGGGCTCTGCAACAGCAGCAGGAGCAACAGCTGGCGTTGCAACAACAACAGCGGCAAGAGCAGGAACAGCGCAAGCTTGCCCTCGAAGCCAGCAGCGAGAACCCGCTGAAGCGGGATCTGGAGCGCCTGCTGGAGCAGCTGGATCAACCGGGCGAACAGGGAAGAGCGCGCGCGCAAGGATCAGAGAACGGGCAAGTTACAGAGAACGAGCAAGTCGCAGAGAACAAAGAGCTGAACCCCTTGCAGAGCCAGCTGACCAAATTGCTGGAGAGCAGCGGTGCGGCAGAGAGCGGGGTCACTCTCAAGGAGGTGTTGTCGGGGTTGGCCAGCAAGTTGCCGAACGAACCCGCTGAGCGGAAAGGGTATCGGGTCGATACCCAGGTCTGAACTGGCTGGCAACGGCAGGCCCGTCGTTGCAGAGAGTGAGGGTAGCCCTTTATTGAGCCGGTTCGGCCAGTCGCCACCCCTGTTCGTCCTTCATCATCCACACCTCTGCCTCTTGCGGCAACACCTGACCCGCCTCGAACGCGCCATATTTACGCTCCAGCTCCATCAGCCCCATCTCTTGCTGAAAGGGGCCGACCCGGTCATAAATCAGATCTTCGTCGTGTAACACCTGCAGCTGATCGATCCCCTGCTTGAAGTGGAGCTGGTAGCTCACCTTGACCAGATAGACCCCCTCCATCCGCTCCTCCTTGTCGAGGATAGTGAAGTCGCTGATCTCGAACAGGTTGGCGTCTGTCTCGGCCAGCAGCCTGGCGGTAACCTGCAGGCGGATATCCTCTTCACCGGGACCTGCACTGCAGCCATAGAGCCAGAGGGCTAGCAGGGGGATGAACCACTTTTTCATCAAAACTCCGGACGGGCGAGACAATGGAGGGGCAAATTCTGCCATGCTGCCGTTCATATACAAGGGATTGCCAGAAAAATCAGCGCGTAATGCATGAGGCGGCCCCTGTCTGCCGACAAGGGACGCCGTTGCTCAGCGTAGCTGATCAAGCTTGCCCAGAAACTCGGCAGGCCCCATAAAGCCGGTGACCCGCTGCCCGGTCAGCTCCTTGCCCTCGCGGTCGAAGAAGATAAGGGTCGGCAGCCCCAGCACATTGAGGCTGTTGAGCAGCGCGATATCGGCATCGTCGTTGGCGGTGACATCCGCCTGCAGCAGCACCATCTGGCCGAAGCGCTCCCGCACCGCGGGGTCGCTGAAGGTCTTGTGCTCAAACTCCTTGCAGGCGACGCACCAGTCGGCGTAGAGGTCGAGCAGCACCGGCTTGCCGCGGGCGGCGGCCAGCTGCACCTTGAGATCATCCAGCGTCTTGATGCGGATAAACTGCGGAGCGCTTTGGCTGGCGCCCGCCGTGACGGCGGCAGGGGCGGCTGGTTGCAGCAGATCCTTGCCCACCACCACGGCGCTGATCATCGCCAGCAACAGCACGAAACCGCGCACGCTTTTGGCCACCGAGTGGGGCTGGTGCTGGTTGTGGTGATAGAGGTAGCCGCACAGCAGCAGACCCCAGCCGAGCCAGGCGAGGGTGGCAAGCTGATCGCTCCAGAGTCGTGACAGCAGCATGATGGGCACCGCCAGCAGGGCGAAGCCAAACAGCTGCTTGATCACATCCATCCAGGCACCCGCCTTGGGTAGCAGCTTGCCCCCCGAGGTGCCGAGCAGTAGCAGCGGCAGACCCATACCCAGTGACAGCGCATAGAGCGCCGCACCACCAAGCCAGAGATCGCCGCTCTGGGCCACGTAGATCAGCGCCCCCGAGAGCGGCGCCGTGGTGCAGGGGGAGCAGACCAGCCCGGAGATCATCCCCATGATGGCGACCCCGACTACCGAACCGCCCTGCTGGCGGTTGGAGAGGCCGGAGAGGCGAGTTTGCAGGCTGCTCGGCAGTTGAATGGTGTAGAGCCCGAACATGGAGAGGGCCAGCAGCACGAACATCGCCGAGAGGCCGATCAGCACATAGGGGTGTTGCAGCGCCGCCTGGAATTTCAGTCCCGCTGAGGCGACCACCAGTCCCAGTAATGTGTAGGTCACCGCCATCCCCTGCACATAGACCAGGGAGAGCAGGAAGGCGCGGCCGGTGGAGAGGCGATGACCGGCACCGGCGATGATGCCGGTCAGGATCGGGTACATGGGGAAGACGCAGGGGGTAAAGGCGAGCCCCAGCCCCAGCGCGAAGAAGGCGACGATGCTGAGCCAGAATCCCTGATGGCCGAGGGCGGCGGCCAGCTGATCCTGTTGGCTCACTGCTGCGACGCTTTGTGCCGTTTCAGTAGTCGCTTTACTCGCTGTGGTCGCAGTAGTCGCGGCGGCCAGCGGGGCCACATCGATCAGCTTGTCGGTCGGCGGGTAGCAGAGGCCGTCGGTACAGCCCTGATAGCGCACCCGCAGGGTAGCGCCGTCGCCCACCTCCTTTAGCGGCACCGCGATGCTCACCTGCTGGTAGTAGACCCGGGTCTTGCCGAAGAAGTCATCCTGGTGCTCGGTGCCTTCTGGCAGGGTTGGCTCGCTGAAGCTGAGGTTGTTCCCCTTGAAGCGCAGGCTGTGGCGATAGAGGTAGTAGTCATCGGCGATGTGGAGGGTCAGCAGCAGCTGATCGCCGCGCTGTTCGCTCTCGACCTGAAAGGCCTCATCGGCCTGCAAAAACTTGGGTTTGGCATTGGCTGCAATGCCCAGCGAGCTGAGTAGATCGGCGCCGTTGGCCTGGGCCGAGGGGCTGCCCACCGCTGTCATCAGCAGGGTACAGAGTAGCAGCAGGGGAGAGAGCAAGCGGGTGCGGATCATGAGGTCTCCCCATTCAGCCAGTCGAGATAGGCGGGCAGACCGGCACTCACCGGCAGGGCCAGCAGCTCGGGCACCTCATAGGGGTGATGGGCTTGAATGCATGCCTGCAGCTCGGCAAAGAGTGGCTGGCGAGATTTGATGATGAGCTGGATCTCGGTGGCACGCTCCACCTTGCCTTGCCAGCGATAGATGGAGGTGACTCCCGGCAGCTGATTGATGCAGGCGGCCAACCGCTGGTTCAGCAGCTGTTCGCAGACGAGGTCGGCACTGGTTTGATCTGGGCAGGTGCAGAGCACCACAATGGCGTCGGTCATAAAGCGGATCTTCACCTCGTTGGGGTAAACCGGGCAGGCGCCCTTGCCGTGCCATCCCGGCTTGGCAGATGAACGTGAAAAAGCGCCCGAAAATCAGCGGCTACTATACCCCAGAGCCGCTTCAAATAGCATCTGTAGCCATTTGTGAGCCAGCGCCAAAAATTAGTGGGGGGCATGAGATAGACGCTGTCATGGGGACAGGGCAGAATGAGCGGGCTTGTTCCCAATTGACGTAAGGAAATGTATGACCCAACAGAATGAGCAGCAGAGAAACCGCATGTTGAGCCTGCTGCGCGAAGGTGAGCGCCGCATGTTGGTTCAATTGGCCGGGCTGCTGCGCACGACCGCCGATGAAATCAATGCCGAGCTGGAGAAAGAGGAGCTGATGGCCACCCTGGAGCAGCCCATCACGGTGGAGTATCTCAACGGCGTGGTGCAGCACCATCTGTTCGAGCGCAAACACAAGGGAGATATGGCGGTTGCCCAGCAGATCCTGAGCGATTATCAGAGCGAGCTGGAAGCACAGCAGGCCGCTCAGGCCCAGCCTGAAGAGGCTGCCGCTGCCGACGAGAGCGGCGAAGAGCTCAAGGCACAGGCCTGAGCGACGGGCAGGCCTGAATCCTTACCTCTGAATCAGCCGGCCTGCCAGCGCTGATCCCTCTTGCGGCACCATCATGTCTGCCATGATGGTGCCGTGTCGTTACTTCTGTTGCCCTCACTTGTCGACCTTCACCTTCCAGTTCCGGCCCACTCGATTCGAGCCTTAGTTTGCCCCTTGTGGCATGCCGTGCGGCACTGCGCGGGGGATGGGGAACACCTTGTCATAACCCCAGTTGTAGACGAAGGCATAGATCAGGTAGAAGGCGACGAAGCCCAGATCCAGCACCAGCGCCTCCAGCATGCTGACGTTCAGCCACCAGGACATGACTGGCAGCGCGACGATCAGCAGACCGCCCTCAAAGCCGAAGGTATGCAGCACCCGTTGCCACAGGGTCTTGTGGGTGTGGCCCTGATACTTCAGCAGCAGCTTGTCGACCCCGATGTTGTAGATGTAGTTCCAGACGGTGGCCAGCAGCGAGAAGAACAGTGCCAGCGGGCCCATATGGTTGAGCCCGACCCCGGTGACCCAGCTGGCCAGCGGGGCGGCAATCAGCAGACCAATAAATTCAAAGCCAATGGCATGGCGCAGGCGATCGTTACGGGTACGCATAAGTCACTCTCTCAATCAGGTTTATTCACGAATTGCTGGCTAATCTATAGATCTTTTGCGATAGATTCATGTTGGTATCCATCGCTAAAATAGATAGATGAACAGAGGCTTGCCGGAGGGCCATAAGATGACGCCATCACTGGAACAACTGAGGATCTTGCTGGCCGCCGCCGAAACCGGCTCGTTTTCTGCTGCCGCCCGCAAGCTGGGCAAGGCGCAGTCGGTGGTGAGCAGCGCCATCGCCAATCTGGAGATCGATCTGGCGCTCACCCTGTTCGACCGCAGCGGCCGCTATCCGCAGCTGACGGAGGCGGGGGCCCGCATGGTGCAGGAGGCGGGGATCCTGCTGGCGCAAAGTGAACGGCTTCAATCCATTGCCGGGGAGCTGGCGGCGGGGGTGGAGACGGGCCTCACCCTGGCCATCGATGATGATTCTCACCTCCCCTGGCTTGGCACCCTGCTGGAGGAGTTTGCCACCCGCTACCCGACCGTGGAGCTGGAGCTGCTCTTTCCACTGATGGAGGATGTGACCGAGCTGCTGGTGACCGGCCGGGCCCAGCTCGGCATCAGTTACCAGAAGGTGCATCCCCAGCGGGAGATCGTCGCCCGTTCGTTGGGGGAGGTGACCATGCCGCTGGTGGTATCACCGGCTCATCCGCTGGCCCGTAAGCAGCCGCTGCGAGAGGTCGATCTGCAGGGGGCGCGTCAGCTGATGGTGACCGGACGACGGGAAGGGAGCGAACGTCAACGTTTTCGCATCTCGGCTCAGGTGTGGTGGGTCGAGGGGGATCTCGGGGTGCTGGAGCTGGTCAAGCGGGGCCTTGGCTGGTCCGCTATCCCGGAATTTCTGCTGCATCAGCCGTTGGCGCGGGGCGAAGTGGTGGTGCTGGAACCGGATTTTATTGCCAGCCATGCGCTGGCGCTGGAGCTGCAGTGGCATCGCGCCCGCCCGCTGGGGCAGGCGGGGCGCTGGCTGAAGGAGGCACTGCTGGCGCGGGTGCCTCGCTAGCCGACCTTACTCGGTCAGTGCGTAAGGCAGGGGTTGCAGGGTGAGGCGGGAGCCTTCGTCCTGCTTGAGGCGGAATTGGGCGTCAGCCTCGGTATCTTTCGGCAATACCGCGGTGAGCCACACCTGCCCGGCCTGTTGCCAGGCGTTGAGCACCATGCCGCTGCGGCGCCAGTTGTCACCCAGTTGCAGCTCAAGGGTATCGCCGCTGGCGACTGGCTCGCCGCTGGTGCCCGCCAGCAGGAACAGGGCGCGGTTGTTGGCGCCGCGATACTTGGCGCGGGCTACCGTCTCCTGCCCCATGTAGCAGCCCTTGTTGAAGCTGATGCCATCCAGTGCCTGCAGGTTGAGCATCTGCGGGATGTACTCCCCCTGATGCACAGCTTCCATGTGCGGCAGACCCGCCTTGATCTCGAGCCCCCACCAGAGTGACTCGTCGCCCTGCGGCAGTGTCTCGGCTTGCTGATTGCTCACCAGCAGCCAGCGATCCTGTTCGATCTTCACCGCCATGCCGCCGTCGATGAGACCGCTCTGCGCCAGATCAAACTGCGTGGCGATCCACCCATCACTGCCCGCACCGGCGATCCCGGTGGCGTGGCGCTCATCGGCACAGATCTCCACCTTGGAGAAGACTGCGAACTTTTTCAGCTCCGGCAGTTGGCGCTCCAGCACCGAGGGGGTGGTCAGCATCAATAGGGACTCTTCCAGGCAGAGCAGGCGAAAATCACTCCATAGCTTGCCCTTGGGATCGCAATGACCACCCGGGGTCTGTTGCCCCGGCTGCAGGGCATTCACATCACAGGTGACCTGACCTTGCAGAAATTTTGCGCGATCCGGGCCACTGAGGCGGGTGATGGCCAGCTTGGTCAGGGGGAAACGGGTCGGTTCGGCAGGAAAAGCAGGTGGTTGCAGACTCACGATGGTATTCCAGAGAGAAAGTATGTGAGCTGCATGGTAAAGACGTAACTAATGTTTGTCAGCCGGAAAATCCTGCTGGTACCATCCCCCGGGTCTATGTAAGGAGAGTGCCATGTTGAGCCCAGTTGAAAAATCCCGTCTGAAATGGGCCTGCCGTCGCGGCATGCTGGAGTTGGATGTGATCTTTATGCCGTTTTATGAAAACGAGTTCGACGCCCTGAGCGACGCCGATCAGCAGACCTTTATCCGCCTGCTGGAGAGCGATGATCCGGATCTGTTCCGTTGGACCATGGGCCACGCCGTACCGGCCGATCCCGCTTTTGTCGCCCTGATCAAGATGATCCTGGAGCGTAATCAGGCCCGCCACGACCGTCAGTTGTAACGCTGTGGCGCGGGTGATCATCCAGGTTCACCCCTCCCGCCATCAGCAGATGTTGCTGGTGGCCCTCTTTCTGTTGCTGCTTTGGCCGGTGGCTGGTCTGATTGCCGGCTGGCAGTGGGCGCTGTTGCTGCCCGTCTGGCTGGTGGCGCTCTGCTTTAGCTGGCGGGCACTCGCCGCGCCCCCGTTTGAACTGATCTGGGATGGCCAGTGGCTGCAGTGGCAAGGGTGCCGCTACCAGCTTGGCAAGCAGAGCCGCACTCTGCCAGGTGTGCTGCGATTGTCCCTGTTCCCCGATCCGCAAGGCACTGGATCGGCGTCGCCACGACAACTGTGGCTCTTCTCCGATGCCCTTCCCCCTGAACACTACCGTCTGTTGGCCCGTGCCATTCACTTCCTGCCGTCTGGCCATCGAGGCTGATCCCCTTTTAGTGAGTAAGGCGCCAGATGATCGCCAGTGTTGGCGTGTCTGGCTCAGGCAGTGATCAATAGGCGGTAAGGGTGATCAGCCTTTCTGGCGACCAAACGCTTGAATCCCCCGCACCAGTACCAGCCAGCCGAGCAGATGGAAGGGCAGGGCCAGCAGGTAGAGCAGCAGAAAGTGTGACTCGTTGCCGCTGCTGTTGATGAAGTCGATCCAGGCGGCCAGCAGGGCCAGCATACCGGCGATCTGAAAACGGCGGCGCAACACCACTTCCACACCGAGGTTGGCAAGATAGAGGGTGAGCAGAATACCGGCAAAGCCGGTGAGCTGGGCGGTGCCATACAGCTCGCGATCCGGGTTGAACAGCAGCGTGACCAGTGGGGTAAGGCCCTGATCCAGCGGGATCAGGGCCAGCAGCCAGCATGCTATCAATAGCAGCGCTGTTCTCACTGCGTCAACCGGCCGGTTGGGTCGGCTTCACCAGACTCAGATAGTTGGCATCCATGGTGAGGAAGACCCCCAGCAGGCGCGCACAGGCGCCATAGAAGCCAAACTGGTCGGCAGCGCGACAGGCGGTTTCGAACTTGGCGAACCAGCCCAGCAGATGGGTGTGCAGCAGCGCCTCCTGTTCGTTCAACCAGCTTTCCCGCTCGGCAGCGCTCTTTGCTTCCGCCGCGCGGATGATGAGATTGCCCATCAGATCCAGCTCGATGGCCAGATGGTCGGCAGGCTCTTTGTATTTGTCGCTGACATTGATGCCGAGGCGATCGAGGCGGGCCTGCATCTCGGTCATCGGGGCTTGCATCATCAGCTTGGCATCGCCGCGGTAGAGCGATTCGTAGGGCAGGGCGCCCTGCTTGGGATCCACCAGAAACAGGCCGGCGAAGTCGGCGGCCAGCTCCAGCTGGCGATCCGGGCGCACCAGCAGGCGAGCGATGGCGTCGTTGAGTTCCGCCACGGCGTCGCGCATCGGGTCGAGGGTCGAGAGGCTTTTCAGGAAGCTTCGCACATCATAGGTGTCATATTCGGCGATCTGCTCATCGCTGAGCTCGGCGGCGAACAGGGTGGAGAACCACCAGTAGAGTTCGGCCCGGCGTTCGCTGGTAGCCATAAATTCCTGCATTTTTCCTCCGTGGATGGCAATCGGGAGCCTTGATGGCTCCCGATTCTAACGACTTTAAAAATAAAGGAAACTCAAGGGGGCGCTTTCGTCCCCCAAGGGTCAGAGAGCCGGGAACATGGGGTCGATGCCCTTGGCTGATTCCGGCGTGCCGAAGGCAGTGACAGCCGGTGCCTGCCCGCGGAACTTCTCGATCTCCACCAGCGCGGTGTGGGCCGTGGTGGCCTGCGCCAGGCTGGAGGAGCCGATGTCGGCAGTCAGCACGTTGGGGTCACCATAGGTACAAAGGGTGCCGACCTTGCCGCCCTCTTGCGGGCCATACCAGGCACCTTCCTGAATGCGCACCACGCCGGGGGCGTAGTCATCGCTTACCACCAGACCGGCCAATACCTGACCGCGGCCGTTGAACACCCGCACCAGATCGCCGTCCTTGAGACCGCGGGATTTGGCATCTTGCGGATTCATATAGACAGGCTCGCGCCCCTGCACCGTGTAAGTGGCACGGTAGTTGTCAGAGGAGCAGAGCTGGCTGTGCAGCCGCTTGTCCGGGTGGCAGGATTGCAGGTGCAGCGGGTACTGCTTGCTGCCCGGCCCGCCGTGGGAGCGCTCGTAGGGTTCGATCCAGACCGGGTGGCCCGGGCAATCCCCATAGCCGTAGTCGGCGATAGTCTTGGAGTAGATCTCGATAAGGCCAGACGGGGTGCCCAGCGGCTCCAGATCCGGCTCCTGACGGAACGATTCGTGGCGTACCCAGGGCTGGCCCGCCGGGAAGGTGACGAACCCTTCGCCATGCCAGAACTGGCTGAAACGGGGCAGACGAATACCGATGCCGCGACCCTGCAGGCGGGCGTCGTCATAAATGCTCTGGATCCACTCCAGCTTGCTCTTGCCGCCGGTGAACTCGGCCTCGCGACCGAAGCGACGGCAGAGATCGGCGAAGATGTCGTAGTCATCGCGCGCCTCGAACAGCGGCTCAACCACCTTGTGCATGGCCAGAATGCCCGCGTTGGAGTGGGAGCCCCACTGCTCGATGTCATCCCGCTCATAGGTGGTGGTGGCGGGCAGCACGATATCGGCAAAGCGGCAGCTGGCGGTCCACTGGTGATCGATGCTGACCACGGTTTCCAGCTTGCGCCAGGCGGCGACCATCTTGTTGCGATCCTGCTGGTGGTGGAACGGGTTGTTGCCGCAGAACACCGCCATCTTCATGTGGGGGTAGGTGATGGTCTGGCCGTTGAAGGCGATCTGCTTGCCCGGATTGAGGATGCAGTCGACGAAACGGGCCACCGGAATGTATTTGGAGTAGCCTTTCCAGTCGCCGTCATGGAGCGGCTTGACCCCGGGAATGACCGAGCTGAAACCGGACATGATGGGGCCGCTGGAGGTGATGGTGCCCGCACCGTTGTAGTGCCAGCCAAAGCCGTAACCGCCGCCTGGCAGGCCAATCTGGCCAATCATCGAGGCCAGTACCACCAGCATCCAGGCGTACTGCTCGCCGTGGTGCATGCGCTGGACACACCAGCCGCCGATGAGTTGGGTACGGCCGCTGCTCATGGCGCGGGCCAGCTCGCGGATGGTCTCGGCAGGTACGCCACAGATGGCGGCCGCCCACTCGGCATCCTTCACCTGACCATCGCTGGTGCCCAGCAGGTAGGGCAGGAACTTGTCAAAGCCGGTGGTGTAGTTCTTCAGGAACGCCTTGTCGTGGCGCTTCTCGCTGTAGAGGGTGTGGGCGATGCCCAGCATCAGCGGCACGTCGGTCTGCGGATTCAGAGTCACCTGATCGCAATTGAGGTACTTCTGGGTCTTGGATTTGACCGGATCGACGCTGATGACCCGGATCTCGCCCTTGGCCACCTTATCTTTCAGCTGCGCCCAGTAGTCGTAGACGCTGTGATCCGGCACCAGCCAGCCCACTTGCAGGTTCTTGATGGGATCGGAGCCCCAGATGACGATGGTCTTGCTGTGCTCCAGCACCAGCGGCCAGGAGGTCTGCTGCTCATACACCTCCATGGCGCCCGCCACGTGGGGCAGGATCACCTGGGCGGCGCCGGTGGAGTAGTCACCGGCTTTGGCCAGATAGGTGCCGTGCAGGTTCATGGCGCGTCCCAGCATGGCGCCAGCGGAGTGCAGCTTGCCCACCGACTGCCAGCCGGAGTGACCCGCATAGAGGGCGCTCGGGCCATGGTTTTTCTGCACCCGCTCCAGCTCGTGATAGAAAAAATCGAGCGCCTGGGACCAGGTCACCCGCACAAAGCGGTTCTGGCCACGTTCGCTGGTGTCGGACTGATGGCCTTTGCGCAGCCAGTCCAGTCGCACCATGGGGTAGCGAATACGAGACGGGTTATAAACCACTTCGCTCAAGGCTTTGAGCATGTCGGTGGGGTGCTTGTCATGCTGGAACGGCAGGGTATCGACCCAGCGGCCATCGACCACCCGGGCGCGGAAGGCGCCCCAATGGGAGCCAGATTGCACCAGCTTGTCGCCAGACTCGGCGGCCATCACGGCACGACCGAGCAGGGAGGGGCCGATCAGGGCGGAAGCACCGCCAGCCAGCAAGCCACCCAGAAAACCACGACGGGAAATATTGATCATCTTGTTATTCCTCTCTCGGATCCGGAACTCGAATCCGGAATTAGTGGCTACCCTGACCACCAGTATCGGCGGCATGGTTCTGCAGGTATTTGAGCAGGGTGCGCTCCTCTTCCTTGCTCAGGCGATAGTAGGCAGACATCGCCTTGAGTCCCGAGATCCAGCCGTTGGCAGTGAAGTGAGCGGGATCCGGCGCGCCGTGGCAGGAGTTGCAGGTGGATTTGTACATCTCGCCGGCGTAATCCCAGATCGGCTTGAGTGAGGATTCAAAGCCCTTGTTGTCGACCCAAGCCTGTACCTGTACCTGCTCCCAATTGATATGGGTGGCACTGTCGGTCTCTTTTTTCAGGATCTGTTCGCTGGCTTTCAGCTCGTCACGGATGGTGGCGACAAAGACCCGCTTGCCCATGTATTCGCTCAGCACCCGGCCCTTGCCGTCGCTCTCGCGCCACCCTTCGATGGTCACTTTGAGGCGATCGCCGCTACGTGCCACTACCTCGATGCGGGAGGCGGGCAGCAGTTTGCCGACCGGCTCGCTACTTTGTTCGCTGGCATAGAGATCTTTTTCACCCAGGTTGTAGAGGGTCTCGGCGGCTGGCGCCTCTTGCGCGTCGTTGACCAGGGTGGCGTAAGTGGCCCGGAAGCCGCCCGCCATGTTGGGCAGTTCGTGGGCGATGCCCTTGTGGCACTCGATGCAGTTCATGTTCTTCGCTGCCGCATCTTTCATCGCCAGCGCTGCCGCCGGGGACTGCTTGGCGTGATCCATGTTGTCGTAGCTGTGGCAGGACTTGCAGGTCTTGGAGTTCTGGCTGCTCATCCGGGCCCATACCTTCTCGGCCAGATGCAGGCGCCGGTCCTCGAACTTCTCCTGGGTGTCGATGCTGTGGCCGATGTACTCCTGATAGAGGTCGTTGGCCGCCTCCATCTTGCGGGCCACCTTGCCAACGAAATCCTTCGGCTGGTGACAGTCGGTACAGACCGCCTGTACGCCGGAAGCATTCTTGAAGTGGATGGACTCCTTGTACTCCGGATAGACGGTGTCTTTCATGGAGTGGCAGGAGATGCAGAATTCGAGGCTGCTGGTTTTCTCAAAGCCATAGTGCAGGCCGACGGTGCCCGCGAGGGTGACGCCGACGCCCACCAGAAGCAGCGCCAGTACCGACCAGCGACGGCTGGGGGTGCGCAGGAAGTGCCACAGTTTTTTCATCATGCTCTCTCACATCACTTTTTTGATGGGAGCCATGATAGGGCGGCGTTGTGAACAGGGCTGCCGCTACAAATTAATGAAATAGGGGTATTTATGACAAAATGTGAATAGAATAATCCTCCCTTGTCGACCATCGTGAACCCTGCCCATGAGCTACCACATTCTGGTTGTTGAAGATGATGCTGTTACCCGCGAGAAGCTGACCGGCTATTTCGAGCGGGAGGGCTATCGGGTGACGGCGGTCGAAAACGGCCAAGAGATGCGGGCCGTGCTGGCGGAGCAGACGGTCGATCTGGTGATGCTGGATATCAACCTGCCGGGGGAAGACGGCCTGCTGCTGACCCGTGAACTGCGGGCGCGCAGCACGGTGGGGATTATTCTGGTCACCGGCCGCAGCGATGCGGTGGACCGGATTGTCGGCCTCGAGATGGGGGCCGATGACTATGTCACCAAGCCGTTCGAGCTCCGGGAGTTGCTGGTACGGGTCAAAAATCTGCTGTGGCGGATCTCGCTGGCTGCCGCCACCCCAAGCGAGCCAGCGGAGGCTGACGATGCGGTGCGCTTTGGCCCCTGGCGTTTTGATATACCCCGCCGCCAGCTCAGCAAGGACGGAGTGCCGGTGCGTCTGACCAAGGCGGAATATGAAGTGCTGGTGGCCTTTGTCGCCCATGCCGGGCGGGTGCTGAGCCGGGAGCGGATCCTGACTCTCATCAGCCATCGTGGTGATGGCCCGAGCGATCGCACCATAGACGTGCTGATCCGGCGGCTGCGCGGCAAGATGGAGCCGGATCCGCGGGATCCCCAGCTGTTTGTTACCGTCCACGGTGAAGGCTATCTGTTTGCTGGCGAGATAGTCTCCTGACTCCGGCGTGGTAGCTTTGGCCTGTGTAAGGGGCGAGGATCAGACTGGTGGGCGGGTATCAAATTGCGGGCAGTCGTCGCCAATCTGGTGCCAGGGCGCCTTGGAGCCGACAAAGATGTGAAACGCGGGCCGCTGGCTTGGCACATCGTCCAGCACTCCGAGGCGCAGATTGATCTTGCCGCTGCTGCTCTTCTGGCTAAACAGGCTGGAGCCGCAGTGACGACAGAATGCCAGGGTGGTCTCTGCCGATTTCCGGTAGCGGCCGATGGCCTCTTCTCCCTTAACAATGGTGACCTTGTTGCCATCCAGTCCGCCGACCGAGGCGTAATCTCCCCCTGAAAACTTGCGGCATTCGCTGCAGTGGCAGTTCCCCATATAGTCGAACTGATCCGGCAGGGTCAGGGCGACGGCGCCGCACAGGCAGCTGGCATGTAACTCTTTCATCTCTTCTCCTTGAGTGTGTTAATCGGATTTGGGACGGCTATTCGACCCGATAGACGGGACGAAAAGCGCCATCCGAGAGGGAATCGACGGGGTCGGCCAGCGGTGCAGAGAGGGTCAGAATGGGTGGCCCCATCACCCGCGGGCACTGCTCGGCACTGGCATCCGGGTGTTGCAGCAGGCAGACCGCCTGAGCCACCGCAAGGCGCCCCTGCAGCCGCATCTGATCGCTGTTGGCGGCCAGGATCTTGCCCCGGCGCAGGCCGCGCTGTACGCCGTGGCTGAAGTAGGTGCTCAGCACTTGGGGCCTGTCGAGATGGCGCTGCGCCAGCTCGTTGACCGCCACTTCGGCGGCGATAGCGCCTCCCACCAGATAGTCGAGCGCTGGATAGCGGGCCAGGGTCTGCTGCACCAGGGTACGCTGGATTTCCCGGCTGTTGTCGCCGCGCTCGGTAGTGACCAGCTCGATGGCGCTCCCCTTGATGGCGTCGGCAAAGCCCGGTTCCACGAAGTTGTTGCCGCCGCTCGCTTGCGGGCCGGGGAAGAGGGCGACCGAGACCTGTTTGCTGCCGGCGGGGTGGCGCTGCGCCAGCCAGTGGCCAATCTGCCAGCCCATCTGGTACCAGGAGACTCCCACCTTGGCCTGCACCAGACCGCTGGGCAGATCGTTGACCAGACCAAAGACCGGCAGCGGCGTGACCTTGATGGCCTCGTGCAAGCCCTGATAGCTCACGGCGCCGAGCAAGATGGCGTCGCTCCCTTCCTGCGCGCATCGCTGCAACTGCTGGCGCTGCTCGGCGAGGGCGCCGTAGCCCCCCGCTTCGTGGATCTGCAACTTGACTCCCAGCCGCTTCGCCTCGTCCACCATGCCCTGATTGACCGACAGCCAGTAGGCGTCGCGCAGATGGGGGTAGAGGGCACAGAGGGTCAGCGGTTTGGTTGCGGCGGTGGGTTCCGGCCACTGCTGGCGTACCGGCTGGCCGCTGAATTCGCCGCCTCGCCAGATATCGACCGCAAAGGCGAGGGCGGCGCGGGGAAGCATTAGCAACCAGATCAGCAACAACGGGGAGAGATAGACGCTTCGCATAGTCAGGGGTTTTGTTAAAGTGTTGGGCCATATTATCCGGTCAAAGCCGACCACAACCAAGGGACTTCCCGTGAGAATCTTTTCCGGCCTGGGTGGCAAGTTGCTGCTGGCCTTCTCCCTGATGGCATTACTCACACTGAGTGCCTCCCTGCTGGGCTGGGTAGGGCTTAGCCATCTGCGCCAGCTGGAACAAGGGGTACAGCAGACTCTGGCCGATCAGGAGCTGGCACGCACACTCTCTCGCCTCAGCGGCGAGATCCAGAGCGCGTCACGGCTGCTGGCCACCGCGACCAGCGAGCAGGAGCGGGAGCATCAGGGACGTTTGCTCACCTTGCAGGGACAACAGCTGCAACAGGTGCTGGCGCAACTTGGCCGTGGTGGCCAGCCGCAGGGCCCGGCCACCCTCGATCAGCTCAGCCAGAGCATCATCGGCAATCTGGGTCAGCAGGGCTGGCTGGTGGGGGAACGGTTGACCCTGATGGCACAGGGTGAGGCGCAGCGGGCCCGTCTGGTGGCGGCTGCCGGGCAGATCGCCGAGTTGGCGCGCAGCCAGATGGAGAACGCCGAAACCGTGATGGTGGCGGGATTGGGTTCCCTCTACCAACAGCAAGGTGCGCAGGCGACCCGGACGCTGGACCGCCTGCTGGAGCAGGATCTCGACTGGCTGGAGCAGATGACCGAGTTGCGTCACCGCACCCTGATGCAGCAGCAGCGCATTGAGGAGATGTGGCGCAGCGAACAGCAGGGGCAATTGCAGACGCTGTTGCAGGAGGGGCTGCGGGAGCTGGCGATTTTGCAACTGCGGGCCGGGGCGGTGACCGATCCGGCCCGCCGTCAGGCGGTGGAGCAGGCGCTGACCGTGCTGGCGCAGAGTGAGAAGCTGGTGCAACTGCGCAGCGACTGGCTCGGCAAGGGGGAGGCGCTGAGGGTGCTGGCCAATGCCAATGAGGCCCTGATGAGCAGCCTCAACCAGCAGGTCGGTGAGCTGGTCAGCCGTGCCCGCGATTCGCTGGGGCAGAGCCAGCAGGCGCTAAGTCAGCGCCTCAGGCTGCTGGAGCAAGCGCTGATGGGCATTGGCCTGCTCACCCTGCTACTACTGATGCTGCTGATGTGGCGTATGGTCTACGGCCGGATCGTCTGGCCGCTGCAACGGGCGGTGGCGGGGATGAGTCGTTTGGCGCGCGGGGATTTGGCCCCCCTTGACCCGATTGCCAATGCGGGGCGCGATGAGCTGGCGGAGCTGGGGCGGGCCCTGCAGGTGTTTCGTGACAATGCGGTGGAGTTGGGCCGCTATCAGCGCGAGCTGGAGTCGCGGGTCGAGGAGCGCACCGGCCAGCTCAGCCACGCCAACGAGCGGCTCAATGAAGAGGTGGAGAAGCAGCGACAGGCCCGTGACGAGGCAGAGCAGGCCAACCGCGCCAAGTCGGTTTTTCTCGCCACCATGAGCCACGAGATCCGCACCCCTATGAACGGCATTCTGGGTGGCCTGACGCTGCTGGAAGATACCCGGCTGAGCGATACCCAGCAGCGCTATCTGGCCGCCATCGAGCACAGCGGCGAATCCCTGCTGGAGATCCTCAACGACATCCTCGACTACTCCAAGATAGAGGCGGGCCATGTGGAGGCGCGCCGCGAGCCCTTCCCCCTGTTCCAGCTGGTGGATGAGCTCAGCGCGTTGTTCCGGCCAAGGGCGGCGACCAAGGGGGTGACCTTGGCGCTGGAATATGCGCCCGAGCTGGCGCCAGTGGTCGAGGGGGATCTGGGCAAGCTGCGGCAGGTGCTCGGCAATCTGCTCGGCAATGCGGTCAAGTTTACCGCCCGCGGCCAGATTACCCTGGCGGTGGCGCCCCTTGTTTGTCACGGCCCTTGCGCCGAGCCCTGCATCCGCTTCGTGGTGCGCGATACTGGCCTCGGCATTCCGGCCGATGAGCAGGAGGCGGTGTTCGAGGCGTTTCGCCAACGCTCGCGGGACGTGGGTCATCAGGGAGGGACAGGGCTGGGGTTGGCGATCAGCCGCAAGCTGGTGGCCGCCATGGGGGGCGAGCTTATCCTTGCCAGCGAACCGGGCAAGGGGTGTGAATTCAGCTTCAGCCTGCCGTTGCAGCGCTCGAGCGCCCAACTGCCCGCCGAGGCGCAGCCGCTGCACCTTGGCCAGTCTCGCGACATCCTGCTGGTGGAGGATAACGAGATCAACCGGCTGGTGGCGCACGGCATGCTGACCCGCCTCGGCCATCGGGTGACTCTGGCCGAGGATGGTCGCAGTGCGCTGGCGCTGGTGACCGAGCGCCCCTTCGAACTGGCGTTGCTCGATATCAACCTGCCCGATATGGACGGCATGACTCTGCGCGAGGATTTGGCCGCTATTAGTGAGGAGATGCATGAGCGGCCGTTGCCCGCCATCGCCATCTCGGCCCAGATGTATCCGGAGGATATCCGCCACTGCCTCGCCGCCGGTTTTGTCGATTTTGTCGGCAAGCCGGTGCGGCTGGCGGTGCTGGCGAACGCCATCGAGCGGCTGTTTCGGCAGGAGGTTACCTCCATCGAGCCTCCCACGCAGTTATCTGTTGCCGCCTCTGCTAATCGGCCCGAGTGGGCCAATCCGGTGCTGGATGCCGATCTGCCCCTGCTCGGCATGGCGCGGATCTGCCAGCTTGTCGGGCTGTTTGAGTCGCAAGGGCGGGTGTTGGTGGACGAGTTGGCCAAGGGGGAGGTGAGTGAGCAACGTCAGCTGGCGCACAAGCTCAAGGGAAGTGCCCTGGCGCTGGGGCTGACCGAATTTGCCAGCCACTGTGCGGCCCTTGAGGCGGGAGGCGGGGAGCCTGCGGCAATCGGGCCGCAATTTGAAGCGGCGGTGAGCGGGTTACAGCAGTGGCTGGCGGCCAATAGGGATGCGCCGTCTTGATCCCTGCTGGCTATGCACAACGTTCAGAGGTGGTGGCCAGTCCCTGCGCCGTTATTCGATTTCGCGAAACAGCACCTGCTTGCACTTGGCGCAGACCCATTCACGGCGAAAATCGGCCAGATGCACCAGACCCACTTCCCGCAACTCGTGGTGGCCGCAGTGGTGGCAGAAGATGATGTCGCCATCGACCGCCTCCGGGTGGGCCGCCAGATATTGTGCCTTGGTGGGGAGATCCTCCCACGGGCAGGTGGCAATATGTTTGCGCTGGCTGGTGTAGTAGACCCAGTAAAACAGAAAAAAAATAGCCAGGATCGCGAATGTCAGCAGATGGTCCATCTTGAGTTCCTCCGGTCAGATGCCGCCCTTCGGGCGGGTGCGGCAATCAGCTCCATCATCATTAAATTTGTTTCGAATGAATATGTTACAGGATGGATCACCATGACGTTGTGATCCCCTTCGGGTTTTGCCCGCCCAACAGCGGGATGACAAATGTCTCTTTTGGCGGAGCGGCCAGGGTATTGAACGGGGAGGAAATCTTGTTTTTTACAACATAAAATCAACATTTTTTTAGGTTGTTGGACTGTCTCTTTGACCCAGCTCACGTTACAATGCCACGCCCATTACACCTACCGCGCAAACGATTTTCAGGAGAGAAACGGATGTTGAAACGTGACATGACCATCGCCAGCTATGACCCCCAGCTGTGGCAGGCCATCACAGACGAGACCCGTCGTCAGGAAGAGCATATCGAGCTGATTGCGTCTGAGAACTACACCAGCCCCCGTGTCATGGAAGCCCAGGGCTCCCAGTTGACCAACAAGTACGCTGAAGGCTATCCGGCCAAGCGCTACTACGGTGGTTGCGAGTATGTGGATGTGGTCGAAACCCTGGCCATCGAGCGCGCCAAAGAGCTGTTCGGTGCCACTTACGCCAACGTGCAGCCGCACTCCGGCTCCCAGGCCAACAGCGCTGTCTATATGGCTCTGCTGCAGCCGGGCGATACCGTGCTGGGTATGAACCTGGCCCACGGTGGTCACCTGACTCACGGCTCCCCGGTCAACTTCTCCGGCAAGCTTTACAACATCATCCCTTACGGTATCGATGAGTCCGGCAAAATTGACTACGACGAGATGGAGCGTCTGGCCGTTGAGCACAAGCCGAAGATGATGATCGGTGGCTTCTCCGCCTACTCCGGTATCGTTGACTGGGCCCGTATGCGTGAAATCGCTGACAAAATCGGTGCTTACCTGTTCGTCGACATGGCTCACGTAGCCGGTCTGATTGCCGCAGGCGTCTACCCGAACCCGGTGCCCCACGCCCACGTGGTGACCTCTACCACTCACAAGACCCTGGCCGGTCCCCGTGGTGGTCTGATCCTCTCCGCCGCTGACGACGAAGAGCTCTACAAAAAGCTCAACTCCGCCGTCTTCCCGGGTGGTCAGGGTGGCCCGCTGATGCACGTCATCGCTGGTAAAGCCGTTGCCTTCAAAGAGGCGCTGGAGCCCGAGTTCAAGACCTATCAGGCTCAGGTAGTGAAAAACGCCAAGGCGATGGCTGCGACCTTTATCGAGCGCGGTTACAAGATCGTCTCCGGCGGTACCGACAACCATCTCATGTTGGTGGATTTGATTGGCCGCGAGCTGACCGGTAAAGAGGCTGATGCCGCGCTGGGCAAGGCCAACATCACCGTCAACAAGAACTCGGTGCCTAACGACCCGCGCTCCCCGTTCGTCACCTCCGGTGTGCGGATCGGTACCCCGGCCATCACCCGCCGTGGT
This sequence comes from Aeromonas sp. 160P, assembly GCF_055193095.1. Classification (NCBI taxonomy): domain Bacteria; kingdom Pseudomonadati; phylum Pseudomonadota; class Gammaproteobacteria; order Aeromonadales; family Aeromonadaceae; genus Aeromonas; species Aeromonas sp. 160P. The sequence continues at coordinate 4,404,235 of NZ_JBUXKV010000001.1, read as the reverse complement.
TTCAAGGAAGCCGAGTCCATCCAGCTGACCAACTGGATCTGCGATGTACTGGACAACCACGACAACGATGCCGTGCTGGCCACCGTACGCGAGCAGGTGCTGGACATCTGCCGCCGCTTCCCGGTTTATGCCTGATAACGGCGTTAATCCGGTTTGAGACCAATGCCACCTTCGGGTGGCATTGTTTTTTCTGGCATTTGGCAAGAGGTGAGGGCGGATGACGCTGAACAACGACGCACAAAGGTGCGATGAAAGGGGTGATGAGGTGTGGGAGGCGGCGCTCAAGCTGGCGATCCGCGCCCAGTATCACTTTCGTACCAGCGAGCAGGGGCTGCAGGCCTGGGATGTGCGCCGACTGGTGCGATTGAGCCGCGACCTGCCGCTGCAGGCGGTGGCCCTCGGCCGGATTGCTGAACTTGACCGGGTGCACTGGTACGGCCATGACGGCGCCAGCCCCACGGTGCGCAGCGTGGTCGAGCATTGCCAACTCATCATGGCGGCGGATCTCGCCTATCCGATCATTCTCGACAGCGCAGGGCGGGTGATGGATGGCATGCACCGGATCGGCAAGGCACTGCTGCTGGGTCATGACCATATCGACGCGGTGCAGTTTACGGTCGATCCTGCCCCCGATTATCTGGGTTGCGATCCCGATAGCCTGCCTTACGACGACTGAGCTGCCCCTTGGTGATAACGGACAGAAAAATCACGCTTTTGCGCTTTTTACCGCCCTTGTATGGCCGTGCTACACTGGCCGACCTAGATCCTGGCCCGCCGGGCCGGTACCTGTTCCATTAACGCCGGAGGTCCGATGCATTGCCCATTCTGTAGTGCGGTTGATACCAAGGTGATCGATTCCCGTCTGGTGGCAGAAGGCCATCAGGTGCGCCGCCGTCGTGAGTGTCTGCTTTGTCACGAGCGCTTCACCACCTTCGAGATGGCCGAACTGGTGATGCCCCGCGTCATCAAGTCCAATGGCTCCCGCGAGCCGTTCAACGAAGACAAGCTGCGCGCCGGCATCCTGCGGGCGCTGGAGAAGCGACCGGTGAGCATGGAGGCCATCGAAAAGGCGGTCAACCACATCAAATCCCGGCTGCGCGCCACCGGTGAGCGCGAAGTCGCCTCCGAGCTGGTGGGCAATCTGGTGATGGATGAGCTCAAGAGTCTGGACAAGGTGGCCTATATCCGCTTTGCCTCCGTCTATCGCAGCTTCGAAGATATCCGTGAGTTTGGTGAAGAGATCGCCAAGCTGGAAAAATGAACCTTCCCGGACGCAGGTTCGATTAGCGAAGCGTAACCGGACGCGGTAACGCAGTCAGTTACGTGATCGGATGCGGCTTGGGTGTTGTTGAAGACAGGAGTCCTGATGTTTAGTCAAGATGATTACCAATGGATGAGTCGGGCCCTCGAGTTGGCTCGCCGCGGCCGCTACACCACAGCCCCCAACCCCTGCGTGGGTGCCGTGCTGGTCAAAGATGGCGTGGTGGTTGGCGAAGGGTGGCATCAGAAGGCGGGCGAGCCCCATGCGGAGGTCTATGCCCTGCGCGCCGCCGGTGACAATGCCTGTGGCGCTACCGCCTATGTGACCCTCGAACCCTGCTCTCACCATGGCCGTACTCCCCCCTGCGCCGAGGCGCTGATCAAAGCCGGTGTGGCCCGGGTGGTGGCGGCCATGGTCGATCCCAATCCCGAGGTGGCCGGGCGCGGTCTGCGCATGCTCTCCGAGGCGGGTATCAAGACAGATTTTGGCCTGCTGGCCAGCGATGCCGAGGCGCTCAATCCGGGCTTTTTCAAGCGGATGCGAACCGCTTTTCCACGGACCACAATCAAGCTGGGTGCCAGCCTCGATGGCCGCACCGCCATGGCGAGCGGCGAGAGTCAGTGGATCACCTCCCCCGATGCGCGCCGCGACGTGCAGCGGCTGCGGGCTCGTCACGATGCGGTGCTCTCCAGCGCCGAGACGGTGCTGGCCGATGGCGCCTCCCTGACTGTGCGTTGGGATGAGCTGCCCCCGTCGGTCAAGGCCAGCTATTCCAAAGAGACCCTGCGCCAGCCGCTGCGGGTCATCGTCGATTCGCAAAACCGGCTCACCCCCGACTTGCCGCTGTTCCAGAGCGAAAGCCCGGTGCTGCTGGCCCGTCACAAGGCATCCGGCGAGTGGCCCGAGTGGGTGCAGCAGTTGGAGCTGCCGCTGCTGGATGGCAAGCTGGATCTGGTCAGCCTGTTCATGCTGCTGGCTAAACGGCAGATCAACTCGGTGCTGGTTGAAGCGGGGCCACGGCTGTGCGGCGCGCTGCTGGATAAAGGACTGGTGGATGAGCTGGTGCTCTATCAGGCACCAAAACTGATGGGTGATGAGGGGCGCGGCCTGTTCCATCTGCCCGGGCTGAGCCGACTGTTCCAGGCGCCCAAGCTCAACATCAAGGATGTGCGCATGGTCGGGCTGGATATTCGCATTACCGCCAAAATAGCCTGATTTATCAATGTTAAAGGGGGCAGTATCTGCCCCCGTCATCAGCAAGGTGATCTGCATGTTTACCGGAATTATCGAAGCGGTGGGAACCCTGGCCGAACTGCGCCGTCAGGGCGACGACATGGCCCTCACCGTCCATGCGCCGGATCTGGATTTTAGCGACGTCAAGCTGGGTGACTCCATCGCCACCAACGGCGTCTGCCTCACTGTGGTGGCGCTGGGCGACCAGCGCTATACCGCCGATGTGTCGCTGGAAACCCTGTCGCGCAGCGGCTTTGCCGCAGCCAGAGTGGGCGATCGGGTCAACCTCGAGAAGGCGCTGATGCCGACCTCCCGCCTCGGTGGCCATCTGGTCTCTGGCCATGTGGATGGAGTGGGGGAAGTGAAAAGCGTCTCCAGCAGCGGCCGCGCCATCGAGTACTGGATCAAGGCGCCGGGCGAGCTCTCCCGTTACATCGCCGAGAAGGGGTCGATTGCGGTGGATGGCATCAGCCTCACCGTCAACGCCGTGCAGGGGGATCTGTTCCGCCTGACGATCGTGCCCCACACCGCACAGGAGACCACCATCGCCAGCTGGAAGCCCGGCCACAAGGTCAACCTGGAGGTGGATCAGATCGCCCGCTATCTGGAGCGGCTGATGATGGGCAAACCTCAGGAGAGCAGCGCTTCGACCCTGACCATGGCGACCCTGGCCAAGGCCGGTTTTCTCTAACGGTGTGCGCTAAATCTGGCCACCAAAACGATTTTCTGTGATCCCGCTCTGATTGAAATGGGGCCGTGCGCCCCCATCTAGAGCAACATACACTCGCATTTTTATTGAGCCTGCGGGCTCAATTCCCAAGCACATTGATGGAGTAACCCATGGCGCTGAGCACAACCCAGGAAATCATTGCCGATATCAAGGCTGGCAAGATGGTGATCCTGATGGATGACGAAGACAGGGAGAATGAAGGTGACCTCATCATGGCCGCCTCCTGCGTCCGTCCTGAGGATATCAACTTCATGGCCCGCTACGGCCGTGGCCTCATCTGTCTGACCCTGACTCAGGATCGTTGCAAGCAGCTGGCGCTGCCGCTGATGGTTGATCGCAACAATGCCCAGTTCTCTACCGCCTTCACCGTGACTATCGAAGCGGCCGAAGGGGTGACTACCGGTATCTCAGCTGCCGATCGCGCGGTGACCGTGCAAGCTGCAGTGGCGCCCAATGCCAAGGCGGCCGATCTGGTACAGCCGGGCCACATTTTCCCGCTGATGGCGCAGGATGGTGGCGTGCTGACCCGTGCCGGTCACACCGAGGCGGGCTGCGATCTGGCTCGTCTGGCCGGTTACGAGGCGGCCTCCGTCATCGTCGAGATCCTCAACGAAGATGGCTCCATGGCCCGCCGTCCGGATCTGGAAGTGTTCGCCGAGCAACACGGTATCAAGCTTGGCACCATTGCCGACCTTATCGAGTACCGCAACCAGCATGAGACCACGGTCGAGAAAGTGGCCGAGTGCAAGCTGCCTACCGAATATGGCGAGTTCGACCTCATCACCTTCCGCGACACCATCGACAATCAGGTTCACTTCGCCCTGAAAAAGGGTGAGGTGCAGGCCGACCAGCCGACGCTGGTGCGGGTGCACCTGCACGATGTGTTGGGGGATCTGTTGCTGACCGACCGCCACGCTGCCCGCAGCTGGCCGCTGCCAAAATCCATGGCGCGTATCGCCAGCGAGGGTGGGGTGCTGGTGATTTTGGGTGCCGAGTCTCATGGTGATGAACTGCTGGCCCGGGTCAAGGGCTTTGAAGCCGCCGACAAGGGGCTGGCACCGGAAGGGGCCAAGTGGCAGGGTACCTCGCGCCGGGTTGGCGTGGGCTCCCAGATCCTCAAAGCCCTTGGCGTGAGCAAGATGCGCTTGCTGAGCTCGCCGAAGAAGTACCACGCCCTCGGTGGTTTCGGTCTTGAAGTGGTTGAGTACGTCAGCGAGTAAAGTTCTACCAGAGAAGTACCATCCCCTTCCGGGCGGTTTCGGTCTGGAAGTAGTGGAATAAGTCGGCGAGTGAGCTCGCCGGACTGGTTAAATCGCGATCATGGCTGTCTATTGCAGCCATGGTTTTTGTCGTGGGTCTGTTGTGCTAGAATGTGCGCACTTTTGACTCCGGCTCTTTTGATTGCACAGATACAGGATTTCCAATGAAAGTTATCGAAGGAAATATCGCCGCTCCTGAGGCGCGCGTTGCTATTGTTGTTGCCCGTTTCAACAGCTTCATCAACGACAGTCTGGTGAACGGTGCGGTGGACGTACTGAAGCGTCAAGGTCAAGTGCAGGACAGCAACCTGACACTGGTAAAAGTGCCGGGCGCGATGGAAATGCCATTGGTCATCAAAAAGTTGGCCAAGAGTGGTCAATACGACGCCATCGTGGCGGTCGGTACTGTCATCCGTGGCGGCACCTACCACTTCGATCTGGTGGCAAACGAGAACAGCAAGGGCATGGCTCAGGTAATGATGGAGTATGAAATTCCCGTTGCCTTCGGCGTGCTGACCACTGAAAACATTGAACAAGCCATCGAGCGTGCAGGTACCAAGGCGGGTAACAAGGGTGCAGAGGCTGCACTGGCAGCGCTCGAAATGATCAACGTCCTGAAAGAACTGGACGTGTAACGAGGAGAAGTACATTGAAACCGTCCGAGCGCCGTAAAGCCCGCCATTGCGCCACCCAGGCCATCTACCAGTGGCAGATGACCAAGGCTAACGTGGGTGACATCGAAGAGCAGTTCAAGATCGATCAGGACACCAAGGGTGTAGACCTGAGCTATTTCCGCGATCTGCTGTTTGGGGTAGCCCTCCACTGCAACGAGCTGGATAAGGTATTTGCACCTTTCCTCTCCCGTCCGCTGGAAGAAGTGGACATGGTGGACAAGGCGATCCTGCGTCTGGCGACCTATGAGCTGACCCGCCGTGATGATGTGCCGCCCCGTGTGGTGATCAACGAAGCGATCGAGCTGGCCAAAGCCTTTGCTGCCGATGACAGCCACAAGTTTGTCAACGGTGTATTGGACAAAGTGATCAAGACGCTGAGCAAGCGTTGATCCTGCTGTCCGTCAGCATTAAGAGAGGAGCCAGCCTAACCGCTGGCTTTTTACTGTATGGGTGAATTTGAGCTGATTGATAAGTACTTCAAGGTTCCTCACGCCCGCAAGGACGTGGTGATGGGCCCTGGAGATGACTGTGCCTTGCTGACCCTGCCGCCCGATACCCAGCTGGCTGTGAGCACCGACACCCTGGTGAGCGGCGTACACTTCTTTCCCGACATGGATCCGGTGGATCTCGGCTACAAGGCGCTGGCGGTCAATCTCTCCGATCTCGCTGCGATGGGGGCCGAGCCGCGCTGGGTGTCGCTGGCGTTGACCTTGCCTGCCATCAACGAGAGCTGGGTTGCCGGTTTTGCCGAAGGGTTCCTCGAACTGGCCGAGTACTACAATGTGGCGCTGGTGGGGGGGGATATGACCCGCGGGCCGCTCTCCATCACCATCTCGGTCAAGGGATCTGTGCCTGCCGGTCGTGCCCTGCTGCGCAGCGGTGCCAAAGCCGGTGATGGCATCTATGTGACCGGTACTCTGGGGGATGCGGCGCTGGCACTCTCTCACCTGCTTGGCAAACGCACCCTCAACGAGAACCAGCTGGCTGCGGTATTGCCCAGACTCGAGCATCCTCATCCCCGCATTCTGGCTGGACAGGCCCTGCGCGGGCTGGCGGGCAGTGCGCTGGATCTCTCCGATGGTCTTGCATCGGATCTTCGTCATATTCTCAAGGCCTCCGGGGTACGGGCCCAGATCGATCTCGATCTGCTGCCGCTCTCGCCAGTGCTGCGCGATGCAGTGAGCGATCAGGTAGCGTGGCAACTGGCGCTGGCCGGTGGCGATGACTACGAGCTCTGCTTCACCGTGCCACAGGAACATCACGGTGCGCTGGATACGGCGCTGGCCCACAGCGGGGTCAAGTTCACCCGCATCGGCCGCATCCTGGCGGGTGAGCCGGGTATCGATTATCTGCGTGGCGAACAAGTGGTGGAGCTGCAATTGAAAGGGTGGGATCACTTCGCATGAGCTTTTTTATGATAAAGCCCGAGTTGAAACGACTGAACCTGAAGAACCCGCTCCACTTGCTGGCGGTGGGGTTTGGCTCCGGCCTCTCCCCCAAGGCGCCCGGCACCATGGGCACCCTGGCGGCCATTCCCCTCTACCTGCTGGTGAGCGGTCTGCCGACCCACTGGTTTATCGCCTTGCTGGCGGTGGGGTTTGTGGTAGGGATCCGTATCTGCCAGAGCGCCACCGATGCCATCGGCATGGCAGATCATGGCGCCATCGTCTGGGATGAGGTGATCGGTTTTGGTGTCACCATGATTGCCGCCCCGGCTGGCTGGGAGTGGGTGTTGGCCGGCTTCGTGCTGTTCCGGCTGTTCGATGTGCTCAAACCCTGGCCCATCTGCTGGTTTGACCGCCGGATCCACGGCGGCCTCGGCATTATGCTGGACGATCTGATCGCTGGCCTGTTCGCCCTGTTTTGTATGCAATTACTGGCGTTCTGGCTCGGCTGAATGCTGCCTTCCGGGGGATGACCGTTCTGGCATCCCCCGATTTATATCTGCTTAATTTTCATTCACCGGCATATGCTGCCGTTTATCACCCATTTCACATAAATATTCACTACTCATTCGGGACCTGCACTCGCGTTTTAAATAGTGATAAATGCTACTTGTTGCGTTGTTGTTGAAATTAAAGTAATGATACCAATAGATATGCGGACGGACAGGCCATTTTTGTGATGATAGTCATCATTTGTTGCTATTGAACGGGTGGTTATCTGCACAAAACATTGCGGGATTGTATAACGCAAGCATTTACACCCGAGGTTAAACCGTCTAAGTTACTCGCGGGTTATTCCAAAAAAATGCAAAAAACCCGCCCGGATCGCTGGTTTCGCTGCCTCATGGATTGAGCGTTTTTTATTCTATAAACACTCAATATCAACTGCCCAAGGTAACAACCGGCATCTGCGGCTGATTTACGGACGAATTATTTGGGACGGATGTCCCCCGCAGAGGTAAACATGTCCTTGCTCGAAGTGAAAAACTTGCGGATCGAGTACCCCTCCCGCTACGGGGTGCTGGCCGCGGTGAAGGATCTCTCTTTCTCCATCGAAAAGGGTGAGATTGTCGGGGTAGTCGGAGAATCCGGCGCCGGCAAGTCCACCATCGGCAACGCCGTCATCGATCTGCTCAGTCCCCCCGGGCACATTGCCCGTGGCGATATCTACCTCAATGGCGAGCTCATCTCCGGCAAGAGCCAGAACGAGATGCGGGCCATTCGTGGCTCCCGGATCGGATTTATCTTTCAAGATCCCATGACCTCCCTCAACCCGCTGTTTACCGTTGAACAGCAGTTGGTGGAGACCATGCTGGCCAATACCAAACTCTCCCGCGAAGCAGCCTTTGCCAAGGCACTGGAGCTGATGGGGGCGGTGGGGATCCCGCAGCCGGAACTGCGCATCAAGCAGTATCCGCACCAGTTCTCCGGCGGTATGCGCCAGCGGGTGGTCATCGCCATCGCCCTGTCGTGCGATCCTGAGTTGATCATCGCCGACGAGCCGACCACGGCCCTCGATGTCTCCATTCAGGATCAGATCCTCCAGCTTATCCGCAACCTCTGCAAAGAGCGTCAGGTGGGCTGCATGCTGGTGACTCACGACATGGGTGTGGTCTCCAACGTCACCGACAAGGTGGCGGTGATGTATCGCGGCGATCTGGTTGAGTTCGGCCTGACCGAACAGGTATTGGGTCACCCCAATCACCCTTATACCCGCAGCCTGATCTCGGCGGTGCCGCGCTCCGACGTCAAGCTGGTGCGTTTCCCGCTGGTCTCCTATATCGAGGATGCCAGTGCGCCGGATACCAATATTGACCTCAAGACCCACTGGCTCGGCCAGAGTCAGGATGAGCGTGCCTATGAAGGGGCGCTGCTGCGGGTGGAGAACGTCGATCTGAAGTTCGTCACCAAGGACTCCATCTTCCCGAGCCGCCGCCAGTATGTGCGCGCCTGCAACAACATCAGTTTCGAGATCTTCGAAGGGGAGACCTTCGGTCTGGTGGGGGAGTCGGGCTCCGGCAAATCGACTATTGCCCGCGCCATCACCGGCCTCTATCCGCCTGATACCGGCCAGATCTTCTTTGAGGGGATCGACTTGACCGCCCTCAAGAGCGAGCGTGAGCGTCGCCCACTGCGTCGCCAGATGCAGATGGTGTTCCAGAACCCCTATTCGTCAATGAACCCGCGGATGAAGGTGCGTGACATCATTGCCGAGCCGATCCGCTTCCACAAATTGGCCCAGAGCGAGAGCCAGATCGAGGGGATCGTCAATGATCTGCTCGATCACGTCGGCCTTGGCCGTGGTGCCGGGGTCAAGTATCCCCACGAGTTCTCCGGCGGGCAGCGCCAGCGCATCTCCATTGCCCGCGCTTTGGCCACTCGTCCGCGCTTTCTGATCTGCGATGAGCCGACCTCGGCGCTGGATGTGTCGGTGCAGGCCCAGATCCTCAACCTGCTCAAGGATCTGCAGCAGGAGCTCAAGCTCACCATGCTGTTCATCAGCCACGATCTGCCGGTGATCCGCCAGATGTGCGACCGCATCGGGGTGATGCAACACGGCCATCTGGTGGAAGTGGCCGATACCGAGAAACTCTTTACCAATGCCGAGCATGAGTACAGCCGCAAGCTGATCTCCCTCATGCCTGCATTTAAAGGCATGTCCCGTGAGGGGCTGGAAATCGCCAGCTAGTAACGCGCCGGTTCGCCGGATGGTGAGTTAAGTACCTTGTCATTTAATAAAAAAGCCAAAAGCATGGAGAAAACGATGAAGAAAGGATTATCCAAAATTGCCCTGGCGCTGTTTGCCGCCGGTTTCGCCTTCAGTGTTTCAGCCGCTGATATCAAGGTCGGTGTCGCCTCTGACGCCACTTCGCTGGATCCGCAGGAGCAGCTCTCCGGTCAGACTCTGGAGATGTCGCACCTGGTATTCGATCCCCTGATGCGTTACACCCAGGATCTGAAATTCGAGCCCCGTCTGGCCGAGAAGTTTGAGCGTGTCGATGACAAGACCGTTCGCTTCCACCTGCGCAAAGGGGTCAAGTTCCACTCCGGCAACGACTTCACCGCCGACGACGTGGTGTGGACCGTCAACCGCCTGAAATCCTCCGTCGACTTCAAGGCGATTTTCGACCCGATCAGCGAAGTGAAGAAGGTCGATGACTACACAGTCGATCTGATCACCGCCAAGCCGTTCCCGCTGGTGCTGCAGACCGTCACCTACATCTTCCCGATGGACTCCAAGTTCTACACCGGCAAGACCGAAGCAGGTAAAGACAAGGCCGAGATCGTCAAAAATGGCGACTCCTATGCTTCAACCAACGTGTCTGGTACTGGTCCGTTTATCGTCAAGTTCCGCGAGCAGGGTGTGAAGCTGGACTATGCCCGCAACGCCAACTACTGGGACAAAGCCTCCAAGGGTAACGTCGAGAACCTGACCGTAGTGCCGATCAAGGAAGATGCGACCCGTGTGGCAGCCCTGCTGGGTGGCGACGTGGACATGATCTATCCGGTTGCCCCCAACGATCTGGAGCGCGTCAAGAATGGCAAGGATTCCCAGCTGGTGACCCTGTCCGGTACCCGCGCCATCATCATCGAACTGAACCAGAACACCAACCCGGCGCTGAAAGACAAGCGGGTGCGTCAGGCGATCAACTACGCCATCAATCAGGTGGGTATCGTCGAGAAGATCAACAAGGGCTTCGGGACTCCCGCAGGTCAGCTGAGCCCGAAAGGCTATGCCGGTCACAACGAGGCGCTGGTGCCTCAGTATGATCTGGCCAAGGCCAAGGAGCTGATGAAAGAGGCCGGTTACGAGAAAGGCTTCAAGATGACCTTCATCGCCCCGGCTGCCCGCTACGTCAACGACGTCAAGATTGCCCAAGCTGTCTCCGCCATGCTGGCCAAGATCAACATCAAAGTGGATCTGAAGACCATGCCGGTGGCCCAGTACTGGCCGGAGTTTGACAAGTGCGCCGCGGACATGCAGATGATCGGCTGGCACTCAGATACCGAAGATACCGCGAACTTCTTCGAGTTCCTGACCTTCACCAAGGATGCCAAGACCGGTATGGGTCAGTACAACTGCGCCGGTTATGCCAACGCCGAGGCTGACAAGCTGATCGAGCAGGCCAATGCCGAGACCGATCCGGCCAAGCGTGCCGAGATGCTGAAGAAGGTCGAAGCCATGGTGATCGAAGATGCTGCCTACGTGCCGTTGCACTGGGAAGATCTGGCTTATGGCGCCAAGAAAAACGTCGACATCAAGCCGGTGGTCAACGTGATGAACTTCCCTTACCTGGGTGACCTGGTGGTCGGCAAGTAAGCGAAGCACCAAGGAAGGACCGGGCGGGGTGGTCAGCTGGCCATTCCGCCCACTAACAGAAGCCTGTGCCAAGACACAGGCCACGTAGAAGGACAAGCATGTTTACATTCCTGCTGAAACGGTTCTATCAGGCCGTGATAGTGATGTTCGTCATCAGCCTGGTCGCCTTCTCCATCCAGGACAACCTGGGTGACCCGTTGCGCGAGATGGTGGGACAATCGGTCTCCGAAGCCCAGCGTCACGAGTTGCGTGAGAAGATGGGCCTCAATGATCCCTTCCTCATTAAATACAGCCGCTTTTTGAAAAATGCGGTGCACGGGGATTTGGGCACCTCCTATTTCTTCAAGCGACCTGCTCTCGAGGTGATCCTCGACAAGCTGGTGGCTACCCTTGAGCTGGTGTTTGCCGCTGCGTTGATCATAGTAGTGGTATCCATTCCGCTCGGTGTTTACTCGGCGATCCACCCGCGCAGCATTGGCACCAAGATCATCATGGCGGGGAGCAGTATCGGCATCTCGATCCCGGTGTTTTTGACCGCCATCATGCTGATGTATCTCTTCTCCATCCAGCTGGGTTGGCTGCCGGCCTATGGCCGTGGCGAGACTTATAACCTGCTGGGCTGGGAGTCGGGCTTCTTCACCTGGGATGGTATCTTGCACCTGATCCTGCCTGCGGTGTCGCTCTCCTCCATCATGCTGCCGCTGTTTATCCGGCTGGTGCGCTCCGAGATGCTGGAGCAGCTCTCCTCCGAGTACGTCAAGTTCGCCCGTGCCAAGGGGCTGGACAACAACAAGGTCTACTACAGCCACGCCCTCAAAAACACCATGCTGCCGGTGATCACCGTCGGTGGGGTGCAGATCGGCACCATGGTGGCTTACACCATCCTGACCGAGAGCGTGTTCCAGTGGCCGGGGACCGGTTTCCTGTTCCTCGAGGCGATCCACCGGGTCGATACTCCGCTGATCACCGCCTACGTCATCTTCGTGGGGCTGATTTTCGTGGTGACCAACACGCTGGTCGACCTGCTCTACGGGTTTATCAACCCTACCGTCAACCTGACCGCCAAGGGGTAACAGATGACTAATGCTGTAACTGCACGCCCAGGCCGTTGGGCGCGCTTCAAGAATTCTGACATCGTCTACTACTTCCTGCGGGACAAGGTAGCCATGTTCAGCTTTGCCATATTCGTGCTGTTTGTGCTGGCGGCGTTGCTGGCGCCCTGGCTGGCACCGCACAACGTCTATGACCAGACCAGTTTTGATCTGATGGATGCCGAACTGCCACCCTCCTGGCTGGAAGGGGGCGATGCACGTTTCTGGCTTGGTACCGATAACCAGGGCCGCGATATCTGGAGCACCATCCTCTATGGTGCCCGTATTTCACTCTCCATCGGTCTGTTTGCGGTGGCGCTGCAGCTGGTGCTCGGCATCGTTATCGGTCTGATCGCCGGTTACTTCGGCGGTCGCATCGACAACCTGCTGATGCGCTTTGCCGACGTGCAGCTGTCGTTCTCCACCATGATGGTGGCGATCATCATCTCCGCCATCTTTCAGGCAACCTTTGGCTCCGAGTTCTACTCGAAGTTCGCCATTATGATGCTGGTGGTGATCATCGGTGTCGCCGAGTGGCCACAGTACGCCCGCACCGTGCGCGCCTCTGTGCTAGCGGAGAAGAAGAAGGAGTATGTGGAAGCGGCCAAGGTGATGGGATTTCGTGCCCCGCGCATCATGTTCCGCCATATTCTGCCGAACTGTCTGTCGCCCATTCTGGTGATCTCCACCGTGCAGGTGGCCAACGCCATCATGAGCGAGGCGGCACTCTCCTTCCTCGGTCTCGGGATGCCGGTAGACCAGCCGTCACTGGGGTCGCTGATCAGCGTCGGCTTTAACTACATCTTCTCCGGCTCCTGGTGGATCACCGCCTTCCCGGGGATCTGTCTGGTGGTGCTGGTGCTGGTCATCAACCTGTTGGGCGACTGGCTGCGGGATGTGTTTAACCCGAAGATTTACAAGGGTTAACTCGGGTCAGAAGTGAAGATACAAGAAGGGCGCCATCAGGCGCCCTTCTCTTATTTACTCTTTAACTCGCAGCAGGTCAGGCTTGCAGCCAGCTTTCGATGCTGCGCTGGATGCCAGCATCGTCCAGACCGAGCAGGGTATAGATCTCCTGCTGGGTGCCCTGTTCCACGAAGCGATCCGGCAGGCCGAGGTTGAGCACCGGCTTGCACTGTTTATTGCGCATCAGCAACTCGTTCACCGCCGAACCGGCGCCGCCCATGATGGCGTTGTCTTCGAGGGTGACGAAGTGATCGTGGCTTGCCGCCAACGACAGCAGCAGCGCCTCGTCCATCGGCTTGACGAAGCGCATGTCCACCAGAGTGGCATCCAGTGCCTCGGCAGCTGCTTTTGCAGCGTGCAGCAGGGTGCCAAAGGCCAGAATGGCGGTGCCCTTACCCTCTCGCACTATGCGGCCTTTGCCGAGTTCCAGCGCTTGCATCTCTGACGAGACAGGGGCATCACTCAGGCTGCTGCCGCGGGGGTAACGCACGGCGGCAGGGCCCTGATGGAGATAGCCGGTATAGAGCATTTGACGGCATTCGTTCTCGTCGGACGGCGTCATCACCACCATATTGGGTACGGTGCGCAGGAAGCTGATATCAAACGCCCCCTGATGGGTCGGGCCATCAGCGCCCACCAGACCGGCCCGGTCAATGGCGAACAGCACCGGCAGACCTTGCAGCGCCACATCGTGGATCACCTGATCGTAGGCGCGCTGCAGGAAGCTGGAATAGATGGCGACCACCGGCTTCTTGTCGGCGATGGCAAGACCGGCGGCAAAAGTGACCGCATGCTGCTCGGCAATGGCCACATCGAAGTAGCGATCCGGATATTGCTGGCTGAATTTCACCAGCCCGGAGCCTTCACGCATGGCGGGGGTGATCCCGACCAGCTTCTCGTCTTTGGCTGCCATGTCGCACAGCCACTGGCCAAAGATGGCGGAGAAGGTGGGTTTGGCACCGCTCGCCTTGGGCAGGGAGCACTCATCCGGGTTGAACTTGGGTACAGCATGATAACCGATGGGGTCTTTCTCCGCCGGCTCGTAACCCTTGCCCTTCTTTGTCTTGACGTGCAGCAGCTGCGGGCCCTTGAGGTTGCGCATGTTGCGCAGGGTCTCGACCAGCGCCTCGATATCGTGACCGTCGATGGGGCCGATATAGTTGAAGCCGAACTCCTCGAACAGGGTGCCGGGCACCACCATCCCCTTGAGGTGCTCTTCGGCCCGCTTGGCCAGCTCCTTGACCGGTGGCAGACCCGCCAGCACCTTCTTGCCGCCTTCGCGGATGGTGGTGTAGAGCTTGCCGGACATGACCCGGGCCAGATGGTTGTTGAGTGCGCCAACATTCTCGGAGATGGACATCTCGTTGTCGTTGAGGATCACCAGCATGTCTTTGTGCACATCACCGGCGTGGTTGAGCGCTTCAAACGCCATCCCCGCAGTAATGGCTCCATCCCCGATCACCGCCACCACCTTGCGACCCAGCCCTTCGCTCTCGGCGGCAACCGCCATGCCGAGCGCCGCACCGATGGAGGTGCTGGAGTGGCCGACGCTGAGTACGTCGTACTCGCTCTCGCCACGCCAGGGGAAGGGGTGCAGACCATCCTTCTGACGGATGGTGTGGATCCGGTCACGGCGTCCGGTCAGGATCTTGTGGGGATAGGCCTGATGGCCCACGTCCCAGATCAACCGATCAAACGGCGTGTTATAGACGTAGTGCAGCGCCACGGTCAGTTCGACCGTGCCGAGACCGGAGGCAAAGTGTCCGCTGGATCGGCTGACCGAGCGCAGCAGATATTCGCGCAGCTCGTTGCACAGCGCCGGCAGCCGATCTTTGGGCAAGGAACGCAGCTCGATTGGCGTGTCCGCCAGGGCCAGGTTGGGGAAATTGCTAATATCAACGCTCATATTGTTACTGTTATCCAGCGTTTAGTGGGTTCGCTCGATGATGTAATCGGCAAACGCTTCCAGAATGTCGGTATTGTAGGGCAAGGATTGCAGGGCTGTTAAGGCTTTGCCGTGCAGTTCGCGAGCCAGCTCACGGGCATTTTCAAGACCGAGCAGGGCCGGATAGGTACTTTTCTCCAGCGCCAGGTCAGAACCTTGCGGCTTGCCGAGGGTGGCGGTATCACCGGTGATATCGAGGATGTCATCCTGCACCTGAAAGGCCAGCCCGATGGCAGCGGCGTAGCTTTGCAGCGTGGCCAGGGTAGCGTCATCCACATCAGCCTTGCACAAGGCACCGAGCGCCACGGCGCACTCAATCAGCGCGCCGGTCTTGTGGCGGTGCACCTGCTCCAGTTCGGCCAGCGAGATCTGGCGCCCTTCGGCCTGCAGATCCAGCGCCTGACCGCCACACATGCCGAGATAACCCGAAGCGTGGGCGAGGGTACTCAGCATCCGCACCCGGTTGGCCATCAATGTATCTGGCATGGGGTGGTCGGCCAGAATGGAAAACGCCAGGGTCTGCAGCGCATCACCGGCCAGAATGGCGGTGCCTTCATCAAACGCCTTGTGGACGGTTGGCTGGCCGCGACGCAGGTCGTCGTCATCCATGGCGGGCAGGTCATCGTGCAGCAGGGAGTAGGCGTGGATGCACTCCACGGCAGCGGCGGGGCCATCCAGCAGATCGCTCTTTACCCCAAGCATTTCGCCGACCGCGTAGACGAGAAACGGGCGAACCCGCTTGCCGCCCAGCAGCAGGCCGTAACTCATGGCATCGCGCAGCCGCGGCGCCATGGCGGGCAAGGATTCAAGTTGTGCTGACAGACAGTCGTCAATACGCTGACGATGCAGACGGGAAAAATGGTCCAGCGCCACTCACTCCTCTCCTTGTTCTGGCTGGAAGGGGGCAAGCTTATCACTGCCATCGGCTTGGCTGAGCAGGATCTGGATCTTCTGTTCGGCCAGTTCCAGCTTCTGCTGACCGGCCCGCACCAGATGGACTCCTTGCTCGAACTGTTTGAGCGCCTCTTCCAGGGGTAGGGAACCTTGTTCCAGCTGATGAACGATGGTTTCCAGCTCTTCCAGAGTGGCATCAAAACTCAGACGGTCGATTTTTTTACTGGCCATGTCCATCCTCGGGGATTGAAAAAACGGCTTATATTAACATCGACCGTCCGCAGGGGGGAGGCAGAAAAGCACTGGCCCCTCAAACTCTCGCTAAACTGGCCGATAATGAGCCATCATTCTCTGTGGGTTGAGGCTTGCTGCGTGGGACGCAATAGCAGAAAATTCAACAGACTATAATAGACATAAGAACGGGTGACAGGAGTAGGAACGTGGATCTAGGCAGTCTGATCGGGATAGTGCTGGGTTTCGGGGTGGTGGTTTACGGCATGCTGCTGGGCGGCCCCATGAGCATGTATGTGGATATGCCATCGGTCTATATCACCATTTTTGGTTCAATCTTCATCGCCATGATGAAGTTCAACATTGGCCAGTTCTTTATGGCATTCAAGGTTGGCGGCAAAGCCTTTATGTACAAGGGCGACAAGCTGGATGATTTAATTACCAAGGCGGTCGAACTGGCTGATGCTGCTCGCAAAGGGGGCTTTCTGGCACTGGAAGCGGCTGAGATCCCCAACCCTTTCATGAAAAAAGGGATCGATATGCTGGTGGATGGCCACGATGCCGATGTGGTGCGCAGTGTGATGGAAAAAGATATCGAGTTGACTGCCGAGCGTCATGTCACCGCCATCAAGGTTTTTCGTGCTTTGGCCGATTTGGGGCCAGCCATGGGGATGATAGGTACCCTGGTGGGGCTGGTGGCTATGCTGGCAAACATGAGCGATCCCAAGTCCATCGGCCCGGCGATGGCGGTTGCCTTGTTGACCACCCTTTATGGTGCGATTTTGGCAAACATGGTCGCGATTCCCATCGCGGACAAGCTGGAGCTGCGTAGCGGCGAGGAAAAACTGTGTCGAGCGTTGATTCTGGACGCCATTATGGGGATTCAGGATGGCCAGAACCCGCGGGTGATCCAGTCGATGTTGCAAAACTATCTGAATCAATCCAAACGTAATACCGGCACCGAGTAGGGGGCAGTATGTCCGATTGCAAATGTCCGCCGCCCGGCCTGCCCGCGTACATGGGCACGTTTGCCGACTTGATGTCACTGTTGATGTGTTTCTTTGTGTTGTTGCTCTCCTTTGCCGAGATGGACGTCCAAAAATTCAAGCAAATCGCGGGTTCCATGGAAAAAGCCTTCGGGGTGCAGAATATTCTCGAGGTAAAAGATATTCCCAAAGGTACCTCGGTGATTGCCCAGGAATTTCGGCCTGGCCGGCCAGAGCCAACGCCGATTGATACGGTGATGCAGCAGACCATCGACATGACCCAGACCGAACTGGAATTTCTGCCCGGTGAGTCGGATCAGGCTGGTGGTCAGGACAAGAGTGATGGCAAACAGACAGGGGGGGACACGGCTCAGGATGCGCAAAAAGCACAGCAGCAGTCCAATACCTTGGCTAAAGCGCTCGCCGAACAGATGAAAGATCAGATTCAGGACGGAGCCATCGAGATCGAGGCGTTGGGCCAACAGATCGTTATCCGGATCAGGGAAAAAGCGTCGTTTCCTGCCGGATCCGCTTTTTTGCAACCCCAGTTCTGGCCGGTTATTCGCAAGGTTGCGGCGTTACTCAAGGATGTACCGGGTGAAATAACCATTTCTGGTCACACCGACAACGTCGCAACCGAAGATGAGCTGTTCCAGTCCAACTGGGAGCTCTCCTCCCTGCGGGCGGTGGCGGTGGCGCATCAGATGGTCAAGGAGCCAGGTTTCGATGGTCAGCGGCTGGTGGTGCAGGGGATGGCAGATTCCCAGCCGCTGGTGCCAAACACTACCCCCGAGAATCGCCGGATGAACCGTCGGGTAGAGATCTCTATCCTGCAGGGTAAACCGACAGTATCGGCGCCTATCTCGGTACCGGAAGGGAAGTAAGTATTGCCGATGCAGGGCAACCAAGGCGGACTGGCTGCAGGGCGCTGACGTGGATTTTGTGTTGGCTTCATATTAAGATGCCTCATCCGAACCGATTGCTGCGGCTTCCTAGCAGATAGCCGCAGTGTCTATTTTCAAGCAACCCAGGTTTCGACTATGAATCATACTCCGATGACTGTTCGCGGCGCTGAGAAGCTGCGCGCAGAGCTCGACCATCTCAAGACCGAGCTTCGTCCCCAGATTATCGAAGCGATTGCCGATGCGCGTGAGCATGGCGATCTGAAAGAAAATGCCGAATACCACGCTGCCCGTGAGCAGCAGGGGTTCTGCGAAGGCCGCATCCAGGAGATTGAAGCCAAGCTCTCCAATGCTCAGGTGATCGATGTCACCAAGATCACCAATAATGGCCGTGTCATTTTTGGCGCGACCGTGACGCTGCTCAAGAGCGAGACAGAGGAAGAGGTCATCTACCGCATCGTGGGTGATGATGAGGCTGATATCAAACAGAACCTTATCTCTGTCAACTCACCGATTGCCCGTGCGCTGATTGGCAAGGAAGTAGACGATGTCGCCATCGTCAAGACTCCTGCCGGTGATGTGGAATACGAAGTGCTGAACGTAGCTTACGTTTAAGCGACGTCAGGTTATGACGAAACAGGGGGGCTGGTGCTCCCCTGTTGTATTTGGCTAAGGCTGAGATACTTGCTAGGACAGATAAGCCTCGGTAAAAGCATCCTGATGGCGCAGGAACAGCCACTGGCGTAGCCGTTCGATATCGCTTTCGCTCATCTGAAAGCTCAGTGCCCAGGTTGCATGGTTGGCATCAGATTTGATGCGCCGAACCAATCTGGCATCAAGGGGGAACCAAGCCTCTTGTGCGATGCAGAGTTCTCCACGGAGTGAGTCATCGGCTAGCATATCGGTTGGCAAATTTTCGACGATGAGGCCGTTCAGTGAGAGGCTTAATACTTGAAAGAGTCCTTTACTGCTGTGCAATTTGGCTTTTTGTTCGAGACGCCAGGCCCGTGGCTGGGTAAAGCCAAGCTCCCTGATCACTGGTGCGGCCAGACGTGGTTCGACCACACCCTCAGCGGCTTCGATAAAGGTAAGCGGAAAGCGTAACTGATGGCCTGCAAAGCGCGCTTCGAGTACCAGGTGTTCGGCTTTGTGCAGCAAGCCAAGCATGGGGGCATCAAGGTGACCACTCAGGACATGGGTGTCCTGATTGCTCCCCAAGTCCCGCAGCATGGCCAGCTCATCTTCAGTGAGAATTTGACGGTGAGCCATAATGCGTATCCAAAAGTATTCATCGCAGGTTAAGGGCTTTGCGACTACTTTGGCAAGCGACTCGGGAAGAAGTGGAATAAGGAAAGAGCGATGCTCTTTCCTTTTACTTGCGGGGCAGCTGGATTTTTGGCTCGGTGGCTTGACGATAAATAGTCAGCACGTGGCCCATGCTTTGCACCTTGATTGCAGCGGTTTCACGGACGATTGCATCCATAACCAGTTGCTTCATCTCGCGATCTTCAGCGGCAACCTTAACCTTGATCAGCTCGTGATGGTTCAGTGCCAGATCGATTTCAGCCAGTACACCTTCGGTCAGACCATGCTGACCCAGCAGGACGACGGGTTTGAGGCTGTGAGCAAGGCCCTTGAGGTACTGTTTCTGTTTATTGTTGAGAATCATCGCAATTTCTTCATAAGTCAGGGTTGAAAGGGGCGTATTCTAACCCCACTTAGCCCTTAATACTAATAACCCTTGTGGTTTTTTAAAGTCGATTATCATGACCCAGAAAAAGCGTTCCCCCAGTTCTAGTCGCTGGTTAAAAGAACATTTCGACGATCAATACGTCAAAAAAGCTCAAAAATTGGGCCTGCGTTCCCGTGCTGTTTTCAAGATTGACGAGATTCAGGGCAAGGATCGCTTGCTCAAAAACGGCATGACAGTTGTGGATTTGGGGGCGGCTCCTGGTGGCTGGTCCCAGTTTGCGGTTGAACAGGTTGGTGACTCGGGTCGCGTCATCGCATGTGATATTTTGCCTATGGATCCCATTGCCGGTGTCGATTTCCTGCAAGGGGACTTTCGGGAGGATGCTGTGCTCAGTGCCTTGCTGGGAAGAGTAGGTCCCGATAAGGTCGATGTTGTGATGTCTGATATGGCACCTAACATGAGCGGTACCCAGCAGGTGGATCAGGCGCGCGCCATGTATCTTGTCGAGCTGGCACTGGACATGTGTAATCAGGTATTACGCAGTGACGGCAGTTTCGTAGTGAAGGTGTTCCAGGGGGAGGGGTTTGATACCTATCTCAATGAAATACGTAAACTTTTTTCAGCTGTTAAAATTCGTAAACCAGACTCATCCCGTGCCAGATCTCGGGAAGTCTACATTGTGGCTACCGGTTTTAAACTGTAGTACCCTACCCTTCATCGTTAACTGTCAGTCTGCGAGGTTACTGATTTGAGTGACATGGCGAAAAACTTAATCCTGTGGCTGGTCATCGCCGTCGTATTGATGTCGGTGTTCAATAGCTTCAGCCCCAGCGATACCACCAGTCGCCAGCTGGACTATTCCAGCTTCGTTAAAGAAGTGACCCAAGAGCAGATCCGTGAAGTGCGGATGGATGGTAAGGTCATTAATGGCGTCAAGCGCACTGGTGAAAAATTCACCACCATCATCCCTGCACCGGATCCCCAGCTGCTCAATGATATGCTCAATCACAACGTTAAAGTGATGGGCGAGAAGCCGGAAGAGCCGTCTCTGTTGACCTCTATTTTCATCTCCTGGTTCCCGATGCTGTTGCTGATCGGTGTCTGGGTCTTCTTCATGCGTCAGATGCAGGGCGGCGGTGGCAAAGGTGCCATGTCGTTCGGCAAGAGCAAGGCTCGCCTGATGAGTGAAGACCAGATCAAGACCACCTTTGCCGATGTCGCAGGTTGCGATGAGGCCAAAGAGGAAGTGAAGGAGCTGGTCGACTATCTGCGTGATCCGAGCAAGTTCCAGAAACTGGGTGGCAAGATCCCGACTGGTGTGTTGCTGGTTGGCCCACCCGGTACCGGTAAGACCCTGCTGGCCAAGGCCATTGCTGGTGAAGCCAAGGTTCCGTTCTTTACCATCTCCGGTTCCGATTTCGTGGAGATGTTCGTTGGTGTCGGTGCCTCCCGGGTGCGTGACATGTTCGAGCAGGCCAAGAAGTCCTCCCCTTGCATCATCTTCATCGATGAAATTGATGCGGTAGGTCGTCAGCGTGGCGCGGGTCTGGGTGGTGGTCACGATGAACGTGAGCAGACTCTGAACCAGATGCTGGTTGAAATGGATGGTTTTGAAGGTAACGAAGGCGTCATCGTCATCGCTGCAACCAACCGTCCTGACGTACTGGATCCGGCATTGCTGCGTCCGGGTCGTTTCGACCGTCAGGTTGTGGTCGGTCTGCCAGATGTCCGTGGTCGCGAACAGATCCTGAAAGTACACATGCGCAAAGTTCCGTTGGCGGATGACGTCAATCCGGCGCTGATTGCTCGTGGTACCCCCGGTTTCTCCGGTGCTGACTTGGCCAACCTGGTCAACGAAGCGGCCCTGTTCTCTGCCCGTGAAAGCCGCCGTGTGGTTTCTATGGCTGAGTTCGAGAAGGCCAAGGACAAGATCATGATGGGCGCTGAACGTCGCTCCATGGTGATGAAAGAGTCCGAGAAGGAGATGACTGCATACCATGAGGCGGGTCACGCCATCATTGGTCGTGTGGTACCGGATCATGATCCTGTCTACAAGGTCTCAATCATTCCCCGTGGTCGTGCGCTGGGTGTCACCATGTATCTGCCGGAGCAGGATCGCTGGAGCCACTCCAAGCAGCATCTGGAGTCAATGATCTCCAGTCTGTATGGCGGTCGCTTGGCAGAAGAGCTGATCTACGGCGCCGAAAAGGTCTCGACCGGTGCGTCCAACGACATCGAGCGTGCGACTGACATCGCTCGCAAGATGGTGACCCAGTGGGGCATGTCCGAGCGTCTTGGTCCCATGCTCTATGCCGAAGAGGACGGTGAAGTGTTCCTCGGCCGCAGCATGGCCAAGGCCAAGCATATGTCTGACGATACCGCCCGCGTCATCGATGCCGAGGTCAAGCTGGTGATTGATCGCAACTACGCCCGCTCCAAGCAAATCTTGCTGGATAACATGGACGTGTTGCACACCATGAAAGATGCGCTGATGAAGTACGAAACCATCGACGCCAAGCAGATTGATGATCTGATGGCGCGCCGCGAGGTCCGTGCTCCGAGCAACTGGCATGACGAACACGGTGATACTCCGCAAGGTGGTTCTACCGTGGCAGCCGAGGCCAAGCCGGCCGATGAGGCAGCACCGGTGGCGGATGTCACTATCGACAAAGCCAACGACGCTCCGGCCAAATAATCGTGACTCTCCAAACCCCGGGCTTGCCCGGGGTTTTTCTTTATGCAAATGGACGCGAAGATGCAGTTAATCAGCAAGGGGCTCAGCCTCTCCCTCGATCGCCCCCATGTGATGGGGATACTCAACGTAACCCCTGACTCCTTCTCCGATGGTGGCAATTTCAATCAGATTGAACGGGCGATGGCCCATGCGCGTCAGATGGTCTCTGATGGTGCCACGCTGATCGATATCGGCGGCGAGTCCACTCGCCCCGGCGCGCCGGATGTGAGCGAGCAGGAGGAGCTCGACAGAGTCATTCCCGTGATCAAGCGAATAGCCGCAGAGCTGGAGGTGATGATCTCGCTCGACACCTCCAAGGCGGGGGTGATGCGGGAAGGCTGCCAGGCGGGTGCCCATCTGATCAACGATGTGAGGGCGCTCCAGGAGGAGGGGGCACTGCTGGCTGCCGCCGAAGCCCGGGTACCTGTTTGTCTGATGCATATGCAGGGGCAACCGAGAACCATGCAGGTCGAGCCACACTATGATGATCTGCTGGGGGAGGTGCGTGGCTTTTTTGATGAGCGGATCACGGCTTGCATGGCTGCCGGTATTGCGCGTGAACAGCTGCTGCTGGATCCCGGCTACGGTTTTGGCAAGACGCTGGCGCACAACTACCAGCTACTGGCGGCCCAAAAGGAACTGCTCGATTATGGCTTGCCGCTCTTGGTGGGGATGTCGCGAAAGTCTATGATAGGCAACCTGCTGGGCCGTCCGGTTGACGAGCGCCTGGCGGGCAGTCTGGCATGCGCCCTTATCGGGATGCAGCATGGGGCACGGATCATCCGGGTGCATGATGTGCGGGAAACCATGGATGCACTGCGTGTGGGCTGGCAGGCAATGACGGGACAAGATTTTATTTCCAGATAATAAAGAGAACAAACCATGGCAAGAAAGTATTTCGGCACCGATGGTGTGCGCGGCAAGGTTGGCGAGTATCCGATCACCCCTGAATTCGTGATGAAGTTGGGTTGGGCGGCTGGCAAGGTGCTCTCCAAGAAAGGCACCAAGAAGGTGCTGATTGGCAAAGATACACGTATCTCCGGTTACATGCTGGAATCTGCTCTGGAAGCGGGTCTCTCCGCCGCGGGTCTCAAGGCCATTCTGATGGGCCCCATGCCCACGCCGGCGGTTGCTTATCTGACGCGCACCTTCCGTGCCGAAGCCGGTATCGTCATCAGCGCCTCCCATAACCCCTTCTATGACAACGGCATCAAGTTCTTCTCCGCCGATGGCACCAAATTGCCGGATGATGTCGAGATGGCCATCGAGGCCGAACTTGATCACGAGCTCACTTGTGTCGAGTCTGCCCTGCTTGGTAAAGCGATGCGTATTGATGATGCGGCCGGTCGCTATATCGAATTTTGCAAGAGCACCTTCCCCTCTCATATGAACCTTGATGGCGTCAAGATGGTGGTGGATTGTGGTCATGGTGCCACTTATCACATTGCTCCGTCCGTTTTCCGCGAATTGGGCGCCGACGTGATCACCATGGGCTGTGCTCCGGATGGCCTCAATATTAACGATGGCGTCGGTTCTACCGCGCCTGAGGCGCTGGTTGCCAAGGTACTGGAGTGCAAGGCCGATCTGGGGGTTGCATTTGATGGTGACGGTGATCGCCTGATCATGGTTGACCATACCGGTTATCTCATCGACGGTGACGAAATCCTCTATATCATTGCCCGCGATGCCTTGCGCAACGGTCGCCTCAAAGGTGGCGTAGTCGGCACCTTGATGGCCAATATGGGTCTGGAGCTGGCCTTGCAGACCTTGGGTATTCCGTTTGCCCGTGCGCAGGTGGGTGACCGCTATGTGCTGGAGATGATGGAAGAGAAAGGCTGGCGTATCGGTGGTGAGAACTCAGGCCACATCATCTGCCTGGATCAAACCACCACAGGTGATGGGATCGTAGCCGCCTTGCAAGTGCTTACTGCCATGCGCAGTGCCGAGATGCCGCTGGCCAAGTTGCGCTCCGGCATGAGTAAGTTCCCGCAAGTGCTGGTGAATGTCCGCTTTGCCGAAGGCAATGATCCGTTGGCGGCTGATGCTGTTAT
The DNA here is from genome assembly GCF_055193095.1 of Aeromonas sp. 160P. Classification (NCBI taxonomy): domain Bacteria; kingdom Pseudomonadati; phylum Pseudomonadota; class Gammaproteobacteria; order Aeromonadales; family Aeromonadaceae; genus Aeromonas; species Aeromonas sp. 160P. Next base: position 4,379,819 of record NZ_JBUXKV010000001.1, on the reverse strand, counting down.
GGAGGAGGTCGCCAAGGTAGAGCAGGAGTTGGCTGGTCGTGGCCGTGTTCTGTTGCGCAAATCCGGCACCGAGCCTCTCATCAGGGTGATGGTGGAAGGAGAGCATGAGCAGCAGGTACGTGACATGGCTCAGCGTATCGCACAACAGGTAAAGTCGGCGTTTTAATGAGCGCAAGGGGCGGCTTTTTAGCCGCCCTGGTTGTATCTTGTTCAAACGATTCAAAAAATTAAAAATAGCACTTGTCAGCTGAGCATCCTCTGGATATTATCAGCCCCGCTTTCGCAAGGGAGTTGCCGATGGGAAACCGCAAGCCGTTTGTAGCAGCCAATTGGAAGTTGCACGGTAGTAGGTCGCAGTTAGAGCAGTTTACGAGTCACTGCCTGAAAGGTGTTGATGAAAAAGTAGATGTAGTTCTCTGTCCTTCCCATGTGCATCTCGACTTTAGTGCTTCACTGCTCAATGAGCAGAAAGTAATAAGGTTGGGGGCTCAGAATGTGAGTCAGCACGGTGCTGGCGCTTACACCGGAGAAATCTCGTGTCAGATGCTGGTAGAGGCAGGGTGTCGTTACGTATTGGTAGGGCACTCCGAGCGCAGGCGTCTCTTTGGTGAGACCAGTTTTATCGTCGCAGAGAAGTTTGCGGCTGCCAGAGCGGCAGGCTTGATTCCCATCCTCTGTTTAGGTGAATCAGGTGCAGCGAGGCAGGCGAGAAGAGCCTTTGAGGTGATCGCTGAAGAACTGGATATCGTCATAGAGAAAAATGGCGCGATGGCTTTCGATAATGCTATCATCGCCTACGAGCCGATTTGGGCTGTAGGTACAGGTAAGTGCGCCACACCCGAGCAGGCACAAGAGGTTCATTCCTTTATACGCGGTCGCTTGGCGGAGGATACTCCGGTAATAGGTGAAAAAGTTAGAATCATCTATGGTGGGAGCGTAACGCCGACCAACGCAAGAGATTTGTTTGCCCAGCCCGACATTGATGGCGGTCTGATTGGTGGTGCAAGTCTTGATAGCGACACGTTTTTAGGAATTGTTGAAGCGGCAAAGGGTGCAAGTTAAATGTACGAAATTCTTTTAGTCGTTTATCTGTTGGTGTCACTGGCTCTGATTGGTCTGGTGATGATTCAGCAAGGTAAAGGGGCTGACATGGGCGCCTCCTTCGGCGCAGGGGCATCGAATACTGTATTCGGCTCCGGTGGTTCAGGTAGTTTCCTGACCCGAACAACAGCAATTTTGGCTACTCTGTTTTTCATTATCAGTTTGGTGCTCGGATCTATGTCCACACACAAGGTGAAGCAGGGTAGTGAGTGGGAAAATCTGCAACAAACCGAACAGGTTGAGCAGACTAAAGCGCCAGTGAACAAAGACACTGACGTTCCCCAGTAAGAGAGTTTTGCCGTGGTGGTGGAATTGGTAGACACGCTATCTTGAGGGGGTAGTGCTCTAGGGTGTGCGGGTTCGAGTCCCGCCCACGGCACCAATTAAGCAGTGAGCTCGGGTGACCGAGTATATTATAGTCAGTCTGTCTCTTGTACCAAGATGCTAGAGTGGCTATAATCTCGCACGATTCGGACGCGGGGTGGAGCAGCATGGTAGCTCGTCGGGCTCATAACCCGAAGGTCGTCGGTTCAAATCCGGCCCCCGCAACCAAATTTCACGCATTTCCTACGCTCAGGAAAGCGGTCGCTGCGAGGCGACAGTCAGGGTAAAGCGCCAAGCCCCGATTTGACATCGGGGCTTTTTGTTACGTGCGATTTACTCTGAATCGATATCTATCTGGGCTCTATGCCCTTTTTTTGTTTTTCGGAGGGTGACTTTGGCTACGTTGGAACAACGTTTGACCGATCTGCTCGAGGCTCCGGTCGTTGCCTTGGGTTTTGAACTTTGGGGTATTGAGTTTACCCGTGCGGGTAGCTACTCCACCTTGCGTGTCTACATCGATAGCGAGCAGGGTGTGACTGTCGAAAGCTGTGCAGCAGTCAGCCATCAGGTTGGCGCCATCATGGATGTCGAAGATCCCATTACCGAGGAGTATTACCTCGAGGTGTCCTCCCCGGGTCTGGATCGCCCCCTGTTCAAGGTTGCCCAATTCGAAAAATACGTTGGCCAAGAGGCGGCGGTTTCGCTTCGGATGGCAACAAATAACCGCCGCAAGTTCAAAGGCGTAATCAAAGCTGTGCAAGGCGACATGATCACCCTGACAGTAGATGGTAAGGACGATGTGTTGGCTTTCACCAATATCCAAAAAGCGAACATAGTGCCGAACTTTGGTTAACGAGGCTATCGGATATGAATAAAGAGATTTTGCTGGTCGTTGACGCAGTATCCAACGAGAAGGCGGTACCCCGCGAGAAGATCTTCCAGGCTCTGGAAACTGCGCTGGCGACTGCGACCAAAAAGAAATATGAAGGCGAGATTGAAGTTCGGGTTGAAATCGATCGCAAGACCGGTGACTACGACACCTATCGCCGTTGGGTAGTGGTTGCTGATCAAGCATCCATGGAAAACGCCTACGGTGAAATCACCCTGGAAGCTGCGCAGATTGATCAGCCGGAAATCCAGATCGGTGAGTATGTTGAAGACCAGATCGACTCTGTTACTTTCGACCGTATCACTACCCAGACCGCCAAACAGGTTATCGTGCAGAAAGTGCGTGAGGCCGAGCGTTCCCAGGTAGTTGATCAGTTTAAAGATAAAGAAGGCACCATCATCAGTGGTGTGGTCAAAAAGAGCAGCCGCGACAACGTGGTTCTCGATCTGGGCAGCAATGCCGAAGCCGTGATCTTCCGTGATGACATGCTGCCGCGCGAGACCTTCCGTCCGGGTGACCGCATTCGTGGCCTGCTCTACGCAGTTCGCCCGGAAGCCCGTGGTGCCCAGCTGTTCGTCAGCCGCTCCAGCCCTGATTTCCTGAAAGAGCTGTTCCGCATCGAAGTGCCAGAGATCGGCGAAGAGATGATCGAAATCATGGGCGCCGCCCGTGATCCGGGCTCTCGCGCCAAGATCGCGGTGAAGACCAACGATCGTCGTATCGATCCGATCGGTGCTTGTATCGGTATGCGTGGTGCCCGTGTGCAAGCTGTTTCAGCCGAGCTGAACGGTGAGCGTGCTGACATCGTGCTGTACGATGACAACCCGGCCCAGTACGTGATCAATGCCATGGCGCCTGCCGATGTGGCCTCCATCATTGTTGATGAAGATAACCACACCATGGATATCGCCGTGGAAGCTGCCAACCTGGCTCAGGCTATCGGTCGCAATGGTCAGAACGTGCGTCTGGCATCCCAGCTGACCGGTTGGGAACTGAACGTGATGACCGTTGAAGACATGCGCTCCAAGCATCAGGCTGAAAACGACCGCATCATGAACCTGTTCACCAGCACCCTGGATATCGACGATGAGTTCGCCGGTCTGCTGATGGAAGAGGGCTTCTCGACTCTGGAAGAGATCGCCTTCGTACCGGTTAACGAGTTGCTGGCTGTCGATGGTCTGGATGAAGACATGGTCGAAGAGCTGCGCAACCGTGCCAAAGATGCCCTGACTACCAAGGCACTGGCTAAAGAAGAATCTTTTGATGGCGTTGAGCCTTCTGAAGACCTGCTCAATCTGAATGGCCTGAGCCGTGAAATGGCTTACGCTCTGGCGGGCCGTGGTGTTGGCACTCTGGAAGATTTGGCTGAGCAAGGTATTGATGACCTTGCTGATATCGAAGAGTTGACTGCCGAGAAGGCTGGTGAGCTCATTATGGCTGCTCGTAATATCTGTTGGTTCGGAGAAGAGCAGTCCGAGTAAGATCAAACGGAGGAAAATGAATGGCAGAAGTATCAGTCAAACAACTTGCCACTGACATCGACACACCGGTTGATCGTCTTCTCCAGCAGTTTGTCGATGCCGGTATCAGCAAGAGCAAGGCCGACGACATGGTTAGCGAGTCTGAAAAGCAGACCCTGCTGGCACACCTGAAGAAACAGCATGGGGGTGACGAGGTCGCCACTCCTGCCCGCATGACCTTGCAGCGCAAGACCAAGAGCACCATCAGTGTTCAGGGTACTGGCGGCAAGAACAAGGAAGTGCAGGTAGAAGTGCGTAAATCTCGCACCTATGTAAGACGCTCGGCGCTGGAAGATGAACAGCGTCAGGTGGAAGCCGAGGAAACAGCGCGTTTGGAAGCAGAAGAAAAAGCTCGTTGCGAGGCCGAGAATAAGGCCCGTCTCGAAGCTGAAGAGAAGGCTCGCCGTGAGGCTGAGCAGGCTCGTCGTGACGCTGAGGAAAAGGCGCGGATCGAGGCACAATCAAAGGCTCGACAGGCTCCACAGCCCGCCAAAGCAGCCAGTAGCACAGCTCAGCAAGAGGCAGAAAAGATGGCCAAGCGCGAAGCAGAAGAACTGAAGCGCCAACAGGAATTAACCGCTTTGCAAAAAGCAGAAGAACTCGCCGCAAAGAAAGCCGAAGAGGCTCGTCTTATGGCAGAACAGAATGGCCCTCGCTGGGCTGAAGAAGAAGCTGCTCGCGCCAAAGAGAGCAGTGACTATCATCTGACCACCAACAAGCATGCGCAAGCCGCAGAAGATGAGTTGGACCGGAAGGAAGAGACCAGCCGTCGTACCGCTGCAGCTGCTGCGGTCAAGGCCCCGAAAAAGCCGGGTCGTCGTGAAGATGATCGTGACTCACGCAACCCGCGTGCCCGTAAAGGCAAGCGTGGCAAGGTGGCTACTCCTAACGCGATGAAGCATGGCTTCAACAAGCCCGCGGTAGTGGTAAACCGTGACGTGGTCATTGGCGAAACCATCACTGTAGCCGAACTGGCTAACAAGATGGCCGTCAAAGGCGTGGAAGTCATCAAGGCGATGATGAAGATGGGCGCCATGGCGACCATCAACCAGGTGATCGACCAGGAGACCGCTCAGCTGGTCGCCGAGGAGATGGGTCACAAGGTAGTGTTGCGTCGTGAGAACGAGCTGGAAGAGGCGGTACTGTCCGATCGTGACGAGACCTCCGAAGCCAAGCCGCGCGCTCCGGTCGTGACCATCATGGGCCACGTTGACCACGGTAAAACCTCGCTGCTCGACTATATCCGTAAAGCCAAGGTTGCTGCTGGCGAAGCCGGTGGTATTACCCAGCATATCGGTGCTTACCACGTCGAAACTGACAGTGGCATGATCACCTTCCTGGATACTCCGGGTCACGCTGCGTTTACCTCCATGCGTGCTCGTGGTGCCAAGTCCACTGATATCGTGGTACTGGTTGTTGCTGCCGATGACGGCGTCATGCCGCAGACCATCGAAGCGATCCAGCACGCCAAAGCGGCTGGGGTACCTATCGTTGTTGCAGTTAACAAGATCGACAAGCCTGAAGCAGATCCGGATCGCGTCAAAACCGAACTGTCCCGTTACAACGTGATGTCTGAAGATTGGGGTGGCGATAGCCAGTTTGTTCATGTCTCTGCCAAGTCTGGCGAAGGCATCGACGATCTGCTGGAAGCCATTCTGATCCAGTCCGAAGTACTGGAACTGAAAGCCGTCGTTGATGGTATGGCAAGCGGTGTGGTTGTTGAATCCTTCCTCGACAAAGGTCGTGGTCCGGTTGCAACTGTACTGGTTCAGCAAGGTACCCTGCGTCAGGGCGACATCGTCCTGTGTGGTCTGGAGTACGGCCGTATTCGTGCGATGCGTGACGAATTGGGTCGCGACATCAAAGAAGCAGGCCCGTCTCTGCCGGTCGAAATCCTCGGTCTGTCCGGGGTGCCGTCTGCCGGTGACGAAGCCACTGTTGTACGTGACGAGAAGAAAGCCCGTGAAGTGGCACTCTATCGTCAGGGCAAATTCCGCGACGTCAAGCTGGCTCGCCAGCAGAAGGCCAAGCTGGAAAACATGTTCGCCAACATGACCGAGGGCGAAGTGTCCGAAGTGAATGTGGTGATCAAGGCCGACGTACAGGGCTCTGTGCAAGCTATCTGCGATGCGCTGGTTCAGCTCTCTACCGACGAAGTTAAAGTCAAGATCATCGGCTCAGGTGTTGGTGGAATCACCGAAACTGACGCCACTCTGGCTGCCGCTTCCAGCGCCATCCTGGTTGGTTTCAACGTCCGTGCTGACGCATCTGCGCGCAAGGTCATCGAAGCCGAGAGCCTGGATCTGCGTTACTACTCCGTCATCTATGATTTGATCGACGAAGTGAAGCAGGCCATGAGCGGTAAGCTGGCTCCTGAATATCGTCAGGAGATCATCGGTCTGGCTCAGGTGCGTAGCGTCTTCAAGTCACCCAAGTTCGGCGCTGTTGCTGGCTGTATGGTCACTGAAGGTATCGTCAAGCGCTCCAACCGTATCCGTGTTCTGCGTGACAACGTGGTTATCTATGAAGGCGAGCTGGAATCCCTGCGCCGCTTCAAAGATGACGTTAACGAAGTCCGTAACGGTTACGAGTGTGGTATCGCGGTCAAGAACTACAATGACGTGCGCGAAGGCGACCAGATCGAAGTTTACGAGACTGTTGAAATTCAACGGACACTGTAAGCCGAGAGTCAGACAAAATAGGGGGCCACGGCCCCCTTTTATCGCAGGATAGAATATGGCCAGAGAATTCAGCCGGACCCGTCGGGTCGGACAGCAGATCCAGCGTGAAATCGCGCTGATCCTGCAGCGTGAGGTGAAAGATCCCCGCATTGGCATGGTGACAGTTTCCGATGTGGAAGTGTCCAAAGATCTTAACTATGCAAAAATTTACGTTACTTTTCTGCAGTTGGAGAATGACGGCGATCGCATCAAGGAAGGCCTGTTGGGTCTGACTGAAGCTGCCGGTTATATCCGCAGCCTGCTTGGCAGCGCCATGCGTCTGCGGGTAGTGCCTGAGCTGCGTTTCTACTACGACCAGACCCTGGTCGAAGGGATGCGTCTCTCCAACCTGGTGACCAACACTGTGCGCGAAGACAAGCGTCGCATGGCCGAAGCTGGCCGTGACGAAGAGACGGATGCCACACCCGATGACACAACAGAGGATAAAGCCTGAGATGTCACGCAGACGTCGTTTCAAGGGCCGTGATGTGCACGGCATCCTGCTGCTGGATAAGCCAACCGGTCTGACCTCCAACGATGTGTTGCAGAAGGTCAAGCGGATCTACAACGCAGCCAAGGCTGGCCACACTGGCGCCCTGGACCCGTTGGCGACCGGCATGCTGCCGATCTGCCTCGGTGAGGCCACCAAGTTCTCCCAGTATCTGCTGGAGGCGGACAAACGCTATGAGGTGACCGCCAAGCTGGGCGAGCGCACCAATACCAGCGACTCCGACGGCGAAGTGGTGTCCACTCGTCCGGTGAACGTGGCTATGGGTACCCTGATTGAGTCGCTGGATCAGTTCCGCGGCCCGATCATGCAGGTGCCGTCCATGTATTCTGCGCTCAAACACAATGGTCGTCCGCTCTATGAGTATGCCCGTGAAGGCATCACCATCGAGCGTGAAGCCCGTCCCATCACGATATTCGAACTCAAACTGCTGAGCTTCGAAGGTGATGAAGTGCGCCTCGAAGTGCACTGCAGCAAAGGCACCTACATCCGCACGCTGGTCGATGACCTGGGTGAAGTGCTGGGTTGTGGTGCTCATGTCACCCAGTTGCGTCGTACTCAGGTGGCCAGCTATCCCTATGATCGGATGCTGACCCTGGAGCAGCTGGAGTGCATTCTCGAGCAGTCCAAGGCCGAGAGTACCCCGCCGCGCGAGCAGCTCGATCCGCTGCTGTTGCCGATGGATACCGCAGTGGCATCTTTGCCTGAGGTGAACATGCTGGCGGTGGTCGCTGCCTATGTGAATCAGGGCCAAGCGGTACAGGTGCCTGGCGCACCGGCCAGCGGTCAGGTTCGCATGACAGTCGGCCCTGAGCGCGAGTTTATCGGCGTGGGTGACATTGATGCTGATGGTCGGGTTGCGCCCAAGCGATTGGTGCGTTATCACGACGATAACATCGAGGAGTAATCCTCTGGCGGTATCGGCGCGTCTTTCCCGTTGCGAAAATAGCCGGGGACGATTATGATACCGCCCTCATTTCACGGCTGAATTAGAGATTGGCTGTGAACCTTTAAACACTCTACTGGAGTACACACATGTCTCTAAATGCTGAGATCAAAGCGTCCATCGTTGCTGACAACGCTCGTTGCGCTAACGACACTGGTTCCCCCGAAGTGCAGGTTGCCCTGCTGACTGCCCAGATCAACCATCTGCAAGGTCACTTCAAGGAGCACTCAAAGGACCACCACGGTCGTCGCGGTCTGCTGCGCATGGTTTCCCAGCGTCGTAAGCTGCTGGACTACCTGAAGCGTAAAGATGTTCAGCGTTATGCTGCTCTGATCGCCAAGCTGGGTCTGCGTCGTTAATCGACCATCAGATTTCGCGAAAAAGGGGAACCGTGAGGTTCCCCTTTTTTATTGCTCTTCAAGTCGTTGCCTGCTTCACAGAATTCGTGTCCCCGCTTACCTTTTGCAGTGAATCAAGTATACTTGTGCGCGAATTTAAAGAGCCAAATTGTAAAAAAGGAAATTCACGTGAATCCTATTGTAAAGTCATTCCAGTACGGTCAACACACCGTCACGCTGGAAACCGGTGTGATGGCCCGTCAAGCCACTGCGGCCGTTATGGTCAGCATGGACGATACCTGCGTATTTGTGACCGTAGTTGGTAAGAAAGAGGCCGATCATGGCCGTGATTTCTTCCCGCTGACCGTCAACTACCAGGAGCGTACCTATGCTGCTGGTCGTATCCCGGGTGGTTTCTTCCGTCGTGAAGGCCGTCCGAGCGAAGGTGAGACCCTCACTTCCCGCCTGATCGACCGTCCTATTCGCCCGCTGTTCCCGGAAGGCTTCCTCAATGAGGTTCAGGTGGTTGCCACCGTCATGTCCGTGAATCCGCTGGTTTCTCCGGACATCGTTGCCATGATCGGTGCCTCTGCTGCGCTGGCCATCTCCGGTATTCCGTTTGGTGGCCCGATTGCAGCTGCTCGCGTGGGCTACATGAACGGTCAGTACATGCTGAACCCGACTACCGCTGAACTGCCGCAGAGCGATCTGGACCTGGTGGTTGCCGGTACTGCCAACGCGGTACTGATGGTTGAGTCTGAAGCGGCCATCCTCTCTGAAGAGGTGATGCTGGGCGCCGTGGTATTTGGTCACGATCAGATGCAGATCGTCATCAATGCGATCAACGAGTTTGCTGCCGCTGTTGGCACCAAGCCGTGGAACTGGACTGCGCCTGCCGTTAACGAGCCGCTGAAAGCCAAGATCGCCGAGCTGGCGACTGCCGAACTGGGTGAAGCGTATCGCATCACTGAGAAAGCAGTACGTTACGAAGCCATCGGTGCCATCAAGGCGCGCGTGGTTGAGCAGGTCATTGCTTCCGGCGTTGCCGACGATGCCAAGAAGATCGGTGAAGAGTTCCACAGCCTGGAAAGCCGCATCGTCCGTGGCCGGGTAGTGCGTGGCGAGCCGCGCATTGATGGTCGTGATCCGGAAATGATCCGCGCCCTGTCTGTCGGCACCGGCATTCTGCCCCGTGCTCACGGTTCTGCCCTGTTCACCCGTGGTGAGACTCAGGCCATCGTGGTTGCCACTCTGGGTACCGAGCGTGACGCTCAGAACATCGACGAGCTGGCTGGCCATCGCGCCGACCGCTTCATGCTGCACTATAACTTCCCGCCGTACTGCGTCGGTGAGACTGGCATGATGGGTAGCCCCAAGCGTCGTGAAATTGGTCACGGTCGTCTGGCCAAGCGTGGCGTTGCTGCCGTAATGCCGAGCGCCGCCGAGTTCCCGTACGTGGTGCGTGTGGTGTCTGAAATCACCGAATCCAACGGCTCTTCCTCCATGGCTTCTGTCTGTGGTTCCTCCCTGGCGCTGATGGATGCGGGTGTGCCGATCAAGGCCTCTGTTGCCGGTATCGCCATGGGTCTGGTGAAGGAAGAAGAAGGTTTCGTCGTGCTGTCCGACATCCTGGGTGACGAAGATCACCTGGGTGACATGGACTTCAAAGTAGCCGGTACTACCGAAGGTATCACCGCGCTGCAGATGGACATCAAAATCGAAGGCATCACCAAAGAGATCATGGAGATTGCCCTCAAGCAAGCTCGTGGCGCTCGCCTGCACATCCTTAAAGTGATGGATGAAGCCATCCAGGCTCCGCGCAGCGAAATCTCTGATTTTGCCCCGCGTATCCACACCATCAAGATCAATCCTGAGAAGATCAAGGACGTGATCGGTAAGGGTGGTTCAGTGATCCGTGCGCTGACCGAAGAGACCGGCACCAACATCGAGTTGGATGATGACGGTACTGTTCGCATCTCCGCCGTGGCCAACGAAGCTGCCATGGAAGCGATCCGTCGTATCGAAGCGATCACCGCCGAGATCGAAGTGAACCGCATCTATGAAGGTAAAGTGGTACGTCTGGCTGACTTCGGTGCCTTCGTCAACATCCTGCCGGGTAAAGATGGTCTGGTACACATCTCCCAGATCACCGACGCTCGCGTGCAGAACGTGGCTGACCACCTGACCATCGGTGACGTGGTCAAGGTGAAGGTACTGGAAGTTGACCGTCAGGGCCGTGTACGTCTCTCCATCAAGGAAGCGAACGCCCCGACTGAAGCTGCACCTGCCGCTGATGCTGCTCCGGCTGCTGAAGAAGTGCCTGCCGCAGAGTAATCTGCCGCTCTGATACCGGACTGGTTTCGGTTGACGTAAAAAGTCCGGCTCCCCTTGGGGAGCCGGACTTTTTTATGATCAAAATGCGCGCGGGAGAGCTTACTTGCCAAGGATGGCATATTGCATCTCTTGCAGAGGGAGCACATGGCGAGCGGCCCCCAGCTTTATCGCTTCTTTGGGCATGCCGAAGACCACGCAGGAGGCCTCATCCTGGGCATAGGTATTGGCACCGGCTTCCAGCATCTCGCGCAATCCCCGCGCACCATCATCCCCCATGCCGGTCATGATGATACCGGTGGCGTTCTTGCCGGCATATTTGGCGACGGAGCGAAACAGCACATCCACCGAGGGTCGATGGCGATTGATGAGCGGCCCATCGACCACCTCGACGTGATAGTAGGCACCGCTGCGCTTGAGCAGCATATGTTTCCCGCCGGGAGCAATCAGCGCGAGTCCGGGGATCACCCTGTCGTTGTTTCTCGCCTCCCGCACTTCTATCTGGCAGACCCCGTTGAGCCGCTCGGCAAACATGGCGGTAAATTTTTCCGGCATGTGCTGCACAATGACAATACCGGGACTGACCCGGGGCAGGGCAGTCAGCACCACTTCCAGTGCCTGGGTGCCGCCAGTGGAGGTTCCGATGGCAATGAGCCGTTCAGTGGTTTGTGCCATGGCATCTTGGTTGGGTGGCAGCATGGCATCCGCACTGAGTTTGGTGCTGCTCGTTGAGGGGGCAGGCTTGCCAACACGTTTAAGATTGGCCTGGGCGGCCGCCCGCACCGCCATGGCCAGATCGTGGGCGGATTCTTGCAGAAAGCTTTTTAATCCCATGGTTGGCTTGGTGATGATATCCACTGCACCTGCAGCCATCGCTTGCAGTGTGGTTTCCGCTCCCTTTTCGGTGAGAGATGAGCAGATCACCACTGGTGTCGGGTGTTCAGCCATGATTTTGGTGAGAAACGTGATGCCGTCCATGCGTGGCATTTCCACATCGAGCACGATGACGTCAGGCCACTCTTTCTTCAGTTTTTCCTGAGCAAACAGGGGATCCGATGCCGTGGCGATCACCTTGATGTCAGGCTCCTGCTCCAGCACCGCTTGCAATACCTGTCTGACGACGGCGGAATCATCCACCAGCATGACCCGGATCTGCTTCATTCTCGCGACTCCCGTTGATGTGGCAGACGATGATGGCGGAGCCAGACACTGCCGTTGCTGAGCTCAAAGAGCAAGCTTCGGTGGCCGCTATGGCCAAGATGATGAGCCTTGATATCAAGGCCAAGGTCTCTGGTCAGCTGCCAGGCTGCCTGAATATTTTTGATGGCGACATTGTTGTCGCTCTGTGCGTATTGCTGCTCGGTGAACATGTTGCCTCCCCCGAACAGCTTGGCTTCGTACTCATGAATGGGGGCGGGATAGTGACCTGCAGCCTGCACTAGCAAGGCGAGGGCCTCATCGGCATAGCGTCCATCAAGCCCGGTCGAGGGGTTGCCTCGCGTGGGTAACATGTAGTGACACATGCCCCCCTGTTTTTGCTCGGGATGCCACAGGGTAATGGCGATACAGGACCCCAGCAGGGTTTTGACCACCACATCCTCCTTGCCAAAAAAGAGTTCGCCCGGTTGCAGGATCACCTCCCGTGCCATGGTTCATCTCTTCTGATAAATGGAAGGGGACACCAGCTGCAGGCCGTGAGGCAAGCCGTGCAGGCTTTCAGCGTGGCTGACCAGCAGATAGCCGCCGGGTTTGAGCCTAGGTACCAGTCGCTGCAACACTTGCCCTTTGGTCTCCTTGTTGAAATAGATCATCACGTTCCTGATGAAGATCACGTCGAACATCCCCAGATCCGGCAGCTCCTGATTGAGGTTGATCTGCATGAAATTGACTTTGTCCCGTAACTTGCGGTCGATGATGAAGATACCCTCCTGCAAACCGATCCCCTTGAGGCAGTACTTCATCAAAAAGGGCAGCGGAATGTTGTGTGCCCGTTCGATCAGATAGCGCCCGCTTATGGCCTGTTCCAGCACCCGTGACGAAATGTCTGATGCCACGATTTCCCAGTTGAGGGTGCCGCGCTTCTCTGCCAGCGTCATGGCCAGACTATAAGGCTCTTCTCCCGATGAGCTGGCGGCACTCCAGATCCGTAAGGTGCGTTCTGTCGGGAAGTGGGCAAGTACTTGCCTGGTCAGAAACTCGAAGTGTTTGGGCTCCCTGAAAAAGTAGGTTTCATTGGTAGTGAGCAGATCGAGCGCCAGCTGTAGTTCGCTGCTACGGTCGTTCATGATGAGCTGGAAATAGTCGTCATAACTATCCAGCTCGTAGTGGCAGAGTCGTTTCGCCAGCCGGCTGGCAACCAAAGCCTTTTTGGCTGGAGACAGCTCTATTCCCGCCGTTTGATGAAGCCAGTGCTGGAAACGGGAGAACTCATCATCATGCAACTGGGTTTGATACAAAATCCTGCCCCTCTACCAGTGACGTCGGATGCAGGAGAGGCAAAGCCTCTCCCGTAGCTAGAATCGGACAAAATCGGCGTCGTTGAGCGGTGGTCGCGACTGACTTGATGGTCGTTCATTACCAGAGGCGTTGCCCTCGTTGATGAAACGCCCCTTGGTTATCGCATTGCGTGTCGTGGCGTGGGCCCGGCTATCCTTGCGCACTTCCTCCAAAGTGAAAAACTCCATGGCCAGCTGTAGCTGCTCGGCCTGGCTGCTCATCTCCTCGGCAGTGGCTGCAAGCTCTTCGCTGCAAGAGGCATTCTGCTGGGTGACCTGGCTTAATTGGTTCATGGCCAGGTTGATCTGGCTGACCCCTGTCGATTGCTCATTGGAGGCTGCGCTGATCTCCTGTACCAGGTCAGAGGTTTTGTTAATGGACGGCACCATCTGATCCAGCAAGCGACCTGCTTTTTCTGCCATCTCCACACTACTGGAGGCGAGCTCGCCAATCTCCTGTGCTGCAATTTGGCTGCGCTCTGCCAGCTTGCGTACCTCTGCTGCTACGACCGCAAAGCCTTTGCCATGGTCACCTGCCCGTGCCGCTTCAATGGCCGCGTTGAGCGCCAGCAGATTGGTCTGGTAGGCGATGTCGTCGATGATGCCAATTCGTTTGGCGATCTGTTTCATCGCATCGACGGTGAGTTTGACGGCTTCCCCTCCCTCGACGGCCTCTTTGGCGGCCTTGCTGGCCATGCCATCGGTGACTTGAGCGTTGTCGGTATTCTGGTTGATGCTGGCGCTCATCTGCTCGATGGAGGCGCTGGTCTCTTCCATACTGGAGGCCTGTTCACTGCTGGATTGGCTGATGGACTGGGCTGTCGCGCTTACCTGCTCGGCGGCGCTGGATAGGTTGTCAGAGGCGCTGCGAACTTCGGTGACGATTTTGGTCAGCGAGGTGATCGTGATGTTGAGTGAATCCTTGGTGGTACCAAAAATACCGGGATAGTCAGCCTCTATCTGTTGGGTCAGATCCCCTTTCGCCAGACATTGCACGACCCGGATAACCTCGTTGAGGGTGCGGTCGATCACTTCGGCAATCTGGTTGATCCCTTCACCCATCGCCTGAAAGAAGCCGCTCTTGCCAGCAAGCTCCATCCGGCGGTGCAGTTCACCATTGATCACTGCCTGCACGATGTCGGACATCTCTTTCTCTATCATCACCTCCTTGGTTCTGTCTGCCCATTCGACGACTGAGCCCATGCGCTCGCCGCTATCGCTGAAGACCGGATTGGCAATCAGGGAGAAGGTTCGTCCTCCCAGCTGGATCTGGGTTCGGAAGGTGTTGTTGAGTTTGGCCAGCATAGCCCGTTGATGGCTGGGATTTTTATGAAAACTGTCGATATTGGCGCCCATCAGCTGATTGGCATTGAAGCTGTAGAGCTCTTTTTTAATGTCCGTTTCAGCCTGATTAAGCATGCCGGTCACGGCCTCGTTCATATAGATAATGTCGAGATTGGTGTCGGCGATCATCACGTTGGTGCTGGCGCAGTCCAGTGCCTTGCGAACCAGTCTGTTCTCATGGAGCAAGGCCTGGCTGCTCCTGACTTCATCCCGGCTCTGCTCCAGCTTGTCGCTGAGCAAGGTCACCACGTCGTTGACGGCATTTCCTATCGTGCGCAGGGCATTATCCAATCCGGAAAGGTCGATCGGGACTAGGGGGCGATCTTCCACGATGGCGCGCTGGAGTTGCCCGATAGCATCGAGTAACAGGGCCTGTTGTCTTGCTTCTGCGGCATCGTTCCCGAAGAGTTTACCTAAGAGTGACTGGGTCATGAGCGTTTCCTTATGCTGCATGTCGTGGAGTATGTGGGCCTGTTCAGGAGTGCTGCAGATTGCCTTGCGGTAACCTTGCCTGTGGCTGGGCCAGTTCGTTGAGTTGTGCCATCTCATCGAGTGACAACACTTTTTCGGTATCGATGAGGATGACGAATTTACCGCTGACTTTGCCCATGCCGCTGATAAAGTCAGCCCTGATGCGGGCGCCAAAACTTGGCGGTGGTTCAATATCAGCTTGTGGAATACCTAACACCTCCGACACTGAATCCACCACGACACCTATATCCTGGCTGACAGGTTCATCACCCTGCTGCGCCATCCCCTCAATGATGATGATGCAGCTGCGGCGGGTAATATTTGAAGGGGTATTGCCAAAGCGCGCACTGAGGTCAACGACCGAGACAACCGCTCCTCGCAGATTGATGACGCCACGAATAAAGCTCGGCATCATCGGGATGGGAGTGATATTGCCGTATTCAATGATCTCTTTGACCCCCAGAATATTGATGGCGAACATCTCGTTGTTGATCAGAAACGTCAGGTACTGGGCATCGCCGCTGCTCTCGCCAGCGGCCAATAATGGCAGCGTGATGTCAGTGGATGTATGCATGGTCGCCTCCGGTTAGAAACGGACAAAATCCGCTTCAGCAATGGAATGGGATGATGGTTGATTGGGCTGACTGGCCCGTTGTGGCGGTGCGATGAAACTGCCTCTGGGAGGCATCCCCTTGTGGCTGGTTTCATGGGGCCTAGAGTTGAGCTGCACACTTTTTTCCAGAGCGAAGAAGGCCATGGTTTGTTGCAGTTCGCTGGCTTGCGAGCTCATCTCTTCGGCGGTGGCCGCCAGCTCCTCGCTACTGGCCGCATTCTGTTGTGTCA
The DNA here is from genome assembly GCF_055193095.1 of Aeromonas sp. 160P. NCBI lineage: Bacteria > Pseudomonadati > Pseudomonadota > Gammaproteobacteria > Aeromonadales > Aeromonadaceae > Aeromonas > Aeromonas sp. 160P. The sequence goes on along the minus strand of NZ_JBUXKV010000001.1, from coordinate 4,363,989 downwards.
CCTGATTGAGTTGGCTCATAGCCAGACTGATCTGGTTGGCTGCACTGGCCTGCTCACCCGAAGCGGCATTGATCTCTTGTACCAGATCAGAGGTCTTGCGAATGGAGGGGACGATCCTCTCCAGCAGGTTGCCGGCTCGCTCTGCCTTACTGACGCTGTCGGAGGAGAGCTCGCCAATCTCTTGCGCCGCGATCTGGCTGCGCTCCGCCAGTTTTCTCACCTCTGCGGCAACTACCGCGAAGCCTTTGCCATGTTCTCCGGCGCGAGCTGCCTCAATAGCCGCGTTGAGCGCAAGCAGGTTGGTCTGGTAGGCGATGTCATCGATGATGCTGACTTTCTTGGCGATTTGCTGCATGGCGGTAACCGTCTGTTGTACGGATTGGCCCCCTTCGCTGGCCTCCAGCACCGAGTTGCTGGCCATGCTGTCGGTGATCTTGGCGTTCTCGGTGTTCTGGTTGATGCTGGCGCTCATCTGCTCGATAGAGGCGCTGGTCTCCTCCACACTGGCCGCCTGCTCGCTAGTGGCCTGACTCAATGCCTGCGCCGTATTGCTCACCTGATTGGAGGCATTGGTCAGGTTGTCGGCGGCGTTGCGAACCTCTTCGATGATATTGGTTAGTGCGGTAATGGTCTGGTTGAGACCGTCTTTGGTCTGGCCAAAAATACCGGGGTAGGGCTCATCGATCCGCTGGGTCAGATCCCCCTTGGAGAGTGCGGTGGCGATGCGCATCACATCTTCCAGGCTGGTATCTGTCACATTGGAGAGGCGATTCAGTAGCTCGGATACCCGCTTGATATAGCCCTGGCGATTCTCCAGTGCAATCTTGTGGCTGAAGTCTCCCTGCTCGACGGCGGCAGTGACCAGGGTCTCGATATCCGTGATCAAAGCCCCCAGTTTTTTGACCATGTTGTCCATCGCCATCAAGAGCTGGCCCGCCTCGTCGTTGGATTCGATCTTGATTGAGACATCCAGATTGCCTTCGGCCAGGCTATTGGCCACGCGCAGGGCCTGTTCGATCGGGGTGATGATGCTCTTGATCAACATGGTGCCAAACCAGGCTGCGAGCACGATGCCGACCGCGATAACCACCGCCATGGTTATCAGCATCACGTCATACCAGGATTGCGCTGCGGTATATTCCGACTTGGCCACGTTGAGCTGCAGGTTGACCAGCTCGGTGATTTTGTTGCCTATCGGGTCGATGGAACCATACAGAGTGCCGTCAAAATTGCTCAGCATGCCGGCAATCATGCCGTGCTGGGTGGCGAGGAATTTCTCCAGTTTGCCAATATCGGTATCGGCCGCGTTGAACAGGGTTGTTGCCTCGGCTGACAAGCGCTGCTCATCGGGGGTGAGGGTGGTGGACTGGTAGTTATGCCACTCGTTCTTGATCGTCTGTTGGGCCTGTTTAATTTGAGTCAGGGCCTCTTCTGCCGGGATCAGCCCCGCATTGGCCTTGTTGAGGTTGTCGATGATCGACACGGCATAGCTGTCGGAGATGGTCTTCAGCTGCTTGAGAGGAACCACCCTGTCGTTGTAAACACGCTGCAACCCGGTATTGCTGCTCTGCATGTTGTATAACCCGAGGCTGCCAACGGCCAGCAGCAGCAGGCAGAGCATGCAGAGCAGCACGATGAGACGCAATTTTATGGTGGAGTTTTTGAACATGATGGTCCCCTCAGTTGATGCTGGATTGAGGCAGGTTGCGTGATACGGTCAACCTGTTGAGCTGACTGGATTCTTGAGTTATCGCGTGCTGGATCAGCGAGGGAATGTCGAGGATCAGGGCGACCTCTCCTCCCCCCAGAATGGTTGAACCACTGATGCCCTGCAGGCGCTGGAATAATTTCCCCAACGGCTTGATGACGGTCTGGAATTCTCCCAGCAGTTCATCCACCACCAGGCCGGATTTTTTGCCTGCGTGGCTGACCACGACAATGTTCTCGCGCCGCCCCTTGCTGCCATTGGTATCGAAGTAGTGTTGCAGGCGGATAAAGGGCAGCACCTCGCCACGCAAATTGATGTAATTGCGCCCTTGGGTGTCGGCCAGTGCACTCTGGGTCAATTCCACGCACTCGATCACCATATCGAGCGGAATGACGTAGTGGGTGTCGCAGACCCGCACCAGGAAGCCGTCGATGATGGCAAGGGTAAGCGGCAGGCGGATCTGCACGCGGGTTCCTTTTCCCGGGATGCTGTCCAGATCGACCGTGCCGCGCAGGGCTGTTATGTTGCGTTTGACGACATCCATCCCTACCCCGCGACCGGAGAGGTTGGTGACTGCCTCTGCGGTGGAGAACCCCGGCTCAAAGATCAGGTTGTATATCTCCTGATCCGTCAGCGTGGTGGTGGCGTTGATCAGACCGCGCTCGATGGCTTTTTGCTGGATCCTGGCTTTGTTGAGACCGGCACCGTCATCCCGAATTTCGATGACGATGCTGTTGGAGTCGTGATAAGCATTGAGATTCAGGGTGCCGCGGGGGGATTTGCCTGCCAGCAGCCGTTGCTCTGCCGATTCGATACCGTGATCCATCGAGTTTCTGACCAGATGCATCAGTGGGTCACCGATCTTCTCTACCACCGACTTGTCCAGTTCGGTCTCGGCTCCGGAGATCACCAGCGTAATATCCTTGTTCAGCTCCTGACTGACATCGCGCACCACTCGCTGGAAGCGGTTGAAGGTATCGCCGATAGGCACCATTCGCAGGCGCAGCGCACTGTCACGGATCTCTTCCACCAGCATGGCAATGACCGAGGTGGCTTCTTGCAGCTGGCTCTCCCGGGTGCGCTGGGCTAACAGGTTGGCCCCTGAGCTGGCGACCACCAGCTCCCCAACCAGATTGATCAGGTCATCCAGCTTGTCGGCATGCACCCTGACGTAACGACCCTCTTTACTCTTGCTCTCCTTGGTCTGGTTCTGTTTTTTCAGGGCGGCATCAACCACGGCTTCGTTGACGGCACCCTGCGCAATCAGGATCTCCCCGAGTTTGGTCGCTTGCTCTGGCGGGGTTGCTTGTTGTGCCTGCAGACCGTTGGCCAGCTCCTCTGCGGTCAGGGCACCGGTGTTGACCAGCAACTGCCCCAGCATGGCGTTATCTTCCGGCAGTGACTCGATCAGGTTGATAAACTCGGCGATCTTGCTGTGGGGCGGCAAGATGGTGATCTGGCAGTCATCTCTGACAAATTCAAAAACATCGCTGATGGCCGCCTTGTCTACCTGCGAGTCGAAGTCTATCTCGTAGCCGAGGTAGCAATTTTCCGGATCGAACTGTTCCCAATCCGGTAGCGCCTGCTGGATGGTCTCCATCGAGCAGATGGTGCCGAGTGTGCCGAGATAGCGCAGAAAGGCGGCCGGATCCATGCCGTTGCGCAGCACGTCGGGGCCAAAACGCAGGGAGATATGCCACAAGGAGGCGGAGCTGGTAATGCCGCCCTCTTTTTCGATCTTGGGTTCAGGTGTATGCACCCTATCTGGCAGCGTGGCATGGGGGACGCACTGATGACGGGTGAGGGCGAGCCTCAGCCGTTCATCCTGACAGGCATCGTTTTCGCTCAGTGCATCGCCCTGTTCTGCAACGACGCTGATAAGCATCTGGATGTGGTCGCAGCTTTCCAGCAAGTCTTTGATCAGCATGGAGGTGACGGTGAGCTGCTGATTGCGGATCTGGTCGAGCAGGTCCTCGATGATGTGGGTAAACCCGACGATTGGCTGCAGACCAAACAGGCCCGCAGAACCCTTGATGGTATGGGCTGCGCGGAAGATGGCGCCTATCAGCTCGCTATTGTCCGGGTCAGCCTCCAGTGAAAGCAGGGCTGACTCCATCTCTTCGAGCAACTCCCGTGCCTCGGCGATATAGGTGTGTAAAGCCTGATCAAGATCGATGCTCACGGTGACTCCTTGTCATGGTGGCTCAAGGCCGTTCGCCATGGGTGATGAGGGTAGGGTCGCCAAAAAAGGCCTCGAGCTGGCACAGCTCCAGCAGCTCCAGCACAACGTTGCTGTGCCAGATCAGTGCCAGGGATGAACCTTGCTGTAGTGCAGCTTTCTTTGCCGCCAGCAGCAGTTGCAGCCCGGCGCTGTCGATCTCGGATACCGCGGCCAGATTCAGCTCCAGTTCGCGCCCCTGATGCAGCAAGGGCGAGAGGGCATCTTTCAGCTCGCTGACCGTATAGATGGTGATCTCGTCCGGCATGGTCACCACCACCTTGTGGTCGAGCTGCTCACTCTGTAGTTGCATGATGTGCTCCGGATCAGGGCATGATGAGCTTGGCGACTGCGGCCAGCATCTGCTCGGGCTGGAAGGGCTTGACCACCCAGGCTTTGGCTCCTGCGGCTTGTCCCTCCTGCTTCTTGCTGTCTTGCGACTCGGTGGTCAGCATGATGACGGGGGTGAATTTGTAGCTGGCCAGCTTTTTGGCCTCTTTGACGAAGGTGATGCCATCCATGTTCGGCATGTTGACGTCACTGATGATCAGGTTGATCTTCTTGCCATCAAGCTTCTTGAGCGCATCTTTGCCGTCGTTCGCCTCCATTACTTCATAACCTGCTCCCTTGAGGGTCATGCCTACGACTTGGCGAATGGTTGCCGAGTCATCCACGATCAGGATCGTTTTGCCCATATCTCTCTCCTAGAAAAATGTGATGTCGGCGCTACTTGGCTGCGCTTTGACAGAACGGGTGGTGCGACCATGGTGAATATTGCGCTGCTCGTCAGTGGCATATGAGAGCTCCATCTCTGCCAGCCAGCGATTGGCATCGATCTGGATTGGTCCCCCTGCCTGGCTGTTCTGCTCGGAAGCAACGAGGTGGTTGGCGAGGCTCTCCATGTTTTGTCTGACGTGGCTGAGGATCTGGCTGACCCTGTCTTGGAATTGCAGCGAGACAATGACATTGGATATTTCGAGGTGGATCTCCGTGCTTTCGTTTTGCAGCAGGGACGCCGATTCCGCCAGGCTATCGGTGGCATGACGAAAACGCGTCAGCACTTGCTCTATGGTCTGCTCCGAATTGAGCGCCGAGGCGTGATCCCGAGCCGCCGCATTCTCGGCAATCTGGAAAGCACGGCCGATAGCGGTGTTGATGGTATCGACCTTTTCGGTCATCTTCTGGGCGGTCTCGCTGGAGAGGCGCGAGAGGTTGCGAACCTCATCGGCGACCACGGCAAAGCCACGACCGGCTTCGCCAGCGCGAGCCGCTTCAATGGCAGCGTTGAGAGCCAGCAGGTTGGTCTGGGAGGCGATTTTGGCCACATCCATGGCCATGGTGTTGAGCTCTATGGTGTAGGTGGTCAGGCTCTTGATTTCGGCCAGCATGGCATCACGGTTTGCCTGGGCAGAGTGCAGGATGGCAACCACCTCATTGAGTTGTTGCTGGCTCTCGCTCAAGACCCCGGCCATGCCACGGGAATTGGCATCACCCAGTTCACCAGCGGCCAGATGGGAGGCACTGACAGCCTCTTCCAGCTTGCTGGCCAAGCCGCTGAAGCGTTGAGTCAAATCGATCATCGCCGCTTCGGTCTGTTGGCGAGAGTTTTCAATCTGTTGTGACCAGATGGGCAGTGCTTTCTCGCACACCTGTTCGAGCCCGACGATGGAGTGGGCGAGGGTATTGGTTGTGGTGGGCTCTTCCCGCTCGGCACAGTTTCGTTGCAAGTGCCGGTGGAAGTGGCTTGATGTCCAGAGGGCGGCTGCAATGGCAACCAGCACATTGAGCAGCAGATAGAGAGGTGACAGCGCATCGGCGAGTTGCAGCAACAGGCAGCTCAGCAGAGCAAGCCCGATGCAGCAAATCCAGCAAACCGGTTCCCAAAGCGGTGTGTTCACGCCACTTTTGTGTTGTGCCATACGTAGCTTATCCCTGTGCAAGTATCTGGTAAGAGGTCAAGGAGCGGGACTGCGAGAGTCATGGTGTCCCTTGAAGCTCTTTTCTTTATTTATAGTTGGCTCAGTAAGGTTAGCGGAAAAAAATAAATTGGCTGCAAATCGGATTTGTTTGCATCAGCGATAGCACTATCGGGGGATGGCAAAGAGGATGGCGGGAGGCGAGAGCTGCGGGCAAGGAAAGAGAGAGGCGGGCAAGGAAAGAGAGAGAAGGAGCCTGATGATTCAGGCTCCTGATGAGGATCAGGCCTGGTTGACGTGGGCCTTCTTGCATCCTTCAACGGCGTGGGCAATCAGTTCCAGCGCACTCTGGTCGCAGGGGGGCAGTTCGGCATCGCATGAGTTGATGGGGGTGACGCGATCGCCCCACTTGATGATGGCTGCGCCCCAGGTCAGTCCTGCTCCGAAGGCGGCGGTCAGCAGATAGGAGTTCGGCTTGACGCGGCCCTGCTCCAGCGCCTCGCACAGGGCGATAGGGACGGTAGCTGCGGAGGTGTTGCCGTAGTTTTCGATGTTGACCATCACCTTGTCCATCGGGGCATTCATCCGCTTGGCCAGGGTCTCAATGATGCGAACATTGGCCTGATGGGGCACGATGAGATCGATCTGCTCAGGGGTGATACCGGCCTGGGTGAGTGCGCTCGTGGTAGCCTCGCCCATCCCGCGCACCGCGCGTTTGAAAATCTCCTGGCCTTCAAAGTTGAAGGTAAACAGACCGTCGATATCGGCGAAACGCACCCGATCGGTACCAAAGTTCGGTACGTGCAGGATTTCCCTTGCTTCGCTGTCACAGCCGAGTTTGTTGGCAATCAGGCCACACGCATGCTCGCTCGCCTCGATCACCACTGCCCCCGCACCATCACCAAACAGCACCGCGGTATCGCGACGGGTCCAGTCCAGCAGGTAAGTCAGACGCTCGGCACCGATCACCAGTACCTTCTTCATCATGCCGGTTTGTACCAGGGATGTGCCGACTGACAAGGCGTAGACAAATCCGGTACAGGCGGCATTGAGGTCGAACACGGCGGCGTTGACGGCCCCCAGTTTCTGCTGCACCGCAGAGGCTGCGTTGGGCGCGAGGGTATCCGGGGTTGCTGTCGCCAGTATGATGCAGTCGATATCGGTGGCATCCAGCCCGGCACAGGCCAATGCCCGGCGACTGGCCAAGGTGGCGAGATCCGAGGTGCTGACGTGGGAGATCCGGCGAGCCTTGATGCCGGTACGCGGATAGATCCACTCGTCTGATGTATCCATGATGGTGCTGAGGTCATCGTTGGTCAGCACGGAGGGAGGCAGGCATTTGCCCCAGCCGGTGATATTGGCGTATTTCATCTTGTTACCGCTTCTCAAAGTGGATCGCCCGCGGGCGGAAAATCGTGCGATTATGCCGTACGAGACAACCACTGTCATCTTGTGGTCATGGCTATGCGCAGGGCGAGCAGCGGCGCCATCTGGCCCGAAAGGATGGCAAGGTGCTGAACATGGCAGGAAATTTTGCTTAAAACGCGGGCCTCGGCTGCCCTAAGATAGGCGCTTCCCCACCGATGAGGGTATCCCTTGCACAGAGCCAATCTCAACTTGCTACCCACCCTCAAGGTGCTGCTGGAGACCCGCAATATCAGCCGCGCCGCCGAGCTGCTGCACCTGAGCCAGCCTTCCATCAGCAAGCAGCTTGCCCAGTTGCGCTGCGAGTTTGACGACGAACTACTGGTGCGGGAGGGGCAACGCTGGCTGTTGACGCCACGGGCCGAACTGCTGGCCGCCCAGCTGGCGGATTCTCTCGGGGCGCTGGAGCGGCTCTACGAGGCCCCCGGGTTTGACCCGAGCTGCTGCGAGCGGGTATTTCGGCTCGCTTCCTCTGATTATGTGGCCCAGCATATCCTGCCCGATATCTGCGCCGCGCTCGCCAAAGAGGCGCCGTTGGCGGCGCTGGAGTACAGCCTGTGGGATAAGCGTCAGTTGCCGCAGCTGTGGCAGTCCGAGCTGGATCTGGTCTCCACCATTACCGAGCAGGTACCGGATCAGATCCGCGGACTGCATCAGGGGGAAGATCGGCTGGCGGTGCTGATGGGAAGCCACCATCCGTTGGCGGGCAAGGCGCTGAGTCTTGATGACTATCTCGCATGGTCTCATCTGCAGGTGAGCGGCGGTGGCGACAAGGACAGCCCAGTAGAGCAGGTGCTGGCGCCGCAGGGGCTGAGTCGGCGCTGGTTTGCCAGAGTTCCCTTCTTTCAGGCGGCAGTGGAGGTGTTGCTGCGCACCGATTGCCTGATGACCACCCCGGCCCATATCGCCTGGCAGCTCTCCTGCGGCCATGGGCTCACCTTTGTCGATCTGCCGTTTGCTACCCGTGACCAGCAGTATCATCTGCTGTGGCACCAGCGCCACCATCAGGAACCGGCCCACCGCTGGTTTCGCGAGCTGGCCTACCCCTTCCTGCGGGATCACCTGCAACGCACCGTCGGCGAGAGTCGCAAGCAGCTCGATCACACAGGTTAGTCCCGGTCAGTTGTGTCGCACTATAGCCATTAGCTATGGAATCTATTCATAACTTTCACTACTGGCATAATGGCTCACCCCGTACCCTGAGTGCAGGTCGTCATATCGCGCACAAAAGAGGAAAAGCATGGAACTGACGAGTTGGCTGGCACTGGCCGCAATCTGCGTGATGGGCGCCATTAGTCCAGGGCCGAGTCTGGCGCTGATCATCCGCAACACGGTGCAGGGGGGGCAGGGGCACGGCGTCGCCACTGCGCTCGGTCACGGCCTCGGGGTTGGTATCTATGCGCTGGTCACCGCGCTTGGCCTCTCCATCTTGATCACCCAGACCCCGATCCTGTTTGACGTCATTCGCTATGGCGGCGCCGCATTTCTTGCCTGGCTCGGGGTGAAAGCCCTGTTGGCAAAACCAGCCAGTAGTGAAGCGAATGAAGAGGTACACCAGCTGCGTGGTCGGCAGGGGGCCTTTGAAGGCTTTATGGTGGCCTTTCTCAATCCCCAGCTGGCGGTGTTCTTTATCGCCCTGTTCAGCCAGTTTGTGCGGGCCGATACCGGCTGGAGCGAAGGGGGCATCATGATGCTCACCGCTGGCGGGATTGATGCCGTCTGGTACGTGCTGGTGGCGCTGGTGCTCTCCCGTGGTCCCGTACTGGCGTGGCTCAAAGCCAAATCCTTCGTGATCGACAAGGTCAGCGGGCTGGTACTGCTGGGATTGGCTTTGAAGGTGGTGCTTTAGTCCTGCAGTCCTCTTGTGGACGATCCGTTATTGGGGCTGGCACTCAAGGTAGTTATCTAATCCTGCATTTCGCAGATACCTTAAGCGGGATCAAGGCACGTGGGTGGTGAATGGGCTAGAGTAGCGCCCATTTGCTGTCCGCCCTGATCCCGAGACCATGCACCAGAACAAGCACCCGTTAAGCCACAACAACCGGTTGGAGCTGCTGGCTCCGGCCAAGAACCTCGCCTACGGCATCGAAGCCATCAACCATGGTGCCGATGCCGTCTACATGGGCGGCCCTGCCTTTGGCGCCCGCAGTGCGGCGGGCAACTCCCTCGAAGATATCGAAGCGCTGGCGCGCCACGCCCACCGTTTTGGCGCTCAGGTGTTTGTCGCCTTCAACACCCTGCTGCACGATCACGAGCTGGAGCAGGCCCAACGGCTGACCCACCAAATTTACGAAGCCGGTGCCGATGCGCTCATCGTGCAGGATATGGGGCTGCTGGCGCTCGATTTGCCACCCATCGCGCTCCATGCCAGTACCCAGACCGACAACCGCACGCCGGAAAAGGTGAAGTTTCTGCAGGATGTGGGCTTCTCTCAGGTGGTGCTGGCGCGCGAATTGTCGCTCCAGCAGATCCGCGAGATCAGTGCGGCGACCAACGTGCAGCTGGAGTTCTTTATCCACGGCGCGCTCTGTGTCTCCTACAGCGGTCAGTGCAACATCAGCCACGCCCGTACCGGCCGCAGCGCCAACCGCGGTGAGTGTGCCCAGCTCTGCCGTCTGCCCTGCTCGCTGCAAAAGCCGGACGGTGAAGTGCTGGTGGCCGACAGTCACCTGCTGTCGCTCAAGGATATGGATCAGACCGACAATCTGGAGGCGCTGATTGCCGCAGGCATTCGCTCGTTCAAGATTGAAGGGCGCCTCAAGGGGCTCGATTACGTCAAGAACGTCACCGCCTGGTATCGCAAGAAGCTCGACGCCATTCTGGAGCACCGCTCCGATCTGGTGGCCGCCTCTGCGGGCCGTTGCAGCTACAGCTTCGAGCCGGATCCGAAAAAGAGCTTCAACCGCGGCAGCACTGACTACTTCCTCAATGGCCGAAAGCCTGGGATCGACTCCACCAAGAGCCCGAAATACGTGGGCGAGCCGCTGGGCCGCGTTACCAAGGTGACCAAGGATGGCATCGAGATCGACGGCAAGCAGGTGACCCTCAACAACGGCGACGGTCTGGGCTTCTTCAAGCCGAACAACGAGCTGGTGGGGATGCGCCTCAACAAGGTCGAAGAGAAGGCAGAGAGTAAGCTGTTACTCCTGTCAGAACGTATGCCGGGGCTAAAAGTAGGCACCGAGCTCTATCGCAACCACGATAGTGCGTTCAGCAAGATGCTGGAGAAGGCGAGTGCGGATCGCCGCATCCGGGTCGATATGCAGCTCTCTGAATGCGATGAAGGCTTGTGCCTTACCCTCACCGACGAGCAGGGCATCAGCGCTGCGGTGACCCTGCCGTGCGACAAGCAGCCGGCTGACAATCCGGAGCGGGCGCTGCAACAGGCGCGGGATCAGCTTGGCAAACTCGGCAATACCCTGTTTGTGGCGCGCAAGATTGAGTTGGTGGTAACGAGGCCGCTATTTATTGCGGCATCACAGCTTAACGGGCTGCGCCGGGATGGCATTGCCGCGCTGGAGGCCGCACGTGTGGCCAGCTACCAGCGCCCCGAGCGACGCATCGCCCTGCGGGATATCAGTTATCCCCAGCACCGCCTCTCCTACCTTGGCAATGTGCTCAACAGTGCCGCCGAGCAGTTCTTCCGCGAACACGGGGTCGAGCGCATCGCTCCCGCCTATGAGGCGAACAAAGAGGAGGGGGAAGTGGTGCTGATGATCACCAAGCACTGCATCCGCTACAGCCAGAACCTCTGCCCGAAAGAGGTGCCCGGTCTCAAGGCCGAGCCGCTGGCGCTCAAGATGGGTAAAGACACCTTCCGCCTGCGCTTTGACTGCAACCGCTGCGAAATGCAGGTGATGGGGAGCCTGAAACGCTGATCAAACAGCCCCTTTCTCCGTCTGGAAAAGGGGCAACTTTTTATCGCAGGTTCTCTGTCCACCCTCCTTTAATTGCCAACCTCCCTTTAATTGCCCCTCTCCAGCGCCAGCAGCGCCTTTTTAATCTCCAATCCCCCCGCATAGCCGGTCAGGCTGCCGTTTTGGCCGATCACCCGATGGCAGGGGACGATGATCGAGAGCGGATTGCGGCCATTCGCCGCGCCCACTGCCCGCACCGCATTCGGTTTGCCGATGGCGCGGGCAATATCGCTGTAGCTGCGGGTCTCGCCATAGGGGATGTCGCACAGCGCTTGCCACACCGACTGTTGAAAGGCGGTGCCACGGGCGGCAAGGGGCAGGGAGAACCGCTGCAAGCGACCGGCAAAATAGGCGTCAAACTCGGCGAGGAAGGGGGCCAACGCCCCATGGTCTTGCTGCCAGCCACTCATATCGGGCAGTGCCCGCAGGCCCGCCACAAAGTCCACGTGCACCAGACCACATTCATTGATGGCGACCAGCAGGTCGCCGCAGCGGGTCGGCAGGATATCGTAGCGGATCATGGGGTTATCTCCTGTTGTCGGTTATCTGGCTGTTTTTCGTTGCCGGTGGAAGGGGGCCGCAAATTGGGTGCTTCGCTCATGGCGTGCCACAGCCAGCTGGCCGCATAGCTGCGCCACGGTTGCCATGCTGCGCTTTGCGCCAACACCTCCTTCACCGGCAGCTTGGCGCCGCCCCCCAGCGCTTTTTGCAGCACCAGATCGGAGGTGGGGAAAGCATCGGTATCCAGCCCGCAGCGCAGTCGCCAGTACGAGACCGTCCAGGGGCCTATGCCCGGTAGCGCCAGCAACTGCTCGTCTGTGGCCGTCGTGAGGGTCAGCTCGCCGCTGGCCAGTGCCTGCGCCACTCCCCGCAGGGTGCGAATGCGGCTGCCGGGCATGCCGATGCCGTCGAGATCGAGTTCGCACAACTGGGCGGGGGTCGGCAGTTGCGCCACCCCGAATTGCGCCTCGGTGCGTGCCACCAGCCGCCCGAGTATGGTGATGGCCCCCTTGACCGACACCTGCTGGCCGACGATGGCGCGCAACATCACCTCGTATTCGTCCCAGCCCCCCGGCAGCCGCACGCCGGGCCAGCGCCCCTGCAAACGGGCGAGCAGCGGGTCCTGACCAAGCAGATCGCCGATCCGCTGCATATCGGCGTCGAGATCCCACATCCGGCGCACCCGATAGAGCAGATCGGGCAGCGCCGCGAGCGGCAGATCATGGACGGTGAGCTGCAGGCTGTGCCCCTTGCCCTGTGCGATGCGCACCAGCGCGACCTGACCGCCGACCCGGTAGCGCCGCTCATATACCTCACCATCCACCCGCTCCAGCCCCGGGATCGCCCGTAGTCGATAGAACGCCAGCATGGCCGCCACGTCATAAGGGGGGCGATAGGGTAGTTGCAGGGTCAGGGTTGCGCCACGCGGCGCCGAGCCCATGTGGTCTGGCGCGTCATCGTGTGCCTCTTGTTGGCGCAGGGTGCGCGGGGCCAGCCCGTAGGCGTTGAGCCAGGCATCGTTGAAGCGGCGGATGCTGGCAAAACCTGCGGCAAACGCGATGTCGGTGATGGACAGCCCGGTTTCGGTCAGCAGCCTTTTTGCTAGCAGCAGGCGACGCGTCTGTTCCACCTGTTTTGGCGAGGCGCCAAGGTGCTGCTCGAACTGGCGGCGCAGCGTGCGTTCGCTTATCCCGGCCTCTTTAGCCAGTTCGGCGAGCGTGCCGTCTGCCAGCTCGCCGCGATCGATCCGCGTCAGCAAACGGGCGAGTTCGGGCGGCAGATCGCCACGGGCTGCGGGGGCCAGCTCTGGGCGGCAGCGCAAACAGGGGCGCAGGCCATGTTGCTCGGCGGCCGCGGCGCTTTGGAAGTAGCGCACATTGTGCTCGTGCGGTGGCCGTGCCGGGCAGACTGGCCGGCAGTAGATGCCGGTCGAGATGACGCCGGTAAAAAAGCGGCCATCGAAGCGGGCATCGCGGGCGAGTCGCGCGGCATGGCACTGTTCGCGGCTGAGGGTGTTGATCACCTCATCCGGTGACGACTCTGGGCTTGGCTTTGCATTCATGGCGTGGCGGCTTTGCTGGAATTGATGGCAAGAGAGTAAGGGCGCGCGGGGGCTATGACTAGCCAGAAACGGACAGGGACAGCAAAAATCGGTCGCACTCTTTCCTTTTATCTTGTGTGGCTCGGCGGGGCAATTTGGCAGGGCAGCTCGGTAAGCCATATGCACCGGATCTATCGAGTTGGTCGGCTACAGCCACTGCTACTGCATTGCTACCGCGCATCACCACTGACGAGTACCGCTTTCATCGCCGCGCTCATCAGTGTGCCCCGGATGATATAGTCACTGTCAGGATCCGCATTCAAGGAGCTTGTTGTGAAGAAGATCATCTACATAGTGTTGGGAGTGGTGGTCGCCGCCGTGGTTGCTATTGCCGCCCTGGTCAGTCTGATCGACCCGAATCAATTCAAACCCCAATTGGCGGAGCAGGTGCGCAACAGCACGGGCCGCGAGCTGGTGATGACGGGAGCGATTGGCTGGCGCTTCTGGCCGAGTCTCGGCCTCTCGCTGGAACAGGTCGCTCTGCGCAATCCGGCCGGTTTTGCCGAGCCGGATCTCGTTCGCTTCAAGCAGGGGGAGGCATCGGTGGCCCTGTTGCCGCTGCTCTCTCATCGACTGGAGATCGGCAAGGTGACCTTGAGTGGCGCCCATCTCTTTATCCAGACCAAAGCGGATGGCAGCTCCAATCTGAGCGGCCTGCTCAAAGACGCTGCTGCCTCAACGGCGACAGCAACGAGCGAGCCTGCAACTCCCGCTACCTCGCCCGCCCCGACAGGTGACAAGCAACCTTGGCAGATCAGCTTGCAGGGTGTCGCGCTGTCTCAGGCCAGTGCATTGGTGCAGGACGATCGCCGAGGTACTTCACTGCGGCTAGCGCGTCTCGATCTCGATATCGGGCAGCTGATTACGGGGCAGTGGGTTCCCGTGACCCTGGCCGCCAAGGGGAGTGCCGACAAGCTCGATTTCGATATCAAGGGTCAGACCCAAATCAAGCTGGCGCAAGAGGTGATGGCCAGTGAACTGAAAGATCTGGATCTAGGCGGTAGCCTGAGTGCACCAGCCCTGCGGCTCGATAGCTTCTCCATCAAGGGGGATCGGCTTGCTCTTGGCGAGTGGAGCAATCTCACTCTGGCGTTCAAAGGGGCCAAAGGTGATGCGCTGGCTGGCTCAATGGAAGGGACGCTCAAGGGGCGGCTCGACAAGGAGCTGAAGCTGGCAGAGCTCTCCGATGCGGTGCTGACCGCCGCGCTGGAAGGGGATGAGCTACCGCGCCCGCAGATGAAGCTGAAACTGGCCGGTTTTGCCCGCGCCGAGCTCGACAAGCAGCTGATAACCCTGAGCAAACTGGTGATGAGTGCCGATGAGGCGCTGCTGAGTGGCGATGGTGCCGTGCAGCTTGGTGCTGTTCCCGCGATCACCTTCGATCTCAAGGGGGAGAAGCTGGATCTCGACAGCTGGCTCGCCAAGCCGACACCGGCCACGACCGCACAGGCGAAAGAGGCCAAACCGGCGGCCAGTGCCGCCAACGCCGCGGCAAGCGGCAATAAAGCGGCAACCGGTAATACGGTAACCGGTAATAGTGAAGCCCTCTCTGCGGTTGAACCGGATCTGAGCGCGCTCAAGGGGCTGGATCTGGATGGTCGCTTGCAGCTCGGCAGCCTGCGCCTGAAAGGGCTGGATCTGGGGAGCGTTGACCTACAAGTTGCGCTGGCCGAGGGGCTGCTCACGCTCAAACAGTTCAGCGCTACTGTGGCTGGCGGTCAGGTGACGGTGAACGGGGTACTCGATGCACGGCAGCAGCCAGCCAGCTATCAGGTGCACAAGCAGATGGCCGGGGTGAACATTCGTCCCTTGCTGCAGACGCTGGCTCACAGCGATCTGCTGGAGGGCAAGGGTGATCTCGATGTGCAGGTGCAGGGCAGTGGTCTCTCTGCGCTGGCGCTGCGCAACCGGATGCAGGGCAAAGTCACATTGAAACTGAGCGATGGTGCCCTGCACGGCATCAACTTGCCGGAGATGATCCGCGAGGCGCGGGCTACCCTCACCGGCAAGGGGACCGAGCAGGTGAAAGAGGCGCGCAAGACCGACTTCAGCGCCCTGACCGCCAGCTTCCAGATTGCCGATGGCATCGCCCGCAGCAAGGATATCCAGCTCTTTGCACCGGCCTTGCGGGTTAAGGGGGAAGGGCAGACCGCGCTGGTGCCACAGAGCCTCGACTTCCTGTTCCTCACCTCCATCGTCGAGAGCAGCAAGGGGCAGGGGGGCAAGGATCTGGATGAACTGCAAGAGATCACCATTCCGGTGCGGATCGGTGGTCACTGGCAGGCGCCCAGCTATCAGCTCGACGTGAAGACGCTGCTCAGCAACAACAAGCTGCTGGAGGAGAAGGCGCGCAAGGAGGCCGAGCGCGGGCTCAAGAAGTTGCTCGGCGACAAGGCCGACAATGAGGCCATCAAAGGGGTGGCCGATCAGCTGCTCAAGGGGCTGTTCAAATAGGTGACGGTTCGCATGGGCTGGCGGGAGCTGCGCCACGGTTTCGACCGGCGGCTCTCTTTCGCCTAGCAGAGCGTGGGTCAGTTGCCAGGCACTGTTCGCGGCTGAGGGTGTTGATCACCTCATCCGGTGACGGCTCTGGGCTTGGCTTCGCATTCATGGCGTGGCGGTTTTGCCGGGATAGTTTGCTGGAATAGATGGCAAGAGAGTAAGAGGGCGTGACTCGCCAGAAACGGACAGGGATAGCAAAAATCGGCCGCATTTTTCTGTTCACTTTCTCTTTTCAGTCTCTCTTTTTAATCTCTCTTTCCGCGATTTCGTTTCACTCTTAGTCTCACTCTCCTCCTCATTCTCCGTCTCACTTTTATCCATTTGGCGCGGTTCCGGCAGGGGCGTGTAGAGCGAATGGGTCGGGGGCACTATTGGCTCAACTTTATTTGTTTGGCGAGATTAGTGGCAGTGCAAACTGCTTAAAAACTAATAACAGATCACATAATTATCTTTTTGTCGTTGAGTGAGGTGGCGTTGTATTGTTCAATCGAGTCAGTTAATTTTTTATGATTATTAAGTTAACTGTTTCGCGGCCCAAGGCCGACCAATAACAACAACACTTGCCAAGGATGATAAGTGAGCGACTGTACGGCATGGCCCCATTGCCGGGGCTTTAGTCTGATCGAGTTGCTGATCGCCATGACGGTTGTCAGTATTCTCGCGGCCATCGCGCTGCCAGCGTATCAGGGTTATCTGCAACAGGGACGTCGCTACGACGCGCAGCAGCAACTGCTGGAGCAGGCGCTCGCCCTCGAGCGTATTTATACCCAGCAGGGCCGTTATCCCGACAAGTTTGTCACCCCTTCCAACACTGATTTCTACCAATTCAGCTACAGCCAGCAAGACGCTGGCGACTACCTGCTCAAAGCCATTCCAACGACGCGACAACAGGATGAGTGCGGCACTCTGACCCTCGATCAAACCGGTTATCGCGCGGCCAATCGTCATGACTGCTGGGGATCATAAGATGAACGTGCGCGGATTTACCCTGATTGAGTTGATGATCACGGTCGGCATTGCCGCCATCTTGCTGCTGGTCGGGGTGCCCTCCATGAGCCAGCGCCTCGCGGCCGAGCGGCTCGATCGCAGTGCGACCGAACTCGCTTCCGCCTACCGTTTTGCCCGTAGCGAAGCGGTCAAACTGACCCTGCCGGTGGTGCTGCAGGGCACCGAAAACGGTGGCTGGGAGGTGATGGCCGACAGCCAACTGCTGCGTCAGGCGGCGGCGCCCGGTGGCGGTGTAGTGATCCAGCCGTTTGAGCCCATCCAGATCGCGCCAACCGGCAGCAGCAGCCACGCCGAGATCACCCTGGCCAATCGCCTCGGTGATCAGCGGGTGCTCTGCGTGGCCCCGAGCGGCCAGCTGTTGCAAGGGAGCTGCTCATGAGACACGCCGCGCCTGCCCGCCAGCAGGGCTTCAATCTGGTGGAGATCATGGTCTCCATGGTGCTGGCGGTGATGGTGTTTCTCGGTCTCGCCAAGGGGCAGGTGGTCTCGTTGCAGCAGGCGCACTACAGCTTGCAAAGCACGCTGGCCACTATCGAGGCGAGCAACAGCGTGGAGCAGATCTGGAGTTCGCTGTGCGAAGTGCAGCGCAAGCCGGAGCGGTTCACCCAGTCTGATTTTCTCAAGCGTTTCACCCTGCAGGATGGCCACCGGCTGGTGCTGCCCAACCGCTACAGCGACAACTTTGTGGTCGCCATCGAGTGGCAGGATGAGCGGGTCTCTGGTGCCAAGCGGGTGGAGTTGAACGCAGGATTCCCCCCCCTATGCTGAGCGCTCCCTCCCGACAGCGAGGCGTCAGTCTGGTCGAGCTGATGATCTCCATGGTGCTCGGTTTGATGCTGATGCTGGCGATTTTTGCCGGTTACGCCCCGATCAAGAGCACGGTCGAGCAGAGCAAGGCGCTGGAGCAGGCGAACGAGGTGCTGCGCTTTGCCACCCTCACCTTTACCAACAGCATCAAGCAGGCGGATCAGCTGATTGCCGTCACCCCTGATCGCCTGACGCTGGCCTTCAAGGTGGAGGGGGGCAGCCAGGTGCTCTCCTGCCTTGGCAACCAGAAAACTGCCGATTTTACCGAGCAATACCGCTTCACGCCGCCGGTACTCAGTTGTGATGATGGGGACGGGCCGCGCCTGTTGCTGGCGGATCTTCAGGATCTTGAATTCGGCCAGCAGGGTGTGCTGGTCAATATCCGCATCTTGCCCGAAGGGCTACCCAGCTATCTGGAGCCGGGGGTAGAGGTGCAGGTGGCCCGCCGCAAGGCGGTCTGGGCGGCAGCGCTGGCCACATCCGGTGCCAATGCCACTACAGGAGGTGCGGGATGAACAAGGGATTGCAGGGGCAGCGGGGAGCTGTGCTGCTGGTGGTGTTGGTGGTGAGCCTGCTGTCGAGTCTGCTGGTGTTTACCAGCATTCAGGAGAACCAGTTACAGACTCGCCTGAGCGGTAATTTTCACAAGAAGATCAATGCGCAACTGAGCGCCGAACAGGGGATGAACGACAGTTATCGCGCCCTGCATCAGGCGCTCGGCGCCGAACCGCGCATCGAGTGGGATCAACTGGTGCAGAAGGTGCCGGGCAAGGGCGAAGGGGCCATGGCGGGCAGCCGCTTCAGCATCGATCAGCTGAATGCCTCCACCGACAGCAAGCTGGCGTTGCAGAGCAATGGCCGCTATCTGGAGGGAAATTCCAGTCTCAACGCGCTGTTTGCCCTCAAGCGTGAGCCCGGCAATCTGGTCTTTCAGGATTCGGTGGTGGCGTGCGAGGGGCTAAGCCTCTCCGGCAGCGGTTTGATCGACAGTTACGATTCGCGCAAGGGCAAATATGGCGGCAGCAACATCAACCAGAATGCCAAGGTGGCGACCGTCAGTGACAAGGCCAATGTGGTGCTCGATGGCAATTCGCCAATTTGGGGAGATGTGCGAGCGACCGGGGCCGTGACGCTTAACGGCTCCTCACCCATCTCCGGCAACGTGAATGCCGGGAGCGATGTCATTATCTCCCCCTCTTCGGACAAGATTGTCCGGGTCTCCGGCAATGTGAAAGGGGGCGGCAGTTTGACTCTGAAAGGGGGGCGCATCGGTGGCCAGGTGGCGGTCAATGGCAATGTTGCCATGGATTGGGGCACCAGCATCGACAGCGGCAAGCTCAGTTATGGCGGCGCGGGCCTGTTTAAAGATCCGGTAAACCAGAAATATCTGGATCCCCTGTACCGTACTGACCCCAAGTTGCCACCGGTGGCCGGGCAGGTGTGTGACCCGCTCAATGTGGCGGCGCTGCCCAAATCCCCCAAGCTGGCCAATCTGCCGCCTAATGGCCCGCTGACGCTGGGGGCGACCCAGCAGATGGTGCTGACCACGGATCCATCCACCGGTTCGGTGACCAGCAGCAACCAGAGCAAGCCCGGGCTGCCGCTGCCCGGCAAGGGGGAGCTATTTGGCAAAGAGCAGACCGTTTACAAGCTCGACAGCCTCAATATGGGGTCGGACGCCACGCTCACCATCAAGGGGGATGTGGTGCTGCTGATCGGCAAGGATTTCACCATGGGCGGCAGCAACCAGTTAACGGTCGCGCCCGGCAGCAGCCTGACCCTGATCGTCAGCGGCAAGATCGATCTCGGGGCCGGTGCCGAGGTCACGGCGGCCAAGCAGGGGCTGACCCCGGCAGGCAACCCGGCCATCGCCATCTATTCCGCTTACAACGGTAAGGATGGGGTCAAGTTGTCGGGCAATACCCCGCTCTATGCCGCCCTCTATGCGCCGCTCACCGAGATGAAGATCGCCGGCAGTGGTGGCCTCTATGGTGCGGTACGCGCCAAACATCTGACCGAGAGCGGTGCCGGTGGTGTCCACTACGACGAGGCGTTGGGCATGGCAGACATGGGGGAGGATCAGGGGCCAGCTCCTACGCTGGCGCTGCGTCAGTGGCACTTTGTGCAGTGAGGCTGGCGAGCCGCTAACAAGGAGCGAACGGGGCGACCGACTGTCTACGATGCAGATCTAGCGGCGTCGCCCGCAGCAAGGATATCCCGTTCTTTGCGCCCGCCTTGCGGGTCAAAGGCGAGGGGCAGGTGGCACTGCTGCCAGCTCGACGTGAGTGACGGTTCAAATGATGTGGCGGGAACGGCGCCAATGCCGTTAGCGGTTGACCGGATGTCAGTGCCATTGAAGAATGGCGCTGACATTTTTTCTTGGGGCTAAGCATTTTTTTGTGTCGCCGCCTTCTATTGTACCTCTCCTATCCGGAGCCATGCCGAGTTGAACCCATGCGCCTGATCCTGCTGCTCTGCTCCCTGATCTGCTACGGCATGGCCTGTCCCGTGTTGGCCGGGCCGCTGGCGGATCGTCTGGCGGGTGAGCTGGTCAGACAGGCTCCCGAACAGGCGCTGCCCCTTGACGAGGTGCAGCGGCTCGACCGCCGCCTGATTGTTCCCGACTCTCTTCATCCCGGCTGGCAGCGCTATCCGCTGCGCCAGTTGCAGGCCATCTATCGCTATCAGCAGGAGTGCGGGGCGGATAATGCCTTGCCCGCCGAGTGGTTGCCGTTGCTGCGGGCGCTTTGCAAAGAGGGGCCTATGCCCTCGGCCAGCTGGTTCGTTACTCACCCCGTCTATCCGCTGGGCGGCTCCAGTGCCGCCCGCTGGCTGGCTCGCCATCCGGCGGCGGGGCTCGACGATCTGCGCCATGTGCGTGAGCGGCGCGATCAGCTGGGGCTGCTTGGGGAACTTGATGATGACAACCTCGACGCCCTGCTGCGGGGGGATCGCTGGCTGCTGCAATCCGGCCAGCTTTGGCTGCTTGCCGATGGGCAGTGGCGTCGCTATGGCACCGGCCAGTGGCAACCGCTGGCCGAGCGGCTTGGGGTGATGCTGGATAGCCGGGTTGATGGCCCCTGTCAGGAGTTGGTCGGCGTGCTCTGCTTCAACGAGCGCCCCACGCTGCATTGGCAGTGGCTGGCGCTGGCCAGCTCGCTCGGATTTATCCTGCTGCTGGGGTGGGCCAGCTGGCAGCGCTGGTGCCTGCTGCGGGAGCGGCGCGTCGCCTTGCAGATGCTGACCCATGAGCTGCGCACCCCCATCATGGCGCTCTCCGGCATCAGCGAGGAGCTGCGCCACGATTTCGACCGGCTGCCCCCTTCTGCCCAGCAGAGCGTGGGTCAGCTGCTCGGCAGTGTCGCCCGTCTGCATCAACTGGCGCAGGCGAGCCGTCACTATCTGGCGGCAGAGACTCTCAAGGATGAACGGGTGGCGGTCAGTCTGGCCGAGTGGCTCACCCGTGCCTGCGAGCGGCACGACGCCATCTTCTGCCTTGAGCGGGAGATGACACTGGCGCTCCCCTTCTACTGGCTCGATCTCGCCCTCGACAACCTGCTGCGCAACGCCAGCCAGCATGGCCGCGCGCCGGTTCGGGTCAGTGCCCGCTGGCAGGCGGGGCGGTTGATTCTCGCAGTCAGCGATGGTGGCGAGCTGCCGAATTACCGGCTCGCTACCCTGTTACGCCGTGGTGCCCGTGCCGACGGCCTGGGGCTGGGACTTGCCATCGTGCGCCATCTGCTGCGCCGTCTTGGCGGGCGCCTCGCCCTATCCGGCCCACCGACTACCTTCACCCTGACACTGCCCTGCCAACTCTGGAGCGACACCGAATCATGAAGACCATCTTGCTTGTCGAAGACGAGGCGCTGCTGGCGGAGAACCTGCAACGCTATCTGATCCGCGAGGGGTATCGCTGCCTCTGGTGCGACACCCTGACTGCGGCGGAGCAGCAGTGGCTGGCGGCAGATCTGGTGCTGCTGGATCGCACCATGCCGGAGGGGGATGCCCTCGACTGGCTGCCCCAGTGGCTGGCCCGCAAGGCGTTGCCGGTGATCGTGCTGACCGCAAGGGTGGAGGTGAGCGATCGGGTGGCCGGGCTCGATGCGGGGGCGCGCGACTACCTGACCAAGCCCTTCTCCCACGACGAGCTGCTGGCGCGGATCCGGGCCCAGCTGCGTCAGCTGGGGGATGGCACTCAGGTGGTGGGTGGCTTGCAGCTCCATCCTGCCCGAATGCAGGCAAGCTGGCAGGATGCGGAGGTGAGCTTCACCCCCACCGAGTTTGCCCTGCTCACTCTGTTGGTGCGGATGGCGGGGCGGGTGCTGAGCCGGGAGGAGATCCTCAATCGGGTGTGGGGCTATCAGGCGTTTCCCTCCACCCGCACGGTTGATACCCATATTCTGCAACTGCGTCAGAAGCTACCCGGGCTGGCCATCGAGACGGTGCGCTGCATCGGCTACCGACTCGAGGTGACAGCGTGAAGCACGTAACGCTGGCTACGCTGCGGTTGGCTCTGGGCGTTGGCCTTCTGAACATAGGCCTTCTGAGCGCAGGCAGCGTGATGGCAACCGATCGCCTCTTGGAAACCGAACGCACTGATCCGCTGCAACCGGCCACCCTGGCGCTGTTGCAGGGGGATAACCGGCACGGCTGGCAATCTTTACAGCAGGCGTGGCCCGCCCTCAACAGCGATGCCGAGCGCCGTAGCTGGCAGGGGATGCTGGCCGCGCTAAGTGCCCAGCACTGCGGCAAGGATTTCCCGCTCACTCTGCCCGATGGGGTGAGCGAGCTGCGCCTTGAGCTGATCCAGCGCGATGCGCCGCTGCTGCGGGACTATCGGGTGCAGCTGACCGGAGAGGGATTCATCAGCGCCGCTGAACTCATCGATCCTGCTGGCCGTAACCGGCTGGCAGGTGCTCAGTGGGAGGCCGAGGGGAGCAAGGGGGTCAGGGTTGTAGGCGCCGATCTGCCGACGCCCTTGCCAGCCGGACTTTATCAACTGCGGCTGGCGGTGGCGGGCAAGCGCTGGCAGGTGGCATTGCCGTTGCCTGCGGTGCAGGATCTGGATTGGCTCTCCCGCTCGCCGCAGGCGGTGGCCAATCCCCCCGTCAATCCCGCGTCCTGTACGCCGCTCTGGCTCGATCAGGCGGTGCTGGCCCGCCCGCAATACTCCCTGCTGTGGTGGCACCGCATTGCGCCCGATGAGCCGGTGAGCTGGCCTGCCGCCACCCCCGACAGCTGGCGCACCCTCTCGCTGGTGCAGACCAGCCAGCGCGGCCAGCTGGTGTTGCAGTTAAGCCACAGTCAGGCGGGGCCAGTGGACTAATGGCCATCATGATGGTCAGGTGCCCGCAATCCTGACATTGGCCTGACAATCGCAGTCCGCCGATCTGCTGAAATGGCGATTCCCGTGTGTTATCAGGAATCACAGATCATGACTCTTCTCCCCGAATTCGCGAGCCGGATCCGCCCGCTGCTGCTGTTGGCGCCGCTGTTCTCACTGCTCTCACTGCCTGCGGAGGCGCTGACCCTTGCCAACGAGCAGTGGCGTATCGAGCTGGATCCCGCCACCCTGGCGGCCGAGGCTGTGCTGCCCTCGGGCCAGCACCTTGCCATCTCTTCCCCCGGCCCGCGCCAGCCGGTCACAGCCCTGCAGCAGGAGGGGGAGCGTGCCAGCTGGCTGACCCGCGCCGATGGCGAGGTGCGAGCCTTGGCTCGTCTCGAGGGCAACCGGCTGATCCTCACCCTGAGCCGCGCGAGTGTTGGCGAGCTGGTATGGCCGCGAGTACCGGCAGGGGCGCAAGCGCTGATGCTGCCGATCCACGAAGGTTTTCGCATTCCGGCTACTCACCCCGCGTGGCGCAAGGCGCTGGCGCAGGAGTATCAGGGGATCAATACCACCGAGGATCTCACCCTGCCGCTGCTGGGGCTGGATCACGGGGATCAGCAGCTGGCGATCCTCTTTGCCAACCCCTTCAACAACCGCCTTGCCTTTACGCCCAAACCGGACGGCATAGCCATCACCGCGACCCACAGCGTCAACCGTCTTAATCAGGCCGACCCCTATGAGGTGGAGGTGTCGCTGCAACCGGGCAACGACTGGCTGGCGGCGGCCAAGGTCTATCGCAGCTGGCTGCAAGCGCGGGGCGAGCTGGTGTCGCTTGAGAGCAAGCTGGCAGCTGTGCCGGATGGCAAGCGGCTGATCGGCGCCTCTCACCTCTATCTCTGGGGTGAGCGACTGCTGGTGCCACAGGATGTGAAGAGCTGGTCCGCGCTGCGCCGCCTGATGCCCGCTGACTGGCTCAAGGGGGAGAGCAAGTTGGCGCTGCAGGCCCCCGATCTGGCCCGTAATCGTTATCTGCAGGAGCGGGTACTGCAAGGCCTGGAGGTCGCGCTGCGCCAGCGCCATCCGGGGCAGCGTCCCGAGTCGTTTATTGCCCCTCGTGAACTGGCTCGAGAGTTGTTGGGCCCGGCATTGAATCAGCCTGAAAGCTGGGGCGATGGCAGCTCCAGCAAATTGGTCAATGCCCTCAAGCAGGCTGGATTGCCCAAGCTCTGGCTGGGGCTGCCCCAGTGGACCGCCGGTTTTGCCGCGCCACAGGGGATTGAACTCGCCAAGCAGGCGGGTTATCTCATCGCCCCTTATGACTCCTACGACACCGCCCTGCCCGATGGTAATGAGCAGCAGAGCTGGCTCACCGCCCAGATGGGGCAGGATATCTACCTGCGCTGCGGCATCATGCAGGAGAACGGCCAGCGCAAGAGCGGCTTTCAAAACCGCGGCGTCTACACCAATCAGGCCTGCGTACGGCCGGTGATGGAGCAGCGCGTGCCCTGGTTGCAGCAGGCGAGCCACTACAACAGCTGGTTCCTCGATGTGGCGGCGACCGGCATGGTGTTTGACGACTTTGATCCGGCCAAACTGACCACTCAGGCGCAGGATGCGCAAAACCGGATAGATGGCATGGCGTGGATTGCCAAGAGTCAGGGGATCCTGGTGGGCTCGGAGGTGGGTGGGGCAGTGGCCAACCGCACTGCGGCCTTTGCCCACGGCACCCAGACCAGCGGCTTTGGCTGGCGAGATCCTGATATGCGCAGTAACAAGCGATCTCCCTACTATCTGGGGGCCTGGTATCCCGAGTCGCAACCTGCATATTTCTTTCGCCAGAGTCACCTCAAGCCCGAGTATCAGGCGCTCTACTTCGATCCTGCGCTGCGGTTGCCGCTGTTCCAGAGTGTCTTTCACGACAGCATAGTGACCACCCACCACTGGACGGTGGACAGCCTCAAGTTCAAGGAGAGCCGTCAGGTCACCGAACTGTTGCAGCAGCTCTACAACGTGCCGCCGCTGCTTAACCTCAGTCTGGATTCTGCCAGTGCACGCATTCCCTACCTCAAGAGGCTCGATGCCTTCTTCCGCCCACTGCACCAACGGCTCTACAACCAGCCCCTCACCGGTTTTCGCTGGCTCGACAAGAAGGGAGAGGTGCAGCAGAGCGAATTTGCCGATGGCACTCGACTGATAGCCAACTTCGGCCCGGCCACCGAGCTGGCAGGGATAACGCTGGCTGCCCAGAGCGTGCTGGCACTGCTGCCCGATGGCAAGCAGCTGCAGTTTGTCTCGCAAGCTGATGGTGCGCGTTGAAGTTGGATCTGGGTGGTTTGGGTACGTACTATCGTGGCGGGTAGCGATCGTGAAACTGATAGTGGAATAACAAGGATGCTAAATGAACAAAAATGTGCTGATCACCGGAGGTAGCAGAGGAATTGGTGCTGCCACTGCCCGCTATCTGGCGGGACAGGGGTATAACCTCTGCCTTAACTATCGATGTGACCGACAGGCCGCCGATGCGCTGGTGGCTGAGATCAAGGCTAACTTTGCAGTCTCCTGTATATCCGTGCAGGCGGATATCAGCATTGAGGCTGAGGTGGTGCATCTGTTTGAGGAGATGGACGAGCGACTCGGGGTGATCACCCATCTGGTCAACAACGCCGGCATCTTGCAGCCACAGATGAAGGTGCTGGAGATGAGCGCCGAGCGGATCAACAAGACACTGACCACCAATGTGACCGGCTATTTTCTCTGCTGCCGTGAGGCGGTGCGCCGCATGACGGTGGGTTGCGCCATCGTCAATGTCTCCTCGGCTGCCGCTCGTCTGGGCTCGGCGGGTGAATACGTGGACTATGCCGCCTCCAAGGGGGCCATAGACGTGCTGACCAAGGGCTTGTCGCTGGAGGTGGCGGCGCAGGGGATCCGGGTCAACGGGGTACGCCCTGGCTTTATCTACACAGAGATGCATGCCGACGGTGGTGAACCCGACCGAGTGGAGAGGGTGAAAAACCAGATCCCGCTGCAGCGGGGCGGTCAACCAGCCGAGGTGGCCGCCGCCATTGCCTGGCTGCTGTCGGATGAAGCCTCCTACGCCACCGGCACCTTTATCGATCTTGCCGGGGGGCGATAGCGCTTAATGCTACCGCTTATATCTGGATGAAGAAGGGGCGCCCAAGCGCCCCTTTCTCGTTGATCCTGCGGTGCTTTACCTTACTCCCCCAGCTGTTGTTGCCAGACCGCCAGCACATGGCTGCGTTCGTTTTGCAGCTGATCGTCGTTCACCTTGCGGGAGATCTCCGAGAGGTTGAGGCGATGGCCGAGGTTGCGGATCTCCAGATAGGCGTGCTTGAGCCCCTCAGCCTGCTCCAGCGTCAATACCCCCGCCATCACGCACTCATCGAAGATGCGCACGTTATCGGTCCAGCGGGTGAGGGCATCCGGTTCGCTAGCTGCGTAGGCCAGCACCAGATACTGGGCGATAAATTCGATATCCACCATGCCACCGGCGGATTGCTTGAGGTCGAACTCCCCAGCGCCCGCTTTGAGCAGGTGATCCCGCATCTTGTGGCGCATCTCGCGCACCTCGCGGGCCAGGGTCGGCAGTTCCCGCACTTTGGCCAGCACATCGCGGCGGATGCGGGCAAATTCGGCTTTGATCGCATCATCGCCATAGATGGGGCGGGCCCGCACCAGCGCCTGATGCTCCCAGGTCCAGGCTTCTTTTTGCTGGTACTGCTCATAGGCCGACAGGGACGAGACCAGCAGCCCCGAGTCGCCGGAGGGGCGCAGCCGCATATCGATCTCGTAGAGGATCCCGGAGGGAGTGCGGGTGCTGAACAGGTGCAGGATCCGCTGGGCCAGGCGCAGGTAGAACTGGCGGCTGTCGATGGGTTTGCGCCCGTCTGTGTAGCTGTTGGGGTCGCCGCCGTGCAGGAACACCAGATCGAGATCCGAGCCGTAACCGAGCTCGATGCCACCCAGCTTGCCGTAGGCCACCACCGCAAAGCCCCGCTGGCCGCTCACAGCCACCTCGGGCGGCACCCCGTAGCGCTCGCTCATCTGGGCCCACGCCTGATTGACCACCTCCTCGGTGATCGCCTCCGCCAGCCAAGTGAGGTGGTCGCTCACCTTCATCAGCGGCAGGGCGCCAGCGATGTCGGCCGCCACGATGCGCAGCAGCTGCACCTGCTTGAACTGACGCAGCGCCTCCATCTGCTGCTCCACGTCCTCTTCGGGGATGCGCAGCAGGAACTGGCGCAGCTGGGGCTTGTACTGGTCGAGCGGGGTGGGGTGGTAGAGGTGCTGGGGATCGAGCAGCTCATCGAGCAAAATGGGGTAGCGGGCCAGCTGTTCGCTCACCAGATGGCTGGCGTCGCACAGCCGCACCAGCTGGCGCAGGGCGCCCGGGTTCTCCGCCAGCAGTTGCAGATAGGCGCTGCGGGTGAAGATGCGAGTCAGCAACTCGCACACCCGCTCGAACAAGCGGGCGGGCTCACGGCTTGCCACCACCAGTCGCAGCAGCTCCGGCATCAGCCAGTCCAGCGCGATGCGCCCCTGCGGCCCCACCTGACGGCGTTTGTACTCCTCCTTGAAACGCAGCAGGGCGGTGCAGAGCGGGGCGGGCTCGGCCACCCCCTGCGCGGTCAGCAGTTTTTCCAGCTCGGCGGCGTCGAGCTCGGTGCGCCACAGATCGAGCCAGAGTTGCTCGAGATGGGCGGGGGCCTCTTTCTCTTCCCCCACCACGGCGGCGAACTCCTGATGGACGGCGGCCATCTCCTCGTCCAGATGAGCCATAAAGGCGCCCCAGTCAGCAAAGCCGAGGGCAGCGATCAGCCGCTGGCGATCCCGCGCCTCGGTGGGCAGGGTCTGGGTCTGCTGATCGCCGATCTCCTGCAAGATGTTTTCGACCCGGCGCAGGAAACGATAGGCCGTCAGCAAGCGGTCGCAATGGGCGGATTCGAGGGCGCCACATTGGGCGATGGCGGCCAGCGCTTCGGGCAGGTGGCGCACCCGCAGCGCAGGTTCACGGCCGCCGCGAATAAGTTGCAGCGCCTGGGCGATAAACTCCACCTCGCGAATACCGCCAGCCCCCAGCTTGATGTTGCCCTCCAGCCCCTTGCGGCGCACCTCGGCGGCGATCATCGCCTTCATCTGGCGCAGGCCGTCGATAACGCCAAAGTCGATATAGCGGCGAAACACGAAGGGGCGCAGCATCTCGGCCAGTTCCACTGCGTGTTCGCATTGGGGCCCCAGTACCCGCGCCTTGACCATGGCGTAGCGTTCCCAGTTGCGACCGTGGTGCTGGTAGTAATCCTCCATGGCGGCAAAGGAGATGGCGAGTGGCCCCGCATCGCCAAAGGGGCGTAAGCGCATATCGACCCGGAACACCTGACCATCCTGGGTGGGCTGGTGGAGGGCGTTGATGATGCGCTGGCCCAGCTTGATAAAGAACTGCTGGTTGGCCAGCTCGCGCCGCCCGCCAACCGTGTAGCCATTCTCGGGGAAGGTGAAGATAAGGTCGATATCCGATGAGAAATTGAGCTCGCCACCGCCCAACTTGCCCATGCCGAGGATGAGCAGCGGCTGCGGGTTGCCGTCGCCATCCATCGGGGTGCCCAGCTCGCTGCACTGTTTGGCGTAGAGCCAGTCGCGGGCGGAGCAGATCAGGGCATCCGCCAGCTTGGTGAGATGGATAAAGCTCTCTTCCACCGCGGAATGGCCCAGTAGCTCGCGCCAGGCGATCACCAGCATGCGGCTGCGGCGGAACTGGCGCAGGATGCGCTTGAGCGCCTCTTCATCACTCACCTCGGCGAGCAATGTGGTCAGATCGCACTGGTAGGCGGGCCAGCGCTCGGCCCGCTCCAGTTCCCCGGAGGCGAGCAGCTCGGTCAGCAATTCGGGCTGTTTGAAGAGGGAATCGGCGACAAAATCGGAGAGGCCAAGCAAGGTCATCAGGGTCTGGCGAACCGGCTCGGACAGGTCGCCATAGTCAGGGGCCAGCTCGACCAGCCGCTGCCACTGGCGCTCGGCCTGATCTTGCAGCAAGGGCGGGAAAGCGGTGATAGATGGGGAGATTGATGTTGAGGGAGAAGCAAAATGCTGGGCCACGGTTGCCGTCCTTGTGGTTCACGACAGGTGGTTAACGACACGGGGTTAACGAAACTGCCGGTTCAAAATGGTGGCTGCCAATCTAGCACTGTCAGGCCCCCGCGTCACAGCGCAGGGGAAGGAAGCCGGATGTTGGCCACAAAAATGGGCCCCCGATATCGGAGGCCCATTGTATTGGTGGAACAGCAGCTTAGTGGCTGTCGACCCAGACGAACTTGAGCACGAACAGCAGGGCAACCACCAGCACGCAGGGGTTGATCTCGCGCCAGCGGCCAGTGCCTGCCTTCATCACGCAGTAGGAGATAAAACCGATGGCGATCCCCTCGGTGATGGAGAAGCTGAACGGCATCATCACCGCGGTCATGAAGGCCGGTACCGCTTCGGTCAAATCTTCCCACTTGACCCGGGTCAGCTCGGAGCACATCAGCACGCCCACATAGATGAGGGCGCCAGCGGCGGCATAGGCCGGCACCATGGCGGCAACCGGGGAGAAGAAGATCGCCAGCAGGAACAGGACGCCAGCCACGATAGCGGTGAGGCCGGTGCGACCGCCGACGGCGACGCCGGAGCTGCTCTCGATAAAGGCGGTAACCGAGGAGGTGCCCATGAAAGCGCCGCCGACCGAGCTCACGCTATCCACCAGAAGCGCCTGCTTCATGCGCGGGAAGTGGCCACGATCATCGGCCAGCTTGGCGCGGTTGGTGACGCCAATCAGGGTGCCGGAAGAGTCGAACAGGTTGACCAGCATGAAGGAGAAGATGATCCCGGCGAGGCTGATATCCAGCGAGCCCATCAGATCTAGCTGGCCGAACACCGGCTCTATGCTGGGGGGCATGGAGACGAAGCCCTTGAAGGAGACATCGCCAAACAGCCAGCCCAGACCCGTGGTCACCACGATGGCGATCAGTACCGCAGAGTGAACGCCACGGGCGGAGAAGATACAGATGATAAAGAAGCCAAGCAGCCCCAGCAGGCAGGGCAGGGAGGTGAGGTTGCCCACGGTCACCATGGTGGCCGGGCTGGCCACCACGATCCCTGCGTTGTGCAGGCCGAGCAGGGCGATCAGCAGACCGATACCGGCGGTGATGCCGACCCGCAGGGTGAGCGGGATGTTGCCGATCAGCCAGTAGCGTACCCGCAGCAGGGTGAGGATCAACAGACCCATGGCACCCCAGAAGATGGTGCCCATGCCCACTTGCCAGGAGTAACCCATACCCGCGACCACCACGAAGGCGAAGAAGGCGTTGAGGCCCATGGCGGGGGCCAGGGCGATGGGCAGGTTGGCCAACAGCCCCATCAGGATGCTGCCGATACCGGCGATCAGGCAGGTAGTGACGAACACCGCCTGGGTGTCCATGCCCGCCGCAGAGAGGATCTGCGGGTTGACGAACACTATGTAGACCATGGTCAGGAAGGTGGTGCACCCGGCGATGACCTCGGTGCGGGCATTGGTGCCATGGCCCTTCAGAGCAAACAGGCGCTCAAGCAATCCTTGCCCGGCGGCCTGATTGGCAGCTTGGTGTTGTTGATTCATGTTGGATTCCAATAGATGACGTGAAATAAGCAGCAGGGGAACGGGCTATCCCATCCATGCGGGGTAAATTGCCCTGTTTCTGGTGGTTAAGTAACCAGACCCGTCCTGATACCGTGACAGCGCGCACATTTTCACACAGGCCGCCTCGTTTACAAACCCTGGATCTGCGAGGCAGATCAATGAATAGGGCAAAAATTAAAACGTTTGCTTTATGAGCAACAAAAAAGGTTCTCACCAGAGAACCTTTTATCGCCAACTTGCTATCGAGAATTTGATATCGAAAGCCAAGGCCGGGGATCAGAGGGTTTTGAAGTAACGCTCCACCAGCTGGGCCAGCACAGAGTCGAGCCGGTCTTGTACCTCACCCAGCTCCCGCCCGACGCGGCGCAGAAACAGGCTGGCCTGCTCCCCGGTCAGCTTGCGCCCCTCGATAAAGAACTCCTGCTCCGGCAGTTGCTTGTCGTAGCGGGGGATCAGTATCCAGCTCACCAGTTCGGGCTCCACGGCGGCAAAAATCTTGGCGGCAGCGGCACAGAAGGTCTCTATGTGCTCCTTGCCATCCGGCCCGAGGCAACCCGGTTCAACCCGGATCTGGATGGTCAGTTTTTTCTCTATTGGGGTCGTCATCGTGCTACATCCATGCAAAGGCATCCGTCTTGGATTGTAAGCTAAAAGGAAATAGAAAGGGGAGCCGAAGCTCCCCTTGTGACGCAGTCAGCCTTATTTGGTGATGCGTTTGTACTTCGCACGGTGGGGCTGGATAGCCTCGGCGCCGTAGGTCTTCTTCTTCCACTCTTCGTATTCGGTAAAGTTACCTTCGAAGAAGGCAATATTGCCCTCGTCCTGATAATCCAGAATGTGAGTGGCGATACGGTCGAGGAACCAGCGGTCGTGGGAGATGACCATGGCGCAACCCGGGAACTCCAGCAGGGCGTTCTCGAGGGCGCGCAGGGTTTCGATATCCAGATCGTTGGTCGGTTCATCCAGCAGCAGTACGTTGCCGCCGGTCTGCAGCAGCTTGGCCAGATGCAGACGACCACGTTCACCACCGGAGAGCTCGCCAACCCGCTTCTGCTGGTCGGAACCCTTGAAGTTGAAGCGGCCGATATAGGCCCGGCTCGGGAACTCGTAGTTGCCGATGCGCAGGATATCCTGACCGTCAGCGACCTCTTCGAATACCGTCTTCTTGTCATCCATGCTGTCGCGGAACTGATCCACGGAAGCCAGCACCACGGTTTCACCCAGGGTGATGGCGCCGGAATCCGGCTGCTCCTGACCTGACATCATGCGGAACAGGGTCGATTTACCGGCACCGTTCGGGCCGATGATGCCGACGATGGCACCTTTCGGAATGGCAAACGACAGATCGTCGATCAGCACCCGATCACCGTAGGATTTGCGCAGGTTGGCCACTTCCAGCACCTTGTCACCGAGGCGCGGTCCGGGCGGAATGAACAGCTCGTTGGTCTCGTTGCGCTTCTGGTAGTCGTTGGTGTTGAGCTCTTCGAAGCGAGCCATACGGGCCTTGGACTTGGCCTGACGCCCTTTCGGGTTTTGACGCACCCACTCCAGCTCTTTCTCGATGGACTTGCGACGGGCCGCTTCGGAACTTGCTTCCTGCGCCAGACGGGCGTCCTTCTGCTCCAGCCAGGAGGAGTAGTTGCCTTCCCACGGGATACCCTCGCCGCGGTCCAGCTCCAGGATCCAGCCCGCTACGTTGTCGAGGAAGTAACGGTCGTGGGTGATGGCGACCACAGTGCCTTCGTAGTCGTGCAGGAAGCGCTCCAGCCAGGCCACGGATTCCGCATCCAGGTGGTTGGTCGGTTCGTCCAGCAGCAGCATGTCCGGCTTTTCCAGCAGCAGACGGCACAGTGCCACACGGCGGCGCTCACCACCGGAGAGGTGCTGGATCTTGGCGTCCCAGGCTGGCAGGCGCAGGGCATCGGCCGCACGCTCCAGCTGGTTTTCCATGTTATGGCCACCCTGAGCCTGGATGATGGCTTCCAGCTCGCCCTGTTCGCGGGCCAGTTTGTCAAAATCCGCATCCGGATCGGCGTAGGCCGCATAGACCTCGTCGAGACGGGCCATGGCGCGCTTCACCTCGCCGATCGCCTCTTCGACCGCTTCGCGCACGGTCTGCTCCGGATCCAGCTTGGGCTCCTGGGGCAGGTAGCCGATCTTGATGCCGGGTTGCGGACGGGCTTCCCCTTCAATATCGGTGTCGATGCCCGCCATGATGCGCAGCAGGGTGGACTTACCGGCACCGTTGAGACCCAGTACGCCGATCTTGGCGCCCGGGAAGAAGCTCAAGGAGATGTTCTTGAGGATATGACGCTTGGGCGGCACAACCTTGCCAACCCTGTTCATGGTGTAAATAAATTGAGCCATTGGCTAATTCTCTTCCTTTTCAGCAGGTTAATGTCTTGGCACTAACAGACTGATGTCGTGGTGGGGCCAGGTCGACACGCCGTCAACCCGGTTCCAAAAAACCCGTCGATTGTAAACCAATGGACAGGGGTGGGCAAAGGTGGCGCCCGGTTGGCGCTCCCCTTTGCCGCCGCGGTCACGTCTTGCTGCATCAGCCGGACAATCTTGGCATGATGTGGCCTGCTGTTTTGTCCTGGAGCCATCATGACCCCATCCCCTCAGGCACCCACTCTGGCCGCCTTTCTCAGTGCCATGGGATTGGATGCCGCCCTGAGCGCATCCCTCTGCCTGCGCTTGCCACGGCTGATGTTGCGCGCCGGTCAGGCGCTGTTGGCGCAAGGGGCGGAGCAGGATTCGGCGTTTTATATCGAAGCGGGCATCGCCCGTGCCTGCCACTACACCCGGGATGGCCAGGAGCGCTGCAAGGAGTTCTACTTCGAAGGGGAGCTTTGCCTGCTCTATGACAGCTGGCTCACGGGGTCGCCAGCTCGCTATCAGCTGGAGGCGCTGACGGAACTGCAAGTGGTGCGGGTGCCGCTCGCCCTGCTCGACGAGCCCGTCTGGCAGCCAGTCTGCATGGCCCTGTTGCGCCAGCAGCTTGGTTACAAGGAGCGCAAGGAGGCTTTTTTGCTGCTCCACTCCCCCGAGGAGCGCTATCGGGAGCTCTGCCACACCTTCCCTCACTGGCCCGCGCGGCTCACTCAGGTGCAGCTCTCCAATTACATCGGTATCAGCCCGGTCACCCTGTCGCGGATCCGCCGCCGCATTAACACGGGTTAATGCCGTCTGCTGGTTGCCACTTCATGCTGCGCCATCCAAACGAAGGATGAGGTGTGGATGATGTCGCTGTTTCTGTGGTCGCAACTGGTGGTGAGTGTGGCGCTGCTGCTTGACCTGGCCTCTTTTCAATTGCGGGATCGTCGGGGGATATTGGCCTGTCTGGCCCTCTCCTGCGTGCTCAATGCTGGTCACTTTGCCCTGCTCGGGCAGTGGTCAGCCGCCAGCCTGTTGCTGTTGGCCAGCGTGCGCTTTCTGGTCAGCATCTGGCTGGTTCGCAGCATCTTGATGTGGTTTTTCATGGGGTTGGCCTGTGCGGCCGTGCTGGCGACCTATCAGGGGCCGCTGGCGCTGCTGGGCCTGTTGGGCAGCCTGCTGCAAACCCGGGCCGCTTTTTGTCCCGACGATCGCCTGCTGCGGCGCTGGATGCTGCTCGGTACCCTCTGCTGGCTGGCCAACAACCTGTTGGTGGGCTCACCGGTGGCGGCACTGATGGAGGGGCTGTTTCTGGTCAGCAATCTGGTGGGTTACTACCGCCACTACGGGCGCAAGGTGGCTGTCTGTTGATGATCGTTGCTGACTGATTTGAGAGGTATCTGGAGGATTGCGCTCTGGTTGGGCGGGTGGGGTGACCAGACAGAGAGGCCGCCATTGCGGCGGCCTCTCTGGCACTATCAAGCCTTGTTAAAGCTGTTGATCAGGGCGTTGGTGTAGTCGATGACGAATTGCTGGCAGTGGATAGCGGTCTGCGGATCGAACTCCTCGCCATGGAGGTCGGTGTTGGAGAGCACCCGGATCCCGACAAAGGGGACCTTGTAGGCTTCGGCGACCAGTGCGGCAGAAGAGGTTTCCATCTCCTCTGTGGCGGTGTTGTAGGTCTGGTGCAGCCAGTTGATACGCGCCACTTGGCGGTTCCACTCATCGGCAGTGCCGATGATGCCTGCCACCACGCGACCGTGCTGATAACGGTCAGCCATACCCAGGGCGCGGCCAACCAGCTCGGGGTCGCCCGCAAACGAGGTGTGTTCTACCAGCTTGCCGTTGTCGCGCAGCCGCATGGTCACATCGAAGTTGTGCCATTTACGCGAGTCAATCCCTTGATCTGCCGGGGTAAAGTCACTGCGATAGGCCCCCATGTTGAAGCTCTTGGTACCGATGACGATGTCGCCGCGATGGAGCGCCGGATCATGACCGCCTGAGGTGCCCTGATTGATGATGAGGCGCGGCTTGAAGCGTTCGATAGCCAGCGTGGTGGCTGCCGCCGCATTGGCCAGACCCACTTCAGTGCGGGAGATAACCACCGGATAGCCCGCCAGCGTGCCCTGCCAGAATGTCCATGCGCCGACAGTCAGCTCCTGCTTCTCTTGCAGGGCGGCGATCATGGTGTCCACTTCCACCTCCATGGCCCCCTGGATCAGGATGGGCGCGGCAGGGGTGTTTGGCGTGTTGGCGGCAAATAGCGGTGCGCTTACCAGAGCGATCAGACACGCCAAGGATTTAAAGAAATTCATGTTTTACCTGTCAGGGCTACGGGAAAGCGCCGGATTCTACTCGCAGGAAAACGATTGCGCAATTTTATTAATCAGTTTGTGATTAGAGCGATTTGTCTGGCTCCCCCGGTAGGGATAACTGCATCAGGGTTACTTGTGGCCGGCGAAATAGAGCACCCGTTTCACATACTGCTGGGTTTCGTCATAGGGCGGGATCCCGCCATAGCGCTCCACCGCTTTTTCCCCTGCGTTGTAGGCCGCCGAGATCAGCACCCAGTCGCCATCGAAGCGGCGATCGAGCCACTTGAGATAGGTGACGCCGCCCTTGATGTTCTGGGCCGGATCAAACGGTCGGGTTACCCCGAACCGCTGCTGGGTCTCGGGAATAAGCTGCATCAGTCCCTGGGCATTCTTCGGTGAAACGGCGCGGCTGTTGAGGTTGGATTCGGCGATGGCAATCGCCAGCACCAGCCGGGCATCCACCTTGTGGTGCTTGGCGGCGTGGCGCAGCATGGAGACCAGCTTCTGTTTGGCGGGTGGCTGGCGGGCAACCCAGGAGTCGACATTGAAGGGGGTGGCGGGGATCTGAGCCAGATAGCCACCCTGACCGCCACGGATCCCGATGCCGCACTGATCCCCCATTGGCGCATTGCCGATGCGGGCATTGTAGTAACGGGCGGCCTGCTGGTTGCCAAGGCGCATCGCCATGGCGAGGTAGCTGTTGGCCAGTTTGGCGCTGCGAAGCGAGGTGGGGCCGGTGGCGAGCAGGCGACCGATCCGGAAATACCCTTCAGGGTTGCCGGTGCTGGCGGCGACACAGTAGAGAGCGATGGCCTTTTGCAGGTTGCCGCTGTGTTGGGCGTTCTGGCCCTGCTTGAGCGCCGTCAGCGCTTTGGGGGCCTGTCTGAAATCCCTGCCTTGTGCCATCGCCCGCGGCGTACCTGCCAGTAACAACGACAAAAAAAGCAGCAAAAACAGTCCGTTTTCGCTGATGTCCCGCATGGGTTATCTCCTGTTTGAGTACAGAAGATATAGAGGAACATGGCTGCTATCGCCACGAACCCAGTGGATCCTGTTGTTATAGCCCGGAGATTTCAGAGATCAAAACGGTATGGAACTAATGGCAAAGGAGCCGTTTATCGAGGTTTTTCGGTCCCTTAGAAGTGGTGGTGGTACTCCTGTTCATCTGTGTTGGCATCGGAGAGGTCACGATAGAATTGGCCAACTTCGCTCACGACCCAGAGCGAGAGCAAAGTCAGCAGGCTGAGCAGTGGCAGCAGGGTATGGCTCTGTAGCAGGGCATAGGCCGCGATGGCGGCGCCGGTCAAAAGCAGGGTTCGGATCATTGTGGCTCCTTGTGGTCATGGGGCTGTTTCGTGGCCACGGACCGCTTGCCCGGTGTCGCTCCCGAGTAGCGCGAGGCGAGTATATCGCGCGGCGCCGCTGCCGATCCGTGGTGTTATCACACTTGTCGTCGTCATTTCGGCTCGTTGGGCGGGTTATTGAAGTGGGTGATCGAATCATCCGGTGTCGCTGTTCGCCCCCTGTTCACTACATCCAATCACCCCGCAAACCCATGCTGCCAGTGCGTTCAGCCATCCTAAAACCCATGGCACGACAGTGATATCGGATTAACCCATCAATGACCGAGGGGCGGCCCTGATCTCGTCAGGGGGCAGGCCGGTAGTAGTCGAGATACCAGCGGACAAACTCGGCGACCCCCTGCTTGAGGGGCGTGGCGGGGCGCAGGCCGGTAAGGGTATGCAGCGGCTCGCTGTCGGCCCAGGTGGCGTGCATGTCGCCCGCCTGCATCGGCAGCATCCGCTTGATGGCGGGCTGGCCGATGGCCTCTTCCAGCGCCTTGATAAAATCGAGCAGCCGTACCGGCTGGCCGTTGCCGATATTGAGGATGCGGTAGGGGACGGCGCTCTCGGCCGGGTTCTGTTCGCTGGCCTGCCAATCGGGATTGGCGCTGGGCGGCTGGTCGGCCACGGCGAGGATCCCCGCGACTATGTCATCTATGTAGGTGAAGTCGCGGCTGAGATCGCCGTGGTTGTACACCTCGATGGGCTCCCCCGCCAGAATGGCGCGAGTGAATTTGATGATGGCCATATCGGGGCGACCCCAGGGGCCGTAGACGGTAAAGAAGCGCAGCCCGGTGGTGGGCAGGCCATAGAGCGCCGAATAGGCGTGGGCCATCAACTCGCCGCTCTTCTTGGTGGCGGCGTAGAGGGAGACGGGGTGATCCACCTGCTGCGCGGTGGAATAGGGCATCTGATCCCCCATGCCATAGACCGAGCTGGAAGAGGCGTAGATCAGATGCTGGATACCGTGGTGACGACACCCTTCCAGCACCGTCAGCATGCCGGTGAGATTGCTGTCGGCATAGGCGAACGGATTGTCGATGGAGTAGCGCACCCCCGCCTGCGCCCCCAGATGGATCACCCGCTCGAAGTGGTGGCTGGCAAACAGGGCTGCCATCGCCTCGCGATCCGCCAGATCCAGCCGCTCGAAGCGAAAATGGGGGAAACTGGCCAGCTTTGCCAGCCGCGCCTCTTTGAGGCTCACCTCGTAGTAGTCGTTGAGGTTGTCGATCCCCACCACCTGATGGCCTGCGGCGCACAGCTGGCTGGCTACATGAAAACCGATAAAACCGGCGACACCGGTGACCAGATAGATCATGGTTGGGTCTCCGGGTTGCAGTTCGCGTGGGCGGGCCGCTTTTTGGCAGGTAGATGTGGCCGCCCGATGGCGTGATAGTCAAACCCGAGCTCGCTGAGCTGGCGCGGGTCATAGAGGTTGCGGCCATCGATGATGGCGGGCTGCTTGAGCAAGGCCTTCAACTGCTGGAAATCGGGGGCACGAAACGCCTGCCACTCGGTGCAGATCAACAGGGCATCGGCCCCTTCCAGTGCTGCTTCCTGAGTGGGGCAGAGCAGCAGATCCGGCCGCTGGCCGTAAAGCTCATGGGCACGCTCCATCGCCTTGGGATCAAAGGCCTGCACCCTGCCACCGGCAGCCCAGATGGCGGCCAGCAGCGGGCGACTCGGCGCATCGCGTATGTCGTCGGTGCCGGGTTTGAACGCCAGCCCCCACAGGGCGAAGGTGCGGCCACGCAGATCCGGCCCGAAGCGGGTCAGCAGGGTTTGCGCCATCTTCTGTTGCTGGCGCTGGTTGACCTGCTCGACCGCCGCCAGCAGCGGGGCGTCGCAGCCGACACTCGCCGCAGTATGGCGCAACGACTTGATATCCTTGGGGAAGCAGGAGCCGCCGTAGCCGCAGCCCGGGTAGATAAAGTGGTAGCCGATGCGAGGATCGGCCCCCATCCCTTGGCGCACCGCCTCGATATCGGCCCCCAGCTGCTCGGCGAGGGCCGCCATCTCGTTCATAAAGGAGATCTTGGTGGCCAGCATGGCGTTGGCGGCGTATTTGGTGAGCTCGGCGCTGCGCAGGTCCATCACCACGATCCGGTCGTGATTGCGGTTGAAGGGGGCATAGAGGGCGCGCAACTGCTCAAGCGCCCGCTCGCTGTCACAGCCGATGATGATGCGATCCGGCCGCATGCAGTCGTTGACCGCCGCCCCCTCCTTGAGAAACTCTGGGTTGGCCGCCACCTCGCAGGCGAGGGTTAGTCCACGGGCGGCCAACTGCTGCTCAATGTGCTCTCGTACTTGCTGCGTTGTGCCGACCGGCACAGTGCTCTTGGTCACCACCAGCTTGGGGCGGCTCATCAGTCGGCCTATGGTATCGGCCACCGCCAGCACATGTTGCAGATCGGCCGAGCCATCCTCGTCAGCGGGGGTTCCTACGGCGATCAGCAGCAGATCGGCGTGTGCCACGCCAATGGCGGGATCGACCGTAAAGCTCAGGCGGCCGCTGGCCAGATGGCTCTCGACCAGCGGGGTCAGCCCTGGCTCATAGAAGGGGATCTGCCCCTGCCTGAGGGCGGCGATCCGCTCATCATCCACATCCACGCAGCAGACCTGATGGCCCACCTCGGCCAGAACGGCGGCCTGCACCAGCCCGACATAGCCTGTGCCAAAAATGGTGACCTTCATGAAAAGTGCCTCGTGCAGTGAATGGGGTGATGGCGCGGTTAAACCGCGGCATGCTGCATCTTGGTGCAGCGAGTGTCAATGCCAGATGACAGGCACCAGAATGGGGCGTTCAGCCCGACTGTTGTGATCCTTTTCACAAAAAATAGACTGGACCCCATAACGAAGCCCTGTGGACAGGGCTCGCAGCCCGCCCGCAACGGCAGGCGACAGACACTCTCTCTTTACTTCGCTTGGATACAGGTTATGGACAACACCTCGATTCGCACTGCCCATCCTATTTATGAGGATGTGCTGGCCCTGCTGACGGCGGCCGGCTTTGTTTCCCTCGGCATCTTTCTGTTTCATCAGGTTGGCCTGCTCACTGGCGGTACCGCCGGGCTGGCGCTGTTGCTGCAAAAAGTGACCGGCATCAGCTTCGGCCTGCTGTTTTTCGGCATCAACCTGCCCTTCTATGCGCTGGCATGGCTGCGGATGGGGCCACGTTTTACCTTCAACACCTTCGTCTCGGTGGCAGCGGTCTCCTACATGACCGATCACCTCAACGGCGTGCTGCAGATCGGCAAGATAGAGCCACTCTATGCGGCGCTGATCGGCGGTACCCTGATCGGTATGGGGCTGCTCATCATGTTTCGCCACAAGTCGAGTCTGGGGGGCTTCAACATTCTGGCGCTCTTTATTCAGGATCGCTTTGGCATCCGGGCAGGCAAGCTGCAAATGGGGCTCGATTGCGCCATTGTTGTCGCCTCATTTTTCGTGGTTCAGCCTTGGATCCTGGCGCTCTCCATCGTGGCGGCGGTCATCTGTAATCTGGTGTTGACACTCAACCACAAGCCGGGCCGCTACCAGATCGCCTGACGGGCTTTATATCAGTGGAACAGGGAGTGCAGATCCTCATCTTTACGTGGCGAGGATATGCCCCAACGCACTCTATAAGTAAGCAAAACGCCCTCATTTTCCAGTCGCTCCAGGATCTTGTTAAATGCCATCAGCTGGTCCTGGTTAACCATCTGCTTGTTGAACGCTATGTAGTAGTTACCAACGTGACTGATTTTCAATAACTTGAGCTGGTGATTGCCGCTTTGCTCCATATAGTGAAGGGCCACATCGACATTGGAAAAATAGAACTGGTAGCGTGAGTTTCGCCGCAATTTTTCCAGACTGCGCATCGAGTCGGTGACGTTAGCGTCAATTTGCAACGGTTTTGCGCCCTGCAACTGGAGTTGCTTATCAAGCTTTAACAGCAAGTATTCGCTGAATGAATTTTGAGTGACGCCGACACTCGCACCGGAAAGCGCCTTGAAGGTCAGGTCGGTTTGTGGATTATCTGTATGGGAAAAAAATCCCCAAGCAGTACGACTCAGTGGGCGGCTAAACCAGAGTTCTTGGCTACGTTCCGGGTTTTTGGACAAGGGAAACATGCCATCAACCAGGCCTTTTTGCAGCATCTTGCGAGCTCGCAGATTGGGCAACTGAATAATGTCGCACCCGTCAGGCCACTCCTTGCAGGCAGCTTTCACCATCTCGGTATATGCGCCGGTGATGTTATTGTTTTTGTCAGTAAAAGTGTAAGGGGGGAATTGTTGTACTACGAATCGCAGAGGTTTTGCATTCGGAGCCAGGCTGACTATGAGTGCCAATATCGCAATGAGCCTGAGCATCTGAATCCCCGCGTGTTTTGGTCATGGGATGAGTATGGCAGTGCGGCTGCGGTTTTATAACTTCTGATTTAGCACCAAGCTTGCCTTCTTCTTCGTGGTGCAGCCCTGGATTTTGGCGTTATCCATCGTGGCGGCGGTTATCTGTAATCTGGTGTTGACACTCAACCACAAGCCGGGCCGCTACCAGATTGCCTGACGAGCGGCCGCCGTGACGCGATAAGAGAAGAGTGACCCGATAGCACGAGGCGGCCTGATGGCCGCCTCGTCTGTTTCTACCCTGATGCTTGTTCGCTGCGCCTAGCTCGCCTGCTCCAGCCTGTTGCCGCCGCTCATAGCGTTGCCACTGATGGAACTGCCGCTGATGGCGTGACTGCCGACGGCGAGCGGGGTGTGGCAGGCCACCTGATGATGGGCCTCGTCGCACACCTCAAGCCTT
Source organism: Aeromonas sp. 160P (assembly GCF_055193095.1). Lineage (NCBI taxonomy): Bacteria > Pseudomonadati > Pseudomonadota > Gammaproteobacteria > Aeromonadales > Aeromonadaceae > Aeromonas > Aeromonas sp. 160P. Next base: position 4,322,567 of record NZ_JBUXKV010000001.1, on the reverse strand, counting down.
GGTGCCTTGCTCTTGCACAGCTCGGTGGCATAGGGGCAGCGCTGGTGGAAGTGGCAGCCGCTTGGCGGCGAGATGGGGGAGGGCACATCGCCGGTCAGCAGAATGCGCTGGCTGCGCTTGCGCGGATCCGGCACCGGAATGGCGGAGATCAACGCTTGGGTATAGGGATGGCGCGGCGCCAGATAGAGCGACTGGGCATCCGCCAGTTCGACGATCCGTCCCAGATACATCACCGCGATGCGATCCGAGATGTGTTTGACCACCGACAGATCGTGGGCGATGAAGATGATGGAGAGATTCATCTCCCGCTGCAGGCTGAGCAGCAGGTTGACGATCTGCGACTGCACCGAGACATCGAGGGCCGAGACCGCCTCGTCGCACACCAGCAGCTTGGGCTTGAGGGCGATGGCGCGGGCGATGCCGATGCGCTGGCGCTGACCGCCGGAAAACTCGTGGGGGTAGCGATCCACCGCGCTGCCCGGCAGACCCACTTTTGCCAGCAGCTCCTGCACCCAGCCGCGCCGCTGCTCAGTGTTGCCTTTTCCGTGGATGATAAAGGGCTCCTCCAAAATCTGGCCCACGGTGTGACGGCTGTTGAGGGATTCTGCAGGGTCCTGAAACACCATCTGCATCTCTTGGCGCAGGGAGCGCATCTCCTTCGGGCTGAGGGCGGTGATATCGCGCCCCTCGAAGGTGATGGTGCCCGCGGTCGGCTCGAATAGCTTGAGCAGGCTGCGCCCGAGGGTGGATTTGCCGCAGCCTGACTCACCCACCAGCCCCAGCGTCTCCCCCTGTTTCAGGTCGAAGCTGATGCCATCCACCGCGTGAACCGTATATTGCTTGCGCAGGAACCCGCCTCCCAGCCGGAAGTGCTGTTTCAGATCCCTGACCGATAACAGAGTGCTCATACGGTCAACTCCTTCCAGTAGTGACAGGCGACACGTGTTGAATGAGGGGGATTGAGCTGCACCATGGGCAATGCTGCCTGATTGCCCCAGAATAGCGGTCGCACATTTATGACCCGAGCAAGCGCGTTCATACGGTCAACTCCTGCCAATAGTGGCATGCAACATGGTGGCGCGGGTTTAGCTGCTCCACCGCCGGAATGGCGCTGATACAGAGATCGGTCGCGTGGGGGCAGCGGTTGGAGAAGCGGCAGCCAGCGGGCATTTCGTGCAGGGCTGGCACCTGTCCCTTGATGGTCTTGAGCAGGCTCTTGGGCTCATCCTCAAGACGCGGGATCGAGCTCATCAAGCCGTGGGTATAGGGGTGACGGGGGTGATCAAACAGCTCGAACACGTCGGCCTGCTCTACCGCCCGCCCGGCGTACATCACCACCACTTCGTCGCACAGCTCCGCCACCACCCCCAGATCGTGGGTAATAAAGATGATGGCCATCCCGGTCTGGGCCTGCAGCTCTTTCATCAGTTCGAGGATCTGGGCCTGAATGGTGACATCCAATGCCGTGGTCGGCTCGTCACAGATCAGCAGGTCTGGCTCGCAGGAGAGCGCCATGGCGATCATCACCCGCTGGCGCATACCGCCGGAGAGGTTGTGGGGATAGACCGCAAAGCGCTGGGCCGGTTCCGGGATACCCACCTTCTGCAGCATGGCGATGGCCGCGGCTTTGCGCTGGGCCTTGTCATACTCGGGGCGGTGGAGGCGAAACACCTCCATCAGCTGTTCCCCCACCGTCTGCACCGGGTTGAGGGCCGTCATCGGCTCCTGAAAGATCATCGAGATGCGGTTGCCGCGCACCTTGTACATCTGATCCGGCGCAAGCGACAGCAGCTCCTCCCCCTGAAAGCGGATGGAGCCGGCTACCACCTGACCGTGGGGTTTGGGCAAGAGCCCCATGATGGCGAGCGAGGTGACACTCTTGCCACAGCCGGACTCGCCGACGATCCCCAGCGTCTGACCCGGGGCCACCTTGAAGCTGACCCCGTCGAGCACCTTGATCTTGCCGTCGTCGACGCTGAACTCCACCTCGAGATCGCGCACTTCGAGGATCGGGGTCTGGTGCTGGCCGTTATCAGCGGCGAACTTCCCCCCGTTATCCGGTACGTCGAGGATCGAGGCCTGGTGCTGGCCGTTATCAGCGGCGAACTCCCCCCCGTTATCCGGTACGTCAAGAATGGGGGCCTGGGTGTTGGGCATAACCGCTGCTCCCTTCGCAATGGCCTGAATATCAATGACGTGCATAGGTCTTGTCGAGCAGGTTGATGGGCGCTATCGCTTCCCCTGCTTCCTTGGCGTTGCGGGTCTCTTCCTTCACCTTGGGATCGAGCCAGAGCAGACCGCCACTACTGTGAGGATAACCATCCATCGGCCAGTAGAGCAGATCCGGCGTGTTCTTGGTGGCAGGCACCTCCGGCAGCATCACATAACGCCAGCTGCTGGCCCGCACATAGTTGAGCTGCACCCCGGGCACGAAGATGGCGAGATCATAGATACGCTGCTGGATCTGCTGTGAGAGCGTGGCTCGCTTGGCCGTGTCGAATTCGACGTTGTAGGCATCGATCAGCGCGTCCAGCTCCTTGTCAGCCACGTTGAACAGGTTGTTGGTCTGCGGTTTGTTGGCGTTGGCGGAGTGGAACGACTCCCAATATTGCGGATAGAGACCACCGCCACCCCAGCCGAGCCAGGCCGCTTCGTGTTTTTTCTCCAGCATCACTTTGAAGCCGGTGGCGCCATCCACCAGGTTAAGCTCCAGATCCAGACCCGCTTTCTTGGCTTCTTCCCTGAGCACTGTCAGTCGCTTGGAGTGCTCCTGACTGGTGTAGGTGAGCGCCAGCGTCAGCCGCTCCCCCTTCTCATTTTGCAAGATGCCGTCCGGCCCCGGCTTGTTGTAGCCGCCCTTGGCAAAGTACTCCCGCGCCTTGGCGATATCGTAAGCCCGCTCCGGCAACGTGATATCGGTGAACTCGCCAAAGCCCGAGCCAAAGGTGGTGGCTCTGTCGTAGTCGCCGCGCAGCACGGTTTCGATCATCTTGTCGATGTTGAAGGCGTGCTGGATGCCGAGCCGCATGTTCACATCCGCCAGCTTGGGGTTGGCCACATTGAGGTGAACCCCCTGACCGCCCTGTTTGGTGTCGGTCATGGCCATCACCTTCTGCACGTAGCCTTTTTTGTACTCCGGGGTGACCGCTTTTTCATGCCACCAGTTGGGGAGGATCATCTCGAAGGCATCGATCTCCCCTTTCAGGAAGTGCCGGAAGGCGATGTTGTGGTCGCGGATCACCTGCACCTTGATGGTGTCGATGTTGAATCTGTGCTGGTTGTAGCGATCACTCTTTGCCCACCAATCCTTCTGTTTGCTGAAGGTGACCGACTTGCCCTTCTTGACGTTGCTGATCACGTAGGGACCGGTAGTGGGCACCACGGCCCAGTTGTACTGCTTCACCCAGTTGGGGGTCAGCTTGTAGTAGTGCTTGGGCTGTGGCCACAGCTCGGTGGTGTTGAGCAGATCCAGCTTGGCCTTGCGGTTGCCTGCTTTGACCAGAATGGTGTGGTCGTCGATCTTCTCTACCGCTACCACTTCAGTGGTGTAGTAGTTGTTGAACCAGGGCCCCTTGATGTCTTTTGATCGCATCATCTGGTAGCCGAAGGTGTAGTCGTCGGCATTGACCGGCTTGCCATCCGACCATTTGGCGCGCGGATCCAGCTTGAAGTAGACGGTCTGGCTGTCTGGCGCGATGGCCCAGTGGGTCGCCAGCGAGGGGATGGGGTTGCCTGTATTGGGGTGAAAGCTGATAAGCCGCAGCTGGTTATCGAGAATGAAGGAGCGAAACGATCCGTTGGAATCTGGCCCCACGGTGCGAAACGTCAGCGGAAAGCTGTCGACAAACATATTGAGGCTACCGCCCGGCAGCGCCTTGGGGGAGGCGAACACCGGATCCGTGTCGTTGGTCTCCCATTTGAGATCTGCGGGCAGGCTGGCCGCCCACACCCAGGATCCGTTCACCAGCACAAAGAGAGCACCTATCCATTTGATTTTATTTTTCATGTTTGACTTCCAGGTCTGGCCCCTGCACCGGGGGTCTTGATTGATAACGGGATTATCCCTTGCTCCCGGGACCGCCGATGGCGGCGGCCCGTCCTTCATTAAACTGTTGGTTAACCGACGCCTGCCGATGCACTGGCACCGGCTGGCTTATTGGTAACGGGTAAATTTGCGCGGATCGAACGCCTCGCGGATCGCCTCGCCGATAAAGGAGACCATGATCAGCACCAGACTCACCGCCGCCACCACCGAGCTGACGATCCAGATGGCATCCAGATTGTTGATGCCCTGGGAGAGCAGCTCGCCCCAGCTCGGGGTTGGCGGCGCCAGCCCGAAGCCCAGATAGTCGAGGGCCGTTAGGGTGGAGATATTGCCCACCACGGCGAATGGCGCCAGGGTGACGATCATCATCAGGGTGTTGGGCAGGATATGGTTGAAGATGATCCGCTTGGTGGTGGCCCCTTGCGCCCGCGCCGCCATCACATAGTCCCGCGCCCGCTCCTTGTAGGTGAGGGTACGCATATACCAGGTGATGCCCATCCAGCCGAACAGCACGTTGATGCCAACAAACAGGCCAAAGTTGGGCTTGGCCAGCGACACCAGGATCATGATGACGTAGAGAAACGGCACTTGGGACCAGATCTCGATAAAGCGTTGCAGGATGAGGTCAAAGCGGCCGCCAAGAAAGCCCATCAGGCAGCCGATGGTGACCCCGATGGCGTAACTGGCCGCCAGCGCGATAAAGGCAAAGCCGATGGCGATGCGAAAGCCGTAGACCAGCCGCGCCAGCACATCGCGGCCGCTGGTGTCGGTGCCGAGGAAGTGGCGCTCAGCCGCGCTGGGGGCGTAGGGCGGGTAGGCATCCTCTTTGAAATCCTGCTCGTAGGGGTTCCAGGGCACCGGCGGCAGCAGCACCCAGTCGCCCTTGCCCTCTGCGGCAAATTTGGCCTTGAGCTGGCGGTAGTTGGTTTCGTACTCGTAATCGAGTCCGAACTGCTGACCGGGGATCACATCGCCATAGGTGGGGAAGTGCAGCTGGCCCTGATAGCTCACCATCAGCGCCCGGCTGTTGACCAGCAGCTCCGCCAGCAGGGAGAGCAGCACCAGGGTGGCGAATATGATGAAGGAGTAGTAACCGCGCTTGATCGACTTGAAGCGCTTGAGTTTTTTCAAGGTAACCGGATTGAGCTTCATGGTCAGTCTCCAAACCGTACGCGCGGATCAACAGGAGGTGCAACGCAGATATCAGAGACGATATGGCGTGATATCAGCATCGGCATGGCAAGAGGGCTCTGGTTCATGGTCACTCTCCAAACCGTACGCGGGGGGCAACAGAAGGTGCAACGCAGATATCGGAGACGATATGGCGTGATATCAGCATCGGCATGGCAAGAGAGGTTTGGTTCATGGTCACTCTCCAAACCGTACGCGGGGATCGACAAGGGCGACACAGATATCGGAGACGATATTACCTATCAGCATCAGCATGGAGGTGATGGCCAGAATGCCCATGACGGTGGGGTAATCCCGCTCGACGATCGCCTCGTAACCGAGCAGGCCTATGCCGTCGATGTTGAAGATGGTCTCGATGAGGAAGGAGCCGCCGAAGAAGACGGTGAGCACAGACCCCAAGTGGCTGGCGATGGGGATCAGGCTGTTGCGCATGGCGTGGTCGGTGACCGCCTTGCGAAACGGCAATCCCTTGGCCACGGCGGTACGCACATAATCTGCCGACAGGTTCTCCATCAGGCTGTTTTTCATGGTCATGGTGAGGATGGCGAAATCCCCGATGGCATAAGCGATGAGCGGCAGCAGGGCGTGGGCAAAGACGGTGCGGATCTGATCCCAGCTGCTCTCCATGTACTCAAAATCATCCCCCGGAAAACCGCCCATGGGCAGCCACTCCAGATGGAAGGCGAAGACGGTGATGAGGAAGATCCCCACCACGTAGGCGGGCAGGGCATAGGCCATGTAGATGAGCATGGAGCTTAACGAGTCGAAGCGGCTGTTGTGCCTGAGCGCTTTCGCCACCCCGAGCGGGATGGAGACCGCATAGCTCAGCACAAAGGTAGCCAGCCCGAAGAAGGCGGTGACGGGGAGCTTGTCCTTGATGAGATCCCATACCGGTTCGTAGTAGCGGGTCGATTCGCCAAGATCCAGCACCGCCAGTTTTTGCAGCCACTCCCAATAGGCGACCAGCATCGGTTTGTCGAGGCCATAGAAGGCCTTTAGTTCCTCGATCTGTTCATCGGAGAGCGCCTGCGCCCCCTTGCTGCCGCTGGATCGGCCAGATTCATTCTGGGACACCTGGGCCTGCAGCAGCATACGTTCGACCGGCCCGCCCGGCACGAAACGGGTGATGGTGAAGACGAGCAGGGTGATACCGAGAAACGTCGGGATGATAAGAAGCATCCGGCGTAGGAAATACGACAGCATGGTGGAACCTCGTCCTTGTTGTTCTTTTTTGCGACCAGTCAAATCCGGTGACGGGCCTATCCTTCCTGGCATTACGCGCTGGATTGGTTGCCAAACAGCAGACAATCAGCCTGGCCACTGTAAAAGCTCTGCAACAAAAATCAAGTACAAGGAAATGGAAAACTGGGACAAATGACCCGCTGAGACCAAAAACGCAGAAAAATGATGTTTTTTATCTGAAAAGTGAAAATCAAAACAAAACGCTACTACTCAACATAATTTGAAAAAATATAAACAGCTGTTTTTAAAAGTCTGCTTTTTGTTTATGTAATTGAATTTATAGGTTTTTGTTGGTGTAGCTGAAAATGGGGAAAACGATATCATCTCGATGGTTTTATCTATCATCCCCATCAGTCGGTCAGGTTCAATCATCATGAAGTTAGTGTTTTATTCTTATTAAGGCCGATAAACCGAAATAAGATATAAGCGGACAGTACACCAACTAATAAGTTCATCAACTTTTAATTCAGCGCCATTTACATTCATTAACAATGTTTTCACATTGCATTGGTTGTTTTTGGCAGAGCTATTCACTAATTATGCCGGTAAAAATTAATACACTCCGCTTATTCTACGCCCGACCTTGCCACACCCCTACTCCATTGACGCCGCCAGTCAAAGATTGATAAGCCTTACACATCGCTCCAAAGAGGGCGGTATCAGGAAGCAAACAATAAACAACCAGGAAGGATATAAGCGATGCTTAGGAAGAGCAGAATCTCTGCTGCGATTGCGTTCGCCTTGGCGAGCCTTGCGGCGGCCCCATCCGTATCTGCCGAAGAAGGGCAGAACGTCGAAAAACTGCAGAAAATCAAAGTCACTGGCTCCCGTATCTCCCGTGTTGAAGTTGAGACCGCGCAACCTGTACAGGTGATGAGCAAAGCCGATATCGAACGAAGTGGTTTAACTTCAGTTGGCGATATTCTGCAGCGCATTCCAGCTATTTCTGGTCAGGCGCAAAGTACATCTGTGAACAACGGTGGCAATGGTACTGTTACCGTAAACCTTCGAGGTTTGGGCACTCAAAGAACGTTGGTGTTGGTGAATGGCAGAAGAATGGTGTATGGCGGGTCGGGCGCGAACTCGTCTGTTGATCTGAATACTATTCCTGTTGCGATTATTGAGCGTGTTGAGATCCTTAAAAATGGAGCATCTTCCATTTATGGTGCTGATGCTGTGGGCGGTGTGGTGAACATTATCACCAAGACTGGATTTGATGGATTTGAGCTGAATGGGCAAATTGGTCAAACTAGTAAGTCAGATGCAGAAGCGCATGATGTGAATATGGTCGCAGGTGGCTCAACTGATGTTTCCAACTATGTTTTCTCAGCAGGTCTCGTTGAAGAAAAAGAAGCGATGGCCGGAGCTCGCTCTTTTTCCAATGTCGATTATGAGCATGATGGTGCAGGAGGCCAGTATATTGGTGGTAGTAGTCGTGTGCCTTGGGGCTACTTCAAAACAAGTCAGGGGGTTCTGACAAAGGGGCCTGAAGGTAGCACTAACCTTCGGCCATATGATTCTGTCGCGGATGCCTACAATTATGCTCCGGAGAATTATTTAAAAACGCCAAGCAAGCGTTGGTACACATCCTTCTTCGGAGATCGTTCTCTGGGGCAATTGGGTGTACTGGGTGAAACAAGATTTTTCTCTGAGGCATCATATTTAAATCGTCAGTCAGATTATTTGTTGGCCGCGACACCATTGGCTTCTGGCACTGATGGTTTGAATCCAATCTCGAAAGATAATGCATTCAATACAACTGGTGAAGATATAGCTGATTGGCGGTATCGCACTATTGAAGCTGGTGGTCGAAATCGGATGTTTGACTCATCGACTAGCCGATTGGTATTAGGTTTTGATGGGCAACTTGAAAACTCCTGGACTTGGGATACCGCGTTTGTGTATGGCAAGACCAAAACCACCGAGTCTGAACAAAATGTATTCATGAAGGACCGCATTAATAATGCCATCGGTGCAACATCTGCGGATGGCAAGCAGTGCCTTGACTCCGGTGGAAAAGTGATTGCTGGTTGTGTGCCCTGGAACTTGTTTGGGGGTGGTGGCCTAAGTCAAGACGCGATCAAGTATGCGAGTTTTACCCGTAATGACAATGGTTCAAATGAGCAGCAGTCATTGGAGTTTAACTTGTCTGGTGATTTGCTCGAGTGGCAAGCAGGCACTATCGGGTTTGCTACCGGCTATCAGGTACGCAAGGAAAGTGGTGAAACTAATCCAGATGCATTGGTATCCCTGGGTAATGCAACTGGTAATGCAGAAACCGCCACCAAGGGGAGCTATGATGTTAACTCTTTGTATGGCGAGTTGATCCTTCCACTGTTGTCAGATAAGCCTTTTGTAGAGTCCTTGGAAGCGAGTGTATCTTCACGCTATGATAATTACAGTTCATTTGGTGACAATATCGCAATGGGTTATAGCATTACCTATCGTCCATATAGTGACCTGATGTTGCGTGGTACTTATTCTGATGTGTTCAGAGCGCCGACAATCTCTGATTTGTATAGCGGTAAATCACAGAGCTTTGATCCATTGACTGATCCTACAGGGCAAGATGATGACCCGCAAAAACCAGTTTACTACGGTGGAAATAGCGAGCTAAAACCAGAGCAAGGATATAGTACCTCTTTGGGAGCGGTATATTCCCCTTCGTATATAGAAAATGCATCTCTGACAGTCGATCTCTGGTCGGTTAAACTGGATGACGTCATTGATGTTGTTAATCCTCAGTATATGTTGGATCAGTGTTTTTCTAGTGGCCAGTTCTGCGACAAGATAGACCGAGCGCCAGATGGAAAAATAATGGGGATTGATGCCACCTATGCAAATTTGAATTCGTTGGAAACCAATGGCGTAGATTTTAATGTTAAATATGCCTACGATTTCGATTTTGCAATGCTTGCTGCTAACTGGGAAAACTCATATTTAAAGAAATATGAGGTGACTCAGCCAAATGGTGAAACACTGGATTATGCGGGCACATTTGTTAGCGACCAAATTGGCAACTATTCAAAGTGGCGCTCAACAATGTCACTGGATCTGTTTAATGAAAAAGTGGGAGGGAGTTGGTCTGCTCGTTATATTAAAGGTGTTACTTATACGGCAGATGACATAGATTTTAATGTCCCGAGTATGGTTTACCATGATTTGAATGCGCGTTATCAGGTGACTAAAGCCTTGCGTTTGACCACCGGGATTAATAACGTGTTTGACAAAACACCACCACTTATCTTGAATGCGCTGTCAGCGAATACCGATACCGTTACTTATGATGTGCTCGGTAGAACTTATTACCTGAGAGCGAACTACAAGTTCTAATCAACCCCGTTGATATACAACCTCAGCCGGCCCGGTCGGGCCGGTTGTGCCCAACGTCCAAGGAAGTTACGGAGATAGGGTAATCCTATGAAGACAAGGACCATTACAATGAAGAAAGCGCTTCTTGGCAGCCTGGTTTCGGCCGCCTTGTTGACCAGCTTCAATCTGAGTGCCGCTACTGCCGGTCAGGCCGTGGACGCTCAAGCCGCCACCAATAATGCATCCAAAGTTTCCCAGCAGAAGATCGACAGCTATGCCGACTCTGCCGAATCTGCGCTGGCCCAGTACAAGGCTGCCCTGCGTCAGGTTGACAGTCTGCGCAGCTACAACGAGCAGGTAGGCAAGATGGTCGATTCCCAGACCACCGAGCTGGCGTCGATGCAAAAGCAGATCGCCCAGATTGACCAGACCAGCACCGAAGTGGTGCCCTTGATGCTCAAGATGATCGACTCCCTCGAGCAGTTCGTGTCACTGGATCTGCCGTTCCAGAAGGGTGAACGCGAAGATCGGGTTGCCGCGCTGACCGACCTGATGAACCGGGCCGATGTCACCATCTCCGAGAAGTACCGCAAGATCCTCGAGGCTTACCAGATCGAGGAGGGCTTCAGCCGCACCATCGAGTCCTACAAGGCAAGCCTGGACAAGGATGGCAGCGAGAAGACCTACGAGTTCCTGCGGGTAGGCCGCATCGCGTTGCTCTATCAGTCTCCGGATGGCAATGAGACCGGCATGTGGAACAAGAAGACCCGCCAGTGGGAAGAGTTGTCCCAGGACTATCGCAGTGCGGTTGAGCAGGGTCTTCGCATCGCCAAGAAGCAGGCGCCTCCTGCGCTTATCAAGCTGCCGGTTCAAACTGCGGAGAAAGCATCATGAAAGGAATCAAACTTGCTATTGCCTCCCTGATTGCGGGAGCAACCCTGATCACCCTGCCGGTGACTGCCGCCGAAAAACCGGTGGATCTCAATGCGCTGCTCAATCAGGTCAAGGCCTCCAGCCTGAGCGAATCCGAGCTTAACAAGGAGCGGGAAGCCCGCTTCCTGGCTGACAAGAACGAGCAAGGGGCGTTGCTGGCCAAGGCCAAAGCGGATCTGGCTGCTGAAACCGCCAAGGGCGAGCAGCTCAAGGCGACCTTCGATGCCAACGACAAGCAACTGACCGAACTGACTGAAACCCTGCGCCAGCGTTCCGGCAACATGGGCGAGATGTTTGGTGTGCTGCGACAGTTTGCCGGCGAGTTCAAGGGGATCTTCAACGCCTCTGCCCGCCGGGTCGAGCATCCGGAGCAATCCGCCCTGCTGACCCGTCTGGCCGAGAGTAAAGAGCTCCCCTCCAGCGAGGATCTGGAAGCGTTCTGGACTACCACCCTTGGCCGCATGGTTGACGGTGGTAAGGTGAGCCAGATCCCGGCGACCGTGGTCTATGGCGAGGGCAACCAGGCCGAGAAAACCGTCACCCAGATCGGTGAGTTCAACACCGTCTCCGAAGGCAAGTACCTCACCTTCGTGCCGGAGACCGGCAAGTTCGAGCAGCTCTCCCGTCAGCCTGATAACGGGATACTGGAGCCGATCGCCGAGTTTGAACAGGGCGGTGACGGGGTCAAACCCATCTTTATCGACCCATCTCGCGGGGTGATCCTCTCCTTGCTGGTGCAGTCACCGACCTTCAAGGAGCGCGTCGATCAGGGTGCAGAGGTTGGGTATGTCATCATGGTGCTCGGTGTACTTGGAACCATATTGGCGATTTTCAGTGGTGTGCGTCTGTCGCTGATCGGTTCGTCCATGCGCAAGCAGCTCAAATCTGACGAGATCATCAAGGGTAATCCGCTTGGCGAGATGTTGACGGTCTATCAGGGCCATCGCGGTGACAACATCGAGGATCTGGAGTCCAAGCTCGACGAGATCATCCTGCGCAACGTGCCCAAGTTCGAGAAGGGCATCAGCATCATCAAGCTGATCGCCTCGGTCGCACCGCTGCTGGGCCTGCTCGGTACTGTGGTGGGGATGATTGCCACCTTCCAGGCCATCACCCTGTTCGGTACCGGCGATCCCAAGCTGATGGCGGGCGGTATCTCCGAGGCGCTGGTGACCACCATGCAGGGTCTGGTCGTGGCGGTGCCCATGCTGTTCCTCTACACCATTGTGCAGACCCAGAGCCGTCGTCTGATCCAGGTGCTGGAAGAGCAGAGCGCCGGTTTCGTCGCCCGTTATCAGGAACGTCTGCACGCCTCCAAAGCCGCAGCGTAAGGAGTCATCCATGTGGTTCTGGTTGATTGAAGAAGTTGAGTCGGTCCGCCGGTTTTTGGGATTGGGGGGCGACGTGCTGGTCGCCCTGTTCTTCCTGACCCTGATGATGTGGGCCCTGTTGCTGGAGCGCTGGATCTACTTCATGGCGGTCTATCCCAAGCAGGTGAAGCAGACCAAGGCCACCTGGCTGGCCCGCAGCGATCATCTCTCCTGGTCTGCCAAGCAGATCCGGCGTGAGCTGGTCTCTCGGGTTGCCATGGCGGTGGACAAGGGGATGCCGGTCATCAAGGTGTTGATCGCCCTCTGTCCACTGATGGGGCTGCTCGGCACCGTGGTGGGGATGGTGCAGGTGTTTGACACCCTGGCCATTACCGGCACCGGTTCGCCGCGAGCGATGGCATCGGGGATCTCCAAGGCGACGGTACCGACCATGGCGGGCATGATTGCCGCCCTTTCCGGCCTGTTTTTTGTCAATCAGCTCGATCACAAAGCCAAACTGGCGGTGCAAAAGCTGGAAGACAACCTGAAACACGGCTGATGCAGGATGCATACCCCGGCGAGGCCTGGCCTGCCGGGGGCACAGAACAAGCAAGGAGTTTCTGCTATGAGAAAACGTTACAGCGACAGCGGTGCTGATGAGGCGGCTATCGATTTGACCCCCATGCTGGACATAGTGTTCATCATGCTGATCTTCTTTATCGTCACCACCTCCTTCGTCAAGGAGTCCGGTGTCGAGATCAACCGTCCCAGTGCCAGCACGGCCGAGACGGTGAAGAAGGGCAATATCATGGTCGCGGTGCGCGAAAACGGTCAGGTCTGGGTCGACAAGCGCATCGTGGAAGTGGGGGCGGTACGTGCCAACATCGAGCGGCTGCGGGCCGAAAACCCGGAGAGCGCCGTGGTGATCCAGGCCGATACCGAATCCCGTTCCGGTCTGGTGGTGCAGGTCATGGATCAGATCCGCATGGCCGGTGTCCAGAACATCTCCATCGCTGCCAGCAAGAGCAGCTGATGCTGGAGAGAGACCTATGAGATACCTGATATCGTTAACGGTCTCCTGTGTGGTGGTGTTCTTTCTGTTTTTGGGAATGAACAAGCTGATCACACCGGATCACCGGGAGCTGGTGGAGAAGGATGATATCGCCATGACCGATTTCATTCGCATCAAGCCCCAGGAGACCCTGCAAGAGAAGCAACGGGAGCTGCCCAAACCGCCGCCGCCGAACCGTCCGCCGCCCCCTCCCGAGATGGAGGTGGCCAGCACGGATCGGCCGCAGATGGAGAGCTCTCCCATGGACATGCCCAAGCTCGACATCCCGGTCAACATCGGTGGTGGCAACGCCCTCGGTGCCTACAGCACCGGCGGTGGTGGTGGCGGAGTCGGTGGCAACAACGGTGCCATTCCGCTGGCAACCTTTGAGCCCATGATGCCCCGCAAGGCGGCACTGGCGGGTCTGGCCTCCGGCAAGGTGCTGGTGGAGTTCACCGTCACCGAGCGTGGCACCGTCAGCAACGTGCGGATCGTCAAGGAAGAGCCGCGCAGCTATGACCTCGGCAAAGAGGCGCGCAAAACCATCGCCAAGTGGACATTCAAGCCGTCCATGGTGGATGGCAAGCCGCAAGCGAGCCGGATGCAGCAAGAAATCGAGTTTGCGGTCAACTAAGGAAGGTGGCGATGAACAAGTTACACAAGATGATCCTCGCCCCGGTCGCCATGGCGGTGCTGCTCAGCACCGCCAGTTGGGCCGCCGAGCAGCCGGCCCTGTCGGATCGGGCCTATCGGGCGGTCAACAAGGCGCAGGAGCTGATCACCGAGAAGAAGTACGGCGAGGCCAATGCCAAGTTGCAAGATGCACTCTCCGGTGCGGGTGATCGGGTCTACGACAAGGGGGTCATATTGCAGACTCTCGGTTTCGTGGCCGCCCAGCAGGAGAAATACGGTCAGGCGACCAAGTACTTTGCCGATGCCATCGCGACCGGCGGCTTGCCGCCACCGGTGGCCCAGCAGGTGCGCTACAACCTGGCCCAGCTCTATATGGCGGAGGGCAACTACCAGGGGTCTATCAAGACCATGAAGGAGTGGTTTGCCAACCAGGGCAAGGATGACAAGCCCAACTCCCATGCCTATATCACCCTGGCTAACGCCCACGTGCAGCTCAAGCAGTACCGTGACGCGATCCCGGCGGTGGATCAGGCAATCAAGCTCTCGGCGGGTAAAGCGCCGGAGTCCTGGTATCTGCTGAAGATGGGGGCTCACTATGAGCTGAAACAGTACAAACCGGCGACCGAGGTGTTGACCTCCCTGGTCAACATGTTCCCGGAGAAGAAGAAGTACTGGACCCAGCTGTCGGCCATGCATATGCAGGCAGGCAACGATGCCAAGGCGCTTGCTGCGCTGGAGTCAGCCTACAACCTCGGCATGCTGACCGAGGCCGCCGAGCTGCAGCGGCTGGCCAACTACCTCGCCTTCACCGGCATTCCCCATCGCGCAGCAAGGGTGATGGAGAAGGGGATGAAGGAGGGGGTGATTGAGCAGAGCGCCAGCAACTACAAAACCCTGGCTAACTACTGGCATCAGGCCAAGGAGCTGGATCCGGCCATCGACACCCTGGCCAAATCCTACCTGCTGGCTCCGAACGCCGACTTGCAGCTGAAAATGGCGCGTATGATGATCCAGAGCAAGCGCTATCAGGATCTGGTGGCGCTGGCCACCAAACCGGCGGCCAATGCCAATGGTGAACAGCGTGCGGATCTCAAGTTCCTGACCGGAGTCGCCTATTTTGAGCAACAGAAGCCGAAGGAGGCCCTCAACGCCTTCACCCAGGCGGCTCAGAATGGCAACGTCAGTGGTCGGGCATCCCCCTGGATCAGCTTCCTCAAGGAGCAGAGTGGCGCAGGGGAGGCGACCGTCCAGTAATTCCAATGACAACACCTGTAGTCCCTTTTATGGTTGCCTGGTGGCTCCATTAACCGCTCTTCGGAGCGGTTTTTTTATCTCAATGGCAGCAAGCGCCTGCTGGTGGTCGATGCGCTGTTTCACCCTTTTTCACGCCAATAAGGCGCTACCGTCGACATTGGCTTATCTACTTGGGGGTGACAACCGTTTTGGCCTCTGCTTCCACCGTGACATCAGGTGGCGCAGTGCCCTGGTTGATGGAGGAGTGGGTGGCCGCTGGCAGTGGATCGGTGCTGTTCATCTTGCTCTCAGCGGCGACTTGCCAGGGTAGCTTTTGCCCTGTTGATAAGAGTCACACCGAAAACGGCCACTTTTAACAAGAAAAGCAACATATCGAAGTTGAAATTTTGGCCGACTCAGGAAAGAATGCGCGCTCGGTTATTGGCGCCGTGGTGCAGGTTTACCCGCCACCGGCAGACCGAGGATGAGACGGCCCACGGCCCATTTGGTACAGGAAACCACACAGGAATTTTATGAATCCCCTTCGCACTGCCGCTTCGGCCCTTTTATGCACATTTGCGCTGGTCAGCCAGCAGGCTGCCGCCGTCGAGTACCGTCTGCCTGCGGCCAACAGCCGCCTGATCGGTGAAAACCAGCAATACGTGGTGCCTGCGGACAACCGTCCGTTGGAGCAGATCGCTGCTGACTTCCAGCTGGGTCTGACCAACATCATGGAAGCCAACCCGGGCGTTGATCCCTATCTGCCGAAGGCGGGTAGCACCCTGATCATCCCCCACCAGCTGATCCTGCCCAACGCACCCCGCGAAGGGATCGTCATCAACGTCGCCGAGATGCGTCTCTACTACTACCCGAAAGGGAAAAATGTGGTGGAAGTGCTGCCCATCGGTATCGGCCAGCTGGGGGTAAACACTCCGGAGAACTGGATCACCAAGGTAGAGCGCAAGCGCGCCAACCCGACCTGGACCCCGACCGAGAACATCCGTCGCCGCTATGCCGCCCAGGGCAAGACCCTGCCAGCAGTATGGCCAGCTGGCCCGGATAACCCCATGGGTCTGCACGCCCTCTACATCGGCAACCTCTATGCCATCCACGGCACCAACGCCACTTTCGGCATCGGTCTGCGAGTGAGCAGCGGTTGCGTGCGTCTGCGTGCCGACGACATCAAGTATCTGTTCGACAACGTGCCGGTCGGTACTCGCGTCCAGTTCGTCAACCAGCCGGTCAAGACCTCGGTCGAGCCGGATGGCGGTCGCTATATGGAAGTGCACGAGCCGCTATCGCGCAACGAGGAGGAGTTCAACTCCACTGCCTCTGTGCCGCTCCCGATGACCCAGGCTACTACCCGCTTCATCGCCCACGCCGAGTCTGACTCGAACGTGGTCAAGCAGGTGCTGGAACAGCGTACCGGTATGCCGACCCGCCTCAATCCCTGATTGAGGCAGTTGGCAGTGCCGAGTGCACTGGCAGGATAAAGAAAACGGCGACCATCTGGTCGCCGTTTTTTTAGCTCGATTCAGCTCTTTATCAGAACAGGGTTACTGCACGCAGACCGGGCAGAAAGCGTAAGTGCCTTGCGGGTCGTTGAAGCGGGTGAGCGGGTCGAGGCTGCGATTCATCTCCAGCAGAGCCTTGCCAAGCCCGGTGGGCAGCCAGCTTTGCACCTGCGGAGCCAGCACTTGGGCGCTGCTGTCAAACAGCTGACGCAGGAACCTGTCTCTGGTTGACTCCTCCTGCTCGATGGGGGTCACCTGCCACTCTTTAAGGTTGGCCAGTTCGGCTGCGGCCTTGATGGCGTCATCCAGATTGCCGAACTCGTCCACCAGACCGAGGTTCTTGGCATCTTCACCGGTCCAGACCCGGCCTTCGGCCGCTTTTTCGGCCTCTTGCGGGCTCAGGCCGCGGCCCTTGCTGACCAGACCGATGAAGCGCTGGTAGGTATCTTCCACACTCAGCTGGATAGCCTGACCGACGTGATCCGGCAGGGCGCGGGTCGGGCCAACGCCAACGTAATCGGTAGTGCCGACCCCGTCGGTGTGGACACCGAACTGGGCCAGCGCCTTGTCGATGGTGGCGAACATGCCGAATACCCCGATGGAGCCGGTGAGGGTAGTGGGGGAGGCGAAGATCTTGTCCGCATCGGCAGAGATCCAGTAGCCACCGGAGGCGGCATAGCTGCCCATGGAGATGACCACCGGCTTGCCAGCCTGTTTCAGGGCCAGCAGCTCGGCGCGGATCTGCTCGGCGGCGAAGGCGCTGCCACCGGGGCTGTCGACCCGTAGCACCACAGCTTTAACCTTGTCATCGCGGCGGGCATCGGCCAGCAGGTCGGAGAGGCTATCACCGCCGATGGTACCGGCAGGCTGCACGCCATCCATGATGGCGCCGCTGGCGACCACCAGACCTACTTCATCCTTGCCACTCTGGGGATACTGTTCGGGTGCGGCGGCCAGATACTCTTTCAGGCCGACCCCTTTCCAGCCGTGATCGTCCGCTTCACCAACCTCTTTAATGACCGCCTGGGTCATCTCGTCGCGGGTGGCCAGTTGATCCACCAGACCGTTGTCGAGGGCGTAGTTGGCGGCATTGCCACCGGCCTTGCGCAGCAGCTCGAGGAAGCGCTCCTTGCCCGGCGCGACGGCATCGGGTTCGATCTCCCGCTGCTCGGCGACATCGGCCACATAGGATTGCCACAGCTGATCCAGCCAGCGCTGGTTCGCCTCTTTGCTTTCGGGGGACATCTCGTCGCGGGTATAGGGCTCGACGAAGGATTTGTAAGTGCCGACCTTGAACACGTGCGGGGTGATGTTGAGCTTTTCCAGCGCCGACTTGAAGTAGGTCTGGTAGACGCCGAGCCCCTCGATCACCACAGCGCCACTCTGGTTGAGCAGCACGTGATCGGCGTGGGCTGCCAGCAGGTAGGGGCCCTGCGCGTAGAAGTCCGCCATGGCGATCACCGGTTTGCCGCTCTCCTTGAACTGGTCGATGGCGTTCGCCACCTCCTGCAGTTTGGACAAGCTGGCGCCCTGCAGCCCTTGTGGCTTGATCACCAGCGCCTTGATGCGCTCGTCATCCTTGGCGCTCTTGATGGCCCACAGCAGGTCGGAGAGGACGATCTCGCTCGGCTGCTCGTCGCTGCTGTCCATCTGGCGCAGCAGCTGTACGGTGGGATCGGTCTGGGAGCGTTGCTCCACCAGTACGCCGTTGAGATTGATGGTCAGCGCCCCTTCGATGGGGGTCTCCGGGGCCTCTTTCTGGCTGACGCTGAAGACGATGACCAGCACTACGATGAGAAACAGCAGATTGACCAGCATCAGCCGGGTGAAATTGAGCAGGCGCCACATGCTGCGGAACAACCAACCCAGACCTTTGAAAATAGACATAGTCGCGTTATCGCCCTGTTAATGGGTAGAGAAGGGTCATTATTAACCAGTTGCGGGCGAAATTGCCATTTCCGACTGGCGGATCCCGGCTATCTTCGTTCAGGGCACGGCTGTTCGCTGAAAAATTGTCCAAACATTTGTTTGAAAAAGGATTTTCGATTCTTTACTCTAGCTTCAGTTTGATAACAAAAAATTAACTGGAGGCCTTGTGAGTCTTTACCCTACTTTGCTGACCCCCCTTGACCTCGGTTTTACCCAGCTGCGCAACCGGGTGTTGATGGGTTCCATGCACACTGGTCTCGAAGAGGAGAAGGGCGGTTTTGACAAGCTGGCCGCCTTCTATGCCGAACGAGCCCGTGGCGGTGTCGGTCTTATCGTCACCGGCGGCATCGCCCCCAACCTGCGCGGGCGGCTGGTGCCTCACGGTTCCCAGCTGAGCTTCCCCTGGCAGGTAAGCAAGCACAAGAAGGTGACCAGCGCCGTGCATCAGGAGGGGGGCAAGATCGCGCTGCAGATCCTCCATGCCGGTCGTTATGCCTACCATCCGTTCAGTCTGGCGCCGAGCGCCCTCAAGGCCCCCATCTCCCCGTTCAAGCCGCGCGCCATGAGTGAGCGGCAGATCCGCGGCACCATTCGTGACTTCGCTTCAACCGCTGCGCTGGCCAAGGCGGCCGGTTATGACGGGGTCGAGGTGATGGGCTCGGAAGGCTATCTCATCAACCAGTTCATCTGCGAGCGCACCAACAAGCGCACCGATGGCTGGGGTGGCAGCAATGAGAACCGCATGCGCTTCCCGGTGGAGATTGTTCGCGCCATCCGCGAGCGGGTCGGCATCGACTTCATCATTATCTTCCGCCTCTCCATGCTGGATCTGGTGGAGCAGGGCTCGACCCTGGAAGAGGTGATCGCCCTTGGCAAAGCACTGGAACAGGTCGGCGTGACCCTGATCAATACCGGCATCGGTTGGCACGAAGCGCGCATTCCCACCATCGCCACCAGTGTGCCGCGCGGTGCTTTTAGCTGGGTCACTGCCGAGCTGAAAAAGCACCTCACAGTGCCACTTATTACCACCAACCGGATCAATACCCCCGAGGTGGCCGAGCGCATTCTGGCGGGCGGTGAGGCGGACATGGTCTCCATGGCGCGCCCCTTCCTGGCGGATCCCGAGTTTGTCATCAAGGCGGCCGAGAACCGGGCGGATGAGATCAATACCTGCATCGCCTGCAATCAGGCCTGCCTTGACCATGTGTTCAAGCAAAAGCGCGCCTCCTGTCTGGTCAATCCCCGCGCCTGTTTCGAGACCGAGCTGACATTTGGTCGCGTGCCTCAGCCCAAAAAGCTGGCTGTGGTGGGGGCGGGCCCAGCCGGTCTGGCGTTTGCCTGCTACGCTGCCGAGCGCGGCCATCAGGTGAGCCTGTTTGATCAGGCGCCGATAATCGGTGGTCAGTTCAACTTCGCCAAGCAGATCCCGGGCAAGGAGGAGTTTCACGAGACCCTGCGCTATTTCGCCAAGCGACTGGAGAAGTGTGGCGTCGAGCTCTACCTCGGCCAGCGCCAGAGTGCCGAGAGCCTGCTCGGCGGCGGTTTTGACGAGGTGATCCTCGCCACCGGCATCCGCCCGCGCTCTCCAAACATTCCGGGCATTGAGCATGCCAAGGTGATGAACTACCTCGATGTGTTGCGGGATCACAAGCCGGTCGGCCAGAAGGTGGCGGTGATCGGCGCAGGCGGCATCGGCTTCGATGTGGCTGAATACCTTGTGGAGAACAAGGTGGCGATGGATGCCGACGGTCATCGTGATCACTGGCTCAAGGAGTGGGGCATCGACAAGCAGCTTGGCGAGCGTGGCGGCCTGATCACGCCGGAGATCGACGCCCCCGAGCGCCAGGTCTGGCTGCTGCAGCGCAAGGAGAGCAAGGTGGGTGACGGACTTGGCAAGACCACCGGCTGGATCCACCGTACCGTGCTCAAAAACCGCAAGGTGCAGATGCTCTCCGGGGTGCAATATCTGGGGATCGATGACGAGGGCTTGCACATTCAGGTGGGCGAGACCAAACAGTGTCTGCCGGTGGATCAGGTGATCATCTGCGCTGGGCAGGAACCCCTCAAGGAGCTGCAGGCCGGGTTGCAGGCGGCAGGCAAGCCGGTGCACATCATCGGCGGTGCCGACGTGGCGGCCGAGCTGGATGCCAAGCGCGCCATCCGGCAAGGGGCCGAGCTGGCTGCTGTTATCTAGCCAGCCATACCCCCTGACCCTCTATCGTGCGATAAACCCCTGAGCCTCAGGGGTTTTCTTCATTCGGTGCTGTGCTAAGGTAGCGCCATCATTGCCCCAGAGAAGGAATTGCCCATGGATGCCCTCACCCTGTTGCTCAACCGCCACTCCTGTGGCCGTCTCGCCGACCCCGCCCCGAGCGGTGAGGTGCTCGACAATATCCTCAAGGCGGGTCTGCGCGCGCCGGATCACGGCACCCTGACTCCCTGGCAGTTCATTCTGTTTGAAGGGGAGGGGCGTGAGCGGTTGGGTAAGCTGCTGGCAGAGGCGGCTCGCGCCCGTGGCGAGGATGACGATAGCGTCAAGAAGTGTAGTGAAGCGCCGCTGCGCGCCCCCTTGGTAGTCGCTGTGGCAACCCGTTATCAGGATCACCCCAAGGTGCCGAAGCTGGAGCAGGAGCTCTCTGCCGGTTGCGCGCTGATGGCGATGCAGATGGCGGCGCAGGCACAGGGTTTCAACGGCATCTGGCGCTCCGGCTGGTTTATCTTCGATGAGCAGATCAACAAGGGATTGGGATTGGCGGCAGAGGATCAGCTGGTGGGCTTCCTCTACCTCGGCACCCCCATGCTGGAAGCACGCAAACTGCGCGAACTGCCGCTCGATGAGTTTGTCCGCCGTTTCTGACGCGTCGGTCACATTGCGGTTGAGAAAAGCAAAGCCTCGAGAAATCGGGGCTTTGCTTTTTAACCGTGAATAGTAACCAGAGTGGTTGGGGAAAATAAATGGGTCAAAGGGGCTTCGCGCGCCGTAGCAGGTAATTATTTAAATAGTGCGATGTACCTCGCAATCCTGTTGTTTTTCACTACGTAAAACGTTTGCGCATTCGTTAATATCTCTCTCGCCAGTTTAGAAGGGTATCCCTTCTAATTTTTCTGCGATGAGAGTCGCAATTCCGTAGCACCTTTTAACAGCCCAACGTCTTCGTGACATTGGGCTTTATTTTTATGGGGTGTCGGGGCGGCTGGTGACCTGATGGCGGCATCGGCATACAACCCTGTTAGGTACCTTATGCCCTGTTTTTGGCTGGCAGGATCCGGGCCGGGTTGCCCGCGACTCTGACTCCGGGCGGTACATCTTTGGTAACGACAGCGCCGGCTCCGACGATCGCCTCCCGCCCAATGGTGACGCCGGGCAGCAAGATGGCGCCGCCCCCAATCCAGACCTTCTCTTCAATGGTGACCGGCAGCGCCGTCTCAGCTCCCTTGATCCGTTCATCGGCCTCCAGCGCATGAGCTGCGGTATAGATCTGCACATTTGGCCCAATCATCACGTTGGCGCCGATGCGGATGGGGGCATTGTCCAGCAGGGTCGCCCCCATATTGATGTAGGAGTCCTTGCCCAGCTGGATGTGGCGGCCATAGGTGCAGTAGAGGGGCGGGCAGATAAAGGCGTTCTCTGCCAGTTCGCCAACCAGATCCGCCAACAGCGCCCGCTGCTCTGCTTCCTCTTCCGCCTGATTGAAACGGCGATAGCGCCGTGCCGCTTCCCGGCGCAACAGTGCCAGCTCGGGTGCCATGCAGTTGTAAGGTTGGCTGCTGATCATCTTCTGGTATTCGCTCATGGCAGGGCCTCAATGATGTGGAAGAGCGATGTTAATCCCTCATTGGCCAGAGAAGCGTGAACCGTCCCCCAGAGTGGGCAAGGGGAGAAACAACAAGAGCACCCTCAGGTGCTCTTGTTTGATAGCGATAATGGCTTGCTGCTCTCGCAGCGGCCCGCGCTTAGCCGTGCTTGCGGCCAGAGAGGCGGCACCACTCTTCCTTGACTGCGGTCGGGTCCATGTCGAACCACTGGCCGTAGATGGTTTCCAGCTCTGGCGCCTGGCTCTCCAGCACGCCGGAGAGGGCCATCAGGCTGCCCGCCTTGCCGTGACCGGCGATAAGCGGTGCCAGTTCGCGTAGCGGGCCGGCCAGAATGTTGGCTACCACCACGTCCGCTTCGACGTCTTGCGGCTGGTCGGCAGGCAGGTAGAGTTCGATCTGGCCCGCCACGCCGTTACGCTCGGCATTGTCGCGGCTGGCCTGGATGGCTTGCGGGTCGATGTCGATGCCGATGACGCGGGCGGCACCCAGTTTCAGGGCGGCGATGCCGAGAATGCCGGAGCCACAGCCAAAATCGACCACGGTTTTACCGGTCAGATCCAGCCCGTCCAGCCACTGCAGGCAGAGTGCCGTGGTGGGGTGAGTACCGGTACCGAAGGCCAGACCCGGATCCAGCATGACGTTGACCGCATCGGGGTTCGGCACATCGCGCCAGCTCGGGCAGATCCAGAGCCGCTCGCCAAACTGCATGGGGTGGAAGTGATCCATCCACTCGCGCACCCAGTCCTTGTCTTCCAGCTGCTCAACCTTGTAGCCGACCTCTTCACCGAAGATCTGCTGGAAGAAGGCGATGGTGGGGGCCGGATCGGTTTCGGCATCGAACAGACCCATCACTTCGGTCTCACCCCAGAGCGGCGTTTCACCGGGCAGCGGCTCATAGACAGGGACATCCTGGGCATCCATAAAGGTCACGGCCTGGGCTCCACGCCCCAGCAGCATGTTGCTCACCTTGTCTGCGGTCTTGGCAGTGGCGTTGATTCGAATTTGTATCCAGGGCATGGCGTCGACTCTTCATAAATGTGAAACCGCGAGATTCTACCATCATGGGGCAGTGCTGTCGTGGTTTGCCCATGGCGTGGGGTGATATGGGGGCTTTTACCGGATTGGCACGGTTCCTGTATTGCTCTATGCAGGCGAAGACGACCGGTTTTCGCTGAACGCTTTGCTCAAGTTCCGTCATCTTTCACTGCCACCCTCGGGTGGCATTTTTTTATCTGCACTTGTTTGCCTGGTAAATAATCTGCCAGACAAAAAAAGAGCAAGGTCGACACCTTGCTCAAGGACGGGCTGACGCCGGTTTGGCGCAGTCATGCTGCTGTTGGCACGCCAGATGCAAAGACTAATGTGTCCTGCATAAGGATATGTGTGTGATTGTTACCCCAATGTTCAGGTATTCAGGCCATTTCTCGCGAAATGGCCTCTTTTTTGGCTGATTGTCGGACGTTGCCCTGCCACTGGTGGGCATGAGTGTCGGTTGCTGTGCCCGTTTGGGGCATCTCCTTGGTGAACTTATCCCATCATGGTGCGTTTGAGGGCTTAGTTGGCGAAGTTGCTCATGTCGATCACCAGCTTGCCTACCATGCGGCCCGCCTCCACCTCGGCATGGGCCTGAGCCAGCGTGACCGGGGTCAGCGAGGGGATGGTGCTGGTCAGGGTGGTCTGCAGTACTCCTTCATCGACCAGTGCTGCCACCCGGCCGAGCAGGCGGTGTTGCTCGATCATGTCCGGCGTCTGGAACAGGGATCGGGTGAACATGAACTCTTGGCTGAAGGTGACGCTCTTGCTCTTGAGCAGGGAGAGATCCCACGGCTCGTTCGATTCGGCGATGGTACAGATATGGCCGAACGGGCGGATCAGCCCGGCCATGGTGGCCCAGTGCTCGGCAGTGGCGTTGGTGCAGAAGATGGCATCGACCTGAGTGATGCCAAGAGCGGTCAGCTCCTCCTGCAACTTGTGGTGATTCACAACCTGATGGGCCCCCATCTCGAGGCACCACTCACGGCTCTCGGGGCGGGAGGCGGTAGCAATCACCTCCATGCCGGTGAGCTGGCGGGCCAGCTGGATGGCGATGGAGCCCACGCCACCGGCGCCGCCGATGATCAGCAGCTTGCCACGACTTTCGCGGGTGAGGGCGAAGCGCTCGAACAGGGTCTCCCAGGCGGTGATGGCGGTCAGCGGCAGGGCGGCGGCCTCCACATCGCTCAAGCTAGTGGGGGCGATCGCAGCGATGCGCTCATCCACCCGTTGCAGGGCGCTGTTGCTGCCGGGGCGGCTGATGTCGCCAGCATACCAGACCCGGTCGCCCGCCTTGAACAGGGTCACTTCGTTGCCGGTGGCGATCACTTCCCCTACCGCATCCCAGCCCAGCACCCGGGGTGTGGCTTCAATTTTGGCCTTGGGGGATCGCACCTTGGTATCCACCGGATTGACCGAGGTGGCGGTGACCCGCACCAGCAGATCCCGCGGGCCCGGGGTGGGATCGGGCAGGTTGGCGGCGATAAAGCAGTCGGGATGGTCACTTGGCAGGTAGTGAGTCAGGGCAATGGCTTTCATGGTTATTCCTTCAAATCGCTGTGTTCGGGATTGCCACTCACTCTAGTCTGGTTGATTATCAAGATTAAGATGGGTAATCGGTAAAGACTGTTTGAATATATGAACAATGTCGATCTGGAGTTGATGGGACTGTTCGCCACCGTGGTGGAGCAGGGGAGCTTTACCCGGGCCGCCGAGCTGCTTGGCATGCCCAAGTCATCGGTGAGCCAGAAGATCTCGCGACTCGAAGCCCAGCTCGGGGTGCGGCTGTTGCAGCGCACCACCCGCAAGTTGAGCCTGACGCCGCAGGGGGAGCTCTATGTGGAGCACTGTCAGGGGCTGCTGGCGCTGGCCCGCAGCGCCAATCTGGCGATGGCGCGGCTGCGCTCGGCTCCGGCGGGGCGGGTGCGGATCACCGCCCCCGAGGCGACCGGCACCCTGCTGCTTGGCAAGATCCTCGCCGAGTTTCGCGCCCTCTATCCCGAGGTGGTGCTGGAGCTCACCCTGAGCGATGAGCAGGAGGATCTGGTGGGGGAGGGTTACGATCTGGCGCTGCGGGCGGCGCCGCTGAAAGACTCCAGCCTCATCTGTCGGCGCATCGGTCAGGTGGCGCGTCATCTGGTAGCAGCGCCCGCCTATCTGGCGGCTCACGGTATGCCGCAACAGCTGAGTGAGCTGGGCCGTTATGCCTGTCTGGTGCACTCGGCCATGCCGGTGTGGCCATTGCAGGAGGGGGGCTGGCGGCCGCAGGGGGCCTGTGTCAGCAACAGCTTGTTGGCGCTGCGGGAGATGGCGATCCATGAAGGGGGAATCGCCCTGTTGCCCCACCATGTCTGTGCAGGGGATTTGGCGGCGGGGCGGCTGCAGAAAGTGTTGCCGGATCAGCCCATTCCGGCCAACCCGTTTTACTTGATCTATCCCAGTCGGGAGCATCTGGCCCCCGCCCTGCGTACCCTGATGGATTTTGTGGCCGAGCGGCTGCCGTTCGCCTGAGTTACCAGCTGCTTTCGCTGGCTGACTCCTGATTGGGTTTGAGGCCGAGGGGCACTGACTGGCGCTCCGCCAGCATGCGGATCTGCCCTTCGATCAGACTGGCGCTGGGACCCAGTACCAGCACCAGCTGGTGGTCGTTGAGCTCGATCCAGGAGAGGCAACCCAGCCCCAGCAGGCGGGATTGATCCACCAGTGAAATATCGCGCACCCGCAGGCTCAGACGGGTGAGGCAGACGCTCATCGCTTGCAGGTTGTCCATCCCGCCCAGCACCTTGAGGTACTGGATCGCTAGCATCTGCGGATCAGAAGGGGCGACGTTTGCCAGCCGTGGATGCTCTTTGGCAATGGGCTTACTCGGCATGCTGAGGGGGGCGCGCTCCAGCAGCTGATAGAACAGCAAGGTGTAGGCGACGAAGAACAGGATACCGACCGGAATCAGCCAGAAGCTGCGCTCACCGTACTGATAGCTCAACACCAGATCGAGCAGACCGGCGGAGAAGTAGCTGCCGACCTTGATCCCGAGCCCACTGCAGACCGCCAACGACAATCCGGTTAGCAAGGCGTGAGCCAGAAACAGCCAAGGGGCGGTGAAGGCGAACAGAAACTCGATGGGCTCGGTGATGCCCAGCAGTGCTGAGGTGAGCGCCAGGGTGAGCAGCAGTCCACCCTGTGGCAACCGCTGCATCCGTTGGCGGTGCAGCCAGATGGCAAAACAGGCGCCGGGCAAGCCGAACATGATGATGGGGTAGAGACCGGCTACATACCCTTCATGGAGCGGCTTGGCGGCGGCCAGTGCCTGCAGGTTGCTCTCGCCAAGGCCGATGACACTGCCCAGCACCTGATGCAGCCCGAGCGGGATCAGCAGCCGGTTGAGGGTGCCGTAGCAGAAGGCACCAAACGGCGTGGTGAGCAGCTCAGAGGTGAGCAGGGTCAGCCCCCGTTCCAGTGGCGGCCACAACAACGAGAGGGGGATGGCGATCAGCAGGCAGGCGAGTGCCGAGATCAGCAAGCTGGGGAACTCCCCCTTGGCGATCTGCAGCCTGCGGGGTAGTTTTTGCTGATGTACCCAGGGATAGATAATGGCGGTGGTGAGCCCTGCCAGCAGGCCGCAGATCATCTCTGCGTGCAGGTTGGGGGCCAGGGTGTTGAAGGCGGTACTGAGCAGCAGAAAGTTGACGGCTCCCGCCAGTGTTTGCCCGCCCAGCTCCTGTCGACTGAGGCCAAAAGCAATTGCCACCGCATAGATAAGCGGCATCTGGCTGAAGATCGCCTGCCCGGTGAGGGAGAGGATCGCCATATCCAGCACATCGGGTTGCCCAAGTCGGAAGATCAAGGCCGCCATCGGCAGGATGGAGACCGGCAGCAGCAGGGCATAACCGAGCCGCTGCAGGGCTTGGGTAACTAGGTGTCGAGTGGCTTTTACGGGCATACAGCGGCAACTTTTTGTGACTTGGCGCACAGTTTACCCGTAAAACACCTCTTTGGGGATAGTATTGAAACCCCTAATTTATCTTTTTGTTATTTCTGCTCGAAAAGCTCCTGCACTTCCTGCGATGGCGGCGCAGTCAGCAGGCTTACCACGATGAAGAGACCCAATCCCACGCCCAGACTCGGCACTATGGCATGCAGGCCTGCCAGCTTGATCCCCCACTGGCTCAAGATGCCATAGCTGACGATACCGCTGATCATGCTGGCCAGCGCGCCCGGGCCATTAGCCCGCGACCAGTAGAGACCGAGCACCAGCGGCCAGAGGAACACTGCCTGCAGACCGCCAAAGGCGAGCAGGTTGAGCCAGATGATCATCTCGGGCGGTTGCAGCGCCGCCAGCAGCACCAAAGTGCCGAGGATCAGGGTGCAGAGCAGGGAGAGGCGGGGGATGCGCACCTCCAGCTTTTCTTGCTTCGGATTGAGGTAGTTGAGGTAGAGATCCTTCACCAGGGTGGCGGAAGCCTGGATCAGCTGGGAATCGATGGTGGACATGATGGCCGCCATCGGCGCCGCCAGGAAGACCCCGGCGAGCCAGGGAGGCAGCACCTCCATCATCAAGGAAGGCATGATCTTGTCCGGGCTATCCATACCCGGCAGGATGGCACGGCCCAGCGCACCGGCCAGATGCATGCCAAACATCAGCAGGGCGCTCACCACAGTGCCGATCAACATGCCACGATGGAGCGCCTTGCTGTCGCGATAGCCAAAGCAGCGCAGCGCCGAGTGGGGCAACCCCACCACGCCGATACAGACCAGGATCCAGAAGCTCAGCATAAAGGGCTGGGTCAGCATGTCATCGGCCCCTTGCGGGCTGACCAGCTTGGGGTCGATCTCCTTTAGCTGATGGATAAGATTGGGCAATCCATCCCCTGTAATCAGGATCCCTGCCAGCAGGGCACCGGTGCCGATCAGCATGATGATCCCCTGCAGCGCATCGGTCATCACCACTGCCCGAAAGCCGCCGATCACCGTGTAGAGCAGCACGCAGCTGGCAAACAGCATCAGCCCGTGGTGGTAGGAGAGGCCAGTGGCGGTCTCCAGCAGGCGGGCACCGCCGATAAACTGCACCACCATGGTGGCGATAAAGGCCAGAATGATGGTAACGGAGCCGAGGATCACCACCGCCTTGCTCTGGTAGCGGGCCCACAGCATGTCGTTGATGGTCACCGCATTGACCCGGCGGGCGATGATGGCGAACTTTTTACCCAGCACACCCAGGGTGAGCCAGACGGTGGGCAGCTGGATCATCGCCAGCAACACCCAGCCAAGACCAATCTTGTAGGCCGCCCCCGGCCCGCCGATAAAGGAGGAGGCAGAGGTGTAAGTGGCCACCAGGGTCATTGCCAGCACCAGCCCGCCCATGCTGCGGTTGCCGATGAAGTACTCCTGTACGAAGTTGCCTTCCGCCCGATGACGGCTGGCCCAAAAACCCACGCCCAGCACCAGCACCAGATAGATAAAGAGCGGCAGCATCAGCTCAAGATTCATGGGATGACCCCTCGTTTTGGTGGGGCAGGGTATCGAGGGGGATCTCTATAAACAGCCGGTTCACCATCAGCGCACACAGCACGATGAACAGCAACGGCATCACCATGCAGCTGAGCAGGAACCACAGTGGCAGCCCCCAGAGCTCCAGTTGGAGGGGGGTAAAATAGGCTGTGCCATACCAGGCAAAGAAGTAGAGCAGGGTCAGCAGCAGGCAGAAAGCGGCTTCCCGGCGGGCGAGAGCAAAACGGTTCACCTTGGCCTCCGACGAATTTGAGGGGCGCAAGGATAACAAAAAAGGGCCATGTCGCCATGGCCCTTTTTCAGCAGAGGCTCCTTGCGGAGCTGACTTCTAACGGAAGTCCTATATCTATCAGCGATCCTTACAGACCCAACTTCTTGTGCAGGTAGTGGATATTGGTGCCACCGTGCTGGAAGTTTTCGTCTTTCATGATCTCTTTTTGCAGCGGTACGTTGGTCTTGATCCCTTCCACCACCAGCTCGTCCAGCGCATGACGCATGCGGGCGATGGCAATGTCACGATTCTCGCCGTAGCAGATCAGCTTGCCGATCATTGAATCGTAGTAAGGCGGTACCTTGTAACCGGCATAGATATGGGAATCCCAACGCACACCCAGACCACCCGGCGCATGGAAGCGCTGTACCAGACCCGGAGAGGGCATGAAGGTGGCCGGATCTTCGGCGTTGATCCGGCACTCGATGGCATGGCCATGGATGCGGATATCCTGCTGGGTGATCGACAGGGGCTGACCGGCAGCGATGCGCAGTTGCTCCTTGATGAGATCGATACCTGTGACCATCTCGGTAACCGGATGCTCAACCTGAATACGGGTGTTCATCTCGATGAAATAGAACTCGCCGTTCTCGTACAGGAACTCGAAAGTACCCGCACCGCGGTAGCCGATCTCGACACAGGCGCGTACGCAACGCTCACCGATGAACTTGCGCATTTCGGCAGTGATACCCGGCGCAGGTGCTTCTTCCACCACTTTCTGGTGGCGACGCTGCATGGAGCAGTCACGCTCGCCCAGATAGAGGGCATTGCCCTGGCCATCTGCCAACACCTGAATTTCGATGTGGCGCGGGTTTTCCAGGTACTTCTCCATGTAGACCATGTCGTTCTTGAAGAACTGGCCTGCTTCGGATTTGGTCAGGGCGATGGCCGCAGCCAGCTCGGCTTCGTTGCGCACTACGCGCATGCCGCGACCACCACCGCCACCGGCGGCTTTGATGATCACCGGATAGCCGATGCGCTTGGCAACGGCAGCATTGTGCTTGGCATCGCTGTCAACCGGGCCGTCAGAGCCTGGTACGCACGGTACACCCGCCTTCTTCATCGCTTCGATGGCAGAGACCTTGTCACCCATCAGGCGAATGGTCTCGGCACGGGGGCCGATGAAGACAAAACCGGATTTTTCGACCACTTCGGCGAAATCGGCGTTCTCGGAGAGGAAGCCGTAACCCGGGTGGATGGCCACGGCACCGGTTACCTCGGCGGCGGCGATGATCGCCGGAACATTGAGGTAGGAGTCGGTACTGGCCGGTTTGCCGATACAGATGGATTCGTCGGCCAGCAGCACATGTTTGAGCTCCCGGTCGGCGGTGGAGTGAACGGCCACTGTCTTGATCCCGAGCTCTTTACAAGCACGCAGGATCCGCAGGGCAATTTCACCGCGGTTGGCGATGACTACTTTGTCCAACATGGGTGGCAATTTCCCTTATTCGATGATGAACAGCGGCTCGTCAAATTCGACGGCCTGACCATTTTCAACCAGGATCGCTTTGATCACACCGGCCTTGTCAGACTCGATTTGGTTCATCATTTTCATGGCTTCGATGATGCACAGGGTATCACCGACGTTAACCTGTTGACCCACTTCTGCGAATGGCTTGGCTTCAGGGCTGGAGGAGCGGTAGAAGGAGCCAACCATTGGCGAGCGCATCAGGTGACCGCTCGGGGCGGCATCGGCGGCCGGTGCGGCGGCAGCAACAGGTGCGGCGGCAACCGGAGCGGCTTGCTGCATCATCATCTGCGGCATGGCGGTGGTCACCTGACCGGAGAAGTTGCGGCTGATGCGAACGGACTCTTCACCTTCGGAGATCTCCAGTTCGGCAATGCCGGACTCTTCAACCAGTTCAATCAGCTTCTTGATTTTGCGGATATCCATTAGCATTCTCTTTCTTCTTTATCTGATCAGTGATTAACAAGCCGCGCGCAGATGGTGCACGGCCGCGGTTAAAGCGAATTGGTAGCCATCGGCCCCCAGACCACAAATGACCCCTTTGGCGACATCAGACAGATAGGAGTGATGACGGAACGGCTCCCTGGCATGGACGTTTGACAGGTGAACCTCGATAAAGGGGATCGCCACACCCAGCAAGGCATCGCGGATGGCGACGCTGGTGTGGGTGAAGGCGGCTGGATTGATAATGATGAAATCCACCACGCCCATGGCCTGATGGATGCGGCTGACCAACTCATGTTCGGCGTTGGATTGCAGGTGTTCCAGAGTGACACCGAGTTCGCTGGCGTTTAGCTTCAGATCGGCGACGATCTCATCGAGCGTCTTGCTGCCGTAGATGCCCGGTTCCCGTTTGCCCAACAGGTTCAGGTTTGGCCCGTTGAGCAGAAGAATTCGGTGATTTTGCGACATATTGAGTACATCCTCGATGATAATGCTGCGATCTATCAGCTATCTTGTGGACTACCAGAAATCTAGCCATTTTCTGCGCAAATCGGTGTGCCCTGGCACACAGATTTCGCAATTATATTGATTTCGTGAAAATTAGCAGCATTTTACTGGTCTAATCTCTACATCTGCCTGTTTATTGCCCAATTCTGCTTGCTTTGCATATCCACGACAGCGTTTGCTTTTGCGGCTTCCTGAAAAGAGTAAAGCCGGCACAATGCCGGCTTTACGCAGTTGCAAAGGAAGCGGGATCAAGCTGCTTCCGACTTCTCGCGGATGAGTTTGTCCACGACTCCGGGATCCGCCAGGGTGGAGATATCCCCCAGACTGTCGGTCTCGCCGGTGGCGATTTTACGCAAGATACGACGCATGATCTTGCCGGAGCGGGTCTTCGGCAGTCCCTCGGCCCAGTGGATCACATCCGGGGTGGCGATGGCACCAATCTCCTTGCGCACCCACTCTTTCACCTCTTTGTGCAGCTCGCGGCTTGGCTCTTCACCGGAGATCAGGGTGACATAGGCATAGATCCCCTGACCCTTGATCTCGTGGGGTACCCCCACCACCGCAGCTTCGGCGATCTTGGGATGGGAGACCAGCGCCGATTCAATTTCGGCGGTGCCCATGCGGTGGCCGGAGACGTTGAGTACATCATCCACCCGACCGGTGATCCAGTAGTCGCCATCGGCGTCGCGACGGGCGCCGTCGCCGGTGAAGTAGCGGCCGGGGAAGGTAGAGAAGTAGGTCTGCTCAAAGCGCTCGTGATCGCCGAACACGGTACGCATTTGGCCCGGCCAGGAGTCGGTGATCACCAGGTTGCCCTCGGTTGCCCCTTCCAGCGGTTCGCCCATGTTGTCCACCAGCGCCGGTTGCACCCCGAAGAAGGGTTTGGTGGCTGAACCCGGTTTCAGGTCGGTAACGCCGGGCAGCGGGGTGATCAGGATGCCGCCGGTCTCGGTCTGCCACCAGGTATCGACGATGGGGCAGCGCTCGTCACCAATGGTGCGGTAGTACCACTCCCAGGCTTCCGGGTTGATGGGCTCGCCCACCGAGCCCATGATGCGCAGGCTCTGGCGCGACGTGTCGGTGACCGCTTCGTTGCCCTTGGCCATCAAGGCGCGGATGGCGGTGGGGGCGGTATAGAGAATGGTGACCTGGTGCTTGTCCACCACCTGGCTCATGCGGTTGGTCGCCGGGTAGTTGGGCACCCCTTCGAACATGATGGTGGTGGCACCATTGGCCAGCGGGCCATAGACCAGATAGGAGTGACCGGTGACCCAGCCCACGTCGGCGGTACACCAGTAGATATCCTGCTCGTGGTAGTCGAACACATATTTGAAGGTGAGGGTGGCGTAGACCAGATAGCCGCCGGTGGTGTGCAGCACCCCTTTGGGTTTGCCGGTGGAGCCGGAGGTGTAGAGGATAAACAGCGGATCTTCGGCGTTCATCGCCTCGGGCGGGCAGTCGCTGCTGACGGCGGCAGTTGCTTCATGCCACCAGACATCGCGGTGATTGTGCCAAGCGACGTTGCCGCCGGTGCGTTTGAGTACGATCACCTTGTTGACCTGGGTATCCGGGTTGGTGAGCGCTTCATCCACGTTTTTCTTGAGTGGCACCGGACGGCCGCCCCGCAGCCCTTCGTCGGCGGTGATCACGATGCGGGAACCGGAGTCGATGATGCGACCGGCCAGCGCTTCCGGCGAAAAACCGCCGAATACGATGCTGTGTACCGCGCCGATACGGGTACAGGCCAGCATTGCGATGGCCGCTTCGGGCACCATGGGCATATAGAGGCAGACCACGTCGCCGCGGTGAACCCCTTGTGCTTTCAAGACGTTGGCAAACTTGCACACTTCGCTGTGCAGCTCGCGGTAAGTGAGTTTGCGATCTTCGGCGGGGTTGTCCCCTTCCCAGATGATGGCGACCTTGTCCCCCCGTTCGGCGAGATGACGATCGAGACAGTTGGCCGAGACGTTGAGCTGGCCATCTTCAAACCATTTGATGGAGACATGGCCCGGATCGTAGGAGGTGTTTTTAACCTTGCTGTAGGGCTTGATCCAGTCGAGAATTTTTCCCTGTTCGCCCCAAAAGGTATCGGGATCCTCGATGGAGGCCTGATACATGGCGGCATAGTCGCCCTTGTCGAGCAGGGCGTTGTTGCTGATATGGGGCTTTACCGGGTAGACCTTGCTCTCGCTCATTGCTCACTCCTTTGCATACATTCCCTTAATGATTAAGTAACAACTTATACCTTTGGTTGATGGGGGCAATTAGACTTTTGGATAGGCGGCAACAGTTGGTTACAGGGCAAAGAGTGACAATTAATCGGTGAGCGGGTAAAAGGGGGCGTGTTGATTAATAGGAGGTGATTATGTTTTCCCTGTTGCTCTGTGCATCCCTCTGGCAGTTTGATGCGCCAGTTCCTGCTGGCGAACCAGTGAAAGAGTTTGCGATCACCCATCAGGAAGCCTCGCCCGCGCTGCGGGATCAGGTTGCCGATCAGCTTGGTCATGCATGGCAGGCCAAAGAGCCCACCACCAAACTTACCTTCAGCGAGCCTGCCCCCCGTTATGCTGGCGAATCACCGCTGACGCGCATGCTCAATGACCGTGATGATGGTTGGGAATCCCGCTTGCAGATTGAGTGGTAATCCGCTTGGTAGCCAGGAGGCGGATGCCTCCCGGCTGATGATGAGGATTGCCTACAGCTATGAGACATAGCGCTGATGCAGCCGATCCCCCATATGTTCGACATGCAGTGGTTTGCTGAACAGATAGCCCTGTCCTTCGCCGCAGTTGAGTGATTGCAAGAAGGCATGTTGTGCCCGGGTTTCAATCCCCTCGGCGGTGACCTCCATATCCAGACTGTCGGCCAGATTGATGATAGTGCGACAGAGCTCCCGACTGTTCTTGTCTTCCGGCAATGCCTGCACAAACGCCCGGTCGATCTTGATGCGATCAATCGGCAGGGTCTTGAGCAGACTCAGTGACGAGAAGCCGGTGCCAAAGTCATCGATGGCAATCTGAACGCCGAGACTTTTCAGGCGGGTAAAGAGATCCAGACTCTGTTCGACCCGCTGGATAATGCTCTCCGTCACCTCTATCTCCAGCCGCTCTGGCGGAAATCCGGTCTCATCCAATATGGCGGCGACCCGCTCAACGTAGCCGGGGGAGCGCATCTCCCGCACCGACACATTGACCGACAAGCGGGGCACCGGCAGCCCTGCGGCCAACCAGTTTTGCCCCTGCTCGCAGGCGTTGCGCATCACCCACTCGCCAATCTTCTCGATCAGGCCGCACTCCTCTGCCACCGGAATAAAGCGGGTCGGCGCTATCATCCCCTCACTTGGATGCTGCCAGCGCAGCAGCGCTTCCAGCCCGCTCAGGTGGCCGTTAGCCAGATTGGTCATGGGTTGATAGAAGATGCAGAGCTGTTCGAGCTCAAGGGCCTTGAGCAGTCCCTGCTCAATCTGCATCCGCTCACGAGCCTGTGCCGCCATGCCGGAGTTATAGAACTGGAAGCCGTTGCGCCCCTGATTTTTCGCCTCGTACATGGCGCTGTCAGCGGCGCTGACCAGGGTTTCCGGGCTATCTGCATGATCCGGATAGATGGCGATACCTATGCTCGCCGAGATAGCCACCAGTTCATGTGCCAGCTCAACCGGTTCACGCAACACTGTCAGCAGGGTATTGGCGAGGGTTGCCAGCTCGTCCGGTTCCTCCAGATAGGGGATCAGCACCAGAAACTCGTCGCCACCCAAGCGGGTTGCCAGATCATTGTGCTGCAGACAGCCACGGATCCGCTCTGCCAGCCGCTTGAGCAGCTCATCGCCGACCCCATGGCCCAGACTGTCGTTGATCAGTTTGAAGCCATCCAGATCGATAAAGAGCAGCCCCAACCGTTTGCGATTGAGCTGCGCGGTTTTCAGCTCAAGGGCCAACCGCTCCTGCAACAGATGACGATTGCCCAGCTCGGTCAGGGGATCGTGATAGGCAAGATGATTCAGCTCGGCCTCCACCTTGCGGATGGCGCTGATGTCGGAGAGGGCGATCACATAGTGGGTGGTGTTGTTGAAGTTGTCATAGACAGCGCTGATCTGCTGCCAGGAGGAGAAGTAGCTACCATCCTTGCGCAGGCAGACCATCTCGCCATGCCAGGCGTTGTTGCCGGGGCGCAGGTGATACCAGGGATAGTCGAGGTCGGTGTAGCGCTTGGGGTGCATGATGATATCCGGGGTGCGGCCGATCACCTCCTCGGCATTGTATTGGGTCAGCATGGTGAAGGCCGGGTTGACCGACAGAATATGGTGTTCGCTGTCGAGGATGATGATCCCCTCGGCCGTGGTATCGAATACCACGTTGGCCTGATGGAGTCGCTCCTCCTGACGGCGGCGGGCGGTGGCATTGTGAATGACCCCCATGACCCGGTGGCCGACCGACTCGGTGGCGGGCACATGGTCGGCATGAATATCGACCCAGTGCCGCTCTTTGAGGGGGGTGAGGTAGCTCAGGGTGAGATGGATGGGGTCATGGCTTTGCAGGGCAGCCTTGAGCTGGCTGCCTGCTCCCGGTTCAAAGCAGTCGACGAACGCTTGCAGTCCGCCGTGGAACTGGTTGGCCTCGATGCCCAGTAGGGGTTCAATCTGGCCGTCGAACAGCAATCTGTCCTCCGCCACATGCCACTCCCACACACCGATTTGGGCCGCTCGCATCGCCAGCTGCAGCCGTTGTTCGGTTTCGTACTGCTCGGTGATGTCCCGCACGATGGCGAGGATGCCGTTGAGTTCCCCCTTGTCATCACGCATCGGGCTGTAGGTGGCCTGAAAGCGTCGGGAGCTGCTGTCGTATGCTGCCGTTTGACCGGTGATGGCGATATCCACGTAGGGAATGCCGCTGCGCATGATCTGCTGAAACATGGGCTCCAGAGTCGGGGCCAGCTTGGGCAGCACCTCTCTGAGGTGCTTGCCCTGATGCTCCTCGATACTTTTGCCGTTGATGTCGGCCAGCACCTGATTGACTTTGCGGTAGCGAAATTCGCAGTCAAAGACGCCGATACCCAGAGGAGCGTTATCCATCAGCTGTTCCAGGACAGTGTGATCTGACAGCTGGCTCAACATTGCCTCGGCGTCGGCGTTGAAAAGCTTCCCATCCATGATGACCTCTGCATTGATTGTTTTATCACTTGCATCAGTTGTCAGTATGGCACGAGCTGTTTAGAAGGGAGTCAAGCGGAGTTATCTGGTTGTTATGTTGAACAAATGTTGCGCGACGTGTGGCCATTTGCTGCGTGCTGCCACAGAGTCGCAGCATCTAAAAGACCCCGCCGAAGCGGGGTCAGGTTTACTGCCAAACAGTGCAATGGAAGAGGGCTTAATCCCGATCCGGGGTCAGCACGGTCGGTTTGGAATCCGGCAGCATATCCGGATGATCCAGGTTGTAGTGCAGGCCGCGGGACTCCTTGCGCAGCAGGGCGCAGTTGACGATGAGCTCGGCCACTTGTAGCAGGTTGCGCAGCTCCAGCAGGTTGTTGGAGACGCGGAAGTTGGCGTAGTACTCCTGCACCTCCTGCTTGAGCAGGTCGATGCGGCGCTTGGCACGGGCGAGGCGTTTGTTGGTACGCACTATTCCCACGTAGTCCCACATCATCAACCGCAGCTCGTGCCAGTTGTGCTGGATCACCACCAGTTCGTCGGAATCGTCCACCTTGCTCTCGTCCCACACCGGCAGGCGCGGCGGCTCCACGCTCATCGGCAGCTTGGCCAGAATGTCGGCCCCTGCCTGATGGGCATAGACCACGCATTCCAGCAGGGAGTTGGAGGCCATGCGGTTGGCGCCGTGCAGACCAGTGTAGGTCACTTCGCCGATGGCGTAGAGGCCGGGAATATCGGTCTGGCCGTTGTTGTCGATCATCACGCCGCCACAGGTGTAGTGGGCGGCAGGCACGATAGGCATCGGCTCCTTGGTAATGTCGATACCGACCGCGAGGCAGCGCTCATGGATGGTCGGGAAGTGTTTGATGATGAAATCTGCCGGCTTGTGGCTGATGTCCAGATACATGCAGTCGGCGCCGAGCCGCTTCATCTCGTGGTCGATGGCGCGGGCGACGATATCCCGCGGGGCCAGCTCGGCCCGCTCGTCAAACTCCGGCATAAAGCGGCTGCCGTCGGGGCGGCGCAGATAGGCACCTTCCCCGCGCAGCGCTTCGGTCAGCAGGAAGTTGGGGTCGTCCGGGTGGAACAGGCTGGTGGGGTGGAACTGGTTGAACTCCAGATTCGCCACCCGGCAACCGGCCCGCCATGCCATGGCGATACCATCGCCAGAGCTGACATCCGGGTTGGAGGTGTATTGGTAGACCTTGGAAGCGCCACCGGTCGCCAGCGCCACGAAACGGGCGCGGATCACCTCGACCTGCTCGGCGTTGCGGTTCCAGACGTAGGCACCCAGCACCTTGTTGCCCGGCAGGTTGAGCTTGCGGGTGGTGATGAGATCGACCGCGTTGAAGCGCTCCATCAGCTGGATATTGGGGTGGGCACGCACCTGATCGATCAGGGTGAGCTGCACCGCCTTGCCGGTGGCGTCGGCCGCGTGGAAGATGCGGCGATGGCTGTGCCCCCCCTCGCGGGTCAGGTGATAGTGGGATTCTCCATCGGCGTCCTGCTCTTGATCGAAGGGAACTCCCTGCTGGATCAACCACTGGATGGATTCGCGGGCGTGGCGAGCGGTGAACTCCACCACGGCCGGATCACACAACCCTGCCCCGGCGTTGAGCGTGTCGCTCACATGGGATTCGATGCTGTCGGTTTCGTCGAAAACGGCAGCGATGCCTCCTTGCGCATAGAAAGTGGCCCCCTCACTGATGGGCCCCTTGCTCAGAACCAGGATTTTGGCGTGGTCTGCCAATCGCAACGCGAGAGACAGACCAGCGGCACCGCTGCCAATGATCAGTACATCGCAAAGGTATTCAACACTTGCTTTCATAAGTATCATTGGCCTGGATTAAGAACTGGCACCATGGTAGCCCAAGCGAGGGCGAGGATGCAGCCTGCGTCACATTTTTTTCAATTGAAGCGAACTTTCTCTGATTCTCCCTGTCTGAACTTGTGCGCTTAGGAAGGGCCGGAAAAGAAGAACGATAACCTGATGGGGGTTTTACGGCTCTGATGAGCGACCAGAATCTACTGGACGAACAGCTGGTTGAACGGGTCCAGCGCGGCGATAAAGCAGCATTCAACCTGTTGGTAAAAAAATACCAGCATAAGGTGGTCAACCTGGTGGCCAGGTATGTCAACAATCCCGGTGATGTGCCCGACGTGGCGCAAGAGGCCTTTATAAAAGCCTACCGGGCATTGCCGACATTCCGTGGCGAAAGTGCTTTTTACACCTGGTTGTACCGTATTGCCGTGAATACGGCGAAGAATTATCTGACCTCCCAGGGGCGCAGGCCGCCCAGCAGTGATGTGGAGGCTGACGACGCAGAGTCTTATGGTGGCGGTGAAGCCTTGCAAGAGGTGGCTACCCCTGAAAACCTGGCGCTGACCGACGAGATCCAGCGTACAGTGTTTGCCGCTATCGAGGCCTTGCCGGAAGACCTGAGGACAGCGATCACCCTTCGTGAGTTGGAAGGGTTGAGCTATGAAGAGATTGCCGAAATCATGGATTGCCCTGTGGGTACGGTCAGATCCCGTATCTTCCGGGCGAGGGACGCAATCGATAAAAAGCTGAAACCTCTGATCGAGAATTAACTGGGGAAAGACGGGTTAACTTATGGCAAATAAAGAGCAAATCTCTGCCCTGATGGATGGTGAACTGAGTGATGCCGAGGTGTTGAACGAGTTGGAGATGGATTCCGACTTGCAAGATACCTGGGGTCGTTACCACCTGATAGGCAATGCCATGCGGGGTGACCTGTCGGTCAATCTGCAACTGGATCTCAGCACCAGCATCATGGCTGCGCTGGAAGATGAGCCAACCATACTGGCACCCAAGCCGGTTGAGGCGGCTCCTGTGCTGCAACCGGTCGTTGCACCGGTCAAGACAGATTCCAATGTAATACCGCTGTTCCGTCGGGTCTGTCAGCAGCTTGGTCAATATGCCATTGCCGCTTCCGTTGCTGCCGCCGTTATCTTCGGGGTGCAGCAGTATCAGGGGCAGGATGGTCTACCAACCAACCCGGTACTGAATACTATTCCTGTTGGTGGTAGTGCTACGCCGGTGAGCGTTCACTATCCGCAACAAGACGGTACTCGTGCTCGTCAGCAAGGGCTGACCGAACAGCAAATGCAGGAGCAGCGGGAGCGCGTCAATGCCTTCCTGCGTGACCACCAGTTGCAGCAACGCCTGTTGCAAGACAGACAGATTCAACAATAACGTATTGTCAGGGATCACATCGTGCGCCAGTCCAGCCGTATTTTGCTGGCCTCTCTCCTGCTGATCAGTGCCAAGGCCTCGGCCGACGATAAGTCGGCCGAGGCCTTGTTGCAGCAGATGCAGAGTGCCGTGCAGCAGCAAAACTTTGAGTTATCCATGGTCAAGGCCCGTCAGGGGCGTCTTGAACCGATCCGCATCAGCCATGCGGTGATCGATGGCCAGGAAGTCGCCCATCTCAGTTACCTCGATGGCAAGGCGATCGAATATCTGCAGCGTCAGGATGAATACACCTTTTTCGAGAACAGCCACGAGCCTTATACCCTGAAAGATGCCCGTTTTCCCGGTGTCTGGTCGACCCTGGTGAATATGCCAATCGCGCGGGTGCTGGAGAGTTATGATCCGGTGCTGGCTGGCCGTAGTCGCGTTGCCGGTGTGGTGGCGCAGGTGGTCAGATTGGTGCCCAAAGAGGCAGACAAGTACGGCTTCGTGCTATGGATTGATGAGCAGAGCAATCTGTTGCTGCGGGTCGACATGGTGGAGCGGGAAGGCAATCTGGTGGAGCAGGTGTTGGGGGTTGAGCTGGCGCTGCAGAGCAAACCTGCCCCCTGGCTGGTGACCCTGGCCAAGAGCAAACAGCCTGCCGCCTTAGCGCTGGAAGATGCCTATCCTGCCCCCCAGCAAGCCCTGAACTGGCAGATTTCCTGGCTGCCAGATGGCTTCAAGATCCTGTCGCAAGACCGACATCAACTGGTGACCACCAGTATGCCGGTGGATTACATGATGCTCTCTGACGGGCTGGTGGATTTGTCGGTCTATGTCTCCCGGGTTGACCCCAAACAGGCGGTGCGTCAGCAGCTGATCCGTCAGGGCGCCACCTCGCTGGTGAGCTATGTCAACGATGTGGGGGTCGAGATCACCGTG
The DNA here is from genome assembly GCF_055193095.1 of Aeromonas sp. 160P. Classification (NCBI taxonomy): domain Bacteria; kingdom Pseudomonadati; phylum Pseudomonadota; class Gammaproteobacteria; order Aeromonadales; family Aeromonadaceae; genus Aeromonas; species Aeromonas sp. 160P. Next base: position 4,281,847 of record NZ_JBUXKV010000001.1, on the reverse strand, counting down.
GTGGGTGAAGTACCAGCCGAGACGGCCAAGCGAATTGCCGAGTCGGTCCAGCCGTTGGCCCGTAACGAAGCAATCCCCTGATGGGCGATGACCGGAACATCCCGGCTTGCCGGGCGCGGCGTGTTGTCTTCAGGTATCTTTATGCTTTTCCAGATCCCTTTGTTGAACCCGAGGTCTTGCCGTGAATGAGATGAGTGAAGAGTTGGCGACCGTGGTGGCCATCGAGGGAGACCATGTCTGGGTAGAGTGCGAGCGGCGCTCTGCCTGCAGTGGTTGCCAGCAACAGTCCAACTGCGGCACTGGCACCGTGGCCAAGGCATTTCCTCTCAAAGTACAACGCTTGCGGGTCAAAATGACCACCGAGGTAGGGGTTGGTCAGCAAGTTCGGCTGGGTATCCCGCAGCAGAGCTTGCTGCGTGGTGCCGCCCTGGTCTACGTCTTGCCGCTGTTTTGCCTGCTGGCAGGCGCTCTGTTGGGGCAGCTGTGGTTGGCACCGCTACTCTTGGGCGGGGAGGGGATCACCATTCTCTGCTGCCTGTTGGGGGGAGGGCTGGGTTTTTTACTGGTTCGTTACTTTTCCAACCGCCTCGATCAGGGCTGCTACGGCCCGCAGATGCTTGGCGTGGTGGTTCCTGTCCATATCCTCTCCTGACCGAACTCGCGCTATTTCACGGGTGCTGGCGACTAAAGAATGGCCGTCAGCCGGGTTATCCAGTAAAATCGCGCCTCCATAACTGACCTTAACTAATTTTGAGTGACTCTTGCTCGATGAAACACATTCGTAACTTTTCGATTATTGCGCACATCGACCACGGTAAATCGACCCTGTCGGACCGTCTGATCCAGACTTGCGGTGGCTTGTCCTCCCGCGAGATGCAGGCTCAGGTGCTTGACTCCATGGACCTGGAGCGCGAGCGCGGCATTACCATCAAAGCACAGAGTGTGACCCTGAACTACCAGGCACAAGACGGTAACACCTATCAGCTGAACTTTATCGACACCCCGGGCCACGTAGATTTCTCCTACGAAGTCTCCCGCTCGCTGGCGGCCTGTGAAGGGGCGCTGCTGGTGGTGGATGCCGGTCAGGGGGTTGAGGCACAGACTCTGGCCAACTGCTACACCGCCATGGAAATGGCGTTGGAAGTGGTGCCGGTGCTGAACAAGATTGACTTGCCTGCGGCCGAGCCGGAGCGGGTTGCTGAAGAGATCGAAGATATCGTCGGTATCGATGCGATCGATGCGGTGCGTTGCTCCGCCAAAACCGGTCTCGGTGTTGATCTCGTGCTGGAAGAGATCGTAGCGCGTATCCCGCCACCGGAAGGTGATCCGGATGCCCCGCTGCAGGCACTGATCATCGACTCCTGGTTCGACTCCTATCTGGGGGTTGTGTCTCTGGTGCGGGTCAAGAACGGCTCGCTCAAGAAGAACGACAAGATCAAAGTGATGACTACCGGCCAGGTATGGGGTGTCGATCGTATCGGTATTTTCACCCCCAAGCAGGTGGATACTCAAGGACTGGGTTGTGGCGAGGTAGGTTGGGTTGTCTGCGGTATCAAAGACATCCATGGCGCACCGGTGGGCGATACCCTGACCCAAGCCAAGAACGGTGCCGACAAGCCGCTGGCGGGTTTCAAGAAGGTCAAGCCGCAGGTTTATGCCGGTCTGTTCCCCATCTCCAGCGATGACTACGAGTCGTTCCGTGACGCCCTCGACAAGCTGTCACTCAATGATGCCTCCCTGTTCTTCGAACCGGAGAGCTCCACAGCGCTGGGCTTTGGCTTCCGTTGCGGCTTCCTCGGTATGCTGCACATGGAGATCATCCAGGAGCGTCTGGAGCGGGAATACGATCTGGATCTGATCACCACTGCGCCGACTGTGGTTTACCAGATTGAGTTGAATAATGGCGAGACTATCCACATCGATAGCCCGTCTGCGATGCCGCCGGTTAACAACATCAAAGAGATGCGTGAGCCGATCGCCGAGTGCAACATCCTGCTGCCGCAAGAGTACATGGGTAACGTCATTACCCTCTGTATCGAGAAGCGGGGCGTGCAGACCAACATGGTCTACCACGGCAATCAGGTTGCATTGACCTATGAAATCCCGATGGCAGAAGTGGTGCTCGACTTCTTCGACCGCCTGAAATCCACCAGTCGTGGCTACGCCTCGCTGGATTATGGCTTCAAGCGTTTCGAAACCTCCGAGATGGTTCGTCTGGATATCATGATCAACGGTGAGCGGGTTGACGCGCTGGCCATCATCACCCACAAGGAGAACGCCCAGTATCGCGGTCGCCAGGTGGTTGAGAAGATGCGTGAGCTGATCCCCCGTCAGATGTTTGATATTGCCATTCAGGCATCCATCGGCAACCAGATCATCGCGCGCAGCACCGTCAAGGCACTGCGTAAGGACGTAACCGCCAAATGCTACGGTGGTGACGTGAGCCGGAAGAAGAAACTGCTGAACAAGCAGAAAGAAGGTAAGAAGCGGATGAAGTCTGTTGGCCGTGTCGACGTGCCACAGGAAGCCTTCCTCGCGATTCTCCATGTCGGAAAGGACTAAAAATAGATGGCAAGCACGTTTTCCCTGATCCTGGTGGTGGTCTGTGTGATCACCGGTTTTATCTGGTGTCTGGACAAGATGATCTGGTCCAAGCAGCGCGCTGCCAAGATTGCCGTGGCCCGTGCCCATGGCGGTGCCCACCTGGATGAAAAAACGCTGGCCAAGGTTGCCCCCGTGCCGGTCTGGATTGAGCAGACCGCCGGGATCTTCCCGGTGATCACCTTTGTGCTGATCCTGCGTTCGTTCATCTTTGAACCGTTCCAGATCCCGTCAGGTTCCATGATGCCCACCTTGCTGGTGGGCGACTTCATCCTGGTGGAAAAGTTTGCCTATGGCTTGCGGGATCCGGTGACCAACACCAAATTCCTCGAAACTGGCGAGCCGGTGCGTGGCGATGTGGTGGTGTTCAAGTATCCCCTTGAGCCGCGCGTTGACTACATCAAGCGGGTGGTTGGCATGCCGGGTGATCGGATCATCTATCGCAACAAAGAGCTGATGATCCGGCCACGCTGTGCTGAAGCGGGTGGCGAGGAGCAGGAAGGGAAAACGTGCCCGGGCTTTACCAAGCTCGACATCAAGTTTGAACAAAGAGGCGAATTTACCCAGATGGGGATCCCCCTTGACCGCTATACCGAGCAGTTGGGTGATGTTGCTCACGAGACCCTGCGCAACCCGCTGATGCCGGATCTGGTTGGTCGTTACTATCGCCAGCCCGGCACTTATCCTGATGAGTGGGTGGTACCGGAAGGGCAGTACTTCGTGATGGGCGATAACCGTGACAACAGCACCGACAGCCGTTTCTGGGGCTTTGTGCCCGAGCAGAATCTGGTCGGCAAGGCGGTCGCTATCTGGATAAGTTTTGAATTTGAGCGCGAAGAAGGCTCCCTGCTGCCAAGTTGGGTACCGACAGGGGTGCGCTTCAACCGCATTGGCGGAATTAAGTAAATGAATATCAAGATGAACAGACTGCAGTCCCGTCTCGGGCATGTCTTTCAGGATCAAGAGTTGCTGACCCGCGCATTGACACATCGCAGCGCCGGTTCTCGTCACAACGAGCGACTGGAATTTCTGGGTGACTCCATTTTGAGCCTGGTGATTGCTGATGCGCTGTTCCACCGCTTCCCGCAAGCGGCAGAAGGGGATCTCAGCCGCATGCGTGCCACTCTGGTGCGTGAGAAAACCCTTGCCGAACTGGGCCGGGAGTTTGACCTCGGGGATCACCTGATCCTCGGGCCAGGTGAACTCAAGAGCGGTGGTTTTCGCCGTGAATCCATTCTGGCCGACACGGTCGAGGCGGTGATTGGCGCCGTCTATCTGGATACTGATCTTGAGGTGGTGCGGACACTGCTGCTGAGCTGGTACGCCAGCCGTCTGGACGAGATCAAGCCAGGCATTGAGCAGAAAGATCCCAAGACCCGCCTGCAAGAAATTTTGCAGGGAACCCGCAAATCCCTGCCAACCTACACAGTGACTAACGTCAAGGGTGAGGCCCACAACCAGGAGTTCACCGTCCAGTGCGACGTGGAAGGTCTGGATGGTCCGCTCAAAGGGGTCGGCACCAGCCGCCGCAAGGCCGAGCAGGCCGCGGCGCAGCAAGCGCTGGACAAGTTGTCATGACAGGTACGTCTGATTCAAAAAGGCGCTGTCTTTTAACACCACAAGCATTGGAACAACTGTCATGACAGATACTACCTACTGCGGCTTTGTCGCCATTGTGGGCCGCCCTAACGTGGGCAAGTCCACTCTGCTCAACAAGCTGCTTGGCCAGAAGGTCAGCATTACCTCGAAAAAACCTCAGACCACCCGTCACCGGATTTTGGGGATCGATACCGACGAGAACTATCAGACCATCTTTGTTGATACTCCGGGTCTGCACATCGAAGAGAAGCGGGCCATCAACCGTTTGATGAACCGTGCCGCCACCAGTTCGCTGGGAGATGTGGCCATGGTGGTATTCATGGTTGACGGTACCCACTGGACCAAGGATGACGAGATGGTGCTTGGCAAGTTGCGCCACTTGCCTTGCCCCGTGGTGCTGGCGGTCAACAAGGTCGACAACGTCAAAGAGAAAGAAGACTTGCTGCCCCACCTCGAGTGGCTGGGTCAGCAGATGAATTTCTCCCACATCCTGCCCATCAGTGCCGAGAAGGGCACCAACGTGGAGAAGATCCGCGAGTGGGCCAAGGATCTGCTGCCGGAGAACAACCACTTCTTCCCGGAAGATTACGTGACCGATCGTTCGTCACGCTTCATGGCCTCCGAAATCATCCGCGAGAAGCTGATGCGTTTCACCGGTGAGGAGCTGCCCTACTCGGTGACGGTGGAGATCGAACGCTTCAAGGTGGAAGAGAACGGCCTCTACCACATCCACGGTCTGATCCTGGTTGAGCGTGATGGCCAGAAAAAGATGGTCATCGGCAACAAGGGCGAGAAGATCAAGACCATAGGTACCGAAGCACGCCTCGACATGGAACGGCTGTTCCAGAACAAGGTGCACCTCGAGCTGTGGGTCAAGGTCAAGTCCGGCTGGGCTGATGACGAGCGCGCCCTGCGTAGTCTCGGGTATGGTGACGACTGATTGCTGAGCCCGGCTTTCGTCATCCATAGTCGGCCCTATCGGGAGACCAGCCAGCTGGTCGAGGTATTCACCCAGGATAGTGGCCGCTTTACCCTGGTGGCTCGCGGTTCTCGCGGGCCACGCTCCCCCCTCAAGGGGCTGCTGCAACCCTTTACCTTGCTCACCATCGCCTGGCGCGGCAAGGGGGATCTCAAGAACCTCACCCAGGTCGAATGCCCGGATCACTCCCTGCGACTCGGTGGCGACCGCCTCTTCTACGGCCTCTATCTCAACGAGCTGGTCTACTACCTGCTGGAAGCGCATACCCCGTTCCCCGAAGTGTTTGACGCCTATGCCCGTGCCATCATGGCGCTGGCAGATGGCGAGACGCCGGAGCTGCCGTTGCGCCGCTTCGAGTTCCTGCTGCTGCAGGCGCTCGGTTATGCGGTGGATTTCGAATACACGGCGGACGATGAGTCGGCCATCGAGCCAACCCTGCTCTATGGCTTCGAGCGTGAATTGGGCTTTGTCGCTTGCGAGCGGGCGCCAGATCCCCGTACCCTGTTTCTCGGTGCCCACCTGCTCGCCTTTGCCGAGGGGCGTTTCGATACCCCTCCCTTGCTGCAGGCGGCCAAACGTTTCAGCCGACTGGCGCTGCAACCCTATCTGGGCAAGCGCCAGCTAAAGAGCCGGGAGCTGTTTTTAAAACGTAAAGCCAGCATGCAAGGCTGACACACATTACAGACATACGGATATTGGCGCGGGGTGATTTGCTGACCGCGCAGTCAACAGATGAAGAGTTTCAAGGAGTTCTCAATGAGTGAAATCTATCTGGGTGTGAACATCGACCATATCGCGACTCTGCGCAACGCCCGTGGCACCCAGTATCCGGATCCGGTGCAGGCTGCTTTTGTCGCTGAACAGGCGGGTGCTGATGGCATTACCGTTCATTTGCGTGAAGATCGCCGCCACATCACCGATCGCGACGTGGAGATCCTGCGCCAGACTATCCAGACCAGAATGAACCTGGAGATGGCGGTGACCGAAGAGATGATCGGCATCGCCTGCCGCATCAAGCCGCACTTCGTCTGTCTGGTGCCGGAGAAGCGCACCGAAGTGACCACCGAGGGCGGTCTGGATGTGGCTGGTCAGCTGGCCAAGGTGACTGACGCCGTTGCTCGTCTCTCCGCTGTGGGAGCCCAGGTTTCGCTCTTTATCGATGCCGATCCCCTCCAGATCGATGCGGCAGCCGAAAGCGGCGCCCCCTTTATCGAGATCCACACCGGCCGTTACGCGGACGCCACCACTGATGCCGAGCGCAACGCCGAGTTCAAGCGCATCGCCGCCGGTGCCTCCTATGCTGCTGGCAAAGGCTTGAAGGTCAATGCTGGCCACGGCTTGCACTACCACAACGTCAAGGCCATCGCCGCCATCCCAGAGCTCTATGAGCTCAATATCGGCCACGCCATCATCGGCCGCGCCGCCTTCGACGGTCTGGCCAAGGCGGTCAGTGACATGCGCCTGTTGATGCAGGAAGCCCGTCAGGGGATCTGATCCGCCAGACTGGCCGCCAAAAATAACAAGGGACGCCACGGCGTCCTTTGTTGTTGCTGGCCCTATTCAAGTGGGGGCAATGGGCTTAGCGGCTCCCGCGCCGTAATAACCCAGTACAATCGGCTATAAGCAGTTGATGTCAAAAGGGTTACACTGGTTGACCCTGTGAGTTGGACGAGATTGTTATGGATCACCCCCTGTACCACCCTGATATCACCGACCTGGAACCTGTCGCCCGTGCTGCGGGGGCGGCCATCATGGCGATCTACCGCGAGCCCTTTGCGGTGGAGTACAAGAGCGACGAGAGTCCGCTCACCGCTGCCGACAAGGGGGCTCATGAGGTGATTGTGCAGGGGTTGGCGCGGCTGACCCCCGATATCCCTGTGCTGTCGGAAGAGTCGGGCCCCGAGGTGATGGCGGCCCGTCACGGCTGGTCACGCTACTGGCTGGTGGACCCCCTCGATGGCACCAAGGAGTTTGTCTCCCGCAATGGCGAGTTCACCGTCAATATCGCGCTGATTGAAGAGGGGGTACCGCGTTGGGGACTGGTCTATGCCCCTGTGCTGGACAAGCTCTGGTATGGCGGCAAGGGGCTCGGGGCTTGGCGCATTGCCGATGGCAAGCGCGAGGCCATCCAGACCCAGCCTCATCGGGAAGGAACGGCGTGGCGGGTGGTGGGCAGTCGCAACCACCTTTCGCAGGAGACCCTCGATTATCTGGCTCGCTTCGGGGATATGGGGCGGGGCGAGATTGAGCTGGTCTCCATGGGCAGCTCCCTCAAGTTCTGCATCATTGCCGAGGGGGGCGCCGAGCTCTATCCGCGCCTTGCTCCGACTTGCGAGTGGGATACCGGCGCCGCGCAGGCGGTGCTGGAGGGGGCGGGTGGCAGCGTCACCCAGCTCGATGGTTCCCCCCTTGCTTATAACAAGCCCGACATCCTTAACCCCTGGTTTGTCGCCAGGGGGGGACCTCGTCGGTGAGCTGAGCATCGCTCACATCGCCCAATAAAAAGAGGCCGGAGCGGGTTGCACACCCGCTCCGGCCTCTTTGCATCTGGCACTGTCTTAAAAGACTTTCTTGAACGGCTTGATGGTGACCTTGGCGTAGACACCGGCGGTCACATAAGGGTCGGCATCAGCCCAGGCTTTGGCGTCCGCCTGCGAGGCAAACTCGGCGATGACGGTGCTGCCGGTAAAGCCCGCATCGGCCGGATCTTCTGCATCGATAGCCGGGTTGGGGCCGGCGGTCAGCAGGCGCCCTTCATCCTGCAGCGCTTGCAGCCGGGCCAAGTGGGCAGGACGAACCTGCTTGCGCAGTGGCAGGCTATTGGGGACATCTTCGGAGTAGATGAGATACCACATGAGAGGATCCTTTTCTGATGAGGGTTATTTTTTCAGCTCGTTCTTTTGTTCGGCAGGGATGTGGCGGTAGAGATAGACGCCGCTCAGCAGGGTAAAGACCAGCGTCATCCCCAGCAGGCCGAACACCTTGAAGTTGACCCACATCTCTTGCGGCAGGCTAAACGCCACGTAGAGGTTGAGCAGGCCACAGACGGTAAAGAAGCCGACCCAGCCGAGGTTGACCTTGTCCCAGACGGCATCGGGGGCTTGCAGCTCTTTGGCCAGCATCTGTTTGATCAGGTTTTTGCCAAAGCCGTAGCGGCTGATCAGCAGGCCCAGCGCGAACAACACATTGATGATGGTCACTTTCCACTTGATGAAGGTGTCATCGTGGAAGAACACGGTGAGCCCGCCGAAGAAGCCGACCAGGATGAAGGTGAACAGCTGCATCTTCTCGACCTTGCGGTAGCGCACCCAGCTGTAGAGAAGTTGCAGACCGGTCACCACCACCAGTGCGCCGGTAGCCATGTAGATGTCGTAAAATTTGTAGACCGCGAAGAAAACGATAAGTGGAATAAATTCAATAAATTGCTTCATGTTTGGCGCATAGCCCTCAGAAATAGACCGCAAAATTTTGTCCAGTTTACCTGCAAGGTAAACAACGGCAAATGAATAAGACCTGCCATTTGCCGTCCAGCTTCCCGTCGCAGCGCTAGCCAAATAGCTGGCGGGCAAGGGGCTCGCCCAACCGTTTTTGATCCGCCAGCAGCTCGCGGATGTGGTGCTCTTCGATAAGGGGGTTGAGCAGCACAGCGCGCAGCAGGGTGAGCGGCTGGGCACCGTAGCACACCACCGCCCGCTGGGTGCGAGAGACAAAGCTGTGCCCCTCGGCCCGCTGGGCTTTTTGCAGGGCCACGTTGAAGTCGTTGATCTGCACGTTGGCCGCTTCGTCCAGCGCTTTGCCCTGCAGGTGGGGCGGGATGCAGCGGTAGGAGAGCAGGTTCATCACCGGCGCCGACATCAGCTCGAAGGCAGGATCGCTTTCGATGAGCTTTGCCATCAGCCGGGCACGGTCGTAGTTGGCCTCGATGAGGCGGGCGTAACCCTGCTGGCCAAACAGCTGGAAGGCGGCATCCAGATAGAGGGCGTTGGCCGGGCGGGTGCCCTCCAGCGTAAAGCGCCCCTGATCGAACGAGGTGGCACGAATGGCGTAGGGGGCTTCGCGCTTGACCGCCATCATAAGGTCTGGCTGGCGGCAGAGCAGCATGCCGGTACCGAGCGGCACCAGCAGTTGCTTGTGGCCATCCAGCGTGACGGTGTCGGCCCGCTCAATGCCGGTCAGCAGGTGTTGATAGCGGGGGGAGAAGAGGGTCGGGCCGCCCCAGGCGGCATCCACATGAAAATGGATCTGCTCGCGCTCGGCGATGGCTGCCAGCTCCGGCAGCGGATCGATGGAGCCAAAGTCGGTGCTACCCGCCACGCCGACCAGCGCCAGCACTTTGAGCTTCTGTTCCTTGCATTGAAGCAACGCTTGCTCCAGCGCAGCCAGACTGAGCCGGTTCTGCTCGTCGGTCTCAAGACGCCAGACGCTGCGGGCGCCCAGCCCCAGCAGATCCATCCCCTTGTCGAAGGAGTAGTGCATCAGCCGCGAGCCCAGAATGACTGCGCCGCGATAGCCTTGCTCATAAAGGGCGAACAGGTTGTCGCCGCAGGCGCGGTTGCGGGCCAGCCACAGCGCCGTGACGTTGGCGATGGTGCCGCCGCTGGTCATAACGCCGAGAGCGGCATCCTTGGCATGCATCTGCTCGCCGTAGAAGGCATCGTCCCTGCCATAGATGAGGCGGTGCAGCTTGGCCAGCACCTCCCGCTCCAGAAAACTGAGCAGGCGGGAGGACTCCATCTTCATCGGATTCTGGTTGAGCATCACCAGCAGGCGCGACAGCTCGGCGGTATAGGCCGGTAGTGGCGCCGTCATGTGGCCCATGTAGCGTGGCGAGGTGAGATGAGAGGCGCCGGGCACCAGGGTGGCCAGCCGCGCCAGATAGTGCTCGATGGAGAGGCCGACTGCAGGCATGCGGGATTGATCAAGCTGGTGGGTGAACTGGTCGCGCTGGTAGGGGGCCTGACTGTCATCCGAGTGGTGAAAATGTGCCAGCATGGCGCTCATCGCGTCGCCAAAGGCGGCATCCGGTTGTGTAAACAGCTCAGTCAACTTCATCAGGTTCTCCAGACCAGGTCACCGGGTAGGTGTCTATGCCGCTTGTCTCGGGCATCGGCGGCAGAGCATACACCAAAGGTTGGCTGGTGGCAGCCACCCCATTTTTTAAGCGAACACTTGTACTCTGAAATGGTGCTGGGTAGAGTGAGCCCATCAAAGCTGGAGTAAACGATATGAGTGGCGTGACAGATTATTCTCCCCGTGAAGAGTTAGCCAACCGGCTCAGCCACGGATTGGGATTGTTGCTGGGGGGGATCGGCCTGGTGCTGCTGCTCATCAAGGGATGGGGGCAGGGCACGCAGGCGCTGGTGAGTTACAGCCTCTATGGTGGCAGTCTGGTGCTGCTCTATCTGGCATCAACCCTCTATCACAGCATGGCTGAAGGACGGGCCAGACGCTGGTGCAAGGTGTTTGATCACTGTGCCATCTATCTGCTGATTGCCGGCACCTACACCCCCTTCCTGCTGGTGGCCCTCGATACGCCGCTGGCGAACGGCTTGATGATGGTGATCTGGGGCCTGGCGCTGGCCGGGGTGGTGTTCAAGCTGGTGTTCATCAACCGCTTCAAGAAGTTGTCGCTGTTTACCTACCTGATGCTGGGCTGGTTGTCGCTGGTGGTCATCTATCAGCTCTACATCCATCTGGCCGGAGAGGGGCTGCTGCTGCTCGGACTCGGCGGTCTTATTTACAGTCTTGGGGTCATTTTCTATGTGGCCAAGCAGATCCCCTACAACCACGCCATCTGGCACCTTTTTGTGCTGGGCGGCAGTGTTTGTCACTTTATGGCCATTTATGGCTATGTCGCTTGAATAGCCCTTAATTGGTATTTTTAGCGCGAAAAAGGATAAATTCGTGCGGTATCACACAGTTGGCTTCAGCGTTTGCTGACAAGCTAATGTCAGTTGAATTTGCAAAGGATGCACGAAATGAGTGATATCGCGCTTTCCATCAGCATGTTGTCGCTGGTGGCAGTGCTAGGGCTCTGGCTGGGAAACTGGCGAGTCTATGGCGTTGGTTTAGGGATAGGGGGGGTGCTGTTCGGTGGCATCATTGTGGGTCATTTCGCTGGTGCTTCCAATCTTGCGCTGGACGCGCAAACCCTTCACTTCATTCAAGAATTTGGTTTGATCCTGTTTGTTTACACCATTGGCATCCAGGTCGGCCCGGGGTTTTTCTCTTCGCTGCGCAGTTCGGGCCTCAAACTCAATGCCTTTGCCGCCCTGCTGGTGCTGCTTGGCTGCGTGGTGGCTGCGGGATTGCATCAACTGTTTGATGTGCCGCTGCCAGTGATCTTGGGGGTGTTCTCTGGCGCGGTGACCAATACGCCATCCCTCGGTGCGGGCCAGCAGATCCTGGCCGAGCTGGGGGCCGATCCTGGTTCGACCGGCTTGATGGGGATGGGCTATGCGGTCGCCTATCCCTTCGGGATCTGCGGTATCTTGCTCACCATGTGGCTGGTCAGGCTCTTCTTTCACATCAAGATCGACGAAGAAGCCGCCCAGTTCGAGCAACAAAGTGGCAAGGCCAAGGAGAGCCTACAAACCATCAATATCGCGGTGCGCAACCCCAATATGCATGGCTTGATGCTGCGTGAAATCCCCAGCCTCGACGAGTCGGACGTGATCTGCTCCCGCCTCAAGCGCGGCGAGGAGTTGATGGTACCGCGGCCGGATTCGCGCATCGAGCTTGGTGACCTGCTCCATCTGGTGGGTGAACGCCATGCCCTGCACAATGTGCTGCTGGTGTTGGGGGAGGAGGTGGCAACATCGCTCTCGACCCGTGGCACCGATCTGCGGGTTGAGCGGGTAGTGGTGACCAACGAGCAGGTACTTGGCAAGAAGATCCGCGATCTTGACATTAAACAGCGTTATGACGTGGTGATCTCCCGTCTTAACCGCGCCGGTATCGAGCTGGTGCCAACCAGCCAGACCAGTTTGCAGTTTGGTGACATCCTTAATCTGGTGGGACGCCTGGAGGCGATCGAGGCGGTTACCAATGTAGTTGGCAACGTGCAGCAAAAACTGCAACAGGTGCAGATGTTGCCGGTATTTATCGGGATCGGCCTGGGTGTGTTGCTCGGCTCCATTCCCTTCTATCTGCCAGGTTTCCCTGCTGCACTCAAGTTGGGTCTGGCTGGCGGCCCGCTGGTGGTGGCGCTGATCCTGTCGCGGATTGGCAGCATCGGCAAGCTCTACTGGTTCATGCCCCCCAGTGCCAACCTGGCGCTGCGGGAGATCGGTATCGTGCTGTTTCTGGCGGTGGTGGGCTTCAAATCGGGGGCTGGCTTTATCGATACCCTGATCAACGGCGATGGTCCGGCCTGGATGCTTTATGGCATGGCTATTACCCTGATCCCGCTGCTGGTGGTCGGTGTGCTGGCGCGCCTCTACGGCAAGATGAATTACCTCACCCTGTGCGGCTTGTTGGCCGGTTCCATGACTGATCCTCCCGCGTTGGCGTTTGCCAATGGCATGCACCCGACCAGTGGTGCCAGCGCGCTCTCATACGCGACTGTCTACCCGCTGGTGATGTTCCTGCGGATCATCTCGCCACAGCTGCTGGCTATCATCCTCTGGGCTGGCGCTTAGGGTTAATCTGAACAGGAGTATGCCTTGTCATGCTCCTGTCATTTTTTTGTAATGTATTGATAAGTTAGGTTTTTACCCTTCTGGCCTTGCCATTTCATATCCTCCTGCCTGGCTGAACGATTCAGCCTCAAATCAGTCTATCCTTTCGAATTTTCGAGCTGGTTATTTGCTCCATCTGTATGCACAGTAGGCTGTGGCTTATTGCATTCAAATCAGGATTCAGGAGAGAACATGATTACTAACACCGTTACCATGGAACAGGGCATCACCATTACCCAACTCAAAGGGCAGGCTTATCAGATTGCTGCCGATGGCAGTCAAAAATTGTTGGCTGAAGGTGATGTATTGCCGAAAGGTGCAGTGATCATGTCGCCAGATGGTGCCAGCTTTATGGGTGGCGGGCAGCCATTCAATGTGCAACCGGCCAGCGAGCAGAGTGAGCCCGCCGAAGAGGGGGATGCCCCCCAGCTGGCGCAAAACGGTGCAGCCGGTACTCCTGATGAGATTAATGCCTTGCAACAGGCGATTTTGGGTGGCGCCGACCCGACCCAGGCCTTTGAAGCCGCTGCAGCAGGTGGTGCACCTGCCGCCGGTGGTGGCGGTATTGGTGGTGTCGCCGGCGCCAGTGGCAACGGCGGGTTTGTCACCATCGACCGTACCGGTTCTGCAACTATTGCCGAAGCCACCTTCGATACCACCTACAACGCCAATGGTGAACCGCCGCTTGAGGCCGCTGGTGAAGATGATCCTCTGTTTACATCCGCCAACCTTGTCTTGAGTGCAGATACACAGGTGAGCGAAGGTGGACTTATCACCTTTACCGCGACACTTGATGAACCTGTTTTTGGTTCTGACTTGGTTATTCAGCTGTCCAATGGTGCAGTGATCACCATTCCCGTCGGTCAGAGTTCCGGTTCAGTCACTGTTGCTGCTCCGGCAGACAGCCCTTATGTCGATCCGTCAACGATCACCGTTTCGATTACCGGTACTCAGGGCGGTGGTTTCAACCAGATCATCACCAGCCCTTCAACGACCACCCAGATTAACGACACTGTCGACACCACCACTGTGACCCTGAGCGCTCCGGCGCAGGTCAACGAAGGGGGCCAGATCACCTACAGCGCCAGCGTCAACAACGCACCACAGAGTGATCTGGTCCTGACCCTGTCCAACGGTTCCAGCATCACCATCAAGGCGGGCGAGCTGAGCGGCAGCGTTACGGTCGATGCCCCAAGTGACGATGTGTACAAGGATGGCAGCAGCCTGACGGTGAGCATCACCGGCAGCAGCGGTGGCAACTACGAGCAACTGGACACCAGCAGCACTGTGGCCACCGGGGTGGCTGACACCGTGGACACCACCACGGTGACCCTGAGCTCGGCCACCAATGGCCAGACCGTGACCGAGGGTGGCAGCATTGTCTACACCGCCAGCGTCAACAACCCAGTGACCGGCAGCCCGCTGAGCGTGACCTTGAGCAACGGGGTGGTGATCACCATTCCGGTGGGCAGCAGCAGTGCCAACAGCGAGCCTGTGCCGGTGCGCGGTGATGACATTTATCAGCAAGGTGAAGAGTCACTGAGTGTCACTATCGACAAGACCAGTGGCGGCAATTACGAGAATGTGGTTACCACTGGCACCATCACCAATACAGTGGTTGATGATCAGGATGCCCCGACCCTGACCATGACCGGCGATGCCAATGTGGTCGAAGGGGGCAAGGCGAGTTACACCCTGACCATCAGCGACGCCCCGAAAACCGATCTGACCGTCAAGGTGGTGGTGGGCCACATCACCACCGACAACGGTGACGTGCAGGCGGTGACCCGTGATGTGGTCATCAAGGCGGGCGAGACCAGCGCCAAGTTTGATGTGGCGACTCTGGACGACGTCTATGCCGAGCCGGCCGAGAAGTTCGAGGTCAGTGTGAGCGGCAGCAGTGGCGGTGGCTACGAGAAGGCCCCGGCATTGCCGGTGGCGGTGACCACCACCATCACTGACGAGGATGGCAGCACTGACCAGCCGAAAGATGCCCCGACCCTGACCCTGACTGGCGATGCCAATGTGGTCGAAGGGGGCAAGGCGAGTTACACCCTGACCATCAGCGACGCCCCGAAAACCGATCTGACCGTCAAGGTGGTGGTGGGCCACATCACCACCGACAACGGTGACGTGCAGGCGGTGACCCGTGATGTGGTCATCAAGGCGGGCGAGACCAGCGCCAAGTTTGATGTGGCGACTCTGGACGACGTCTATGCCGAGCCGGCCGAGAAGTTCGAGGTCAGTGTGAGCGGCAGCAGTGGCGGTGGCTACGAGAAGGCCCCGGCATTGCCGGTGGCGGTGACCACCACCATCACTGACGAGGATGGCAGCGATCCGAAGAACCCGCTGGATGGCGTCACCGCGCAGATAGTGGTGGACAAGTCCAGCGTGGCCGAAGGTGGCCAGCTGAAGTACACCGTGAGCTTGGTGGACAAGGATGGCAACGTCGTAGCCCTGCCGGCAGGTAAGGCAGTGACCCTGAACCTGGCGTGGAGCGGCGACGCGGCCAACGACGGTGACACCAGCACCCGCCCGACCAGCGTGACCATTGGTAGTAATGGCAAGGCCGAATTTACGGTTACTACAGTAAACGACACCATTTATGAGGTGGATGAAAAGCTTGTTGTATCTATCAGTGGTGTGAAGAACAATTCAGCATTTGAAGCTATAGCGATAGCAAATGGAAAAGGTAGTGCTGAGTCCATCATTATGGACAACGATGCACCTCCTTCTGTGGTGATCAATAAGCCGGCAGTCGTGTCTGAAGAGGGACTGGCAAACGGATTGCGGGATGATGTAGGTAATTCGGATACCACCAATGCGAAGGCTGCTAGCGGCACTATTACTGTGGGGGATGTTGATAGTAGTAGCGTGACGGTCAGCCTCTCTGGCCCATCAGGGCTCAAGTCTGGTGCAGTGGATGTGAAGTGGAGCTGGGATCCTTCAGCCAAGGTGTTGACTGGGTATACAGGTACCTTGGGTGGTGCGGATTACAAAGCTGTGCTGGATGTCACACTGACGGCTCCGACTAATGGTACTAAAGGTGATTGGGGTTATGTGGTTACCCTGAAAGGTCCCCTTGATCACCCGACTGCCGATGTTGAGGATGTATTGCGCTTCAATATTGGTGTCTCTGTTTCTGATGGCCAGAGCACGACCGTCGGCTCACTGCCCATCACGGTCGAAGACGATGCCCCCATCGCTGGCGATGCTGCTGCGGTTTCGCTGGTGAAAACCAGTATTCCTGATGTATTGACCGGCAAGTTCAGCATGACCGGCTATAGCGGGAATAGCACCAGCATTGATGGTGGCAAGTTCACTATTACTGCTAAAGGGTTCCTCTCTTCAACATCTACGGCTCTGACTGATGCGTTGGTTAATGGCTCGGGCTACGGTATTGGTGTCAAGAGCTCGACAGCTCCATATCACAATATTGAAAACGAGGTCGATTTCCGCAAACTGACCGATGGTTCAGCTGTATCTGAAGAGTTAGTGATCAAGCTGGATGCTGGCACTGTGGCTTACGGTGCCAAGATCGAGTTCAGCAAGATGTTCGGTGGTGAGCTGGAGAGTGGCGTGGTCGAGTTCTACCGTGACGGGGTACTGATCTCAACACTTCCATTTAGGTCAGATGCCGCAGGGGGTGAGTACAACCAGAACTTCCAGGTTCAGCAGGGCGGTTTTGACACCATGGTGATCAAGGCAACCGATAACGGTAAATCGGCAAGCTGGGGTGACAACAGCGACTTTACCGTCAAGTCAATTGAATTCCTCGGTACGACCACTCCACAGGCTATTGCCTATGGCTCGGGGACTGTTGCACCGCAATGGGGGGCTGATGGCAAGGGGCATATAGATCTTTTGGGTTCCAATGAAGTGGGATTGATGACGGCTACTGGTAAAGAGATCTCAATTTCCAGCAAAGCTGGGTTGCCCAATACCCTGTATGGCGAAGCCAGTGATGGCTCTTTGGTGTTCCGTTTGGAATTTACCCCGGCCACCGGCAAGTGGGAGTTCTTCCAATACCAGAATATGTCCAAGCCTCTGGGAGACGGTGACATCGACTTCCAGATCAAGGTTGTGGACGCCGACGGTGACTACAGTGTGGGTTCTTTCGCAACCAAGCCGCTCTTTACGCCCATCGTTCAGGGGATTTCTGTCGACAGCGTGACCGAAGG
The DNA here is from genome assembly GCF_055193095.1 of Aeromonas sp. 160P. Classification (NCBI taxonomy): domain Bacteria; kingdom Pseudomonadati; phylum Pseudomonadota; class Gammaproteobacteria; order Aeromonadales; family Aeromonadaceae; genus Aeromonas; species Aeromonas sp. 160P. Next base: position 4,264,808 of record NZ_JBUXKV010000001.1, on the reverse strand, counting down.
CGGTAGCCTGGAACATACGGTGACCCTGTCCGACGCGACCCAGGAGGCGACGCAATATGACTTCGGCATCAAGGGCAGCGGCGCCAACCCAGCCTCCATTTTTGACTGGGGAGTGGCCCTGTTCAGTAACGGGGTAACCTACAACAGCACAACCGGCAAGATCACTGTTCCTGCCGGGGTATCCGGTTTCACCGTGACCATTCCGACGGTGAACGATCGTCTGGTCGAGGCGAATGAGACCCTGACCGTGACTGTTGGCGGCCAGAACGGCACCGGCACCATTATCGACAACGATCGTGCGCCAGTGACCACGGGTGGCTACAGTACTGGCTCGGAAGATGTCCCACAAATACTGAAGTGGTCTAATTTTGGCGCAAGCGATGATCAGGCTGCATCTGATCTGAGCGTGAAGATCAATACCTTGCCGCAAAATGGCAAGCTGGAGTATCTCAATGGAGCTGGCCAGTGGATTGCGGTGAAGGCGGGTGATCTCATCTCCTATACGGATATTGATAGTGGTCACCTGCGCTTTGTACCGGGACTCAATGAGTCGAGTTCCAGTGTCACCAATGGCAATGGCATCGAGATTGGTAACAAGCTGGGAGATTATTCCACTGTTGGTTATCAGATCAGCGACGGTGCCAACCTAAGCAATGGCAGCAAGCTGGTGATCGACGTGGCTGCGGTGGCCGACAAGCCCATGGTCAACGTCACCCTGACGGGGAATGGCATTCCGTCTTACAGCCCGAGTTTCCCGAGTGCGAGCGTCACCACGGAGCAGTTCCAATCCGGCAACTTCAACAAGACGGCCTTTGGCATCACCAACTCGCTGGCGGATAGCAGCAGTGGCCAGGAGCAGGTGCTTGGCAATAGTGGAAACGACTATATCGTCAGCACCCACGGCGGTGGCGATCTGCTCTATGGGCAGGGAGGGAACGATATCCTGGTCGGCGGCAATGCGACCCAAGGGGATTCACTCTACGGCGGTGATGGCAACGATGTGTTGGTATCCGGTCTTGGCAGCGACGGCCTCTATGGCGGTGCCGGTACCGATATCGCCGTGCTGACCGGCAACCGCGCCGATTACGCCATCAAGAAGGGAAGTGGATATTCGGTCAATGATCGCTGGTTCGACTTCTCCGTCACGGAAAAGGGCGCTGGCATCACCAAGGCGCTGCATGACGTGGAGTATGTCCAGTTCGCCGACGGCATCTACCAGCTCAACCAGAGCACCGGTGAGCTGACCCTGGTGCAGCCGGTGGTGGTCGATTACCCGCTGGAGCTGAGCGCCTCCTTGAGCGATCGGGATGGCAGCGAAGTACTCGATAGCCTGGTACTGAGTGGCATGCCGAAGGGGGCCGAGCTCTACAGCGGCAACCAGCTGTTGGGTACCGTCGGGGTTGATGGAAAGCTCACCCTCATCGCCAGCAGCGGCCTGTGGAGTGCGAGTGCACTGGATGTGAAGCTGAGCGGGCTGACCCTGCGAGTCCCCGGCAGCAGTGCCGGCCAGGTCGATCTCAAGGTTGAGGCTATCGCCAAGGAGGTGGAGACCGATCAGACCAGCTCCGCCACCGACGATGACAGCATCCGCCTGAGCTACTTCAACGCCACTGAAGGGGAGCCGGGCGATCAGAACCGCACCTATGGCAACGAGCACAATATCGTGGTCGGGGATCTGGATGGCAGCGTGGTACTACCGGGCCAGAACTACAACATCGCCTTTATGGTCGACAGCTCGGGCAGTATCGGCACCAGCGCCATGAACACCATCAAGAGCCAGCTGGCACAGGTGTTTGCAACCCTCAAGACCAGTGCCGGTACTGAGGGGGCAGGCAAGGTCAATATCTTCCTGGTGGACTTCGACAGTCAGGCCAACAAGTCCATCAGCGTGGACTTGAAGGACCCCAATGTACTGACCAAGTTGCAGTCCGTGCTCGACAGCATGGACGGCAGTAACTGGAACGGTGGGGCGACCAACTACGAGGATGCGCTCAAGACTACCTCCAACTGGTTCAACAGCGACAACGCCAAGAACAACACCAACGCGAAGAACTTGGCGTACTTCATTACCGATGGGGCACCAAACACCTATTACGACTATGAACAGATCAACCCTATCGTGAATACGAAGACCAACGAACGTCTCGATTCGTTTGTCAACGTCAACAACTATGTGGCAGGGGAGGCCTTCTACGCCAACATAGGTGGTACCAACAGGGTGCTGATCGATGCTAGTGGCAGGGTTCAACAGTGGTCGCAAAACAGCAATAACAAGTGGAGCTCGACCACCATCGGGACCTTGAAGGCACAGGGGGATGGTACCTTCGAGCTCTCCACCTCCTATGACAGCAACTACTGGGCATTGCAAAACGCTCTGGCTGTTCTGCCACTTCTGCTGGCCAATAACGTGACGCTGGAAGCGATCGGCATCGGCAGCAACGTCTCCATCGATACCCTGAAGCTGTTCGACAGTGATCAGATTGTGCAGTCCAACGTGTCAGCCAACGATCTAGCCAACGCCATCTTGGGCACCTCGGTGAATAACCTGCCGGGCAGTGACCGGATCGACGGCGGTGCTGGCGACGACATCCTGTTCGGGGATGCCATCCACTTCGCTGGTATCAACGGTGAAGGCTACGCGGCCATCAAACAGTATGTGGCCGGCAAGCTGGGCGCAGGCTCGGTGACCGATGCCCTGGTCCATGACTACATCACGGACCATGCCAGCGAGTTCGATCAGTCCTCCAGCAATGACAAGGCGGACGTGCTGATTGGCGGGGATGGCAACGACATCCTGTTCGGTCAGGGTGGTGATGACTTCCTGTTCGGTGGTGCCGGCAACGACATCCTGTTCGGTGGTGCCGGCAACGACACCCTGTATGGCGAGAGCGGCAACGATACCCTGTACGGTGGCAGCGGCAACGATACCCTGTTTGGTGGTATTGGCGACGATAACCTGATCGGCGGTCTGGGCAATGACATCCTGGTCGGCGGGCTTGGCAATGACATTCTCAAGGGGGATAGCGGTGCCGATACCTTCACCTGGCTGCAGGGCGATACCGCCGCAGGCAGCGTTGCCAAGGATTACGTGGTCGACTTCTCCAAGGCGGAAGGTGACAAGCTGGATCTGAGCGATCTGCTGGATCACGATGGTTCTCACAGTACGACTGATCTGAAGAGTCTGCTCTCGGTGTTCCAGGACAATGAAGGGGTGCACCTGCAGGTCAAGGAGAGCAGTACTGCGCCGGTGACTCAGGAGATTGTGCTGATGAACCATACCTTCGACAGTCTGACGGGCGGTTCTGGCACCACGGCCAATCAGGTGATCGATTACATGTTGACCAACAACATGCTCGATATCGACAAGTAAGCCCTCTTCGGGCAATAAAAAAGCGGCAGAGCAATCTGCCGCTTTTTTTATCTTTGCGGGGAAGCGAAATCAGTTGCCGAGGGTGGCAAACAGACTCTGCTCCAGAGAACCGCGGGAGACGCAGACCGGTTTGATGGAAGGGGCCGCTACCCGCTCGCCTGAGGATTCAACGAAGAACAGCTCGGTGTTGCCCTTGACGTTGACGGTGGCCACGCTGCTGTTGCCGCTCTGGGTGATGATCAGGTTGATCTGCAGGTTCGGGTTGCCCAGTGCAACTTTGGAACCCATGGTACCGCAATCGAGCCACTCCAGCCCATCGGCGGAGTGGTTGACGTTAGCGGTCATCAGGCCGGCACCACGCTGGCTGTTTTCGATGGTGAGGCCATGATCAGTGAACCACTTCTCGGCACGTGCCCACACCAGATCTACCGGGATCGCCATCTCCTGAGTGTTGTTGGTTGCCTTGGCAATCGGCGGGTTGTAGCGATACTCTTCACCGCCGTTATTGTCACCTGCACAACCAGCCAGCAGCAGCGCCAGCGCACTTCCCATTATTTTTTTCATTGTGTATCTCTCGTCCATATCACCTGGCCATAGGCCAACCGGCGCCTATTATCGCCGGAGCGACAACCTCTGTCAGCAAGCATCCTGAAACGGATGTCATGGGGGGGATCGGGGTGCTTTACAAAATAGGTTTGCTATCATAGATTTGCTCGAAATTCCTCCATAAGCGCCGCCGTGACCAACATGCTCACTCCAGATCTGCTGCAGCAGATCATCGACCAATTGCCAATGAGTATTTTTTGTCGGGATAGCCATGGGCGCTATCTGTTCGCCAATCGAATGTTTGTGCTCGAGGCGCAAATGGACTCCTCTGCCGAGGTGGTCGGCAAGACGGATGCGGATATGCCTTGGGGGGATGTCTTTCGCGGCGAGGATGAGCAGCTGCTGGCAGGTAGAGTCCCCTTGCTCTATCAGCAGTTGCACTGCAAGAGTGGCGGCAATACCTGTTGGGTCGAGATCCACAAGGTGCCGCTTTATAACACCCAGGGAGAGGCATATGCGGTGTTTGGGGTGGTCAACGAGATTGCCCAGCGTAAAAACCTCGAGCAGAGAGTCAAACAGCAGCAGCTACTGCAGCGTTTTCTGCTCGATGCCATTCCTGATCTGATCCGTTTCGATGATCACAACGGCATCTTGCTGGAGTGCAATCAGGCATTCCTCGACTTTATCGGTCAGGGGGTGGATGAGGTGCTTGGTCGGCAGCTGCCGTTCCGGCTGGCAGCGCCGCAGGGGATGGGTAATGGCGAGTGTTGTCTGCTGGATGCCAGAGGGCAGGGGCGACACATGGAGATCACCCGAGTCGATGTGCCTGATGGTGATGGCCACTCCCTCGGGGTTTTGACGCTGGGCCGCGATATCACCGGCCTGCGAACAACTCAGGCCCAGTTGCAACAGGAGCAGCACTACGACAGCTTGACCGGGCTGCTCAAACTCTCCCGCTTCTTGCAGACCTGTCGTCATCTGGGGGGACGCAACGCCACCCTGGTGCTGGTCGATCTGCACCATTTTCGCGAGATCAATGATCGCTTCGGGATCCGGATTGCCGATCGCCTGCTCAGTCAGGTAGCCAAGCGGTTGCAGCAGTTGGTTCCGCCGCGCTCCCTGCTTTGCCGGGTGGCAGCCGATGATTTCAGTCTGTTACTGCCAGACTTGAATGAACCGCTTCAAGACTGGAGCCAGCATCTGCAGCAGCAGTTGATGGAGCACTATCAGGTGGAAGAGCATCGTATCCAGATCCCGGTATTTTTGGGACTGGCGCAGGGGAAGGCAAGCGATGCCGAACGGTTGCTCAGCCATGCCGAGGCGGCGCTGGCGCAGGGCAAGCGGCAGCAGCAGTACTGCACTTTGTTTGATCCCGCGCTGCATGCCCGGCTCAAGCGGCGTCAGCTGATCACTGCCCAGTTGCCGCTGGCCATCAAGTCCGCCCAGTTGGTTGCCGTCTATCAGCCCATCATCTGTACTCGCACTCACCGGCTGCATGGTGCCGAGTTGCTTTGCCGCTGGCCTCATCCTGAGCTGGGGATGATCTCCCCCGAGGAGTTTATTCCGCTGGCGGAAGAGATGGGGGTGATTGGTCAGCTGGGTCAGCTGATGCTGGAGCAGGGGTGTGCCCAGTTAGCGCAGTGGCAAAATATCCAGCCAGAGATGGTGCTCTCCATCAATCTCTCTCCTTTGCAGTTTCGCGATCCGGCGCTCTGTGAGCGGGTATCCGCTTGTATCGCCCAGCATGGGCTCAAGGCTAGTCAGCTGGAGCTGGAGATCACCGAAGGGGTGTTGATGGAAGATGCCGACCAGATTGAGACCAACCTCGACAACCTGATCGCAGCGGGTTTTCAGTTGGCCATCGATGATTTCGGTACCGGCTACTGCTCGCTGGCCTATCTGCCACGTTTGCAGGTGGCGACTCTAAAGCTGGATCGCAGCTTTACACAGGGGCTGGCCAGCAATACCGCGACCACCGCCATCGTGCGTTCGGTGATCGGTTTGGGCCACGAGTTGGGGATCTGCATCACGGCCGAAGGGGTGGAGACGCCAGAGCAGCAGCAGTGGCTGACCGAGGCGGGTTGTGATCGGTTGCAGGGCTATCTGTTTAGCCGCCCGCTGCCACCTGCCGAGTTTGCAGCCAGTTATCTGGTGTGAGGGGGTCGCCGTGCTGAGGTGTGCAACCGAGGTGCGCAACTTGAAGGGTGAAAAACAATGAGGCCACCGAATAAGGTGGCCTCATTGTTTATTGCAGCAGCGGATCAATCCTGGAAGTAGGTGCCCCAGCCATCGTAATCCACCCCGTATTTTTCGAGGATAGGCAGCATCTTGGCGATATCGGCAACGATAGCATCGACATTCAGCTTGCACTCGATGGTGGCGTCGAAGCAGAAGATAGTTGCGCCGTCATCCAGCTCCATCTCTTCGGCATCAGTCACTTCAAAACCCGCCTTGAACAGGTCAACCGCGGCTTTCTCCAGACGGTCGAAGTCCTGGCAGGCGAAGTGGTGTTCAATTTCGTAATCTGCGTCAGGATTGCTACCATCGGCCAGCAGTTCGTTAACGATCTCGGCGGCTTCGTCGCGCCACTCTTGCATATTCAGACTCATGTTGCCTCCAGGCGGTATCATTGCGGCAAAGCATACTCGCAGAGTGGATTTGGCTCAATGCGGCTGAGCGACAGAGCGGCTATTTTCCATGAGATTGGCGGGGTATAAATACCGGATAACCATAGCTAAGGCTGTGAAATGATAAGGTTTTGGTGAATAAATGGCCTTGGCGTTCAGTTGTTGAGCGAACGCATTTTTTATCGTGGCATCTTGTTGACACCGTACCGCAGAAAGGGTTTAATGCGCGCCGTTGCCCAGATAGCTCAGTCGGTAGAGCAGGGGATTGAAAATCCCCGTGTCGGCGGTTCGATTCCGTCTCTGGGCACCAAAATTCCTCCTTAGTTCAGTCGGTAGAACGGCGGACTGTTAATCCGTATGTCACTGGTTCAAGTCCAGTAGGAGGAGCCAAATTCGAAAAAGCCCGCTCAATCGAGCGGGCTTTTTTTCATCTGTTAATTCCCGTTGCAGGCAGCTAAAAACACGGTCGCGCCGCAGGTGGCGCTGAACAGCAACATACCTGTTTGCAACATGCTGCCTGGGCATGCTTTTTTCTCTCTCTTTCTGGCCCTGACCCACTTTGGCTTCATCACATTCCCTTATCCGTTTTATGGCCTGAATACCTGAACTCCTGTTCAGGCAGGCCATCTTTGTTGAATGGCTGCATGGCGTCAATATCTCCCGAGAACAATTAATTCAGCAGCCGCGAACCGCAGTTTGTCAGGCCCCATGTTGGTATTTAAACCCTTGTTAATAATTTGAAAAACCGGAGTGACCCCGCTTTTGGCCAAGGTTATGATGGGGTGAGAGATGTTCCCATCCTGACGGAGAGATCCCTGATGAACAGCCCCTTGCGCTATGTACTGGACGGCATCCACTGCGAGCCGCACTTTTTTACCGTCCCCCTCGATCATGATGATCCGGATGGTGACAGCATCACCCTGTTTGCCCGCACCCTCTGTCGCAAAGACAAACTCGATGAGTCGCTGCCCTGGCTGCTGTTTTTACAAGGGGGGCCGGGGTTTGGCGCTCCGCGTCCGACCGCCAACAGTGGCTGGCTCAAGCGAGCGTTGCAGGAGTTCAGAGTATTGCTGCTCGATCAACGTGGCACTGGCATGTCGAGCCCCATTCACGCCCATGTGCTGGCCAAGATGACCCCCGTTGAGCAGGCGGATTACCTCAGCCACTTTCGCGCCGACAGCATAGTGCAGGATGCCGAGTTCATTCGACAGGAGCTCAGCCCCAAGCATCGCTGGAGTCTGTTGGGTCAGAGCTTTGGCGGGTTCTGCTGCCTCACTTATCTCTCGCTCTATCCCGACAGCTTGCGGGAGGTCTATATCACCGGCGGGATCGCTCCCATCGGTCGCAGCGCAGAAGAGGTTTATCGCGCCACCTATCAGCGAGTAGCAGACAAGAATCGCGCCTTCTTTGCCCGCTTTCCCCACGCCCAGGCCATCGCTAACCGGCTGGCCAACCATCTGCACTTGCATGATGTTCGGCTGCCCAATGGACAGCGGCTGACGGTGGAGCAGTTGCAGCAGCAAGGAGTGGATCTGGGGGCCAGCGGTGCGTTTGATGATCTTTACTATCTGCTGGAGGGGGCATTTATGGGCGACAAGCTGAACCCGGCCTTCCTCTATCAGCTGCAGAGCATGCAGCCATTCAATACCAACCCGCTGTTTGCCATCCTGCACGAGGCCATTTACGCCGAAGGAGAGGCAACCCGCTGGGCTGCGGCGCGGGTCAGAGGGGAGTTCCCGGCGGTTAACTGGACGGCGGGCAAGGATTTTTCCTTCACCGGCGAGATGATTTTCCCCTGGATGTTCGAGCAGTTCCGCGAGCTGCTCCCCTTGAAAGAGGCGGCCCATTTGCTGGCCAACAAGGCGGACTGGGGGGCGCTCTATGACCCGGCCCAACTTGCTCGCAACAAGGTACCGGTGGCCTGCGCCGTCTATGCCGAGGATATGTATGTGGAGTTTGACTACAGCCGGGAAACCCTGCGTGGCCTTGGCAACAGTCGCGCCTGGATCACCAACGAGTACGAGCATAATGGCTTGCGCGCCGATGGTGAGGTGGTGCTCGATCGACTGTTCGCCCTGAACCGGGACCGCTGAGGCACTGCTCGAATTTGCCAGGCAGGGGCTGTGGTCATGAGATGACGGCCCTTTGCCATTGGGCGCACACCATCTGCCAGATAGCCACAATCGACGATAGACATGACCGGGGATGAAATGAGAAGAGGCGGCCGATTGGCCGCCTCTTGCGTTATTACAGACCGATGGGCATGAAGCCTTACAGCTGCTCGATACCTGCGATATGCCAAGGTGCATTATCTTTGGCCAGATTACGCTCGAGGTGCCATACCTCTTTGATATCATCTTCGACCTGCTCCTGGCGGTCCATGTAGCGGCCGCTGAAGCGAACACTCACCTGGGCCCAGTCGCTGCCATAGTCAGCACGTACCAGCTGGGTATCCACATACATCACTTCGGTGTGCTGGTCGCCGCTCAGTTCGGCGCGCTCGGCTTTGAGCTGTTCAAACAGCTCCGGGCTCACGTACTCGCGCACCTTCTCCAGATCGTTCTTGTTCCAGGCTTCTTGCAGGGTGCGATAGTGATCGCGTGCCCCGGCCAAAAAGCCGTTCATGTCAAAGCCGGGCGGCAAGCGGAACGGCACATCGCTGTCAGCAAAGCCGGTGGCTTGCGGTGCGCTGTTGCTCTGCTCGAACTGCTGCGGGGCAGCGGATTGCGGTGGCTGATAACCCGCATAGGCTGCCTGCTGCGGCTGTGGCGTCGCGACCTTGCCCCGGCGCATGGCGCGGAACAGGAACACGGCACCCAACGCCAGTGCGGCGATCAGCAGCATATCCATGCCTTGCAGACCTTCAAAGGCACCGCTGCCCAGCAGGTAGGCAAACAGACCACCGGCCAACAGGCCACCCAGCAGGCCACCCATCATGCCGCTCTTTTTCGGCGGAGTTTGGGCGCCCAGGGTCGGATTCTTGTTGTCGACCGGTTTGGCCGCTGGTTGGGCCGGCGCAGTTTTGTAACTTTTACCAAAGGATTTGCCGCCACCAAATTTCTTGGCTTCGGCGTGAGGTGCCCCCAGGCCAATGGCCAGGATCATGGCAAACAGGGTCAGCATCTTTTTCATTTTGACTCTTTTCACTCTCGTCTGTGGGTGGGGCATGCTCTGCTTTGGCAAGCTCAGCAAGGCGCATTGCAGGCTGCCTGTCCCTAAATATGTCGCAGCCTGTATTGATCAATATCACCATTGGCATGAATTATTCATGAACGAGATCGTTTGGGATTGGCGTCAACGATAGGGAACACGCAGCATGAAAAACAGACGATTGAGTCGCAAGGCGCGCAAAATGCGTAGCAAAATCAAAACCGCTAAAGAGGAACAAGCCCTCATTTGGCCCTTTATGATGGTATGAGCCGCCAGATAGGGCTCGCCGTCTCTGGCTTTCTTTTGTAAAATTCCCGTCCCCTTCCCGCTGCGGTTTTTATGTGTATGGCAGAGCAAGTGACGGCGAAAAAAGACGCCAAGACACAACAGCTGAAAGTTCCTCCCCACTCTTTTGAGGCCGAGCAGTCAGTTCTGGGCGGTTTGATGCTGGATAACGACGCCTGGGATCGGGTCGCAGAGCGGGTGATCGACAAGGATTTCTACAGCCGTCCGCACCGGTTGATCTTCCAGGCCATGACTCGCCTCTCCAATGTGGGCAACCCCATTGATCTCATCACTCTGCAGGAGGAGCTGGAGCGCTCCGAACAGCTGGAGGAGTCAGGTGGCTTCGCCTATCTGGTGGAGATCGCTAAGAACACCCCGAGCGCCGCCAATATCAACGCTTACGCCGAGATCGTGCGTGAGCGGGCGGTAGTACGGGAGATGATCTCGGTCGCCAACGAGATAGTCGAAGCCGGCTACGAGCCCCAAGGGCGCACTTCAGGTGACCTGCTCGATCTGGCCGAGAGCAAGGTATTCAAGATTGCCGAGCAGCGCACCAGCGCCAATGAAGGGCCCCAGCCCCTCAAGGTCATTCTCGAGCAGACCGTCGACAAGATTGAAGAGCTGTTCAAGACCCCCCACAACGGCGTGACCGGGGTGTCGAGCGGTTACGGCGATCTCGACAAGATGACCGCCGGTTTGCAACGTTCGGATTTGATTATCGTGGCGGCCCGTCCCTCCATGGGCAAGACCACTTTTGCCATGAACCTGTGCGAACATGCAGCCCTCACCGCCGACAAACCAGTGCTCATCTTCTCGCTGGAGATGCCCTCCGAGCAGATCATCATGCGTATGCTCGCCTCGGTCGGTCGTATCGACCAGACCAAGGTGCGTACTGGTCAGCTCGACGACGAGGATTGGGGGCGGCTCTCTTCCACCATGGGCTTGCTGCTCGAGAAGGGCAAGATGTATATCGATGACGCCTCCGGCCTCACCCCGACCGATGTGCGCTCCCGCGCCCGCCGGATTGCCCGTGAGCACGGTGGCCTCTCGATGATCATGATCGACTACTTGCAGCTGATGCGAGTCCCTGCATTGTCTGATAACCGGACCCTGGAGATCGGCGAGATCTCCCGCTCCCTCAAGGCATTGGCGAAAGAGCTGCAGTGCCCGGTAGTGGCGCTCTCCCAGTTGAACCGAAGCCTGGAACAGCGGGCCGACAAGCGTCCGGTCAACTCGGATCTTCGTGAATCGGGCTCCATCGAGCAGGACGCGGATTTGATCATGTTTATCTATCGTGATGAGGTTTATCACGATGACAGTCCGGACAAGGGGATTGCCGAGATCATCATCGGCAAGCAGCGTAACGGCCCGATAGGAAGAGTTCGGCTTACATTCCAGGGGCAGTTCTCCCGGTTCGACAACTATGCCGGCCCGGCGTTTGACGACGACTATTGATGTAAACCCAAGGTGATGGCGGCTTAGCCATCACCACAACTGCCCTGACCGCTAGCCAACGTAGATAGTGGCCAACCGTCAGGGCCTGTTTTCCCGGTTCGACAATTATGCCGGTCCGGCCTTCGACGACGATAAGTGAGTGGCGGTCTTCGGCCCGATGAGGGGGAGACCATTTGTGCCCTCGTAAGGGAAAACCATGAAAGCGGCTACTGCCCAAATCAACACTGCGGCCTTGCGCCACAACCTCGCCGTGGTCAAGCGCCACGCTCCCGCTTGCAAGATCATCGCTGTGGTCAAGGCTAACGCCTATGGCCACGGACTGCTGCCGGTCGCCCGCACCCTGGTGGATGCGGATGCCTATGCGGTGGCCCGTATCGAAGAGGCGCTGATGCTGCGCTCCTGCGCCGTGGTCAAGCCTATCGTGCTGCTGGAGGGCTTCTTCTGTGCCGATGATCTGCCGGTGCTGGCGGCCAACAATCTGCAGACGGCGGTTCACACCTGGGAGCAGCTCGAAGCGCTGGAGCAGGTCGAGCTGCCAGCCCCCGTGGTGGCCTGGCTCAAGCTCGACACCGGCATGCACCGCCTCGGGGTGCGCGCCGACGAGATGCCCGCCTTTATCGAGCGCCTTGCCAAGTGCAAGAATGTGGTGCAGCCGTTCAACATCATGACCCACTTCAGCCGCTCCGATGAGCTGGAGCAACCCACCACCCGCGAGCAGATCGACTTGTTCAGCAAGTTGACCGCGCCGCTTCTGGGCGAGCGGGCCATGGCCAACTCGGCGGGCATTCTGGCCTGGCCGGATTCTCACTGCGACTGGGTGCGCCCCGGTGTCATCCTCTATGGCGTGTCACCCTTCCCCAACACGGTGGCGGCCGATTACGACTTGCAGCCGGTGATGACCCTCAAAACACAGCTGATTGCGGTGCGGGATCACAAGGCGGGCGAGCCGGTGGGCTACGGCGCCAACTGGGTGTCGGATCGTGATACCCGGCTCGGGGTGATCGCCATCGGCTACGGTGACGGCTATCCGCGCATGGCGCCCAACGGCACTTCCGTGCTGATCAACGGCCGCATCGTGCCGTTAGTGGGACGTGTCTCCATGGATATGAGCACCGTCGATCTTGGGCCCGGTGCTACCGACAAAGCGGGTGACGAGGCGGTGCTGTGGGGCGAGGGGCTGCCGGTGGAGCGGGTGGCCGACGAGATTGGCACCATCCCCTACGAGCTCATCACCAAGCTCACCTCCCGCGTCTTTATGGAATACGTCTGATGTGGCAGCAGTGCCTGTTGACGTTGAAGCCCCGTTCGCGGGGCTTTCATCTGGTGACAGACGAGTTGGTGGCCAAACTGCCGATGCTGGCGGATTACCGGATCGGCATGGCCCATCTGCTGCTGCAACACACCTCCGCCTCGCTCACCCTCAACGAGAACTGCGACCCGAGCGTGCGTAGCGATATGGAGGCCCATCTGCACCGGCTGGCGCCGGAGGATGCCCCCTACTATCGCCACACCTATGAGGGGGCGGATGACATGCCCGCCCACATCAAATCCTCCCTGCTCGGGGTGAGTCTTCTACTGCCAATCCGCGATGGTCAGCTGGCGCTCGGCACCTGGCAGGGGATCTGGCTTGGCGAGCATCGTGTCGATGGCGGCGCCCGCAAGGTGCTGGTGACTCTGCAGGGTGAGTAATCAGGCTGCAACCAGCTAACAGGCAAGGATAAAAAAGAGGGATGGCGCCGAGCCATCCCTCTTTTATTTCTGCGGTTTCATGAGCTATCCGCTTGCCGGTGGCGCTCAGCGCACCTTGAACGGCGTCAGCTCGGCCAGCGGGCTCGCGTCCATAAAGGCTTGCGGCTCCTGGCCATGTTTGAAGATCTTGAAGTCCTGATCGCGGGCGCTCCAGTACTCAACGGTGTCGCCGCTGATCTGCAACAGGCTCGCTTCGCGCAGGGCCACCACATATTCGCTCTGGTTGATGGCGCAGAATTCGGCCAGACGCTCGTCGCGGGTCTCGCCCATGTGGCCGCTGATGCTGGCGTCCAGATAGTGGGGGTTGATCTGCAGTGGGAACAGGCCCAGCGCAGGCAGCACGGCTGCGTTGCAGACCGGCATGTCGTTGGTGGTGCGGATGCTCGGGGTCGCCACGTTGCAACCGGCGCTCCAGCCCACATAGGGGACGCCCCGTTCGCGCACGGCACGCTGGATCGGCACGATCAGGCCATTTTCATGCAGCAGCTGGTTGAGGCGCCAGGTGTTGCCACCGCTGATAAAGATGGCGTCGGCCTGATTGATGGCATCGACCGGATCATCGAAGTGGTGAATGCTGATGGTCTCGATCCCGAGGCTCTCGGTGAGATCGTTGGCGCGGGCATCCCAGTCGCTGCGGATCACCGCATAGGGGATGAGCAGAATGCGCTTGACCGGTTTGCGGGCCAACAGGCTCTGTACCCGGTCGCGGGCCCAGCCGAGCAGACCCGGAAATTCATTGGCTTTACCATTGCTAAGCAGAAGCAGTTCCATCAAATCGTTCCTCAAAAAGTGAAAGCGGAGGAGGGAGGGCCACCGGATCCGCCGTGCGGCCGGATGGCAAGAGGGGGCATGCTACCACCATTGGCGCGGCGGTTCTGTGATCGAGAGGCCCATTCAACGGCTATGGATGGGTGATGGATGGATAACCCAATGCCAAACGGTGGATTAATGAGCCGTGGTCAACGCGCCAGCCAACGCCAATAAAAGACCCCGCCGCAGCGGGGTTATGTCAGGGGGAAAGCCACTTGCCTATCAGGAGGCGGTTGCTTCCACCACCTTGTAGGAGGGCTGCTGACGCAGCTTCCACAGCTCGCTCCATTTGCGCAGGGCGGAGAGCAGGATCAGCATCCCCAGCACCAGCATGATGAGGGAGATGATGCCGTTCATCGGGTTGTAGCCCTTGGCCGCGGTGTTGAAGTAGACGTTGCTCATCATCCAGTAACCGGCGTAGTTGACGGTGACGAACAGGTAGGCCAGCGGGATGAGGCAGGTCAGCATGTAGCGACGCTTGCTGGCCAGTCGCAAGATGATGGTGGCACCGATGATCAGGCCCACCGAGGCCATCAGCTGGTTCGATACCCCGAACAGCGCCCACACCGAGCCGATATCGCCGGACATCAGCAGATAACCCCACATCACGCAGGCGAGCACGCTGGCACCGATGGCGCCCGGCATCCAGTCGATGCGCTTGAGGGGCGGGTAGAACTCGCCGAAGAAGTCCTGAATGAGGTAACGGGAGACCCGGGTGCCGGAGTCAACGGCGGTCAGGATAAAGACCGCTTCAAACATCACCACGAACTGGAAGAAGTAGGAGGCGAGGTTACTGAACCAGGGCACCTTGGTGAAGATGTAGGACATGCCCACCGCCAGGGTGACGGCACCGCCGGTGCGACCGTTCAGATCCATGCCGATCTCCTGGGAGAGGAATGGCAGATCCACCACCTGCATCCCCAGTTTGGCGAAGGCTTCCGGGGTGGCGTTGATGGCGAAGTAGTCAGCCGGATGAAGGGCGGTGGCGGCGATCAGCGCCATCACGCCCACCACGCACTCGGCCAGCATGGCACCGAAGGCGACCGGCAGGATGTCGTTCCACTTGTCCACCAGTTTCGGGGTGGTGCCGGAGCCGATAAAGGCGTGGAAGCCGGAGATGGCGCCACAGGCGATGGTGATGGAGATAAAGGGCCAGACCGGGCCACCCAGTACCGGGCCGCCGCCGTGGACAAACTGGGTCATGGCGGGGAACTGGATCTCCGGGTTAATGCAGATAACGCCGATGACCAGCGCGCCAAACACACCGATCTTCATAAAGCTGGAGATGTAGCCGCGCGGGGTGAGCAGCAGCCAGACCGGCAGCGCGGTAGCGAAGAAGGCGTAGATGGGCAGCGCCAGACTGATGGTCTCGGCACGCAGGGTCAGCCAGGCACCGAAGGCGCTCTCCTGCACGTAGGGGCCGAAGAAGACGCAGGCCAGCACGGCGGCAAACCCGACCCAGGAGGCAGCTTGCAGGTTGCCGGTCAGCTTGTGCCAAATCCCCACCACCATGGAGATGGGGATGGTCATGAACACCGCGAACACGCCCCAGGCGTTACGTTCCAGCGCGTGTACCACCACCATGGAGAGACCCGCCATGGTGATGGTGATGATGAACAACATCGCCAGACCGGTACACCAGCCAGCGATGGGGCCAAGCTCGGCCTTCGCCACCTCGGAGAGAGACTTGCCCTGATGCTTCATAGAGGCGAACAGCACCACGGTGTCGTGCACCGCGCCGCCGATGACGCAGCCGATCAGCAGCCAGAGAAAGCTCGGCAGGTAGCCGTACTGGGCCGCCAGAACCGGGCCGACCAGCGGGCCAGCGGCGGCGATGGCGGCAAAGTGTTGACCGAAGTTGACCCACTTGTTGGTCGGCACATAGTTCTTGCCATCTTCCAGTTGGTGGGAGGGGGTGACTAGCTTGTCGTCGGCCATCAGCACCTTGCGCACGAAAAATACGCCGTAGAGGCGATACGCGATGGCGAGGATGCAGAGGGCCGCAATGACGAAGGTGATTGCGTGTTGCATGGGGGAGTTTCCTTTTCCTGTGGCCAGTCTGGCCGGGCTCAGGCTGCACTCTACCCATGCGGTGGGGAAAGGGGAGCGAAGAAAAGGTCAGTGGCCGGGTTCTGCCCGCGAGTGGCAGAAAAGCGACCCCGAGTGGTTTGGCGGGGGGGCCGACGGCCGTGGTAAGCAGGTGAGTGGTGGCTGGCAGGGCAGGAGCGGGGTGAAGCGCCCCGCCCCATCAGGGAATATCGAGCAGCTCCTTGAGAGGTTTGAGGTAGCGGCGGCTCACCGGTACCTTGTGGCCGCCCTGAGTGACCACCTCTGCCAGCCCGCCCTCCAGCAGCAGGATTTCGCGGATCTGCCCAGGGTTGAGCAAGTACTGGCGGTGGCAGCGCACGAAGCCGGTTTTCTCCTCCAGCGTGCGCAGGGTCAGCTCAGTGGTGCCCTGCTGCTGGCCGCTGATCACCCGGTTGCCGGTGAGGTCGCTGTGGATGAACTCCACCTCACCAAGGGGGAGCAGCAGAATGCGGTTGTGGCCGGTGCAAGGGATACTGCGCAGGGGCTGGGCGATGCGGGTCGGATCCGGCAGCGGCTGGCCAGCTAATTCACCTTTTGGGGAAAGCAGCCGCTGGATGCGCTCCAGCGCCCGGTTCATCCGTTCGCTGGTGACCGGTTTGAGCAGGTAGTCGAGGGCGTTTTCCTCAAACGCGCGCAGGGCAAACTCGTCGTAGGCGGTGATGAAGACGATGTGGGGGCGCAAGTCCGGATCCAGCATGCTCACCAGCTCCAGCCCGTTGATGCGCGGCATCTGGATGTCGAGAAACAGCAGATCGGGTTTGAGACGGTGGATGGCGGGCAGCGCCTCCATGGCGTGGGCGCACTCTCCCAGCAGGCGGATATTGCCCGCCTGCTCCAGCAGCAGGCGCAGCTCCTCGCGGGCGAGGGGTTCATCGTCAACGATCAGGGCGGTCAGCATGGGCTCTCCTGCAGGGGAAGGGTGATCCTCACCCGGGTTGATTGATGGGGGATGCAGTCGATGGCGACCCCGTACTCGGCGCCGTAACGGGCCTTGATGCGCCGATCCACTATGTTCATGCCAAGGCCGCTCCCCTCCTGTTTCGTCTGATAGAGCCCGGCGTTGTCGCACACCTCCAGCACCACCCGCTGGGCCTCAACCCAGGCGGTCAGGGTCAGCAGGCCGGGTTCGAACATCTGGGAGATGCCGTGCTTGACCGCGTTCTCGACGATGGGTTGCAGGGAGAAGGTGGGCAGCCGGTACTCCAGCAGCGGATCGGGAATGTCGATCTGCACGCTCAGGTGCTCGGCGAAACGGGCCTGCTCGATATGCAGGTAGGCGTTCACATGCTCCAGCTCATCGGCCAGGGTCACTTCATCCCCCTGCCGTTTGAGGTTCTTGCGAAAGAAGGTGGAGAGGTTGTGTACCAGGGTGCGGGCGCTTTCGGGATCGCGCCGGATCACCGCCGACAGGGTGTTGAGGGCGTTGAACAGAAAGTGCGGATTGATCTGCGCCTGCAACAGCTTGATCTCCGACTGGGCCAGCAGTCGCTTCTGCTCGTTGTATTTGCCCGCCAGGATCTGGCCGGAGAGCAGCCGGGCGATCCCCTCTCCCAGGGTGCGGTTGATGGAGGAGAAGAACTTGCGCTTGGGCTCGTAGAGTTTGATGGTGCCCACCACCGAGCCTTCTTCCCCCCGCAGCGGAATGACCAGCGAGGAGCCGAGCTTGCAGCCGGGGTGAAGGGTGCAGCTGTAGGGGATGAGGTTGCCGTCGGCATAGACCACCTCGTTGTGCTGGATCGCCTTGAAGGTGTGCTGGGAGTTGATAGCGGTGCCCGGCAGGTGGTGATCCTCGCCGATGCCGATAAAGGCGAGCAGCTTCTCCCGATCGGTGATGGCCACCGCGCCGACCCCGGTCTCCTCGTAGAGAATGCGCGCCATCTGCTGGCACGCCTGCTGGGTGAACCCCTTGTCCAGTACCCGCATCGCCCGCTCGGCAATCTTGAGGGCTCGGGCGGAGAAGGCGACCGAGTACTTCTCCAGCATGGCGCGGTGATCGAGGATCATCCGCATGAACATGGCGGCCCCCAGGGTATTGGCGATCAGCATGGGGGCGATGATGTTCTCGATAAGGTGGATGGCGTCATCGAGAGGGCGGGCCACCAGCAGGATGATCCCCATCTGCATCAGCTCGGCGACCAGCGCCACCGACCCCACCACCCAGGGGCTGAACAGCAGATCGAGCCGGTGGCGGGCGACGAAGTGGCGGTGCACCAGGCCGCCGAGCAGCCCCTCTGCGATAGTGGAGAAGGTGCAGGCCAGCGCAGTGAAGCCCCCCAGCGAGTAGCGGTGAATGCCGCCGGTCAGCCCCACCAGCAGCCCCACGGCCGGGCCGCCGACTATGCCCCCCAGCACGGCGCCGATGGCGCGGGTATTGGCGATGGAGTCCTCGACCCTCAGGCCAAAGTAGGTGCCCATGACGCAGAAGCCGGAGAAGATGAGGTAGCAGAGGAGCTTGTGGGGCCAGCTCAGGGTCACCTGAGTGAGCGGCATGAACAGCGGCGTCTTGGAGAGCAGCCAGGCGATCACCAGATAGACGCAGAGCTGCTGGAACAGCGAGATCACCAGAGTGAATTGTTCAAATGCCACGGCTCATTGCCCCGGTAATAGTTGGTCATTTAATGGACGCGGAGTATTAGCAAACCCCATACCCCCTTGCAAGGCAGGGTTATCGGAATGGTGGCGTAGCGCACGATTTGCAGAATCATCTGACGCAGTGGCGGGCGCTAAATGTCTGGTTAATCAGTATGGTGGCGGTGATGGCGGCTGCGAGGGGCTTATTGCGGCAACAAGAAGGGGGCCAAGAGGCCCCCGAATTGGCAGTCAGTGGGTGGCTCAATCGAGTTTGAAATCGACCCAGACCAGACGGTGATCCGAGCTGACCCCCTTGGCGATGCCGAGTTTCGCATCGTACACCAGGTGATAACCGGCTTCGAAGCTGGCAGGCCAGAAGATGCCACTTTTGACCGCATTGAGGTTGGCGGAGGGGATCACGTGATCCAGCTGCAAGCCGCTGCTGCTGGTGATCCGCTCCGGGTTGGGACGATTGTTGTTACGTGAACAGAGTTTGGGCTGAGTGGCCAGGCATTCGGGACCCCCTTCGCTCACCGGGATCAAGGTGCCATTGGTGACGGCCTGGTTCATCAAGGCATTATCCTGCAGCGCCTGGATGGCGGTCAGATCGCCGTCGCCGGTTTGCGGGTCTGCGTTGAGGTCGCCCGCGATGACGAACTTGGCGTTTTTGGCCAGTCCACCCTTGGTGCCCTTGTCATCGGTCATGTAGCCAAGACCCTTGACGTAATCGTTCCAGAAGGCGATCTCGGCGCGGTTGTGCTTGACGTTGTGGCGGGCTGCATTGCCGAAGATGGGGGGCGTCGGGTGGGAGATCAGGAAGTGAATAACCTCTTCACCCTTGTCGGTTTTGATTAGCACCGGCACATCGGCGTGGTTCTTGGAGGAGAGCGGGAACTGCTGCCAGGCCGCATCGTCATACCAGGCATCGCCACACTGGCGGCTGGCCGGGATCTTGGCCTTGGGGTTATTGCAGTCATCGATGATGGGGTTCTGCTCGCCCGGCATATCCTTCCACTTGAACTTCTGGAAGGTACGGATCTGCTTGGTATCAATCGGATATTTGGACATCACCGCAAAGGCGTACTGGCCGTGGTAGTTGCCAAAGCCCCAGGCATCGTCGCCAGTGGTCTTGCCGTCGAGATTGAGGTCATAACCGCTTTGCAGGCCGGTGTTGGTGGCGAAGTTCTGCATCACCGGATAGCTGATGGCAGTCACTTCACTGTGCTGGGCGTGGGCCAGATAGTTGTCGTTGAAGGCTTTCAGATCGGCGGTGCTTTCGCCTTTGCCGTCGTTGTCGAACTCGTTGAGCAGGAACACATCCGGCCGAGTGCGTTGGATGATCTCGGCAACATTGCGGATCTGCTGCACATTTTTGGCTTTGGTGATTTCTGCTGGGATCAGGCTGCTATCGCCATCTTTGTAGCGGGTCAGCAGGGCATCCTGCGCGGTGCGGGTCAGTGCCAGCTCACCGGTCAGCATACCGGCGGCGGTGCGGTCAAAAGCGACATTAAACGTGGCAAAGCGGATCATGATGACACCTGCGTCGGTTAACAGGCTGCCATTATAGGGTTGCGGTGGCCCGATCGAGCATCTCGTATCAGAAATAACGATTACACCACCATCGGCAGGCCGCTCTCGGGGTGGTGGATCACCTGAGCCGGGTAGTCATAGAGGCGGGCGATAAGTTCAGGGGTCAGTACTTCGCCCGGCGTGCCATCAGCCATCAGCTTGCCGCGCTCCAGCATCACCAGTCGATCGGCATAGCGCGCCGCCAGATTGAGGTCGTGCAGCACCACCAGCACCGCGGTATTGCGGCTGGCCAGGGCGCGCGCCATGGTGAGCAGCTGATGCTGGTATTTGAGATCCAGCGCCGCGGTGGGTTCGTCGAGCAGCAGCAAGCGGGGTTGCTCGGCTTGCGCGGCCGGGGAGGGGGCCTGCCAGATCTGCGCCAGCACCCGGGCAAACTGCACCCGCTGCCGCTCGCCGCCGGAGAGTCCCGGATAGAGCCGTTTGGCCAGATGCTCGACCCCGGCATGGGTCATGGCCGCCGCCACAATCTCGTCTCGCCGGGTTGCCGGTTCGCTGTGGGGCAAGCGTCCCATGGCGACCACCTCCTCGCAGAGAAAGGGGAAGTTGAGGGAGGAACTTTGCGGCAATACCCCGAGCCGGTGGGCCAGCTGCTTACCGCTCCACTGCTGGCGATTTTCGCCAAACAGGGTGATGGATCCCTCGTATTCCAGCTCGCCGGTCAGGCACTTGAGCAGCGAGCTTTTTCCCGCCCCGTTGGGGCCGAGCAGGGCGGTGAGGGTGCCGCACTCAAGGTTGAAATCGAGCCCATCCAGGATCTGGCGCTGGCCACGGCGCAGGCTGAGCCGTGAGCAAGCCAACAGGGGGGAGGAGAGTGAGGATGAGAGTGAGGATAAGAGAGGTTGCATAACAGTCCGTATCAGAGGGCGCGGCGGCCGGTGACCAGCAGCCAGATAAAGAAGGGGGCACCGATCAAGGCGGTGATAATACCCACCGGCAGTTCGGCCGGGGCCAGCAGGGTGCGCGCCAGCATGTCGGCCGCCAGCAGCAGGGCTGCACCAAGCAGGGCCGAGAGCGGCAGCAACCGGACATGGTTGGGGCCTGCCAGCAAGCGCACCAGATGGGGCACCACCAGCCCGACGAAGCCGATCATCCCCGATACCGCCACCGCCACCCCGACGCCCGCTGCAGTGAGCAGAATAAGGCGGCGCTTGAGGGACTGCACATTGACCCCCAGATGGCGGGCCTCTCCCTCGCCCAGCAACAGGGCATTGAGGGGATTGGCATCGCGCATAAAGAGCCACAGCAGCGCCGCCAGGGTGAGCAGGGCCAGTGCCACATCGGCCGGTTTGCCTGCCGCCAGCGTCCCCATTTGCCACAGGCTCAGGTTGCGCAGCATCTGATCGTCCGCCAGATAGGTGAGCAGGCCGATCACCGCACCGGAGAGCGCCGTGATGGCGACCCCCGCCAGCAGCATGACGGTGACCGAGGTGCCCCCTTCACGGGTGCCGAGCAGATAGACCAGGGTGGTGGTGAGCGCGCCGCCGAGAAAGGCGAGCAGCGGCAGCAGACCAACCCCTATGGTGGCTTGCAACTGCTGGCCATATTGTGGTGCAAGAGGGGCCAGCAGCACGATGGCGAGCGCAGCCCCCAGCGCCGCACCGCCGGAGACTCCTATGATGCCGGGGTCGGCCAGGGGGTTGCGAAACAGCCCCTGCATCACGGCGCCACACAGACCGAGAATGCCCCCTACCGCGATGCAAAGCAGGGTGCGTGGCAGGCGGATCCCCTGCACGATCAGCAGCTTGTGCGCTTCAATCCCGCTCTCCTGCCCGGCAAACAGCGCCCGCAGGCTTTCGCCAAAGGTGAGCGTCATGGGGCCGGTGGCCAGTGAACCGAGCAGCAGCAGCGCCAGTGCGGCCGTGGTGAAGGCCAGCAGCCAGGAGAGGGGCAAGCGCATCATGAACCCTGCTTGATCCACTGGGCGATCTGGTTCGCCTGTTGCAAGGATTTGAGGCTCAGCCCCCCTTGCAGGGCGTGGCCGTTGATGGCGTGAATGGCGTTGAGCTTGCCAGCCGGGGTGGCAGCCAGTGCGGGCACTTCTGCCAGCACCTTGGCTGGATCGGCATATTGCTGCCAGTCACGGCCGCTGACCAGCACCAGATCGGGTTGCATCTCGATGAGGGATTCGGCGGATACCGGCTTGTAGTCGCGCAACTCGGCGACCGGATTGATGCCCCCTGCCAGCGCTACCAGCGCGCTGGCGGTGGTGTTGCCCCCGGCGATGCTGGTGGGCTGACCCTTGTGCAGCAGCAGGAAGGCGACCTTGAGCGGTTTGTTCAGTTTGGCTTGCGCCGCCAGCTGATCGGTCTGGGCCTGGATCTCCGTCTTCAGGCGATCTCCAGCCGTTTTTTCGCCCAGCAGGCTGGAGAGGGTATCGATACGTTGGTTGAGGTTGGCGAGGGTCGGCGCAGTATCCAGCACTTCAACTTTTACGCCAGCACGGCGCAGCTGATCCAGCGTTGGGGCTGGGCCCATCTCGTCGCTGCCCACCAGGCGGGTGGGGGAGAGACTCAGGATCCCTTCGGCGGCCAGGGCCCGGTGATAACCCACCTTGGGCAGCCCTTTTGGCAATGGGCTGCTGACATCGGTGGCGATCAGGCTCGATTCACCACCAAGGGCCAGAATGAGTTCTGTGGTGGCCGGGCCGATACTGACGATACGCTCTTTCTGTCCCTCAGCCGCAACGGCAGAGAAGGGGGGCAATGCGCTGCAGAGCAGGGTGATGACGAGGGCAAAACGACGGCCCATGCTAACCTCCGAAAAGGGTGAATGTAACGGGTGTGCCGCCGAGAATATCAAGGCTTTAAATAAATTGCACTGATAATGATAGCAATTATCAATTGCATTGGTGTCGGTGCTTTATTAGAGTAGCGACCATGATAAACAGCGGGACGACCTGGTCTCGCAGAGGGAGAAAACATGAGCATTGCACAACGCATTCACGCGCTGCTGGAGCAGGATCCCGGCGCTCATCCGTCCACCCTGGCGGCCCAGCTTGCCATCAGTGAATGGGAGGTGGTTCGCCATCTGCCCGCCGAGCTGGTGACCCTGCTGCCCGCCGATCGCGCGCAAGGTCTGTTGGAAGATTTGGCCGACTGGGGCCCGGTAACCACCATAGTTGAATCTGATGGTTCTATCTTCGAGGTGAAGGCCCCCTTCCCGAAAGGTAAAGATGCGCGCGGCTACTACAACCTGATGGGCCGTGACGGCGAGCTGCATGGCCACCTCAAGCTCGACAACGTGGCGGGCATTGCGTTGGTCAGCAAATTGTTCATGGGCAAGGAGGGGCACTCCTTCCAGTTCTTCGGTCACTCTGGTCGCTGCATCTTCAAGGTCTATCTGGGTCGTGACGAGAAACGCCAGCTGCTGGCCGATCAGGTCACCCGTTTCATGGCCCTGCGCCAACAGTCTCAAGAGGAAGTCAAAGCATGAGTGAACGTCAGGAACGTCTGCAGAACCGTCTGCAACCGGAGATCCGCGAGTTTCGCGACAGCTGCCGTACCCTGCAGCTTGCCACTGTCGATAGCGAAGGTAACCCCAACGCCAGTTACGCTCCGTTCGTGCTGCAAGAGGATGGCTACTATGTGCTGATCTCCGAGATCGCTCGCCACGCCCGTAACTTGCAACAGGTGTCCAGGGTCTCCTTGATGCTGATCGAGGATGAGACCGGTGCTCGTGAACTGTTTGCCCGCAAGCGGCTGACCTTTGATGCGGTAGCTGAAGTGGTCGCCCGTGATGACGCCCGTTGGGGCAAGGCGGTGGCGGCGCTGGAAGGGCGTTTTGGCGAGATCGTCAAAGGACTTTCCAACCTCAAGGATTTCAAGCTGTTCCGCCTCAAGCCGGAGCAGGGGCTGTTCGTCAAAGGTTTCGGGCAGGCGTTCGCGGTCTCTGGTGACGAGCTGGTGGATTTCGTCCATCTGGTGGAAGGGCACAAGCGCATCGACAACGGTGCCGAGCTCACCAGCCCGGCCGATGCGCCGGTCTGACGATCCCCTGTCGATAACGACACCAACCATAACAAAACGGGCAGCCACTTGGCTGCCCGTTTTTATTGCGCTATCTCGTTTGGCTTGCGCTATCTCGTCGTCTGGTTTGCTTAATCTTGCCAGGAGGCCTTGTTGGGAAAGGTGCGGCGATCCGCATCAATTGCCGTCTCGTTACACTCGCCCCGCACTTTCCATGAGCTCTGGCTCAGCACTATGTACCCTTCCCGGCAATATTGCTTGCTCGCCAGGGTCTCGGTCAGCAAGTTCTCTTGTAGCGCCTCCCGTTGTTCCAGTAATCGCTGGCTCTGAACCGCAGATAGGCCGCGGGGCAAAGTATCGTTGGGCGCGGCTTCAAAGGTAAACCGCTTGCTTCCCTCCTCGTTGATGTGAGTCAGAAACAGTGGTTCGGGGCCATCATAGGCTTGCCCCGGCAGGCTGCTGCAACCATTGAGCAGCGGAAACAGCAACAACAGGCTAGCGGGCAACAAACGCACGACAGACTCCAGTGAAAAATGCAGCAAGATTAGTAGATTAACATGGCTGCAGGGCAGGAGTGACTGCCAGCAGCTCGTCGGTGGTGAGCAGGGTCACACGTCGCCCCTCCGGCAGGCTGAGGTGGCGCCACATCCAGTGATGATGCTCGACAATCAGGGCGGCGCTCAGGTGCGGGCGATCGGCGGTGGAGTGGCCATCGCTCAATACCAACACCTCGAAGCCATGGGTAGCAGCACTGCGTACTGTGGTATCGACACAAAAATCGGTGGCACAGCCACAGATAATGAGCCGATCGACCGGCTGCTCGGCTAGCAGGAAGGCTAGCTCGGTATCGAGAAAGCTGTCGCTCGCCGTCTTGCGCACCCGGCTATCTCCCTTGGCGGGTTGCAGTTCAGAATGGAGCTGCCAACCCGGCGTGCCGGGCTCCAGTTCGGTGCCGGGTGGCGAGTCATGTTGGATATAGATGACGCGTCCCTGTTGCTGTCTGATATGGGCCGCAGTCCGGTTGATATTGGCCAGCACTTGCTGTTGCTGGTAGTTGGTCGCTTTCAAAACCCCTTGCTGCACATCGATGATCAGTAATACATCCATATTTTACCCGCCGTATCCTGGAAAATTAGGGTTGTAGCCACTGGCTACAGTCACGACTGCGGGATTGATGCAGCGCACTCATATCTTGCTTCATTTCCGCATCGCTTTGCCAGCGCTGTGGCAGCGGCATCAGGCTAACCCGCACATCGGTTGCGCGATCTGCAACAGAGGTCTCATCTATCCGGGGAACCACCAGCGCGACTTTGAGTGACGGATTACGACTGGCGATGCGACTGGCCAGTCCAAGCCCCCCTTCGACATGGAAGTTGCCTGCAATGTGCATGATCTGCTGGCCCGGGTGCGTGGCGAGGTAATCCACCATGCTCTCGGCCATGGTGTCGTCCCAACTGGTCTGGGCGGCGAAGCGGCGAGCATTGCTGTCGGCATCGCCGTGGTGCATTGAGGCCATGAACTTCTGGCGATAGGGGTCATCCCCCAGGGTCAGTTGGCGGGCCAGTTGGCTGCGGCGAGTGACCGGCAGCTTGTCGAGCCACTCAGGCCCCTCCTGACCGACGCAGCTCACCAGCGGCTTGGGGGCGTTGGCGGCGATCACCGGCATCCGGTGTGCTTTGGCAAACTCTATCAGCGGGCGGTAGTCGCTGGGGTAGTTGGGCCAGGCGTTGCCGTCACGGATCAATGCCGCTTCGCCAATCTTGTTGGCGAGATAGGCATCCAGCGTGCCCTGATCGGCGCGGCTGAACTGCTCCATGGACAGTGCCAGCGGCCGCCCGTTTTGTTGACTGACGGTATGAAGTTCGGTCAATAGCCGTGATTGCAGCAGGTGCACACCGGGATGGCTGTGCAGCTCCCCTACTAGGATGATATCGGCGTCGGCAATAGGCGAGATCGCTTGTGTCAGCGTCAGATCCTCTTGGCGGTCATTGCTCAGCCGGTAGTCATAGAGCGTCTGTAGCTGTGAGGAAACGGTCGGTTGGGTGTGGGTAGCGCAGGCGGTCAGCAACAGCGGCAGGGCAAGCAGGGGAAGTCGTTTAATCATGGGATCTCACTGCTGATATGTCCGGATGCCGGTGCATCGCGGGGGCTAAACAAGAATATAGGGACAATACACGGCGACAGTGTAAAACCAATTCAGTTCAAAACAAAATGAGAATGATTTCGTTTATTGTTGACCTTTGTCGAGAGCTGGGTAATATGCGCTCTGTTTGATAACAGTTCTCAATAAGGATTCGCTGTGACCCATCAAAATGCACTCTCTCTGGTCGCCCTTGCCGTCGCTGCCAGCCTCTCTTCCCAAGCCTTTGCTGCCAGTCACAAGGCAGATGAAGTCATGGTCGTCAGCGGCTCACGGATGGAGCAAAAACTGGAAGATGTCTCCGGCCCCATCTCGGTGATCACCGCCAAGCAGATTGAAGAGCAGGTCGTCACCAATGTCGCCGATCTGTTCCGCTACGAGCCCGGTGTGGCCGTGCTCGGCGGTCAGGGTGATGCCCAGACCTTCGTCATCCGCGGCATGGGTGAAAATCGGGTCAAGGTGGTGCGCGACGGGGTTCGCCAGAACGATGCCTACAGCAAGGGCGGGGTCGGTCAGAGTTACTTTGATACCGACATGATCAAGCAGATAGAAGTGGCCAAGGGGCCAGCTTCTGCCGCCTATGGCTCCGATGCGCTGGGTGGCGTTATAGCCATCACTACCAAGGATGCCAGCGACTTCCTCAAGGGCAAGGATAGCTATCTGGATGTGACCAGCGGCTATGCCTCCAGCAGCCACCAGAAGATGGCGGGCTTTACCGGCGCCCTGCGCACCGGCGAGGTAGAGAACCTGCTGCGCTACACCTGGCGCGATGGTGGCGTGACCCAGAATTTCGACTCCAGCAAGAGCGACTTCGATATCGGCACCCACGCCCTGCTGCTCAAGAGCAAGTGGAACCTCTCTGATGAGCAGTTCCTCAAGCTGACCGTCGACTACCTGACCGATGGCGAGGAGCCGGATGCGGTCAAGTTGAACAAGGTTGGTAGCAGGATGGCGCAGGTCTTTGAGCAGCCCATTACCGACAAGCAGACCGACAACCTGTCGCTGGTGCTGGATCACGGTATCGCGCTCAATCAAAGCTGGGCCGATCGGATGGATTCCAAGGTCTACTTCGCCCGCACCAAGCAGACACTGGATCAGTACGCCTCATCCAAATATCCGGTTAACCCGAACAACCCCTATGTGACCAAAAATTCGCTGGATCACAACGTGTTCGATCAGAAGAACATCGGCGCCCAGCTGCAGTTCCACAAGGCCGTGGCCAACCACCGTCTGGCCTGGGGCGCTGAATACGAGCACACCGACAACGAACGTACCCGCTACAAGGGGCCGACCACCCCCGGTGATTTTGCTGGCTACAACGAGCTGAGCTTCCCGGCCACCACCAGCGAGCGCAGCGCCCTGTGGGCCTTTGACGAGATCAAATTTGGTGAGCGCTGGGTGCTGACCCCGGGTGCCCGTTACGACTACTACCGGATGACCCCGGACAACGATCCTGCCTACACTGGCGACCAGTTGCACAAGTTCTCGGAAGGGGAGCTGTCACCCAAGCTGGGTCTGGTGTTCAAGGCCCACGAGGCGGCCAACCTGTTTGCCCAGTACAGCCACGGCTTCAAGACACCCATGTATGACAGCGCCTTCTCCACCTTGAACCATCAGGCCTATGGCTACCGTATCGAGCCCAACCCGAACCTCAATCCGGAGAGCAGCGACGGCATCGATCTCGGCGTACGTGGCAACAGCAACGGCTTCAGCTATGAAGTGGCCAGTTTCTACAACAAGTTCGAAGACTTTATCGAGATGGTGGAAGTGGGCCAGCAGGGGCGCACCGCCGTCTACCAGTACCAGAACCTGAGCAAGGCGACTACCAAAGGGGTCGAAGCCAAGGCGGATTACTGGCTCAACGACATCGTCAATGTCTGGGGAAACCTCGCCTACATCGAAGGCAAGGATGGGGATGGCAACTACATCAACAGCCTGAGCCCGCTCAACGGCTCAGTCGGTGTGCGTCTGGAACAGTCCCAGTGGAACTTCAACACCGCCCTGCGCTTTGCCGACGACATGGACAAGGTGCGCAAGGATGCCAAAGGCAACGATTACGTGAAGGCGGCCGGTTGGGGTGTGGTGGATATGTATGCCCAGTTCAACCCGATGACCGATCTGCAGCTTAACGTCGGGGTCTTCAACCTGTTTGACAAGGAGTACACCAGCTACGAGCGCATCGCCGGTCGTGCCGAGGGTTCCGATAACAGCTTGATGACCGAACCGGGCCGCAACCTGAGTGCACGGGTTAAATACGTATTCTAAAGAGACAACACGCGCAGTGATTGAGGGCTGTTGCCCGAACCGGATCCCCGCCCTGACAGGCGGGGATTTTTCCATTCTAAAGTTGTCTGTTTGCAGAGGGCGCTGGGATGGGTAGGAAATATTTTACTGAAACTTAATGGAGTATACAAAAAAGGCCTCAAAAGAAGAGACCTTAATATATGTGGTTATAGATTATATAACTATCATGCTAAATAATTATATTTTATTGAAGTAGGAGTTGTCATCCGGGTTTTTAACTTTCCACTTGTTATATGCAAACATACAATAACCAAACACCGCGATGATACTAACAGGGCCAAGAATAAGTTGTATCAAAGACCCAACAAAATTCTCATCCCAGCTTGCAGGTCCAGGTACTAATGCTGCAATAGTCGATGCGATGAAAATAATGGCAATCGGGACGATAGATAGCAATGACCAGGTTCGACTCTTGCCAAGAAAGTGAAAATCACGTTCAAAATCAGGATTGTTGGATTTCCAGCGGAGCTTTACATAACCAACAATCATGAAGATAACCGGTAAGGTTGCAGCTCCACCATCAAGATTTCTTACTGCAATTAAAATCGAATTCATGCCAGAGTTGAATTGGCCAAGCATAAACAAAATGATGATGATTGTTACTACAACGCCTTGCATTTTCAATGCGTTTATTGGTGTGCCTTCACTGTTTACCTCGGAGAGTTTATGTCCAAAGATGCCTTTTGGTGCATCAACAAATAGCATTTTTACCGGGGCAGATGTCCACAGCATCAAAGATCCACATAATGTAGTTATCATGAGGAATAGCGCAATGACATTTGTCCACCAGATAGGGAAGTCCAACTGTTGAAAAGCGACATAAATAGCGGATAACAATCCAAGCTTTGATGCCTCTTCAGCAGGTAAAATCATATTCATTAGCAAAGAAGATGTGATAATTATTATTGAGAAAATAAATACATTAAGAATAAGTCCTATTTTGAAATTACGTTCACCACCTCGAATGTTTCGCTTATAGGCAGCAAGAGCTTCTAACCCTCCTAATGATTGCAAGGCCCAGGACATGGATGCAATTTTAGACCAAGATAAATCTATATGATGGACATACTCAGGAATGATTGGCGCGCCATTAAACATCACTGTGCCAGATGATAATTTATACACAGCGGATATGATAAAAATCATAGTTAATGCAAAACCAGCATACCCAGCAAATGACAGCAACCTAGATAGCCATTTTGGACCTTTCATAGAAACCCATGTTGCCAACCAAAAGAGAGCAATAGAGGCAATGCTTATAATTGGTTTAAACCAGGTTTGATTCAATAGTCCGCTAACAAAATCTACGTCGCTGGAGAAGGTATATATGAAATATGTAATGACATTAGGCAGTAAATCAACAAAATAAAATATATTAACGTAAAAGTAGAAGAACCCGGCAATGAACCCCATTTTTCTTCCTAACACGAGGTTTAGCCATGATTGATAACCACTTTCTGATTCACGTAATTTTTTTATTGATGAAAATTCAATGATCATGAATGTATAGGGTATTGCATATAATAATGATGCAAAGGCATACAGTAGCCAAGAGTTGCCACCCCATTCAGTATATTGGCTCACTACACCTTTAAGAACAAAACCACCTCCGGCTATGGAAAAAAACAAAAATGTCATTAATGACATTTTGTATCTTGAATCGGTATTTTCAGACATGTTACTACCACCTTTATCTTATATACAGTCGTTTTAATTTAGAGTGCTTAGATATAAGCACTCTAAATCACATATTTTAAATGGTGCTATGTTAACTTGTTCTTACTGGTCTAATATAAAATGCATAATGATATTTCTTTGCTGGTAGTTGATATTTTTCTGGTGGCAATGAGCGCCAAGAGTTTTGCCCGCCGGTGCCCATTTGAGTTAGATCTATATTCCAGGTGGTGATATTACCTGGTTGTACATCTACGCCATGTTTGCATGACATTGGTGTCAAGCCGGATGCACTGTTACTGTCAGTATCCGGGACAAAATCAAGTTCACTAGCCATAAATGGCCAAGCGCTAGAATTTAACAGATCATTTTCTGCGATAGCCTCAAGACCAAAGCCATCACGATTTAACAAGCGTACCCAACGAATGTCTGTTTTATTTCCGCTCTCTTGAGGTCTTGGATAAGGATGAAATTGTTCCCAAGTTGTACCACCATAGATTCCAACCTTTGCTCCTTTTCTATCAGAATAGGTTTCCACGGGGCCACGGCCAAACCATTGCATATATCTGTATTCAGCAGGTAATGTTAATTGTGTCCCCATACGCATCATGAGGGGTAACTCTTTATCTCCAGGGATGAAATCTACACTAAGATGTATTTCTCCATTGCTCTTAATGGAATAAGTTAACGTATATTTACTGGCGATAGTAGGCAGATCAAATGTAGTGGTGACTACGACATTGTCATTAGATGATTGTTCTATTTCAAGACTTGAGAGAATCCTTTCTTGGCTTGCACTCTGCCATACTTTACCCCACTGGAAAACTCTAGCCCCCAGATCATTATCTGTTAGTCCGCGCCAGAAGTTAGGTTCAAAACCTGTAATAATTAACTCTTTATTATCTACTATAAAATGATCCATTCGTCCATTATTGCGATTGAATGAAATTGAGAAAAATTCACCTTGCAAATGGATATCACTGCTGTCTTTTACCACTTCGATCGCTGAATAATTTTCAGTGCTGGAATGTGTGAATGTTGCTGGTGGAGTCAGGTTAAACTGATCCCAAGCAACCTCGTATCCTATACCAACTAAAGGCATGTCATTTTTAGTTAATGCACTTAGAGTGATGAGGTATTCTTTGCCTTTATTTATTTCAATCTTTTCAAGAGGAATGCTGATTGCTGTTCTCTGTGCAGGAGATACGGTGATAGAGCCCAGATTTCCTGAAGCAAAATCGTGACCATCTACAGATATATTATAGTGAATATCAAGATGTTCTAAATTGATAAAATCATAACGATTTTCAATTTCAAACAATCCTCTTGAGATATTCACAGGATGAAATCTAACCGGTTGGTAAACCTTCTTTACTTCGGCCATATGGGGATGAGGTGTCCGATCAGGAGCAACCAGGCCATCATTCATGAAGTTTCCGTCACTTGGTTGGTCGGGATGATAATCTTTACCATAACCCCAGAATTTTTCTCCCCTGTCATTGACGAGCTCCAGAGCATGATCCATCCACTCCCATATAAATCCACCCTGTAAATTACTATTCTTATCAATTATTTCCCAATAATCATTAAGAATGCCAAGGGAGTTTCCCATTGCATGAGCATATTCAATCATGATCATCGGGCGTTCACTGCCTTGCTTGGCAAACTCTTCTAAACGTTCGAGGGATGGATACATCGGGCAGACAATATCAGTATAAAATTCCTCACCTGCGGGTTCATACTGAATGGGTCTACTATTATCTTTAGTCTTGATCCATTTATATAATGTTTCAAAAACACAGCCAGTACCTGCTTCATTTCCCATTGACCATATAATGATACAAGCATGATTTTTATCTCGTTCAACCATTGCTTGAACACGGTCTAAATGTGCAGGAATCCAGGATTCATCATCACCAATTTGAGTCTCTGGTGTTAACGCTAAGGGATGTGACTCAATATTAGCCTCATCAACAATGTATAGGCCATATTCGTCACATAATTGGTACCAACGTGAATGACATGGAAAGTGACTAGTGCGCACGGCATTAATGTTATGTTCTTTCATTAGGCGAATGTCAGTCAGCATATTTTCTTCTGTAGGAACATGACCTAATGTGGGATGGAGTTCGTGGCGGTTTACTCCTTTTATTTTTATAGCTTTACCATTTACTCTTAATTGGCCATCTACAATTTCAATATGTCTAAAACCGATCTTATGGCTTGTGGTTTCTACAATCTCACCCTGCTTGTTAGTTAACGTGAGCAGCAGTGTATACAAGTCGGGTGTTTCCGCACTCCAGAGATATGGTTTTTCCACATATTCTGAAAAATGAAAAGATTGATTTATACCACTCTTTTCAAAAGTTATTTCTTTATCAATTAATACTTTGAAATCATCTTTATCATCAAGTAACTGGCAGCTTAATGTTAGATCATTTTGTTGATGATTATAGTGTTTAACATCAACATTGAGATCTAGAGTTCCTTTTGTGAAGGTACTATCAAGCAGCGGTTTGCAATGAAAGTTGTAGATCCGAGATGTGCCAGTCGCATAGATGAAAACTTCTCGTTCCAGTCCTGACATATCAAGCATATCTTGCTTTTCTACATAGCTGGCATTGGACCATCTGTAAATTTCAAGGGAAATGGAGTTTTCACCGGGCTTTACATAGGGTGTTATATTAAATTCAGCTGGATTTTTTGCATTTTGGCTATAGCCTACACGTTGACCATTTATCCAGATGAAAGATGCTGTTCTTGCACCGGCTAATTGTAGAAAAATTTGTTTTCCAGACCAACCTTGATCTAAACAAAAGTTACGGCGATATGAACCAACAGGATTATAATCACGCGGGACTTCGGGCCAGTTTGTAACAAAAGGAAAACGCTCGTCAATGTAAATTGCCTTGTCAAATCCTTGCGCCTCCCAGTTACCCGGAACTTGGATGGTAGCCCAATCAGAGACATCATAGGTTTCTTGATAAAAATTCTTTGGTCTCAATTCTGGATTTAGAGCACAATTGAACTGCCATAGTCCATTTAGTGAAAGGTAATTACTTGATTCATGAGGGGTGTTTTTTATAGCAAGATACTTGTTGGTGAACGGAAATATGTGTGGCCGTGGTTCTTCTTTGTTAATACCATTAATCCGATGATTTTCCATTACCATGGGAACATGATTATGTTCCTCATATAATGATATGATTTCTTGCTTGTCGAAAACTACAGCGCTCATGGTTGGTATCCTGTTTTATGAAGGTTTATAAATCTAGGTTGCAGAAAATGTAGTTAAGGAGCTAAACGACATGTAAAACTCTCTGCTGAATACCAACCAGTAGAATTCAGTATCAGCATCATTGATATTTGTGGTTGTCGTTTACATGATCTAATAAGTATCTGTCATCACTATTAAGGAGCTAAAAATAAAGATACACGGACACCATGTAGTGCACTGCATATGCTCGCCTCCTCAAGGTAAAGTTTGGTGTTATCTGGATTTGGTAAATCTTTACCTGTTATTTAAGTAAAATTTACCACTTGCAGTGGGTTGATTATGCGTGTCGTGTCACAAATTTTGAGTTTGTGCTTATCCAAGGGCGGTGTTGTTCGAATCTTTCGTAGATAGGCTGCGGGACGGCAGATAAAAAGAAACCCGCCATGGGCGGGTGGAAGGATTGCAACACTAACCAGGAGGAGGTGTTACCAAGTAGACCCAGCTTCTTCGGTAATAGTTCAATTTTATTGAAGTTTTTCATTTTCTTCGTGGGGTTTCCATCGGGATCTGCGGGGGAGGATGGGTTATCATTCTGCTCCCGTCATCCGGTTGCAGAGGATCTATGCCCGCGTTCTCCTGGTTAGCGCTCTTTTTCGGCGCCTTCTATTTTGTCTACGGCGCTTACTTGCCGTTCTGGTCGCTCTGGCTGGAGGGGGTGGGCGTCAGCGCCGAGATGATAGGGCTCCTGCTGGGGGCGGGGATGGCGATCCGCTTTGCCGGCAACCTGATGGTGATGGGGCAGATCAAGGGGGCTGGCCATCTGCTGCCGGTTACCCGATTGCTCTCCCTGCTCAGTCTGCTGGCGTTTCTCGGTTTCTATCTCAGTCATAACCTCTGGTGGCTGGTGGGCTTGACCCTGCTGGCGAACTTTATCTATCCGACCCTGATGCCGGTGGGGGAGGCGCTGGCGACCCGTATGGTGGTGCAGGCCCACCTCGATTACGGCAAGGTGCGGCTGTGCGGTTCCTTTGCCTTTATTGTCGCCTCGACCCTGGTGGGGGCGCTGGTGGGCAATTTTGGCAGCGAGTGGATTTTGCACACCATGGTGGCGGGGCTGGTGCTGATGCTGCTGCTCAGCTGGCTGCCGCTCTATCCGGCGCCACAAGATAGTCAGGGCGAGCGGACCAAGGCGTCCTTGCTGGTAACCCTGCGCAGCGCACCGGTGCGCCGTTTCCTGCTGCTGACCGCTCTGCTGCAGGGGAGCCACGCCGCCTATTACGGTTTCAGCGCCATCTATTGGAAGGCGCAAGGGTATAGCGGCACCATCATCGGCTATTTGTGGGCGCTCGGAGTAGTGGCGGAGATCTGCATGTTTGCCGCCGACAAGCGTTTCTTGCAGCGCTTTGGCGCCCAGAGCCTCTTTATCGCCGGTGCCATCGGTTGTGTGGTGCGCTGGGTATTGCTGGGGGCCTCGACCGAGCTGTGGGTACTGGTGCTGGGGCAACTGCTCCACGCGGTCACGTTCGGTATGAGCCATCTGGGGGCGGTGCGCTTCATGACTCGCCAGCTGCCCGCCGAGCAGTTGATCCCGACCCAGGCGCTCTATGCGGCCCTTGGCCTGGGCATGACGGTGGCGGCTTTGATGGCAGTCTGCGGCGTGCTGTTCGAGCCCCTCGGCGGCGGCATCTTCTTCCTGATGGTGCTGGTGGTGTTGCCGGTGTTCTTCCTGCGGCTGCGCCCCTTTGCGCAGTCTGCGCAGGAGAGTGCTCCGGCCTGATACCGGTCTATCTGAATCATCACCTAGCAACAGGGAGAGCCATGGCTCTCCCTTTTTCGTTGTCGCGGTTTGCGGCGTTACTGCTGCTCGCCAAGATAGTGGCGGCTGAGGCGGCGCCAGGTATCAGAGCCTATGGTGCCTGCAAGCAGCTCATTGGCGGCGGCATCAAAGCGGCCATCTGGCAGCCAGCCCAGTTGGGGTATCAGTCGCGCCAGGGTGGCGCCATTGTGTTGCAGCTCCCGCTCCAGCGCTTCCCAGAAGGCGCTCCCCTTGACGTAAAAGAGCGGGTAGTAGGAGCGATCGCCAGCCATCACCTCGCGAGCCGCCCGATAGAGGCCGCTCTCGTTATGGGGCAGTTGTTTGCCCCGCTCGGCCAGCTCGTTGACCGCTGTGACCTGATGCAGCCGAAAGCGGCGCAGTGCCTTGATGGCGAGGTACTCGGCGAGGCTCTCGTTGACCCAGGTGGGCTGTGGCGCAGCGTGGCGAGCGCTGAGGATGTGCACCGCCTCGTGGGCCGAGGTGCGCAGCAGGCGCAAGGGGGCCTGTGGCGTCGGTTTGCCAGCATCGGTGGGGTAATTGGCGACAAATACCTGTTCCCCGGCGGCGCCGCCGAGGGAGCGGGTCGCCACATCCCGCCCCAGCCACACCAGTTGCCACGGGTGAGTGGGTGGATCCACATCGAGCTGGAAGGCCAGATAGTCGATGATCTCATTCAGTTGCTGCTGCAAGGCCGGCAGATCGAGCTGATTGGCGGTCTCGTCATGGCTGAGCACCAGCCTCGGGTCCGGCTTGGTGACGGGCACTGTTTCCAGACCAAATGGCAGGATCAGCGGCGGCTGGTTGAGATCCGGCAACGGCTGGCAGCTGCTATCCGGCAGACAGATCTCCCCTCGGTGGCTCCCCTGCTGGCGCACCAGATTGCCCCACTCGGTCAATAGCCACTGGTTGGGGGCAAACAGCAGCGACTGTTGGGCCGAGGCATCAGCACCCACTGTCGGAGCGGGTGTGAGCGTGATCTGCCAGCCGATCTCTTTGCAGGATAAGGGTTGGTTGAGGGCAACCGGCTGGTTGTCTGCAAGGCAGACCAGCGCGGGGGAAACCGGCGCGGCACTGCTCGGCAACTGGCGAGCGGGGAGCAGGGTAAAAGGGGGCTCGCCCTGCATGGTGAGGCGCACTCGCAGCACATTGGCGTTGGCGCCCTGCTCGATAAGGTAGCGGGGGCCTTGCGTGCCATCGGCGGCGCAGGCCCATCGTGGCAGCAACCACTGTGGCAGCAGCCACAGGGCAAGCAGGGTGATATGACGGCTCATAAGGGGGTTAGCGCTCCTGCTCGTAGCCCAGCAGATCGCCGGGCTGGCATTTGAGTTCACGGCAGATGGCCTCCAGGGTGGAGAAGCGCACCGCCTTGGCGTGGCCATTTTTGAGGATCGAGAGGTTGGCCTCGGTGATGTCGATGCGCTGGGCCAGTTCGCGGGCGGTCATCTTGCGTTCGGTCAGCAGGGCATCGAGCCGGATGATAATGGGCATAGGATCCTCACACCGTCAGTTGCTGTTCGTCGGCCAGCAGTTTGGCCTCGCGCATCACCAGTGCCAGCGCCAGTACGATAAGTCCCGCCAGCAGTACCCGAAAATCGGAGGTACTCAGAGAGATGGTACCGAGTACTTCTGGGCCTCTCATGGTGAGCACCGTATCCAGCAGGGGGAGGTGGATCAACTCGACCACGAAGCTTGCACAGAGCAGCAGCCCGATCTGCCGGTAGCGACGGATCTGCTCGAAGGTGAACAGCAGACCGGCGCGGTAGCTGCGAAACAGCTGACGCAGTTGCCACAGCATCAGCATGAAGACCAGATCCGGCAGCAACTGCACCAGGGTGCCGAGCAGCCGGGTGGGGAAGTGAAGCGGATAGTCTGCAGGATTGATGCCGGGACGGTTCAAGATGGTATTGAGCTTATCCTGCAGCAAATCGGCGCCACCGAAGGGGGTCCACACCTCCAGCAACGTGATCAAAGGGGTAGCCAGCAGTGCCAACAGCAGCAGCCATTCGATCAGCATGCTCGAGCGTTCGAGTTTGTTGGATATCATCTCATTCCTCGCCGTGATGTTTTTATCTGAAAGGTAAAGTTTATCGTTTATCAATATTCACATCGGCGATGTTTATTGTTTTACGATATACAGTCAAGGCAAAACTTATTGAAAAACGATAATTTCGATCTGTCCGAAGGGGATGACTTTTGGCTGCCGCCTCTCTAGACTGGCGAGGTTGTATACAAAAACTCAACATGGACAAGGAGTTATCGATGCACCAGGGATGGCTGCTGATCGGATTGTCGCTCACCTATCTGGGGCTGCTGTTTCTGATCGCCTTCGTGGCAGACAAGCACAAACGGCACCGTCTCAAGGGGCAACCGCTGCTCTACAGTCTGTCGCTGGCGGTCTACTGCACCTCCTGGACCTTCTTCGGCACCGTGGGGCAGGCGAGTGAATCCCCCTGGTCGCCGGTGCCCATCTACCTTGGCCCCATGCTGGTCTTTCTGTTTGGTTGGCGGCTGCTGGCCCGCCTCATTCTGGTGGCCAAGCGCGAGCACATCACCTCCATCGCCGACTTTATCGCCGCCCGTTACGGCAAATCCCAACGGCTCGCCATGGTGATCTCCCTCATCGCCATCATGGGGATCCTCCCCTATCTGGTGTTGCAGCTCAAAGCCATCGTCACCGGGCTAGATCTGCTGATGGTCAACAGCGGCGGCATCAGCCCGACCAGCAATACCAGCGAGCTGGCGCTCGGGGTCACCCTGCTGCTGGCGCTGTTCAGCATCCTGTTTGGTACCCGCCATCTCGATGCCACCGAGCACCACAGGGGGATGGTGGTAGCCATCGCCTTCGAGTCGGTGGTGAAGCTGCTGGCCTTTATCGCGGTGGGGGGCTTTGCCCTCTGGCTGATCTTGAGCAAACCCGGCGTTGCCCACGAGCAGGTGACCCGCGACTTCTTTGCACAGGTGATGGCGGTGAGCCCCGGCAATCTGCTGGAGCTTGCCATCTATACGGTGCTGGCGATGTGTGCCGTTATCTGCCTGCCGCGCCAGTTTCATGTGACTGTGGTGGAGAACAATCAGGGCCAGGATCTCCACTGGGCGCGCTGGATCTTCCCGCTCTACCTGTTCGTGATGGGACTCTTTATCTGGCCGCTGGCGCTGGCGGGCAAGCTGTGGCTGGGGGCTGAGGTGGCTTCCGACACCTATGTGATCAGCTTGCCGATGGCCCTCGGTTTTGATGGCATGGCGATGCTGGCCTTTCTCGGCGGCACCTCGGCGGCCACCGGCATGGTGATCGTCTGCACCATCGCGCTGGCGATCATGGTGAGCAACGATCTGGTGCTGCCGGTGCTGCTGCGTCGCTTCTGGCGCCAAGGGCGTGACGAGCGGCTGGTGCGGCTGCTGCTGCAGGTGCGCCGTGGCGCCATCCTGCTGATCTTGCTGGCGGCCTGGGGGCTCTACCTCTGGCTCGGCGATCTCACCAGTCTCTCCCGCATCGGCTATCTCTCCTTTGGCGCGGTGGCCCAGTTTGCGCCGGCCTTGCTGCTTGGCCTCTACTGGCGCCACGGCAATCGCAAAGGGGTCTATCTTGGTCTTTTCCTCGGGGTGAGCCTCTGGTTCGTGACCCTGCTGGTGGAGAGCGGATTGCTGGCCGGTTCACCGTTGGCTGCGCTGCTGGCACCGCCGGACTGGCCCGCCTTTCGCGATCTCAGCCTGGGCGCCTGGTGCATCTTCCTGAGTCTCGTGCTCAACCTGCTCGGCTACGTGGTTGGCTCGCTGCTGTCGCGCCCGGCGGTGAGCGAGCGGTTGCAGGCGGCCAACTTCGTCGGCAAGCCGAGCCGTGATACCGCCGCTCTCTATCAGGCGCGGGTCTCGGTCAAGGAGCTGGAGATGCTGGCGGCCCGCTTTGTCGGTTCGAGCCGGGTCAAGCGTGCCTTTGGCCGTTTCGCCGGTGAGCGGGGCGGCACCCTTGCGCCGCAAATGCAGGCCTCGGCCGAATTGATCGCTCACACCGAGCGGCTGCTGGCGGGGGTGTTTGGCACCTCGTCGGCGCGGCTGGTGCTCGCCTCTGCCCTGCAGGGGCGCAACATGCAGCTTGAGGAGATCGCTACCATAGTCGATGAGGCCTCTGACGTGTTTCGCTTCAACCGCGGCCTGCTGCAGGGGGCGATCGAGCATATCGGGCAGGGGATCTCGGTGGTGGACAGGGAGCTCCGGCTGGTGGCCTGGAATCGCCGCTACATCGAGCTGTTTCACTATCCGCCGGGGCTTATTCAGGCGGGGCGCTCCATCGAGCAGATCATCCGCTACAACGCCGAGCAGGGGCTCTGTGGCCTCGGTGATATCGAGGATCACGTAGCGCGGCGGGTCGCCTTTATGAAGCGCGGCAGCGCCCATATCTCGGCGCGGGAGCGCCCCGATGGGCGGGTGATCGAGATGCAGGGCAACCCCATGCCCGCCGGTGGTTTCGTCATGACCTTTACCGACATCACCCCGTTTCGCGATGCCGAACGGGTGCTGCGCGAAGCGAACGAACATCTGGAGGCGCGGGTGGCCGAGCGTACTCACGAACTCTCCGAACTCAACCGCCAGTTGCTGCTGGTGAACCAGCAGGTGGAGCGGGCCAACCACTCCAAGAGCCGTTTTTTGGCGGCGGTCAGCCACGATCTGACCCAGCCTCTCAATGCCGCCAAGCTGTTTACCTCCTCCCTGCTGGAGATGTTGCCGCCATCTGGCGAGCAGGCCCGCATCGCCCGCCATATCGACGATGCGTTGGGGGCGACCGAAGATCTCATCACCGATCTGCTCGATATCTCGCGGCTCGAAGCGGGCAAGTTCAAGGCCAAGAAGATCGACTTCGCCCTGCGCGATCTGTTCGACAACCTCAAGGCTGAGTTTGGCGTACTGGCGCAGGCGGGGGGGATCCACTTCTCGGTGGTGGAGAGCAAGCATGCGGTGCACAGCGATGTGCGGCTGCTGCGGCGAGTGCTGCAGAACTTCCTCACCAATGCGTTTCGCTATAACCCGGCTGGCCGGGTGCTGCTCGGTTGTCGCCGGATCGGGGAGAAGATCCGCATCGAGGTGTGGGACAACGGCCCCGGCATCCCGCAGGACAAGCAGGAGGCAATTTTCGACGAGTTCTCCCGCCTCGATCACTCCCGCACCGCCAAGGAGCAGGGGCTGGGTCTGGGGCTCGCCATCGCCCGTGGCATTTCGCAGGTGCTCGGTCATCAGCTCACCCTGCAGAGCTGGCCGGGCAAGGGCTCGGTCTTTGCGGTGACCCTCACGCTTGCCACCCGCCCGGTCGTGCCCCATCAGTTGGCCGCGCCTGCGGTGCGCGATAGCCAGCTGGAGGGGGTGACCGTGCTCTGCATCGATAACGAGCGGGACATTCTGACCGCCATGAGCACCCTGCTCGGGCGTTGGGGCTGCGAGGTGCAGTGCGCCGTCGATCTGGTCGAAGCCGAGGCGCTGCTGGCAGAAGGGTTTGTGCCGAGACTGGTGCTCTCCGACTATCACCTTGACGACGGCAAGACCGGGCTGGAGGCGCTGGCTGCGCTGCAGCAGGTGTGTGGCGACGAGCTGGGGGGCATCATCATCAGTGCCGATCGCAAGAGCGAGTTGCAGGGGCAGATCCGCGAGAAGGGTTACGGCTACATCAGCAAGCCGGTCAAACCGCTCAAACTGCGGGCCCTGATGAACAGCCTGTTGCTGCGGTAGCAGCGCCCGGGGCAGCAAGCCGTGAACCGGCTCACAAAACCGTGCAAATATGGCGACAGCCATCGTCATGATGGCTTGTCATACATGGCCCCGGATTGGCGATGATCCCTTCACTATTTCGTGTGATAACGACCGATTGCCACTCTGGTACGCCACTTGTTGTGAAAGTCGACAGTAGCGCGGCAAATCCGCTCACTCTATAGTCGGGATGCGATTTTTTTTATCGCGAATGAAGTAGCTAAAGGGCAAACCGATTGTGAGGTCGGGACGCAAAGCTTCCGGTCCAGGGATGAGCCGTACTGAGATAGCGGGGTCACCACAGGTTGTTGTTGTGCACCTTTGCCAAGAGGCCGCACTGCAGTCTGCGTTACCTGTCAGACGCGTTGTCCTTTTTCGTTGTCCACATAACGAAATAGGGAAATATAAAAAAATGCCAAGTCCAAAACCTACCATGCTGGCCCTCGCGGTCGGTCTATGTTGTGCCTCGTCCGCTTATGCTGCGGCGCCCGGCAAGCCGACCATCGGCTGGGGCCCCACCAAGTTTTCCATCGTTGAAGTCGATCAGGCGGCCACTGCCTACAACAATCTGGTCAAGCGGAAGGATGCCGCCGATGTGGAGGTGAACTGGAACCTCTGGAGTGGCGATCTGGGCCAGAGTGCCAAAGTGTTGCTCAATGGCCTGGAGGTGTGGTCCGGCCCCTCGGCCGCGGCGGGGAGCGCCAAATTCAAGGTGAAGAAAGGGGGGCGTTACCAGATGCAGGTGGCGCTGTGCAACGCCGATGGCTGCACCCTGTCTGATGCCAAGGAGATCGTGGTCGCCGATACCGACGGCAGCCACTTGGCGCCACTCAAGGCCGCGCTGCAAGAGAACAACAAGCCCTACGCCAACAAGTCCGGCAAGGTGGTGGGGACTTATTACGTGGAGTGGGGGGTCTATGGCCGCAAGTTTACCGTCGACAAGATCCCGGCCCAGAACCTGACCCATATCCTCTATGGTTTCACCCCCATCTGCGGCGGGGATGGCCTCAACGACAGTCTCAAAGGGATCGAAGGGAGCTTCCAGGCGCTGCAGAAGGCGTGTGCTGGCCGCGCCGACTTCAAGGTGGCGATGCACGATCCCTGGGCTGCCATCCAGATGCCGCAAGGCCGCCTTACCGCCCATGACGAGCCTTACAAGGGCAACTTTGGCAACCTGATGGCACTCAAGCAGGCCTATCCGAACCTCAAGATCCTCCCCTCGGTCGGTGGCTGGACTCTCTCCGACCCCTTCTACTTCCTCGGTGACAAAACCAAGCGCGATGTGTTCGTCGGCTCGGTGAAGGAGTTCCTGCAGACCTGGAAGTTCTTCGACGGTGTGGATATCGACTGGGAGTACCCGGGCGGACAGGGCGCCAACCCGAAACTGGGCAGCCCGAGCGATGGTGCCACCTATGTGACCCTGATGAAGGAGCTGCGGGCCATGCTCGACGAGCTGGAGGCCGAGACCGGTCGCCAGTATGAGCTCACCTCGGCCATCGGGGCAGGGGGCGACAAGATCCAGGATGTGGACTACAAGGCGGCCCAGCCTTACATGGATCACATCTTCATGATGACCTACGACTACAACGGTGGCTGGAGCAACACCGAGCTGGGTCACCAGACCAACCTCTATGCGGCGAGCTGGGATCCCAATACCAAGTACACCACCGACAAGGCGGTCAATCAGCTGCTGGCGCAGGGGGTTGACCCCGGCAAGCTGGTGGTCGGGGCCGCTATGTATGGCCGTGGCTGGACCGGGGTGAGCGGTTATCAGGGCAACAACCCCTTCACCGGCAAGGCGACCGGCAAGGTGAAAGGCACCTGGGAAGATGGGGTGGTGGATTACCGCGACATCGTCAACAACCGGATGGGGGCTGGCTGGGAGCAGGGTTACGACGAAGTGGCCGAGGGGCCCTATCTGTTCAAGGCGGCGACCGGCGATCTCATCACCTATGACAACGAGCGTTCGGTCAAGGCCAAGGGGCAGTATGTGCTGGCCAACAAGCTCGGTGGCCTCTTCTCCTGGGAGATCGATGCCGACAACGGCGACATCCTCAACGCCATGCATGAAGGATTGGGCCACGGCAGTGGCATCACGCCGCCGGTCAACAAGCCGCCATTGGCCAACGCGGGCAGTGACCTCAAGGTGACCGGCCCGGCCGAGGTGACGCTGGATGGTTCGGCCTCTCACGATCCGGAGAACAGCGCTCTCAGCTACAGCTGGAAGCAGATCTCCGGGCCGCAGGCTGGCTTGCTCGATGCCACTCAAGCCAAGGCCCGCGTGGTATTGAACGCCGTGGCAGCCGACATCAATCTGGTGTTCGAGCTGACGGTGACCGATGACCAGCAGTTGAGTGCCAAGGATCAGGTGGTGGTGACCAACAAGGCGCCGCAAGCCAACCTGGCGCCGGTGGTGAGCGTGCCAGCCACGGCATCTGTAGAGTCGGGCAAGCAAGTGACCATCAAGGCCACCGCCTCCGATCCGAACGGTGATCCCCTGACCTATCAGTGGAGCGTGCCGGCAGGCCTCACCGCGACAGGCCAGAACAGCGCCACCCTGATAGTGACCGGCCCGAGCGTGACCAGCGACACCGGCTATGACCTGAGCCTCACCGTCTCCGACGGCGGGCTGGATGCCAGCGCGGCAACCCGTCTGACGGTCAAACCGGCCAGCGGCGGTGGTGGCTGCACGGCGACCGATCCGGATGCAGTCAATTGGCCAGTCTGGAAAGCGGCAACCACCTATAACAGCGGTGACAAGGTGAGCCACAACCAGCTGGTGTGGCAGGCCAAGTACTGGACTCAGGGCAACGAGCCGAGCCGCACCACGGATCAGTGGCTGCTGGTGAGCAAGGTGCAACTGGGTTGGGATGCCAATGTGGCCTACAACGGTGGCGAGATCACCACTTATAACGGCCGTCAGTGGAAGGCGCAGTACTGGACCAAGGGCAGCGAGCCCGGCAAACACGACGTCTGGCAGGATGTGGGGGCCGCCAGCTGTAAATAAGAGTTGAATGGTCACGGGGCATGCCAGTCATGCCCCGTTTTTTTTGTCTGGCAATCAGTGCCAGCGCCTCTTTACCCCACCGCGCTCTGACATTCAGTGGGCCACCACGCCACTTTTTGGTTAGGGGCGGTACTGGCGACCCCGGGCGTAAAGTCAAACGAACAATTTTGTCGTATCTGAATGGTC
Source organism: Aeromonas sp. 160P (assembly GCF_055193095.1). NCBI lineage: Bacteria > Pseudomonadati > Pseudomonadota > Gammaproteobacteria > Aeromonadales > Aeromonadaceae > Aeromonas > Aeromonas sp. 160P. The sequence goes on along the minus strand of NZ_JBUXKV010000001.1, from coordinate 4,220,525 downwards.
AATTGGGTGGGGGGAGGCTGCGGGGCCGGTGACAAAAGCGCGCTGATAAAACCATTATTAATTCATGTTCAGGGTGGTATTTCGTAAATGACACTTTTGTTAGTTATTGTTTTTTATCGGTTTATTTTATGGCTCGATCCATGGCCAAGCCATGGCCTCTGTTGTTGTGAACAAAGTGTATGTTTCAATCATCTGGCTTTAAACAATTAACCCTTAAAAATTAAACACTTGTGGCGTTTCTTTTCGAGGGAAAAGGCAATGGTCGGATTTGTTTAATCCCTTGAATACCCATATAGTCAATCAGTGATTATTTATCGCCGAGAATAAAGTTGTGCTAAGGGCAAACCGATTGAAAAGTCGGGACGCAAAGCTTCCGGTTTAAGGGACATGTTTACCTAAGATAGCGGGGCCACCACAGTGTTATGCAGACTGCCTTTGCCAAGGGGTGGTCATCTTTGTGTTACCTGTCGTGTTGCGTTGCCCTTTCGTTTTTCAATAACGTAAAGGAAAGCAATATGCTAAGTCCAAAACCTGCGTTGCTGGCCATGATGGTCGGTAGCCTGCTCGCCTCATCGGCCGCCTATGCCGCCGCTCCCGGTAAACCCGCCATTGGTTGGGGCCCTACCAAGTTTGCCATTGTCGAAGTCAATCCCTCCGCGAGTGCATACAACCAACTGGTGACCCGCAAAGACGCCGCCGATGTCACCGTTACCTGGAACATCTGGAGTGGCGATATTGGCCAGACCGCCAAAGTGCTGCTGGATGGCAAGGAAGTGTGGTCAGGTCCCTCTTCTGCGGCCGGCACCGCCACCTTCAAGGTGAACAAAGGTGGTCGCTATCAGATGCAGGTCGCGCTGTGCAACGGCGATGGTTGCACCCTGTCTGATGCCAAAGAGATCCTGATTGCCGATACTGATGGTAGTCACCTTGTTCCGCTCAAGCCGACTCTGCAAGAACACAACAAGCCCTATGCCAACAAATCCGGCAAGGTTGTCGGTACCTACTTCGTTGAGTGGGGCGTTTATGGTCGAAATTTCCCGGTAAACAAGATCCCGGCACAGAACCTGACCCATATCCTCTATGGCTTCACCCCTATTTGCGGCGGTGATGGCATCAACGACAGCCTCAAAGAGATCGAAAACGGCAACAGCTTCCGAGCGCTGCAAAAATCCTGTGCCGGTCGCGAAGATTTCAAGGTTGCGATCCACGATCCTTGGGCTGCGATACAAGCGCCACAAGGCACGCTGGGTGCCTGGGACGAGCCCTACAAGGGCAACTTCGGTAACCTGATGGCCCTCAAGCAGGCCTATCCGGACCTGAAGATCCTCCCTTCCGTCGGCGGCTGGACTCTCTCCGACCCCTTCTACTTCATGCATGACAAGGCAAAGCGTGACGTGTTCGTCGCCTCGGTCAAAGAGTTCCTGCAGACCTGGAAGTTCTTTGACGGCGTCGATATCGACTATGAGTTTCCGGGTGGTGACGGCGCCAACCCCAACCTGGGCGACAAGACCAAGGATGGGGCTACCTATGTGCTGATCATGAAAGAGCTGCGCGCCATGCTCGACGAGCTGGAAGCAGAGACCGGTCGCACCTATGAGCTGACCTCTGCCATCGGTGCCGGTTATGACAAGATTGAAGATGTGGATTACAAGGCTGCCCAGCAGTACATGGATTACCTCTTCGTGATGAGCTACGACTACAACGGTGGCTGGAGCAATACCCAGCTGGGTCATCAGGCCAACCTGTATCAAGCGACCAATGGCTCCGCCAACAAGCGTTACAACACCAATGAAGCGGTCAATCTGCTATTGGCACAAGGTGTCGACTCCGAAAAACTGGTGGTCGGTGCGGCGGCTTATGGCCGTGGCTGGAAAGGGGTGAGCGGCTATCAGGGCAACGATCCCTTCACCGGTACCGCAACTGGCAAGATCAAGGGTACCTGGGAAGATGGCGTGGTCGATTATCGCCAGATCGTCAATAACCACATGGGTGCGGGTTGGGAATACAACTACGACGAGACCGCAGAAGCGGCGACCCTGTTCAAGCCCTCCACTGGCGAGCTGATCACTTATGATGACGATCGCTCCGTCAAGGCCAAGGGCCAGTATGTGCTGGCCAACAAGCTGGGTGGCCTCTTCTCCTGGGAGATCGATGCCGATAACGGCGACATCCTCAACGCCATGCATGAAGGCCTCGGTCATGGTGAAGGGATCACCCCGCCAGTCAACAAGCCGCCGGTAGCCAATGCGGGCAGCGATGTGGCGGTGACCGGCCCGGCCACCCTGATGCTGGATGGTTCCGCCTCCCACGATCCGGAAAAGGGTACCCTGACCTACAGCTGGAAGCAGATCTCCGGTCCGCAGGCCGTACTGGGTGATACCACGCAAGCCAAGGTTCGGGCCGATGTGAACGCCGTCAGTGCCGATACCCAACTGGTATTCGAGCTGACCGTGACCGATGACCAGCAACTGGCTGCCAAGGATCAGGTGGTGGTGACCAACAAGGCACCGCAACCCAACCTGCCTCCGGTCGTTACGCTGCCTGCCAGCTTCAAAGTAGAAGAGGGCAAGCAGGTGAGCATCACTGCCAAGGCATCCGATCCCAATGGCGACGAGCTGATCTACCAATGGCAAGTGCCTGCCGGGATCACGGCCACCGGCCAGAACAGCGAGACTCTGGTCGTCACTGGCCCCGCAGTGGATGTCGAGACTGGCTATGACCTGACCCTGACCGTCTCCGATGGCGCACTCGACGCCAGCGCAGCAACTCGTCTTACCGTTACGCCGATTAACGATGGCGGTGAAGGTGGCGACAGCTGTACCACCACAGACCCTGAAGCTGCCAACCAGCCTGCATGGCAGGCCAGCAAGGTCTACAACGGTGGTGACAAGGTCAGCCATAACCAGCTGGTATGGCGTGCCAAATACTGGACCCAGGGCAATGAACCGAGCCGCACTGCGGATCAGTGGTCACTGGAGAGCCAGGTTGATCTGGGCTGGAACGCTGCTGTTGTCTACAACGGTGGGGACCTGACCAACCACAACGGTCGTCAATGGAAGGCCAAGTGGTGGACTCAAGGTAATGAGCCGGGCAAGCACGATGTCTGGGTTGATGTCGGTGCAGCAAGCTGCCGTTAAGTTGAGATCATTATGATTGTGGCGGGGTCTGTTCAGACCCCGTTTTTGTCTGCTAATAAAGTTAAGAGAGCAACAATAATGAAAAAAAATCGCATCACCCTTCTGCTTGCCGGCTTGATGCTGAGCGGCCACCTGTGGGCGGCCGAAGCATACGACATCAACAAATCCTATCCGGGCGGTAGCCAGGTCAACTACAACGGCCAGGTGTTCGAGGCCAAGTGGTGGGTCAACCCGGGCCAGACTCCCGGTATGGCGGCTGCCAACGAGTGGGATACCCCGTGGAAGCTGATCGGCGAAGGTGAAGTGACCCCGCCGGACAATGGCGACGGTGACGACAAGCCCACTCCGCCCACACCAACACCTACGCCGCCGGATGGCACCACAGCTCCTGTCTATATGAGCCAGGCAGAGCTGGATGCCAAAGAGCAGACGCTGACTGACTTCCCCGGAATGGAAGCGGTCAAGACATCTATCGCTACCCGCGACAATCTGGTGGTGGAAGCGGTGCAAGCGGGCCGTGCCGACAACCCGGATAACGTCAAGCTGGTGGAGAGCCTGCTCAGCGAGAGCCAGTTCAACTACCTGTTCCCGCTGCGTGCCCCCGAGTACAGCTATCGTGGTCTGCTGCAGGCGGCTGCCAAGTTCCCGGCCCTGTGCAGCAACTACAGCGATGGTCGCGATGCCGAGGCTATCTGTCGCAAGACCCTGGCGACCATGTTTGCCCACTTCGCCCAGGAGACCGGTGGCCACGAGAGCTGGCGTCCGGAAGCCGAATGGCGTCAGGCGCTGGTCTATGTCCGTGAAATGGGCTGGACCGAAGCGATGCGCGGCGGCTACAACGCCGAGTGCAGCCCCAGCGTATGGCAGGGTCAGCAGTGGCCATGCGGCACCTTCGACAATGGCGAGTTCAAGAGCTATTTCGGTCGTGGTGCCAAGCAGCTCTCTTACAACTACAACTACGGCCCCTTCTCCGAGGCGATGTTTGGCACGGTGCGCACCCTGCTCGACCAGCCGGAGCTGGTGGCTGACAGCTGGTTGAACCTTGCCAGCGCGGTGTTCTTCTACACCTATCCGCAGCCGCCCAAGCCTTCCATGTTGCACGTCATCGACGGCACCTGGCAGCCGAACGAGCATGACAAGCAGAACGGTCTGGTACCCGGTTTCGGGGTGACTACCCAGATCATCAACGGTGGCGTTGAGTGTGGCGGCAATGCCGAGCATGCCCAGTCCCAGAACCGTATCAACTACTACCGCGAGTTTGCCAACTACCTCGCCGTGCCGGTACCGGCTGACGAAGTGCTGGGTTGCAAAGGGATGAAGTACTTTGACAACGAAGGCGCCGGTGCCCTGCCTATCTATTGGGAGCAGGACTGGAGCTATGTGGCCGAGAATCCGAACGGCGGCAAGAGCTATGCGTGCAAGCTGGTGGGTTACCAGACCCGTTTCAGCGCCTTCAAGGAGGGGGATTACACCCGCTGCGTCCAGCACTTCTATCCCGAGCTGGTGATTGAAGATAATGGCGGTGGTACCAACCTGCCACCGGTGGCCAGCATCACAGGCCCGGCGCAGGCCGAAGGCGGCAGCAAGGTAACCCTGTCGGCGCAGCACTCCAGCGATCCGGAAGGCAAGCCGCTGGCGTATGCCTGGACCATTCCGGCTGGTGCTTCTGCCCCGGCACTGGATCAGGTCACGCTGGAGCTGACCCTGCCCAAGCCGGCCAGCGATACCAAGCTGGATATCAAGCTGATGGTGACCGATGAAGGGAACCTGAGCCGCAGCGCTAACCACGCTCTGCTGGTCAAAGGGGAAGAGGGGGGCGTAACCCCACCGGATGGTGACTACCCGGCCTACAAAGCGGGCACTCCCTATAAAGCGGGCGAGCGCGTCAGCAATGGCGACGCCAGCTACGAGTGCAAACCGCATCCCTACACCGGCTGGTGTTCCGGTGCAGCCTGGGCTTATGAGCCCGGCAAGGGAACCGCATGGAGCGATGCCTGGATTAAGTTGTGATCCGGCAATAAGCCAATGCAATAAAAGATGGGGCCTGCGGGCCCCATTCTTGTTTGGTGGAGTTCAGGTTTGGCCGAGGACTCTCTCTGGCCGGGACAGGACAGCACCTGATGGCGCTGCGATAGGATGTGTGATGTAGTTTTATTACTGTTATTTATGAAACACTTTCACGACTCACTTGCCGTAGCGAAAGTAGTATTCACGGGTGGACGGGGCATAGGCATCTTTCTCTACAATGCCGCTCTTGGTGGTTGCGCCCTTGAGGCGGAACAGGACTGCCAGATTCTCAAACATAGATTACCTCATCGCTCTGTCATTTATGGTTATGGTGTGTGATCTGGATCACGGTTTGATCCTATGGCTATCTGTGAGCTGGATCAACTTTTTATGTTGTAAATTTACCGAAATCATAGAAAGGGTTTTCAAATGCAACATTCTTTATGGAAAGGGTTTCTTGTTCATGGAGAGGGTTTATTGGGGTGATGAGGGCGAGTTTGTTGGCGCACCTGCAATATAAGGCAAGAGAACGGAAGCGTTGCATCGGAAAGGGGCCGGCTGCATAGGCTGCACTCTATCGCGGCTTGAGATCGGAGTTTGAGCCGATTTGTGACATAAAACAGAGAGATAGCATGCTCCTTGCTGGTAAAAACAGCGGACTGCTGCAATTTTGACTAAACGAATCAATGGCGGTTATTTTAGGGTTGACAGCAAAGCTCACGATGCCTATCATCCGCCTCCGTTGCCGGAGATAACTTCGTCAGCGCCGAGGTGAGTTGGGGTTATAGCTCAGCTGGGAGAGCGCTTGCATGGCATGCAAGAGGTCCGCGGTTCGATCCCGCGTAGCTCCACCAAATTCTCCTCGAACAATCTGGAATCAAAGGGGTTATAGCTCAGCTGGGAGAGCGCTTGCATGGCATGCAAGAGGTCCGCGGTTCGATCCCGCGTAGCTCCACCAGGTTCCTGATTGAAATGAAGTACCCAGGGCAGTGCGGTGTGTATCACCCAAGCCGACCTTTGTGGGGTTATAGCTCAGCTGGGAGAGCGCTTGCATGGCATGCAAGAGGTCCGCGGTTCGATCCCGCGTAGCTCCACCACTATTTGCAGTAACAGATGACGGGCCGCCAGAACCCGCTGTCTGAAAAAGAATTTGGGGTTATAGCTCAGCTGGGAGAGCGCTTGCATGGCATGCAAGAGGTCCGCGGTTCGATCCCGCGTAGCTCCACCAAATTCAGAATGACTTTAGGTCATTCACACAAATCGGGGTTATAGCTCAGCTGGGAGAGCGCTTGCATGGCATGCAAGAGGTCCGCGGTTCGATCCCGCGTAGCTCCACCAAATTCTTGTGACAAGAAACAAAAAGGCCACCGCATCGCGGTGGCCTTTTTGTTGTACGAAAATTTTATTTCTCCAGCCGAACAGTGTGGCCGCAGTGCTACCATATTGCATTCACACGTTCAGGAGGGCGGGTATCAATTATGGCAATTATCTCTAAGCACTATGCGCAGTTGGAAAGCGGCTACCGTGAAAAAGCCCTGAAACTCTATCCCTGGATATGTGGACGCTGCTCTCGGGAGTTCGTGTACTCTAACCTTCGCGAACTGACGGTTCATCACATCGATCACGACCATACCAACAATCCTGAAGATGGCAGTAACTGGGAACTGCTTTGTCTGTACTGTCACGATCATGAGCATTCAAAATACACCGAAGCTTATCAATATGGGTCAACGGTCGTTGCTGGCGAAGATGCCAAAAATGCTGCCGGTGGTGCGACCCATAACCCCTTTGCTGATTTAAAAGCGCGGATGAATAAGAAGTCGTAGAGGGATTGCTGACAGAATGGATTCATACCCCTTTGCGGGTCAGCTCCCTGTGGGTGGTGTAACAGGGACGCAGATGTTCCTGGCGTATGATTGAGCTAGGTGACCTAATTGTTATGCTGGCCGGCATCGTGTCTTCATCGGTTTCGAATGGAACTTTTCTATGCAGCGCATTCTTTTTGTTGAAGATGATCCCGAGATAGGCCAACTCATCAGCCGTTGGCTTGGTCGCCACGATATGGAGGTGATCCTCGAACCCAGAGGGGATATGGCACTGGCCCGGGTCGAGGCCGAACAGCCCGATCTGGTGCTGCTCGATATCATGCTGCCGGGGCAGGATGGCATGTCTCTCTGTCGGGATCTGCGGCCGCGCTTTGACGGCCCCATAGTGATGCTCACCTCGCTGGACAGCGACATGAACCAGATCTTGAGTCTGGAGCTTGGCGCCAACGATTACATCCTCAAAACCACCCCACCGCCGGTGCTGCTTGCCCGCCTGCGGGTGCAGTTTCGCCAGCACCAGCAAACATCAACCCAACCCGTTGCCATCAGCAGCGTTCCTCAGCAACTGCAATTTGGCCGATTGCACGTCGATGGACCGGGTCGGGATGTGCGGCTTGATGGCGAGAGCATTGCCCTCTCGACCGCTGACTTTGATCTGTTGTGGGAGCTCACTTGCCACGCTGGCCAAATATTGGGACGGGAAACTCTCTTTCGCAGCCTGCGCGGTCGGGAGTATGACGGCCAGGATCGCAGCATGGATGTGGCCATCTCCCGCCTGCGCCGCAAGCTCGGGGATGACCCCGACAACCCGACCCGGATCAAGACGGTCCGCCAGAAGGGCTATCTGTTCGTTCCCCACGCCTGGGAATAAACCTCTTTCGGGAGCACCGCCATGCGCCGTCTCTTTATCCAGTTCTATCTGTTGCTGATCGGCTGTTTTACCCTGGCCATCCTGCTGGTGGGCGTGGTCTATCAGGTGACTGCCGAGCGGGCGGGTGACCGCTACCTCGAGCGGATGTTGCAAGGTTCCCTTGGCCTGTTGACCAGCGAGTTAGCGAGAACTCCGCCACAGCGCTGGCCGGAGCGGCTGGCCGAGCAGAGCCGCCAGTTTACCCTGCCCCTCAAGGTCGGCAAACTGGCGCACCAACCACTGGCCAGCGAGGATCAGGCCTTTCTGGCCGCAGGGAACATCGTCATCGTCGAAGAGGATGACACCTTCCTGCAGCGTGTCCCCGATACCGATCAGGTGCTGATCGTTGGCCCGGTTCCTTATCTCTCCTATCTGCACGAACTCCACTGGGTCGATGTGGGGCTGCTGCTGGTGATCGGCCTCTCCCTCGGGCTGCCACTGCTGCTTTGGCTGCGCCCCCACTGGCGCGGCTTGCTCCAGCTCGAGCAAATCGCGCGCCGGGTGGGAGATGGGGATCTCTCCTGTCGTACCAACCTGCCGCAAGGCAGCAGCCTGGCCCGGGTCGGACGCACCTTCGATCAGATGACCGCCCAGTTGCAAGCGATGCTCGCTAGCCGCAAGCAGCTGACCGATGCCATCGCCCACGAGTTGCGCACCCCGCTGGTCAGGTTGCGCTATCGGCTTGCCATGCTTGACCCCCAACCCTCGGAGACCGAGCAGCAGGCACTGGAGCGGGATCTGGGGGCGCTGGACTCCCTTATCGAGGAGATGCTCACCTATGCCAGGCTGGATCGGCCCGAGCTGCCACTCAAGCTCGATGAGCTGGAACTGGTGGAGTGGGCGGAGCTCCACTTTGGAGACTGGCAGGCACTGCGCCCGGAGAAAGCACTGGCTTTGCAACTACCGCCCATCCAGATGCCCTGGTGCGGCGATCAACGGCTGTTGACGCGCGCCGTGGAGAACCTGATCGGCAACGCCCTGCGTTATGCCGAGAGTCGGGTCACCCTCTCGCTCTCCCGGTTGCAGGATCACTATCTGCTGGAGGTGAGTGACGACGGGCCGGGGATCGATCAGGCACTGGCCCCCCAGATCTTCGAGCCGTTTGTGCGCCTTGATCAGAGCCGGGATCGCCGCACCGGCGGCACCGGACTGGGGTTGGCCATCGTACGCAGCATTGCCCGTCATCACGGGGGCGATGTGGCGCTGCTGGCCAGTGACCGCGGCGCCCGCTTCTGCATCACCCTCCCTGTACATTTGGATACAAACCGTCACCAACCGCTCACTGAAGGACAGCCGCAACAGTCATAGGATGAAGTCATGGAGAAACGCTCCATAACATCAACCCGAATAAGGAAATTGAACATGAAAAAAATTATCCCCCTGACTTTGGCTGCCGTCTTCGCCCTCACCTCCGGTTTCACCATGGCAGCCACCCCGACCAAAGCAGCTGCACCGCAAGCCACCCAGACCAAAGTGGTGAAGAAACATCATAAAACCACTCACGCCAAAGCACCGGCGGTCAAAGTGGCTCCGAAAACCAAATAACAGCCCACCGCTCCCTGAAAGACGATCTGATCGGCACAGTAAGTAGTTAAGCGGAGAGATGACAAAGGGAGGCCTGATGCCTTAATGCCGATCAGTTAAGGATCCATTGACCGATCCTTCTGATGTGTGAAAATCCGAAACCTGTTGATTGGTTTCGGATTTTTTATGCGTATCGCTCAAGCTCTCGACTTCCTCCACGCCAGTAATGCCGCTCAGTTTGAGTCACTCTCCGACCTCATTCCCAACGAGCTCATCACCACTCTGCTCGGCGAAGAGGGCGTCGCTACCCTCCGCCGTCGCCGTATGCCCATGGAGCGACTGGTCTGGGCCATCATCGGCATGGCCATCTTCCGCAACGTCCCCATGACCCAGCTGGTCAATCAGCTCGATATCCTGTTGCCCGGTGACCGCCCCTTTGTCGCCCCCAGCGCCTTCCTGCAAGCTCGCCAAAAGCTCGGGGACAAGAGCATTGAGCGGTTGTTTCACGAGACCGCCTCGCTCTGGCACCAGCAGGCCAATCACCCCGGCTGGGCCGGGCTGCAACTGCTCGCCGTCGATGGCGTGATGTGGCGAACTCCCGATACTCCGGACAATGCCGCTGCCTTTGCCAAGCCCGGCACCCAGCATGGCGAGACCGCTTATCCGCAGGTACGCATGCTCTGCCAGATGGAGCTCACCAGCCACCTGCTTGTTCAGGCGGTCATGGAGAGCTGCGCCGTCAACGAGATGGTGTTGGCCGAACAGCTGGTCGCGCGTACGCCGAACCACTCGCTGACCCTGTTCGACAAGGGGTTTTACTCCCTCGGTTTGCTCCATGCCTGGCAGACCGCTGGCAGCGAGCGGCACTGGCTGCTGCCACTCAAAAAGGGCACGCAATACGAGGTGGTGCGCAAACTGGGGCGTCAGGATGTGCTGGTGCGTCTCAAAACCAGTCCACAGGCGAGAAAGAAGTGGCCGCAACTGCCAGAGGCGCTAGAAGCCCGCTTGCTGACTCGCACTATCAACGGCAAAGAGCGGCAAGTGCTGACCTCAATGGTCGACCCGATGCGCTTTGTGGGCGCCGATATCGTCGAACTGTATGGCCACCGCTGGGAAATCGAGTTGGGCTATCGGGAGATGAAGCACAGCCTGCAACAGCACCGGCTGACCCTGCGCAGCAAGAAGGCGGCGGGGATACGGCAAGAGCTATGGGGTGTGCTGCTGGCGTACAACCTGTTACGCAGCCAGATGGTAAAAATGGCGGCGAGCCTGAAGGGATACACGGCGAGTCAGCTGAGTTTTCACATGGCCTCGGTGTACCTCATCCATGAACTGAGCTGCATGTCGTATGTGTCGCCGGGGAATATCCCAGGACGCGTTGCGGAGCTGGAGAAACAGGCGGGCCAGTTTGTGTTGCCGGCCCGAAGGGATCGAAGTTACCCCCGCTGCGTGAAGCCAAGGCCACAGAAGTATGGAGTTAAAAAAACCAATAAAAACAATGCCAGTCAGGCTTAACTGACTGGCATTAGGCCTGATGCCTCCCTTTTCATCTTCTGCAACGACATCATCAGCCTCGTATACCGGGTTTGTTCCATGAAAAACATGATCGATATTCCATCTTGCGGCCCCCGAATCGACCATCTGGCACAGCGACACACCGCACCTTATCCCATATTGCCATGCATTACCGTAACGCTATAAAAATCAACTATTTGAATTAACAATAGGAACATGGAATGTGGCGTCATCTCGTTAAATGGTTAGGCCCTTTGTGCAGCTTGCTGCTGCTGGGCACCGCACTGACCGTGCTTTATCACCTGACCCATTCATGGCACTGGCATGATATTCGTGTCGCTATCTGGTCGCAGCCACTGCCCCTGTTGGCAGCCGCACTGCTATTGACCCTGTTCAGTTATGGCTGCCTCTGCTGCTACGATCTGCTGGCGCTCCACGCGCTGGGCAAGCAGCTCCCCTGGCAACAGGTCGGAATCACTTCGTTTATTGCCTACACCTTCTCCAACACCCTTGGCTTTGCCCTGCTGACCGGCACCTCGGTACGCTACCGGATCTACTCAAGCCTGGGGCTCGCCACCGGGGAAGTGGCCCGCGTGGTGCTGTTCTGCTCCATCACCTTCTTCCTCGGCTTGCTGGCTTGGGGAGGCGGCTCCCTATTGACCTGCGATGTGTCACAGTTGCTGCCAGAGTGGCCACTGTGGGCAGATACCTTGCTCAAGCTGGCTGGCGCCATGGCGCTGTTGCTGGTGGTGGCCTATCTCTGCTGGCCCCAACCCCGACTCTGCTGGCGGGAACACACCCTGACCCTGCCCGGATTCAAGGTGCGCTTGCTGCAACTGCTGGTTGCCCTGATCGACTGGATGGCAGCGGCCGCGGTGCTGTTTGTGCTGTTACCCGCCCAGAGCGTTCCATACCCCGTGCTGCTCAGTGCTTTCGTGCTGGCCAGCTTCCTTGGGGTGATGGCTCACGTGCCCGGCGGGATCGGGGTCTTTGAAGCGAGCATGAGTCTGCTGCTGGCCAATTATCTGCCAGCCGACAAGCTGCTCGCCTCGCTGCTGCTCTATCGCTGCATCTACTACGTGATCCCCTTTCTCTGCGCCTTGTTGCTCTTTACCAGTCAGGAGATGTTGCAGCAGAAAGTGCGCTGGCAACGGTTGCAGGGGATCATGAGTGCAGTGCGCGAGTTTCTGCCCGCCCTCATCAGCCTGGGCACTTTTGCTGCTGGCAGCCTGCTGCTCTGCTCGGGGATGATCCCCACCATGCGCAGCCGCATCGAAACGCTGCTGCAGGTGTTGCCACTCCATCTGCTGGAGCTCTCCCACATACTCGGCAGCGTGAGCGGGGTGCTGTTGATCCTGCTGGCCCGCAGCCTCTATCGCCGCCATGATGCCGCGTTTCGCATCAGCCAGTTGCTGCTGGTACTGGGGATGACCTTCTCCCTGCTCAAGGGGGGAGGCTGGGAGTCCACCCTGCTGCTCGGCAGCTTTCTGTTGATCATGACGCCCTGCCGCCCGCTGTTCTATCGCAAGGGATCCCTGCTGCATGCCCAGTTCACCCCGGGCTGGCTTGTCTCGGTCGGCGCCGTACTGCTGGGGGCCCTCTGGTTGCTGCTTTTTTCCTACCGTCAGGTGGAGTATGACCACGCCCTCTGGTTCCACTTCTCTCCCCACGGCGGTGCCGCTCGTGGCCTGCGCGCCATGGGCAGCGTGGTCGCCGTGCTGGCGGTGGTCGGGGTTGCACAGTTGCTGGCGCCGCTGCGCATCGTGGGCAACAAGCCGGATAAAGAAGCGCTGGCCCGCGCCCACGAGCTGGTGGTACGTGAAGGGGGGAACCACGGTTATCTGGCCCAGCTGAAAGATAAATCCCTGCTGTTCCACCCCGCCGGTGACGCCTTTTTGATGTATGGCATCGAGGGCAGCAGCTGGATTGTGATGGGGGATCCGGTCGGTCGCCCAGAGCTGATTGAGGAGCTGCTCTGGCAATTTCGGGAGCTGTGCGACGAGCACGACGCCAACCCGGTCTTCTATCAGGTCTCGGCCCGCTATCTTCCGCTCTATCTGGAGCTGGGGCTGATCCCCTTCAAGCTCGGTGAAGAGGCGATGGTGGATCTCACCACCTTCGATCTGGCGGGCAGTCGGCTGCGCAACCTGCGCCAGAGCCACGCCAAGGGCAAACGGGAGGGGCTGACCTTCGAGGTGGTCGAGGCGAGCGACGTGGCCGCACTGCTACCCAGACTGCAAACAGTCTCCGATAGCTGGCTGCAGAGCAAGATGGGCAAGGAGAAGGGCTTCTCGGTCGGCCGATTTGATCCCGACTACCTCACCCTGAGCCCGGCAGCGCTGGTGCGGTACGAGGGGCAGATCGTCGGCTTTGCCAACCTCTGGGTCAGCGATAACAAGGAGAGCCTCTCTATCGATCTGATGCGTTACAGCCTGGATAGCGGCACCGCTCCCATCATGGATTTTCTCTTCGTCGAGCTGCTGCTGTGGGGCAAGGCGCAGGGGTATGCCAGCTTCAATCTGGGGATGGCCCCCATGTCCGGTTTCAATGACCACCCGCTCGGCAGCTACTGGGATCGCCTCGGTAACACCCTGTTTATGCGTGGCAGCCGCTTTTACAACTTTCAGGGGCTGCGCCGTTACAAAGAGAAATTTTCGCCCCACTGGGAGCCACGCTATCTGCTCTGCAGCAGCAAGCTGGCGCTGCCCAGAACCCTGACTCACCTGATCACCCTGATTAGCCGCAGCCCGCTGGGGCTGATCAAAAAATAGGAGCATGGCCCATGAGAGCCTTGATTTTGCTGTTACTCAGTCTCGTACTGCCCATCTCGTCATTTACGGCGCAGGCCGCCCCGGTCAAGGATGATCTGAGCCTGATTGAACTGCCGGTTGGCCACCCCTCCGGCGCCCCGCTGGTGGTGTTTCTCAGCGGTGATGGCGGCTGGGCGGCCCTCGACAAGGGGCTGAGTACCCAACTGCAACAACACGGCATGCCGGTGGTGGGTTGGAGCTCCCTCAGCTACTACTGGAAGAAGAAAACGCCGGAGCAGGTGACCGCCGATCTGGCGCGGATCCTCGACGATTACCAAGCTCGCTGGCAACGCCCGCGCTGGCTGCTGGTCGGTTTTTCGTTTGGTGCCGAGATAGTCCCCTTTGTCATCAACCGGCTGCCGGAGCGCTATCGCCAGAGCCTGGAAGGGGCTGTGATGCTCTCCCCCTCTACCAGTTCGGACTTCGAGATCCACGTCAGCGACATGCTCACCCACAAGGCTCGCAGCTACCCGACCGAGCCGCAGGTCCAGACCATCCGTGGCCTGCCGATTCTCTGCCTGCAAGGGGCTGACGACGATGATGGCGACCGCCTCTGTCCGCGCCTCAACCAGGCCAATGTCACCACCGTCACGCTACCGGGAGGCCACCATTTTGAAGATGACTACCCTCAGCTCTATCAGGCCATCACCAAGCACCTCGCCCTGACGACACCCTGATCGGCAACCATGAAGAGGGGCGGCACTTGGCCGCCCCTCTTGCTATCTGGCAGTTGGCAAACGCCGCACGCCCACTCCCTTACCACCACCCAAGCAGGTTGCGCCCGGTTAGTGCGCCCCACACCAGCGCATTGAGCGCCAGTGCAATGAAAACGGCAGCGGAGCCCATGTCTTTGGCACGGCCGGAGAGTTCGTGATGCTCAGAGCCAATTCGATCAACGACCGCTTCAACAGCAGAGTTGAGGATCTCCACAATTAACACCAGCCAGCTGATGACGATCAGCAGCAATATTTGGTTAAGGCCGTCGCCAACGAAAAAGGCCAGCGGCATCAGTAACAAAATGAGCAGCAACTCCTGGCGAAAAGCCGCTTCATGCTGCCAAGCCGACGAGAGCCCTTTCATGCTGTAGTTGGTTGCATGAATGATGCGAGTGATCCCTGTTGCACCGGGTTTTGCCATTTCCTTTTCCTCTTTTCATGGTGAACACGCCCCTGCTGTATAGAAAACCTGAACCCTGGCAGGGGTGTTTACGTGACAAATTAAACAAATAGGGGGATGAAAAGGGGCGCATGATCGCCCCTTACAGGGTTTATTGCACTGTCCGGCACTGGCTGAAGATATCCAGCCCCTGATCGTAGACCGCCGTTTTGACATCCCAGATCCCCAGTACGGACGAGAAGAGATTGTCGTGGGAGTAGCGGGTATCAGTAGCCTTTTGCTGCAAACAGCTCATGTCCAGTCCCTTCTCTTTGGAGAAACCGGGAGACATCCAGACCTGCATCGGCACCCGGGTCTGGTCATCGGGGGCGAATTTGTAGGGTGTACCGTGCAGGTAGAGCCCCAACGCCCCCAGTGATTCGCCATGGTCGGAGACATAGATCAGCGCCGTGTTGTACTTCTCTTCATAGGTTTTCAGTTTGGCAATCAGCTCTGCGATCACGAAATCGGTGTAGCGGATGGTGTTGTCGTAGGTATTGACCAGCTCCTCATCCGTGCAGTTTTCGATGTCGCTGCGCGGGCAATCCGGCAAAAACTGACGATGGATATCCGGGTAACGTTTGTAATATGTCGGGCCATGGCTGCCGATCAGGTGGAAACCAACCAGCTTGTCTCCTTTCATCTGTGCCACTTCATCATCGAGGTTTTGCAGCACCACCTCGTCATAGCAGGTGGTATGGAATTTTTCCTGTGGTACTCCAAGCTAAAAACGACCAAGGGGTTGGCACCATGACGATGCCAACCCCTTGTTTTATATGGTGCTCCCGACTGGAGTCGAACCAGTGGCCTGTCCCTTAGGAGGGGACCGCTCTATCCTACTGAGCTACGGGAGCGTTGTGTGCCGGGCATTATACAAGAAGCAACTCCCTTTTAAACCCTTGATTCTTATTCCAATACTGCCAAATCCCCATTCTGGATGTTAAACGGCGAATATTTGTTCTGGCTGCTGATGATGGCGCCATCGTCGAATACCTGTACCACCTCGAACAGGCCGTCGGCCGGATTGCGCATCATGCGCGACTTGCCGTAGGGGTCGATGAAGTCGGCGTTGTGCTGGATGCGGAACTGGTCGCCGAGCTTGACGCCGTTGCGCCGTCCCAGATTGATGTAGGGGCCGCGCTCGTTCTGGCCGACCACCCGGGCGGTGACCGGGGCGCAGGTGAGCTGGGCCACCAGGTTCTGAGCGGCTTGCTGCAACTGGTAGTTGACCTCCTGGCCGTAGCTTGACTGCCAGAACTGGCCGCTGCTGCTGCCCACTTGCTCCCGCTTGCCAAAGGTCCAGGTGGCGCGCCCTTCGTAGACCTTGCGGTTGACCAGGCTGCCGTTGATGCCGTCGAACAGGTAGAGCTGCATGCGAAAGTTGCGCACCGGATCCTCATACCAGCTGGTCAGCTGGTTGCCCTGGGGCTCGATGGAGAGATCGTCGATGCTGCCGAGTACCAGATACTGGCTGTCGGTACGCAGGCTGAGCGCCTTGATCTCCTCAAGGGCGCTGCGATCCCCCTGTTGCAAGTGGAGCGGGTCGATGCGTAGGTTTTCATCCAGCCACTGGCGCACCGCGACCCCTTGCGGCGCATTGGCGAGGGTTTCGAACAGCCGGCGTGAGAGGTTTTCCGGCATGTCGTCCATGGCGCCATAGCTTGCCTGATCCGGATAGCGCATCCGCAGCCTGACCAGTGTCAAATCCTTGGCGAAGTGCTGGGTCTGGCAGATCTGGCGCTCGGCCTGAATGTCGGCCATCAGCGTGATGTACATGCGGCCGTTGCGCACCTCTTCCCGTTTGAGCCGGTACTGGCGAATATCGCCGCCGGAGCGGATCTGGATCTGCTCGGAGCGTAGGCT
Organism: Aeromonas sp. 160P; assembly: GCF_055193095.1. NCBI lineage: Bacteria > Pseudomonadati > Pseudomonadota > Gammaproteobacteria > Aeromonadales > Aeromonadaceae > Aeromonas > Aeromonas sp. 160P. Next base: position 4,203,778 of record NZ_JBUXKV010000001.1, on the reverse strand, counting down.
GCCATTTTCCAGCCGCTGAACGCTGGAGACAGCCGCACCGCTGGCCAGCAGGGCCTGACGCAGGGCGTCGCGGGTTGCCTGCTCGCGGGCATAGACTTCATCGCCCCCGATAATTGCGGCGCTGCCCTGCGCTTCGATAAGCTCGGCGCGGGCGCTCAGGCTGGCCAGCAGCAGGGTCAACAGCAGCGGTAATTTCATAGCAGATACCTTGAGTTGGCGGGCAGCCGCGCCACTTCCTGAGGAGATGACACCCACTGGCCGACATGGATCACAACACTTGCCGGGTGGCAGCGCACGGTTGCGCTGACGATGCTCATTAAAAAAGCAAGAATCATGCCTCATTCCTGACTCAAGCTTTGTCCGGCCGGTCCGATAACAAGTCAGGTGCAGATACAGGAAAGGTATCCATGAACAAACTCATCACGGCGTTGGCGCTTGCTCTGGCATTGACCGGGTGTGGCTCCGACCCTATCAATCGGGAGCAGGGTGACCCGCGCCAGGCGGCGCAGGGGATGGAGCTCAACTGGCTGGTGGCGCGCATGACCGATCAGCTGATGGAGCGCAAATCGCTTACCACCCTGACCGAGCCTATCGCGGTAGCCTCTTTCGTCGATCTCGATACCCTGCAGGACACCAACTGGATGGGTCAGCAGATTGAGGAGAGCTTTATCTACGAGCTTAACCGTCGCGGCGAGGTGGTGGTGGACTTCAAGCTGACCGGCAGCATCAAGGTGACGCAGCAGGGGGATTTCGTACTGAGCCGCAACTATAAGGAGCTCTCTTCCCGTTTGCCGATCTCCCGTATTCTGGTCGGTACGTTCAGCCGCAACAGCAAGGGGATCCTGGTCAACGCCCGCGTTATCGACATGCGCACCAAGATGGTGGAGACCACGGCCCAGAGTCTGATCCCGCAAAAATATCTGTTCGGCGCCAACAACTCGTTTGGCCGGGCATCGATCAATCGCGGTTATCTGATGCGTGACAGTCAGGCGAGGCCAGGCGGTCATCTGGTTAACCTGACCCCGTAAGGAGCGAGTCATGAAGATCCTGTTTGGTTGCCTGTTGGCCCTCTTGTTGACGGGTTGCAGCTACAACCGGGTGGTGGATTACACCCAGGGTGGCAAGCCCGATGATTTTCCGGTGCTCAAGGCGGTGGGCTATGCGGTGATCGACATCCAGCCCGGCCCCTCCCAGTCGGAGAAGATGCTGCAAGCCATTCGCGCCTCCAAGATGGATGCCTATCGTGAGCTGGCCGAGCAGCTCAATGGCCAGCAGGTGCGTGGCCAGAGCAGCTACCGCGATCTGACCCAGACTTCCAACTCGCTCGATGTGTCGGTGGCCGGTATGGTGCGTGGTGCCCGGGTGGTCGCTTCCTATCCGCGCGGCAACACCTACGCCACCGAGATGGAGCTCGATACCCGCGCTCTCTACAACATCAACCAGTTGATGGCCGGTCAGTTCTGAGTTGATTGCCTGACCTGAAAACAGGCATCAAAAAAAGGCGAGCATGGTGCTTAATGCCAGTCAGTTAAGCCTGACTGGCATTGTTTTTATTGGCTTTTTTAACTCCATACTTCTGTGGCCTTGGCTTCACGCAGCGGGGATAACTTCGCTCCCTTCGGGCCGGCAACACAAACTGGCCCGCCTGTTTCTCCAGCTCCGCAACGCGTCCCGGGATATTCCCCGGCGACACATACGGCATGCAGCTCAACTCATGGATGAGGTAGACCGAGGCCATGTGAAAACTCAGCTGACTCGCCGTGTATCCCTTCAGGCTCGCCGCCATCTTTACCATCTGGCTGCGCAGCAGGTTGTACGCCAGCAACACACCCCATAGCTCTTGCCGTATCCCCGCCGCCTTCTTGCTGCGCAGGGTCAGCCGGTGTTGTTGCAGGCAGTGCTTCATCTCCCGATAGCCCAGCTCGATTTCCCAGCGATGGCCATACAGTTCGACGATATCTGCGCCAGGGAAACGCATCGGGTCGACCATCGAGGTCAGCACCTGCCGCTCTTTGCCGTTGATAGTGCGAGTCAGCAAGCGGGCTTCTAGCGTCTCTGGCAGTTGCGGCCACTTCTTCCTAGCCTGTGGACTGGTTTTGAGACGTACCAGGGCATCCTGACGCCCCAGCTTGCGCACCACCTCGTATTGCGTGCCCTTTTTGAGTGGCAGCAACCAGTGACGCTCGCTGCCAGTGGTCTGCCATGCATGGAGCAAGCCGAGGGAGTAAAACCCCTTGTCGAACAGGGTGAGCGAGTGGTCTGGCGTACGCGCGACAAGCTGTTCGGCCAACACCATCTCGTTGACGGCGCAGCTCTCCATGACCGCCTGAACAAGCAGGTGACTGGTCAGCTCCATCTGGCAGAGCATGCGTACCTGCGGATAAGCGGTCTCCCCATGCTGGGTACCGGGCTTGGCAAACGCGGCGGCATTGTCCGGGGTATCGGGCGTGCGCCACATCACGCCATCGACGGCGAGCAGTTGCAGCCCGGCCCAGCCGGGGTGATTGGCCTGCTGGTGCCAGCCTGCGGCGGTCTCGTGAAACAGCCGTTCGATGCTCTTGTGGCCAAGCTTTTGGCGAGCTTGCAGGAAGGCGCTGGGGGCGACGAAGGGGCGGTCACCGGGCAAGAGGATATCGAGCTGATTGACCAGCTGGGTCATGGGGACGTTGCGGAAGATGGCCATGCCGATGATGGCCCAGACCAGTCGCTCCATGGGCATGCGGCGACGGCGGAGGGTAGCAACGCCCTCTTCGCCGAGCAGGGTGGTGATGAGCTCGGTGGGAATGAGGTCGGAGAGTGACGCAAACTGAGCGGCCTTGCTGGCGTGTAGGAAGTCGAGAGCTTGAGCGATACGCATAAAAAATCCGAAACCAATCAACAGGTTTCGGATTTTCACACATCAGAAGGATCGGTCAATGGATCCTTAACTGATCGGCATTAAGCATGGTGCTCGCCTTTTGTCATTCTGGTTTTGTCATTCAGGGCGGTTTAGCTCCCCATCAGCACCGGCGGCACTGCGGTGGGTTTGACATCCTCGCTCGGGTAGCAGCCAAGCACCTTGATATAGCGGGTGATCTTGGTCAGCTCCACCAGTGCGGCCTGCATCGCCGGGGTCTGCAGGTTGGCGGAGACATCGAGATAGAACATCTCTTCCCACGGGTTGCCCTGCACCGGACGGGATTCCAGCTTGGTCATGTTGATCTCGTGGCTGCGCAGCACCAGCAGCGCCTCGACCAGCGAACCCGGTTTCTGGGAGGTTGACATGATGAGGGTGGTCTTGGCAGGGATCTGCGGCGCCACGTCGATGGGCTTGCGTGCCACCACGATAAAGCGGCTGTAGTTCTCTTTCTGGTTTGCAAGATGTTCAGCCAGTACGTCCAGGCCATAGAGCTCGCCACCGGCGGCGCTGCCGATGGCGGCGGCCTCGGGGCTGGCCAGTTCTTTCACCTTCATCATGGCGCTGGAGGAGGAGTCGCAGATCTCGTGGCGCGCCCCTTCCAGCTTGCTCAGGTAGTGGGAGCACTGCTGGAACACCTGCGGGTGGGCATAGAAGGTCTTGATGCGACTCAGCTCGGTCGGCACGGCGGTGAGGATGCAGTGCTCGATGGGGTAGGTGAGCTCGCCAACGATGGAGAGGCTGGTGTGCTGCATCACGTCATAGACTTCGTTGATAGAGCCCGAGCTGGTGTTCTCGATGGGCAGCACGCCAAAGGCGGCGCGGCCTGACTCCACCGCATCCAGCACTTCGCGAAAATTTTGGCAGTTCACCTCGATCACCTGATCCTTGTAGCGGGCCAGATATTTGCGGGCGGCGAGGCTGGAGTAGGAACCGCGCGGCCCCAGATAGGCGACGCTGGTCATCGGCTCCTGCTGCTCCGGGTTGAGCAGGCTCTGCAGATAGGCCTGCTGGGAGAGTACAGAATCTTCGATGATGGTGTGGTAGATGCGGGTGATGTATTGGGCATCCAGCCCCAGCACGCGCCCTTTCTGGATCAGGGCGACCAGCAACTCCTGCTCCCGCTGGTGGTCACGGATGGGGCGGGGATTGGCCTGTTTGGCACGGGCCACCTCGATGCTGAGGGTCTTGCGTTTCGCCAGCAGGGCAAGCAGCTCCTGATCCAACCGGGTGATGTCTTGTCTGATCTCGTCGAGCGTTGCCATGATTGTTCCCTATCCAAGTAATCGATTGATATTAATGCAAAAAAAAGCCTCCGCTAAGGGAGGCTCGATTCGTCTTTGCTTGCTGCTCACATGACGACAGGCCTTCCCTCAAGTGGGCCGGATAAACGAGAAAGCAAAGAAGAATGTTGGCTGCATGGTCAGAATCCTGATTGTAACGCCCTAACCATTAAGGGATTTGTCGGTCTGATGCAAGTAAAACTTGCCCACGGGCGGGGATGGGGGCAGGGTATCCGGTTAAGAACGCGGCGTGTAAACGGGATATATCGATTCCGTTTGAATAACATTCAGAGGGTGAGGGAGGGGAAGCGGATGACCATTATTTTCGATCTGGGGCGGGTGGTGGTGAGCTGGGATCCGGTGGGCATAGTGCGTTCGGTGCGTGGCCCGCAAGGTGCCGAGCAGCTGGCGGAACAGCTCTTTAACCACCCGGACTGGCTGGAGGTGGACAGAGGCACCATGTCGCTGCATACCATGGCCCGGGAGGCGCAAGCGCGTACCGGCCTCTCGGCGGCGGAGAATCTGGCCATTTTACAGGCGGTTCCCGCATCGCTCTTGCCAGATCCCGCTATGCTGACCCTGATAGCCGGGCTGCACGGGGCGGGGCACACCCTTTATGCCCTCTCCAACATGGGTCACGCCAGCATCGATTGGCTGGAGCAGCATCAGGATTTCTGGCGCTTCTTCAGCGGCAAGGTGGTATCGGCGCGGGTGCGGATGATGAAGCCTGAGCCGGATATCTATCGCTATCTGCTGGTATCGTTCGATCTGACACCGGCAGAGTGCATCTTCATCGATGACAGTCCCGCCAACATTGCGGCCGCCGCGGCCCTCGGCATCAGGGGGATCGTCTTCACCGACGCGGCGAGTTGCCGCCAGCAACTGGGTGAGCTGGGCTGTTTGCCCACCACCGGCAAGGGGTGATGCCCCTGTGGGAGCACTATGGAGCATGGCCGGTTTCGCAACTGGTTGAGTCACTATCCCGAGGCGACCTTGATCATCGCCTGCAAGGATGGCAGCGGTTATCAGCTTTGCATCGAGGCGGAAGGGGAGAGCCTCTGCCTGACCGACAGCGAGGGAGGGCACCTGACCTTCACCTCGCTGGATCAAGCTCAGGGTTTTTTGCGGGCTCATCAGGTGTATCAGGCTCGTTTGCGAGTTTATGACGCTCAAAATGAAGATTTAGCGGCAGAATCACAGGAAATAACCATCAAGTTTTAATTTTAACCAGACTCTTTAAGGGTCTATTCAGCTAGTTTCCCCCACAATCGCGCACCTGTTCATCATCCGGAGCTGTTTAATGGGTGCCAATGTTGTTGTACTGAATCAGGGATATGATCACTCTTTTCAAGCCAGGGAACAGCTATTGATTGAGCGACTGGCGGGTTTTGACGAGCTGGTTGTCTCTTTTTCGGGACGGTTGGAATCCTGCTACAGCATCGATCTGTGCCGCGCCGCTGGCGTCAAGATCCACGCCATTACCCTCGATAATCCGACTCGCAGTCGCAGCGAAGTGGCCCGTGCCCGGCGTTATTGCCAGCGCTATGGCATCGACCACTGGATCGTCAAGAGCGATGAGATTGTCTTCTGTGATCGCCTGCCACACATGGAAGGATTGATCGATCCGGTTCGCCGCATTTATGAGCATGTGCAGACCCGTGCAGAGTGGTCTCACCTGCCGCTGCTGATCCCCGCTGCGGTGGAGGAGCGTGACGACTATCTGGCCCAGTTCGGTTCCCTGCCTGCCAATACCATCTGGTTCTTTGCTGACAACGGCTTGATGCGTCGCGATTATCGCTACGGCTTCAACAAACGCCAGCTCGGTCGCTGGGGCAAGGGGAGCAACGGTTGCCTCAGTAATCGCTTCGCCAATCCACGGCTGCTGGAGCAGCGCTATCTGCGGATGGTGGATCAGGCCGAGCAGATGCTGGCCGACATGGGGCTGGACGAGGCGCAGGTCTTTTTCCATACCCTGTGCGACTGCACCACCACCTTGGCCCGGGTGCGCCTGCCCGAGCATCAGCGTGCCCAGGCCTTTGATATGCAATCGGATATTCTGTCTGCCCTCAAGGGGACCGAGTTCGATCTGGTGACCCTGGATATGGCGCAGCAAGAGCGGCACGAGATCGCCATCTAGCCTGCAGGCGAGCGATGGGGGCGTCAGAACGTGAGTGCTGTCATAGGCAAGGGGCGACGGGACTGTTTATACTGTCGCCCTTTCACCCGTTACCGAGCTTCGCCCTATGAAACCCTTCTCCCGTCTGCTGATTGCCCTGTGCCTCTCACCCGTGCTGGTGCAGGCCGCCCCTCTATCTCAGGTGACGCTGCCCGATGGCCGGCAGGTTCAGCTCAACGATGACTTTACCTGGGAGTATTTGGTGGTCAAACCGGCAGACCCCGTGCAAGGCGTAGCGGCTGATGGGAAGGTAGGGGCCGTGGTCGCGGTAGCTGCCCCGGTACTGACCGATCAGGCCAAGGCCAATCCGGAACTGCTTGCCCAGATGGCGCGCGACGGCGTGCTGGTCAAGCTGGACAAGATCGAGGGATCTGACCCGCTGGTGCTGACCTTTATGGTGAGCAATAGCGGCAACCGCAATGTGGTTGGCGTGCGCGGCATGGTGACCCTGTTCAGCGCTGACGGTGTGCAGCTGAGCCGTCAGGAGGCCCGCTTCTGGGTCGCCGAGAACCGCCTGCCGGAGACCTATCTGCGCAAGGGGCAAGCCCGTCCGTCGCTGGCCATCGAGATCCCCCGTCCTGCCGGATTGACCGGTCAGCCGCTGGTGCGGGTCGAAATTGACGAGGTAGTCTTCCGCTGATTTTTTGCTGTTCCGGCCCATGCAAACCGTTTGGGCCGGCAACTTGTTGCCGCTGACACCCGCTGCAATATCTGCTTACATCTGACATGGTTCTGCAACAGCTTGCAGCTCGGCAAGCCGGGAACCTGGCCGCACAATGACTCCATACCAGCTCGCTAGCAACGGGCCCAATCACATGGAGTTATTATCATGAAAAAAGCAACAGTCTCTCTTCTGGTTCTGGCCGGGTTTGCCTCTACTTCCGCCATGGCGCAGGATGCCTTCAGCTATGCCAAGGGTTCCGCCACCTGGGCGCACACCAAATCCGACTATCTGAACAACAGCGTGCTGTTCCCCCGTGATGCCAGCAATCAGGGCACTCGCGATTTTGGCGGCGTGACGCTGGATCTCTCCAAATCGTTCGCCAACAACTTCTACGGCCGTCTGCTTTCAGAGGGCACCTCTGCCCAGCACGGCAATGACAGCATGGGGATCGGCAGCCTGGGTATCGGTGTCTTCACCCCGCTCAGCACCGGCCTGAACCTCTACGGTGAAACCGGTCTGATGGGTTACACCATGGAGCGCGAGCAGGCCTATGACGTCAAGGGCTGGGATCTGGTGAGCCGCAAGAGCAGCGGCAGCATGTACGGTGAAGTGGGTCTGCGCTACGACATCGGCGCCATCGAGCTCTCCACCGCCTATCGCTACGCCAACATGACTGACGATATGCACGACTTCAAGGTGGGCGGTGCCTACAAGCTCAACCAGAACTGGGCGCTGACTGCCGACTACACCTATCGCAACTGGGATCTGCAAAAAGGCTCCATCTCCAGTCTGGGTGTGAAGTACAGCTTCTGATTTTCCTTCCTGTATTCCGTAGTGTCTTGATGTTTACCCATGGCGTTTGCCATGGGTTTTTTCTTTTTCCGGTGATCCCTTTTTTCTCCTTGTGTCGTATCAGTCGCAAATAGTTATACAACTTCCATTTCTTTGTATAACTGCTATAACTGAATCAGTACTTATACAAGGAGTGTCATCATGTACAAGATTAAAGTCGGTATCAGTGCCTGCCTGCTGGGACAAGAGGTGCGTTTCGATGGGGGCCACAAGCGCTCCAGCTTCTGCGAACGGGATCTTGGCGCTCACTTTGACTATCACCCCGTTTGTCCCGAGATGGCCATTGGTCTGGGGGCGCCCCGTGCCGCCATCCGGCTGGTCAAGCGTCACGGCGAGATCCGCGCCGAGGCGAGCAATGGCAGCTTCGATGTCACCGAAAAGCTGATTGCCTTCAGCGAGCAGAAAGCCCGCCAGCTCGACTTTATCTCCGGCTATATCCTCTGCGCCAAATCCCCCAGCTGCGGCATGGAGCGGGTCAAGGTTTATGGCGCCAACAACGAGGGGAGCGCCAAGGAGGGGATCGGCCTGTTTGCCAAGGCGTTGATGGAAGCCAACCCCCTGTTGCCGGTCGAAGAGGATGGCCGCCTGTGCGACCCTATCCTGCGGGAGAACTTCGTGCTGCGGGTCTTTGCCTACCACGACTGGCAGCAGCTCTGCGCCCGTGGCATCACCGCCGCTGCGCTGGTTCGCTTCCACTCCCGCTACAAGTATCTGGTGCTCTCCCACGCGACAACTCATTACCGGGCGCTCGGCAAGCTGCTCGGTAATCTGGGCAAGGCCACCAATGTGCAGGAGGTGGCCGACAGCTACATCAAGGGATTGATGACGGCGCTGACCCTGCGGGCTAACCGCCGCAGTCATACCAATGTGCTGATGCACCTGCAGGGCTACTTCAAGCGGGTGCTGACCCCGGCCCAGAAGCAGGAGCTTGCCGATACCATCGACAAGTACCGCACCGGCATCTTCCCCTTGCTGGTGCCGCTCACCCTGATCCGTCACTACCTGCGCGAGTACCCCAATCCCTATCTCGCCGAGCAGGTGTACCTCAATCCGCACCCCGATACGCTCAAATTGCGCTACGGGCTCTGACAATACTGTTTTGTGCGGCCGAGCAGGTCTATCTCGACCTTCATCCCAACACGCTCAAGCTGCGCTACGGGCTCTGAGAATGCTGTTTTGTGCGGTCGAGCAGGTCTATCTCGACCTTCATCCCAACACGCTGAAACTGCGTTACGGGCTCTGAATCTGTTCTGTTACCCCGGTGCAGGCCCTGCACCGGGAAGCTCCACCCCTCTGTTTGATGGACGTTGTCATGTCTGATTTATCGCAAGAAGTTGCTCCTCTGGCTGATGAGGGGATCCACCCCATTCGCGAGGTCTCCCGCCTCACCGGCGTCAACGCCGTGACCCTGCGCGCCTGGCAGCGCCGCTACGGTCTGGTGCAACCGGCCCGAACCGAAAAGGGCCACCGCCTCTACAGCGAGCAGGATATTCGCCAGATCGGCGAGATCCTGAGCTGGCTGGATCGGGGGGTGAGCATCGGGCAGGTGAAGGGGCTCTTGAGCGAACCCCACGCCGAGCCGGTGAGCGATCACTGGCAGCAAACCCTGGAGCAGTTCAGTCAGGCGCTGCTCGCCTTTAACCAGCGCAAGGCAGAAGCCGAGCTTAACGATCTGCTGGCGAGCTACCCGTTCGAGCTGGTGCGCAGCCGGATTCTACAACCGCTGCTGGAGCGGCTGCAGGGGCTGTGGCGCGAGCGGCCCGATGGCGAGCTGCTGCAACAGGTGTGGCTGGGCTGGCTCCATACCCGCTTCGCCCGCCACCTGATTGAGCAGGAGAAGGGCGTGCCAGTCACCTTGGCAAGCTGGGGACAAGTCGGCCCCCTCGATCTGGTCTGGGCCGCTTACGAGCTGATCGGTCAGGGCTATGAGGTGCAACTGCTGGGAGCGGCCCTGCCGCACCATGCCAGCTTGCTGGAGGGGCGCGCCGTCACTCCCTGGCTGGTGCTGCTGGGGGCGGGGCTCGGCAAGCAGGAGCTGGCCGCCGGGTGGCCCGCCGGCACGCATCTGTTTGGCGAGCTGGGGCGCCTCTACGATGGTGATTGGCTGCAAGCCCACGGCTGGCAGGCGAGCCTTGCCGAGCTGATGGCAGACGTACCTGCTGCGGCTGGCGCCAGCGCACGCGGGAGGAAAAAGTCATGAAGCTGGTCTGGTTGCGCAATGATTTGCGCCTTGCCGACAACCCGGCGCTGCGTGCTGGTTGTGGCAAGAGTGCCTGCGCCGGTGATGAGCCGGTCGCCGCGCTCTTTATCATCTCCCCCACCCAGTGGCGACAGCACAAGATGGCACCCATCCGTCAGCGCTTTATGCTGGCGCAGGTGGATGAATTGGGCCGTGAGCTGGCGGTCCTCGGCATTCCGCTTCATCTGCTGCGAGTGGAGACCTTTGCCGAGGTGCCCGCGGTGCTGGCAGACCTCTGCCGCGAGCAGGGGGTGACCCGGCTCTATGCCAATCAGGCCATCGAGATCGACGAGCAGCGCCGCGACCACGCCGTCACCGCCGCGCTGGCTGAGCAGGCGGTGAGTTGCCACTGGCTCAACGGCTGCTGCGTGTTACCGCCGGGGCGGGTGCTGACCGGTTCGGGGGAGATGTTCAAGGTCTTCACCCCCTTCAGCCGCGCCTGGATCAAGGCTCTCGATGAGGAGGGGTTTGTCATTCATCGCGCCCCTGCGTCCCGTGGCGAGCCGTTACCGTGGCAGCCGCTGGCCGAGCGGGCGTGGGTTGATGAAGCGCTCGGCGAGCTGACGGCAGATCCCCGCTGGCCGGTGGGGGAGGCGGAAGCCTTGCGCCGTCTACACGCCTTTTTGGAGCAGGCGGTGCTCGACTATGGCGAGACCCGGGATTTTCCTGCCATCGCCGGCACTTCCGTACTCTCCCCCTATCTGGCGGCGGGCATCATCAGTCCCCGTCAGTGCGTGGCGGCGCTCCAGCAGCGGCTTGGCTATCGACCCCAGACCAAGGCCCAGCCAGGTTTTGTCTGGCTCAACGAGCTGGTCTGGCGTGAGTTCTATCGCCACCTGCTGGTGCTGATCCCTACCCTCTCGATGAATCGTCCCTTCAAGCCCGAGACGGCGGCGCTGCCGTGGAGCTGGGATCCGGATGCCTTTGCCGCCTGGTGCGAAGGACGCACCGGCTACCCCATCGTCGATGCGGCGATGCGCTGCCTCAACGCCACCGGCTGGATGCACAACCGGCTGCGGATGATAGTGGCGAGCTTTCTCACCAAAGATCTGCACATTCACTGGCGGCTGGGGGAGGACTACTTCATGAGCAGGCTGATTGACGGGGATCTGGCGGCCAACAACGGTGGCTGGCAGTGGGCGGCGGGTACCGGCGCCGATGCGGCGCCCTATTTTCGGGTCTTCAACCCCACCACTCAAGGGCAACGATTTGATCCACAAGGGGAGTTTATCCGTACTTGGGTAACTGAACTTGCCGATACTCCCCCGCCTTATGTGCATCAGCCCCATGACTGGCTACGACTCAAGGGGCGACAGGATTATCCGGCACCCATGGTGGATCACGCGGTTGCCCGGGTGAGAGCCATCGAGATGTTTCGAAATCAGGAGAAATAGGATGAAGGATCCGCTGGCCAGCTTTATTGCGCTCTATCAGCAATTGGACAAGCAGCAACTGCACCGCTTGCCAGAGGTCTATGCCGAGCAGGTCATTTTCGTCGATCCGGCGCATCGTATCGACGGGCTGGCAGCGCTTACTGACTATTTTGCTGCTATGTATCAGCGCCTCGCATACTGCCGCTTCGAGATCACCAGTCAGCAGCAGCAAGGGCAGGAGGCATGGATCAGCTGGATAATGCGTTTTTCTCATCCGCGGCTGGCCAGCGGTCAGACAGTCACGGTAGAAGGTGCCACTCGACTCACCTTTGACAAGCTTGGTAAGGTAGTGATGCACCGTGATTATTTTGATCTTGGCGCCATGCTCTACGAGCAGTTGCCGCTACTGGGCTCAGTGGTACGAGCGATCAGAGGGAGATTGGGTTCATGAATGGACGCGTATTGATCACCGGCGCCAGCTCAGGGATCGGTCGTCAGCTGGCGCTGGATTACCAGCAGGCCGGGTGGCAGGTGTGGGGCTGTGGTCGGGATGGTGAGCGGTTACAGGAGTTGGCGCAAGCGGGTATCACCCCGCTGCAATTTGATGCCCGTGACCTGGCTGCCATGAAAGAGCTGGCTAGCAGTTTGCCGCCACTGGACTTGCTGATCCTCAATGCTGGAAATTGTGAATACATGGATGTTGCCGAGGGCTTTGACAGCGCCCTGTTTGCCCGGGTGATCGAGACCAATCTCATTGCTACCGGCTATGCGCTTGACGCTTTTTTACCGCTGCTGCATCGGGGAGCGCGGCTGGCGCTGGTCAGCTCCTCTGTCAGCTGGTTGGCCTTGCCAAGAGCACAAGCCTACGGCGCCTCCAAGGCGGCGATTGATTATCTGGCCGCCACCTTGCGCCTGGATCTTGCCGTGAGGGGGATCGGCGTGACCCTGATCCGCCCCGGTTTTGTCAAAACCCCCCTCACCGCGAAGAATGATTTTCCCATGCCCTGTCTGGTGTCGGCGGCGCAAGCCTCCCGCATCATCATGACCGGGCTTGCTGCGGGTCACCATCAGATCCATTTCCCCCGTCGTTTCATCTGGTTGCTGCGCCTGCTTGGGGCGCTACCGGTGGGATTGTGGCTGCGTTTCGGTGGTTCGCTTACTTCGAAAGGACACCATAAATGAAGAAAAGGATAGCCATCATAGGCTCCGGAATTTCCGGTCTCTCCGCCGGTTTTCTACTGCACAAGTTGCACGATGTTACGTTGTTTGAGGCAGCGCCAACCCTGGGTGGCCATACCGCGACCGTTGATGTGAGTCTGGCGGGTCGTAACTACGCCATCGATACTGGCTTTATTGTGTTTAATGACCGTACTTATCCCCATTTTTTGAAGTTGCTGGCCCGGATCGGGGTAGAACGGCAACCCGCCGAGATGAGCTTTTCAGTCAAAAGCCCGGAGGGGCTTGAGTACAACGGTCACAACCTCGACACCCTGTTTGCCCAGCGCAGCAATTTGCTGAGCCCGCGTTTTTACCGTTTTGTTGGCGAGATCCTGCGGTTTAACCGGGATGCTCGCGCCTGGTTGGCCGATTCGCAACTTGAAGGGAATAGCGATCAGCTGACTCTGGGGGATTTTTTGCTGGCCGGTGATTTTAGCGATTACTTCGCTCGTCATTACATCCTGCCCATGGGGGCGGCGATCTGGTCTTCGACACTGGCGGATATGCGCGCCTTTCCGTTGGGTTTCTTTTTGCGCTTTTTTGCCAACCACGGCTTGCTGGATGTGGCAAATCGCCCCCAGTGGTATGTCATTCCGGGCGGTTCGCGGGAATACATTGGCCCGCTCACTGCCGGTTGGCAGCAACAGATCCGGCTCGCTTGTCCGGTGCAGAGCGTGCGGCGGGACGCGGACGGCGTGGTGATCCTGAGTAGTTACGGTGAGGAGCGGTTTGACGAGGTGATCTTCGCCTGTCACAGCGATCAGGCGCTGGCCCTGTTGCAAGATGCCAGTTCAGGGGAGCAAGCCATTCTCGGTGACATGACTTATCAGGCGAACGATGTCTGGCTCCACACCGATGCGAGCTGTTTGCCGAGCCGCAAGAAAGCCTGGGCCAGCTGGAATTATCAGCTCGATGGCAATGACGAGGCGCGGCCGCTGGTGAGCTACAACATGAACATCTTGCAGAGTGTTGAATCCCCGGAACCCTTTTGTGTCAGCCTCAACCCGCAGGGCAAGGTGGATGAGAGCAAGGTGCTGCGTCGCTTCGTCTACCACCATCCGGTGTTCAATCAGGGGTCCATCGCCGCCCAGCAGCGGCGCGCCGAGATTTGCGGTCAGCGCCACACCCATTTTTGCGGCGCCTATTGGTACAACGGCTTTCATGAAGACGGGGTGCATAGCGCGCTGGATGTAGCCGAACGCTTTGGGGCCAGTTTATGAGTACCGCTGCGGCTGAACAGACCATCAGTGCCATTTGGCAGGGGTCAGTGCGCCATCGCCGTTTTGCACCACGGGCGCATGCCTTCTCCTATAGCTTGTTTATGTTGGGGCTGGATCTGGACGAGGTCGCGGCGCTGGATCAGGGGCGCTGGTTCGGCGTGGAGCGGGCGGGGCTGCTCTCCTTTCATCGTGATGATTACCTCAAAGGCAGTCAGGGTAACCTCAAACAGGCGGTGTGGCAGAAAGTGGCAGAGTTAGGTGGCACTGCAGAGCCCGATGAGCGGGTGCTACTGCTTGGCAATGTGCGCTGCATGGGTTTTTACTTCAGCCCGGTCAATTTCTACTTCTGTTACCAGCAGGGAGAGGCGCGTTATCTGCTGGCGGAGGTCTCCAATACTCCCTGGAACGAGCGCCACTACTATCTGCTGGATCTGGCGGCGCTGGCCCCCCACGATAAAGATTTTCATGTCTCCCCCTTTATGGGGCTGGCCATGCGTTATCACTGGCGTATTCGCCCCCCGGTACAAGAGACGCTGATCCACATCGAGAGTCATCCCCAGTCTGGCGAGGCAAAGTTGTTTGACGCGACCCTGGCCCTGAGCCGTGAGCCGCTGTCACGCAAGGGGCTGATGGCGCTGCTGGTGCGCTGGCCGTGGATGACCCTGAAGGTGCTGCTCGGGATCTACTGGCAAGCCCTGCGTCTTTTTATCAAACGAACCCCCATTTTTAGTCATCCGGAGACTCGCTAATGGAATTAGTGCAAGCCACACAATCCGCCTCTTTCATTGAAAAAGGGGCAAAGCAGTTGCTACTCAAGCTGCTGGTGCGCCTCGGCCATGGTCAACTGATCCTGCGAGACGGTAGCGAGCGCCACAGCTTCGGGGTAGCAGGCACCGATCTGCATGCCGAGCTGGTGGTGCAGGATCCCGCCTTCTATCGTCGCCTGTTACTGGGGGGCAGCATAGCGGCTGGTGAGACCTGGGTAGAGGGGCTGTGGACCAGCCCGGATCCGGTAGCGCTGGTGCGGTTGCTGGCCCGTAATATGTCTCTGCTGGACAGCCTGGAGCGGCGCTTGAGCTGGTTGAGTTTCCCCTTCAACAAGGCGCGCCACTGGCTCAATCGCAATACCTTGACTGGATCGCGCTCCAATATCGCCGCCCACTACGATCTGGGCAACACCCTCTATCAGGGCTTTCTCGACAGCCATATGCAGTATTCGAGTGCCATTTATCCAACCGCCGAGGCCACCTTGGAACAGGGGCAGCAGGCCAAGCTGCATACCATCTGCGAGCGGCTCGAGCTGGGGCCGCATGATCATCTGCTGGAGATCGGTACCGGCTGGGGCGGCTTGGCAGTCTATGCCGCCCGTCATTACGGCTGCCGGGTGACTACCACTACCATCTCTCAGGCCCAGCATGACTATGCCAAGGAGTGGATCGCGCGGGAGGGACTGGGGGATCGCATCACCCTGCTGCTGGAGGATTACCGCAAGCTGGAGGGCAGCTATGAAAAGCTGGTCTCCATCGAGATGATCGAAGCGGTGGGCCATGGCTTCCTGCCCGACTATTTCCGCCAGCTGTCACGGCTGCTCAAGCCCGGCGGTCGCCTGCTCATTCAGGCCATCACCATTGCCGATCAGCGTCATGCCCAGTACCTGCGCAGCGTGGATTTCATCCAGCGTTACATCTTCCCCGGTGGCTGTTTGCCGAGTGCATCCCAGATGGCGGGCTTGATTGCCAAAGAGACCGACATGCAGCTGGTGCGGTTGCACGATCACGGCCATCACTACGCTCGTACACTGGCCCACTGGTGCGAGCGCTTTCTGGCGCTGGCACCCGAGCTGCCCAAGTTGGGCTATAGCCAGGATTTCATCCGGTTGTGGCACTTCTACTTCGCCTATTGCGAGGGGGGATTTTGGGAGCGGGCGATCAGTCTGGTGCAGCTGGAGGCGGCCAAGCCGGGGCCGTCTGGTTGGTCAGGTTCACTGCCAGTGAGCGGTCACTAATCATGTGGCAGTGGGCCCACCTGTTGGGGTTCAACCTCTACTGGTTGCTGGCGGTAAAATGGCAGCAACCGGGCCCGCTGCTGGTGATCTTGCTGCTGCATTTTCTCTTCTCACCCAGCCGCAAGGATGATGTGCGGCTTTTGCCCCTGGCGCTTGCCGGGTGTCTGCTTGATCTGCTGCTATGGCAGATCGGGCTGTTCCAGTTTCCTGCCGGTTTTCCAGTTTGGCTGGTGCTGCTCTGGCTCGGTTTCGCCCTCTCCTTGGCTCATGGTATGCGTTGGCTGCTGCGCTTGCCCCTCTGGCAGCAGGCGCTGTTTGGCATAGTGGGGGGCGCCTTCTCCTATGTGGCGGGTGCCGCCATGGGGGCAGTACACTTACCCTGGGGCATCTGGATTAGCGCGGCAGTGCTGACAGTGATCTGGATGTGGTGGTTACCCGTACTGCTGTGGGTAATGGTCAAACTGGAGGGTGAGCCAACATGAACACCTTTTCGAGCGACACTTTGTTGTTTTCCAAATGGACCAAAGAGAGCCAGCATGAGCTGACCGATCGCCACTATCTGGTCGTTGCCTGCCAGCGTGACGCGCAAGGGCAGCTGGTGCAGGTGGTGGTGCTGGATATCAACACCTTGCAAGAACAGGAGATGGACTGGCATGAACTGGAAGACCCCAACCATTGGCATATGGGGTGGAATTAGCCCACTGCTTGCGGCGCTGACTTTACTCATTGCAACGACCGTGCAGGCTTCTGCGGCCCCCTGGCAACAGCTGCGCCCGGTCGGACAGGGCGAGATGAACTGGCTCTGGTTCAAGCTCTACGATGCCACCCTCTACAGCCAGAGTGGCCGCTATCTGCCAGGGGAGTATCCACAAGCTATCACCCTCACTTATGCCAGATCTATTGCGCGAGGCGATTTGCTTAGCGCGACCGCCGAGGAGCTTGCACGGCTGGGGGCGGGTAACAAGGAGCAACGTCAGCGCTGGCTAGAGCAGCTGACTGCTTTCTGGCCCGATGTCGGCGCGGGCGACCAGCTCACCTTCTATGTCGACAAGGGCGGGGCAGGCCAATTCTGGTGGCACAACAAGCCCCTCGGCACCCTTGCCGATCCGCAATTCTCGGCTGCCTTCCTCGCCATCTGGCTGGCTGACAACAGTCGCGATCCTGCACTCACTCGCCGCCTGCGCGGTCAACTCTGAATATGGAGTCTCTGATGTCTTTCTACCGTGCGTACCGCTGGTTACTGTTGCTGCCCCTGTTGTTGCTGAGCGGATGTGGCGCCAGTCTCGATGATTATCGTGGTCAGGGGCCAAACTGGGATCTTGCTCGCTTCTTTAATGGCAAGCTGGTGGCACATGGTCTGGTGACCGACCGTAGCGGCGAAGTGAACAGCCGCTTTCGGGTTGAGATGGTGGGGCGTTGGCAAGATGGCAAGGGGGAGCTGTTCGAGCAGTTCTACTTTGACGATGGTCGTCAGCAGACCCGCACCTGGTATTTGAGCAAGGGCGCTGATGGTCACTGGCGTGGCACAGCTGCCGATGTGGTGGGGGAGGCGGTAGGCAAGACGGAAGGGTTTGCCCTCAACTGGCGCTATCAGCTCGATTTGGTGCTGCCGGATGGCGAGACGGTGCGGGTGAGTTTCGATGACTGGATGTATCTGCTGGATGAGGACCGTCTGATTAATCGTGCTGCAATTAGCAAATTTGGTATCCACCTTGGTGAGGTTATCCTCTACATCGAGCGCCAGCCCTGACGATTCAGGAACGTTACCTCAATGAAAAAGCGCGCCGATGGCGCGCTTTGTGTTTCGCATGGAAGGCCGGATCAGATGATGCGGTTATCTTCCAACATCTTGCGACGGGCCTCTTCTTTGGCCATCTTCTTCTTGCGGTTATCGCAAGGCTCGGGGCAATCGCACTCTTTCTCGATGCCGACCGTACCCAGGCCACCACAGGAGCCGGAGATGGTCTTCTTCTGGAAGATGTAGCCGATAGCCATGGCGGCTATCACCAGCATGAATACCCCGAAGGTGATCAGAAAAATCTGCATCTGTACCTCTTACTTCTTGACCAGATAGGGCTTGAAGGCATCGGAGTAGGCCTCTTCAAAGCCGTCGTCCGTTTTGGTGATCACGAAGATCGCCAAGCCCCGCTCTTTGGCATATGCCAGGCTCTTCTCGGTTCCCATTACCATGAATACGGTCGCCAGCCCATCTGCGGTCATGCAGGAGGGGTGGATGACGGTGACCGATACCAGCCGGTGCTGGATCGGCTTACCGGTGCGTGGGTCTATGGTGTGAGAGAAGCGCTGGCCATCGAGCTCGTAGTAGTTACGGTAATCACCCGAGGTAGCCACGCCGTTATGACCAGGAATGATCACCTCTTGCACCGTGCCGGAGCCCGCAGTGGGCTTCTCGATGGCGACGCGCCAGGGGTGTCCCTTGCTGTTGACACCACTGATCCGCAGTTCACCACCAATTTCTACCAGATAGTTGCGGCTACCGAGGAGTTCCAGATACTCGGCTACCTTGTCTACCCCAAAGCCTTTGGCAATAGAGGAGAGATCGACGTAGAGGTCCGGAATATCTTTTTGCAGGGTGTCGGCATCCACCGAGGTCACTACATGCAGATTACCCAGACCGGTCTTTTGACGGGTTTGGGTGATCAGCTCGTCAGACGGGATCTTGGTTGGCTTTTTGTCCGGGCCAAAGCCCCACAAATTGACCAGCGGGCCAACGGTGACGTCTAGCGCCCCCTGGCTCTCACGGCCAATGTGAATCGCCTCTGTCACCACTTGCGCCGTATCACGGGAGACCACGATCGGGGTGGCACTGCGATGCTGGTTAAAGCGCGACAGCTCGGAATCGGGGCGATAGGTCGACATCTGGTCGTTGACCCGCTCCAGCAAGACATCGACTTCAGCCTGTAATTTGGCGGGATCACTGATGATGCCATCAGCCACTTTGATCGAGTAGTAAGTGCCCATGGTGCTACCGGTGATGTGGATCTCCGGTTTGGTTTGGACCGTTTCCTGACCGCACCCAGTCAAGAAAAAGGCTAGCCCGAAGGCTAGCCAGGTCTTTACAACACTGTGCATGGATTAACCACCAAAGTCATCCAACAGGATGTTTTCGTCTTCAACGCCCAAATCTTTGAGCATGTTGATGACGGCAGCGTTCATCACCGGAGGTCCACACATGTAGAACTCGCAATCTTCCGGTGCCTCGTGGTTCTTGAGATAGCTCTCATAGAGCACGTTGTGGATGAAGCCGGTGTAGCCGTCCCAGTTGTCTTCCGGTTGCGGATCAGACAGAGCGACGTTCCACTTGAAGTTGTCGTTCTCGGCCGCGAGCATGTCGAAATCTTCGACATAGAACATTTCACGCTTGGAACGGGCACCGTACCAGAAGCTCATCTTGCGCTTGGAGTTCAGGCGACGCAGCTGGTCGAAGATATGGGAACGCATCGGCGCCATACCTGCACCACCACCGATGAACACCATCTCGGCATCGCTCTCTTTGGCAAAGAACTCACCGAACGGACCGGAGATGGTCACCTTGTCACCCGCTTTCAGGCTGAAGATGTAAGAGGACATCTGTCCCGGAGGGGCAGTCCAGTTGCTGGGCGGCGGAGTTGCGATCCGCACGTTCAGCAAGATCAGACCGTACTCTTCCGGATAGTTGGCCATGGAGTAAGCGCGGATGATCGGCTCATCGACCTTGGACTCCAGTTCAAAGATCTTGAAGCGATCCCAGTCACCGCGATACTCCTCGGGAATATCGAAGTTTTTGTAGCTCACATGGTGAGCAGGGGCTTCGATCTGGATATAACCACCGGCACGGAATGGTACTGTTTCACCATCCGGGATCTGCAGTTTGAGCTCCTTGATGAAGGTGGCCTTGTTATCGTTGGAGATAACAGTACATTCCCACTTCTTCACCCCGAAGATCTCTTCCGGCAGTTCGATATCCATGTCAGAGCGCACTGTGACCTGGCAGGCCAGACGTTCGCCATGACGAGCTTCGCCCTTGCTGATGTGATCCAGTTCGGTCGGCAGAATGTCGCCACCACCAGATTTCACCCGGACTTTACACTGGCCGCAGGAGCCACCACCACCACAGGCAGAGGAGACAAAAATACCGCTACCGGCCAAAGCGCCCAACAGTTTGCCGCCAGCAGGGCCTACAACAGCCTTGGCAGGGTCACCGTTGATGCTGATTGTCACATCGCCCGCAGTCACCAGCTTGGACTTGGCGAACAGAATGACTGCCACCAGTGCCAGCAGGATCACGGTAAACATGACCACACCCAAAATAATTTCCATCTATCGTTCCTTTCTGATTGCAGGAAAGCCGATTACAGGGAGATACCAGAGAAGGACATGAAGCCCAGAGCCATCAGGCCAGCGGTGATGAAGGTAATGCCCAGACCACGAAGACCGTGCGGAACATCAGAGTACTTCATCTTCTCGCGAATACCTGCCAGCGCAACGATTGCCAGCATCCAGCCTGCCCCTGACCCTACACCGTAAACCACAGACTCGACGAAGTTGTAGTCACGCTGCACCATGAAGGAGACGCCACCGAAGATGGCGCAGTTCACGGTGATGAGTGGCAGGAAGATGCCAAGCGCGTTGTAGAGCGCAGGGAAGTACTTGTCCAGCGCCATTTCCAGGATCTGTACCAGTGCCGCAATCACACCGATGAAGGTGATGAAGCTCAGGAAGCTCAGATCCAGACCGGATACCAGAGCACCATCTTTAAGCACGTAGTTGTAGATCAGGTTGTTGGCCGGAACCGCGATGGTCTGCACCACAATAACAGCAATGCCAAGACCCATAGAGGTCTTTACCTTCTTGGACACCGCCAGGAAGGTACACATCCCCAAGAAGAAGGAGAGTGCCAGGTTTTCGATGAAGATCGATTTAATCAACAGACTCAGATAGTGTTCCATACCTTAATCCTTCGCCTCCACCTGCTTGGGATCCTTGGTGCGAACGCCCCAAATGATCAGACCAATGATGAAGAATGCACTCGGCGGCAGCAGCAGCAGGCCGTTTGGCACGTACCAGCCACCATTGTTCACCAGCGGCAGCAGTTCGAAACCGAACCAGGTACCGGAGCCCAGCAGTTCACGGACGGTGGCGACGCTCAGCAAAATAGCGCCATAACCCAGACCGTTGCCGATACCATCCAGGAAGGAGGGCAGCGGGGCGCTCTTCATGGCGTAGGCTTCGGCACGACCCATCACGATACAGTTGGTGATGATCAGACCCACGAATACCGACAGCTGCTTGGAGATGTCATAGGCGTAAGCCTTGAGCACCTGGTCAACCACGATAACCAGTGAGGCGATGATCGCCATCTGGACGATGATCCGGACACTGTTCGGGATGTGATTGCGAATCAGAGAGATAAACAGGTTTGAGAAGGCGGTGACCGCCATGACCGCCAGGGTCATTACAAACGCTGTCTTCATCTGGCTGGTAACCGCCAGTGCAGAACAGACACCCAACACCTGCAAGGCGATGGGGTTGTTGCCAAGCACCGGCGTCAACAGCAACTTCTTCATTTCGCTCTTGTCAGCCATTGTTGATTTCTCCTGCACGAACCTTGGCCAGGAAAGGACCAAAGCCCTTGGGACCCATCCAGAAGTCGAAGGTATGCTGAACACCGTTACCGGTCAGGGTAGCGCCGGACAGACCATCGATATCATGCTCGGAACCTTCCGGAGCATGGCCCTTGATGACGCGCAGCGCCGGTTCGCCACTTTGGTTGAACAGCTTTTTGCCGACAAACAGTTCGCGCCAAGCCGGGTTTTCGATCTCGCCACCCAGACCCGGGGTTTCACCATGGTCATAGTAGGTGATGCCTTTGATGGTCTGGCCATCAGCAGCTATTGCAACGAAGGCATACATGGTCGACCACAGACCCTGACCGTAGACGGGCAGGATGATGCTGTCGATCTTGCCTTCGCTGTCTTTGGCGAAGAACACCGGGATCTGTTGGGAGATCTGGCGCAGGCTGGCTTTGTCGTCAGCGGCAGCAAGACGAATGCTGGTCGCTGGATTTTTGGCGGCCAGCTTGGTGTCGAAGTTGTCGGCATCCTTGCTGGTCTTACCTTCAACAAAGTTACCGGTCGCGAGGTCGACCAGACGAGCTTCGATATTGTTACCGTATAGCTTGGCGATATCACGCTTGGCTACATCGTTCACATTCACACCCGCTACCGCGAGAATGTTGCTCTGCTTGTCGATCGCCTTATTCTCTTCCTGAGTAGAGCGCAGGCCAACAGCGGCAACGGATACCACGATGGAACAGGCCAGACACAGGCCGGTAACCACGCTGATGGTGCCGAGGGTTGAATCTTTATTAAACGCCACGAGCAATCCTCCGCTTGATGTTTGCCTGAGCGACGAAGTGGTCCATCAGGGGAGCAAACAGGTTCGCAAACAGAATGGCCAGCATCATACCTTCCGGGAATGCCGGGTTGACCACACGAACCAGCACCACCATGACGCCGATCAATGCGCCATACCACCACTTGCCCTTGTTGGTAAAGGCAGCGGAGACAGGGTCGGTCGCCATAAAGGCCATACCGAAGGCGAAGCCACCCAGTACCAGATGCCAGTGCCACGGCATGCTGAACATGGGGTTGGTATCGGAACCGATGACGTTAAACAGCAGGGAGGTAGCGATCATACCGATCATCACACCGGCAATGATGCGCCAGGAGGCGATCCGCATGTAGACGATCATGGCGGCACCCAGCAGGATCATCAGGGTAGAGACTTCACCGATGGAACCTGGCAGGTTACCAAGGAATGCGTCCATCCAGCTGATAGCCTGGCCGGTTGCACCGTGGATCAGTGCCATCTGGCCGCCTTGAGCCCA
Organism: Aeromonas sp. 160P; assembly: GCF_055193095.1. Taxonomy (NCBI): domain Bacteria; kingdom Pseudomonadati; phylum Pseudomonadota; class Gammaproteobacteria; order Aeromonadales; family Aeromonadaceae; genus Aeromonas; species Aeromonas sp. 160P. The sequence goes on along the minus strand of NZ_JBUXKV010000001.1, from coordinate 4,180,963 downwards.
CTGGCTCAGGGCGGTAGCGCCGGAGAAGCCGTCAACGGCAACCCAGACTGCATCACCGGAGATCTGGCCCGGGTAGGCGAAGAACAGGAACGCACGACCCGCAAGAGCCGGGTTCAGGAAGTTCTTGCCGGTACCACCGAACACTTCTTTGGCCATTACCACACCGAAAGTGATACCCAGCGCAGCTTGCCACAGGGGCAGCTCTGGCGGCACGATCAGGGCAAACAGGATCGAGGTGACGAAGAAGCCTTCGTTGATCTCGTGTTTGCGCACCATGGCGAACAGCACTTCCCAGAAGCCACCGACCAGGAATGCGGTCAGGTATATAGGGAAGAAGTGGGTAGCGCCGATCAGCATCTTGCTGCCGATACCGGCGACAGCCGGATCGAGGGAGGCGCCCAGCATGGTCGCCAGCGCATATTGCCAGCTGCTGGCACCAGCAGCCGAACCCATATGGGCAATGGCGGCAATCGCCTGGTTACCTACGTTGAACATGCCCCAGAACATCGCCGGGAACACGGCCAGCCACACCATGATCATCATACGCTTCAGATCGAGCGCATCACGGACGTGGGCAGCATTACGGGTAACGGTACCCGGGGTGTAGAACAGGGTGTACGCCGCTTCGAACAGGACGTAGTACTTGGCGTACTTGCCACCCGGCTCGAAGTGGTGTTCCATATTTTCAAGAAGTTGCTTGAAACTCATTGCTTAACCTTCCAGTTCAATCTTGGTCAGGCACTCACGCAAGACTGGGCCGTACTCTGTCTTGCCAGGGCAGACAAAGGTACAGAGCGCCAAATCTTCCTCATCCAGCTCCAGGCAGCCCAGTGCTTGCGCACCATCGCTATCGCCAGAGATCATGTCTCGCAGCAGCAAGGTTGGCAGGATGTCGAGTGGCATCACCCGCTCATAGCTACCAATCGGTACCATGGAGCGGTCACTACCGTTGGTAGTGGTGGTGAAGTTGATCAGCTTGCCTTTCATCAGGTGAGAGAGGGTGGTGCGGGTGATGGAGAACTTGTTGGCGCTGGGGTTGATCCAGCCAAGGAACTCTTTCTCGCGACCTTCGCCCAATGCACAGACCTGATTGTGATAACGGCCGAGGTAGTCGTGAACCCCTTCGGCTTTGGCACCACTGAGGATAGATCCGGAGATGACACGGTTTTCGTCGGCACGCAGCTCATTGTTGGTCAACTGGCTGATGCAGGCACCCAAACGGGTACGCAACAAACGAGGTTTGAGCACGTTCGGACCGGCCAGCGCGATCACCTTGTCGGTGCAGATCTGACCGGTGGTGAACAACTTGCCGAATGCGATCACATCCTGATAGTTGATGTGCCACTGCACCTTGGTGCTACTGACCGGATCCAGGAAGTGGATATGGGTACCTGGCAAACCGGCAGGGTGTGGCCCGACGAAGATCTCTTCCTTGACCTGAGCCAGCGGAGAGTGGGGCAGACTGCCTTCGCCTTTACAGACATAGACGGTGCCGTCGGTCAGGCGGGTCAGGACGGCCAGACCATCGAGGAATGCCTGGGGCTGTTCCTTGATAATCAGCTCGGCACTGGCGGCCAGCGGGTTGCTGTCCATTGCAGTAACAAAGATGGCGCGCGGGGCAGAGCCTACCGCCGGCACTTTGCTGAATGGACGAGTACGCAATGCAGTCCATTGACCTGATGTGATCAGGATATCTTGCACCTTGCTGCGCTCGAGCTTGGCCAGCTCGGCAGAAGCAACATGCTCAAAGGTCACCTGTTCATCAGATCCGTCGAGGTCGATGACCACAGACTGGAGAATACGTTTGGCACCACGGTTGATTTCTGAAACCACACCGGTTGCGGGAGCTGTGAATTTAACGCCCGGATTCTTCTTGTCTTCAAAAAGATCCTGACCTTTGATGACGCGATCACCTACTTTGACGAACATAGTAGGTCGCATCCCCACGAACTCCTCGCCCAGTGTCGCAACACGGGTGATGGCGGGGCCATCGTAGATTACTTGCTCTGGCGCACCCAGCACGGGGATGTCCAGTCCTCTTTTGATTGTAATCATACTCAATTGCACTACCGTTACGGGAAGAGAGGTTGGTTAGCGCCGAGAAATACATCACGACGGGTGGTTGAATGAGTCGCTGCTGTGGTCACGCCAAATATTCCGGCCTAACAATTATTCAACATGCAAGGTCACTCAAAAGCGCTTGAGTTTACCACTTAAGGTGCATTTTCTGCCATGCCAAATGGGTAAAATCCCCGTGCCATCACAAAATTAACCTGCAATGAATAACCCTCTAACGCCTTGTAAGTCGTGGTTTTAAAGGTTTTTTTATTTGAGTACCTCGATAGGGGTATTTGTTGTTATCTCAGCTATCAACAAAAGTGATCACCCTGCAAAATATCCCTTTGGATGTAGCCTTTTACGGTCTAATTGGGGAAGATTGTTGCATTTTTGTGTGGCGACCCCCGGTGGGTGGATGAGGGCAGCGCTTTGCTCAGGAGAGGGACGGCTTGCCAATACAGCTTGGGGTGCGGGGGGCATTACCCTTCTCCTGCCACTCGTTCTCTGTGTAGGTATGCAGAGCCAGTGCATGAACAGCGCCTGCCAGCTCATCGGCCAGAATGGCATTGACCTGGCGATGGCGAGCCAGCAGCCGTTGCCCTGCAAATTGCTCGCTGACGATCACCACCTTGAAGTGGCTCTCTGAACCCGGTTCCACACGGTGCATGTGGCTTTCGTTGATCACCTCCAGCAGAGTCGGGGAGAGGGCGGTGGTCAGCTTGGCTGCAATCAGTTGTTGGATAGTCATCGGGTCTGCTTCCAGAGTGAATGTCGGGCCATTCTAGCGACAGTTGCGGTATGGAATAAGCCCCCGAAAGGGAGAAATCGCCGTCGTTCGCCCGCTTGATGCGCATCGAACTGGTGAAATTTCTGCTCCTCGCTAGAATAGCGCCACTTTGCGTCACCCCTGGCGCCTGTATACACGAACCAAGCCGAGGTTGGACTCTTCCTATGCAAACCCTTCTCGACACTCCCCACTGCCAGCTCATGCTCTACCGCTATCCGCGCCAGAGTCAGGAGACCCTGCAAGCCTGGGATGCGGCTGACGAATATCTGATCAACACCCTGGCTGAATCTCCCCTCGAGCAGGCGGGTCCGGTGATCATCATGAATGACGGCTTCGGGGCGCTGGCCGCCTATCTGCATCCTCACTCCCCCTGCTGCGTCACCGACTCCTATATCAGCGAGCGGGCAACCCTGGCCAATCTGGCCGACAACGGGCTCGATGCTGACGGAATAACGCTGCAGGATGGACTGGCGCCGCTGCCGAATGCCCCCGTGCTGGTGGTGATCAAGGTCTCCAAATATCAGGCGCTGCTGGAGCAGCAACTACTGGCGTTGCGTCAGGTGGTGACACCTGCAACCCGCGTCATCGCCGCTGGCAAGGCGAAGGATATTCATACCTCCACCCTCAAGCTGTTCGAGAAGTATCTGGGGCCTACCCGCACTTCGCTGGCCTGGAAAAAGGCGCGCCTCATTCACTGCGAGCCGCAGGCAGAGCAACCCGCGCTGGCCAATCCGTTCCCGACCGTATGGCCGCTGGAGGGGACCGACATGCTGATCCACAACCATGCCAACGTCTTCTCGCGCACCAGTCTCGATATCGGTGCCCGCTTTATGCTGGACAATTTACCGGTCAACAGTGCGCGGAAAGTGATCGATTTGGGTTGTGGTAACGGGGTGCTGGGCCTCTCGCTGCTGGCAAAAGACAGTGAGGTCGAGGTGACCTTTATCGATGAATCCTATATGGCGGTTGCCTCGGCACAGCTCAACGTCGAGCACAATCTGCCCGATGCACTGCCGCGCGCCTGCTTTATGGTCAACAACTGTCTCGATGGCGTGGCGGTCGGCTCGGCGGATCGGATCCTCTGCAATCCCCCCTTCCATCAGTTGCAGGCGATCACCGATCATATCGCCTGGCAGATGTTCAGCGATGCGCACCGGGTGTTGCCTCAAGGGGGTGAACTCTGGATAGTAGGCAACCGTCATCTGGACTATCACAACAAACTCAAGCGCTTGTTTGCCAACGCACAAGTCGTTGCGTCGAACAGCAAATTCGTTATTTTGAAAGCCATCAAACGCTAAAGCCAAAGGAAACCATGATGAAAAAGTCACTCTTGCTGCTGGCCGCCCTGATGCTGGGCGGGTGTGCCACTCATTGGCCGGAGACGGCGCTGCTCAATCCGCAGGTGATCCCCGCCAACCAGCAATACTACTCTGGCAATCGCATCACCATGGAAGGGGTAGACAAGCGTGAGGCTGCCTATGTCTTCTCCATCAAACATAAAGAGAAAGCGCCGGTGCTGGTCAATAGCGAGCGCCCGCTCAATCTGCTGATGGCCGAGCGGCTGGCCGAAGGGCTGCGCAGCCAGGGTCTGGAAGTGGGCAACAGTGGTACCACTAACCTGACACTGGTGATCTCCAATGCGGCGGTCAACGTGGAAGAGAAGACCTTTACCTATGTCACCAAGTCCCGCGTCAGCCTGCAGGTTATCGCCGATTTCCAGGGCAACCGTCTGACCAAGCAGTTCAACATGTCCTCCAGCAAGGAGAGCCCGAGCGAACCGGGCATGGCCGATCTGGAATCGACCCTGAACTTGCAACTGGGCAGCGTGCTGCAACAGATCATGGCGGATGACGCGCTGCGTGGTTACCTGAAAGGTCAACCGAACGGTGCAGGGGTCTGATGATGAAAAAACTCTGGTTACTGGCCATGTTGATCGCCCCGTTGGCATTTGCTGGCCCGAAAGTGAGATTGGAGACCAACCACGGCAATATCGTGGTGGAACTGGCGTCCAAACAAGCCCCCCAGACGGTGAAGAACTTCCTGCGTTATGTGGCTGATGGCAGTTACGATGGCAGCCTGTTCCACCGGGTGATCCAGGACTTTGTGGTGCAGGGGGGCGGCTACAACCAGCAGTTCCAGCAACTGCCCACCTTTGACCCCGTGATCAACGAGTCTCGTGGCGGTCTGCCCAACAAACGCGGCAGCATCGCCATGGCCCGTACTCAGGCAGTTGACAGTGCCACTCGCCAGTTTTACTTCAATCTGGTCGACAACAATAACCTCAACGCCGGTGGCGCAGCCGGTTATACCGTGTTTGGGCAGGTGGTACAGGGGATGGATGTGCTGGACAAGCTGGCTCAGGTACAGACCGGTTACAGCTCCATTCTGCGTGCCAACGATGTGCCAACCAGCCCCATCATTCTGAAGAAGGTGGTGCTACTGGCTGAAACCGCCGCAGACAAGAAAGCGAGCAAATAACCTCGCTGGAGGCTGCGAGTCACCGCGCTCTTGTCACGCACTATGCAAGGCACATCCCGCTTGGGATGTGCCTTTTTTCTATTCAGGCTTCTTTGCGCCTATCTCTTTGCTCGCCTTGGCTATCTGCCATCAACCTGCCAAAATGGCGCACTTTTCTAAAGTCGTCAGGTAGTTGAACATGGTCCGTAAGCCAAGTTGGAGAGAGTCCCTCGCCGTTTATCTCGAATTTCGGGTGTTTATTCTCTTTGCCATGGGATTCTCATCGGGCCTGCCGCTGTTGCTGGTGTTCGGTACCCTCTCATTCTGGTTGCGCGAAGCAGACGTCAGCCTGACCGATATCGGTTACATGAGCTGGGTGGCGCTGGCCTATGGTTTCAAGTGGTTGTGGTCACCGCTGGTGGATCGCATGCCGCTGCCACTGCTCTCGAGACTGCTGGGTCGTCGCCGTAGCTGGATGTTCTTCTCCCAGTTGCTGATCGCCGCGGCGCTGGTGGGCATGGCCTTTTGTGATCCCAAGACCGGGTTGGCCCAACTGGCGATGTTTGCCCTGCTGGTGGCCTTTGCCTCTGCGACACAAGATATTGTCATCGATGCCTATCGCATCGAATCCGCCCCCGAGCGGCTGCAGGCCGCGATGGCGGCCTCTTATATGACCGGTTACCGGCTGGCGATGATCATGGCAGGCGCAGGTGCGTTGGCGCTGGCGGCCTTATTTGGCAGCAATAGCGGTTATGACTATCGTGGCTGGCAAATTACTTATCTGGTGATGGCGGGCCTGATGTCCCTTGGGGTCATCACCACCCTGTTTTGTCACGAACCGGATATTGATCTGGCGGGGCAGGGCGAGCAACAGGCCGAACGCAAGGCGCTGCTGCTGGAGAAGGGGTGGCCAACGCTGTTGGCGAGTGCGGGGGCCTGGGGCTACGAAGCGGTCTGGTGTCCGTTTGCCGATTTTTTCCGTCGCTATGGTAGCTCGGCGCTGCTTATTTTGGCGCTGATCGCCTGTTACCGGGTGGCTGATGTGGTGATGGGGGTGATGTCCAACAGCTTTTACGTGGATATGCAGTTCAGCAAAACCGAAGTGGCCAGTATCACCAAGGTATTTGGCGTCATCATGACCCTGGTCGGTGCCGCGCTGGGGGGAATACTGGTGATGCGTTTTGGTACCTTGCGTATTCTGTTTCTCGGTGCATTGCTCACCGCCAGCACTAACTTGCTGTTCGCCCTGCTGCATCAGGTGGGCCACAACCTGGAGCTGCTGACCCTGATCATCTCGCTGGATAACCTCAGCGCGGGTATTGCAACCGCCGCTTTCGTGACCTATCTCTCCAGCCTGACCAATGTGGCGTTTTCAGCGACCCAGTACGCCTTGTTCAGCTCGGTGATGTTGCTATTGCCCAAGTTGCTGGCCGGTTTCTCGGGGCAGGTGGTGGAGCAAATTGGCTACAGCACCTTCTTTGTCGCGACCAGTGTGCTCGGCTTGCCGGTGCTGCTGTTGATTGTTTTGGTGGCCAGAAAGGGGAATCAGTTGCTATCCGCTGCTGACAAATAGCAAGCGTTTGCGTAAAATGCGGGGTGATTAGATTCACACTTCCGGATAAAGTTCCCGAGAAGTTGTTTCTACCCCTATTTTATTTGATTAGAATTGCTCTCGCTCCTTGTGGGCAGGCTACGGAAAACCTCAACTAACGTACAAGAGACCAATAAAATGGCCAAATTTACCAAGACTCTTATCGCTGCCGGTCTGCTGGCTGCTGCCGCTACCCCTGCCTTTGCTGCTGATTACAGCGGTGATATCCACAAGAATGACTACAAGTGGATGCAGTTCAACGTAATGCATACCATTGACCAGAAGCCTCATGGTCCGGATGGTTACAACGATACTTATTTCGAAATGGAATTCGGTGGTCGTTCCGGTATTTTTGACCTGTATGGTTATGTCGATTACTTCGATATCTTTGATTCCAACGACAGCGACAAACACAAGCAAGAAAACCTCTTCATGAAGTTTGCTCCCCGTGTATCGCTGGATGGATTGACTGGCAAAGATCTCTCTTTCGGCCCAGTGCAGGAAGTGTATGTTGCCACACTGTTCAACATCGGTGGTGTACAGGGCTTGAACGATGCATTCGTTGGTCTGGGTGCTGATGTGATGGTGCCGTGGTTCGGTAAAGTGGGTATGAACCTGTACAAGCGTCATGCTAATGAAACCTTCGATTTTAGTCCTGAAGCAAAGGGCTGGAATGGTCAGCAGTTCTCCATGAACTGGTTCAAACCTTTCTACACCTTCTCCAACGGCAGCTTCGTCTCCTACCAGGGTTATCTGGATTACACTTGGGGCATGAAAGAGACCACCCATTCCGATGGTCTGGGCACCTTCCACGGTATCTACTGGCACTCCGACCGCTACGCTGTTGGTTACGGTCTGAAGTACTTCAACGAAATCTACGGTATCGACAACTCCGATAGCCTGAAGTCTACCGGTTTCGGTCACTACTTCTCTGTTACCTACAAGTTCTAATAAAACTTGGGGTACAAAAAACCGGAGCATTTGCTCCGGTTTTTTTATGGCCGCGATTTATAGCGTGGCACGAGTCAATGAGTGCGCCACGGCTGAGTGGATAAATCAGTCGCGGAAGTTCTGGAACTGCATCGGTTGACCCAGCTCGGCGCCACGCACCAGTGCCATGGCTTCTTGCAGATCGTCACGCTTCTTGCCAGTGACGCGCACTTCATCACCCTGGATGGCGACCTGCACCTTGATCTTGGAGTCTTTGATCAGCTTGACCAGCTTCTTGGCGATCTCTTTTTCGATCCCCTGCTTGAACTTGACGGTCAGGTGGAAGCGCTTGCCGGAGTGAACGCTGTCCCCAGCTTCCATCGAGCTGTTCTCAATATTACGCTTGAGCAGGGCGGCGCGCAGGATCTCGACCATCTGCTTGAGTTGGAAGTCGGCATCAGCCTCCAACTTTACTTCTTCTTTGTTCAGCTCGAAGCTGGCTTCAACACCACGAAAATCGAAACGGGTCGCCAGTTCACGATTGGCGTTCTCGACGGCGTTCAACACCTCGTTCATTTTGACTTCTGAGACAATATCGAATGACGGCATGTCAGGGCTCCTCATGTTGCGCTATAGGTGGGCAAATCTACCAGAAAATCGGCAAATTTGCTGATTTTGATAGGGCCGCTCTGCTAGAATCCCCTGCGCACAGAACGGGTGGACCCGTTAGTGTCCATTCATGATATCTTCAATTTCCTTCGGTAACAGGTTGAGAGGAATGCAACCCTTACCCTGACAGAGTCACATCATGCCAAGCGGATTTAAGAGTTCCCGACAGCTTGCTATCCCTGCTGTTATTCCACCTGTTATCCCGCAGTGGTCACTGTTGGGATGCGGCGCCCTCGGCGGCGTGGTTGCCTCCCTGTTGACCATCAGCGGCCAATCAACCCGTGTCTTGTTGCGCGAGCACCATCAGTCCACGCTCCATCCGGGTACCGATTTCACCTCGCTGGAAGGGCAGGTGCAACTGCTCAATATCGAGCGCGGATTTGTCAGCAAACCCGGCAAGATCAAGCGTCTGCTGGTGATGACCAAGGCTAGCCAGGTTATTGCCGCTCTGACGCCGCTGGCAGGTAAACTGGACGCCGCGGTACCGATTGTGCTGCTGCACAACGGGATGGGGATTGCCGAGCAGGTAGTCGAGATGTTCCCGCACAATCCGGTGATTGCCGGGGTGACCAGCCATGGTGCCATGCGCTGCGGCCATTTTGTCTTCCGCCATACTGGCAAGGGTGAAACCTGGCTTGGCCCGATCAATGAGGCTGCCAAGGCTTATGCCGGATTGGCGGATGATCTTGCTGTTGCCCTCGGCCAGGCCGGCTGGGATGAGCATGTTTTGGCACGTCAGTGGCAAAAGTTGGCGATAAATTGTGCTATTAATCCGCTTACTGCGCTCTACAAGCTGAAAAACGGCGAGCTGGTTGGCCCCCGTTTTGCTGATGTCCTGCAGCAGATCTGTGTGGAAGTTGCAGATGTGATGTGCGCCGAAGGTATTGCCACGACCGCTGAAGAGCTGCAGCGCCGGGCGATGACAGTGGTCGAGTTGACTGCCGACAACTACTCCTCCATGTATCAGGATATGGAGCTGGGACGGGAGACCGAGATCGAGGCCATCACCGGCTTCCTGCTGAGCAAGGCGGCCAAACATGGTATCGCCGCACCGGTCAATCAGGGGCTCTATCAGGCGATCAAAGAGAAGAGTCAGAACGTCTGAATCCTGGCTATGGCAGGCAAGAAGCGAGGAGGCATAAATGAGTGTACTGGTGCTGGTGGCCCCCGGGTCTGAAGAGATTGAGACAGTTGCCATCGTTGATACCCTGGTGCGTGCTCGCATCGAGGTGCTGTTGGCCTCTTGTTGTCCTGCCGGGTTGCGGCAGATCCGCGCCTCGCGCGGAGTACAACTGGTGGCGGATTGCCATATCGACGAGCTTACCGGTCGGGACTTTGAGGCCATAGTGGTGCCGGGTGGCTTGCCCGGCAGCGAAGTGATCCGCGATACCCCGCTGGCTATCGATCTGCTCAAAGAGCAGGCCGCCCTTGGCCGATGGCGTGCTGCCATCTGTGCCGCCCCCGTGGTGGTGTTGCAACATCACGGCCTGCTGGATGGCGCCATCGTCACCTGCCACCCCGTCTTTCAGACGCAATTGCCCGCGTCGTTGTTGTCCCGTGAGCGGGTGGTCAGGGATGAGGCCCATCGCCTTATCACCAGTCAGGGGCCGGGCAGCGCCATCGAGTTTGCTCTCGAACTGGTACGAGTGCTGCGCGGGGATGAGCTGGCGCTGGCGGTGGCAGGCCCCATGGTGCTGCCCTGACCGCACTCTGCTGATGAATCAAGCTAGCCATGCTTTGAAAAACGGGCCCCGGTCATCTTGACCGGGGCCCGTTTGTTATCAGCTGTTGTCGATCACGCCACCTTGCCCGGCTCAGTAGTCGTACTGTTTGCACTCCTTCTTGCTAAACTCTGCGCGCCAGCGTGATAACTCCTGCTCTGTGCCCAGCGTGTCCCCTTTCTTGATCGCCTGTTCCAGTATCTCAATCCGGTCGTAGAGCCAGCGGCACTCTGCCGTCGGGTTGTTCTTGCTGATGCCGGCCATCGGCAGCAAACAGAGTCCCAGCCAAACATATTTCATCCCGAACGCTCCTTGTCATTGTGATGGTTAAGGTCTCCTTGGAGTCTATTATTCTAGCCACAATGAGAGAGATAGAGCTACTGCTATCCTTGGGGTAAGATGATGCCATGTCTGTTTATTTATACAGTGGTATGCGCAAGATCATCCATATCGACATGGACTGCTTTTTTGCCGCAGTAGAGATGCGGGACAACCCCGCACTGCGGGAGGTGCCGCTGGCCATCGGTGGTGCCTCCGAGCGGCGTGGCGTCATCTCGACCTGCAACTATGTGGCGCGCCGCTTCGGGGTGCGCTCCGCCATGCCGAGCGCACTGGCTAAAAAGCTCTGTCCGCCGCTGGTGCTGATCCCCGGGCGAATGGCGGTTTACAAAGATATCTCCCGCCAGCTGAGGGCTATTTTCCTCCGTTATACCGATCTGGTGGAACCGTTGTCGCTGGACGAGGCTTATCTCGATGTGACTCATAGCACCTGCTGCGGCGGCAGTGCCACCTTGATGGCCCAAGAGATCCGTCAGGCCATCGTCAGCGAATTGGGCCTGACCGCCTCGGCCGGGGTGGCACCGAACAAGTTTCTGGCCAAGATCGCCTCGGAGCAGCGCAAGCCGGACGGTTTGTTTGTCATTCGCCCCGATGAGGTGGCGCAATTTGTCTGCCAGTTGCCCCTTGGCAAGCTGCCCGGGGTCGGTCGCAAGACTGCCGAGCGGCTGGAGGCGCAGGGGCTTTATACCTGCGAGGATGCACGCGCCTTGCCTGCCGACGAGCTGTGCCGCCGTTTTGGCAAGTTGGGCGAGATGCTGACGAGCCGGATCTGGGGTCTGGATGAGCAGCCGGTGCAAGCGCACCGGATCCGCAAAACCATCGGAGTGGAGACCACGCTGGCGAGCGATCTGTCGAACGAGGAGGCTTGCCTGACGGTATTGCAGCAGTTGCTGCCGGAGCTGGAGCGGCGTTTCCAGGCGGCCTGTTGTGCCGAGCAGGTGATGGGGCAGGGGATTAAAATCAAATTTGCCGACTTCCATCAGACCACTGTCTATCGCAGCCAGGGCGGCTATCAGGCCAGCCTGTTTATCCCTTTGCTAAAAGAGGGTCTGCTGCGTGCGGAAGGGCGTTCAGTGCGCTTACTGGGGTTGGTGGTGGGGTTGCCAAAAGAGGGGGAGGTTAACCAGCTATCACTGGATTTGCTGTGAGATGGTTAAGTTTTTGTTTATAAAGTCGATAATCTACCCATATCGCTGTTTTACATAGGAACATTGGCATGAGCGTACTTTCTGTCCAGGGCCGGATTACCCTGATCGCTGGCTGCTGTCTGTTGGTCACCGCTGCCGCGCTGGTTGCTTCCTCGATTTATAACGCGGACAAGATGCAGCAGCAGGTGCGACAAGCCACCATGCAGGAGGCTCAGCAGTCAGCCGAGAACTGGATGAAGGCGATGGGCTCGGAGCAGGCGGCCAAGGTGACCAGCTATCTCGATGAGGCCTATTTCCGGGCCAGTTTGCTGGCCGAGAGCGTGTTGTTCCAGCGCAAGAATGCGGCCGACAACTTTGTTCATTCAGAGGCGCTGCGCAGTGCCATCAATCAGCAGTTACACGATGCTGCCGCCTCATCCACCAATTTGCTCGGGGTATACGCGGTGTTCGAGCCTGACCAGCTGGATGGAGAGGACAGCAATTATCAGGGGTCGACCGAGCTTGGCGCCAACGACAAGGGACGGTTCTCCTCCTACTGGGCCTATGACAATGGCAAGCTGGTTGCCGAGGTGCAGAACGAGGATGTGCTTGCTGACGAGACACCTACCGCTGCTGGCGGGGTCGAAAACGAATGGTATCGCTGCAGTATCCGCTCCCGCGGACTCTGTTTGCTGGAACCCTATCTGGACGATGTTGGCGACAAAAAAGTCTTGATGACCTCGGTCACTGCACCCTTGCTTGATCAGGGGACATTGCTGGGCATGGTCGGGGTCGATATCTCCCTGAGCACTTTGCAAAATCTGGTTTCAGCGATGGATAAGGAGCTCTATGACGGCCAAGGCAAGATATTGCTGGTGAGCCATGAGGGGCGAGTGGCGGGGGCGGATCAGTTTGAAGTGACCCTGGGGCGCGGATTGGGTCAGCAGTATCAAGGGCTGGCCACCGAGCTGCAAGGGTGGCTCAGCCAGGGACAAGAGTTGAGTCGCTGGAGCCGCGATGGTGCCCTGTTGCAAACCTTTATGCCGGTATCGATGCGGGGTACCGACGGTAAATGGGGTATCTACATTGAATTGCCACGGGCTGTGGTGCTCGCCTCGGCCCAGCAACTGCAGGATGATCTTGCCAGTGAAGCCCGCCGTAGCGTGGTCTCGCAGTTGATGATCGGGGTGCTGATTTCACTGGTGGCGTTGATTTTTATCTGGCTGATGGCACGCCAGATAGTGGCCCCTATTCGCGCAGTGGTGGCCCGCCTCAAGGACATCGCCACTGGCGAGGGGGATCTGACCCAGCGTATCGAGATCCAGCGACAAGACGAAATTGGCGAGTTGGCCAAGTGGTTCAACAGTTTCCTCAACAAGCTGCAATCCACCATCAGTCAGGTGATTGATACGGTTGCCGGCACCCGCAGCAGTGCCGAGCAGGCGGCGCAAGTTGCCGAGCGCACCAGCAGTGGTATGCAGGCCCAGTATCAGGAGATCGATCTGGTGGCAACCGCGTTTGAAGAGCTCAGTGCCACGGCGCTGCAGGTCTCAGGTAATGCCAGCTCTGCGGTCGCGGCGGCCAATACCACAGATGCTGCGGCGCAAGAGGGGAAATATGTGGTCGCAGATACCCAGGCAGCGATGCGCGAGCTGATGACCATCATCAACGATGCCCAGCCGGTGGTGGAACGGCTTGCCGCCAACAGTGGCAACATCAATGACATCCTTATCGTGATCCAGGGGATTGCCGAGCAGACCAATTTGCTGGCATTGAATGCGGCGATCGAGGCGGCGCGGGCCGGAGAGCAGGGCCGTGGTTTCGCGGTAGTGGCTGATGAGGTGCGTAATCTGGCTGGCCGCACCCAGAATGCCATCATCGAGATCCAGAATCTAATCAGCCAGCTGCAATCCGGTACCGGCGCCGTGGTCAAGGCGATCCGTGATGGCCATGGTCAGGCGGACGAGACCCTCGCCAAGGTGGATCTCTCGGTGCAGGTGCTGGAGCAGATCATCCAGTCGGTCTCCACCATCCATCAAATGAACGAGCAGATTGCCCGTGCAGCTCAAGAGCAGAGCCGGGTGGCAGACGAGATCAATCGCAACGTCAGCAATATTCGCGATGTGAGCCACATCATCCGTGCCGAAGCGGCGACCTCTGCCGAAAATGGTCGGGAGTTGTCGCTACTGGCAGATAAACAGCAGCAGTTGGTGGGGCAGTTCAAAGTGTAAAGGGATGAAAAAAGGCGCCATCCGACTGGAGGCGCCAAACACATTCAGATGACAGACGGGGTCAAATCGATAAGATTTGAGCCCCCCTTCCCGCAGAGGAAGTAACACAACACCACAATCACAGTCGAAAGAGTCACTAAAAACACATGTAAACCAACATGTAGTAGAAAATGTGAGCCATATGACGACTGATTGCTGGGCGAATTATGTTTATTCACTGGTCGGCCCGCAACCGACAAATTATAATGCGCCCCATTAGAAAAACTCATCGTCGGCTGGTGTCATGTCTCGTCGTTTACCACCGCTTAATGCCCTCAAGGCGTTTGAAGCAGCGGCTCGTCACTTAAGCTTTACCCGCGCAGCAGAAGAGTTGTTTGTGACTCAAGCTGCCATCAGTCATCAGATCAAGGCGCTGGAGGAGTATCTTGGTATCAAGTTGTTCCGCCGTAAAAATCGCTCCTTGTTGCTGACCGAAGAGGGGCAGGGCTATTTTCTCGACATCAAAGATATTTTTACCTCCATCTCGGAGGCGACCGACAAGTTGCTGGCCCGCAGCGCCAAGGGGGCGCTGACCGTCAGTTTGCAGCCGAGTTTTGCCATCCAGTGGCTGGTGCCACGACTGGTGCGCTTCAGCGAGCGTCACCCGGATATCGATGTGCGGATCAAGGCGGTCGATCTCGATGAAGGGGCGCTCACTGACGATGTGGATGTCGCCATCTATTACGGGCGCGGCAACTGGCCCGGCCTGCGGTGCGACAAATTGCATACCGAATACCTGATCCCAGTCTGCTCCCCCTTGCTGCTGACCGGGCCCAAGCCGCTCCGGACACCGGATGACCTGGTCCGTCATACCTTGTTGCACGATACCTCACGCCGCGACTGGAAGGCCTGGTTCCGCCAGCTCGATATCGATGCCCCCAACGTCAATCAGGGGCCTATTTTCAGCCACTCGACCATGGTGATCCAGGCCGCTATCCACGGTCAGGGGGTGGCGCTTGGCCACAGTGTGCTGGCGCAACCTGAGATCGAAGCGGGTCGTCTCATCTGCCCGTTTGAGCAGGTGCTGGTGAGCAAGAATGCCTTCTATCTGGTGTGTCAGGAACAACAGTCTGATCAGGGCAAAATCGTCGCCTTCCGTGACTGGATGCTGGAGCTGGTGGAGCAGGAAGAAGCCCGGCGCAGGGCGTTGCTCGGCGATGATTGATGTGCTGAGGGAGGGGGCAGTTGATGCCCCCGTTCGCATTTTGCTGGCCCACGGTGCGGGCGCCGGGATGGATCACGCCTTTCTTGCTGAGTTGTCACGCCTGCTGGCGGGGCCCGAGATTGAAGTGGTGCGCTTTAACTTCCCCTACATGACCAAACGGGCACAAGATGGCAAGCGCCGCCCGCCGGACAGGCAGCCGCTGTTACTCGAGCATTGGCGCCAGATGGTGCGGGAGTTTGCTCATCCGCGGCTATTTTTGGCAGGTAAGTCGATGGGGGGGCGGATGGCCGCCGAGTTATATCATGACGGTGGCGATGCGATGAATGCTGCAGGATTGCTCATTCTCGGGTATCCTTTCCACCCCCCGGCCAAGCCCGACAGTTGGCGGGGGGACGTGCTCAAGCAAATAAAGGTACCTACTCTGCTGCTGCAGGGAGAACGCGACACCTTCGGCAGTCGCGCCGAACTGGCAGAATTTCCCTTCTCACCCAACGTATCGGTCCATTGGTTGACCGATGGCGATCATGGTTTCAAACCACGAAAAGTCAGCGGTGTGAGCGAGCAGGAAAACATGCAGTATGCCGCGGATACCATCAAGCACTTTGTTGCCCTGCGCGGGTAGCCAAGTGGTGATGGCTGATGTGCCGGGCCTGACAAGACAGGAATAATGAGGATGCAGATCCACCGACATTGGCTGGTGCTGGCGGGCTTTTTTGGCCTGACCGGGACCATGCTGGGCGCTTATGGTGCTCACGGTCTGGCGGCGAGTGGTGTTACCCCCGCGCTGTTGGCCGCATTCAATACCGCCGTGCAATACCAGTTTTTTCACACATTGGCCCTGCTGGTACTGGGCTTTTGTGGCGTGCGCAGCAAGGTGATTAACCTGGCTGGCACCGCATTTGTGCTGGGGATCTTCGGATTCTCCGGCAGTATTTACGCCATGGTGCTGCTTGGCAGCAAAGGGTTGGGGCTTATCACCCCGGCTGGTGGCCTCTGTTTTATGTTGGGATGGGTAGCTCTGATATGGGCTGGCTGTCGTCTTGGAGGAAAAAATGAATAATCTGCTGCTTTATTGCCGCCCCGGTTTTGAGAAAGAGGCGGCGGCAGAGATCACCGAGCGTGCCAGTAGCATGCAGTGCTACGGTTTTGCCCGGGTCAAGGACGACAGCGGTTATGTGATCTTCGAGTTGTATGATGAGGAGCAGGCCGATCTGTTGGCCCGCAAACTGCCATTCAAAGAGCTTATCTTTATTCGTCAGATGCTGGTGGTGACCCACGAGCTGAAGGATCTGGATGTCTCCGATCGGATTTCACCGATCATTGAAGCGACCAGTGAGTACACCATTTGTGGTGATGTGCGGGTTGAGACCGCTGACACCAACGAAGCGAAAGAGCTGTCGGCTTTCTGCCGCAAGTTCACTGTGCCGCTGCGTCAGGCGCTGCGTAGCAATGATCGCCTGACCAAGAAGGAGACGCCGCACCGTCCGGTGTTCCACGCCTTCTTCATGGCTAACGATCACCTGTTGCTGGGTTACTCCTACTCGTTTAACAACTCCGAATTCCACATGGGGATCCCGCGTCTGCGTTGTCCGCCGGATGCACCGAGTCGCTCCAGCCTCAAGCTGGAAGAGGCGTTTTACGTCTTTGTTCCCCGTGAAGAGTGGGAGTTGCGCCTCTGCTCCGGCCTGAAGGCGGTGGACTTGGGCGCTTGCCCGGGTGGCTGGACTCATCAGCTGGTACGTCGTGGCATGATGGTAACCGCAGTGGATAATGGCACCATGGCCCAGTCCTTGATGGATACAGGTCAGGTCAAGCACCTGCGCGATGATGGTTTTGTCTGGCGTCCGAGCAAGAAGAATACCTACTGGCTGGTGTGCGACATGGTTGAGAAACCGGCGCGGGTCGTCCACATGATCGCGGACTGGTTCCGTGAGAATGATTGTCAGGAAGCGATGTTTAACCTCAAGCTACCGATGAAGAAGCGCTATGCCGAAGCGGTACACAACATTGAGGTGTTGCGTGGCATGCTTAAAGAGATCGATAACGCCTTTGTGATCCAGGCCAAGCAGCTCTATCACGATCGTGAAGAGATCACCGTACACGTTTATAACAAGTACTGGATCTCCAAGCTGCAAGCCAAGGAGTAAGCTCCTTCGCGAGAGGCTGATCAAAAAAACCGACCGCAGTGATGCGGTCGGTTTTTTTTGCTTGGCGGGATGGGCGAATCGTCAGAAGCGGTAATCTAGGCGCAGGGATGATTCATCATCGGTCAGCTTTAACTCTATTTGTAGCGGAATGGTCTTATCGAGCGGGCTGAACTGCATTTTGAGCCCATCACCGCGTAATCTGACGGAAGTATGCATCCCCCCTGCCTTGAATTTGACCTTGGGTCGAAAGCGCTCGACTGACAGGCTGACACTCTTTTCCGGGGTCAGATTAAGTTGCGGGTAGGAGGTAATCTTCTGATTACCAACGCTATCGGTAGACACCTCGATACCAAACGAGAGGGCTTTGGGGGCCTTGAGCAGGTCGTTGGTATCCAGGCTGGAACGCCAGACTTCGGTAGCGGCCCGTTTATCTTGCAGTGGCAGCCTGGCGCTTTGACTCTTTTGAGTCAATTCGAATGCCCCGACACCGCTACTGAGCAGTAGCCAAACCGGGATCAGATAGAGCCCACCTCCGTTCATAAACAAGCCTCCTTGCTATCCGTATCTTTAGAACATAGTTGCGGTCCAGTCTTCGGGAAAGGGGTAGGAGATATAAAAAAGGGAGCCGAAGCTCCCTTTTTAAATCAATGGATTAACTCACAGTCGATCGATGATCGCCTGGGTGAATTCGCTGGTGGAGGCGCTACCGCCCAGATCGCGGGTCACCCGATCACCGGATTCGATGGTTGCTCGTACTGCCTCGCGGATCCGCTCTGCTTTATCCTGCATGCCGAGGTACTCCAGCATCTGGATGGAGGCGAGGATCACCGAGGTCGGGTTGGCAATGTTTTTGCCCGCGATGTCGGGAGCAGAGCCATGCACCGCCTCGAAGATGGCGGCGCCATCGCCGATATTGGCACCCGGTGCCATACCCAGACCGCCCACCAGACCGGCGCAGAGATCCGAGAGGATGTCACCAAACAGGTTGGTGGTGACCATCACATCGAAGCGCTCCGGATACATCACCAGATTCATGCAGGCGGCGTCGACGATCATCTCTTCGCTCTGGATATCCGGGTAGTGGCCGGCGATTTCACGGGCCACTTCGAGGAACAGGCCAGAAGTCGATTTGAGGATATTGGCCTTGTGGATAATGGTGACCTTTTTGCGTCCCTCTTGGCGGGCCAGCTCGAAGGCGAACTTGACGATGCGCTCGGCTCCGTCGCGGGTGATGATGCTCATCGCCTCGGCGCTCTTGTTGTCATCGCTGCGCTTCTGACCGGCACCCGAGTACATACCCTCGGTGTTCTCGCGCACCGTGATGATATCGATGTTCTCGTAACGGCTTTTGGTGCCCTTGAAGGAGATAACCGGACGCACGTTGGCGTAAAGGTTGAACTTCTTGCGCAGGGAGACGTTGATCGAGGTAAAACCGCCACCGACCGGCGTGGTCAATGGCCCTTTCAGGCTGACTTTGTTCTTCTCAATCAGATCCAGGGTTGCCTGGGGCAGCAGCTCACCATGTTTTTCGAGGGCAACCAGACCGGCATCCGCATATTCGTATTCAAAATCGCAGCCCGCATGGGTCAGGATCTGGATGGCTGATTCGATGATGCTGGGGCCGATGCCATCGCCGGGGATCACGGTAATTTTTCTTTTGGACATGAGAGGGTTCCACTTCCAGGGTATAGGGGAGGATGGGGCTGCTTTATAGCATTTACTCAGCAAACCAACCACATTCCTTTACATTCTACTCACTTTCATCAACAGCGAGGGTGAGTCTCGTCATGGTTCGCGCCCTTGCCTGTATTTTTCTTCGGTGATTCACCCTGGTTGAGGCGGGTAACGGATGTCCCGCAGGTTGAACCCCAGCACGATATCCCGTTGCAAGCGCACCAGCCGCTGGGCTAGCAAGGCATCCTCCTGATGCTGGCGGAGCTTGAGCAGGGGCTTGCTGGCGTCCTCTTGCTGGCAAGCGGCCAGCATGGCCGTTAAATTCCCGTATTGCTGCACCAATTGTGTGGCGGTTTTGGGGCCAATACCGGGCACCCCCTTGATATTGGAGCCATTGATACCGGTCAGGGCCCAGAAGTCGACCAGTTGAGCGGGCGTTACCCCATATTGCTGCTGGACGAAGGCGGCATCCAGCCAGCGTTTGTTGAAGTAGTCGCGAACCTGGATCTGCGGGCAGATGAGCTGGCAAAACCCCTTGTCGGTGGAGATGATGGTCGCCTGATGGCCGTGACTGGCGATGCCGCTGGCGAGAGTGGCGATGAGGTCATCCGCCTCATCGGTCTCGGAGAGCAGGGCATCGACCCCGCACTCCCAGAAGGCATCCTGCAGGGTCGCCAGCCCTTCACGCAGCTCGGGGGGCATGGGCGTGCGCCCCTCTTTGTAGGCCGGATAAACCCCTTTGCGCCAGCTGTGTATCTCCCCATCGAACACGGCTATAACATGGGTCGGTTCGCTATTGGCGAGCAGCTTACGGCAGGTGTTGATCAGGTTGGCACGGGTAGCAACCAGCGCCTGGGCCGGTGTCAGTGCCTGCTGGGTTTGCACCGCATGCAGACGGCGAATGAGGTTGAGGGCATCGATGATAAGCAGATGTGGCATGGGGCACTCTTGGCTGTCAGGACGCGCTATTGTAGCAACTGCTTGGCTTGATGGGAGTTTTTCGGTGTAATCCGCACGCCAGAGAGTAAAAAGGGAGGGGCGCCAGTGCGCCCCTCCCTTCGTATTACGATGCCTGCTTGCTGACGATCGTCAGCGCACGATCTCGTAGCAGGGCACATACTGGCTACCCGGCAGCTTCATCCGCTGCTGTTTAACGAAGCTTTCCAGCAGCTTGTCCATCAGGTGCATCAGCTCCTTGTCGCCATGCAGCTTGAAGGGGCCCTTTTTCTCGATGGCGCGAATGCCCCCTTCCTTGACGTTGCCAGCGACTATGCCTGAGAAGGCCCGACGCAGGTTGGCGGCAAGCAGTTGCGGCGGCTGATTGCGATGCAGATCCAGGCTGGCCATGCTGGCGTGATCCGGCTCAAACGGTAGCTGGAATTCCGGTTCAATCTTGAGCGACCAGTTGAAGGAGTAGGCATCACCGACCGATTTGCGATATTCACGGATCTTCGGCATCGCCTCTTTCATGGTGCGAGCCACTTCCGGTGCATCGCCCACGATAATCCGATACAGCTTGGTCGCCGGTTCACCCAGGGTGGCCTTGATGAAATCATCGATAGCACGGAAGTAATCTTCGCTCTCTTTCGGGCCAGTCAAAATAATCGGGATCGGCTGCCGCTCGTTGGCTGGGTGCATCATGATGCCAAGCAGATAGAGCAGCTCTTCGGCGGTACCGACCCCACCCGGGAAGATAATGATGCCATGGCCCAGACGGACAAAGGCCTCCAGCCGTTTTTCAATATCCGGCAGGATCACCAGCTCATTAACGATGGGATTGGGCGGTTCTGCGGCGATGATCGACGGTTCGGTCAGACCTATGTAGCGACCGTTACGTACCCGTTGCTTGGCATGGCCAACCGTTGCCCCCTTCATCGGCCCTTCCATGGCGCCGGGGCCACAGCCGGTACAGATGTTGAGTTCGCGCAACCCCAGCTCGCTGCCCACTGCACGGGTGTACTGATATTCGATCTGATTGATGGAGTGACCACCCCAGCAGACGATCAGGTTGGGATCGGCACCCGGCAGGATCACCTTGGCGTTGCGCAGGATAGCGAACACCACGTTGGAGATATGGGTAGAGTTGGTCAGGTTGACCAGGCGGTTGGATTCGAGCTGATTGGAGACATAGAGAATATCGCGCAGTACCGAGAACAGATGCTCTTGAATGCCGCGGATGATCTCGCCATCGACGAAGGCGTGCTCGGGAGCATTAAACAGCTCCAGCTTGACCCCGCGTTCGCGCCGGATCACATGAATATCGAACGATTTGAAGCGCTCCAGGATCTCCTTGGAGCTGTCGGTATGGCTACCGGAGTTGAGCACTGCCAGCGAGCAGTTGCGAAACAGTTGATAGATATCGCTGGAGGCAGTTTGCTTGAGGCGATCCACCTCAAGCTGCGACAGCAAGTCCATGCTGCCGACGGGATTGATGTGCGTAATCATAGGTTCCCCTTACTCATCTTGTTATCGTTGTGTTTTTCCCTGGGGAGAAAAGGGGACGCCATGTTGCATCCCCTGAGGTTGATAGTAGTGGCAAGGATAGGGTGAGGGAAATAGGGGGGTGACTGATCGCTGTTTTTTTAGTCACCAATCAGGCCAGTGTCACTTGGTCTCGTCCGCCGTGTTTGGAGTGATAGAGCGCCTGATCTGCTCGCTCAAATACATCGGACGGATTATCACCCTCCTTGAACAGGGTGGCACCGATAGAGATGGTGATCTCTACCTTGGCATCACGAAAACGGAACGGGATGCTCTTGATGGTCTGGCGCAAGGTTTCAAGGGGAGTTTGAAATTTGTCAGGATTGATGTTGGGCAGCAGCACGACAAATTCTTCTCCACCAAAGCGGGCAATAAAATCGGTATCACGCAGGGCGCTTTGCAGGGCCTTGGCGACCACTTTCAAGGCTTTATCGCCGGCCAGATGGCCGTAGTTATCATTGATGTTCTTGAAGTGGTCGATGTCGATGATCGCCATGCAGAGCGGGCTGCCGTAACGTAGCCAACGTTTGTATTCCTGCTCAAGCCGTTCATCTAGTGCTGCCCGGTTGTGGACCTGAGTCAGGCTGTCGAGGAACAGTTTGTGTTTTTGGATGGTCAGCCGCTTTTTGTATTCGGCAGTCTCGTCCTTCATCAACCGCAACTTGGATTCCATGCTCGAGAGGCGGGTGAGCAGATGGCGCTCTCTGGTCGCTGTGTTATCGCGATCTTGCAACAGCAAATTGATGGCACCCATATGGCCGGAGATGGCCTGTTTGAGTGCATCGATGGAGTTATGGCTGGCCAGGGAGTGATCGATGGCCTGCAGCTGGTTGACCAGCGCTTTGCGCGTTTCCGTGGTTTCATTTTGCAGCGCTCGGCCTTCATCGAGTGATTCGGTAAACCCGATGTGGACTGCTGACAGACTCTCGTTGAGGGAGCTCAGGAACGCGCGGGAAGCGGTGCGCTCCTCACGGGTGCCTTCGATGATAAGCTCGATCACCTGCAAACAGGTTTCGGCCAACAGACCGGGATTGACCCCGACCAGCAGTTGGCGGCGGATATCCGCCAGGCTCTCACCGATGGATCCGGCAAAATCGAGTTCGGTGATCAGTCGCTGCAGCTCATCGGCAATGCGGGCGTGATCCTTGAGATCAAAGGGATCCGGATCTGGCTTGATGTCGTTACCGGAGGGATGACTGGCGGCTGATGGTTCGGTAGCGGAGGGCTGTAGCGGCTTGCTCGGCAGCAGCTGGATCTTGATTGCCTGCTGGTAAAACTCCAGCAGTTTGATCACCTTGCGCTGATGATCGGCAATGCCATAGCCCGTAGGGCTGGCCAGAAATTCCTTGAGGGATTTGCGGGTATCTTCGGGGAAGCCCTTGATGGTTTTCAGCTGTTTGGAGCCAAGTTCGATGGCGCTCTGGGTCAGGGTTATCGACTCTTCTAGCGCATTACTGTGTTGTTGCAGCAATTTTTCAATGGCCAGCAGATCGGTTTCTAACGCGGTGAAGGCCGGATTGCTATCGAGTTTGGATTTGAGTTTGGCGAAACGGTTGTCCAGCTCACGATCGAAGCCACGGCAGGAGAGCATCAACTTGTTGATAAACAGGATGCCGCGAGCCCGCTCAGCATCGGAGAAAGAGAGAACACCGTCTAGTTCCAGCTGTTTTTGCTGAAGGGATTCCCTGAGCCTGGCCAATTGTCCTGCTACGGCAGCGATGTCATTCATTATCAGGTCGCCCTGTTGTCATTATTGTTTTTGGTGTTTGATAGCAACAGTAGTAAAACCCGGTGTCGAGCTCTGGCTGTTATCTATATTGCTGGTCGGTCATCAATGACTTGCTTCCTTGCAAGCTGATGCCAATTAACCCATTGCTTTTCATGAGAAGAATTGACTTTTACCAGCCCCTTGTCAATTGCCATCAGGCCGCATTGCCACACATCCCCATTAAAAAATGCCGCCTGTTGACAATCGATGGCGGCGAGCTCCAGCCAGGCGTTTTGCTGGTGTTTTTCACTGAGCTGAATGGCTCCCGACAGGGCCAGGTAACAGAGATCAAACAGCCCATTATGATCAAGCGCTGTTGCCGCCTTGGGCAGGAAGGGGTGACTGACAATCCCCAGGCTTACCCGGCGATCGAGTAGGTACTGACACGGGAAGGCTGCGATAGCGAGTAGCAGGTCACTGGCCAACTGATGCAGGTTGGCGACATGGCGCTGTGGTACGACATAAAGGAGGTGCCCTTCCCGCAGGTCATAGATACGGCCATCTTGCGGGGTTAAGGTATCGACATAGGCCCCAAACGCCAGCTCAATCTCGCTGCTGGCCTGATAACCATGCTGCTCGAGCGTGTTGCTCAGAAAGGGGACGCGGAACAGCAGATAATGCAGCTTGTCATCAAACTCGCTGGAGGGCTGTTCACTGAGATACCAGCGATCTGATTTCAGCTGGCGTTTGGCCATCTCCCTCGGCCAGCGGTTCATCAATCGTTGCCAGTTGGCTAGTCCGGATCGTGGCTCGATCAGCAAGGCCTCACCGGTTCGTTTCAGTTGCAGGCGGGTGGTACGCAACTTGAGCCAGAGGGTGAAGAAGAGGTAGATAAAGAGTGCCAGTAGCAGGCTGGTGGTGATGCTTGACCAGAGATAGCGTTCCTGCTGGTGCTGGCTGTGGTTAAGCTGTTGCTCAAGTTCTTTGATATGTTGCACCCGCTCGACCTGGACATAGTTGTCACGGATTGCGGCTTGTTCCAGGGCAATCTCTTGCTGGCGCACCTCTTCACCCAGCCGGTGGAAACGTTTGTAGCTGTCGAGGGCCTGGCGCACATACCCTTTCTGTTCATATGCCAGCGAGAGCAGGCGGAATACCTCGAACTGACGACGGGTATCGCCAATCTGCTTGGCCAGCGCCCGCGCGTTTTCCAACTGCAAGATGGCGATGGCCGCTTCCTGCTTCTTGAGATAGAGCTCACCGAGTAATAGCAGCGTGTCGATCAGTGGTTCTTTGGCATCATTGAGCTCATGGGATTGACGCGCGGCGTTGAGGTAGTTGCTGGCCAGCGAGAGATTGCCACTTTGCAGATAGGTTTTGCCGATCTCGTATTTGAGCAGCGAGCTTTTGGACCGACTCGTCTCGTCATCGAGCAAGTCCAGCGCATTGAAAAAATAGACCAGCGCCATATTGAGGTCGCCCTGATCACGATTAAGTCGTGCCAGCACCATCAGAGAGTCACAAAGCAGCGACGGGTTGCCGATGGAGTGAAAATAGTTGGCGGCCTCATTGGCATATTGCAGCGCTTTCTGCGGTTCATGCTCCTGCTGATAGAGTTTGACGATCTGGTTCGATAGCAGACCGAGAAATAGCGGATCACTGAGGTTCTTGGCCTGCTGCAGGGCATCGATATATTCCCCCAGCGCCAGTTGTGGCTGTTGCAGCGAGCGATAAAGGTCACCACTGATGGCACTGACCCAGGCGCTGGCAAGGGGATCGGGGGTTTTGGCTGCCCAGATCCGCGCTTCGGCCAAATGGGCTTTGGCATCATCAAAATGTTGAGTGTCGATATCGTAGCTGGTGCGTTGCAGGCGGCTATACACCTGCAACCGACTCTGTTTTAGATTGGGTTTCGCCAGCAGGGTTTCCAGTTCGGCAAGTAAGCTGTGGCTGGTGCTTTGGCTATTTTGACGGAGTCCCTGACTGCGAATTTTCAGGTAGAGGCCGTGGGCCTTGAGCTCTGGTTGCTGCTCCTTGTCAGCCAGTGCCATCGCTTGATCGAGTGCCTGCTGGGTAGCCTGGTACTGGCCCAGTTGCAGCAGACACTCCCCCCTGAGCAGGTGAGCCCCGATAGTCTGAGCCACGGTGCTATAGCTCAGGATCGGCTCTCGATAGCCAAACTCCTGGCGATTATTGATGATTTGCTGAGAATTATTGGCCGCGCGGGTCAGGAAGGCTGAGGTGATCTGGACACATTTGGCTGGGTCGGTCAGTACCATTGATTGTGCTTGCTGCAGATCGATAGATAGCTGTTCTCGGTCCAGGTCCAGATTGGGGGCGGACAGAGAAGACATCATCATGGCCAGAAAAAACAGTTGATTCATTGGATTATGGACGGCGCGGAGGTGAAGGCATGTTATCCAAGCCTCCCCCTGCGAGTCCAGTGTTTACTGTGGGCAGGTTGTGGTTGCATCTGTCACTGTTCGCCCGGCGTGACGGGGGCACCTGGGGGATAGAGGGGCCAGTATCTGGCCCCATCCGCGCAGTCAGTGGTTACTGACGGATCAGGCGCAGGTTGGCAGGCACCGCTTCAAAATCGGAGCGGAACGGGTTGATGTCGAGACCACCGCGACGGGTGTAGCGGGCATAGACGGTAAGCTGCGCTGGCTGGCAGTAGTGCTTGAGGTCGATAAAGATCCGCTCGATACACTGCTCGTGGAACTCGTTGTGCTGGCGGAACGAGATGAGGTAGCGCAGCAGCTTCTCCCGATCGAGTTTGGGCCCCTTGTAGCGGATCACCACAGATCCCCAGTCTGGCTGGCTGGTCACCAGACAGTTGGACTTGAGCAGGTGGCTGTGCAGGGTCTCTTCTACCTGCTCGTTGCCCGCCGCCCCTTGCAGCAGGGCGGCATCAAACTGGTAGTTGTCTACCTCGATATCTTGCTCATCGATGCACTCGCCGGGCAGCAGGGCGATCTGATGCGGTGCCTGCTCGAGGGGGAACAGGGTGACCTTGACGGTTTCGCCGGCACAGGCGCTCAGATCCTTGGTCAGCATGGCGGCCACCGTATCGATGGAGTCGCAACGGGTCTGGTTGAAGGAGTTGAGGTAGAGCTTGAAGGATTTTGACTCGATCAGATTCGCGCTGGTGGCCGGAATGGTCACCTCACCGAGCGCAACCATCGGCTTGCCCTTGGCATTGAGCCAGGAGAGTTCGTAGAGAGTCCAGACATCGCAGCCGCTAAAGGGCAGGGCATCGCCCAGCTGGAGGTCATCCCGGTTCAGGCTGCGGGGCACCGGCTGCAGCAGGGAGGGGGTGTATTGGCTGATGTAGTCGGCTTGCTGGCCCAGGCTCAGGCCGGTCAGGGCGCTGGCCCCGGCGTATCTATCTTGTTTGTTCACAGATTTACTCACGTAATGTGCTCATAAAGAGTGGATGAACGGAAGGTGAAATGGGGCTATTGCACTGATACCTAGCGATTTTGAGCTGGCAAGGGATGAAGCCTGCCCCGTTATCGGGCGTCGAACGACTGTGGTCGGGCAGCCTTGTCTGTCACCCTGATTGATGGTGCAATAGCGGACTTTGCCAGCAATTGTGGGGATTTTCGATGTCGGATCAAGTTTTGTCTGCCCTGGAGCACTTTTTGGCCCGCTGGCAACGGGATGGCGAGGCCAGAAGAGGCCTGCCTCTGTGCGAGTGGGAGGCGGACTGGCGTTCTCCGTGCCAGCTTGGTGAGCCCGCTGATGGTCGAGTGGCCTGGCGCCCGTACCATCGCCCCGAGCCCGCCGATTTTACCGCCATGGCCGATGCCCTTGAGTTGACGATTCACCCCGGTGCCATCGCCCTGTTTGGGCATTGGTTCAGCCGCCCCATCCCCTGCCTTTTCAAGGGGCTGCGTCTTGAACTGATCCTGCCGTGGAACGAAGCGGATCTCGACCTGCTCAGGGAGAACCTCATCGGCCACCTGCTGATGTTGCGCAAGCTCAAGCGCACCCCCTCCATCTTCATTGCTACCACCCGCAACGAGATGACGCTCATCTCGCTGGATAACGAGAGTGGTCAGGTGTGGCTGGAGTGGCTCGACTCTGGCCGCCGTCTGCCGCTGGCCCCCTCTTTGCCCGCGTTTCTGGAACGGTTGGAAACCTTGCCGCAATAAGCACCCCGTCCAGCAGGAGTTGAGAGCAAGGGGTTGGTTAGATTAGCGAAGCGTAATCGGACATTTGCCATCTCAATTAGCGAAAGCAGCCTTCAAGTGAAGCCTCAATCCTTGAAATCCCAAGATAGATTAGAGACCAGGCGACAGCGGTCGCACTTGAAGTCGAAGATCTCGTGCAGCGGCGTTGCCAGCGCCCACTCACCGCCACAGCCGGGGCAGGGGCGCGCCTGCTCCTCGGCGGCGCTCAGGCCACCGACCCGGTAGAGGTAGTAGTAGGTGGGGATGCCGCTCAACACTTCCAGCCGTTTGGCGAGATCGCTACCGCGCCGGTAGAGGCGGCTGCCCACCTCGCCAATCTCGTGCAGCGCCGCATGCTCGGCGATGGAGCCGTTCATCTGCAGCTGATCGCACGCTTCCCAATCCTCTTGCCACTTGATGATCTGCTTCTGATCGCCATTGGCGACGGCGGGCAGTTGGTAGAGCGGAATGGGGGCGAAGTGGTCGCCACAGCGCAGCGGTGAGCAGGTGTGCAGAAAGCTGGTGTAGAGCAGCATCCAGCTCGGCCGCTCACCCAGCTCGCCGCAAGGGTCGGTACTGTCTGAAAGTAAATCTGCCCCCTGCAACTGCAGTTTCGGCGCCAGCAGTCCGGCCTGATTGAGCTGCTGTTCGGCCAGTTTTACCTGATCGCTCTGGTTGTCCGGGTGCAGGCTATCTTGCTCCGGGCAGACCACCTGGCTGACGAAATAGCCTTCTTGCATGCTGGTGGGGAACTCCCGCCCGAGGATCTGGCCCTGATAGCGCAGCATGTCGAGGTAGTTGACGATGGCCCGCTCGGCCTCGCCAAGGGAGGTGTCGCGGTAACATTCAAAGCAGAGTTCGACGATATACATGGCTCAGCGCTGCCCCTGCTGGATGAGCAGGTCGGTCAGCCGATCCACCTTCTGTTCGATGCGCGCGAGCTGCTCGGCGAGTTGCTGCAGGGTGAGCTCAGGCGCGGGCTGGGGGGCCACTTCCGGCAGGCGCTCGCGCTCGTGAGATGCGGTTGGCTGCTGCTTCCACTGGCTCAATACTTTCAGCAACTCGGCCATCGGCACCGGTTGGCTGAGGCGCGCTTTGACCATTGCGGTGGTGGGGGTGAACCCTTTGGCGGCTAACTCGTTGGCAATTCGGATGATCTCGTGGGCGGACATAAGCATGCTCTGGGTGAGAAGGGGAGGGCGATATCGGGGCGGGATCTTAACCAAAGCCGGCAGGGGAGGAAAGAGGCGGGCGGCTTAGCGGGGCTGGCGCAGCATCACATCAAGCAGGTCGATCGCCTCGCACCAGTCGGAATCGTGCCACAGGGCATCGCGCAGAAAGCTGGCCTGAGCGGCGCTCCAGAAGGTCGCCTCCGGCAGCAGGGTTTGATTGTCGAGGTGATGGTCATGCACAAAGCGGTGCAGGCTCAGCTCGTCGTTGGCCATCCCGAGCTGGGCAAACAGGGCTGGCAGATCGTGGACAAGGGGTTCCATCTCGTCTCTCCCTTAACTCATTGCTGAGATTATAGTCAGGCGCGCCCCCTTGGCGCAGAGACGAGACGGGGGATCAGACAGAGGGCATGCGATGGGGTGGTAGATCGACTCCCACGACGTGCAGACCTTGCATCTTGAGGGTGCCCTGATAGTGGCTCTCGCCATCGCTGGAAAATTCAAACTGGTAGTGGGTCAGCAGCCGCAGGGGATTGCGCGCCAACTCACGACGGCTGCGGGCCAGCGACAGCAGTTGCAGATCATGGTGCTGGCAGTAGCGGCGCATATATTGCCAGGCCAGTTCAGCCTGACGGCGTTGCAGCCAGAACAGACCGGCAACGGCAATCAGCAACAAAATGGCGAGCATATCTCCCATAGGCGGGCTTCCTTATCGTGATGTCGATAACCGGGAGGCCTGCTTGGCACACCCGGTTTCCTTGTTTTTTATTCCGCCGCTATTCCCGTGGTGCCAGGGGATCAGGCCGAAGCAAACAGGCGGCCAATGGCTTTGCCCAGCGCATCGCTGCGGTCGGGGTCGCGCAGTCTGGCCAGCATATCATTGCGCAGGGCCGGTAAAGTGACCAACTCGGCAAAAACCTGATTGAAGAACTGGGTCGGTTGCAGTGCCAGCTGTTCCAGATAGTCGCTGAGCAGATTGGCATCTTTCAGATCGGTCCAGAGCCGACCGGCAATGGCGAGCAGCAGTGCCGGGCTCGGCTGGGTTTGCAGCAGGGTCAGCAGTTTGTTACTGCGCAAGGTGCTGCCGGGGCAGGATGCCATGGCGCGGCACAGATAGGCCAGGGTCTCCGGGTTGGGGGCGGCGCACTCTTGTTCCTTGCCGATCCGCTCAAGCAAGGCCCCTTGTACTGCCGGTGGCAGCGGGGCGTTTTCAAGGCTCTGGCAGAGGGCATAGAGCGGCTCTTGCGGCAGTTTGGGCAGCGCTTTGCAGATCAGCGCCAGATTGCGTTCGTCATGCAGTCGTTCGGCCAGATCGGCAAAGCCCTGCAGCCCCAGCGCTTGCCAACCGCTGTCGTTGGGGGCGGCCAGATAGTGGCAGAGGGCATCGAAATAGGCAGAAGGCGCCTGCTCCAGCTGGCGGGCCAGCTTGGCGTGCAGACTGGCCATCTTGGCCTCCGCCGGGCGGAAGGTATAGGGATTGTCAGCCAGGCGCTGGGCCTTCTCTTCATCCAGCTCGCCGGTGAGCTGGTAGCCTAGGGTCTCCACCACCTGATCCATGAACAGCTTGGGGCCGTTTGACATCAACAGGCCGCGCTCATCGAGGGCAAACTTGAGGAACCAAAGGTAGTGGCGCGATTCGCTCGGCTGGAAGAAGTGCACGCCCAGCCAGGCGTGCTGCTGCAGCGGCCAGGGGTAGGGCTCCTGCTGCTGTTCGATGCGGACAAAGGTATCGCTTGCCAGTGGCCGCACCTGGCGGCCCATGTCAAACAGCTGGAACTGGGTGCCAGCCTGGGTCAAAAATTCGGTCAGAGTATTGATGGGGGTATTGATGGGCGTTGGCGTCGCAGACATGGTGAGATCCAGCTAATGGTGATGCGGGCCGATTATAAGGCCCTTGCCGTGGATAGCCAGTGGCAGCACTAGCTGGATACGGCAGAGATCAGCATGGCAGCGCTGCGGGGGGCGGTGTATAGTAGCGCCCTTTTTTACCGGCAGCTGGCCACCAAGGTCGTCGCTTGAGCTGGCATCTTACCAGCCATACCGGATCACTCTGTGGTAATGAGGATGAGTACGAGATGAATCAATATTTGCTGGTAGCCGGCCTGTTGGGGGAACTCACCGCCGAATTGCAACGCCTCGAACGCTGGCAAGCTGAACATCCCACTGACGATGCGTTGGCAAGCACTCTGCCGTTTTGTGTCGATACCCTGAGCTTTGACCAGTGGCTGCAGTTTGTGCTGATCCCGCGTATGGAGCAGTTGGTGATGTTGCAGGCCCCGTTGCCTACCAGCGTCTCCCTCTATCCCATGGCAAGCGAAGTCTATAAAAACGATCTGGTCGAGGCAGAAGCGCTGCTGCGCCTGATCGCCCGGTTTGATCTGCTTCTATCCGGCAAAGTGGCTGAGCAATGAGTGTTGCAGCCGTCACCGCTGAGCCAGTCGTGGAAGAGCCATCACTCAAGTTAACCCTGCTCTATCAGGATGAGTGGCTGGTGGCCGTCAACAAGCCCTCTGGTCTGCTGGTGCACCGCAGCTGGCTCGACAAGGCGGAGACCCGTTTTGCCATGCAGATGACCCGGGATCTGATCGGCGGTCGCCATGTCTATCCAGTGCACCGGCTCGATCGCCCCACCTCCGGGGTACTGCTGTTTGCCCTCAGTCCCGCGGTGGCGCGAACCCTGACCGAGGCGTTTACCCATCGTCAGGTACACAAAGAGTATCTGGCGCTGGTGCGGGGTTGGGCACCCGAGCAAGGGGTGATCGACTATCCCCTCAAGGAGCAGCTCGATAAAATTGCCGATGCCATGAGCGCCCCCGATCGTCCGGCGCAAGATGCCGTCACGACCTTCCGACGCCTGCATCAGGTCGAGCTGCCCCACGCGGTCTCCAAAAAGCACCCCACCAGTCGCTACAGCTTGGTCAAATTGTTCCCGAAAACCGGCCGCAAGCATCAGCTGCGCCGCCACATGGCTCACCTGTTCCATCCCATTGTTGGCGACACCAGCCACGGTGATGGCCGGCATAACCGTTTCTATCGCGAGCAGTATGGCTGTGAGCGACTGCTGCTGGTGGCCCGCACCTTAAGTTTTACCCATCCGGTGCTCAAGGTGCCGATGCGTATTCAGGCCCCCCTTGGCCCGCAGCTGTTGCAGCTTTTTGCGGAACTGGGCTGGCCCGCCAGCGAGAGCGATTACTAAGCCCCTGTTACTCGGGCCCTTATCGGGTGGCATCTGACGCCAGCTTGCTGATAGAGTTGCTCAAGAGAGTTGCTCAAGATAGCGACTAAAGCAGGGGGCAGAAAATGGCACAGATCGATATCGTGGTAGGGAGTGTCTATGGCGCAGCCATGCTGGTGGCCGAGACGCTGGCAGATGAGCTGGAACGCAAGGGCCATCACTGCACTCTGTATGAAGAAGCACGGCTGGCGGACATCGACCCCAGCCGTTTTTTATTGCTGATCAGTGCAACGACCGGGCAGGGGGATATTCCCCCCAATCTGCAACCCTTTGCCACTGAGCTCGCTGACAAGACGCCCTGGCTCAAGGGGTTGCGGTATGCCCTGATTGCCATGGGGGACAGCAGCTACACCCATTTTTGCGGCGCTGGCCGCCACCTCGACGGGCTGCTGCAGGAACTGGGGGCCGTACGGGTTATCCCCCCACTGGAACTGGATGCCACCTTGCACGATGAACCCGAACGGGTGGCTCTCGGCTGGTTGCAAAACTGGGATATTCAGCCCTGAATATTCTTTGAAATAGAGCCATATCAATCCCCTGATCTTTACCCGGCAGGGGATTGTTATTTGTACGATCTCTGCGTCTTGTATCCCGTATATTTCCCCCCTGATAGAGGAATATTCCCCTCACTCGGCATCCTGTCACAGGAATGTTTGCCAGCGTGTAGCGGACTAGTCATCTAAATAAAAGTTCAATCTTGAAAGCGATCTCAGTCATGTTTTTGTCATTGAATCGTAAAATAACAACTTATGTTCTATCGCGAATTAATGACTGACAACGGTTTCAGCGTGCCTTTTTGTGCGTTGAAGGCTTTTTTTTGGGGTTTTTATTGCGCCTAGGTGTGTTTTTTTGTTTGTTGTTGTTGCCTTGTCTGTATGGTGAGCTATTTGTCGCCATTTTGTGAGTCTGCTCATATTTGTGGTGTACCCCACTCCCTATAATCGACCTCGGTTATCACCAACAGGATTACGTGGTGATAAGAAGTTAAATATTAAGGATCACACTCCTCACTGCGGGAAATAAGGAATATGACAATGAAAATGAAGTGGCTCCCGATTGCAGCAGCTGTTACTGCCGCCCTGGCTTCCCAAGCCGCCTTTGCCGTAGATTTCCACGGTTACATGCGTTCCGGTGTCGGTGTTTCCGATAACGGCGATATGCAGACCATGAGCCAGAATCGTGTGGGTCGTCTGGGTAACGAGAGCGATACCTATGGTGAAGTTCAGTTGGGCCAAGAGGTCTACAACAAGAACAACCAGACCTTCTATGTAGATTCCATGATTGCCATGAAGGCAGGTAAACAAGGTCGTGACTGGGAAAATGCGAACGATAAGACTGCTGACTTTGCCTTGTCCCAATTTAATGTGCAGGCCAAGAATTTGTTTGGTGGCAACGAAACCTTGTGGGCAGGTAAGCGTTACTATCAGCGTCACGATATCCATATCACCGACTTCTACTATTGGAACGTCTCGGGTGCCGGAGCTGGTGTAGAAAATATCGAAGTAGGCCCAGGCAAGCTGTCTGTCGCCGTGGTTCGTAATGATCCGTGGGATGCTATCTATTCAGAGAATGATCCTCAATATAGAAAGGACTCTAACGGAAAGCAGGTGTTGGATGAAAATGGTGATCCGATCAGAATTGATGATCGTGTAAATACCAATACCTTTGATATCCGTTATGCCGGTATTCCGCTTTGGACCGATGCCTCTCTGGAAGTAGGTTATGACTATGCCATGGCAAACTTGACCGATGAGCAAGAGCGTCAGAATCCTGATTACAAAGATGGTCATATGTTCACCGCTGAGCTGACTCAGTCTATGTTGGGCGGTTTCAACAAAACAGTGGCGCAGTATTTTATTGACGGTTTGGCTGCCCAAGGGGTTGATTATGGTGCTGGTTCAGGTAGTAACCTAAGCCAAGCCGCATCCAGTGGTAATGGCTTCCGTTTGATTAACTGGGGTGTACTGCCCATTGGTGACAAGGTTGAGTTTGGCCACCAGATCCTCTACGCACAGGCTAATGGTCTGGATAAAGATACAACAGATAAAGATACTTTCTCCATTGTCGCTCGTCCGATGTACAAGTGGAACGATGTGATGAAGACCATCGCAGAAGTTGGCTACTTCAATGACAATAAAGATGTTAATGGTGTGAAAACCAGCACGGATGGCACTAAATACACCTTGGCGCAGGCTTGGTCTGCGGGTTCTGGCTTCTTTGCTCGCCCAGAGATCCGTGTATTTGCCTCCTATGTTCAGCAAGACGGCAACTTCCGCGAAAACAGCAACGGTGTTAAGCAAGATGATGCTTTGAACTTCGGTGTACAAGCGGAAGCTTGGTGGTAATCTCACCATCACCTGATACCAAGTCGCCCCCGCTTGTCGGGGGCTCTTTTTTTCAAGATGGCGCGTAGGGCTTGCAGATGAAATATACCAAGATAGCGTTGACGGTTTTGTGTTCCACCCTGATGACGGCATGTGCGTCTCTTGAGGCAACGGTGGCTCCCACTCAGGAGTACAAGAGCATCCTCGATAGTCGTGCCAGTGCACTGCAGCAACTCGGTACCGCGACTGTATGTTGCAGCAGTATCAGTGAGTTGCGCTATCAGTCGTTGGCTGCTGAGCAGAAAAAAGTGATCGCCATTGATGGCAGCTCAGCAGTGTTCAACTTCCCGGAAGGAAAGAGCTATTACGCAGCCTTCAAGCTGCCGACCAACTCCGGCGATCTCAAGATTACGGTCGCAGGTCTGATCGACAAGACGCTGTTTAACCCCACCGTGTTGCTGCTGGATTCCCAGTTCAAGCCGACCCGTACCATTGGTGCCGACATCATCGCTTACAAGCCAGCACGCATGCTGGATGGGGATCGGGTAGAGGGTGTCTTTACCATCGATCGCTCCTACGTGGGTAACCCGAACAACGAAACCTACATGGTGATTTACACCGCCGAGGCCACCCTGAGCCAGACAACTCAAGCCATGAGCCCTTCCAAGATGATGGCCAAGTCTTTGAGCGTACAGGATTATGGTGCCAAGGATCCGCTGATCCCGCACTCCGCATGGGGTGTCGTCAAAATTGATGTGGAAGATATGAGTGCCAGTGTGCTGGGCGATAACTTCTACAAACCGGTTTACCAGGAAGCGATCGATGCTAACGCGCCTATCGTTGACCTTACCCCAAATAAACTGACGGTGCCTGTTGCCACGGCAGCAACTGCCGGTGTGGTGGTAGCCAGTAAGCCTGCTCCGGTCATGCTGAATGAAACCGAAGCCTTCTATCAGAGCCAGATCGAAAAAGCGGTCAAGGCGAGGGATATCGACAAGGCGATGAAGCTGGTTAACGAGGCCGAGCGGGCCGGTTCAACCAAAGCGAAAACGGTGTTTGTCGATGCGGTAAAACGCTCGCAAAAATAGTGTTGTAGTGCTCGCTGTTGGCACAATATATTTATGAAGGCCTCCCTTGTTGGAGGCCTTTTTAATCGGTAAACTGTAATAAATAAAACCACTCAGTTACCTTTTGTTACGTTTTGAATTATTAAGATTTAATTGGTTTAAGTAAAATACAATCAGAAACTGTAGTTTATGTTTATTTGTAATAGAGTGACGATGAGAGCTTTTAACTTATAAACTCATGGTTATTTAGCCTTTAGACAAGTTGTGATCTCCCCTCCAAATTCAATATTCCCCCTTCTTCGAAAGCAGCAATTTACGACTCGCTGGGTTATATTCTGATGGTCAAAATAAACAAACCCGACTCGAAGATGTTTGGATGTAAATATTGCTATCTCATCCAGATCAATCGTTCAGGGAAGACGATCCATTCAGGAGCATACACACATGATGAAAAATGCGTTTTCTAATCTGCAAAAGGTTGGTAAATCGCTGATGTTGCCGGTATCCGTATTGCCAGTAGCAGGTATTCTGCTCGGCGTCGGTGCTGCAAACTTCAGCTGGTTGCCAGAAATTGTTTCCCATTTGATGGAACAGGCCGGTGGCTCTGTTTTCGGTCAGATGGCCCTGTTGTTCGCCGTCGGTGTGGCCCTCGGCTTTACCAATAACGACGGTGTTTCCGGTCTGTCAGCCATTGTTGGCTACGGTATCATGACCGCCACCCTGTCCGTGATGGCGCCAGTGATGGGTGTTGACAAGATCGACACCGGTGTCTTGGGCGGTATCCTCGCCGGTGGTGTTGCCGCCTGGGCGTTCAACCGTTTCTACAAGATCCAGCTACCAGAGTATCTGGGCTTCTTCGCGGGCAAGCGTGCCGTACCCATCATCACAGGTTTCGTCTCTATCGGCCTGGGTGTGATCCTGTCGGTAATCTGGCCGCCAGTTGGCGCTGCCATCGGTGCCTTCTCTGACTGGGCTGCCAACCAGAACCCGGTACTGGCTTTCGGTATCTACGGCGTAGTTGAGCGCTCACTGATCCCGTTCGGTCTGCACCACATCTGGAACGTGCCTTTCTTCTATCAGGCAGGTACCTGTGTTA
This sequence comes from Aeromonas sp. 160P, assembly GCF_055193095.1. Classification (NCBI taxonomy): domain Bacteria; kingdom Pseudomonadati; phylum Pseudomonadota; class Gammaproteobacteria; order Aeromonadales; family Aeromonadaceae; genus Aeromonas; species Aeromonas sp. 160P. The sequence continues at coordinate 4,144,773 of NZ_JBUXKV010000001.1, read as the reverse complement.
ACGCTGCCGGTGAAACTGTTCACGGTATCATGACCTGCTTCCTGACTGCTGATGACGCTTCCCGCGCTGCCGGTAACGGTTTTGGTCAGCTGGCTGGTGGCTACCTGTTCAAGATGTTCGGTCTGCCTGCTGCTGCGTTTGCTATCGCTCACGCTGCCAAGCCGGAAAACCGCGCCAAGATCGTTGGTATCATGGCCTCTGCCGCCTTGACCTCTTTCCTGACCGGTATCACCGAGCCGATTGAATTCTCCTTCTTGTTCATCGCTCCGGTACTGTACGCAATCCACGCTGTACTGGCTGGTCTGGCTTATGTGCTGACCAACTCCCTGGGCGTGGTACATGGTCACACCTTCTCCAACGGCTTCATCGACTTCGTGGTGCAATCTCCACGTGCCGACAACATGCTGCTGCTGGTAGGTCTGGGTCTGGTTTACGCGGCCATCTACTACGTGGTATTCAGCTTCGTTATCCGTGCCATGAACCTGAAAACCCCGGGTCGTGAAGACGAGACTGCTGAAGAGACCGTTAGCCAAAGCAAAGACGAGCTGTCTGCTGCACTGGTTGCCGCCTTCGGTGGTAAAGAGAACATTGCTTCTCTGGATGCTTGCATCACCCGTCTGCGTGTTGGCGTGAAAGACGTTGCCAAGGTTGACCAGGCTGGTCTGAAGAAACTGGGTGCTGCCGGTGTGGTCGTGTCTGGTTCCGGCGTACAGGCCATCTTCGGTACCAAGTCCGACAACCTGAAAACCGACATGGACATCTGGATTAAGAGCAACTAATCCTGTTGCCTAAATATCTGCGTGTTTGAAGAGGGAGGCGAAAGCCTCCCTCTTCTATTTCTGTCGCCCACCGATTTGGCGCTGTTCGATCTGCACAGAGGCAAGAATTGGCGTGGCAACAACTGATCTTATGATTCTGGGAGACTGGTGCAGGGGTGTTGTAGCTGGCTTATCCTGTTGGTCACGAGCTTGCAAAGGCCGTCTCTGCCAATAAGGTGCCCGCCAATAAAAAGAGCGCCAGGGTGGCGCTCGGATAATCGTGGGGCAGGGGTTAGAGTTTCTCCAGATCCCGTTCGATTTCGCTGATCTTGTTTTGTACCACTTTTTCCAGATGGCGCAGGTCGCGCAGGATCTTTTGCTTGATGTCCGGGTCGGCCTGCTGATGAACGCCCTGGGTCAGGTTGTCCAGCTCATCCACCACGTACTTGAGGTTGGCGTTGATCTCGGTGACATCTTTGTACTCATGGGTACCGGAGTCGACCAGCATGGTTTTGCGCTGGCGGGGGTACTTGAATTTGACACTCTTGGCGAAGAACTCCCCTTTCTGCTTCTTGAAGTAGATCTTGAGGATGTCGTGGTTGGCCTCCTGGCGCAGGGTATAGCTGTCGACGGAGGTGGGCTCCTGGATCCCCAGGCTCTTCAGATTCTCGTACATCAGGCTTCCTCGGTTGAAACGATCCTGTCCCGTCAATCTTAACCGAAGCCTGATGGCTTGCCTGTGACAGGGGCGCCAAAATCAAAAGGGCGCCATCAGGCGCCCTTTTATCACCGCAACGCTGATTACTCGTCGATGGAGCGCAGCAGGGCGTTGATGCCGACTTTGGCGCGCGTCTTGGCATCGACCTTCTTGACGATCACCGCCGCGTAGAGGCTGTACTTGCCGCACTTGGAGGGCAGGGAGCCGGAGACGACCACTGAGCCCGCCGGTACGCGGCCGTAGTGGATCTCGCCGGTTTCGCGGTCATAGATGCGGGTGGATTGGCCGATGAAGACGCCCATGGAGATCACGGAACCTTCCTCGACGATCACCCCTTCAACCACTTCGGAGCGGGCACCGATAAAGCAGTTGTCTTCGATGATGGTCGGGTTGGCTTGCAGCGGCTCCAGTACGCCGCCGATGCCGACGCCGCCGGAGAGGTGGACGTTCTTGCCGATCTGGGCGCAAGAGCCGACGGTGGCCCAGGTATCGACCATTGTCCCTTCATCAACGAAGGCGCCGATGTTGACATAGGAGGGCATCAGCACGGTATTGGGGGCGATAAAGGAGCCTTTGCGGGCCGTTGCCGGCGGCACCACGCGCACACCAGCTTCCTTGAACTGCTCGGCGGTGTAGTTGGAGAACTTGAGGGGAACCTTGTCGTAGTACTGGGCATCGTCGCCCTTGATGATGCCGTTGTCGTTGATGCGGAAGTAGAGCAGTACCGCTTTCTTCAACCACTGATGGACAACCCACTCACCGGCGATCTTCTCGGCAACCCGCGCCTTGCCGGAGTCCAGCAGGTCGATGGCTTGCAGGATGGCGGACTTGGTGGCGCTATCCACGGAGCCCGGAGTAATGGTGTCGCGGCGCTCGAAGGCCGCTTCAATGATCTGTTGCAACTCGGTCATGACAGGTTTCCTTTAAAAAATTCTGTTTGTTGTATCACACTTTTCCGACTGTTTTTAAGGGGTTGACCGGAATTCTTCCGGCCAGCGACCATTTCTTCAGCCGGTGTGCGCCAACCATTTGTTTAGCATGGCAAAAAACGCCCGATAAACAGCCTCTTTCGAATCACACTTCGCTTAATCCAGCACCGACTGCTGGGGATTGAGCTGGTGTACCAGCCGCTCTTCCAGCTGCTGTTGCTGCTCGGTGGTCAATGGCTCGCCATCGAGGCTGGTCAGGCTGAAAAAGTCTTCGACCCGCTCGCCGAAGGTGGCGATTTTGGCTGCGTGCAGCGACAGCCCGCACTGCTGGAATACCGCGCCGATCCGGGCCAGCAGGCCGGGGGTGTCGAGGGCGGTCAGCTCCATCAGGGTGTGGCGGCTCTCCCCTTTATGAGGCAGGAAGACCACCCGGGTCGGCACGCTGAACTGGCGGTGGCGCCGTGACAGTGGCTTGTTGCGCAGCACCAGCTTGCCCGGCTCCTGCAGCGCCTTCTCCAGCGCCTTCTTGATGGTGGCGGTGCGGTTGGGGCTGATGGGTTCGCCGCTCGGCTCCAGCACTACGAAGGTATCGAGCACGAAGTTGCTGCGCGAGTTCATGATCTGGGCGTCGTGGATATTGAGGTTCTTCTGATCCAGCGCCGACGCCACGGTCGCAAACAGATTCGGGGTATCGCGGCAGTAGATAAACACCTCGCTGCCACCACGGGTCGGGTGTTTGCCGATGATCACCAGCGGCGCCGGGTTGTCGCCATGTTCGATGATGTGGCGGCAGTGCCAGGCGATCTGCTCCGGGCTGTGGCGCAGGAAGTAATCTGCCTTGAAGTCGGCCCAGAGCAGGTTGATCGCCGCTTCCGATACATCCCGCTGTGCCATGAACTGCTTGGCCAGACGCTGGTTTTCGCGAATACGCAGCCGCATGTCGGGCGGATTTTCCAGCCCCTGGCGCAGCGCCTTCTGGGTGGCGAAGTAGAGCTCCCGCAGCAGGGTGCCCTTCCAGTCGTTCCACAGGGTGTCGTTGGTGGCGCAGATGTCGGCCACAGTGAGGCAGTAGAGCAGGTCGAGATGCTGCTCGTCGCGCACCTTCTGGGCAAAATCGGTGACCACGTCGGGGTCGTAGATATCACGGCGCTGGGCGGTGACCGACATCAGCAAGTGATGGCGCACCAGCCAGGCGACCAGTCGGCTCTCGTAGCGATCCAGCCCATGCAACTGGCAGAACTCCAGCGCATCGACGGCGCCGAGTTCCGAGTGATCGCCGCGCCGCCCCTTGGCGATGTCGTGGAACAGGGCGGCGATGCTGAGCAGCTCCGGTTTGCGCAGCCTAGTGAATACCTCGTGGCAGAGCGGGTGGCTCTGGCGACTGGCCGGATTGGGGAACTGGTGAATGTTCTTGAGCAGCCGGTGGGTGTGCTCATCTACCGTGTAGGCGTGGAACATGTCGAACTGCATCTGGCCGACAATCAGGTTCCACTGGGGCAGATAGGCGGCGAGGATGCCGTATTTGTGCATCAGAGTGAGCGGCAGGCCGATGCCGTTGGGGTGGCGCAGTAGCGCCATAAACAGGCGGCGGCAATCAGGCAAATCCTGTAGCCAGTTGTTGAGCTTGCGCCGCGCCTCGCGCAATTGGCGCAAGGTGGCCGAGTGAATGCCCGCTATCTCGGGATGCTGGGCCATCTGGTAGAAGAGGCGCATGATGGCGGCCGGTTCACGGCTAAACAGCTCCGCATCCACCGCATCGATGAGGCGGCCACGGATCTGGAACTCGTCGGAGAGGCGGCGCACATCCATGGCGGTGTTGCCGAGGATCGCCTCGTCAAACAGCTGCAGCAGCATCTCGTTAAGCTCGGAGACCCGCCGCACCGTCTGGTAGAAGCGCTTCATCATCTGCTCAACCGGGCTGTTGCCTTCCCCCTCGAATCCCAGCATCTGGGCCACGGTGCGCTGGCGATCGAACAGTAACCGGTTATCCCCCTTGTTGATGGCCATGTGCAGGGCAAAGCGCACCTTCCACAGGAAATTCTGGCAGTCGAGCAGCTCGCGGTACTCGGCGCGGTTGAGAAAACCGTGGCTGGTCATCTCGAACAAGGTGGTGGCGCCGAAATGGCGGCGGGCGACCCAGGCCAGGGTCTGAATGTCGCGCAGGCCGCCCGGATTACTCTTGAGATCGGGCTCCAGCTTGTAGGCGGTGCCGAGAAATTGCCGATGACGCTCCGCCTGCTCCTGGCGTTTGGCGCGAAAAAAAGCTTCGCTCGGCCAGAAGTGCTGCGGTTTGGTCGCCTGTTTGAGCTGCAAAAAGCCCTCTTTGCGGCCGGTAATGTAACGGGCCTCAATCAGGTTGGTGGCCACAGTGATGTCGGCGCGGCCCTGTTCAAGGCACTCCGCCACGTTGCGCACTGCCTGACCCACCTCCAGCTTGAGATCCCACAGCAAGGTAATGAACTCACCGATCCGCAAGCCCAGCACCTCGTCCAACTCCTCTTCTTGATAGAGGAGTAGCAGGTCGATGTCGGAGTGGGGGTGCAGCTCACCGCGGCCATAGCCCCCCACCGCGATCAGGGTCAGCTCGCTTTTGTCGAAGCCGAACTTTTGCCACAGCCGAATGAGCAGCTGATCCATATATTCGGAGCGGGTCGCGACCAGCTCGATGATATTGTCACCGGCATCGAAACGGGCGTGCAGCCAAACGAGAAAGCGGCTCAGGTACTCTTTGCAGTTGTCACGGGTGAGTTGGTCATCGGGCAACAAATGGGGGGAAAGCAGGCTGGCGTCCATGGCATCTCACACGCAAGTGGCAGGCATTGGGCTAAAACAGTCAACAAAAACCCCGGCGCTTGGGGATGTCAGGGCCGGGGTTCGATGTTAGCTGTGTTTGATGATGCGGTCGATAGTGTCATCGGGGCGCAGGGTGAGCACCTCGCAGCCATCCTCGGTCACCAGCAGGGTGTGCTCCCACTGGGCGGAGTCGCCGCCATCCTTGGTGGTCACGGTCCAGCCATCCTTCGGATTGACCTTGCAGTGATACTTCTTGCTGTTGACCATAGGCTCGATGGTGAAGCACATGCCTGCTTTCAGCTCCAGCTTGCCGCTGTTGCGGTAGTGAAGGATCTGCGGCTCTTCATGGAAATCGCTACCGATGCCGTGGCCACAATAGTCACGTACCACCGAGAAACCAGCCTGCTCGACGATAGGCTGGATCACTGCACCCAGCTCGGTGATGCAGGCACCCGGACGCACCTTCTTGATGGCAGCGTACAGACTCTCCTGTGCGACCTTGCACAGTTTGTTGCGTAGCGGGGTGGTCTCTCCCACCACAAACATGGCCGAGGTATCACCGTGATAGCCATCCTTGATGACAGTGATATCCAGGTTGATGATGTCGCCATCACGCAATTTTTTGTGGTTCGGAATGCCGTGACAGATCACATCATTGACCGAGGTGCAGATGGATTTGGGGAAGCCGTGGTAGTTGAGCGGGGCCGGAACCGCCTGCTGCACGTCAACCATATAGTCATGGCAAATGGTGTTCAGTTCGTCAGTGGTGACGCCAGCTTTGACATGGGGCGCAATCATGACCAGCACATCGGCGGCCAATTGGCCGGCAACGCGCATCTTTTCAATCTCTTCCGGTGTCTTGATTTTAATGGACATGGGATCTCTCTTGCGGCCTGCCGCTGCTGCCGAACACGGCAGACAGGACAGGTAATGAAAAATAGATGCGTTTGCAATCAGGGCAAAATTTTATCCGCAACCCCCGCGTACTTCCAGTGTGATTGTCATCACAACGTCAAATCGGCACCGCAGCCTGTTCGGGCGGGATCCATTTTTACACCTGTTTTGGTGGTCACTTGGTGGTGTCTCGAGCAAAGTTATGGTATAAAGCGCGCCGGAATGGGGAACTTGCGTCCGCATTTCATCACCCTTAATCAATAACACACACACATCGACACATATACCGGGGTGCCTTAACGGGTCGGTTATATGGGATGTGTGGAGGCCTAACCCCAATACAGAGGTATAAAATGGCTAAAGTTTCTATGCGCGACATGCTGCAAGCCGGCGTTCACTTCGGTCACCAGACTCGTTACTGGAACCCGAAAATGAAATCCTACATCTTCGGTGCCCGCAGCAAGGTTCACATCATCAACCTGGAAAAAACCGTTCCGTTGTTTGACGATGCCATGAACTTCATCAGCTCCGTAGCTGCCAAGAAAGGCAAGGTACTGTTCGTTGGTACCAAGCGTGCCGCCGCTGAAGCCGTCAAAGATTCCGCTGAGCGTTGCGACCAGTTCTATGTAAACCACCGCTGGTTGGGCGGTATGCTGACTAACTGGAAAACCGTTCGTCAGTCTATCAAGCGCCTGAAAGATCTGGAAATCCAGAGCCAGGACGGTACCTTCGAAAAGCTGACCAAGAAAGAGGCGCTGATGCGTACTCGCGAAATGGAAAAGCTGGAGAAGAGCCTGGGTGGTATCAAGAACATGGGTGGCCTGCCTGACGTTCTGTTCGTTGTCGATGCCGACCACGAGCACATCGCTATCAAAGAAGCCAACAACCTGGGTATCCCGGTCGTTTCCATCGTTGATACCAACTCCAACCCGGACGGCGTTGATTATGTCATCCCGGGTAACGACGACGCTATCCGTGCCGTACAGCTGTATCTGAATGCTGCTGCTGACACCGTACTGGAAGCTCGCGAGCAGGACATCGTTGTTCAAGCTGAACAAGATGGCTTCGTTGAAGCTCAGTAAGTGATAAGGACTGTAAAGCCCTTATTAACCAAGCTGATGTAAATTGGTTAGCAGGGGCCCTTGTGGCCCCTGTTTCTTGTCAATTGAAGACCGAGGAAACTGGAATGTCTATCGTTACCGCCGCCCTGGTAAAAGAACTGCGCGAGCGCACCGCCGCTGGCATGATGGATTGCAAAAAAGCACTGACTGAAGCCAATGGCGACATCGAGCTGGCAATCGAAAACATGCGTAAATCTGGTCAGGCCAAAGCCGCCAAGAAAGCCGGTCGTATCGCTGCTGAAGGCGTTATTTTCGCCCGTACCGAAGGCAACATCGCTGCCATGATCGAGCTGAACAGCGAAACTGACTTCGTCGCCAAAGATGCCAGCTTCATGGCAATGGGCCAGAAGATCGCTGATATCGCTGCGACCCAGAAAATTTCTTGCATCGATGCCCTGAAAGCGGCTGACTTCGGTAACGGCGAATCCGTCGAGCTGACCGTTACCAACCTGATCGCCAAGATCGGTGAGAACATGAACCTGCGTCGCGTGATGCTGGTTGAAGGTGACAACCTGGGTACCTATGTTCACGGTTCCCGCATTGGTGTTATCACCAAGCTGACCGGTGGTTCCAGCGAGCTGGCCAAAGATCTGGCCATGCACGTTGCTGCCAACAGCCCGCAGTTCGTCAAGCCTGAAGACGTGTCTGCTGAAGTCGTTGCCAAAGAGCGCGAAATTCAGATCGACATCGCCATCAACTCCGGCAAGCCGAAAGAGATCGCCGAGAAGATGGTTGAAGGCCGCATGAAGAAGTTCACCGGTGAGGTTTCCCTGACTGGTCAGCCGTTCGTGAAGGATCCTTCCATGACCGTTGCCGAGCTGCTGAAGAAAGAAGGCGCTGACGTTGTCTCCTTCACCCGTTTCGAAGTGGGCGAAGGCATCGAGAAGCAAGAGAACGATTTCGCTGCTGAAGTAGCAGCTCAAGTCGCGGCCGCTCAGAAGGCTTAATCGAACCGGTTTTTCCGTTTCCCCAGACCGCGACTTATGTCGCGGTCTTTATATGACCAGGAATCAGTGACATGAGTACCAATCCCAAGCCTGCATACAGACGTGTTCTTCTGAAGTTGAGTGGTGAAGCCCTGCAAGGATCCGAGGGTTTTGGCATTGATCCAGCGGTGCTGGAGCGGATGGCCCAAGAGATCAAGGAACTGGTTGAGTTGGGTGTTCAGGTCGGTCTGGTCATCGGTGGTGGCAACCTGTTCCGTGGTGCCGGTCTTGCCAAAGCGGGCATGAACCGCGTGGTGGGCGACCACATGGGTATGCTGGCTACCGTGATGAACGGTCTGGCCATGCGTGATGCCCTGCATCGTGCTTATGTGAATGCCCGTCTGATGTCGGCCATCTCCCTGCAGGGCGTCTGTGATTCCTATAGCTGGGCCGAGGCTATCAGCCAGCTGCGCGCCGGCAAAGTGGTGATCTTCTCTGCCGGTACTGGCAACCCCTTCTTTACCACCGATTCTGCGGCTTGCCTGCGTGGTATCGAGATCGAAGCTGACGTGGTGCTGAAAGCCACCAAGGTCGATGGTGTATACAACGAGGATCCGGTTAAGAATCCGGATGCCGTGCTGTATCATGAACTGGGTTATGATGAAGTTCTTGAAAAAGAGCTCAAGGTAATGGATCTTGCTGCGTTTACCCTGGCGCGTGACCACAATTTACCGATCCGGGTGTTCAACATGAACAAACCGGGTGCGTTGCGTCGGGTTATCATGGGTGAGCCGGAAGGCACGCTGATCCACCACGTTGGTAAGTAAGATAACGGCAAGCCACCAGGCGCTCTTATCCTATCCATCACGTCAGTAAATAAGATAGACACGAGCCGTGTGACGGCTCGTTCGCCAAAAGGAAAATCACTGTGATCAACGAGATTAAAAACGATGCCAAGGACCGTATGGGCAAGAGCGTAGAGTCGCTCAAGACCCAGATGTCCAAGATCCGCACTGGCCGCGCTCATCCAAGCTTGCTGGATGGTATTCAGGTTGAGTACTACGGTTCTGCCACTCCGCTGAAGCAGTTGGCCAACGTGGTTGCGGAAGATGCTCGCACCCTCTCCATCTCCATTTTTGACCGCTCGATGATCCAGGCGATAGAGAAGGCAATTCTGACCTCCGATCTGGGCCTGAATCCGTCCAGCAATGGCCAGACCCTGCGCGTTCCCTTGCCTGCTCTGACAGAAGAGCGTCGTCGCGACCTGACCAAGATCGTTCGTGGCGAAGCGGAAAATGCCCGTGTTGCGGTACGCAACATCCGTCGTGATGCCAACGCTGATCTGAAAGCGCTGCTGAAAGACAAAGAGATCTCCGAGGATGACGACCGTCGTGCCCAGGAAGAGATCCAGAAGCTGACCGACTCCTACGTCAAGCTGGTCGATGAGGCCCTTGCCGTAAAGGAGAAGGAGCTAATGGAAATCTAAGCCTTCGAAAGGTATATTACGAGCGCCGTGTAGTGCCCCTGCACGGCGCTTTTGTCTTTGTAGGAGAATTACATGTCACTTTTGGCTGCGTTGGGTGATTGTGCCAACTCGTCTTTGCCCCGTCACGTGGCCATCATCATGGACGGTAACGGCCGCTGGGCCCAAAACCGTGGCAAGATGCGGGTTTATGGCCACAAGGCGGGAGTCAAGTCGGTGCGTGAGGCCGTCACCTTTGCCGCGCGGGCCAAAATAGATGCGCTGACCCTGTTTGCCTTCTCCAGCGAAAACTGGCGTCGTCCGGCGGGGGAAGTGAGTGCCTTGATGGAGCTGTTCATCGCGGTATTGAGCCGGGAAGTGCAGAAACTGCACAACAACGGGATCCGGCTCAAGGTGATTGGTGATACTGCTCGCTTTAGTGAGCGGTTGCAGGCCAAAATCGCCAAGGCAGAGGCCCTGACCGCCAATAACAAGGGCTTGACCCTGAATATTGCGGCCAACTATGGCGGCCAGTGGGATATCGCTCAAGCGGCCCGCCGGCTGGCAAAGGCCGTGGCAGCCGGTGAACTGGCTGCCGATGATATTGATGAGTCCATGTTGACCCGTGAGGTTTGCATGGCCGATTTACCGCCGGTGGACCTGTTGATCCGTACCGGTGGTGATCATCGCATCAGCAACTTTGTGTTATGGCAGCTCGCTTATGCCGAGCTCTATTTTACCCCGGTATTGTGGCCTGACTTCAACGAGGCCGAGTTCAGTGAGGCAGTTGCCTCCTTCGTGGCCCGCGAGCGTCGCTTTGGCTGTACGGGTGAACAGATACGGGAATTGATCGCCGAGCAGCAGACCGGCTAAACCCCGCTCCCAAGAGAGAGGTTTCTTTTGCTAAAACAACGAATTATTACTGCTTTGATGTTGATCCCCCTGGTGTTGGGGGCGCTTTTCTTTCTGCCATTGAAATTTTTTGCCCTGTTGGCTGCGCTGGTGTTCTTGTTGGCCAGTCGTGAATGGAGCGGGTTTGTCTTTGCTACCCCGCAGCAATGGTTACCCATAGTGTTTTGCCTGTTACTCGGTGCCAGTCTGTTCTGGCTGCCGGTGGAGCAGCTCTGGACACCCCACCTGCACCCGTTGGTGATGGGGGTGCTTTGGACCGCGGTGAGCTGGTGGTTGCTGGGTCTGCTGTTGGTGCTGCGCTATCCCCAGAGCGCCAAACTGTGGAAAGAGTCGATTTGGCTCAAGTCGTTGTTTGGTCTGGTGACCCTGGTGCCCTTCTTTTGGTCGCTGGTCGCCATTCGTGGTTACAACTTTTACCATGACCCCATGATGGGCGCCTGGATCCTGCTATTCGTGATGGGACTGGTCTGGGCGGCAGATTCTGGCGCGTATTTTTTCGGCAAGGCGTTTGGCAAACACAAGCTGGCACCGGCCGTTAGCCCGGGTAAAACCATTGAAGGGATGTGTGGTGGCCTCTTCACCGCCAGCCTGCTGGCCATCGGTGTCACCTGGTGGATGGGGTTTGTGCCTGCCAAGATGGGGATTATTCTGTTTTGCTCCCTGCTGGCAGTGTTGGCGTCGGTGCTCGGCGATCTGACGGAAAGTATGTTCAAGCGGGAAGCGGGCATTAAAGATTCTGGCACCTTGCTGCCTGGTCACGGCGGTATTCTCGATCGGATCGACAGCCTGACTGCTGCCCTGCCGGTATTTCTGCTCAGTTATCTGCTACTTGGTCAGGAGTTTTGATGTTCAGCTTGCTGATGGTGTCGCGTGCACAGAGCGCTATTGAACTGTTATTGACGCAGGAGTGTTGATGCGCAACCTGGTGATTCTGGGAGCTTCCGGCTCCATCGGTCAGAGTACCCTCAAGGTGCTGCGCCATAATCCGGGCAGTTGGCAAGTGCTGGCGTTGACCGCTGCCCGCAGCGTGGATGCCATGCTGCGGGATTGTCTCGAATTTGCTCCCCGTTTCGCGGTGATGGTCGATGAAGAGGCTGCCCGTGAACTGGCCAGTCGCCTCAAGACCCACGGCAGTGCCACCCGGGTGATGTCAGGCGCTGCTGCTCTTTGCGATGTGGCGGCTCACCCCGATGCCCACAGCGTGATGGCGGCCATCGTCGGTGCTGCGGGTTTGGCGCCCACCATGGCGGCGGTGCGGGCTGGCAAGCAGATCCTGCTCGCGAATAAAGAGGCGCTGGTGATGTCCGGTGCTTTCTTTATGAACGCTGTGCGTGAGTACGGTGCTGAACTGCTGCCTATCGACAGCGAACACAATGCAATTTTTCAGTGCCTGCCGACGGCAGTGCAGCGTGAACCCGGTTTTTGCGATCTGGCGGCGGCAGGGATCAGCAAGATCCTGCTGACTGGTTCCGGCGGCCCGTTCCGGTACACCGAGATCGGCGAGCTGGCCAAGGTGACGCCGGCGCAGGCCATCGCGCACCCCAACTGGTCGATGGGGGCCAAGATTTCGGTGGATTCCGCCACCATGATCAATAAGGGGCTCGAATATATCGAGGCGCGCTGGCTGTTCAATGCCGCCCCCGAGCAGATCCAGGTAGTGATCCACCCGCAGTCGGTGATCCACTCCATGGTGCAGTACAAGGATGGCTCTGTGCTGGCCCAGCTTGGCAACCCTGACATGTGCACCCCCATTGCCCATGCACTCGCTTACCCCAATCGCATCCCCTCCAGTGTGGAACCTTTGGATTTCTTCAGTGTCGGAGAGTTCAGCTTTATCCGGCCTGATTACGATCGCTACCCCTGTCTGGCGCTGGCCATCAATGCCTGCCAGAAGGGGCAAGCGGCGACTACTGCGCTCAATGCCGCCAACGAAGAGGCTGTTGCCGCCTTCCTGGCCGGGCGTATCGGTTTTATGGAGATAGCCCGGATCAACGAAACCGTCATGCTGGCGCTGGAAAGCAGTGCCGTCAGTTCGCTCGATGATCTGTTTGCCCTGGATGGTGCGGCCAGAGCCCGTGCTCACAACCTGATTGAGGAGCTTGGCTGATGGGCGGAGTTTTGTGGAATATTGGTGCTTTTGTTATCGCCCTTGGCTTATTGGTTGCGGTTCATGAGTTTGGCCATTTCTGGGTTGCCCGCCGTTGCGGTGTTCGGGTTGAGCGCTTCTCCATCGGCTTTGGCAAGGCTATCTGGCGCCGGATGGGCAAAGATGGCACCGAATATGTGCTGGCACTCATTCCCCTTGGTGGCTACGTCAAGATGCTCGATGGCCGGGTCGATGAGCTCAAGCCCGGTGATGAGCAGTACGCCTTCAATCACAAGAGTGTCTGGGCGCGGATGGCGATTGTCGCGGCAGGCCCGTTTGCCAACTTTGTGTTTGCCCTGTTTGCCTTGTGGCTGATGTTTCTCATCGGGGTGCCGAGTGTCAAGCCGGTGATTGGCGAGGTTCGCCCTGCCTCCATCGTGGCCGAGGCTGGCGTGTTGCCCGGGATGGAGATTGTCGGGGTCGGCGATGAGCAGACCGGTGACTGGGAGAGTGTGACCTATGCCCTTATCAGCCATCTTGGGGATGATGCTGTCACTCTCAAGGTGCAGTCACCCGATACCAGCTATACCACTGACAAAGTGTTGTCACTGGCGAGCTGGACCTTTGATCCGGATAAAGAGTCTCCCATTGGCAGCCTAGGGATAGTCCCCCTCAGTGGCAAAGTGCTGCCGGTGGTCGCCGCCGTGGTGGCCAACAGTGCCAGTGAAAAAGCGGGGCTGCAGGTCGGCGATCGCATCAAACAGGTTGGTGATGAGCCGATCACTGCTTGGGCCCAGTTTGTCGAACGGGTGCAACAGGCACCGGGTGAACCGTTGCAAGTGGTGGTCGAGCGCAATAACAGTGATCTGGCCGTGACCGTGACCCCGGATACCAAGAAGGTACAGGGTCAAATGGTCGGCTTTGTCGGTCTCTCGCCGCAACTGGTTCCATTACCGGATGAATATCGAATTCTGTTACAGTATGGGCCGTTAGAGGCGCTGTGGCAGGGGGCTGACAAGACCTGGAGTCTGATCACCCTCACCTTTGACATGATTGGCAAGCTGGTTGCTGGCATAGTGTCGCTGGATAACCTCAGTGGTCCCATCTCCATTGCCAAAGGCGCTGGTAGCAGTGCCGATTATGGTCTGGTCTATTTCTTGAGTTTTCTGGCGCTGATCAGCGTCAATCTGGGGATCATCAACTTGTTCCCCTTACCGGTACTCGATGGTGGTCATCTGGTCTATTTCCTGATCGAAGCGGTCACCGGCAAGCCGGTATCAGACAAAATACAGGAAGTGGGTTTCAGGATTGGCGCCGCCATTCTGATGTTATTGATGGGCATTGCGCTGTTTAACGATTTCGCTCGCCTCTGAGGCCAGAGCATCAACAAGGACACATAAGAACAAAATGGCTGTTAAAAAAGCATTGGTGTTGAGTTGCCTGCTGGGTGCCAGTTTCCTGGCCCAGGCGGCCCCTGCCTCTTTTGTGGTGCAAGATATCCAGGTCGACGGTTTGCAACGGGTGACTCTGGGTGCCGCACTGTTGAATCTGCCGATCCGGGTCGGCGATACCGTCGATTCCATGGCCCTGGCCAGCGCCATCAAAAAACTCTACTCCTCTGGTAACTTCGAGGATGTGAAGGTTTATCGGGATGGCCAGGTATTGCAGGTGATGGTCAAGGAGCGTCCAACCATCTCCAGCATCGAGTTTGCCGGCAACAAGGATATCAAAGAGGAGCAACTGACCCAGAGTCTGGAGTCCTCCAGTATCCGTGTGGGTGATCCGCTGGATCGCACCGTGCTCACTTCACTCGAGAAGGGGCTGGAAGATTTCTACTACGGCGTGGGCAAATACTCCGCCAAGGTCAAGGCCATCGTCACCCCGTTGCCGCGCAACCGGGTCGATCTCAAGTTCACCTTCGTGGAAGGGGAAGCGGCCAAGATCGAACAGATCAACATCGTCGGTAACAGCGCGTTTGCAGAAGAGCGGCTGATTGCCCAGCTCTCCCTGCGCGACGAAGTGCCCTGGTGGAACTTCACCGCCGATCAGCGCTATCAGAAGCAGAAACTGGCCGGTGATATCGAGACCCTGCGCTCCTACTACATGGATCGTGGCTATATCCGCTTTAGCCAGGAGTCCACCCAGGTCTCCATGACCCCGGACAAGAAGGGGGTCTACGTGACCCTCAACATCAAGGAAGGGGAGCAGTACAAGGTCTCTGGCGTGCAAATCAAGGGTGATCTCATCGATCGCGGTAGCGAGATGAAAGGGTTGATCCCAATCACTGCTGGCAGCACCTACTCCGCCAGTCAGGTGACTCACACCGAAGAGGTGCTCTCCAAGTTCCTCGGCCGTTATGGCTATGCCTATCCGAAAGTGGTTACCTTCCCGCAAGTTAACGACCAGACCAAAGAAGTGGAGCTGATCGTCAACGTGGAGCCGGGCCCCCGTGTCTATGTGCGCAATATCAACTTCAACGGCAACGCCACCACTGAAGATCAGGTGCTGCGCCGCGAGATGCGCCAGATGGAAGGCACCTGGCTCTCTTCCGACAACATCGAGCAGTCCAAGAGCCGTCTCAACCGTCTTGGTTACTTCGAGAGTGTTGAAGTAGATACCAAACGGGTACCGGGCAACGACGATCTGGTAGACCTGGACTTCAAGGTCAAAGAGCAGCCAGCCGGTTCCATCAACGCCGGTATCGGTTACGGCACCGAGTCGGGTCTGAGCCTGCAGGCGGGGATCTCCCAGGACAACTTTATGGGGACCGGCAAAAAGGTCTCTATCAACGCCAGCACCAACGACTACTCCAAGAACGTTGATCTGAGCTACAACGACCCTTACTTCACCGTGGATGGTGTCAGTCTCGGTGGTCGGGTTTACTACAACCAGTTCCGTGCTGACGATGCGGATATCGTCGATTACGAGAACGAAACCATCGGTTTCCGTCTCTCCAGCGGCTTCCCGGTCAACGAGTTCAACCGTCTCGACTTCAGTACCGGTATTGAGAGCTCCAAGCTGAGTCGTCCCTCATTCAACGCCCAGAACTATCAGGATTGCTTGAAGGATAACCCGGAGTCAGACGGTAATACCTACTGCTGGGATCAGTGGAACGACAACCGTCAGTCGGTGCAGATGGATCAGTTTTGGGATGTCTACTCTCAGGATGGCTCCAACCTTGACTTCGTAACCGTCGATGTGACCGCTGGCTGGACCCGCTCCACCTTGAACAAGGGGATGTTCCCGACTTCCGGTGATCGTCAGCGGATCAATGCCAAGGTGACAGTACCGGGCATGGAGTTGCAGTACTACAAGCTCTCCGCCGAAGATGCCCACTACTTCCCGCTCGATGCAGATCACAACTGGGTAATGATCGGTAAGGGGCGAGTCTCCTACGGTAATGGCTATGGCGATGACTCCATGCTGCCGTTCTTCGAGAACTACTATGCCGGTGGTTTCGATACGGTGCGGGGCTTCAAGAGCAATACCATTGGTCCCAAGGCGATCTACAAGACTTACAGCAAACCGGGAACGCCAGGTTGTACCGGTGATCAACCGTGTGAAACCGGCAGCTATGAAGGTTCTGATACCTCGGTCGGTGGTAATGCGCTGGCGGTTGCATCGTTCGAGTTGGTGTTCCCGACCCCGTTCGTTTCCGAGACCTATCGCCCGCAGATCCGTTCCACGGCCTTTATTGATGCAGGTACTGTCTGGAGCACTGACTTTGCCAACGGGGCATACCCTTGCGCAGCAGGTGCTGATTGCAACTATTTGAGTCAGGACTACTCTAACCCGGGCAACATCCGGGTCTCTGCCGGTGTCTCCCTGCAGTGGTTGTCGCCGATGGGCCCGTTGGTATTCGCCCTGGCTAAACCTATCAAGAAATACGAGGGGGATCGCACCGAAGTCTTCTCCTTCAACATCGGTCGTACCTTCTAAATCGTGTATCGCCCCCAGCCATGGGGTGGGGGCAGGTAATGATGGGACGCGCGCTATGCGTGCCTCAGCAGGTAACAAGACGGTCTTAACGCCGCTTGCATAATCAGGTAAATCAGGTAGCCCTCACCATGAGGGAACAAGGAGTAAGTGTGAATAAAGCGTTGAAAGTAGCTGGTTTGAGCTTTGCACTGATGGCTGCCGGCATGGGTTCTGCCTTCGCTGAGACCAAGATCGCCGTGGTTGATATGGGTGAAGTTTTCCAAAAGCTGCCCCAGCGTGAAGCGGTAGCCGCCAAGCTGAAAGGCGAATTCGAGCCGCGTATGCGTGAGCTGCAAAAACTGGAACAGGATGGCCAGAAGTTGGTTGAAAAGTTCCGTAAAGATGAAGCCTTCATGAGCGCCGAGCAGAAGAAGCAGAATCAGGAGAAACTGGCCAAGCTGCAGATGGAGTTCAACCAGAAGCGTCAGGCGTTTGAACAGGACAACGGTCGCCGTCAGTCTGAAGAGCGCAACAAGATCCTGACCAAGGTACAGGCTGCCATCGATTCCATCGCCAAGAGCAATGGTTACGATCTGGTGCTGGAGCGCAATGCCGCCCCGTTCGCCGCCAGCAAGCTGGACATCTCTGGTCAGGTTATTTCTCAGGTAAGCAAGAGCAACTAATTGATGGCATTCACTCTCGCACAGCTGGCCCAGCAACTGGGGGCCGAGATCCATGGCGATGGAACCGTGGAAATCCGCAAGGTAGCGACACTGGAAAAGGCCGGGAAGGGTGAGATTACCTTCCTCTCCAACACAAAATACCGGCATTATCTGGAGCAGAGCAAGGCGAGCGCCGTGCTCATTACAGAGGCGGATTTGCCATTTTGTCCCACCCATGCACTGGTGCTCAAAGACCCTTATGTGGGCTTTGCCAAGGTAGCCCAATTGCTGGACACCACCCCGCAACCGGCCACGGATATCCATCCGAGCGCGGTGATTGCGGCGGATGTGCAGCTGGGCGAGAGAGTGGCCATCGGGGCCAATGCAGTGATCGAATCTGGCGTGGTGCTGGGAGATGATGTCCGCATTGGTCCGGGTTGTTTTGTTGGTCAACAGACCCGGCTGGGAGCGCGCTCCCGGTTATGGGCCAATGTGACCCTCTATCACAATGTCACCATGGGCACCGACTGTCTGGTTCAATCCGGCACAGTGATCGGCGCCGATGGTTTCGGCTATGCCAATGAACGTGGCGAGTGGATCAAAATCCCCCAAATCGGTGGTGTGACCATCGGCAATCGGGTCGAGATTGGTGCTTGTACCACCATTGACCGCGGTGCGCTGGAAGATACCCGCATCGCCGATAACGTTATCATCGACAACCAGTGCCAGATCGCTCACAACGTCGAGATCGGTTACGGTACCGCCATCGCAGGCGCGACCACTATGGCTGGTAGTCTCAAAGTCGGCAAATACTGTATCATTGGCGGCGCTGCTGTCTTTAACGGGCATATGGAGATCTGCGACCAGGTGACCGTGACCGGTATGTCCATGGTAATGCGACCCATCACTGAGCCCGGTGTCTACTCCTCAGGTATTCCTCTGCAACCCAATAAAGAGTGGCGCAAGACCGCCGCCCGGGTGATGCGTATCGAAGAGATGCACAAGCGGTTAAGCAAGCTTGAGAAGAAGCTGGTTCAAGAATAATCACGATTGGCATAGGGTGCTGTTTTGACTACTGAAAAGAAGAGCCTGGGGATCCAGGAAATTATGGAATTGCTGCCCCACCGTTATCCATTTTTGATGGTGGACAGGGTTGACGATTACGAAATCAGTGATGAGCGCAAAACCTTGCGTGCCATCAAGAACGTCTCGTTCAACGAGCCGATCTTCCAGGGACACTTCCCGGCCAAACCGGTATTCCCCGGGGTATTGATCCTGGAAGCGATGGCACAAGCCACCGGTATTCTGGCCTTTACTATGGTGGGGAAGCCGTCGCCCAACGAACTCTATTACTTCGCCTCAATCGATAACGCTCGCTTCAAGCGTCCGGTCGGCCCCGGTGATCAGCTGGTGCTCGATGTGGTGTTTCTGAAAGAGCGTCGCGGCATTGCCAAGTTCACCGGTGTTGCCACCGTTAATGGTGAAGTGGTCTGTACCGCCGAACTGATGTGCGCAAAACGCGAGGTTTAATACACGTGATCGACCAGACTGCCATCATTCACGATACTGCTATCGTCCATGAGTCTGCCGTGATTGGTAAAGGGGTTGAAATTGGCCCCTTTTCTGTCATCGGCGCCGAGGTTGAAATCGGCGATAACACCTGGGTCGCTTCCCATGTGGTGATCAAGGGCCCGACCAAGATTGGTCGCGGTAACAAGATCTTCCAGCACACCTCCATCGGTGAGGATTGCCAGGACAAGAAGTACGCTGGCGAGCGCACCTTTCTCGAGATTGGCGACAACAACGTTATTCGCGAGAACTGCACTTTCCACCGTGGCACCATTCAGGATCAGTGTCTGACCAAGGTGGGCAGTGGCAACCTGTTTATGGTCAACGTGCACGTTGCCCATGACTGCATCATCGGTGATAACTGCATCTTCGCCAACAACGCCACCCTGGCGGGCCATGTGGTGATCGGTGACTTCGTGATCTTTGGTGGGCTTTCTGCCATCCACCAGTTCGGCCGTGTTGGCTCCCACGCTTTTGTCGGTGGCTGCGCCGCCCTGAACAAAGACGTACCGCCTTATGTGATGGCGGCGGGCAACTATGCCAAGCCGTTTGGCGTCAACTCCGAAGGGTTGCGTCGCCGTGGTTACTCGCCAGAGGCGATCTCCGCCGTCAAGCGCGCCTACAAAGAGATCTTCCGCTCTGGCAAGACCGTCGAAGAGGTGCTGCCGGTGTTGATCGAGATGGCGGCCAGTGAACCGGCGGTTCAGCTGTACGTTGATTTCCTCAAAGATAACGAGCGCGGGATTATCCGTGCCTGATCCGGTTCGCATCGGTATCGTCGCCGGAGAAGTCTCCGGCGATATTCTGGCCGCCGGTCTGGTGCGCGAGTTGCAAGCGCGCTATCCGGATGCGCAGTTCGAAGGCATTGCCGGGCCGCGGATGCAGGCCCTCGGCGTCAAAGCGCTGTTCGAGATGGAAGAGCTCTCCGTCATGGGGATCACCGAGGTACTTGGCCGTCTGCCACGCATCCTCAAGGTTCGCCGTGAACTGCTGCGCCACTTTATTGCCAATCCGCCCGATATCTTCATCGGCGTGGATGCACCGGATTTCAATATCGGGGTGGAGCTGAAACTGCGCCGCGCCGGTATCAAGACGGTTCACTATGTCAGCCCCTCTGTGTGGGCCTGGCGTCAGAATCGCATTCACAAGATCAAGGCTGCCACCGACATGGTGCTCGCCTTCCTGCCGTTCGAGAAAGCCTTCTACGACCGTTTCGATGCCCCTTGCCGCTTTGTTGGCCACACCATGGCGGATGATATTCCGCTGGTGCCGGATCAGGCCGCCGTGCGTCGCAAGCTGGGTATCGATGCCAATTGTCGTTGGCTGGCGGTGCTGCCGGGTAGTCGCAGCGCCGAGGTGGGCTTTATGTCCCCCCTGTTTCTTGAGGCGTGCAAGCACCTGACGGTGCGTTACCCTGATCTCGGTTTTCTGGTGCCACTGGTCAATCAGCAACGACGTGAGCAGTTTATGGCCATCAAGGCCGAGCTGGCGCCGGATCTCGACATGGTGTTGTTAGAGGGGCAGGGGCGCGAGGCGATGATCGCCGCTGATGTGGTGATGCTGGCCTCCGGCACTGCCGCGCTCGAAGCCATGCTGGTGAAAAAGCCGATGGTGGTGGGCTACAAGCTCAAACCGTTCAGCTACTGGCTGGCCCAGCGCTTGGTGAAAACCGAGTTTGTCTCGCTGCCCAACCTGCTGGCGGGTCGCATGCTGGTGCCCGAGTTGCTGCAGCACGAGTGCACCCCTGAAAATCTGGTGGTTGAAGTGAGCAAGTTGTTTGAGCATGACAATAGCCAACTGGTCAATACCTTCACCGAGTTGCACCAGCGCATTCGCTGCAATGCGGATCTGCAGGCTGCCGACGCGGTAGCCGACTTGCTCGGTAGATAACCCTCTCCCGGACGGCCGATTGTGCTGCGCGTCGCAGCGGCACATCGTCGACGTTATGCCAGGCCCTGCGGGGCCTGTTTTGATTCAAGGTGGCAAGATGATGATCGATATTCCTGACGACAAGCTGGTTGCCGGTGTGGACGAAGTGGGCCGCGGCCCGCTGGTGGGTGACGTGGTGACCGCTGCGGTCATTCTTGATCCGGCCAATCCGATCATCGGGCTGGCTGATTCCAAGAAGCTTTCCGAGAAGAAACGTCTTGCCCTGTTTGACGAGATCAAGGAGAAGGCGCTGGCTTGGGCCATCGGTCGCGCCAGCCCGGAGGAGATCGACCAGCTCAACATCCTGCACGCCACCATGCTGGCGATGCAGCGCGCCGTGGCGGGGCTGAACGTGACGCCCGAACTGGTCTTTATCGATGGCAACCGCTGCCCGGCATTGCCGATGGAAGCGCGCGCCGTGGTCAAGGGAGATAGCCTGGTGGCCGCCATCAGCGCCGCCTCCATTCTGGCCAAGGTGACCCGCGATGCGGAGATGACCGAGCTGGACAGCCGTCATCCCGACTATGGTTTTGCCCGCCACAAGGGGTACCCTACCCCTGAGCACCTCGCCATTCTGGCCAGGCTTGGCCCTTTGCCGCAATATCGTAAAAGTTTTAAACCGGTGCGCCGCGCACTGGGGATCGAGTAGACCATGCAATTTAGCTTGAGCAACGAGAAGGTATGACGATGGCTGAACCCCGTTTTATCCACCTGCGGGTCCACTCCGACTTCTCTATGGTCGATGGGCTGCAGAAGATAGGCCCCATCGTCGGGGCTGCTGCGGCCAATCACATGCCGGCACTGGCACTGACCGACCAGATGAACATGTGTGGTCTGGTGCGCTTCTATGGCTCGGCCCACGGCAAGGGGATCAAACCAATCGTCGGTGCCGAGTTCCTGGTGCAGAGCGATGAGCTGGGTGATGAGCTGTTTCGTCTGACCCTGCTTGCCATGAATAATGACGGTTACCAGAACATCACCTTGCTTATTTCCCATGGCTATCAGCGTGGTCATGTGCAGGGGCGTCCGGTCATCGACAAAGCCTGGCTGGCCGATCACGCGAAGGGGGTTATCGTCCTCTCCGGTGGCCGCGAGGGAGATGTAGGCAAGTTCATGCTCAAGGGCAACCGGCAGATGGCCGAGTCGTCGCTGGCTTTCTATCAAGCCCATTTCCCCGATGCTTACTATCTTGAACTGTTGCGTACCGGTCGCCCCGACGAAGAGGCCTATCTGCATATGGCGGTGGCCCTTGCCACCGAGTTCGCCTTGCCGGTGGTGGCCACCAACGAGGTGGTGTTCCTCAACGCCGAGGACTTCGATGCCCACGAGATCCGGGTTGCCATCCACGATGGCTACACCCTGATGGACAAGCGTCGCCCGCGCCGTTATAGCCCCCAGCAGTACCTGCGTAGTCAGGAGGAGATGTGCGAGCTGTTTGCCGACATCCCCGAGGCGCTGGCGAACACGGTCGAGATCGCCAAGCGTTGTAACGTAACGGTGCGTCTGGGCGAATACTTCCTGCCCAACTTCCCGACCGGCGACATGACCACCGAAGATTTTTTGGTGGCCAAGTCGCAAGAGGGGCTCGAGGCGCGTCTCGAATTTCTGTTCCCGGATCCCGCAGTACGGGCCGCCAAGCGCGGCGAGTACGATGAGCGTCTCGATATCGAGCTGAAAGTGATCAACCAGATGGGCTTCCCGGGTTACTTCCTCATCGTGATGGAGTTTATCCAGTGGTCCAAGGACAACGGCATTCCCGTGGGGCCTGGCCGGGGCTCGGGTGCGGGTTCCCTGGTGGCCTACGCCCTCAAGATCACCGACCTCGACCCGCTGGAATTTGACCTGCTGTTCGAACGTTTCCTCAACCCCGAACGGGTATCCATGCCCGACTTCGACGTCGATTTTTGTATGGATCGGCGCGATGAGGTGATTGAGCACGTCTCCGAGATGTATGGTCGGGATGCGGTGTCGCAAATCATCACCTTCGGCAGCATGGCGGCCAAAGCGGTGGTGCGGGACGTGGGCCGGGTGCTGGGCCACGCCTACGGCTTTGTCGATAGGATCTCCAAGCTGATCCCGCCAGATCCGGGCATGACCCTGGCCAAGGCGTTCGAGGCTGAGCCCAAACTGCCCGAGCTTTATGAGCAGGACGAGGAGGTCAAAGACCTCATCGACATGGCGCGCCGGCTGGAAGGGGTGGTACGTAACGCCGGCAAGCACGCTGGTGGTGTAGTAATTGCGCCCACCAAGATCACCGATTTTGCACCGCTCTATTGCGATGACTCGGGCAATCATCCGGTTACCCAGTTTGACAAGAACGATGTGGAGTACGCCGGACTGGTGAAGTTCGACTTCTTAGGTCTGCGTACCCTAACCATCATCGACTGGGCTTTGGGGATGATCAACCCGCGCCTTGCCAAAGAGGGCAAGCCGCCAGTTGATATCGCCGCCATTCCCATCGATGACAAGAAGTCGTTCGCCCTGTTGCAGCGGTTCGAGACCACAGCGGTATTCCAGCTCGAATCCCGCGGCATGAAGGATCTGATCAAGCGGCTGCAGCCAGACTGTTTTGAAGACATGATCGCTCTGGTGGCGCTGTTTCGACCGGGCCCGCTGCAGTCAGGCATGGTGGATAACTTCATTGATCGTAAGCGCGGTCAGGAAGCTATCTCTTATCCCGATGAAAAATGGCAGCACGAGAGCCTCAAGCCGATACTCGAGCCCACCTATGGCATCATCGTCTATCAAGAGCAGGTGATGCAGATTGCCCAGACGCTGGCGGGTTATACCCTGGGGGGCGCCGACATGTTGCGCCGGGCCATGGGTAAGAAAAATCCGGCCGAGATGGCCAAGCAGCGCGCCGGTTTCGAGGAAGGGGCCATTAAACACGGCGTTGATGGCGAGCTGGCGGTCAAGATCTTCGATCTGGTGGAGAAGTTTGCCGGCTACGGCTTTAACAAATCCCACTCCGCCGCCTATGCGCTGGTCTCTTACCAGACCTTGTGGCTCAAGACCCACTTCCCGGCCGAGTTTATGGCGGCGGTGATGACCGCCGACATGGACAACACCGACAAGATAGTGACCCTGGTAGACGAGTGCCAGCGGATGGGGCTGACCGTGATCCCGCCGGATGTGAACACCGGTCGCTATCGCTTTAGCGTCAACGAAGATGGCCATATCGTCTACGGCATCGGTGCGGTGAAAGGGGTCGGTGAAGGCCCTATCGATGCCATTCTCAGTGCCCGGGATCAGGATGGCCCGT
Source organism: Aeromonas sp. 160P (assembly GCF_055193095.1). Taxonomy (NCBI): domain Bacteria; kingdom Pseudomonadati; phylum Pseudomonadota; class Gammaproteobacteria; order Aeromonadales; family Aeromonadaceae; genus Aeromonas; species Aeromonas sp. 160P. The sequence continues at coordinate 4,120,834 of NZ_JBUXKV010000001.1, read as the reverse complement.
TTCGCGATCTGTTCGACTTTTGTAATCGGGTCGACATCAAGAAGATCAACAAGCGGGTGATGGAAAAGCTGGTCTACTCTGGCGCCATGGATCGGCTCGGCCCCCACCGCGCTGCCCTGATGGCGACGCTGGAGGAGGCGATGCGCGCTGCCGAGCAACACGCCAAGGCGCAAGCGGTTGGTCAGGTCGATATGTTCGGCGTGCTCACCGAAGAGATTGACGACGTCAAGAAGGCGTTTGCCAACGTGCCGCACTGGCCTGACAAGGTGTGGCTGGAAGGGGAGCGCGAGACCCTCGGGCTCTATCTCACCGGCCACCCGATCAACCAGTACAGCAGTGAATTGCGGCGTTATACCTCCGGTCGCCTGTGCGATCTGCATCCCACCTCCCGCGATACGGTTACCACGGCGGCGGGGCTGGTGATTGCGGCCCGTAGCATGGTGACCAAGCGTGGCAACAAGATGGGGATCTTCACCCTGGACGACCGTTCCGGTCGTCTCGATGTGACCCTGTTCAGTGAAGCGCTGGAAAAATATGAAGAATTGATGCAAAAAGACCGTATTTTGGTGGTTTCTGGACAGGTCAGCTTTGATGACTTCTCCGGTGGCCTTAAAATGTCGGCCCGTGAATTACTGGATATCAACGATGCGAGGGAGCGTTTTGCCAGAGCAATTCGCATCTCCCTCGATGAACAGCGAATTGATGATCGCTTTTTCCCGCGTTTGTGCGAGATTTTGGAGCCCGCCCGTGCCGGAGTCTGTCCGGTTCAGGTAAACTATCGTCGCCCCGGTTCCCGGGTGCGATTGACGCTCGGTACCGAGTGGCGGGTGACGCCCACCGATCAACTGATAGATGACTTGCGCGTCCTGCTTGGACGAGAGCGGGTGGAATTGGTTTTTGATTAGAGGATCTATAGGCCCTATGAGTCTTTTTCTGGATTTTGAACAGCCGATTGCCGAGCTGCAGGCGCAGATTGATGAACTCCGTCATGTGAGTGAGCACAACAGTGCTGTCGATCTCAACGACGACATTCGCCGGCTGGAGAAGAAAAACGAAGAGCTGACCAAGAAGATCTTCAGCGATCTGGGGGCCTGGCAGGTATCCCAGATGGCGCGTCATCCTCAGCGTCCTTACACCCTCGATTACATCGAGCACATCTTCACTGACTTCGATGAGTTGGCTGGTGATCGCGCCTATGCCGACGACAAGGCTATCGTTGGCGGCATCGCCCGTCTCGATGGCGAGCCGGTGATGGTGATTGGTCAGCAGAAAGGTCGCGAGACCAAAGAGAAGATCAAGCGTAACTTTGGTATGCCGCGTCCGGAAGGGTACCGCAAGGCCCTGCGTCTGATGGAGATGGCCGAGCGCTTCAAGATGCCGATCATCACCTTTATCGACACCCCGGGTGCCTACCCGGGTGTGGGTGCAGAAGAGCGTGGCCAGTCCGAAGCGATTGCCCGCAACCTGAAAGTGATGGCCGGTCTGACTGTGCCGGTGGTCTGCACCGTGATCGGTGAAGGTGGATCGGGTGGTGCCCTGGCTATCGGCGTGGGTGATCGCGTCAATATGCTGCAGTACTCCACCTACTCGGTCATCTCGCCGGAAGGGTGCGCCTCCATTTTGTGGAAGAGCGCCGACAAGGCGTCGGTGGCGGCTGAAGCCATGGGCATTACTGCCCCGCGTCTGAAAGAGCTCAAGCTGATCGACCATGTGATCGATGAGCCTCTGGGTGGTGCTCACCGCGATGTGGCAAAGATGGCCAAGAATCTCAAGGCGCGCATCAAGCAGGATCTGGATGCCCTGCGTCCGCTCGATACCGAGCAACTGCTGGAGCAGCGCTACCAGCGCCTGCTGGGCTACGGTTACTGTTAAGCTCTGCCGTTAGCGCATCAAGCACTGGAACCCCCGTTATCAACGGGGGTTTTTTATTACTGGCAGCGCCCATCCGGCCTAATGCTGCGGGTGGCTTGTCACCCGTTTTGTCAGTGTTTCATGACAGCTGTAGCAGGCTTGCGTGAGAGGGATTGGATGTTACCCAGCAGACATAAAAAAGCGCCCCGTTGATTGGGGCGCTTTTGTCGGTGTCAGGTGCTGTTACAGTTGAAACTCGTCTGTCAGACCTTCATACGCGATATCAATAGATTGCAGCTCCTTCTGCAAGCGCTGTTTGTCTTTGAGCGCTTCGATTTCACGCCATTTACGTTTCTTTCCCGTTGTCCCGCGGCTACGTGAACCGAGCTCAACTACCTCGTCATAATCGAAGTTGAACATTTCCATGGCTCCCTCCTTGGTTTTTATCGTTTTCATCACCCGTATAACATAACGAAGTTGAAAGTAAAACGTTTTCTTTACAGGGTTATGACAAGGCTGGAAAAGTCGATAAAAAAAACCGGGCGCCTTATCAGGCACCCGGTTTTACCAGAAAAATGAACCGATTACAGGCGGCTTGCCAGCATGGTTTCCAGCTTGCCCTGGTCGATGGCAAACATGCGAATGCCTTCACCCAGTTTCTCGTGAGCCATGGCGTCCTGGTTCAGTTCCCAGCGGAAGTCGGCTTCGGTCATCGGGGTCGGTTTCGCCTTGCGCTCACCGGTGTAGTTCAGCTTGCGTACCACGGCGCCTTCGGCTTTGCTCAGCTCTTCCAGCAGCGCTGGGCCAATGGTCAGGCGGTCGCAACCGGCCAGTTCCAGGATCTCGCCGGTGTTGCGGAAGCTGGCACCCATTACCACGGTCGGGTAGTCGTGCTGTTTATAGTAGTCGTAGATGGCGGTGACAGAGACCACGCCCGGATCTTCGCTTTGGGTGTAGTCACGGTTGTGCTTGGCCTTGTACCAGTCGAGGATGCGACCCACGAACGGGGAGATCAGGAAGGCACCGGCTTCGGCACAGGCACGGGCCTGAGCGAAGGAGAACAGCAGGGTCAGGTTGCACTGGATACCCTCTTTCTCCAGTACCTCGGCGGCGCGGATCCCCTCCCAGGTGGAGGCCAGCTTGATCAGAATGCGGTCGTTGCTGATACCCGCTTCGTTGTAGAGACGGATCAGCTTGCGTGCTTTGGCGATGCTGGCAGCGGTATCGAAGGAGAGACGGGCATCGACTTCGGTAGAGATACGGCCCGGAACGATCTTCAGCACTTCCAGACCGATGTTGACGGCCAGCTTGTCGCCCGCGTCGATGATTTGCTGTGCCTTGTCCTGGCTCTGGGCTTTGGCCCACTTGATGGCGTCTTCGATCAGCGGAGCATACTCGGGGATCTCGGAGGCCTTCAGAACCAGAGAGGGGTTGGTGGTGGCATCGATGGGCTGATAGCGTTTGATGGCTTCGATATCACCGGTGTCGGCAACAACAGTGGTCAGGGCTTTCAGCTGGGTTAATTTATCGGCCATAGCGAATATCATCTCTTAATGAGGGAGTCATCCCTGGGTTGCGGGCTTGAGACGGTGGTTCTGAAATAAAATTACAGGATCTTGATGCCTCAGGCTCAGAAAAGCGCGATGGGGGTGACCCATCGTCATTGCCTGCCTAATTAATACTTATGTGGTGCATCCTGCAATAGGGGCACTTGGCTGTTAAATATCCAAGCGCTCGGGTCATACCGTTTTAGTGCTAGAAACTATATGATTAATAAGGTTTTTTGTATTTTTCTGCGGGGCTTTTCCGGTTTGCTTGCAGATCAACTTTTTTAGCCAATATTCATATTTGTGTCGCCGATCACATAAATTACTGCATCACCTACTTGTAATTTTATTACTAGGAAAACGTTTGGCAAAATATCCCCATTTGAAAGCCATTTCAGGCAAGCGTTTGCCTTTGCAAATAACTCATCAGCGCGAGATAAAATGGTTTTCTTATGAGACTCCACCCTGGCGTGCCTGATTAAATTATTGGATTTGTTGAAAGTTTGCGATTTAAATGGCGCTTTATGAGCGTTTACCGTTCGTTTTTTGTGTCCACAGTGATCGGGATCACTATTCTGGACTCCTTCGCTATGCTAGATTCCGCCCCTTTAGCGAAACGCTAATTAAACAACAGACAGAAAACGGTCAGCGCAGACTGACCATGGATGTGAATAACAACGAGAGAATTATGGACACCTTGATTGCGATGCTAAACGACCTGATGTGGGGAGCTGTGCTCATCTACCTGCTGATCGGGGTCGGGATCTTTTTCACTTTCAGACTGGGTTTTATCCAGATCCGTCACTTTGGCCACATGTTTTCCGTGCTGAAAAACAGCCGTAAATCTGATAATGCTGGCATCTCCTCTTTTCAAGCGCTCTGCACCAGTCTTGCCGCCCGCGTGGGCACCGGCAACCTGGCCGGTGTGGCTGTTGCCATCTATCTGGGTGGCCCCGGTGCCATCTTCTGGATGTGGCTGATCGCCTTTATCGGCATGGCAACTGCCTTCGTCGAAAGCACCCTGGCCCAGCTTTACAAGGTTAAGGATGAGGATGGCAACTACCGTGGCGGCCCGGCTTATTACATGGAGAAGGGCCTGGGTATGCGCTGGATGGGGGTGCTGTTCTCGCTCTGTCTGATCCTCGCGTTTGGTCTGGTATTCAATGCGGTGCAGGCCAACTCCATCAGTCTGGCGATGAAGGTGGCGTTCGGTATTCCTGACTGGGTCAGCGGTCTGGCGCTGGTGGCGCTCTCCGGCCTCATCATCTTCGGTGGCATTCGTGGCATTGCCCGTTTTGCCGAGCTGGTGGTGCCGGTGATGGCGCTTGCCTACATCCTGCTGGCGCTGGTGATCGTAGCGATGAATATCACCGAGCTGCCCCATGTCTTCATGTTGATCATCAAGTCCGCTTTCGGGATTGAGCAGGCTGGCTCAGGCGCCATGGGTTACGCCATCTCCCAGGCGATGATCAACGGCATCAAGCGCGGTCTCTTCTCCAACGAGGCGGGGATGGGGTCTGCCCCCAACGCCGCCGCGACTGCGACGCCCTATCCGCCGCACCCGGCTTCTCAAGGGTATGTGCAGATGCTGGGGGTCTTTATGGACACCATCGTCATCTGTAGCTGTACCGCCGCCATCATCCTGATGTCCGGTCAGTTTGAGCCGGGTTCCGGTGTGACAGGGGTGGAGCTGACCCAGCGGGCACTCTCTTCCCAGATTGGCAATGGCGGCAATATCTTCATTGCGGCCGCTATCTTCTTCTTCGCGTTCACCTCAATCGTGGCGAACTACTCCTATGCCGAGACCAATCTGGTGTTCCTTGAGCACAACCACAAGGGCGGCCTGATGCTGTTCCGGGTGTTCGTGCTGGGTATGGTGATGTTCGGTGCCGTGGGTGAGTTGCCGATTGTGTGGGCCATGGCCGATGTCTCCATGGGATTGATGGCTATCGTCAACCTGGTGGCGATCTTGCTGCTGTCAGGGGTAGCGATCAAGCTGGCCAAGGATTACAACGATCAGCTCAGATTGGGTAAGGTACCGACCTTCGATGCCAACAAGTACCCGGAGATCCGCTCCCAGCTGGAAGCGGGGATTTGGGACAATTCACCCCAAAAATAATAATCTGCAAAGTCGATGAAAGGGGGGTGCGGATGGCGCCCCCTGTTTATTGGCTATGTTCCGATTAGCTGGGTGGTTGCAAGGGCTGAGTGCAACAGGTAATGGGGGCATAGCGATCAATATGCTCATGAAAAAAGCGCCACTCGGGCGCTTTTTTGTTGCTCGCAATCCATGCCGCCTAGCCAGCAGCCAGCGTACTCAGTGGGTCGCATACTGGTAGTTGAAGGTTGGCAGTCCCCACTTGAAACGTACCGCCAACAGTCGCAGCACAAAGCCGATACCGATGGCACCGAAAGCCGCCCAGTTGGTCGGCAAGCCCTGATCCAGCGCCAGACAGTAGAGCGCGGCAGTGATCAGCGAAATGGCCGCATAGAGCTCGCGGCGAAACACCAGCGGAATCCGCTGGCAGAGCAGGTCACGCAGCACTCCGCCAAATACCCCGGTCACCACCGCCATGATGCAGGCAATACCGGCGCCGTGGCCCATCTCTAATGCACGGGCAGCGCCAAAGATAGAGAACACCACCAGTCCCAGCGCATCGAGGGCCAGAAACAGCTTGCCGAGATAGCGCATCAAGGGGGCCGAGATCACTCCCGCCATCGCTGCGGCGGCAACCAGCAGCACATATTCCGGGTGTTCAATCCAGAGCAGCGGATAGTGGCCCAGCAGCACATCGCGAATGGTACCGCCACCGATGGCGGTCGCCGAGGCGATGATCACCACACCAAACAGATCCATCCGTCGCCGACCTGCGGCCAGCGCGCCTGTCATCCCTTCGGCTACCAGGCCGATCAAGAAGAGAGCATGTAACATGAGATATTCCAGGGTACGAGAAAGGCCCGTATCCTACCTACTCGGGTTATATGGGACAAGTAATCCAACCTATACATGAATTTAATTCATGCTAAATAGTAAAAAGGCACCGTTTCGGGTGCCTTTTTCTAATCAATGTTCAAGGGTTAGCGTCCCAACTGCTCCTGCCGGTAGTGATCGACCCACATGGCGGTGGCGCCACAGATGGCGACGGGCATCACAAACAGGTTTACCACCGGAATGGCGGAGAAGAGGGTGACCAAGGCGCCGAAGCTCAGGCTCTTGCCACGGCGCTGCTTGAGGGCGTCACGCATGGTGATGAAGTCGATCTTGTGGTTGTCGAACGGATAATCCACATACTGGATCGCCATCATCCAGGCACTGAACAGGAACCAGAGCACCGGTGCCAGGGTCTGGCCGACCACCGGGATGAAAAACAGGATCAGGCAGCCGATGGCCTTGGGCAGGTAATACTTCAGCTTGGTCCATTCGCGGCCGAAGGTGCGCGGCACATCCTTGACGATATCCAGCATGCCGCTGTCATTGGCGGGCTGGCCGGTGAGGATCTGCTCCACTTTTTCCGCCAGCAGGCCGTTGAAGGGGGCGGCGATCCAGTTGGTGACCGAACTGAAGATAAACGAGAAGACCACCAGTATGGTGATGAGCGCGATGGGCCACAGCAGGTAATCGAGCCAGTCTAGCCAGGCCGGGATCTGCTGATGGATCCAGGCGAACAGACCGTCAAGTTGCAACAGGAGGGCATAGAAGGCCCCGGCAAACAGCACGAAGTTGACTAACAGTGGGATCAACACGAAGGTGCGGATGCCCGGTTGGCGGATCAGGGAAAAACCGCGCAGGAAGTAGTCTGCACCACTGATTGACTCTTTGACCATATGGGGGGATTGGCTCATGTGAGCTCCATCTATGCATGGGAGAACAGCCAGCATATTACAAACATCCCTTTGATTTGGTAAAGTCGCCTGCCCGCCTTCCTTTTATTTCGCCACTGATACAGGTCGCCATGCGTCTGAAACTGATCAAACTCGCCGGCTTCAAGTCGTTCGTCGAGCCGACCCGCATTGAATTATCGGCAGACATGACTGCCGTGGTGGGCCCTAACGGCTGTGGCAAATCCAACGTGATCGATGCGGTGCGCTGGGTGCTGGGAGAGAGCTCTGCCCGCCATCTGCGTGGCGAGAATATGACCGATGTCATCTTCAATGGCTCCATCAATCGCAGCCCCCATGGTCGCGCCTCGGTCGAACTGGTGTTCGACAATCCCCATAACCGGGTCCCCGGTGAATTTGGCCGTTTTACCGAAATTTCGGTGCGCCGCGAAGTGCTGCGTGACGGCTCCAACTATTACCAAATCAACGGCCAGAAGTGCCGCCGCAAGGATGTGACCGACCTCTTCCTTGGCACCGGTCTTGGCCCCCGTAGCTACGCCATCATCGAGCAGGGCACCGTGAGTCGATTGGTGGAGTCGCGCCCTGCCGACCTCAAGCTCTTTATGGAAGAGGCGGCTGGCGTCTCTCGCTACAAGGAGCGACGCCGCGAAACCGAACAGCGGATTCGCCACACTCGCGAGAATCTGGAGCGGCTCGGCGATATTCGCGGCGAGCTGGGTGCTCGTCTCGATCACCTTAAATCCCAGGCCGAAACGGCCGAGCGCTACAAGCAGCTCAAGAGCCGTTCACGCGCCGCGCGCGCCGAGCTTATCGGCTCCGAGTTGTGGGCGCTGGAAACCCGTCTGGGCGAGGCGAAAGCCGAGCTGGCGCAGGCCGAGCAGGCGTTGGCCGCATTGGATGCCAAACGTACCGCCGACGAGGGGCGCCACGTTACCCTGTCGGTAGCCAGACAAGAGGCGCAAGCCGAGCAGGCGAGTCGCCAGCAACAGATTTTTCTCGGCGGCCAGGCTATCGCTCGGCTGGAACAACAGCAACTGCACCAGAGCGAACTGGGGCGTGACTGGCAGGCCCGCACCCAGGCGCTGGGCGAGCGGATCGCCACCCGCAAAGAGCAGCTTGCCAGCCAGCAGGAGCAGTTGACCGAAGGGGTATTGCGCGGCGAGCAGGAAGACGCTCGGCTGGAGCAGTGTGAGCAGTTGCTCACCGAGCAGCAGGAGACCCGCCAGCAGGCCAGCGAGGGACTGGAGCAGGCCCGTCAATGCCAGCAGCAGTGGCAGCAGCAGGTGACCCTGTTACAGGGCCAACTTAACCAGACTCGTGCCCGGTTGGGGGGTCTGCAGGAGCTGCAAGCCAAGACCCGGCTGGCCCGTCTCAAACTGGAAGATGAGCGCTCCGGCCCCCTTGGCGCAGAGGCCAACGATCTGCAACCGGCCCTCGATGCACTGAGTGGTGAGCTGGAGCTGACGCGGGCCGCCACTGGCGAGTTGACCGAGCAGCTGGGCTTGGCCGTCGAAGCCCATGAACAACTCAAGCTGCAGCATGGCCAGCAGCTAGGCCTGCAACGGGAGCTGCAGACGCGGCAGGGGACGCTGGATCAGATCCTCGGCGAGCAGATGGAGGGGGCGACCCTGGCCGATCGGCTGCAGGTTGCCCCCGAGTGGGCACCGGCGCTCGACAAGGTGCTTGGCCGCTGGCTGACCGCCACCCCTGCTGACGAGTGCAATTTGGCTCAAGAAGGTCTCTGGATTGGCCCGGCGCAACCGGCGGTTGCCGGCACCCTGGCGGCGCAACTGGGCGGCGAGCACACTCCCGCCTTCCTCAATGCCATCTGGCTGGTCGAAAGCCGCGAGGCCGCATTGGCCCGCCAGCATACCCTGGCCGCCGGTGAGTCACTGCTGACCAGTGCGGGCGACTGGTTCGGTCCCAACTGGGCAGATCTGGGGCAGGGCGCGGCGCTCGGCACCATGGCGTTGCTGGGGGAGCGTGAGCGGTTGCATACCGAGCAGGAGAGGGTTGCCGCGGGGCTGGCGCAACTGACTGAGCAACTTGTCACAGCCGATGCTTGGCGCGCGCAACACGCCAGCGCCCAGGAATTGTCGCAGCGAACCCTGCGCGAGCAGGAGCAAAAATGGCAACAACTGCGCGAAGCCTGGAGCCTGCAACAAGGCCAGCGGCAGGAGCGGTTGCAGCGGTTGGGCCAGCTTGGCGAAGAGCTGATCCGGCTCGATCAGGAACAGGCCGAGGAGGCAGATCGGCTGGCCAGCGCCCATGAACAACTGGAACTCGATGAGGCGCGCCTTGCCGAGTTGCAGGAGCAGGGGGAACCGCTGACCCAAGGGTTGCAGGCCGCCCAGGAGCGGCTGACCCGCTGCGAGCGGGCGGTGGAGGAGGCGCGTTTGCGCCGCGAACAGCAACAGGCTGCCAGCCAGCGTTTGCAACTGGAGCTGGTTAACTTGCGCCAGTTGCTCACCTTGGGCCAAGAGGAGCTGGCAAGGCTTGGGCTGGATCTGGCCGGGCTCAAGGGGCCTGCGAGTGATGCGGGGCCTGATCTGGGCCCGCTGCTGGCAGACCAACGCAGCCTGGAAGCGCTGCAACTGGCTTGCCAGCAACGCTTGACCGAGCTGGAGCGTCAGCTGAGCGAGCTGGAGCAGGCCAGAAGTGCCGATCACAAGCAGCTGGTGACCCTGCAGGAGAAGCTGGCGACCCTGCGTTTGGAGCGAGAGCGCAACCTCACCCGTCGGCAGGGGCTGCACGAACAGTTTGAAGAGCTGGGCGTCCGGCTGGTGGATCTCGATCAGGCGGTACTGATTGCCGCCGATCGGGGCAAACTGCGTCAGGAGATCCAGACTCTGGAGGCGCAAGTGGAGGCACTTGGCGCCATCAATTTGGCGGCGCTGGCGGAGTATGAAGAGGCGAAAACCCGGGCGACTTACCTGGAAAACCAGTGTCAGGATCTCGAGCAAGCGCTGGAAACCCTGAGCCAAGCCATTAAAAGAATTGATAAAGAGACACAAATACGGTTCCGGGATACTTTCGATAAGGTCAATGAAGATTTAAAATCCCTGTTTCCGAAAGTGTTCGGTGGGGGCAGTGCCTGGCTTGAGTTGACCTCCGATGATCTTTTGGAGGCCGGAGTGAGCATCATGGCGAGACCTCCGGGTAAGAAGAATGCTACCATTGCCCTGCTTTCCGGGGGGGAGAAGGCGTTAACCGCGCTTGCGCTGGTTTTTGCCATCTTCAGACTCAACCCAGCACCATTTTGTTTGCTGGATGAGGTGGATGCACCGCTCGATGAAGTGAACGTCGGTCGCTTCTGTTCTCTTGTCAAAGAGATGTCGAGCACAGTACAGTTCGTTTACATCAGTCATAATAAGGTCTCCATGGAGATGGCTGAGCAGCTGGTTGGCGTCACGATGCAAGAGCCCGGGGTTTCTCGCATTGTGTCGGTCGATATTGGTGCCGCCGTCGCTTTGGCTGAGCAAAACTAGAAAGAGAAGCAGCTAATGCAGGAATTGCGTTACATCTTGGTTGCCCTGGGCGGTATTGCTATTGCGGCATTGCTCATTCACGGGTTGTGGAGCAACAAAAAGAATCGTCAGGCGCCGATCAAAGAGAAACCGGCCGGACGAATGGACTCGAAATCGCGGGATCGTGATAACGACAGCTTCGACAGCGATGGCATCGGCCAGGTGCGCGTGGTCGCTGCTGGCCGTCGTGCCGAACCCAAATTGCACAACGAAGAGAGCCGCCAGCCGGAACTCGCTCGTCGTGCCACTGTTCCTGCGTTTGATGATGAAGACGAGGAAGAGGATCTGCCGCCGCCAGTGCTTCGCAAGCCTGCTGCCCGTCCGGTTCCACCGCCCCCTGTCTATCAGGAAGAAGAGGACGAATTTGACGAGCCTCTGCCAGAGCTTGCCGACGAGGTGCCTGCAGCCCCGGTGCGCAAGCCCGCTCAGGTGATCCGCCGCACCCCGGTACACCGTACTCGTCCCCAGCGCGAACCGATGATCCAGTCACTGGATGACGAACCGCTGGTCGAGCCTGCTTATGCTACCGCCCCGACCTTTGGGGTTCGTAGCGAGGCAGCCAGAACCGATACTGCCCGTAGCGAGACTGCCCGTAGCGAGAGTGTACGCAGCGAAACTGTGCGTGCAGAACCGGTCCGTGCCCCCGAGCCGCAATATCAGCCGCAGCCCCGTTATGTGGCGCCTGAGCCGGTATATGAAGAGCCGGTTTATGTGGCTCCTGTTCCCATGGTCGAAGAGCCGCGCATGGCGCCGCAACCGGTTGAGAAGATTTGGCAGGATGTCTATGTCATCAACCTGATGGGCCGTCCGGGTCATGATCTGCAAGGGGCAACCCTGTTGGCCTCTTTGATGGCGTTGGGCTTCAAATTCGGCGAGATGGATATTTTCCACCGTCACGAAGATCCCAATGGCAAGGGTGAAGTGCTTTTCTCGATGATCAATATGGTCAAGCCGGGTACCTTCAATCCGTATCGGATGGAGCAGTTCACCACACCGGGCGTGTCGCTGTTCATGCAACTGCCGCTGCGTAGCAATACCGCCTTTGCGTTCGAAGATATGCTGCAGGCGGCTGACCAGCTGGCCAGCGATCTCGATGCCATGCTGACGGATATGCATCGTAGCCCGTTGAGCGATGAGACCATCGCCCGCTACCGTCACGAACTGGCTACCTATGAGGCCAGTCGCGACTAATACGCCATGCGGGTCGAATGAATAAAAAATGCGGTACCCAGGTGCCGCATTTTTATTTCTACCCCTGGCCGGATTTTCAATCACACCTCGAGACTTCTCCATGAGCGAAACCCTCTCCCGCCACCGTCAATTGTGTGAACTGCTTACCGAATATGGTCATCAGTACTATGTGCTGGATAACCCCACAGTACCGGATGCCGAATACGATCGCCTGATGCGCGAACTGCTCGAACTGGAAGCGGCTCACCCCGAGCTGAAAACCCCGGCATCACCCAGCGTACGGGTCGGCGGCAAGCCGCTGACAGCCTTTAGTCAGGTGCGCCACGAGATCCCCATGCTGAGTCTGGACAACGTATTTAGCAGCGAAGAGCTGCAGGCGTTCGAGCAGCGGATGAGCGATCGCTTGAAGCGTGACGTGCGCTTCACCTTCTGCTGCGAGCCCAAGCTCGATGGTCTGGCGGTGAGCCTGCTCTATGTGGATGGTCAGCTGGTGCAGGCTGCCACCCGGGGTGATGGCGCTACCGGTGAGGAGATCACCGAGAACGTGCGTACCATCAAGGCGATCCCGCTGGTCTTGCGTGGCTCTGGCTGGCCTGCCCGGCTGGAAGTGCGTGGTGAAGTCGTTATGCCCAAGGCGGGTTTTGACGCGATGAATGCCAAGGCGCTGGCTGCTGGCGAGAAGGTGTTCGTCAACCCGCGTAACGCGGCTGCTGGCAGTCTGCGTCAGCTCGATTCGCGCATTACCGCCAGCCGTCCCCTGAGCTTTTATGCCTACGGGGTCGGCGTGGGTGGCGATCAGCTGGGGGATTCCCACTTTGGTCGTCTCAATCAGCTCAAAGCATGGGGGCTGCCACTCAGCCTTGAGGTGAAGCTCAACGAGGGGGCTGCCGGTTGTCAGGCGTTCCACGACGACATTCTGGCCCGTCGTGGCGAGCTCCCCTATGAGATCGATGGGGTGGTCTACAAGGTCGATGCTATCGCCCTGCAAGAGGAGCTGGGCTTTGTCGCACGCGCCCCACGTTGGGCGACTGCTCACAAGTTCCCGGCTCAGGAGGAGATGACGGAGCTGGAGAACGTCGAGTTTCAGGTCGGCCGCACCGGCGCCGTGACCCCGGTGGCCAAGCTCAAACCTGTGTTCGTTGGCGGCGTCACCGTCTCCAACGCCACCCTGCACAATGCCGACGAGATTGAGCGCCTTGGCGTGATGATCGGCGATACGGTGATCGTGCGCCGTGCCGGAGACGTGATCCCGCAGATCGTGGCGGTGGTGGAGGCGCAGCGCCCAAGCGACGCCCGCGCGATCCTGTTCCCGACCGAGTGTCCGGTTTGTGGCTCGGCGGTGGAGCGGTTGGAAGGGGAAGCAGTTGCTCGCTGCTCCGGCGGCCTGTTCTGCGAGGCCCAGCGTGCGGCGGCCCTCAAGCACTTCGCGGCGCGGCGCGCCATGGATGTCGATGGCCTCGGCGACAAGATTGTCGATCAATTGGTGGACAAGGAACTGGTGAAGACCCCGGCCGATCTGTTCAGCCTCAACGCCATCCAGCTGGCCGGTCTTGAGCGGATGGGGCAAAAATCGGCCCTCAATCTGGTGGCGGCTATCGACAAGGCGCGCAGCACTACCCTGCCGCGCTTCCTGTTTGCCTTGGGGATCCGCGAAGTGGGGGAGGCGACCGCCCTCAATCTGGCCAATCACTTCCTCACCCTGGATGCCTTGCGCGCAGCCTCGGTGGAGCAGCTGTTGACGGTGGCAGATGTGGGGGACGTGGTAGCCAAGCATGTTTACTACTTCTTGCGCCAACCCCACAACGTGGAGGTGCTGGAGGCCCTGCTGGCCGCAGGCATCCACTGGCCAGTGATCGAGCAGAAAGAGGCAAGCGAACAGCCCTTTGCTGGCAAAACCTTTGTACTGACCGGTACCTTGACCATCCTCTCTCGCAACGACGCCAAGGCGGCGCTGCAGGCGCTGGGTGCCAAGGTGGCGGGATCTGTGTCTGCCAAGACCGATGTGCTGGTAGCGGGGGAAGCCGCTGGTTCCAAGCTGATCAAGGCTCAGGAGCTGGGGATCACCATCTGGACCGAAGAGCAGCTGCAGCAGGCATTGCAGGGCTGAATCGCCTTCGCCCAGCCTGCTTACCGCAGCACCCGATAAAAGAGAACCCGGCATGGCCGGGTTCTCTTTTTGTTTCTGGGCCGTAACTCACTCACGCCAGAGGATCTTGTGGCGCCACTTGTCGGGCACGGTGAGTTGCCAGCGGGCCAGCTCGCTCTTGCTGAAGACATACTCGCCGCGCAGTGCCGCTCGTGGGGAGAGGGTGCGGGGCAGGGTGCCTGCCAGTATGCTGTTGATCAGGGCGGCTGCCTGATGCCCCTGATCGTTGCCGTCCAGCACCAGTCCACCGATAGCCATCCCCTTGCCGACGCTAAACTCCCAGAAACAGAACAGTGGCAGCGGGCTGTTGGCGCTGGTCCACGCCAGCACCGTCTGTTCGCTGACATGCTGGCCCTGCGCATCGACCAGCGCGTGGTAGAGACCGAGGAAAATGGCCTGATAGCCGTTCTTCTTGGCGTTGAGCACCGCCTCCTGCCAAAGGCCATAGTCACCCATCAGTTGACTATTGATCAGGGTTTGGCCAACCCGCAGTTGGGTCTGGGTTTTGAACTCATCCTCGATGGCAGTGAGCGCGACATTGCTGGAATCAAACAGCACCAGCGCCTTGTCGAGCCCCCCCATCAGCTGGCTTATCTCGCTGATGTTGCGTTTGAGCAGGGGCCGCTCCAGCACCCCGGTGATCTTGGGATGGCCGACAAAGCCCTTGAGGCGCGGATTCTCGTTCATGCCGAGAAAGACCACTGGCGTCCCGAGGGCGGCGATCTCATTGGCCAGATAGTTGATGGCGTTGTCATCCCCCAGCACTACCAGATCCGGTTTGCTCTTGAGATAGAAGGCGATTGCCCGTTGGGCGATGTCGTCGAACTCCTCCCGCTGATAGCGTTTGGTATCCATATAGAAGTGAGAAATCTGGTGTTCCCCGTGTAATCCATTGAGCAAGCCTTTGTTGTAGCTCTTGTCCCACAGGAATTCGGGATGGTAACTGCTGATCACCAGAATATGGGCGGCATAGAGCGGTAAAGATAGGCTGGTCAGCAGCAATAACAGCAGCGACTTGAGCATAACGGCTCCGGTATCAAGGGATAGTGTGTACCTGCTCAGTATGTGTGGTTTTGACTGGCACTGTCATCCCGAAATCGGTGCGGCGAGCCGCGATTTATTTTCAGGTATCAGGATCGGACGCCAGCCCGCACTACGCCTGATTTTGGGTTTATTTGGAGCTTGTTATGGTTGGTCGTGAACTGTCCCGCTAGCTGAAAAACCTGTTCTGGATCAAGAAATGAGGACGCGCTTTGGTGCCTAATAGACACCACATATGGGCATGCATTCGTTTTTAATCCCTATATGTTGTGTTATTAAGCTGTGCATAAGCTGTTCCCTTCCTATCTTCAGCCCGGGTTTGTCAAGCCTCGGCTGAATTTATTTGTGTCCAGGATGAGACGCCGGGAGGGGGGCCTAACAAGGGTGAGCCAAGGGCAGATTGCCTGGCCTTTTAACGGGGAAATTCGATGAAACCGGTTGTGATCAAACGTGACGGATGTCGCGCACCATTCAATGCCCAGCTGATTGCAGAGGCGGTCAGCCGTGCGGCGGAAGCGGTCAGTCAGGCCAGTTCGGCGCTGGCACTGCGTATCTCAAGCGCGGTCAGTCAGGAGCTGGAAGGGCGTGGTGAAGTCGATATCCACGAGATCCAGAACCGGGTCGAAAACCACCTGATGGCGTCCGACGACAAGGCCATCGCCCGTGCCTATATCGAATATCGCCACGATCGGGATCAGGCTCGCGAGGCGCGCGGTCGTCTGGCGCAAGAGATCCGCGGTCTGGTCGAGCAGACCAACGCCGCCCTGCTCAACGAGAACGCCAACAAAGACTCCAAGGTGATCCCGACCCAGCGCGACCTGCTGGCCGGTATTGTCGCCAAGCACTATGCCACCAGCCACATGCTGCCCCGTGATGTGGTACAGGCCCATGAGAGCGGTGATCTGCACTTCCACGATCTCGACTACTCTCCCTTCTTCCCGATGTTCAACTGCATGTTGATCGATCTGAAAGGGATGCTGACCCACGGCTTCAAGATGGGCAATGCGGAGATCGATACCCCGAAATCGATCAGCACCGCCACCGCCGTGACCGCCCAGATCATCGCCCAGGTGGCGAGCCATATCTATGGTGGCACCACCATCAACCGCATCGACGAAGTGCTGGCACCCTATGTGACCATCAGCTGGCAGAAGCACCGTGAAGTGGCCGAAGAGTGGGGGATTGCCGATGTGGACGCCTACGCCATGGCCCGCACCGAAAAAGAGTGCTACGACGCCTTCCAGTCACTGGAGTACGAAGTAAACACCCTGCACACCGCCAACGGCCAGACCCCGTTCGTCACCTTCGGCTTTGGCCTGGGCGACTGCTGGGAGTCGCGGCTGATCCAGCGCGCCATCCTCAGCAACCGCATCGCTGGCCTTGGCAAGAATAAGAAAACCGCGGTGTTCCCGAAACTGGTGTTCGCCATCAAGGATGGCCTCAACCATAAGGTCGGGGACCCCAACTACGACATCAAGCAGCTGGCGCTGGAGTGTGCCTCCAAGCGGATGTATCCGGACATCCTCAACTACGACCAGGTGGTCAAGGTGACCGGCTCCTTCAAGACCCCCATGGGTTGCCGCTCCTTCCTCGGCGCGTACGAGGAGAATGGCGAGCTGATCCACGAAGGCCGCAACAACATTGGCGTGGTGAGCCTCAACTTGCCGCGTATCGCCCTGAAATCCCGTGATGAAGCGGACTTCTGGGATCGTCTGGATGCCGCCCTGCGGGTGGCCAAGAAGGCGCTGATGTACCGTATCGAGCGGCTCGACGGGGTCAAGGCCCGGGTTGCGCCGATCCTCTATATGGAAGGGGCCTGTGGCGTGCGTCTGAAAGCAGACGACAACGTCAGCGAGATCTTCAAGAACGGCCGCGCTTCCATTTCGCTCGGTTATATCGGGGTGCACGAGACCATCAACGCCCTGTTTGGCGGCGACACCCATCTGTTTGATAGCGAGATGCTGCGCCAAAAGGCGATCGCCATCATCGAGCGCCTCAAGGCGGCGACCGATGCGTGGAAGGACGAGACCGGCTACGGTTTCAGCCTCTACTCCACCCCGAGCGAGAACCTCTGCACCCGTTTCTGCCGCATCGATGCCAAGGAGTTTGGTGTAGTGGCCGGCGTGACCGACAAGGGTTACTACACCAACAGCTTCCACCTCGATGTGGAGAAGCAGGTCAACCCGTACGACAAGCTGGACTTCGAGGCGCCCTATCCGCCCATCGCCAGCGGCGGCTTCATCTGCTACGGCGAGTACCCCAACATCCAGCACAATCTGGAAGCGCTCGAAAACGTCTGGGATTACAGCTATGACAAGGTGCCCTATTACGGTACCAACACCCCCATCGACGAGTGCTACGACTGCGGCTTTACCGGCGAGTTCGAGTGCACATCCAAGGGCTTTACCTGCCCGCGCTGCGGCAACCACGACCCGGCCAAGGTGTCGGTGACCCGCCGTGTCTGCGGCTATCTTGGCAGCCCGGATGCGCGCCCCTTCAATGCGGGCAAGCAGGAAGAAGTGAAGCGTCGCGTCAAACATATGTAAACGCACAAGCGATGAAGAGCTGGCCCCTGACCCAAGGGGCCATTTTCATTGGAGGGCGGCAGCCATGCCGCTGTGCCATGAGCGAGGCAGGAAACAAGCGATGCACTACCACCAGTACTACCCGGTCGATGTGATCAACGGCCCCGGCACCCGCGCCACCCTGTTTGTCTCCGGCTGCGAGCACCAGTGCCCGGGCTGCTACAACCAGAGCACCTGGCGGCTCGATGGCGGCCAGCCGTTCGATCAGGCGATGAGCGATCGCATCATTGCGGATCTCAATGACACGCGTATTAAACGGCGAGGTCTGTCGCTCTCCGGTGGCGATCCGCTCCACCCCGCCAACGTGCCCCAGGTGCTGGCACTGGTGAAGCGGGTGCGCGCCGAGTGTCCCGGCAAGGATATCTGGTGCTGGACCGGTTATCGGCTGGGCGAGCTCTCTGCTGCCCAGCGCGAGCTGCTTGCCTTGCTGGATGTGCTGGTGGATGGCCGGTTTGAAAAAGCGCTGGCGGACCCCGGTCTGCTCTGGCGTGGCAGCAGCAATCAGCAGATCCACGACCTCAATGGCTGGCGCGAGAGTGGAGAGCGGATCCCCTGTCTGGTTTGCAGTTGAAGCCCGGGATGTTTATGGTTAGCCCATCCCTATTTCGACGACATCATTGACGA
The DNA here is from genome assembly GCF_055193095.1 of Aeromonas sp. 160P. NCBI lineage: Bacteria > Pseudomonadati > Pseudomonadota > Gammaproteobacteria > Aeromonadales > Aeromonadaceae > Aeromonas > Aeromonas sp. 160P. The sequence goes on along the minus strand of NZ_JBUXKV010000001.1, from coordinate 4,102,482 downwards.
GGAGAGCCGAGATGAACAATCTGCTCAAGATCCTGCTGGCCATTTTCCTGCCCCCTGTGTGCGCTTTTATTCAGGTGGGTTTTAGCCTGCACTTTTTAATCAACATTGTGCTGACCCTGCTGGGCGGTCTGCCGGGCATGGTCCATGCGCTCTGGCTGGTGGTGAGTGACAAGCGCGGCTGATGCCACCGGCTGACTAATGAGCTTATTGACGACAAAAGGGCCAACCTCTCGGGGTTGGCCCTTTTGTTCATGTTCATACGAATACTTTTTCGTTAGGATGGGTGACTGACCAATTGGGGCGCGCGTTGAGCGTCCTGCAGTCCGGCAACAAGCGCCGGCAAAGAACAGGGAGCGTTATATGAAGTGGAAAGTCGCAGTATGGTCAGGTCTGGCAGTGACACTGTTGTTGGGGTGTTCATCCCGTCAGGAGGTGGCGCGCGAGCGCGCTCCGATCGTTATCCCCCTTGAGCAGTTGTCCAGCTACTGGATTCAGGAAAATAAGTGGTCATGGTTCGGTGATGATCAACCGGTATTGCCTGCCAAACCGGTCAAGGGGTTCGTGGAAGTGCGTTACCAGATTGACTCCAACGGTACGCCAATCAAGCCGGAAGTGGTGGCCGCTGATCCCCCCGGCGAGCTGGAGCAGAGCGCGTTGGCGACCCTCTCGCGGATCCGCTATAGCCCGGCAGAGGGCAACCCGGATGCCATTCCGGTCGAGGTGATCAACCGCTTCGACATCGAGATCAACTGATCCCCTCCCGGCACTCTGATGCCAGCGAAATAGAGACCCCGGCCAGGCCGGGGTCACGTTTATTGCTGCTTGCAGTCACGATAGACGGTCTGCCACTCACCGTTTTTGTCACGCATCTCGACAAAGCCCTCACTCCCCTTGTTCCACCAGACGGCCTCATGCTCGTCCGTATAGCGGGCACCGGAGGCCGAGACGGCCTGGGGCAGGGTGTAATCTTTGCCGTCCGGCAGCGACAGCTTGATAAAGCTGAGGCTCTCGTCGGAGAGGGAGAAGTAGCGCACCTGCACCTTCTTGCCCTGCTCGCACTGGTAGCTGACCGCTTCGCCACCGGTGATGGAGAGGGAATTACCCTGATTGCAGCCCGCGAGCCCCCCCATCGCCAGCATGCCGATGGTCATCATATGAGCTTTTTTCATGATTGCAGTCCCATTTATGTCATCCGAGCATGAGACTAACAGCTTGATGATGATCTGCAATGGCTGGTCTGGCGTCTGCGTCGGTAGTTGTCCGGAACCTCATGCCAGCGCAGGCTCGGCTCGGGCGGTATTTGCCAGCGGTTGTGCCAGCACCCCTTCCAGAATGTCGAGGATCTGGCTGTCGATGGTCTCATCGAACTTGCGAGCGAACAGATGATCGCTTTGCAGCAGCGCCGTGGCATCTTCCGCCAGATAGTCCCGCGGCCTTAGCTTGATGTCTCCCATGGGGATCCAGTCGATGGCCCGCTTGTCGTCGTTGACGATGCGGCCCTGATAGCTGGTGTTCATGATCACTGTCTGGAAGAACCCCTCATCGGCGATCAGGGTGTTTTGATAGAACGTTTTGAAGCGATCCACCTCGGGGCTGTGACTGACAAATTCACAGAAAGCGCGGCTCAGGATCATCCACTGGTTGCCAATGTAGGGGATGACTCCCTCCAGATAGGGGCGGGTGGCGACCTGTTCACAGATCAGTTCCCGCTCAGTCTCGGTCACATAGTGATCGATGCGGTGCAGCGTATCGGGGCGTAGCTTGCGCTGATCGAGCACTTTGAGGAAATCTTTGCCGCTGTGGTCGCGCAAGAAGCTGTGGATCTGCTCCTGAGTGCGCAGCGGAAAGTCCTGAGCGCTCAGATTGATGAAAAACTCCCATTCCACCCCCTGCTTCAGCAGTGCCGCTATGCCGCGCAATTCGGCATCTACCAGGCTGTATCCTCCCCACAGCGCATTCTTGCTCGCGAGCAGCGAGGCATTGGGATAATCGCTGAGGAAGCTGGCGATCTCCTGCTGCAGCTCCGGGCCCGAGCTTTTATCGACGTGGATCAGGTAGTGATTACTGTCGTGGTAGATCGCCTTGAACAGGCGCTTGAACTGGTCGGGATAGCGATGAACCAGAATGAAGTAGGCAATCATGGCTGTGTGTCCTGTGTTGGCGGCAGGGCAGCGCCAAACAGCAGGCAGCTTCAGGCGGATGGCTTGAAGCGGGTTCCCGTCGGGCTGACCATTGTCGCAATAAAAGAGAGTGAAACGCATATGGCAACAGTGAGAACAAGCTGCGACAGGGGGAGATGCGCCTTATGGCATCGGGTCAATACAGCCGGTCTGGCAACGTCAGGTTGAGGATGAGAGGGGGGCAAGGGGTGCCCAGGCGGGTGACTCTTTTGCATGACAAGCCTGTCATCAGGTGCAGAGCGCAAGCAGCCGGTAAGTGAGGGGGCACAGTAGCACGGTTCGGGCAGGCGGCGTCATATATCGCCGCCGCCGGATAAAAACTGTTCAATGGAGTCCGAGTTTGGCCTCAAAATCTCGCACCAGCCACTCATAGGTGCCGTTGTTCTTGATCTTCTGCAACCCCTGTTCGAACCGTTTGGCCAGCGCTTCCCCTTGCGGATGGTGGCGGGAGAAGGCGAGCCAGAAGCCATCGGTGGAGAGCTTGCCAACCTTGATCACCTTGCCGGTCAGCAGCTTCTGCTGGATCTTGAGATAGCCCGGCATACCGTTCATCAGGATGTAGTCGACCCGGCCACGCACCAGCATCTCGAGGATCTGGGCATCTGATTTGGCCTGAAAGCGGGTGATCCTGGGGTTCTCCATAAAATCGGTGGGATAGGTGTAACCGAGCGTGATACCCACCCGCTTGCCCTCCAGCGAGGTGAGCTTGAGATCCCGTTGCGGGTCGCTGGCAAGGGCGAAGATGGCGAGATCCTCCTCGAACATGGGGGTATCGTGCCAGTGGTACTGGTAGCGGTTCTCTTCGATGATGGTGGCGTTGAAGCACCCCGCAAGTTTGCCATTTTTTGCATCGTGCATGCAGCGGGCGAAGGGGAGGGTGCGAAACACAATCTCGATCCCTTCGGCTGCGAACACTGCCTTGACCAGCTCCGGCGTCAGTCCGCGGGGCTGGCCATCCTCCTTGTTGCGCTCGCAATAGGGGGCCCAGTCATCTTCGGCACCAATGAGCAGCGGGGCGGCCCCGAGTGGGCTGGTGGCCAGCAATACCAGACAAACCAACCATTTTTTTAACAACGGAACCATAGGTACACCTCATCGACAGCAGCCTTACAAGCATAGCCACACTTCTGCGCTGACCTGTGGTGGCAGGAGGATTGGTGAGGGAGGTAAACGAGGGAGAGAAAAAACGCCCCGGCAGGCGACGGGGCAAAAACGAGCTCATCCATGGGCTGACAATAGTGTTTACAACAGGAAATCAATAGCCAAAGCGGGTCGCCTCGCAGCGGTTGAGCAGCCGGTGGACGAGGTAGCAGGCCAGCAGGGTGACCACGATGGCAAACAGGATGCTGCTCACCCGGTAGAGGGCGCTGAACACCAGATCGTTACCCGGGGTGAGGTATTGGCCAAACAGGATACCGAGGGTGGTGAGGGCGCCAAAGCCGACCCCCGAGCCGCCCGCCTCCTTGACGTGGGCATGGCTGAACAGCATGGCGCCGAGCCACAGCAGCGGGGCGACCAGCAGCAGTTGCCCTGACCAGTCATAAAGCACCAGCTGGCCGAGCAGGCCGAAAGTGACCCCCAGCAAGGTGCCCATCGCCCGTTTGCGGGCATAACTCAGCGCGCCATTCCAGTGCATGGGAAACAGCACCAGCAGGGTGGTGGCCTGAGCTGACATGGAGTCACGCAGATCAAACACCTGAAACACCAGAAACGACAGGGTCGCCACCGTGGCACCCAGCAGGGCTTCATGGCGCATCCGGTGTGGCGCTTTGGGGGTCGATACGGGTTTGGGTCTGGTTTCCACATCCGGGATCAGCATGGTCATCAGATAGGCGATCAGCACTGACAGCACATTCGCCCAGAGGTTGTTGACGATCAGATCGTTGAGGTCGGTCTGCGGATAGCTGGCAAAGTGCAACATGATGCTGAGGCTCAGCACCCCGTTGGCCCCGAACAGAAACAGGCTGCCCCGCGACATGGCGGCGAAGCGGTAGAGAAACAGCAGAAAGGCGATGGGGGTCATCAGCGCCGGATGGCCGCCAAACAGCCCCCCCAGCAGCCCGACTTCCACCCCACAGACCACCGCCGCCGCGATCAGCTGGCGCGCGGCATGGCCATTCATCACCGGCACCATCCCCAGCAGCAGCACCGGTGTGACCGTGTAGAAGACCCCGTAACTCCAGCCAAACAGCTTGCAGAGCAGAAAGCCCGTGGTGCAGCCAAAGGCGATGCGCAGGCACTGGCGCAGCTCGTTGCCGGTGAGGGGCCGATACCAGAGGTGGGTGGTTGTCCCGCCGCTGGGGTGGGCCGCGGCGGTATTGGCCGACGGGTGAGTGGCGTGGTTAGTAGACATAATGGAGCAGGCTGAGCAGGTGGATCTGGCCCCGTGCCAGCATGGCGGTCAGGGCATTATCCGGCAGCAGTTGCACCGTGGCCCGCGCACCGGCTGGCAGATGGTCGGGTAGCTGGTCCAGCTCGAGGTGCAGCCGCATCCGCTGGGCATCCCGAACCCAGCGATCCGACTCCACCGGCGCGGCCAACCGACCATTGGCATCAAACTGACCGGCACTCACCCCGGCATCCAGACTGCTCACCCGGGCAGGATAGAGCTGACCCGGCTCGCCATCGAAGGCGACCAGGGCGCGGGTGTGCTCGCCGACATGGCGCAGGCTCTTCTCCCGAAAATCGGCAATGACATCCACCTGTTCCGATACCAGCGCCAGCAGCGGGCTGCCCGCGCTGGCGATACTGCCCGGCTTGAGCTGCAGGTTGGTGATGGTGCCATCCTGATCCGCGTGGACCCGGCTGTAAGAGAGGGCCAGCTCCGCTTGCGCCAGCTTGTTGCTGGCCTGGCGCAGCAACAGATTGTCCTCACCGGTCACGCCACGGCTGGCCTTGATCTGGGCCAGTTTGGCCTGACTGGCCCGCAGGTTGGCCTGAGCGCTGCGCAGGGCGCTGTCAGTCTCATCTTTTTGTTGTAGCGAAACCATGTGGCGTTGAAACAGCGCATCGGTGCGCTCAGCCTCGCGCCACTTCTGGCTAGCCAGCGTCTCTTTGGCGTTGATGTCGGCAACGGCAGCGGTCAGCGCCGCATCCAGCTCGTTGTTCTGTTGCTCTGCCTGTGCCAAGGCCAAGCGGGCTTGCTCCACCGCCAGTGCGAAGGGCTCGGGATCGAGCGTAAACAGCAGATCCCCTTTCTTGACCTGCTGGTTGTTGTGCACGGCGACCTCGATCACCTTGCCGCTGACCTGGGGGGCCAGCTTGGTCACCACCCGGGTCGCCATCGCCTGAGGGGTGAGGGGCATCAGCAGGTCGGCTATCAGAAAATAGGCAAAAAGGGCGGCAAAGCCTGCCATGGACCATTTGATCCAGCGGGTAAATTGTTGATCCGGGGTCATCTTATTCTCTCTGTAGCATCGGTCTCGGGAGGGCTTGTATCGCCTCCGGCCTATCGGTCGTGGTGCTGTTCAATTTTGCTGAGGGCGTTGGCCGAGATCCGCTGCACCGTGGCTTCAAACAGTTGCAGGGTCTGTTCGTCGATGCCCCCCAGCAGCTCCCGGCGGATATTCATGATGCGGTCGGCGATCTGATCGAGCAGGGTCTGGCCAGCCGGGGTCACGCAGACGATGCGGGCCCGCTTGTCCTGACTGCAGCAGTGACGTTCGATCAGCCCCTGCTCTTCCAGCTGGCCCAGAGTGCGCATCAGGGAGGGGAGCTCTATCTCGAGGGCCTCGGCCAGGGTCTTCTGGCTGACATGGTTTCCCATGCGGGAGAGCTTCCACAGCGCGGTCCAGCGGGGATGGGTGAGGCCAAGGGGGGCCAGCTCCAGATCGGCGGCAGTACGCCATAGCCGGTGCATCCGCGCTATCTGCTCGGCGAGCGACAGCTCGCGCAACCTTTCCAGATCCGTCATCTTCTCATCCTCAATGTACTTAGCCTGCTAAGCATTCTACTTGTTTAGCAGGCTAAGTAAATAGTGTGATTCGGATCATATTTTTGGTCGGATCTTTCGTTGGTACGAGTAAGCAGCATTCGAGCCCCTGATATTATTTGCGGCACTGATCCGCTTGTGGCTCTTTTATCGCGCCGGAGATGGCGCCGTGAATGGAGGATATCCGGCGGATATTTTCATGAAATTTTCAGCTTCAGCGAGCAGCGCTTTTTTTATCCGCTAATATTGATTGGGTTATAAAATAAGGGGAAACCGGTTGTGGATGGATATGACAGTGGATGTGTGTATCTGGCAATTGAAACGCTGTTGAGTGATGGGGAATATGGTGCAGAGTCACATCATGGGGTGAATCGGGAGGGCGCTGTCAGAAGTACCGATATCAGTCATGATTTTGACCCCGCCAATATTTCTGTGTTATTGGCAGAATAGAGCTGATCGTGTGTGATCCTTGTGAGTTCAAGCCAGTGCTGTGGTGTTCGCTGGCTTGACTCATCGTTATTTTAATTATCTCCATTTGTTCTCATCTCCCGCCGCAATGCCCCCTCTTTGCCTTAAAAATCCAGTGTAGCCTGCGGTTACCGTCACTTCGCTCTTATGGTTAAACCTGCTGAATGGCACTCATGATGGGTGATAGGAGGGTATGGGCGCGAGGCTTTTCATCTGGCTCTGTTATTGCGTCAACATAACCCGTTCATTCTGGCGCTATTAGTCCTTTGCAATAAAACAACGGTCATTCAAGTCGCTCGATTTATCCCCCAAGCCCTTTGCCGGGTATCGCTGCCGTGACTTGCAGGGTATTGGATTACGAGCTGGGGTGGCACCATGATGTTTAAGTTTTTAATGTTTTTATATGGCTTTGCAGTCTGGCTAACCGACAGCGGGACGGGGGATCAATAAAGTAGCGGCCACAATCACACGCAGAGCACATAACAATGAAAAACCTCTCGACCCTACAAACCACACAAGAAAAGGCCGCCCTGCTGGGCGGCCAACAAATTGCCGGTATGCCGCTCTTTATATTTCTCGGGCTGGCGACCTGCGTTCTATTTTCCGGCTGGAATGGCTCCTTGCCCCTTGGCATGGTTGGTGCGCTGGCACTGATGTTCGTGCTGGGCACCCTGCTGACTGAGCTGGGTGAGCGAATCATGCCGATCCGCGAATATCTGGGGGGCGGCACCATTCTCGCCATCTTTGGCGGCGCCGCCCTGTTTGAATATCAGCTGCTGCCGGTGCAGGCGGGGCAGGTCATCACCAACTTCATGAAGGAGGGGGGCTTTCTCAACTTCTTTATCGCCAGTCTGGTGACCGGCTCGGTTTTTGGCATGAGCAGTGCTCTGCTGAAAAATGCCGCCATGCGCTATCTGCCGGTGATCCTCGGCGGCGTGACATTGGCCTTGCTGAGTGTCGGCTTGGTCGGCTCCCTGATGGGTTATGGCTTCAAGAATGCCGTGCTGCTGATTGGCCTGCCGATCATGGGCGGTGGCATGGGGGCGGGGGCGGTGCCACTGGTCGAAATCCTCTCCGGCCCGATGCAGATGTCCAGCGCCGATCTGTTGTCACGGATGGTGCCAGCGGTGGTGATCGCCAATACCCTGGCGATTCTGGTGGGCTCCCTGCTGGCACGGCTCGGTCGCCGTTACCCCTCCCTGACCGGCAACGGCAAGCTGATGATCAAGGATAATGGCGAGAGCCTTGCTGACGAGCAGGTGGAAGCACCGACCCTGCAGAGTCTGGGGATGGGGCTCTTTATCAGCTCCAGCATGTTCGTGTTGGGCTCCCTGCTCGGCAACTTTATCCCCATGCACCCCTTCGCCCTGATGATCCTGGCAGTTGCCTTTATCAAGGTGAGCGGCGTGCTGCCGCGCCGTTATGAGCAGGCGGCGGCCGACTGGTATCAGTTCGTGGTGAGCAACCTTACCCCCTCCCTGCTGGTGGGGATCGGTGTCGCCTACACCAGTATTCCTGAGCTGATTAGCGCCTTCTCCATCAGCTACTTCGTGCTGGTCATGGTCACCGTAATTGGTGGCGCCCTCGGTGCGGCGCTGGTGGGCCGGATAATCGGTTTCTATCCCATCGAGGCGGCCATTACCGGCGGACTCTGCATGGCCAACATGGGCGGCACCGGTGATGTGGCGGTGCTCTCGGCGGCCCAGCGGATGAAGCTGATGCCGTTTGCCCAGATCTCCTCTCGTCTTGGCGGTGCCGTGATGCTGATTTTAGCCACCGCCCTTATCTCTCTTCTCGCGTGATCCCCGGATACAGGAAACAGACATGAACGACATCATGATGGGCACCAGCCTGCCTTATGCAGAACGCAAGCGCCAAGGTGTGCGCGGTCGCATGCCCCACAAAGAGGAGTCCCTCTCCCAGCAGCGGCGCCGGATCTACCGCTTGGTCAGCGCCATGCAGAGCCCGTTCGATCAGCACCTGCTGCTGCGCCAGCTACAGGAGGACAACCCGGTGCTGTTCTACGATCTGGTGCGCCACCACCTGCCGGAACTGCTGCCGATCATCTACACCCCGGTGGTGGGGGAGGCGTGCCAGCGTCACAGTGACCTCTATCTGCGCAGTCACGGCCTTTATCTCTCCTGGCATGATCGGGACGATCTCGACGACATCCTCGAGTCGGTGGAGCAGGAGGTGGACGTGATCGTCATCTCCGATGGCGAGCGGGTGTTGGGGCTCGGCGATCTCGGTATCGGCGGCATGGGGATCTGCATCGGCAAGCTGGCGCTTTACTCCGCTGCGGGCGGCATCAACCCGGCGCGCACCCTGCCGCTCTGTGTCGATGTGGGCACCAACAACCCCGAGCTGCTGGAGGATGACTCCTACCTTGGCTGGCAATCCCAGCGGATCGACGGCGAGAGCTATTACCACTTCATGGACCAGGTGGTGGCCGCCATTCGCAAGCGCTGGCCGCAGGTGGTGCTGCAGTTTGAAGATTTCGCCGGCAAGCACGCCGCCAACCTGCTGACCCGCTATCGGGACGAGCTCTGCATGTTCAACGACGACATTCAGGGCACGGCGGCGGTGGCTTCTGCCTGCGTGCTGGCCGGCTTGCAGCAGGCGGGCACCTCGTTGAGTGATGCCCCTGTGTTGATTGTGGGCGCAGGCTCTGCCGGTTGCGGCATCGCCGCCATGCTGGCCCAACTGGCGGGCAGTAGTGATGGGGTCTGGCTGTTTGATCAGGATGGGGTGGTTTGTGGCGATCGTCCCAACCTGACCCGCGCCCAGCAGCCCTTTGCCCGTGCCGTGCACGAGGCCAACAGCTCGCTGCTGGAGACCATCCTGCAGGTGCGTCCGGCGGTGCTGATCGGAGTGAGTGGCCAGGGCGGCCTCTTTACCCGCGAGGTGTTGCAGGGGATGGGGGAGGTGTGCGAGCAGCCGGTGATCCTGCCGCTCTCCAACCCGACCCGCAGCGCCGAGGCAACACCCGAGCAGGTGTGGGAAGCCACCGCAGGCCGCGCCCTGCTCGCCACCGGCAGCCCCTTTGCGCCGGTGACGGTGGTAGGTGAGCGACGGGTGGTCTCCCAGTGCAACAACGTCTATGTCTTCCCGGGCATTGGTCTGGGGGCCTGCGCGGTCAAGGCGCGCCGCATCAGCGATGGCATGTTGCTGGCCGCAGTGCGGGCGGTCGGCGCCTATCCGTTGCTGGCGGGCCGACTGCTGCCCCCCATCGAACAGGTCGGGGAGGTGGCCCGGGCGGTCGCCAGCGCGGTGGCGCTGGTTGCCCGTGAGGAGGGATTGGCCGATTTTAGTGGCGATCCGGCACCTTTGATTGACCAGACCTGGTGGCATCCGCACTATTGGGTTGCATCCTGACGTTTTAAGGTTCTTGCATGAAACTTCGCCATCAGCTGGTCGCCCTTTCGCTCGGGCTCTCCCTGCTGCTGATCCTCATTTTGGGCAGCCTGCTGGCCCTCTTTATCCGCCATCTGCTGGAGAGCAACCTGCAGGAGAAGGGGAGCGATCTGGCCCGGATCATGGCGGCCGACAGCCGGGTGGTAGCCGCCTTGCGCGAGGGCGGTGATCCTACTCTGCGGGATTATATAGAGGGCGTAAGTAGCCGCACCGACGCCACCTATATGGTGGTGACCGACGAACATGGTCGTCGTCTCAGCCATCCCAATGCCGAGTTGGTGGGGCTGAAATTCCGTGGTGAGGATATCTGGCCTGCACTGCATGAGCGGAGCAGTTATTGCTCCAAGGCTCGGGGCACCATGGGGCTGGCGATCCGCTGCTTCTCGCCGGTGCTGGGGGCGGATGGCCGCACCATGGGGGCTGTGGTGGTCGGCTATTTGATGCAGCAGGTAGAGGGCATCTACATGGAGCGGGTGGCCCTGCTCATCAGCGCCATAGTAGCGGTGCTGGGGTGTGGCCTGTTGCTGGCGCTCTGGGTGCAATACCTGCTGCGCAAGACCCTGCTCGATCTGGAGCCAGAGACCATTGTGCGCCGCTTCACCCTGCAGGATCTGGTACTGGAGCACATCACCGAAGGGGTGATTGCCCTCGATAGTCGCGGCAACATCAACATGATCAACAGTACCGCCAGCTATCAGTTACGGCTGCCGGCCACCGGGCGTCACGCTCTGCAGGGGCAGTCGCTGGCGGAGCTGGTGCCGCCGCTCGCCCCCTGTCTGGATCAGGAAGCCGGGGAGGTGAGTTTCACCATTCAGGGGGAATCCTTCGTTGGTCGCTGGCAGGCGGTGCAGGGCAAGGTACCGGGTCGGCTGTTGATCTTCAGCCGTCCGGAGGTGGCCGCCAGTCTGGGGGTGCAGGTGACCCACTTGCGTCAGTATGCCGAGATGCTGCGGATGCAGAGCCACGAGTTTGCCAACAAGCTGAGCAGCCTCTCCGGCTTGTTGCAGCTGGGTCACGTAGATCAGGCGGTAGAGCTGATCCAGCAGGAGAACGAAGCGTGCCAGACCATGCTGCAGGAGTTGCTGCGGCTGATCGACAACAAGCCGGTGGCAGGGCTTATTCTTGGCAAGTTCAGCCGGGCCCGCGAGCTGGGGGTGACCCTGGAACTCGATCCCGATTCGGCGCTGGCGGAGTATCCGGCCTCGGTCTCGGCCGATCTCATCACGCTCATTGGCAACCTGCTGGATAACGGCTTGCAGGCGGCCTGGCGTAATCGGCAACAGCGGCCGCCCCGGGTGTTGTTGTCCCTCTGCGATGTGGGGCGACGGCTAGTGATCGAGGTGGAGGACAGCGGCGAGGGGGTTGACGAGGAGCTGGCTGATCATCTGTTTGATTACGGGGTGAGCCGCCAGAGCGGTGATCACGGGGTTGGCCTGTTCCTGGTCAAGGAGACCGTGGGGCGACGTGAGGGTGTGATAGAATGGCGACGAACCGCCGAGCAGACCACCCTGTTTGGTATCTACTTGAATAAAAACCAATTAATGTGAGCCATGGACCCAATAATCACGCTTGTTATTGAAGATGACGATCGGATCGGTGCCATCTTGGCAGAGTTGGTGGCGGCTACGTCAGGCTTCGCGCTGCTGGGCCGGGCCGGTACCTTGGCCCAGGCCGATGCCATGATGGCCGGTGCGGTGCCCCAACTGCTGCTGGTGGATGTCTCTTTGCCCGACGGCTCCGGCCTTGAGTGGGTGAGCCGTCTGCGCAGCCACAACCGCGAAGCCTACGTCATCATGGTGACCGCCTCGCGGGATGTAGAGACCATCCAGCAGGCCCTCAATCTGGGGGTTCATGACTACGTCATCAAGCCGCTGCGGCTGTTTCGCATCCAGCAGAGTCTGGACGAGATCCTGCAACTGCACCGCAAGCTGGGTGAACGGGGACGGCTGGAGCAGGAAGATCTCGACAAGCTGTTGGGCAAAGGTGGCCGCTCCCAGCCCAAGGAGGTGCGTATCACCCCCAAGGGGATCGACAGCATCACCCTGCGGCAGGTGCTGGATCTGCTGGCCGGTGAGCCGGACAACGTCTTCTCCACCGACACGGTGGCGCTGCGACTGTCCCTCAGTCGCACCACGGCGCGCCGTTATCTGGAGTATCTGGAGTCGGAAGACCGGGTCGATGTGGATCTCAACTACGGTCAGCGGGGGCGGCCGGAGCGGCGCTATCGCTGGCGTCGGGCGGGTTGAGTCGCCATATAGAAACAACAAGGGAGCCAGTGGCTCCCTTGTTGTTTTCAGCGGTTTGCCGATCAGGCGGCATGCCGCACCGGTTGAGGGGCGCGTTTTTTCAGCTGAGAGATCATCACTCCGCCCAAAATGAGCCCGCCACCCAGCAGATGGTAGCCATGGATTGGCTCCCCCAGACTGATGACGGCGATCAGTGCAGTACAGAGTGGCAACAGGTTCATAAAGACCGAAGTCCGCTCAGCCCCCATACAAGCGAGGCCGCGCATCCAACAATAAGCCGCCAGCAGGGACGACGCGAGCCCGGCAAACAGCACCAGTCCCCACCCTTGGGCCGGTACAACCAGCGAGTCGGCGCTGAGGGCCACCGGCACCAGCAGTAACACCGCCAGCAGGATCTGCATATAGAGGTTAAGCCAGGGGCCGAACGGCAGTTGCCAGCGGCGGATCAGCAGGCCGTAGAGGGCATAGCTGGCAGCACCGAGCAGCATCATGCCATCCCCCGGGTTGATGCCGTTGTGCAGCAGTGCCAGCGGTTGCCCCTGACCGAGCAGCCAGAGCACGCCGAACAGGGAGATGACCATGCCCAGCAGGGCTTGCTTGCCGGGGCGTTGACCGAAGAAGAGGGCACTCAGTAACAGGGTGAGCAGCGGCACCAGCGAGCCGATCACCCCCATATTGGTAGCCGAGGTGCTGTGGGCGGCGTAATAGGCCAGACACTGGAACAACACCATGCCGAGCGCCGCCAGCACCAGCAGTTTGCCAAACCAGGGGCGGATTTCGCTGCGGCGGCGCCACAGTTGGGGCAAACAGAAGGGGGTCAGTACCAGCGCGGCGATCACCCAGCGGTAAAAGGAGATGGCGGCGGGATCGAGCACGCTGGCGGCGGCCTTGGAAACCACGGTATTGGTAGCCCAGATCAGCACGGCCGTCAGCGGAAAGAGAAGGGGGGAAAAGATTCGCATCAGAGGCTCCTTATAAACAGGGAGCCAAGTCTACCCTTGTCTTTATATTATCAAGTAGCGTAAAACAGACAGATGACCCAGCAGAAAAGACAACTCTTTCTGATGCACCCTAGTTCGGCCCAACAGCATTGGTTTTGCCCGCAGCTTATTGCTGCCTGTTATCTGTGCCAGAGCCTGTGCCAAGAGGGATTTGTATCGCGCTCTCTATCCCTCTCGCTGGTAAGGAACACTGATGGCAACCCACCACTTTAATCCGGCAAATGTCGATCTGCCTGAGCCCAATCCGCTTTATTTCAGTTACCAGCAGATGTTGGCTGACAGCGCGACCGTGCTGCACTCCCACCCCTGGGGCCAGCTCAACATGATCAGCTTGGGGATCATGGAGATAGTGCTGGGGGAGCAGCGGCTGGTGGCGCCGGCCGACTACCTGATCTGGGTGCCGGCGGATCTGGAGCACACCTCCTACAACGAGCAGGCCCTCGACTACACCTCCATCTATGTCAGCCACCAGCTGGCGGCCAAGTTGCCGCCAGAGCCAAGATTGCTGCTGCTCACCCCCCTTATCCGCGCCCTGCTGGCCGATTTTTGTGAACGCCAGATAGGCCATATGGGGGATGCCTGGGATCAGCATCAGGCCGAGTTACTGGTGGAGCGGCTGGCGCGCACCCGCTGTCAGGAGAGCTACCTGCCGATGAGTCAGGACAAGCTGCTGGCGCCCATGCTGGCGGTGCTGCACGGCGATCCTGCCGATCCCCGCACCTTAGCGCAGTGGGCCGGGCAGTTGCATACCACCGAGCGCACCTTGGCGCGGCGCTGCCTGCGGGAGCTGGGGATGAGTTTTGGCCAGTGGCGGGTGCGCTTGCGACTGCTCAAGGCGCTGGCCTGGCTCAAGGGAGACATGCCGATTCAGGAGATCAGCTGGCGGCTCGGTTACAGCTCTACCTCGGCCTTTATTGCCATGTTCAACCGGGCGCTGGGGTGCTCGCCGCAACGTTATCGCCTACAGTCTGCCGGGCGCCATCCACAGGTAGTGGTGGGTAAACCCGCAGATGGGATGCTAACATATTGATGCTATTAATATTTGATTGAGGTTAATGGTTCTTTCAGGTTCCTTCATGATGGCTGGCACAGCTCATTGCGGGTCAATAATGAAGGGATGCATCCATAAAGGTGTGATGGGGTCAGCATGGCCAGGTTCAGTTCCCGTTTTACCGATTCATTGTTCTGGTCTCTGCTGATGCTGACCGGCTGTTGTATCTTGCTGTTCGAGTTTGGTCCGGAGCGGGTACTGGATATCAAGGCGTGGCCACTCTCGATCACAGTGCAGCAGGACGCGGACGCTGCGCCGGGGTCGGCCCGTTATGCGCCGTCTGCGGCTGGCCATCCCGGGGTGGAATGTCTCTTGTCTGCCCGCCAGGAAAGCTATCCTGGCTGCGGCCTTATCCTCACACTGACCTCCCCGGCGCAGGGGATCAATCTTGCCCGGTTTGGCACGCTGCGGGTGCGTCTGGGGTTTACCGGGAAGGGTGAGCAGGATTGGCGTTTTTACCTGCGCAACTATAGCCCGGAGTACAATCCTCCCGGTGATCCGTTGGCACCCAAATTCAACGAGATCATCTTCCGTCAGGCGGATTACGGTAAGACCCATGAGGTTCCGCTGGATGTCTTTACCCCGGCGACCTGGTGGATCAAGCGTTACAATGTGCCACTGCATCAGCAGGGGGCGAATCTGAATCGGGTCTATGCCATCGAGGTGGTCGCGGGTTCAGATATGCTACCTGGCAAGCACGGGGTAGTGGTCGAAGAGCTGCAGTTTCATGGCCCCTGGCTTGATGCCACCCTCTTTTACCGGCTGATCCTGCTGGTCTGGTTTCTCTATGGCTGTGCGGTCTTTGTCATCCATCACCTCTCGATGACCCGGCGCTTGCAGCATGAACATCAGGCCCGACTGGAGATGGAGGCCCTTAACCTCACCCTGAGCGAAGAGAGCCGCAGATCCCGTGAGGCGGCCTGTTATGATCCGCTGACCGGCGCGCTCAACCGGTTGGGTGGTGAACGTTTGTTAGCCGAGATAGACGAGCTGGCCTGCTCCTTTATCTATCTCGATGTGGATCACTTCAAGCAGATCAACGACACCCATGGCCACCCGGTGGGGGATGAGGTGCTCAAGCATCTGGTGAGCGAGATCCTGCGTCACTGTGATGCACTCTGCCATCTGGTGCGCTGGGGTGGGGAGGAGTTCGTGCTGGTCTGCTTCCATTACGATAGACTGCGAGCCGCCAGCTTGGCCGAGCGGCTGCGGGTCGTGCTGGCCGCCTATCCCCATTGGCCTTCAGGCTTGCGGGTCACCGCTTCGTTCGGGGTGGCCGAGCGTGCAGGGGATCCGCTGGAGCTGTTACTCAAGCGCGCCGATGAGGCGCTCTATCAGGCCAAAAAGCGGGGCCGCAACCGGGTGGAAGTGAACTGACCGCAGTGCCGCCAACCGCCGAAAAATCAATGAATGCGAGAGAGCAAGATGACAAAACAATCGATCGGGGCGCTGACCCTGCTGGTGGCCGACTACGACCAGGCCATCGGCTTTTTTACCGAAGGGCTCGGCTTTGAGCTACTGGAAGATACCCGCCTTGATGAGCCGGGCAAACCGGGCAAGCGCTGGGTGCGGGTTGCCCCCAAAGGCGCCCCCGGCTCTGCACTGCTGCTGGCTCGCGCTGCCAACCCGCAGCAGCAGGCCGCCATCGGCCAGCAGGGCGGCGGCCGGGTCTTCCTGTTTCTCGAGACCGATGACTTCTGGGGGGATTACCAGCGGATGCAGGCGTACGGTGTTCATTTTTGTGAACAACCCCGCGACGAGCCCTACGGCATGGTGGTGGTGTTCGAGGATATCAGTGGCAACCGCTGGGACCTGCTGCAACTCACTGCTGCCAACTGAATCTGAAAACCTTTATCATCCCGCCTGTCATAAAGTCATAAAAGTGTCACAGAAAGTTCTAATAATTGGCGCACCCATCTTCACACAGGAGAGAGAAGGGATATGGCTAAGCGAATTCTGGTGGTCGAGGACGAAGCACCGATCCGCGAAATGCTCTGCTTTGTGCTGGAGCAGAAGGGATATGAGACGATTGAAGCGGAAGATTACGCTGATGGACTGGCGAAGGTGTGCGAACCCTACCCCGAACTCATCGTGCTGGACTGGATGATGCCGGGCGGCAGCGGCATCCAGTTTATCAAGCAGCTCAAGCAGGATGAGGTGACTCGCCAGATCCCGGTGGTGATGCTCACCGCCCGTGGTGAAGAGGAGGACAAGGTACGTGGTCTGGAGGCCGGTGCCGACGACTACATCACCAAGCCGTTCTCTCCCAAGGAGCTGACCGCTCGCCTCCATGCGGTGATGCGCCGCGTGTCGCCCACTTCGGTGGACGAGGTGATCGAGGTGCAGGGGCTGAAGCTGGATCCTGTCTCCCACCGGGTCAGTGCCGAAGAGAAGGCGCTCGACATGGGGCCGACCGAATTCAAGCTGTTGCACTTCTTCATGACCCACCCCGAGCGGGTCTACAGCCGTGAACAGCTGCTCAATAATGTCTGGGGTACCAATGTGTACGTCGAGGACAGAACCGTGGATGTGCATATTCGTCGCCTGCGCAAGGCGATCGAAGAGACAGGGCACGACAGATTGATCCAGACGGTGCGTGGAGCCGGATACCGCTTCTCAACCCGTCTCTAGGGGCAGTTATGTTGCAACCTTACGCCTGGCGGCGACAGTTGTGGCGGGTGGTGTTCTTCTATACGCCGTTCGCATTGGTTGGTTGGTTGATTGATCACCTTCCGCTCTGCTTGCTGGTAGCCGCTGTGCTGCATCTGGGCTGGCACTACCGTTTCCAGAAGCGGCTATCTGACTGGCTGTGGCACGATCGCAGCCTGGTGCCCCCCAGCGGCAGTGGCAGCTGGGAGTACATCTTCAACGGTATTTACAAGTTGCAGCAGCGTCACCGCGCCCGACGCCGCGAGCTGGCGGGGTTGATCCGCCGCTTTCGGGAGGGGGCCGAGGCCTTGCCCGATGCCGCCGTGGTGTTTCGCACCGACGGCAGCATCCTCTGGTGCAACCGGTTGGCGGAGCAGCTGCTCGGTTTTCGCTGGCCGGAGGATTCTGGTCAACATATCGGCAACCTCATTCGCAATCCGGCCTTTAACGCCTATCTGGGCAAGGGGGCGTATGACGAGCCGCTGGAGATGCACTCCCCGATTAACGAGGAGAAGTTTCTCGAGTTTCGGATCATGCCCTACGCCTCGGATCAGGCGATGCTGGTGGTGCGGGATGTCACTCGCTTGCGCAGCCTCGAGAAGACTCGCAAACACTTTGTCTCCAACGTCTCCCACGAGTTGCGCACGCCGCTTACCGTGCTCAAGGGGTATTTGGAAATGACGGCGGAGATGGCCGAGGAACCGCTCTCGCCCGCCATGTGGGCCAAGGCACACCGGGTGATGATGGAGCAGACCATCCGGATGGATAATCTGGTCAATCAGCTGCTGATGTTGTCGCGCATCGAGGCCGCGCCCACCGTGGATCTCTCCCATCTGGTGGACATGCCCGCCATGCTGGGGCTGCTGGAGCAGGAGGCGCGGGCGCTGTCGGGGGATCGGACCCACCAGATCGAATTTATGGTACAGCCTGACCTGCTGGTGCGCGGGGATCAGGAGCAGATGCGCAGCGCCGTCTCCAACCTGGTCTACAACGCCATTCACTACACCCCGGCGGGGCGCAAGATCACGGTGGAGTGGCGCAAGCAGGGGGCGATGGCGCTGTTTGCCGTGAGCGATGAGGGGGAGGGAATCGCCCCCGAGCATCTGGCGCGGCTGACCGAGCGTTTTTATCGGGTCGACAAGGCCCGTTCCCGCCACACCGGTGGCTCCGGGCTCGGTCTTGCCATCGTCAAGCACGCCCTCAGCCATCATGACTGTCAGCTCGATATCGAGAGCCGGGTCGGCCTTGGCAGTCGCTTCAGCTTTCTCATTCCGGGTCGCATGGTGGTGATCAAATAGTCTTTTATGGCAATGGGTTAGCTTCAACAAGAGGGCCACTGAATGTGGCCCTCTTTTCATTTGTTCGAATCTGTCGCTATGTCATTAAAGTGTCACATTAAATCCATAAATTTGTCACTGCCAGGTCAGATACTGGCGCCGTCTTAAGAGCAGACCTTCTGCCATGTTGGCCAGAGGAGCCTGAATGAAACGCAACGATCTGATTGACTGACTCAGTCGGGTTGACCATCACAAGACAGTGTTAATCGGCGCCATGTATTGGCAATAACCTTCTGTCATTTTTGATAGAGGGGACAGAATGAAACTCAAGGCAGTCGCCTTCTGTAACTTTGGAGAGATTGGATGAAACTCAACAAACTGGCTGGTGTAATCGGATTCACCGCAGCAACCCTGTTTTCTGTCAGCGCTCTGGCTGCCGGTGTGGATAAAGATCTGCCGGATTACACTCCAACCAGCGGTATTTCGGGCAACCTATCCTCTGTCGGATCGGACACCCTGGCCAACATGATGACCTTTTGGGCCGAAGAATTTAAGCGTGTTTACCCCAACGTTAACGTGCAGATCCAGGCCGCCGGCTCTTCTACTGCGCCGACTGCCCTGACTGAAGGTGTTGCCCAGTTTGGCCCGATGAGCCGTGCCATGAAGGCCGGTGAAGAGGAAGCTTTCGAGAAGCGTTACGGCTACAAGCCGACCGCTATCCGCGTCGCGGTCGATGCGCTGGCGGTGTTCGTCAACAAGGACAACCCCATCAAAGGGCTGACCATGCAGCAGGTTGACGCTGTCTTCTCCAGCACTCTCAAGTGCGGCGAAGCCAAGGCAGCCACCAAGTGGTCTGATCTGGGTCTGGATGGCAACTGGTCTTCCAAGGATCTGCAACTGTTCGGTCGCAACTCGGTATCCGGCACCTACGGTTACTTCAAGGAGCACGCCCTGTGTAACGGCGACTTCAAGAGTGGCGTGAACGAGCAGCCGGGTTCTGCCTCCGTGGTGCAGTCTGTTTCTGCTTCCCTGAACGGCATCGGCTACTCAGGTATCGGTTATGTCACCTCCGGCGTGCGTGCAGTCCCGCTCTCCAAAGATGGCAAAACCTTCATTGACGCGACCTCTGACAACGCCATCACCGGCAAGTATCCGCTCTCCCGTTTCCTGTACGTTTATGTGAACAAGCATCCGAACAAGCCGCTTGCCCCGATGGAGCAAGAGTTTGTCAAAATGATCCTCTCCAAGGCGGGTCAGACCATAGTCGCCAAAGATGGCTATGTACCGGTGCCAGCCAAAGTGGTGCAGG
Organism: Aeromonas sp. 160P; assembly: GCF_055193095.1. NCBI lineage: Bacteria > Pseudomonadati > Pseudomonadota > Gammaproteobacteria > Aeromonadales > Aeromonadaceae > Aeromonas > Aeromonas sp. 160P. The sequence goes on along the minus strand of NZ_JBUXKV010000001.1, from coordinate 4,082,956 downwards.
CTGACCTGAAAAAGCTGGGCATCATCTAAGCGTCAGTTGCCTGCATGTTGTGATAAAGCGAGCCCCTAGCGGGCTCGTTTTGTTTTTGGCGATTATCATTTTTGTTAATAGCGTGAGCTGGCGGTTTTTACACCGGACGGGGGCGGGTTCTCTTGCGTCGCAGGGCGGCATTTCCGAGAATAGGACAACGTCACGGCAAAGGATCCCCTCATGATTGCGTCTCTCACCAAGTTTGGCCTGGTTGCCCTCTGCAGCTCCTTGCTGGTTGCCTGCGCCCAGTCACCCACCGGCCGCAGCCAGATGTTGCTCTACTCCCCCCAGCAGATGAGCCAGCTGGGCGCTGACTCCTTCGAGCAGATGAAGAAGCAGGAGAAGGTGAGCAAGGATGCCAAACTCAACGGTTATGTCTCTTGTGTCGCCAAGGCGGTGACCGCCCAGGTGCCTGCCAGCTACGGTATCACCAGCTGGGAAGTGGTGGTGTTTGACTCCAAGCAGGTCAACGCCTTCGCCCTGCCCGGTGGCAAGATCGGGGTCTACAGTGGCTTGCTCAAGGTGGCCAAGAATCAGGATCAACTCGCCACTGTTATTGGCCACGAGCTGACCCACGTATTGGCCCAGCACTCCAACGAGCGGCTATCTCGCAGCCAGCTGGCAGGTATTGGCTTGGCGGCAGCTGACATCGCCATGGGCACCAGCGAGTATCGCGGCGCCACCATGGCCGCTCTTGGCCTTGGGGTCGAGGTGGGGGTGATGCTGCCCTATGGCCGCACTCAAGAGAGCGAAGCCGACCGTTTGGGGCTGGAGCTGATGGCCCGTGCTGGTTTTAACCCTGCACAAGCGGTTCCCCTGTGGCAGAACATGAGTGCTGCTGCCGGTGGCAACGCGCCGCCACAGTTGCTTTCTACCCACCCCAGCAACGAGAACCGTATCGCGGAACTGCAGGCACAACAGGCGCAAGTGCAGCCGCTCTATGAGCAGGCTCGAGCTAACGGTCTGGTACCCCAATGCAAGGCATAAGCTTGCGCATGGCGCGCAGTGAAGATGCCGCCGCCATGACGGTGATGCAGCGAGCCAGCTGGCTCGCGGCTTATGGTCAGGTGCTCGGCGCTGACATGCTGGAGCAGCTCGATGTCACCGCTCATCTGCAGATCTGGCAGAGCCGTCTGGCAGAGTCGGGCCCAAGGCCCATGCTGCTCTGTCTCGATGAGGTGGTGGTTGGCCTGCTCTATTGGCAACCGCTGCAGGAAGCGGGGCAGACCCGTGCCCTGATCCGCGCATTTTACCTTCACCCTGATCACTGGCGGCAAGGCTACGGCAAGCGGCTGTGGCAGACGGTGGCGATGCAGATGCGCCGCGCCGGTTGCCATAGCGTCAAGTTATGGCTGCTCGACGGTAACCACATTGGCGAGGGGTTCTACCTGCGCCGCGGTTTCGTCTTTGACGGTGAGGAGCGCACCCTGACAAGCCTCGGGCACGCTTGTCTGCAGCGACAAATGAGCCGTTTGCTCTGAGCACTCTCCTGTTTTTCGCCCCCGGTCACTTTATTTTTTTTGCGAATTAATACAATGTCACCCCAGAACAGATCGGGATAAACACGGGCTGACAAGGGAGTGCTGGCATGTATTACGGCTTTGATATCGGTGGAACCAAGATTGCCTTTGCGGTGTATGACGGCGGGTTGAACCTCTGCCATGAAGAGCGCATGAGCACCCCGGGCAACGATTACGAAGGGTTGCAGCAGCTGATCCACTCTCGGGTCGAGCAGGCAGATACCCGCTTCGGCGCCAGAGGCTCGGTTGGCATCGGTTTTCCAGGCATCATCAACAGTCATGACCACAGCATAGTGGCGGCCAATTTGCCCTCCATCAATGGTCGTCATCTCGGCGCCGACTTGGCGGAGCTGCTAGAGCGACCGGTCAAGGTTGAGAACGATGCCAACTGCTTCCTCTGGTCCGAAGTGCATCAGGGCGCTGCCGACGGTGCAGGCAGTGCGCTCGGTGTCACCATCGGCACCGGGATCGGCGGCGCCGTCTATCTGGCAGGCACGCTGATCCAGGGCCGCAACTGGCTGGCTGGCGAGATTGGCCACTACCCCTTGCCCGCCACCATGCTGATGAAGTATCCCGACTTGCCCCGTCCCCGTTGCGGCTGCGGCCGTCTGGTCTGTTTTGAAACCTATGCTTCCGGCACCGGTCTGGAGCGTCTCTATCACCATTTTCATGGCCAGCGTGCCACGGGTCACCAGATTGTGGGGCGTTTCGAGGCCCATGAGCCCCATGCGGTCGCGACCGTCGATTGCTGGCTAGAGATCATGGCCGCCGGGCTTGCCACCGCTATCTCGGTGATTGATCCCGAGGTGGTGGTGTTGGGGGGTGGCCTGAGCGGCCTGCCCGCCCTCTATGAACAGTTGCCGCTGCGCCTGCCGGGCCATTTGCTGCCCGGTGTTGCCCTGCCCGAAATCCGCCAGGCCCGCTTTGGCGGCGCCGGTGGTGTGCGCGGCGCAGCCTTGCTCAATCTATGAGATCAGATGTGGGGTCTGATCTCCCCGAAAAAGGAGTCCTCATGACCCGTCTTGAAATCTGTATCGACAACCTGGAATCCCTGTTCACCGCCCAGCAATCCGGGGCGGATCGCATCGAGCTCTGCTCTGCACTGGGTCTGGGTGGCCTGACCCCCTCTTATGGCTTTATGCAGCTGGCAGCCCGCCACGCCAGCGTGCCGGTGTACGCCATGATCCGCCCCCGCGCCGGGGATTTTTGCTTCAGCGACGGCGAGTTCGAGATGATGCTGCTGGATATCGCGGCGGCGCGCGCTGCCGGCCTGCAAGGGGTGGTGGTCGGTCTGCTGGATGAGGAGGGGCGGGTACCGGCCGCCAAACTCAAACAGCTGGTGGATGCAGCAGGCCCCTTGGGGGTCACCTTCCATCGTGCTATCGATCTCTCCTCCGACTGGCGCCTCGATCTGGAGACCATAGTCTCTGCCGGTTGCGAGCGCATTCTGAGCTCGGGCCATGCGCCAACCGCGCTGGCGGGGCTGGAAACCCTGCAGGCGATGCAGCAGGCGCTGGCGGGGCGCGCCAGCCTGATGCCGGGGGCCGGGGTCAATGCCGACAACGTGCGCACCATCATCGAGTTCACCGGGGTGAGCGAAGTGCATATGTCCGGCATGGGCTGGCGTGGTGGCATGGTGCCCCATGGTGTGAATATGGGCACCTCGGATGACGGTCGGGTCAATATCACCGATGGTGCCAAGGTGGCGGCAGTATGTGCTTTGTTGGACAAGGCCTGATACGGGCCGCGCGGTGGCATGGTGTCTCTCCATACGGCGTCAATATGGGCACTTCTGACGATGGTCGGGTCAATATTACCGATGGCGCCAAGGTCGCAGCGGTAAGAGCCTTGCTGGACCGCAGTTAAGCAGGATCGCCGCCGATAGGCGGCGATCCTGCTCTTCTTGTGTGAAGTTCCTCCCACTGACGGGGAAATCAGGGGCGCCGCCGGCAGCACCCCGGCCAAAAGTCTGATATTATCCCGCCTCTTTACTACATGGATCTGGAGCAACATCTCAATGTCCCAATACGACTCTATCGAACAGAAGGCCAGCTATGGCATCGGCCGCAACATGGGTGAGCAACTGGCGCAGCAAGCGTTCGCCGGTCTGGATATCCCGGCCCTGCAACAAGGTCTGGCAGATGCCCTGAATGGTCTGGAGTTCGCGGTTAGCCGTGACGATGTCAATGATGCCTTCCAGGTGATCACTGCACGCATGCAGGAAGAGCAGGAAGCCGTTGCCAAGGCCGCAGCTGCCGATGGCGAAGTTTTCCTGGCTGACAACGCCAAGCGCGCCGAAGTGAACGTGACCGACTCCGGTCTGCAGTACGAAGTGATGGTTGAAGGCAACGGTGCCGTTCCGGTAGCCGGTCAGTCCGTGCGTGTGCATTACCACGGTACCTTCACCCACGGTGGCGTATTCGACAGCTCAGTCGCCCGTGGCCAGCCAGCTGAATTCCCGGTAACTGGCGTTATCGCTGGCTGGGTTGAAGCACTGCAGATGATGCCGGTTGGTTCCAAGTGGAAGCTCTACATCCCCCACGATCTGGCCTACGGTGCCCGTGGTGCCGGTTCCATCCCGCCCTACTCTGCACTGGTATTTGAAGTCGAACTGCTGGATATCCTGTGATCCTGCTAGTTTGATGCAAACGGCGACCTTCGGGTCGCCGTTTGTTTTTGGTGCGATTTGATAGACAACATTTGTCGCGGCCAGCGGGCTGGAGAGCAGAAATTGGCAGCTCTTTTGCGCCATTGACTGGTTTTTTCAGCAACGGGAACAGGCATACTGCGACTCATTCGACAGGATAAGGAGAACCCGATGAGCAAGAAGATGAAGAAGGTAGCGGCACTCACCCTGCTGCTGTTGAGTATTCCGGCCAGTGCCGATGCCATGCGCTGCAAGAACGCCCTGATCACCGAGGGTGACACTACCGCCGAGATGTTGCTCAAGTGCGGTGAGCCGATGTTGCGTGAAGAGCTCAACCGCAACGAGGAGAACCAGTTTGGCAACATGGTGCAGGTCAGATATGGCGAACGCTGGACCTACAACTTCGGCAAGAACGAGTTCATGCGCTTCGTCACGGTGCGCAACGGCATCATTACCGACATCGAAAACGGCCCGCGCGGCGACTAGCCGGCGGGCAAAGCATGGATGCACAACAGACAGTAGGGCAAGACCCTTTGACTCACATGTCCAGCAAGGGCTCGTTGTGACCAAGTTGGCTGACGGCCTGATTGATCTGGCGAGCCAGCCTTAACCGCTGGCGGCAGGTCAGGCCATGGATGCTGATCCTGCCGGCGCTGAATTCAAATGTCCCCAGCGACTCGATGGCAAAATAGCCTCGGTGAAAGCTCTTGATGTAGCGAGCGATCTGCCGCGGGGATAACTGCTTGAACACCTTCATCACACGGTTCCCTCATTGCTTGGACAGGGCACACTATGGTGTCAGTCGATGACACTGAGATGACGGTTTGTAAAGATTTGCATGAATCCTCATTCTGGCGACGGGAGCCAGAAAAGGGCTGCCCCGACAGAAAAAGTAGTGCCATGACAACGGGCTGCACCGATATACTGCGGGTTTGAATGGAACGAACAAAAGGGTCTGCGCGTGGAATGGGTTGATGTGGTGGACGGCAATAACCGGGTGATTGGCGTGGCCGAGCGAGCCAAGGTGCGGCGGGAGAATCTCTGCCATCGCGCCAGCTATATTCTGGTGCTCGACGACGCGGATCGGATCCTGGTGCAGCGACGCACCCTCAGCAAGGATTTCTGCCCCGGCATGCTGGATGCCTGCGCCGGTGGTGTGGTCACTACCGGTGAGGAGATGGAGCTCTCCGCCCGGCGCGAGCTGGCCGAGGAGCTGGGGATTGCCGATGTTCCCCTGCAGGGATTTGGCAGCTTCTACGCCGAAGGGGAGGGTTATCGGGTTTGGGGCGGCCTTTTCAGTTGCCGCTATCAGGGGCCGGTGCAGTTGCAGGCCGAAGAGGTGAGTGCGGTGCACTGGATGAGCCTGGCCGAGATTGCCGAGCGCGCCGCTGAATTTACCCCAGACTCCCTGCTCGCCATCGCCAGCTGGCAGGCGAGACGCTGATACGATTCAGATAGTCTCCTCGCCAGAGACAAGACGGGCAGCCTGATGGCTGCCCGTTTGCATTTTTGCATCTGTGCATGTCTGCATCGCTGTGGGTTGCTACACCAGCTTGAGGCACCGGTTGGTGCGCCCGCACCCGCTGGGTTTGGCGAGCCAATGGCCTTGCCAGTCGGTGACCAGCCGCAGCAGGGGGTACTCCAGATCGAGCCTTGTCACCACCAGTTGGCCGATTTCGTCGCCGCTCACCGGTTCGCCGCTAGCCAGATCGACTATCTCGACGATGCAGCTCTCGTTGACGATAAAGCCCTGACCGGGTTGGCTCTCGTAGGCCACCACCCCCACATCCTGCCATACCAGACAGTTGAGGGCCGCGATGCCGTGAATGGCGCGCAGCGGCGCAGTTTCAGGATGGGTGGCCTCGCACAGCAGGGCGCGGCGCAGCGAGTCGCTCGGGATCTCCGCCGCTTCGGCCGCCTCCAGCAGGTCGAGCAGGGTCACCAGCGGGCCGACGTAGCTGGTGGGCTGATAGCGCAACAGCGCTTCCAGCTGGCGCTGGGTATCGTGTGGCCCGCAGGGCACCACGGGAGCCCCCAGCTGACGGGCACCGTTATCGAAGATAAAGGCGGTGGGGCCAGCGTGATAGTCGTGGCCGTTGAGCATCACCTCCCCCGCCTTGAAACCGGCGGCAAACAACGCCCGGGCGGCGCCCCACCAGTCTGCCCCGGCATACTCGGGGATGGCCAGCTGGCCCGGACAGGAGAAGACCCGCAGCGCCTGACTGGCCGGACGGCCGGTGAGACCGGCAAAGGGGGGATGAGCCTGCTGGGCAGCAAACAGCTCTTTGCTGTCGAGCAGCGGCAGGGTGGCCAGCTCTGCCAGATCCTCGAGGCGACACTGGCGATAGGCGCTGGAGTAACCGGCGCAGTATTGACTGACATGGGTAAGCTGATGATTGAGCTGGTCCAGTTGCTGCTGTTCGCGCATGGTGGTGGGGCGAATTTCCAGACCATCGTAGTAGTGTTGCATGGGGCCTCCTGGCGCCGTGAAACCTGCTCAAGAGTAGTCTGCCCAAGGGAAAAATGCCTGCCGCCATCCGTGGCCCTGCTCCGTGTACCGGTTAGGCGGCGTCATCACGCTGAGATAAACTGGCCACTTTCCACCACGACTCAGGACGAGAACCCATGATTGCTGTAGGACAACCCCTGCCTGCGGGCGAATTTACCTTTATCACCGCCGAGGGCAAGCCGCTGCGGGATAGCCACACGCTATTTGCCGCTAAAAAAGTGGTGCTGTTTGCGGTACCCGGCGCTTTTACTCCGACCTGCTCCAATGCCCATCTGCCCGGCTATGTGGTGCTGGCCAATCAGTTGATGGCCAAAGGGGTGGATGCTATTTGTTGCCTCTCGGTCAACGACGCCTTCGTGATGCGGGCTTGGCAAGCGGCCCAGAATGCCGAGGCGATCACCATGTTGGCGGACGGCGATGGCAGCTGGACCCGGGCGTTGGGTCTGGCCAAGGATACCGGCGCTTTTGGCGGCATCCGTGCCCAGCGCTTTGCGTTGATCGCCAACGATGGTGTGGTCGAGCAACTGTTTGTGGAGGCGCCCGGCAAGTTTGAGGTCTCAGATGCCGCGAGCCTGCTGGCTGCGCTGTGAAATGTTAATCGTGGTTTGATTTTTCCTTGAAATGGGAGATCTGCCCGTTACACTGGGCCACATGTGTGAAAGGAGCCAGGCCAAGAGTCTGGCTCTGCTATTTTCTGGCGATGGGATGGAGAGATTATGACCCTGGCTTTTGTTGCCCTGATTGCCGGACTGGCGCTGCTGGTCTGGAGTGCTGACAAGTTTGTGGATGGCGCTGCGGCGACCGCCCGTTATGCGGGTATGCCGCCGCTGCTGATCGGCATGGTGATCATCGGTTTTGGCACCTCGGCCCCCGAGATGGTGGTCTCGGCACTGGCCGCCTCACAGGGTAATCCCGGGTTGGCGCTCGGTAATGCCTATGGTTCCAACATCACCAATATCGCGCTGATCCTGGGTCTGACTGCCCTGATCAGCCCGATCGCGGTCGCCTCTCAGGTGGTGCGCAAGGAGATCCCGATCCTGCTCGGCATTACCCTGCTCTCCGGCGCCCTGCTGCTCGATGGTCATCTGGGGCGGATGGATGCGGCCATTCTGGGTGTGGCGTTTGTTGGTCTGATGGGCTGGTCAATTTGGGCTGGCATGAGGGGCAAGGGGGATGCGCTGGACGCGGAGACCGCCGAGGATATCGAGAGCGAGGGGATGTCCCTCAAGCGCGCCATTGTCTGGCTCATTGTCGGGTTGGTGCTGCTGATCGGCGCCTCCCGTTTGCTGGTATGGGGCGCGGTGACCATCGCTCAGGCATTTGGCATCAGTGATCTGGTGATTGGTCTCACTATCGTTGCCATCGGTACCTCGCTGCCAGAGCTGGCCTCATCGCTGATCGCTATTCGCAAGAACGAGCACGACCTGGCGCTGGGCAACGTGATCGGTTCCAACCTGTTCAATACCCTGGCGGTAGTGGGGATTGCGGCGGGTATTCACCCGCTCGACGTGGCACCGGAGGTGCTGACTCGTGACTGGACCGTCATGATGGGGCTGACCCTGTTGCTGCTGGTGATATGTCTGGGCCGCAAGGGACAAGGCCGCATCAACCGGCTGGAGGGGGGCGTGCTGCTGAGCTGCTTCGTCGCCTATACCGGCTGGCTGCTGACCAGTCAGTTTATCTGACCGGTGCCGATGAAATGAGAGAGGGGGAAGCTCAAGCTTCCCCCTCTTGTTTTTGCTCGGTGAGCGGGTTAGTTGGTGAGCTGCTCGCTCAGGCAACCGCCACCAGCTTTTGCCCCTTTTGGCTGCTGTCCAGAATCAGGATGCTCGCCTTGGGGAAGAAGTTGAAGGTGGATGCCGATGCCCAGGTGTAGGCACCCATCACACGGCCAATCACCAGCTCGCCGATAGCCAGATCCGGCAGCATGATGCCATCGCGGATCACATCCACGCTGTCGCAGGTGGGGCCGGAGAGCACCGAGTTGTGCTGCTCGCCACTGGCATAGGGGGTGCTCACCGGATAGGTGACGTGGTCATAGAGCTGGCCGTTGTAGCTGCCGTAGAGGCCGTCATCCAGGTAGTACCAGATCTTGTCGCCGCGGTGGGCCTTGCCCATCACGCTGGCCACCGAGGTCATGGCCGGTGCGCTGATAAAGCGGCCCGGCTCGGCAATTTTCTGCACGGTTGCGGGCAGCTTGGCCAGCGCCTCGCGGATCGGCGCGCAGAAGCCGTCGATATCAAACTCGCCGCCATCATAGTCGACCGGGAAGCCGCCGCCGATATCCAGTACCCAGGGCTTGAGCCCGAGATCCCAGGCCTGCTCCATGATCTCGCGGCAGGCATCGATAGCCTGTACATGGCGCCGTGAGTGGGGCACCTGAGAGCCGACGTGGAACGACAGTCCCATCACCTTGAGCCCCTTGGCGTGAGCCAGCTGCAACAGTGGCAGGGCTTGCTCCGGGGTGCAGCCGAACTTCTTGGAGAGATCGACCTTGGTTTCCGGGTTGGGGAAACTGACCCGCAGCAGCAGTTTCACTTCGTCCTTGTAGGGAATGAACTTCTCCAGCTCCAGCGGGTTGTCGTAGACAAATACGGTACAGCCGAACTCCAGCGCATAACGGATATCGCTGTCGCGCTTGATGGGATGGGTATGAATGCAACGTCCCGGGCGAACCCCCTGACTGCGCACCAGATCCACTTCGCCATTGGTGGCGAGATCGAAACAGGCCCCCTCTTCTTGCAAGACAGAGACCACCGCCTCGTGGGGAAGGGGTTTGAGCGCATAGTGCAAGCGCACATTGGGCAGGGCAGCAGCCAGCGCCCGATACTGTTTGCGGACCGCTGCCTTGTCGAGCAGCAGCAGGGGGGAGCCGAATTGTTCAACCAGCTGACGGTAATCTTGTGCGACCACATCTTTTGCAACCACATCTTTTGCAACCAGAGTCTCGTTCATTCTCTTTTGGTCATCCTTAGGGGGCGTGATATGCCCAAGCCATATGCGATTGAACCGGCGACGGCCGGGTCAGGCGAGTGGTCCGGTGGGACCAACCGAACACAGTGCATAAATAGATGGCAAAGTGCTTGGTTATGCGCCGAATTATCGGCTTATTGATTCTGTGTGCAAGCATTTTGATTGGATATGTCGGCAAGATTTTCTTGGCGAAACGAGAGAGCGCACTGCTCTCTATCCGGCAGGATTCCCATTCGGAGCACGCATCACTCATTTACCCTTAACCTATTGATAGTTAACTAAGGTTTAACATTTTTGCCGGGGCTCAGCCTGCCGCTTAAAAAATACCAGTGGGGGTTTTCAAGTGCGAGACAGCTCACATTTTTTGGATTAACATGCCCGCTTCCTAATCCAAACTAGTTCGGATGAAGGTAGCAGGAGAGCGATGGGGGACCATCCACCGAAGAAGTAAATCTTTCAGGTACCGGGCAACCGGTGTGGACTGCTGCTGGACGATACTCTGGAGAGACCCGTTAGATCGGGCGCCGAAGGAGCAAGGCACCATGACGACCCGCAAGGGCAGACTGGTGTCGGAAACTCTCAGGCAAAAGGACAGAGGGGATGGGATGGTTGTACCTGAGCTTGGAACTGTTCACGATCTGTAACGAGAGGTCGTCAGCAAGGTAAAGAGCAGCGCAGGAACCGGAGTGTATGTGAATACATGAGCCTCTTGGTCCCACATAAGCGAGCTGCACATGAGCCTTGATCAGTAAGAGTGTGAACAAGTTCCTGGCCTGCATCCGATCGCCTCTGGCCGATCGCGACACCTATGGGAAGATCATCCTTCTCCTCCTTAATCTTTGTTTTTTAAGGAGGATGCATGTCATCAATTCAATCGGCGTTAACCGCCATCGATAGCTTTATCTGGGGTCCGCCCCTGCTGATCCTGCTGGTCGGGACCGGTATCTATCTCACCCTGCGTCTGGGTCTGCTTCAGGTAGTGCGCTTGCCGCTCGCCCTGCGGTTGGTGTTTGGCCGCGATCAGGGTCAGGGCAAGCAGGGGGATGTCTCCAGCTTCGGCGCCCTGTGCACCGCCCTCTCTGCCACCATAGGTACCGGCAACATTGTCGGGGTTGCCACCGCCATCAAGCTGGGGGGCCCGGGTGCCCTGTTCTGGATGTGGATGGCGGCGCTGTTTGGCATGGCCACCAAATACGCCGAGTGTCTGCTGGCGGTCAAATACCGCGAACAGGATGCCAACGGCCAGATGGCGGGCGGCCCCATGTACTATCTGGAGAAGGGGCTGGGCTCCAAGCCGCTCGCCAAGCTGTTTGCTCTGTTTGGCATCGGCGTGGCCTTCTTCGGCATCGGTACCTTCCCGCAGGTCAACGCCATCTCCGACGCCATGAGCCTCTCCTTCTCGGTGCCCCGTGAAGTGACCGCCGTGGTGCTGACCCTGATCGTGGCGCTGGTGACCCTGGGGGGGATCAAGTCTATCTCCAGCGTGTCGAGCAAGGTGGTGCCCTTCATGGCCATCTTCTACATCGTCGCCTGTCTGGGGGTGCTGGTGAACAACGCCAGCGCCTTGCCCGATGCCGTTATGCTGGTGATCGAGAGCGCCTTTAGCGGCCATGCGGCGACCGGCGGCTTCGTCGGCGCCAGCATCATGCTGGCGATCCAGTCCGGGGTGGCGCGGGGGGTCTTCTCCAACGAGTCGGGTCTGGGATCTGCGCCCATCGCGGCGGCGGCGGCCAAGACTGACTCCTGCGTCGAGCAGGGGCTGGTCTCCATGACCGGCACCTTCATCGACACCATCATCATCTGCACCATGACCGGCCTGACTCTGGTGGTGACCGGGGTATGGGGTGGTGACTTGAGCGGCGCCGCCATGACCAGCGCCGCTTTTGCCCAAGGATTGGATGCCCATGTCGGCCAGTATCTGGTGAGCATTGGTCTGCTGTTCTTTGCCTTTACCACCATCCTTGGCTGGAACTACTACGGCGAGCGCTGTACCGAGTACCTGTTCGGGGTAAGGGCGATCAAGCCCTACCGCTTTATCTATCTGGCACTGGTGGCGAGCGGTGCTTTTCTCCATCTGGATATGATTTGGTTGCTGGCCGATATCGTTAACGGCCTGATGGCGGTGCCCAACCTCATCGGCCTGATTGGCCTGCGTCATGTGGTGATCGCCGAGACCCGCGCCTACTTTAGTCGCGAACAAGATGGTGAAGCCGAACCGGAGCCGCAGACGGCCTGAACGCCTCAGCCCGTTTCACGTTCGCCTTGAAAAGAACAAGCCACGACTCCGGTCGTGGCTTTTTTGTGCGCTATCTCTGGATGGGTACTTTCCCTCTTCCTTAGGGATAAGATCAGGATGAGGAGGATAGCCCCTCGCTCAGCAGGCTATCCAGACGTGCTCGCACTTTCTCTACCAGTGCCTGATCGCTACCGCGCCAATCGATGCAGCTTGCCAGCGTGGTGGAGGTGCCGGGGACAAAACGGAGTTCGCCGCCCGCCAGCTCGTAGAAGCGGCTCGCCATTCTGGTTCCCTCATCCACATCACCCGCCACCAGCAGCATGGCTTGTGCCAGCACGGCACCCTGGTGATCCTGCCCCGGCGCCCCCAGCAGCCGGTAGTAGTGGGCGAGATCTGTGGTGGTACGGGGCAGCAGCAGGGATAGGTTGAGAATGCCCGCGCCGTGGGGCACGGCGGTGCCGCCGCTGTCGCGCACATGCACCGGCCAGCCTTCGGCTGCCAGCTGTTTGCAGGCGGCTGCGTAACGGGGCAGCCGGGTGTCCTTGCGGGTGACAATCAGGCATCGGGGTGCCTGCCAGAGGTGAGCGCGGGGCTGGCCGTCACGGGCACAGTCGCGCAGCCAGTGCTGCTCCCCGGCCAATATCTGGGCGGGGGAGCAGGTGTTTGGGAGGGTGGGGAGCAGGGCATAGGGCATGGTGACATCCTCGGGCAAGCGCTGCCAGCACACTACCCGTGGCCGTAGGCAAGGTAAAGCCCGCCGCGTGCCTGTCTGTTGATCATCATTGGCGTTTAAGAGACCGGCTGGGGGGCAGAACGGGCGATACAGCAAGGTGCCCCGCTACGATGCAGACCACCTGGATTGACCAAGAAAAGGGTGTTTGAATGGCGATCTGCCCTATCCCGAGCAATGCACTCGCGCAAAAAAAAACTCCCCACCGAAGGGGTGGGGAGTTGGGTATAAGCGACAGCGCCGAAGCGGGGTTGCTGATTAGTTGCGGTTGCCGCCAAGCAGGCTCAGCAAGCTCAGGAAGATGTTGTAGATAGAGACATACAGGGTGACGGTCGCAGAGATGTAGTTGGTCTCGCCACCGCGCACGATCTGCTGGGTAGTCAGCAGGATGGCACCAGAGGAGAACAGCATGAACATGGCAGACAGCGCCAGGCTCAGGGCACTCATCTGCAGGAAGATGTTGGCAACCATGGCCACCAGCAGCACCCAGAAACCGACGAACAGCATGCCGCCGATAAAGGAGAGGTCACGCTTGGTAGTCAGGGCATAAGCCGACAGACCGAAGAAGGTGAGCGCGGTGCCGCCAAGGGCTGTCATCACGATTTCGCCACCGCCATTGTTCATGTACATGTTGATGATCGGGCCCAGGCTGTAGCCCATCAGACCGGTCAGGGCGAAGGTGAATACCAGACCCATGCCGTTATTCTGGTTTTTCTGAGTCAGGAACATCAAACCGTAGACGCCGATCAGGAATACGGCCCAATGCAGCGGCGGCATGTTCATCACAGTAGCGACCCCTGCCACTACGGCAGAAAAGCCCAGAGTGAGGGAGAGCAGCATATAGGTGTTACGCAGCACCTTGTTGGTATCACGTACGGCACTTTGGGTGCCAGTGAAGATAGAACGGGTATCCATCTTGGGTGTCCTCTTGATGTCCGGGTGAGGCGGCGAGCGGCCGTCTCGTGATCGCTGTTTGTTACCGCTTGTTATACGCATTGTATGTAGAACAAATAGGGATGACGAGGAACAATTTCAAGCCACCTGCCATTTTGCTCCCGCACACTATCCCATAGGAAATATGTATTGCATATGAACGGGCCATTGACGTAGTATGCACGCCGTTCGGAGGGGTGGCAGAGCGGCTGAATGCACCGGTCTTGAAAACCGGCGATGGGTGACCATCCGTGGGTTCAAATCCCACCTCCTCCGCCATCTTAAGAGAAGGCCCAAGCGATTCAATCGCTTGGGCCTTTTCGTATCTGCAATTTGGCACATTCTGATGCTTGCCGGTTCAGCTGATGGCGTGCGGGCTATTGCCACTCCCGGTAGCTGGTAAGGCGGTAGCCGTGCTCGGCGATAAGGGCGGGCAGGGACGGGTCGGTCAGGATCGCCAGTTCGTTGAGGCGGGGCTGGCAGTAGGAGCTGCCCTGCATCTCCAGATCGATAAAGGAGGGGTGGCACATGATCTCAAGGGAATTGGCCCCCTGTTCACTGGCTTCATCGAGCAGTTGCAGCAGGTCGGCCCGGGTCAGCTGCGCGCCGTAGAAGCGGTCGTCAAACCGATCGCAGCTTTGCGGGTAGTTGACGGTCAGGCCGTGGCGGGCTATTTCGCCCCTGTCGATGCGAAGGGGCAGGTCATGGGCTTTGGCGAAGGCCTCCACCAGCGGGTAGATAGTCGGCAGCATATGAACATGGTGGTGGCTGTCGATATGGGTCGGTTTTCTGCCTAAGATCGCGACAAAGCGCTGATATTGACTCGCCAGCTCGCCGGATATCTCGGTCAGATCCAGCTCTCCCGCCTCGCTCTTGTGCCAGATCCCCTTGTTGAGCTCGCCCCGTTCGTTCACCAGCGAGGTGAGCGGCGTGAGCGGCTTTCCCCAGCTGAGCATAAAGTGCAGACCGACCGGCAATTCGGGGAATCGCCCGGCCAGCCAGGCGGCGTGTTCGATGGCGGGGGAGGTGACAATTGCAGTGGTGGAGCTGACGACCCCGTGCTCGAACGCCTCCACGATGCCGTAGTTTTGGGCGCGACAGAGGCCGAAATCGTCGGCGTTAATGATCAATCTCTTGCTCATGAGGGTTCCCTTGCGGTTAAGCGCCCCGCCGGTTCGGGCGGGGCGTGTTGGCCTCAGGCGAGGGCGTCGATGGCGGCGGCGAAGTTGGGCAGGTGTTCGCGGTGGGCCAGCAGCAGCTCGCGGGCGACGATGCGTGCATCGTTGTCGGAGTGGATCAGCGGGTTGAGGTTCATCGCCAGCAGCAGGTCGTCAAAGTCACCGCTGATGGCAGCCTTGGCGGCGGCGATCTCGAAGCTCTTGATCAGGTGCACCAGCCCGTTCACCTTGTCGTCAAAGCGGGTGAGACGCGGATGGGGAATAGCGCCGTCACGTCCGATCAGGCAGCTCATCTCCACTGTCCAGTCGGCCGGGATATTGGTGACATGGCCCTGATGGGGCACGATGACGTAGTGCTCGCTCTGCTTGTCGTTGTAGATGGCGCTGATCACCTCGCAGGCCGCATCGGAGTAGTAGGCGCCGCCACGCAGCTCCAGCTCCTTGGGCTTTTCGCACAGCTCGGGGTTCTGATAGAGCTCGAACAGCTTCTTCTCGACCTGTTGCACGACTTGAGCCCGGGCGCCGCCCTTGTAGAACTCGCCCATCTCGATCCCCAGCATCTCTTTCTCCTTGAAGTAGTAACGCAGGTAGGAGCAGGGGAGCAGGCGCAGGCCGCGGATAAAGCCGGGATCGAACGGCAGGCCGAAGATGTTTTTGACCGAGCTGGCACGGGTCAGGCTGCCATCGGCGATCCCTTCCAGCAGCTCGTCAAAGCGGGATTCGCCGTTGACCAGCACATCGCCGATAAAGACCAGATGGTTGAGGCCGAACAAGTCCATGGAGAGGTGATCCCGCTCGGTGAGCTGGAGGGCATCGCGCACAAACATCTGCATGCCGACCGGAATGTTGCACACCCCGATAAAGCGACGGAAGTTGGTATGACGGTGCACCGCTTCGGTCACCATGCCAGCCGGATTGGTGAAGTTAATCAGCCAGGCATCCGGGCAGAGCTCCTCCACATCGCGGATGATGTCGAAGATCACCGGAATGGTGCGCAGCCCTTTGAACAGGCCGCCCGCGCCGTTGGTCTCCTGACCCAGCATGCCGTGGCTCAAGGGGATGCGCTCATCCTTCTCCCGCGCCTGCAACTGGCCGACCCGCAGCTGAGTGGTGACGAAGTGGGCGCCCACCAGCGCCTCGCGGCGATCCAGCGTCTTGTGCAGGGTCATGGGGATGCCTGCCTGGCGGATCATCCGTTGGCAGAGGTCGAAGATGATGTTCAGTTTCTCTTCGCCAGCGGGAATATCCACCAGCCACAGCTCGCTGATGGGCAGCTCGGCATACCGCTTGATGAAACCATCGACCAGCTCGGGGGTGTAGCTGCTGCCGCCGCCTATGGTGACTACCTTGATCTTCTCGCTCATAAATCCCTCTTTCATCGATCTCTATCAGTTTGATGGTGGCCGCTCTGTCATCAGGGTGAGAGGGGCCGCAGCCGCCTGTGGCAGGGGCTGGTCAGGTTCTGTTCTCGGTATTGCAATCTGTTCTATTTACATGGCATTCACTGCCGGCATCAGGCCGGGCTTTCAAATTTCGGGTAGAGGTATTTGCGGTAACTGCCCGGGGTAAACGAGGTGAGCTTCTTGAAGTTTTTGATAAAGAGGCTGACGTCGTTGTAGCCGGTCTCGAAGGCGATATCGGCCACCGAGTTGTTGGTCACCTCCAGCTGCATCTTGGCGTAGTTGATCCGGATCTCGTTGATGATCTGCATCGGCGTCTTGTTGTAGTAACGCCGGGTGGCCCGGGTCAGATACTCCTGGCTCTTGCCACAGAGGGAGACCATGTTGGCCAGCGCATCCTCGGCAAAGAGGGGGCGATCGTGCATCCTCTCCACGGTTTCGTGGAGCCAGAGCGGCAGATCGTCGCTGGCGGAGGTGTCTTTGTAGTGACGCAGCCGGTTCATCACCGCATAGGTCACCACTTCGAGAAATTCGGTCAGTGCCTCTTCCCGAAACCCCGGCGAGACCAGCACCGACTCGATGTAGCTGAGGAACTCGATCTTGAGGGGATAGGCCTGGGAGGCGATAAAGTGTTCCGGCAGCAGGTATTTGAAGTGCTCGTCGAAATAGGTGCGGCTGATCCCGACGTTGAAGATGCGGGTGGTGCCGAACTCGTAGAAGCTCTGATGGCGCGAGCCGATAGGGATAAACACCAGATCCCCCCGTTCCAGCAGCACTCGCTTGCCGTTGACCTCCTGATAGTAACGACCGGTCAGTACCAGGGTGAACTCGTAAAAGTCGTGCTGGTGCAAACCGGTTCCGCTCACCTGTTTGTTGTAGATGAACATTTGGAACGGTTTGTTGTTAAACAGTTCGGTTTCCCGGATTGTTTTGACGCTCATGAGTCGCTTCCTGATCTTCGGGCCGATGACGGGGCCTTGCGCCCCGTCCGGAGGTCATTTGTTCTGCAGCTTTTCGTGCAACTCAATCAGCTCGCTGATCAGCTCACGGGCCAGCATGGAGGTCATCAGGTGATCCTGGGCATGGACCAGCACCAGGGTGACCGGGATCTTGCCTTCCCCCTGATCGTCCTCGATCAGCTGGGTCTGTACCAGATGGGCGGCATTGAGTGCCTCGCGGGATTGGGCCATCAGCTGGTGGGCGGCGGCGAGATCCCCCTCCTTGGCTTTTTTCAGCGCTGTGTAGGCCAGACTGCGCGCCTGCCCGGAGTTGATGATGAGCCCCATCACCACCTCTTCCAGATCGGTACAGGTGGTGGCCTCTTCAGTGATGTTGTCCAGATCGAACATGTGTCGTTCCTTACGTAAATGCGTTAATTGAAACCGTTAATTAAAACCATGGTTGCGCGCCACCTCGGCAAACCAGTAGCCGCTCTTCTTGATGGTGCGTTGCTGGCTCTCCAGATCGAGGCGGACAAAACCGTAACGGTTCTTGTAGGCGTTGAGCCAGGACCAGTTGTCGATAAAGGTCCACATGTGATAACCACGGCAGGCACTGCCCTCTTCCAGGGCGCGATGCAGCCACTCGAGGTGCTCGCGAATGAACTGGATGCGGTAGTCATCCTCCACCCGCCCCTCGGGGCCGATAAAGCGCTCTTCCCCCTCGACCCCCATGCCGTTCTCCGAGATGTAGCAGGGCAGGTTGCCATAGTTGACCCGCAGCTCGGTGAGGATGTCGTAGATCCCTTGCTCGTAAATCTCCCAGCCGCGGTGGGTGTTCATCTTGCGGCCTGGCATCTGGTAGTAGTCGAACAAGTCGTCTGGCGTGCGTGGAACTCCCTGCCACGCCACCTCTTTGGCTTTTATCCGGCGCGGTTGGTAGTAGTTGATGCCGAGGATATCCACCTTGCCGGCAGCGAGCAGCGCCTTGTCTCCCTCCTCACGCTGCGGCAGCAGGTCGTACTGTTCTAGTAGGGCGACCAGCTCGGGGTCATAGCACCCCTTCAGGGCTGGATCGAGGAAGCTCTTGTTGAGCAGCAGATCCGCGATGCGGGAGGCGGCGAGATCTGCCGGATCCTGCGAGCGGGGATAGGTCGGGCTCAGGTTGAGGATGATGCCGATCTCGCCATCATGCTGGCAGGCGCGATAGGCCTGCACGGCACCGGCATGGGCCAGCGCTGTGTGGTAGGCGACGGTGGCTGCCCGGCCAAAATCGATTACACAGGGGTAGTGGTAGTGGCCAAGGTAGCCGCACTCGACCGGCACGATCGGTTCGTTGAAGGTGAACCAGTGCTTGATGCGACCGCCAAACAGGTCGAAGCAGCGGGTGGCGTAGCGCACATAGGCGGCGACCACTTCCCGGCTCTCCCAGCCACCGCGCTCCTGCATGCACATCGGCATGTCGAAGTGGTAGAGGTTGATAAGCGGGGTGATCCCCTCCGCCAGCAGCCGGTCGAAGACGGCATTGTAGAAGCTGACCGCCTCCTGGTTGATTTCACCCACCCCGTCCGGGATCAGTCGTGACCAGGAGATGGAGGTGCGGAAACTGTTGTGCCCCAACTGCTTGAGTAGCTTGATGTCGCTCTCGAAGTTGTCATAGAAGGTGGATGCATCGGTTGGACCGACCTCGTTGTGAAAGCGAGTTGGTTCGGTGGCAAACCAGTGGTCAAAGATATTGGCAGATTTGCCGCCGCGGTTGGCGGCCCCTTCCATCTGCGGGGCGGAACTGGCGCTGCCCCACCAGAAGTTATCCGGAAAACGATACTGCATGGGTTACTTCTCCAGGCTGGTGGGGGAGGAGTCTTGCTCCTCCCTTGTTGTGATCGGAGTGGCGGTCATCGCAATGGTGACCATCAGAACGGTTGTCATCAGAACTTCAGGGCCAGAGCGATATCTTCTTCGCTCTCCTCTTCTTCCTCGATAACGTTCTGTGCCTTGTTGGCTATCAGCACGAAGGGCATATACATCAAGGTGGCGACCCCCAGGTTGAATATCGCCAGACAGAAGGCGGCCACGCTTCCGTTGGTGGTGAAGAAGGCCATCAGACCGGTAGGCATGGTCCATGGTGCTGTGTTGGTGATGGGTGGAATGATCCCGGCGTAGTAGGCCGCCATGGTGATCCCCATCAACACCGGGTGTACCAGCAGGAAGGGCACCATCAGCACGGGGTTCATGATGACCGGCAAGCCGAACAGGATGGGCTCGTTGATCTGAAACATACCAGCAGGCAGACCCAGCTTGGCGACCTGACGGTAGTCATCGCGACGGGAGACCATAAAGATGGCGATGATGAGGCCCAGGGTTGCGCCGGTGCCACCGAGGAAGACGAAGGAGTCGGTGATCGGCTTGGCCCAGAAGTGGAACTGATGGCCTGCAGCAATGGCCGCATCCACTGAACCATACCGGTTGAAGAGATCTATGTTCTCGAGGGTGAAGGGGCCCAGTACGCCAGACTCCAGGGCGGTGAGCGCCAGCATGCCGTGCACCCCGAAGAACCAGAGGAAGGAGGAGAAAATCACATAGATCCAGCCCACCAAGTCACTCATGTTGGACAAAGGTTTGGAAATATTGTCCATGATCAGCTGGTGGAAGTTGGTACCGACGCCGTTCAGCAGATAGGCAATTACCCCCATGATGGAGAGGATGATAAAGCCCGGGATCAGTGCCGAGAAGGAGCGGGAGACCGAGGCTGGAACACTGTCGGGCAGAGTGATGACCCAGTTGCGACGGACGATAAAGGCGAATACCTCAGCCACGACGATACCGATCAGCATGCCAGAGATGACGTTGGTGCCACCAAGCCAGTTGGCGCCGACCGCATAGGCGTCGCCCACGCTGAACGGGGTCACTGTCATAAAGGCAGCTATCGAGAGCAGACCAGCGGCTAGCGGATCGGTCTTACGCTCTTCGGCCATCGCCATACCGATAAAGAAGGGGGTCATCAGGGACATGATCCCCATGGTGCCGTTATAGACGTTACCACCAATTCCTTTGAGCCCGTCCAGAATGGCAATGGTGGCGGGATCGAGCCGTATCCCGATGGAGTAGAAGAAGGAACCTTCGCCAAAGCTCAGAAAGACACTATTGATGAGGATAAACATGGCCCCAACCAGAGAGAGGGGCATCATCTTGATAAAGCCGTTCTTGATGGCGTTGACATGAGGTTGTTTGCCCATCTTGACGGCGATGGGCAGGACAACCTTCTCCAGCGATGCGATGATGTTGTTCACAGGGATCTCCTTAACCTATGGGTTACCTATGCGAGGCTCTTCTTGATGGAGGCGACCGCCGCCTTCAGTACGCCGAGGCCATCGACCTTGCCGTAGAGCAGGTTGTCAATCACTTCGACCGGCTTGCCCGGCAGCAGTTGCTGGATCTCTGGCAGCATGTAGGCGATTTGTGGCCCCAGCAGCACCAGATCGGCATCCTGCCCCTTCTCGCCTGCCAGGGTCTCCGGGTAGGCATCGATCAGCACCGGCACATCATATTTTTCCGCCTGTGCCTTCATCTTTGAAACCAGCAGTGAAGTAGACATCCCGGCAGAGCAAAACAGGTAAATACGCTTCTTTTCCATAACCTTTTCCTCAACGCTTGAAAACCAAATGAACAGACCGGTCGAGATAGTTGCCTGTCGCGCAATCAAGACAAGATAGGCAATCATCCCTAATTGACCATATTGTAACTAACAGTAGGTTCCATCTGGTATTTCGCAGGTTAAAAGTATTGTTTTTTATTGACCATGTGTTTTGCCATTGCTCACATTTTTGGTGGGGGATTACAGGGTGATTGAGCTAAAAATAGACGGTGAGGCGACTTTGTTTTTTTATTTATTCTTATTTTTCAGTTATTTATAATTCTACATTGCTAATGGGGCTATAATTTTTCTGGAAAAAACAAATAACTAGCGCTAGCTCACACTTATAAGTTAATGCAACCAAATTGACCCTCTACCTTCTTGGTAAAACACCTCATTTTAAATTTATTGTATGCGCTGATTGACCTGCCACCCTGTGCCTGATGTTTAACGCAAACGCTCCCACCTGTTCTTCCGGGTGCACTTCCTGCCCCAGGATATTCCCTGAGGGCACATAGGCATGCAGCTCAGTTCATGGATTAAATGGTGGTCTCCCCATGTTGAGTGCAGTGCTTGGTAAACTCGGCGCCATTCTCGGGGGGATCGGGTGCGCTCTACATCACACTATTGATGGCGAGCAGTTGCAATTATGCCAAGCCAAGGTGGTTGGCATGTTGATGCCAGCAGGCTGCAGTGATGTGAAATATACGGGCGGCACTATTGTTTCCATGTTTTGACGAGCATGCTGGAAGGCGCTGGATAACAACGACCTCCTCGTTGAGCAGGGTAGTAATGAACTAGGGGGAATCAGGTCGAAAAGTGACTACTGGCCAACATGAGTGGCGTAAAGGCAGTCGAGAGCCTATTCGATTCACATAAATAATCCGAACCTAATCAATAAGATTCCGATTTTTGCACATCAAAAGGATCGGTTAATGGCCTCTTCACTGACTCGCTATGCCCTGCCAGAAGCAATAGCGCTGACAGCAGATCGACAGACATGATCGAGCTATTAGGCGAACGTTATCGGCAAATTCATTCCGCAATCAGGCACGGAATGTCGGATAACAAGCAAGACATATTTTGATTTGGCGGTAGCTGTAATCAAGTGATACTTCATGGTTGATGTCGTGATGCTTATCACGAAAAGTTAGGATTTTATGGATTACGATAGTCGAAAATGCAGTCATGTATCAGTTGATTGCTTCGTTCTTGTTTAGTAACTCAGGGATCGCAGATGAAAAGCGTGGTCGGATTGATAGAAAGTAAATTGATGCCGCTGGCAGGGCGTCTTGCTCAACAGCGTCATTTGGGGGCAATTCGGGATGGCTATATCTCGTTTATGCCATTCATCATCGTTGGTTCGATATTGTTGGTTATCTCATCGTTCCCCAGTGACAGTTATAAAGCTTTCATGGCATCCATATTTGGTGAACAGTGGGGGAGCACGATTGAGATCCCGTTCAATGCCATCTTCTCGACCATGGCTCTGTTTATCTCTTATCTGGTGGCCTATCGTCTGGCAGAGCGTAATGATATCGATAAGAGTTCTGCCGGGATCCTGTCTCTCTCCTGTTTCCTGATCCTGACACCATTTAGCGTGGATGCGCATGGGGCAGCAGTGATTCCGATGGAGTGGATTGGTTCCAAAGGGCTGTTTGTTGCCATGTTGGGGGCCATTGTCTGGACCGAGCTATTCACCTTGTTCCTGCGTCGCAACATAGTGATCAAAATGCCAGAGGGGGTACCACCAGCGGTACAGAAATCATTTGCTGCCCTGATCCCGGCTCTGATCATTCTCTCTATGGCGCTGGCTATCCGGATCTTCTTTGCATCCACCGCATATCACACCATTCATGAATTTATCTATTCCGTTATTGCCATGCCGGTTCGCCATTTTGGTACTTCCTATTTTGGCGCGGTTTTGACGGTGCTCAGCATCAGCTCACTGTGGTCGGTCGGGATTAACTCCGGTTCCATGATTAACGGGATCTTGCGTCCCTTCTGGATGGACAATCAGGCAGAAAACCTGGCAGCGACTCATGCCGGCTTGATGCCCCCTCACGTTGTCACAGAGCAGTTTTACGACATGATCTGGATGGGGGGATCAGGGGCGACCTTGTCGCTGGTCTTGGCGATGCTGATTTTTGCCCGTAGCCAACATATCAAGAAAATGACCCGATTAGCCGCGGGCTCTTCCATCTTCAATATCAATGAACCCATCCTGTTTGGTCTTCCGGTCATCATGAACCCCATCATGTTGATACCGTTCAATCTGGTGCCTGTCGTACTGGTGACCATCCAGTATGTCGCGATGGCATCGGGTCTGGTTGCAACGACAACCGGGGTTTATATCCCTTGGACACTTCCGGCTGTCATCAGTGGTTTTATTGTTACTGGCCATCTGAGCGGAGCGCTTATTCAGTTATTCAATCTGGTGATTGGCGCCATGATTTATCTGCCTTTCCTCAAGGTTCTGGATCGCCAGTATCAGGCGACAGAGAGCCCAGTAGAGAGTCATGGGGAGCCGTCACATTCACAGCAATCACATAAGAAGGTAAGCAATGGTTAATCATCAATGGGGCATTATCGCCACCTGGCGGATGGCTTACGAAGGTCTGAGTGCAAGTGCCAGACAGCTGGCTGACAACGGCGATGCCCGTTCCGCGGTATTACAAGCAGTCAAGCAGGTAGAGGATTACCCTCTCTACAAGTCAGTCGGGTACGGTGGCCTGCCAAATCAGAATGGTGAAGTTGAGCTGGATGCTGCCTTCATGGATGGCGACTCATTGGCTATGGGGGCTGTAGCTGGGGTACGTAATTTGGCCAACCCGGTTTTGATTGCTGCGGCGCTGAGCGAAGAACGATTCAACAGTTTCATGGTGGGGGGCGGTGCGGAACAGTGGGCTATCCACAAGGGCTTCGAGCAAAAGCAGATGTTGACCGAGCGGGCGATGCAACACTATCGCAAGCGCTGCCGAGAAACGCTTGCTCGTGGTCTAAACCCTTACACCGGGCATGACACTGTCGGCATCATTACTCTGGATCAAAGTAGCAAGATCTGTGTGGCAACTTCAACCAGTGGGCTTTTCATGAAACGGCCAGGTCGTGTGGGGGACTCTCCAGTTTCCGGTAGCGGTTTTTATGCTGATAGTACTATGGGGGCCGCGACGGCTACTGGTCTGGGTGAAGATTTAATGAAGGGCTGTATCAGCTACGAGATTGTTCAGCGCATGGGGCGGGGGATGACGCCGCAGATGGCGGCAGAATCTGCAGTTTATGAACTGGAAGCCCGTCTGCTGGCCCGTTATGGGCGAGCCGGAGACCTTTCGGTTGTATGTATGAACCATGAAGGTGAGTTTGGTGCAGCGACCAACATCGACAGCTTTTCTTTTGTTGTTGCAAACCACTCCCTCGCGCCGACGGTTTTTCTGGCTCGGCGTGAAGGCAATCATACCC
This sequence comes from Aeromonas sp. 160P, assembly GCF_055193095.1. Taxonomy (NCBI): domain Bacteria; kingdom Pseudomonadati; phylum Pseudomonadota; class Gammaproteobacteria; order Aeromonadales; family Aeromonadaceae; genus Aeromonas; species Aeromonas sp. 160P. Next base: position 4,058,769 of record NZ_JBUXKV010000001.1, on the reverse strand, counting down.
TCTACAGTGAGGCGGATGAGACTTGGCTGAATGCATATCTTGCCCGTATCAGTGCCCCCGTGGAGGAACCTCATCATGCTTGATGCGTCAGTAGCACTTTGGTCAGCACACTTACCTGCGACGACGCATTTGCTGCTGTGGCAGAGCGGGTTACAAAGCTATAGGGATCAACCTGCCTTACAACCCATAGCGGCACTATTGGCTGAATTGAGCTGTCGTCAGAACACCACTGTTGATGTCGGGCTGGCGGGGTTGTGTCAACGTCTCACCTGGCTGGCAGCTGACCATCAGAAGTTGCTGAAATCTGCTGGATTGCGCGAGGTGACCGAGGCATTGATCCGTGCTGTACCTGGTGACGGAACCGATTGTATTGCCCTTGACATCACCCCCTTTTCGCTGGAAAACCCGGCGCAACGGGCTGCGCTGCGCCACTGCATCGTCACGTTGCAAAACCAGTTCTACCAACTGCCTTTGCTCGGTTATCGATCCGTCCCCAGCCATGCAGAGCCGGCACTGAGGCTACTGGCAGCACCAGAGCAGTATCCATTGGCCGAGGCGCTGTTGAAGGAGTCTTGTGCCATCAGCTGCGGGATGCGACTTGCCCGGCGCATGGCTGATCGGCCAAGCCAGGATTGTACGCCTGTGAGTGTTGCCGATGAATTAGCGAGCTATGCCGCGCAACATGACGAGGTCAGCTGTGAAATTCTCGATGAGGAGGCGATCCGTACCTTGGGATTTGGGGCATTGCATGCGGTTGGCAAAGGGAGCTTGAATCCGCCCCGGCTGGTCTTGCTGCGTTATCGGGGGGGCGGTGATGCCCAACCTTACGCGGTAGTAGGCAAGGGGATCACCTTTGACAGCGGCGGCCTCTGGCTCAAAGAGGGTGAGGGCATGCGCACCATGAAGTACGATATGTGCGGTGCTGCCGTGGTATTCGGACTGATTGATACCGTACGACGGTTGAAGTTGCCGCTCAATCTGGATGCTGTACTGGTATTGGCTGAAAATATGCCAACGGATCGCGCCATGCGGCCCGGCGATGTGGTCACAACCTATGCTGGCCACACGGTCGAGATCATCAACACCGATGCCGAGGGGCGGCTGGTATTGGCGGATGGAATCGCGTTTGCGGATCGTCAGCTATCTCCTCGTTGCATTATCGATGTGGCAACGCTCACTGGCGCCGTCGTCAAGGCGCTCGGTTATGACATGAGTGGCTTGATGAGCAATGACCCCGCGTTGGGTTCGGCCCTGACCCTGGCTGCTGAGTCGAGTCGAGACCGATTATGGGCGCTGCCGTTTGACGACAGTTTTGAACCGCAAATCAAGAGCTACATTGCGGACTTCACCAATACCCCCCCTAACAACGCAGCCATTGCTGTTTCTGCTGGCTATTTTCTGAGTAAATTCTGTGGCAACCGTCCATGGGCTCATTTGGATGTAAGTGGTACCGCTCTGCGCCGTGGTGACTATACCCAGGCCAGTGGTCGTCCTATCCCCTTGTTGACGGAATTTCTAATCCAGCAAATCGCTCCCGCCATTAATGGGTGAGCCGAAGGAGTTAATAATGAAAAAGATCCTATTGGTATGTGATATGGGCATGTCTACCAGCCTGGTAGTAAAAAAAATGCAGGATGTGGCTGCCCGTCGTCAACTTGAGGTCGACATTCAGGCCAAAGGTATGCAGGAGTTTAAAGAGGCCATACAGTCTTTTGATTGTGCGCTGCTGGGGCCGCAAATTAGCTACAAGTTGGCAGCCTGCAAGGAGCAAGCTGCGCAATATGGTAAACAAGTCGAATCAATCAATATGATGCACTACGGCATGCTGGATGGAGAAAAGATCCTCGACCATGCGTTGACACTGATATAAGGAGCAATAATGGAACTCGAAGAACAGGTAATGACCCTTATTGTCAGTGCCGGTAGCTGCCGCAGCATGTTGATGGAGGCCATGAGGCATTCGCGTAACGGAGAATTTGAACAAGCCGAGCAGTTGGTCGAGCAGGCTCGTTGTGCACTCCATGCCGCACATGCGGTGCAAACGCAACTGATTGAAGCAGATGCCGGAGAGGGAAAGTTGCCAGTCCAGATCGTGATGGTACACGCTCAGGATCATGTGATGAATGCGGTCTTGCTGATGGATCTGACCCAAGAGATGATTGCGATCCATCGTCGTTTACCCCCTGTGGCGACAAGCTGCAGCCAATCAGCTGCAATGGCCTGCTAAGGCATTTCTATTCTCAGGCCAAATGTTAAAAGAGGGAGGCGTTATGCCTCCCTCTTCTCATTACCGGCTACAGCAAGCTCGGACGGTTGTTGCTTGAAAGGCAACGTTAGCCTTTTTGTTGCAATTGGCGGATGTAGGCGCTAGGCGTAAGGTTTTTCAAGCGATTACGTAATACCCTGTGGTTAAGGATATCTTCGTACTCAAGTAACACAGCGCCCAGACTAAGGCGTTTGTCAAAACGCTCCCCAGCCAGAATGTCCGCCAGTGATTTAGACAATGTGGTCGAGCCGATCAACTCATTTGATACTGGTAGGGGGGTGAGGGTGACTTGTTTACATAGTCGGCTTGCCATTGCCTGCACTTCGGGGAGTGGACAGGTTACCTCAATGCTCTTGATCGCGTAGGGCAGCCCTTCTTGCAGATAATTGGCAAAGCCATTCAGGGTCTGTTCCTGCTCTTCCGGAGCGCAGAGGGCAAATGAGATATGGCCGGTAAATTGCTCCGTGAGCATCAGCAGCAAAGGCTGACTGGCTGCCAGATCGGCTGGAAGATGGAGCGCATCGAGCCACATAAGTCCCAATCCAGAGACCAGACCAGGCTTTTTCAACCGTTCTTGTTGATGCTTTTGCAGGCAGCGGCTCAGGCCTGCCCGTGAGACATCTGCGCGGATCAGTAAACGTGTGACTTCAAGCAGCTCATCGAGAGATAGGTGTAACCGATGGCGGAGAAACAACACCAGCCACTCTTGCTCCGGCTGCAGCTTGCGATGGATAGTGCGCGGTCTATGGGATTTGTCATAGCAATCATCACGATTGCGCCAGCGTCTCACTGTATCAATCGAGATGCTCAGCTCTTCGGCAAGAGCGGCATCGGATTTGGTGGAGGTCTGGATATATTTACGGGTCCGGGGCGTAGTGGTTGCGTTTTGGTGCAGCTTTATTTCCATCTTGTGTACTCTTGGGCTAACCGTGCGGGCCGGGCGAAAAGGGTAATGATTATATCGTAATAAACAGTGCCTGGCATATTGGCTACAGAATGGTCGGTGCAGCGGCACATAGCTTGGATATAAAAATCAATAACTGGCAGCGCTCACTCTATAAATAATGCAACCTGATTGATGTTCGGCTTGCTGGTGATGATCTGCGGGTTTCATTCATTGGTACGTGCTTATTGACCATGTGCTACGGATAAAAAGCCGGCGAGGCACCTCGTTGACGTTTCGACCGTGCTGATGGGGGGAGGCAGGGGCAATCGCAAGCATGGGTGGTGAGTGGCGAGGGCAATAAGGGTAGAGGGCACAAAGGGGTAAAAAAACCGACCCCGGAGTGGCTCCGGGGTCGGCAGGAAGGGCGTTAGATCTGCCCCTGATAGCGCAGGGGGAAGCGGCCCTGACTGTCGGGCTGGCCGAGGAAAGAGAGTCCTTGCTGCATCTGCTCTGGCAGCTCGGGGCCCGGCTTCAGGGTGCCCTGGAACAGGTACTGGCCATTGGGTTGCAGCTCGAGGCGACCCATGGTCTGCACCGCATCGGAGCCCTGCTTGAGTTCGGCCACCAGTTTGGAGTCGAGGCAGGTGAGTTTCACCTCGGGGTCTGCCAGATCCAGCTTGCCCGCCGGGGTATCGGCGCTGGCGTTGTACCAGTCTAGGTTGCCGTAGAGGTTGTCACACCAGGGGTTGCCCTGGGCAAACTGATCCACTTTGAGCTGTAGCTGACCGGTGACGGTGATCGGGATCGGCAGGCGCATCGGCACCCGGCTCAGCAACCAGGGGGCGGGGGCGTTGAGGGTCAGATCCCGGCCGAAGGCGGCGCCATTCCAGCCGACAATGCCCTGACCGTTGAGGCCGTTGCGATCACCAAAGCGAAGGGTCACTTCGGGGGCGAAGCGCAGCAGCGACCAACCGTTGAGATCCCAGCGCAGCTGGCTCACCGATTCGCTGGCATATTGCAGCCGGGCTGCCTGACCGCTCCAGAGAGTACCGCTTACCCCTTCCAGTTTCAGCAGGTTGGCAATGTTGGCAGGCAGCGGCAGATAGCGCGCCACCAGCGCTGCAGGCAGGGTGGCCAGCAGAAACACCAAATAGGCCGCCAGAAAGAAGCTGGCAATCAGGATGCGTTTTTTCATTGGGGGCGGCTCAGCTGCAAACGTCTGACTTTGACCAGACCGGGGGCCAGCCCTTCGCGGGCGATCTCGATGATTTGCACTTGAATGCCGTGTTGCTCCACCAGGGTGGCGAGCCACAGCAGCAGATCATCGAACGGAACCGTGTCGATCCACACCTGCAGCTCCTGCGCCTGGGGTTGCAGCCGGGCAATCTTGATCTTGTGGTTGAAGGCAGTGCGGTTGACCACCCCTTCCAGGGTGCCGCTGGTGTCAATCTGGCGACCAGATCCACCCTGCATGGCCAGTACCTCTTCACCTTTTTCCTTGAGCCAGGCCAGGGTCTGCTGCTGGTTCTGCACTTGCCGCTCCCGCTCGGCGATGCGGTTGGCGATGGGCTGCCAGACGCTCCAGTAGCAGAGGCCGACCAGCAGCAGGGCACCGCCCACGCCCACCAGCCGTTGTTCCCGTGCGCTGATGCCCTGCCACCAGTTCTGCAATTTTTCCATCATGATGATTTACCTTTGAGCACCAGTGAACCCTCTACCTTGCCCTCGGTGCTACGCACCTCCCCCTGCTGTACCTCGAATTGCTTGCCTGCCAGCTCGCGGAACCGCTCGATCTCGGCAAAGCCGGGGGCGGTGACCTGCAGTCGCAGCTCGCGGCGGCTGGCGTCAAAGCGCATCACCTGCGGTTTCAGACCGGGGATTTCGGCAAAGGTGGGGGCCAGCTCGGTGAGCATCAGCAGCACCCCGTTTTGCGGTGTTTGCCCCATCAACTTGAGGTGCTGGGCCATCTGGCTGCGCACGTTGACGATGCGACTCTCGCCCGGGAAGATGCGGGTGTAGACCTGACGGATCTCCGCTTTCAGCGCCTTGTCCTGCTCGGTGAGCTGATAGAGCTGCACCCCGCGCTGGCCGAGGGCCACCAGCAGCAACAGGCCAGCGGTGATGGCCACCTTGCGCCACTGCAACCAGTAGCGGGCATATTCGGTCTGCGGCCGGTAGGGGCCGCTCAGCAGGTTGGCACGACAGTTGAGCGCCCCCTTGGCCAGCAGCAGCATCGGCAGTTCGGGCTCCGCCGCCTGCCAGTTGGCGGCCGTAATGGCGGGCACCTGGGTGTGGCTGTGGATGGTGACCGGTTCGGCTTCGGTTGCCAGCAACATGGCCAGCAGCGGTTCGTCGGCGACGATCCCCTGACAGGGGCCCTGGCGCACCAGCCATTCGCTGCCGAGCTGCAGGGCAGACCAGCCATCAGCGGCCGGTGGCAGCGCCAGCACATCGGGCAGCAGTTGCAGGCTTTTGAGGCCGGCAGCCTCGAGCCAGCCGAGCCACGCGTTCATCTTTTGCTGATCCACTGCCATCAGATCGACTTGTGGACCGTCATGGGCCAGCACCACCAGATGCAGGGTCTCCACATCGGAGGCGATCTGCTCTTCCAGCAGGTAGGGGAGGGCCGCCGCCGACTGATTGTTGTAACGGCCCGGCAGGGTAACACGCCGGAACACCAGATCGCTGCCCGGCACCAGGGTGACCACGGGGCGGCCACCGGCCCGCTCCTGCAGCTCGCTCAGTGCATCGGCCGAGGGCAGGGTGCCGGAGGCGATGATCTCCTGCTCCTGACCGGACCAGACCAGCCAGGCCACGGGTTGTTGTTTATTGGTCCCCAGTCGGATGACCAGACTTTCGCTCACGCATCTCTCTCCTGCGATACTGTTCGGCCTCAAGGGGACGATCAGTGCGCAGCCCGCAGGCTGCAGCCAAAACCTCTTGTACCCGCGACCAGATGCCCGCAGATACGCTGTTTATTCGGCGCCACCATTGAGGCGGCGCAGCATCACCAGTTTATTGTCCTTGCCCCGCTGGAACAGGGTCTCGAGCCAGGCGCGGTTATCGCCCACTTCCGCCACCATCCGGGCTTCGAAGAAGTCGCTTTTCACCACCAGCGCCTCTTTAAGTCCTTTGACTGTATCGGCCGGGGCGAGTTGATCCGTCATCAGCTTGGGCTCTTTCCACCCCTTCTGTGGCCGCTCGGTCAGCACCCGTTTGGCATCATTCAAGCCAATCTTGCCAAGATAGAGGGCGACCAGTAACTCGGGGCGCTCGGGGGCCAGGGTATTGATATTGATCTTCAACTTGTCGTTCGGCAGGGCGCAGACGTAAGGGGCCAGTTTGGCATAGACCCGGGCCGTCACCCCGCGCACTGCTCGCAGCTCGTCCTTGCCCAACATCAGCTGGTTGGCGGTCAGATAGGGGGGCTTAAGCCCCTCGTAGTAGGCATCTTCGGCGCCGAGGCTCGAGACCAGCGCGGTATCCTTGTCGGTCCAGTCACGAATGGCATCGGTGAGCTGGGCCGCCTCATACTCCTCCATCGCCAGTTGCTTGAGCAGTTCGCGAAACACCTGTACCGGATAGGGTTGTTGCTCCAGATCTTCGCCACTGCTGCCCTCCTTGGGGGGCACGCTCAGGCTGTTGAGATTGAAGCAGGATTGCAGGTCGGTCACTTCCCCCTTCAGCTGGCCATCATCTACCGGAAACACCGTATTCTTGCGGGCCCAGTTCTGACTGAGATTAACCACTTCCGGGTTATCTTTGAAATCCTGCGCCAGCACCTTGCTCACCAGCGCTTCCGCCGACAGGGCATACCACCACGCCTGTTTGCCGGTGGTAATGTTGGCGGTGCGGCGCAGCTCAAGCTGCAGGCGGCCACTCATGTTGCTGGCGATGATCACCATAATCGAGAGGATCAGCAGCACCACCAGCAGGGCCATGCCGCCCTGGCGGCGGGGTGGTGAGAGGCGCTTAGTTCGCATTTTCGACTCGCTGGCCACCGGCCCCAATCAGGAATTGACGGCGAATGGTGCCGTAATCCTCCAGATCCAGCTCCACCGCCAGCCCGTAAGGCAGCACGCTGCGCTGGGTCCACTCCTCCTTCCAGCTCCCCTTGTCGTAGAAGTAGAGACGCAATGCCGTGACCCCTTCCAGCACCGGCTGGATCCGTGGCTCGGTGCCGATCACCGGATCCGGATAGAGGTAGCTGAGTCGTTCGAGCTTTTGATCCTTGAGACGCCAGCCGACCCGCTGCAGCTGGGAGCGGGGCAGCATGCCATCGGGATTGAGCCAGCCGCTACGCATAAAGGCCATGCCCCAGTCATCGCTCTGCTGGCCGAAACGGGATGCCGCCAGCAGCACCTTGTTGTTCTCCCCCTCGATGCGACCGCTGCGCGGCACCATCTGGGTGACATCGCGCTCCAGCAGGGTGAAGGCGAGCTGCAATTCGTTGAGGCGGGCCTCCTTGCGTTTGGCCACCTCGTCGCTGGTGAGCACCCCCTGCAGCACCTGATAGGCGCCCATGCTGAGGCTGGCGAAGATGGCGATCGCCACCAGCATCTCAAGTAGGGTAAAACCGCCCTGACGATCTGGCCGGCCGTGCGGCGAGCGCACTATCGGCGTCGCGAGCAGGGTAAAACCGGCGTGACGGGCGGGGTGAGTCGTACGGATAGGGTGTTGAATCATCGGCTGATATAAGTCCGCATCATGGCGACCGGGCTGTCGGCTTTGGCCTCGGTGCGCACTTCCATATCGAGCGCGCGAAAATTGTTGTCACTGGTGGCCACGCCGCGATAGCGCCAGTACCAGGTGCTGCCCGCCATCTGCTCATCCCCTTCCACCCAGCTGTCGCCGGGCCACTTGTTTTCGAGCTTCTGTTGCACCAGCTGGTTTTCCACCACCCAGGTGGCCAGGGTCTTCTGCTCCAGATAGTTGAGGGCAGAGAGGTGCTCGCTAGCGGTTTTCATCACAGCAAGGCCCGCGATGGCAAATATCGCCAGCGCTACCATCACCTCGAGTAAGGTCATGCCACGGGCGTTCATCGCGCCACCTGTTGCGCGGGTTGTTGGCACAGAGGCGGCGCCACCATGACTCCTTTCTCAAACAAGGTCATGCCGCGGGGGTTCACTGGCTCACCTCTTCGTCTTCATCGCCGGTGAGCAGGGTCAGGCGGCCGAACTCGTCCCCCTTGACGATGCGGGTGTAGCGCACATCGTCATCCTGTTGGGTGAAGGTGAGTACGAACGGGCTCAGCTCGCCGCCGGGGAAGAGCAGCAGTTGCGGTGTGCGCTCTTTCTCATCGCGCTGCTGTTCGGTTTTCTCGTCGGGGTCCGGCTGCCAGCCAAAGCCTTCCAGCTCCAGTGCCAGCGTCATGTTCTCGGTCAGTTGTACCGGCCCAAGCTGCTTGTCGCCGGTCAGGGCCAGCCACTTGCGATCCTTGGCCTGACGCTGCATAAATTGCCAGCCGTTATCCTCGATGCGAATGCCCACCAGCCGACCATCCATCACCGCATACTCCTGTGCCAGCTGCAGGGTCGCCATCAGGCGGCGCGCCTGCTTGTCCAGCTCTCTATCCCCTCTGGCGCCCCCCATGCTGAGGGTGATGGCGGTGGCCACCAGCCCCATCAACATGGCGACCAGCAGTACCTCCAGCAGGGTAAAACCAGCTTGGCGAGCATGCTTCATCGCGCACTCCTTGGCCGCATTGTGGCGATATGGTGCCACCCCGTCAGCATGGCGGCACCACGCAACAGCACCTCCAGCAGGGTAAAGCCGGATTGACGACGAGCAGATGGGGCAGCCCTCATTCAGGCTGCTCCAGCAAGGCGGGGTGAATGCGGGGGCGGCAAATCACTTATTGGAAATCCTTCAGGTTCCAGTTGCCGATATCGTCATCGGTACCGGCTTCACCATCCAGACCCATGGAGAAGATGTCGAGCTTGCCAAACTGGCCCGGGCTCAGCAGCTGGTACGGGTTGCCCCAGGGATCTTGCGGCAGGCGCTTGATGTAGCCGCCGTCGCGGTAGCTGCGCGGCGCCGGATCGATGGAGGGTTTGGTCACCAGCGCGTCCAGACCCTGTTCGGTGGTCGGGTAGCGGTTGTTGTCCAGCTTGTACATGTCGAGGGCGTTTTCCAGCGCCACGATATCGGAGACCGCTTTCTGCTGGTCAGCCTTCTCCTTGTTGCCCATCAGGTTGGGCACCACCAGACTGGCCAGAATGCCGAGGATCACGATGACCACCATGACTTCCAGCAGGGTAAAACCGGATTGACGACGCTTTTGCATTGCTATGACTCCCTAACGAAATGAGATGGGATAGCCCATCAGAAATTGAAATGGGTGGGTTCGACAGGCCGCCAGCGGGGCAGTCGAACGCCGGAAAATTACATATTCACCATATTGTTGAGCTCGAGGATCGGCTGCAGGATCGACATCACGATAAACAGCACCACGCCAGCCATGGAGACCACCAGCAGCGGCTCGAATACCCCGAGGGCGATATTGACCTGGGATTCAAACTCCCGATCCTGGTTGTCCGCTGCCCGTTCCAGCATGCTGTCGAGCTCGCCGCTCTGCTCGCCCGACGCGATCATGTGCAGCATCATGGGCGGGAAGATTTTGGTCTCGGTCAGCGCCTTGCGCAGGCTGGTTCCTTCGCGCACCCGCTCCGCAGCCTCACCAATACGGGTGCGGGCAAAGTCGTTGGAGAGCACTTCGCCGGAGATCTTCATCCCCTCCAGTAGCGGCACCGCACTGGCGTTGAGAATGCTCAAGGTTCGGGCGAAGCGGGCGGTGTTGAGACCGCGGCTGACCCGACCAATCACCGGCAGACCAAGGATCACCTGATGCCAGTGGCGGCGGCGTTTTTCATCGGTCAGCCACCAGCGCCAGACAAAGCTGCTGAGGAAGATCAGCAGCAGGAACCAGAGGCCGTAGTGCTGCATCAACTCGCTGGTGCCAATGAGAAAGCGGGTGGTAGCCGGCAGTTGTTGGCCCATGTGTTCAAATTGGGCCACTACCTTGGGCACCACGGCGGTGAGCAGGATCGAGATCACCCCGACCGCCACGCAGGTGAGCACGATCGGGTAGATCATCGCCTGCAGCAGCTTGGTGCGCATGTGCTGGCGCTGTTCGGTGTAATCGGCTAGGCGGTTGAGCACTTTTTCCAGATGGCCCGATTTTTCACCGGCCGCCACCATGGAGCGAAACAGCTGGTCGAATACGTGGGGGAAGGCCCCCAGCGAATCGGCCAGCGAATAGCCTTCCACCACCTTGCTGCGCACTGTGGCCACCAGACTGCGCAGGTGAGCCTTCTCGCACTGCTCGGCCACCGCCCGCAGCGCCTCTTCGATGGTGAGACCGGCACCGACCAGGGTCGCCAGCTGGCGGGTGATCAGGGCCAGCTCGGCGGTGCTGGCGCCACGGCGGAACAGGGCAAAACGGGTCGCTTCCCGTTTCGCCTTCTCGGTGGTCTCGTTCACTTCAAGGGGGGTGAGCCCCTGCTCGCGCAGCAGCTGGCGTACCTGACGGGCCGAGTCGCCCTCCATCACCCCGCTCTTGCTGCGCCCCTTGTTGTCGAGGGCCTTGTATTCGAATGCCGCCATCTCAATCTTCCCGGGTCACGCGCAGTACTTCCTCAAGGCTGGTCTGCCCCTTGAGCACCTTGTCGATGCCGTCACGGCGAATGCTGGGGGTGTGGCCCCGGATCAGCCGCTCGATGGCCAGCTCGCCGCTGGCGCTGTGGATCGCCTCGCGCACCGCTTCGTCGATCACCACCAGCTCGTGGATACCGGTCCGGCCACGGTAGCCGGTGTGGTTGCACTGCTCGCACCCCACCGGGCGCCACACCTGCTGATCGGGGGCCAGCTCGATACCCATCGCCAGCCGCTCCTGCTCGGTGATGGGGCGCGGGGTGCGGCAATCGGGGCAGAGGGTGCGCACCAGCCGCTGGGCCAGCACCGCCAACAGGGAGGAGGAGAGCAGGAAGGGCTCGATCCCCATGTCCCGCATCCGGGTGATGGCGCCGATGGCGGTGTTGGTGTGCAGGGTCGACATCACCAGGTGACCGGTGAGCGATGCTTGTACCCCAATCTGGGCGGTCTCCAGATCCCGGATTTCCCCCACCATCACCACGTCCGGGTCTTGGCGCAAGATGGCGCGCAGGCCACGGGCGAAGGTCATGTCCACCTTGCTGTTGACCTGGGTCTGGCCCACCCCTTCAAGGTCATATTCGATGGGGTCTTCCACCGTCAGGATGTTGCGATCCCGCGAGTTGATCTCCGAGAGCGCCGCGTAGAGGGTGGTGGACTTGCCTGAACCGGTCGGGCCGGTCACCAGAATAATGCCGTGGGGCTTGCGAATGAGTTCGCTGATGATGGTGCGGTTGGGCTTGGTCATGCCGAGCTGTTTGAGCTCGAGGCGCACGTTGTTTTTGTCCAGCAGGCGGAGCACCACTCGCTCGCCGTAGCTCGACGGCATGGTCGAAACCCGCACGTCGACGGCGCGGCCGCCGATCCGCAATGAGATGCGGCCATCTTGCGGTACCCGCTTCTCGGCGATATCCATCCGCGACATGACCTTGATCCGCGATACCAGCAGTGAGGCCAGTTTGCGATGGGGGCGCAGGATCTCCCGCAGCACTCCATCGATGCGAAAGCGGATCACCAAGGCTCGCTCGAAGGTCTCGATATGGATATCGGAGGCCTCTTCCTTGATCGCTTCGCTCAACATGGCGTTGATCAGGCGAATGATGGGGGCGTCGTCATCGGCGTCCAGCAGATCCTCGCTTTGCGGCAGCTCTTCGGCCAGCGCAAAGAAATCCATCTCGTTGCCGAGATCTTCCATCAACTGGCGTGCCTCGGAGGAGTCGCGCTGGTAGTGGGCCATCAGCAGCTCTTCAAAGGTGTCGTTGTCCAGTTGCTCTACCGTGAAGGCACAGCCCGCCACCCGCCGCACTTCCAGCAGGGCTTGCGGGGTGACGCCGGGGCGGCACTGCAATATCGCCAAGCCCGCCCGCTCCATCAGGATCACCCCGAAGTTGCGGGCAAAGGCAAAGGGCAGCTCGGGCAGGGGCGCAGGGCCTACCCCCCCATCGAGATGATAAGCACTCATCAGGGCTTACCCTGCAAAAATGGCGTGGCGGTATCGACGTTGTGCTGGGGCTGTTGCAGCTGTGGTTGTGGCTGAACTTGCATCTGCTTGAGTCGCTGTTCTACCTCTGGCGAGAGCATCACATCTTGTCCGTAGGTGGGTAACACCTGACGGGTAGGTGACGTCAAATAGCTATCCTGGGCGGCAGCATTGAGCTGTTCGGCGCGGAACAGGGAGTACTTGTTGCTGGAGATGCCGGAGTAGACGTTGGCATCGCGCAAAATGGTCGGGCGGATAAAGACCATCAGGTTACGCTTTGAGGTGGTGTTGGAGGTGGAGCGGAACAGGTAGCCCAGCACCGGAATATCCCCCAGCAGCGGCACCTTGGAGATCTGCTCCTTGGTCTGCTCGTCCATCAAACCACCCAGCACTACGGTTTCTCCACTCTTCACCATTACCGCGTTTTTGACGATGCGGGTGTCAAAGGTGGGGCCAAGGTTGGCGGTGCCGGTCGCCTGGGTCTGGGCGACGCTGGAGACCTCCTGCTCGATATTGAGCAGCACTGAATCCCCTTCGTTGATCTGCGGCGTCACCGTCAACTTGGTACCGACTGTCTTGCGCTCTATGGTGTTGAACACCTGATCGCTGGTGGTGGAGCTTTGCGAACCGCTCTGGACCGGCACCTCCTGTCCGACGTTGAAGGAAGCCTCCTTGTTGTCCATGGTGACGATACTCGGAGTAGAGAGAATATCGTTCTTGGTATTGGTCGACAGTGCCGTGACCAGCATGGCCCAATCACCTTTATAGAAACCGGCTGCCATGCCGTTGAAATCTTTCAGCAGATTGGCAGCGGTGTCAGTCTTGCCCTTGTCGTAGTCCTTGCCTGCGGCGATAGCGCCACCGAGGGGCAGCCCGCTGTTGGTGAACTGGGTACCGCCGCCGTTGGCGTTGCCCCATTGCACCCCGAGGTTTAGGCCGTCACCATCCTGCATTTCGACGATGATCGCCTCCACCAGCACCTGGGCACGGCGAATATCGAGCTTGGCGACCACCTGCTCAAGCTCGGACATCACATCCGGCTGAGCGGTGATGACCAGCGCATTGGTGGTCTCATCGGCAGAGATGGCCAGCTTGCCACCACCGATGCTGGCGCCACCCGTGGTTGCGCCACCGCCCCCTTTCTTGTCGGCTTCGATGCTGGTGCTGACCCCCTTGAGCACCTCGACCATGTCTTTGGCCTTGCCATATTTGAGGTAGAAGACCCGGGTATTGCCCTGGCTTTGCAGGTCGCGGTCGAGCTGGCGCACCATCTGGATGATGCGGGCGCGCGCTTTCGGTTCACCACTCACCACCACCGAGTTGGTGCGCTCGTCGGCCACCACCTTGGGGGAGAGCAGCAGGGAGGCGGTGCCACCCTGGGGGTTGCCATCCTTGTTGAGGTTGGTCACCAGCCGCACCATCTCGCCAGCCGAGGCGAACTTGAGCTTGATGATGTCCACATCCTGATCGCCGGCGCGGTCAACCCGGTTAACCACTTCCACCAGCCGATTGACCACGGCGGCGCGGCCGGTGATCAGCAGCACGTTGGAGGGCTCGTAATGCACCACGTTGCCACCACCGGCGTTGTCGTTGAGCTGGCGCAGCAGGGGGGCGAGTTCACGGACCGAGACGTTGCGCACCGGCACTACCCTGGTCACCATCTCGTCGCCCACCCCCGGGTTGCTGCCATCCACCACCGGAATGGCGGAGGTCTTGGCATCCCGCGAGCGCAGCACCTTGAGCACCCCGTTGTCCATCGGCACCACGGCGAAGCCGTAGACGTCGAGCACGCTCAGGAAGAACTGGTAGTACTGCTCCTCATTGAGCAGATCGTAGCTGCGCACGTTGATCTTGCCGCGCACCGAGGGCTCTATGATGATGGTTTTATTGAGGTTCTTGCCCACCGTATTGATGAACTCTTCAATGTCGGCATTCTTGAAACTGGCCGAGTATTCGGTAGCCCAAGCTGAGCCCGCCATCATCAGTGCCGCTGCGATAGTGGCCAGACGCCAGCCTTTTCCTTTAGTGGTCATTCTTGGTACGACTCCAAATCATTATTCTGACAAGCGCACATAGACGTCGAACTGCTCGCCCTGCCGCTCAACGGTCACTGTCAGTTCGGTGGCGCCCGCCATCTGCTGCATGGCCTGCATGGCTTGCATGTTGTCCCGTAAATCCAGCCCGTTGATGCTGATGGCCAGGTCATTGGCCTGCAGCCCGCTCTGGTTGAAAAGTGCCGGATTGTTGCCCGGGTTGAGGCGATAGCCGGTCATGCGGCCATCTATCTGCACCGGTGAAATATTGAGGTAATCGGTGATCTTGCCCGGATCGGCCATCAGCTCGCTGCGCAGGGCGCTGAGAGGGGCGGCGTTACCGGTTTGCGGCAGCGGCTTACCGTACTCCTCGCCGTCCAGCATCAGGGTTTCGTCACGGCCATCCCGCTCGATGATCACCCGATCGGAGAAGACCTGGCGGATCCTGGCCTGAGTGCCGTCAATCATGTCACCGACACCATAGGAGTTTTGAATGCCGGACATGGCGATGATGGCGATGGATTTGGCGGGATCGGAGCTCGCCAGCACCCCGTTGAGTTGGGCATTGAGCTGGGTGCGCGGGGCATTGGCCGCCACTGTTGCGGCTTTGGCCTGCGCCTGTTGCAGGGCTTTGCCAAACAGCGCCAGACGGCTTATCTCTCCCAGTTCAAGGCGTGGGCCGCTCTGGCTGGCAGCGGCTACCGGTACTGGTTGCCACGGCTGGCTGGTTTGCGGGCTTGCCAGGGTGAGCAAACGCCAGGTCAGTGCGGCGCTCTGTTGCGCCAGCATCAGCAGCAAAACCAGAAAAATCACCTGGGTGACTCTGGTCATGGGGAGCCGCCGGCACTGGGCCAGCAGCAGGGGCAAAATCTCATCCCTGAATCGTAATGTCATATTAATCAACAAATTCCAGGTTCTGGGGGCAGCTGCGTATTGTGTACGGCCGCTGGCCGCGACACAACGGCACTGAGCACACCAATCAGCAAAAATGAATATTTCATCACACTAAGCCTGAATGGGTGCTGATAAAAGTAACAGCCTGCGTCACTACTGCCCTGCATGATGCTCGCCAAGATGGCGCCAAAGATGACGCTGTGTAATTTATGCGTTATCCGCGCCAATCCTGTAGCGCCTTGAGGGTGACGCTCTGTCCACCCACATCCAGCACAATGTACTGCTGCTCTATGGTGGCAAGGTGCACGCCGGGTGCCACTTCGTTGCCCTCACGGTATTCGCGGCCATTGAGCACGACAGCCCGCTTGGCCGCATTGGATGAGAACAGATGGGAGCCGTAGCTCAGTGTCGGCACTTGCTGGCGTATCGACTGTGGAGCAGCAGCCAGTGCCATCAATTGAGCCGGTTGTACGTTCTGAGCGGATGCCCCGGGGGTCTCTTGCAACGGGGTGTCGTTGAGGGCCCGCATCAATTGCTCGGCCAGACTCAAAGAGGGGGCCTGGCCATGGTTGGCTGCGTCGTTTCTGGCCACCGCGCTAGGTTGTACCACCGGCTCAGGCAAGGGTGGCGGCAGTGGCCGAGTGATCATCGCCTTGGGTTCGACCCGCACGAAAGGAGGGGTAATTACCTCCTTTACTTCCACTTTTTCTTCAATGGGGCGATTGTGCAGCAGATGCCAGCCATAGTTGGCGGCCATACCCAGCAGCAGCGCCAAGGGTGCGAGCAGCCAGCCGATGCGGCGGGGGTTGCGCTCTTCTTCACGGGGCATTGGCAAGCCCATGGCGGGGATATGGGTGCTCTGTTGCGGTTGCTGTGCGCGGTGCAGCGCTTTGAGCAGGGTAGACATCAGGAGGCATCCTCCAGTCTGGGCATGGGTTCACCGGAGTGGACATTGAGGCGCAACAGGGTATTGCTGCCTGCAATGCCGTCGGGGGTCAGTCCCTGATCTTGCTGGAACCGCTGCAGTTTGCTTTTGAGCTCGCCATCGAAACGGCGCACCTTGCGTTCGGGCTGTTGCAGCGCCCGGCTCAGGGCGTTGTCGAGCCACTGGATCTGGGTTTGTCCGGCATTGCTGGCAATCAGGCTGACACCCCCTTTGGGCATGCGCCAGAGCAGGGTGTAGCTGCCACCCCAGTTGTCGGTGAGCCACTGCCGCTCCACCTGCCAGCTTTGGCTGCCGATCATCAGGCTGGCCTTGCTCGGCCCCAGATTGACCAGGGTCGCGTAATAGATACCACCAGTCTCGTCGGTCAGGGTGATCATGGCGGGATGTTGCAGGGCACGCAGTTCATCGAGACTTGCCTCTCCCTCCTGACAGCGCAGGCCAGCACGGGGGGCGTTGTCACAGGTCGCCTCGAAAGAGTCGACCTCATAGCCCCAGACTTTGTACAGATTCTGCATGGCGCTATCGGGATCGATGGCCTGATTGATTGCCTCGGTCAGTTGTTCCTGCTGCTCGTCGGTTTCGTCGATGGTGACTGGCACCTCGACCTTGACCACCGGGCGCTCGGGCAATACGCCAAACAGTTGCCAGCCCCACCAACCTGCGGCCACCAGCAGGGCGCCCGCCAGCGTTATCATCAGACCTGAGACCCAGCTCCCCTCGTCTCGCACCCCGTTTACTTCAAATGCGGCCTGACTGATATCGCTATGCACTATTTTGTAGCTGCCACGGGAGAAGGCGGCGATCAGCGCGCGATCGCAGATGAGGTTGATAAAACGGGGGATGCCGCCACTCAGGCGGTGGAGTGTCTTGATGGCTCTGGGGGTAAAAATCGGTTGCACGCAGCCAGCCACCTGCAGGCGAAAACGGACATAGGCATCCACATCAGGGTGTGACAGGGGCAACAGGTGATAGCGGGCGGTAATGCGCTGGGCCAGCTGACGCAGCAGGGGTTGGCGCAGCATCTGCTGCAGCTCGGGCTGGCCAATCAGCACCACTTGCAGCAGTTTTCGTTCGTCGGTTTCCAGGTTGGTGAGCAGACGCAACTGCTCCAGCACCCCGGGCAGCAGGTGCTGGGCCTCATCCACCAACACCACACTACGCTTGCCTGCTGCCAGGTTGGCCAGCAGGTGATCGCGGATCAGGTCAAACAGCCGCTTGATCCCGGCATCGTCAGGGTAGGGGAGTTGAAACTCGTCGCAGATGGCGGCCAGCAGATCCCGCTCGGTCAGAGAGGGGTTGAGGATATAGGCGATCTCGGTCTCTGCCGGCAGTTGCTGCAGCAGGCAGCGGGAGACGGTGGTCTTGCCGGTGCCGACTTCACCGGTCAGCAGTACGAAGCCGCCGCCATCTTGCAATCCATAGTTGAGGTGAGCAAGGGCTTCGCCGTGGCGCTCGCTCATATAGAGATATTTAGGATTGGGCGAGATGGAAAACGGATGTTCCGAGAGGCCGAAGAACTGTGTGTACATGAGGGTATTCTTTTGTAGCCGGCGACAGATGAAAAATGTCTCCGGATGATAGCAAACCTCGCTTTCATTGGAAGCCATCATTGACGCCGGATGGCTAATGTCGCGATGTTCCTGCCATCTTGTGATCCCGGTTGTGCCATCGGCACGAACCCGGATCACAAAATGACAAAAAACATCTGTAAATAAAGGGAAATATCAATATGCCCGGTGTGGCACATGCCGCTTGTGCGCATTTTTATGACGCAGGTTGCCCTGTCAGCCACCACGGCAAAGGGTCGGGATGCGCCTGCTCAGTGGTGATCCTGAAACTGCGCGGCAATTTCCCTGAACTGCGCCTCGCAGGCGAGAAAAGCCGCGACGATGCCGGGATCAAAATGGTTGCCGCTCCCTTTCACGATGATGGCCTTCGCCTCGTCATGGCTGAAGGCAGGTTTGTAGACCCGCTTCGAGATGAGCGCATCATAGACATCCGCCACCGCCATCAAGCGCCCGGAGAGAGGAATATCCTCACCCGCCAGCCCTGCTGGATAGCCGCTGCCATCCCACTTTTCGTGATGGGTGAGGGAGATCTCCCTGGCCAGTCGCAGGAAGGAGTTGGAGCCCAGCTGCGCCTCGGCACTGGCCAGCGCATCGGCGCCGATCTGCGGGTGGCGCTTCATGATGGCGAACTCCTCATCGGTCAGCTTGCCCGGTTTGAGCAGGATGGCGTCGGGAATGCCCACCTTGCCCACATCGTGCAGGGGCGCCGATTTGAACAGCAGGTCGATGGTGGCGTCATCGAGCGGGTAGCGATCCCGCTCGTTGCGACTGAGGTATTGCGCCAGCGCCTTCACATAGTGTTGGGTGCGGATGATATGGGCGCCGGTCTCGTTGTCCCGGGTCTCTGCCAGCGAGGCGAGGCCGAGGATGGCAACGTCACGGGTCAGGTTGAGCTCGTCGCTGCGGGATTTCAGCTCGCCGATCATCTGATTGGTGCTGGCGGCAATCAGGCCGAACTCGTCATCCCGGGTGACCGGTACCCGTGCATCGAAGTCACCGCACTGCACTCTGGCCATGGTGCGGGTCTGCTGGCGCAGGGAGAGGCCGAGATTGCGGCCATAACCGTGAATGATCAGGGCGAGATAGCAGAAGGTCACCGTCATCACGAAGGCGATCTCCCACAGGATGTAGTGCTGGGCATCGGCCCTCGGCAGGCTGCGCTCCACGGTCACCAACCACTCCAGATCCTTGTTGAACAGCAAGAAGAAGACGCTTCCCAGCAGAGTGAGGGTCGCCAGGGTAAAGAGGGTGAACTTGCGTGGCAAAGGCATGGCCAGCGGGTGGCTCAGCGCCAGGCTCTGCTCGGCTTGCCGCTCTCTGGCCCGATGCCAGCCCCGCTCCAGGGTCAGATCGGCTGCGACCAGAAAGCCGAGGGTAGTCATTCCCAGCAGCACCTTGAGATGGCTCTCCAGCGGAAAGTCGTGGTTCAGGGCGTGGTAGCACGAGAGCAGCAGCGCCCCTAGCAGGTAGAAACCCACCTCTAGGCCGAACCCGTTCAGCTCGTTGCGCGGCAGGGGCCGCCTTGAGAGCAGCCGGTTGCGCACGGCGAACATGATGGCGAACGTCACCAGGGTTGGCCCCAGCAACTGGGGCAGGGTGAGGCTCTCGAGAAACGGGCAGACCTGCCAGCCATAGAGACAAAATAGTGACAGGGTTACCCCGTAGTGCAGGGCGCAGCGCCCCGTGATCCTCTGCATATTCCCACCCATGTTGCTGGTTATTGTTATGTCGGCGGGAGGCCCGCCATTACAGGCGCCGCAGCAGCAGGCTACCGATCGAGTAGCCAGCGCCAAATGAGCAAAGTACACCGCGGGCCCCCGCAGCAAGGTCGCGATTGTACAGATGAAACGCGATGATGGAACCCGCCGAGCTGGTATTACCATAGCTATCAAGAATGACCGGCGCCTCCTGCTGGCTGGCATCGTGGCCCAGCAGCTTGCGGCCGATGAACTGGTTCATGGTGAGGTTGGCCTGATGGAGCCAGAGTCGGCTCAGGCTTTCGGTGGGCCAGCCTTGCTCATCGAGCTGGCTGGCGATCTGGTCGCACACCAGCGGCAACACCTCCTTGAACACCTTGCGCCCCTGCTGGCGGAACAGCTTGTCATCGCCGTAGCGGGTACGCGGGCTGAGCCGGTTCAAAAAGCCGAAGTTGTTGCGGATGTTGTTGGAGTACTGGGTCACCAGCTTGCTGGCCACCAGTTGCCACGGATTGGCCACCTTGCAATCGGCTTCCCGCTCCAGCAGCACAGCAGTGCAGGCATCGCCGAAGATAAAGTGGCTATCCCGATCGCGAAAATTGAGGTGCCCCGAGCAGATCTCCGGATTGACCACCAGCGCCAGTCGGGCGGTGCCTGCCGCCAGCATGTCTGCGGCTGTTTTGATGCCGAAGGTGGCGGACGAGCAGGCCACGTTCATATCAAAGGCCATGCCGCTCGCCCCCAGATAGTGCTGCAGCTCGATGGCCAGCGCCGGATAGGGGCGCGGCATGTTGGACGCCGCCACTATCACCAAATCGATCTCCCCCGGCTCGCGGCCAGCGGCGATCAGCGCCTGTTCGGCGGCGGCCACCGCCATCTCCACCATGATGGAGGGCATTTCATCGGGCCGCTCCACCAGCAGCGGTTGCATGATGTCGGGGTTGAGCACCCCTTCGCGGCTCACCAGATAGCGGCTCTTGATGCCGGAGGCCTTCTCGATGAAGTCGCTGCTCGAATGCTGCTTGGCAGGGAGCTGGCCAGCATCGATGGCGGAGGCGTTCTCCTCGTTGTAGAGATCCACATACTGGTTGAAGGCTGCCACCAGCTCTTCATTGCTGACGGCAAAGGGTGGGGTATAGAGGCCTGAGCCACTGATCACGATAGAGGTCATCTTTGCTCCTCGCCGGGTGCGTTCCCGGCTTGTCGGTTTATAGGGTAGAGAGGGTTACAGCTGGTCGATCGCCGCAGCGAGACCCGCCAGGGTCAGCGGATGCATCCGCCCGCCAACCACGTCATTCATCAGCTTGATGGAGGGGTGCCAAAGCCACTCCCGCCGCGGAATAGGGTTGATCCACACCAGCTTGGGAAAGTGCTGCTGCAAGCGGGTGAGCCATACCTGACCCGACTCCTCGTTCCACTGCTCGACACTGCCGCCGGGCCAGCTGATCTCATAGGGGCCCATCTTGGCATCCCCCACCAGGATCACCCGGTAGTCGCTGCCATAGGTGCGCAGTAGCCGCAGGGTGTCGAACCGCTCATCAAAGCGGCGCTCGTTATCTTTCCAGACGAAGTCGTAGAGGCAGTTGTGAAAGTAGAAGTACTCCAGATGCTTGAACTCGTGGCGCAGGGCAGAGAAGAGGCGCTGCACCTCGGCCACGTGGGCATCCATGGAGCCTCCCACATCGAAAAAGACCAATAGCTTGACCCCGTTGTGGCGCTCGGGCCGTAGCTTCACATCGAGCCACCCCTGCCGGGCCGAGCTTTTAATGGTGTCGTCGAGATCCAGCTCGTCGGGATTGCCCTGGCGCACCCAGCGTCTGAGCTTGCGCAGCGCCAACTGGATGGCGCGCTGGCCGAGCGGCGAGTCGTCGCTGAAGTTGCGATAATGTCTGGCCTCCCACACCTTGACCGCCTTGCCGTGCTGGCCCTCTCCACCCATGCGAACCCCCTCGGGGTGAAAACCGCCATGGCCAAACGGGCTGCTGCCACCGGTTCCCACCCACTTGTTGCCACCGGCATGGCGCTCTTTTTGCTCGTTCAACCGCTGGTTGAGGGTCTCCAGCAGCTTGTCGAGTCCGCCGAGGGATGTAAGCAACGCTTTCTCCTCGGGGCTCAGCAGTCGCTCGAACTCCTTGCGCAGCCACTCCTCGGGCAGGCTCTCCGGCAGCAGGGGAATGGCGTCCAGCCCCTGATAATATTCGGCAAAGGCGCGGTCGAAGCGATCGTAGTGGGCCTCGTCTTTCACCAGCAGGCAGCGGGCGAGCTGGTAAAACTCATCCATATCGACAGTGACCAGCCGGGCGGCCAGCGCGGCGTGCAAGTCCAGCAGCTCGCGCAGGCTGCACGGGAGCTTGTGACGGCGCAGATGGGTAAAAAAGTCGATCAGCATGGGTCAGCTGCCGCGCCGAGCCAGAAAGGCGAGCTTCTCAAAGAGATGCAGGTCCTGCTCGGTCTTGAGCAGGGCGCCGTAAAGCGCGGGCACCAGCTTGCCCGGCTCGCGGGCGCGCATCGCCTCGGGGGCGATATCGTCGGCCAGCAACAGGCGGATCCAGTCCAAGAGTTCTGAGGTGGAGGGCTTCTTGCGCAGCCCCTCTACCTCGCGCAGCTCGAAGAAGAGATCCATCGCCTCGCCGAGCAGGCTCTCCTTGAGGTTTGGGTAGTGGAGTTTGACGATGGCCTGCATCTCGGCCTTGTCGGGGAAGCGGATGTAGTGGAAGAAGCAGCGGCGCAAGAAGGCGTCCGGCAGCTCTTTTTCGTTGTTGGAGGTGATTATGACCACCGGCCGCTGGCGCGCCTTGATTCGCTCGCCGGTCTCGTAGACGTCGAACTCCATCCGATCCAGCTCCAGCAGCAGATCGTTGGGGAATTCGATATCGGCCTTGTCGATCTCGTCGATCAGCAACACCGGCCGCTGCTCGGCGCTGAAGGCCTGCCACAGCTTGCCCTGGCGAATGTAGTGGCTGATATCGGCCACTTTAGGGTCGCCGAGCTGGGAGTCGCGCAGCCGGGCCACCGCATCATATTCGTAGAGCCCCTGCTGGGCCTTGGTGGTGGACTTGATATGCCAGGCGATCAGATTGGTGCCGAGATGGTCGGCGACCGCTTCGGCCAGCACTGTCTTGCCAGTGCCCGGTTCCCCTTTGATCAGCAGCGGCTTTTCGAGGGTGATGGCGGCATTGACCGCCATCCTCAATGCATCGGAGGCGAGATAATCGCTGCTTCCTGAAAATCCCATAACGTCGGTTCCTTTGACGATTGGCGCCCGGAATCAGGGGCCAGAGAGAATAAGCTCTATATGTTGTAATGCCATATGGTTATAACGAATAGTCACTTCTCATTCAGAAACCACAGGGTAATCTTGTTTCATCGTCGTAACAAACACAGGGATAGCACCATGAGCAAAATTTTTGAGGACAACAGCCAGACTATCGGTCACACCCCGCTGGTTCGCCTCAACCGTGTTACCAAAGGCCGCGTGCTGGCCAAGATCGAGAGCCGTAACCCCAGCTTCAGCGTCAAGTGCCGGATCGGTGCCAACCTGATCTGGGATGCTGAGAAGCGCGGCATCCTGACCAAGGGTAAGGAGATTATCGAGCCCACCAGTGGTAATACCGGTATTGCTCTGGCGTTTGTTGCGGCGGCTCGCGGTTATGCCATTACGTTGACCATGCCCGCCACCATGAGTCTGGAGCGCCGCAAGCTGCTCAAGGCGCTCGGTGCCAATCTGGTGCTGACCGAAGGGCCGCTCGGCATGAAGGGGGCCATTGCCAAGGCCAACGAGATCCTCGAATCCGAGCCGGGCAAGTATGTGTTGCTGCAACAGTTTGAAAACCCGGCCAACCCGGAGATCCACGAAAAGACCACAGGTCCTGAGATCTGGGATGCCACCGATGGTGAGGTGGATGTGTTCGTGGCCGGGGTCGGTACCGGTGGCACCATTACCGGTGTCTCCCGTTATCTGAAGCAGACCCAGGGCAAGGCGGTGGTCTCTGTTGCGGTCGAACCGGCCGAGTCGCCGGTCATCAGCCAGAAGCTGGCCGGTGAAGAGATCAAACCGGGCCCCCACAAGATCCAGGGGATCGGCGCTGGCTTTATCCCGGGCAACCTGGACTTGTCCCTGATTGATCGGGTTGAGCAGGTCACCAGCGACGAAGCCATCGAGATGGCTCGCCGCCTGATGGAGGAAGAGGGCATTCTGGCGGGTATCAGCTCGGGTGCCGCGGTAGTGGCGGCCAGTCGTCTGGCAAAACTGCCAGAATTCGAAGGAAAAACGATTGTCGTGATACTGCCGAGCGCGGCGGAGCGTTACCTCTCCAGCGCCCTGTTTGCCGGGGTATTCAGCGAGCAAGAGCTGCAACAGTAACTGATCGTATTTTGTCAAAGAAGCGGCGCTCTCAGGAGCGCCGCTTCTTTATGGGCTAGACTCAGCGCCAGTTAGTGTCACTTGTTTCTTATTTTTTGGGGTAAAATAACAAGTTCCTGCATGAGAAAAAAAGCAGACATCGTGCGGCAAATCTCATATCCTGTGCGGCGTCACGCGGTGTTTGCTGGCTTGGTATCACAAAGTAACAAAGTGTTATTTTTCGTTATAAAATAATTTCAGGCCAGTCCTGATGCGGCTTGTAGCCCAATAACTGAAAATTGCCAACCAGCGCGCCGATTACTGCACAGAAACTTGACCTGGATTAAGCTATTGCGGGTCTGCTTTCGTTACTTTACAACATATCCATACTGACACGGTGGGTCAGGGCGCTTCAAAACCGACCAATCCACTAAAAAATATCAATAATATGGGGTGAAACCATGTACGAGAAGTCTGTTGTTATCACTGCTGAAAACGGCCTGCACACCCGTCCGGCAGCTCAGTTCGTGAAAGAAGCCAAAGAATTCCAAAGCGAGATCACTGTGGTCTCCGGTGGCAAGTCCGCCAGCGCCAAGAGCCTGTTCAAGCTGCAGACCCTGGGCCTGACCAAGGGCACCAACGTGACCATCCAGGCCGATGGTCCGGACGCTCAACAAGCAGTTGAGAAGCTGGTTGCCCTGATGGACGAGCTGGAGTAATCCAGCTTTATTCCTCCCCCACAGTCGTTTTAATAGGAAGGATTATGATATCTGGCATTCTTGCGTCCCCCGGTATCGCATTCGGTAAGGCGCTTCTTCTTAAAGAAGATGAAATCGTTATCAATCAGGGCAAAATTTCTGCCGAGCAGATTGATGTCGAGATCAACCGTTTCCTCGAAGCTCGTACCAAGTCAGCTGCTCAGCTGGAAGCCATCAAAACCATGGCCGGTCGCACCTTCGGTGAGGAAAAAGAGGCCATCTTCGAAGGCCACATCATGCTGCTCGAAGATGAGGAGCTGGAAGGGGATATCAGATCCTTCATCAAAGACAACAAGGCTTCCGCTGACAAAGCCGTTTATGAGGTGATCGAACAGTACGCCAAAATGATGGCTGATCTGGATGACCCTTATCTGCGTGAGCGCGCCACCGACTTCCGTGACATCGGTACTCGTCTGGTGAAGAACGTACTGGGCATCGCCGTTGTCAACCTGAGCACCATCGACGAAGAGGTTATCCTGGTCGCCAAAGACCTGACCCCGTCTGAAACTGCTCAGATCAATCTGAAATATGTGCTGGGTTTTGTCACCGATATCGGTGGCCGTACCTCTCACACCTCCATCATGGCCCGCTCTCTGGAGCTGCCAGCCATCGTAGGCACCAACGACATCACTGCACGTGTCAACAATGGTGACCTGCTGATCCTGGATGGGATCAACAACCAGATTATTGTCAATCCGACCGCTGAACAGCTGACCGAGGCCAAGAAGTTCCAGGCCCAGTTCCAGGCCGAGAAAGATGAGCTGGCCAAGCTGAAAGACTTGCCTGCCATCACCCTGGATGGTCATCAGGTCGAAGTGTGCGCCAACATCGGTACCGTCAAGGATACCGAAGGTGCCATCCGCAATGGCGCCGAAGGCGTAGGTCTGTACCGTACCGAGTTCCTGTTTATGGATCGTGATGCGCTGCCGACCGAAGACGAGCAGTTCAAAGCCTATAAAGAAGTGGCCGAAGCGATGCCGGATCAGCCGATCATCGTGCGTACCATGGATATCGGCGGCGACAAAGAACTGCCGTACATGAATTTCCCGAAAGAGATGAACCCTTTCCTGGGCTGGCGTGCCGTGCGGATCTTCTTTGACCGCGCAGACATCATGAACGCTCAGCTGCGGGCCATTTTGCGTGCGTCTGCCTTCGGCAAACTGCGCATCATGTTCCCGATGATCATCTCTGTCGAAGAGTTCCGTAGCCTGAAAGCAACGGTAGAGACGCTGAAAGCCGAACTGCGTGCTGAAGGCAAAGCCTTTGATGAATCCATCGAAGTGGGTATCATGGTCGAGACCCCGGCTGCGGCCGTGATGGCTCACCATCTGGCCAAGGAAGTGGATTTCTTCAGTATCGGTACCAACGACCTGACCCAGTACACTCTGGCTGTCGATCGTGGTAACGAGATGATTTCCGCCATGTACAACCCGCTGTCGCCCTCCGTCCTGACTCTGATCAAGATGGTTATCGATGCGTCCCACGCCGAAGGCAAGTGGACCGGTATGTGTGGTGAACTGGCCGGTGACGAGCGCGCCACCCTGCTGCTGCTGGGTATGGGTCTGGATGAGTTCTCCATGAGCGCCATCTCTGTACCGCGTATCAAGAAGCTTATCCGCAACACCAACTTTGAAGATGTGAAGGCAATGGCCGAGCAGGCACTGAGCTTTGCCACTGCAGCTGAAATCGAAGCTTGCGTAGATAACTTTATTAAGCAAAAAGCAGTCTGCTAACATCGGCTGCAAGCAGCGACAAATCATCTCTAGGAGCTTTACTATGGGTCTGTTTGATAAACTGAAGAAACTGGTTTCCGATGATAGCTCTGATACCGGTGGCATTGAGCTGTATGCCCCGCTGTCAGGTGAAATCGTACCGATCGAAGATGTGCCTGATGTTGTCTTCGCCGAGAAGATCGTGGGTGACGGTATTGCCATCAAGCCAACCGGCAACAAGATGGTTGCTCCGTGCGATGGTACCATCGGCAAGATTTTCGAGACCAACCATGCGTTCTCTCTGGAATCTGACTCAGGTATCGAGCTGTTCGTTCACTTCGGTATCGACACCGTTGAACTGAAGGGTGAAGGTTTCACTCGTATCGCTCATGAAGGCCAGCAGGTCAAGCGTGGCGACACCATCATCGAGTTCGATCTGGCCATTCTGGAAGCGAAAGCCAAGTCTACCCTGACGCCGGTTGTCATCTCCAACATGGATGAGATCAAAGAGCTGATCAAACTGACTGGTACAGTGACTGTGGGCGAGACCCCGGTTATCCGTATCAAGAAGTAATGCCCGGCTGGCGCAAGCCAGTTGCTGCAATAAAAAACCGAAGCCTGGTGCTTCGGTTTTTTTATGGCCGCGAGTCGGCTTCCCCTTCTGGTCACCACTCTATTGTGCCGAGATGACAACCCGATTACGCCCCTGTGCCTTGGCTTGATAGAGGGCCCGGTCGGCCATCATCAGCAGATTGTCGAGGCTCTCCTGGCTCTTCATGCTGGCACAACCCAAGCTGATGGTGATCGAGAGCTGCTCCCCTTGCCACGGTAAGCGGGTGGCACAGACCTGTTGTCGCAGCTGTTCGGCACGTAATGCGGCCCGCTCTATGGTGCAACCTGGCAAGATCAGCAAAAACTCTTCCCCGCCCCAGCGGGCCAGAGTCTCTCCTGGCTGCAGTTGGCTGGTCATGGCGTGAGCGACGGCACAGAGCACGGCATCGCCTGCAGGATGACCATAACAGTCGTTGATCAGCTTGAAATGGTCGATATCCCCCAGTACCACCGCCAGGGTCTCATCCTGCAACCAGTGGGCCTTTAGCTGCTGTTGTGCCCCGCGCCGGTTGGTCAGTTCGGTGAGGGGATCGGTACAGGAGAGGCGACTCACCTCTTCCACCATGCACTGGAGATGGTGAATGTCGCGAAAGGTAATGATATGGCAATCAGGGATGGCATCCGCCCCCAGTTGTGCGGTGGCGACAAATCAACGGGACTGACCGTTCTTGCAGCGGATCAGCGCAGGCATTTCGGCTACCTCCAGCCCTTGTGCCAGGCTCTGCTCCACCTGGGTATGCCAGGCATCGATGATGGTGCGACGATACCCTTCATCCGGGTAGGCGAGTCGAAACCAGGAGGCCATGTCCGGCAGATCAGCAAGGTCGTAACCCAGTTGTTCAAGGAATGCCTTGTTGATAAAACGGTGGAGCCGTTGTGGAAGCGGGTCCGGTGAGGTGCTATCGGGTCGCGTAATGGCTTCCGACACCAGAATAGGCAGCGGTATTACATCGAAGGAGCGAAACAGGATCTGTTGCAGTTCTAGGTCATTCATCGGGAACCTGGCTCCTTGATGCATAGATTGCATGCTTTACCATAGGTCAGAGCCTAGTGGTGGTAAACCGATTTATAGCGGCTGCGGGATGGGGTTTTCTGATCTGTCTGGTGGTGCTCGCAGGAGGATGAGACAGCCTGAACATGTTTGGATTGAACTCTGCTGACAAAGGTCTTTGTAGATACCGGCAACCGGTATTGAAAGGCTGAGATATCCATGATGGTAGGCCTGAAACGGATGTTCTATGCCAAGATTAGCCTTTCAACAGGTCATTGAGAGATAGCCATGAAAAAGCCGCTCACCTTGGGTGAGCGGCTTTTGTCATCAAGTCATTGCAGCTGGGCTATCAGGCTGGCTGCTTGCCATCTTCTGTGGGCGGCGGCAGAGCGGCGGAGTTGGACTCCACCTTCTGCTCTTCGCCCTGCATGTTCTTGATATAGACATCCATCTGGTTAAAGGCGATCTCGATGCCATTCTCGCGGAACAGCTGATCGATCTTGCGGTTCAACTCGTCCACCGCCGGGTTGCGATCACCCAGTTCGCTCACGAAGAAGCGCAGCTCGTGATCCAGGGTGCTGGCGCCAAAGGTGAGGAAGTAGACGATAGGTGACGGGTCTTTCAGCACACGGCTGTTCTCATCCGCGGCCTGTTTGAGCAGGGTGCGGGTCAGCTCCAGATCTGAACCATAGGCCACACCGACTCGCACAATCACCCGGGTGACGGTATCACTGAGGGACCAGTTGATCAGCCGTTCGGTCATCAACTGCTGGTTGGGGATGATCACCTCTTTGCGGTCGAAGTCGGTCAGGGTGGTGGCGCGGATACGGATCTTGGAGACGGTACCGGAGAAGGAGCCGATGGTGACGGTGTCACCGATCCGTACCGGACGTTCAAACAGGATGATGATGCCGGAGACGAAGTTGGAGAGGATCTCCTTCATACCGAAACCGATACCGACCGACAGACCACCCGCGACCCACTGCAGTTTGTCCCACTGCACGCCCATCATGGAGAGGGCGGTCAGGGTGCCCACCCCAATCAGCAGGTAGTTGAGCATGGTGGTGAAGGCGTAGGCAGTACCCTGGGCCAGGCGCAACCGTGAAAGCACCAGTACTTCCAGCAGACCCGGCAGGTTGCGGGCCAGTGACCAGGCACCACCGAGCATGAGGAAGCCGATCAGCACATCACTGAGGCTAACCGGGAAGAGAAGGGCATTGGCGCCGGTTCCTTCGCTCTTGTGCCACAACACCATGCTATCGAGGTAGGAGAATACCGCCACCAGATCAGACCAGAGCCAGTAGAAGGCCACGCCGAAGATCACCAGCAGCACGGTACGGGTCAGGCGCAGGGATTGCTGGCTGACATCCTCCAGATCCATCGGCTGTTCTTCAATGGATTCGCCACCTTCTGCATCTTCCTGAGACTTGTGATCACGTTTGGCGACTGCACGGCGATAAGCCAGGCGACGGGCAGCCAGCTCCAGACCACGCAGGGCGGTACGGTAGATCAAACCCCAGGTGATCAGCAGGTAGAAGGATTCGATCAGGCGACCGGTCAGCTTCAGCGCTGTGTAGTAGTAACCAAGCATCGCCAACACGATGAGTGCCACTGGTGCCAGTGCCAACGCGATTGCGATGATCGACTTCTGCATGCTCGCCTCGCCCTTGATGCGGGCGCGGGAGATGGGGAACACCAGATAGGCGGCCAGTCCCAGCAAGGAGAGGGTCATGGCCTGGCCAATCACGTCGTTGCCAAGCGTTGAGGGTTCAACCACCGCCTTGGTCGCGAGCATGATCAGTGGCAGCAGTGGCAGCCAGAGGTAGCGCATGCTGGTGTGTGTGGCCTGCAACTCCGCCTTCGGGATCCGGAAGTGGGATTCGGCGATGCCGCCCGGACGCATCACGGCCAGATAGACACTGAATACCAGATAACCGAGGGCGAGGTTGAGGGTGATCTGGAACGTCAGTTTCGGGCTGAGCAGACCGCAGTAAGTGACTAACAGGCCGCCAGCCAGAATGAACAGGCTGCCCGGCAGGCGATGCAACAGAGTGAACAACAACGCCTTGGGGGTGTGCCACTGGCTGTCTTGACGGAAGCGACCCAGATCTTTGGTGATCCGCTTCTGCTGTTCGATAAGGATGGGGCGCTTCCACATCAGCAGCCCCCCGATCAGCAACAGCGGGAAGGCCAGTATGGAGACCGCCAACAACTGGGAGCGCCAGTGCTTCCAGTCGGGCTTGAGCACCCAGTCTGAGGCTTGTTTGTAAGCCTGGGTGGGCCAGTTGATAAACCACTTGCCGTCGATAGGCTTGTTGCTGCTTACCCAGAAGATGTGCTGCTGCAGGGTAAACTCGATAGCGTCGTGGGTACGGGCCAGCTGCTGCTGGGTCAGCTGCAGGCTGATGGCGTTGGTGAGCTGGCTGTCGAGTTGGCGGTTGAGCTGGTCGAGCAGGTTGATCCGGGTGTCGAGCAGCTTGGCAAGGCTGGCCTTGTCCTCCTCGCTGACCGGATCCTTGCTGCCGGCAATCAGGTTGTCCAGATAGAGGTTTTTCTGGAACAGTTGGTCACGCTGCTGGCTCAGTTCGAACTGGGCCATATGTAGATCGGCGATCTGCTCTTCCAGATTCTTGACGGCGATTGCGGGGGCCGCCTCCAGTTGCTGGTAGAGCTGATAGAGGATACGAGAGAGCAGCAGATTGCCTTTGAGCATCTGCACCTGTTCGTTCAGGTTACGCTCGGTCTGGATGCCGCGTTCTAACCAGGTCTTGGCTTGCAGGTTTTTTTGTACCAGCGAGTTGAGGTTGCTGGTGGCGTTGACCAATTGCTGACTCAGCTGGTGGTTGAGTTCCTGCTCTTTTTGCACCAGCGGGTTATCTTCGCTGGCGACCAGTTCACCGGTCTGTTCGGCTGTTTTTTCGGTGTCGCCAAGGCGCTTGGCACTGCTCTGCTCCTGCAGCAGTTGCAGCTTCTGCTCTTCGCTGGCGAGACGGGCACTTTGATAGTCGCGCTGTTTGACCGCCAGATCCTGCATGCTGGTACGGTTATCCAAATCCTTTTGCAGGATCGCCAGTTGCAGATCCAGCAGTGCGGATTCGGCGTTCAGCTTCATCTTCTCGGCACTGCTGACCGTTTCGCCTGCATTGAGACGGCTGCGGATCTCCTGGCTGCGCTGGTAGGCGCGGCTCATGCTGGTCTGAGCCCGTTCCGGCAGGGTCTGCAGAGTGGTCAGCTGACTGCCAATGGCGCCGAGCGCCTCCTGGGCTCCCTGCATATTGGCCAGTACTTCCGGCTGGCGGCTGTCGAGCTCCGCCAGACTCATGCTGGCGTATTCGCTCTTGATCTGCTCGACGCTCTTGCCCTTGGTCAGGGTATCGATCTTGGCACTGATCTCGTTGAGCTCGGTGGGCAAGCTGCGGATGCGCTGGGCCTGGGTTTTAGCTTTGGCCTCTTCCTTGTCGATGCTGTCGAGCAGGGCGAGGGTTGCGGTCAGCAACTTCTGATCCTCTTGCTGGCTGACCGTCGGTGTTTCTGCTTTCGCCAGGCTGTCCAGCGTGCGCTGAACAGTGGCTCGAGAGGGCACATCTTGCGCCATGGCGAGCGGGGTGCAGAGACTGGATATTAGACAGAGCAGCGGCAACAGGGTGGCCGAGACTCTTTTAAAACGTATTGAGGGCATATAACTTCCGGGTTATTACACGGGGTATGGGAAACTTCCCACATAGATTAAATTGGCGTGGATTCTAACACCGGGATGGTCTGGTAAGCAGGGGGCGGGATAAAAAAAACGGCGCCTGAAGGCGCCGTTTTCAAGTTGTTCAGCTCTGATTAAAGAACGTGAACAGAAGCGGTGTTGGTAGTGCCGCTCGGTACCAGCGCACCGGAGACCATGACAACTACGTCACCCTTCAGGCCCATACCGCTTTGCAGCGCAGCTTCTTTACCGATGCGATAGAAATCGTCGGTAGAGGCGATGCTGTCAACAACATGAGCAACCACACCCTTGGTCAGAACCAGTTGGGCTGCGGTTTTCTTGTTGGTGGTGATGGCCAGGATCCAGGCTTGCGGGAAGTACTTGCGAATGGCTTTGGCAGATTTGCCGCCTTCGGTAGCAACCACGATCAGCGGGGCGTCCAGCTTCTCGGAGGTCTCTACGGCACCTTTACAAACGGCTTCGGTGATGCGCAGCTTGTTGCTGTCATTGGCAGCAGACAGGTTGGATTGCATCACGGCATCGGTACGCTCGCAGATGGTGGCCATGATGGTCACGGCTTCCAGCGGGTACTTACCCTTGGCGGACTCACCGGACAGCATCACTGCGTCGGTACCATCCAGCACGGCGTTAGCCACGTCGCCAGCTTCGGCGCGGGTCGGACGCGGGTTCTTGATCATGGAATCCAGCATCTGGGTGGCAGTGATAACCACTTTACGTGCCTTGTTGCACTTGGAGATGATCATCTTCTGGGCGAAGATAACTTCTTCAACCGGAATTTCTACACCCATGTCGCCACGCGCAACCATGATGCCGTCGGAGACAGCCAGGATCTCGTCGAAGTTGTCCAGGCCTTCCTGGTTTTCGATTTTGGAGATGATCTGGATGTTCTCGCCACCGTGGGCTTTCAGGTGCTCACGGATTTCCAGTACGTCTTCTTTCTTACGGATGAAGGAAGCAGCAACGAAATCAACGCCTTGCTCGCAACCGAAGATCAGGTCGCGCTTGTCTTTCTCGGCCAGGGCCGGCAGCTTGATGGAGACGCCCGGCAGGTTAACGCCTTTGTTCTCGCCCAGATCACCGTTGTTCAGCACTTTACAGATAACTTCGCGCTCGGTGATTTCGATAACGTCCAGACCGATCAGGCCGTCATCAACCAGGATGCGGTTGCCGACGCGCAGGTCGTTGGCGAAACCGGCATAGGTCACAGCTACTTTGTCTTTGTTACCAACCACAGTCTGGTCGGTGGTGAAGGTGAAAGTCTGGCCAGCGACCAGCGCGACGTCATTGCCGCCTTCCAGCTTGATGGTACGGATTTCCGGACCTTTGGTGTCCAGCAGGATAGCTGCGTGGGTGCCGGTCTCGGCCATGACAGCGCGCAGGTTGCTGATACGACCGCCGTGTTCGGCGTAGTCACCGTGGGAGAAGTTCAGGCGCATGACGTTCATGCCGGCATCCAGCATTTTGGCCAGCATTTCTTTGGATTCGGTCTTAGGACCGATGGTGCAGACGATTTTGGTCTTTTTCATGTCAATCTTCATGGTTAAGGAATTTCCGCCGAGCAATATACACCAGTTTTTGGAATCTTTTTATGATCCAGAAACAACGTTTTGACCAGATAACGTTTTCTTTTAAGGGATAACGTTTTCCTATTGGTCACTATTTAGGATATACGGCCACTGATCCGGACTGACGGGACACAAATGTTACCACCTGTGGTGGTTTGGCCCGGTTGAGGTTCAGATGTTGTAAAATGACCACCCGCCCACTGTCACCGTCTTGTCACCAGCTTGCGCAAAAATGTTAGTTCATTGGCGCTCAGGTGAAGGAGGTCGGGATGAAAAACAGCCATGAAACCGGATTGGCCCTGCTCTTGTTAGGCACTGCCTTGCTGCTGGTTCAGGCACTGCCTAGTCACTGCTGGCCTGACAACCCTCGTTTGCTGGCGATCTTCTCCCATCCGGTGACAGGGAAGGTCGCCGCCGAGGGGCTGGCATGGCGGGAGTGGCGGGATTATGGCGCCGCGACCCGGATGGCGCTTCGCGCTTCCCGACCGCAGCCGGACGCGCTGCAGCCTTGATATATATTGCCGCTTCCCGGTCGTGAAGTAGTGAAGGAGTGAAGGGGTAAAATTATCAACCATTGGTTGATAGTGCTTATCTATCTTGCTGGATTGTTCACCTTAAGTGGCGGGGTGATAATCGATTCCAACAGCGATATCCCCTCCGGTGTCGCCCCCTGATAGCTTGTTGGAGTTCGCTTTATGTCTCTCGCCCCCGTCTGGTTTATCTCTCACGGCGCACCGGATCTGGTGCTGCGTGAGCAACCCGCCACCCGTTTTCTGCGTACCCTGCGTCTGGGTGAGCTCAAGGGGCTGGTGGTCATCTCCGCCCACTGGTTCAGCCGTGAGCTGCAGATCAACGTCGAGCCCAAACCGGCGCTGATGTACGACTTCTACGGCTTTCCCGAGCCCCTCTATCGGATGCGCTGGCCTGCCAGCAGCCCGGCGTGGTTGCAGCAGGGGGTGAGCGATCAGCTGGCGCTGGCCGGATTGACCGCCACCCCGGTGCGGCGCGAGCTGGATCACGGGGTCTGGTCGCCGCTCTCCCTGATCGACCCCGCCAGCGAGATCCCGCTGGTGCAGATCTCCATCCCCACCAGTTTCACTCCGGCCCAGTTGTGGCAGCTGGGGGAGGTGCTGGGGGCGCTGCGCAGTCAGGGGATTGGCATCCTCGCCTCCGGCGCCATCACCCACAACCTGCGGGCGCTGGGGCCGGAAGGTTCGCCGGTGCCAGAGTGGGCCAGCCAGTTTGTCGGCTGGCTGGAGCAGAAGATGGCCGAGGAGGATCAGCTGGCGCTGCTCGACTATCGCCAGCGGGCCCCCGGGGCGGTGGAGTCCCATCCCCACGACGACCACCTGCGCCCACTCTTTGTTGCGCTGGGGGCGGCTGATGGCGTGGCACCCACCCGGCTGCACGAGAGCTGGGATGGCGGCAGCCTCTATATGGGCGCCTACCGCTTCGGTTGATAGCCTCTCTGACAGCAAGACCCCGCCAATTGGCGGGGTCTTGCTGTTTATGGCGTGGTGATTGAGCCGATGGAACTGGTGATTGAACTGATGCTACTCAGGGGACCCGCACCCGGCTCTCGCCGCCGCCAAGGGCTTCGACTCGTATCTGCACGCCGATCCGCTCCACCAGAGTCTGGACGTGGGAGATGACCCCGATCTGGCGGCCTGCTGCCTGCAGGGAGTCGAGGCTGGAGAGCGCCAGATCCAGACTGTCCGGATCGAGGGTGCCGAATCCTTCGTCGATAAACAGCGACTCGACCTGGGTCTGGCGCGACGAGAGGCTGGAGAGGGCCAGCGCCAGCGCCAGCGACACCAGAAAACTCTCGCCGCCGGAGAGGGAGTCCACCGATCGCACCTCGTCCCCCATGTCGAGATCCACCACCTGCAGCGCCAGATCGGTGCCGGGCACCCGCTCCAGCCGGTAGCGGGGTGACAGCTCGGCGAGCTGGGCGTTGGCTTCCAACAGCAGGCGCTCGAGGGTGAGGCTCTGGGCAAAGGTGCGGAACTTGGCGCCGTTAGCTTGCCCTATCAGATCGCACAGCTGCTGCCAGTGGTCGGCCACCGCCTGTTGGGCGGCCAGCTCCTGTTGCAGGCTGCCCGCCTTGAGCGCCGCGGCTTCGGCTTGCGCCAGCTTGCTCTTGCACTCGAACAGCTGCTCTTCAAGGGCGCGGCAGCGGGCATCGAGTGCCGCCAGCTGCTCGCTCAGCTCTGTATCTGGCAGGGCGGCCAGCTCGGGATGGTGTTCCCGATAGCGATCCCGTTTGCTCTCTTCCAGCGCCAGCGCCCGTTGCCGCTCGGCAAGACGGGTACGGGCCTCGCCAAGGGCATCTTCCAGCCCCTGCAGGGCAGTGCGGCGTGCCTTGAGCTCATCGGGGGTGATGGCGAGCAGGCGGCGCAGGTCGTACTCGGCGATGCCAAGGGTGCTGGCATGGGCAGCCCAGCGCCCCAGCACCTCCCGCTTGCGGCGGCTGCTGGTCTGCTTTTCTTGCTCCACATGGGTGAGGCGGGTCTTGAGCTCGGTCTGCCGCTCCCGCAGAACGCGGGCGCCGCTCTGCATCAGATCCAGTTCGCTGGCGAGCTGTTGCAGTCGCTGTTGCCAGCGGCTTTCGACCTGCGGGATCTCCTCGCCACCGAGACAACCGCTGCGGCTGGTGAGCAGCCCCTGCCGCTGCTGATCATGCTCCTTGTAGTCCCGCTCCAGCTTGTGCAGCAGCTCGCGCTGGGTCTGCAGGCGCGCCTCCTGCGCGCTCAGGGCCGGGGTGAGGCTGGCGATCTCGCTGGCCAGCCGCTCCCACTCGCTCTGGCCGTGCAGCCAGGCTTCGCAGGTTCGCTGCCACTCGTGCCACTGCTGGCTGCCGAGCCACTGGCGCCACGGTTGGCCGCCCATCTGCTCGTCGAGGCGGTGGGCGCCTTGCTCAAGGCGCTGGCGCAGGGTCGCTTCCTGCTCGCCCATTGCCTTCACTTCCCCTTCCAGCGTGATGCGCTGGCGATCGGCCTCCTGCCACTGCTGGTCAAACTGCTGGTGCTGGGCCGCCAACTGACTCAGTTGCTGACGCACCCCTTGCAGCTGCTGCTGACCGAGCTGGGCTTGACGCAGCTGCTGCTGGCTTTGGGCCCGCCCCTGCTCCAGCGCCTGGCCACGGCCGAGCAGGGTGCTCATCAGCTCGTTCCACTCTATCGGACTTTGGCGCAGTGGCAGCGGATGACCGAGCAGGATATCCCCCCCCAGCTGTTGCCAGCGTTGGGTCAGCTGCTCGGCGCGCGCCTCCAGCTCCGGCAGGTGCTGCTGGCGCACCGCCAGCTGGCGGGCCAGCTCCTGACGCTCGCTCTCGCACTGAATGTATTGATGGTTGAGCCGCTCCCACTCCAGCTCGAGGCTGCGGGCCCGCTCCGCCAGTTGGCCCAGAATGCCTGCTACTTGCGGCTGGCTCTGGCTGTAGGGATGCTCCTTGGCGCCGCACAGCGGGCAAGGTTCGTCATCGCTCAGGATGTGGCGATGCTGCTCGAAGCTGGCGATGGCGCGGGACTGCTCCAGCGCGTGGCGCGCCTCATCCCGCTGCAGGGCGAGCCGCTCGCGAGCTGGCGCCAGCTCTTCGCCGAGGATGGCCAGCTTGCCGAGTGCCTGCTCCAGCTGGGCAATCTCCTGCTGCAGGCGGCCATGCTGCTCGCCGTGGTTGCGGCCATAATCGGCCAGCTCCAGCAGCTGGCGTAGCTGGCCCAGCTGTTCGGTCTGCTGCTGCCACTGCTCCTGCGCCTTGGCGAGGCGGCTCTCCCACTGCTGCTCCTGCAGTTCGTGCTGATGCTGTTGCAGCCGCGCCTGCTCCTGTTGCCAGTAGTCACGATCCTGCTGTGCTTGAGCCAGCTGGCGTTGCAACTGTTGCAGGGCGCGCAGCTGGTGATCCCGCAGGGTGAGCAGCTGTTGCAGCTTGTCGGCATCATCGGCCCAATCCTGCATGGCGGTGAGCAGGGGCTGCCACTGACGGGCCACCGGGGCCAGCCCCTTGTGCTCTTCGAGCCAAAGCCCCCATTGCTGGTGTTGCTGCTTGAGCAGCTCTACCTGTTTGCTCTGCTCGCGCCAACCCTGCTCGAGGGTAAGCTGGACTTCCCGCTCCTGTGCCCCCTCCTGCTGGATCTTCTGCAGCTGCTGTACTTTTTCCCGGATGCGGGTATCGAGCTCCTGTGCCCGTTTCAGTTCCGGTTGCAGGGCGCCCCATTCGCGCTCGGCGGCGATCTTCTCCGCCAGCAGCTGCTGCTCGGTCAGCGCGCTCTGCTGGGTCTGCTCCTCGAGTTTGGCCAGCTCTGGGCCAAGTTCGGCGATCACCATCTCCTGTTGTTGCACTTCCAGAGTGAGGCGGGCCAGTTCGTCGTGATCGGCGCGGGCCACCTGGGCCTGTTCGGCGCGGGCAAACTCGTCGCGCTCGGGGGCGGCGGCGCCGTGGGCTTGCAGGGCAGCATCGAGCGCTGCCTGTCCCTCGGCGCAGCCCTGCAGCTGGGCGGCAATGCGGCTGTTGAGGTCGCGCAAGTCCTGCATCAGCTGCTGTTGCTGCTGCTCGTGCTTGAGGGTGGTAGAGAGGCTTATCTGCTGGCTCACCCACTGTTCGCGGGTCGCCTCGTCCATCAGCGCCACGTCGCCGAGGCGCTGGGCAATGGTGGTCAGCTTCTGCTGCTCTTCTCGCGCCCGCTCATAGGTCTGGATGGAGATGGTGGAGTAGAGCTCGGTGCCGGTCATCCGTTCGAGCAGGGCGGAGCGCTCGTTGGCGTCTGATTTGAGGAAGGCGGCAAACTCCCCCTGCGGCAGGATCACCGCGCGGCGGAACTGCTCCCAGGAGAGACCCACCAGCTCGTCGATGCGATCTTGCAGCTCCCGCTTGCTGCCGGAGAAAACCTGCCCCGACTCGACATCGGTCAGGGTGCGCTCTTGCGCCTGAAAGCGCCCCTCCGAGCGGTTGCGCGCCCGACGCACTGCCCAGCGGGTCAGCCAGATGCGGCCATCGCAGCCGCGAAACTGCACCTCGGCAAAGCCGCTGGCGTGGCCGCGACTGAGAATGCCCCGTACGTCATTGGCCTTGAGTTTCTCTTCATCATCCATGCGGCCCACTTCGGCCACGTTCTTGCGATTGGCGATAAAGCGCGGCATCTCGTCGTAGAGAGCCAGGCAAATGGCGTCGAGCAAGGTGCTCTTGCCTGCGCCGGTATTGCCGGTGATGGCAAACAGGCCCGCGGCGCCAAGTGCCCCCCTGGTAAAGTCGATGGTGAAGGGGCCGGTCAGACTGGCCAGATTCTCACCAGACAGAGACAAGATTTTCATTGGTTAGACTCCTTCACCTGCTCCAGGATCTCTTCAAACGAGGCGACCAACTCGGCCTCGGGCTCCCCTTCAAACTGGCGCTGATAGCAGAGGCGAAACACCTCGGTGGGGGAGAGTTCATCCAACCTGCGCCGCTCGCGGCCATCGGCCAGCCCTTCCCCCGAGCCTTGATACTGGGTGCTGATGCGGGCCAGACGCAGCGGTTTGTCGGCGATGGCCGCCAGAATGCGCTCGCGGATGCGGGCTTCGGGTTTGGGCAGCAACAGCCGCACTTCGAGGAAGGGTTGTGCCTCTTGTGGACAAGCAGGCAGCTCGAGCGATGCGATGGCTTTGAGTGCGTCGTCGAGGGTGCTCTGGGGCAGGCGGATCATCTCCACCGCGCGGGGTACCGGGATCCGCTCCAACCCGGCCAGTTTCCCCCCCGCAAAGGTCACTTCCAGCACCTGATGGTTGTAGTTCGCCTCGGCCAGCGACAGGGGCAGCGGCGAGCCGCTGTAGTGCACCCCCTCGGCCGGACTCTGGGCCAGATGGAGGTGGCCGAGCGCCGTGTAGTCAGCCGCGGCGAAGAGATCAGCAGGCAGGGCGTGCTGGTTGCCGCCGAGCACCCGCCGCTCTGAAAGCTCCGAGAGCTGGCCCGCCGCCAGATAGGCGTGGCCCATGGCGATCAGCGGCAGATCTTGCCCGCAGCGGGCACGCCCTTCGGCCAGCACCTCGGCGTAGACCTGCCGTACCCCTTCGATCAGCCTGTCCTGCCCCTCTGCCAGCTGCTCCACCCGCAGATCGCTGCTGCGCAGGAACGGCACGGCGGCGCACCAGGCGGCAATGTTGCCCTCCTTGTCTTGCAGCGGCACCAGCAGGCGGTCGGTCTCGAGCTTGCCTTCACTGTCGCGGCTGATGCTACCCACCAGATGCAGGTCAAAGGCCCGCAGCAGCTCGTGGGGGGCATCCAGCTTGGAGGGGGAGTCGTGGTTGCCGCCGATCAGCACCATGTTGAGGTGGGGCATCTCGGCGCGCAGCCGCGCCAGAAAACGGTAGAGCTGTTGCCAGGCACTGGCGGGAGGATTGGCGGTATCAAACAGATCGCCCGCCACCAGCAGGGCGTCGATCTCGCGCGCCTTGAGGGTGTCGCTCAGCCAGTCGAGAAAGGCATCGTGTTCAAAACGGCGGTCGTGACCATGAAGTTGATGGCCAAGGTGCCAGTCGGCGGTATGGAGGATTTTCATTGGAAAGCAGCCCGGTTGCAGGGAAGGTGCCTGGGGCACCCGATGGAGACAAGATGAGGATGCCCGGTGCTTTTTTCAAGTAAAACAGCGGGCTGGCATCGATTCAGGCTGGTTCACAGCACATCCGGTATTGGGGGTGGCCGGTGAGGGGATCGGACTCCTCGGCCTCGATAACGAAACCGTGGCGGCGATAGAAACGCACCGCCTGATCGTTCTCGACAAAGACGCGGGCGTGGAGCGACGCCCCCTGACGCTTGGCCTCCTGCAGCAGGGCGTGGCCGACGCCACGTCCCTGGCGGTCGGGGCGCACGAACAGGGCGGCGAGGTAGTTGTCCACCAGCGCCATGAAACCGAGCAGGTCGCCGCGCTCCTCGAATACCCAGATGGCAGCGCGATCGAGGTAGCGAATGCGAAGATCCTCCTGAGCCCGCCACCAGCAAGAGGCATCGACGAAATCGTGGGCCTGCAGGGAGGCCAGCAACCAGATTTCGACGATCTCTTCCATGTCTTCCGGGCGACTGGGCCGTAACATAATTTCATCCTTGTTAACAACTTGCACAACTCGCAGTCTAGGGGAACTTGGTGACCGCTCAGGTGATATAAATGAGACCCTGTGAGGTCGATCGCCCTTTATTTAGCGAGAATGATTGGCTGATCACAAAGCGCCTCTCTAGTACAATGCCCGCCGGACAATCTAGAGACCGAGGACGCCATGTGGTTTAAAAACCTGCAGATTTATCGCTTTACCCGCCCCTTTGACCTGACCGTGGATCAGCTGGAAACCCAGCTGGAAGCCTGTGCCTTCACCCCTTGCGGCAGTCAGGACATCTCCCGTTTCGGGTGGGTCAAGCCCCTTGGCAAATTCGGCTCAACCCTGACCCACTCTGCCTCCGGCCACATCCTGCTCTGCGCCCGCAAAGAGGAGAAGATGCTGCCCGGTAGCGTGGTCAAGGAGATGCTGGCCGAGAAGGTAGAGGCGATCGAGTTCGAACAGGGACGCGCCCTCAAGAAAAAAGAGAAAGAAGCGCTCAAGGAGGAGATCCTCCACACCCTGCTGCCTCGTGCCTTCAGTCGTACTAGCCAGACCTTCGCCTGGATCAATCCGGCCGACAATTTGATGGTTGTAGACGCAGGTTCTGCCAAGAAGGCAGACGATCTGCTGGCGCTGCTGCGCAAATCCATCGGCTCCCTGCCGGTGGTGCCGGTGGCCCTCAAGAACCCGCCCGAGATCACCATGACCGAGTGGCTGAACGAGGGTAACCTGCCGTCTACCTTCACGCTGGAAGACGAAGCCGAGCTGCGCAGTGCCATGGAGCACGGCGGCATCATTCGGTGCAAACAGCAGGATCTGATGAGTGAAGAGATCAAAAACCACCTGGCCAACGACAAGCTGGTGACCAAGCTTGCCCTCAACTGGGGCGAGACCATCAGTTTTGTGCTGGGGGACGATCTCTCCATCAAGCGGCTGAAGTTCAGCGAAGAGCTGCGCGAGCAGAACGACGACGTTACTAGCGAAGATCCGGCCGCCCGTCTGGATGCCGATTTCGCCCTGGTCACCTCCGAGCTGGCCCAGTTTATCCCGGCGCTGTTTGCCGTATTGGGTGGCGAAGAGCAGTCCATCTAACCGGACTGGCGGCTGTGTAGCCTCAGCTATCCCATTGTAAAAACCGCCTTCGGGCGGTTTTTTTGTATCTATAGCGAATAACCATTATTGATAGATGAGTAAGATATTGATCTTGCTCAATAACTTGAGCTACCAGCGCCAATCGTGACATAGTCCCTCTTCATGGTCATAAAACAGACAAGGAGAGTGTCATGTTGCGCAAACCTCTGGGGCTGGCTGTCGCCCTTGCCCTGCTGGCCGGTTGTGCCAGTGACAACGGCTTTCACTACGCCCCGCCACCCCAGACGCTGATCGCGCCGGAAGCGGCCAGTGGCTGGACCGACAAACAGGGCTGGCAGGGCCATGACTTCATGGTGGCGGCTGCCAACCCGCTGGCGGTGGATGCGGGCTACCAGATCATCAAGGCCGGTGGCAGTGCCGTTGATGCCGCCATGGCGGTGCAACTGGTATTGACGCTGGTAGAGCCGCAATCCTCCGGGATCGGTGGCGGGACGCTGCTGCTGGTATGGGATGGCCGCAAGGTGAGTGCGGTGGATGGCCGCGAGACGGCGCCGGCGGCCGCCACTGACCAGCTGTTTATGCAAGATGGCAAGCCGCTGGCATTTTATGACGGGGTGGTAGGGGGTCGATCGGTCGGGGTTCCCGGCACCCTGCGTGCGCTGGCGCTGGCCCATCAGCGTTATGGCAAGTTGCCCTGGGCTGCGCTGTTCGAGCCTGCCATCACCCTGGCAGAACAAGGATTTGTAATAAGCCCCCGGCTGGCAACCTTGCTGGCCAAGGATCCCTATCTGGCCCGCGACCCGGAGGCGCGCGCCTACTTCTATCAGGCCGATGGCAGCCCCAAAACGGCAGGAACCCGGCTGACCAATCCGGCGCTGGCCAAGGTGTTGCGCACTCTGGCCACCGAGGGGGCGGATGCCTTCTATCGGGGGCCGCTGGCGGATGCCATGGTGGCCAAGGTGCGCCAGCACCCGACCAATCCCGGGGTACTCAGTGCCGCCGATCTGGCTAGCTATCAGGCCAAACTGAGGGATGGCCTCTGTTTTGACTATCGCCAGAGCGAGATCTGCGGCTTCCCCACTCCTTCATCCGGCACTCTGGCACTCGGCCAGATCTTCGGCATGCTGGAGAGTCGCGATATGGCGGCCCTCAAACCGATCACCACCAAGGAGGGGGGATTGGCCGCATCCAGCGAGGCCATCCACCTCTACAGCGAAGCGGCGCGCCTGGCCTTCGCCGATCGCAATCAGTACGTCGCCGACAGTGATGTGGTCAGCGTGCCGGTGAAGGGGTTGCTGGATAAGGGCTATCTGGCCGAGCGCGGCAAGCTTATCGGTGAGCATTCCATGGGGATTGCCAAGCCCGGTACGCCGCCGCTGGCGCTGGCGCGCGGCAAGGATGCGACCCCGGAACTCCCCTCCACCAGCCATGTCTCGATCGTCGACCAAGCGGGGATGGCGATCTCCATGACCAGCTCCATCGAGGATGGTTTTGGTTCGCGCCAGATGGTCAACGGCTACCTGCTCAACAATCAGCTGACCGACTTCTCCTTCACCTCGGTGGATGCCGCGGGTCTGCCGGTGGCAAACCGGGTGGAGCCGGGCAAACGGCCCCGCTCCTCCATGTCACCGCTGCTGGTGTTTGACAAGCCAAGCAGCGAGCTGACCATGACGCTGGGCTCGCCGGGCGGCTCCGCCATCATCAACTACGTGGGCAAGACTCTGCTCGGCACCCAGGATTGGGGCTTGAATCTGCAACAGGCCATCAATCTGCCCAATTTCGGCAGCCGCAACGGCCCCACCGAGCTGGAGGCGGGACGCACCCCCATGTCGGTGGTCGAGGGATTGAAGGCGAGGGGGCACGAGGTGGTACTGAACGAGCAGACCTCTGGCTTGCAGGGGGTTGAGCGCAACGCTGGCGGCTGGTTTGGCGCAGCGGATCCGCGCCGGGAAGGGATCGCCAAGGGGGAGTGAGGTTCCCATAGCAACAAGGCCAGCATGATGCTGGCCTTGTTGCTGATGGTGCATGGCAGAGCGAGTTACTGGATACCCAGCAGCTCCACGTCAAAGATCAGGACTGATCCCGGCGGGATTTTGCCCGCGGCGCGGTCGCCGTAGGCGAGGTTGGCGGGGATGTAGAAACGGGTCTTCTCACCTTCCACCATCAGCTGTACCCCTTCGGTCCAGCCCTTGATCACCTG
Source organism: Aeromonas sp. 160P (assembly GCF_055193095.1). Lineage (NCBI taxonomy): Bacteria > Pseudomonadati > Pseudomonadota > Gammaproteobacteria > Aeromonadales > Aeromonadaceae > Aeromonas > Aeromonas sp. 160P. Next base: position 4,015,297 of record NZ_JBUXKV010000001.1, on the reverse strand, counting down.
ATTGAGGCCGAACTCGATGGGCTCGCCACGGGCGACCGAGCTGTCAAAGACGGTGCCGTCCAGCAGCTTGCCCTCGTAGTGCACCTTCACCTTGCTGGTGGCGGTGGGGTGAACTGTGCCGGTGCCCGGGATCAGCACTTCGTACTGCAGGCCGGAGGCAGTGGTGGTCACCAGCGGTTTGTCCTTGTTGCTGGCGAGGAATTCGGCGCCAATCCGCACGTTGTCGGCTGCCAGCTTTTTGTTGTTGCTGCTGGAGTAGAAGTAGTAGGCGACACCGGCAACCAGCAGCGCGATCAGTATGAATTTCATCGGTTTTTCCTGTTCCATGAAATGTAAAAAGTGCAATGAGGGCGCCATCTTATCGCGCACCGCCCCTGATGGCGAGCCACAGGGCGGGAGGATGTGAGCAGGCAGGCAAAGCACAGTGACGCAGATGTAAAAAGGGGCGAGTCGGTGACTCGCCCCTTGTCATGGCGGCAGCGATTATTTGGCCGCCACCATCATCAGGGCGGGCAGGGCGAAGAAGAGACCCGCCACATAACCGAGAGCCAGCAGCTTGTTCTCGCTGCCAACCCGGGCCAACCCCTCGGCGGCGCGCACCGGCAGGTCACGCAGCAAGGGGATGCCATAGATGAGCACCACGGCGAAGACGTTGAACAGCACGTGTACCAGCGCTATGGTCAGTGCCAGCTGGGCACCGGCTCCGCTGATGGCGGTGGCAGCCAGCAGGGCGGTGATGGTGGTGCCGATGTTGGCCCCCAAAGTGAAGGGGTAGAGCTGACGGGTGCTGAACACGCCGCCGCCAGCCAGCGGGATCATCAGGCTGGTGGTGGTGGAGGAGGACTGCACCATGATGGTCACCAGCGCACCCGAGGTGATGCCGGTCAGCGGGCCACGGCCCAGCGCTTTGTGCAGCAGCTCTTTGGCACGGCCAACCAGCACCTGTTGCAGCACTTTGCCGAGCCAGGTGACACATGCGAGGATCAGCAGGATACCGATGACGATAGTAGCGATGGCAGCACCCTTGCCCGGCAGCAAGGCAACGGCGCTGTCGATCAGCTGCTGGGCCGGTGCGGTCAGCGGCTTCATGAAATCCATCCCCTTCATCGACATGTTGGCGGAGCCCACCAGCAGGTTGGCCAGCCACTCGGCGCTGTGTTGCAGCAGGCCGAACATCAACTCCAGCGGCAGGAAGATGAACACCGCCAGCAGGTTGAAGAAGTCGTGCACGGTGGCGGCGGCGAAGGCGCGGCGGAACTCGGCGCGATCCCGGATATGACCCATGGAGACGATGGTATTGGTGATGGTGGTACCGAGGTTGGCACCCATCACCATGGGGATGGCCATGCCGATGGGCAGGCCGCCCGCCACCAGACCGACGATCACCGAGGTGACAGTGCTGGAGGATTGCACCAGGGCGGTGGCCAGAATGCCGAGCATCAGCGCGACAAAGGGGTTGTTGGCAAAGGCGAAGATCTGGGCTGCGCCCTCGGCACCACCGGAGAAATCTTTGAAGCCGTGGGAGATGGCGCCCACGGCTACCAGGATCAGGTAGACCAGTACGATGACACTCATCCAGTTGAACAGGGCGCGGGTCGCCGGCGGCTGTGGCAAGGAGTGATGGTGTTGCATAAAGCCTCTTGGGACGGTGGTTCCGTCTTGGGTAGTTGATGACCCGCGCATTTAAGCAGTGGTAAATGACAGAAATATGACAAAGTGACACTTTTATGATGTTTTTATGACTGTCAGGGAGGGCGGCTTGCCTAGGCAGTGTTTGACGGAACAGGAGGACATTCCGGCCACCAAGTGGCTATCGGCACAATAAGGCTTGTGATCCCGGCACGGGGCGCTATGCTGCGGCGTTTCTTTTTAGTCTTGGAGTAATAAGCGTGATGCGAGCATGGGTTCTCTCTCTTTCCCTCGGGTTGTTGTCGGTCGGTGTGCAGGCCAAGTCAGTGCTGCAGCCGGATTGTAATTTGGACAAGGCACTGAAAAACGAGGCGATGGGTGCCTCCGTCGGCGTCAAGGGACGCTGTGATACCGAGATGCTGATGCGTCAGCAGAAAGAGAAGGCGAAGGATGAGCTGAAAAATGGCACCGCCGATCTGCGTGACAAGGCAAGTGACAGCGTGCAAGGTGCCCGTGATGACGTCAAAGCGACCCAGCGCCAGGCCGACAAGGCCCAAGATCAGCTCAAGCAAGTGAACAAGGATATTAAAGCGGTTGCCAATGATCCGCTCAAGGCGGCAGCAACTGCGGTGATCAACAAGAGTTGATCACGCTCTCCCCTTACGCGCTGTAGCGAGTAAGGGCAGTCACTCGGTGAGCTAGCGCCGGTGAAATAACAGAAGGGGAGCCATGGCTCCCCTTCTGTGTATCCGATATCCGTAGAGGATCAGGCGTCAGCCGCTTCCTCGTACTGACGGAACGGGATGCGGAACACCGCCAGACGCAGGAACAGATAGGTCACACCCAGACCGGCCCAGATCAGACCCAGCTCCAGGGAGCTCTGCTCCAGGTTGATCCACAGGGCGCCGATGGTGGCAGCGCCGAGCAGCGGCAGCAGCAGGAAGACCACGTGATCCTTGAGGGTCTTGTTGCGCTTCTCGCGTACCCAGAACTGACCGATCACCGACAGGTTGACGAAGCTGAACGCTACCAGCGCCCCGAAGTTGACCAGCGCCAGCGCGGTATCCAGATCAAACGACACGGCGGAGAGCGCCAGACCGCCCACCATCAGCACGTTGATGGCCGGTGTGCGGTATTTCGGGTGGATGTAGCCAAACACCCGCTCCGGGATCATCCGGTCACGCCCCATCACGTAGAGGATGCGCGAAACCCCGGCGTGAGCGGCCATGCCGGAGGCCAGTACCGCGACCGTGGTGCAGACCAGTACCACGGACTGGAAGAAGGTGCCGCCAACGTAGAGGGCGATCTCCGGCAGTACCGCATCCGGATGCTGGAAGCGGGCAAGGCTCGGGAAGTAGAGCTGCAGGCAGTAGGAGACCACCACGAAGATGATGCCGCCGATGAGGGCTGTCAGCACGATCGCCTTGGGGATCACCTTGCCGGCGTTCGGGGTCTCTTCGGAGAGGGAGCTCAGACCGTCAAAGCCGAGGAATGAGAAGCAGAGGATGGTCGCACCGGTAAAGAGTGGCACCATCTGGGCTGACTCGACGTGGAACGGACGGCTGCTCATCAGGGTGCCAGCACCCTCACCATGATAGATGCCCCATGCCATCAGGCCGATGAAGAGGGTGATGATGGCGAGCTGGATCACCACGATCAGCCCGTTGAAGTTGGCCACCAGATTGATGCCGCGCAGGTTCAGCAAGGTCATCACGGTCACCAGACCGAAGATGAAGATCCAGGGCTCGACGCCCGGGAACATGGCGGTCAGGTAGATCTTGGCCAGCAGAATGTTGATCATCGGCATGAACATGTAGTCGAGCAGGGATGACCAGCCGACCATGAAACCGACGTAGGGGTTGAATACTTTCTGGGCATAGGTGTAGGCAGAACCCGCAGAAGGGAACTTGCGTACCAGATGACCATAGCTGAGGGCGGTGAGCAGGATGCCACCCAGTGCCAGTAGATAGGCGGTGGCGACCCGGCCATCGGTGATGTCACCGACGATGGCGAAGGTGTCGAACACAGCCATGGGGGTCAGATAGGCCAGACCCATCACAATCACTTGTGTCAGGGTAAGGGTCTTGAGCAGCTTGGCGTTTTGCGATGCCATTACGCTTTCTCCTCAATCAGTGCCGCAGCACGTGCTTGCAACGAGCGCAGGGATACGATGAATTCGCACACCTGTACATCAAGGGCGCCGGGGTGGCGCATACCGGGCTGTACCGGCAGGAAAGCATTAAAACGCCCCATGGTTATCCTCTCAACGTCGGGAGATTGTTTGGCAATCTCGAATATCACTTCCGGAAATGTTCCGGCCTCTTGTGGTGGGTTTGTACTGCACTTCAAAAATACAAAAACCGATGTCGCAGTGAACATCGGTCCTTTATTGGCGGCGTATTTTGCATTCGTGATGCCCCCTTGACAAGCAATTAAAGGCACTAAAACGCATTTATTTGCATAAAGGGGGGGCAGGTAAGTGATCACTATCCCGCTGTGGCTGCCGGTGCGCCTTGCGGCTCTTTTGGGGGTAAAAACAGGATGGTCAGAGAGGGGATGAAAAACCGGCAAATCGTCGCTGCAGGGTGCATTACGCCTGAATATTGATCCGGATCATATTTGCCATGCCCCCCTGATATGTGAGTCCCGTTATCGAGTGGTCGGGCAGGGTCAGCCAAGGGGGATAAAGGGCGCATAAGAAGCCTGAATAGTTAGTCACATTAGTGACTGCGTATATGGCATGCTGCTGCCAAAACCCGCTAATAACGAGACGGAGCAACGGGCTGTTATTTGAAATAAGTCACACTTTTGCGACAAACCCAAAGAGCCTGCCGGCTCTTCGGGAGTCGCGATGACCCCATAGCTGGCCATGGGGAGCTGAGCTGAGCGGAGCATGGCCATTCAAGTCGGCGATGCTGGCCGTCTCTCCCGTCAGGCCATGATATCCAGCTGGGAGCCTTTGCGTTTGTCTTCACCAACCATACTACCCATCTGTTGACCGAGGGGGCTCTGCTGGAATTGCAGATAGCCGGTCAGGTTCTGCTGGCGCTGGTAGCGATTTGCGCTCTGATAGATATCGCCGGTGCTCGGGGTTGCGCTGTCGCCGGTCTCTTGTCCGCTTGCTTGCAAGTAACGATCTATCGCCGCTTTATCCTGCTGGTGGGCGGTATAGGAGACGGCCATGGTTCTGCGGGCGGTTGCCTGCTCCTCGCTCTGCGCCTTCACCTCATCCTTTTTGGCCAACGCTTCATTGCGGGCTTTATTGATCTGCTCGGGTGTCACATCGGGGTAGGAGGGGTATTTGCTGTAATCGGGCAGTGACATGGGCTGGGAGGTGATCTGCATGGTGGCTCTTCTCTTCTGAACAGGAACGGCCGCATGATACGTGGCCGGTTTCGTTCAACAAAGCACCACTTGCCGCTTCATCAAGAGTAGGTTCAGCTTCGCAAATAGATTGTTAATTGAACAGCTACGGAGCAAGAAAAAAGGCGCCAAAAGGCGCCTTTCATATGGTTCAACCACAGCCTGATCAGCTAAAGAACCAGTAACCGCGATTAACCAGACGGGTCAGCAGTTGCAGGAAGCCAGCTTGATCGGCCAGTTCAACCATATCAGCCTGAGTGATGATGTCCTTGTCACACAGCAGGGAGATGGCAGCTGCATCTTCGCTCGGCAGAGTCCAGGCTTCGCCATCGATATAGCACTGCTGGCTCTCGCCGCTGAACCAGACGCTGCGCAGGCCCGGCACCTTGATGGCAGGCTCGCCCTGGGTCAGCAGGTCGGCTACCTCCTCGGCGCTGTAGTCCGGCTCGACCGGATTGACGTCCAGATCATGCTTGGCCTCGGAGATCATGGCGCCGAACCACTCCTTGAACAGGGTCTCGTCATCAAGGGCCTGTTGCATCAGCTCGCGCAGACGGTGCAGTTCATGGGACTGGATCTCGCCATGACGGGCACGGGGCTTGAGGTCCGGGTCGCTGTAACGCTCGGTACGCACCTCGTTGTCGATCAGGTGATCGGCAAAGGAGGAGATCAGCGCCTTGGCGTCCGGCGCGCGGAAACCGACCGAGAAGTTCATGGAGGGCTCGATGGCGTAGCCTTCGTGGGGGAATCCTGGCGGAATGTAGAGGATATCGCCCGGCTCCATGATGACGTCGATGATCGCCTCGAACGGCTCGCAGTGCAGCAGGGCGGCGTGGGCGGCAAATTCGTTCAGCGGCAGCGCATCGCCAACCCGCCAGTGACGCTTGCCCAGACCCTGGGTGATAAATACATCGTAGTGATCGATGTGGGGGCCGACACCCGCGTGGGGGGTGGAGAAGCTCACCATCACATCATCCAGTCGCCAGCCGGGGATGAACTGGAACGGCACCGCCAGCTCGTTTACCTCGGGGGCCCAATGGTTGCAAGCCTGTACCAGAATGGTCCAGTTCTCTTCACCCAGATGGTCGTAGGATTCGAAGGGGCCGTGGGCGGCATCCCACTTACCGTCGAAACGGGTAACGAGGCGGGACTCTACCACCTCTTCCATGGCCAGACCTGCCAGCTCGTCCGGGCTGATGGGATCCTGAAAGTCTTTGAAGCCGCCCTTGATAAGGAGTGGGCGCTTCTGCCAGTAGTGCTCAAGGAAGTGAGCGATATCCAGATTGAGTTCGTACATAGATCTTCTCGTCAAAGGGTTCGACAAAGGGTAAGAGAGGTCTTGCCAGAGGCGGCTGCCGACCTCGGGCAAGCCCTCTTGCAAACTGTGTATAGGGTGCCACATAAAATAACCGGGGCCCTGTTGCAGATCATGCACAGGGCCCCGGTCGTGTTACTTATCCGCTTATTTCAGCAGATCAACCAGACGCTGGGCGTCACCAATGTAGTTGGCCGGGGTCAGCTTCTTCAGCTCCACCTTCACGGCTTCCGGCAGTTCGAGGGTGTCGATAAAGGTACGCATCCCTTCGGCATCAACGCGGCGACCACGGGTCAGCTCTTTGAGCTTCTCGTAGGGCTTCTCGATGCCGTAGCGGCGCATCACGGTCTGGATCGGTTCGGCCAGCACTTCCCAGTTGGCGTTCAGGTCAGCGGCCATGGCATCGCTGTTGGCTTCCAGCTTGGAGATACCCTTGAGGGTCGCCTGATAGGCGATAAGCGAATAGCCCACTGCCACACCCAGGTTGCGCAGCACGGTCGAGTCGGTCAGATCACGCTGCCAGCGGGAGATAGGCAGCTTGCTGGCCAGATGCTGGAACACGGCGTTGGCCAGACCCAGATTGCCTTCGGAGTTTTCGAAGTCGATGGGGTTGACCTTGTGCGGCATGGTGGAGGAGCCAATTTCGCCCGCGATGGTGCGCTGCTTGAAGTGACCCAGCGAGATGTAACCCCACACATCGCGGTCAAAGTCGATCAGGATGGTGTTGAAGCGGGCCATGGCGTCGAACAGCTCGGCGATGTAGTCGTGCGGTTCGATCTGGGTGGTGTAGGGGTTCCAGGAAAGGCCCAAGGAGGTCACGAACTCCTCGGAGAACTGGTGCCAGTCCACGTCCGGGTAGGCGCTGATGTGGGCGTTGTAGTTGCCGACCGCACCGTTGATCTTGCCGAGGATCTCCACCGCCATGATCTGCTTGTACTGGCGCTCCAGACGGTAGGCGACGTTGGCCATCTCCTTGCCCATGGTGCTCGGGGTTGCCGGCTGGCCGTGGGTGCGGGAGAGCAGCGGCATGTCACGATACTCGTGAGCCAGACGCTTGAGCTCGCTGATCAGCTTCTCGCAATAAGGCTTGATGACCTCTTCGCGGGCGGTTTTCAGCATCAGACCGTGGGAGTTGTTGTTGATGTCTTCCGAGGTGCAGGCGAAGTGGATGAACTCGCTGACAGCCGCCAGCTCAGGGGTCACTTCGACCTGCTCTTTGAGGAAGTACTCCACCGCTTTCACATCATGGTTGGTGGTGCGCTCGATCTGTTTGATACGGGCTGCGTCACTCTCGTTGAAGTTGCTGACGATGCCATCGAGCAGGGCATTGGCGGCCGAGCTCAGGGCAGGGACTTCCGGGATCCCGGCGTGGCTGGCCAGTTTTTGCAACCAGCGCACCTCGACTTCGACGCGAAAACGCAGCAGGCCGAATTCGGAGAAGATAGGGCGCAGGGCATCGGCCTTGTCGCCATAACGACCGTCAATCGGGGAAACAGCAGTCAGCGCGGACAGCTCCATGGGGTGAACTCCTGATGATTTGTGTGGGGGATTCATATCAACTCGTGCGCTTGCCAGTGGTGTTATCAAGGTTGCTGTGCGGCAGTACACCTTGATCTCTCCCGCTGGCCCGGGCACGAGCCGATTTTTTAGTAACGTTTGGCCAGCTCCACCATCTTCTTGCGCGCGAAGATGATCTGGGTGCGGCTGCCACCGAGCTGACGCCACAGCACGCAGGCACGAATGCCTGCCAGCAGCAGGGCGCGTACCTTGTGCTGTACCAGCGGCTGCTGCAGGAACAGCGGGGTACCCGCCACCTGAATGCGCGGCCCGATGGGGCTGATGAGGTCGCTGTAGATGCTCGCCATGTTGGCCATGATCTGCTCATCCAGCAGATCGAAATGCTGTTGCTGGCGGCCAATCTGGCTGATCCGCTCACCCAGCAGGTTGAGAATGTCCTTGCGCTTGGCCAGCTTGCGCTCCAGCGCAATCAGGCTCACCACATAACGGGTCAGCTCGGCGTTCTTCTGGCTGCCGTCGGCTCCCAGCTGTTCGACCAGCGCGCGATAGCCATCGCGGATCGCCAGATGGCTGCCAAACACTTCCAGCGGTTGCTTGGGATCGGTCACCAGTACGCTCGAGAGGCTCTCGCGCAGGGAGGCTTCGTCGCAGTTGCCGTCACGGGCCACCTTCTGCACCAGAAAGGCGGCCTGGCAGATGCCGGCAAAGGCCATTGTTCTGTCTTGGAATTTATCGCTCACGTCTGCTGCCTTGTGTTAAGGATTCAAACCGGATGGCTGAAACGTTGCTCAATGATGCCACCGCCCAGGCACTCTTCCCCGTCATAGAAAACGGCGGATTGGCCCGGGGTGACCGCAGCCTGTTTCTCGTCGAAGATGACACGGATGGTCAGATCGTCGATGGGCTGGATCAGGCAGGGAATATCCTGCTGGCGGTAGCGGGTCTTGACGGTGCAGCGGCGCGGCTCGCGGATCGGAGTGCGATCCACCCAGTGCAGCTGGCTGGCAATCAGGCCGTCGGAGTAGAGGCGGGGATGCTCACCTTGCGCCACCACCAGCACATTGCGTTCGACCTCTTTGTCGACCACATACCAGGCCTCTTCGGTAGCGTCTTTGCGACCACCGATGCCGAGCCCCTTGCGTTGGCCCAGGGTGTGGTACATCAAGCCCTGGTGCTCGCCGATCACCTTGCCGTCCACGGTTTCGATGGGGCCGGGCTGGGCGGGCAGGAACTTGGCCAGGAAGTCCTTGAACTTGCGCTCACCGATAAAGCAGATACCGGTGGAGTCTTTCTTCTTGGCGGTGATGAGATCGAGCTGCTCGGCGATGCGGCGCACCTCGGGCTTTTCCAGATCACCCACCGGGAACAGGCTCTGACCCACTTGGCTTTCGCTCAAGGTGTAGAGGAAGTAGCTCTGATCCTTGTTGCTATCGAGGCCACGCAGCAGGCGTGGGTGGCCGGTGCTGTCGTCACGGCGCACATAGTGGCCGGTGGCGATGTAGGTGGCACCCAGCTCTTCGGCGGCAAATTCGAGGAACGCCTTGAACTTGATCTCCTTGTTGCACAGGATATCCGGGTTCGGCGTGCGGCCAGCCTTGTACTCTTCGAGGAAGTGCTCGAACACGTTGTCCCAGTACTCGGCTGCGAAGTTGATGGTGTGGAGTTTCATCCCCAGCTTGTCGCAGACGGCCTTGGCATCAGCCAAATCCTGGGCGGCAGAGCAGTACTCGTCCGTGTCGTCTTCTTCCCAGTTCTTCATGAACAAGCCTTCGACCTGATAACCCTGCTGCTGGAGCAAGTAGGCCGAGACGGAAGAATCCACGCCGCCGGACATGCCGACGATCACCTTGATTTGGCTGTTGTCTGTCATTAGTCGAAGTTACCAGTTCGTTTAAACGGGGCGTATTCTACCAGAGTTTTGCGCCCCCGGTCACATCTCCATGCGGTAGTTCCCATCAGGAGTCTGACAGCAGGAAATCGTTTTTCTGTTTGTCGGCACCATGATGAAGAAATGGTGCCAAACGATATCGGATAGCCTGTTCACGATCTGTCACGAGAGGCCGTCAGCAAGGTAAAGAGCAGCGCAGGAACCGGAGCGTATATACATACGTGAGGATTCCGAGCAGCACATGAGCCTTGATCACGGCCTCGCAGTAAGATCGTGGACAGGTTCTCAAATAAAGGCCTTGAGCGCCGACAGCGGCAGGCGGGTGCCCGCCAGATAGTCCTGAATGCACTGCCATACCAGCGGGCTGCGCAGGGCAGGTTTACACTCGGCGATCTCCTCCAGGGTGAGCCAGTGGCAAGCCAGCACATCGCCATCAGGATCCTCTGGATGGTGCTGACCGGGCGCTTTTTCAAGGTCGAAGATCAAGGCAGTCCGGACAAAGGTGGCCTCGCTGTCAGCCGGTTTGAACAGATAGGTGCCAAGCCAGGCGGTCGGCGTGGCGGTGAGCCCCGTCTCCTCTTTCAGTTCGCGGCAGGCCGCTTCAAGCAGGTTTTCCCCTGGCTCCACATGGCCTGCGGGCTGGTTGAAGCGGCGCTGACCCTTTATCTCCTCTTCCACCACCAGAAAGCGGCCCTGCCACTGCACCACGGCGGCGACCGTCAGGCGCGCCTCCATGGGGGCATGGCTGCTGGTCGATTGCTCTGCCTGATTGCTCATCATGACTCCTTGTCGTTGCTATTGGGATTGCCCGCGCGGGCGGGTCTGCGCATTGTGTTGCGACTGCCACCGCGCCCGCTGCTGCGGGGTTTGCCGTCAGTCGGGCTCTCGGTCGAGCTTGCAGTCGAGCTTGCAGTTGAATGAGTGCTGCGGGGACGATCTTCACGTTTCGGCTGGCTTACCCGCCGTGGCGCCTCTCCTGCCGGTTTGGCATTTCCGCCTGAGCGGGATGAGGGCGGACGCCGGCGGCTGGCCGACGCTGGTGCCAGCTCGGGGGCGGGCAGGCTGCGGCTCTCACCGGGGGCCAGACCATCGAGGGTCCAGTCGCCGATGGCGTAGCGAATAAGGCGCAAGGTGGGGTGGCCGATATGGGCGGTCATCCGCCGCACCTGCCGGTTGCGCCCCTCGATAATTTTGATCTCCAGCCAGCGGGTGGGGATCTCCTTGCGCTCGCGAATGGGCGGATTGCGCGGCCACACGGCAGGTTCATCCATAATGCGCGCCCCGGCGGGCAGGGTCATACCGTCATTGAGCTCCACTCCGGCGCGCAGGGCGGCCAGTTTATCTTCGCTGGGGATGCCTTCCACCTGTACCCAGTAGGTCTTGGGGGTCTTCTCCCCCGGCTGGGTGAGGCGTGCCTGCAGCTTGCCGTCGTTGGTGAGCAGCAGCAATCCCTCGCTGTCGCGGTCAAGCCGGCCAGCGGCATAGATGCCGGGCTCGGTGATGTAATCCTTGAGAGTCTCCCGGCCCGCCTCGTCGGTAAACTGGCACAGCACCATGTAGGGCTTGTTCAGCAGCAGCAACTTGCGATCTGCCGCTGCCAGCTCAGGTTTGCGGGGGGCGGCTGGGCGCGCCATTGTGGTGGTGCGCGCGGCGCCATCACGGGGCGGACGGTTAGGGAGAGAGAGACGGGAACGGGGAGATTTCATCGGATACACACTTCAGACTGTCGATGGCAGCGAGTGTATCACAGGGGGCTGACGGCGGGATGAATGGCAGAGGCCGCGGTGAGACCAAGATCGCAGACCGGCTCTTCAGTTGGCAACAGCTCAGTTGGCAACAAGGGGCAAACCGGCTTAGCTCAGCAAGCTCTCAATCACGATAGCCTGACGGGCGGGGGCCGAGCCTGCCTGCAGCAGGGCGTGGCTGACCACATCATCGATCATCGCCTGCGCCAGTCGGGTGAGGGGCCGCAGGGTCTCCCGTCCGCAGCCGACCGGTACTGCCAGCAAAATGATGGTCTGCACCGGCCCAATCCGGGAGCCCCACTCGATGGGGTCTGCACAGTTGAGCAGACTCAGCGCCGGTTGGCTTATCCCTTCGCACAGTACATGGGGCATGGCAAGGCCCGGGCGGATAATGGTGGCGGAGACCTGCTCGCGCCGCTCCACCGCTGCGGTCAGTTTGGTGCGGTCGGTGACCAGCTCGGCGGGCAGCAGATCGATCAGATGTTCGAGGGCCTCGGCCTTGGTCAGCGGTTCGGGGCTGTGGGCCAGCTGGCGCAGGGCAAAATGGTAGTCGGGCAGGGCGCTCGCCAACCGTAATTCGGCCAGTGCGGCGGTCAGCGGGCGCACCAGCGGTTGGCCCAGTTCGCCGCACCAGCAGGTAAACGCCATGTGGGCCAGCTCGGCATCACACCCTTCTATCTGCAATTGGCAGAGGTCGCCGGGTTGGGTGGCGAGGGTCAGCAGAGATAGCTGGTTGCTGGCGATGACAGTCTGGCGCCGGGTGAGGTTGGCGCAACAGATGGAGGATTTGAACATCCCCGCCAGCCGGTTCAACTGTTTGGCCTGGGTGATGCTCATTCCCTGCTGGCAGTAGAAGGTGATCTCGCGGGTCAGCATCAGGCCGGGATCGGCAATCCCTTGAGTACGCCCATGGCATCCAGCAGCACTGTCTCCAGGGTCACTTGATGGATGGCGCAGCCGAGAAAGCGATCTTTCTGCTCAATCTCGATATCGGAGGCAATCAGCACCAGATCGGCGCTGGCAATATCGCGGGCGGTCAGCATGTTCTCCATGCCCATGGCACCTTGAGTTTCGACCTTGATCTTGAGCCCCAGGGTGGTGGCAGCTTTTTGCAGGGCATCGGCAGCCATATAGGTATGGGCAATACCGGTCGGGCAAGCGGTGATGGCAACGATCTTCATCAGATATCTGTGATGCAGGCAAGTGGGAGCAACAAGATAGCGCTGGCGGGCTGGCTTTACCAAATGTCCATACAAAAAGTGAGATCTTGATGGGGATATGCCTGCCCCTTGAGCGGCAGCGCGGGCTGATATCGGGCCCGTCGGGTGTCTGGCCTTGCCAAACAACAAGGGCCACCGGTGTGGGTGGCCCTGAGCAATTAGCGACAATCTAAAGGGGATCAGGCGGTCTGGGCGGCCAGCGCTGCGGCTTTCAGCTCGCGCTTGATGCGGCGGATCTTGCGCTCTTCGGCCACAGCCACACAGGCCATCAGCACCAGACAGGCGGCAGCAGCCATGTCGAGGGCGGCGAAGGTGCCTGCCCAACCGGTCAGACCGAAGATGGGGGTGCCATCGGCAATCATGCCCAGACCCAGTTTGGCGAAGCTGTCACCGATCAGATAAGCAAAGGTGCCCTTGACGCCATCGGCTACGCTGATGCCCTGCTTGGGGACGAAGCCCACGGCGGCGACGCCGATCAGCAGTTGTGGGCCAAACACCAGGAAGCCCAGCAAGAACAGCGAACCCAGGAACATGAACGGGGTAGTGGCATGCTGATAGAGACCCAGGGTGGCGATGATCAGCGCCAGGGCGACGCAAGCGACCAGACCACGGCGGCCATTGGCCAGATCGGAGAGGTAACCCCACATCAGGGTGCCGACCAGTGCGCCCACTTCAAAGAAGGTAAAGCCCTGAATCGCCACCTCTTTGGAGAAGCCCAGCTCCTGGTGAGCGTAGACGGTGGACCACTGGTCGATACCGATGCGCACCACGTAGAGGAAGATGTTGGCAAAGCAGAGCAGCCAGATCACCTTGTTCAGCAGCACGTACTTGACGAAGATCTGACCCTTGGTCAGCTGCTGCTCTTCGGTGGCGATATCTTCTTCGCTCGCCACTTCGTCAAACAGCTCTTCCACCTTGCCCAGACCGTAGGCTTCCGGTGAATCGCTACCAAAACGCAGGCCGATAAAGCCGACGATCAGCGCGATGATGGACGGGAAGATAAACATGCCGAGCACATTGCCATCAAACAGGTAGTTGGCACCGAACAGCGCCACACCGGCCGCACCGGCACCGCCGACGTTGTGGGAGAGGTTCCACATGCCGAGGTAAGTGCCGCGCTTGTTGCGAGGGGTCCACTTGGTGATAGTGGAGTAGCTGCAAGAGCCACCGCAGCTCTGGAAGAAACCGCTGGCTGCGTAGAAGAAGATCATCAGGTAGAGGCTAAAACCTGTGCCACCCATGCTGGCACTGAAGCCCAGCATGCAGAGGGCGGAGAGGATCAGCATCAGCGGCAGGAACTGCTTGGTGTTCTTGCCATCGGCGTAGTAGGAGACGACTGTCTTGCCCACCCCGTAGGTGATGGAGAAACCAAGGCCGATCATGCCAAGCTCGGTCATCGACAGACCGTACTCCTGGATCATGTCATTTTGCGCAATGTTGAAGTTCTTGCGGATCAGATACATGGTCAGATAGCCAATAAATACAACCAGATAGGATTGCATAAACGGCTTGAACCAGAGCTTGCGCCGGGCTTCGACCGGCAGGTCGAGGGTCGGAACCCGGACCTGTTGGAGCAATTTCAACATCTTCGTTCATCCTCTGCGAGATAGACGGTATTTCCGCCGCGCCCCTCATTTGTAGATAAATTGTTCGAGGTCACGCCACGGAAGGGGGAACGGAAAGTCAGGGGCTGCCAGCGGTTGCTGCGCTCGACTCTCCATCCATATAAACCCGGGCCCGGCACAGGATGACGGGGCTGGTTGCCCATCGTGGTGCGGGTCACGACATCAGGTGGGGTGACTCTAATCAGAGGGGCAGAAAATGGCTTGAGAGCCATCCCTAGTGGCACTAGGAAATTTTCCTAGTTTTTGCGCTTTCGCGGAAAAAGCGTGAGAAACATCACACAGTGAACGCCAAATTGCGGCCATCTCAGCCAGTTTGCCGCGCCGTGCGAGCCCTTGGTTACAAGAGGTGAGGGAGCGCGGCAAGGAGAGGAGGACGAAGCGAGAAGTGAGAAGTGAGAAGAGAGAAGTGAGGAGAAAAGCGAGGTAGGCGGGGCTTATCGACCCCTGTTTCGTGGAGGGGCGCCGGGGAAAATGGCCCGCCAGCCGCCGTGAAAAACCAAGAGGCCACCCCGTGGGGTGGCCTCCTTTTATGCGTTACGAGCCGCGATGGCGAGGGGGACTCAGGCCGCCTTGGCCAGGGTCACCTCGTCACTCTTTTTGACCCGCAGTTTTTTCAGGGCGACCGCCACCACGCCGGTGACGATGGCACCGCAGACCATGCAGAGCAGCGCCAGCAGCGGCTTGTTGACCGCACCCAGCAGGGCCACGATGGGGCCACCGTGGGCGACGCTGTTGGTGATGCCGAACAGGAAGGCCATCACAGCGGCGGTCATGCTGCCCAGCACGTTGGCCGGGATAACGGCCAGCGGATCACGGGCGGCGAACGGAATCGCCCCTTCGGAGATCCCCACCAGGCCCATGGCACCGGCAGCTTTGCCCGCTTCGATTTCAGAGGCATCGAAGATACCCAGCTTGCGACCGAGCACGGTAGCCAGCGACATGCCGAGCGGCGCGGCCGGGATGGCGCAAGCCATGGCACCCATAAACTGGGTCTGACCGGAGGCAATCATGCCGACCGAGAACAGGAAGGCCACCTTGTTGACCGGGCCACCCATATCAAAGCCAGCCATACCACCGAGTACGATACCCAGCAGCACCAGACTGCCGCCGCTCATGGAGAGCAGCATGGCGTTGAGGCCAGTCATCATGTCGGCAATCGGGGCGCCGATGATGAAGATGAAGACCGCAGCGATAAACAGGGAACCGACGATGGGGGCGATCAGGATCGGCACCAGCGGCTGCACCATCTTGTGGTAGTGACGGGTGGCAATCCAGCGCACCAGATAGCCGACCAGCAGGCCCGCGATGATGGCACCGATAAAGCCGGTTCCGGCATCCGCGCCGTAGAAGCTGCCGTTGTTGGCGATCCAGCCGCCGATAAAGCCCGGCGCCAGCGCCGGACGGTCACCGATGGCGTAGGCGATATAGCCTGCCAGAATAGGGATCATCAGGGTAAAGGCAGCCACGCCCACGTTGAGGATCTGGTTCCACATGCTCCCTTCCGGGATCTGCATGCCACTCGGGGTCGGGTTGCCGCCGATGGCCAGTGCCAGCGCAATCAACAGACCGCCGGTCACCACGAACGGGATCATGTGCGATACACCGTTCATCAGGTAGCGATAGAGATCGGAACTGCCGCCGGTGCTCTTCTCTTCACCCTTTTTATCTTCTTTGCCAGCCACATAGGCCGGGGCTTTCAGAGCTTGCTCAATCAGACCCTTGCCATCCTTGATGGGGGCTTTGACGCCGGTCTTGATCAGTGGCTTGCCAGCGAAGCGGGCCATCTCCACCTGCTTGTCACAGGCGACCACGATGGCGCTGGCACGGGCAATCTCGTCCGCAGTCGGGCTGTTTTTGACGCCGATGGAGCCGTTGGTCTCCACCTTCACCTCATAACCCAGCTCGCGGGCGGCGCGCTCCAGCGATTCGGCCGCCAGATAGGTGTGGGCGATACCAGCCGGGCAGCCAGTGACACCGATGATGAAGCCTTTGCTGGTGGTCGGGGCAGCGCTCTGCTCCTCTTTCTTGGCCAGCAGCAGCGCCAGCGCATCGGCGGGGGTTTTGGCCGCCAGCAGCTTGGCGATAAAGCCCTCTTCGATCAGCTTGCCGGAGAGCTCGGCCAGCACCTCGATATGGTGATTGGCGCCACCATCGGGGGAGGCAATCATGAAAAAGAGGTGGGACGGCTTGCCATCTTCGGCGCCGTACTCGATGCCGTTGCGGCTGATGCCGATGGCGACCGCCGGGTTGCTCACCGCCGCGCTCTTGGCGTGGGGCAGGGCCACACCCTCTTCAAAGCCGGTGTTACCCAGCTCTTCGCGGGCCCACAGATCCTTGATAAAGGCCTGCTCGTCGCTGACCCTGCCTTGCGATGCCAGCAGGCGGGCCATCTCGGTGAAGACCTCTTCTTTTCGCGTCGCTTTCAAATCGAGGTTGATCAGATGTTCATTGATCAAGGTGGTGATCATGGCGCTCTCCCCGCTTCCGGTGACGGAAGCTATGCGTGAGTACGTATCGACGTACTGGATAAAAATGACCTGACTATTATCGCGGTTCGTCCGCCCCCTCCCTATCGGACAAATGTGCCAATCACTGGATTTTTGTGCGCAGCAAAACACGGCGTGATGCAGATCCCGTTTTTCGGCAGGACTCGCTATTTTCAGTGGGTAGTTATTTTTCTATTTAAAAACAATAAATTGATGCTGTTCCTGGCATGTCTGGAGGTTTGTTGTGGGTAATATCAATAAATTAATCCCTACCTGGTGATGGATTTATATGTGGTGAACCAGAGTGAAGTAGTGTGATCTTTATCACGCTAACCCCTGATTTTTTCGACGTGACTAGGATTTTTATGCGCCTGATGGCATGGGGAGGGAGGTAAGCGCTATCTATCAGATTTTTCGTCTAAAATCGGTACAGACGTAACGTAACTGCAGGTATCTACCGGGAGCTGGGCTGATGTTTAACTTTAAAATCAAAGCAGAATTACTCGCATGTCAAACGCAGTTGGCCCAGGCCCACGCCTTTATTGATGCCGTCAAAAAGGGGGTGGCAACCATCAGTTTTACCCCGCAAGGGGTTATCCTCGAGGCTAATCCGCTGTTTTTAAGTGTGGTGGGTTATAGCGAGCAGGAGGTGGTTGGCAAACACCACCGGATGTTTTGTGACGCTCACTATGCACAGTCGGCCTCTTACTCGCAGTTTTGGCAGCAGTTGGACCATGGCGAGACTCACAGCGGTATTTATCAGCGTTTTGATAAGCAGGGGCGAGAGTTGTGGTTAGAGGCGACCTACTTCCCGGTCAAGGTTGAGGGCAAGGTGATAAAAGTGGTCAAGATCGCCGCCGATATCACCGAGAGTTACATCCAGCTCAGCCGTCAGAAAGCCATCGCCTCAGCCCTCGACCGTTCGCTGGCCATTATCGAATTCACCCCCAAAGGCGACATCATCACGGCCAATCAGAATTTTCTCTCCTGCGTTGGTTACTCGTTATCACAACTCAAGGGGCAGCATCACAAGCTGTTTTGTGACGACAGCTTTTATCGGGAACAGCCCCATTTTTGGGAGGATTTGGCCCATGGCCAGCTCAAGTCCGGTCTTTTTTTACGCCGGGACAGTCATGGTAACGAGCTCTGGCTGGAGGCAACCTATAACCCCATCAAGGATGAGTCGGGCAAGGTGATCAAGGTGGTCAAGTTTGCCAGTGATGTGACGGAACGGATCAAACGGGCCCAGGCGGTCAGTGAAGCGGCCCGTATCGCTCACACTATTTCTAAAGAGACCACCCAGGCAGCATCGACCGGTGCTGATCTGCTCAATGCCTCGGTCGCTCTCTCGAGTGCGATTTCGGAGCAGGTAAGCAAAACCTCAGATTTGATTGGGCAGTTAAATGAGCAGTCAAAAAGCATAGAGGCGATCGTTTCCACCATTAGCAGCATTGCGGAGCAGACCAACTTGTTGGCACTGAATGCGGCCATTGAAGCCGCGCGGGCCGGAGATCAGGGCCGTGGTTTTGCGGTGGTGGCCGACGAAGTACGGCAACTGGCGGCTCGCACCTCGCTCTCTACCGGCGAGATTGCCGCAGTGGTGCAGAAAAACCGCGAGTTGACCGCCCATATCACCAGCAATATCGATGAAGTTGCCAGTAGAGCATTGCGTGGCAAGGAGCAGATTAGCGAGGTGAGCAGTGTGATGGCCCAGATTGAGCAGGGGGCCATCAGTGTCACCGAAACCGTATCCAACTTGGCCATAGATTCTTGAGTGGTATTGGTTGTTGAGTAAAGGCACCGTTTGGATTATTACGCCATCGGTGCTTATTTATTGTGCACTTGGTATGTGAATCTGAACCCCTCCTGTATCGTCCCTCCATTGTGAATTGTTCTGGTTTGACCTCTTGATTAGGCTTGCCGCCTCATTAATTTTGGAGCAGGAACAGAACAAGATGGCATTACAACAGAAAGGGCGGGCAATGGCCCTGCTGGTTATGGTCGCGAGCATGGGTCTGGGCGGCTGTATGGGGCAGATGGGGCTTTCTGGCATGGTCACCAAGGGCAACCTGAGCGTGGTGGATAACCGCTACGGCCGTGCCGGGGTCTTCGTGTTGCTCGCCCCTGTCTATGGTCTGGCGGCCACCGGCGATCTGTTCGTATTCAATACCATCGAATTCTGGACTGGCAAAAACGTCATCACTGGCAAGTCGCCAGCGCTGGTCGACATGCGTGCCAACTCGGTGATCAAGGTGAATCAGCATCTGGACCCGGCGCTTAAAAAGGTGCCGTTGGCCATGCTGCCGCAGGGTGTGCGCGAAGTAGAAATCAGCTACCCCAACGCACAGAGCGCCGAAATGAAGCTGCATTATCTGGATGGCAGCATCGGCATGATGCGCGGCGAGAAGCGTGGTGAGATGCTGGATATCTATTTCGATGGTCAGCTGGTCTCTACCATGACCCAGGATCAACTTGAGCAGATCCGCACCGCCGCGTAAACGGCTGCGATCCTCAGGTTGGTACTCAAAACGCCCCGCAACTGCGGGGCGTTTTGCATTGGTTTTAGTCCGGTTGCTTGCGATGGGGCGGGGTGAGGATCAGCCCCAGCAGGCGGCGCAGGTGGGTGAGCTGCTCGGTCAGCTGGACGTTGAGCCAGAGGTAGCCATTGATGGCCGCCTCGGTGTTGGGCGGCAGGGTAACCTGAGTCGCCACCTCTTGCAGGCGGGCGATGGCGGCATCCGCCCCGCGCCCGTCGCCGGTTTGCATCATCAGGGCGAGCTGGCTTATCACCTCCTCGGTGGCCTGATGGCAAGTGTGCAGCTCGCGGGTGCTCTGCATCAGGAAGTGACTCTGGCGATCGTTCCAGTAAGTGTTGGCCAACATCTCCAGGGTGCAGAGGGTGTTGCGCATGGTGACCTGCACCGCATCAAACAGCGAGATACTGTGGCGAGTCTCCTTGGCTGCCGGGGCCAGCAGGGCCCGCAGTTTGCCGGTCTGGGCCAGCAGTTGGGAGAGATTGTGTTTGAGCCGCGGCCGCTCCAGCACATTGGGGGAGAGGTGGGTGTGATAGAGCCGGCCCGACTGTTGCAGGATCTGGTGCAGTTGCAGCCGCCAGTGGCTGTAGGCCCGCTGGGGATAGATGCTGCAAAAGAGTAGCGCCAGCAGGGAGCCGAGGATCACATCAGCACTGCGCCACAGCGCCATCTTGATGTCCCCCGGCATGGCTCCCATGGTGATGCCAAGGGTGATACCGATCAGCAGCCCCACATAAGGGCGCTTGCCGAGTGCCAGATAGCCGCAGAGGAACATGATGCAACCGCACCAGATCAGGGTGAGCGGCATGGAGTAGATCTCGAGATAAAGCGCTACCACCCCGCAACCGGCGCCGAAGATGGTGCCCACCACCCGCTGCAGGGCGCGGGAGAGCACATTGCCCCAAAACGAGATGGGCCCCATCACCACCACTAATGTGATCAGCGGCCAGGTGCTTTCCGGCAGTTGCAGTTCCCGGGTCAGCAAGAATGTGAGCATAAAGGCGAGCGCAATGCGCAGGCCATGGACGATCCGGTAGTGGCCATAGACCAGCAGATCGAGTCGGGAGAGAGGGGCATCAAGACGCACAGTTTGCCTCGTATCAGGTTGCCGATCAGGTGTGTGACGGGGCGTAGTGCATCCGGCCGACGCCCCGTGCCGGTATCAGGCCAGTCGTCCTTGCAAGGGGTGGATCCAGACCCGCTCGCCAACGGCGATGCCGGGTTGGTCCGGCACGATTTCGATCAGGCAGTTGGCATCGGCCATGGAGCTCAGAATACCGGAGCCTTGCGGCCCTGTGGTGCGCACCCGCAGCTGGCCGTTACGGTCCTGATGGAAGATGCCGCGCAGAAACTCGGTGCGCCCCGGGCGGCTCTTCATCTTCTCGTCTGCCAGTGCCGACAGGCGCAGCGGCTGCCAGACCCGGCCTTGCAGGCGGGCGATGGCGGGCTCGACAAACTGCAGCACGCAGATCATCGCCGCCACCGGGTTGCCCGGCAGACCGAAGAAGGGGGTTTGTCCCAGTTTGCCAAAGGCGAGCGGGCGGCCCGGCCGCATCTGGATGCGCCAGAAATCGATCTGGCCGAGCTCAGCCAGCACCAGCTTGATAAAGTCGGCATTGCCCACCGAGACCCCACCCGAGCTCAGCACCAGATCGGCGCTGGCGGCGGCCTGCTCCAGCTGCTGGCGCAGTATGGTCTTGTCATCGGGAATGATGCCAAGGTCCATCACCTCGCAACCGGCGGCGCGGATCAGGGCCATCAGGGTGAAGCGGTTGCTGTCGAATATATGGCCGGGGGCGAGCTGCTCGCCCGGCGCCTGCACCTCGTCGCCGGTACTGAACAGCGCTACTTTCAGCGGGGTGCGCACAGTGAGACTGGCTTGACCGAGGGATGCCGCCAGCCCCAGCTGGGGGGCGCCAAGCCAGGTACCGGCCGGGATGGCGACCGCGCCCTTGGCGAGATCTTCACCGGCCAGCCGTACATTCTGCCCCGCCCGGATCGGGGCGGTGACGGTGACCCACTCACCTTCAATCAGCGTCTCTTCCCGCATCACCACGGTATCGACGCCGGGGGGCAGCGGGGCGCCGGTCATGATCTGCACCGCCTGACCGGCCAGCACCGGTTCATGGCGCTGTTGACCCGCCAGCACTTCACCCACCAGTTGCCAGCGACCGGCGGCGAGATCGTCGCCGCGCAGGCCAATGCCATCCATTGCCGAGTTGGCGTGGGGCGGCACATTGATGGGGCTCACCAGATCGGCTGCCAGCACGGCGCTGTGGCACTGGGCCAGCGGTTTGTCGGAGCAGGCTGTGCTGGGGGTGAGGGCTGCCAGAATGGCGCTGCGGGCCGCCTCTACCGAGAGAAATCCTTTGCCCGCCTCCGGCTCCTTGCTCTGGCAGCCGTCAAGCCAGCGGCAGACGAAGTCGGCGATGGCCGCCAGATCGTTGATATCGAGCCGGGGCAGGCTTGTCTCTACCGGCTGATCGCTGGCCAGCGCTATGATGTCGCCATCGTCTGGAAAGAGCAGCGGTTTGCCAATCTCGGCGCGGTGCAGCTCGATTTTCGGGAAGTGTTCATGCTTGAACCCCTCCACCAAGAGCAAGTCGAGGCTGGTTTGATCGAAGCTGGCCAGCAGCTGGCGAAAATCGGCTTCGGCCAGCTCTGTTTCGCCGTGCGTTGTTTCAGTAATGCGTGCATGGCGGCGGCGGGAGGCCACCATCATCTGTTGGGCTCCGGCCTTGCGTAGGCGATAGCTGTCCTTGCCCGGCTGGTCGATGTCAAAGTCGTGGTGGGCGTGCTTGAGCACCCCGATGCGCAGGCCGCGATCTACCAGCAGGGGGATCAACTGCTCCAGCAAGGTGGTCTTGCCGGTGCCGCTCCAGGCGGCAAAGCCGAGCAGGGGAAGAGTGGGGGCCGGGGTCATGAGGTGACTCCTTGTTGGGGGTCGATAGCCGGGGCAAGCAGACGGGCCTCGTAGGCGGCCAGCTCGGCAGGGCTGTTGAGATTGATAAAGGCATCCGGCTGATCGGCAAAGCTCACCACCGCCATATTGTGGCGGGCAAACCAGATATCGATCTTGCGCTCACCCTCGGCCAGCGCGGCGCTGAGGGAGGGGAGCAGGGATTTGTGCAGCAGGGCCACCACGGGCTGCAGCCAGTCGCCGTCGTGGGCCACCACCAGCTCGGTATCCGGGGTCAGGGCGGCGCGAAAGCGGCTCATCAGATCCGTTGGCAGGGCGGGGCCGTCACAGGGGACAAACAGCACCCAGTCGTGACGGGCGGCGGCAAGGCCCGCCTGCATGCCCGCCAGCGGGCCGAGGTAGTCGTTGTTGTCATCGCTGATGACCGGGGCCAGCGCCTGATAGCGGGCCTGACTGCGGTTGGCGTTGATCATCACCTCATCCACCTGGGGGTGCAGGCGCGCCAAAACGTGGTTGATAAGGGGGCGTCCCGCCAGTGCTACCCATCCCTTGTCTTCGCCCCCCATCCGGGTGGCGCGGCCTCCTGCCAGGATCACTGCTGATACGGCAACGGGATCAGAGTGGCTGTCGCTTTTTGAAGTCATGTCGCTCGATGATTTTTAAAGGGGTCGTCTCTTGCAGCTGGCCACGGGCGAGGGTCCATTGCCGCTCGCACAGGTCGGTCAACCCGTTGCTCTGGTGGCTGATGACCACCAGGCCGCTGCCATGTTCACGCAGATCTTGCGCCAATGCGGCCATCAGGGCAACCGAATGTGTGTCCAGATTGGCGGTGGGCTCATCCATCAGCAAAAAGGCCGGTTGCAGCGCCCAGGCGCGGGCCATGGCAAGCCGTTGCCGTTCGCCACCGGACAAAATGCTGATGTGCTCCCGCGCCAGCCCCTCCAGCTCGACCCGGCGCAACGCTTCGAACACCCGGATCTCGCTGCCGAGCTGTTTATCCAGCGCCCAGGCCACGTTGTCGTGCACGGTGCGATCAAACAGATAGGGGGTCTGGTGCAGATAGGTGACCCGGCCCGGCCCCAGATCCCGCTTGAGCAGCCGGTTGAGCCGTCGTTGCCAGCGCCCCGGCAGATTGGTGTGGCCACCGGTGGGGGCGAGCAGCCCCGCCAGGATCTTGAGCAGGGTAGTCTTGCCCACCCCGTTGGCCCCGTGCAGCCAGATGGAATCCCCCGGTGCGATGGCGAGCTGGTCAATCTCGAACAGCTGGCGCTCGCCAAAGCGCATGGTGAGGTGCTGGGCGGTCAGGGCCATGGGGTACTCCTGTTGATACACAGTGGGGGCATGGTCAGTTCTTCAGATAGCTGTGGCCACGGCAGGCCGTCAGCAGCAGGTTGAGCAGCAGGGCCAGGGTGAGCAGCACTATGCCAAGCGCCACCCCCTGGGTGAAGGCCCCTTTCTGGGTCTCCAGCGCGATGGCGGTGGGGATGTTGCGGGTGAAGTGCAGGATATTGCCCCCCACCATCATGGAGCAGCCCACTTCGGTGACGATGCGGCTGAAGGCGCCGATGATGGCGGCCAGCAGGCCAAAGCGGCACTCGTGCATCAGGCCGATCAGCGCCTTGGGCCAGGAGACGCCCAGGGTCAGGGCTGTCTCCCAGGCGCGCCTGTCACTCTGGACAAACGCCGCATGGGCCATGGTGGCGATGACCGGAAAGGCGATCAGCATCTGCCCCACTACCATTGCCTGCTGGGTAAACAGCAGCTTCCAGTCGCCAAAGGGACCAGCCCGCGACAGCAGCATATAGAGCAAGAGGCCAATCACCACGGTCGGCACCGACTGCAGGGTATTGATGCAGGAGAGCCACAGCCAGCGGCCGGGCAGCGGCAGATAAGCCAGCGCAAAGCCCAGCAGCAACGCGGGCACCAGCACCAGCAGCAGGGCGATGCAGGAAACGGAGAAGGAGACCCCCACCACCTGCCACAGTTCGGTGTCACCACTGAACAGCAGGGCTAGGGCCGCCAGCGTTGTATCGAGCAGGGTCGGCATCAGACCTCTCTCTCCTCTCTCATAGTGCAGGGCGAGTAGTGCAGGGCGAGGGCCGTCAATACGGTAGTGTCGAGCAGGGTCGGCATCAGGCGCCTCCCTCAGCGAACTGGGGGAGGGCCATCAGCGTCATCGCAGGGGTCAGGGTTGCCATTATTTCCCGTTGGCATCCGCCACAAACAGCGCCTGACCGGCCACCTTGAAGTTGCCGATCAGGGTCTGGCCATGCTCGGAGACCAGCCAGTTCTTCAGAGTGCGGGCCCCTTCGGTGTTGAGATCCGGGTAGCGCTTGGGGTTGACCAGGATCACCTGATAGGGGTTGAACAGACGCTTGTCGCCTTCCAGCAGTACGGCGAGATCCAGCTTGCTCTGATAAGCGAGCCAGGTGCCGCGGTCGGTCAGAGTGTAGGCACCCAGCTCGGAGGCCATGGTCAGGGTCGGGCCCATCCCCTGGCCGATGGATTTGTACCCGGCAAACTCGGGTTTGACGTCAGCGGCTTGCCACAGGGTATTCTCCTTGATGTGGGTGCCGGACTCGTCACCGCGGGAGATAAAGGTCTGGCCCTGATCCTTGATGGCTTGCAGCCCCTTGGCCGCGTCGTGCAGCTTGGCCAGACCCGCCGGGTCTTTCGCCGGGCCGACGATAACGAAGTCGTTATACATCAGGTGCACCGGCTCGATGCCAAAGCCCGCGTCAACGAACTTCTTCTCGGCAGACGGCGCGTGGGTCATCACCAGATCCGCGTCGCCATTTTCGCCCATCTTCAGGCTCTGGCCGGTACCGGCCGCCATCACCTGCACCGGATAACCGGTCTCTTTGGTGAACTGGGGCAGCAGCCAGCCCAGCAGACCGGACTGCTCGGTGCTGGTGGTGGTGGCGAGGCGAATTGGTGCTTTCTCGGCCTCAGCATGGGCAGCCCCGGCGATCAGCAGGCTGGCGGCGAGGGAGAGCGCAAAACGTTTGAAATTGGTTTTTATCGTCATCTTGATGCAACTTTTTTTCAGGGTGGATGAGGAGAGGGTAAGAGTAAGCAAGCAGGGTGCCAAACTGTTCCGTTGCCGTTGCATTCAGGGTTTGCCGTTTAAAAACAGAAGCTTATTAGCATCAATCAGGTGAGCTTGTTATCGTTTTTAATGATTGGTGTTGGTGCTTTTGATACGGGAAGGACAAAATGTCCCACTAAAGTTCCGGTTATCGGGATATTATCCGACCTTACGTGTATCCAAGGTACTTTTTTCCATGACTGCATCCGTTAGCCGCTGGTCTGCCCTCTCCCTGCTCATCGTTGATGATGAGCCCGGCATGCGCAGCTTTCTGGCCAAGGCGCTGGCCAAGCGCTTCGCCCAGATAGAGACTGCCGCCAGCGTGGAAGAGGCGGAAGCCCTGCGCTGCCGCCTTCACTTCGATCTCATCATCGCCGACATCCGGCTGCCGGGGCGCTCCGGCATCGAGTGGCACGAAGCCATCGACCCCGCCACCCGCCGCAGCGACATCATCTTCATGACAGGTTTTGGCGACATGGATACCGCCCTTAAGGCGCTGCGCCTCGGCGCCAGCGACTTTATCCTCAAGCCCTTCAATCTCGATCAGATGGTGCAGGCGGTGGACAGAGTCATCGAGCGCCGCCAGATGGAGCGGGAGAACCTGTTGCTGCGCCGGGAGGTGAGCAAGTTGTTCCCCCCCACCCTGATTGGCGACAGCGCCAAGACCCGCGAGCTCAAGACCCTGATTGCCAGAGTTGCCCCCTCCAACGCCGCCGTGCTGGTGGAGGGGGAGTCCGGCACCGGCAAGGAGTTGGTGGCCCGCGCCCTGCACCAACTCTCCGGCCGGATGGGGGCCTTTGTGCCGCTAAACTGCGCCTCCATCGCCCCCGAACTGCTCGAAAGCGAGCTGTTCGGCCACGTACAAGGGGCCTTTACCGGTGCCCGCAAGGGGCGTGACGGCCTGTTTCGGGTGGCCCATCAGGGCACCCTGTTTCTCGACGAGATCGGCGAGATGCCGCTCGCCATGCAATCCTCCCTGCTGCGGGTGCTGGAGCAAAAAGCCATCCGTCCGGTCGGTGCCGAGCGCGAGCTGGCGGTGGATGTGCGCATCGTTGCTGCCACCAACCGCAACCTCAAAGCCGAGGTGGAGGCGGGCCGCTTTCGCGAAGATCTCTTCTATCGCCTCAACGTGGTGGCGTTGCCGGTGGCGCCGCTGCGGGAGCGCGTCGACGACATCCCCGCGCTGGTGCACCACTTTACCCGCCAGCTCACCGCCGAGATGGGGATGGGTTCGTTAAGCTGGACCCACGAGGATGTGGTGGCGATGCAGGCTTATCCCTGGCCCGGCAACGTGCGGGAGCTGCGCAACCTGATTGAACGCTGCCTGCTGCTGGGCAAGCCCCCCGCCGATTATTGGCAGAGCAGCAAACCCGCCGAACAGGATGCGAGCGAGGAGGGCTATCCGCTGGCGTGGCCGCTGGCGGAGGTGGAAAAAGCCCACATCCTGCAAGTGGTGGCGAGCCATGATGGCAACAAGTCGGCCGCCTCCCGGGTGCTCGGGGTGGCGCGCAAGACCCTGGAGCGCAAATTCAAGGAGTGGGCTATCGAATGAGGAAGGTTGATTGGATGGGGTGGCGATGAAACTGACCCTGCTCGCCCGCTGCATGCGCGCCCTGTTGCCTCGCTGTGTGCGCACAAAAGTGCGCTGGCGTCTGCTGCTGCTCACCTCGGTGCCCATCATGCTCACCCTGGCGGGCATGATAGCGCTCACCCTCTACTGGACCCTCACCTACAGCTGGCAGAACCTGCTCACCACGGTGCGCAGCGATCTCGGGGTGGCCCATCACGCCATCACGGTGCAGCAGCAGCGCCAGACCGAACATCTGGAGCATCTGCGCGATGCCTGGGCCTTTCAGCTGCGGTTGCGGGAATCGCCGGATCAACTGCAGGAGTGGGTGATGCCGCTGGCGGCCAACTATGGCCTCGACTTTCTGCGGCTGCGCCGTGGCCCCGAGCTGGATCAGCTGACGGCGCAGGAGCGCGCCGTCCTCACGGCCGGACGCAGCATCAGCCACTTTGTGGTCTGGTCGCAGCAGCAGATGGGGGCGCTCTCCCCGTTGTTGGCCAAGCGGGCGGTGCTGTGGCAACAGGATGGCAGCAAGGCGGTGGAGAACCGGGGGCTGATCAGCCTGGCGCTGACGCCGGTGATGGGCCGCGACGGCTCCCTCTGGGCCGTGCTGGAGGGGGGCGAGCTGATCAACGGCAGCACCCGGCTGGTGGATGAGCTCAAGGGGCAGGTGTTTGCCAAAAACACCCTGCCGGATGGCAGCGTCGGCACCGTCACCCTGTTTCTCGACGATCTGCGGGTGAGCACCAATGTGCCGGTCAGCAGCAGTCGTCAGGTGGGCCGGGCGGTGGGCACCCGGGTCTCGCCGCCGGTGCGCGAGCAGGTGCTGGGGCGCGGCGAGATGTGGGTTGATCGCGCCTTCGTCCACGACGCCTGGTATGTCTCCGGCTACGAGCCACTGCTGGGGGCCCGGGGCGAGCGGCTCGGCATGCTCTATGTCGGCTTTCTCGAGTGGCCCATCATCCGCACCTACCTCACCAATCTGGTGGAGCTGGGCTCTGGCGTGGTGCTGCTGTTGCTGCTCTCCGGCCTGCTGGTCTATCGCGGCGCGCGGGATCTCTTCTCCCCCATCGAGCGGATGCACAAGGTGGTGCGGCAGGTGCAGGCGGGCCATTCGGCTCGCATCGGCCCGCTGGCCCTCGACCCCGACCACGAGCTGGCCCAGCTCGGTCGCCAGTTTGACGCCATGCTGGACCGGCAGGAGGCGCATCAGCAACAGATGGCCCGCAGCGCCGACGAGCTGGAGCAGAAGGTGGCTGATCGCACCCAGAGCCTCAAGCTCAAGACCGCCGAGCTGGAAGATCATATCCATATGCTGACCGAGGCGCGCCAGCAGCTGCTGATCAGCGAGAAGCTGGCGGCCCTTGGTGAGCTCTCGGCCGGGGTGGCTCACGAGATCAACAACCCCTTGGCGGTGATCCTCGGTAACGTGGAGCTGATGAAGCTGGAGCTGGGGGAGGCGGCCGAGCCGGTCAGCGAGGAGCTGGCGCTGGTGCTGGCCCAGATCGAGCGCATTCGCGCCATCACCCGCAGCCTGCTGCAATATTCGCGCCCCGGCGACTACGAGACGGCGCCGGTGTGGCAGCACCTCACCCCCATCATCGAGGAGAGCCTGACTCTGGTGCGTTCCGCCCTGCGGCAGCAGCAGGTGGCGCTGGTGGCCGATCTCAGGGCCCAGCAGCCCATCGAGGCGGATCGCCAGCAGCTGTTACAGGTACTGATAAACCTCTTGGTCAACGCCAGCCACGCGCTGGGAGAGCAGGGGGAGATCCGGGTCGAGAGCCGCGACTGGTTCGATGAACTGGGTCAGTTGCGCGGGGCCGAGGTGCGGGTGATCGACAACGGCAGCGGCATCGAGGCGGCCATTATCGACAAGATCTTCGACCCCTTCTTCACCACCCGGGCCACCGGCACCGGGCTGGGGCTAGCCCTGAGCCACCGCATCATCAGCCGCTGGGGCGGGGAGCTGCTGGTGGACTCCACCCCGGGGCAGGGGAGCTGCTTTACCATCCGGCTGCGCAGCCACGCCCTGCTGCCCAGCGGTGGCGAGCCGGCGAAACTGGAAGGGTGGCGCATCGCCCTCAATGCCGAGGGGCGTGAGACAGGCGAATAATCCCTTTATCAAGAAGCCCGTTATAAAAACAGCCCGTCAACATGGTTGGCGGGCTGTTTTGTCGGTGGGTGAGTGGTTATTTACTGCGGGCTCCACACCAGCTTGCCGCTCTGGGTCAGGTCATAGCCGCCGAGGCGGGCCGCCAACTCGCGTCCTTCGGGGGATTGCAGCCAGCCGATCAGCTGTTGCAGCAGGGTGCGAAAGAAGACCCCCTGCGGCATCACCAGATCGAAGCACTCTTGCGACAAGGGCATAAAGCCGAGGCCAAACTCGGTGGCGGTGCTCTGGGCGCCGGGCCCGACATCCGCATCGCCGCGGCTGATGGCGGCGGCCAGCTCCCGCTCGCTATTGACCTCGAGGGTGCGCTCCAGCCGGGTCAGCGACTCCCCCTGGGTTTGCAGCCACTCCTGCAGGGCGCGCTGGCTGCCAGCCCCCTCCTGACGCATGGCCCAGCGCCAGTCGAGTGCCTCTTTCGCCTCCTTGGGTTGCAGCCCCTGCCGCAGCACCAGCCCCTGTACCCGGCGAAAGCCATGAACGATCACCCATTGCCGGTGGCCCTGATACTGCTGTACCAGCGCCGGGTGGCGCAGGTGGGCCTCCTCGGCCTGCCCCCAGTGGATGGCGCACAGATCCACATGGCCGCGCGCCAGCATCGCCAGCCCCTGACGGGTACCGCACGGGGTGTAGCCCACCAGCGCCTGGGTGCCGAGCTGCTGGGCCAAGCGGCTGCTGGCGTAGTGCAACAGCACATCGTCCGAGCCTGCCAGCAGCAGCCGGTCGTTCATCACCCCCTCGTGGCAACTGCCGAGCAGCCAGCGGTCGAGCAGGGAGCGGGGAAACAGCCACTTGCCGGTCGCCTTGGTGGCGGGGATGCGCGCCTCGTTGGCGAGCTGGTAGACCTTCTTCTCGTTGAGATCGAGGTACTCGGCCACCTGCTTCACGTTCATAAATTCATTCATGGCTTAATCCCGCATCCCGCATCCCGCATCCCGCGACCAGTCGAACCGGGCGCCAGCACCGGCGGCTTCTCGTCCAGTACCAACTGGTCGTGGCCGCTGAATACCTCGAAGTGACGCCCCTTGGCGCGGGCAATCATGGTGATGCCGAGCTGACGGGCGAGATCCAGCCCCATCTGGGTGACGCCGGAGCGCGACAGCAGCACCGGAATGCCCATCTGCGCCACCTTGATCACCATCTCCGAGGTGAGCCGCCCTGTGGTGTAGAAGATCTTGTCGTGGCCAGCCTCGCCGCGCATCCAGAGCTCGCCCGCCAGAGTATCCACCGCATTGTGGCGCCCCACGTCCTCGACAAAGGAGAGGATCTCAGCGCCGCGACAAATGGCGCAGCCATGCACGGCCCCCGCCATCTTGTAGGTTTCGTTATGGGCCGACAGCGCCTTGAGCAGGGCGTAGAGGGTGCTCTGTTTAAGCTCCGGCGCTGCTAAGACCACTCCTTCGAGCTTCTTCATCACGCTGCCATACATGGTGCCCTGACCGCAGCCGGAGGTGACCGTCTTCTTCTCCAGCGACTGGTCGAGATCGGCGGCCTGCTGGCTGCTCACCACGGCGGCGGCCTCGCTCTCCCAGTCGACGATCACCGACTCGATGGCCGAAATATCCTCGATAAAGCCCTGATTTTTCAGATAACCCAGCACCAGCGCCTCGGGGCGGGCCCCCAGCGTCATCAGGGTTACGATCTCCTTCCAGTTGAGGTAGACCGTCAGTGGCCGCTCACAGGCGATTTGGCGGGTTTGCAGCGTGCCCTGTTCATCCATCACCTCGACGGCCATGGTGAGCTGGGCTGCTGCATTGCTTTTGATAAAGGTCGGTGTCATGGGCCCCTCGCGACCGGTTGCCGGGATCTAAGGGGAGGGATACAGCAAGATTTGTTCCAGATTACTTTTGGGTGAGGTTCTCTTTTTATGGCGTTGAGTAGGTTCGAATACGCTTCGCTATTCGAACCTACGGCCCTGATGGCGTGTATTCAAAAGTTGATTGTCAGCCGACTTGAAACACAAACTCTCGTATGAGTAATTAAACAAGATGGTTGCAAGCAAATGCCAATGTCAAGTAGATAAATGTTGGTCATATCACAAAAACAACATTAATTGGCATGTACAATGGTTCAATTGATGAGTTTCTTACGGAGGTTGATTATGACTATAGCTGATTTTAGATTAAAGGCTGCAGATGCGTTAAATTCATTCAATGTTGATTTGTCAATAAAAGAGCTGCAGTCTGCACAATTTGAAAAAAATGAACAAAGCATTTAATTTACCGAATCTTACCATATCTGAAGTTCTTAACTGTAAGAGCGAGGATATTTTTGGTTTAATTGAATCAAAATATAAGTTACTTGGTAATGACTTGGAGCCGACACCGGCAGAGGCGGAGCAATATTTTTTGCAATGTATGGAAAGATTTAGGGTTGTAGGGGAGAGAAACATTTATGGAAATAAATGTACTGTTTTTACACCTCCATCGGGGTATCCATTTAATGAAAAAGTTTCAGATACCTATTACTATATGTATGATAACACCCTTGATGGTTCTAAAGCTTTGGCTTTATGGATAACTTTTATTGAAAAATCTGCAGGTTATGCGATAAAAGGTGGGCCATTAAGTATGTTTCGGTGGATAAAAGAGGTAGCGGTTCCGGTTGCATATAAAGAATGGGAAATGGAGCAGGCTGATGAGAAAGATATTTTGAACCCAACATTGACATACCTATCTAATCAGAGCTATCAAAGCCCATTTTTTGTTGCGTATATCTTCGGATAGTTATGAATAAAATATCAATCATTTGTTTTTTGATTTTGATGGCTGTAACTCTATATATTTATAATCGTCATGCTGCTGAGCTAAAACAAGGGCGTTGGGAATCTGGGTTTGCTTTGTTTTATTTAACGGAACAGGAAGGGTGGCTATCTGGAGGAGAGCAGTTGGATGCAATAAATAAAAACCAGCTCACTTCTAAAGCCACATTTACTGGAAGTGATTCTTTATATTTTATCGCAATTGGTACTATCGCGTTTAAACCCAAAGGATTATGTAAAAAAGTTGAATATAAATGGCCCAAAGGGAAGGCTATCAATGTGACGCTAATTAATGTCCATAACTGTTAATGTCGTATGAGGGGGTAAATCGTGGGTTCTCTCGTGTATCGGGGCTGAACGAAGTGAAGCCCAATATTTACCGCGAATATTTCAAAAGGCAATAATCGGATGATTTGGTGTTATTCGATTATTGCCATCCCCTCGATCAAGCACTAGCGGATTGGTTTTACGCCGCATGTTGGGCTTCGCTGCGCTCTGCGCCAACCCATGTCCCGCACTATGCCCAGCTTGTATATCAAAACTTCCCCAAGGGGCCACCAAACCGGCCTTGGCCCCACTCTTGCTATGTCTTCTGTCATTGATGGCCGTGGCCGCCCTGAATGTCCTGCCGTGATCCGCCCCGAATGGGGTGGATCACGGGGGAGGGCGGCCCGGCAGGGACCTTCTGATGGGAGCCGTGACAGTGCAAGACACAACCAATACCTTGCCCCCGCAGCGCTGGCTGCAGTTGGAGTTAAAGGCCATCGACAGCCAGGTTGGCCGCTGGCAGAGCCGCCGTTTCGAGATAGCGGCGCTCCATCCCGCCGAACCTGAGGCTGCCGGTGCGCTGCCCCTTACCCTGTTTCGCGATGAGCGGGGGGATTATCGCTTCAATCTGAGCTCCGGCTCGCCCCGACTCTTTGTCACCGGAAGCCGCGTGGACAGTGGCTTTGTGGCCGATGGCCTCACCTTGAGCCAGACCGTGGCCGCCGCCTATATGGATGGCGAAAGGCAGGTGCTCTCCTGCCCACTTCCCGAAGCGCTGCAAGCCTGGGTGGAGGCCTTTATCGGCCGCCACGGCGAGCTGCTGGAGGCCCGTCGCAAGGGCAAGAAGGGCAAGGGACGGGCGCAGGATCAGCTGGGTGTCGATGCCGCAGAGCCCGCCAATTGCGGCGCCGTTAAAGCCACCGGCCCCGATGGCCGCGAGCGTGGCTGCAATGCTGGAAACAGTGCCGGAAACAAGGCCGGAAACAACGCCCATGAGTGAGTTTCTCAAGCGCTGGTCGTCTCGTAAGAGCGAGGCTCGCAAGCATCAGGCATTGCAGCCGAGGGAAGAGGTTATCCCCGAGGCGGTTGCCGCCCCCATCGAAGGCAGTGGTGAAAGTGAAACTCCAGATACCTCGCTGGATAGCCCCGTAGTCAGCACTGACAAGGGGAGCTGTGAATCCCTTGCTGTTAAGGGGGCTGAGAGTGGCGATCCGCAGCTAACAACGGCCCCGCCGGACAAAGCCAAGCTCCCCGACAAGGAGGCGCTGCGGGCTATGTTTCGCACTCACAAGCCCGATGGGCTCGACGACTACACCCAGGATTTCAGCCAGCCCGAGCTGCTGCCTGCAGCCCTGATCGCCGGGCTGCGCAACTGGCTGGTGGAGCAGGTGACCGCCCCTGACAGCGAGACGGCCAATCCGGCCAGCGGATCCGCTGAACCGGCCGCGGTTGCCAACGTTGCTGCCGCCGACAAGCCGCAGGGGCTGGCTGATAACCATTCTCAAACCCCCACCGACGATCGGGACATTTTGGTTTCCCGTGACGGACAAAATGTCCCAACCAAGGGTGAGGGAATGGAACCTTCAGGATCCTGACTCCCTGTCAGTCACTTTTTTTCCGGGGGAGTTGGCTCGCCTCTTGCTCTCTCGGCTTACCAACAAGCGCCCATCCCATGAGGTGGCGCGCACAGGAGCGTATGTGAGCACTGAACAAACATTGCCAAATCTGACCTCAAATCTGGCCCACGGGGCGGGGGCGGCCGAGCATAACGCGCGCGCGCGCGCCTATGCGCTGCAGCATACGGTCAAAACCGACAACCTGATCCCGGCCACTGTCTCTTACCAGAGTCAGGGGCGCCTGCTGCTGGTCGGCCCGGAAGATTGCATTCGCCGCGCCGCCAGCCTGCTGCCCACCGGGGTGAAGCCCACTCTGCTGGTGACCGAAGCGGTCCACGATGCCGAGGCGGCAGATCTCGAAGCCATTTTCGATGCCACTGCATCTCTCGCGGCCCTGACCCTGCGCGAGCCGAGCCTGACGGGGTATCTGGGGCAGTTCCAGCTCTCCGGCTTCAACGGTCAGGGGGAGCGGGTTAATCTGGCGGCGCTCTGCTTTCCACAACAAGCGGCTGCTGTTAGTGAACAGCCACGCGAGCCGCGCTTCGATCTGGTGGCCGATCTGGGCCGCATGCCGCTGTTTGCGCTGGAGCGCCCGCCGGTCGGTTATCTGCATCTCTTCGATGACGCTGACCTAGCCGAACGGCTCGCCGAGCTCTGTGCTCTCACCGGTATCTTCGACAAGCCGCGCTATTTTCGCCTCGACCCCGAGGCCTGCGCCTTTACCGCCCGCGGCGTGCCCGGTTGCAGCCGCTGTCTCGATGTCTGTCCGACCGATGCCCTCAAGCCCATCAATGGTCGCATCCAGATCGATCCCCATCTCTGTCAGGGTTTTGGCAGCTGTGCCACTGCCTGTCCGACTGGGGCCATCGCCTATCACCAGCCCGATGCCAACACCAGCGGCGACTACCTGTTCCGCCTGCTCAAGCACTACCGGGAGGCGGGGGGCGAAGCGCCTCGACTGCTGATCGCCGGTGAAAACGAGCGCGAATGGGTGGAAGCCGAACTCACCCGCCTGCCCGCCAACTGGTTGCCGCTCTGGGTGGAGGAGAGCGCCAGTTTAGGCATCGAAAGCTGGTTCGCCGCACTCGCCTATGGCGCCAGCGCGGTGCGCATTGCGCTGAGTGACTATGCTCCCGCCAGTGTGCGGGCATTGGTTGCGCGAGAGCTGGCAAGCGCTGCCGTATTGCTGGCGGGCGCCGGTCTCTCTGCCGATCGCATTGCCCTGTTTGACGTAGATGCTGGTGAGCCTGTTTCCGACCAGCCAGCCGTTGCTCTGCTGGAGAAGCCGCTGAAAGGGGAGAAGCGGGAGAACCTGTTTGCCGCCTTCGATGCCCTCTGGCTGGCCAACGAAGGGAGCCGTGAGCCGCTGGCAGTGCCCCACGGTGCCCCTTACGGCAGCGTGGAACTGAAAGACGCTGACTGCACCCTCTGCATGGGCTGCGTGGCGGTCTGTCCGAGCCGCGCCCTGCATGCGGTGGGGGATGCGCCCGGCCTCAACTTTATCGAGCAGGATTGCATCCAGTGCGGCATGTGCGAAAAGGCGTGCCCCGAGCAGGCCATCGTGCTGGTGCCCCGCCTGCAACCTGTGCCCGAGACGCGCCGCGCCGTGCAGAGCCTGAAAGCCGAAGAGGCCGCCTGCTGCATTCGCTGCTCCAAGCCGTTCGCGCCCGCCTCGATGATCCGCCGCATCCAGCAGAAACTGGCCGGTCACTCCCACTTCCAGAACGAGGCCGCCCAGCGGCTGCTGATGTGTGAGGATTGCCGGGTCAAGGATGTGTTTACGGCGCTGGCGGCGGATCCTGCCGCCCAGCTCAAGATATGAGGGGCCAGTGATGAGTGAACAACCGAATAGCCATACCGCACTGAATGCAGGCGAACTGACCATGACCGAACTGGAACAGAGCAGTGCCGATATGTATGCCCTGCTGGCGAGTCTCTGGCGCGCCGCCCCCCGTGGCGAACAGCTCGGCTGGTTGCAAGGGTTGCAGGCTATGCCGGGCCCCTTTGCCAGAGCGTTGGGGCTGGTGCAGCTGGCTGCCAGCAGCCACCACGAAAACGAGCTTGCCGAAGAGTATCAGGATCTCTTTATCGGGCTGGGGCGCGGGGAGATAGTGCCGTTTGCCTCCTGGTATCTCACCGGTTCATTGATGGAGCTGCCGCTGGCGGTGCTGCGCGCAGATCTGCAGTCGCTGGGTTTCGAGCGCCAGAGCGGAGTGTGCGAGCCGGAAGATCATCTGGCCGCCTTGTGCGAGGTGATGGCGGTACTGATTGCCGAGCAACACCCGGAGCGCAACCGCTTCTATGAACGCCACCTTGCCCCCTGGGTACTCGCCTGCTGCCGCGATCAGCAACAGGCGAAGGGGGGCAGCTTCTACCGGGCGGTCGGGGCCCTTGCCGAAGATTTCTTCAAGCTGGAAAACGAATTGCGTCTGCCGTTTGGCGCTTGCGTGGTGACGGGCTGAACGCCCCTGTCTGTGCACAACAAGAGCTGTGCATAACAAGAGCTGCGCGCAACAAAACGAGCAGATGAGATATCCCATTGGACGCGAAGCTGGCGCGCAGGCGCCGGTAAGTACAAAAACAGAGGTCACAAGAATGAGCGATGAAAAGCTGAAAGACCCGTCCCGCCGCAATCTGATCAAGGGTGTTGGCGTGGTCGCCACTATCGGCGTATTGGCCGGAGCCACCGGTCGGGTGGTGGGCAAAGAGGTGCTGACCCACGACACCGAGCCTGATAAGGGCTATCGGGAGACACCCCATGTTCACGACTTTTATCGCACCCTGCGCGGCACCGACTGAGCCGGATCAGTGCCGAACATAGCGAAGGATAACTTATGAAACTGACAAAACGTGCCGAGCAGCCCCAAGTGGGCGAGCAGGGCCACTTGCAGAATAATGCGGCCGCTCGCGGCCAGGGGCTGACCCGCCGTGCCTTTATGGTCAACTCAAGTCTGGTGGCCGGTGGCGCCGTGGCAGCCGGTTGGCTGGCCCCTGCCATGATGCAGCGGGCCGAGGCCAAAACCGTGGCGGCCGGGGTGCCGGTCGAGGTGAAGCGCACCATCTGCTCCCACTGCTCGGTGGGTTGCGGCGTTTATGCAGAGGTGCAAAACGGCGTCTGGACCGGTCAGGAGCCGGCCTTTGATCACCCCTTCAACCTTGGCGGTCACTGCGCCAAGGGAGCGGCCCTGCGCGAGCACGGCCACGGTGAGCGTCGCCTCAAGTACCCGATGAAACTGGTGGGCGGCAAGTGGCAGCGCATCAGCTGGGATCAGGCCATCGAAGAGGTGGGTAACGAGGTGCTGCGCCTTCGCAAGGAGTCCGGCCCCGACAGCGTCTACTGGCTCGGCTCCGCCAAGCACTCCAACGAGCAGGCCTACCTGTTTCGCAAGATGGCGTCCCTGTGGGGCACCAACAACGTGGATCACCAGGCGCGGATCTGCCACTCCACCACGGTCGCTGGCGTAGCCAATACCTGGGGCTACGGCGCCATGACCAACAGCCTGAACGACATGCACAACAGCAAGTCGATCATGTTTATCGGCTCCAACCCGGCGGAGGCCCACCCGGTCGCCATGCAGCACATCCTGCTGGCGAAAGAGCGCAACGGCTGCAAGATCCTGGTGGTTGACCCGCGCCGCACCCGCACCGCCGCCAAGGCGGACATGTACCTCTCCCTGCGTCCGGGCACCGACGTCGCCTTTATCTGGGGCATGCTGTGGCACATCTTCAAGAACGGCTGGGAAGATAAAGAGTTCATCCGCACCCGCGTCTACGGCATGGACGAGGTGCAAAAAGAGGTGGCGCGCTGGACCCCGGCCGAAGTGGATCGGGTGACCGGTCTTAACGAACAGCAAGTGCACGATGCTGCCAAGCTGCTGGCCGACAACCGCCCCGGCTGCGTGGTTTGGTGCATGGGCGGCACCCAGCACACCACCGGCAACAACAACACCCGTGCTTATTGCATCCTCGAGCTGGCCCTTGGCAACGTGGGCAAGAGCGGGGCGGGCACCAACATCTTCCGTGGTCACGACAACGTGCAGGGAGCCACCGACTTTGGCGTCACTTCCGACTCCCTGCCCGGTTACTACGGGCTGGAAGAGGGATCCTGGAAGCACTGGGCCCGGGTGTGGGACGTCGATTACGAGTGGATCAAGGCCCGTTTCGACAACAAGGCCTACAACGGCAAGCTGCCGATGAACAACAACGGCATTCCGGTCTCCCGCTGGGTGGATGGTGTGCTGGAGAACGCCGATCTCATCGAGCAGGGCTCCAACATCCGCGCCATGTTCTACTGGGGCCATGCGGTCAACTCCCAGACTCGCGGCCCGGAGATGAAGAAGGCGATGCAAAAGCTCGACATGATGGTGATTGTCGACCCGTATCCCACCGTTGCCTCGGTGATGAACGATCGTACCGATGGCGTCTACCTGCTGCCAGCCACCACCCAGTTCGAGACCTATGGTTCCGTCACCGCCACCAACCGCTCCATGCAGTGGCGTGACAAGGTGATAGAGCCGCTGTTCGAATCCAAGGTCGATCACGAGATCATGTATCTCATGAGCAAAAAGCTCGGTTTTGCCGACCAGCTGTTCAAGCACATTAAGGTAGAGAACAACCAGCCGCTGCTGGAAGATATCACCCGCGAATACAACCGCGGCATGTGGAGCGTGGGCTACACCGGCCAGAGCCCGGAGCGGCTCAAGGCGCATCAGCAGAACTGGCACACCTTCCACAAGACCAATCTCAAGGCCGAAGGTGGCCCGGTCAGCGGCGAGATCTATGGTTTGCCGTGGCCCTGCTGGGGCACCCCGGAGATGAAACACCCCGGCAGCCACATCCTCTACGACACCAGCATTCCGGTATCGGAAGGCGGCGGCGGTTTCCGTGCCCGTTTCGGCATCGAGTATCAGGGCGTCTCGCTGCTCGCCGAAGACTCCTGGCCGAAGGGAAGCGAGGTGGAAGATGGTTATCCCGAGATCACCGCCGACCTGATGAAACAGCTCGGCTGGTGGGATGAGCTGACCGAGGCCGAGAAGAAAGAGGCCGAGGGCAAGAACTGGAAGACCGATCTCTCTGGCGGCATCCAGCGGGTGGCCATCAAGCACGGCTTCGTGCCCTACGGCAACGCCAAGGCGCGCTGCGTGGTGTGGACCTTCCCGGATCAGGTGCCCAAGCACCGCGAGCCGCTCTACACCCCGCGCCGGGATCTCTTGGCCGACTACGCCACCTGGCCCGATTCAAAGAGCCTGTGGCGCCTGCCGACCCAGTACGCCTCGGTGCAGGAGAAGGACGTCAGCAAGGAGTTCCCGATCATCCTCACCTCCGGCCGTCTGGTGGAGTACGAGGGAGGCGGCGACGAGACCCGTTCCAACCCCTGGCTCGCCGAGTTGCAGCAGGAGATGTTCGTCGAGATCAACCCGGCGGATGCCAACGATGTCGGCGTGCAAGATGGTCAGGATGTGTGGGTCGAGGGGCCGGAAGGGGGCCGGGTCAAGGTAAAGGCGCTGGTGACCCCGCGGGTCAAACCGGGGCTCGCCTTTATGCCGTTCCACTTCGGCGGCCACTTCGAGGGCAAGGATCTGCGATCCAAATATCCGGAAGGGTCTGACCCTTATGTGCTGGGGGAGTCGGTCAACATAGTCACCACCTATGGCTATGACCCTGTCACCCAGATGCAGGAGACCAAGGTCACCCTGTGCCGTTTTCGCAAAGTAGGAGCTTAGATTTCATGGCCAGAATGAAATTCATGTGTGACACCAAGCGCTGCATCGAGTGCAACGGCTGTGTGACGGCGTGCAAGAACGAGAACGACGATGCTCTCGAGTGGGGCATCCAGCGCCGCCGGGTGGTGACCCTCAACGACGGCCTGCCGGGTGAGACCTCCATTTCCGTCGCCTGCATGCACTGCACCGACGCCCCCTGCATGGCGGTCTGCCCGGCCGACTGCTTCTATCACACCGACGACGGCATAGTGCTGCACAACAAGGATCTCTGCATCGGTTGTGGCTACTGCCTGTTTGCCTGCCCGTTCGGTGCGCCCCAGTTCCCGAAAACCGCCGCCTTTGGCGATCGGGGCAAGATGGACAAGTGCACCTTCTGCGCCGGTGGCCCGGAAGAGGATCACAGCGAAGCTGAGCGCCAGAAGTACGGTGCCAACCGCATCGCCGAGGGCAAGCTGCCGATGTGTGCCGAGCTTTGCTCCACCAAGGCGCTGCTGGCAGGGGATGCGCAGGTGATCTCCGACATCTTCCGTGAGCGGGTCGCCTATCGCGGTGCCAAGGATGCGGCCTGGGGTAACGGCGATGAGCTGTTCCATGATGCCAGCAAGGCGGGCAAGGGAGGGGCGGCATGAAAACCTGGCTAATGGCCCTGTTTGCTGCCCTGCTACTGGTGAGTACCGCAAGTTTCGCCGATGCCGAGAAAGAGGCGGTCGGCTTTGCCGGCGCCGATTACTGGCGGGCGGTGAAGGATGGGCAGGAGGGGGTGACCACCTCCCGCTCGCCGGAACACGGGGTGCTGATCTCGGTGCCTGGCCAGCTCTGGTTCGAGGTTAAGACCAAGTGGGTGTCGCCGCTCGGCGCCATCGCCATCTTCGGATCGCTGGCCATGTGCGGCCTGATGTACCTGGTGGTGGGGCAGACCAAGCTCTCCAAACCGCGCACCGGGCGCAAGCTCAAGCGCTGGAGCAGGCTGGATCGGGCGCTGCACTGGACCACGGCGGGCATGTTCCTGACTCTTTCCGGGTCGGGGCTGGCCATCATCTATGGCAAGTACTTCATCAAGCCGGTGGTGAGCATCGGGGTGTGGGAGAACTGGATCTGGTTCGCCAAGGTGTTCCACAACTACGTGGGGCCGCTGTTCTTCCTCTGCCTGATGGGGGTGCTCATCAAGTGGTTCCGTCACAACATCGTCAACATGGTGGATGTGAAGTGGTTCATGAAGGCGGGTGGCATGCTGGGGCCCCACAAGGGCAGTCACCCCTCGGCGGGCTTCTCCAACGGCGGCGAGAAGGCGATCTTCTGGCTGCTGATCTGGTTTGGCGGCATAGTGGTGGCGACCGGGCTGTTCCTCGACTTCCCCATCTTCGGCCAGCTGCGCCGCCAGATGGAGTGGGCCAGCTTTATCCATATCGTCGGGGCGCTGATCCTCATCTGCGGTTTCATCTTCCATATCTACATGGGCTTGTTCCAGCTGGAAGGGGCGCTGGAGGGGATGGTGACCGGCGAGGTGGACGAGACCTGGGCCAAGGAGCACCACGACCTCTGGTATGAAGAGGTAAAACACACCCTCGATGAGCCCAAGGCGGGTAAGTCAAGCTGACCGTCGATGGCACGGAAAACATAAAGGGAAGGGGCGCTGAGGCGCCCCTTGTTGTTGTGTCATTTCCTCTGTTGTTCACTCGCTCTGTTTGATGTGTCAGCCCGCCGGTTTGAGCGGGAGGCGGATCTCGTAGCAGAGCCCTTCACCCGGTGGGCTGGTGACATTGATCGAGCCGCGCAGGTTGTTCTCGACCAGATTGTGGATCCGGCAAGCGCTTAATCCGCAGTGATTGGCGTTGCCGCGCAGGGTGGTGAAGAAGGGTTCAAACAGCCGGGGTAACTT
Source organism: Aeromonas sp. 160P (assembly GCF_055193095.1). Taxonomy (NCBI): domain Bacteria; kingdom Pseudomonadati; phylum Pseudomonadota; class Gammaproteobacteria; order Aeromonadales; family Aeromonadaceae; genus Aeromonas; species Aeromonas sp. 160P. The sequence goes on along the minus strand of NZ_JBUXKV010000001.1, from coordinate 3,973,986 downwards.
GTCGGCGGGCATGCCGGGGCCGGAATCCTTGTAGGTGAGCAGCAGTGAGCCCTCATGCTGCCCGATATGGATGGTGAAACTGTGCTCACCGGTGCCCTGAAAGGCGTGATCCAGACTGTTCTTGATCAGCTCCTGGATCAGATCCAGAAACAGGGATTCGGGGGCAGTTATGGTGACCTTGTTGCCGTCCAGATGGTAACTGACCTTGGCGATCTGCAGTTCTGGGGAGAAGGCCTGCAGCAGCTGCTGCACACTCTCCTGCACTGAAAAGGTATTGGCATCCAGCTCGGTCTGATCCCGGGTCAGCTCCTTGAAACGGGTGACCAGCACTGCAACCCGGCGCAGGCTAGATTCAACCAGCTCGGTGCCCTCTTTGATATCGGTGAGTTGCTGATGGAGCAGGCGTTGACCCAGCACGCCGCTTTTCACCGCATTGGCCAGCAGGTCGCCAGCGCCCTGGATCAGGCTGGAGGCGGTAATGCCGACTCCCAGCGGGGTATTTATCTCATGGGCAATCCCGGCGGTGAGCTGGAACAGGCTTTGGTAGAGTTGCACTCTGGCCTGCTGGCGCCCCAGCTCCTTGAGGCGTAGCTGGTTTTGCACCCGGGCCAGCACTTCGAGCTGATGAAATGGCTTGGAAACATAGTCACAGCCACCGGCCTGAAAGGCTTGCTCAAGGGCGCTGACCTCGCTGTTTGCACTGATAAAGATGATGGGCAGTGCCCATTGCCCCTGTTGTTGCTGGATCCGCCGACACGCTTCGTAGCCATCCATCACCGGCATATTGATGTCCATCAGGATCAGATCGGGCGTGGCCTGCGCTGCGGCATCAACGGCCTGCTGGCCATCTGTCGCTTCTCGCACCTGATAACCAGCCTCTTCGAGCAGGCTGCGCAGGATATAGCGATTGGAGGCCATGTCATCGACGATCAGTATGTTGCTCATGGTGTTGCTGTTTGGCATACCGCAGTGCAGTTCCGTGCTATGGGTCCAATCTTCAGCATAGTTGTTCATCCCCTTTATCGGTTTACAAATAAGGGGGGGAGTGATTCAAACGGGTTTTGTGCGCCGACGGTGCACGGAAAATGTGCAATAGTAAGCGTGCGACATTACACGGGCATGGTTTCAATGGAGAGGAGTGTGAAGATGAACAAAGCGTTATTGGCAGCGGTATGGTCGGTCGGGTTGTTGGGCGGGTTCTCGGCCTGGTCTGTGCAGGCAGCTGACGGGATCAAGACCCAGCAGGTGCAGTTCAAGAAGGGGGAGTCAGGGGCGACAATCAACGGCACCATTCAGGGTAGCCAGACCCTCGATTACAAGCTGACCGCCAACAAGGGCCAGAGCATGGTGGTGATCCTGACCGGCAAGCCCTACTTCAATATTTTGCCGCCAGGCAGCAAGGGGGAGGCGATCTTTATCGGTTCCAGTGAAGGGAACAACTTTGAGGCAACACTGCCCGCCAAGGGCACCTACACCATTCGTGTCTACCAGATGGGGGCGGCTGAAAGTAGCAAGGCCAAGACGCCATTCAAGCTGGAGCTGGGCATCAGCGGTTAATACCAGCTGCTGACAAGCATCACGGCGGTGGCGGCCACAAGAGGCCATCGCCGTTGTTTTTTCCCTCGCGTTTACTTCACGACGATCAATAGGCGCCCCGGGCCAGCCGGTTGAAGTAGGTCTGATAGCGCCCGCTGGCGATGGCCTGCTGCAACTGCTGATTGAACTGATCCCGCAATCTGGCCGAATCCGGCATCTTGCGCGGGAACATCACGAAGCTATCGTTGCGCAGAAAAGGGGTCTGGCTGTGGGTGATGAGGGCTGCGCTGGCGGGGTCTAGCTGGCTGCGCAGCTCGGCCAGACCGACTTGCAGTTCTTGCGGATAGAGATCGATCCGCCCGCGCAGCAGCTTGCCGAAGTTCTGCTTCACGTCGGTGACTTTCTGCTGGGTCACCTTGCCGTCGGCCACCATCTTGTCTAGCTCGGGCCCGTAGCTGTAGGCGATATCGCCCCCCAACCGCATACCGACGATCTGCTCAAGGCGTTCGGCCCGTAGTTGCCGCGCCGTGAGGGAGAAGAAGACAAACTGCTCCTGCAGCACAGCTTCGCTGAACAGGAAATCCTGCTCCCGCTCCGGTTTGTGCATCCAGACGGCGGTGGCGTCATAGAGCTGGCTGTTGGCTGCCAGCGAATAGACCCGGCCCCAGGGGGCGAAGTGGAACTTCACCTCATAGCCCGCCGCCTTGAACAGATCGCCGATGAGATGGGCCACCGGGCCGTGCTGTTTCGACTGCTCAGAGACAAAAGGGGGCCACTCGCCGACGATGATGTTGAGCACCCGGCCTTGTGCGGCCAGTGCCGACTGGCAGGTCAGAAACAGCCACAGAGCAAGCAGCGGGATCAGGCGCATGGCAAGAAGAAGGGGGCGCAGGCTGGCAGAGTCGAGGGCATCAGGGTTACTCCCGGCTGGGACGCTGTGAAGGGTGGCTGGGTTGCTCGTAATGCTAACATGAGTCTCATTCCTTACCGTGGATATTTGTCTCGCCGGGGCCGCCGGGGGCCTATTTTGGCCGCAGGGTATGCCCAAGCTCACAAAACTGATCGAATAAACGTCATATGATTGATTTCATTATGAGTCTTGCTCTCCTGCCGAATGGCAATTTCACGTAAATCAAAGAGAATGACTATGGCTACCGGACAATATCTGCTGTGGAAAGATGCACAGGGACAGGATTTTCGCCCCGTTGCACTGACAGGTACCAACCTGCTCAATGATCGTAATCTCAACAAAGGCACTGCCTTCACCGAACAGGAACGTGCCGATTTCGAGCTCGATGGCTTGTTGCCGCCTCAGGTACAAACGTTTGAAGCCCAGCTCGAACGAGTTTATGAAGGGTTCAAGAGCGCGAGCAGCGACATCGAGAAGTACCAGAACCTGCGCGCCCTGCAGGATCGCAACGAAACCCTCTTCTATGCCTTGCTCTCCCGCCACGTTGAGGAGATGACCCCCTACATTTATACCCCGACCGTCGGCAAGGCGTGTCAGGAGTTCAGCCACCGTTTCCAGAAGCCGCGCGGCCTCTATATCACCCCGAAAAATGTTGAAGACATGGACTCGCTGGCCCGTCATATCGATGCCAAATCGATCCGTATCATAGTAGTGACCGACAGCCAGGGGATCTTGGGGATTGGCGATCAGGGGGTGGGCGGCATGGGTATTCCCATCGGCAAACTCTCCCTCTATACCCTGGGGGCCGGTATTCACCCCGCCTGCTGTCTACCCATCGCGCTGGATGTGGGCACCGACAACCAGAAACTGCTCGATGATCCCATGTATCTGGGTCAGCCCCACAAGCGCATTCGCGGCAAGGAGTACGACGACTTCATCGACAAGTTTGTCGCCGGGGTCAAGCGCCACTTCCCCAACGCCGTGCTGCAGTGGGAAGACTTCAGCAAATCCAACGCCTTCAACAATCTGGCCCGCTACCAGCAGGCGCTGCCGTCATTCAACGATGACATTCAGGGTACTGGTGCCGTGGTGCTGGCCGGTATCATAGGCGCGGTCAAGGTCAAGGGGGAAACCCTCGGCCAGCAGAACTATCTGGTCTATGGCGCCGGTGCTGGCGGGGTCGGGGTGGCGGATCAGATCTGCGCGGGGATGATCCGCGAGGGGATGGATCCGCAGGCGGCGCGGGATCGCATCTACATTCTGGATACTCAGGGGCTGGTGTGTGACAACCGGGAAGGGCTTGACGAGTACAAACGCCGTTACGCCAAACCGGGGCTGCTGCTGGCAGGCTGGGATACCGAGGTGCCCGGCAAGGCTAATCTGACAGATGTGCTGCGCCATGTGCCCATTACTGTGCTGCTGGGAACCAGTGGCTCGGGCGGTGCCTTTCAGGAGGAACACGTTCAGTTGCTGCAGCAGCATTGCGAGCGCCCCATGGTGTTCCCGCTCTCCAACCCGACCGCCAACTGTGAAGCGCTGCCGGAGGATATCTACCGCTGGAGTCAGGGCAAGGCCATCGTTGCCACCGGCAGTCCGTTCAAGGATGTGAGCTACGAGGGGCAGGATTTCCGGGTCGGGCAGGGCAACAACGTCTTTATCTTCCCCGGGGTGGGTCTGGCGGCCATCGTCAGTCAGCTTCACGAGTTAAGCCCCGATATCTTCACCACCGCCGCCTTTGCGTTGGCCGAGTGCGTCAGTGAGGTGGACTTGGCGAAGGGTGCCGTTTATCCGCGTATTCGCGAGCTGCGCAGCATCTCTGTGCATGTGGCGACTGCTGTGCTGAAAGATATAGTGCGGCGAGATCCCTCCCATCCACTGATCGGTCAGGATCTGCAGCAGCATATCCTCAACCACATGTGGGAGCCGGTTTATCTGCCTTATCGTCGGGTATAACCGCGGATCCACTGCCCGGATAACGGGTTGGTAAAGATGACAAGGGGGTAGCGCTGCTACCCCCTTTCGTTTATTACCCGTGGCATGCGCTAAGTGCGCAAGGGCCGCCAGAGACCGTCCTGATTGCGGCAGGCGGTATCCTGCCACTGCTGGCTGGCCTTACCGATATAGAGTTGCTCGCGATAGTCGCGGCACCACTCCCCGCTGGTATGGCGGAAGGTACGCAACGGTGTAACGCTGCCCGAGTGACGGCTGGCCGGATTGAACCAGGTGAGGCTCTGCCCTTTGGTGCGAGTTTCCAGCGCCTTGGCGAGGGCCTGATTGGCCAGTTGAACATCTGCCTTATCCATCTGATGGTAAAGCGGCGGAGTGTCGACCGTGGCGCAGCCAGCGAGGCCGAGCAGGAGGAGTGGTAACAGATAGCGCATCATGGTTGCCCCTGTTGGCGAAAACCGTTGTTGAGCAGAGCACGCTCCTGCTCATCGGTAAGCACTTGCTGGCGATCATCGACCGTGCCATCACCCCTGAGTTTGTTGCCATTGGCATCGACGGCGTCTACACCGTTGTCATCGATAGTGCCGTCACCTCTGAGTTTGTTGCCATTGGCATCGACGGCATCCACACCGTTGTCATCGACCGTGCCATTGCCCCTGAGTTTGTTGCCATTGGCATCGACGGCATCCACACCGTTATCATCGACCGTGCCGTCACCTCTTAGTTTGTTGCCGTTGGCATCGACGGCATCCACGCCGTTGTCATCGACCGTACCGTCACCTCTGAGTTTATTGCCGCTGGCATCGACGGCGTCCACACCGTTATCATCGACCGTGCCATCACCCCTGAGCTTGTTGCCGTTGGCATCGACGGCGTCCACGCCGTTGTCATCGACCGTGCCATCGCCTCTGAGCTTGTTGCCGTTGGCATCGACTGCATCTACGCCGTTGTCATCAATGCCATTGCCAAACCCGCGGCCGCCATGACGCTCGCCACCTGCGTGTTGTTCACTACCGCCATGTCGCTCACCGCCAGCATACTCGCCCTGGCCGCCACTATCATCGCTGCCGCCGCTATCGTTGCCTCCGCCGCTGTCGCTGCCTCCGCCGCTATCGCTGCCTCCGCCGCTATTGCTGCCTCCGCCGCTGTCGCTGCCTCCGCCGCTATCGCTGCTTCCGCCGCTATCGCTGCCTCCGCCGCTATCGCTGCCTCCGCCGCTATCGCTGCCTCCGCCGCTATCGCTGCCTCCGCCGCTATCGCTGCCTCCGCCGCTATCGCTGCCTCCGCCGCTATCGCTGCCTCCGCCGCTATCGCTGCCTCCGCCGCTATCGCTGCCTCCGCCGCTATCGCTGCCTCCGCCGCTATCGCTGCCGCCACCCCCGTCGCCATCTTTGTTGTGAACGATCAGCTCATTGGCGATATAGCTGTGGCTGCCATCGAGCAGCAGATTGAAGAGCGCGGTAGTGGGAGGCGCCTCGATCCAGCAGAGAGATTCAACCAGCAGTAGCTCAGGTTGGGGTTGCAGGGCCAGATTGCCCGTCACCATGCCAGGTGCCGGGCGACACACTATCTGCATGCCGGTAAATAGCGGTAGCACCGTCAGCTGCGGGTTTTCGGTTCGGGTCATGGCGGGTGAGATGGCCGCCCAGCCGCGAGTGGTCAGCAGAGGATGCTCTGCGGTAAAGAATGGGGCCAGATGGTTGATCCCGTAGAGTCTGCGTTTGCCCAGTATTACCTGTTCGACAGCCAGGATCCGGTTGCTGCCGCCGTGCTGATCCAGCACCTGTTCACCGGCCCGCAGTGTCTCTATGGGGCGGATGGAACCATCTGCCATCGTGATGCGGGTGCCGGCGATAAAGCAGGACTTGGCATAGGCCTGATTCATTTGCCACTCATTGTGGGTGAAATCATAACTGAACGGGTTCGCAAACAGGGCGAGTGCGATAGCCGAGCCGATCAGTAGTCTGCGCTGGCTGGCCTTGAGTGGGGGCTGTGACATGGGGACTCCTTGTCCATCTTGATTCACAGGATCCATTATAGAGCGCCCTCTGATGGTGGCATTTTTGAGCATGAACACAATAAACATGATGGAAAAACGATTGGCGTTCGCCACAATAATGCGTAAAATCGCATACTCGATGCTTGTAGCAACGAATCCCGCCTAAAAAGCCAGTTTCATGCCCTCCCCAAGCAGTAAAAGGTAACAAGTGGCGCTTTTGTGTTCATTCTGTGCCTTGAAAAAGTCTTGTGATAACTGAAAAGTGATAAATATCCCCATCAGTTATCAAAAAATTAAGGACATCCATGTTTTCCTTAGTCAAGCAAAGTGTCGCCGGGCTGCAAATCCTGTTTGTCGCCTTCGGTGCCATGGTTCTGGTGCCCCTGCTCACCGGATTGAACCCCTCCATGGCCCTGCTTGGCGCTGGTGTGGGAACCTTGTTGTTCCAGCTCTGCACCCGCCGCCAGGTCCCGATTTTCCTCGGTTCCAGCTTTGCCTTCATCGCCCCCATCATCTACGCCACCCAAACTTGGGGATTGCCATCCACCATGTTTGGCCTGTTTGCCGCCGGTTTTATGTATTTTATTCTGGCTGCGCTGATCCGGGTAAAAGGGATGGGTTTTGTCCATAAGTTGTTGCCGCCGGTCGTCATCGGCCCGGTGATCATGGTGATCGGCCTGTCGGTTGCTCAGGTTGCCTGCAACATGGCGATGGGGCGTGCGGGGGCCGAACAAGTGATTCCGGCCGGTGCAGCGCTGACTCTGGCGGGGATTTCACTGGCGGTGACCCTGATTGCTGCCGTGTTCTGCAAAGGTTGGATCAAGCTCATCCCGATCCTCAGTGGTGTGGTCGTCGGCTATACCTCGGCAATATTTATGGGGCTGGTGAGCTTTGAGGGGATGGTCACTACCCCCTGGCTGGCGCTGCCTCACTTTGAAACCCCCGAAATCAACTGGGCTGCGGCCCTGTTTATGCTGCCGGTGGCCATCGCCCCTTGTATCGAGCATATCGGTGGCGTGCTGGCCATCGGTGGGGTGACGGGTCAGGATTACACCAAGAATCCGGGTCTGCACCGCACTCTGGCCGGTGACGGCATCGGCGTCTGCTTTGCCGGTTTCATCGGTGGCCCACCCGTGACCACCTACGCCGAAGTGACCGGCGCTGTGATGATTACTCGTAACTTCAACCCGGTGACCATGACCTGGGCGGCCGTATTCGCCATCATTCTGGCGTTCTTCGGCAAGTTCAATGCACTGCTCACCTCCATCCCGATGCCAGTGATGGGCGGTATCATGCTGCTGCTGTTCGGATCCATTGCTGCTATCGGCCTCAAGACGTTGGTGGAGTCCAAAGTTGATATGGGGCTGTCGCGTAACATCGCTATCGTGGGTGTGACGCTGACGGTTGGTGTGGGTGCGCTGGAGATGAAGATCGGTGACTTCGCATTGGCCGGTGTCGGTCTGGCATCAGTGGCGGCCATCCTGCTCAATCTGATCCTGCCTGCTCACTCTGAAGAGGAAGTGACTGAAGCCGCCAAGGATTAAGCCCCGGCATTACACAGGTTGTTGATCTGCAGGAGGCCACCTTGGGGTGGCCTCCTTTTTTGACTGGATCCTGCAGCGAAATTTCATTGTCACACCGCAGTTCGGTGATGGATGAGCGGTTTAGCCTTGTCATTTGACGTATCTGTTTTCGTGACCTTAGCTAAAGGGCAGGTATGGCTCTGATGTTGTCTTGAGCAGGATGAGAAAATGGATGTTGGTGTTTTCGATCATTTTTCTTCCAAGCCGTCGCCCTGTATCGATGCGCCTCTCTTTTGCCACGGCGCTGTTGCACGTCATCGGTCTTATCCGCCCCCATCCAGCATTTTTTCATCTTGCTTTGGCTTGTTTCCCCTCTCTTTGACCGTGAGCCTGTCTTGCCGGTTGCGCTTAATCGCGTGCTGGCGAAATCGGAATTTGTTTGCTGCTGCACATCGGGTGGGCGGCGAGCCGTGAAAGCCGGCATGACCCGTATCGGGTCAGGAGTGCACCGCCAGCCAACAGGGGTGGGTGTTCAGGGATGAATGGCAAGTAAGGCGAGGTTGCAATGAACTATCAACAGCTGTGGAAAAGTGCAATTTTTTCAGTCTCTACCGTGATGACGATGAGCGTGGCTCAGGCTGTGCCATTGAATGTGATGACGGAGGATTATCCTCCATTCAACATGCAAGGGGAGGGTGGCAAGATTGTCGGGCTATCCACCGAAGTGGTTGAAGAACTGCTCAAGCGCGCTGAGGTTGAATACAAACTGACGCTGATGCCCTGGAAGCGGGCTTATGAAGATACCCTCAGCACCCCCAACACGGCGCTCTATTCAACAACGCGCACTCCTGAGCGGGAAGCGCTGTTCAAGTGGGTCGGGCCGCTGGTAAATAACAACTGGGTCTTTTTCTCCAGCGCGACGGCCAATATTGCGGTGACGTCACTCGAAGATGCCAAGCAGTATTCGGTGGGGGGCTATAACGGTGATGCAGCTGCCGAGTACCTCAAGGCGCAGGGTTTCACCAAGTTGCAGCTGGCCGCCAATGACACCGCCAACGTGAAAAAACTGGAAGCGGGTCGCATCGACTTATGGGCAACCGGTCAATATCTGGCCCCCTATCTGGCCACCAAGGAGAAGGTTGCCAACCCCAAGTCAGTGTTTGTGTTCAAGGAAACCCAGATGAGTTTGGCGTTTAACAAGGAGACGCCCGATGAGCTCATCACCAAGCTCAACGAGATCCTGGCCGCCATGAAAGCGGATGGTACCATCGACAAGATCAACGCCAAGTACCAGTAACAGTACCTGTAACAAGTGCCAGTAAATGGCACTGCTCCGGCTGCCGTAAACCGGGAGGAAACCATGGATTGGAAAAGTCTGACGTTCAGGATCGCCGTGTTGACCTCTCTATCGGTGAGTCTGTTGCTGGTGTTGTTTGGCGGTTACAACTACAACGCTGCCAGGGCGGAGAGCTACAGCAAGCAGAGCGTGCTGGTCGAACAGGCCATCGGTCGGCTGCAGCTCTCCCTGCCCGGCCCGCTGTGGAATTATGAATCGGCCTTTATCGAGGCATCGCTCAAGTCCGAGCTGGCGGCCGATATCCTCAGTGCGCTGCTGGTGGTCAACAAGGAGAAGCTGGTAGCCGGGTTTGCCCGTGACACTGCGGGCACCATTGCCCCCGTGACTGCCATTCCTGCCGATACCGCTGCCTACGGTGGTTACGATCTGGTCTATGACGACAGCGGTCAGAAAAACACAGTGGCCAGATTGTTGGTGCAAACCAGCGATGCTGCTATTCAGGCCCACTTGCGTCAGCAGTTGATCACCACCGTCTGGCAAATCGTGGTGCTCGATCTTTGCATCATTGTGCTGCTGATGGTGCTCATTCACCGCAATGTGCTGAGGCCACTCCATCAGATGAATCAGGCGGTGTTCGATCTGGCCAAAGGGGAAGGAGACCTGACCAGACGTCTGAAGATCCGCCGTCAGGATGAAATGGGGGCGCTGGCCACCAACATCAACCTGTTCATTGCCAAGTTGCAGGAGATGGTGGCAGAGATTAATGAGCTTTCTGCCGGGGTGCTGCAAAACGCCGAACGCTGTGATGCCCTCTCGGCAGATACTCGTGTTGGCAGTGACGCCCAGCAATCCGAGCTGGATCAGGTCGCCACCGCCATTACCGAGATGAGCCAAGCGGTGCAGGAGGTTGCGGGTAATGCGGGGAGGACTGCCACCGCGACAGATGAGGCCAATCTCTATGTGGAGCAGGGCTACAATCTGGCGGGGCATGCCAATGAGGCCATTCATCAATTAGTGGGTGAAGTGGAACGGGTGGCCATCTTGATGCGCTCCCTCTCGACCGAGAGCAGCAGCATTGGCAATATCATTGAGGTGATCAACGGGATTGCCGAACAGACCAACCTGCTGGCCCTCAATGCAGCCATTGAGGCTGCCAGAGCCGGGGATCAGGGCCGGGGTTTTGCGGTGGTGGCGGATGAAGTTCGTACCCTGTCAGGGCGCACTCGTCAGTCAACAGAAGAGATCAGTGCCAGCATCAAACGGCTGCAACAGGCCACCCAGAATGTCGGTGTGGGCATGCAGCAAAGTCAGGAGAAAGCATCCCGTGCGGGTATCGAGGCGGCAGATGTGCAGAACTCGGTGGAGAAGATAAAAAGTCAGGTTAGTTTGATCCGCGAGATGAATATCTACATTGCCCAGGCATCGGAAGAGCAGCATTCGGTGGCAGAAGGTGTAAGCCACAGCGTCAACCGGATTGCCACACTCAATAGCGAGAGCGCAGCGCGAGTGGCACAAGTTGCCGAAGCCAGCAGCGACCTGCGTCAACTATCGGCCCAGCTGGATGGCCTACTCAAGCAGTTTCGGGTTTAAGGTCCTGTCATATCAGCCCCATTGGATACGTTGCTGTCCATTGGGGCATCATAGATATTCGCTATAAGCAGGGGATATTCAGCGTGGAGCCGCTCAGTCCGACCATTCTGGACGCATGGGTCTATTTTCTCTGGCGATGCTAATGCTCATCTATTGTGCGGTGGATCCTGACTCATTAGAATTTCGCCTAATTTCAGCAAGCCCTGAGTCGTCATTGGCATTATCAGGCGTGGGATCCCCTTTTTCATGATGATGCAGATAACAGGTGGTTGGTATGACGGGGATTACGGCAGGCAATAGTGTATCTGCCTACCACTTTGGTGATTATGTCTTTGATGTCAAAAGACGAGAGCTGATTTTTGGTGCCGACAAGGACAAGGTGCAAAGCGCCAGGGTAGTGCGCTTGTCATCGGCTGAGAGCCTCATTTTCAGCTATTTGCTCGATCACCATGACGAAGTGTGCGACAAGGATCTGCTGCTCGATATTGGCTGGTTGGGCCGCCCCATCAGCCCCAACTCACTTAACGTGGCTATCGCCAATATTCGCCGCCACGTCGCATCATCCCCTCAGACGTTGGATATCAGAAGCACTCCGAAAAAAGGCTACGCCTTGCATCTCAACTGCCAGGTGAAAACCTATTATGGCAAGCTGGCACCCATAGAGGCGATTCCACAGTCCGAGCCTGTTGCCGGGAACGAGCCGCCTGTTTTGATGCCCACAGAAGCAATGCCATCGCTTCAGCCTGTCAATGAGGTTACTGGCGAGATCTCCTCTGTCACTTCCCGTTCGATAGGGCAGCGTCTCAAGCTTGCATTGTTAAGCTGCATTGGTCGGCCGCTGTTGGCCAAGGGGCTGAGATACATCAATCTGGCTCTAGTTGTGCTGGTGTTGTTTGCTGTCGGTTATCTGAATTTTGAGTGGCTACATGTGCGTTGTGCTGATTCGCCGACGGGCGTCGTTTGTCAGATGGAAGCTAAGAGTGAAGTGCCGACGGTCAAGCCTGCATCGCTGGTGCTGGTCTCCGGCCACAAAGTGCGTGTGCTCACCTATAAAGAGCTCGAAAAAACGCTGTAAGGGAGGTCTGATGAAACGAACGCTGAAAAATACCTTGCTGCTGTTGCCACTGCTTTTCGTGCTGCTGTTTATGGTCGGGATGTTTATCAACAGTCTGGGCTGTCATTACGATCTGAAAATGTCGGCCAACGGGGTCAACTATCACGGGGTGTGTCGCTGGGGCAAAATCACCGTGATTGAAGAGGAGGAGGCGACCAAGGAGAAGTGGCGGGTGACCGGTTTTCAATTCACCTTCTTCAACCAGCTTGTTTACCTCATAGACAGTCGTACCCAGCTGCACGAGTCGGGCAACGATGACTCCTATCTCAATGAGTACAACCTGATCCAGTCGCAATATGCGTTGGTCAATTATGCCTGGGTGTCGCTGACCGAAAACAAGGTGGCGATCTTCCAGCGTGATCCGGTGCATGAGGTGGTGATTGCCCAGCGAGATGGCTGGTTCGATCTCTACCGCTGGTTCTTCCCCCCGGCACCGCTGGTGCCTGCTCAGCCGTAAACTGCAGGTGCAGGGAGACCCGCTAGTTTCTGATCAACTTGCACCAGGGACCGGTGACGTTACAGTGACCGGTCTCATCGCTGTTTATCCAGCCGAGGCGATGATAAAAAGCCAACGCTGCGGTATTAAGGGTCGCGACCTTGAGCGAGCCGGGTTTAGCGGTATCGGCCAACCCGTGTTCGAGCAGCGCTCGCCCAATCCCCTGGCCATGCCAGTCGCTTGAAACATACAGATGATGGACGAAGTTGTCAGGCTGCCAGATGGCAATAAAGCCACAGATGTTTGCCCCATGCTCGGCTACCCAGACACGTTCGCCTTCGGTCTGCTTTGCAAAATCATCAAGTTGAAATTGGGCGGGTTCGACCCAGTGAAAGGTTTGTCGCCGGATCTTTAAAAACAGCTGGGCCAGTTGGGGAATATCCTGTTCTACCATGAGTCGGATCATGATGAGCTCCCGGGTTCAGTGATTGTTAGCTGATGTTATTGCACAGTGACACGTCAACTTGATGTAGGTGACAAGGGTGTGATTAACCACTGTCCATTATATTTGGCATGGGGCTATACTGCCGGAAGCTCTTGTATGGATGGCTTGAGGATCGCTGATTTATGGACAATAAACAGATTGAAGGCAATATTTTTGTGCCGGCACACATAGACGATGTCTGGCATGCCTGGACGACAGAAAGCGGTCTGCGCAGTTTTCTGGCTCCCGAGTGTTTGATGGTGGCCGAACCGAATGGCCCATTCGAGATCTATTTCAGGCCCGATGCCCCGCTGGGCGAACGGGGCAGTGAAGGGTGCCGGGTCATGGCGGTGATGCCTTATGATTTACTCAGCTTTAGTTGGAATTTTCCGCCCACCTTCCCCCATATTCGCTTGCAGAAAACCCATGTCTGTTTGCATTTTGTGCCTGAAGGGCAGGGGACCCGGCTGCACTTTTTGCAAACCGGCTGGGCCAATGATCCTGATTGGAATCAGGGTTTTGCCTATTTTCGGGAAGAGTGGCTTGAGATCAGCTTGCCGCGTTTGCAGTACCGTTTTACCCACGGCCCCATCGATTGGAACAATCCCCCCGATAAGTCACAATTGAAGGCGCTGGCACAGTAGCTGCGGAATTGAAGATAAAAAAAACCGGCCAAAAGGCCGGTTGAAACAGTTCAGGCTTGTCAGGTGACAAACGTATCCAGCGGATGAGAGTCGCTTTCCACTCCTTGTGAAGTACAACCCTCTTGGTTACGTGCAGCTACTTTATGCCATTCACACTGAATCGAGGCTGAACCAGCGATGATCCCGCCTCGTACCACAGGTTAATCAGATAGAGATCCCCATCGACTGGCGCAGATAAGCACCAGCACCGAGCAGCCCCGGCCCTTCGTGCGTGATCAGGAATACCGGGATCTCTTTGAGGTAGGATTTGAAGCGTCCCTTGTCTTCAAAGGCCACTCGAAAACCCGAGCTGATGAAGAACTCCTGAAAGCGCGGGACTATGCCGCCAGCAATATAGATGCCACCAAAGGTGCCCATATTGAGGGCCAAGTTACCGGCGAAGCGCCCCATCAACACGCAGAACAGACTCAATGTGCGACGGCAATCCAGACATTCGCCACTCAGTGCGCGCTCGGTAATGTCTTTGGGGGCGAACGGTTCAGGCTCACGGCCATCGGATTTCACCAGCCCACGATAGATGTTGACCAGACCAGGCCCGGATAGCAGTCGTTCGGCCGAGACATGGCCCAGCTCTCCCCGCATCACCTGCAGCACCGCATCTTCCTCTTCGGTGTTGGCGGCGAAATCGACATGGCCACCTTCACCCGGCAGGCTCAGCCACTGCTCGCCCGCCCTCACCAGATGAGCCACCCCAAGGCCGGTGCCCGCGCCATAGATGGCGATAGGTTTGCCAGATACCGGTGCCGAGCCGCCCAGTTGGATACGATCCGTTGCTGCCAGTACCGGCACCGCCATGGAGACGGCAGTAAAGTCATTGATCACCTGCAGGCGATCCAGCCCCAGATTGCTCTGCATCTCGCTGATAGAAAATTCCCAGCTGTGGTTGGTCATGGCGACCCAGTCACCGTTGATGGGGCAGGCGATGGCGATGCAGGCTTCGCTCACCTGTGCGTGGTGTTCGTCCAGATAGAGGCGTACCACGGCTTCAAGGCTGGGATGGGCCAGACCAGAGTAAGTCTTGGCTTGCGAGATAGTACCGGTGGCCAGCTCACACAGAGCCAGGCGTGCATTGGTTCCGCCGACATCGCCGACCAGCGCGTGGGTATGCTGCATAACTACTCCTTCGTTACAGGGTTGGGACGACCGTTGCATCCCGAGATTATTGTTAGAGGGTGACTGTATATTCTATCCGAGCTTGGGCTGCGCTAACGCGCTGGATCGACACAAACGTGCGGCTGCTCACAGTGTTGTTGCTTTGCAACATTTGTAAGCGTTTTCATGGTGAGGTGACGTTTTGTAACGAAAAGTACGAAATAATTAGAGATGAGTCATACTTTGTATGGCAGGTGTTAGTTGCGATAACCGCTTGTCTTGTATAGTCCTTAGCTTGATTGGCAGCATGCTTAGTCGTAGATTCAGTGCAGAGACATTGAAGCTAAATTACAAAAACGCCTGGTGGTGATGATGAATACCCTTGATAAAATTACGAACAACTTGGAAAGTTTCAGTAAATCGGAACGCAAGGTTGCCGAGGTGATCCTGGCCTCTCCCCAGACGGCCATTCACTCCAGCATCGCCACCCTGGCCAAGATGGCCGACGTCAGTGAACCGACCGTCAACCGTTTTTGCCGTCGTCTCGATACCAAAGGCTTTCCCGATTTCAAACTCCATCTGGCCCAGAGCCTGGCCAATGGCACCCCTTATGTTAATCGTCATGTGGAAGCGGAAGATGGCCCGGATACCTACACCGCCAAGATCTTCGAATCCACCATGGCCTGTCTGGATGCGGCCAAGAACAGCCTGGATATCTCCGCCATCAACCGCTGCGTCGATATCCTGACCCAGTCCAAGAAGATAAGCTTCTTTGGTTTGGGGGCTTCTTCTGCCGTTGCCCGCGATGCCCAGAACAAATTTTTTCGCTTCAATATTCCCGTGGTGAGCTTTGAAGATATCGTCATGATGCGGATGAGCTGTATCAACGGTAGTGAA
Organism: Aeromonas sp. 160P; assembly: GCF_055193095.1. Lineage (NCBI taxonomy): Bacteria > Pseudomonadati > Pseudomonadota > Gammaproteobacteria > Aeromonadales > Aeromonadaceae > Aeromonas > Aeromonas sp. 160P. Next base: position 3,958,457 of record NZ_JBUXKV010000001.1, on the reverse strand, counting down.
GGGGATGTGGTGGTGCTGATCTCCCACACTGGTCGCACCAAAGCGTTGGTCGAGATCGCCGCGCTGGCACGCGAGAACGATGCCACAGTGATCGGCATGACCGCCAAAGATTCCCCGCTGGCCCGTGAGTGTAATCTGGTGCTCTCCATGGATGTGCCGGAAGATACCGATGTTTACATGCCGATGGCTTCTCGCATCGCCCAGCTGGCGCTGGTTGATGTGCTGGCGACCGGTTTTACCCTGCGCCGTGGGATGAAATTTCGCGAAAATTTGAAAAAAGTAAAAGAGGGATTGCGTGAATCCCGCTTCGAAACCCCGCACTCTTCCTGAATCGGCGGGGGCGTTAGCCCCCGGCTGTCACTGCCCCGCGCAGTGGTGTAGTATTGTAATTTAATAACAAAAACCACCCAGATGGTTTGCAAACGGGTGCATCGAGCCATGGGCTCGATAGGGCAGAATCTCAAGTTATATCCACTTCACATTGGAGTTTTTCATGCCTAGACGTACAAAAATTGTTACCACACTTGGTCCGGCTACCGACCGCGAAGGGATCCTTGAGGGGATCATTCTTGCCGGTGCCGACATGGTGCGGATGAACTTCTCTCATGGTACTGCGGAAGACCATATTCTGCGTGCCAATCAGGTGCGTGAGATTGCTGCCAAGCTTGGCCGCCACGTTGCCATCATGGGTGACCTGCAAGGCCCGAAAATTCGGGTATCCACCTTCAAGGATGGCAAGGTCTATCTGGCTATCGGTGACAAATTCATTCTCGATGCAGCCCTTGGTAAGGGCGAAGGGTGCCAGGAGCAGGTCGGCATTGACTACAAGAGTCTGCCTGACGATGTGATCGCCGGTGATATCCTGCTGTTGGACGACGGTCGGGTGCAGCTGAAAGTCGAGCAGGTTGAAGGTTCCCGCATTCATACCACTGTGACTGTGGCCGGGCCGCTCTCCAACAACAAGGGCATCAACAAAAAAGGCGGTGGTCTCTCCGCGCCAGCCCTGACCGAGAAAGATAAAGAAGATATCAAGACCGCTGCGTTGATGAACGTGGACTATCTGGCCGTCTCCTTCCCCCGCTGTGGCGATGACTTGCGCTATGCTCGCGAGCTGGCCCGCGAAGCCGGTTCTAACGCCAAGATTGTGGCTAAAGTGGAGCGCGCTGAAACCGTCGCTACCGATGAGGCGATGGAAGATATCATCCTCGGTTCCGATGCCGTGATGGTCGCCCGTGGTGATCTGGGGGTCGAGATCGGTGACCCCGAGCTGGTTGGCGTGCAGAAAAAGCTGATCCGTTATTCCCGTCGTCTGAACCGGGTGGTGATCACTGCGACCCAGATGATGGAGTCGATGATCAATGCTCCGTTGCCGACCCGTGCCGAAGTGATGGACGTTGCCAACGCCGTGCTGGATGGTACCGATGCGGTGATGCTCTCCGCTGAAACCGCCGCTGGTCAGTTCCCTATCGAGACCGTCACCTCCATGGCGAGCGTCTGTGTCGGTGCCGAGAAGCACCCGAGCCTGAACGTTTCCAATCACCGCATGAGCTATACCTTTACCTCGGTGGAAGAGGCGTTGGCCATGTCGACCATGTATGCCGCCAACCACCTGGAAGGGGTCAAGGCGATCGTGGCGCTGACCGAATCTGGCACCACCCCGCTGCTGATGTCCCGTATCAGCTCCGGTCTGCCGATCTTCGCCATGTCTCCCCACAACAAGACCCTGGCCTGGACCAACCTCTACCGTGGCGTCACCCCGGTGATGTTTGACGGCGACGAGACCAAGCCGGTCTACGAAGTGTGCCGTGACGCGCTGGACGTACTCAAGGCCAAAGGCCTGGTGCAGAGTGGCGACATGGTGCTGCTGACCCACGGTGACAAGATGGAAACCGTGGGCAGTACCAACACCTGCAAGGTGATGATGGTCGAATAACGGCTGCTATCTACTGTGTTATCAAAGCTGCTCGCCACTGGCGGGCAGCTTTTTTTATGACTGTTACTGGGGAACTCTGCCGTCAGCATCGGGTGGTGAAGGACTCAATGATTGCTTCGATCACCGGTCCTCCTGATAATGCAGACATGAACCGGATAAAAAGCACACCGGATGGCGGCCGCATAGCCATGTGCCGGATCGCGGGTGTGCCACAAGGTCCCTCACTCTGAACGGGAGCAAGAAGATGAAAAAGCGTAACTGGTTGCTGGCCTTATCACTGAGTCTGGCATTTTCGCCCTGCTATGCCGATTGGGCAAAACTCAAGGCTGCAGCCTCTGATCTGGGGGCCGCGGTGAGTGAAACGGGCAAAGAGGTGTGGCAGGACGTCAGCGATTTTTCCAAGAAGAGCTGGGATTCTATCTCGGCCTGGGGTGAGGATGCCTTCAATACCGCCGGGGTCTGGACCGACAAGAGCATCGCGACCGGCAAGGAGTGGTTGAAGGCCGCCGATAAAGAGCTCAACGAGATGCTCAACCCCAAGACGGCGAAAGAGGCGAGAGTCGCGCTCAATACCATGGCCGACACTGCGCTGATCCGGTTGTTCAACGAGCAGCCATCAGCCAAATTGCTGTTTGACAAGGCTTATGGTTATGCGGTGTTTGATTCGCGCAAGTTCTCCCTGATGCTGCATACCAATCAAGGGGCCGGAGTGGCGGTCAATCGCAAAAACGGCAAGCACACCTATATGAAGATGTTTGGCGCTGGCTTGGCGGCCGGGATTGGCGGCAAGTTCTATCAGCAGGTGATCCTGTTTGAAGACAAGGCCAGATTCGATGCCTTCGTGACCCAGGGCTGGGAAGCCACCTCCGAAGTGGGGGTAGTGGCTGGCAAGGAGAGCGCCGAGCTGACCGCCAAATACAACGGCGGCATGGCGATCTACCAGATTGGCGAGAAGGGGCTGCTGCTCGATGCCAATATCTCCGGCTCCAAATACTGGATTGACAAGGACTTGACTGAAACGAGCCGCTAATCTCGCCGTTATAGGTTGCTCACTGCACGCCATAAGCTTGCCGTGATCCCGCCAACAGGCCCGCAATGCGGGCCTGTTGGTTTTCTCGGGGTCAGTGGGCTACATAGACCTGCTTGCCCTTGAACATGGTCCAGAGCACCTTGGTCTCCTTGATCTGCTCGCTCGCTACCTGCTCCAGATTGCGATCCAGCAAGATCAGGTCAGCACTCTTGCCTGCGCTGATGGAGCCAATCTCTTTCTCCTGCCCAATCACCTTGGCTGCATTGAGGGTATACGCCTGCAAGATAGCCTGACGGCTGATCTGTTCGCTGGCTGGTGGCAGCAAGCCAAGCTCACCCTGGCGGGTGATCGCGGTATACATGGCGAGGAAAGGGCTGGGGCTGGAGACCGGCCAGTCACTGGCACCGGCGATAATGGCGCCGCTTTGCAGCAGACTGCCTGCCGGATAGAGGCGGGCCAGCAGGGCCGGGGGCACTTTCCCCTCCAGCAGCATGGTGGTCGCTACGTTTTTCCCGGCCCACAGCAGTTGCATCGACGCGGCCACATTGAGCGGTTTGAAACGGGCGATGCTGGCCGGGCTCACCACCTCCAGATGGGTGATGCTGTGCAGCAGGCGGTGATCCCGGTTGTGGGCCCGGGCATAGGCGATGGCATCGAGGGATTCACGGACGGCCCGATCGCCGATGGCATGAAAATGAGCGATCAGTTGATGGGCATCCGCGGTGCGGATCAGCTCGTTGAAACGCTGCTTGTCCAGATCGTCTTTGCCGCTGTAACCGGGGCGGTTGAGGTAGGGTTCGCTCAACTTGGCGGTCTGGGATGGAAACTCGATGACGCCGTCTTGCAGGATCTTGATCCCCACCAGTTTGACGTCCGGGGCGTCTTGAAACTGCTGTTGCAGCGCCAATACGTCATCAATGATGGCGGGCGAGGCATGGATCCCCACCAGTGCCAGCGCGGACACATGGCCGGTCAGCTTGCCTTCTCGGGAGAGCATGCTGTACGCCGGCAGCAGGCCGGTGTCGCGGCGATCCGGCTCGGCATTAAAGATGGGCGCGAGGGGGCGAATGTTGCTGATAGGGTCCATCCAGGCGGTGATACCCACCTGATTGAGCTGTTTGGCGGCGGTCATGATGGCATTGGCAATCGTCTCGTCGCTGACAGGTGGCAGCGCCTTGAGGATGGCATCCCAGCCGCCTTCCGAGGCAAAGCCATTCAGCTGGCCGGATGGGGTGAGGCCAAAATTGCCTTTCAGCGGGGCATAACAACCGGCAAGGGCCTTGGCATCAATGCCTGCCTTGCGCAGCATGGCCTGATTGGCCCAACCGGTGTGGGCATCCGAACCGGCCAGCACTACGGGGATCTGCCGGTATTGCGGACCATTGAACACCTGATCGAGCAGGGGAAGCTGATGCCAGTAGTCGAGGGAGACATTACTGTATAGCTGCACATCACCCAGTGTCAGGCGGGGATCATCCTTGCTGCGGGTCAGAAATTGTTGCAGCTGCTCAACCTCATTCATGGCATCGGGAAAGTTAACCGTCATCCCCTGAAAACCGGCAAATGCCGCGTGAACATGGCTGTCGATAAGCCCTGGCATCAGATACTTTCCTTGCAGATCAAGGCGTTTGGCGTGGCTGCCGAGGCGGGTGCTGACCTCCTGATAGCTGCCGACCGCCACGATCTTTTTACCTTCAATGCCGACCGCTTCCGGATGAGGATTCGCCGGATCGCCGCTGTAGATGGTGCCGCCAAAGATCAGGGTCTGGCTCTGTGACTGGGCATTGGCGGCAGCCGGAAGCGTCACCAGCAGGCTGGCGAGCAACAGCGTTTTGATATTCATGGGCATGACTCCGTCGCTTCGGCGCCCGCAGGCACCGAAGTGGGTAAATGGAAATGAGGTATCGGCTTATCGGTTGATCAGCGGGATACAGATATCAAACACGTAATGATCCCGGTCAGGGTCAGTGCCCCCATGGTATTGCTCGTAACACGGGCGATCGTCGCAGTTCAGCCCTTTGCTCACCAACCAGCGAAACGCCGTCTCCCAGCTGGCGACCAGTTGATCGCCGCGAGCGATAAACTGACACACCGCATAGGGGCCAGCGGCGATGGTCTGGGTGGTTAACTGGCGCCCAGCGGGGATCGTTGGCCCCAGCTCGATGCAGACGTCAGTACGGCAGCGCGTCTCATCGGTGATATCGGGGATATCCCAATAGAGACTCAGGGTGCCCGCCGGTGTCATCGCCTGGTCTGAGGCGAACAGCGCGAGCAAATCCCGATGGGCTTGTTCGCAGGTCTCCTTGCCATAGGGGCCCAGGCGGCGCATGTACGCCACGCGCCGGGCGGGCATCTGCTTGACGCTTGCCCCCTGCAACAGACCCGGGTGTTCGGTGACCGGGTGCATGACCAGGCCATCATAGGTTTGAAAGGGCAGGGGATCGTTTCCAATCTTGCTTTTCCAGTTTCCCCCTTGTTGCTGGCGGTATTCCGAGGGGCTCATGGCGAAGTGCAGGCGAAAGGCCTTGGCGAAATTCTGGGAGCTGGAGAACCCGGCGGCCAGCGCGAGGGTGGTGATGTCACTCTGGGGGGAGGCCAGCAAACGACGGGCGGCGCGCTCCATCCGCAGGCGCCGGGTAAAGCCGGCAATGGTCTCGCCGACCATCGCCTTGAAAATGCGGTGGAAGTGAAAGGTGGAGATGGCGGCCGCGGTCGCGACCTCATCCAGGCCAGGGTTGTCATCCAGATGGTGGCTGATGTAGTCCATCGCCTTGAACACAGGTTTGCGATAATCCAGAGCGGACTCCTTGCCAGCCAGCAAAAGTGGGCGTCAGAGTCGGATTTAATCAGAGCCACCTGCCGTTGTCGAACCCGTCCGGCCTGGTCTGGCCACTCATCCTCGCCGCACTATTAACGCATTGGCACTCTAATTGCTTATTGGCTGTCAGCGTCAATGATTTGTCTGGGGATGGAAAATGGAAATAAGTGCAAGCAGCCTGATGCAAGAGATGCAGGCGCTCAAGATCGAAGCTGGCGCAACGCCGCTGGCACAGCCCGGTCGTCCGGTCACCTCCGACTTTGGTCAGCTGCTGCAACAGGCGCTCGGCAACGTCAACGAGCTGCAAGGCGCCGCCAATGATCTGCGCACCCGTTTCGATATGGGCGACAAGTCGGTGGATCTGGCCGAGGTGATGATCGCTGGCCAAAAATCGTCAATCGCCTTTGAAGCCACAGTACAGGTGCGCAACAAGATGGTCGATGCCTACAAGACCATCATGAACATGCCGGTATAAGTGATTACTGAACATCATGAACATGTCAGCAATAAGGACATAAATCGTGGCTACTGACCAAAACGGCGATCTGCTGATGAACGATGAGGGCACTGCCGCCCTCGATGAAAATGAGCAGAAAAGTTCGGCGCTGGGCTTCCTGTCCAACACCGATGTGCTGCGGCAAATCACCCTGATCCTGGGGCTTGCCATCTGTCTGGCCATTGCCGTCTTCATCCTGTTGTGGGGCAAGGAGCCGGACATGCGTCCCCTCGGCACCTACAGCACCCAGGAGCTGGTGAAGACCCTCGACTTCCTCGATCAGCAAAAGATCCCCTATGAAGTGGATGGCAAGAGCGTACTGGTTAGCGCTGAAAGTTACCCCACTATCCAGCTGGCCCTGACCCGTGCCGGTCTCGCCAATGTCGTTGATGCCACCAATGGTGGTGAAGATATCCTGCTGAAAGATTCCAGTTTCGGCGTCAGCCAGCGGATGGAGAGCGAGCGTCTGAAGCTGAGCCGCGAGCGCCAGTTGGCCAGCGCCATCGAGCAGTTCCAGAATGTGGCCAAGGCGCAAGTGCTGCTGGCTATCCCGAAAGACAACGTGTTTGCCCGCAATGAGCGCAAACCCAGTGCCACCGTGGTGCTCAACCTGAAAGGGGCGGCGCTGGGGCAGGGTGAGGTGGACTCCATCGTCGATATGGTCGCTTCTGCCGTGCACGGCCTTGAGACAACTCGCGTCACCGTCACCGATCAGAATGGCCGCTTGCTCAACTCCGGCTCGCAAGACCCGGTCTCTGCCCAGACTCGCAAAGAGTTTGCCATGCAGCAGAAGCAAGAGATTGAGTACAAGCAAAAAATTGACGCGATTCTGATCCCGGTGCTGGGTGCCGACAACTATACGGCGGAAGTGGATCTCTCCCTCGACTTCTCCCAGCAGGAGCAAACCCGCAAGACTTACAACCCGGATCTGCCTGCGGTGCGCTCCGAAATGACCATGGAAGAGAACAGCGCCAATGGTAGTAGCGGCGGAGTGCCGGGGGCACTCTCCAACCAGCCGCCTGCCGCGTCCAACATTCCCGAGCAGGCGGCCACTGCTGATGGTGCCAGCGCTGCAGCCTCTGGCCGCTCGCGCAAAGAGGCGACCCGCAACTTCGAACTGGATACCACCGTCAGTCACACCCGTCGCCAGATGGGTGGCATTCGCCGCATGACCGTTTCGGTGGCGGTCGATTACAAAGCGGTGCCCGGAGCGGATGGTGCTGTGACCCGTGAGGCCCGTAGTCAGGCCGAAATCGATACCCTGCGCCGTCTGCTGAGTGGCGGCCTTGGTTTTGATGTGACCCGGGGTGATACCCTTGAAGTGGTCGCCATTCCGTTTAATCGCCCCGAGCTGGAAAGTGTCGCCGACCTGCCGATCTACGAACAGCCCTGGTTCTGGCGTGCGGTACGCATAGCTGCGTCAGTGCTGGTGATTATCGTATTGATTGTCACCGTGGTTCGCCCCATGCTCAAGCGACTGCTCTACCCGGATGCCAAACCGGAAGGGGAAGTAGATTTTGACAACCACACTGTGCTGGGGGGCGATGACGAGCTGAGCCTGCTGTCCGCTCAAGTGGAGGGCGATCAGGTATTCGGTGTGCGCGATGGTCAGCTGAAGCTGCCTGATCTGCACCGCGATGAAGACTTGCTCAAGGCGGTGCGTGCGCTGGTGGCGAACGAACCGGATCTGGCCGCTCAGGTCATTAAAGAATGGGTAACCAACAAAGATGCCTGAAGAAAAGAAGACTCAAGTCATCGGTAATGACATCACCGACGGCCAGCGCCAGATCCTCGATCAGATGTCCGGCATAGAGATGGCTGCGGTACTGATGTTGAGCCTCAATGAAGAGGATGCCGCCCAAATCTTTCGCCATCTCGAGCCAAAGCAGGTGCAGCGGCTCGGTATGTCGATGGCCTCCATGTCTGACTTCAGTCACGATCGGGTAGCGGCGGTGCACCGTCAATTCATCGACGATATCCAGAAGTACACCAACATCGGTATCGGCAGCGAAGATTTCGTGCGTAAGGCGCTGGTGGCGGCCCTTGGCGAGGACAAAGCCAGTAATCTGGTGGATCAAATCATATTGGGTTCAGGCTCCCGCGGCCTCGACTCCCTCAAGTGGATGGATGCTCGTCAGGTGGCCAGTATCATCCTGAACGAACACCCGCAGATCCAGACTATCGTGCTCTCCTATCTGGAGCCGGAGCAATCCGCCGAGATCCTGAGCCAGTTCCCGGAGCAGGTGCGGCTGGATCTGGTGATGCGGATCGCCAACCTGGAAGAGGTGCAACCGGCGGCACTGCAAGAGCTGAACGACATTATGGAGAAACAGTTTGCCGGTGCGGCGGGTGCTCAGGCTGCCAAGATGGGTGGCCTGAAGGCAGCAGCCAACATCATGAACTATCTGGATACCAACATCGAAGGCCAGCTGATGGACTCTATCCGCGAGTCGGATGAAGAGATGAGCCAGCAAATTCAGGATCTGATGTTCGTGTTCGAAAACCTCATCGATGTGGACGACCGCGGTATCCAGACCATGCTGCGGGAAGTGCCGGGTGAGTTGCTGCAACGGGCGCTCAAGGGCTCCGACGATCAGATGCGCGAGAAGATCTTCAAGAATATGTCCAAGCGTGCGGCGGAAATGCTGGCGGACGATCTGGAGGCCATGGGGCCGATCCGGGTCTCCGAAGTGGAAGCCGCCCAGAAAGAGATCCTCTCCATCGCCCGTCGTCTTGCTGATGCTGGCGAGATCATGTTGGGTGGCGGTGGCGGTGAGGAGTTCCTCTAAACCATGGGTCATCAAGGGTACGGTTGTGCAGATGCGGCATCAGGCTGTGACAAGGGGTACCTCAAGCAATGAATAACAAACTGCGTGGCTACGTGCGTCCTGACGGGGAAGATGCTCCGGTAGAGGCGTGGGGCTGGCCACAGATGGAGGTCGAAGCGGCGGTCGAGACCAATGCCCTCGGTTTTGCGCCTGACTGGTATCAGCAGGAGGAGGAGGTCGTTGAGCCGGAGCCAGAACCGGAGCCGCTGCCGAGTATTACCGCTCAAGAGCTGGAGGCGATCCGCCAGGCTGCCTGGGAAGAGGGTATGGCCGAAGGTCATGCCGCTGGCTTTGCCAAGGGACAAGAAGAGGGCAAGCTGGAAGGCCTGCAACAGGGGCACCAGGTTGGGCTGGAGCAGGGCAAAGAAGAGGGGCTTGCCATGGGGCGCGACCTGGTTGATCAGGAGATCGCCCACTGGCAGGGGCTGGTCTCCCGCCTTGCCACTCCGCTGAGTGAGCTGGATCAAGCGGTGGAGCAGCAGCTCATCTCGCTGGTGATGCAACTGGCACGTACACTTATTCGCCATGAAGCAGAGACCTCCCCCCGCATCTTGCTGGAAGCGCTGAAACAGGGGTTGGCGCTGCTCCCTGCCGCCGAACAGGGGGTGACCCTGATGCTCCATCCCGATGACCTCGCCCGGGTTGAGCAGGCATTCGGAGCGGAAGAGTGTGCCAAGCGCCAGTGGCGATTGCAGAGCGATCCCACTCTCTCCCCCGGTGATCTGCAGCTGGCAACGGTACTCTCCAGCATCGACTTGACCCTCTCGGGACGCATCGAACAGCTGCTGCGCAACTTTTTGCGGGACAATTCGTCATCGCAAAATCCGGTCTCGCAGGACGCTCGTCCATAACGAAGGCCGGACTCTTGTCCGGCTGAATCTTTTATCTCTCAGGAGGCCAGATGAGCGGCTCGTTACTCACCAGATTGCAAGGGTATCGGGTGCGCGGTATTGCCCCCAAGCCCCCCGTAGCCGGTAAATTGACCCGGGTAGTGGGTCTGACGCTGGAAGCCATCGGCTGTAGTGCGGCGATCGGTGCCCTTTGCCGCATCGATACTCAAGATGGCGAGCTGGAGGCCGAAGTGGTGGGTTTCTCCGGTGATCGGCTGTTTTTGATGCCGAGTGAACAGCTCAAGGGGGTTATTCCTGGCGCCCGGGTGGTGCCGATGACCGAGGAGCATGGCATTCCGGTTGGCATGAATTTGCTGGGCCGGGTCATCGACGGTATCGGACAGCCGCTGGATGGTCTCGGCCCCATTCTCTCCTCTCAAACGGTGCAGTTTGCCCAGCACCGCATCAACCCGCTCTCACGCCGCCCGATCCATCAACCGATGGACGTAGGGGTGCGCGCCATCAACGCCGTGTTGACGGTAGGACAGGGCCAGCGGATGGGGCTGTTTGCCGGTTCAGGCGTCGGCAAGTCGGTGCTGCTCGGTATGATGACCCGTGGCTCGGTAGCCGACGTGGTCGTGGTGGGGCTAATCGGTGAACGGGGCCGGGAAGTGAAAGAGTTTATCGAAGACATTCTGGGTGAGGAGGGGCGAGCCCGCTCTGTGGTGGTGGCGGCGCCAGCTGATGCCTCGCCGCTGATGCGTCTCAAGGGGTGTGAAACGGCGCTGGCCATTGCCGAGTATTTTCGCGATCAGGGGCTCAACGTCTTGCTGCTGATGGATTCGCTGACTCGTTACGCTCAGGCTCAGCGTGAAATCGCGCTGGCGGTGGGCGAGCCGCCAGCAACCAAGGGCTACCCGCCCTCGGTGTTTGCCAAATTACCGGCGCTGGTGGAGCGGGCGGGGAACGGCAGTGATGGCCAGGGCTCCATCACCGCCTTCTTCACCGTACTGACCGAGGGGGATGACCTGCAAGACCCCATCGCCGATGCGGCGCGGGCGATCCTTGATGGTCACATAGTGTTGTCGCGCGAATTGGCCGATGCGGGCCACTATCCGGCCATCGATATCGAAAAATCAATTAGTCGGGTCATGCCCATGGTCACCTCGCCGGAACATATGGATTTGGCGCGTACCCTCAAGCAGTTCTACTCCCTTTATCAGCAGAACCGGGACCTCATCACCATCGGCGCTTACAGCCAGGGATCCGATCCCCGCATCGACCGCGCCATCATTCAAAAACCCTATCTGGATCAGTTCTTGCAACAGGGAATGCGCGAGGTCATTCACTATGATGATGGCCTGCAAGCCTTGCAGATGGTGGCCATGCCACTGATGCGTTGATAACGGCGTTGATGGAGGAGGTCGGCCATGAGTAAAGGGTTGCTATTGTTGGCTGATCGGCTGGTGGAGGCGGAGCAGCAGTGTGCGCTGGCGCTGGTGAAGGCGCAGCAGGATCTCAAGCTGTTCATGGATCAGCAAAACGCCCTTAACCAATATCGTCAGATCTATCACCAGCAGTGGACCGATCGCGGTCTGCAAGGGATCACCGCCCAGCAAAACACTCAGTATCACGCTTTTATCAGCAAGCTTGAGCAAGCGGCTACCCAGCAGTACGAAGGGGTGCTGCAGGTGCGTCAGGCGCTGGAGTTGCGCCGTGAAGAGTGGCTGGCGGCCCAACAGCGGCGTAAGGCTGTCGAGTTGTTGTTGAAGAAGCAGGCGGGCCGCGAGCAGCAGAAAGCCCAGCGTCAGGAGCAGAAAATGCTGGATGAATACGCCATGCTGCGCCGCTTTCATCAAGCTGGCCTGTAACTTGCTTTGATCTGGACATAGTCGGGGGCCATCGCTTTGGGGGCCGCCAGAATTCAGGGATCCCATCATGATGCAGACACTGTTGACACAAGCTCCCCCAACTGTGGCTAACGGTTTGGATAAAGCGCCTTTGAGCGGTTCCGTCGAGAGCAAAAGCATCGATGGGGGAACCAGCAGCGACAGCAAGGGTGATTTCGCTACCCTGATTGCCAAGGCCCAGAACAGTGAACAGGGCGCCGCCGAGGCCACTCAGGGCGGTAACAATGCCCGATCAGCCAAATCTTTGGCGACCGAGAGCACCTCTCCCAAAGAAGAGACCAGCAAGGAGCAGGATCCTGACGCCGACAACAAGGTGGAGGAGGTCCCAGCCACCGACTTTCTGCTGCGTCTGCAAGACTCCCTCAAGCTGGATACCTCGCTAGTGACGCCCCAGCTGGCGGTGGCGCCCCAACAGAGCGCCACTGCGGTAGACGGCAATCCGTTGCCGCAACAGGGTGAGCAGGAGGGCATTGCGCTTGATGAAAGCGAACAGGCCCCTGCCGCAGCAAGGATTGCCCGCCAGCTTGCCAGTCAGGCCGAGGCGCAATCGCCGCTGACAACGACCGGAAAATCGACTCTTGATACCACGGTATCGCCCTCTGCGGCGCGAGGGGTGGCGCAGGGCGATGCCTCTTCCGCCACCCTCCCCTCTGAGGGGGAAGATGCCGCAACCACCCCGGATGGGCAGTCCGGGGAGAAAGCCTCTGCCAAGGGAGAAACCCTCGGGGCAGATGGCAAGCACACCAAGCCTCTCACGGTGGCAGAGCGGATGGCCCAGCTGGCCAAGGTGTTGCCGGTCGATGAGTCGACAAGCACCACCAAACCCGGTGAGTCACCCGCAGCGAAAGACGCTGGCGACAGCAGATCCGACCCCGCAGCCAGCAACGCCGTGACTGGCAAGGGACAGACTGCGCAAGCAGCGACTCAGGGGGCAGCCCTCAAGGCATTCAGCGAGGGGGTCAAGCAGCCTGAGGCGGGTGCTGCTACCGCAGAGGGCAGTGGTGCAGCTGGCAAGGGGACAGAGAAGAGTGCTGCCGAGGGTAGCCCGCAGCCAGCCACTGCCGCATCAGCCAATCAAGGGGCGACGGCGCAAAGTACTGCAGCAAGTGCCGCAGCCCAGAGCAGTGTGACGCCCAATGTTACGGCCCAAACCGATAGCGCCGCCGCGCCGGTGATGGTAGCGCCGCAGCAGGTGTTGGCACAGGCCGAATCCCAGGGGCCGCAAGCGCCGCTGTCGACCATTTCAGCTGGCATCAAGCAGATGGAAGTGACGGGCACCGACGAGGTACGCAAAGCGGTGCAGCTGGAGGTAAAACCGAAGGCTGCTGAGGTGGACAAGAGCCTCCTTGCCACGGCATCGAGCAGCGAAAGCAGCCAGAGCCAAACGGTACAACATAGTCAGCACACCCAGACCCAGGCTCAGGTGGCCGACAGCCGGACTCCCGCTGCAGAGGGCACATTACGCCGTGAGCCAGCACAATTACCTCATCTGAAGTTGGCCGGCCAGGAGGCACCCGCCGAGTTGCACCAGAAGGTCAACGTGATGCTGGCGGAAAAACTGCAGCAGGCGGAGATCCAGCTCGATCCCCTTGGCCTTGGCAAGATGAAAATCCAGATCCAGATCGGTGCCGACAGCCAGGCCAACGTGCATTTCGTGGTACAACATGGGCAGACTCGCGAGATGCTGGAGCAGTCGATGCCCCGGCTGCGGGAGATGCTGGCAGGACAGGGGATCCAGCTTGGCCAGACCCAGGTTCAACAACAGTCACAACAGCAGCAACAGCAACAACAGGGACAGCCAGCCTTTACCGGACAGGGTCAGCAGGGGCAGGGTAGTGGTCAGTCGAGCTCAGGTAACAGGCAAGATGAGGGAAATATTACAACGTCGACCCTGAGTGTGCTGGTGGGATCGGAAAACAGCAGCGCAATTGATTTCTATGCTTGATGCAATCCCGAGTAAGTTTATGATATCGAACAAGTTTGAGACTAGGGTGGACAAGGGATGGCAGACGATACCGAATTGACGCTAAAAGACCCGGCTGCGGGTAAAAAAAAGAAGCTGATCATTATCATTGCTCTGGCGGTCATTTTGCTGGGCGGTGGTGGCGCGGGTGCCTTCCTGATGCTCTCCGGCTCGGAGAGACCACCAGCAGAAGCGGCCGAAGGAGAAGGGGCCAAGCCCAAGGTAGAAGCACCTCAACCCTCCCTCTATGTAGGAATGCCACGCCCCTTCGTATTCAACGTTGCGGGTGCCCAACGGGATCGGCTGGTGCAGATCAAGATCCAGCTGATGGTGCGGGGCACGGCCGACGAGGCCTTGGCCAAACAGAATATTCCCCTTATTGAAGGTACTTTGCTGCGGGTATTCAGCGCGGCCAGTGCCGAGCAGCTGATGACCTTTGAAGGCAAGGAGAAGCTGCGTAAGGATTCACTGGAAGAGTGCCGTCGGGTGCTCAAGGACCTGGTCTCTTCCCCCGTTATCGAACAAGTGCTGTTTACCGGCTTTGTGATGCAGTAGGTGGAAGCGTGAGCGATCTGTTAAGTCAGGACGAAATTGATGCCCTCTTGCACGGTGTCGATGATGTCGAAGAGGAGGAGATAGGCTCGGCGGGGGATCCCGGCGTTGCCCAGTTTGACTTCTCCTCCCAGGACCGCATCGTCCGTGGTCGCATGCCGACGCTGGAGCTGGTGAACGAACGTTTCGCCCGCCACATGCGGATCAGCCTGTTCAACATGATGCGTCGTACCGCCGAGGTCTCTATCAACGGGGTGCAGATGCTCAAGTTTGGCGAGTACGTTCACACCCTGTTCGTGCCGACCAGTCTCAACATGGTGCGTTTTCGTCCGCTCAAGGGCACGGCCCTGATCACCATGGAAGCCCGCTTGGTCTTTATCCTGGTGGAGAACTTCTTCGGCGGCGATGGCCGTTATCACGCCAAGATCGAAGGGCGTGAATTTACCCCCACCGAGCGGCGCATTATCCAGATGCTGCTCAAACTGGTGTTCGAAGATTACAAGGATGCCTGGGCACCGGTGATGGATGTGGGCTTTGAGTACCTCGATTCTGAAGTGAATCCGGCGATGGCCAACATCGTCAGCCCAACCGAGGTGATTGTGGTCAGTTCGTTCCACATTGAACTCGATGGTGGTGGCGGCGACTTCCACGTGGCGATGCCTTACTCCATGCTGGAACCGATCCGCGAACTGCTTGATGCCGGTGTGCAGAGTGACAAGGGCGACACTGACGTGCGCTGGAGCAAGGCACTGCGCGACGAGATCATGGACGTCAAGGTCGAGATGCGGGCCAAGTTGCTGGAAACCGAGCTGACCCTGCGCGAACTGATGGAGCTGCGACCTGGCGATATCATCCCGGTCGATATGCCGGAAAATCTGCTGGTCTATGTGGAAGACTTGCCGACCTTCCACGCCAAGATGGGTCGTACCAAGGACAATGTGGCACTCAAGATCACCGATAAACTCAAGCGCCCGGAAGGGGTAAAGACCGAGATGCATCTGGTGACCCGGGGCGGTGTACGTATTGATGGCGAGGCCGAGCTGGAAGAGCTCGAGCGCAGTATCGAAGATCAACAGCGATAATCGACGGTTTATTGCGATAAACGGTCACGAAGTAGCATAAGGAAACAAGATGAGCGGAACTGAGGAAGAGGATTTGATGGCTGATGCCTGGGCTGCGGCACTGGAGGAGCAGGTCATTGCAGAAGCCAAACCGGCCCCGCTGGAAGAGCTGAAAGATGATGCTCCCATCAGTGCTGAGGAGCGGCGCAAGCTCGACACGATTCTCGATATTCCGGTGACCATCGCCATGGAGGTGGGCCGTAGCCAGATCAGTATTCGCAACCTGCTGCAGTTGAACCAGGGCTCGGTAGTGGAGCTGGATCGCGTCGCGGGTGAGCCGCTGGACGTGCTGGTCAACGGCACTCTGATCGCCCACGGCGAGGTGGTGGTGGTGAATGACAAGTTCGGTATCCGTCTGACCGACGTTATCAGCCAGATTGAAAGGATCAAGAAGCTCAAATGATGCGCCTCCTGTTGTTACTGCTGCCGGTACCGGCCTTTGCCGAGACTGGGGCATCAGCCAACGCGCCCAGTTTGAGTTCCTGGCTGCTCTCCAGCTTGATGGTGATTGGCCTCATTTTGGTGCTGGGTTTTCTGCTCAAAAAGAGCAAGCTTGCCACTGCCATGGGTGGCGGGCAGATGAGAGTCATCGCCTCGTTGCCGGTGGGTTACAAAGAGAAGCTGCTGGTGGTCAAGGTGGGTGAACAGCAACTGCTGGTCGGAGTGACGCCACAACAGGTTAACTTCCTCTGTCGGCTGGAGGAGCCGCTGGACGAGAGCCAGCCACAGGCGTTTTCACAACAGCTTGGCAAATTGATGGGCAAGCATGAAAAAAGCTAACGGTTTATTGCTGAAAATGGGGCTGCTGGTCAGCTTGCTGATACCACTGTTCTGCTCTTGGCCCGCGCTGGCGCAAGACGCCATGTCGGCGGTGACCGTCAAGACCATGGGGGATGGCTCCCAGGAGTACAGCCTGACCCTGCAAGTGCTGGCGCTGATGACCGCGCTCTCTTTCTTGCCTGCCATGGTGATCATGATGACCTCGTTTACCCGCATCATAGTGGTGCTGGGTATCTTGCGTCAGGCGATCGGTTTGCAACAGAGCCCCTCCAACCAGGTGCTGATCGGCATTGCGCTGTTTATGTCGTTCTTCATCATGTCGCCGGTGCTGGACCGGATTAATGATGAGGCGCTGCAACCCTATCTGGCCGAGACCATTCAAGCCAAGGAGGCGCTGGAGCGTGCTACATTGCCCATCCATCAGTTCATGCTGGCCCAGACCCGGATCAAGGATCTCAATACCTTTATGGAGATCGCCAACGTGCAGGTGGAGAAGCCTGCCGAGGTGCCACTGCGGGTGCTGATCCCGGCATTTGTGACCAGCGAGCTGAAAACCGCCTTCCAGATTGGCTTTATGCTGTTTTTGCCATTTCTGGTCATCGATCTGGTGGTGGCCAGTATCCTGATGGCGATGGGGATGATGATGCTCTCGCCGATGATCGTCTCGCTGCCCTTCAAACTGATGCTGTTTGTGATGGTGGATGGCTGGAACCTCATTCTGGGGTCACTGGCTAACAGTTTCGGACTGGGTGCCGGTTAGCCGGTGTGGAGCAAGGAGCCCGAACATGAGTCCTGAAACCTTTGTCGACGTTTTTCGCGAGGCACTCTGGCTGGTGACCATCATGGTATGTGCCGTGATCCTGCCCAGTCTTGCCATCGGGCTAGTGGTCGCCATCTTCCAGGCGGCCACCTCCATCAACGAACAGACCCTGAGTTTTCTGCCCCGTCTTATCGTGACCCTGTTTGCGCTGGGAGCGGGTGCTCACTGGGGCTTACAGAGTCTGATGGAGTTCTTCGTGTTGATGGTGAACCAAATCCCCGAGGTGGTGGGATGACCTATACAACCGCTCTGATCATGGAGTGGTTGTCTTCCATTCTCTGGCCGCTGGCACGAGTAAGTAGTCTGCTGATGGTGATGGCGGTATTTGGCAGCCGCCTCGCCCCTGCGCGAGTACGGATGGGGCTGGCCCTTGCCATCACTTTTCTGATTGTCCCGCTGTTGCCGAAAATGCCCCCCATCGAACTTTTCTCTGCCGGCAGCTTTCTGGTATTGGGCCAGCAGTTGCTGATCGGTATTGCCCTCGGCCTGATGACCCAGTTTCTGATGGAGAGCTTCGTGATGGCCGGTCAGGTCATTGCCATGCAGACCAGTCTGGGTTTTGCCACTCTGGTGGACCCGATGAATGGCCAGTCGGCCCCCGTGGTGGGTCAGTTCTATCTGATGTTGGCAACCCTGGTGTTTCTGGCGCTGGATGGTCATCTGATCATGCTGCGGCTGGTGATCCTCAGTTTTGAGACGTTACCAGTATCGGACAGTGGGCTGTCTCTGCCAGCCATCCGCACCCTGATCGGTTTTCTCGGGGTGATGTATCAGGCATCGCTGGTGATGTCGCTCTCCGCCATCGTTGCGCTGCTGCTGATCAACTTTGCTTTTGGCGTCATGACTCGGGCCGCGCCGCAACTCAACATCTTCAGCATCGGTTTTGCGGTCAGCATGATGTCGGGTCTATTGATCCTCTGGCTCACCATTGGTGGTTTCCTCGGCCATTTCGACATGATGTGGGAGCGGGTACAAGAGGTCAGCTGCGAGCTGATCAACACCCAATGCTTTGGTGGTGCCCATGGCTGATACCGATCAGGAACGTACCGAACAACCCACGGGCAAACGACTGCAACAGGCCCGTGATAAAGGGCAGATTGCACGTTCAAAGGAGCTGGGCACCGCCAGCGTCCTGCTGTCAGCAGTATTCGGCCTGCTGATGCTCAAGGGCTCGCTGGCGACCGCAATGATCAAAGTCGTCACCATGGGCTTTACCCTGGATCGGGAGCAGGCGTTTGATCCCAACGCCATGATCGCCATGGTGCCCGCGCTTCTGGCGGAATTGGTCCTTCCGCTGGGGCTGTTGTTCGCCCTGGTGGCCGTTGCCGCCTTTATCGGTAACACCCTGATGGGAGGGATGAATTTTTCGACAGAAGCTATGCTGCCAAAATGGAGCAAACTGAGCCCGCTCAGTGGCTTGAAACGGATGTTCGGGGTGCAGTCGCTGATTGAGCTGGTCAAGTCCATCGCCAAGGTGGTGTTTATTACCCTGTTTGCCTGGTGGATGCTCTCCAGCCAGTTCAATCACCTGCTTAACCTCTCCATGGAGGGATTCCCCGGCGGCATCATAGACGCCCTTGAGCTGTTTCTCTGGATGTTGATCATCCTCTGTTGTGCCCTGCTTCCGATTGTTGCCATCGATGTGCCGTTCCAGCAGTGGAACCACATGCGTCAACTCAAGATGACCAAGCAGGAGGTGAAGGACGAGTTCAAGGACAGCGAAGGCAAGCCCGAGGTAAAGAGCAAGATCCGCCAGTTGCAGATGCAGATGGCGATGCGCCGGATGATGGGGGATGTGCCCAAGGCCGATGTGGTGATCACCAACCCGACCCACTACTCGGTGGCGCTCAAGTATGATGCAGGCAAACCCGGAGCCGCACCCAAGGTAGTGGCCAAGGGCACTGATGAAATCGCAATGAAGATCAGGGAGATAGCCAGGGAATACGAGATCCCGATTATGCCCTCACCTGAGTTGACCCGGGCTATTTATCATTCCACCGAGATTGGCCACGAGATCCCGGAAGGGCTGTTTGCGGCGGTTGCCCAAGTGCTTGCCTATGTCTTCCAACTGAAAAAATTCCGCCGTGGTCAGGGACGCCGTCCTCAGACGCTGGCCAAAGACCTCCCCATCCCGACCGAATACCGAAAATGACAAAGTTCTGACGCAATAATAATAAAATCATTTAACTTCAATGGCTTGGTGTTTTGGCTTGATGCTTGCATTAATCTGACACCAGCACGTTGAAATTGAGAAAGACGATGGAATTCAAGGCATCTTTGGGCCGCTTGAAAGAGTACAGAGGGTTACTGACCACCGGGTTCGGTACTCCGTTACTGGTACTGGCCGCCTTGGGTATGGTGGTGTTGCCCATTCCACCTTTGATGCTGGATGTGCTCTTCTCGTTCAACATTGCGCTCTCCATTGTGGTGTTGCTGGTCGCCGTTTACACCCGCCGTCCCCTCGAATTTGCCGCCTTTCCCACCGTGTTACTGCTCGCCACCCTGCTGCGGTTGGCGCTTAACGTTGCGTCAACCCGGGTGGTGTTGCTGGAAGGTCATAATGGCACCGCGGCGGCGGGCCATGTGATCGAGGCGTTCGGTAAGGTGGTGATCGGTGGTAACTATGCGGTCGGTATCATCGTCTTTACCATCCTGATCATCATCAACTTTGTGGTCATTACCAAGGGTGCGGGGCGGATCGCGGAGGTGAGCGCCCGGTTCACCCTGGATGCGATGCCGGGCAAGCAGATGGCCATCGATGCCGACTTGAACGCCGGGCTCATCAATCAGGAAGAAGCCAGGAAGCGTCGGCAAGAGGTCACGCAGGAGGCCGACTTCTACGGCTCGATGGATGGTGCCTCCAAGTTTGTCAAAGGGGATGTCATCGCGGGCATCATGATCCTCTTTATCAACATCATCGGCGGCTTCATCATCGGGATGATGCAGCACCAGCTGACCTTCGCGGAATCGGCAGAGATTTACACCTTGCTGGCCATCGGTGATGGCCTGGTGGCGCAGATCCCCTCGCTGTTGCTCTCTATCGCCGCCGCCATCATAGTGACCCGGCAAAATACCGATCAGGATATGGGCACTGCGGTGCTGGGTCAGTTGTTTGACAATCCCAAAGCACTGATTATCTCTGCCGGCATTCTGCTGATGATGGGTCTGGTGCCGGGTATGCCTCACTTGGCATTTTTGGGGTTGGGGGCGGTATCTGCAGCAGGCGCCTGGTGGTTGTTGCGCCGCGAGAAGCTGGCAGCGGCCAAAGTCGCCAAGGGTGAGCTGATGCCTGCTACCAACGAACAGCCTCATGAGCAGAAAGAGCTGAGCTGGGACGATGTGATGCCGGTCGATATCATTGGCCTTGAAGTGGGTTATCAGCTGATCCCGCTGGTGGATCGCAACCAGGGTGGGGAATTGCTCAACCGGATCAAAGGGGTGCGCAAGAAGCTCTCGCAAGAGTTGGGATTTCTGGTGCCGGCCGTGCATATTCGCGACAACCTGGATCTGGCGCCTAACCAGTACCGCATCACCTTGATGGGGGTCAGCACCGGCGAGGCCAATGTTTACCATGACAAAGAGATGGCTATCAATCCGGGTCAGGTGTTTGGTCAGCTGCAGGGGATTGCCACCAAGGATCCCGCCTTTGGACTGGAAGCGGTCTGGGTTGCCAAAGATCAGGTGTCCCAGGCACAGACACTGGGTTATACAGTCGTGGATACTGCCACTGTAGTGGCAACCCATATGAGCCAGATCCTCACCAACCATGCGGCTTTGTTGCTGGGTCATGATGAGGTACAACAGCTGCTCGATATGATTGGCAAACACCAGAGCAAGCTGGTGGAAGGGTTGGTGCCGGAAGTGATTAGCATGGGTAACCTTGTGAAGGTATTGCAGAATTTGCTCAATGAAGGCGTGCCAATCCGCGATATGCGCACTATCCTGCAGACCCTGGTTGAATACGCGCCGCGCAGCCCGGATCCGGAAGTGCTTACAGCGGCCTGCCGGATTGCCCTGCGCCGCCTGATTGTGCAGGAGATTGCCGGCCCTGATCCCGAGTTGCCGGTGATTACCTTGGCGCCGGAATTGGAACGTATATTGCATCAATCTCTGCAGGCAGGTGGCGGTGATGGTGCCGGTATTGAACCTGGCCTGGCCGAGCGGATGCAGCGATCACTGGTGGAAGCCACGCAACGACAAGAACTGGAAGGCCAGCCAGCCGTGCTTCTGACATCGGGGATCTTGCGTAATACCTTGGCGAAATTTGTCAAGAATGCCATTCCTGGATTGCGCGTTCTGTCTTATCAGGAAGTGCCCGACGACAAGCAGATTCGCATCGTCAGCGCAGTAGGGCAGAACTAGTTAGCGGAGATGACGGGTGAAGATTAAGCGGTTTTTTGCCAAGGACATGCGAACGGCTCTGGCCGAGGTCAAGGAGACTCTCGGGCCAGATGCGGTGATCATGTCCAACAAGAAGGTCACCGGTGGGGTCGAGATAGTCGCCGCAGTCGATTATCAATCCCAGGTCCCGGGGCCTAAAGATGCGCCGGTTCGCCGTCAACTGAATGACGAGAGCGTCAATATTTCGTCTGCCGGACGGCAGATGACTCGCCCTGAACCGACTCAGGCGAAGGAGCAGAACGAACATTATGCCGATACCCTGGCCGCATTGCTGGCTCGCCAGCAAAAGCTCAAGCCGGGCAACGCTGCCGCCATGAGCAGCACTCAGTCAGCTGGCCTGGCGGCAGCCAATACCGCGCCCAGAACATTGGCCGAACAGGGGCAGTGGGGCGCAGCCCCTGAGCCCGCCAAGCCAAAAGCCCGGGCTGCAACGCTGGGGCGGCCCGCGCAGCCAGCACCTCGCGAACAAGAGATGGAAGGGATGCGCAAGGAGATGGCCAGCATCCGAAAGTTGCTGGAACACCAGATTTCCGGGCTGATGTGGCAAGAGGTAGAGCGCCGTGAGCCAATGCGGGCATTGCTGATCAAAGAACTCAAGAAGATGGGCTTTGATGATGCGTTTGCCGATCAACTGGCGGGGCTTATCCCCGAGGATATGTCCATCCACCAGGCCATGGCACAGCTGGCAGAGGTATTGACGGGTCAGCTCAAGATCAGTGAAGACGAGATTTTACGTCAGGGGGGGGCGGTGGCGCTGCTAGGCCCGACCGGGGTAGGCAAGACCACCACCATCGCCAAGCTGGCGGCACGTTTTGCCATGAAGTATGGCGCCGAGCAGGTGGCGCTGATCACCACCGACAACTACCGGATCGGTGCCCATGAACAGTTGCAGACCTATGGTCGGATCATGGGTTGCCCGGTGCGGCAGGTGCGTGATGCCGAAGAGCTGGCTACCGCACTCTATCAGTTCCGTCATCGGCGTCTGGTGCTCATCGATACGGCCGGGGTTGGCCAGCGGGATATCCGCTTGACCGAGCAGCTCGATACCCTGGTCAAGAATGCCAAGGTACGGATCCGCAGCTATCTGGTGATGTCTGCGACCTCCCAGCGTCGGGTGATGCAGGAAGCGGTGGACCATTTCCGGCGGATCCCATTGAGCGGCTGCATACTTACCAAATTGGACGAGAGTCTGAACCTGGGCGAAGTGATAAACGTGTGTATCCAGAATGCCTTGCCAATCAGCTATATCACTGACGGGCAAAGGGTTCCGGAAGATATTCAGGTTGCCAATGCGGCGCAGCTCGTCGGAGCGGCCATGGGCTCGCTGGAGCGAGAAACAGAAGAGCCCTATTTCTGGGGCGCAGGCTTTGGCGAGGCCGAAGATTCGGAGTTTTATGAGTAACATACATATGGATCAGGCGAGTGGTCTGCGCAAAATGCGTCAAAACAATCGAGTAAAAGTAATCGCCGTGTCCGGTGGCAAGGGTGGCGTGGGCAAGACCAACGTGACCCTGAACGTGGCGGGAGCCATGGCGGCCCAAGGTAAACGGGTGCTAGTGCTGGATGCTGACTTGGGGTTGGCCAACGTCGACGTCATGCTGGGGCTACGGGTTCATCGTAACCTCTCTCATGTACTGGCTGGCGAATGCACCATAGATGACATCATTGTCGAAGGCCCTTATGGCATGATGATTGTACCCGCGACCTCGGGCACCCAATCGATGGTGGAGCTCTCGTCAGTGCAGCATGCCGAGCTTATCAGGGCGTTCAGCGAGATGAAGACCCAGGTCGATATCCTGATGGTGGATACGGCGGCGGGGATCTCCGACATGGTGCTGAGTTTCACCCGTGCCGCTCAGGACATCATGGTGGTGGTGTGTGATGAGCCGACCTCTATTACCGATGCCTATGCCCTGATCAAGATCCTCTCCAAGGATCACGGCGTGTTTCGCTTTAAAGTTGTGGCCAACATGGTGCGTAGCCTGCGTGAAGGGCAGGAGCTCTTTGCCAAGTTGACCAGGGTGACAGACCGCTTCCTCGACACCTCCCTGGAGCTGGTTGCCTGCGTGCCTTACGACACGAATTTACGTGCGGCAGTACGTAAACAGAAACTGATTGTTGAAGCGTTTCCCAAGTCGCCGGCTGCGCTGGCATTTAGGGCGCTGGCCAACAAGGCGGCGAGCTGGCCGGTGCCAAACCAGCCAGGTGGTCACCTGGAGTTTTTCCTGGAAAACTTGTTGCAAAAACCGGCCACGACACAGGAAGGTTCCCGTGAATAAAGCCCAAGCGTACTTGCGTCATCAGGATTCCTATGTGCTGGTGGAGCGCCATGCTCCTCTGGTCAAGCGAATTGCCCAGCATTTGTTGGCTCGCCTGCCCAGCAGTGTCTTGCTGGATGACCTGATCCAGGCAGGTATGATTGGGTTACTCGAAGCTTCTCGCAATTTTGACGGTAGCAAGGGCGCCAGCTTCGAAACCTACGCCGGGATCCGCATCCGTGGCTCCATGCTCGATGAAATTCGTCGTGGCGACTGGGTGCCGCGCTCTGTCCATCGCAACAGTCGCGCTATTGCCGAGGCTATCGAGAATGTCGAACAGGCTCATGGACGGGATGCTCGGGATACCGAAGTGGCGGTCCAGATGGGGGTCTCCATCAATGACTATCACGCCATGCTGCAGGATGTCTCATGCGGCAAGATTATCGGTATCGAAGATCTGGGGATCAGTGAGGATGTGATCGGGCACCCTGATGATGGGCCTGCAGGCACCGGATTTGATGAATTGGCAGCGGAGCGATTTCAAATTGCATTATCTGAGCAAATTGGTCGCTTACCCGAGAGAGAAGCGTTGGTTCTCTCTCTTTACTACGATGAAGAGCTAAATTTACGCGAGATTGGCGACGTTTTGAACGTGAGTGAGTCCCGTGTCAGCCAGATCCACAGCCAGGCAATGCACAGATTACGTGCTCGTTTGAGAGATTGGCATCTATAAGTGTTTGTACTGGCTACACTGAGATGAAACTCTAGGGCATAATCCGCACGACACAACCCGTCTTTAGCATCATGTAAGTGAGCCACTCTGGTGGCTATTTAGGAGGGAATTTTGGACAAGAACATGAAAATCCTCATTGTTGACGATTTTTCAACGATGCGCCGGATTATCAAGAACTTGCTGCGCGACTTGGGGTTCAACAATACCCATGAAGCGGACGATGGCAATACAGCGTTGCCGATGCTGAAAAACGGTGATTTTCAGTTTGTGGTTACCGACTGGAATATGCCCGGCATGCAAGGGATTGACCTGCTTAAGGCCATTCGCGTTGATGACAAGCTCAAGCATTTGCCGGTACTGATGGTCACGGCGGAAGCCAAGCGTGAGCAGATCATCGAAGCCGCACAGGCTGGCGTTAACGGTTACATCGTCAAGCCTTTCACCGCAGCAACGCTCAAAGAAAAGCTCGATAAAATTTTTGAACGTATCGGCTAAGGAGCTGCAGG
Organism: Aeromonas sp. 160P; assembly: GCF_055193095.1. Lineage (NCBI taxonomy): Bacteria > Pseudomonadati > Pseudomonadota > Gammaproteobacteria > Aeromonadales > Aeromonadaceae > Aeromonas > Aeromonas sp. 160P. The sequence continues at coordinate 3,933,478 of NZ_JBUXKV010000001.1, read as the reverse complement.
GATGATGGCCAAAACGAGAGCAATGATTTCGCTCGACCAGGCAAGGATGCTTGTTGCTCATTTAGAACAGGATGAATTTGAGCTGGCCGATGAACTGCTTGCCGATGTGTGTGCCCCCAACGCAGCCGATCTGTTTGACAAAGTAGGTCAGCTGACCCGACAACTACATAATTCACTGCAAGAATTTCGTCTCGACCCCCGTATTCCCGATTTGGCTACGCATGAGATCCCTGATGCGCGGGAACGCCTCAGCTACGTTATAGATATGACGGACAAGGCTGCTAACCGAACCATGGATGCAGTGGAAGCGAGTCTGCCGATAGCGGATCGCCTTAATGACAATATTCAGCTGGTGCTGCCGAACTGGAATGCGTTGATGTCCCGCGACATGAGCCTGGGACAGTTCAAAGCGTTATGTCACCAACTCGATGATTTTATTAAGGCTTCAGCCACAGATGCCGATAAATTAAGACAACTGCTGACAGAGATCCTGATGGCGCAAGATTTTCAGGATTTGACTGGTCAGATGATCCGCAAGGTCATCAAACTGGTTCAGGAAGTTGAAACAAAATTAATTGAAATGCTGACCATGTGTGGTGAAGCCTCTGCAGAGCATTCAACTCGCAGCCTTCCTGTTAACGGGATTGAAGCAGAAGGCCCCATCATGAACCCTGAGACGCGTGCCGATGTGGTTAATGGTCAGGATGATGTGGACGATCTGCTGTCTAGCCTGGGATTCTAATGGAGTGACGCATGGCCTTCGAAGTTGATGAAGACATACTGCAAGACTTTCTGGTCGAAGCATCCGAAATATTGGAACAGTTGTCTGAACAACTGGTCGACTTGGAAAAGCGGCCTGATGACAAGAACCTGTTAAATGCCATCTTTCGTGGTTTCCATACCGTAAAAGGTGGAGCAGGCTTTCTGTCGTTGGGTGAACTGGTTGACGTATGCCACGGCGCGGAGAACGTGTTCGATATCTTGCGCAATGGTAAACGTTCAGTCACCGCTGAGTTGATGGATGTAATCCTGCAAGCGCTGGATGCCATCAACGTCATGTTCGCCCAGGTTCAAAACCGCGAACCGCCAAGCCCCGCTTCTGCTGAAGTCCTGCATGACTTACATGAACTCTGCAAGCCAGAGGGCGAGGAGCAGTTGCTAACTGCTTCGGCGAATAATAGTTCGCCAGCCGAGAGCACTGGATCAGCGGAGATCGTCGAAGCGGCTGTCGAGCTAGAGGTGATCGCTGAACCCTTGCCTGTTAATGGCGGTGGCTCTATCGATGAAATTTCAGCGGATGAATTTGAACGTCTGCTGGATGAGTTGCATGGTGCCGGAGGCGCGCCAACTCCGGTTGCTGCGGTATCGGCTCCTGTTGCCGGTGGTACCGGTGATATTACTGATGATGAGTTTGAAGCACTCTTGGATCAGCTCCATGGTCAAGGCGCACATATTGGGGCGCCAGAGGTTAATCCATTGGCATCGGTGCAAAAAGAGGTTGATGCACTGATCGATGATGATGAGTTCGAACGTCTGCTTGATGAGTTGCATGGTCGTGGTCAGGCACCTCAAACCACAATGGCTGCTGCACAGCCTCCCGTTGCGGTTACGCCACCGGCACCACCTAAGCAGGCCGCGCCTATCCCACCTGCAGTGCCGGTCAGTAAACCGGCGCCCGTTTCCCCTGCCAAACCCGTAGAGGCACCCGTAAAAGCGCCAGCCCCGGTCGCCAAGGCCGCGCCCGCCGAAAATGCAGTACAAAGCGATACCACTGTACGTGTAGATACCAAGACCCTGGATGTCATCATGAACATGGTGGGTGAGTTGGTACTGGTGCGTAACCGCTTGGTGAGCTTGGGGATTGCGAGTAACGATGAAGATATGTCAAAGGCGGTCGCCAATCTGGATGTGGTGACTGCTGACCTGCAAGGTGCGGTGATGAAAACCCGCATGCAGCCAATCAAGAAGGTATTTGGTCGCTTCCCGCGCGTGGTGCGCGATCTGGCGCGTACTCTCAAAAAGGATATTGAGTTGGTCATGGTCGGTGAAGAGACCGATCTGGATAAGAACCTGGTGGAAGCACTGGCAGATCCGCTTGTTCACCTGGTGCGCAACTCTTGCGATCACGGGGTCGAAATGCCGGATGTGCGCGAAAAGGCAGGCAAGCCTCGGCAGGGGACTATTACCCTGAGTGCTTCCCAGCAAGGCGATCATATTCTGCTCTGCATCGAAGATGATGGGGCGGGAATGGATCCTGAGAAGCTCAAGTCCATTGCCATCAATCGTGGTGTACTGGATGCAGATAGTGCTGCTCGGATGAGTGACAATGATGCCTACAACCTGATTTTTGCTCCGGGTTTTTCGACAAAATCAGAGATCTCGGACATCTCCGGCCGTGGTGTCGGGATGGACGTGGTAAAAACCAGCATTGTCAGCCTCAACGGTTCGGTGCATATCGATTCAACTTGGGGTAAAGGCACCCGTCTTGAGATCAAGGTTCCCCTGACTCTGGCAATCCTGCCGACCCTGATGGTGGAAGTGGGTGAGCAGACCTTTGCGTTACCTCTTGGCTGCGTGAACGAGATTTTTCACCTGGATCTGAAAAAGGCCAACATGGTTGATGGTCAACTCACCATCATTGTGCGTGACAAGGCGATACCGCTCTTTTATTTGCATAAATGGTTGATCCGCGGCTCCAACAAGCGCTCTCGTCAGGATACTGGTCATGTGGTGATCGTGCAGATCGGCACTCAGCAAATTGGCTTTGTCGTCGATAGCCTGATTGGCCAGGAAGAGGTAGTGATCAAGCCCCTGGATAACCTGTTGCAAGGCACGCCCGGTATGGCTGGCGCAACTATTACCAGTGATGGCGGGATTGCCCTGATTTTGGATGTGCCGAGTCTGCTCAAAGCATATGCGCGTAGACATTAATAGCTCAGGCCCAAGGAGTTAGAAAAATAACAATGGCAGTCAAGGTATTAGTTGTCGACGACTCGAGCTTCTTTCGCCGTCGGGTAAGTGAAATCATCAATCAGGATCCTATGCTGACGGTGATCGACACGGCTCAGAATGGACGGGAAGCGGTGGACAAGGCGATCTTGCTGCGCCCTGATGTGATCACCATGGACATCGAGATGCCCGTGATGGATGGCATCAGTGCGGTGCGGGAGATCATGGCAAAGTGTCCGACACCCATTCTGATGTTCTCCTCCCTGACCCATGAGGGGGCTAAATCAACCCTTGATGCGCTGGATGCCGGAGCTCTCGACTTTTTGCCCAAAAAGTTTGAGGACATCGCCAGAGACAAGGACGAGGCGGTCAAATTGTTGCAGCAGCGGGTGAAGGAGATCTCCCGCAAGCGCTTCTTGATGGCTCCGTCTGCTCGTCCCAAAGCTCCGGAGCCTGTTGCTCGCACTCCATTGGGTAGTGCCGCGCCCAGGGCTACGGAGCGTCAAGCTGATTCGCTGCGCCCTGCTACAACAGCGTCATTCAAGCGCAGTGGCAAGACATACCAGCTGGTGGCGATTGGTACTTCTACCGGTGGGCCTGTGGCACTGCAAAATGTGCTGACCAAGTTGCCTGGGGATTTCCCTCATCCGATCCTGCTTATTCAGCATATGCCCGCGACCTTCACGGCTGCGTTTGCTGCTCGGCTCAATGGTCTGTGCCAGATTGGCGTCAAGGAAGCCGAGGATGGTGATGTGCTCAAACCAGGTCATGCCTACCTGGCTCCCGGTGGCAAGCAGATGTTGCTAGAGGGACGTGGCGCCGGTGCCCGCATCCGGATCATTGATGGCAATGATAAGGTGAACTACAAGCCTTGCGTGGATATCACCTTTGCTTCTGCCGCCAAAACCTATGGCGATAAGGTGCTAGCCATAGTGCTGACGGGAATGGGGGCTGATGGTCGTGATGGTGCTCGACTGCTGAAAGAGCAGGGCTCTACCATCTGGGCACAGGATGAGGCTTCCTGCGTGGTGTATGGCATGCCGCAGGCTGTTGCCAAAGCGGGTATTGCCAGCGAATCACTTCCTCTGGACAAAGTGGCCCAGCGTATTCTGGTTGAGTTGGGGCGCTAATCATGGGGTTGCTTGGTCTGCTCCTGGCGTTGGGGGCTATGGCTATTGCCCAGCTGTGGCATGGCGGCTCACTGCTGACTCTGGTGGATGGCCCTGCCTTCCTGATTGTGCTGGGCGGCACCTTCGGCGCCGTGATATTGCAGACTCCCGCCAAATATATCCTGCTGGCTCTGCGGCAACTGTTATGGATTGTTACCCCCCCGCGACAAGATCTTTCTGTGCAAGCCGAGCGGCTGCAATCCTGGGCTGTCTTCGCTCGCCAGCAGGGGTTGCTGGCGCTTGAGAACCAAGCCGAGCAGGAAGAGGACAACTTTACCCGTCAAGGGCTTGGTATGATTGTTGATGGTGTATCTACCGACGATATTCGTATGTTGCTCGAAGCAGACATCGATATCGAACAAGAGCGCAATGAGCATGCTGCCAGGGTATTCGAGTCAATGGGCGGATACAGTCCGACCATCGGGATCATCGGTGCCGTGCTGGGCTTGATCCAGGCCATGTTTCATCTGGAAGATCCTTCCGTCTTGGGGGCTGGTATCGCAGTGGCATTTGTAGCAACCATTTATGGTGTGGGGTTTGCCAACCTGATTTATCTGCCCATCGCCAACCGGTTACGCGCCTTTCACTACCATTACGGACTGTTTCAGGAGATGACTCTCGAAGGGCTGTTGGCCATCGCTCATGGGGAGAATGGTATGCAGGTTGAACGTCGGCTCAGGGCCTATCTGAAGGGAGAGTAACCATGCGTAAGCGCTATCGGTTGCACTTGCAGGGCGGTGATCATCTTGATCGCTGGTTGGTCTCCTATGCCGATTATATGACGCTGATCTTTGCTCTTTTTGTGGTGCTCTATTCCGTGGCGCTAGTAAATAAGGACAAATATCGTGCAGTCATTGATGGCATGAGCCAGGCATTTAATGTTGTCCCCTCCCATAACGCCGGTTTGTTGGACGGCCAAGGCAATACACTGCTAAACAATGCTGTTTCTGCTGAACCTTCGCTATTGGACGGACCTACAGCGCAGGCCCCTTCACTTGCCCCTATTTCTGGTATCCCTATTCAACAAGATGGCACCACTCTGGCCACACTCGATGTACAGTTGCAACAGAGCATGGGATCGTTGGTGGACGCAGGGATAGTCAAACTGACGCAAGATGAAAACTGGTTGACCATAGAACTGAGCTCCGGATTGCTGTTTAGCAGCGGTAGCGCCTTCATGGGACCAAATGCAGCGCCCATCATTAATACTCTTTCAAGTATTTTAAAACCGGTCGATAACTATGTAAGAGTCAGGGGCTATACAGATAACCAACAGATTAATAATGAAATTTATCGCTCGAATTGGGTGCTTTCTGCCGCGAGAGCAGAGGCTGTGCTCAGTGGCTTGGTCACAAATGGCATTGCCCCCCAGCGGCTGGCTTTCGAGGCGTATGGTGAGTTTTCCCCCTTCGCAGACAATGGTAGCGAGCAGGGGCGGTTACAGAATCGCAAAGTGGTGGTCGCTATTTCGAAGTTTGCCTGGGTGCCCCCTGCTCCTGCCGTTGTCAGCCCGGTGGCTGCTGAACCGGCACCAGCAGTGAACAATGCAGTGGATGTGGGAAAGATCAAGGTGATCTCCTTGCCCGGTGGTGGCATACGCATAACAACAAGGCAGGATTGATAACGTGATTGTTTGGACGGTTGCCAACCAAAAGGGGGGAGTGGGTAAAACCACCACAGTGGTCTCGATTGCCGGGATCCTGGCCCAACGTGGCCAACGGGTGCTGTTGATAGACACTGACCCTCATGCATCCCTGACCGCTTATCTTGACTTTGATTCGGATCGGCTGGACGGCACCCTCTATGAGTTGTTTCAAGCGGTTAAACCGACCGCCGAGCTGGTCAATAAACTCACACTGAGAACCCAGTTCGAGCATATTCATCTATTACCGGCCTCAATAACCCTTGCCACGCTCGATAGAGTGATGGGTAATCGGGAGGGGATGGGACTGGTTATCAAGCGAGCGCTGCTACGGATTCAAGATCAGTACGACTATGTATTAATCGATTGCCCGCCGGTACTGGGGGTGATGATGGTCAATGCGTTGGCCGCTTGTGATCGCATTCTAGTGCCTGTCCAGACCGAATTTCTGGCTCTGAAAGGGCTGGAAAGAATGATGAAAACATTCGAGATTATGCAGCGTTCCAAGCGGGACAAGTTTCGTTATACCGTCATCCCGACCATGTTTGATAAACGAACTCGAGCCTCTCTGATGACCTTGAAATCGATCAAGGATCAATACGGTGACTCGGTATGGAATGCAGTGATCCCGATTGATACCAAGTTTCGCGATGCCAGCTTGCTACATATTCCACCGTCCATTTACTCTCCCGGGAGCCGTGGGACTTATGCCTACGAGACACTGCTCAATTATCTCGACTCCCTCGAGCGGCAGCGAATGCATGAGGTAATGCCATGAGCGATACCATTCAAGTGCGGGCGATGGATGACTATTTTCACTCCTTGCTACTCGACGAGCCGCTGGCTCTGGATGAGGTGGAGGAGGAGCCACCGACACCAGTACTGCAGATGCAGCGCAAGAGCATACCTGATCTGGTGGTGGCCCCCTATCTGGAGAATGACCCGCGTCTTGCCCAGTTGGGGGAGTTGCTTGCACAGGTTGGGCAAGTTCAGTTCGAAAATGATCTGTTTACGCATGAGGTCACAGTTACAGCTCCGCTGGAGATAGTGGCTGAAGAGTCATTGTTACCGGTAGAACAGGAATGGCCTGCAGAGATCATGTCTCCTGCGATCGTGGAACCACATACCACAATCCTGACCGAGACTGTGTTGGAGGTAGCTCCGATAGAAGCTAGCGCTCCGGTTGCCTGGGAGAATATCGATACCGGCAAAGAGTTTCAGGCGCTATTTTTTGAAGTCGCTGGCGTTACTTTCGCTGTTCCTCTGACCGAACTTGGCGGGATCCATCAGTTGGGCGAGATCACCTCCCTCTTCGGCCAACCAGCTTGGTATAAGGGGCTCATGACTTCCCGCGAGCAGAAGATGAATGTGGTAGATACAGCCCAGTGGGTCATGCCCGGCCAGCATCTGGAGATGGATAGTTACAAATATCTGATTATGCTCGGTGAATCCCCTTGGGGATTAGCCTGCCATCATCTTAAAGGAACCGAATTATTACACCGAGACCAGGTGAAGTGGCGACATCAGGAGGGTAAGCGCCCCTGGTTGGCTGGCATGGTCAAAGAAAAAATGTGCGCCCTGCTGCATGTTCGTGAACTGCTCTTGTTATTGGAGCGTGGGGTTAACATAGAAGGTCGCTGATAACTTCTGCAATCGAGCTGTTTTATTGCTAGTTTTAGCAGTAGACATTTTCATAAAAGGAATAAAAACATGACAGGAAAGCGCAATATCGCACAGAATCTGGCCGAAGATGAAGTGCTGCAATGGGTAACCTTTCAACTGGAAAACGAAACCTATGGCATCAATGTGATGCAGGTTCAGGAAGTGTTGCGCTACACCGAAATCGCGCCTGTTCCTGGTGCGCCCGAGTACGTGCTAGGGATCATTAACCTGCGTGGCAATGTGGTGACTGTCATCGATACGCGCTCCCGTTTTGGCTTGCCATCCGGTGATGTCAGTGAAAATTCTCGCATTGTGATCATCGAGGCCGAAAAGCAGGTCATCGGCATCATGGTGGACAGTGTGGCGGAAGTTGTTTATCTGCGTTCCTCCGAAATTGATGCAGCACCCGCTGTCGGGACCGAGGAGAGCGCCAAGTTCATTCAGGGGGTCAGTAACCGTGATGGGCAACTGTTGATCCTGGTTGACTTGAACAAGCTGCTCTCTGATGAAGAGTGGGAAGATATCGGTTCCCTCTGATGAATAAGGTGATGTTTTGATAATCGAGATAGTTGCCTTGGGGTTGTCCCTGATTGCCTTGCTGTTTGCTTTTTATATCTGGTTCCAAAGCAAGCGTAGCAAACAGGAGTCCGAGGCGAGCGTGACGACCCTGCAGGGTCAACTGGAGAGCTTGCGCAAGCAGATGATGGAGCTTCATACCGGGGCGATAGGCATGGGGCAGCGCTTGCAGTCAGTAGAAGGGACAATGCAGCAGGTCAATGATCGTCAGCAAGAGCTGACAATGCAAGATCCCGAGCGACGGCTTTACAGTCGCGCAGCCAAGATGGTCGAACTGGGCGCTGATCTGGATGAGGTCATGAGTGAATGCGAGTTGCCAAAGGCAGAAGCAGAGCTCTTGATATCGTTGCGCAAAGGTCGCTCTTGAGGATTCAGGAAGGCAATCGCCTTCCTGAACTTTATTGGGCCGGTTGTGTTCACATGTATGTGTAGAAACGTGCAGAGATATTGATGCAGTACCTGTAGTGGTATTGGAGTGGCATGGTGAATGTAGCTAACTGGTTCGCCGCACTTTTCTCATGCTGTATGGTGCAACATCAGAATATAAAAAAGCGCCCGCAGGCGCTTTTTTGATATTTCCAGTGGCTTAACTGATCAGGCTCGCCCACAGATCGTATTCGTCAGATTCATCAATCCGCACCTTGACTATATCACCAGGCTTTAGGCTGGTTTCACCGTTGAGGTAAACCAGACCGTCTATTTCCGGTGCGTCAGCGAAGGATCGGCCGGTTGCGCCCTCTTCGTCAACTTCGTCGATAAGTACCATCATCTCTTTACCGACTCGGCGGGCCAGCTTGCGGATGGAGACCTGCTGTTGCAGTTCCATAAATCGCTGGAAGCGCTCTTCCTGAACCTCTGCTGGCACCGGGTCTGGCAGCTCATTGGCCAGCGCCCCTTCAACCGGGCTGTATTTGAAGCAGCCGACGCGATCCAGCTCTGCCTTGTCGATGAAGTCCAGCAGCATCTGGAACTCTTCCTCGGTCTCGCCCGGGAAGCCGACGATAAAGGTAGAGCGCAGGGTGATCTCGGGGCAGATCTCGCGCCACTTCTGGATACGCTCCAGAGTGCGCTCGACAGTACCCGGGCGCTTCATCAGCTTCAGGATGCGCGGACTGGCGTGCTGCAACGGAATATCGAGGTAGGGCAATACCTTGCCATCGCGCATCAAAGGGATGACGTCATCCACGTGCGGGTAGGGGTAGACGTAGTGCAGACGCACCCAGATATCGAGTTTGGCCAGCTCTTCGCACAGGGCGAACATGCTGGTCTTGACCGGCATACCGTCGTAGAAACCGGTGCGGTGCTTGACGTCGACGCCATAGGCGGAGGTGTCCTGGGAGATGACCAGGATCTCCTTCACGCCCGCCTCTTTCAGGCGCTTGGCTTCCGCCAGCACTTCGCCGATGGGACGGCTCACCAGATCCCCGCGCATGGAGGGGATGATGCAGAAGGTGCAGCGGTGGTTGCAGCCTTCGGAAATTTTCAGATAGGCGTAGTGGCGCGGAGTCAGTTTTACACCGTGAGCGGGCACCAGGCTGGTGAAGGGGTTGTGCTCCGGCTTGGCCACATATTTGTGGACGTGGCTCAGCACCTCTTCATAGGCGTGGGGACCAGTAATCTCGAGCACCTTGGGGTGGATCTCGCGGATCTGGTTCTCTTTGGCGCCGAGGCAACCGGTAACAATCACCTTGCCGTTTTCGGCCAACGCTTCACCGATCGCTTCCAGCGACTCTTGCACCGCGCTGTCGATAAAGCCGCAGGTGTTGACGACGACCAGCTCGGCATCGTCATAGCTGGGCACCACATCGTACCCTTCGGTACGCAGCTGGGTCAGGATGCGTTCTGAATCGACCAGATTTTTGGGGCAACCCAAGGAGACGAATCCTACTTTGGGGGCCTGTTTTGTGTTGGACATCGCTCAATCACTCTTAGGTGGCTCTTCTTTAAGGGCGCGAATTTTACCGGAATGGTTAACCAAAAACTATACAGCCAGCATGGCAGAACCGAACAATATCTTCGATAAGGTCAAATCGTACCGGCTAATGCCAATGATGGCGCGATGTGAGGAGGATTAGTCCTGCTGTGCACCCCACTACTATTGATTTCGTGGTTAATATGGCAGGTCCGCCAGGATGGGGGTCACTATACTCCTATCAAAGCTGCACGGATGGAGATGGGGATGGAACATTCATTTGACGAGAGAGTGCAGAATCTGCACGCCACGCTCAGGCAGCGCTTTGACAAGTTGGGTCGGGTGGCCATCGCGATTTACGACCAGCATACGGATCAGCTCAAGACCTTTGCCCACAGCACCGAGGGGCACTCGCCGCTGGTGCAGTATGAGGTGAAGCTGAGCGATGTCCCCTCCCTGCGCTATCTGGCGGAGCACAAGCAGCCCCGGGTGCTCGGCAATCTGGATGCACTGCGCGGCTCAGCATCGGAGCACAGCCGCAAGCTGCTGGAAGCGGGTTATGCCTCCAGTTATACCGAGCCACTGCTGTTCAACAGCAAGCTGTTTGGTTTTCTGTTTTGCGATGCAATAGAACCGGGTTATTTCGATGAGCCGATCCGCAGAGAGCTGTCAGCCTATGCCCAGGTGCTGTCTGCCATCATCGCAGTAGAGTTTGGTTCAATTCATACCCTTGGTGGTGTGCTGGCGACTGCCCGTGAGTTCAGTCGTTATCGGGATGAGGAGACCGCCAACCATCTGCACCGGATGTCGGCTTATTCCAGGCTGATCGCCAAGACGCTGGCCCCGACCTGTGGGCTGAGCGATGAGGAGGTAGAGTTTATCTATCTCTTCTCCGAGCTGCACGACATCGGCAAAATTGCGGTGCCGGATGCCATCCTGCTCAAGCCGGGCAAGCTGACGCCAGAAGAGTTCGAGACCATGAAGATCCATCCCGGCAAGGGGCGGGAGATGATCAGCCTGATGATCAACGAGTTTGGCCTCGATGGCATTCATCACACCGACATGCTGAGCAATATCATCACCTTTCATCATGAGCGCTTTGACGGCACTGGCTATCCGCAGGGGCTGGCGGGGGAGGCTATCCCGCTGGAGGCCCGTATTGTGGCTGTGGCTGATGTGTTTGATGCCCTGGCTAGCGGGCGTCCCTACAAGCAGCCCTGGCCATTCGAGACGGCGTTTGTCTATCTGGAGGAGCATGCCGGTAGCCAGTTTGATCCTGTCTGTGTCGCAGCAGCAGTGCACAACAAGGCCGCCTTTCACGCCATCTATCTGCAGTACCAGGATCCGGTTGCCTCAACGGAAGTCGGTGCCGGGGAGGATTGACTCACCTTGGTAAAGAGTGCGGGCTAACAGGTAACGTAAAACAGAGTGGGTAAGGTTGTCGGGGGGATTACCGTCGGAAAAGTAGATTGAGGGCGAGCTGTGATAAACAGCTGCTTTTAAGTAAAGGGGACGCGAGCAGGCGTCCCCTTTACTTATTGGTTTTGTATCAGTGGCCGTGCCATTGAGCGCACCATTAGCCGCCTGCTTATGGCTTGGGCGGCGGCTCGTTGATTTGGTAGAGATGATCCGCGCAGGCGCTGGAGCAGCCGCAGGGGCGCACCTCTTTATCTGCCCGCTTCTGGGCCAACCGGTATTGGCGCCACCAGATGATGGTGCCCATGGCCAGGATCAGCACGAACGAGGCGAGCAGACTCAACAACCAGATGGACATGATCTCTGCTCCTTGTTGGTGATGGCATTCGCGGTGATGGCATTAATGCTGATGACAGCAACCGCCCGGTTGATTGGCGCCCTCACTGCCGTGGCAACAAGTATGGCCTTGCCGCGGGCTATCTGCCTGATTGCCAACACTGGCGCAACAGTGATCGGATCCACTGTTGCAGCCACCATGGCAATGCGCAGGGCTCTGGCCCGCGCTAGCGGGCTGGATGGCACGGATCGCCGACTTGCTCTGATGACGGCGAGACGGGCGGCCCTGACTGGCCTCGGTGAGTAGTTGCAGATTGGCGGGGGCCAGCAGGGCGGGCAGCGGCAGGCGGGCAGAGTGGCACTGCAGTACCCGGATATTGGCCGCCAGCAGGCGCCCCAGCATCCGTTCGCCGATATTGCGCACCACCACCTGACCCACTTGATAATGGGCGAGGGCGTCGAGCAATCCCTGCTTGCCGTGACAGCCTTCGGCGGCGGCCGGGTTGGCAAGGGTGGCGATGACGCTCCCTTCGGGGCTCAGGATCTGCAACTGCTCGGCACGAGTAAAGTGCCCGGCTAGCATGCCCTGACTCAGCATCAGGGCGCTGTTGCAGGGGGTGGTGGTTATGGTTGTTACTGCATTCATGTCGGCTCTTCTCCACTGGCTTGGTGGTCGGGCCCGGCGGGTTGCATCATCAACGCCTTGCCCAGACTCAGACACTCCACCACCTTGTAGCGCCCTTTTTTCAGGATATTGGCCAGGGTCTGACGGGAGACTCCCATCACCAGGGCGGCCTCCTGCTGCTGCATTCCTTGAAGGTCGACGAGGCGCAGCGCCTCGAACTCGTCAGGGGCCAGCGTGACCTGCTCCAGTTGATGCATGGGGCGGCCGTTGGGTTTGAAGCAGCTGTTGGCGGGGCGGCCACAGATCTGGCGGGCAATCTTGGGTCTTGACATGGTGGCTCCTAATTGGCATATGCTATTTATACGCCTGTATCTGGCATATGCCAATATTTTGTTGGGTGCAGGGGGCTTCGCGAGTGCTGTTTACGGCAGAGAGAGGGGTAAAGGGGGGAAGAGAAAGACAGAGAAGAACCGGGAAGAGAAGGAGGCCGAAACGACACAGGCCCGAACATGGTTCGGGCCTGTGGTTTTTACAGCGGATGGCGGCCGCCTTCCCGGCGAGCTTACGCCTGTTCGGCCTCGGCCACAGGGGCTGCGCTCTCGCTGCCGTTGGCGAAGCGATCCGCCCACAGGGCAATCACGCCGTCACCGGTGACGTTGCAGGCGGTGCCGAAGCTGTCTTGCGCCAGATAGAGGGCGATCATCAGGGCGATGGACGCTTCACCGAAGCCCAGCATGGAGGTGAGCAGGCCCAGCGCCGACATCACGCCACCACCCGGGGCGCCCGGGGCGGCAATCATGATCACCCCCAGCATCATGATGAAGGGCAGCATGGTTTCGATGCCCGGAATGGCCAGATGCTCGGAGAGGAACATCACCGCGGTGGCGCAGGTCACCAAGGTGATGGTGGAGCCGCAGAGGTGAATGGTGGCACACAGCGGCACGGTAAAGTTGGCGATGCCGTCACTCACCCCGTTGTTCTTGCTCGATTGCAGGGCGACCGGAATGGTGGCGGCGCTCGACATGGTCCCCAGCGCGGTGAAGTAGGCGGGCAGCATGTTCTTGATGAGCTGGGCCGGTGAGCGGCCAAGGGCCAGACCGGTGCCGATAAACAGCACCGAGAGCCAGATCCAGTGCATCAGGATCGCCATCACCAGCACCACACCGAAGGTTTTCAGGGTGGCGAATACGGTGCCTTCTACCGTCATCTCGACAAAGACGCCAGCGATATAGAACGGCAGCAGCGGGATGATCACCTTGGCCAGCAGGCGGTCGATGATGTCACGGCCCTGATCGGCGACCCGGCGCAGATCGGTGGCCTGGGTGGCGCTGATGCCGATACCGAACACGAAGGCGGCGGCCAGTGCCGACATCACGCCAAACAGCGGCGGGATCTCCAGATTGACGTAGGAGGCGAGCTTGATAGCCGTGGCCGTGGTGGGCTCGGCCGCGGTGGTGAGCTGCGGGATCAGGTGGCTCGCCACGGTAAAGGCGAACAGCCCCGCCAGAATGGTGGAGCAGTAGGAGAGGGCCACGGTTTTGCCCAGCAGCTTGCCGGAGTTTTTCGGCAGGCTGGCGATGCCGCTCATGATAAAGAACAGAATGATGAGCGGAATGGTGAAGGTGATCAGCTGACCTATCACCGTCTTGGCCGTAAACAGCACGCGCGCCACCCACTCAGGGGCGTAGAGACCGAGCAAGAGACCGGCAAGGATGCCAGCAATGAGTTTCAGGACAAGTTTCATAAGGAAATCCGGAGTTGGTTGTATTGTCTGTTTTGTTATTAAATTTTGATATTAATCACACTTTCTAACACATAAACCGTGTTATGTCTGCCTTTGCTGCGTTAACGCCGAGTTAAATATTGTCGATAGCCAAGATCGCCGACTGGCTGTCGGTTTGGCGTTGAACTGAAAAATTCGTGATGAATTAGCCCGTTAGATGGCCGGATGATCGCCACGCAGCAACATGACGTAGTGGCTGGCGTGTTGACTGGCGTATGGCTGTGTGCTGGCAGATACGGTTTCCATCGGCGCCAGTTGCAGCGGTATCCCGGATGTGGTGACCAGTCGCAGCATATGCAGCGTTAGCTGGTCGTGGCTCATCTCGCCGGTTGGCTGCAGGGGGAAGCAGAGCGGGGCGCCCGCTTTGAGCAGGGTCGCCAGCTGTTGCAACAGGGGGGCGAGGGTGGCCGCTTCGCTATCAAGGGGGCGACTCAGCCAGATGCCATCGTAAGGGAGCACCGAGTGCATCCGCGCCAAGGTGCCGACCCGCACCGCTTGTCCGGATTGCTGCGAGGCGATTTTGGCGTCGGCCAACCCCTCTTCACAGGCAGTGACCACACATCCTTCTGAACGCAGCCAGCGCAGATCCTCCCCCGTGCCGCATTGACCATTGAGCAGGTGAGCGCCGGGTTTGAGGCGCGCCATAAAGGTGGCCCGAGCGTGGGCGTGCTGGTCGTTCAATGGTTGGGAAGCGGGGATGGCGTCAGAGTGCGGCACAGGGGTTACCTCAAGCAGGGGGGGGCACACTTTAACAAATCGGGGCCTGACTGCCAAAGTGCGCACTCAGGCCCCAATTTATGGGGGAATATTGGGGTTGCCGGTTGCCGGTTGCCGGTTGCCGGTTGCTGTTAGCGGCCGCAGGCAGGCCCGTTGGGCTGGGCCAGCATGGTGAACATGCTCTCTATCAGGAAGGCTGATTCGCCATGCAGGTCGATCCGCCCCGGAAAGTGGAGCCAGTTGATGATGTAGCCATCTAGGGTGCAGTGGAGCAGGGTGGCGGCGCGCTGCAGATTGAGGTTGGCAGGCAGCTGGCCCCGTCGTATCGCATTGGCCAGGGTTGTCTCCAGATCCTGAAAAAAGTGGCCGGACTGGCTGCGGATATGTTCACGCAATGAGATGGCTTCCCCTTCCAGCGATTCGAGATTGAACAGGATGGTGAACATCTGCCGCTGGGCCGGATTGTGGATGAAATTGTGGAGCACCCCTTCGAAGAAGAGACGCAGTTGTCCCAGCGGATCCGGCTCATCGGTATTGAGGCAGGCATCGAGCTGGTGGGCGAGGGGGCTGCAGAGCTCTTCCCAGAGCGAAATGAAGAGCTCGTCCTTGTTCTTGAAGTGCCAATAGATGGCTCCGCGGGTCAGGTCGGCCGCCCTGGCGATGTCGGTCAGGCTGGTCTTGGCCAGGCCCTGAGAGCAGAACAGATCCAGCGCCGTGTTCATGATATGGCCGCGGGTCTGCTGCGCCTCTTCTTTGGTTCGTCTGGCCATTGAAATCTGTGCCTCATGTAAGCAAAAAGTCACTTACATACATTTATGAATGTATGTATATTGCCTCAACTTTAGACTATTTACCAACAGGGCCCATGCGGCCCTGATTGTTCATTGACTGGCAAAGGCTCAGGTGTTTTATGCATAAACATATTCTTGCTCGTTCAGTTGGTCTTGCCTTGCTGGCTACAGGCTTGCTGGCAGGTTGTGGTGACAAGGGCGGCGCGCCCCAAGGACAGGGCGGCATGCCCCCCGCTGCGGTCAATGTGGTG
Source organism: Aeromonas sp. 160P (assembly GCF_055193095.1). Taxonomy (NCBI): domain Bacteria; kingdom Pseudomonadati; phylum Pseudomonadota; class Gammaproteobacteria; order Aeromonadales; family Aeromonadaceae; genus Aeromonas; species Aeromonas sp. 160P. Next base: position 3,917,649 of record NZ_JBUXKV010000001.1, on the reverse strand, counting down.
ACCCTGCAGAGCGGCCCGCTGATGTTGACCACCGAATTGACCGGCCGCAGCGCCCCGCTGCGGGTGGCCGAAGTGCGTCCGCAGGTGAGCGGCATTATCCTCAAGCGCCTCTTTACCGAGGGGAGCGATGTGAAGGCGGGCGATCTGCTCTATCAGATCGATCCAGCTGTCTATCAGGCGGCGGTCGCCAGCGCCAGGGCCAATGTGGCCAAGGCCGAGGCCAACGAGCAGAGTGCCCGCTTCAAAGCCAAACGTTATCAGGAGCTGCTCAAGGTTAACTCCATCAGCCGTCAGGACTATGACGACGCCGATGCCAGCTGGAAGCAGGCCAAGGCGGAGATCATGGCGAGCAAGGCTGCCCTGCGCACCGCCGAGATCAATCTCGGTTACACCCGCATCACCGCCCCCATCAGTGGTCGCATCGGCAAATCCGCGGTGACCGAGGGTGCGCTGGTGACAGCCCAGCAGGCGGATAGCTTCACTGCCATCCAGCAGCTCGACCCCATGTATGTGGATGTGCGCCAGTCCACCGCTGATCTGCTGCGCCTCAAGCGACTGGTCGCCGAGGGCAAGCTGACCCAGGACGAGCAGAAAGGGGCCAAGGTGACCTTCCAGCTGGAAGATGGCAGCACCTATGGCGAAGAGGGCTCGTTGCAGTTCTCCGACGTGACCGTGGATGAGACCTCCGGCATGGTGACCCTGCGGGTGATTGTGCCCAACCCTCATCAACTGCTGCTGCCAGGCATGTTTATGCGTGCCACCCTGCAAGAGGGTGAGCGGGCGCAAGGGCTGCTGGTGCCGCAAACCGCGGTCTCCCGTACCCCCAATGGTGGCGCCACCGTGATGGTAGTGACCACTGACAACAAGGTGGAGCTGCGCAACGTGCAGCTGAGCCGGGTCGTCGGCAGCAACTGGGTGGTAGAGTCAGGGCTCACCTCCGGCGAGCGGGTGATCGTGGCTGGCTTGCAGAAAGTACGACCGGGCGCCGTGGTCAATCCCGCTGAGCAGGGTGCTGATGCACCGTCTGCTCAGGCGTCTTCCAACACCCCGGCCAACAAGTAGGATGGAGTAGTCGCCTCATGGCTCGATTTTTCATAGACAGACCCATTTTTGCCTGGGTGATCGCGCTGGTGATCATGCTGGCGGGCAGCCTGGCGATCATCAAATTGCCGGTCGCCCAGTATCCGAGCATTGCGCCGCCGGCTGTCAGTATTTCTGCCAGCTATCCGGGCGCCTCTGCCAAAACGGTAGAAGACTCGGTAACCCAGATCATCGAACAGAACATGACCGGGCTGGATCACCTGCTCTACATGTCCTCCCAGTCTGACTCTGCGGGTCGGGTGTCGGTGACCCTCACCTTCCAGCCGGGGACCGATCCCGATATCGCCCAGGTGCAGGTGCAGAACAAGCTGCAGCAAGCGATGTCACTGCTGCCGCAAGAAGTTCAGCAGCAGGGGATCCGGGTACAGAAGACCTCCAGCAGCTTCCTGATGGTGGCCGCCTTCATCTCCAGCGATGGCAGCATGAAGAACGACGATCTGGCGGATTATGTGGTCTCCAACATCAAAGAGCCCCTGAGCCGTCTGGATGGAGTGGGCGAGATCACCCTGTTCGGCAGCCAGTACTCCATGCGGGTGTGGCTCGATCCCAACAAGCTCAACCGGGTGCAGATGACCCCTGTGGATGTGCAGGCCGCCATCAAGGCGCAGAACGCCCAGGTGGCGTTCGGCAAGCTGGGCGGCACACCATCGGTGAAAGATCAGCAGTTCACCGCCACTATCATGGGGCAGACTCGTCTCTCTTCCGTGGAGCAGTTCAACGACATCCTGCTGCGGGTGAATCAGGATGGCTCCAAGGTACGGCTCAAAGACGTGGCACGGGTCGAGCTGGCGGGCGAAAGCTATGATGCCGAGGCGCTCTACAACGGCCAGTCCACTGCTGCAGTCGCCATCAAGCTGGCCACCGGCGCCAACGCGCTGGATACCGCCGAGAAGGTGCGTGCCAAGCTCAATGAGTTGTCGGATTACTTCCCGGCCAACATGGAGATCGTCTACCCCTACGACACCACGCCGTTTGTGCAGATCTCCATCGAGGAGGTGGTGCAGACCCTGATCGAGGCGATCTTCCTGGTGTTCTGCGTTATGTACCTGTTCCTGCAGAACTTCCGCGCCACCCTGATCCCGACCATTGCGGTGCCTGTGGTACTGCTCGGGACCTTCGGGGTGATGGCGGCGTTCGGCTTCTCCATCAACACCCTCACCATGTTCGGTATGGTGCTGGCCATCGGCCTGTTGGTGGATGACGCCATCGTGGTGGTGGAGAACGTGGAGCGCCTGATGAGTGAGGAGGATCTCTCCCCGCTGGAAGCGACCCGCAAGTCGATGACCCAGATCACCGGCGCGCTGGTGGGGATCGCGTTAGTGCTTTCTGCCGTGTTTGTGCCGATGGCCTTCTTCGGCGGTTCGACCGGCGCCATCTATCGCCAGTTCTCGCTGACCATCGTCTCGGCCATGGTACTGTCGGTGTTGGTGGCGTTGATCCTGACCCCGGCGCTCTGCGCCACCCTGCTTAAGCCGATGAAACATGGCGAGTTTGGTGCCAAGCGTGGCTTCTTCGGCTGGTTCAACCGCGCCTTTGATGCCGGTACCAACCGCTATCAGAGCGGCGTGCGCAAGGTGATCAAGCAGGGCGTGCGTTACAGCCTGATCTACGGCGCCATGCTGGCGGTACTGGCGGTGCTGTTCATGCGGATGCCCACCTCCTTCCTGCCGGAGGAGGATCAGGGGGTCATCATGTCCATGGTGCAACTGCCGGTAGGTGCCACCAAGCAGCGCACCGAGGTGGTGCTGGCGGACATGCGCGACTACTTCCTGAAAAACGAGAAGGATAACGTTGACTCCGTACTGACCGTATCCGGCTTCAGCTTCGCCGGTAGCGGCCAGAACGCGGGCATGGCCTTTATCAAGCTCAAGGACTGGAGCGAGCGCAAGAGCCCGGATCGCAGCGCTAATGCCATTATCGGCCGCGCCATGGGCTATCTGTTCAGCATCAAGGAGGCGCAGGTGTTCGCCTTCAACCTGCCTCCGATCCCGGAGTTGGGGACTGCGACCGGCTTTGACTTCTTCCTGCAGGATCGCGGTGGCATCGGCCACGACAAGCTGATGGCGGCGCGTAACCAGCTGCTCGGCATGGCGGCGCAGGATCCCACCCTGGTGCGGGTGCGCCCGAACGGGATGGAAGATACGCCGCAGCTCGATATCAAGATCGACTACGAGAAGGCGCTGGCGCAGGGGCTCTCCATCGCGGATATCAACAACACCCTGGCCGCAGCCTGGGGTTCGTCCTACGTCAATGACTTTGTCGATCGTGGCCGGATCAAGAAGGTCTACCTGCAGGCGGATGCCCCCTTCCGGATGAACCCGGAAGATCTGAAGCTCTGGTATGTTCGCAACAGCGCTGGTCAGATGGTGCCTTTCTCTGCCTTTGCCAGCACCGAGTGGAGTTTTGGCTCGCCGCGTCTGGAGCGGTACAACGGCGTACCGGCGATGGAGATCGTCGGGGAAGCTGCGCCCGGCAAGAGTACCGGTGATGCGATGGCTGCCATCGAGCAGATGGTGAAACAGCTGCCGGAGGGGGTGGGCATCGAGTGGACCGGGCTCTCCTTCCAGGAGCGTCAGGCCGGCTCACAGGCACCTGCGCTCTACGCCATCTCCTTACTGGTGGTGTTCCTCTGCCTGGCGGCCCTCTACGAGAGCTGGAGCATTCCGTTCTCGGTGATGCTGGTGGTGCCGCTCGGGGTACTGGGGGCCATTGTGGCTGCCACCCTGCGCGGGCTGGAGAACGACGTCTACTTCCAGGTGGGCCTGCTGACGACCATCGGCTTGTCGGCGAAGAACGCGATTTTGATCGTGGAATTTGCCAAAGAGCTCTATGACAAGGGGATGGGGCTGGGTGAGGCGGTGGTGGAAGCAGCGCGCCTGCGCCTGCGGCCAATCCTGATGACTTCGCTCGCCTTTATCCTTGGGGTACTGCCGCTGGTGATCAGCTCCGGCGCGGGAGCCAGCAGCCGTAACGCCATCGGTACCGGCGTGATGGGGGGGATGATCAGCGCAACCGTGCTGGCCATCTTCTTCGTACCGCTGTTCTTCGTGCTGGTGATGCGCTACTTCACCAAACACAGCAGCCAAGAAGAGCGCCTGACCCATGCCCATGAGTCAAAACATGACTGATGGCATGCAGGTTGAGTTAATTTGAACAGAGTTCAATCAATCGCCAGTCAGCTTTGGTCTGGCTGACAATCAAACAGGGCAACCCTATGGGTTGCCCTGTTTTTTCTGAGCTTGCCGAGAGGTTCGTTTTACCAATTGTTCGAGTAAGTAGCAGAACGTACGAGCTGGCTGTGATCGGCCTCGTGTTCAGCTTCAAATTGACCCCCAATGAGGTAGTTTTTGCTGTTCATATGGGGGGGATACGAGATAGAATCCGCCATCAAATCGGGTCTGTGTGGTGTGCAATATCACGATAAATCTGTGATCGCCTAGCGATGCATAGCGCCAAAAATACAATTAAATGCTGGAGGACATGATGACCAACAGCTTGAGCAATGTGGTTAAATTCAGCGAACTGGGGGCTGCAACTCAGTGCGGTAGCCATAGCTCTCGTCTTTTCAGCTCAAATATTGAGCGCTAAACTATGTTCGTCTGCATGTTTTGGAGAGCGAATATTAGAGTGTTTTTTGAGCATTTAATTCGTATTATCCCAGATTTATCACAGATTTATCCCATCCGAATTAACCAAACTACAACTTCTGTAAGAGCGTCCTATATATGAAAATTCTCGTTACCGGTGGTGCAGGCTTTATCGGCTCTGCCGTGGTGCGCCATATCATCCGTGATACCCATGATTCCGTTATCAATCTCGATAAACTGACCTATGCTGGCAATCTGGAATCCTTGGCTAATGTATCGATCAGCGATCGTTATGCGTTTGAGCAAGTGGATATCTGCAATCGCGGCGAGCTGGATCGGGTATTTTCCCTGCACCAACCGGATGCGGTGATGCATCTGGCTGCCGAGAGCCATGTTGACCGCTCCATCACTGGGCCTGCTGACTTTATCGAGACCAATATCGTCGGCACCTATATATTGCTGGAAGCGGCTCGCGCTTATTGGAACGGTCTGGATGAGGTGCGCAAGGCGGCCTTCCGCTTCCACCACATCTCCACCGATGAGGTGTATGGCGATCTGCCCCATCCAGATGAAGTGGCTGCCGGTGAGGCATTGCCGCTCTTTACAGAAACTACGCCTTACTCCCCGAGCAGCCCCTATTCTGCCTCCAAAGCTTCCAGTGACCATCTGGTGCGTGCCTGGCGCCGTACTTACGGCCTGCCGACCATCGTCACCAACTGCTCCAACAACTACGGCCCATATCACTTCCCCGAGAAGCTGATCCCGCTGGTGATCCTCAACGCGCTGGATGGCAAACCGCTGCCGGTCTATGGCAAGGGCGACCAGATCCGTGACTGGCTCTATGTGGAAGATCACGCGCGCGCACTCTACAAGGTAGTGACTACTGGCGTGGTAGGGGAGACCTACAACATCGGCGGTCACAATGAGAAGCAGAATCTGGATGTGGTACACACCATCTGCGATTTGCTGGATGAGATGGTGCCGAAGGCGGGCTCTTACCGCGATCAAATCACTTATGTGGCGGATCGCCCCGGTCACGATCGCCGTTATGCTATCGATGCCAGCAAGATGAGCAGTGAGTTGGATTGGCAGCCAGAGGAGACTTTCGAGTCAGGTATTCGCAAAACTGTGCAGTGGTATCTGGATAACCAGCAGTGGGTCAACAACGTTAAAAGCGGTACCTACCAATCTTGGATTGAACAGAATTACGGTGAGCGTGCTTGATGCATATTCTGCTGTTTGGCAAGAACGGGCAGGTAGGTTGGGAATTACAGCGTTCGCTTGCTCCGCTCGGAAAATTAACGGCGCTGAGTCATGATTCTAAAGATTATTGTGGTGATTTTTTGAACCCTCAAGGGTTGATTGAGACGATAAAGACACTAAAGCCTGATGTTATTGTCAATGCTACAGGTTACACCGCTGTAGATCTTGCTGAAAAAGAGCAGGATATAGCCATGAAAATCAATGCCGAGAGTGTCGAAGTACTAGCTAAAGAAGCAAATAAGTTAGGCTCTTTACTGGTTCATTACTCAACCGACTATGTATTTGATGGTAGTGGTGATCAACCTTGGAATGAAGCAGATAATCCTTCCCCTGTAAATATTTATGGGAATACTAAGTTATCTGGTGAGCAGGCAGTAAAAAAACATTGTGATAGACATCTTATCTTTCGTTCTAGTTGGATTTATTCAACATATGGCGATAACTTTATCAAGACTATTCTTCACCTTGGCTTAGAACGAGAAAAAATCTCAATTGTTAATGATCAGTTTGGTGCTCCTACAGGTGCTGATTTGTTAGCTGACTGCACTGCACATGCAATTAAATTGGTTTTAGATGATATATCAAAGTGTGGTTTATATCATGTGGCTGCTAGCGGATTTACTAGCTGGTATGAATATGCTTTGTTTATATTCGATTTCGCGAAGGAAAAAAATAAAAAAATCAGACTGAAGGAAGTAAGTGCAGTTCCATCTACATCATTTTCTCGTGAGGCAATCAGGCCTATGAATTCAAGATTCAACACTGAGAAATTCCAACGTGAATTTAATCTTGTCTTACCAGAGTGGAAAAATGGTGTGGAGCGAATGTTAACTGAGTTCACGGCGAAATAAAACTTAATTGACAATAGGTTATGTAAATATGAAGAATCGTAAAGGTATTATATTAGCTGGTGGCTCTGGCACCCGTCTCTATCCGGTCACCATGGCGGTGAGCAAGCAGTTGCTGCCCATCTATGACAAGCCGATGATCTACTACCCGTTGAGCACCCTGATGCTGGCCGGAATTCGCGATATTTTGATCATCAGCACCCCGCAAGATACCCCCCGCTTTGAGCAATTGCTGGGTGATGGCAGCCAGTGGGGTCTGAACTTGCAATACAAGGTGCAGCCAAGTCCGGACGGGTTGGCACAAGCCTTTGTTCTGGGTGAGGAGTTCATCGGTTCAGACCCCTGTGCGCTGGTGCTGGGCGACAACATCTTCTACGGCCACGACCTGCAGAAACAACTGGAAGCTGCTGCGGCCAAAGAGAGCGGCGCCACCGTCTTTGCCTACCACGTGCACGACCCTGAGCGTTATGGGGTGGTGGAATTTGATAAGCAGGGCACCGCTATATCTCTGGAAGAGAAGCCACTGGAGCCCAAGAGTAACTATGCGGTCACCGGCCTCTATTTCTACGACAACAGTGTGGTGGAGATCGCCAAGAGCCTGAAACCATCACAGCGTGGTGAGCTGGAGATCACCGATGTGAATCGTATCTACCTGGAGCAAGGCAATCTGTCGGTGGCGATGATGGGCCGTGGTTATGCCTGGCTTGATACCGGCACCCATGAAAGCCTGATTGAAGCGAGTAACTTTATTCAGACCATCGAAACCCGTCAGGGGTTGAAAGTGGCCTGCCCGGAAGAGATCGCCTATCGCCAGAAGTTTATCAATGCTGAACAAGTTCGTAAGCTTGCAGAACCACTAGCCAAAACTTTGTATGGCCAGTATCTGTTGAAAATGGTTGAGAATGTTTGAGGTAAAAAGTGAGTGAGTACCCTTCTTCCTGTCGTGGGAGAAGGGGTTGGGAATTTATAGTGTTACCTAAATTACTTGGTGACAGATGGTTGCCGAATTAAAATTTAAAATAAAGAGCTCAATATGAATATCATCGATACTAAAATACCCGAGGTTAAAATCATTGAACCTCAAGTATTCGGGGACGAACGTGGTTTCTTTTACGAGAGTTTTAACCACAGAAAATTCGAAACTGCTATCGGAAGGAAAATAGAATTCGTACAAGATAATCACAGTAAATCAGTTAAAGGTGTCTTACGAGGGATGCACTACCAGATTCAGCATCCGCAAGGTAAACTTGTTCGGTGCACGCGTGGTGAAGTTTTTGATGTCGCAGTCGACCTGCGCCAATTATCTCCTACTTTTGGTCAGTGGGTTGGGGTGACCTTAAGTGAGGAGAACAAACGTCAATTATGGATTCCAGAAGGCTTTGCTCACGGTTTTGTAGTGGTGAGTGAGGTCGCTGAGTTTTTGTATAAAACGACGGATTACTGGTTTCCTGAATTTGAACGTAGTTTGTTATGGTGCGATCAGGACGTTGCAATTAGCTGGCCAGAAACAGGGGGGTCTCAACTGTCTCATAAAGATTCGATTGCTAAAACATTAAAATGTGCTGAGGTTTTTAATGCAGCAGTTTGACACTTCACCATGGTCGTTGCTCAGTTCAGGTTTAAAACATCGTAACTTATTGTGGATGATGATTTCTAGAGAAATATCCAGTCGTTATAAAGGGTCAGTTGTTGGTGCTCTGTGGTTAATTCTAATTCCACTAATGATGCTTTTTGTGTATTCATTTGTTTTTGGTGATATTTTAAATGCACGTTGGAGTGATGGAAGTTCATCATCACAGAAAGGTGATTTTACACTCGCATTATTTGTTGGGCTGATCGTATTTGGTTTTTTTGCTGATTGCATAAACAGAGCTCCAAGTTTAATCGTTTCTAATGTTAATTATGTAAAAAAAGTGGTTTTTCCTCTTGAGATCATGCCTGTTGTGAGTGTTATATCCTCGGTCATTAATATGTCTATTGGATTTTTAATCTGGACATTTTTTCACTTTTACCTGTATGGTTCTGTAAACTTAATTTTTGTTTTTTTTCCAGTCATTTTACTGCCATTTATTATCTTTACCTTGGGCTTAGTTTATTTACTATCGGCACTAGGCGTTTTTCTAAGGGACATTAACCAAGTAATTGGTGTTGTTGTTTCTGGCTTAATGTTCCTTTCACCTGTTTTTTATGAGGCCGATCGATTTCCTGAGCAATATCGAATTTATATTGATATAAATCCGTTGACAGCACCAATAGAAAGTATGCGGTCTCTACTAATGCAGGGGATTTTTCCTGAGTTATCGAGTTGGATGATATATCTTTTATTTTCGTTAGTCATCTTTAGCTTGAGTTATCTATTGTTTCAAAAAGCACGAAGAGGTTTTGCTGATGTCTTGTAACTATGCCATTGAGGTGACAGATGTTTCAAAGTCATTTAGAACATATGCAAAGCCAAGTGATAGGCTGAAGCAGTTTATCTATGGAAGGTTTGAGTTTATAAAAAAACAAGGTGAGAAATATTATAGAGATTTTTTTGCTTTGAAGTCTGTTTCGTTATCAATTAAAAAAGGTGAAACTGTTGGTATTGTAGGAAGGAATGGATCGGGAAAATCAACAGTACTACAAATTATCTGTGGCACGCTCAATCCAGACTCTGGAAAGGTAGTGGTTTCAGGCAAGATTGCTGCTTTGTTAGAACTGGGGTCAGGATTCAATCCTGAATATTCAGGTCGTGAAAATGTTTACCTCAATGCAGCCGTTTTGGGGTTGACCAAAGACGAAACGGATAGAGTTTTTTCGAAGATCCATGATTTTTCTGGTATCGGAGATTTTATAGACCAGCCAGTGAAAACTTATTCTAGTGGTATGGTGGTACGGCTTGCATTTTCGGTTGCTATAAATATAGATCCGGATGTTTTAATCATCGACGAAGCATTGGCTGTTGGTGATGAGTTGTTCCAACGGAAATGTTATTCACGGATTGAAGAAATTAAAAGAAATGGCGCAACAATTCTTTTTGTATCGCATTCTGCATCAGCAATCGTAGAACTATGCGATCGCGCTATATTATTTGACCAAGGTGAAATTCTTGGCACAGGGGACCCGAAGGTAGTTGTTAGCAATTATCAAAAGTTGCTCTATGCGCCCATGGAAAAAAGTCACGGATTGCGCAAAGAGATAAAGTTAGCTTTGAGTGAATCTTCCCTGCCTGTGGTACATGAACATTCAAATGCATTACCACAACATAAAACTGCAAATCCATCACAAGTAGTATCTTTTTATGATCAGAATTTGCAAACCACGTCAATTGTTGAATTTAATGGTGAGTATGCCAAAATATATGAGCCAAAGATATTCAATAACCAGGGTGAACAAGTCAATAACTTGGTGCATGGTGAAGAATATACATATTGTTATAGTGTGAATTTTCATGCGGATGCACAATACGTTCGCTTTGGTATGTTGATAAAAACAATGACCGGCTTTGAGTTGGCGGGGGCCTGCACATCATTGCCCAGCGATTCAATTGAAATGGTTGCTGCAGGTAAAAATATATCGGTTAAATTTAAGTTTCGTTGTTTGGTAAATACAGGAACCTATTTTTTAAATGCCGGCGTTTTGGCTGAGCGAGACGGTATTGAAACATATCTGCATCGATTGGTCGATGCCTGTCCATTCCGTGTTATTCCAGAACCCTGCCAATTAGCGACAGGCTTGGTCAACTTTGATGTTGAATCTGAGATTGTACTGTTATGAAAAATATCATATTAGTTTTAGGAATGCCGCGTAGCGGTACAAGTTTGGTAGCAAAATCCCTTGAAGTATTTGGCGGTGAATATGGAGATAATCTACTACCGGCTGTAAAAGGGGTGAACGATCGTGGCTACTGGGAAGATAGAGACATTCTGGCACTTAATGAAGATTTGTTGCGAGTAGCGAAATGCGGTTGGAATGACTTACAGTCAGTTTCACTAGACAAAATTGATACTGAAACGCTGCAAAAATTTCAGCAGCGTGCAGTCCTTCTGATTGAAGAAAAAGTAAAAAATACAGACTTGCTCATCATAAAAGAGCCAAGAATTACAATACTACAAGACTTTTGGACTGGCGTATTTCAGCTATACCCCGTGAATGTACAATGCGTTGTTGCATTGCGAAATCCAATCAGTGTTTATCATTCTTTATCTCGATTGATTGGTAAGATGATCACTCGTGATGATGCTGAACCAGATTATATATATTGGTTATGGGTGCGCTATATGTTGAGTTGCAAGGTGCACTTGCAATCATTAAATTCAATTGTTGTTGACTATGATAGTCTCCTCTCAAATCCTCGTGCTGAACTTGAGCGGATCGCTGAGCGTTTTAAACTGAAAATTAATGAAGATAAGTTTATTGAATTTTCGGAAAATTTTATTTCTCATGATCTAAGACACTCAACTTCTGCTGCTGAAGATGTCTTTGCATTGCCTGGCGCAACCATGCTGATAGATGTATATTCTACATTTCTTCGAGCTTCACAAATGAGTCCAGATGAAGTTATAGAAAATGACGTTTATGAAAAAATTCAATTGCTTTCTAGTCAATATGAGTCAATGGATAGCTTGTTGCGGGTGATGGACTTACTTAGATTTAAAAATAATCATACTAAAATGCTCATTCAAGAGATGAATGGCAAGTTAATTTGACATAGAGGATGAGATGAAAAGAATAGCGTTTTACCTATTTTATGATAAAGATGGTGTGGTCGATCAATATATTCAATTTAAATTATCAGAGCTGAAAAAAAGCGTAGAAAAGATAGTCGTTGTTTCTAATTCGCCACTGACTAATCTCGGTCGAGAAACATTGGAAAATATTGGCTGTGATGTGCTGTGTCGTGAAAACATAGGCTTTGATGTCTGGGGCTATAAAGAAGGCATGGAGTATATTGGGCAAGATAAATTGAGTCAATATGACGAACTTATTATGCTCAATTATACATTTTTTGGCCCTATATTTCCATTTGAAGAAATGTTCAGCTGGGCAGAACAGCAGCCTCAGCTTGGCTTCTGGGGCTTGAGTGATCATGCAGAAAAAACACCGAATCCATTTACTGGAACCGGGACCTTGCACAGACACATTCAATCGCATTTTATTGCAGTACGAAAAAAATTGTTTCAAAGCCCTGAATTTATCGCATATTGGAAAAATATGCCGATGATTAATTCCTACCAGGACTCAATACTAAATCACGAGTCAAAGTTTACTCATTATTTTGAACAGCGTGGTTTTTCATATGCGGTCTATATTTCTACTGAAGATTATCAATCAGAATATCCAACTTTTTTTGAAGTTGCGGAAGTATTAAAAAATAGGTGCCCAATTATTAAGCGCCGTCCATTCTTTCATGAACCACTCTGGCTGGATAAGTGTTCAATCGATTTACCCGCAGCCTTGCAGATAGCGAAAGAACAGTCTAATTATGATTTAAATTTTATTTATCAAAATTTAGCAAGAACCACAAAGCCTAAAGATTTGGCTTCGAATTTAGAGCTGTTAAAGGTTTTCTCTACCGAGGGTGATGTTCCTTTTGATTGTAATGTAAAGATTGCTGTTATTGCGCATGTATATTATCCTGATATGCTTCAAGAAATTATTACTTATGCTAATAATATTCCAGCAGCTTACGACTTGTACATATCAACGGGTTCGCTACAGAGTAAGCTTGAAATCGAACGTGAAATCGAAAATATACCAAATAGTGCAAAGAATATAGAGGTGCGAGTTGTTGAATATAATAGAGGGCGTGACATTAGCTCTCTATTGTTGACAATGCGCGATGTTATACTCAAGCAAGATTATGAATTCATTCTTCGTTTGCATTCCAAGAAATCACCGCAAAATGATGCTCGACAAGCCGAACACTTTAAGCAACAAATGTATGATAATCTAGTAGCTAGCCGTGGTTATGTTTCTAGGTTGCTGAGTTTTATGCAGGAAAATCCTCAAGTGGGATTTTTATGCCCATCAATGGTGCATATTGGCTACCCAACGTTGGGGCATGCATGGTTTTCCAATAAACCCGGAGCTGAGGCGCTAGCCAAACGATTGGGAATTAAAGTGCCATTCGATGAAATATCACCATTTGCAGCATATGGTACGATGTTTTGGTTTAGGCCTGATGCCCTGAAGCGTTTATTTGAGGAAAACTGGCGCTGGGACGAGTTTAGTGCTGAGCCAGCGCATTATGATGGTTCATTGGCACACCTCATTGAGCGGTTATTAGTGTATACAGTGCATAACGCAGGCTATATTGCATATAATATCATGTCGACCATGATGGCTGAAAAAAATTATGCCAAACTTGAATACAAAATGAATCGGGTAATGGCTTGTTTGCATAATGGTGATGTTCAGTGGCAAGTCTATGATATGCAATTACCCCGCCAAAATGGTGAACCGCCAAGCTCAGTAAAACGTAATTTTAAAATTCTTATTAGATCCATCGGCAGATCAATTACTTTCCGATATCCGCGTTTAGCGACGTTATTAAAAAAACCTTATTTTCTCATTTTTGGCCATTGAGGTTATAATTTATGCATGTTATTGTGACTGGTGCAAATGGTTTTATTGGGCGCCGTTGTATTGAAAAACTACTGAATCATGGGCATCAGGTTACGGCAATTCTGCATCCTTCAGATATGCCTCATCCTCTATTAACAGAATGTAAGATCGTAAAAGTAGATTTATTTAATTTGAGTCTTGATGAAATTGATGATGTTTTTTCATCTGCAGATGCTTTGCTGCATTTAGCATGGCAAGCTGGCTTTAATCATTTTGACCCTTGTCACATAAAGAATGTTTTAATGCATTATGATTTTATTGAAAAAGTAGTAAAATCGGGCGTTAAGAAAATTTCGGTGGCCGGTACCATGCATGAAATTGGTTATCATGTTGGTGCTGTTGATGCATTGACACCTTGCAATCCGTTAAATCCTTATGGGGTTGCCAAAAACTTTTTACGTCAAGCGCTGTTTGTTTTAGCTAAAAGCGAAAGTTTCGATTTACAGTGGCTACGTTTTTATTATATTACTGGTGATGATGAGTTCAATAACTCTATTTTCACAAAAATATTAAAAGCAGATGTTAGGGGAGAAAAAACTTTTCCACTAAATAGTGGGGAGATGCTTTATGATTTTATTGATATTCAAGACTTAGCTGAAAAAGTTGCATTAAAAATTGAAGGTGAAAATAGTGGTATTTTTAACTGCTCTAGTTGCAAACCTGTTAGTTTGCGCACCGCTGTTGAACGCTTTATTGCAGATAAAAACTTAAGTATTATTCCTGTTTACAATGTATTTCCATCGAGAGAATATGATTCTGTAGCAATTTGGGGGGCATGTTAATAAGTAAGTGCTGATGTCGTTCTGCGGTGATTTTAGATCCGAAGGCAACATACACGGAATAAAGAAACAAGTTGTCTTGTGCAACATATTAGACTTTGCTTGAGGTTGTTTTTATTTTAAGTGTATATATCATGCTGATCTTAAATTTAAGAACATACAATAAAATATCTGTTGCTCAACAACTTGTTTCAAACTATATTTCATTTTTGGTGGAAAAGCAGCCGAATTGATGGTTTATTTAGTTCTGTTATTTATCAATGTTTTCTTTAGAGACGTTGCAATGATATCGTTGGTAAAATTCCGCCTAGGCTTATTAATAAGGATTTGTTATGTTTTTTAACAATATACAGGCGATGCGGGGGATTGCGTCCATCATTGTATTTTTCGTCCATTTATTAAGTACTCGCCCAGGTATGGTTCCTAGCTGGCTTGAAAAGGGGGTCTACGCATTTGGCCCTGGCGGCGTAGACATTTTTTTTGTAATTTCTGGATTCGTTGTAACTCTTGCTGCCGCTAAAGCAGCGGGGGTATCAAACTCCAGAAATACCGCTATTACATTTATGGTAAAGCGAATATTCAGAATTTACCCTGCTTATTGGATAGTATTCGCCGTAGCTACATTATTTCTGCCTTATGTATGGTTGGCTCCTGAATGGCTACCAAAAGCATCTGACTTTTCACTGCTCACTCTAACATATACATATAATTACAAGGTTATGGTAGCGTGGACATTGGTGTATGAAATGTTTTTTTATGTTGTTCTCTCTATCCTCGTGCTTACTGGAACGCGTTTTTGGCATGCGTTGTTTATTTGGATTTTTATTGAGATCATAGCCATTGCCGCTTCTAACACATACGATAAAAGCTTGGCTGGTTTCGTGCCATTAAATCCTCAAATTATTCAGTTCGTAGCTGGTTGTATTGTTGCTTTTATCTGTACTAAATTTGAGTGCCGATTCGGTAATGAAATTCTTCTTGCCGGAGCAGTACTATTTGCGGTGATGTGTGTTGTGAATATTAATCTTGGTAATTGGGACCCATGGCATCGAACCCTAACCCTAACCCTACCTTCTGCATTGATGATCTATGGAGCAGCGGTTTCAGAGCGTGAGAAACGTTTTGCATTCGGGGCGCCTTTATTGTTCCTTGGTAATATATCTTTTTCTCTTTATTTGTGGCACCAGTTGACCTTCCAGTCAATGTTAGCATGGTTTGAACACACTGGTTTGTTGCAACAGTTTCCATATTTTCTCAGTCTTGTTATCTGGGCTACTTGTGGGATTGCTGTTGGCTACACAAGTTATGTTCTCATTGAAAAGCCGTCTGTTAAATTTATCAATAGAATTCTGCGGCCTAAGCCAGCTTCACTTCCTGGAGTGTGATTTTCAACATAATTAACACTATTTGTTGTCTATATTTTAGCTAAATAACGGATCCTAATAGTGCTACACCTTCGCTGTGCCATAGCCATTCCCCGGAAAAGGAGACACGGTATCCATGAAGTGTTTCACTCGAGCCAGCAGGTTGGCCATTCCTCTGCATTGATGATTGCGTGTGATGGTTTCATGTAACTTGTGCCACAGCCGTTCGATGTGATTAACCCAAGGACTGTAAACTGGCTGGAATACCAGGCAGAACTTGGGATTCTTCTTCAACCATCGCTCGGTCTGCTTGCTTTTGTGAATGATGTAGTTATCGAGGATCAGCGTGATGGTTTTGGCTCGTCGGTAGTGGTGACGCAGCTTTTCCAGCATGGCGATAAACAGCGATGAGTTTTTCTTTATCCCGCTGACGTAAAGCACTCTTCCGTTGCCTGCATGGAGAACGCCTGCCAGGTAATGTTTGGCGTTCTGTCCCGGTGTGACAACCCGCTTTTGCTGCGCTCTGAACATCCAGTCGGCCCCTAATTTGGGATTGAGGTCTATATCGACTTCATCCTCATAAAACACCGGATTAGCGGCATCACAGCGGGCCAGCGCCAGACAATGCCCATACGAGGTAGCCATCGACGAAGTGTGGAGGCTGCCATATTGAGCCCTGTTAACCGATTGATTTTGATAGCCAATAGCTCAGTACACCAACGGCTGCGCTGATAACCAAAATCTTGCGGAGAAAACTGCATGAGCAGCACCAGTAAGGTGACTATCTTGGCTATAGGTAGGACTGGGGCACGGCCAGCCGATAAGGCTTCTAGCGCATCTATGCCTTCATCTCGATACCACCGAAGCCAACGACCGATGGTCGAGCGCGCAGCGCCGGTAAGGTGATGAACATCGGTGACCGTACGTCCTTCATGTAACAGCAAGATGGCCATCAAGCGACGAGCATGTCCTTTATCACGGGTGGCATGGATGATTTTGTGAATGCGGCGCCGTTGTGACCGTGGCAGGGGTGGTAGGATAGGGATCAACTCAGTCCTTTGGGTGTGGCTTGTTTTGTTTGGCGACTAATGAGATCGCACAAACTGGACTGAGTTCCCTTCCTCCGGTGATCTACTATTCAGAACAGCTATTTAGTTTTTATCTAGATAAAGCTAAAACTAAAGAAGTCTCTCCTTTAGTTAGTGAATTTAGCTGTTTCCTAAAGTTAAATCAAAAATATATATTTCGGTGCTATATGTATGCATGTAAAACACTAGTTTGCTCTTACAACGGTGAACAGTACATCGCAGAACAAGTCTTAAGTATTGAGTGTTCGTTCAAATCTGCGGGTGTTCAAAATCATTTAATTGCAGTCTTTGACGATGGTTCTATTGATAAAACAAACCAAGTAATTATTGCGTTAAAGAATCAACTTTCTGATGGAAAGTTAAGTTATCAGACTGGTGCCAATAAAGGTGTTGTAAGTAACTTCATTAATGCTATTTTATCTGCCGAAACACCAGAATTAGATTGGTTGTTTTTGGCTGATCAAGATGATGTTTGGCATGAAGATAAAGTATCTGAGTATTTTAATGTTTTTCAGAATATACCTGTGGAGTCGGCAACCATAGTATTCAGTGATGCAGCTTTGATCGATGAGGAGGGTACTGTATTTAGTACCAGTTTTTTTCACTACCAAGGTTTATCGACTGATGTATTAAGGGATGACTCTATTTTATTCAAAAATTGTGTTCAAGGTGCAACTATTGCTTTGAACAAACCAATGATCACGCTATTAAGAGATTCTTTAAATTACATCGATATCACGCAGATGGTAATGCATGATTGGTGGTTAGCTATTTTGGCAAAATATTATGGACAGTATGTTTTTATAAACAAGCCATTGATTAAGTATCGTCAACATAATCAAAACCAAATTGGTGCGCAAAGCAATAACAGATTAATGGCCTTTATAAAGAGTCCAAATCAATATTATGCTTCTTATGTAAGGATCTTGAATCAAGCTAGAGTTTTTATCAGCATGGATGCTGTTATAAAACCTGAGCGAAATCTTCATCAAGCCAAGCAGTTTTCCATACAATATTGCGGTTTTTTGAAACGGTTTTTAGTTTTTTTTTGCAAAAGCACTTTGTTTAAAAAGAAACTTTAAATCAGTTGTTAATTTGATTCGGATTGCTGCTTCGCAGAGAGCAGCAAAGATGAAATAAATAAGTTGATGCTACATTTTTTGCCTGCAGCATCATCGTGTTGAAATTTAGCATGTTAGGATGCTCTCTAAGTTTGGCAATATTTTTGTGTGGTCGGTGTTTCACAAAAATATAATGTCGTCTTACGATTGAACCTGATACGCTCAGAAATCGTGGTTGAAAATGAAATCAAATATTAATGCACTCGAGTCTGAATCAATCGCAATTTTTAGAGAAGTTGTTGCTCAATTCGAAAACCCAGTGATGCTTTATTCCATTGGGAAAGACTCTTCCGTGCTATTGCATTTGGCTCGTAAAGCTTTTTATCCAGGCAAAATCCCATTTCCTTTATTACATGTGGACACCGGGTGGAAGTTTCGCGAGATGATAGAGTTTCGTGAGCGTATGGCAACCGAGTATGGTTTTCAGTTATTGGTACATACCAATGAAGAGGGGCGCGCACAAGGGATTAACCCTTTTGAGCATGGCTCTTCTTATACCGATATCATGAAAACTGAGGCTCTCAAGCAAGCTCTGAATAAGTACCGTTTTGATGCAGCTTTCGGAGGGGCGCGACGGGACGAAGAGAAAAGTCGAGCCAAAGAGCGGGTCTTTTCATTTCGAGATGTGCGACACCGTTGGGACCCAAAAAATCAGCGTCCCGAACTATGGAGTCTTTACAATACCCGTGTCAATTCAGGCGAGAGTATCCGGGTATTTCCGCTCTCTAACTGGACCGAGCAGGATATCTGGCAATACATCTACCGAGAGAAAATAGAAATAGTCCCGCTCTACTATGCAGCACCTCGTCCCGTGGTCAAACGTGGCGGTACCCTCATCATGGTCGATGATGAGCGGATGCGCTTGCTTCCTAACGAATCCCTCACCTTAAAAAAGGTACGTTTTCGTACCTTGGGCTGTTATCCACTTACTGGTGCGATAGAGTCTGATGCGGATACTCTGCCGACCATCATTGCCGAGATGATGCAAGCGAGAACGTCGGAGCGGCAAGGTAGATTGATTGATTCGGATCAGTCCGCTTCGATGGAAAAGAAGAAAATGGAAGGATATTTCTAGAATGGCTGGGGGAGCTATCGTGAACGAGTTTGATGCCTATCTGGCAGCCAATGAGCATAAATCACTGCTACGTTTTCTTACTTGTGGCAGTGTGGATGATGGCAAGAGTAGCCTCATTGGTCGTCTTCTGCATGATTCAAAGTTGATCTATGATGATCAGTTGGCCGCAATACAACGGGATTCGCGCAAGTTTAATACTACGGATCAGGGAATAGATCTGGCTTTATTGGTTGATGGGCTGCAGGCTGAGCGTGAGCAGGGGATAACGATCGATGTTGCCTATCGTTATTTTTCTACCAACAAACGAAAATTCATTATCGCAGATACGCCGGGCCACGAGCAATACACGCGTAATATGGTAACCGGAGCCTCTCACTGCGAGCTAGCAATCATTCTGGTTGATGCCAAGGGGGGGGTAAAAGCACAGACCCGTCGTCACAGCTTTATTTGTTCTTTGCTAGGGATTCGGCATGTTGTAGTCGCCATTAATAAAATGGATCTGGTTGCATATGACGAGACCCGTTTTAACCAGATTCGCGATGATTTTTTAGCTTTCTCCACGGAGCTGGGATTTGGGGATATCACTTTTATTCCGCTCTCTGCCTTGCGTGGCGACAATGTCGTCGAATCCGGTAACAAGATGCCTTGGTATCAGGGGCCTTCTCTGCTCTCTTGGCTCGAAACGGTGCACATCGCCCCGCTCGACATGGGATCGTTTCGCTTTCCGGTACAGTATGTGAACCGTCCTGATGCGGATTTTAGGGGCTACTGCGGCACGGTGGCTCGGGGACAAATCGGTGTCGGTGATCCTGTGCGGGTATGGCCGTCCGGCAAAGCGAGTCGGGTCGCTCGTATTGTCACTTTTGATGGTGATAAGAGGAGCGCCATCATGGGCGAGGCGGTGACGTTGACGCTGGATGATGAAATTGATATCAGCCGGGGGGATATTCTGGCGCCAGCCAATGAGCATTGGCATTCAGCAGAACAGGTCAGCGGTATGTTGGTGTGGTTACATGAAACACCGCTGCAGCCCCATCGGCAATATGAGATAAGAATTGGTACTCGTACTCTTACCGGATTTGTGGAGAGCATTGATTATCGGGTTGATATCGAAGATTTTTCCCATCATCCAGCGGTGCATTTGCAGCTTAACGAAATAGCGCACTGCCAGATCCGGTTCACTATGCCAATACCGGTCGATTCCTATGCCACATGTCACGAAACGGGAGCGTTGATTTTGGTTGACCGTCTGACAAATGCCACTATGGGGGCCGCCATGATCGTGCAGGCGCACAGTGAAGAACCTCAAACGAGACATCCCTTCAGTGAATTTGAAATTGAGCTTAATGCATTAATTTGCAAGCACTTCCCCCATTGGGGGGCAAAAAATCTGAAGGATTTGATCTGATGACAATGATGGCATGGTGGGTGTTGCTGGTTTTTGTTGGCTCACTTATGGCGCTTGCCCGTTGGCAGGGCAAGGCTGATCGTATTTTCGGGCTGGTGTTGATGCTGCTCTATTTGCCAGGTGCCATCAGCAGTGAGGCATTACTGGCCTGTGCCGCGAACAACGGCCTGATCACCTTGGTGTTGTTGATTTGCACAGCATTTGTACTGGAAAAAACGCTGCTGTTACAACGTGCTGCTGCCTGGATGTTGACACTGGGCTTTGAACGTTGTTGGTGGCGAGTGATGCTGAGCAGCATTGCCAGCTCAGCCTTGTTGAACAATACCGCGATTGTATCAATTCTGCTCGGCCCTCTGCGTTCCGTCACTCATCATCCCGCTCGTCGATTAATCCTGCCGATGACTTATGCCGTGTCGATGGGGGGAATGCTGACACTGGTTGGTACTTCGACCAACCTGATTGTTAATTCAATGATGATTGAGGCGGGGTTACCCGGCTTTCATCTGACGGATTTTTTTCCGGTCGGCGTGGCCGTGGCAATTGTGGGTATTATCTGGTTGTGGTGGCGTCGTGACCAACTTCCTTCCGCACCATTGAATGCGGAGTCGGTGGAGCACTATCTGGTGGAAGGCCATATCGAACCAGATTCGCCACTGATTGGCAAGACGATTGCTCAAGCTGGGTTACGTCATCTGCAGCGTCTGTTTCTGGTCGAAATTGTCAGATCTGGTGAAAAAATCTGTCCCGTACCACCACATGCTCAATTGGTGGTAGATGATCGGCTCCTTTTTTCGGGAGAGCCGGCCTCGATTGGCTTATTGGCCCGTTTTAAAGGGTTAGCCAGTTATGCGCAACGACAGGGATTGAATGCTGGCGAATTGACTGAAGTATTAATTTTGCCAGATTCTCCCCTTTGTGGATTGCGTCTAAAGGAGTCCGACTTTCGGGCCAAATTTGATGCTGCCGTGGTGGCTATCCGTCGTAACGGAGACGCGCTTAGCGGTGTAATCGGCGAGCAGATATTATGTGGTGGCGATTTTTTGGTACTGGCAACCGGGAAGGATTTTTTGGGGCGTGCCAATTTGACCAAAAATTTTCTGATTATACGAGGTGCCAAGCCGGCTGCGGCGATTAAACCATTAACCGAATGGTTGATGATTGGCGGATTCTTACTGGCGATTACCCTTTCCGCATTGGGATTGGTATCTCTGTTTAAATCCATGGTGTGTTACCTGAGCATTTTGCTTTTGTCAGGTACTTTGACGTTGAATGAACTGCGGCGACGTTTTCCTTTGGGGCTTTGGTTGATCGTGATGTCAGCATTGGCACTGGCAAAAGCGATGGAAACTAGTGGCTTGATGGGGGTCGTGACCGATTTGGTCAAGGTTCATCTGGAAGGTGCTTCACCTCATTGGGCATTAGTAGGTATGTTGGTGGCAACATGGTTGGTGACGGAGATAATAACCAATAATGCTACTGCTGCCATGATGATACCTCTTGCCTTGGCATTGGCGCAGGGATTGGGCGTCTCGCCACTCCCGTTTGCGATGGCGGTAGCATTTGGTGCCAGTTGTAGTTTTGTCAATCCTTATGCCTATCAGACCAATCTGATGGCTCTGAATGCGGGTGAATATCGGCTAGTTGATTTTTTACGATTGGGGCTGCCTTTGGCTTTGCTCTATCTTGCTGTGGTTGCTGCATGTGTTCCTCTCTTTTTTCCATTTTTACCCAGATGAGGCTAGTTTCTTATGAATGATCTGACCTGGCATGGTCATCATGTATCGCCATCACAACGAGCACAACAAAAGCATCAGTTACAAACAGTGCTCTGGTTTACCGGATTAAGCGGTTCGGGAAAATCGACCATTGCCAATCTGGTTGATGAAAAACTCTATGCCATGGGGTATCACGGATTTGTGTTGGATGGGGATAATATTCGCCATGGGCTGAATGGAGATCTGGGATTCAGTGATGCAGAGCGGGTGGAAAATATTCGGCGTATTGCTGAAGTCGCTGTTCTCATGGCCGATGCCGGTCTGATTGTTTCAGCAGCGTTTATTTCTCCTTTTGCCAATGATCGGGCTTTAGTCAGAGAACGATTGGGTGCCAGATTGATTGAAATTCATGTCAGCACTCCCCTTTCAGTATGTGAACAGCGTGATCCCAAAGGGTTATATCGGAAAGCAAGGACTGGCAACATCCTGCATTTTACCGGTATCGATTCACCTTATGAGGTTCCATTAAATCCGGATCTCGTATTAGATGCTGGTGAACTTTCCGCAGAAGAGTGCGCCAGCAAGGTCTTGGATTTTCTGAGCAATGGTGGATGGTTACTCAAGGATGGTAATAAGTGAGCTCGGTTTTACTTTCGATAAGCCTTGTGACCTACAAGCCTGATAAGGTTTTATTAGCGTCAACGCTATTGGTGATGTCTAAGGCTGCTATTGATGCTGGTGTAAATGTGCGACTAACGCTGGTAGATCATACGCCGTTGGCACGGATGAATATTGATCGACAATGGTTGACTGGGGTTTGGCATCATTCATTTGAATTGATTCAGCATGGCGATAACCCGGGTTTTGGTTGTGGGCACAATCTGGCTTTGCAAAGAGAGACGTCTGACTATCATCTGATTCTTAATCCCGATTTGGGCATCGCAGCGGATGGTTTGGTGTGTGGATTGGAATTCATGGCACAAAATCCGGATTGCGGATTATTGACGCCTTTCGCTACATGGGAAGATGGTGAGGTACAACGGCTTTGCAAACGCTATCCAACCGTATTTGATTTACTATTGCGTGGTTTTGCTCCCGCGTTTGTGAAGAAGTTATTCCAGACGCGCTTGGCAAAATACGAGATGGCAGATCAGCTCAACAATCATGACGTGCTGTGGGATCCTCCGATTGTCAGTGGTTGTTTTATGCTGTTTCGCACAGATGTTCTACAGCAGCTCGGAGGGTTTGACTCTCGCTTTTTCCTCTATTTTGAAGATTTTGACATCAGTTTGCGGGCAGGAAAGATCAGCCGGATTGCCTATGTCCCTCAGGTGAAGGTTGTCCATCACGGTGGTCATGCATCGCGCAAAGGCTGGCGCCATATCTGGATGTTTGGGCGTTCCATGGTGACTTTCTTCAATATTCACGGTTGGCGTTGGTGGTAATGGCAGATATTAAAAGTACAGTCTTGGTCACAGGTGCTAACGGATTTGTAGGCAAGGCGGTCTGTGAACACCTGATTATATGTGGAGCCAATGTGAAAGGCGCGGTGCGAAGTCACCCGCTGGCTTCTTACCATGTTCAGGCTCCCTCTTTGACTGCCGATGCAAACTGGAAAGCCCAATTGCAACAGGTGGATGTGGTTGTTCACTGTGCTGCCAGGGTGCATGTGATGTCGGATACCGCGACAGATCCACTGGCTGCGTTTCGAGCGGTGAATACAGAGGGTACCCTCACTCTTGCTCGACAAGCGGCTGAGGCTGGGGTGAAGCGCTTCATCTTTATCAGCTCGATCAAAGTGAATGGCGAGCAGACCGAGCCAGGTAAGCCATTTGATGAGAATGTACAGAGTCCGCCAGAAGATCCCTATGGACGCTCGAAGTATGAGGCGGAACAGGGGCTGATGGCGCTCGCGAAAGAGTGTGATATGGCTGTTACCATCATTCGTCCTCCTCTTATTTATGGGGAAGGGGTGAAGGCTAACTTTGCCAGCATGATGAAGTGGGTGCGCAAAGGGATCCCGCTACCTTTTGCCCGTTTGACCAATGCTCGCAGCCTGCTGGCGTTGCCTAATCTGTGTGACTTCATTGCCAATGCGATGAAACACCCTGCCGCAGTGAACCAGGTCTTTCTGGTTGCAGATCCGGTCGCGGTGTCGACATCGCAGTTGTTGGCAGCGATTGCTGATGCAGAAGGGGTTGTCTGTCGGCTGTTTTATCTCCCACCAGGAGTGATAAGAGGGCTTGGCCGTTGTTTGGGGATTGATGCCAAGCTACAACGGATTTATGGCTCTCTGGAAATGGATACCGGTAAGGCTCAGAGCCGATTACAATGGTCGGCACCCTATTCGCTCTCTCAGACCCTATCTCTGATGGCATCTTCCCATAGTGAGTCGTCTTGATGCTGGCATTTGTTTTGTTGTTGATGTTTTGTCTTGTCCTTTCAATCACCATGACCGGCCTGCTCAGGCGCTACGCCCAGACCCGCTTGCTTGACCAACCCAATCATCGCAGTTCGCATCAGGTGCCTACCCCGAGAGGCGGTGGCATGGCTATCGTGACGACCTTTCTGCTGGCAGCCCCTTTGTTTGTCGCCCTTATCCCACTGCCCTATGGCATATCCAAGAGCAGCTTCGCATTGATATGGGCTGCGGCTCTTGGGATTGCACTGGTTGGTTTTATCGATGACCACATCTCTCTCAAGCCTCTAACCCGCCTGATTGTGCAGAGCATTGCGGCAGCCTTGGTGGTATCTGCTGTCGATGGTTTGCCTGAGCTGACTTTCTTTGGCTGGCCGCTGGATCTTGCCTGGTTCGGTTATCTACTGGCCTGGCTGGGGGTGATCTGGTTTATCAATCTGTACAACTTTATGGATGGCATCGATGGCTTGGCGGCAGGCGAGGCCGTTGTCGTCTGCCTGTTCATGGCGTTATTTCATTATCTGGTTGGGGGTGAGTGGTCGTCTGCTAGCTTGACCTTGCTACTGGGGATTTCGGCTGCGGGCTTCTTGTGCTGGAATTTTCCACCCGCCAGGATTTTTATGGGGGATGGTGGCAGTGGCTTTCTTGGCTTGATGCTAGCTGCCCTGATGCTGCTGGATGCCACTTCTGCTCCCCAATTCCTGTGGGCATGGCTCGTCATGCTAGGGGTATTTGTGGTTGATGCCACCTGGACCTTGCTAAATCGCTATCGCCTGAAGTGTCGCCTGAGCGAGGCTCATCGTACTCATGGCTATCAATATCTGGCAAGACGCTGGCAGAGCCATCGAAACGTGACATTGGCTGTGTTTCTTATAAATAGCCTATGGCTTGCGCCGATCGCCGTCATGATTGTATTGGGCCAGCTCGATGGCGTGATCGGTCTGGTCATTGCCTACTTGCCGTTAGCTTATCTTGCGTATCACCTGAATGCAGGAGTACCAGAATGAGAAATGCGCTTTTACCCGGTGGTAGCTGGCTACTGACCAGCCTGGGTGCCCTGTCACGTGCCAGCAAGCGTGCCGTCTCTGTCGCCGTTGATATGATCCTGATCACCATGACCTATTGGGGGGCGTATTGGATCCGGCTTGAACAGCGCTGGCCTATTGATAGCCCCCATCACTGGGCACTGCTCGGCGCAATTATCATCGTCAGCATCAGCTTGTTTGTGCGACTGGGGCTGTATCGCGCGGTGTTGCGATATGTCAGCTTTCGAGTGCTCTGGACAATCTTGCTCGGTGCATGCCTTTCAACCTGCTTCTTCGTTATCTCTGCGTTTTACTTCGATATCTTCCTGCCTAGAACGGTATCAATTATCTACCTCTCCTTTCTGGTGTTACTGGTCGGTGGTGTGCGGCTGTTTTTCCGTGCGCTGCTTAATACTACCCGCTTGGCACGTACCCAGGTGTTGATCTACGGCGCGGGCTCTTCCGGTCGACAGCTGCAAATGGCCTTATTGCAAGGTAATGAGTTTTATCCTGTCGCCTTTGTCGATGATGACCCGGCAAAACAGGGCTGTGTGATCCAGGGATGCACCGTTTATCACAGTGCTCAGCTGCCAACCCTGATTGACCACCATGGGGTAAAGAAGATCTTGTTGGCCATGCCGAGCAGCACCAGGGCTCGTCGTCAGGAGGTGATCAATGCACTTGAGCCCCTCTCTTGCGAAGTGCTCTCTATCCCGGGAATGGCTGACCTGGTCAATGGCTCGGCTCGCATTGATCAGCTCAATGAGGTTTCCATCGACGATCTGCTGGGTAGAGATCCGGTAGAGCCGGTGACCAGATTGATGGAAGCCAATATCACAGGCAAAGCGGTCATGGTGACCGGTGCCGGTGGCTCTATTGGTTCTGAGCTCTGTCGCCAGATCTTGCGGTGCCGACCATCCACCTTGGTTCTGTTCGAGCTTTCTGAATATGCCCTCTATGTATTGCACAAGAATTTGCGTGAACAGTGTCAGCGTGAAGGAATCGAAACAGATCTGGTGCCGTTACTGGGATCAGTACAGCGCCAACATCGCCTCAAGACAGTGATGCAGAGCTTCAGGATCCAGACCGTCTACCATACCGCAGCTTACAAACATGTTCCGCTGGTTGAGTTCAACATCATTGAAGGGGTGCGTAATAACGTATTCGGCACTCTTTATGCGGCGCAAGCGGCCATTGAGGCAGGGGTGGAAACATTCGTGCTCATCTCTACCGATAAAGCTGTGCGGCCAACCAACACCATGGGGGCCAGCAAGCGTCTGGCCGAGTTGATCTTGCAAGCCTTGACCCGCGAGAAGCACAATACCCGTTTTTGTATGGTGCGCTTTGGCAATGTGCTCGGCTCGTCCGGTTCAGTGGTGCCGTTATTCAGACAGCAGATAGATAAAGGGGGGCCCATCACCCTGACCCATCCCGACATCATCCGTTACTTCATGACGATACCTGAGGCTGCCCAGCTGGTGATCCAGGCGGGCGCAATGGGGGAGGGCGGCGACGTCTTTGTGCTCGATATGGGGCAACCAGTACGGATCATGGAGTTGGCCAAACGCATGATCCGCCTGAGCGGCCTGACACTGCGTGATGAGCAGCGGTCCGATGGTGATATTGCCATCGAGGTGACGGGTTTACGGCCGGGTGAAAAGCTCTACGAAGAGTTACTGATTGGTGATGATGCCAGAGGAACCGAACATCCCAGGATCATGGTGGCACAAGAGAGCTGGCTGCCCTGGTCAAGGCTGCGGCCTTTACTGGCGTCACTGGATGAGGCTTGTCACCGTTTTGATCAACAGCAAGTGCGTGAAATTTTGATGCATGCGCCTGCCGCCTTCGAACCAACGGATGGTATCTGTGATCTGGTGTGGCTGGCCAAGCAGCAACTACCACCAAGTGACAATATTGTACAACTGCCATCTCATAACATAGATTTTTTGCTTGCCAATCATTGATTTTTTATATATCAGGGCGCCCACTCTTGGGCGTTTTTTTTGGTTCCTCTGTTTTTGTTGTGTTTTTTTTAATCGATCGAGCCAGTTTTGGACTAGATTGACTACTTATTTCTCCAAACCGCAGGTAGAATCCACTTCCGTCATTTCTGAATAGTCCTACATTTTTTGCGTGAAAAAATGCGCATTATAAGCGGAGCTATAACGAATTGCAGGAATAGCGACTTGTTATGTCGCCCTTCTTGCTGGCGATAAGGTATCGAAAATGACACGTTTATTTACTGATGCCTTTCACAATATAAAGGAACTACATGCACACTGGGAGCTGTAACTCAGGGGCGGTAGCCATTGTTTTTTTTGTAAATTGGTTGGTTTTTTAGCCTCTAATTGACACTTTTGTGGTCATTTTAGTGCTAGTGATAGTGATAGTGATGATATCAATAATAGAAGGGACTGTTAGTAGTCCCCTGATATGTGGTACGGGATAGAGAGTATGGTAATGCTGAGGTGTGTTCACCCAAGTGAGCGCTACTGGTTGGCAATCGATTGAAATCGTGCTTTGTTACAGTGCGCTCACTCAAAATCAATGGATTGTCCGCACAACTCCAATTCAGCCCTTCACTTTCAATGAAAATCAATCTCTTTTCTTGGTTCGTGTGGCTCTGAAACCTGCAATAGCTGGTTTCAAGGCGGTAAAAAACAATAAATCTACGGCACGTGGCAGTCGAATGCCGATGAGACACACCTCAATGGTTGTTTCTCAGGGCATCGACATGAAGAGAGCTTATGGGAATGCATAATAAAATTGACAGTAGTGCAGCCTTCGGGATTGCTGCGAATGAACAGTTGACGGCCAAGAGCCATTCGCTGGATATTGGTAATTTGGTGTATGAGCTTAAGCGGGTTCACATGAAAAGTGATGAGCTTTATGTTTACTGCAGTGACAATGACAAAAAGCTTATTGAACGGGTGCTTGCTGATTATCCGTTCAAATTGAACTTCAATGTGACAGATCTATCGGACCTGAAAGGCAAAACCCTTGTGCATTACAAGAGTGGTGACCTTACCGATGAACTGGCCGCAATGTTGGTGCTGGCCACCAAATATGGCGCCTACGTTGAACCGCTGGTCAGTTATCTGGACCGCCGTTTCGGCCGCACTGAAGTGGAGTTGCTGCACAGCGGCTACTTCCTGCACATGAAATCTTTTTCCATCCTCTCCCGTCCATCCAATCGCATTGCCAAGCGAGCGCTGGATCTGGTCTCTGCCATTGTGCTAAGTCTGGTTGCCATTCCCATTGGCATTCTTGCTGCGCTGGCCATCAAACTGGAATCACCTGGTCCCATCTTTTATCGTCAAGCCCGGGTTGGTCGGTTCAACCAGGAATTCGACGTAATCAAGTTCCGCTCTATGCGAAACGATGCCGAAAAAAATGGTGCTCAATGGGCTAGCAAAAACGACGCCCGTGTTACTCGTGTTGGCCGTTTTATTCGCAAGACCCGTATTGATGAACTGCCGCAACTGATCAACGTCTTTAAAGGCGAAATGTCACTGGTTGGCCCAAGGCCTGAGCGGGAAGTGTTTATCAAAGAGCTGGAAACCGTCATTCCATTTTATCGCTTCCGCCATGCGGTCAAGCCCGGTATTACCGGCCTGGCCCAGGTCAAGTATCCCTATGGGGCATCAATTGAAGATGCGGTGTGGAAGCATAAATACGATATCTTCTATATCAAGCATCAAAGCCTGATGTTGGATATCAAGATCCTGATATTGACTGTTAAGACTGTACTGTTTGGCATGGGGCGGTAATTATAGTGTGCTCCGGCTATGTCCAACTACCTATGATGCCTTATTAAGTCGATAACATTTACTGAGTTTGTTGATAACTCTTTTGGTTTTGATGCATTTATTTTAAATAAAGTAGGATTTATATGTCTGGAAAAGTTCTTAATGTTGGTGTTGTAACAATGCATAGAGTTGTTAACTATGGCTCATTTTTACAAGCTTATGCAACACAGAACGTTATAGAAAATTGTGGGTGTAAATGCGAAATAATAGATTATATGTTTCCTAATGAATGGCATTATGCAAGAGGTATTGAGGGGCAAAGTTTTCTCAAGAAAAAAATTTCTGATATTATCTATAAATTAGGGATCAAGGCTGGTCATCGTAAAAAGTTAAAGCTTGAAAAAGCTGTGAATAAATATCTAAATTTATCAAAGCCTTATTCGAGCCCAGATGAGATAAGTAAAAATCCTCCATGTTATGACGTATATCTAACCGGTAGCGATCAAACTTGGAATCCAAAGCATACCAAGGGTGATCCAACATTTTTACTATCGTTTGCACCAGAAAAGGCAAAAAAAGTGTCTTTTTCTGCGAGTATTGCTGGGAATAGTATTAGTGATGAATACAAGTCTTCATATACTACTGGATTAAAAAAATATAACAGCGTATCGATTAGAGATTCTGGTGGAAATCATGTAGTTCGGCAACTTATTGGCCATGAAGTTGACGTGACGTTAGATCCAACGTTAATGATGAATAAAGAACAGTGGGGTGTTTTTTCAAAAAATGAGAAATCAATATATCCTGATGATGGATATATTATATTCTATCTCATAACCCATTCATTTGATGTGACCCCATATATATATAACATTCTCAAATCGTTGCAAAATAAAACTGGTTTGAAAGTGTTCTCATTTTGCCCAATACCTGAAGATTTTAATATCAGCTATGAGCTTTGTAGTGATATTGGCGCTGAGAATTTTATTGAACTATTTGAAAAATCATCATACGTAGTGACATCCTCATTCCATGGCACAGCATTCGCTGTAAATTTTGGCATTCCACTTTATTCTGTAGTAAATAATATAAATAATTCTGACGATAGACAAGCATCGCTTTTAACAAAGCTTGGTATTGAAAATTGCTTAGTTCTGATAAATACTCCATTCGACGCTATTTCCCCTACTTACAATGTTGAGTTAGAGCAGAAAAAACTTGATGAATTAAGAGCTGAGTCAATGCATTTCATTCGTGAAGCATTGCGCTAGTGTAAAATTACATGTCGTGATTTTAGGTGTAATTTTAAAATCACGACATTTTATTGTTTTTATGTAACTAGAATTTCTAATAAAGACTTATTTCTTTATCTCACCATCCTTTTCGATAAATAAAAAGGCTGTTTATATTAAATAGGGGTGGAGTTTAATCTTCTCAGCCACATGTAAATTATGGTTATGCATTAATACCATTAGGTGTATTAAATGACGAAAAATAAAAATGAAAATATCACAATAGTAAAAAACACTGTCATCTCATACTTGAGAATTATATGCACAACCGTCTGTTCATTGCTAACGGTAAGATATCTTATTGGTTCGCTGGGGGTTGAGAGGTATGGGGTTTATGCCCTAATTACCGGTGTGATAATTATATTGACCTTTTTAAATTCGGCTATGACGGTGTCCACTCAGAGGTATTTGTCATTCTATCAGGGGACTGGTAATAAAGAACAGTTGGGGGTTGTTTTTAAAACAAGCTGCATTCTGCATTTGATTGTAGGGACGCTTCTTGCGGTGATATTGCTGTTGCTGATGAACACAATATTAGAAGATTTTATAAATATAGATAATGCACTCGTTGATGAGACTCGTTATCTATATTTAGGTGTGGTTGCATCAATAATAGTTTCTATAATAACTGTTCCATTGAATGCCTTAGTTATTTCTCGTGAGAATTTCAGAGTAGATGCACTAATATTAATATTTAAATCGCTAATGATGTTATTAACATCATTATATATGAATGCTATTGGTGAACATGCTCGATTAGCATTTTTAGGAATTGCAATTGCAGCTATAAGTACCCTCACTTTTCTTGCTTATTTTTTGTACTGCAAGGTTTATTATATTGAATGTACTTTTAAAACACCACTTGTAAGAGGTGTTTTTATTGAGATGTCAGTTTTTGCTTTATGGAGCTTATATTCAAATATTTGCTATGTCCTAAACACACAAGGTATTAATGTAATAATTAATAAGTTTTTCGATGCCAAAATGAATGCGGCGTATGGGATTGCATTTCAAATTAATGGTCAAGTTAAGAACTTATCCCAAACATTGTTATCAGCGATGAACCCACAAATTATGAAAAGTGAGGGGAAGGATAATAGAGATAGAACCGTCAATGTATCTATAGCGGCCAGTAAAGTGGGTTTTTTTTTGGTTGCATTGATAACAACGCCACTGTTATATATATTACCTGATGTTATAGAATTGTGGTTAGGTGTCATACCTGATTATGTTGTTATGTTTTCTTTTTTTTTCTTGTTCTCAAATCTAGTCAATCAACTTACAGTTGGGGTTACTCCTGCTATTCAGGCAATAGGTAACATTAAAAAATTTCAATTATGGATTGGTTCAACTGCGTTATTGGTTTTACCAATTTCATATTTAATGCTTTATTTTAACGCTCCAATATATTATGTAATGTGTTTGTTGTTGTTGATTGAATTTGTAACTGGTTATTTAAAGGTTTACATATTTAGTGAGTTTTTTGACATAGGTATTAAATGGTATTTAAATAAAGTAATCTTACAAATGGCGCTTCCATTTATCATAACTAATGCTGTTGCTTTAATTTTTTCTTCATATGTGGTTTTTTATGGCAGCGAGCTGTTGATTGCAGTAATAAGCGTGATGCTGTATTTATCTTTTTCTTATATATATAGTCTCGAAATGAATGAAAAAATTGTATTAAATAAAATCATGCGTAATTTAATAATGAAATTCAAAGGTTAGTAGTGAGAATTAATATGGCAAAATTAGTATCAGTTATAGTTCCTATGTATAACGTAGAGAAGTATATAGAGAGTTGTGTTAACTCGATAATCAATCAGACATATCAAAACTTAGAAGTTTTACTTATTGATGATGGTTCCCCTGATGGCTCTGGTTGTATAGCAGATAGACTATCTTGTGTAGATCATAGAATTAAAGTAATACATACAGAGAATAAAGGCGTAAGTCAGGCGCGAAATTTAGGTATTAGTACATCTTCTGGTGATTATTTGGTTTTTGTTGATGGTGATGATTGTCTAGAGCCGGACTTTGTTGAATACATGATGGGGTTGGCCATGCAAAGTGGAGCTGAGTTTGTAATGTCAAAGAATTGCAACTTGTTCCCTGGTTACATTAATAATAATGTTAAGCTTGACTCAGTTGAATACTGGTCACCAGCCAAAGCATCAGCAGAATTACTTTATCCTGGGAAAATTGAAATTGGTTGTTGGAATAAGCTTTTTTCAAGAGAGTTTATTGAAAAAAACAAAATTATATTTCCAAATAAATACTATATGGGGGAGGGGCTTCATTTTATCGTAAGTGCTGCACAAAAAGCACGATTTGTATGTGTTGGAGAACGGTCTGTTTATAATTATAGGAAGGATAACCAACAAAGTGCCACTACAGTTGTAAATATTCCAAAATATATAAATGCATTGGCTGCTATTGATGATATAAGTAACGGGATTATCTTAAAGTCTGACATTCTTGATCTGGCTGTTATGTATCATAAGTATATGACGATGTATATTGCGCTTCATACAATATACATTACCGATAATGCTGATGATTATAGTGATGAGGTGGAATGTTATAAAAGATACTTGAGAAAGTATCTATATGAATTCTTGAACGGTGAGTTTGCGACATCTGTGAAAATGAAAGCAGTTATGTTTGCTGTAAATCCTAAATTAGCTTGCGAGACATTAAAAACAGTCAAAGCTATTATTCGATAAAATTGGTACGAAATTTTATCATGTGTTTGATTATGCATCACGCTATGCAAGTGAGTTTGTCTAGAGGTGTGTTCATATGTATTCACCTGATTGTTATCCATAAGCAGGGAGTGGTCATACGGCTTCAAATCGTATACCCAAATGGTACCCCAGCGCGTTATCTGTGTAGTCACCGTATGATCACCAACGAGAAAAGCTCGTTGCAAACTCAGCTCTGCTAGAGCTTGCCAAAGAGCTCAATAACGTCAGAAAGTTTGCGAGCTCATCACCTACCGCCGTCAGCAGTTCTACGAAATTCGCCGGAATTACTAGGTCGATAGTGCTGAGGGCTTGCTCTACAAATTGCACAATTGTTAAGGGGGCTAATCCCAACCGAATGCCCCCAACCCTAGATTGAGCAGGCCATCCTCGAAACCTACCCATGGCCAGTGCGCGGGCGCAGGAACTCGCTTTGTAGGGTATCAACGTCAGAGCTGCGGAGTGCGTGGCGTGTACAACGTCACGACCTGCTCTTCAAACACGACCGCTTGCTGCGCCTCGAGAAAACCCACCAGGAACAGGTCATTGAGCTCAAAGACGAGCAAATTCGCCAGTTAGAGGACTTTAGTCCCGAGTGCCGCGAACGCCATTGAGATTCACTAGGCTGTCGACACCTTCTTCGTTGGTGTGTTCAAGGGAGTCGGCAAGGTGTATTTGCAAACCGTGCTTGACTGTTACAGTCTCCACGCCTAGAGACTGCTCTACACCAGCAAGCTGCCGGTGATCTCACTCCAACGAAACAGTGCTGCCATTTTTCGAAGCCCATTAGGCGCTGGTCTATCATGCTGCCGTACAACGGGCGCGAGTTCTGTGGGCGGCTGACAACCAAGGTGCGTGGGCCACAGAGCTGCGGCTTGATCGAGTGACTATAAGCCCCCTGGTTGATGAACACTGCCGTGTCAAGGGGTGGATAACCTGGTATGAGCCTGTAGAGCAGATGTAGACAGATCTGGAAAGCTACCTGTAACACGACAATAACCAGCGGCCACATCAGGGCTGGATAATAGAGGGGCAGACCCCCTACAACATGTTCAAGACGGGTCTGAAATTGATAACGAAGGAAGTGCGTATAAAGTAGCGTAAACAAGACCCCGGTTTGAGGCCGGTGTCAGGTGATAACTAGGTCTGTACATAGCATTGTTGACTTCATGTTGATGAGAATTTAACTCCTAGAAATATCACTTAGTGAATCACTTTTGTTTTTGATGAAAAGATAAATATCATGAGATTTTATATGCGTGAAATAAGTCTGGCTATATTGTTTTGTTTTCTTTCGTTAATGAGTTCAGGCCTATACATGTTAGGCATGGCTATTGTGTGGTTAATATTCTGTCTGCTCATTAATTACAATAAGATTGGTAATATTCGATTGTTAAACGGAGATTACTGGCTTGTGTTTATATTTGTATTTTATTGTATCTTTTCGATTGCTGTAAATAAATATAACTCAAGCGTAAATATGTATATTGTTGCTCTTCTCTATATGTTTTTCTCCTATTTTTCTGTTTCACTATTACTTAGTTATAATATTTGTTTAGGTGTAAAGATCTTCAGGTTTTTAATCGTAATCTTATGTTGTTCTTTATTGGTCCAAATAATGGTTTATTGGGTGGGAGGATATTATGTTGACTTTAATAGCCTATTTTCATTTGGTTATTCAGAATCTAGATATCTAAGTAAAACGCTTCAAGAGTTT
This sequence comes from Aeromonas sp. 160P, assembly GCF_055193095.1. Classification (NCBI taxonomy): domain Bacteria; kingdom Pseudomonadati; phylum Pseudomonadota; class Gammaproteobacteria; order Aeromonadales; family Aeromonadaceae; genus Aeromonas; species Aeromonas sp. 160P. Next base: position 3,882,748 of record NZ_JBUXKV010000001.1, on the reverse strand, counting down.
GAAATCATTCGACCTACTTCATTTTTTACTGAGCCATCCAATGCTAGCGCTGTCATATCAATAGTAACATTTTGCTACTTAATACTTTTGAAAAAAGTTGATGGTTATGTATTCCTAGGGTTCATATCATCTATGATGACTTTGTCGACAGCGGGGATTCTAATTTGCTCAATATCAATATCTGTTATCTTTATATTTAATAGATCAGGCATTAAAAATATACTATTGAAGTATGGTTTAATTCCTGTCATTAGTTTTACGTTAATAGCATTATTTTTAATGTTTAGCTATGAGCGTCTAAATAATGTATCAGAATATGATATGCTTGCGACGAGAAGCGTTTTAGTTGATATGGTCTTAAATCAAGATTCATTGTTTCACATTTTTGGTAATGGGATTAATGTGATATCCACGCCAGTATATAACAAAGGGTATTATATATATGATTACACAATTCGAGATAGTGGTTTCCTTCTTAACTTATACTACTCATTTGGCATTTTTGGCACGATAGCATTTGTCGTTTGGTCGAGAATTAAACTGAAAGATAATATGCATTTTATATTATTTTTTATTATTTTGAATGGAAAGTTTGACTATCTACAGCCTGTTTTTTGGATGCTTATATTTATAGTGTCGATGATTCCAAGAAATAGAAATGCTGTATTGGGGAATGAGGGGGGGTAGTAAATTTTTAACCGACTTGTCGTAAACTCTAATCAATTATTGATATGTGTGGTGCGAGGTGTAAATGCTGGCGGGAAGAATGTTTGACATTGGTTTAAAAAATACGTTAAAGAGGTTGGAGTTTGATAAGAGTGTCGGTTCGATACAAGATGATATATATAAAAAAAGAGCCAGTTCACCCACATTGTCTGCAGTCTTCAGAGTAAAAAATGCAGAAACATACTTAGAGGTATCTATAAGCTCGCTAGCTCTTATTTGTAGAGAAATCATTATTGTTGATAATAATTCATCTGATGCGACTCTTGAAATTGCTTACAGATTGAAAGATCAACTATCTCATCTGTGTATAATTAAAATCTATTGTTATAATCATAAGCTGGCTATTGCTGGAGAGAGTTATTCTCGCAATCTAACAAAGGAGAACTCATTAGCAGCATATTATAACTTTGCTTTCTCAAAAGCCACTTCTGATTACGTCATGAAAGCAGATGCTCATTTGTTGTATACTCCATCAGCGCTTATTAAAATTCAAAATCTAATGAGAAAAAATAAGAGGGTAATAATATTTAGAGGCGTTGAAGTATATGGAATGAAGTTATCCTTTGAAAGATATGTTTTTAAAAATGATGGTTCATTTAATTTTGTTGATGGCGAATATTACGAAGAATTGAAGTTTGATTATAAGCTTTCTAAGCTTGAACAATATCGTTCTACAATATTTACACCATGCTTTATTCATTTTAAGAGAATTCGTTATATAAATATGATAGGGCAAGAAAATTTAGTTGAAAAGTTATATAGATAACTTTGGCATGTAGATTGTTTATTTTGGAGAGTGCGTAAGTGATTAATGTTGTTGTGTTTAATTGGAATTATTCTGATTTTTTGACAAAACTACTGACAAAGATGGAGCCAATTTATAATGACGCATACTTCAGGATACTGATTTGCGATGATGGTTCCACAGATGATAGCCTTAAGATCATACATGAATATGTTTCCAAGGGGATTAATAACATTGTTGTTTTTGAAAGGAGTGAGCTTAACTACGGAAGAAAAATGCCATACATGGGGCAAATTGAAAGTTTAGGGAAAGTCATGGCAAGTGATTATTTTTCATCATCAGACTATTATTGGCTTATGGATGCAGATGATTACTTCGACTTCTCAATCATAAGCGCTGAATTCAAACGAAAAATCGAGTCATCTGTAGTAAACTTTACTCAAGTGAAAAATGTTTCTGAAAATGATATATATTATGAAAATATAAAAAGAAAAGTTTGCTTTAACAGTTCAATATTCCCCACGATATCTGTTACATCATCGATTATTGTTTCAGGATTTTTTTTAGAAAAATATAAGGCGTTCATCTTCAAAGAGGGCTTTGATGATGTATGGTTAGATTCTCGTATTAACATGCTTGCATGTTTACTAAACTCTGATGAAGTGGCATATATAGACGAGCACGTTTGCCGTTTAATCCATGGTGGGAATGACTCCATTAATATGCCAGTGTTACGGGCTCTAAAAAAACAGATCGTTGCTCACAATTATTATAAGTTTATCAATGGAAATAAATTTTTACGGCATCATAGGATGATAATTCTTTGGTGTGCTTCAAAGTTAATTCGCCCATTTAAACGTTAGCATTTTTAATTCGGTTTTATTTGATAGTAAAGTCATAATTCAGAGCGCTTATATACTGGGCGATATGTTATGACTATGATTTTATGAATGCGTGGTGTTTAATATAGGAAAGGCTTTTAGCCATGATTGAAACAGTATCAATTATTATGCCTGCTTACAATGCGGAAGCATTCATAGTATCCAGTATTAATTCTGTGTTAGCTCAGACTTATGAAGACTGGAAATTGTATGTTATTGATGATGCATCGATAGACAATACTGAAAGCTTGGTTTTATCTTTTAATGATCCAAGGATTTGTTATATTCGGCAAGTCAGTAACCAAGGAGTATCAATAGCGAGAAATGTTGGGATCTCTGCTGCTCAGGGACGTTATATTGCATTTCTCGATAGTGATGACCAATGGACTAAAAACAAACTAAAGAGCCAATTATTTATGTTGGAAAATGGCTATGACGTCGTCTGTAGCAACTATTCAACATTTAGTAATTCGATAGACTCCACGATATCCACAAGAACTTTCCCTAGTGAGTTTACTTATTCTGATATGCTAACCGGAAATAAAATTGGGAACCTTACTGGTGTGTACAATCAGGAACGTATAGGTAAGGTTTTTCAGCGTCAAGTTGGACATGAAGACTATATTATGTGGCTTGATGTGATGAGCCGCACATCGAAATGTTTCTGTGTGCAAGACAATTTGGCGTATTATAGAGTGTCAGAGAAATCACTCTCTGGAAACAAGTTTAAAGCCAGTTTGTGGCAATGGGATATATATAGAAAACATTTAGGTCTTGGTGTTTTTAAAAGTGCTTACTATTGGCATTGTTATGTATTGAATGCATTGGTGCGTTAGTTTTCTATAGCATGTGAGAATTTGGCGTTATTATTGCGGCTCAATTTGTCACAGTTATGTTTATAATTTGGCTGGTTGTCAATTTGGGCCTGAGTGATTAGAGTAATCCAATCATCAACGGTATAACTTGGTTGCATGATAATCATATTTTTATAGATGTTATCTTCCAGAGCCATGCTTACTTTTATTTGGTGATTTTTTATAAATTCCTCTCATATTTATCCGAAATTTCCGCTATCATACGGCGATTTTTCCGTTCAGTTCTTGATGGCAAGCTTAATAAGGTGTGGTAGTGAAAAGGATTCAGCTCATTCCTCTGTTGTCGGCCGTGGCCCTGCTCAGTGCGTGCACTGTGGTGCCCGGTACCAATCTTTCCACCAGTGGCAAAACCGAGGTGGCTACAGGTTCCGTTGATGTTGATCAGCTAGCAGATGTCTATCCGGTTACCCCTGCGTTGATCAGCCAGCTGCGCAAGGCGCCGGTGGTGGGTAAGGCCAACCCCGAGCTCAATAGCGAGATCAGCCGTTACGAGTACCGGATTGGTGTGGGCGACATCCTCAATGTCACCGTGTGGGATCACCCCGAGTTGACCATCCCGGCCGGTTCTTACCGCAGTGCCAGCGAAGCGGGCAACTGGGTCCACGCCGATGGCACCATCTTCTACCCCTATATCGGCAAGGTGGCCGTGGTGGGTAAAACTGTCGCACAGATCCGTACCGATATCGCCAAGCGCTTGGCCCAGTTTATCGAGAGCCCGCAGGTGGATGTGAGCATTGCAGCGTTCCGCTCCCAGAAGGTTTATATCTCCGGTGAGGTGACCAAGCCGGGCGCCCAGCCCATCACCAATGTGCCGATGACCCTGCTCGATGCCTTCAATCTGGCTGGCGGGCTGACCCCGACTGCGGATTGGCACCATGTGGTGTTGACCCGCCAGGGCAAGGAGTTCCCGCTCTCCATGCAGGACCTGCTGCAGTATGGGGATCTCTCTCACAATCAGCTGATGCGTGACGGCGACATGCTCTATGTGCCACGCAACGATGCCCAGAAAGTTTTTGTGATGGGTGAGGTCAACAAGGCATCGACCCTGACCATTGGTCGTGAGGGGATGAGCCTGACCGAAGCGCTGAGTAGTGCCGAGGGCCTTAACCAGAATGCCGCCAATGCGACCGGCATCTTCGTATTGCGCCCCGCCGCGAAAGCCCAAGAGAAAGCCGCCATTTATCAGCTCGACCTGAGTGATGCCACCGCGCTGGTGATGGGTACCGAGTTTGCGTTGCAACCTTACGACGTGGTCTATGTCACCACGGCGCCGGTGACGCGCTGGAATCGCGTGTTGAGTCAACTGGTGCCCTCCATCAACGGCTTTAACGAGCTGACCGAAGGCATGCTGCGGGTTCGCAACTGGTAAAACCGTGATGTTGCTTAACCTCTCCCGCTTGATTGACGTGTAGCCGCACTCCCTCAGGGAGATGGCATTGAGAGGGGGGCTGATGCCTCCCTTATCTCCGGTTGTTTGTTGCCTTGATGCGGTGACAAACGGGGAGGATAGGGCAGGGGCGATGCCCTCTACCCGTCTACCTATCGAGACGATGCACGTAGTGAGGAGCGGTGGCTGCAGATTTTATTTTTAAAGAGCGACAGCGATATGTTTGAAAAAATTCTTGTGGTGTGTGTGGGCAATATTTGCCGCTCCCCAACCGGTGAACGACTGCTTCGCGAGCGTTTGCCCGGCCGTCAGGTCAGTTCTGCCGGGGTCAGTGCCCTGGTTGACAAGCCGGCCGACAAGGTCGCGAGCGAGGTGGCACAGCAGCATGGTCTTTCCCTTGAGGGACACTCGGCGCGCCAACTGACCCGCGAGCTCTGTCAGGATGCCGATCTGATCCTGGTGATGGAGAAAGGGCATATCTCTGCCGTCACGGCCATTGACCCGGGGGCACGTGGCAAAACCATGCTGTTTGGCCACTGGCAGGGGGAGAGCGAAGTGCCTGATCCCTATCGTCTGAGCCGGGAAGCTTACGAACATGTTTACCAGCTGTTGGTGCGTAGCGCCGATGGGTGGACGAAAAAACTGTAACGACATCCGCAGCGTCTGGTGGTGTTTGGGTTGTATCTGACAATAAAAATGGACTGTGTTTAATGACGACTTCTTCTGTTTCGTCCCGGCAGAGCAGTGCCGCGGTGGAGAATGACGAGATCGATCTGGGGCGCCTGCTGGGCTACCTGATCGATGGCCGTTGGTGGATTGTGACGATCACCGCTCTGTTTATGGTACTTGGCGTTGCGTATGCCCTGTTGGCGACCCCGGTCTTCAAGGCAAACGCCTTGCTGCAGGTGGAGAAAAAAGCCAGTGGTGCTGCGCTGCTTGGGGATATGGCTGATGTATTGGGCGGTGAACAGCCTGATGCCGCTGCCGAGATTGAGCTGCTGACTTCTCGTATGGTGCTTGGCCGTACGGTACAAGAGCTTCATCTCGATACCGTAGTGACACCCAATTTCTTCCCGCTGGTTGGCCGTGGTCTGTCACGGCTGATGGGGCATCCCTATCCCAAGATGGCGGTAAGCCGTTTTGAGGTGGTGCCGGAATTGTTGGATGTACCGATGACATTGACCTTGGGTGAAGACAAACAGTTTACCCTCGAGGTTGAGGGGCGGTTGCTGGAAGGCCAGGTTGGCAAACTGCTTGAGAAAGATGATGTTACCCTGCTGTTGTCTGATGTATCGGCTGATGAGGGGCAGGTCTTCACGCTGGTCAAACAACCGGTACTGGATGTGATCGCTGAGTTGCAGCGTGACCTTCAGGTCAGTGAAAAGGGTAAAAATACCGGGATCATCTCGCTGGCGCTGGAAGGGGAAGACAAGAGCCGCATTCGTGCGGTGCTCGACAACATCAGCCAGAACTATCTGCAGCAGAATGTGGTGCGCAAGACTGAAGAGGCCCAGAAGAGCCTGGATTTCCTGCAAGTCCATTTGCCTCAAGTCAAAGACGAGCTGAATCGTTCTGAAGAGCTGTTGAATGTTTATCGTCAGCAGAATGAGTCGGTCGATCTGTCGCTGGAAGCCAAGGCGGCACTGGATACCATGGTGGGCCTCGAGAAGCAGCTCAATGAGTTGACCTTCCGGGAAGCTGAGTTGCAGCAACTCTATACCCGCCAACACCCCGCTTACATCGCCCTGATGGAAAAGCGCCAGACCTTGATGAATACCAAAAATGTGATCAACAAGTCGATCAAGCGTTTGCCAAAAACCCAGCAGGAGATCTTGCGTCTGACTCGTGATGTGCAGGTTGGTCAGCAGATCTTCATCCAGCTGCTCAACAAGCAGCAAGAGCTCAATATCATGAAGGCGGGTACCGTCGGCAATGTGCGGATCATCGATGATGCCGCCGTTGAAACCCGTGCCGTCAAGCCGAAGAAGCCGTTGATCGTGGTACTGGCGACACTGCTGGGTGGCATGCTGTCGGTGGGCTTGATCCTGGTGCGCGCGGCCTTCCACCGTGGTGTGGAAAGCCCGGAACAGTTGGAAGAGATGGGGCTTTCTGTCTATGCCACCATCCCCTATTCCGATGAGCAGGCCAAGATCGAGCAGCAGCAGAAGAAGAAGCAGCGGCAGGCAATGCCCCTCAACGAGGCGTTGCTGGCTGCGCGTAATCCGGCCGATCTGGCGATGGAGTCACTGCGTAGCCTGCGAACCAGTCTGCACTTCGCCATGATGGAAGCCAAAAACAACATAGTGATGATCTCCGGCCCGGGCCCGGGCCTTGGCAAAACGTTCGTGTCGACCAACTTTGCTGCCACTCTGGCACTGGGCGGCAAGAAGGTTCTGGTTATCGATGCCGACTTGCGCAAAGGCTATATGCAGAAGGTCATGGGGCAGGAGATGGGCGCCGGTCTGAGTTCTTATCTGGCTGGTCAGACCGAGTTGGCACACGTTGTGAGCCAGACCGGGTTTGACGGACTTGATTTTGTTTGCCGTGGCGCCGTGCCACCCAACCCTTCCGAGCTGTTGATGCATCCTCGTTTCAAAGCGCTGCTGGATTGGGCGAGCGAGCACTACGATTTTGTCATCGTTGACTCCCCTCCCATCCTGGCGGTCACCGATGCTGCCATCGTTGGCCAGCACGTGGGCGCATCCTTGCTGGTTGCCCGCTTCGCCAAGACTGCGGTCAAAGAGGTGGAGGTGGCCATTCGTCGCTTCGAGCAAAACGGGGTCGTCATCAAGGGGATCTTGCTCAACGCGGTCGAGAAGAAGGCGAGCAGTTATTACGGTAACTACGGATATTATCAATACAGTTATGGCAGCAAGGAAAAAGCCTGACATTCTGTTTTGATAACCGCATTGGGTGAATGCAGGGTGCGTCTTCATGGCGCACCTTTTTTATCACCACCATAAAATAGTTTTCGAATGCAACCTGTATTTCAGTGCAATAATAGCAACCCGATGGTATGCTATATTTGCAATTATCTATATTTACAATGAGTTACTTAACTTTTTGTGAAAATAGCAATGCGCTGGTAAAGGAGGATATGGTAATAGCATTGTTGTCATGCCATATTTTCTCTGAGCCACAAGTAGACAATAAACAAGGAAAGATGAAATGAAAAAAACCGCCCTGATTCTGGCTGCTGCCATGGCATTCTCTCATGGTGTGATGGCTGCTGAAGAAGCTGCTGCTACCGCATCCACCGGTTCTGCCGGGGCCGCAGGTGCTGGTGCTGCCAGTGCTGCTGCCATCGGGACTGGCACCATCGTTGCCGTTGGTGTGGGTGCTGCGGTTGTTGCTGGTTTTGCCATTGCAAATGCCAACTCCAACGATGATTCCGGCCGTGGTACCGGAACCACAACCAGTACTCGTTAATATGATATAGGGCTGCTTTGGCAGCCTTATTTTTTTATTTGTCACTGTGGCCACTCTATGTCTTTATCGCGCAATCTTGTTTTTCTTGGTTTGTTATCTCTCACTGGTTGTTCAAATACTGCTTCTGTGACGAGCGAAACTCTCAAATATGCCGTGTTAGGGGCTGATGATGTGACAGTCAGTGCCGAGCATGTCAATAAACTACCTTATGCAAGTGCTTATCTGAAAATCGGTGATAACCCGCGGATCTTCGTGGTATTGGCTTATGTCAATGGGGATGAACTCTCCTGGCTGACGGCTGATCGGGTCATGATTATTACCCGCCATGGCCGTGTCATCAAAACTGTCGGTATGGAAAATGACCTGGTCATTAGCGAGAGTGGTTCTGCAGATCCACTCTCGCGGGCTGCGGTCTCATCTGCCAACTGGAGTGCCCTGGCAGAGTGGGAACAGCGCTATCTCAGCGGCTACCGTCTTGAAGGGAAGATGGTTCGTGCCGGGCAGGATGAGCTGGATCTGGTAACGCGACGAGTTTCAGCTACGCGCTTTGAAGAGACTGTTTCAATGTTCCCGGGGGGGAAATCCTGGACCAACGTTTTCTGGCGAGATCCGGTTAGTGGACAGGTAGTGAAAACCCAGCAACATCTCGGCCTTGATCTGCCGGTCATTGAACTCACCATTTTGAAGCCATTCTCGTCATGAAAACACTGACCCTATCTCTTTTATTGCTTTCCGGTGCTTGCCTCGCTGATACCAGCGTCAGCATTTACTATCAGGGACGTCTTCAAGATCCCATCACCTTGAGTGAGGGGGCGCGCCTTGACGCCTTGCTGAGAAACAAGCTGCTGCCATCACCCATATATTGGCGCTCAGCCCAAATTACGACACCGACTCGTCAACATGAGTGTGAGCTCAAACAAGCGGCGGTGATCCGTGAGTTGGGACGCCTCGAGAGTGCATGGCGTAGCGAAGGCGAGGCTGAACTTGCCTCTTCTACGGCTCGTCTTGCGCGTCAACTTGAAGGCATGACTGTTACCGGCCGCTTGCCTGTGATGGTTGATCCTGACAACGCCCAGCGTTCCCAGCAGGAGAACCCACGCCTGGAAGGCAACTACCGACTATTTGTTGCTGCTCGTCAGTCTCAGGTTGCCATGTTCGGCTTGATGGAAGCGCTCCCCACCTTACCTCTGATTCCCGGCGCGGGTGTCGATGAGTATTGGAAGCGTGATGCGCTGCTGGAGGGGGCTGATTCGGCTCATCTTGTGTTGATCCAGCCAACCGGCGATATCGAGATGGTCCCCGTCGCCATCTGGAACAAGCTGCATCGTGAACCCATGGCGGGTGCTGCATTGCTGGTCGGGTTTGATCCTGATCTGTTGCCCTCTTCATTTTCCGGGCTGAATCAGCGGATCGCCGAGATAATTGCAAACAGGGTGCCTCATTAATGATTCCAAAACTTTCATATATTGCCCTGGCAGTCTCGACCGTTTGTGTTGCTGCACCCGGGGCGAATGATCCCTATGGCCCATCGCAAAGTGATTTTGGTGGCGCAGGTCTGCTGCAGATGCCCAGTGCCAGAATGGCCGCAGAAGGCGAGTTCAGTTTCAACTACATGGATAACGAAGAGTATCGGCGCTGGTCGATCTCCATGCAGCCATTTGACTGGTTTGAGGCCACGCTGCGTTATACCGATGTCAGAACTCGCATGTATAGCCCTTATGAGCAGTTCAGTGGGGATCAGACTTATAAAGATAAGTCGATGGATTTTAAATTCCGACTTTGGCAAGAGTCTGATTACTTACCACAAGTTTCATTAGGTTTCAGAGACTTGATGGGTACTGGTCTGTTCGATAGCGAATACATTGTTGCCAGCAAACGCTATGGCCCGTTTGATTTCACCCTGGGGATGGGCTGGGGGAACATGGCTGAGAGTGGCAATATCAAGAATCCCTTCTGTGAATACAAAGAGAGCTGGTGCCAGCGTAATGATGGATATGCTGGTAATGGCGGCAAATTTGAAGTCGATAGTCTATTCCACGGCCCCGCAGCCTTGTTTGGTGGCATTGAATATCAGACGCCATGGCGTCCTTTGCGTCTGAAACTGGAATATGACGGTAATGATTACAGCCGCGAATATGCGGCCCGTAACAGCAAAGGCGGGTATGGGGCCTTGCCGCATAGCTCACCTGTCAACATTGGTGCCGTGTATCGTATTTTCGATAATATGGATACACATCTCAGTTATCAGCGTGGCAATACCCTGATGTGGGGCATTACTATGCGCACCAACTTTAATGAGTTGCAGCAGGCCCATCTGGATGAGCCCCGGACCGAGTATCAACCGGAAAAGAATCCGGCCCAACTGAGTGAGGTCGATTGGGCTGCACTCAGTGAGCAGACGAAAAGCAATGCTGGATATCGTGATCTGGTCTGGTATGGCACGGAAGATCGTGTTTTTGTCAGCGGTGAGCAGCTGAAGTATCGTCAGCCAGATGAAGCCGAAGATCGAATGTCATTATTGGCAGCGAATGCGTTGCCAGCTTCCGTTCACTCTCTGCATATCGTTGAGCAGAAGAAAGGGCTCGATATCCGCGAGACAGTAGTGGACATGGACTCTGTTCGGTTGGCAAACAGTGACCTCCCATTGGGACAAGAGAGCACTTATAAGTCGGATGTCATCGCAGCCAATGCACCGTCGGCACCTGTGCGCCATGAAAGTCGCAGCTCGGCGCTGAGTTACAGCGTGGATCCGGTGTTGAACCAGTCTGTTGGGGGGCCGGAGTCTTTCTACATGTATCAGCTTGGTCTCAACTTCAATGGTGATTGGCGGGTGACCGAGAAGAACTGGCTGGGTGGCACGGTATTTGTGAACCTGGCCAATAACTACGACAAGTTCAATTACAAGAATCCACCGCTGGACGGGGATGCCCTGCCCAGGGTGAGAACCTGGATCCGGGAATATGTCAGTTCCTCTGATGTATTGCTTAACAACCTGCAAGCCACCCATCTCGAGCAGTTCTCGCCTGAGTGGTATGGTCAGGCTTATGCCGGCTATTTGGAGATGATGTACGCCGGTGGTGGTGCAGAACTGCTTTATCGTCCTTTTGGCCGTTCATGGGCGATTGGGGCTGATGTGAACTGGGTCAAGCAACGGGATTGGAACAATACCTTGCGGATGGCCGATTACGATGTGGCGACTGGCCATGTCACCGGTTATTGGCAACTGCCCTATGTCGATGATGTGACTGCCCAGCTGTCTATTGGTCGTTATCTGGCTGGGGATGTCGGGGCTACACTGGATCTTTCCAAACGATTCTCATCTGGCGTCGTGGCCGGGGTGTTTGCAACGCTTACCGATGTCTCTGCGGATGAGTATGGAGAGGGTAGTTTCACCAAAGGTATCTATGTGACTATTCCCTTCGACTTGATGTTGCTGCGCCCGACAACCAGCAAAGGCTCTATTGGCTGGATGCCATTGACCAGAGATGGGGGTCAGATGTTGGCCAGAAAATATAGTCTTTACAGTTTGAGTAGCAACGCATCCTTCCCTGACTAATTAATGCTATAGCTTGAGTAAAGCGCTCTGAATATGGTTGTATGAAACACCATTTTTTCAGAGCGCTTTTTTTATGCCTACATTTCCATCCACTGGGTCATCAGTGCCATCAGCCAATCGGGAAAAGCGTGTTTTTTCTCTCTTTTGGGGGATAAGCATACTTTGGCTGGGGCTTGGGATGCATTTTTTCATGCATAACCCGGGTGGGGCAGGTCTCTATCTTCCTTTCAACGCATGGGGGTGGATATTTGCTTCTTTGATGATCTGTCTGGGGTTGTGGCATATCACATCGAAAGGCGAATTGGTATCCAGCACACTCTTGCAAGTTTGGGGGGGCGCTATTGCATTGATGTTGCTACCCATGGCGTGGTCTGATGTCACCTTGCGTGATTACGCCCTTCCTCGCCTCGGTGGTCTTGTCGGCGGTGGGTTGTTCCTCTTCTCGTTGTATCAGTTCCGTCTTGCACAGAAGGCTCGTCAACAGCTGTTGACGCTTATGCTGGTCGCGGTAGCCATCGAAATGACTTTGGGCTTGGCGCAATATTACCTATTAACACCGGGCAATTGGCTTGGCTATGACACCAAAGCAAATCGTCCTTATGGCATTTTTCAGCAACCCAATGTCATGGCCAGTTTTATGGCAACCGGTTTGGCACTGGCTGCGTGGCTAAATACCCTCAATCAACATCGGTGGTTGAAAGTACTACAGGGTTACGTGATCGTTGGCTCTGTGGTGCTGCTGATTGTTCTTCAATCCAGAGTCGGACAACTGGGTGGAATATTGGTTTTGCTGATGATGCTTCCCTGGTTGCAGAGAAACCACGCTCTGAAGGTTACTCTCTCATGCACCTTATTGGGCGTATTGATCGGACTTGCATCTCTGTATGGTGTGGAAGGGGTCAAGCGGGGTCTTTCTGTTTATCAGTCGGGTGGATATCGTACGATTTATTGGTCGTATGCATGGCAGCTGCTGGCACAAAATCCTTTTACCGGATGGGGATATGGTTCTTTCGAATCAGTGTTCCTGCATAACTATATGGCAGACAAGTTGCTGAGTCCGGCAATGCCACAGATTGAGTACAACCTTGATCATCCTCACAATGAGCTGCTTTACTGGGCTGTTGAAGGCGGTATCTTGCCTGTCATTGGGCTCCTGATGATGGGCGCTGCTGTTATATGGCGTGTAACGGGTCAATCTTGGTCGCGTGGATTGGCCTTATTGGCATTGGTCGCACCGATTACACTTCATACCCTGGTCGAGTACCCCCTCTATCACTCCATTGCTCACTGGATATTTTTACTGATGTTGGTCTGGTATATCGATGAAACTTGTGGTGGATTCGCTACCAAAGGGATAGTCGTATACCGTTACCCCCATAAGTTGTTGTTGCGCTTTCTAGCCGTTTCGATCCCCTTGTTTATCGTGCCATTTATGTTGACTGCGCTTCATACTGCCTGGGTCGTCACCAAGTACGAACGAGGGGGGTATAAGGAGCCATCATTGTTGCTGGATATTATCAATCCAATGGCTTGGTTGACGCGGGTAGAGTTTGATGTAAACGCGGTGCGACTGATGGTGGGTTTACAGACTCAGAATAAGACCGAGCTGGGGGCTTATCTGGCATGGGGGCAAGATTTTGTACGCCATACGCCCAGAGCAAATATTTACGCGAACATGGTTGTTGCATTGGATGCGTTGGGGCGTCCTGACGATGCCCGTCATTTAAGAGCCGAAGCACTCCGTTGGTATCCAAAAGAACCATTGCTGATTGAGGTAACGTCTAAACCTGTGGTTAGCGGGGTGGATACTTTACCTACTGGAGCCGCCAACTAAGGCTTGGGAAAATGGGGTATGAGGCAATGATAGCGAGTTGTCTCTATCCCGTTATAGCGGTTGGAATGAGCCCTGTTGCGCATGAAAGAGGGACAACCTCCCTTTAATGGAGTACCTTTTATGTTTCTTGGTTTGATGTTAAACCATTGTTTTTAAGGTTTTTTATTGGCTTTTGGATTCTGGGGCCAGTGGATGAATATAGAGTATTCGCTTAAAGCGCTCATGACACGAGAAGGCATAGCTCTGTTTTTGATGTCGGTCATTGCTCAAGCATCGCTTGAAACATCAATAGTATTTTCGGAAAAATTTTTATAACAATTACTCTGAACCTCCAATTAATAGTTTCAGATGCGTATGTTAAGTCTGGCTGTGATATCAAAAAAGATGTCTTGGCGGAGTGCATTTAACGGATGAAGGAGTTAGCTTGCTGGCAAGTTTATTTTCATATGCTTTCAAAATTTGTTCAGATGGTAAAAATTGCATGTAGTTATGAATTGTCCATGCTATTCTGAAACAGTAATCCCTGTAACCGACTTTTTTGTGAGGAAATAATGAACGAGTTTCTGAAAGTTCTGCTGAACATCCGCAGTCTGCGCGCCGCTATTCGTGAGCTGCCGTTTGAGCAACTGCTGGAAGCTAAAGAGAAGTTTGACCTGGTTTATCAAGAGCGCGCTGCTTCTGTTGAACAGGACCGAGCTGAACAGGAAGAGCGTCAGCGCAAACTGAATGAATTCACCGAAATGCTGCAGCAGGCGGGTATTGATCCTCGCGAGCTGCTGGCTAGCGCTGCTGCCCCCGCTGCTTCTGCCGGTGCTGCCAAGAGCAAGCGTGCTCCGCGTCCGGCCAAATATCAGTATGAAGAAGACGGTCAAATGAAAACTTGGACCGGTCAAGGCCGTATGCCGAAAGCCATTGCTGCTCAAGTAGCGCTGGGTAAAGACCTGAACGATTTCCTGATCTAATTCGTCAGGTTTAGAAATCGAATAATGCCGCCCAAGGGCGGCATTATTTTTTGCCGTTTTGCTCGCGTTATCCAATCCCCTCTGCTGTTATCTACATCCTCGCTTGTATCCTTTTTGCTGTTGTTTAGCCTCACTGTTTCTTTACTCAATATCACTCACTGTTTGCGATTAATTCAGCCGTGCGGAGCACCAGCGCGATAACGCTATTTGTAAACGCAGTACAGATATGATCTCCGGATATGTTTCTCACGCTTCATGGGGCATCGCCCAGCAAGAGAAAGCCTGCTGCTGATGGAATATCCGGTAACCGTTATCTCTGCTGGGCGCTTTCTGCACAGAGGTAGCCGCAAGATATGGCTGGGATATTCAGGGCGGCCGATGCACGAAATTGGCTGCGCTGCCATTTCTGCCCCTTGATGATGGGCAATGGATATCAGCAGCAGTGTGGGAGAGGGAATTCTGTATGGTCTATGACGATGGAAGCCCCACTCTGCTGGCAGAGTGGGGCATTGCTGGGTGAGGAATAGTCGGGTGAAGCGTTATCGGGGTGTCACGTTATCGCTGCCACCCAGGGCGCGATAGATTTTGGCGGTGGTGCTGAGCTGCTCTTTTTGCTGGGCCAGCAGGCTCTGCTGGGCATCCCACCGCCGGTTCTGCTCATCAAGCCAGGCCTGCACGCCGGTTGCACCTGCCTGGAAGCGGGCCTTTGCCAGCCGCTCGGCTTCCTGGGCATAACTTAGCTGCTCTTTCAGATAATCGAGTCGCTGCTGGCCATAGTGGCGGGCGGCCAGATTGTCCTCCACTTCCACCAGTGCGGTGTAGAGCTGTTTGCGAAACTCGGTTTCGGCGATCTGGTAATCCAGCTCGGAACTTTCGATGGCGAGCTGGGTACGGTTGTATTCAAGGAAGGGGAGGGCAAGGCTGGCCCCCAGCGTGCCGACCGGATTTTGCAGCACCTGCGCCAGTCTATCGGATGCCGTGTTGGCGCTGCCGGTCAGGGTCAGGCTGGGGTAGAAGCTGGTGCGGATCTCGTCCCCTTTTGTCAGCGTTTTGCGCAGCCGCAACTCGGCCGCTTTCACGTCGGGGCGGCGGGCCAGCACATCGGCCGGGATACCCACGGCGAGTTCAGGAATGGTCTGGTTTGCAAGGTAAGCAGGTGCATACTCCAGCGACCCGCTGCTGCGGCCCAGCAGCAGACGCAGGGCATTGCGGGCCTGCTCCTGCTGCGCCTTGAGGGAGGCCAGATCGGCCTGTTTGCCTGCCAATTGCTGGCGTGCTTGCGCCAGATCGAGCCGGGTGATGGCGCCAGCCTGGTATTTGGTCTGGGTCAGCTGCTCGGTTCGCGCCAGGTTGGCCAGCTGTTGCTCGCCCAAGGTGATGGCGGAGCCGAGATAGCCGAGCTGCCAATACTGCTCCAGGGTATTGCCGATCAGCAGCAGTCGGGTACTGGCGAGATCCTGCTCGCTTGCCGCTGCCTCCCAGCTCGCCTGATCCCGCACCGAGGCGAGCTTGCCCCACAAATCCACTTCGTAACTGAGGTTCAGAGAGGGACCCAGGCTGTTGGTGCCTTTGCCGGTCTTCAGATCTTTGTTGCCACTGACGCCGATAGTGCCATTGACCGAAGGGGTGAGGTTGGTATCGGCCTGCTCGGCGCCCAGTCGGGCGCTTTTGAGCTTGAGGGCCGCCACACGCATGTCCGGGTTGGCGGCCAGTACCGCCTTGACCAGTTTGTCGAGCTGGGGATCATGAAATTCCCGCCACCAGGGGCCTGCCTGCGCAGCCAGTTGGGCGCCTTCTGTCTGTTGCCACGCAGGGGCGAGCGCCAGCTCGGGTCTTTGATAGGTGCTGTGCTGACTGCAGCCGCTGAGGGCCATGCAGAGAGCCAGCCAGGAGAGTTTGTGCATTGTTATTCCCTCGCCAGTGCGACAACAGGGTCGAGCCGCGCCGCATTGCGTGCCGGCAGGTAACCAAACAGGATCCCGATGAGTGACGAGCAGCCAAAGGCCATCAGGATGGAGAAGAGCGAGAACTGCATCTTGATGGAGTCCACCAGCAGTGAAAAGAGCGCGCCGATGCCTAGCGAGAGGCCGACGCCGAAGATCCCCCCCAGCAGGCTGACCATCACGGCTTCAATCAGGAATTGCTGCAGAATATCCGACTGGCGGGCGCCCACGGCCATGCGAATGCCGATCTCGCGGGTGCGCTCCACCACCGATACCAGCATGATGTTCATCACCCCCACACCGCCGACGATCAGCGAGATCACCGCGATGGCCGAGACCATCAGGGTCATGGTGGCGGTGGTTTTTTCCACCGATTTGATGATGCTGTCACTGCTGAAGGTGAAGAAATCCTTCACCCCGTGGCGCTTGGTGATCAGCTCGATCACCGCCTGCTCGGCCAGTGCCGGTTGTACCCCATCCTTGACCCGAATGGTGATCTGGCTGAAGTGGTGTTGCGAGATGAGGCGACTCATCACTGCGCTGTAGGGCAGCCAGATATTGACCGACTGGCTGCTGGGGCCAAAACCGGTCTCCTGCGAAACCACTCCGACAATACGCACCGGCAGGGTGCCGACCAGCACCACCTTGCCGACCGGATCATCCTTGCCAAGCAGGCTGGTGATGCTCTTCTTGTCCACCACGGCGACGGCGGCCCGCTGCTGGATATCTTGCCACTCCAGTAAGCGACCACTGACCAACGTCATCCCCTTCACCTTGAAATAGTCGTTGCCAACACCGCTTACGCTACCGCTGTTGGTCTTGTTGCGATAACGCAGCTGGCCGGAGCTGCCGATCTCGGGGCTGGCGCCCGCAAGATAGGGTTGCCCCAGCAGGGCATCGAGATCCCCCTTGTTGAGGGTCTGGATGCTGGCCATCTTCTCGTCACCCCACCCCTTGCCCGGGAAGATCTCGATGGTGTTGGTGCCCATCGCATTGATCTGGTCGATCACCTTGGCACGCGCCCCTTGACCAAGGGCGACCACGCTCACCACGGCGGCAATGCCGATGATGATGCCGAGCATGGTGAGGAAGGTACGCATCCGGTGGGCGAGCATGGCATGGATCGCCATGCGTCCCGCTTCCCGATAGCGATCCCAGTCGTGGCCCATGGCACCTTTATTGGGAGGGTCTTCAGCGGTGGGTGGGGGCAATGCGGCCGTTTGGCGCGGGCCGCTATCTTGCTCTACCCGACCATCCTTGAGGGTGATGATCCGGTCGGCATGGCTGGCCACATCCATATCGTGGGTGACCAGAATAATGGTGTGGCCCTGAGCGTGCAGCTCCTTGAGGATCGCCATCACCTCCTTGCCGCTCTGGCTATCCAGCGCGCCGGTCGGTTCATCGGCGAGGATCACCTCGCCG
This sequence comes from Aeromonas sp. 160P, assembly GCF_055193095.1. Taxonomy (NCBI): domain Bacteria; kingdom Pseudomonadati; phylum Pseudomonadota; class Gammaproteobacteria; order Aeromonadales; family Aeromonadaceae; genus Aeromonas; species Aeromonas sp. 160P. The sequence continues at coordinate 3,864,988 of NZ_JBUXKV010000001.1, read as the reverse complement.
CCGTTGGCCAGCGCCCGGGCGATACTGACTCGCTGCTGCTGACCGCCGGAGAGCTGGCCCGGGGTATGGTGGCTGCGATCGGCCAGTCCCAGTCTGTCCAGCAGCTGGCGTGCGCGCGCCTGGCGATCCGGGCGGCTGGTGCCGGCATAGACGGCGGGGATCTCCACGTTGGCGGCGGCATCGAGATGGGGCAGCAGGTGGTAGCGCTGAAAGATAAAGCCGAAGTGATGGCAGCGCAGCCGGGCCAGCGCCAACGCATCCATGGTGGCGGTGTCTTGACCGCGAAACAGATACTGGCCGCTGCTCGGGCTATCCAGACAACCCAGCAGGTTCATCAGAGTGGATTTACCAGAGCCGGACGCGCCGACAATGGCGATCATCTCTCCTGCCGCGATAGTGAGGTCGAGAGGGTGGAGCACGGTGACCTCGCTGTCGCCGCTCTGATAGCGTCGCTCGACCCCTTTCAGCTGGATCAACGGCAGCTGGTTCAGGGGCTCACTCATAGCATCACCGCCATCTCATCATTGGCGGCGGGGGCGCCGTGATTGAGCTGCACCTCCTCCTTCTCGGTTAGCCCGCTCACGACTTCGATCCGGATTTCATCTTTCATGCCGGTCTTGATATGGCGGGTTTCGGTCGTTTCATCTTCCTTGATCAGGGTGACTTCATACTCGTTGTCGGCCAGCTGCTTGCCGAGGGCGGTTTGCGGCACAGTGAGTACCTGCTTGCGCTCGCCGAGCACTATGGTCACCTGGGTGGTCATCGCCACCCGCAGGGTATGGCCGGGATTGGGCACATCGAACAGGGCGTAGTAGTAGACGGCCGCATTGTTGGTGGTGGTGCCGGTAGCGGCCTGATCGTTGATGTTGGTAGGTGCTAACTCCACGGCGCGAAGTGTGCCCTGATAGCGGGTATCCGGATCGCCAATCAGGGTGAAGTAGACCGGCATACCGGCTTTGACCTTGGTGACATCGGCTTCGGAGATCTGCGCCTTGACCGTCATGGTCTCGAGGTTGGCCAGCTTGAGCACGGTCGGCACCGTCTGGCTGGCAGCCAGGGTCTGGCCCTGACGGGTCACAATGCTGATGACGGTGCCATCCATCGGCGCCAGGATCTTGGTGTAGCCCAGCTCGGTCTTGGCCCGATCAACCTTGATCAGGGCGTTGTCGATATTGGCCTGACTGTTTTGCAGTTCGGCGCGGGTGACCGCCAGCAGTGCCTCGGCACTCTCAAGATCGGCCCGGGAGCTCGCCTCCTGCTTGAACATCTGCTGCTGGCGTCGCCAGGCGAGCTCGTTTTGTTTCAGTTGCGCCTGCTTGATCTTGAGCTGGGCGCGGTTGCTGGCAAGCTCTGCTTCGGCCGTCTTGAGGTTGTTCTGGGCAATCAGGGGATCGATCTCGGCCAGCAGGTCTCCCTGTTTGACCTGATCACCGGCCTCAACCGCCAGTTTGGTAACCTGACCGGAGACCTGGGCCCCCACATCCACCTGCTCAATAGCCTGCAGCACGCCACTGGCCAGCACGGTCTGGGCAATATCCTCGCGGGTCACCTGAGCGGTCAGCATCGCCTTGGGTGGTTGACTGGGCCAGAGCAGCCAGCCGAGGAGCACCACGGCGATCAGAATGGTGATGGCCAGGGTTCTCTGCTTGGGGGTTATGTTCATCGATCACCTGAATGGAAACGGAAAAGGGTTGTGCGCGGCGATTATCCTGCAGCAAAGCCCTGATAAATAACAGTCGCAAATATGTAAGCAAAGTTATGGGGTTAACTGTCAATAAGCCGTGAAAGGAATACGCGAGAGGCAGGAGGAATGAGCGAGATGGTCAGCAAGACGGGGCGGGGAGTGCAGCTGGCGGTGGCGATGAAAAAAGCCCTGCGCAGAGGCAGGGCTTTAGAATGGGTTATGGGGCGAGCCATGTGTTGCTCGCGCAGATCAGGCCTTGGCCAGCAGATCCATCACCCAGGGCAGACCCTGTTTCTTGCGGCTGACAAAGCCCGGGTGGTAGCTGGACTCTGCCGGTACTTTCGGGTGCGCGGTAAAGTAGATGCGGCTGGCGGCAGCCGTCAGGTCAGTCACCATCAGTACGAAGAAGTCGAGTCCTTCGCTTGCCACACGCTGGACCATCTCCTGCTGCAGGGCCGGCAGTTGCTCGGCCAGTTGCTGCTCGCTGCCCACTTCGATCTGGCTCATGATGAAGTTGTAACCTTCCGCCTGAAACGCTTTCTCATCCTGCTGCAGCAGTTGAGCCGGGGTCAGGCCGCTCAGGTCGGTTTTTGCCATCAGCAGCTGTTGGCCTAACTCGGCCAGTGATACCTCGGCCAGCGGCGCCAGACGCTCACAGGCGATCTTGTCCTGTTCGGTGGTGGTGGGCGAGGTGAGACAGAGGGTGTCGCTCATGATGGCACCCAGCATCAGGCGAGCCTGGCTGCGGGTCACGGTACCTTGCTGGCTCAGCAGGTCGAAGGCGATGGTGCAGGTGCAGCCGACGGCACGGATCCAGGCATCCAGCGGAGACTGGGTGACCAGGGTGCCGAGACGGTGGTGATCCACCAGACCCAGTACATTGGCTTGTGCCAGTGTGGCGGGGCCCTGTTCCAGATCACTGAAATCCACCAGCCAGACATCTTCACCGGTCAGATCTTTGGTCAGCAACTCGGGTTCGCTGACGCCCGCCTGCTCCAGAATAAAACGGGTTTCGGTGCGCAGGTCACCCAGACGCCATGGGGTGGCCTGACGGCCCTGGCCATTGAGCCAGTCGGTGATAACCAGCGCACTGCAGATACTGTCGCTATCAGGATTCTTGTGACCAAAAACGTGGATCATAGACAAAGCCTCACAATTGGATACCCATAAAGGGGGGCAACACTATGCGAAATCCACTGCATGAAGGCAACCGGATCCGCGCCCATGTTGCTGCCAGCTTCGCCTAACTCGCCATTTTATTGATCTGGGTCGGTAATCCTGACGCGTCTGCGGTTCTCACAATTGGCTATTGGCTATTGGCTATTGGCTATTGGCTATTGGCTATTGGCTATTGGCTATTGGCTATTGGCTATTGGCTATTGCTGGCTGCGAGGGCAATGGCGCTCGCCTGTGCCAGCGCAGTCAGCATGTTTGGTCAGCCCCATCAGTCGTCATTGCTGCAAATCGGCTCTATTGCCTGATTCAGCGACGTAGCAGCTCGCGGGCATTGGCCAGTGTGTTGTCGGTGATCTGGTCGCCGCCGAGCAAGCGTGCCAGCTCATTGAGACGGGCACTCTCATCAAGAGCGCTCATCTGGGTTTCGGTGGTTTTGCCATCGGTATGCTTGCTCACCACCATATGCTGGTGGCCGTTGCCTGCCACCTGAGGCAAGTGAGTGACCACCATCACCTGAGTTGACTCCCCGAGCTGGCGCAGCAGGCGACCTACCACGGCGGCAGTCGGGCCGCTGATCCCCACATCTACCTCATCGAAAATCAGGGTGGGGGTGGAGATCTTGCGGGCGCTGATCACCACGATGGCGAGGCTGATACGCGACAGTTCACCCCCTGAGGCCACCTTGCCAAGCGGCTGAATGGGTTGGCCCGGGTTGGTGGTAACCATAAATTCCACCCGATCGATACCCAGTGGTGACAGGCTGCTCTGGGCATCGGGGCGCACCTCGATAGCAAAGCGGCCATCGGGCATTGCCAACTCGTGCATGCTGCTGGTCACCTTGGCGCCCAGCTCCTGGGCGTAACGCTGACGGCTCTGACTCAGGGCTTCGGCAGCCTGGACAAAAGCCTGACGGGCCTCGGCCAGCTCATCTTCCATCCCCTCTAACCGCTCCTCGTCGGAGTTGAGGCGGGCGAGATCGGAGGCCAGCTCCTGATGATGCTGGGCCAGATCTGCCGGTTTGACATGGTGCTTGCGGGCCAGATTGATCGCCTTGGAGAGGCGCGCTTCCAGCTCGTTGAAACGTTCGGGATCCAGCTCCAGCTGATCGAGGTAGCTGCGCAGCTCGCTGTGGCTCTCCTGTACCCCGATCAGGGCTTCGTTCAGCATCTCCAGTACCGGCGTGAGGCGGCTGTCCATGGCGACCAGTCCTTCGGCTCTGTCTACTGCCACTTGCAGCAGACCGGCGATGGTGGTCTCTTCATTGTCATAGAGCAGATCGAGGCAACTGCCGCACTCTTGCATCAGATCTGTGCCGTTAGCGAGACGCTGGTGCTCCTCTTCTATCTGCTCGAACTCCCCCGGCTGCAGGGCGAATTCGTCCAGCTCCTGCACCTGATATTCGATGAGCTGGCGGCGGGCTTCCCGCTGTTGCTGCTCGGCCTTGAGCCGGTTCAGCTCGTTTTGCAACTGGCGCCACAGTTGATAATGCTGGCGCACTTCATTGAGCAGTAGATGGTGACCGGCATAACCGTCGAGCAGGGCGAGCTGGTAATCAGGCTTGAGCAGCATCTGATGAGCGTGCTGGCCATGGACGTTGACCAGTTGTTGGCCCAGATGCTTGAGCTGGGTGAGGGGGACGGGGACGCCGTTGATGTAGCTGCGCGAGCGCCCTTCGGCGGAGATGACTCGCCGCACGATACACTCACCTTCGTTTTCCAGCTCGTTGGTGGCCAGCCAGGCGCGGGCGGCCGGGTTGTTGTCGAGCAGGAAGCGGGCGCTGACCTCGCTTTTGTCGCTATCGGGTCGCACCATGCCCGCTTCGGCTCGTTCCCCGAGACAGAGACCGAGGGCGTCGATGGCGATGGATTTACCGGCGCCGGTCTCACCGGTGATGCAGGTCATCCCCGGTTGCAGATCGAGTTCGAGAAACTTGACGATGGCGAAGTTGTTGACGGTCAGCTGGGTCAGCATGGTCTCATCCTGTATAGGTCAACTTTACTGTGTATGCATACAGTATATACTGGTCTTATATACAGTAAAGAGGGATAGCCGCCATTTTTAACGATAACGGGCCACCAGAGTGGTGACCCGCACGGGATAGTGAGGAGAGATTAGAGAAGCAGAGACGCGGGGGTCAGTGGAAGGCCGACATCAGATCCGGATGGGCGGCAATCACCTCATCCAACGCCTGTTCCAGCCGACTGCCGCTGGTGATGAGCGGGTTGAGCACCAGGGCGCGCCAGGCGGTATGGCGGTTACCGGTAATGGCGGCCTCGATGGTGAGCTGCTCGAACTCCTTCATCAACTGCAGCAGCCGCAGGGTGTCTTGCGGGAAGGGGGCTACGTTGAGCGGGAGCGGACCCGACTTGGTGATGAGGGCGCTGACCTCCACGGCGCACTCGTCCGGCAGACCGTTGATGGCGCCGTTGTTGCGGGTGTTGACGTGCATGATGATGCGCTTGTCGTTGTGGATGGCGCTCATTAGCTCGCATGCCGCTTCCGAATAGTACTGGCCGCCGCGTCCTTCCAGCGCCTTCGGTTTCTCGGCGAGATCCGGGTTGCGATAGAGATCGAACAGCTGCTGTTCGATGGCCTTGACCACTTCGCCCCGGGTTCCTTCGCCACTGGCCTCACCGAGCTCCTGCTTGAGGATATCGTCGCTCATGTAGTAGTAGCGCAGATAAGCACAGGGGATCATGCCCAGATTGGCCAGCAGATCCTTGGGCCAGGCAAAGGGGGGAATATTGCGCGGTACCAGCGGATCGGGCCCTTGCGCGAGCAGGGCGATCACCTCGCCGAGTTTATCCTTGCCCTGATGCTGGATCTGGCGCACGAAGATAAAGTGGTTGAGTCCCGCCACCTGCATGATGAACTCCTGCTCATCGCGGCTCTCCAGCAGGGTAGCGACCCCTTTTTGCATGATCACCGGTACGTTGCACAACCCCACCGCCTTGATCTTGCTGTGGCGCAACACGGCTTCGGTCACCATGCCCGACGGATTGGTGAAGTTGAGCAGCCAGGCATCGGGGCAGAGGCGTTCCATGTCGGCGGCGATCTGCAGGGCGATAGGGATGGTCCGGCAAGCGTTGGCAAAGCCGCCCAGTCCGTTGGTCTCTTGACCGATCAGGCCATATTTCAGCGAGATCCGCTCATCGCTGATGCGGGCCTCCAGGCAACCGGCGCGGAACTGGGAGCAGACGTAGTCGGCGCCGCGCAGTGCCTCTTCCCGTTCCAGCCGGGTTTCAACCTGTACCGCCAGCCCGGCTTTGGCCAGCATGCGGCGGGTGAGAGCGGCGATGATCTCCATCTTCTCGCGGCCATCGTCGATGTCGACCAGCCAGAGCTCGCGCAGTGGCAACTCGTGCTGACGCTGGATCAGCCCCTCAATGAGCTCCGGTGTGTAGCTGGAGCCTGCGCCGATGACCACAATCTTGAGTCCGTTTTTCATTGTCCACCTCATGAACAGGGATAGGGTTTGATCCTATTAAAGGGGGGCTGTGGCGGGCAGACAAACGAAAAAAGGGGCGGTATGGATTAGCCTGTTTAATGCATGAGGGGAAATGGCATACTGATAACCCGCATCGCAACGCGCGTCATAACGAGGTTATCCATGCTGGTACAACAGAATACCCTGGCCCTGCTGCACACCTTCGAGAGTACGGCCCGTCACCTGAGCTTCACCCGCGCTGCCGAGGAGATGAACCTCACTCAGGGGGCCATCAGCCACCGCATTCGTCATTTGGAAGGGTTGTTGGGTTTTCGCCTGTTTATTCGCCTGACCCGCAAGCTGGCGTTGACGGAGGAGGGGATGCGACTGCTGGCAACCCTCAGCCACTCTCTGCGCCAAATCAACGAGGAGATTGAAGATATCCGGGCCCAAGATCTGCGCGGTACGCTTCATGTGGGGGTTGCACCGACGCTGGGGCTCAACTGGCTGATGCCAAGGTTACCCCGCTTCCAGCAGCGCTGGCCCGGGCTGAACGTGATGATGCGGGTACGGGCGGGGGCGGTGGATTTCAACGAGGAGCGGGTGGATCTGGCGATCTATTACGGCGCGACTCGCTGCAGTGATCTGCACCGTGAGCTGTTGATGGAGGAGCGTCTGCTGCCGGTCTGCGCCCCCGCCTATGCCGAGCGGCTGGGGTTGCTGGCGGATCCGGCCCGGCTGGCGGAGGCCTGTTTTATTCATGCCTCGGAATCGACCGATGTACAGCAGATCTTCTCTGAGTGGCGCCTTTGGTGTGATGGCGCGGGCATGACATTGCCTTATGAACAGCGTCACTACGGCTTCAATCACTATCAGATGGCCCTGCAAGCGGCGCAAGGTGGCATGGGGGTTGCGATGGGGCGGGAGGTACTGGTGCGCAGCTTGCTGGAGCAAGGGGTGTTGGTGGCGGTAGGTGGCCCGGCGGTGGCAGCCGGGCGAAATTACGAGTTGATCTCGCCGCGGGAGAACCGCGAGCGGCCACGTTTTCGCGCCTTTAGCGACTGGCTGCGCAGCGAGGTGGCGCTCAGCCAGCCTAGCAGTGATCCTGCCCTTTAAAACAGCTTGCTGCCCCAGCCGAGCTTGTTGCGCAGCACGTGGAAGTAGCTGTAGTCGAGCGGATGCACCAGATGAAGCTGGTGGTGGCTCTTCTTGATCAGGATCTCGTCCCCCGGGTGGACCGCCAGGGTCACCTGACCGTCACAGCTCACCTGCATGGCGTCGTCCTGATTGTCTGGCGAGACCAGCAGCCGCACTTCGCTGTCGGCATCGAGTACGATGGGGCGGCTGCTCAGGGTGTGCGGGAACATCGGCACCAGGGTGATGGCGTTGAGCTTGGGGGTGAGGATGGGGCCGCCCGCCGACAGCGAGTAAGCGGTGGAGCCGGTGGGGGTGGCCACTATGATGCCGTCCGAGCGCTGGCTATACATAAAGCTGCCATCGATATAGACCTCGAACTCGATCATGTGGGCGATCTTGCCCGGGTGCAGTACCGCCTCGTTGACCGCCAGATTGCTCGACTTGCGCTCGCCGTGGCGATAGACCGAGGCTTCCAGCAGGAAGCGATGTTCGCTCTTGTAGTGGCCGGAGAGCACTTGTTCCAGCGGCAGCAGATAATCCTGCGGCGAGAGGTCGGTCAGAAAGCCGAGATTGCCCCGGTTGACCCCGATCACCGCCACATCGAAGCGCGACAGCACCCGCGCCGCCCCCAGCATGTTGCCGTCGCCGCCGACCACGATGGCGAGATCGGCCTGCTGGCCCAGCTGCACCAGATCCATCACGTTTTCATCGAGGATGCTCAGGGTCTGGGCGACCCGGCTCTCGACCAGTACCCGAAAGCCGCGAGTGGTCAGGTATTGATGCAGGCCGGTCAGCGTCTGGTTGGCCCCTTCATGATGGGGTTTGCCAATCAGGGCGATGGTTTTGAACGGAGAATCCATAGTCTGTCAGGTCTGGGATGGGTATTGCGGGCCAGTATACAGTGCTTTGCCGCGCTTGTGGCGCTCCGGATAGTGCTGTACCTCTGCCGCCAGCTGGCGAAAGAGTGGCCAGTGACACCGGCAAATAGCCGCTTGCAGCGGTTCAGAAGCCCTGATTGGCCTTTTACCCCTTGAAAGCCGGGGCTGCATCCCCATAATAGCGGCAATGATTGAAGTAACCCTGAATTGGAGATGTCATGAACCACGAAGAGCAAAAGGTTGAAGCGATGGAGCAAGTGGAAGTCCAACCAGTCGAGCCGACCGATGTAGACAGTGAAGTGACAGCCGAACAGGCCCGCATTGCTGAACTCGAAGCGCAACTGGAAGCTGCCCAACAGTCTTCTCTCGAGGAGCGGGAGCGTGCCATTCGCGCCGTCGCCGAGATGGAAAACCATCGTCGCCGTGCTGCACAGGACGTGGAGAAGGCCCATAAGTTCGCGCTGGAGAAGTTCGCAGGCGAGCTGCTGCCGGTGCTGGACAACCTGGAGCGTGCCATCGAACTGGCCGACAAAGAGAATGAAGCCCTCAAGCCGATGATCGAAGGTGTCGAACTGACCCTGAAATCCATGCAGAGCGGTGTGGCCAAGTTCGGTCTGGTGGCACTGGACCCCACCAATCAGCCGTTTGACCCCAATGCCCATCAGGCGATGAGCATGATCCCGAGTGCCGATGTGGCACCCAATACCGTCATCGCCGTGATGCAAAAAGGCTATGAGCTGAACGGTCGGGTGATCCGTCCTGCCATGGTGATGATCGCCAAAGCGATCGACTGATTGGTTGTGGGTACCCAAGCCCGCCCCGTGGCGGGCTTTTTGTTTATCTGTGCTGCATCCCGTCATCTTGTCCGGCTTTACGGTTAAAAACCGTCGCTCAATCATGATAAAGGGTGTGGTTTTTTAGGGTTAGGGCTTGAAGCTGCGGCTGGCGACCCCATATAGGAAGCAAGGCGCGGCGGCACCAGAAAATTTGATGCCGGGAGCTTGAAAGCCAGATTGGCTGCCCCCACCTAGCCGTTAACGCATTAAGGCGAGTTCCTCGCCAGTTTATTCAAAGTTTTTGGAGATTCGTCAAATGGGTAAAATCATCGGTATTGACCTGGGTACTACCAACTCCTGCGTCGCTATTCTGGATGGCGACACTGCTCGCGTGATCGAGAACGCAGAAGGCGATCGTACTACTCCGTCCATCATTGCCTATGCCGATGATGGCGAGATCCTGGTTGGTCAACCGGCCAAGCGTCAGGCCATCACTAATCCGAAGAACACCCTGTTCGCTATCAAGCGTCTGATCGGTCGTCGTTTTGAAGATGAAGAAGTACAGCGTGACCTGAAAATCATGCCGTATGCCATCGCCAAAGCTGACAACGGCGATGCCTGGGTTGAAGTGAAGGGCAAGAAAATGGCACCGCCGCAGATCTCTGCCGAAGTGCTGAAGAAGATGAAGAAGACCGCTGAAGATTATCTGGGTGAGCCGGTCACTGAAGCCGTTATCACTGTGCCAGCTTACTTCAACGATGCCCAGCGTCAGGCTACCAAGGATGCCGGTCGCATCGCGGGTCTGGATGTAAAACGCATCATCAACGAGCCGACTGCCGCAGCATTTGCCTACGGCGTGAACAAGGTCAAGGGCGAGCGCAAGGTTGCCGTATATGACCTGGGCGGCGGTACTTTCGATATCTCCATCATCGAGATCGATGAAGTGGAAGGCGAGACCACCTTCGAAGTACTGGCGACCAACGGTAACACCCACCTGGGTGGTGAAGACTTCGACAACCGCGTCATCAACTACCTGGTTGACGAGTTCAAGCGTGAGCAGGGCATCGACCTGCGCAACGATCAACTGGCCCTGCAGCGTCTGAAAGACTCCGCAGAAAAAGCCAAGATTGAGCTCTCCTCTGCCCAGCAGACTGATGTCAACCTGCCGTACATCACCGCTGATGCCACCGGTCCCAAGCACATGAACATCAAGGTGACCCGCGCCAAGCTGGAATCCCTGGTAGAAGACATGGTGAAAGACTCTCTGGAGCCAGTGCGCATGGCGCTGAAAGACTCCGGTCTGGCGATTGGTGAGATCGACGACATCATCCTGGTAGGCGGTCAGACCCGTATGCCAATGGTGCAGAAGACCGTATCTGAATTCTTTGGTAAAGAGCCGCGTAAAGACGTTAACCCGGACGAAGCCGTGGCCATGGGTGCTGCCATCCAGGGTGCGGTACTGTCTGGTGAGAAGACCGACGTACTGCTGCTGGACGTTACTCCGCTCTCCCTGGGTATCGAAACCATGGGTAGCGTGATGACTGCGCTGATCGAGAAGAACACCACCATCCCGACCAAAAAATCCCAGGTGTTCTCCACTGCTGAAGACAACCAGTCTGCCGTGACCATTCACGTGCTGCAGGGTGAGCGCAAGCGTGCCAGCGACAACAAGTCACTGGGCCAGTTCAATCTGGAAGGTATCCGTCCGGCACAGCGCGGCCTGCCGCAAATCGAAGTGACCTTCGACATCGATGCCAACGGTATCCTGCACGTCTCTGCCAAAGACAAAGAGACCAACAAAGAGCAGAAGATCACCATCCAGGCCTCTTCCGGTCTGTCTGACGAAGAGATCGAGCGCATGGTTCGCGAAGCCGAAGCCAACGCGGCCGAGGACAAGAAGTTCGAAGAGCTGGTGCAGACTCGCAACCAGGCTGATGGTCTGGTCCACTCCGTACGCAAGCAGATCACCGAAGCCGGTGAAGCCCTGCCTGCTGACGACAAGAGCAAGATCGAAGCCGCGGTGAGCGAGCTGGAAGCCACCCTCAAGGGTGACGACAAGGCTGCCATCGAAGCCAAACAGCAGGCACTGCTGGAAGCGTCCCAGAAGCTGATGGAGATTGCTCAACAGCAAGCTCAGGCTCAACAAGGCGCCGCCGGTGCTGATGCCGGTCAGTCCTCCTCTTCTTCCAAGGCTAACGACGACGTGGTCGACGCCGAGTTCGAAGAAGTGAAAGACGACAAGAAGTAAGCCCTACCCAGATGGGGGAAGTTCGCTTCACCCATCGGCTTAGTCAATGAATTCACGGGCGTTGGGTAACCAACGCCCGTCTGCGTAACTGCTACGAAGCAACAGGATGAGTATGTCGAAGCGCGATTTCTACGAAGTGCTGGGTGTGGCAAAAGATGCCGACGAGCGCGAGATCAAGAAGGCGTACAAACGTCTGGCCATGAAGTATCACCCGGATCGCAATCAGGGTGATGCGGCATCTGAAGAGAAGTTCAAAGAGGTCAAGGAAGCTTACGAGGTCCTGACCGATGGCAACCTGCGTGCCCGTTACGATCAGTATGGTCATGCCGGTGTCGATCCGAGCCAGGGTGGCGGTGGCCACGGTGGTTTTGGTGGCGGCGCTGATTTTGGTGATGCGTTCAGCGATATTTTTGGCGATATCTTTGGTGGTGGCCAACGTGGCGGCGGCCGTCGTGGCCCGGCCCGTGGCTCCGATCTGCGTTACACCATGGAGCTGACCCTCGAAGAGGCGGTGCGCGGGGTCTCCAAGGAGATCAAGGTGCCGACCCTGGTTCACTGTGAAGTCTGTAACGGCTCCGGTGCCCACACCGGTAGCAGTGCCCAGACTTGCCCGACCTGCCACGGCGCCGGTCAGGTGCAGATGCGTCAGGGCTTCTTCGCGGTGCAGCAGGCCTGCCCCCACTGTCACGGTCGCGGCAAGATCATCAAGGATCCGTGCCGCAAGTGCCACGGCGAAGGTCGCTACCAGAAGACCAAGACCCTGTCGGTGAAAATTCCGGCGGGCGTCGACACCGGCGATCGTATCCGTCTCTCCGGCGAAGGGGAAGCAGGCGAAGCGGGCGCAGGGGCTGGGGATCTGTACGTACAGGTGCACGTCAAAGAGCACGAGATCTTCGTGCGTGACGGCAACAACCTCTACTGCGAAGTGCCCATCAGCTTCACCGCAGCAGCCCTCGGTGGCGAGATCGAAGTGCCGACCCTGGATGGTCGCGTCAAGCTCAAGGTGACCCCTGAGACCCAGACCGGCAAGATGTTCCGCATGCGCGGCAAGGGCGTTAAATCTGTGCGCTCTGGCCAGGTTGGCGATCTGATGTGCAAGGTGGTCATTGAGACCCCGGTCAAGCTCAACGAATCCCAAAAAGAGCTGCTGCGTCAGCTGGACGAGTCGTTCAGTGGTGCCGCTGCCAAGACTCACAAGCCGAAATCAGAAGGTTTCTTCGAAGGGGTGAAACGCTTCTTCGACGATCTGACCCGCTGATTTCAGCCACCCGAATAAACAGAGCCGGCCCTGCGCCGGCTCTTTTTTTGCCCGTCATTTAGCCAGGATCCGCCCTATTGAGTGGATCCTGATGAGGGATCCTCCTCACAACTCCCACCAATACCTGCTGTACAAATGTTATCCCGCTCACACTGTTGCTGAAACGGTTTAGTTGTCATATTGAGTTAGCTAAAGCGGTTTAGCTATGCTCAGATTGTCGATAACAACAGCGCCCGTTCGGGCACAGATGACAGGTGAGGAAGATGATGATGTTCAAGAGCAAGTTGGCGCTGGCGGTAGCGCTGGGATTGGGGATGAGCAGCCCGCTGTGGGCGGCGCAGGCGAGTGTCGGAGGGGAGAGTGTCGAAGAGGAGCGTGTCGAAGCCAGACTGGCTGCGCTGGAGGTGCGGGTGCAGGCGGCAGAGAGCCGTGCCAGTGAGGCCGAGGTGAAGGCGAGCGCGGCCAGCGAGCAGGCGCAGGTGGCCGACAACCGCAGCCAGCAGGTGGATGAGAAGACCGCAGGTGCCCAGGGCTTCGAGTTTCACGGCTACGCCCGCTCGGGCCTGCTGGTCAACGGCAATGGCAACGGTGGGCGCGGCGGCCCCTACATCACGCCAGCCGGTTCGGTGGGCGGGGCCGTCGGTCGCCTTGGCAACGAGGATGACACCTACATGGAGGCCAACCTGCTGAAAACCCAGACCTTCGAGGATGGCAGCTGGGCCCGCTACAAGCTGATGCTGGCAGACGGGGTGGAGACCAGCAACGATTGGACCGCCAGCGATTCGAGCCTCAACACTCGTCAGGTGTTTGCCGAGATCGGCAATCTGGCGAGCTTCGACGGCCCCTTCAAGAATGCAGTGCTGTGGGCGGGCAAGCGCTTTGACCGCGACAACTTCGATATCCACTGGATCGACTCCGACGTGGTGTTCCTGGCTGGTACCGGCGGCGGCGTCTACGACGTGCAGCTGGCCGACAGCTGGAAGGCCAACTTCTCCCTCTACGGTCGCGATTACGGCGACATCAGCGCCAGCGGTCTCTCCGATATCGAGAGCTACATCCTCACCATGAACAATCGAGTCGGCAACTGGCAGTGGATGGTGAACGGTCTCTCGGCCAAGGACAATGACGCCCGCATCAATGACAAGGGGTCGGGCAGCGAGGCGGCGGACAAGGGGGCACACACCCTGCTGGCCTACCACGGCGAGAGCTTCTTTGGCATCAACCCCGGTTTTGCCAAGGCGGCGGTGCTGTACGGTCATGGGCTGGGGGCCGAGGTCAAGGGACTGGGCTCTGACAGCGAGCTGCTGCCGGATGCCGATGCGGTGCGGGTCGCCGTGTTTGGCGCCACCGATCTCAACTCGCGCTGGCGTTTTGCCCCGGCCCTGCTGGCCGAGCAGAGTCAGGATCGCAACGTGAAAGGGGATGAGTACCGCTGGCTCACCTTCAATACCCGGGTGGCGCAGGTGCTGAGTCAGAATGTCGAGCTGGTCTACGAGGCAGCCTGGCAGTACATGGATCTCGATCCCAAGGGTTACAAGGGGCGGCAGGCGGTGAACGGCAACTTCACCAAGCTCACCTTCGCCCCTACCTTCAAGGCGCAGACTGTCGGTTTCTTCGAGCGGCCCGAGCTGCGGGTGTTCGCCAGCTGGATGGACTGGTCATCGGAGCTCGACAACTACGCCAGCGACGATGCCATGGGCCAGAGCAACTTCACCGCCGGTGGCGAGTGGAACTTTGGCGTGCAGATGGAAACCTGGTTCTAGTTCGTTATCCCGATCACAAAAATGGCAGCCGGTGCCGAGATCTGTTGGTTGGCTAAAACGGTTTAGCTGATAATGCCAGCCAACAGAACAGAGTCCGGGTTTGACCGGGGATCCGATGCAGCAGTGGAGTAGCAAGGTGACGAATCGTGTGTGGGTAATGGGGGATGCGGTGGTGGATCTGATCCCGGAAGGGGCGTTGCACTACCTCAAGTGTCCGGGTGGCGCACCCGCCAATGTGGCGGTTGGTGTGGCACGGCTTGGCGGCGATGCGGCCTTTATCGGCCGGGTCGGTGCCGATCCGTTTGGCCGCTTTATGGCCGACACCCTGCGCGGGGAGGGGGTGGATATCGCCGCGCTGCGGCTCGATCCTGACCATCGCACCAGCACAGTGCTGGTGGCACTTGATGACGAGGGGGAGCGCAGCTTCACCTTCATGGTGCGCCCCAGTGCCGACCAGTTCCTCACCCCCGATGAGTTGCCCCGCTTCGATGCCGGTCAGTGGCTGCTCACCTGCTCCATTGCGCTCGCCAACGAGCCAGTGCGCACCAGCTGCCTGCAGGCCATGGCGGCCATCAAGGCGGCAGGCGGGCGAGTCTGCTTCGACCCCAACCTGCGCCCCGAGGTGTGGGGCAACTCCGCCGAGATGCTGCCGCTGGTGCGCAAAGCCATCGCGCAGGCGGACGTGGTCAAGCTCTCCATCGAGGAGTTGCAGTTGTTGAGCGGCGAGGATGAGCTGGTCGCAGGGCTCGCGACTCTCTCTGGCCCGGCGCTGGTGCTGGTGACCCGGGGGGCGGCCGGTGTGGTGGCCCGTTTGGGTGGCGAGCTGCTGGAGTGGGTGGGGCAGAAAGTGACGCCAATCGACACCACGGGGGCGGGGGATGCCTTCGTCGCCGGTCTGCTGGCTGCGCTGGCAGGTCGCTCGTCGCTGCCGACTCTGGCCGAGCTGCCCGCCATCCTGGCGCAGGCTCACGGCTGCGGGGCGCTTGCCACCACCGCCAAGGGGGCGATGACGGCGCTGCCGACCCGCTCCGAACTGGATGAATTTTTGCGATCAGGCACAAGCGGTTGTTGAGCTGCGGCTAGAAGCCCGGCTCGACAGCCCCTACTCTCATGTGACAAGGGCCCGCCAGCGTGGCGGGTCATAAGAGGAAGAATATGAATATCAGTGCGATAGCCAAGGATCTGGTGCCCCTGCTCGGGGGCAAGGAGAACATCGTCAGCGCTGCCCACTGCGCCACCCGGCTGCGGCTGGTGCTGGCCGATGACAGCAAGGTGAACAAGGCCGCCATCGACAAGCTGGAGGGGGTCAAGGGGTGCTTTAGCAACGCGGGTCAAATTCAGGTGATCTTCGGCACCGGTTTGGTCAACAAGGTCTATGCGGAGTTCGTGGCGCTGACCGGCACCGGCATGGCCAGCAAGGCGGAGCTGACCAACATGGCGACGGCCAAGCTCAATGTCGCCCAGCGGCTGGCACGGACGCTCTCCAACATCTTCGTGCCGATCATTCCGGCCATCGTGGCCTCGGGCCTGTTGATGGGGCTGCTCGGCATGGTGCGCACCTACGGCTGGGTCAATGCCGACAGCGCCCTGTTTGTGATGCTCGACATGTTCAGCTCGGCGGCCTTTATCATCCTGCCCATTCTGATCGGTTTTACGGCGGCGCGGGAGTTTGGTGGCAACCCGTACCTCGGGGCGACCCTTGGCGGTATTCTCACCCACCCGGCGCTGACCAACGCCTGGGGCGTGGCCGGTGGCTTCAAGACCATGGATTTCTTCGGACTGGATGTGGCGATGATCGGCTATCAGGGCACCGTCTTCCCGGTGCTGCTGGCGGTCTGGTTCATGTCCCATCTGGAGAAACAGCTGCGCAAGCGTATTCCGGATGCGCTGGATCTGATCCTCACGCCGTTCCTGACCGTCATCATCACCGGCTTCGTGGCGCTGCTCTTTATCGGCCCGGCGGGTCGGGTGCTGGGGGATGGCATCTCGTTTGGTCTGAGCGCCCTCTATGAGCAGGCGGGCTGGCTGGCGGGGCTGGTGTTTGGCGGCACCTATTCGCTGATCGTCATCACCGGCATCCATCACAGCTTTCACGCCATTGAGGCGGGGCTGCTGGCCAATCCGCAAATTGGCGTCAACTTCCTGCTGCCCATCTGGGCCATGGCCAACGTGGCGCAGGGAGGAGCTTGCCTCGCGGTCTACTTCAAGACCCGCGACGTGAAGATCAAAGCCATTACCGTGCCGGCGGCCATGTCCTGCCTGCTGGGCATCACGGAAGCGGCGATCTTCGGGGTCAACCTGCGCTACATCAAGCCCTTCCTCGCCGGTCTGTTTGGCGGGGCCTGCGGCGGTGCCTACGTGGTGGCGGCCAAAGTGGGGATGACGGCGGTGGGGCTGACCGGTATTCCCGGCATGGCTATCGTCCAGCCCATGAGCCTCATTCACTACATCATCGGGCTGGTGATCGCCTTTGGCACTGCCTTCGCCGCCTCCTTCCTGCTCAAGTACAAGGTGGAGTGATGAAGGAACGCGATCTTCTCAACCAGATTGTCCGGTCGTTGCTGGCCGGACAGCTCAAGGCGGCGGCCGATCCCCATCGGCCCCGCTGGCATCTGGCAGCCCCGGTGGGGCTGCTTAACGATCCCAACGGCTTTATCGAGCACGACGGGCGCTACCACCTCTTTTACCAGTGGAATCCGCTGGGCTGCGAGCATCGCAACAAGGGATGGGGGCACGTCACCTCGACCGATCTGTTGCGCTGGCAGCACGAGCCGGTGGCGCTGTTGCCCACCGAAACCTATGAGAGTCACGGCTGCTATTCGGGCTCGGCGGTGAGTGACGAGCAGGGGCGTTTGACCCTCATCTACACCGGCAATGTCAAATACCCGGATGGCAGTCGTACCGCCTATCAGTGTCTGGCCCGCGCCGACGGTGAGGGCGGTTTTGCCAAGCTGGGGCCTGTGCTGGAGCTGCCAGAAGGCTACAGCGGCCATGTGCGCGACCCCAAGGTGTGGCACGACGGCCAGCAGTGGCTGATGGTGCTGGGAGCTCGCACTTTGGACGACAAGGGTGAGGTGCTGCTCTATCGTGGCGAGAGCCTGCAAAGCTGGCAGCGGGTGGGCTCCATCGCCGGTAGCGGGCGCGGGGGGCTGGGGGAGTTTGGCTATATGTGGGAGTGCCCGGATCTCTTCCCGTTAGGGGATCGCCATGTGCTGATCAGCTGCCCGCAGGGGATTGCCCCGGTGGGCGAGGATTATCGCAACCTCTACCAGTGCGGCTGGTTGGCGGGCAACTTCGACGGCGAGCGCTTCGATCATGGGGATTTCTACGAGCTTGACCGGGGCTTCGAGTTCTATGCGCCGCAAACCACCCGAGACAATCTGGGGCGCCGCCTCTTGTTTGGCTGGCTGGGGCTGCCGGAGGAGAACGAGATGAGCCAGCCCACCATCCCCTATGGCTGGATCCACCAGATGAGCTGCCCGCGGGAGCTGTTCTGGCAGGATGAGTGGCTCTGCCAGCGACCGGTGGCGGAGCTCGCGGCATTGAAGGGGGAGCAGACCTGCTTCGAGGGGACGCTTGGCGAGTTTCCGGGGCTGGCCATCGACTCGGCCTGGCTCGATCTGGATCTGTGCGGCGAGGGGAGCCTCTGGTTTGGCACCGTGGCCGAGCTGGTTTGGCTGCCGGGGCGTATCACCCTGCGGCGCCAGAACTGGCAGAGCGGAGCGTGGGAGACCCGCTGCAGCCCCTGGGCTGGCGGGCGGATCACCGTGCTGTGCGATCGCTCCAGTCTGGAGTGTTTCATCGATGAGGGTCGTCACAGCCTGTCTGCGCGCTACTTCCCCGGAGAAACGCCGCAACTTTCATCAGGTAACGGCGATGATGGCTGCAAAATTTGCCTCAATCACTGGCCGCTGTCGGCGTGCCTAGTACAATAGCCCGGTTCTAGTCAGCCGGGAGGCCAGGTGGAGAAGAAGAAACGGATCACGATTGCCCAGATCGCCGAACTGGCGGGGGTGTCCAAGGCGACCGCCAGTCTGGTGCTCAACGGGAAGAGTGCGGAGTACCGGATCGCCGACGATACCCGCAAGCGCATTCAGGCGGTGGCGGATGAGTGTCACTACCTGCCGAGCTTTCACGCCCGCTCCCTGCGCGAGACCCGCAGCTACACTTGGGGGCTGGTGATCCCCGATCTCACCAACTTCGGTTTCGCCCGCATCGCCCGCGCCCTCGAGGCCCACTGCCGGGAGGCGGGCATCCAGCTGCTGATCGCCTGCTCCGAGGATGATCCCGCTCTCGAGCAGCGGGTGGTGGACAATCTCATCAGCCGTCAGGTGGACGGGCTGATTGTCGCCTCCAGCGGCCACAGCGATGACATCTATGCCCGCATCCACGATCGTCTGCCGGTGGTGCAGCTCGACCGCCATATCGGCGAGTCGCGCCTGCCCATGGTGATCTCCGATGCCTGCAAGGCCACCGCCGAGCTGGTGCGGGACATGGCCAGCGAGTGCGGCGAGCAAATCTACTACTTCGGCGGCCTGCTGGATCTCTCCCCCAGCCGTCACCGGCTGGCAGGCTATGAGCTGGGGCTCCATCGCGCCGGTTTTGAAGCCGATGCAATCCGGGTGCGCCATCGCGATTATCAGCCGAGCTCCGGTTATCAGCTGATGGCCGAACTGGTGGCCGAGTTGGGGGCGCCCCCCAAGGGGCTCTTTACCGCCTCCTTTACCCTGCTGGAGGGGGTACTGCGCTACCTCAACGAGGCGGGGCTGATGGAGACAGGCATGCGCCTGTGTACCTTCGATGATCACGACCTGCTCGACTGCATTCCCATGCGCATCGACTCGGTGGCACAGGATTGTCCGGCGCTAGCCCGTGCCGCTTTCGAGCTGATGCAGCAACTGATTGCGGGTAATCCCCCGGCGCAGACCGCCCTGGTGATCAACTCCCGGGTGCGCTGGCGCAGTCGCCGCTAGTTACGCCGGTTCGCCCATCCCATGTGAGAAAGCCCCGCCATTACTGGCGGGGCTTTTTGCTGTTGGCGGATGGTGCCGTTCCTCTGACCGAGAGATCAATCGGTGGTACTGGTCCGCCAGAACACCTGCTTGATATGGGGATGTATGCCGAGTTTCACCATCAGGGCATCCAGCTCGTCGCCATCGATAGAGGTGGCGAGCAGCACCGCCGAGATCTCCAGATCCCCTTCGCCAAACGGCTCGATGTCGAGCTCACTCATGGGATAGTTGGCCTGCTCCAGCATCTCTTCCAGCCAGTGCAGCACCTCCTTTTGATGCTCGCGCTGGGTCAGCGCGGTCACCTTGTAGGTCACTTCGGTGTCGGTATTGTCTACCGGGCGACGATTGATCTGATTGACCAGCGGTCGCAGCAGGGTGTTGGCAGCGAGTACGAACAGGGCGCCGAGGATCGCCTCCATGGCCAGCCCGGCACCACAGGCGGCGCCGACCGCTGCCACGCCCCAAAGGGTGGCTGCGGTGTTGATGCCGCGGATATTGCCCGACTCGCGCATGATGACGCCGGCGCCGAGAAAGCCGATGCCGGAGACGATATAGGCCACCACATGGACCACGTTGTAGTTGCCGCCGTGCAGGTCATAGATGCGCTGGGCCAGACTGACGAACAGGGCGGCCCCCACGGCGACCAGCACGTTGGTGCGAAGGCCCGCGGTACGTTGGCGGTACTGGCGCTCCAGCCCGACCAGACTGCCGAGCACAAAGGCGAGCAACAGGCTGGCGAGGGTGTCGAGCAGGGAGATCATGTCAATTTGTTGCCACATCTTCATGGCGTACTCCTTCTGATGAGTGCTGGTTTGGCGCAATCCATGATGAAACGCTGGGTGGCGGATGGATCAGGGAATGATTGCGCGGATGGCCAGCAGAAAAACAACCCAGCGCGCCCGCCCTCTGGCACCTGGGGTGCGAGCCGAGTATAGGTGCGAACATAAGTGCAAACATAAGTGCAAACATAAGTGCGAGTATGAACGGCGGATCGGCTATCCGATCCGCCGCAGGGCAAGCTGTTGTTCACGACAAGGGGGCCAGTGTGGCTGGCCCCTTTCACTGTGGTTAATGCAGGTGCGCGCTCAGTTGAGTTCGGGATCGCAGTCGATGCGCGGGCGCAGTTGCCAGCGCACCGGATGTGCTACTCCGACCTGATGGATAAACTGCACCAGATAGCGGCGCTGGGGCGGGGTACACTGCAGGTTGAGCACCAGCTCTCGCCCGCCGCCGCGACCCGGCTTCATCGATTGCATCGGTTGCAGCCCAGCCGGTTGCAGGGTGTGGTTCACCATATCCAGCACCTGCTCCATATCGGCGCGATCCTCACAGCGGATCTGCAGCCGGTAGTGGTGCTGACGCGGTTTGCCGCCCAGCCAGCGTGGCAACATGCCACGGCCGAGCTTGCTCAGCAGGGGGTGAGCCCGGGTAGCAACAGAACCTGTTGCTACCGTGGGATCCGCAGCCGGTTTGATTGAGATAAAGCGCATAGTAGCCTCCTTGTGGGAAGCAGAAACTATGCAGGCATGGCGGCCATGGCTTGTGGCCAATGGTCACCAGACGTCAAGTGTAAAAAGAGAAGAGGGGAGTGGATTTCCGCTTCTCGCAGGGCTGCGAGCATGCGGCAGAGAAAGACCTGCGGCTAGCTCGCGACCTTGGTACCGGCTGACAGGGCCGGTCTACAACTGTCACTTGATGAGTTGCCCACTGATGGTCTCCGCTATTGATAAGAGGCTCGAATGATAGCCGAGGCGGCAGTCAGGGTAAACCCCGCGCCGCCCACAGCAACATCTTGAAACATAATCGAAAGCCCCGCTTTCCGTCCCGGGCTGCTCACCCCTGACCCGGTTATTTCAATCCCATCCGTTTGAGGATCATCGCTGCCGGGCAGAAACCGGTGAAGGCGCTCTGGATCAGGTTGACCCCGACAAAGGCGCTCAACCAGACAAAGCCCGGATGCACCCAGGTGGTAAGGATCAGCGAGAGCAGCAACATGCAACCCGCGACGATTCTGACTCCGTTATCTACAGTCATGGTCTTTCTCCCTATCTACTTTAGGTATTGCTAATTTAGTGTTGTTTTATACAATAGAACAAATATCAGCAATTGCTAATTTACTCTTATGAGCCAATTCGACCAGATGAACAGACATGCGACAGCCGCCGCCTCCCTGCTCAAGGCGTTGGCTCACCCCGAACGCCTGATGGTGCTCTGCCAGCTGGTGGAGGGGGAGAAGGGGGTCGGGGAGCTGCTAGCCCACAGCCTGCTGGGGCAGTCGGCCTTCTCCCAGCAACTGTCGGTATTGAAGCGCCATGGCCTGATCCGTTCGCGCAAGGTCTCCCAGCAGATCTACTACTCGCTGATGAGCGAGGCGGCTGCCGATGTGCTGGCGGCGCTGCAAACCCATTTTTGTCACTCAGAAAATAAGGAATCTTGATGATGGAAAGCCAATGGCTGCTCTCTTTGGGCGGCGGCATGCTGGCGGGGCTGTCGGCCCTGATCCTGATGTTGTTCAACGGCCGGGTCGCCGGGATCAGCGGCATTCTGGCCGGTGCGCTGCAACAGCGGGCGCGCTGGCAGGTGCTGTTTCTGCTGGGATTGGGCGCAGGCGCCTGGCTGGCGCTGACCCTAGGTTGGGCCACCATGCCCACATTCACCAGCCTGCCCGGGTGGCCGCTGGTGCTGCTGGCCGGTCTGCTGGTCGGCATCGGTACCCGCCTTGGCAATGGCTGCACCAGCGGCCACGGCATCTGTGGCATGGGGCGGCTCTCGCTGAGATCCATCGTCGCCACCCTGACCTTTATGGCGGCCGGTTTCATCACCGTCTTCGTTACTCATCATCTGTTGTAAGGGGCTGATCGCCATGAAGTTGCTGACAAGTTTGTTTGCGGGCCTGTTGTTCGGATTGGGGATGGCCATCTCCGGCATGGTGGATCCCGCCCGGGTCACCGGTTTTCTCGATCTGGCCGGGGCCTGGGATCCCAGCCTCGCCTTCGTGATGGGGGGCGCCCTGCTGGTCTTTATGCCCGGTTATTTTCTGCTGGTGAAACCCCGTCACCAGAGCTTGCTAGGGGAGCCCATCGTCGCCGTACCGGCACCCAGGCTGGATCGCCGCCTGATCGGCGGGGCCGCGCTGTTTGGCATCGGCTGGGGATTGGTGGGCATCTGCCCGGGGCCTGCTCTGAGTCTCATTTCCAGCGGACAGCCCATGATAATGTTGTTTATCGCGGCCATGGTGGCCGGGATCTTGCTGTTTGATAGGGGGCTGGCTAGGGTGCTGACCAAGGCACCAACTCGGGAAAAGGATCAGGTGCGCCAGTCTCATACCGCCTGATCCCGTGAAGTGACTGATGATGCCAGGGAAGGAGAGTAATGATGGAAAAGATCCGGTTGCTGGGGATCACCTTGCTGGTGATGACATCGCAGGCCATGACAGCCACCCGGGCCCTGGCCGCAGAAGGGGAGCCTATTGCCCCACTGACAGAGCCCCCGCTGACAGAGCCCTTGTTGACAGTGGCGCCACAGCCGGTGACCGACTGGCTGACGCTGGATGGCACCGTTACTGCCATCAATCAGGGGACGGTGGCGGCCCAGACCAGCGGCCGGGTCTCCCGCATGCTGGTGGATGTGAACGATCAGGTGCAGGCGGGGCAACCGCTGCTGGAGATCAGTGGCAAGGAGCAGTTTGCCGCCGTCACGGGTGCCGAGGCGCGACTGGCCCGGGCGCAGGCCCAGCAAGTGGAAGCCGAGCGCCAGCTCGCCCGTTTTCAGGCGCTGATCGCCAAGGGGGTGATCACCCGCGCCCAGCTCGATAATGCCCAGGCGACTGATCGCGCCGCCCGCGCCGAGGTCAATGCGGCCGATGCGGCCCTCACTCAGGCCCGCGAGGCTTACGGTTATACCCGCATTCTGGCTCCCTATGCCGGGGTAGTGACCAAGAGGCTGGTGGAGTTGGGGGAGACTGTCGCCCCCGGTACCCCGCTGCTCTCCGGCTTCTCTCTCGACACCTTGCGGGTGGAGCTTGAGTTGCCCCAATCCGCCCTGACGCTCGCTCGTGAGCCTGCGGATGTGCAGGTGCTGCTGCCGGATGGCAGGGCCGTTACCCCCGTCAAATTGACCCGCTTTAACTATGCCGACAGCCAGAGCCACGCCTTCAGGTTGCGCCTCGACTTGCCGCCGCAAACCGCCGGGGTATTGCCCGGCATGTGGCTCAAGGTGCAGCTCAAACAGGGTGAACGTCAGGTGCTGCAAGTGCCGGCTCGCGCCCTGCTGCGGCAAGGGGAGTTCAACGGCGTCTATCTGCAGCTGCCCGCTGGCTGGGCCCTGACGCCGGTACGGGTCGGCCATTGTGTCGAGGGACAGTGCGAGATCCTGGCCGGGCTGCAAGCCGGTGACAAGCTGGCCCCCGATGCCTGGGCGCAGCAGCAGGAGGTGGCCCATGAGTAGCGAGCTGAACGACAACAAGGAGAGGCTGGGGCCTGCCGGTCGGCTGGCTGCGCTGTTTCAGGGCTCGGCCATCACCCCGCTGCTGGCGCTGGTGGGGCTGTTGCTCGGCCTGTTTGCTGTGCTGGTGACCCCCAAGGAGGAGGAGCCGCAGATCGATGTCACCTTCGCCGATGTCTACATTCCCTTCCCGGGAGCCACCCCGGCAGAGGTGGAGTCTCTCGTCACTACTCCTGCCGAGCAGGTGGTCTCCCAGATAAAGGGGATCGATACCCTCTACTCCTTCTCCCAACCCGATGGCGCCCTGCTGGTGGTGGTGTTCAAGGTGGGGGTGAGCCGCGAGCAGGCCATCGTCGATCTCAACAACCAGCTCGACTCCAACCGCGACTGGTTGCCACAGGGGATCGGGGTCGGTCAGCCGCTGGTAAAGCCTAGGGGGATCGATGATGTCCCCATCGTCAGTCTCACCTTATGGAGCAAAGAGTGGGGCAAAGAGGGGAGCAAGCAACTGGGCGCTCCCGAACTGACCCGGGTCGCCCATGAGCTGGAGACCGAACTCAAGCGCATTCCCGGTACCCGCGATATTTACACGCTGGGCAGCCAGAGTGCCGTGTTGCGGGTGATACCGGATCCGGCGGCCCTTAGCGCCCACGGCATCAGCTGGGGCGATCTGAGCCAGCGACTTGCCGCCGCCAATCAGGTAGGAACGACACAGGCCATCGAGCAAGACAACAGTGAGATCAAGGTACAGGTGGGGCAGTTCCTGCAAAGTGAGCAGGAGGCTAGAGAACTGGTGGTGGGGCTGCACGACGGCAAGCCGGTCTATCTGGGGGAGGTGGCCAGGGTCTCTCTGGGTCAGGAGGTCCCGACCAAACGCAGCTGGATGGGGATAGGGCAGGCTAGTTATCCAGCGGTGACGCTGGCTATCGGCAAGCAGCCGGGCCAGAACGCGGTCGATGTGGCAAAGCGGGTGGAAGCGCGGGTCGAGAGCCTCAAGAATCGACTCATCCCTGCCGGGGTCGAGGTGACGGTGACCCGTGACTACGGCGTCACCGCCGAGACCAAATCCAACACCCTCATTGGCAAGCTGATTTTTGCCACCACGGCGGTGGTGCTGCTGGTACTGGTGAGCATGGGCTGGCGCGAGGCGCTGGTGGTGGGGGTGGCCATCGTCATC
The DNA here is from genome assembly GCF_055193095.1 of Aeromonas sp. 160P. Classification (NCBI taxonomy): domain Bacteria; kingdom Pseudomonadati; phylum Pseudomonadota; class Gammaproteobacteria; order Aeromonadales; family Aeromonadaceae; genus Aeromonas; species Aeromonas sp. 160P. Next base: position 3,840,009 of record NZ_JBUXKV010000001.1, on the reverse strand, counting down.
ACCCTGGCGCTGACCCTGTTTGCCAGCTGGGCATGGGGTTTTACCCTCAACCGGGTGTCGCTGTTTGCGTTGATCTTCTCCATAGGCATTCTGGTGGATGACGCCATCGTGGTGGTGGAGAACATTCATCGCCATCGTGGCCTGGGCAGGGGGTCGCTCAAGGATCTGATTCCGGGGGCGGTGGACGAAGTGGGGGGGCCGACCATACTGGCGACCCTGACCGTGATCGCGGCTCTGCTGCCGATGGCCTTTGTCAGCGGCCTGATGGGCCCCTACATGAGCCCTATCCCCATCAATGCCAGCATGGGGATGCTCATCTCCCTGCTAGTGGCTTTTGTCTTCTCCCCCTGGCTGGCGAGCCATTTGCTCAAGGACGAGGTGCACGGTGCCCACGGCGAGGCCAAGGCTGGTCTCTTTCACCGGCTGATGACCCCTTTCCTGATCGGTGACGGCGCCAAGAGGGCCAGACGCAAACTCTGGCTGGTGGTATTGCTGCTGGTCGGGGCGGCCGCCGCCATGCCGTTGGTGCAGTGGGTGGTGCTCAAGATGCTCCCCTTTGACAACAAATCGGAATTTCAGCTGGTGCTCGATATGCCGGAGGGGGCGACCTTGGAGCAGACCGAGCGCACCCTGTTGGCGGTCGGGCGGGAGCTTGCCAAGGTGCCCGAGGTGAAGGATTACCAGATCTACGCCGGTACCGCCGCCCCCATCAATTTCAACGGCCTGGTGCGCCACTACTTTATCCGCAGCGGTGCCAACGTGGGGGATATTCAGGTCAATCTGGTGGACAAGCATGAACGGGATCGCAGCAGTCACCAGATTGCCCAGTCGGTACGGGCCCCGCTGCAGGTCATCGCCAGTGCGGCAGGGGGCAACCTGAAAGTCGTTGAGGTGCCGCCCGGCCCGCCGGTCTGGTCACCCATAGTCGCGGAAGTGTATGGCCCGACGCCTGCTGCCCGTGAAGCGGCGGCGCGCGCCGTACAGGCCCGCTTTGTGGCCACCGCGGATCTGGTGGACGTGGATATCTATCTGACCGACCCGCAGCCCAAGTGGCGGCTGGTGGTGGATCGCAGCAAGGCGGCCCTGCTCGGGGTCGATCTTGGAGATCTGGTTGCGACCCTCAACGGCGGCGTGGGCTATCAGGATGCCAGTTGGCTGCAGGGGCACGGCGCCAAGTATCCGGTGCCGATCCGCATCGAACTGGCTCCCGGTGACAAGCGGGATCTGGCGGGCGTACTTGCCCTCAAGGTGCGCAGCCAGAGCGGCCAGCTGGTGCGGGTCTCCGAGCTGGTGAGTCGCCGTGATGAGGTGGCCCCCAGCTATATCATGCACAAGAACATGCAGCCTATGGTGATGGTGGTTGCCGACATGGGCGGCCATACCGACAGCCCGCTCTACGGCATGTTTGCCGCCGGTGCCGATATCGACCTGCCCCAATATTACGTGCAGCAGCCCGACAAGCTGGGGGAGGTGGCGCTGTTGTGGGACGGTGAGTGGAAGATTACCTACGAGACCTTCCGCGACATGGGCATCGCCTACGGGGTGGGGATGATCCTCATCTACCTGCTGGTGGTGGCCCAGTTCCGCTCCTATCTGGTGCCGCTGATCATCATGGCCCCCATTCCGCTCACCCTCATCGGGGTGATGCCGGGCCACGCGCTGCTGGGGGCCCAGTTTACGGCGACCTCGATGATCGGGATGATCGCCCTGGCCGGGATAATCGTACGCAACAGCATCCTGCTGGTGGACTTTATCGAGCAGCAGCGCAGCGCCGGAGTGGCGTTCGAGCAGGCAGTGATCGAAGCGGCGCAGGTGCGGGCCAAACCCATCATGCTGACGGCGCTGGCGGCGATGATCGGAGCTCTGTTTATCCTCGATGATCCCATCTTCAACGGACTGGCCATCAGCCTGATTTTCGGGATCCTGGTCTCCACACTGCTCACTCTGGTAGTGATACCCTTGCTCTACTATGCCCTGCTCTCCCGACGCTCATGACGGGAGTCACTAGCGAAAGGATGCGCGATGAAGAGAGGTTGGTTGTGGTGGGGAAGTGGCGCCGTGGTAGCGGTGGCTGCTGTGGCATGGTGGTGGCGACCGCAGGCGACGCCGATCAGGCTGGTTGAGGTCGGGCGGGGGGATGTGCTGGTCACAGTGGTCAACACCCGGGCTGGCACCATCAAGTCCTGTCAGCGGGCCGGGCTCAGTCTGCCCGGTGGCGGCGTGGTGGCGCAGATCGCCGTCAAGGCCGGGGAGCGGGTAGCGAAGGGAGAGCTGCTGCTGACCCTCTGGAGTGACGACATCCGCGCCGATCTCGACCGTGCCCGTGCCCAGCAGGCTCTCGGCAAGACCCAGCGCGAGGAGCGTTGCAGCGAGGCGGCCTACTACGAGCGGGAGGCCAATCGGCTGGCCACCTTGCTGGCCAAAAACCTCACCTCCCGCACCCTCGCCGAGCAGGCCCAGAATCTGGCCGATACCCGCCGCTATATCTGCCGCGCATCCCGTCAGCAGGAGCGGGTCGACGAGGCGCAGGTCGCTCAGGTGGAAGCCCGCTTGAGTGAGCGCCGCTTGCAGGCGCCGTTTGCCGGTGTGGTGGCGGAGGTCAACAGCAAGCTGGGCGAATACATGACCCCTTCACCGCCCGGAGTGGCCATGCCCCCGGTTATCGATCTCATCGACGATCGCTGCCTCTATGTCTCAGCCCCCATCGATGAGGTGGATGCCGCTCGCCTCAAGGTGGGTCAGTCTGCCCGGGTACTGCTCGACGCCATGCCCGGGCGCGATTTTGCCGCCACCGTGACCCGCATCGCCCCCTATGTGAAGGAGTTGGAGAAGCAGGCTCGCACCGTGGAGGTGGAGGCATCGCTCACGGCCCTGCCCACTGACGTGCCCACTGACGTGCCCCTGCTTATCGGCTACAGCGCCGATCTTGAGGTCGAGGTGACCCGCGCCACCGATGTGCTGCGGGTGGCGGCCAGCAGCCGGGCTGACGATGGCAGCGTGCTGCGGCTGGAAGGGGATAAGCTGGTGCGGGTCATGCCCCGCTGGGGCGTGGAGAACTGGAACTGGATTGAGGTGGCCGAGGGGCTCGCCGCTGGTGAGCAGCTGGCGGCCCAGCCCGGTCAGGTTGTCGGGGAGGGCCCCTTCAGCGCCGCCACGGAGCAGCCGGATGAGTGATCTCATTCGCCTGGATACCGTCAGCCGTCGTTTCACTCTGGGGGGGAGCGAAGTGGCTGCCCTCGAGCGAATTTCCCTGCGGGTTGCTGAAGGGGAGTATCTGGCGGTGATGGGCCCCTCGGGCTCCGGCAAATCGACCCTGCTCAATGTGCTGGGGCTGCTGGATCGGCCCGACGAGGGGCGCTACTGGCTGGGGGGCGAGGACACCGCCACCCTGTCAGAACCGGCGTTGGCCCAGCTGCGCGGCCATCGCATCGGTTTCGTGTTCCAGTCGTTTCACCTCATCTCCCGCCTCACCGCCCGTGAAAACGTCGAGCTGCCGCTGATGCTGTGCGGGATCGCTCCCGCCGAGCGTCATCGCCGCAGCCAGCAGTTGCTGGGGGAGCTGGGGCTGGAGAACCGGGCTGGGCACCGCCCTGCCGAGCTCTCCGGCGGTCAGCGTCAGCGGGTGGCCATCGCCCGGGCCATGGCGATGGCACCGCGGCTGATCCTGGCCGACGAGCCCACCGGCAATCTTGACTCCCGCTCCGGCGAGGAGGTGATTACCCTGCTTGAGGGGCTCAACCGGGAGCAGGGGATCACGCTGGTGGTGGTGACTCACGATCCGCGCCTCGGTGAACGGGCGAGCAGGCGGATCCTGATGAATGATGGCCGCATCAGCACCGATAGCATTGATAGCACTCATAGTGGTGGGGGCTGAATGCGGCGGCCCGATGTTATCCGCTTTGCCGCCGTGGCCCTGCTGCGCCAGCGCTCGCGGGCGCTGGTCTTGATCCTGGCGGTGAGTCTGAGCGTCACCTCGGTGCTGCTGCTTACCGCGCTGGGGGAGGGGGCAAGACGCTATGTGGCCGACCAGTTCAGCTCCCTTGGCAAGGATCTGCTGGTGATGTTTCCGGGGCGCAAGGAGACCACCGGCGGGCTGCCGCCGGTCACCGGCAACAGCCTGCGGCAGATCACCCTCGATGACATGCACTATCTTGGCCAGCATCAGCCCAAGGTGCGGTTGGTGCCGCTGGTGATGGGCTTTGCCGAGGCCAAGCAGGGGGCGCGGCTGCGCCAGACCATGCTGCTTGGCAGCAGCAACGGATTGCGCGATACCCACGGGTTGGAGTTGTTGTCTGGCCGCTGGCTGCCAGGGGATGCCGCAGAGGATCGACCGGTCGTCCTGCTGGGGGCCGTGGTGGCCCGGGAGCTGTTCGGTCAGGCCGATCCGGTCGGCCAGTGGCTGCGTTTTGACAATCGCCGCTTTCGGGTGGTAGGGGTCTTCACCAGCCAGAGCAGCAATCTGGGGATGGATATGGCCGAAGCGGCGCTGATCCCGGTTGGCAGCGCCATGCGGCTGTTCAATACCGAGGGGCTGTTTCGCCTGCTGATCCAGCCGTTGGCGGGGCAGGCGGTGTCTCCGCTGGTCAAGCGGCTGGAGCTGCTGATGCAGGCGCGCCACGGGGTGCTCGATGTCACCGTGGTGCGCCGTGACGCCATGCTGGCCACCTTCTCTACCATTCTCTCGACCCTTACGCTGGCGGTCGCCGGTATAGGCGCCATCAGCCTGCTGGTCTCCGGCATCATGATGATGAATCTGGCGCTGATCAGCACCCGCCAGCGCACCGGCGAGATCGGCCTGCTCAAGGCGCTGGGGGCCGACAGCCGCCAGATCCGCCAGCTGTTTTTATGGGAAGCGCTGCTGCTGAGCGGCAGTGGCGCGCTGTTTGGCACGGCTTTGGGCTATGCCCTGGTGGCCCTTGCCGCGCTGATCTGGCCCAGTTTTCCGGTGGCGGTCCCTTTGCTCGCGACCCTCTGCACCATACCGGCGGCCCTGCTGACCGGGCTGTTCTTTAGCTGGCTGCCCGCCTCCCGGGCGGCACGGCAAGATCCGGTCAGTAGCCTGCGCAGCGGGCAGTGGAGCGGTGGCTGATGCGCCTCGCTGATCTGCTGTTCTGGTTGTGGCGTGCCTTGCTGGCAGGGCGCAGTCGCAGCCTGCTGTCGGCGCTGGGTATTGCCATCGGGATCGCCTCGGTGACCCTGCTCACCGGTATTGGCGAGGGGCTCAGGCTCTATCTGCTCGACAGCTTCTCCCAATTCGGCACCCGCTTGATCGCCGTCACCCCGGGCAAAACCGAAACCGCTGGCGGCCCGCCCGGTATCCTCTCCAGCAGCCGTCCCCTGCTGCTGGAGGATGCTGATGCCCTCGCCAGATTGCCGGGGATCGAGGCAGCGCTCCCTGTGGTGCAGGGGCAGGGGGAGGTGCGCAGCCGCGGACTGACCCGCAGCACCGCCATTCTGGGCACCGGCTCGGCGGCGCTCTCTGGCTGGCGACTCACCTTGGTGCAGGGGCGTTTTCTGCCTGCGGACGACAGTGCCATGCCCCGCGCCTATGCGGTGCTGGGTTCCAAGGTGGCGGCGGAGCTGTTTCCCGGCGGCGATGGGCCGGGGAGTCTGCTGCGGGCCGGTGATCGCCGTTTTCGGGTGGCCGGGGTGCTGGCCCCCAAAGGGCAATTTCTCGGCTTTGATCTGGACGACATGATCTATCTGCCCGCCGCCCACGCTCAGGCGCTGTTCAACAAGGAGGGGCTGCAGGAGATCGACGTTATCTACCGCGCCGGGCAGACGGAGGCCGACATCTCGGCTCAGATCCGGCGGGTGTTGATCGCTCGCCACGGCGCCGAGGATTTCACCCTCACCTCCCAGCAGGACATGCTGACCAGCCTCGACAAGATCCTCTCCATCATCAAGCTGGCTGTTGGCGGGCTCGGCATTATCTCGCTGCTGATCGGGGCGGTCGGTATCTTCAGTATCATGAGCATCGCCCAGCAGGAGCGGATCCCCGAAGTCGGCTTATTGATGGCACTGGGTTGCCCGCGGCGGCGCATTCTGCTGCTGTTTATGCTCGAAGCCGTGGTGCTGGCGCTGCTGGGCGGGGCCATGGGACTGGCCCTGCTCGGGGGGCTCAAGCTGCTGCTCGCCCTGCTGGCGGCTGGCTTGCCGCTCACCCTCCATCCTCTCTATTTGCTGCTGGCGCTCGGTTGCAGCGCCCTGGTCGGTCTGCTGGCCGGGGTCGCCCCTGCATTGCGGGCAGTGCGTCTCGACCCCGTGGTTGCCCTGCGGGGGGATTAGGCAATCCCGCTCTGAGGCTGTTGTCAAAGCACGCGGTAACAAGCGAGTCAGGTGGCAAGGTGGTAATATCCCCTCGCTACTGACTCGATATAAGGTTCCCCGATGACTACGCTACGTCTGCTTGTCTCCGACTCTCACGATCCCCTGTTCAATCTGGCCGTTGAGGAGTGCATCTTCCGCCAGATGGACCCCAGCCAGCGGGTGCTGTTCCTCTGGCGCAACGCCAATACCGTGGTGATCGGCCGGGCCCAGAACCCGTGGAAGGAGTGCAATACCCGCCGGATGGAGGAGGATGGGGTGACCCTGGCGCGCCGCAGCAGTGGCGGCGGTGCCGTGTTCCACGACCTTGGCAACAGTTGCTTTACCTTTATGGCGGGCAAGCCGGAGTATGACAAGAGCATCTCCACCGCCATCGTGCTGGACGGGCTCAAGCGCTTGGGGATTGAGGCCTTTGCCTCCGGTCGCAACGATCTGCTGGTGGCCACCCCGCAGGGGGATCGCAAGGTATCGGGCTCGGCCTATCGGGAGACCCTGGATCGCGGTTTTCACCACGGCACCCTGCTGCTGGACGCCGATCTCGGCCGTCTGGCCAACTACCTCAACCCCGACCCCAAGAAGCTGGCGGCCAAGGGGATCACCTCGGTGCGCAGCCGGGTGGCCAATCTGTGCGAACTGCTGCCGGGGATCGACCATCAACAGGTGAGCGAGGCACTTGCCGAGGCATTTTTCCACCACTATGGCGCGCAGGTTGCCCCCGAGCACATATCCCCCGAGCAGATGCCCGATCTGCCGGGCTTTGCCGAGACCTTCGCCCGCCAGCGCAGCTGGGAGTGGAACTACGGTCATGCTCCGGCTTTCAGCCATCTGCTGGAGGAGCGGTTCAGCTGGGGCGGGGTGGAGCTGCATTTTGATGTGGAGAAAGGGGCCATCACCCGGGCGCAGCTGTTCAGCGATACCCTGGAGCCGGCCCCGTTTGATCTGTTGGCGGCCGAGCTTATGGGTTGTGGCTATCAGCCGGAGGCGGTCGCCGCGCGCCTGCAGCCCTGGCTGGCGGCCTTCCCGCAGCAGCAGAGCGAGCTGGCGGAGTTTGCCCAGTGGCTGTTGGCCTCCCTGCGTTGAGGGTGGCGCTGTGCTGATGGCGGTCTGGTAGTAAGGACTCTGTCAGCCTGGCTGCGAGCAAGATCACGAAATATAAAGAGGTGCCTAAAAGGCGCCTTTTTGCTAGCCCTTGTCATGGCTGATACATGACTAAAAGTAGGGGAGGCCATTAGATATTGTCGCTGTCGGCCCCTCTGGCACAGGGGTATAACGGCCGCACATTTGCTGTATTAATGGTATAAAAATGAGTGACTTAGTTTATCTTCAAGACGAAAGCGTCAATGCCGTCCACCCCGATTTCTCCGCCCGTTTCGCCACAGTCAAAGCCAACTTTTTCTCGCGTAATCCCGATCTCTGGCCCGTTTTTCGCGAACCCGGATTTGCCACCCTCAATGAATTTCGGGCCCGTAGTCTGGCCCCGGATGCCCGCCTGAACGCCTGGCCAGATGGCCGCGCCCGCCTTGCCGATCTCTGCGAGACCATGCCGGTGCCCGCCACCATGCGCACTCCGGGCGAGCCGATGGCTGAACTGCTGTTTGCCGGCGCGCTGTCGAAGGATTGGGAGAACCCCTCCAGCGTCGAGAACGTCATCACCATGTCGGCCGATCCCGCCATCTACGGCGCCCAGCTGGGCATTCTGGCCAACCCCAATCTGGTCTACTCCGAATATGCCGGGGTGGCCGAGGAGCTGGAGAAGAAAGTAGTGCGCCAGATTGCGCTGCTGGCGGGTTATGACCCCGAGCGTGCCACCGGCATCTTCACCCAGGGGGGGACTTTTTGTAACCTCTATGGCTACCTGCTCGGCATTCGCAAAAGCCTGCCGGAGGCCAAGCACAAGGGGCTCGGCCACTATCAGGATTACCGCATTATCAACTCCCAGGGCGGTCACTACTCCAACATCACCAACCTCTCCCTGCTCGGAGTCGATATCGAGAACAAGACCATCCGCATTCAGGTCGGCGAGAACAACGACATAGATCTCGACCACCTTGAGCGCACCCTGACCGCCTGCTTTGCCCTGAAACATGTGGTGCCCACCATCATGCTCACCATGGGCACCACCGACACCTTCGGGGTGGATCAGGTCAAGCCGGTGTTCGAGCTGCGCAATCGCCTCTGCGAGCAGTTCGAGGTGGCGGTCAAGCCCCATATCCACGTCGATGCCGCCATCGGCTGGTCGATGATATTCTTCCTCGATTACGACTTTGTCGCCAACCCGCTCGCCATCAACAGCGCGACTTTGGCGGGCATCGAGCGCAACGTGGCGCGCTTTGCCGAGCTCAAATATGCCGACTCGTTCACCGTCGACTTCCAGAAGTGGGGCTATGTGCCCTACACCTCCAGTCTGGTGATGATCAAGGAGCAGAACGATCTCAAGGCGATGGAGAATGACCCGGAGAACTTCTCCTACTTCGAGCGGGACATTCAGGGCCAGACCCACCTGCAATCCACCATCGAGTGCTCTCGCGGTGCGAGCGGCTTGTTCGGTGCCTATGCCGCGCTCAACTACATGGGGGTCGAGGGGTATCGCACCGTGCTGGCCCACTGCCTGCAAAATGCCAACTACTTCCGCTTCCGGTTAAGCCAGCTCGGCAATGTCAAGCTGGTTGCGCAGGAGAATCAGGGGCCGAGCGTCGGCTTCAAGATCTACAACCCCGAGTGGGTGAGCGATCCGGAGGCCGAGTTCGCCTTCGAGCTGGCCCGCTCCAGCGATCCCGCCTACAAGGCTCGCTTGCAGCGCAACACCGACTACCACCGCAGCCAGTTCAAGGGGCGCGGCAAGGTGGGGCTCTATACCAACTGGGTGGAGGCGGTGGCCCACTCCGACTACGACGCCCGCGGCAAATACGCCTACATCGCTGGCGAAAAAGCGGTCTTTATGAACCCCGCCTGCACCCGCGAGCAGATCGACGCCTTTATCGACCATATTCGCGGTTGATGCCGCTCGCCCTGACTGCCGAGCTCGGTCAATAGTGGCCAGTGGTGGTTAGGGGGTGTCTGGCCAACAAGATAAACAAAGGGCAAGCCGGTTGGCTTGCCCTGCTGTTTTTACGGCTGTGGTGCTGACGGTGCGAAAGCGGTGGGGAGGGCGGGGTTCAGAGGGCCAGCAGTTGCTCGTTCTCGACAATCTCGCACCCAGCGGGCAGTTTCGAGAGGGCGATCATGGCGCGGGCCACCTGCTGGGCCTCAATGGCGCGCCAGCGGGCGAGCTTGCCCACCAGTAGCGGCCGAAACAGCGGGTAGATGGTCTGAAAGATCTGCTCAGAGAGGCGCGGTGGCTGGCGATCCCCCAGCAGCATGGCTGGCCGCACGATGGCGAGCCGCGGCCAGGATTGGGCCAGCAGGGCCTGCTCCATCTCCCCTTTGGTACGCGGATAGAGGGCCGGAGAGCTTGCTTTGGCCCCCATGCTCGAGACCACGATCAGCCGCTGACAACCGTGGCGACGGGCCAGTTCGGCAAAGGCGAGCACATAGTCGAGATCGACTCGGCGAAATGCCTCGGCAGAGCCTGCCTCCTTGCGGGTGGTGCCGAGCGCGCAGAAGGCGATATCCACCGGACGGGAGAGGGTGACGCTGACCAGATCATCAAAATTGACCGGCAGCCAATGGTGCGCCTCCTTGCCCGGCTTGCGACAGAGCAGGGTCAGTTCATGTTCGGCAGGCAGTTGTTGCACCAGCTCACGACCAATAAGGCCGCTGGCGCCAGCAATCAGGATCCGGCTCATGGTTTTCTCCCTGTTTCATTCGATGGTGTTGATGCCATGGTGGCTGCTCATCAGCATCAGTCAATTTGCGGGCCGCTGCAATGGGGGGAGATGACACAGCATCGTCTGACAAGATAACGGGCAGGATACATAGCGCAGGGGCTGGATAAAACAAAACCGGCGCTAGGCCGGTTTTGCGGGATATCAGAGCGGGGTATTGAAGGCCGCTGGCAGCGGGAAGTCACCCGTCACCGTGGTGAGCCGCTCATTGGCAAAGGTGACGGTGAGCTCTTTACGCTCCTTGTCGCCGTGGCCCGGCTGGAATTCATAGAGGTAGTACCAGCTGTTGGGGTCAAAGCCGTCGCGCAGCATGGGGCTGCCCAGCACATAGCTGACCTGCTCGCGGGTCATCCCCTGGCGCAGTTTGTCGACCTGTTTTTGTTCCACATAGTTGCCCTGAGGAATATCAATGCGATAGACCAGGCTGCAACCGGAGAGGGTGAGGGCGGTCAAAGCCGCGGCAATCAGGTGTTTCATCCGCATATCGAGTTCAGATCATCCATACAGTCTTTTTGGCTCGGCAAATCATACCGACTCCCTCCACGGAAGTAAAAAGCCATTGATCCATCAGCCAATAAAAAGGCTATGTCCCAATTACGTGTTGCATGGGGTGCCCCAGCGCCTCATGCAGACACGCTTTGATATTCACTCCCTTCCCGTAACGCTCCAGCATCCTGCGCCAACCCAGATAATTCCTCAGATAATGAGTTGCCACGCCATGAAAGCGCACCATCCATTCTTTCAATCGATGGTGATAGCCGTTTACATGTTGAATGTGGAATGCTCCTACCACCCGCTCACCCTGACGATTGCGCACTACTTGATGAGTCACGCCCTGCACTTTACTGAAACTGGCATACACGCCCGCACCATCGCTACACAGCACGGCATCCGGCGAGACAAGGGGCTTCAAGACCGCGATAACTGTTTCGGCATTCATCTGCTCTAACTGAAAATCCGCATGATGGCCAGCACGGTCTTGCACCACCATCACCGGGATGTAATCCGGCCCGGTTCCCCGGGTTCGCCCTTTACCACCGCGATGCCGTGCCGGACGCGGCAGTCCCCGTTGCCCCTTGAACGATTCGAGGAAGAAGGTCTCATCGACCTCAACGATACCCTCTTCCCGTGTGGCTTGATGGGCGGCCATCGCACGCAAGAAGCGGTGACGCCAGAGGAAGGCAGTGTTTTTGCTGACCCCGCAACGCAGAGCGGCCCGGCGGACAGTCAGTCCTTCAATGAGGGCTTGCGCGTAGTCTTCCCAGCATTGGGCTTTACGTAATCTGGCCAAGGGGGTCTTGGTCAGCACGGTGCTGGTGCGCAGACACAGTTTGCAACGGTAGCGACGTAGTTCCCGACTCCATCCCCAGGGAGCCAACTGATTGGCATCGGCCTGACAATGTGGGCAACCACTGCATGCAGGTAACTGGGAGTTCAAGGAGGTAATGGCGTGTGGAGCAGAGAGTTCCTGCCGGGCAACACGGCGTTGGCGCAGGGTAAGTTGTGGAAACAGAGACAACAGGTGTTGAAAGGCTGGGGTATCCATGATGGTAGACCTCAAGGTGATGGCCTACTTCAAGCTTAGCCTTTCAACACATAATTGGGACAGAGCCAATAAAAAGGGTCGCAGTGCGACCCTTATCGGCAATTAGGCAACCATTACATGGCGGTGCGGAAGATGGCGACGATCTCTTCGTGGCTGGCCTGTTTCGGGTTGGTGAAGCCGCAGGCATCTTTCAGGGCGTTGCTGGCCAGGGTATCGAAGTCATCGGCTTTGACGCCGAGCTGCTCCAGACCGGCCGGGATCTTCACATCCAGCGCCAGCTGCTTGATGGCGGCAATGGCGGCGGCGGCGCCCTGCTCGTCGTTCATGGCGCTGACATCAACACCCATGTAGCGGGCCACCTCTTTCAGGCGGGCTGCGCTCACCTGGGCGTTGTAGGCCTGAACATGGGGCAGCAGCACGGCGTTGCAGACACCGTGGGGCAGGTCGTAGAAACCGCCCAGCTGGTGGGCCATGGCGTGTACGTAACCCAGGCTGGCGTTGTTGAAGGCCATGCCGGCCAGGAACTGGGCATAGGCCATCTGCTCGCGGGCATGCAGATCATCGCCGTGGTTGACGGCGGTGCGCAGGTGCTTTGCAACCAGCTCGATGGCCATCACGGCGCTGGCATCGGTCACCGGGGTGGCGATGACGGAGACATAAGCCTCGATGGCGTGGGTCAGGGCATCCATACCGGTGGCGGCAGTGAGACCGGCCGGTTTGGCCAGCATCAGCTCGGGATCGTTGACCGACATCAGCGGGGTGACGTGCTTGTCGATGATGGCCATTTTCACGTGGCGGGCTTCGTCGGTGATGATGCAGAAGCGGGTCATCTCGGAGGCGGTACCGGCGGTGGTGTTGATGGCGATGAGCGGCAGCTGCGGCTTGGCGGAGCGATCCACCCCTTCGTAATCCTTGATGCTGCCACCGTTGGCGGCAACCAGGGCGATGCCCTTGGCGCAGTCATGGGGCGAGCCGCCGCCCAGCGAGATGACGCAGTCGCAGCCGTTGGCCTTGATCATGGCCAGACCCGCTTCGACGTTGGTCATGGTGGGGTTCGGCTTGGTTTCATCGAACACCACGCTCTCAATGCTATGTTCAGCCAGCAGGGTGGTGAGCTTGGCGACTACGCCGATCTGGTTGAGGATCTTGTCGGTAACGATCAACGCCTTGCGATAGCCGTAACCCTTGATATCGGCGGCAGCCTCTTGCAGACAACCGGCACCCATCAGGTTGATTGCAGGAATATAGAACTTGAATGTAGCCATGATGGACTCCCTATAGTTAGCCATTTAGTGGTAATTGAGGGCTAAGTTACCATCATGGGTGGGATACAAAAGCATCTTGTTTACAACTTTACGGGGTCGATCACGAGTCGCTAATTAAGCGTTGAACCAGACTTGACTTTCCCGCTTCCTGTTCACTTCTCAGAAAAACGTTTGTCAATTATTTCATTGGGTTAGCAAACGTTTTGCGCGGAATTTGTGACTGTCAATGCGTGGAAGTGTGAGGCGCTTCAAGGAATTGGAAAGCGCTTTCGACCATAGTTGGCGCCTCCCCAAAGAGGGGGGTAAAGGCTTGAAAGTATCATAAAGAATCATCTTAACTTGCGCCCTGACCATGCTGGCAGGGGGCAACCAGGAGTCCAATATGTCTGATGTATTTCACTTGGGTTTGAAGAAAGCGGATCTGCAAGGCGCCACCCTGGCGATCGTCCCCGGTGACCCCGAGCGCGTCAAGCGCATCGCAGAGATGCTGGATAACCCGGTGCACCTGGCCAGCCATCGTGAATTCACTTCCTGGCGCGGCGAGATGGACGGCAAGGCCGTGATCATCTGCTCTACCGGTATCGGTGGCCCGTCCACCTCCATCGCGGTAGAAGAGCTGGCCCAGTTGGGTATCAACACCTTCCTGCGTATCGGCACCACCGGCGCCATCCAGCCGCACCTGAACGTGGGTGACGTGATTGTGACTACCGGTTCCGTGCGCCTTGACGGTGCCAGCCTGCACTTCGCACCGATGGAGTTCCCGGCGGTTGCCGACTTCGACTGCACCACAGCGCTGGTCAACACCGCCAAAGAGATGGGCTCCAAGCTGCATATCGGTGTGACTGCCTCTTCCGATACCTTCTACCCGGGTCAGGAGCGTTACGACACCGTATCCGGCCGTGTAGTGAGCCGTTTCCAGGGTTCCATGAAAGAGTGGCAAGCCATGGGCGTGCTGAACTATGAGATGGAATCTGCCACCTTGCTGACCATGTGCACCAGCCAGGGCCTGCGTGCCGGTATGGTGGCTGGCGTTATCGTCAACCGCACCCAGCAGGAAATTCCGAACGCCGAGACCATGGCGAAAACCGAATCTGATGCCATCAAGATCGTACTGGGCGCTGCCCGCAAGCTGATCTGATAGCAGAGCTCTTGTTACAAGAGCACCGAGTGGGGGGTGGGGGCCGTTGCGAAAGCGCGGCCCCTATCTTTATCCGCCGTTTGCCCCTTTTTCTCTTCCGTCACCCCTTTCACTGATCCCGCCGCACTCGCGTCTATTGCCATCTACAGGAGGCCTCTACTGATTGCCCCTAAAAAGGCGCGGCACAGCGGATCTGCATCGGCTCGCCGCTCACCGGATGAGTAAAATCCAGCTCGCTGGCGTGCAGCATCAGCCGCGGTGCCTGTTCGCAGCCAGGCAGCAGCAGGCCGCCATAGAGATCGCAACCGAGAATGGGGTAGCCCAGCAACTGGCTGTGGATGCGCAGTTGATGAGTGCGGCCGGTCTCAGGCACCAGCCGCACCCGGGTCAGTGGCACTGCCTGACCCTGCATCTGCTGCGTCAACCGCTCAATCACCCGATAGCGGGAGCGGGCGGGTTTGCCGCTGGCGGCGCAGATCTTCATCAGCGGGAAAATTGCCGGATCCTTGGCGATAGGGGCGTCGATAACTCCTTCGTCGTCAATCAGATGACCGCAGAGCAGGGCGCTGTAGGCCTTGCTCACCGCCCGCTGACTGAACTGCTGGCAGAGCAGGGCATTGATGGCCTTGTTTCTGGCCACCACCATGATGCCCGAGGTACCGAAGTCGAGGCGATGCACCAGGGTGCAGCCGGGGTGATCCTGCACCAGTCGATAATGCACCGAGTCGAGGTTCTGCGGGTTCTTGCCCGAGAGGCTCAGCAGGCCGCTTGGCTTGTTGATCAGCAGCAGCTGTTCATCCTCAAACAGGATCTCGATGGCGGCACTGCAGGGTGGGGCGATAAAGGTGTCGACGATAACGGACATAGGGGGCACGGGCTGGAAACGGGGGGCGATCATACCCGAACCGGCGCGGCCGGGCGAATGGGCGCTGCGCTGCCTCGGAAAATGAACGGGATGCGCCACACAACCTCTTGATAATGAGCCGCTTTGAGCGCAGCTGTGTGCAGTACAAGCCGCTCTGGTCACCAACAAGGCCCCGTTTTGTGACCCCTTCCCGAGTTCATCCGGGGCTTGCTTGTTAAGGTATGGCTCCCTGTTATGTTGTAAGGACTCTTTCCATGGCACTGCCCGTTATTCTCGATTGTGATCCCGGCCACGACGACGCCATCGCCCTCATTCTGGCGCTGGCCAGCCCTGAACTTAAGGTGCTGGCGGTTACCACCAGCGCGGGCAACCAGACGCCGGACAAGACTCTCAATAATGCCCTGCGCATCCTCACCCTGCTGGGGCGGGACGACATTCCGGTGGCGGCGGGGGCGCCGAAGCCGCTGGCCCGCGAGCTGATTATCGCCGACAACGTTCACGGCGAGTCAGGGCTCGATGGCCCCAAACTGCCGGATCCCGCCTTTGCACCGCAGGCGATGACGGGGATCGAGCTAATGGCTAAGTGCCTACGCGAGAGCCCGGAACCGGTGACTCTGGTGCCGACCGGGCCGCTGACCAATATCGCCCTGCTGCTGGCGGCCCACCCGGAGCTCAAACCCAAGATTGCCCGCATCGTATTGATGGGGGGCGCTGCAGGGGCGGGTAACTGGACCCCGGCGGCGGAATTCAATATTTATGTCGACCCGGAAGCGGCCGATATGGTGTTCAAGTCAGGTATTCCCATCACCATGTGCGGCCTCGATGTGACCCATGAGGCGCAGGTGATGGACGAGGATATCGAGCGGGTGCGCGCCATCACCAATCCGGTGGCCCAGTGCGTCGCCGGGCTGCTCGACTTTTTCATGATCTACCACCGGGATCCCAAGTGGGGATTTGCTGGTGCACCGCTCCACGACCCCTGTACCATTGCCTGGTTGTTGGCTCCCGAGCTGTTTCACGGTGTGGAGTGTCGGGTCGATATCGAGACCGTAGGCACGCATACTACCGGCATGACGGTGGTGGATCGTTACGGTCTGACCGGCAAGCCAGCCAATGCGTTGGTGCTGCTGGGGCTGGATCGTCCGGGCTTTATCGATCTGCTGGTGACGCGGCTGCGGGCGTTTGACTGAGCGCCGGTTCATTTTTGCAAGAAGGGGCGGGGAATGTGGAAGAGAGGCTTGGTGCTGCTGGCCGGGTTGCAACTGACGGGCTGTGCAACGCCATTCGAGCGGATGTGGCAGGGGCTGGCGAGCTGTGAATTTACCGATCTCTATGTAGATGAGACGGGCAGGGCCGCCAATCTACAGTTGGCCAACTACACCCCCTACAAGGTGAGCGACGGCTTTGCCTGGTACAAGGTGCACGAGGAGCTTCACGGCCTGCCGGTGGTCGGCTTTATCGTGCCGGCCGCAAGCTTCGAGGTGCACGCCCTGTTTGTCGATACCCCCATCGCCAACGCACGCCGGTTGACCCACAACGCCTACGGCAGCGAGTTTACTGACGAGCAGAAGCATGACGAGGGGATCGCGCCCCTGCTGCTGCGTGACCCCAACAACCCCAAGCGCTCCATCATCGATTGCACCAGGGGGGAGTCCGACGAGGAGCTGCAGGATTCGGCCATGCCCGAGTAGGGGCGGCCAATCATCTTATTACCCAGTCATCCACGCAGCCTGAAAATAGAGGGGCCAGCCTTGTCGGCTGGCCCCTCTATTTATTTAGTGCAGAGTGTTATTGCAGAGCGGTGCTCGGCTTAGGGGTAGCTCAGCGTCTCTTTGATAAGCAGCAGCTGGGCCTTGATCCATGCCGGGTTGATGGGGCCCCAGTCGCTGATGTGGTAGTGCCCCTGCAGGTGGCGCGCCCCCTCGGTCTGCTCGAAGGCGCAGCTGATATCGAGTTCGGCCAGCGCGCTCAGGGTATCTTGCGCAGTGCGGCGTGGCATGCCGGTCGCCTCCATGATGGCGGGCACCGTATCCGTGCCCTGGCTGATCAACCAGGCCACGTAGAGCCGCCGGTAGAAACTGGTGCGGGTTTTGCTCGGCTCACTCATATCTCGTCCTCAAGACGATCGAAGTAGCGCCAGGTCGCAATGGCCGCTTTGCCCATTACCAGTGCCCAGAGGCCGAACCAGAACCAGCGGAAGAAGCTCCAGGTGGAGGCATCAGGCGCGGTGCTCTCGATCTTGGTGACGTTGGGGAACAGGGAGAACATGTTCACGCGCCAGCCGTAGGAGGTGATGATGGCCAGACGCTTCTCGAACTCCATCGACTTGGCTTTGGCCTGCACATCGGCGGCATTGAACTTGAAGTAAGGCGGCCAGCCCCACTCGGTATCTTCATTGCGGAACACCCGGATCTTCTCGCCGGGGCGCTCGGTATAGATGTAGTAAACATCGGTGGTCGGGCCGTCAGCCGGGTTCTTCTGGCTGATGGGGCCATCCTTGTCGGTTCGTTTTACCTCGACCCCGGTGATGGTGGCGATGGTGTGCTCCGGCAGGTAGAAGTCGAGCCAGGTGGCGGAAACGAGGGCGATGAGCCCCAAAGCGATAAAGGCGGGTTTCTTGAATCTCAGGCTCATGGTGTGCTCACGTGAGGGGGAGTAACGTGCCTCTACCATACCGATATTTGGTGGAGCAGCCCAGCCCCTTATGGAGCCATTGGCCAAAAAATGGCGTTTAAAACAGAGACAAAGTCTTTGTCCCTGCAATCAGGACGGCATTTTCTGCCCTGTTATTTTGCGCGGTGCGGGAGATCTGCTGATGGTCGATGTGAGCCCGGAAGCGCAGGGATTGCAGCTTGTTTTCTATCACAATGACCTGGTGGGGGTAACGACAGTGGCCAGGCCGCTCTGACGCTGCACTTGCTTGCCAACCATGCACCACACAACCAAACCTGGGATAGGCACCGCTCGGCTGGCATGGTCACCAGTTTTTATTGCTGAAATATGTGGAGGAAAAGGTTTTTCCTTGTGCGAACAGAGCCATTTAGGCATGATTGATCGCCTTATCCGGTCAGTACGTGGTACAACTGGCCAGATTAATGTGTTCCTGTCCCGTTTTCTTTATTCCCCGCTCTCGTCCCATGGAGGTGTGTTGTGTCCAGCTGGATCGATCCGGCCATTCTGGCTCTGTTTATTCCGACCTTTTTCTTTGTCTCGGTGACCCCCGGCATGTGCATGACCCTGTCGATGACCCTGGGGATGAGTCTCGGCGTGCGCCGTACCCTGCACATGATGTGGGGGGAGCTGATCGGAGTCGGGCTGGTCTCGGTGCTGTCGGTGATCGGGGTCGCGGCGATCATGCTCAACTATCCGGGGATTTTCGCCGCCTTCAAATATGTGGGCGGCGCCTATCTGGTGTGGCTCGGCATCCAGATGTGGCAGGCCAAAGGGAAGATGGCCATTCCGGCGGATCTCTCGGCCGGTCAGCAGACCAGCCCCATGGGACTGGCGCTACAGGGTTTTTTGACCGCCATCGCCAACCCCAAGGGGTGGGCCTTCATGATCTCCTTGCTGCCCCCCTTTATCTCTGCCGACATGCCGATGGCGCCGCAGATCACCGCGCTGGTGGCGCTGATTTTGGTCATCGAGTTCTCCTGCCTGCTGCTCTACGCCAGCGGTGGCCGCACCTTGCGCCACTTCCTTGCCAAGAGCGGTAACGTCACCCTGATGAACCGCATCGCCGGTACCCTGATGCTGGGGGTGGGAGTCTGGCTGGCGCTCGGGTAAGCGAGACGGCTTGCGAGGCAATGGCCAGATCAAACAGATGGCCAGATAAAACAACAGTGCCACCTTCGGGTGGCACTGTTGCAGATTGCTCGCTGTGATTGTCGCGATGTTCAGTCGGTCAGGCAGTCGGGGTCGAATACATACTGCCCATCCAGCCAGCGCACGATTTCGTCGACGCAGGCTTGATCCCTAAACGGCAGGTAGCGCGCCTTGAGGGCGGCAATCTGCTCGGGGGTGAGCTGCGCCAGCCCCAGATCCTGAAACAGCGGCAGGTCGGCCTCGATCATTGCCGAGATCTGCGGGCCGCAGGTGGCGTTGAGGGCGGCGTGCAGCGCCTTGTCGGGATCGTACTGCTTGCCGAGCCGGTAGCTCATCGGCAGGGTAGCGAGGGGCAGGGCCGACAGCGCCGCCTGCTTCATCGGGTTGATCGCATGGCCAGAGACCAGCTCCGCCAGCTCGGCGGGGCGGTTCTCGAAGGCGCGCAGATGGAGGTAGCTGCTGGCCTTGCTGCCATCGTTGACCGGGTAGTTGTCCCACAGGAAGGGCTTGCGGCCGAGCAGTTCGGTCACCTGCTTGAGGTGGCTGGCCGGATATTCGCTGGAGCAGACCTTGGGGCCGGTCCAGAAGATCTCGAAGCGGCGGTCGAGCTGCTCGCCAAGCTCTTCCAGATAGCGGGGGGGCATGGCGCCGAATACCTTCTCCAGCACCGGATCGGTCGAGTAGTAGCTGGGGCAGAAGATGAGGCGGCTCGCCTTGCTGTGGGCCGCGATGTCGTGGGCGATGGTGAGCTGGTGACGGGCCAGATCCGGGGTATCCCCCTTCATGTCGTCAAACAGTACCGCCAGAATATCGGGCTGCAGCACCTCGTCGATAAGACGCACTTTTTCAAGCAGCGCCGGGCGCTTGCGATCGTAGTCGTGGTGCGCCCCCATGGGGCTTAAGCCCACCCCGAAGGCGAGCCCGTTGGCGCGGCACTGGCGCGCCAGCTCGGCGAGATCCGCCAGCTGCTGCTCGGGCCAGGGGAGGGCCCAGTGCTTGCGCAGATAGCCATCCTCTTTCGGGGCGTAGATATAGAAGCCGTAACCGTGGCGCGGCAGCCACTGGGCGTAGCGGGCGCGGGCCTGCCAGCTCCATCCCTTGCCAAAAAAGCCCTCAATGACCCCCAGATTGGCTGCGGGGGGCAGGGAACCGGACAGCAAACTTTGATATGGCATAACTCTTCTCCCTTCTTGCTGGGGACTTGATACGGGACGGTCGCTCAGACCGGGTCCTCTTCCTGAAAGCGCACCCCGATCTTGCCCGGCACGCTCTCGTCCATTTCGGCCACGGTCCAGATCAGGCCCTGCCATTCGATGTTGTCACCGACCACCAGATTATCGCCCAACTGGTTGGCAATAAAATCGGCCAGTGTCTGATCCGCCACCTCGCTCACATCCAACCCGTACAGGGGGGCGAGATCCACCAGCCGCGCCGCCGCTTCCAGCAGGAAGTCACCGAAGAAGCGGGGGCCGAGATCCTGCTCCGGCGCCTGACTGAACAGCTGGCCGAGGGCGGAGAGATCGCGCTCGTGGCCAATTACGCAGAGGATGTCATCGGCCTGCAGGCAGGTACTGCCCGAGGGGTGAAGCAGCTCGCGGCCACGAAACAGGGCGCAGATCCGGGTGCCGGTGGGCATCTGCAGATCCCGCAGTGGCGAGCCGATGCACCACTTATCGGCCCCCAGCTGGTAGACGAAGGTCTCCCACTGACTGTCGAGATCGATCTCGAGCCCGGAGCGGTTGATGGGCGAGGGCGGTGCGGGTACCTCAACCCGCGCCAGTTTAGATGCCAGCGGCAGCGAGCTCCCTTGCAAAATCAGCGAAACCAGCACCACGAAGAAGGCGACGTTGAAGTAGAGCTGGGCGTTGGGCAGCCCCGCCATCATTGGGAACACCGCCAGAATGATCGGCACCGCGCCGCGCAAGCCGACCCAGGAGATAAACCAGCGCTCGCGGGGGGCAAAGTTCTTGAATGGCAACAGGCCGACCCACACCGAGATGGGGCGGGCAATCAGGATCATCCACATCGCCAGCGCCAGCGCAGGCAGCGCGATGGGCAGCAGATTACTCGGGGTGGCCAGCAGCCCCAGCACCAGAAACATGCCGATCTGGCTAAGCCAGGTCAGGCCATCGAGCACTGACAAGGTGGTGCTGCGGCTGCGCAGGGAGAGGTTGCCGAGCAGCAGACCGGTGAGGTAGATGGCGAGAATACCGCTGCCCCCTACTGCCGTGGTGAGGGCGAAGATCAGCAGGCCACCGCTGACGGTGAGCAAGGGATAGAGACCTGCAGCCAGCTTGGCAGTGTTGATCAGTCGCCACAGCAGCCAGCCACCGGCCAGACCAATCCCGGCCCCCATGCCAAACTGCTGTAACAGTTGCAGCAACAGGTAGCCACCATCCAGCCCCTGCTGGGCGGTCGCCAGTACTTCGATCAGGGTCACGGTGAGAAACACCGCCATGGGATCGTTGCTACCGGACTCTATCTCCAGGGTGGCGCTCACCCGCTCGTTGAGGCTGCGCCCGCCGAGCAGGGAGAAGACCGCCGCCGCATCGGTGGAGCCGACGATGGCGCCGATCAGCATCCCCTGCATCAGGTTGAGGTCAAACAGCCAGGCGGCGGCGAGCCCCGTCAGGCCGGTGGTGATCGCTACCCCGACCGTCGCCAGCGACAAGGCAGGCCAGAGCGCCACCCGAAACGAGGAGACCCGGGTGCGCATGCCGCCGTCGAGCAGAATGATGGCGAGCGCCAGGTTGCCCACCAGATAGGCGATGGAGTAGTCAGCGAAGTGGATGCCACCGGGGCCATCCTCACCGGCCAGCATGCCGACGGCGAGGAAGATAACCAGAATGGGAATACCGAGGCGGGAAGAGAGGGCGCTCAACAGGACGCTGGCACCCACTAGCAGTGCGGCGACAAAAAAGAAACTGTTGATGGTAGCGGCATCCAAGGGCGAACTCCTTCCTGGTAATGTGCAAAGTAGGCGCATTATATGCAGTTAGGCACTATCGTGTGGCTTATTTGTGCATCAATTTGCATTTTTTTACATTTTTTCCCCTCATGGACGCGCCATATTCTGACTGCAATGAGCGGAATGAAAAGGAGTCAAAGGAGCGTCGATCTCAGGGGATGCAGATGCGCGTTGATGGGGTACTAGTGGGGGGGCACTGAAAAAGGTCAGGGGAGCGCCAGCGCTCCCCCTTGGGGTGATGCGAGATCCGGTGATGCAGGGTCAGTAGTCGTCCTCGTCATCCTTCACTTCGCGGATTTTATCCTTGTACTTGGGCAACTGTTTTTCCAGCCGCTTCATGTCCTTGATGGCATTGAGAAACAGCCCGAGCAGAAAGAGCAGCGGCAACCCTATCCACAGCCAGAGATTCATGGGATTTTCCTTTCGTCAGGACAGGTGGTGACATAACGGGTCAAAATGTCATCCAGGTTGGCCAGAATGGTCGACTTGCCTTCAATATCCGCCTGTTGCAGACAAAGCGCCAGCGCAGCAGGATCAAGGTGCAGGTCATCGGACTCCAGCGAGAAGCTGATATGCCAGGGCTCGTAGGCGACGCCGCTGCCTGCATCGACCGGCTTGGCATAAGGGAGGAAAAAGCCAAAGTCGCTCATGTGATCGCTGAGCCACTCGCTCAAGTCAGCAAACCAGCCCCCGGTTTCATACTCCCACGGCTCCAGCGCCAGCTTGGTGTCGGCGGGCAGACAGTCGGGGTCATAGATGTCGAGATCGGTACCCCAGTGGTGGCGACTGGTGCCCGGCAGGGCGCTCCAGCGCAGGATGGCATGCAGCCGCGCCACCTCGCTCAGCTGCAGGGCGTCGATGGGCTGGCTGTTGGCATCGAGCAGCGGCCGTTCGCCGCGCCACTTGCCATTCCAGATGGCGAGCTGGCGCTCGAAGCTGCGCCAGCTGGAGGCCGCCTGCAGGTTGAACCCCTCATAGGCGGCCGCCACCTGCATGTCGTTGAATGCCGCCGCGGTGGCGGCGGTCAGACGATGGGGGCCGCGCCCCACCACAATAAGGTGGCTCTCGTCGAGCCCCATCAGTTGTTCCTGCGTCATGCCAGCAATCTCTCGAGCACCCCTTGGTACATATCCGCCAGCAGATCCAGATCGTCCGCCTTGACGCACTCGTTCACCTTGTGAATGGTGGCGTTGACGGGGCCGAGCTCAATCACCTCGGCGCCGGTGGGGGCGATAAAGCGCCCGTCGGAGGTGCCGCCAGTGGTGAGCAGGGCCGGTCGCTGGCCGTTCACCGCCTCGATGGCCGCCACGGCTGCATCGAGCAGCGCCCCGGTGTCGGTGAGGAACGGCTGGCCAGAGAGGGTCCAGTCCAGCTGGTAATCGAGACCGTGCCTATCCAGCAGCGCTTCGACCTGCTGGCGGATATCCATGTCGGTCAGTTGGGTGCTGAAGCGGAAGTTGAACTGCACCTGCAGCTCGCCCGGAATGACGTTGGAGGCACCGGTGCCGGCCGAGATGTTGGCAATCTGGAAGCTGGTGGGGGGGAAGTAGGCGTTGCCCTCATCCCACACGGTGGCGGCGAGCTCCGCCAGCGCTGGCGCAGCCTTGTGAATGGGGTTGTCCGCCAGATGGGGATAGGCCACATGCCCCTGCACCCCGCGCACCAGCAGATCGCCGGTGATGGAGCCGCGTCGGCCGTTTTTCACCACATCCCCGACTTCGGCGGTGGAGGAGGGCTCGCCGACGATGCACCAGCGGATCTTCTCGTTACGGGCCTCCAGGGTGTCGATCACCCGGGTGGTGCCGTTGATAAAGGGCCCCTCTTCATCGGAGGTGATGAGAAAGGCGATGGAGCCGGTGTGATCCGGATGCTCGGCCACGAAGCGCTCGACCGCCACCACCATGGCGGCCAGCGAGCCCTTCATGTCGGCAGCGCCACGGCCGTAGAGCATGCCATCCTTGATGGTCGGCTCGAACGGCGGGGTGTGCCATTTCTCCAGTGGCCCAGCGGGCACCACGTCGGTGTGCCCGGCGAAGCAGAACAGCGGCCCCTCGCTGCCACGGCGGGCCCAGAGGTTGGTGGTGTCCTCAAACACCATGGGCTCGATGACGAACCCGAGCTTGGCGAGGCGCTCCGCCATCAGGGTCTGACACCCTTCATCCAGCGGGGTAACAGAGGGGCGGCAGATCAAATCCTTGGCCAGTGCGATGACATCCGACATCAGTTGTCCTTAACAGAAAAATTTAACGAGAGAAGAGGGATTGGTAGTGATCGGCCTTGAAACCCAGGGTCAGTTCGCCGTCACGATCCAGCAGCGGGCGCTTGATCATCGCCGGGTGTTCCAGCAGCAGGGCGCGCGCCTTGGCGGTGTCGAGCCCCTGTTTGGCCTCATCCGGCAGGGCGCGGAAGGTGGTGCCGCGGCTGTTGAGCAGGGCTTCCCAGCCGAGTTGTGCCAGCCAGCTGTCCAGCGCGGCGGGATCCAGCCCGTCAGCGCGGTGGTCGTGAAAGCGGTAGTCGATACCGGCCTCATCCAGCCACTTGCGGGCTTTCTTGATGGTGTCGCAGTTCTTGGGAGAAATGCCGTAGAGTACGACTTTACATTCGCTCTTGTTTTCCATGGGGTTCACCGTGTTCCGTTTGATGGGCAGTAGCATACAGACGATCACCATCCATGGAAACGTGACCGCTTAGGTTGGTCATCTGACCTATGGCTTGTTTGTTGGATTACAGTGATGTCGGTAAAAATAACTACCAATGAATATTGTGGGATGTGCCGCTTTGCTGATAGGCTCACCTCATCTTGGTTATCAACCTTGCTCACCTACCCCTGATGTGGGCCAATGCAAAGGAGTTGTTATGAGTCGTCCCCCGAAGGCCTATTCCTACATTCGGTTCAGTACCCCAAAGCAGGCACAAGGGGATAGCTATCGTCGTCAGCTTCAGAAGGCAACCGATTACTGTGCCGAGCACAATCTCCAGCTTGATGAGAAGACCATTGATGACTTTGGGTTGAGTGCGTATCGAGGAGCCAACATGGCTATAGGGGCGCTAGGTCGCTTCTTTGATGCGGTAAAGAGCGGAAAAATTGAGCAAGGATCCTATCTGTTGGTTGAATCGGTAGACCGCCTGAGTCGGCAAACGGTAGAAGATGCACTGATCCAGTTTCTTGCGATAATCAGTGCGGGCATTGTTATCGTTACGCTCGACGACAAAGCGGTGTATCGCAAAGGTCAGGTAGAAACTCAGAATCTATTGCTTTCTATTGTCTTTATGGCTCGTGCGAATAATGAGTCAGAAACAAAGAGTGGTCGAAGTCGTGATGCTTGGGAGAATGGCCGGGAGCAGGCCAGAGAGAATAATAAGGTGATGAAAAACTCTCGCTTACCCTCATGGCTGAAATTGGAAGAGGGAAAGATTAGGCCTATCCCTGAACGAGCTGCAATCGTGAATGAAATGTTTGAGCTGGCTAAGACTGGTTGTGGTTATGAACAGATTGCCAAGATTTTTCTGGAAAAGGGCTACAAGACATTTGGCAAAGAGGCTGATTGGCGTCCGGCTGGAATTCAGGCGGTCATCAAGAGCCAAACTGTGATAGGTGTGTTTCAGCCACACAAGTTAGATATAGATAGTGGTGAGCGGGTACCTGAAGGAGACCCTATTCTGGGGTACTATCCCACAATTGTTTCCCCTGCCTTGTTTGAAGAGGTGCAGCACCTTATTAGTAAGAGGAACAAGCATAGTGGTTCTTATCGCAAAGGTACCTTTAACAATCTCTTTAGTGGTGTACTTCGTTGTCAGTGTGGCGAATCGTTGCGTTACCAAAATAAGGGGCGGGCAGGGAGCCCGAGAAACTATCTGGTTTGCCCCAAGCAGAATACAGCTGGGTGCAAATTGCCTAACATGCTTTACAGCAGAGTTGAACCACAACTGTTACAAGCTATTTTCTTGCTGAACAACGTGATGAAGCAGCGGGTTGAGATTGAGGATAAGACGATCGCTCTTAAAAACACGCTAGCAGAATTACGAGTTCAGCTAGAGGCGGAGACCCAAAAGAGAAAGAAGGCCGCACAACTCGTACTGGAGAACGATAACGATGCTGATTTTCGAGTCTTATTCGAGCAGTGTAAGAAGAAAACACAGGCCTTAGAAGAGCAAGTGCAACAAGCTGAGAGAGAGCTTTTTAGTCGAGAGCTATCAGCCAAAACACTTAAATACATCATAAAACCAGATGAGTTAAAAACAACGGAACAGCGTCAGCTATTCAACAGTCAGTTAAAAATGGCATTGAAGGAAATTAGATTCCGTTTTGATGGTGGCTATCTGTGGGCAGAGTATAAGGATCTTGATGGCGGGCTCATGCTGACGCAGGTTTTTGAAAACAAATTGGCGGGGAGTTCGATTTATGATGGGTCTAGATACTGTGTTAGAAAGACTCAACCTAATGCTCCTTATGGTGTTGATCCTTCAGTGATGCAACAAGAGATGGAAAATGATATCCGTAACTCCCAGAAGAACGATGATGGCACAGATCCTGACTTTGAGGATTTAAGCTCAGAATATTCGCAATAAATGCCTACAAGGGGGTTGTATTGGACGCTACAGGTGTTTTCATTGGCCCTCATTCACAAGGGCTTATTGATGCAAAAAAATTGCTCTCGCGGATACCTGGATTCAACCGCCGATACAGCCAGTATGTCTGGAGAGCAATAGGTAACATCCGGCAGGTGCAGGGGCTTGACCTGCCGGAGGTTCCCGAACCGGATAATGGATTGGGGACGTGGACTCCCTTACAAGCCTTGGCTGTGTTGACCTATGGCCCCAGCTCTCACTTAAACCTGAGGCTAATAGCGGAGATCGAGCAGCTTACCGGGCTGGAGTTACCACATGATGAAAGGCAAAGCCGCCATGAGGCTGCATTTTATGTGGAATACTTGGCCCCGCTGGTTACTTACTTTCAAATGCAGCAACCGGGTTTGCGAATGGAGGTGATCCCGCAGTTCGATTGCGACCCTTACCGGGTGGATTTTCGGGTAGATTTGCAGTGGTTCGACCCAAACGGGAAGTATTTTGACAAACCTATCCGGCAGGAAACCTACTTGCTGGAGTTTGACGAAAAAGAGCATCTGGAGCCAGTGAACCGTAAAGCAGACCAGCAGCGTGATGCTTGCATCGAGCAGCAGACGGGCCTCAGACCGCTCAGGATTCGCCATGAGGAGCAAGAGCTGTGGGCTACCATTTGCCGGACTCAGGGACGCATCCTAAGCGTTGAGGAGTACCTGCAAGGGCTGCTGGGAGCAATGGCAGAGCCGGGCGATGGCCGACATCTTGATATCACGCGAGAGTCTGCCCAGAGTGCTTATACCTGCGATTCTGCCGGGTATCTGCGATATCCAGCCCAGCCCAAACGCGACTTGGAGAAGATTGCACAACGGCTTGGCTGGCGGTTGAGTCCGAGGCATAGCGGTAATCTGGCATATCACCGTCTGACCCCGCCGCGAGTGACTGCCAATCGACACATTTCGGGGTGATGTGTCTGGTCGATTTGAGTCTCATCGACACATCCAACAACGTGTTCATGGGCTTTTCGGCGACATGTGTCTGATGTGTCGTTTGTTCCAGCCCGATATATATACCCGTTTAGTTACTCTGACTCTTATCTATTTACTACACCGAGGGGGGAGCTTACCAGCCACCCGAAGGAGAGATTTCGAGAAGATTGCAACGAACTTGCCCGGTTGATTGCCCGGCAAAAACAATCCCAAACCCCACCAGCACAAGGAAAGCGAGCTGGCAACATTCAGACCCTACGCCGGTATAAGACAGATGAGAGCAACCCCATAGGAGAACCCCATGGAATACATCACATCTGGCCCCTTGTCGGGAGCCATCCAGCAAGGAGAAGGCGTATGAATGAGCAGCAAGGGAACCCGTTACTGAAAGCGTTGGAGGCGGCACTGCTGGCAGCCTTGGGCGTCCTCATCAAGGAGGCCGTCAACTCGATGCAGACACCGCCGCCCCCGCCGAAGGAGCCGGACGCTCAATAGACCATGCCCGTGTGACAGACCGGAAGCCCCCCGGCAACCCCTGTCACACGGGTTGGGATATGAGTTTTGACACGTTTTTCTTGCAGGGTCTTGAACCTATTGGGAGGCCATCATGGCAATCATCGGGTATGCCCGTGTCTCGACCACGGGGCAATCGCTGGAGCAGCAACTGACAGCTCTGGCGGAGTGTGAAAAAGTTTTTCAGGAGAAGGTCAGCGGTAGCAAGACGGATAGGCCACAACTACAGGCAATGCTCGAGTTCGCCCGCTCTGGAGACGTGCTAAAAGTGACCAAATTGGATCGACTCGCTCGAAACACCCGTCACTTGCTGGAGATCACAGACCAGCTACACGCCAAAGGGGTAACATTACAGATCCAGAACTTGGGCATCGACACGGCGACACCGACAGGCAAGCTAATGCTGACCATGATCGGAGCCATCGCCACGTTCGAGCGAGAAATCATGCTAGAGCGTCAGGCGGAAGGGATCGCCTTGGCGAAGGCCAAAGGGGTCTACAAAGGCCGCAAGCCGACAGCGATGGAGAAGCGGGATGAGGTGCTACATCTTCTATCGCAGGGCATAGCTAAGGCATCAGTGGCAAAACGGCTGGGCATCAGTGTGTCGAGTGTTCATCGAATATTGCTGAGTGAGGCTAGGGGGTGACCTCTAGCCACATTGTTAGTAATGACTAAGCACACATTTTCAGGGTTTTTTTTTGACGTAAACCAATCGTAGGCAATACGATACGGCGATCAACTATCAAACGGAACCCCTAATGAACGAAGTCGTTATCAAGTCAGAACTACAATTCCTTGAGTTTGCCCTTGACTATCTCAGTTCTGACTCAGACTCAAATGATGTGCCTTTGTTGAAGTTTGATGGCTGGCCGAAAATTAGTCTGCATGTTGATGGGAAACGGTACAAACAGAGCCTACCTAGCCGACTGATGGAAGGGTTACTTGCGTTTCAGAATGAGACGAAAAGAAGCTACTGTATCAGTAAGTATGGAACAGATAACCTTCAAAGGCTTACGAACGAAGATCGAGAAGTTATTGATGAATTTATTTTCACAATATCTGACGGTTCAACACAGAGTGATGGTAATGGTGATGACTACTTATCTCGATTGTTTGGATGCTTGGACACGGCGTTTAAACGCATGACTGGCAAAGAGATTATCTCAGCTGTTGCCATCATGGCTGTGTGCATGAGTGGGGCCTATATTGCGAAAAGCTACTTTGATAGCGAGCATCAAACGGCTCTGGCAATGGAAGAGACTAAGCGTCTCGAAGCTTCTCTTAAGCCTGCTCAAGGCTCTCTCGATGCAATCAGGGATATTGTTGTCGGACTTGCCATGAATAATCTAAATGGTAAGGGTGAACAAATAGCTGATAGATTTGCGAATGGCTATGGAGAAATCGTTAGATCCATACCTGATGCAAAAAGTGTCGAGTTTGGCGGATTAACTTTGTCTAACGCGGAGATTCAACGGTTTGCCAAAAAAGACGCTTTAGACAAAGCGCCTCAAGAGGTAACAAGTGAATGCTTCATCACAGGCTATAAAGAAAACGTGAGGCATTTGAGTCTTAGCGTCTATTGCAGAGAGTTAAACCAACCTCTAACTATACGTGCAGACCTGAATACATTAAGTTCCGATGATAGGGACACAATCTTAGAAGCGATTAAGAAAAGAAATTCAATCAATTTCTCGTTCTTCGCTACCATGAGCGGTGACAAAGTTTTGACTGCAAGACTCGTGTCCGTGAACACTAGCGAGCAAAAATAGCTGCTAGACCGGGCGTCAGTGTTGAAGAGCCTGAGAGTTTCTCAGGCTTTTTTGTGCAACTTGCTCGGCTCTTCCAATAAAAATGGCTCGCAGTTCTTGATGCCATAGAGGGTGGTGGCCATGGGGAGTCCTTCTCTTGTGGGCGCTTGCCGTGGGCCGCGTCCCGAAAATCCGAATCAACAGAGTGCAAGGGCCTGATTCTGGCATTGTGGCGATCTCATGGCAACGCTGATGGTCAGGCTGGCGGGTTTTACCGCGACAGGTCACACCTGAACGGCGCTTTCGTGGTCAAGGTCAGGAGCACTGCGGCGGGAGTGCCCGATGGGGCAGTTATTACGGGAGAAAAGCGGTTATTGCGGGAGAAAGAGAATGAGACAAACGCCAGATAGCCAAAACGCGCCAGCGGGCGCGTTTTGGTCGGCATCTTCAAGCACGTCAATCAGTGCAGGGTGCTCCACTCATGGTCAAAGACCCGGGCCCGTTCCCAGGGTGCATCAGGCAGGCTGGAAGAGAGGCCAGTATATTTGCCCACGTCATCCACCACTATGGTGGAGAGGATCGGCAGGTTGTTTTCAGTGCAGTACATGCGGATGCGTTGCAGCAGGGTGCGCAGTTCATCCTGGCACTGCTCCAGCCCGGCCAGCTTGGCCAGTTTGGAGTAACGAATGGTAGTGCGTTCCTTTGCAGACTCGACGAGGATGTCCCACAGCTTGTAGTCGCAGGTCGAGACACCTGCGGTGGCTTGGTTTGTCATAACTCTCTCCGGCGCGAAATGGTCGCTGAATGTCGAAGCGCATCTTCGCCACTTCGGCGTTGTCATATGTTGATCCAACGCAAAAAAGAGGGGAGTCGTGTCACACAATCCCCGGATAGCGGTTGATAAAGGTTTTCCGGCAGTTTAAACAACGAAATTTTGTTACATCACCAACATATTATGCTGATGAATCCCGATGACGGCACCTTTCTTGATAGGGATCAAAGGCAAACCGTGGTCAGAACACTAGATTTCGCTCTTCGATAAATTTATCAGGAGTGAATATTGGAACTTTTATTCGTCTTGCTCGTTTTGGTCGCCGTGGTCTACGGCATTATCAAGGATTACAACCCGCAGGCGGTGCTGGCGCTGGCGGGCATGGCCATTTTTGCAGTGGCCTACTGGCTGGGGCTGCACCCCATTCTCCCTGCTGACAAGAGCACCGGATTCGCCCTGTTCGACCTGTTTGAGGTGTTCAAGGAGATCTTCTCCTACCGCGCGGCGGGGCTGGGCCTAACCATCATGGCGGTGGCAGGCTTTGCCACCTACATGTCCCATATCGGTGCCTCCCAGGCGCTGGTGCGGGTAGCGGTCAAACCGGTGGCAGGCATCCAGTCCAGCTACCTGATGCTCTCCATCTGCTATCTGGTGGCGGTATTTGTCTCCCTGTTCGTCACCTCCGCCACCGGTCTTGGCCTGCTGTTGATGGTCACCATGTACCCGGTGATGCGCAACCTTGGCATCAGCCCGGCCTCCGCCTGTGGCGTCATCGCCACCTCCCAGGCGTTCGAGATTGGCCCGACCCAGACCAACGCCATCTTCTCCGCCGGTCAATCTGGCATGGATCCGACCAGCTATTTCGTCGATTACCAGATCTGGCTGGTGGCCCCCATGCTGCTGGTGACCATGGTGCTGCACTTCTTCTGGCAGCGTCACTGCGATCGCAAGGATGGTTGGGATCCGGCCCTCCATCGTGGCGAGCACGCCGAACTGGACGAGCAGGGTACTGATGCTGTGCAGGCGCCGACCTGGTATGGCCTGCTGCCGATCATCCCCTTCGTGCTGATGATGACCTTCTCCAAGCTGTTGGTGAGCGACATCAAGATGAGCGTTGAAGTGGCCATGTTGCTGTCGGTCTTTATCGGCATGTTGTGCGAGCTGCTGCGTAGCCGCTCGCTGCGCACCGCCTTTGCCGGGTTGTCGAGCTTCCTTGACGGTATGGGCAAGGTGTTTGGCCCGGTAGTCGCGCTGATCGTCTGTGCCGAGCTGTTCGCCGAATCCCTCAAGGCCATCGGTGCCATCGACACCCTGCTGCACTCGGCCAGCAATGCCGGTATCGGCAGCGGCCTGATGACGCTAGTGATGGTGGCGCTGATCATGGTGGCGGCCGTCATCATGGGCTCCGGTAACGCGGCGTTCCTCAGCTTCTCGACCCTGGCGCCAGCGGTGGCGGCCAAGTTTGGCGTGCCAGCGGTGACCATGCTGCTGCCGATGCAGCTCGCCTCCAGCATTGGCCGCACCATCTCCCCCATCGCGGCGGTGCTGATCGCCTGTGCGGGGATTGCCAAGGTGTCGCCCTTTACCGTGGTCAAGCGCACCAGCGTGCCCATGGCGGGGGCGCTGGTGACGGCGTTGACGCTTAACTATCTGCTGTTTATGTAGTGATTGTTGGAATTGAACGGTCAGGCGGGTGATATGGCCGCCCGCCTTTTTGTTACGGTTTGGTATTTTGCAGAAAACGTTCGGCCATCAGGGCTACTCATTTCATGGAGAAGATAATGACAGTTGTAAAGAACCGGTTTTCCCTCGATAGCTATCTGACCGATCTGGCTCCGCTGATCAATCTCGATTGCGGCACCCGCACCCCGGCCGGGGTTGCGAAAGTGGCCGACATCATGACCGAGAAATATGAAGCCATCGGCTGGCAGGTGACCCGCCACCAGTTCGCTCCTGAGTGCGGCCCCTGCCTCGAGATCACCAATGCGCCGGGCGCCGATCACTACGACGTGATGTTGTGTGGCCACATGGATACCGTCTTCCCCGAGGGGACGGCGGCCAAGCGCCCGCTGAAAATTGAAGGCAATCAGGCTTTTGGCCCCGGTGTGTCGGACATGAAGAGCGGCCTGCTCTCTATCTGGTATGCCCTGAAAGAGATGGACCCGGCGCTGCTGGCCAAGCTCAAGGTGCTGGTCTGCTACAACTGCGACGAGGAGGTGGGTTCCCCCTGGTCGAAGGATTGGCTGGTCGAGCGAGCCAAGCGGAGTGGCTGCGTGCTGGTGGCCGAAGCGGCGCGCCCCAATGGGGATCTCATCAGTGCGCGCAAGGGCAATGCCAAGTACCGCATCACCTTCCACGGCAAGGCCTCCCATGCCGGTTCGGCGCTGACCGAAGGGGTCTCCGCCATCACCGAGCTGGCACACTGGGTGCTGGCCATCAACGAGCAGGTCAACATGACCACGGGCACCACCATGAACGTGGGGGTGGTGCAGGGCGGCACCGGCGTCAACGTGGTGCCGGACTTTGCCGAGGCGATCGTGGATTTGCGTTTTTGGAGCAACGAAGAGGCTCGCGCAGTACAGGATCGGCTCACCTTTATGGCCAACAACCCCTTCCTGGTGGGCTGCCGGGTCGAGGTGGATCGCCAGACCTTCAAGCCGGCAATGCGCCCCAATGGTGATACCGAAGCGCTGATGGCGCTGGTAGACGCCGCTGCGGCAGAAGAGGGGATCACCTTCAACTGGCTGGAGGCCGGTGGCGGCTCGGATGCCAACTTCACTGCCGCCGCAGGTGTGCCGTCGCTGGATGGCTTCGGCCCCATGGGGGGCGGTTTCCACTCGGACGCCGAGTTCCTGCTGCTCGACAGCATAGAGCCGCGCATTCGTTTGTTGCAGCGGGTACTGGGCAAGCTGGCGAAATAAGCCGGTTTATCCCTTGTTCGGGTCGTTATTGGCCCGCTTAAAATTGGTCCGCTCAAACCCAAACGGGAGGCTGTTGCCTCCCGTTTTTTTATCTCGATTTTTCGCGCGCCCTTGAGTGAGCTGGCCAGATAGTTTAGCGCCGTTATCCCTGCGGTTCTGCCAGATAGGCCAGAGGATCCACCTGCCAGCCATAGAGGCGTAAGGGGCGCAACGGGGCGCAACGGGGCGCAACGGGGCGGAAAAACCCGGGCGCGTTACGCCCTCTGCTGCGCTGGCATGGCTGAGGGCCAAGATGGCTCTGCGCCAGAGCTAAATGAGGGGATAGATGGGTAGGATGTTGCTGGTGAAAGCGGGGGGATGTTGCCCTGTTGTCCTATTGCAGGAGCTGGGCTAACGCTGCAGGGGCACCGGGGGAAAAGAGCAGGCCCCCGGTGCGGGGGCCTGCCTTGTAAGAGCGTGATAAACGCCGCTGCGATTAGAGCAAAATGGTGGTCAATACATAACCCAGGGCGCAGGAGCTGCTCACCCCGATCAGCCCCGGAATGATGAAGCTGTGGTTGATGATGAACTTGCCTATGCGGGTGGTGCCGGAGCGGTCGAAACCGATACAGGCCAGATCGCTCGGGTAGGTCGGCAGCACGAAGTAGCCGTAGCTCG
The DNA here is from genome assembly GCF_055193095.1 of Aeromonas sp. 160P. NCBI lineage: Bacteria > Pseudomonadati > Pseudomonadota > Gammaproteobacteria > Aeromonadales > Aeromonadaceae > Aeromonas > Aeromonas sp. 160P. The sequence continues at coordinate 3,806,094 of NZ_JBUXKV010000001.1, read as the reverse complement.
CTGGCAGGAAGGCGATCAGCAGTTTCGGCTCTACGCCCAGTGCCAGACCCATTGGAGCGATGGCGGTCAGGGCGGCGGCCTGGCTGTTCACCAGCTTGGAGATCAGGAACAGCACCAGCGCATAGGTCCATGGCTGGGCCTGTACCACGTGAGCCAGGGTCTCTTTGAGTAGCGGCATGTGAGCCTGGAAGAAGGTCTCACTCATCCATGCCACCCCGAACACGGAGAAGATGGCGACCATACCGGCCTTGAACACAGGGCCGTTGGAGATCTCACCCGGCTTGACCTTGCAGCGCATCAGGATGATGGCACCGGCGATCAGCATCATCATCTGGATCACCAGGTTCATGGAGAGCGGGCCGGTCTTGTCCTTGATGGTGAACACCGGACGCAGACCTTCGTTGGCACCGAGCAATACCACGGCAGCGATGGCAGCAAAGAAGATCCAGGTAGACCAGTAGGCCTCTTTCGGGAACTTGGTGTTGAGCAGGGTTTCACCACCGCCATAGATGAAGGTGCGCTGCTCCGGGTCTTTGATCTTGGCCTGGAACTCTTCGTCCTGATCCAGATCCTTGCCGCGACGCAGGCTCCACAGGGCCGCCATGATCACACCGGTCAGGGAGGAGGGGATGGCGATCATCAGGATGTCGAGCAGGCCGTAAGCCTGACCGATGCCATGACCGGCCGCCAGAATGGAGACCATGGAGACCACGGCAACGGAGACCGGGGAGGCGCAGATAGCCATCTGGGAGGCAACGGATGCCACGGCCATCGGGCGCTCGGGACGGATGTTCTTCTGCAGCGCGATGTCAGCGATGATGGGGAACATGGTGTAGACCACGTGGCCGGTACCGCACAGGAAGGTGAGGGTCCAGGTCGTCAGCGGTGCCAGAATGGTGATGTATTGCGGGTGACGGCGCAGCAGACGCTCGGCCACTTGCATCATCAGGTTGAGGCCACCGGCAGTCTGCAGGGTGGCGGCACAGCCGATCACCGCCAGAATGGTCAGCATGACCTGCACTGGCGGTTCGCCCGGCACCAGGCCGAAGACGAAGGTCAGCAGAAAGAGACCGATACCACTGATGAGACCGAGTCCCATGCCCCCAAAGCGGGTACCCAGCAGCAAGCAGCCGAGTACCACCAAAAATTCCATCAAGATCATTCCATTACCTCGTGTGATTCAACCCATATTGCCGCGGGTAGCCTGAACCATTAATTGTCATTGTCTGTTTTATTTAGCCCAAAAGGGTTAGTTGCTATTCTGCTCCCCTACATAATTGAAAAAATTGAGTTACTTCAATAACTCGATGAATTTTTGATTAAACCACTTAAAAACCTCTTGTTAACAAAAAAATCAGTTCAATAGTTGAGTGGTATCACACGGAGCCAAGCCTTCAGGTCGTTGTGGTGGCGGCAGGGGAGGGGCAGAAAAAGGGCGTAATAGCGGCAGAAGAGGGTCAAAAAGTCGGTGTTCAGGTCATCTTTGCCGGCAAACGGGGACTTCGCTGGGTTGGCTCACGGGGCCGCGACCGCTGGCTGCAGATAGCGGCGCTGATAATCCTCGCTCAGCTTGGCAATATCGAGCCGGGCAATGGCCTGCGCCAGCCGTTGCTGCAGCGCCTGTTGGTCGGGGCGAAACATGATGTGCAGGCTCTTGTGCTCAAGGATCTGCGGGTGAAACTGCAATCCGGCCGTTTGTAGCTTGCGGTCGTGATTGATCAGCCAGTAGAAGACATCCCGGTCGATGACCGCCAGATCGAGCCGGTTGCGCTGCAATTTGCGCAGGTTGAGCAGATCCGCATCGACGGCGAAGGTGTTGAGGCGTTTGCTGGCCATCAGGGCATCAAATTCCCGGGTGTTGACGTACCCCTCCACCACGCCGATCCGGTAGGGGGCGAGATCAGTAAGCCGTTGCCATGGAATGGGAGGGCCTGCTCGCTGCACCATCCCCAATACGCTGTCACCCACGCTGGGGGAGCTGCGCCACAGGGTGGGCAGGGTGTCTGAGAGGTACTCGGGAAAATAGCCGCTGTAGGGTTGGGCCGGATCGGCGGCCAGCCGCACCGCTCGCTGCCAGGGGTAGAAGTCGAACTCCACCTCCAGTCCCGCCTCGGCAAAGGCGCGTTTGACGATATGACCGGTGAGACCGCCATCGGGCAGGCTCTGGCTGGTGAAGGGGGGCCACTCCAGAGTGGTCAGACGAACGGGCTGGGCCCACAGGGCTGAGGGCAGCCAGAGCAGTAACAGTGACAAAAGCAGGCGATATCCCATAGGCGACCAGTTCCTTGTGCCGATTGATACTGAGTATCACCCATAACGGTGACAATAAAAAAGCCGACCCCAAGGTCGGCTTTGATGATGCAGCGGCAAGATGCCGCAGATCAGAACTCGGCGGTACGCGGCGTGCGCGGGAACGGGATCACGTCGCGGACGTTGCCCATGCCGGTCACATAGACCACCAGACGCTCGAAGCCCAGACCGAAACCAGCGTGGGGTACGGTACCGAAGCGACGCAGGTCGCGGTACCACCAGTAATCTTCCTTGTTCAGGCCCATCTCGGCCATGCGGGCATCCAGCACCTCAAGGCGCTCCTCACGCTGGGCACCACCGATGATCTCGCCGATCCCCGGTGCCAGTACGTCCATGGCAGCAACGGTCTTGCCGTCGTCGTTGAGGCGCATGTAGAAGGCCTTGATATCTTTCGGGTAGTTCTTCACCACCACCGGAGACTTGAAGTGCTCTTCGGCCAGATAGCGCTCGTGCTCGGAGGAGAGATCGATGCCCCAGGAGACCGGGAACTCGAACTTCTTGCCACAGTTCTTCAGCACTTCGATGGCATCGGTGTAGTCGATCTGGGCGAAGTCGGAGGAGACGAAACGCTCCAGACGGCCGATAGCATCCTTGTCGACGTGCTGGGCGAAGAACTCCAGATCGTCGCGGCGCTCAGCCAGTACGGCGTTGAAGACGTATTTGAGCATGGCTTCGGCCAGGGCGGCGTTGTCGTCCAGGTTGGCGAAGGCAATTTCCGGCTCTACCATCCAGAACTCGGCCAGGTGGCGGCTGGTGTTGGAATTTTCGGCGCGGAAGGTTGGCCCGAAGGTATAGACCTTGGAGAGGGCACAGGCATAGGTTTCGACGTTGAGCTGGCCAGATACGGTCAGGAAGGTCTCCTTGCCGAAGAAGTCCTTGTCGTAATCGACCTTGCCAGCGTCGGTGCGCGGCAGGTTTTCCATGTCCAGGGTGGAGACGCGGAACATCTCGCCAGCACCTTCGGTGTCAGAGGCGGTGATGAGCGGGGCCGCAATCCACAGATAGCCCTCTTCATGGAAGAAGCGGTGGATGGCTTGGGCCAGGCAGTTGCGTACCCGGGTCACGGCGCCAACGATGTTGGTGCGCGGGCGCAGGTGAGCCTGTTCACGCAGGTATTCGATGCTGTGACGCTTGGCAGCCATCGGGTAGGTGTCCGGATCTTCAACCCAGCCTACCACTTTGATATCGGTGGCTTGCAGCTCGAAAGCCTGGCCGCTGCCCTGAGAGGCGGCAACCACGCCAGTCACTTCCACGGAGCAGGCAGTGGTCAGACGCAGCACTTCATTCTCGTAATTGGCCAGGGTATTGGGAACAACGGCTTGTACTGGATGGAAACAGGAGCCATCGGATACGGCCAAAAATGAGATCCCCGCCTTGGAATCACGGCGAGTCCGGATCCACCCTTTTACTGTTTGGGTGGTGCCAACCGCATATTTACCGGTCAGCACATCTACTACGGATGCGTGCGTCATCGAAATATTGTCTCCAGCTTGTTCTTGCAGCGCTATTTGCAACATTAGGGGTCTGGCCGGGCAATCGTTGGCCCATCATGGCAGACTAAGCCGTCAATCTTACCCGCGCGGGTTTGATAAACAAGCAAAAATGTCGGACTCTGGTGGGGTTTTCCGCATGGTTGGCGCAACCCGGGTGTCATGGCAAAGGAGCAGTGTGTGAAAGATAGGCGGCATGGACCTGATTGGCTGACGAAGGCATTGCAGTGGCTGGTGGTGCTCTGCTGGGGCGGCTTTATCGTGCTGCTCTCCCTTTACCACTATGCCCGTCCCGAAATTGCCTACGGTTTTCTGGTCTATGGCGGGATCGCGGTGCGCGATTATTGGGATCCTGCGTTGACCCCCTGGTTACTCTATTGGCTTTGGGGGAGCTGCGGGCTGACGCTGACGGTGTTACTGCTGGAGCGGCAACGCAGCCGGCGCAAAGAGGATTCGATGCATGTCAATCTGGCCATCCTGTTACTGATCCTGATTGCCAGCCTGCTTTTTTACTACGTCCCCTGATCGATTACTTACTCAGAGGCTCTTTTGGGGGCTTGTCAGCAGGCCGTGGGGGCTTACCCAGCTGACGCGCCACGCTGTCGAGCATCTGGTTGTAGGCGAGGGCCACCCGTCCTATCTCATCGTCGTCATCTCCTTCCAGCCGGTGGTCAAAGTCGTGCAGATCGGTAGCCTCCTCGATGGAGCGGGTCAGGTGATTGAGCGGGCGAACTATCCAGGTGCGGATGACCCACAGGGTCAGCAGCAGTCCCAGCCCGAAGATGGCGGTGAGAATGAGTGCCGAGGTGAGGATATTTTGCTCAACCCGGGTAAACAGCGAATCGAGGGAGTAGTCAAAGCGCACCGCGCCCAGCACTGTGTCTTCCGGTACCAGATGGCAGCTGGTGCAGTCGGTGCCACGAAGATCTTTTTTGGCCAGCAGCGGTCGGGTCACTACCAGTCGGCTATGCATATCGTCATACACCACCGCCATACTGCCTGTTCCCGCTAACGCCAGTCGGTCATATTCATCCTTGGCCTGTTCGGTTGCCCGTGCTGGCCCGTACTGCTTGTTGACCGCATCACCACGGACGATGCGGGCATCTTCCACATGGGCGTGGTCGAGAAACTTGGCGCGCAGGGTATCTCGGGCTTCCATCTTGCCGGTCAGCATCAGCATGTTGAGGCCATCGAAATAGGCATCGGTCTGCTCGCGACTCTGCTCCTTCATGAGGGTCAGGATGAGATCACGCTCACGCACCGCCTGATAGGCTGCGGAGAAGACCAGTACCATGGAGAAGATGAAGAGCAGGAAAAAGTTGATTTTGGCAGCAATGGAGAGGCGCATGAGCAATCTTTCTTGATGGTAAAACCGCAGCAGTTTACCCCTCTTGGCGCCTCAGGTCTGGTGTTTTGCTCACATTACGGCAAGTGAAACCGCACTGAAGTAGATAAAGTTGCCCTCTTTATATATCAAATGCGGGTAGTCAAACGGGCGGCTGCCATGGCCGCCCGCCGTTGCCTTAAAACTCGCCCTCGGCGATGGCCTGACTGATGGCGCCGGTCAATACCCGCAGCTCTTCGGGGGTGATGACGAAGGGGGGCATCAGGTAGACCAGCTTGCCAAACGGGCGGATCCAGGCCCCCAACTCGACAAATTTGCGCTGGATACGGGCCACATCGACCCGCTCCTTCATCTCTACCACCCCGATGGCGCCGAGTACCCGCACGTCGGCCACTGCCGGGTGGAGGGTCAGTTCCACCAGCTCGGTACGCAGTTGATGCTCGATGGCGCGCACCCGCTCCTGCCACGGGGAGGCCAACAGCAGATCGATGGAGGCGTTGGCCACCGCGCAGGCGAGCGGGTTGCCCATAAAGGTGGGGCCGTGCATAAAGACCCCCGCCTTGCCGTCACAGATGGTGCGGGCAACATGCTCGGTGGTGAGGGTCGCCGATAGGGTGAGATAGCCGCCGGTGAGCGCTTTGCCCAGACACATGATGTCGGGGCTGATCCCGGCCCAGTCGCAGGCAAACAGCTGGCCGGTACGGCCAAAGCCGGTGGCAATCTCATCGGCAATCAGCAATACCCCGAATTCATCGCACAGGGCGCGCACCCACTGCAGGTAACGGGGGTGATAGAAGCGCATGCCGCCCGCCCCCTGCACTATGGGTTCGAGGATGAGGGCGGCGATCTCTTGGTGATGATCGGCCACCAGCGTCGCCAGCTCCACCACGCACTGCTCGTCCCACTCTGCGTGGAAGCGGCAGCTGGGGGCTTCGACAAAATGGTGCTCTGGCAGGAACCCCTTGTAGAGCTCATGCATGCCGCCATCGGGGTCACAGACGCTCATGGCGCCGAAGGTGTCGCCGTGATAGCCACCGCGCAGGGTGACGAATTTGGCTTTTGGCGTCCCCTTGCTGTGCCAGTACTGCTGGGCCATCTTGAGCGCCACTTCCACTGCCACTGAGCCGGAATCGGCCAGAAATACCCGATCCAGCTTAGCTGGCGTGATCTCCACCAGCTTGCGGCACAGCTCGATGGCCGGGGCGTGAGTCAGGCCGCCAAACATCACATGAGACATCTTGCCGAGCTGGGCGGCGGCGGCGGCGTCCAGTTCAGGCACCTGATAGCCGTGCACGCAAGCCCACCAGGAGCTCATGCCATCTATCAGTTCACGGCCGTCGCTGAGGGTGATGGTCACCCCTTTGGCGCTGGCCACTTCATAACAGGGCAGAGGGTGGGTGAGGGAGGTATAGGGGTGCCAGATGTGGTGCAGGTCGAATTCTTGATTGGTCATTTGTTGTTCTGTTGTCAATTGATTTGATCTGGTCGGTGTTGACAGTCTACGCGTGCTCTCTACACTAGCCAACAATTTCAGCCACTTGGCGCGGCGCATCACCCTGAGCGCGCGGGCCCGGCGGCGGGTTTTGTGGCCGGCCATCCCGTGATGCGGGCGCAGGATCCCACTAATAACAACCGGAAGCCATGTATGAATGCTCTCACCATGGGCGGTCACGCCCTTCGTCATGACTGGACTCTCGCCGAGGTTCAGGCCCTGTTTGCTCTGCCGTTCAACGATCTGCTGTTTGCGGCCCAGACCGTCCACCGCGCTCATTTCGACCCCAACGAGGTGCAGGTGAGCACGTTGCTCTCCATCAAGACCGGCGCCTGCCCGGAGGATTGCAAATATTGCCCCCAGAGCGCCCGCTACCACACCGGACTCGAGACCGAGCGGCTGATGGAGGTGGAGAAGGTGCTGGAGCGGGCCCGCGAGGCCAAGGCCAACGGCTCGTCCCGGTTCTGCATGGGGGCGGCTTGGCGCAACCCCAAAGAAAAAGACATGCCCTACGTTATCCGGATGATTGAGGAGGTGCGCGGGCTGGGGATGGAGACCTGCATGACCTTGGGGATGCTCACCGCCGATCAGGCTGCCCGTCTGGGCGCTGCGGGGCTCGATTACTACAACCACAACCTCGATACCTCGCCGGAGTTCTACGGCGAGATCATCTCCACCCGCACCTATCAGGACCGGCTCGATACTCTGGAGCATGTGCGCGGCGCCGGTATGAAGGTCTGCTCCGGCGGCATCGTCGGCATGGGCGAACAGGCCAAGGATCGGGCAGGCCTGTTGATGGCGCTGGCCAATCTGCCCCGTCACCCCGAAAGCGTGCCCATCAACATGCTGGTCAAGGTGAAAGGGACGCCGCTGGAGAACGAAGAGAACCTCGACCCGTTCGAATTTATCCGCACTATCGCTGTGGCGCGCATCATGATGCCTGCCTCCCATGTGCGCCTCTCCGCCGGGCGGGAGAAGATGAACGAGCAGATGCAGGCGATGTGCTTTATGGCGGGGGCCAACTCCATCTTCTACGGCTGCAAGCTGCTGACTACCCCCAATCCGGACGAGAACAGCGACATGCAGCTGTTCAAGCGGCTCGGCATTCGCCCGGCCCAGCGGGCCCAGAAGCCGGATCAGGTACAAGAAGAAGACCTGCTGGCCGAGGTGAGCCGCCAGAGCGAACCAAGCGATCTCTTTTATGACGCCACCCGCCCCCACACTCGCCCTCACTTTCGCACCGGGGCCGCGCGGTCATGAATGGCCCTGCAGTCACGGGCCCCTTTGCATTGAGCGCCGCGCTGGCCGGGCGCGAGCAGGCCGATTTGCTGCGTCGCCGCATCGCGACGCAAGGGAGTGTGGGGGGGCGGTTGCAGGTGGCGGGGCGCGACTATCTCAACTTTTCCGCTAACGACTATCTGGGGCTGGCGGATCACAGCGCCATCAAGGCCGCCTTCAAAGCGGGGATTGACCGCTATGGCACTGGCTCCGGTGCCTCGCCGCTGGTCACCGGTTACAGCCGCGCTCACCAGCAGCTGGAAGAGACCCTGGCCGAGTGGCTCGGGGTGGAGGCGGTGCTGCTGTTTAACTGCGGTTTTTCTGCCAATCAGGCGGTGCTCAAGGCACTGCTCGGTAAGGAGCATCTGCTGTGGCAGGACAAACTCAACCACGCCTCCCTGCAGGAGATGGGCAGCCAGCTCCCCTGCAAGATGAAGCGCTTTGGCCATAACGATATGGCGGCCCTTGAACGGCTGCTTGAGCCAAATCGCGGGCTGATTGTCTCGGAAGGGGTGTTCAGCATGGACGGGGATCAGGCGCCCTGGCGCGAGCTTGCAACACTCGCAGCCCAGAGCGGCAACTGGCTGATGATCGACGATGCCCACGGCCTCGGCGTGTTGGGGCCCGAGGGGCGCGGCACCCTGGCTGCACAAGGGGTGGAACCGGCCAGCGTACACATCCAGATGGGCACCTTTGGCAAGGCGCTCGGCGTCGCCGGGGCCTTTGTCGGCGGCAGTCGCGAGCTGGTGGATTATCTGGTCAACTTCGCTCGCCACTATGTCTACAGCACCCATATGCCCGCCGCGCAGGCTTGCGCCGTCAGCAAGAGCATCGAACTGGTGCGCGCCGCCGATGATGCCCGTGCCCATCTTGGCCAGCTGATCGCCCGTTTCCGGCAAGGGGCAGAGGGGCTGGGTTGGCAGCTGGGGGCGAGCGATACTCCCATCCAGCCGCTGCTGGTGGGGGAGAGCAGTGCCGCCCTGCAACTGGCTGAACGGCTGCGGGATCGTGGCGTCTGGGTGAGTGCCATTCGTCCGCCCACGGTGCCGGTCGGTACGGCGCGACTGCGTATTACCCTGAGCACGGCTCACCGCGAACAGGATGTGGATCGCCTGCTTGATGCCCTCGGCCCCTGTGCGGGCAGCGCCAATCTGGAGGGAACTCATCATGGATGAGCGCTTCCAGTCGGTGGACAAGGCGCAGCTCGCCCGCCGTTTCGGCGCCGCCGCCCGTCACTACGATGCCCATGCCCGCTTTCAGCAGGAGGTGGGTCAGGCGCTGCTCGAACTGATGCCGAGCAGGCCGGTTGGCACTGATCTGACGGTAAACGGGCTGGATCTGGGCTGTGGCACCGGTTTTTTCTTGCCTCAGCTAGCGAACCGCTGTCACCAGCTGGTGGGGCTGGATCTGGCTCCCGGCATGCTGGCGCAAGCCGCCTTGCGCGGCAGCGGTGCCCGTCTGCTCTGCGGCGATGCCGAGCAGCTTCCTTTCGCCAATAACACGTTCGACTGGGTCTTTTCCAGTCTGGCGTTGCAGTGGTGCGAGCGTCCGGCCCACGCCTTTGGCGAGCTGCTGCGGGTGGTCAAACCGGGCGGCCAGATCTTTTTCTCGACCCTGCTCGATGAGTCGCTCTGGCAGTTGCGAGCCGCCTGGCAGCAGCTTGATGGCCGCGCCCATGTCAATCGCTTCCTCAGCCTGCCACAATTGGAGCAGGCGCTGGCCGCCGCCGGAGTATCTGCTCCCGAGCTGCGTAGTATCACCTGGGATCTCGCCTATCAGGCATTGCCGCAGCTGTTGCGCGATCTCAAGGGGATCGGGGCCAATCAGATCAATGACAATCAGCGAAATGCCGCCCCGGCTGGGCTGAGCGGTCGCGCCAGATTGCAGCAACTTGCGCAGGCCTATGAGGCGTTTCGCCAGCCTGATGGTCAGTTGCTGGCGAGTTATCGGGTGTGTCTTGGCCAGCTCAGCAAGCCTTGCTGACCGTCGGGAATGGCAATATCTGCAGGGCAGTCAACGGCGCCCTGCCAAGGAGAGAACCGTATGAAATCATTCTTTATCACCGGCACCGATACCGATGTGGGCAAGACGCTGGTGGCGCGCACCCTGCTGCGAGAATTCAGCGCACAGGGGATCAACTGTGCTGGCTACAAGCCGGTTTCTGCGGGATGTGCCCGCACCCCGGACGGGCTGCGCAATCTCGATGCGGTGTTGCTGCAAGAGGCGGCGAGCCTGCAACTGCCCTATGAGATGGTCAATCCCTTCGCCTACGAGCCACCGATTGCCCCTCACATCGCCGCCAGCGAGGCGCGCCAGCCCATCACCATGCAGGGCTTGAGCGAGGGGTTGCGCAAGATTGAACAGGCGGGGGCTGAATTGACGGTGGTGGAAGGGGCAGGGGGCTGGTACCTGCCGCTCGATCGCAAGCATCTGCTGTCGGAGTGGGTAAAACAGGAGAACATGGCGGTGATCATGGTGGTGGGGGCCAAGCTGGGTTGCCTAAATCATGCGTTGCTCACCTTTGCCGCCATTCGTAATGATCAACTGCCGGTGGCGGGCTGGGTAATTAATCGGCTCCATGGTTCCATGAGCCATTATCAGGAAAATCTGGACACCCTCAGAAGCTTGCTGCCTGCCCCCTTTCTGGGGGAAATTCCGTTTATAAACAATCCGCTTGAGGCCAATTTGCAGGGGCGTATCGATATATCTCCGCTACTTTAACGGCACATTCAGCGAACATTCATCGAATCCATCTAGAATGGCCACCATTAACATGATCAGGTGGGTGACCGGCTGTCATGTCCTATTTTTCACAAGGAGTCTATATGAAGCGAATTATGCTATTCCTGGTGACCAACCTGGCCGTCATGCTGGTGCTGGGGGTGGTACTCAATATCCTGTTCTCGGTTCTGGGTATTAACAAGTCCAGCATTACCGGCCTGTTGATGTTTTGTGCCGTGTTCGGTTTTGGGGGTTCCTTTATCTCCTTGTTGATGTCCAAGTGGATGGCCAAGCGCAGCTACGGTGTCCAGGTCATCGAGCAACCCCGTAACGAGACTGAGCACTGGCTGGTGAGCACTGTGGCCCGTCAGGCCCGCGAAGCGGGTATCAAGATGCCGGAAGTGGGGATCTACGACTCTCCCGAGATGAACGCTTTTGCTACCGGTGCCCGCCGCGATGATTCGCTGGTGGCGGTCTCCTCCGGCCTGCTCTACAGCATGAGCCGTGACGAAGCGGAAGCTGTGCTGGCCCACGAAGTGAGCCACGTAGCCAACGGCGACATGGTGACCCTGACCCTGGTGCAAGGGGTGGTGAACACCTTCGTGATGTTCTTCGCTCGCATCGTGGCTGGGGTGATCAGCAACTTCTTCAGCTCCAACAACAGTGAAGAGAGCAGCAGTAGCGGCGGCTTTGCCTACATGATCACCGTATTCGTACTGGAGATGCTGTTTGGCGTACTGGCCTCCATGATCGTCATGTGGTTCAGCCGTCAGCGCGAGTTCCGCGCCGATGCCGGTGCCGCCAAGCTGGCGGGTCGCGACAAGATGATTGCCGCCCTTGAGCGCCTCTCCCGCGGTGCAGAACCGCAGCTGGAAGGCTCCATGATGGCCTTTGGCATCAACGGCAAGCGCTCCATGAGCGAGCTGTTCATGAGCCACCCGCCCATCGAGCAGCGCATCGCCGCCCTGCGTGGTTGATTGATGCTGGATATGGATTGCAGGGGATAACCCCGAATAAAAAAACGGCTGCCTTGGGGCAGCCGTTTTGCTTTGTCGCGTTTTTTAAAGCTTGAAGTGCCCCATCTCCTGACGCAGCACCCGTGACAGCTGCTTGAGCTTGGCCGCCTCTTGCGACACATGACGGGCGGCATCCCCCGACTGCTCGGAGAGGGAGGTGATGTTGCCGACGGTGGAGACCACCTCGTTGGCGGCGGTAGATTGTTCGCGCAGGGTGTGGCTGATCTCCCCCATCAGGCCGGTCAGGTTGGAGGCGTGGCTGCGGATGCTTGAAATTGCCTCACCGGTCTGGTTGGCCAGACTGACCCCGCGGGAGACGTTGTTGACTGTGGTTTCCATGCTGCGGATGGAGGCATCTGCCCCGCTCTGGATCTTGCTGATCATCCCGGTGATCTGCTGGGTGGAGGCGGCAGATCGGCTGGCCAGATTGCGCACCTCGTCGGCGACCACCGCAAAGCCACGACCTTGCTCCCCAGCCCGTGCCGCCTCGATGGCGGCGTTGAGGGCCAACAGGTTGGTCTGATCGGCGATACTGCGGATCACCCCGATGATCTCCGAAATCTGCTGGGTATGGCCGTTGAGCTCGGAGATGGTGCCGGCCGCTTCGCCCACCGTGGTAGAGATATTTTCGATGCTGTCCAGGGTCTCCTTGATAACCCCGGAACCCTCCTCCAGGGTATTGGCAGAGACCTTGCTCAGCTCGTCAGCATGGGTCGCGTTGTCGGAAAGGTGGCTGATGCTCACCACCAGCTCCTCGATGGCGGCGGCCATGGTCTGGGTGCTGCTTTGCTGGGAAGTGGCGAACAGTGCGGTCTGTTCGGCGATCTGGGCGATGCTGTCGGCAGAGTTCGACAACTCTTCGGTGGAGTGAGATACCTTGGCGATGATCCCCTTGAGGGTGCTCTGCATGCCGCCGAGCAGGCCGATCAGACTCTCTTTCGAGCCTTGTGGCACCTTGATGGGCAGCGAGAAGTCCCCAATGGCGAGCAGATGGAGATCGGTTTTGAGCTGTTCGACTGAGGTGCCCACCAGATCGAGCAGGGAGCGATAAGTACGCCAGAGGAAAAACATCAACACCAGACCGAGGGCGATAAAGAGATAGCGCAGCATGTCGGTATTGCTCATGGCGCTCTCGACCGCCTCTTGATTGCGGGCCTCCATCATCACGTAGAAGTCATCGATGGGGGACATGATGCGCCCCTTATTCTGGTGATAGGCCTTGTCATGCATCATAGCGATGGCTTGTTGCTGGTTGGCGACCGGATCACCATCGGTCTGCTGCACCAGTTTGAAGGCGGCGACCTCGGTGTTGACCAGCGCATCCGAGTTGTTCTTGGCCTCGTTGAGCTTGGCGAGCTCCCCTTCGGTAAAACCGGCATCCTTCATCAGATCGATGAGGCCACGGCGAACATTGCTATCGGAACGCGGGTTCTGGCCGTTGGCGGCGACGAAGTCCCAATAGATACGGTGGTAGCCATCAGGTCTGGCTTGCTCCCCGTTGCGAATGGCCAGGATCCGCATGTACTGCTGCTCGTAGGCGGGATCCTTGGTGATGACGTAGGTGCGCCCGAGTCGGGTCAGATCATCGGAGGATTGGCGCAGCTCATCGGCCAGCAAGTAGGAGACATATTGTTGCCGATAGCTCTCTTCCAGCTGTTTCCCCGCCCAGCTGTAGGCGAAAAACACCAGTGACAGCAGGATCAGGGTGATGACGGATAGCAGCAGGTTGAGCTGAAAGGCGGGCTTGTTCTGTTCCATGGTGTGGGCGTCCTTTCCCTATGGATGAGTGTCGTTTGGGGTATTGCTAAGTCAGTGTCTGGCAAGGCTTTTTGCCCTGAGAGTATAGGAAGGAAATGTGCTCTTGTGGGTGGGGGAGGACGAAAGGGAGGGCTGGAATCAAACCAGGTGACAAAAAGATGACCGGGGTCAAGTCCCCGGTCATCTGAGTGAGGGTGAGTTAACGCGGCCCGATCACCAGATCATAAGATCTCCAGATCGGTCAGCGGCACGGCGCAGCAGGTGAGGATCTTGCCTTCGGCCCGCTCGGCGGCGGTGATGGCGGGGGCATCCGGGTGATCCACCTCGCCCGAGACCAGCGTCTGTTTGCAACTGCCGCAGATCCCAGCGCGGCAGCTCCAGGGTAATTCCACGCCCTGCTTGTTGGCCTGATCCAGCACTGTGCCCTGATTGTTACCGGTGAATGCCTGCTCCCCGATCTTGAGTTGTACCGCCTGATGGGGGCGGGCCACCGATAGGATGGCACCGCCAAAGCTTTCCTGTCTGATCCGTGCGGCCGGTACGCCGAGGGCCGTGATTCTGGCGGCGGCATCGGCCATAAAACCGTGGGGGCCGCAGAGAAAGACCTCTCTCCCGGCCAGCCCTTTGACCCGTCGCAGATGTTCATCATTGAGTCGCCCTTGCAGCCCCTGCCAGTGGCTATCTGGCTGGCTCAGGATCAGGGTGAGCATCATGCCCTGTTGCGCCATGGCGTGCAGTTCGCTGGCGGCGGGAATGTCCGCTTCGCTGCGGCACAGATGCATAAAATGAACATCTTCCAGCTCCCCGCGCAGCGCCAGAGTACGGGCAATCGCCAGCATGGGGGTGACGCCGGAGCCTGCCGAGAGCAATAGCAGATTGCGCTCGCTGCCCAAGTGAAACTCGCCAGCAGGAGTGGCGGCCAGCAGCCGGTCGCCCACCTGCAGCTGCTGGTGCAGCCAGTGGGAGATGCGGCCACCCGCCATCTTCTTGACGCTGATGCTGTAACGCTCCGGTTGATCGGGCGTGGAGCTCAGGGTATAGCGCCGTTGAATGCGCTCATTTTTAATATCGAGGCTGATGGGCAGATGCTGGCCCGGCAGGTAGTCGGACAGGGGCTCGCCATCGGCCGCCTCGAACCAGAAGGTTTCGAGATCCCGCGCCAGCGGTTCGCGGGCCACGCAGACCAGCTCCCGCTTTTTCGGGGCGGCGTTGGGATAGATCACCGGCCGGGTGCGCTCCAGCACTTCTATCTCGCAGCCTGCCTCAATCCACCCCTCATTCAGCGCTACCAGATTCTGGCCGAAGTAGACCTCGCCATCCTCGCCCCGGCGGTAGCGGGTGAGGGTGGCCAGCGGCTCTTTCAGGGCATTGAAGCGATCGGTGCCCGTTTCCACCGTGGTCATGATGCAGCGGCTGCAGGGCTTGACCACCTGAAACTCCACCTCGCCGATGCGGATGCGCACCCAGCTGTCTTCCTCGAACGGCCGGATGCCGCTTGCCACCAGATTGGTGCGAAACTGGCTCATCTGGTGCAGGGCATCGGAGCGCAGGTTGAGATCCTCAAGGGAGGCTTGGCTGATCAGCAGCAGCGGATAACCGTCGGCAAAGCTGACCCGGGTGCCGGTCTTTTCGCGAAAACGGTCAGAGGTTTCACCCAGCCACAGCAGTTGCACTGTTTCCCCTGCCACCCGGCTCAACCATCCATCGGCTTTTGGGTCGGTATGCAGGGCGGTGAAGCGGTCGCTCCAGACCCCGGTGGCCTGCGGGGCGCGGTTGAAATCGGCCTCTTGCAAGGTAAGCGGTTCAAAGCCCGGATAGCGCAGTTGCAAGCCGCCTTCGATGGGGGTGGCGACGACCTGCTGCAACTGGGGATGGGTGCGCGCGGTGATAAAGGTGCCGTCCGGTTTGACCACCATATAGCGGCGATCTCCTGCCAGCCCCTCTTCGGTCACCAGGGCGCGTCTCAGTGGCATGCCTGCCGTTGATTTGATGGGGTAGAGATGAATGCTGTCGAGTGTTGGCATGTCTGAGTCCTTCTTAAGTCGCTGTTTTCGCTCGGGAGGAGGGCAACATAACGGTTCCACCTCAATCCGGCAATCCTTTCACTGCGGCAGTCTATAGTTGGAAAAACGGCGCAAGAGGGGATGGGGATGAGAGTGATCTGGTTGCTGGCGGGGTGGCTGTGCTGCCACGGTATTTGGGCGCAGGAGCTGACCCTGACCACCGGGGAGTATCCGCCCTACTGCTCCGAGACGCTGAAATATCAGGGACTTATCCCCCATGTGGTGAGCGAGGCATTCAAGAGTGAAGGGGTGAGCGTCAAGTTTCAGTTTCTGCCCTGGAAGCGGGCCTTTCGCTTGTCGGAAGAGGGGGTGGTGGATGGCACTGTCCACTGGTATGAATCGAGCGAGCGGCGCAAAACCCATCTCTACAGCGATCCCATCCTGAGCGAGACCTATGTCTGGTTCTATCTCAAGTCAGCCCCCCTTGAGTGGCGCGGTTATCCGGATCTGGCAGAGCGCAGGTTGGCGGCGGTCAGTGGCTATACCTACGATGCCGATTTTTTTGCTGCCATCGAGCAGGTGCCACTGCAGGTGCAGTTTGTCACCCGGCTGCGCCAGAGCTTCGATCTGCTGCTCTCCGGTCGCGCCGACCTGACGCTGGAGAACATCGATGTCGGCTACTACTCCTTGCGCAAGTTCTACCCGGCCAGCACAGTCGATCTGTTCACAACCCATTCAAAACCCGTGATGAAAGTCGAAGGTCACCTGCTGATCAGCCGCAAGCGCGCCAATGCTGACGAGCTGATCCAGACCTTCAACCGGGGGCTCGCCAAACTGAAGGCCAGCGGCCAGCTGGAGAAGATGTTGCTGGAGTCACGCTCCGGTCTCTATGAGCAATAACCCGCTGTTGCGCCGTGTGGGGTAGACCCCTTTAGCCTCGACACTCTGGCCCCGCCATTCCGCTCGCTACATACCGCCAAAAGGAGACCCGTTATCGGGTGCTGGCCCAAAGCCATCCGGAAGAGGCCAGCCATTTCCATCCGCCGGTGTGATGATGGGGTGGAATAGGTATGACGAAGCGTGCTGGTGGCCCGCTTCTTGGTAGGAGAAGAACGTTGGATGTTAATAGAGAAAATATATATCCATTATTCTGATAATAAAAATATGTGATGAAGGCCGCACATTGAAAACAAACATTAATTATGTTGATAGAATGGGAGCTGTGAGGCAGGATATATGGGGCAACAACGTGCTGTTATATGTATGCTTTCTGCATTAGAATTGTTAGAGACTAATTCCTAGGAGTAAAAATGAGCACGGAGATTATTGAGGGAAAACCAAAGCTTCTACAGGCAGTAGAGTTGATCTTGGCAAAGCCTGAAGATATCAAGAAAGAAACTATTCAAGTTATAGAAAAGTATAAAAAATCGAAACCGGATAAATCTGAAGATGAAATACGGCAGCTGAGCGCTGAAAAGATTATATCTAATTACAGCTATTATGCGGCATTCACAGGAGGCACGACCGCATTAACAGGAGTTATTCCAGGTATAGGAACCGCTGTTGCAATTGGTGGTGGTGCAAGTGCAGATGCGGTTGCATGTATGAAGTTTCAAATTGAAATGACAATGGCTCTTGCCACGGTTTATGGACATGACATTCTGATTGAAGAGGAGAAACGCCTCTGTTACATAATTGCGGGTCTGGGTGCTATGAGTGAGGCTGCCAAGGAGGGTGGAAAAGCTGTAGGTTCAAAAGCCTTCGTAAAGCTTGTACAAGAACACTTAAAAGGCGCGACGTTACAGGCCATCAAAGAAATCTTTAAAAAACTCGGTATTACTTTTACACGTAAAGCCTTGGAAAAGGCAATACCATTCGGTGTTGGCGTAGTAATTGGCTTCTCTGCAAATAAAGGTATTACTTGGTATGTAGGTTCTAAAGCTAGAGACTTCTTTACCGCAGATGCTTAATGCCGGTATATATGCTCACAACAGCGTAAAATGCCGCCGTCTTGGCGGCATTTATCTATCTGCAGGTTAAGGCTTCCTTTTCTTTCCAAGGCAGGTAAGCTGCGGGGCAAATAGTGTCAAGCAGGAGAAGGGACGATGACAGAGCAAGATGTAGCCGGGACGATCGGCATTCTGGGGGCGGGGTGGCTCGGGTTACCGCTGGCGCGGGCCCTGCTGGCGGCAGGTAAGCCGGTGGCGGTGACGGTCAGCAGCGCCGAGAAGGCGGCCCGTTTGCAGGGGGAGGGGATCGATGCCCATCCGCTGACGATCTCTGCCGAGATGCCCGTCGCTGATCAAAAAGAGCCGTGGCCCATCCCCTGCGAATCGCTAGTTATCTGCGTACCGCCGAGCAAGACCGACGATTATCCGCAGGCGGTGGCAAAGGCCTGTCAGCTTGCCAAAGCGAGTGGCACCCGGCGGGTGCTGTTTGTCAGCGCCACCTCGGTGTGGGGGGCGGGTCAAGAAGAGGTTGAGCAGCCCAAACCGCGTCATGCTCGTGGCGAGCGGATGTTGGCGGCGGAGCAGGCGGTGCTGGCGGCCGGTTTCGAGGCGGTGATGATAGTGCGCCCCTCCGGCCTTTATGGCCCGGATCGCCATCCCGGCCGTTTCCTGGCGGGCAAGACCCTGGATGGCGGCGCCCAGTCGGTCAATCTGGTTCATCTGGACGATGTGGTGGCGGCCTGCATGCTGCTGCTGGAGCGGGGCAAGGACGGGGATGTCTTTAACCTGAGCGCGCCTGTGCATCCGCGCCGCGAGCAGTTCTACCCCTTTGCGGCCCGCCAGCAGGGGCTGCCTGTACCGGTCTTTATCGAGCCTGTCGGTGAATTTCAGCCCATCGACGGTCAGCTGATTTGCCAGCAGATGGGATTCAACTATCGCTGGCCCGATCCGGCCCACTGGTTTGCCGAGCTCGCCGCCTCGGGCAATTGAGGTTTGCCAAGGGGGTGATCGCCCCCTATCATGCCGCCATCCATGAGAGAGAGGCGGTAATGATGGTAGATACAAAACGTCACCCCGATGGGGAGTTGTTGCTGAGAACCCTGGCAATGCCAGCCGATACCAACCCCAATGGCGACATCTTTGGTGGCTGGATCATGTCCCAGATGGATATAGGTGGGGGCATCATGGCCAAGGAGCTGGCAAAAGGACGTATTTGTACCGTATCCGTCGAAGGCATGACCTTTCACAGTCCGGTCAAGGTGGGCGATGTGGTCTGCTGCTACGGTCGCTGCATCAAGATTGGCCGCAGCTCCATGAAGCTGAAGCTGGAGGTGTGGGTCAAGCCGGTACTGCGGGAAAACGATGCCCAGCGTTACTGCGTGACCGAGGGGGTCTTTACCTATGTCGCCATCGACGACTGCGGTAAATCCCGCCCGGTTCCGGTCAGCGTCTGATCAAATCAGCCGGGCATTGATGATGGATATTTCCTGCTCAAGCCCGGTTTTTTGCCGTATCATGCGTTCCAGTATCTCTTCCGACCCCACGTATTGCAGGGTGTCAAACAGGCAGAGATCGCATTGAGAGTCCCGTCTTATCTGATAGACGGTGGCAAGCTCCACTTGATGACAATTTCCTTGTTGATCATAAAACGTCACGCAATACCGAAGTTCTCTCGCCATTGCCAGGTTCCTTCTGGTTGGGTGGAACAGGGACTATCAGCGTAGTCGGCGCGGATGACGTTTGTGATGGTCGCAACAAAAAGCAAAGGCGGGCGGTTGTTAGCCAATGAAAAATAGTTATCGCATTCTTGGCACCTCCCTGCTGACCTTGGGGTTGGTAGGCTGTTTTGAGGTGCCGGATCAGAATCATCTGGTCACTGCTCAAGGGATTGTGCCGGGACTCGACTGCCAGCGTCCGCCGCTGGTAGCGTTGGCGACCACGGCGCTGCCTCGGGAGTTCGGGGTGACGGTGTGGAATCTCTACAAGGGCCAGCGCAAGAACTGGCGTGAAGGGGTGGACAGTTACGCCAAGGGGCAGGATCTGGTGCTGCTGCAAGAGTCGGCCACCCGTCCCGAGATGCTCGACTGGCTGCGCGCCGGTGATTTCCAGTGGCAACAGCTGCAAGCCTTCACCCAGGGCGGCGTGTCGTTCGGGGTGATGACGGTGGCCAAGACCCCGCAGGCGTTCGTCTGTGGCGTGCGCTCCCCCGAGCCCTTGCTGCGCATCCCCAAATCCGGGCTGGTGAGCCTCTATCCGCTGCAGGGCGACCCTGACGGCGTGCTGGTGATCAACCTCCATGCGGTCAACTTCGAACTGGGGATGGCCACTTTCCGCGAGCAGCTCAATGATTTGACTGCGCTGGTGCGCCGCCATCAGGGGCCGGTTATTCTGGCCGGTGATTTCAACACCTGGAGCGACAAGCGCCAGTTCTGGCTGAACAAGCTGGTGGACGAGCTGGGCCTGCAAGAGGCGCTGCCGGAGCCTGACCTGCGCCGCACCGCTTTCGGTCGCCCGCTGGATCACCTCTACTACCGCAATCTGGACTTGGTCGAGGTGAGCTCACCGGCCACCGACAGTTCGGATCACAACCCCATCATTGCGCGCTTTGCCGCCCAGTCTGTGACCCCCTGATCGGGATGATGTGCACGTGTTGCCCATAAAAAATCCGGCGCCATCAGGCGCCGGATTTTTTTATACGCAACTGGCAACAGGGGCCAGCTCGGGATGACCCGCAAGGATTACTGGTAGAGACCCAGATTCGCTTTGGCGTAGGCTTCGAAATCGGTGCAGCCACCGATGTGCTGCTCGTCCAGGAAGATCTGCGGCACGGTATTGACCGGCTTGCCGGCGCTCTTGGCCAGATCTTCTTTGGTGATGCCTTCGGCATGGATATCCACGTAGCGGAATTTGAAGTCATCGCGCTGTTCGGTCAGCTGCTCGGCGACCTGTACGGCACGGACACAGTAGGGGCAACCCGGGCGACCAAAAATCACTGCAAACATATTTACTCTCCGTTCTTTAAGCCGTTTGTGTATGGCCGTTGATATGAGGCAGGCAACAGCATAGCCCTGCCTCGTGGCGACTTGAAGCCGAAATTATCGATACCCTGATCCGAGTGGGCCTATTGCAGCGTCACTGCGGCTCGGCAATCTGGATCGGTTGCTGCTGATAGATGCCCTCCAGCACGCCCTTCTCGAATACAGTCCAGGGCCACGGCGCCTTGCTGGCACGGTAGCGCTCATGGGTGGCGGGGTCTTGTGACAGGCCGCGCTGGAACATCACGAACGCCTTGCGCTGGCCGCCCGCGGTATCGATAAAGCCGGCCAGGTTGGAGGTGCCAGTAATGGTGCCGGTCTTGGCGTGGACCTTGTTCTTCATCATCGGGGCGGTGACGCTGCGGCGCCACGCCAGGGTGCCATCCACCTGTGAACTTGGCAGCAGCTTGATCAGGCCAAGCTCGGCGTCATTTTTCTGGATGAAGTTCAGCACCGACAGCATCTGACGGGCACTGATGAGGTTGTGAGCAGAGAGGCCGGAGCCGTCGGCCAGGGTGGCGTTGCCCAGATCGATACCGTTCTTGGTCAGGATGGCGCGCACCGCCATGGTGCCGCTGCGATAGCTACCCGGCTTGTTGTAGTAGTGACGGCCCACGGTTTTGAGGAAGGTATCGGCGTAGAGGTTGTCCGATTTCTTCAGCATCTTGGCCAGCATCACCGGCAGGGAGACCGAGTAGTGGGTGCCCAGGGTCTCGGCACCAATCGGTGCCTTGTGGGTGACCCGCAGCAGCCCATCATGCTTGATGCCCGCCCGGTTCATCGCCCAGCGGATGTTGTCCCAGCCCCAGGCTTCCACGTCGTGGATGGCAAACCGCAGCCCCTGTGGCTCCTTGTTCGGGGTGATGCAGCCCTTGAGCTCGTAGAAGTTGCCCTTGGCCATGTCTACTTCCAGCGCACAGAACTGGCGCGCCATGTCGCCGTAGCTCATCACTTCCACATTGTCGGCGCCGATGCCGATGGCTACGCCAGTGGCGACATTGCCGGTGGCCGGTTTGCCAATCTGGGTGGCGGTGACGGTACCGTAGGCGCAGTTTTTGTCGATGATCACCGACGAGACCGGGGCGGCGAAGCAGAGGGTCTGATCCCCCCACGACCAGCCGTTGCCACGCTCGTAGCCGTTGTAGGCGCCGGTGTTGACGTAGACATTGCCCTTGATATTGGTGACGCCGAGCTGCTTGAACAGGGCCAGCAGGTCCATTCGGGAGAGGGTGGGGTCACCGACGAAGTTGATCCAGATATCGCCGTTGATGGTGTCACCCTGTTTGGCACCGGGCTGAGCCTGAATGTCGGTGGCAAAGCGGAAATCTGCCCCCAGCTCCAACCGGGCAGCCAGCGCAGTGAGCACCTTCATGGTGGAGGCAGGAGCGATCATCTGATCGGCGTGGCGGGCGAACTCAACGCCGTTATTACCCTGCACTATGATGGCGTACTGGCCACCCTGAGGGGGCGTCAGCGGGGCAGCCTGAGCCGCCAGAGAAAAGAGAGCACAAAAACCAATCAACAGCCGCTGCATAACATCCTCTAACGTGACGAAGGGGGCTGGCAGTGGTGCCAGTCCTGATAAATCAACCTTGTTTCACCCGTCGATGGGGCATCGACAGTCGTAAAGCAATCCATTCTGTTATGCCGGTCACCATCACGCCAGTGCGTTGGCGGTGCGATAGCGGCCGTCATAATCAAAAATCTTCTCTTTTATCTGCCAAAAACGGCCCGATTTGCGGGCGATGACAAAATCCGGATGACGGAACTGGCTTTGCGCAGCCAATACGCTCGCCAGGGTGGTGAATTCGGGCTCCAGCCCCGGGGCGGGCCAATGATGACGCACAAAGCGCTGTTGAAACAAGCGTTGTGCGCCCGGGGAGTGAAAACCGAAGTATTCGTTGAGGGTCAGCCCATCCTCATCGTGGTAGGTCACCTCCAGCCGCTCCCCCTGTTTGCCGCGCCCTGCGGTGAGGGTCAGCCCCGCGCAGCGGATCACCATGCAATCCTTGAGATTGAGCGCCTCTTTGAGTTTGTCATCGGGATCCACCAGCAGTTGATCGCAGCTCTGGCAGCGGCGGGCGGCAATGTCGTTCTCTGCGCCGCAGCCGGGACAGATCTTGGCGCGAAAGCGGTAGTCACACTCCTCGCGGTTGCCTTCGTCATCTTCAAACAGCCCCTGACAGCGGCGGCCGTAGTGCTCGATCACCTTGCCATCTTCGTCGGTCTTGCCCCAGAAGGTGTTGGCAAAACCGCAGGCGGGGCAGGGCACCTGCACCGGCTCGGTACCGGCGTGGGGGCGGGGCTCCCCCACTTCGGGGGCGAACAGGTTGAAGTTGTTGCCCGCATAGTCGAGCACCAGACAATCTTCCTTGCCCGGCGAGAGGCGCAGACCCCGACCGACTATTTGCTGATAGAGCGACACCGACTCGGTGGGGCGCAGCATCACGATAAGATCGACATGGGGGGCATCAAAGCCGGTAGTGAGCACCGCCACGTTGACCAGAAACTTGATCTCCCGCCCCTTGAAAGCGCTGATAAGGGCATCGCGCTCCGGGCTTGGTGTTTCGCCGGTGATCAGGGCAGCACTCTGGGATTGGGCTTGCAGCAGCCCCTGAATTTCCCGGGCGTGCTCGACGGTGGCGGCGAAGATCATTACCCCCTGCCGGTCGGCGGCATACTCCAGCACTTGGCTGAGGATATGGGGGGTGACCCGCTGCTGGCGCTTGAGCTCGCCGTTGAGATCCGCCTCGCTGAACAGGCCGTTTGCC
The DNA here is from genome assembly GCF_055193095.1 of Aeromonas sp. 160P. NCBI lineage: Bacteria > Pseudomonadati > Pseudomonadota > Gammaproteobacteria > Aeromonadales > Aeromonadaceae > Aeromonas > Aeromonas sp. 160P. The sequence goes on along the minus strand of NZ_JBUXKV010000001.1, from coordinate 3,782,926 downwards.
CGCGCCACCAGCTTGCTGAAGTCGTAGTGGACGATGGGGGCGTCTACCATGCGCGGCGGTGTCAGATAGCCGTTTTTCACCATGAAACGCAGGGGCAGCTCGAATACGCAGTCGCCAAACAGCCGCTCGCCGTGGCTCTTCACCATGCCGTGGTAGTGGCGCCGGTAGATCCAGCCCAGCCCCAGCCGATAGGGGGTGGCGGTGAGGCCGAGGATCTTGAGGGCCGGATTGGTGGCCTTGAGGTGGTCTAACACCTGATGGTACTGGCTGTCGTCATCGAGCGAGACCCGATGGCATTCATCGATGATCAGCAGCGAGAAGGCGCCGTCGAAGGCCGCCAGATTGCGGGCCACCGACTGCACCGAGCCGAACACCACCTGGGCGCTCGCCTCCTTGCGGGCAAGGCCGGCGGCGAAGATATCGGCCTTGAGCCCCCACGCCTCGTACTTGGCGTGGTTCTGCTCCACCAGCTCCTTGACGTGGGCCAGTACCAGCACCCGACCACGGGCTTTGCGGGCCAGTTCGGCGATCACCAGACTCTTGCCTGCACCGGTGGGCAGCACCACCACGGCAGGGTCCGGGTGCTGGCGAAAGTGGCTGATCACGGCGTTGACGGCGTCGGTTTGATAGGGTCTGAGAACGAACATGGGGGTGTGGCGTTTGGGCATGGTGCGGCGCAGGATGGCGCCATTATAGGGATCTTGCTGCCACAAAAACAGCGGGCCGGCATGATGCCGGCCCGCTGGGAGGGATGGTGCTGATTAATGGAACGGGAAGATGTAGTTCATCCAGCTTGCCATGCGCAGCAGGATCTTGCGCATGATGGATACGTGATGGAAATGTTCGGTATAGATGGCGGCCTGGCCACTGGCACCGGCAATCACCTGATACTTGGCCCACTCGGGGTCGGTGATGGAGATCAGTACTGGCAGACGGCCAGGACGAACGGCGGTGGTTTGATCCAGCAGACCGACGTTGGCTTGCACGTTACCCGCGGCAATGGCCGGGATCACCGAGGTCACGGTTCCTTTGAAGATCTTGCCGGGCACACCGTCGATCACCACTTCGGCTTCATCACCAACCGCGAGGCGCTGCATGCTGTTCTGCCAGAACCAGCCAACATAAGCGGTGTCATCCTTGTGAATAAAGGTCATCACCGGACGGAACATGAACGGGGTCGCAATCATGCCCGGACGCAGGGCCAGCTGCACCACATGACCATCTGTCGGGGCATAAACCACGGTTTGGGCCTGCTGATATTTGGCTTCTTGCAGTTGGGATTGCAGATCGCTCAGGTTGGCTTTCTGCTGGTCAATCTGCGCCACGATATCGTCCACGTTGGCCTGGCTCACATCCAGATCACGCTGTTTGCCGACACCGCGCTGCATCAGTTCTCTGGCGCGATCCCGATCCAGCTTGGCGGCGCGTAGTCTAGCCTCGATCGATTTGAGGTGTTCGCGGTTTGACTCGACCCGAGCGGTGAGGCTGTCTGCTTTCAGGCGGAACGGTTCATCATCGATACGAAATAGCACATCCCCTTTTTTCACCGGCTGGTTGGGCTGCACCGGCACTTCGGTAACCCGGCCCTTGACCAGCGGCACTATGGGAGTGGAAATGTAGTAGTTACGCGCCATCTCGGAGTAGGGGTGGTTGTAGTTCATCAGCATGATCAGGGTGCCGATGAGGATGACGCCACCCAGTGCTGCGGTCGGCACTGTCCACTTGTTGAGCGGGATACGGAAGATTTTAAATACGGCTACGCACAGTGCCGTATAGGTCAGGATCAATAGCAGGTCCATGGTTTACCCCTGTTGCTCACTCTGTTCGATAGTGTTGATACGGCTCTTCAAATCGGCCAGTTCTTGCTTGAGGGCTGCCAAATCCTCTTCATCTTTTTGCAGCCGCTGGCTAAAGCCCCAGCCACGATCGGGACGGTAGAGGGTGGCCCAGATCCAGAGGAATGGCCACAGCACATGCAGGGTAAACAGGCTGACCCAACCGGCGACGTGAATGGCATCCTGATGAGGATGGTCGCGATGTTTGGCAATCTCGTACGGAATATCGTGGATCACGATAACCCCATAAAAAATGACCAGCCCGACAAAGACGAGCAGGCCAAGAGCAAAATATTCAAGGGCCATATATAACCTCCACTGGCTTGACGCGCAGCTTGTTCATGGGTATTCGCAAGGTCTAAAGTGACTAATAATCACATGTTTATCGTTAATTCGCACCAAATCTTAAGGCTTTTGGCTGTATCGGGGCTGAAGGGAGCAAATGGTTGTTTTGTTTATGATTTTATTATTAAAGAAAAGGCGCCTTATGGCGCCTTTTTATTTCGTTTTTACAAGCAATGTCACCCTTCACTGGTTCTGCTAACCAGCGGCTGGCGGAATTTCACCAGGAAGGCCACGGTAATGACCGCTGTTGCAGTCAGACCTATGATGGTGGAGATCCCCATCTCCAGCCCGAACCCGATGGGGGCGTTGGCCAGATAGGTGAATACCACGGCGGTCATGAACATGGCGGGGATGGTGCAGACCCAGTGCAGCTTGCCCTCTTTGATGAGGAAGGCGGCGGCGGCCCACAGCATGATAACGGCGGTGGTCTGGTTGGCCCAGCCGAAGTAGCGCCAGATCACCCCGAACTCGGCCTTGGAGATGATGAAACCAAGAATAAACATGGGGATGGCGATCAGCAGACGCTTCATCAGCGGCTTCTGGGTCACCTTCAGGAAGTCCGCCACGATCAGGCGGGCACTGCGAAACGCGGTGTCGCCAGAGGTGATGGGCAGGATCACCACGCCGAGGATGGCCAGAATGCCGCCCACGGTGCCGAGCAGGCTGGTGGAGACTTCGTGTACCACGGCCGCCGGGCCGCCGTTGGCCATGGTGGCGTTGAGCGCTTCGGTACTGTCGTAGAAGGAGAGACCCAGGGTGCACCAGATCAGGGCGATGATGCCTTCACCGATCATTGCGCCGTAGAAGATGAAACGGCCGGATTTCTCGTTCTGCATACAGCGCGCCATCAGCGGTGACTGGGTGGCGTGGAAGCCCGATACCGCGCCACAGGCGATGGTAATGAACAACAGTGGCCACAGGGGCAGCTCGGTCGGGTGCAGGTTGGAGAAATCCATCCCGGTGTTGTAGAAGCCTTTGCCGGAGACGATCAGGCCAATGATGAGGCCAACCGACATAAACACCAGCAGGGCGCCGAAGATGGGGTAGAAGCGGCCGATGATTTTGTCGATGGGGACTATGGTCGCGAGGATGTAGTAGGCAAAAATCGCCATGATCCAGTAGACCAGATCGGTAGAGGTGAGGTTGGCCAGGAGGCCTGCCGGGCTCAGCACAAACACCACGCCCACCAGCATCAGCAGCACCACGGCGAACAGGTTCATAAAGTGCTTGGCGACCTTGCCAAGATGCTCACCGACCACGGTCGGGACCGAGGCGCCATTGGCGCGTACCGACAGCATGCCGGAGAAGTAGTCGTGTACCGCACCGGCGAAGATGCAACCGAAGACGATCCACAGCATGGCGACCGGGCCGTAGAGGGCACCGAGGATCGGGCCGAAGATGGGGCCGACGCCAGCGATGTTGAGCAGTTGTACCAGATAGACTTTTTTGTCCGACATGGGGACATAGTCCACCCCGTCAGCCATGGTGATGGCGGGGGTTTTCAGCTCGGGTTGCGGGCCAAATATCCGTTCGATGAACTTGCCATAGATGAAATAGCCGGCGACAAGTAAGCCGACACAGAGGAAGAACCAGATCATTGCTACGCTCCTGCATTGTTATTTTTTGATTTGCGCAGCGAGTCTAAAACGATTGATCTGCTCTGGCAGGTGAAACGGCCCGAGCGGCGGCATGGCGCGCCGAGTGGTCGGCGGCTGTGATCAGGCGCACACTCCAGAGCTCAGTCCAGCCCCAGTTGATCCTTGAGCTCCTTGAGATAACGACGGCTGACCGGCACCCGGGCACCGCTCGGGGTGACGATCTCCGCCAGCTGGTTATCCAGCAGCCGGATCTCGAAGATGGCGTTCGGGGAGACCAGATACTGGCGATGACAGCGCAGCAGCGGGCTCTTCTCCTCCAGCGATTTGAGGGTGAGCTGGGTGTGGAACAGCTCGCCCTGACTGGCCACATGGACGCCGCCGAGATCGGAGAAGGCATACTCCACCTGTGCGATGGGCAGCAGCCTGACCCGGTTGTGCAGATAGCCCGGAATATGCTCGATGGTGGGGGCCAGCCGCTCGACTGGCTGCGGGGAGATATCCTGCTTGAGACGGGCGAGGGTCTTGGCCAGCCGGGCGGGCTCCACCGGCTTGAGCAGGTAGTCGAAGGCGTTCTCCTCGAAGGCCTGAATGGCGTACTCGTCAAAGGCGGTGACAAAGACGATGCGGGGCAGGGGATCGAGCATGGCGACCAGTTCCATGCCGCTTAGCTTGGGCATCTGGATATCGAGGAATACCACGTCGGGCTTGAGCCGCTGAATAAGCGGCAGCGCCTCGATGGCATTGGCCGCTTCCCCCACGATCTCGATGACGGGATCGCAGGCCAGGTGCAGCTTCAGCTCTTCGCGGGCGTAGTGTTCGTCATCGACGATCAGGGTGCGGATCATGGTTGCTCCTTGGGGATGGTGAACGACACCCGGGTCCACAGTTCCGGTTCGCACGCAATGGTCACGCCGTAGCGTTCGCCAAAGGCGCTCTTGAGTCGCCGGTCGACGATGGTCATGCCAAGACCGTCACCGGCAGGGCGCGCTTGCCAGGTGCCGGCATTATCTTCCACATGGATGGTGACGCTGGCGGGATGCTCCTCGGTATAGAGGCGAATACGCCCCTGCTCCAGTAGCGTCGAGATGCCGTGCTTGATGGCATTCTCGATCAGCGGCTGCAGGGTGAAGCTCGGCAGGCGCAAACAGGCCAGATGGGGCGGGATCTCGTTGATCACCGTCAGCCGATCGCCAAAGCGGGCCAGCTCGATCTCCAGATAGGATTGGCAGTGCTCCTGCTCCTCCTGCAGGGTGGCAAGGCCGCTCTGGCGCTTGAGGTTCTTGCGAAAGAACAGCGACAGGTGCAGCAGCAGGTCGCGCGCCTTGTCCGGATCGCGCCGGGTGATGGCACTGATGGTATTGAGGGTGTTGAACAGGAAGTGAGGGTTGATCTGCGCCTGGATCAGCTTGAGCTCGGATTGCACCAGTAGCCGCTGATGCTGCTCCAGCCGACCGGCCAGCAACTGCTGTGACAACAGGTTGGCAATCCCTTCCCCCAGGGTGTGGTTGATCTTGAGAAACAGCCGCTTCTTCGGCTCGTAGAGCTTGATGGTGCCGATCACCCCCTTGTCACCCTGCAGCGGGATCACCAGCACCGAGCCGAGCTGGCAAGCGGGGGAGAGGCTGCAGCGATAGGGCTGGCTGTTGCCGTCGGCAAACAGCACCTTGTTGCGGGCGATGGCTTTCATGGTGATGGCCGACGCAATGGGGGTGCCCGGCAGATGGTGATCTTCTCCGGTGCCGATAAAGGCGAGGAGCTTCTCGGTGTCCGTGATGGCGACGGCCCCCACGCCGGTCTCCTCCTGAATGATGCGGGCAATCTTGTTGCTCGCCTCCGGGGTAAAGCCCTGACTCATGATCCCCACGGTGCGGTTGGCAATGTTGAGCGCCTTGGCGGAGAAGACCCGGGAGAACTTCTCATACATCTGCTGCTGATCGCGGATCATGCTGATAAAGAGCGCGGCGCCACAGGAGTTGGCCAAAATCATCGGGGTGGCGATGGTGCGCACCAGCAGCAGGGATTTATCGAACGGGGTGGCCACCAGCAGGATGATCAGCATCTGCATGATTTCGGCATAGAGGGTGGTAAAGAAGGCGATGCGGGGCTGAAACAGGGCATCCGTACGCCCCGCGCGCATCAGCCGCCAGTGCACCACTCCCCCGAGCAAGCCCTCGCAGGTGGTGGAGATGGCACAGGCGAGATCGGTAAATCCCCCCAGGGTGTAGCGGTGCAGGCCACCGGTCAATCCCACCAGAAATCCCACCAGCGGGCCCCCCAACAGACCCCCCAGCACGGCGCCGACCGCACGGGTGTTGGCGATGGCATCGTCGATATCGAGGCCCACATAGGTGCCAAGGATGCAAAAACTTGAAAAAATGATGTATATCAGTATCTTGTGAGGAAGCCTCACGGAGTAGTTGGCGAGCGGGCGCAGCAGCGGACTTTTGGAGAAGAGATAGGCGATCACCAGACTGACGCTCATCTGTTGCAGCAAGGAGAGGACCAACTGCATAAAAAACGTTCCTCATAAGTCGGGTGGAAAAATAACCAGCCCGTGAATAAGTGTGATCAAGATCTTGTTCTGTTGGCCACCAGGGCTGCAACGGGCCGTCAGTTTGCCAGAACAGGTGGATAAAACCATATTAAATCAGCATGTTAAATTGATATTTGTGTAAGCGGCAGCGGGTTGATATTGATGGGTAGAGCATGGAAGTATCCGCTGGATACGCCACACGGAGGTGGCATGCTCCGCCCGGCCCCATGGCTGGGCGTTTTTTATACATGGTCAGATGGCAACCTTGGGACAGGGATTCGAGTAATTATTCCGGTTTGTCCAATGAGTTATCCCCAGCTTCTGGGGATAACTCAGAATGCAAAGTAGTAGCAGAAGCGGCGGGTCAGATTGAAGAACTGCCGTTGCCCCTCATCCAGCTCTTCCTGTTTGATAAAGGCGGTGATGGTGCGCTCGTCTTCCCGCAGGTCGATCATCTGTACCGCTTCCGGGCGCTGGGCCTTGATATAAGGCAGGATCTTCGGCTTGAGGGGCATGGAGGGCTCGGTGGAGAGCACCAGCGCTATGCTCTCATCGGAGAGTTTCACCAGCGATCCCGGCGGATAGACCCCCAGCACCTTGATCAGCAATTTGACCAGATTCTGGTCGAATTTTTTCTGGGATAGTTTGTAGAGCTGGCTGATGGCCTGGCTCGGCGCGGCCGGGTTGCCGCTGCTGCGGGGGTGCAGTAGTTCATCGTAGTAATCCACCAGTCCGATGATCCGTGCCAGCGGCGGGATCTCGCCCCCCTTGATCCCCAGTGGAAAACCGCTGCCATCAAGCCGCTCGTGGTGCTGATGGGCGACCTGACGGATTTTCGGTTCAAAGGCATTGAGATGGGTCAGCATCTCCAGCCCGTACTGGGGGTGCATGTTGAGGAAGTTCTGCTCTGCCTTGCTGAGATCCCCGCGCTTTTGGGTGATCTGGCTCGGGATTTTCAGCTCGCCGATGTCGTGGATAAGCCCCGCAAGCCCGGTCTCCTCCAGTTCGATGGGGTTCATGCCCAGTTCGCGGCCCATCAACATAGAGATAAAGGCGACGTTGAGGCTGTGTTGCAGCAGGATATCGGTGTGAGGGCTGCGAATAAGGTGCAGCCCGAGAGGGCCTTCGTGTTGACTGATGGTGGCAGCGGCATTGCGGACAATCTGCGCCGTATTGGCCAGCCCCTCATCCGGTTTGAGGTTGAGGGCCCCAAGCGCATCGCGCAGCTCGCTCATGGACTGGCCAAAGGCCTTGTCGGCAGCGCGCATGGATCGGCGAAAGGCTTTCTCGTCAAAAGGGGGCGGGCCCGAGGCAATCAGCTCTTCAAGATCGTCCAGATCGAGACCGGCATCAGGGGCATCACCGCGCAGCAGCGGCTCGATCGGCAGATCGCTCTTGTCGGGGTCAACCATTAACAGGGTGAGATCAAGATGACGGATAATGTCGAGTTGCTGCTGATCCTTGATCTTGAACGTATTGAACATGAACGGATGGTTGGTCCAGCCGGTCGGAAGGTGGATAAAGTGGCCTACTCTCAACTGCTCTATCGAGGCTTGGATCAGTGCCATCAGTGAACCTGCATTTCGTGAATGCCTACTCAACAAGCTAGCAAAATCCAAGGGATAGACAACTAAAAATCCATTGTGAGTGAGGTGATTACCCCACGCTGTGATGGCGCGCACTAGCACCGCGCTTCCCTTCTTAATTCGCTCTTAAGTTTGGCTTCCTACGCTGGCCCCGTCGTTTCTGTTGGCTTGACCGCGCCCTCTCTCTGCAGGCCGGTATGTAGGAGTTGTTTATGCGAGTGACACTCGGTGTGCTAAAGACCAATTTTCTGCTGGTGCTCTTTTTTGCACTGGTGTTGAACTGGCCGATATTTTTACATTTCTACACAGTGCTCAGTGGCTTGTCCCATGTCAAAGTCGGGTTTGCCATCTCGATCCCGTTTGTATTGATCGCGGCGCTCAATGCCGTGTTTATCCCTTTTACGTTCCGCTTTTTGCTCAAGCCCTTTTTCTCCGTGCTGATCCTGAGTGGCTCCATCGTCAGCTACGCCATGCTCAAGTACGGCGTCATCTTCGATGCCGGCATGATGCAGAACATAGTGGAGACCAACAGCGGCGAGGCAGGGGCCTATTTGAATGGCTCGGTTGCGCTCTGGTTTCTGCTGACCGGGCTGCTGCCCGTGCTGGTGCTTTGGTCGATCAAGATCCGTTATCCCGCTCGCTGGTATCAGGGGCTGGCGTTGCGGGCTGGTGCGCTGGCCATCTCCCTGCTGTTTATCGGGGGCGTTGCCGCACTTTACTATCAGGATTACGCCTCGGTCGGTCGCAACAACAAGTCGCTGGCGAAAGAGATTGTGCCCGCCAACTATGTGCACGGCCTCTACAAATATGGGCGGGATGTGCTGTTTGCCACCCCGATCCCCTACCAGCATCTGGGGACTGATGCCAGGGTGGTGGCCCGGGGAGGCAAGCCGACCCTGATGTTTTTGGTGGTGGGGGAGACCGCGCGCAGCCAGAACTACTCCCTCAACGGGTATGGCAAGGCAACCAACAGCTTCACAGCGAAAGAGCAGGGGGTGGTGTCGTTCAAGGATGTACGCTCCTGCGGCACGGCAACGGCCGTCTCGGTGCCCTGCATGTTCTCCAACCTCACCCGCCGCGGCTACGATGACCAGCTCGCCAGCTCCCGTGATGGCCTGCTCGATGTGCTGCAACATGCCGGAGTGTCGGTGCTGTGGAAAGAGAACGATGGCGGCTGCAAAGGGGTGTGCCGCAATGTGCCGACCATCGAGATCCTCCCCAAATCCTATCCGGCGCTTTGTCAGGGAGAGTCCTGCTATGACGAGGTGTTGCTGGAGGGGCTGGATCAGCAGATTGCTGGCATGAAGGGTAACAAGCTGGTGGCCTTTCACCTGATGGGCAGCCATGGTCCGACCTATTTTCGTCGTTATCCCGCCAGCGAGCGCACCTTTATGCCGGACTGTCCGCGCAGTGACATCGAAAACTGCAGCAACGAAGAGCTGGTCAACACCTATGACAACACCATCCGCTACACCGACAAGGTGGTGGCGCAGCTGATCGATAAGCTCAAGTCGCTGGAGAGCCAGTACGATGTGGGGTTGGTCTATCTCTCCGATCACGGCGAATCCCTCGGTGCCATGGGGCTCTATCTGCACGGCACCCCCTACAAGTTTGCGCCGGATGATCAGACTCGGGTGCCGCTGCTGACCTGGTTCTCGCCCCAGTTGCAGGCCGATCGCCAGCTGGATATGGGCTGTCTGGCGGCGGAGGCGGGCAGCAAGCGCTTCTCCCACGACAATTTGTTCCACTCGATGTTGGGCATCATGGATGTGCAGACCCGCGTCTATGACGGTGCGCTAGATCTGTTCAAGCCGTGTCGGGCGGGGTGAATGGGCAGGCCACGCACCATGCAGACTAACCCTCCAGCGAATACACAATAGAAAACGGCAGCCATTGGCTGCCGTTTTGTTATCTCGCAAGGGGGCGCTTTAGCGCTGCTCCATGATGATCTGCAGCAGATCCCCTTCCAGCAGGGCGCGCTTGACCAGCGCAAAGCCGCCGTAGGTCGGCTGGTTCTGGAAGCGGGCCTTCACGATGGGCAGGCCACGGTGGAAGCTCGGCAGGGATTGATGCTCGACGCAGCGGCGGATGGCCGGGAACAGGATCTCTTCGGCGGCGGTGATTTCGCCCGCGATCAGCACCTTCTGCGGGTTGAACAGGTTGACCGTGATGGCCACCGCTCGCCCGAGGTGCTCACCCACGTTTTCAATCACGCTGCGAGCCAGTTCGTCCCCAGCCATGGCGGCCTTGCACACCTCCTGGATGGTGATGTGCTTCTCCTGCAACGCGCTCTGGTGGCCGCGGCTGATGAGCTCCTTCACCTTGTCAACGATAGCTTCGTTGGAGGCGATGGTTTCAAGACAGCCGAAGTTGCCGCAGTGGCAGCGTTTGCCGAGCGGTTCGACCTGGATGTGGCCGATCTCGCCGACGTTGCGGTTCTGACCGAGGAACACTTGCCCCTTGGTGATGATCCCCGAGCCAGTGCCCTGATGGACGCTCACCAGAATGGAGTCCATACAGTCGCGGGATTCGCCGAAGAAGTGTTCGGCCAGCGCCAGCGAACGGATGTCGTTGCCCACGTAGCAGGGGAGGTTGAAGTGATTTTCCAACAGCTTCGCCAACCCCAGATTACGGATCTGGTATTTGGGGGTGTAGATAACCATGCCGGATTCGGGGTTGACCAGACCCGGCATGGTCAGTGCGATGCTGATCAGGTTGCGGCTACGTTCACGGTTGGCATCGATAAACGCGCCAATCTCCCGCAGCAGCATGTCGACCACAGGTTGCTGGTCGATTTCACTCACCTGAATGACGTGCTGGTCGAGCTCCTTGCCATCGAGATCATAAAGACTCAGTTGCAGGTAGCCGCGGCCCAGCTTGGCGGAGACAAACTGAAAGCGTTGTTTGATGGTGGTCAACGAGATGGCGCGCCGACCGCCGGTGGAGGCTTGCGGAGAGGTCTCCTTGATCAGGCCATGCTCGATCAGTTGCCGGGTTATTTTGGTCACGCTGGCCGGGGCCAGCTGACTCAACTCGGCAATTTTGACCCGAGAGATGGGGCCTTGCAGGTCGATGAGCCGATATACGGCTGCACAATTGACCTGCTTGATAAGATCTACGTTTGCTATTTGTCCGCCAGTCATGATGTCACTGTTGTGTGTAGTGTCCGTTAACCACGGTCCCACGGACCGTGAAGTCCTGATCGAAGACAGTGAGGTTGGCTATTTTACCGACCTGGATACTACCGAGACATGAGTCCCATCCAATGGCGCGGGCAGGGTAGAGGCTGGCCATTCTCAGTGCTTCATCGAGCGGTAATCCGACCTGCTTGACCAGATTCTCTACCCCCTCAATCATGGTGAGGGAAGAGCCGCCGAGTGTACCATTCTCGTCGATACACTGACCATCACGTAAAAACACGGTGGTGCCACAAAAATCAAATTTCTCAAAGCCTTCCGGCGCACCGGCCGCTGCGGTGGCATCGGTGACCAGCACCAGGCGTTCCCCCAGCATCTTGTGAGCCAGCCGCACATTGGCCCAGTGCACATGGTGGCCATCGACGATGATGCCGGCATAGACATCCTTGCGGTCATAGATGGCGCCCACCACGCCCGGCTCGCGACCGTTGAGGGTCGGGGTCATGGCGTTGTAGAGGTGGGTGGCAAAGCGGATGCCATTGTCAAAGCCCGTCATCGCCTGATCGTAACTGGCGGCGGTGTGCCCGGCCGAGACCAGAATGCCCGCGTCCACCAGACGACGCACATGGGCCGGGTCGTTGCGTTCCGGTGCCAGGGTGATCTTGGTGATGGCATCCGCGTTGGCGCAGAAGAAGTCGATCATGTCGTCCGCTGGCTGGCGAATTTGCGCGGCAGGGTGGATCCCCTTGCGCTTGAGATTGGTGTAAGGCCCTTCGAGATGGACGCCCAGCACCTCATTGGGATTGGCCGCCATATAATCGCGCGTCACCGCGACCGCCTGCTTCATGTCGGCATCCGGGCTGGTGATCAGGGTCGGCAGGAAGCTGGTAGTACCGGATTTGAGGTTGGCCGCCTGCATGGTGGCCAGGGTCTCGCCCGTAATGTCGGTGTTGAACATCACCCCGCCACAGCCGTTGAGCTGCACGTCGATAAAACCGGCGGTCAGGTTGGCACCCTTGAGGTCAATCTGTTCGATGCCCGCTGGCAGCTCGGCCAGATGAGAGATGGCGACAATCTGGTCGCCCTCGATAAGCACCCCGTAGCCGGTCAGCACGCAGCTGCCGGTGTAGAGGGTGCAATTGGTCAATGCGTACATGACGACTCCTTACAGACGGCCGATGTTGGCGGCTTCCAGCTGCTGGAAGTAGCGAACGGTCTTGACCTTGAGCTCCATGGTGGAGGGCTCGTCGCACACCATCATTCCCTTCGGATGCAGTTGCAGGGTGGAGATGGTCCACATGTGGTTGACGCTGCCTTCCACTGCGGCTTGCAGGGCCTGGGCCTTGCCGTGGCCGGTCACCAGGATCATGATCTCTTCGGCATCCATCAGGGTACCGACACCCACGGTCAGGGCCAGCTTGGGCACCTGCTCCATGTCGCCGCCAAAGAAGCGGGAGTTGGCGATGCGGGTATCTTCGGTCAGGGTCTTGATCCGGGTGCGGGAAGCAAGGGAAGAGGCCGGTTCGTTGAACGCGATGTGGCCATCATTGCCCACGCCGCCCATGAACAGCTGGATCTTGCCATAGGACTTGATTTTGTCTTCGTAACGCTTGCATTCGGCCAGCAGATCCTCGGCGTTGCCGTTGAGGATATTGATATTTTCCGGGCGAATGTCGATGTGACAGAAGAAGTTGTTGTGCATGAAGCTGTGGTAGCTCTCCGGGTGGGCTTCCGGCAGGCCGACGTACTCGTCCATGTTGAAGGTAACCACGTTCTGGAAGCTCACTTCACCGGCTTTGTGCAACTCGATCAGGCGCTTGTAGGTATTGAGCGGGGTGCCACCGGTGGGCAGGCCCAGCACGAAAGGGCGATCGCTAGTCGGCTTGAACGCGTTGATGCGGTCAACGATGTAACGGGCAGACCACAGGCCTACTTGGCTGGCAGATTTCAACGGGATCAAGCGCATGAAGGATACCTCTGTTTCGGGTTGCGACCGGTTTGACGGCGGCAATGGGCTAAGACGGATTCAAGTTGTTTTATAGCGTAAATAAAGATTGCGAACTAAGCCACATCTATCCACTGCCTTTATCTCGTTTGGGTGATAACGATCACGATTATCGGTTTATTAATTTGCGCAGCGAAATAAAAGCCCTAGACTGCCAATCAAGCCTTGATGGCTTATGCGTCAAACGTGATAAGCACTTAATTTCTAGAAAAACATTAACTAAGGAGAGGAACCGTGAACATTCTCGGTTATTTGCAAAAGATCGGCCGTGCCCTGATGGTGCCGGTAGCGGTATTGCCTGCCGCAGCGATCCTGATGGGGGTTGGCTACTGGATTGACCCGAATGGTTGGGGTGGTGACAGCGCGCTGGCTGCCTTCCTGATTAAAGCGGGTGCAGCCATTATCGATAACATGTCCGTACTGTTCGCAGTCGGTGTTGCTTACGGTATGTCCAAGGATAAAGACGGTTCTGCTGCGCTGGCAGGTCTGGTCGGCTTCCTGGTCGTTACCACCCTGCTGAGCCCGGGTGCAGTTGCCCAGATCAAGAGCATCCCGCTGGAAGAAGTTCCTGCCGCGTTTGCCAAGATCAGCAACCAGTTCGTGGGTATCCTGTGCGGTGTTATCGCCGCTGAGCTGTACAACCGCTTCAGTAGCGTAGAGCTGCACAAGGCACTCTCCTTCTTCTCCGGTCGCCGTCTGGTACCGATCGTAACTTCCGTCGTGATGATCGTTGTATCCTTCATCCTGATGGCGGTATGGCCAGCCATTTACGGTGGTCTGGTCTCCTTCGGTGAATCCATCGTGAGCCTGGGCTCCACTGGCGCCGGTATCTACGCCTTCTTCAACCGTCTGCTGATCCCGATTGGTCTGCACCACGCCCTGAACTCCGTGTTCTGGTTCAACGTGGCCGGTATCAACGACATCCCGAACTTCCTGGGCGGTCAAGCTACCATCGATGCCGCACTGGCTGCTGGCAAGAGCCTGGATCAGGTGAAAGGCGTGGTCGGTATGTACCAGGCTGGCTTCTTCCCAATCATGATGTTCGGTCTGCCAGGTGCAGCGCTGGCCATCTACCACTCCGCCAAGAAAGAGAACAAAGAGAAAGTTGCTTCCATCATGATCGCAGCTGCCTTTGCCTCCTTCTTCACCGGGGTAACCGAGCCGCTTGAATTCTCCTTCATGTTCGTAGCACCGGTACTGTATGTCATCCACGCTGTGCTGACCGGTATCTCTGTATTCATCGCGTCCTCCATGCACTGGATGGCTGGTTTCGGCTTCAGTGCCGGCCTGGTGGATATGGTGCTCTCCAGCCGTAACCCGCTGGCGACCAACTGGTACATGCTGATTGCTCAGGGTCTGGTGTTCTTCGGCCTCTACTACTCAGTGTTCCGTGTAGTGATTGCCAAGCTGAACCTGAAAACCCCGGGTCGTGAAGATGACGAAGACACAGCTCCGGCAGTGGCGCAATCTACCAACCGTACCGAGCTGGCCAAGCAATACCTGGACGTGCTGGGTGGCCAAGAGAACCTGGTCTCCATCGATGCCTGCATCACCCGTCTGCGTCTGACCCTGAAAGACCGCAGCATCGTCGATGAGCGCAAGCTGAAAGCCCTGGGTGCGGCCGGTGTGGTCAAACTCGGTGAGCAGAACCTGCAGGTGATTCTGGGCCCATTGGCCGAAATCATCGCCGGTGAGATGAAAGCCCTGCGTTAATCGAGCGACTCGCTCACCTCAAGTCTAAGTCCATTGTTGACATAATTAAGGGCCCCGCTCAGGGGCCCAATATAAAAAAGCCAAGAAAATCCAACCTTTACTTCAAATGAGAGCAGCAGTTATGAACTTGAAACATTCTCTGTTAGCCATTGCCATGTCTACCGTTTTTGCAGGCCCCGCACTGGCAGCTGATGCCGCCAAGCAAGCCGTGGTTGACTCCCTCGCCAGCAATCTGGTGGTCAAGTATGAAGTGGTCACCAACGACGGTGCCGGTGCCGGCCTCGATTGCCAGGCGCTCGGTTCCGAGTGGGCAAGCTGTGGCGTTGCCAAGCTGCACCTGACCAATACCGGCGCGGATGTGGATTCCAAAGACTGGAGCATCTACATCTCCTCCATCCGTCGTATCCAGCGCGTGGATAATGACCAGTTCACCATCACCCCCATGACTGGCGACCTATATCGTTTGACGCCAACCGATAAGTTCCAGGGTTTTGCCAAGGATGCCACGGTCGAAGTGCCGCTGGTGGTGGAGTACTGGGTATTGTTCGAATCTGACATCATGCCGAACTGGTATGTCGCCAGCGAAGGTGCCGAGCCGAAAGTACTGGCCAGCATGAGCAACATCAATGATGCCAGCACCTACCAGAAGCCGATGCCGGCAGATGGCTGGAAGCGCACCAAGGATGACAAGAACATCCTGATGAACAGCGAAACCCGTTTCGCCGCCAACCAGACCAGCGCGCTGCTGCCCGCTGGCAAGATTGACAACCAGATCCTGCCGACCCCGATGAAGCAAGTGGTCAAGGCCGGTCCGCAGGTTGATTTCTCTACCATCAAACTCAATGCCCTGGATCTGCCAAGCGATCGCGCCGAGGCTTTGAAGGCTGAACTGACCAAGCTGGGTGTTACCCTCTCCGACACCGGCTATCCAGTCACCATCAAACTTGGTAGCAAGCTCAAGCAGGCCGAAGGGTATGACATGACCATCGGCAAAAAAGGCACTGTGATCCAGGGTCATGATATCGAAGGGGCTTATTGGGGTGCACAATCCCTGCTCTCCCTGCTGGGTGTCGATGACAAACTGGTGAGCCAGATGACCGTCGAGGATGCGCCGCGCTTTGAATACCGTGGCATGCAGACCGACGTGGCCCGTCATTTCCGCAGCCTGGAGACCATGAAGAAGCTGGTTGATCAGATGTCTGCCACCAAGCTCAACGTGCTGCACCTGGGGCTGACCAACGATGAAGGCTGGCGTCTGGAGATCCCGGGTCTGCCGGAGCTGACTCAAGTCGGTAGCCAGCGTTGCCACGACGAGTCCGAAACCAAGTGCCTGATGCCGCAGCTGGGTTCCGGCCCGACCAGCGACAACCAGGGTTCCGGTTTCTACAGCAAGTCTGACTACGTGGATCTGGTTCGTTATGCCAAGGCCCGCGGTGTGACCGTGGTGCCAGAGATCAACATGCCGGCCCACGCTCGTGCTGCCGTGGTCTCCATGGAAGCGCGCTACCAGCGTCTGATGGCGGAAGGCAAAGAAGCCGAAGCCAACCAGTTCCGTCTGACTGACCCGGCTGACACCTCCAACGTCACCTCGGTCCAGTTCTACGACAAGATGTCCTTCATCAACCCTTGCCAGCCGGGTGCTGCTACCTTCGTGGCTAAGGTGATGGATGAAGTGGCCCAGATGCACCAGGCCGCCGGTCAGCCGTTGACCGCCTGGCATTACGGTGGTGACGAGGCGAAGAACATCATGCAGGGCGGTGGTTATCAGGACCCGGCCGTCACCAAGAAAGAGGAGCTGGTCGGCTGGAAGGGCAATATCGACTCCAGCAAGCAGGACAAGCCGTTTGGCAAGTCCCCGATGTGCCAGAAGATGATCGACGATGGCAAGATCAAGGAAGTGGGCGAACTGCCGGTCTTCTTTGCCAAAGAAGTGAGCCAGATGGTCAAGGACCGCGGCCTATCAACCCTGCAGGCGTGGGAAGATGGTCTGAAGTACGCGGCCAATTCCAAAGATTTTGCGACCGACAATACCCGTGTCAACTTCTGGGAAACCCTCTATTGGGGTGGCTTCAACGAAGCGATGAAGTGGGCGCACAAGGGTTACGAAGTGGTGCTCTCCAACCCGGATTACCTCTACTTCGACTTCCCGAACGAAGTGCACCCGGCTGAGCGTGGTTACTACTGGGCAACCCGTTTCAACGACACTCGCAAGGTGTTCGCCTTCGCCCCGGAAAACTTGCCGCAGAACGCCGAGACCTCGGTTGACCGCGACGGCAACGCTTTCGTGGCCAAGGGTGACCAGGATCCGGTCAAGTTCAAGGGGATCTCCGGTCAGCAGTGGAGTGAAACCGTGCGTACCGATGCTCAGTACGAGTACATGGTCTACCCGCGTATCTTCTCCGTGGCCGAGCGTGCCTGGCACAAAGGTGGCTTCGAGCTGAACTATGTGAAGGGTCGCGAGTTCTCTGGCGAGACCAAGCATGTTAACAAGGCCACCCTCAACAAAGAGTGGAACCAGTTTGCCAACCTGCTGGGTCAGCGCGTGCTGCCGAAGCTGGATCAGAGTGGTGTTGAATACCGCCTCTCCGTACCGGGTGCCAAAGTGGTGAACGGTGTGCTGGAAGCGAACGTGGATCTGCCGGGTCTGCCTATCCAGTACAGCCTGGATGGCTCCACCTGGACTGCCTACGATGCTGCGGCCAAGCCGAGCGTAAATGGCAAGGTCTGGCTACGTACCACCAGCTTCGATGGCAAGCGCACCAGCCGCGTCACCGAACTGAACTGATAGCCGTCAACCGTTAACATGAGGTGGGTCGCAAGACCCGCCTTTCCCAAGGGCGATGGATGATTTATCGGGTTTGGGAAAGGTTGACTGTGCGTGTGAGCCTTTGTTGTGTGTGTGTATTGTCTGTTTGTTTTTCATCACTTTCTGCCCCGCCTTGTGCGGGGCTTTTTTATGATGTCTGCTTAAAATTGGGCAAACCGCGGTTTTTTTAGCGGTTCAATGGCTGGGAACGGCCAAATTCAGGTTGAGGCAGGGCGCGTAATGAGGGATCATACCCGGCTTGACGGCGGGGGTATGAGGGTGCCAACCGGCACGACTTCCGCCAGTGACGCATTTTTGAGGTGAGCCATGACTCAGGCGAACAGCCCAACGAACTTTATTCGTCAGATCATTGATGAAGATCTGGCCAGTGGTAAGCACAGCAGCGTGCATACCCGTTTCCCGCCCGAGCCGAACGGTTATCTCCATATCGGCCATGCCAAGTCCATCTGCCTGAACTTCGGCATCGCCCGTGACTATCAGGGCCAATGTAACCTGCGTTTCGATGACACCAATCCGGTGAAAGAAGACATCGAATACGTCGAGTCCATCAAACAGGACGTGCAGTGGCTTGGCTTCGAGTGGAGCGGCGAGATCTGCTACTCCTCTGACTATTTCGACAAGCTGCACGGTTATGCCATCGAGCTGATCGAAAAAGGTCTGGCCTATGTGGACGAGCTGACCGCCGAGCAGATGCGCGAGTATCGCGGCACCCTGACTGCGCCGGGCAAAAATAGCCCGTTCCGCGATCGCAGCGTGGCCGAGAACCTGGCGCTGTTTGCCAAGATGAAGAACGGTGAGTGTGCCGAAGGCACAGCTTGCCTGCGTGCCAAGATCGACATGGCGTCCCCTTTCATGGTGATGCGTGATCCGGTTATCTACCGTATCAAGTTTGCTCACCACCACCAGACCGGTGACAAGTGGTGCATCTACCCGATGTATGACTTCACTCACTGCATTTCGGACGCGCTGGAAGGGATCACCCACTCCATCTGTACCCTGGAGTTCCAGGACAACCGCCGTTTGTACGACTGGGTGCTGGACAACATCACTATCGACTGCCACCCCCGTCAGTACGAGTTCTCTCGTCTGAACCTCGAATACACCGTCATGTCCAAGCGCAAGCTGAACCTGCTGGTGACCGAGCAGCACGTTAATGGTTGGGATGACCCGCGCATGCTCACCGTCTCCGGTCTACGCCGCCGTGGCTACACCCCGGCCTCCATCCGCGAGTTCTGCAAGCGCATCGGCGTGACCAAGCAGGACAACATCGTCGAGATGAGCATGCTGGAAGCCTGCATTCGCGAAGATCTCAACGAGCATGCCCCACGCGCCATGGCCGTGCTGCATCCGGTGAAGGTAGTCATCGAGAATCTGGCTGCCGACGAAGTGCTGACTGCCTCGGCCCACCCGAGCAATGCCGAGATGGGGACCCGCGAGCTGAACTTTACCCGCGAAATCTTCATCGACGAAGCGGACTTCAAAGAAGAAGCCAACAAGCAGTTCAAGCGTCTGGTGCTGGGTAAGGAAGTGCGTCTGCGCAATGCCTATGTGATCAAAGCCGAGCGCATCGAGAAAGATGCCGATGGCAAGGTCACCTGCATCTACTGCTCCTACGATCCCGAGACCCTGGGCAAGGATCCGGCGGATGGCCGCAAGGTGAAAGGGGTGATCCATTGGGTCAGCGCCACTCACTCCCTGCCAGCCGAAGTGCGTCTCTATGACCGCTTGTTCAAGGTGCCGAACCCGGGTGCCGAGGATGACTTCGAAGCCGCTCTGAACCCGGATTCGCTGGTGATCATTGAGGGTGCCCGTGTCGAGGCCTCCTTGCACAGTGCCAAGCCGGAGTTTGCCTATCAGTTCGAGCGTGAAGGCTACTTCTGCGCTGACAACAAGCTCTCCAGCCCGCAGCATCTGGTGTTTAACCGCACCGTTGCCCTGCGCGATGTTTGGGGTAAGGCCGAAGGCTAAGTGGCCACAAGGGCAGGGGAGACCCTGCTCTTCTCTGCTGCCAATCGGACAATAAAAAAGCCAGCTGATGCTGGCTTTTTTATTGTCCGTCTATTGTCCGTTATCGAGTGTGATAGCCCGATTTAATGGTCGTGCTTGCAATCACCTGCCGCGCAATGACCGTAGAGGTAGAGGCTGTGGTTGGTGAGACGGATATTGAATCTCTTGGCGATTTCACGCTGGCGTTGCTCGATCACTTCGTCGGAAAACTCGATCACCTTGCCACAGTCGAGGCAAACCAGATGGTCGTGGTGCTCCTGAGTTGCCAGTTCGAACACTGACTTGCCACCTTCGAAGTGGTGACGGGTCACGATACCGGCATCATCAAACTGGTTCAGAACGCGATAGACGGTGGCGAGACCAATCTCTTCACCCAGGTCGATCAGTCGTTTATAGAGATCTTCGGCGCTGGTGTGCTGGCAGTCCGGCTGTTGCAGGATTTCCAGGATTTTGACCCGGGGCAAGGTGATCTTGAGCCCGGCCTTTTTTAACGCTTGGTTGTTGTCTGCCATATTCTACTTATTCGCATTCTCGAAGGTGAGGTTATTCTGATGGACTGCCACTGGAATGGCAACCTTGAACTCGCTTGGCTTGTCATTATAGGTCGCACCATCCCTAAAAATAAACCCAGTAATTCAAAGGCTTTAGCCATGAATAGGGAGATGGATTGAAATAATCTATCGTGTGATCCGACTTGCTGGTATTGGAGATGTTGATAGTATGTAACTTTCACACGTCTGGTCGGATGAGAACCATGGATTGGCTTTTTGGCAATGCCGCCTGGGTGCGCCGCGCACTCAATGCCTGGCCCCCCTTCTGGGGCGCCGGTATCAAGATAGAGACCCTGAGCGATGACTTTCGCTACTGTCGGGTGACCCTGAAATCCCGCTGGTGGAACAAGAATGCCAACCGCACCCAGTTTGGCGGCAGCATGTTTGCCATGACGGACCCCATCTATCCGCTGATGCTGATGGGCTACTTCAAGAATCGCTATTACGTTTGGGACAAGGCGGGCAGCATCAACTACATCAAACCGGGCAAGGGCAAGCTGGTGGCCGAGTTCAACCTGACCGAGGGGAAGCTGGCCGAGATAGTGGCTGCGACCGAGGGGGGTAACAAGCACTTCCCCGAGTTCGAGGTGACGGTACAGGATAAGAGTGGTGAGTTGGTAGCGCAGGTGAAAAGGACGCTGTATGTCAGATCCAAACCTGAGCACCGGGGTGGATAAGCGGCCACATCACAGATACAACAAGGGCCCCATCGGGGCCCTTAAGAGAGGTAAGAGTGAGCGGATTACTCCAGCTCGCCCAGGCACATCTCTTCGTGTAACAGCTTGCACCAGCCTTTGACGCGTTCGGCGGTCAGCTCGGGTTGACGATCTTCATCGATACCCAAACCCACGAAGTGCTTGTCATCGACCAGCGCTTTGGAGGCTTCAAACTCGTAACCGGCAGTAGGCCAGTGACCGATGATGATGGCGCCTTTGGCTTCGACGATGTCACGCAGAGTGCCCATCGCGTCGAGGAAGTACTCGGAGTAATCTTCCTGATCACCGCAACCAAAGATGGCAACCAGCTTGTTGGTGAAGTCGATTTCACCCATATCAGGGAAGAAGTCGTCCCAGTCGGCCTGAGCTTCACCGTAGTACCATGTCGGGATACCGAACATCAGCAGGTCAAAGCTCTCGATATCGGCCTTGCTACTCTTGGCAATATCTCGGACTTCAATCAGTTGCTTGCCCAGCTCTTTCTGGATCATCTTGGCGACAGCTTCGGTATTACCGGTATCGCTGCCAAAAAACAGACCTACACTTGCCATAGTGTTTAGTTACCCGTATTTGGTGTTAATGCTTAACGCTCAGACTGATGTCTCCACCGCAAAGGCGGATTCAGTCTGTTGTTTCAGAATAGATTGGATCAGCTCGGCTCGGCTGATGTTCTGTTGTAACGCAAGTTGGTTCAGGCGCTCCAGCAACTCGGCCTCCACCTTTAACTCTACCCTTTTGAGCCCATTGTCTCGATCGCGCTTAAGCTGATTGCGCTTGTTGATCTTGAGCTGGGTCTCGCGGGGGAGTGGATTGGTTTTTGGCCTGCCGGGGCGCTTCTCAGTTGCGAACAGATCCAGTGTTGTTCGATCAGTTTGCTGTTTGGCCATACATCACAGATGAAAATAAGTTAGCCGAGTCCTGAGCCTTCCCAGCCCAGTTCGATCAGCCCCTTGGCGACAAAACCCGCACAACCCAGAAACAGTACCAACCAGACGACAAAACGGCCAAAACGGGGCACATTGCCGCGCTTGAGTACGTCATGAATGGCAAGACCAATCAAGATGAAGATGGCCAGAAAAAATAATTTCAGGCCGACACTTTCGATCAGGTCGATATGTTCACTTAGCATGGATTGCGCACACTCCTTATGACCGGCGCACTATATCACAAAGGATTTGAAACTGTTAACCGCCTATCGACAGGAAATCCACAACCAATTTGTTGAACAAGGCCGGTTTTTCCGCATGTAGCCAGTGACCCGCACCCGCGATGATTCGCACCTTTGCCGCCGGGAATTGAGCCAGCGCCGCCTCGCTGTATTGCGGCTGCATATAGTCAGAATCCCCCCCTTTGATAAAGAGCACCGGGCCCTCGAAGCGGTGTTCATCCGCTGGCCACCCCATGATGTTGGCGTAGTTTTGCTCAAGGGCGGGTACGTTGAAGCGCCAGCCCCAGCCATGCTCGCCTTTGGCAAAGGATTTGAGCAGGAACTGGCGCACCCCAGGGATTTCGATGTGCTGCGCCAGCATGGCTTCTGCCTCACTGCGGCTTTGCGGCGGCGTGTTCAGGGTGGCATTCAGCCCGGCAAAGACATTCTGGTGGCGGGAGTGGGGATAGGCGACCGGTGCCATGTCGGCCACCACCAGCTTGGTCACACGTGCAGGCGCCAGCTTGGCGACCTGCATCGCGACTTTGCCCCCCATCGAGTGGCCAATCAGGGTGGCGTCGGCAATCTCCAGCTGATCCATCAGGGTCAGGATATCGGCAGCTTGCGCCGGATAGCTCATCTCGCTGCTGTGAAAGGAGGCGCCGTGGTTGCGCAGATCGACGCTGATGACCCGGTACTGCTCGCAGAGGGCACGGGCTAACAGACCCAGATTGTCGAGGCTGCCAAACAGGCCGTGGATCAGAATAACTGCCGGGCCCTGACCCTGTTCCTTGAAGTTCAATATGCTGTTTTGTTGCAAAATGACACCTTGTCGGTCGTGAGTGCGTATCGCGGTTTTATTTAACGCACTGGAAAGAAAAGGATTTCGTCCAACGGATGGGAAATTTATGTGGTTTTTTTTCTAAAAAATCCCGTCCAGATCGGCTATCAGTGCGGCTGATCACACACTTGGCCCGCTATTATGCCGTATTCTCGATGAGATTCATGTACATCTGCCAGCCCCTTGCTTGGGCTGTCGGGTTTGCCTATGTATAATCGCCGCATCCGAATTTCGACGAGTCCAGCGCATCCCTATGAAAACCATCGAGCTTGATGACGATCTCTACTTCTATATCGCCAGCCAGACCCGGCACATTGGTGAGAGTGCCTCCGATATCCTGCGTCGCCTGCTGGAACAGCCTGCTCACGCACGTGTGCCCGCTGCCGAGCCAGTGGCTGTGGCACAGCCCAAGGTGGTAACCGCGCAGCAGGGGCTGCAACTCCTGCTCGATTCTGGTGAGCTGCAAAAAGAAGAGAAGTCTATCAACCGCTTTATGCGGGTGCTCAGCACCCTCTATGGGGATGACCCCGCCGGGTTTACCCAGGCGACCGAAATCAAGGGCCGTACTCGGGTCTATTTCTCGCGGGATCCTGAGGCTCTGCGCGCCAGCGGCAGTACCACCAAGCCCAAGCCGGTACCGGAAACCCCATTCTGGGTGATCACCAATACCAACACTCGTCGCAAGCAAAACATGGTGGCTCAGATGATGGCCAGCATGAGCTATGGCGAAGAGGTGATCGCGCAGGTGTGTGGCGCTATTTAACGAATTCTCAAGACTCAGGCCTTGCCCGCCAAGGCCGCCATTACGCAAGGAACACGCTATGGCTCAGCATTCCCACGCCGGTCAACCGGCCCGTTTAAGCGACCTGACCAATATCCCCCGTCTGGTTAGCGCCTACTACCTCAACAAGCCGGACATGAGCCGCCCCGAACAGCGGGTTGCCTTTGGTACCTCCGGCCACCGTGGCAGTGCCTTGCACAACGCCTTTACCGAATCCCACATTCTGGCGGTGACCCAGGCGCTGGTGGAGTATCGCCAGCAGGCCGGTATCACTGGCCCGCTGTTTGTCGGCATGGATACCCACGCCCTGTCCGAATCCGCCTTTGCCAGCGCAGTAGAAGTGCTGGCGGCCAACGGCGTTGAAACCCGCATTCAAGCTGGTCTCGGTTTTACCCCGACTCCGGTCATCTCTCACGCCATCCTGCGCTACAACGCGAGTAAACCCGCTGCGCGCGCTGACGGTGTGGTGATCACTCCGTCTCACAATCCGCCGGAAGATGGTGGCTTCAAGTACAACCCGCCCCACGGTGGCCCCGCCGAAGGGGAAATCACCAAGTGGGTGGAAGACAGGGCCAACGCCATTCTGGAAGCGGGTCTGGCCGGTGTGAAACGCATGCCGTTCGCCGAAGCCCTCAAGAGCCCGTTCGTGGTCGAGCATGACTATGTCACCCCCTATGTGGATGATCTGAAAAACGTGCTGGACATGGAGGCCATCAAGAACGCGGGCATCAAGATCGGTGTCGATCCGCTGGGCGGCTCCGGCGTTGCCTACTGGGACGTCATTGCCAAGACCTATGGTCTGAACATCGAGGTGGTGAACTACAAGGTCGACCCGACCTTCTCCTTCATGACCCTGGATAAAGACGGCAAGATCCGGATGGACTGCTCCAGCCCGTTCGCCATGGCGAGCCTGATTGCCCTGAAAGACAAGTTCGACATCGCTCTTGGCAACGACCCCGACTACGATCGTCACGGCATTGTCACCAAGTCCGGCCTGATGAACCCTAACCACTATCTGGCGGTGGCGATCCAGTATCTGTTCACCCATCGCACCGGCTGGTCGAAGGAGTCTGCAGTCGGCAAGACGCTGGTCTCCTCTTCGATGATCGATCGGGTTGCCGGTGAGATTGGCCGCACCCTGAAAGAGGTGCCGGTCGGCTTCAAGTGGTTTGTTGATGGCCTCTACAGCGGCGAGTTCGGTTTTGGTGGCGAGGAGAGCGCTGGCGCCTCCTTCCTGCGCAAAGATGGCACCGTCTGGACCACCGATAAGGATGGTTTCATTCTGGCGCTGCTGGCTGCCGAAATTCTGGCGGTGACCGGCAAGGATCCGCAGGCTCATTACGACGCACTGGAAGCCAAGTTTGGCCGCTCCAGCTATCGCCGTATCGACGCCCCGGCCAACAGCGCCCAGAAAGCGGTACTCTCCAAGCTGGATCCGGCACTGGTGGAAGCCTCTACCCTGGCTGGTGAGCCCATCATCGCCAAGCTGACCAAGGCGCCGGGCAATGATGCAGCCATCGGCGGCCTGAAGGTGGTGACCGAGAACGGTTGGTTCGCGGCACGCCCCTCCGGTACCGAGTCCATCTACAAGATCTACATGGAGAGCTTCAAGGGCGAAGCACACCTGGATCTGATCCAGCAAGAGGCTCAGCAGATCGTCTCTGCCGCGCTGGCCAAGGCGGGTGTCTAATTAGCAGTCTTGGCTCCAGAACGAGGCAGGGCTCAATATGTTAGCCATGGGCAGACGCATTATTAGCTGATCTTTGTGAGATAAAAAAAACCGAAACTCATCAATGGGTTTCGGTTTTTTTATTGAGCTATCGTTGGCAACGATCCAGCCCTAGTGTTCGCCAATATAGACGTCTTTGTGCTGTTCACGGATCTCTAAAAACTTGTCCAGATTGCTCATCATCAGCTCAACCAGCTGGGGATCGAAGTGTTGCCCTTTCTCTTCTTCTATCAGGGCCAGCACCTTGTCCAGCGGCCAGGCTTTTTTGTAGCAGCGATCCGATCCTAAGGCATCGAACACATCTGCCAAGGCCACAACCCTTCCCTCCAGCGGTATATCATCCCCTTGCAGACCACGAGGGTAGCCGCCACCATTCCACTTCTCATGGTGGTTGCCTGCGATGGTGGCGCCAATTTGGAACAGCGCCAGATCACTGCCGGAGAGCATATCCTGCCCGAGCTGGGCATGAGTTTTCATTACCTCCCACTCTTCAGGCGTTAATTTACCCGGCTTGTGCAAGATGGCATCAGGAATGCCAACTTTGCCAATATCGTGCAAAGGGGACGCCCGTTTAATCAATTCGCTTTGTTCTTCACTCATGCCAAGCAGCTGACAAAAGAGCTCGGTATAGAGCGCCACACGTTTGACGTGCAGGCCCGACTCCTTGGAGCGGGTTTCAACCAACTCACCGATGCGGTAGATAATTTCCCGCTGGTTATCGGCGATCACCTCGTTAAGGCGGATGTTCTCAAGCGCCACTATGATATTTTCGGTAAACAGGGTCAGCAGCCCGGTATCCATCTGGCTGAGTTGCCGAGTAGTCTCGATATGGAACAGCAGATGGTGGCGTGGGTTCTGGCAATAGAGCACCATCTGGTTGATGCCATAGATATTGCATTGCATGTGCATGGCTTGACGGAGGATCTCGGGCGCTTCCGTCAGCAGCATGGCTGAATGGCCCGGCAGCAGTGGCTCCAGCAGTTGATCCCTGACCTCATAGGCGTACTGTTTGACGTCGTATATCTGGGTCTCGCCAAGATGAAGCAGGGCGCTAAGCTGTTCTTGTGCCCCCTCGACAAACTGGCGTAGCGCCCGTTTCTCAAATATCCCCTTGGAGGCTTCGATGACTTTTTCCAGCCCCTGACGGTTGCTCTCCAGGGTGCGGATATCACGATAGGAGCGCAGGCTGGCCCGCAGCAGAGTGCGCAGCTTCTGGGAAGTTAGCTCGGTTTTATCTTTGTAATCGTTGATGTCGTAGTTGGTGACCACATCATCTTCCGGCGCTTGGCCGGGCTGGCCAGTACGCAACACGATGCGTACCATCTTGTTTTGCAGCTCTTCACGGACATACTTCACGACATCGAGACCTGCGTGGTCAACTTCCATCACTACATCCAACAGCAGCAATGCCACGTCCGGTGTCACGGCAAGTAACTCTTTGGCCTGTGCCGCAGAATAAGCATGCAGAAAATCGATGGGACGATTGTCAAACTCGAATTTGTTCAAGGTGATTTTGGTGATGCGATGCACTTCGGGCTCATCGTCAACAATCATCACCTTCCAGCCTGCTTGTTGCGTGCTTGGAAGCGCGAGATCATCATCATCAATAATCAGGATTTGGTCATCCATCATACAATCCTGTTTGGCATCCTGTGCTTACATTAACTGCTTAACTAAGGATAGGAAACTTATTGAGAAATTATATTTGATCTCGAAAATCTATGGTCGAAATAAGCAAATGGAACCCTTTGTGACCGTGGCGTTGTCCGGCCGCTTTCTTTGCCCAATCATGGGGCTAGCGTGCATAAAGCCCATTTCTGTGTTCGGGTATTGGCGGTAGTGGTTGGTGATTTTTGAATCCTACCTGTTCCTATTAGACGAGAAACAATCTTATTTGATAGTGATTCCTATTTGCGTGTAGCATGGGCGATACACTCAACGAGGAGCCTCATCGTGTCCCCATCTCTGCCTCCCAATCGTCCCCGTCTGCTGACTGTCAACGCCGTTGCCCAGATCACCCCCCATTTGCGCCGCATCACCTTTGGTGGCAGCGAGCTGGCTGACTATCCCTTTAGCTGCGGCGGGGCCCATATAAAGGTAATGCTGGCTCAGCCCCATCAGGTGGAGCCGGTGCTGCCCACCATGACCCCGAGTGGCCCGCGCTGGAGCAATCCTGCGGACAAGCCGGTGATCCGTACCTACACCATCCGCGCGTTTCGCCGTGATGAGCAGGAAATTGATATCGACTTCGTGCTGCACGGTGACGGTGGGCCCGCCAGCGCCTTTGCCTGCGAGGCAAAACCGGGGGACAAAGTGATCCTCTCCGGGCCG
The DNA here is from genome assembly GCF_055193095.1 of Aeromonas sp. 160P. Classification (NCBI taxonomy): domain Bacteria; kingdom Pseudomonadati; phylum Pseudomonadota; class Gammaproteobacteria; order Aeromonadales; family Aeromonadaceae; genus Aeromonas; species Aeromonas sp. 160P. The sequence continues at coordinate 3,755,244 of NZ_JBUXKV010000001.1, read as the reverse complement.
GGTGGCCCCAACCCTATGCTGCAACCGGCAGAGCACTACTGTCTGGTGGGGGATCTCACCGCCTTGCCCGCCATCATGGCGATGTGTGAGGTGATGCCTGCCGATGCCAGAGGGGAAGTCGCCATACTGGTGCCGGATCAGGCCGATGCTCAGCCGTTGACGTTGCCGGTCGGCGTACGCTGTCACTGGTTTGTCGGCGAGCCTGAATCCAGCGGCCTGCTGGAGCATGTGATTGCTCTGCCGCTGGTGCGCGATGGTGGCTTCTTCTGGTTGGGTGGGGAAGAGGCGCTGGTGCTGCCGCTGCGCCGCCATTTTCGTTCAGTGCTCGAGGTGGATCGCCGGTCGCTCTACGCGGTGCCTTACTGGCGCAGAGGCAAGAGTGAAGAGGCCTATCACCAGACTCGCCACGATGTGATGGATAATTGAGCGGATACGAAAGAATACCTGCTTTATTCTTGCAAATAAAAATGATTTGCATTTAGTATTGCGCCGTCCCGATGTCAGTCGGCACGGCGTTTTTGTTATTGATGGCTGAGCGGAGGCCCACACTGGCGGGCTCCCGTGGTTGCCACGGCATTACCCCGGGTGACGGCTTTTATTTCAATCACATGGCATTGCAATCATAAGGAGTTAAAGGGTGTTTAGAGACCAGACCTCGCTGTTCTGGCTGGGATTGTTCCTCCTGTTCGTACTGTTTTCTCTTTCGCTCGCCACCGGTGCGGGCGTCTATGGTGCCCGCGAGGTGCTCGGCTACCTGATGGGGGATGCCCCCTGGGCTGACGACGAGAAGCTCGCCATGGTGCTCAACACCTTGCGATTGCCGCGCACCCTCTGTGCCATGGTGGTCGGCGCCTCTTTATCTCTGGCCGCCTCCTTGTTGCAGAGCGCGACCCGCAACCCGCTGGCGGAACCGGGCCTGCTCGGGGTCAACGCCGGGGCCGTCTTTGCGCTGGTGGTGGGGCTCACCTGGTTCGGGGTGGAGTCCGCCTACGGTTATCTGCTCTGGGCCGGACTCGGCGCGCTGCTTGGCAACATGATTGTGCTGGGGCTCGGCATGATGATTGGCCGCTCCAACCCGCTCAAGCTCATTCTGGTCGGGGTGGCGCTCTCCGCCACCTTCGGCGGTTTATCCAGTTTTCTGCTGCTCTCCAACAAGATGGTGCTGGAGCAGTACCGTTTCTGGAACCTCGGCTCCCTGTCGGCGGCCAATCTCGATGCCATCGTCGCCGTGCTGCCCTTCGTGCTGGCAGCGTTTGTCATCACCCTGCTGCTCTGTCGCCAGCTGACCCTGATGCAGATGGGGGACAGTCAGGCTCAGGCGCTGGGGATCCGCCCCACCCGGGTGCGGATCGGCGTGTTGCTGGCCGCCACCCTGTTTACTGCCAGTGCCATCGCCATCGCTGGCCCCATCGGTTTTGTCGGCTTTCTGGCCGCTTACTGTGGCCGATTGGTGGAGCCGGTGAAGCTGTCGGTGCAGGTCTGCTTCTCCGCCCTGTTCGGCATGCTGTTTCTGCTGTTGGCGGACATTCTGGCGCGCTGGCTGATCCAGCCGTTCGAGCTGCCCAACGGGGTCATTCTGGCCTTGATCGGCGCGCCTGTGCTGATCGCCATCGTCCATCGCGGGGGCTTTCGTACCCTGCTGACCGTCAAGTGAGGGGATGATGCCTACACCCACCGATATGCTCTGCCTGCGGGCAGGCAACCGCTCTGTGCTGATCCATCTGCCGAGCTGGCGCTGGCTGGCACTGCTGGCCGTGGCGCTGCTGGCGTTGGGTCTGCTGGCCCTGAGCGTTGGCAGCGGCAAACTCGGCTTTGCCGGGGTGGTCAACACCCTGCTGGGGGAGGGGACGCGGCTTGAGCAGCTCACCCTGTTCAAGATCCGGCTGCCGCGCATCCTTGGGGTCGTGGTGGCGGGCGCGGCCATGGGGCTCTCCGGCTGTCTGGTGCAGACCCTGGTGCGCAACCGGCTGGCCACCCCCGATATGGTGGGGGTAAACAACGGCGCCTCCCTTGCCATCATCATCTTCTCCCTCTATCTGACCGTGGGGAGTTGGCCCTGGTGGGCGGCACCCATCGGTGCCATCTTCGCGGCGCTGGTGCTCTATGCCCTCTGCCGCAAACCGGGTGAGCAGGGCTATCTGTTCGTGGTGATCGGCATCGGTCTTTCCGAGCTGTTCGAGGCGCTCGGCCAGTTCGTGATGTCCACCCAGGCTTTGCTGCACCTGAGCTCCCTCTATCTGTGGAACATGGGCAGCTTTATCGCCGTGGGTTACAGCACCATTACCCCCATTGCCATCCTGTTGCTGCTGCTCTGCCCCTGGATTGTCTATCTCTCCCGCTCGCTGGCGGTACTGCGCTTTGGCCCCGAGATGGCCAGAGGGCTTGGCGTCAACGGCGATCGGGTGCAACTGGGTGTTCTGGCGCAGGCCATTCTGGTGGCGGCGCTCGGCACAGCCATCGGCGGCCCCGTGGTCTTTATCGCCATGGCTGCCCCCATTCTTGCCTCCTGGCTGGTGAAAGACCGGGTGGTGCCGCTCTGGCTGGCGGCGCTCAGCGGCGCCCTGCTGCTGCTGGCCAGCGATACCCTGGTCCGGGTGCTGGCCAGCCCCCATGAGGTGGCGACCGGCATCATGACCCGCATTCTCGGCGGCCTGTTGCTGCTGTTTCTTCTTGTTAACGATCGCCAGAGGGCTGACTGATGACGCTCACCGTAAATCGCCTCCACTTCGCCTATCAGCAGACCCCCATCCTGCGGGACATCTCTTTCAGCGTGCCGAGGGGCAAGCTGGTGGGGATCGTCGGCCCCAACGGCTGCGGCAAATCGACCCTGCTCAAGCTGCTTTCCGGCCAGATGAAAGCCCAGCGCGGCGAGATCCTGCTCAAGGGCAAGCCGCTCGCCAGCTACCCCATGAAGGGACTGGCGCGGGAGCTCGCCTATCTGCCCCAGCGGCCGACTTTGCCTGCCGGCATTCTGGTAGAGCAGCTGGTGCAGTATGGCCGCCATCCCCATCAGGGCTGGTTCAATCAGTGGGGAGAGGAGGATGCCCGCATGGTGCGTATTGCCTGCGAGCGGATGCAGCTCGAAAGCATCTGGCTGCAGAGCGCCGCGTCTCTCTCCGGCGGGCAGGCGCAGCGGGCCTGGCTGGCGATGATCCTGGCGCAGGACAGCGACATGGTGCTGCTCGACGAGCCCACCAGCGCCCTCGATATCGGCCACCAGACCGAGGTGATGGAGGCAATCCACCGCATCACCGCCGAGGGCAAAACCGTGCTGCTGGTGATCCACGATCTGGCGATGGCGGCCCGCTACTGTGACGAGCTGATCGCCATCGGCGAAGGGACCATTGCCGCCATGGGCCCGGCCCGGGAGGTGGTGACCAAGGCGCTGATCGATCGGCTCTACCAGACCAGTGTCGACATTCTTCATGCCCCCGGTGACGGAGCGCCCATTATCGTGCCCCGTCGCCATGAACATGGCCGCGCCCTGCGTTCGGTAATCTGAGTCATGTGGGCCTGCTTTGGTGGGCCCACCGAGTGTATCCACGCGGCCGATTATCCGGGCCGCGCAACGAGAAGGAGTGAGATGATGAAGCGTTTTGCCGCCCTGGCAGCAGCTATCCTGATGCTGGCCGCGCCGCTGGTTCAGGCGCAGGAGATGCGTGAAGTGACCGATGCGTTTGGCCAGAAGGTGCAGGTGCCAGTCCAGCCAAAGCGGGTGGTGGTGCTGAGCGAGCTCGAACTCGACAGCACCCTGACCCTGGGGCTGACCCCTATCGGCGCCGTCAATGGCCGTGGTCAACCCACCTTGCCCCGCTATTTGCTGGACAAGGCGGGCATGGGGATCCAGGTGATCGGCGATCTCGATAGCCCCAATCTGGAGTCGCTGATTGCGCTGGAGCCTGACCTTATCCTGACCGGCCAGACCCGTCCCGAGTTGCTGACCTTGCTGGGGGAGATCGCGCCGACCGTGGTAACCAGCAAGTGGGGGGAGTCGTGGCAAGATAGCTTCCGCCGCGCCGCCCACACCCTTAACCGTGATCAGCAAGCTGATGCTTTCTTGCAGCAGTATGCCGAGCGGTTGGCCCATGCCCGCAGCAAACTGGCCAAGCATCAGGGGGAGAGCATCAGCATAGTGCGCTGGAACCCCAAGGGGCCGAGCTTTATGTATCAGGGCACCTTTGCCAGCAGCGTAGTGGAGTCGATGGGGCTGGTGCGTCCGGGCAAGCAGCAGGGCACGGGTGCCCCCCACTCACCAGCGCTCAGTCTGGAGTCCCTCAACCTGCTGGACGCCGACTGGCTGGTGATCGGCACCCTGAGCGCCACCGGTGATGCGGTCGATGCCATGGGTCAGGCGGAGCAGACCCCGGCGTTCCAGCAACTGCCGGTCATCAAGGCCAAGCGTTTTAACGCGGTCGATGGGTCGCTTTGGACCTCCAGCGGCGGCCCGCAGGCGGCCCTCAAGGTGATTGAGGATGTGGAGCAGTTGCTGACAACCCGCAGCTGAGCGCCATTGCGCACTTGAGGTTGACCACACGAAAAGGTTGACCAAAAGAAGAGGGAGGCTGATGCCTCCCTCTTGCGTTGTCACTATCTGCCGCGACTTCTTCGGCAAGTCAGAGCCGTTTATTGCGGCTTGATGGCGGTCACGGTGAGCTTGCCGCTCAGGCTTTCGGCGTGGAAGTGGATGGCATCCCCCACCTTGAGCCCCTTGAGCTGCGCCGGATCGGCGGCCACAAACACCATGGTCATGGGGGGCATCTTGAGGTTGTCGATCGCCTCGTGCTTGATGCCGACTTTACCGTTGGCTCCGTCGAGGCGGGTAATGATCCCCTTTGTCATCACCTGCTCTCCGGCCATCTGCATATCCATCCCCTCCATCTGGGACATATCGTGCCCCTCGTGGCTTATGGTCATTTCGGCCCGGGTCTGGAGAGAGGCAAGGCCAAGTAGCAATGTCAGGGTCAGCGTCTTGTAGTTCATGATATTTTCCTCGTGGTTCAGTCAAAATGGGTCGTTAAACAGGGTTATTCGGGTTGCGGGTTCGAGGCCTCGCCAAGGCTTTGGCTGCGCCACAGGTAGTAGGCGGCGGGCAGCACCAGCAGGGTCAGCACCAGCGCGCTCACCATGCCGCCGATCATGGGCGCGGCGATGCGCTGCATCACCTCGGAGCCGGTACCGTGGCTCCACATGATGGGCAACAGGCCCGCGATGATGGTCACCACCGTCATCATCTTGGGGCGCAGGCGCAGGGCGGCGCCGTGGATCACCGCCCGGTGCAGGCCCGCCTTGTCCGGCTTGCCGCTGGCAACGAGATCGTCCCAGGCGTGGTTGAGGTAGACCAGCATCAAGACGCCGGTCTCCACCGCCACCCCGGCCAGAGCGATAAAGCCCACCCCGACCGCTACCGAGAGGTTGAAATCGAGCAGCCAGAGGGTCCAGATCCCGCCCACCACCGCCAGCGGCAAGGTGGTGAGAATGAGCAGCACCTCCTGAACGCGGCGAAATGCCAGATAGAGCAGCAGCACGATAATGGCGACCGTGAGCGGCACCACGTAGGCGAGGCGCGCCTTGGCTCGCTCCATGTACTCGTACTGACCCGACCAGGTGAGGGCGTAGCCCGCTGGCAGGATCAGCTGCTTGCCTACCTCGGCCTTGGCCTGCGCGACAAAAGAGCCGATATCGCGGTCGCGAATATCGACGTAGACCCAGCCGTTGAGCCGTGCGTTCTCGCTGCGCAGCATTGGGGCCTCGTCGCTGATGTAGACCCGGGCCACGTCCGCCAGGGCGATGCGCGCCCCGCTCGGGGTTACCACCGGCAGCAGCTCGAGGCTGGCCACCGAGTCGCGATAGCTCTGGGGGTAGCGCAGGTTGATGGGGTAGCGCTCGCGCCCCTCGATGGTCTGGCCCACCTCCATGCCGCCCACCGCTGTGGCGAGCACCGCCTGCACGTCGGCGATATTGAGGTCGTAGCGGGCCGCTTTGAGCCGGTCGATATCCACCTTGACGTAGCGGCCGCCGGCCACCCGCTCGGCGTAGACGGAGGCCGCCCCCTCCACCTTGCCGACAATCTGCTCAAGCTGCTGGCCGAGCTCCTGAATAACCTTAAGATCCGGCCCCGCAATCTTGATACCGACCGGAGTCTTGATACCGGTTGCCAGCATGTCGATGCGGGTCTTGATGGGGGGCACCCAGGCGTTGGTGAGACCGGGGAAGCGAATGAGGGCGTCGAGCTCCTCTTTGAGCTTCTCCGGGGTCATGCCGGGGCGCCACTGATCGCGTGGCTTGAGCTGGATGCTGGTCTCCATCATCACCAGATCGGCGGGGTCGGTGGCGGTCTCGGCGCGCCCCGCTTTGCCGAACACGTTCTGCACCTCGGGCACGGTGCGAATGAGCTTGTCGGTCTGCTGCAGGATCTCCCGCGCCTTGCCCACCGAAATATTGGCCGCTGTGGTGGGCATATACATGATGTCCCCCTCATCGAGCGGCGGAATAAACTCTGAGCCCAGATATTTGAGCGGCCAGAAGCCCACTACCGTCACCACCGCCGCCAGTATCAGGGTGGTTTTCGGGCGTGCCAGTACGGCCTTGAGCAGCGGGATATAAGCCTGGCTCAAGCCACGGTTGAGGGGGTTGGCCTGCTCAGCCAGCACCTTGCCGCGGATAAAGTAGCCCATGATCACCGGCACCAGCGTGATGGCGAGCGCCGCAGCAGCTGCCATGGCGTAGGTCTTGGTGTAGGCGAGCGGATGGAACATCCGCCCCTCCTGCGCTTCCAGCGCAAACACCGGCAAAAAGCTCATGGTGATGATCAGCAGGGAGAAGAAGATGGCGGGCCCCACCTCGATGCTCGCCTCGGTGATGATCCGCCATCGGTTCTTGTCGGTGAGCGCCTCCCGCTCCATGTGCTTGTGGACGTTCTCGATCATCACGATGGCGCCATCTACCATGGCGCCGATGGCAATCGCGATACCACCAAGGGACATGATGTTGGCGTTGATCCCCTGCAGGTGCATCACGATAAAGGCCACCAGAATGGAGATGGGCAGGGTGATGACCACCACCAGCGACGAGCGCAGGTGGAACAGGAAGGCCAGACAGACCAGCACCACCACGGCGAACTCCTCCAGCAGCTTGCCGGAGAGGTTGTCGATGGCGCGCTGGATAAGGTCGGAGCGATCGTAGACTGTGACCACCTCCACCCCCTCTGGCAGGCTGCTTTTCAGCTCCGCCAGCCGTGCCTTGACTCCGTCTATGGTGTGCTGGGCATTCTCGCCATAGCGCATCACTATGATGCCGCCCACGACTTCCCCTTCGCCGTTGAGCTCGGCGATGCCGCGCCGCATCTGGGGACCGGTGACCACATCTGCCACATCCCCCAGCAGCAGCGGGGCGCCGCGTACCGTGGTGCCGAGCGGGATCTGCTTCAGATCCTCGACGTTCTTTAGATAGCCGTTGGAGCGCACCATGTACTCCGCTTCCGCCATCTCGATGACGGAGGCGCCGGTCTCCTGATTACCCTGCTTGATGGCGGTCTCGATAAGGGAGAGCGGGATGCCGTAGGCGCGCAGCTTGTCCGGATCGACCCGTACCTGATACTGGCGCACCATGCCACCGACTGTGGCGACTTCGGAGACCCCGTCCACCGTCTGCAACTCGTACTTGAGGAACCAGTTCTGCAGCGAGGTGAGCTGGCTGAGGTCGTGCTTGCCGGTTTTGTCTACCAGCGCGTACTGATAGACCCAACCCACCCCGGTGGCATCGGGGCCGAGCTGGGGGCGGGCAGAGGCGGGTAGGTTAGGGGCAACCTGGCTCAGGTATTCCAGCACCCGGGCGCGGGCCCAGTAGAGGTCGGTGTTGTCGTCAAACAGCACATAGACGAAGGAGTCGCCGAAGAAGGAGTAGCCGCGCACCGTGGTGGCCCCCGGCACCGCCAGCATGGCGGTGGTGAGCGGGTAGGTCACCTGATCTTCCACCACTTGGGGCGCCTGCCCCGGATAGGAGGTCTTGATGATCACCTGCACGTCAGAGAGATCCGGCAGGGCGTCCACCGGGGTCTGCTTGACCGACCAGAGCCCCCAGGCGGTGAGCATGACGGTCAGCAGCAGCACCAGAAAGCGGTTGCCCACGGACCAGCGAATGATGGAAGGGATCATGACTTCTTCTCCATCTCGGGCATTGCCATCTGATGCTGGCTATGGTCCATGCCTTCCATCTGCTCCATCTCATCCGTTGCAGGCTTGGCGGCGCCGTCAGTAGCGGGTGCCTTCTCCTGATGGATGGTGGTGATGTGGTACTCATCCCCCTCCTGCATTACCTGCAGATGGAGGGTTTGTCCCTCGGCCAGCTTGCTCATATCGATCCCATCCGCCATGGTGAACTCCATCTCCATGGCGGGCCACTGCCACTCGGGGATGGGCTGGTGGGCCACCATCAGGGTGCGGCTGGCCAGATCGATGCTCTGTACCGTCCCTTGGGTCCACACCTGCGCCGGGCGTACCGCCGTCATGCGCTGGAAGTCCGAGTCGATGGCCGATTCCGAATCGAGCAGGAACTGGGCCGAGCTGACTATGCTGTCACCCGCTTCCACCCCCGCCTTGATGGCCACCTTGTCGCCAAACTGGGGGCCGAGGGTGACGGCCACCGACTTGAAGTTGCCATCCCCCAGCGCCAGTACCAGCCTGTCCTGACTACCGGTGCGGATCACCGCTTCGCTCGGCACCACCAGCTGCGGTTCTCCTTTGCCAGTGCGAATGGCCACCTTGGCGAACATATTGGGTTTCAAAAACTCATCCGGGTTGTCAAAGTGCAGCCGCACCTTGAGGGTGCGAGTGGCGGCATCCAGGGTCGGATAGAGGTAATCCACCTTACCTTGCCAGCTGCGGCCGGGTGCATAGTCGAGGGTCATGGTGACCGGATCCCCCACTTTCAGCTGGGCCGCTTGGCGCTCAAACACCTCGGCGCTGACCCACACCTGCTTGAGGGTGCTGATGTTGAACAGGGTTGCGGCGGGCTCCACATACTGCCCTTCGCGCACCTTCAGCTCAGAGACATAGCCGCTGCTCGGGGCATAGATGCTGATGGTTTCGCGCACCTGCCGGCTGCGTTTGAGGGCGGCGATTTGATCTGCCGGCACCTGCAGGGATTTGAGCTTGCCCTCGGCGGCACGCAGCAGCAGCGGGTTGGCCGTGTTGAGCGCCAGCAGATATTCGTGCTGGGCATTGACCAGATCCGGCGCGTAGAGCTCATAGATGAGGTTCCCCTTGGTGACCCTCTGCCCTTCGCTCTTGATGGCGAGGGTGCGGATCCAGCCCGCCATGCGGGCGTTGATGGCCTCCAGCAGATCTTCGTCATAGCCGACGTAGCCCACCGTTTCGATCTGCTGGTGGATAGGCAGCTTCTCCACTTTGGCCAGCCGCACCCCGAGGTTCTGCTGGATCTCGGGGCTGATGGTGACGGTGCCCGGCGAGCCGTTTTTCTGCTCCTGATAGACGGGGATAAAGTCCATCCCCATGTTGTCTTTGGCAGGGGCATCGCGCTTGTCGCGGGGATCCATGGGGTTGACCCAGTAAAGGGGGGTCTTCTCTTTGGCGCTGGCGCTATCGGAGGTCTGTTTGGCGGCCCAGTAGCCGCCACCGGCGCCGAGGGCGAGCAGCAGGGCTGACATCAGGATGGTCTTGTTCATAACAGGCCTCCGGCGCGGATCTGGATGCAGAAAGTGCAGGAGGATAACGTGCCCGCGAAGGCCGCAACCTGGGTGGGTGAAAAGCTGGCTGGTGACATGATACGTCTTCTCTTGTGCAGGCCGCCGGGCGGGTGAGGTGTAAGGCATCACCAAAGGGGCTGGCGGCAAACGGGGCGTTGCTAACGAGTCAGCAGACGCACGGCTCCCTGTTGCTGGCGGGGCCAGTGGTCACAGGGTCAAGCGATAAAGGCGTGCAGATAGGGGCAAGGTGAGTCTTGCCCCATGCACGGCAGAAGATCGTTCTAGTGGCGCAGCACCGACAGCATCAGATGTCGGCGCGGCCAGGAGGGAGGGTGAGAACCACGGCTGCGCAGGAAGGGATCCCGCAGCCAGAGATCGAGCCGATGGCTGGTCGCCCCCAGAGAGGGCAGCAGCAACAGCGGCAAGATAAAAAGAGAAATCAGCATGCCAAACAGTGGCAGGACGCTGGTAGCTGCCGAGATGCCAGTCTGCATCTGGCACTCACCGCCCATGGCGGCCTCATCTCCCATCCCCTGATGGCAGGAGAGGGTGGCGCTGCTGTTTTGGTGATCCATCATGGCCATTGGTGCGGCCATCTCGCCGCTGCTCATCGCCATGTTGTGGGGGAGGGAGGCTGTTTGCCGGGATGAGGCGTCGAGCGCTTGTTGCGCCCCATGCCAGCTGATGCAGAGGGTCAGATTGCAGATAAGCAGCAGCGCCAGCAATAGCCGGGCCAACGCAACTGAGGGCAATCTTGCAGCGAGCTGGGTGAGTGACAATCCGGGTATCCTTCGGGATCAGATACCAGGACTGTAAACCTTACTACGAGGTGAAGGTCAATGGCGTAAAACGTACAAGAAGAGCGGGTTATTACGGCCTTATCATTAAGTAATGCTTAATCATGGCGTATCCCCAACTCTAATGACGTTACTGCATCCTGCCTTTAGGATGCGCCCCTGTCAGTTTCCGCTATTGAGTGATGTCCCGTCATCTCGTTGCTGGCGTTTATCGCCGCAGGACGGGTCACACCACATGCTTGCCAAGCTTTGCAATGGCGGGCAGCCAGCAACGAGCGTGCATCACGCCGTCAGGTTGCCAGAGGCTGATAGCCAAATACGCTAGATGTGATTGTTGATATGCACTCCCTGTCGGGTGCCCCTTTTGTTCATTTATTCAGGAGTATCGAAATGCAGCAACGACTGCTGTCGCTGATGCTTGCTGCCTTGCTGAGTCCATCAGCAATGGCTGGCGGCCTTGCCCTCTACGAAACCAGCACCGCCAACAGTGCACTGGCTAACGCAGGGGCTGCTGCCCGTGCTCAGGGAGCAGAGACCATCGCAAGCAACCCGGCCGGTATGACCAAGCTCGAAGGCACCCAACTGCAAGTCAATGGCGGTGTGGTATACGGCGACCTTGAACTGGATCTGGACAAGGGTGGCAACAACGGCGGCAATGCGCTGCAGACAGCGCCGCTGGGCAGCTTTTATCTGACCCATGCCATTAATGATCAGTGGGTAGCCGGTTTCGGTATGTTTGGCAGCCATGGTCTGGGTATCGATTATGGTGATGGTTGGGATGGTCGTGGCTATGCCCAGTCCGCCAAGCTGACCGGGATCGCCTTTGCCCCGAGCCTGGCGTATCGCATCGACTCCAACTGGTCGGTGGGTGCCAGCCTGATCGCCATGCATGGGGCGCTGGAGTCCTCTCTGGATCTCACGTCGGGCATGGGCGATGGTCGCGAGTTTTCCGATAGCGACTGGGCCTATGGCGCCTCCTTCGGGGTGCTTTACGAACTGGATCAGCACTCTCGCATCGGCTTGAGTTACTTCTCCGAACTGAAGTGGGAGCTGGAAGATCAGCTGCTCTTTAGTTCGAGCCGTAGTGGCCTCGGGGTCGATATGATGATCCCGCAGACCGTCACTCTGAGTGGTTATCATCAGCTCAACGATCAGTGGGCCCTGCTGGCCAGCACCAACTGGCAGCAGTGGTCTCGCTTTGGTGATGTCGATGTGGCATTGATGGGGCATAGCAAGACCAAAGATATGCACTACAAGGATACCTGGCATCTCAGCCTGGGTACCCAGTTCGATGTGAGCCCGGCCCTGCGTCTGAGCAGCGGTATTGCCTATGACAGCAGCGCTGTTGACGATGTTCATCGAACCGTCAACCTGCCGATGGGAGAAGGTTGGCGCTGGGGGCTGGGTGCCAGCTATCAGCTGAGCCCGGCCACCAAGCTGGAAGCCAGCTATACCCTGGCCTGGCTAGGGGATATGGTGGTTCATCACGATGGCGGGCCTATTCGCCCGGAAATTTCCGGCACCTACAACAACAGTTACCTCAATTTCTTCAATATCGGTGTGCAACACCAGTTCTAAATCGCTCGTTAAGCAAGCCCCCACTGGTTGGGGGCTTGCGCATGATACTCAGGTGTCAGCCCGCAACGTGTGAGCATTCGCACTCTGCCGATTGCTGACCCTCTTGTTAGCGGCTATCTGCCGATTTAAATCTGCCGTCATCAAGACGTGCTTGTTGGATACCCTGTTTACGAGGAGCAACAGATAATGTCATCCCCTCACTCATCCCTGTTCGTTCGCTGGCTCTGGCGCCTGGCGTTCATCCTGATCACGGTTGCACTGGTGCTGTTCTTCTCAAAAGGGGCTCAGATCTATCCGGTGGATGCGGCTCAGTTCAATCACGGCGTGCCGGCTATCATGGTGTTACTGGATTCCGAGCTGTTTATGGGGGTGATCACCGTCATTACCCTCTACGTGGTGCTCTATCTGGTCCATCTGTTGTGGCAACTGCATGAAATTGCGGTACATCGTGCCAAATTGTCCGAGTCGGTGCATATCACCCTGGTGTTTGCCTTGTCCCTTTGCGGCCTGTTTATTGACAAGACCTGGTGGGTACTGGCCATCATCATCGCCTTTGCCCGCTGGGATGTGCTGGGCGAGCGGGTGAGCCAGATCATTGGTCATGGCATTCGTCGTGGTCGTCAGCAGGGGGAGACATCATGAAAGAGATACTGCTGCCCTATATCCTGATTGTCTGGCTGCTGGTGAAGTTGAATGTGTTGCCCTGGAACCTCAAGACCGGCTTCTGGAGCACCGCCATTGGTGCCTTGTTGGCGCTTGGCTTGCTGACGACCTCCCGCCATTTGGCACCGGTAGATTTTACCGATTCGGCGACGGTCAAGGCACCCCATGCCGTACTGGGCCCTTTGTTGGGTACCAATCAGTTTCATCAGATAGATCAAATCCACGTTGTTCATAACCAGCAGGTGAAGCGGGGACAGCCCATCTATACCCTCGCCAACTGGGAGAGTGACGGCAAGGCGCAAGCCCTGAGCCACCAGATTACCGCCCAGCAGGCCCAGAGCGTTGCCGAGCTCAGTCAGCAACAGGCGATCCAGTCGCGGCTGACCCTCAATCGCAAGGAGTTGGCGCGGCTGACCCAGCTGGGTAACTACTCCAGCATCCAGAGTCGTGACCAGCTGCAGGCCCAGATCGATGGTGATGTGGCGCAGTTGAGTGCCAGTGAGGCCAAGCTGAAAATCATCGGCTCTCAGGTGTTGAACCTTGAAACCGAGCTGGCGTTGCAGGAGCGCCGCAACGAAGAGAAGGTGATCCGCGCGCCGTTCGACGGCCAGGTGTCGGTGGTCAATCTGGCCAACGGTTCACGCACCGGCAACATGCACCTCTACGACACCTCGCGCAAGTTCCTCGAGTTCCGGATACCGGATCAGAGCTACCGCGCCATTGAGCCGGGCCAGTTTGCCGAGTTCTATGTGGATGCCTATCCGGGGCGGATCTTCCGGGCGCGAGTGCATTCAGTGCGTACCGGTACCGGTGAAGCCCAGCTGACGGCGATGCAAGGGGATCAGCATGTGCGCCAGCATGTGGGCAACAACATGTCCAGCCATGGTCGCACCGTGATCCTCGATATGCTGGAGCCAGATGGTGTGGTGCTGCCCATCGGGGCCACGGGATCGGCCTGGATCTCGGCACACAAGCCGCATCCATTGCTCGGCTTTATTGACATCATCGGTGGGGCGACCGTGCGGCTCAAGGCGATGAAGGCCTATCTGTTCGCCATGTGATTTGCAAAAAAAAAGCCCCTCCGTGAAGGAGGGGCCTGGTCAGGGTAAACGGGCAGGTCAGGTCTGTTTTTCCGAGCGGCCCATGATGAGCCGGAAGAACAACGGGATAAAGAAGATGGCGATAAAGGTGGCCGCCAGCATGCCGCCGATAACCGGCCAGCCAAGGGCGTGACGGCTTGCCGCACCGGCCCCGCTGGAGGTGACCAGCGGCACACAGCCGAGGATGAAGGCCAGCGAAGTCATCACTATGGGGCGAAAACGCAGGCGCGCCGCCTCCAGCGCCGACTCGATGAGGCTCATCCCCTCTTCGTGTTTCATCACTGCGAACTCCACGATCAGGATGGCGTTCTTGGCGGCAAGGCCGACCAGGGTCACCAGCCCGATCTGGAAGTAGACGTTGTTGGTGAGCCCCACCGCCCAGGTGGCGAGCAGGGCGCCGAACAGGGCAAACGGCACCGCGGTGATCACCGCAAACGGTAGGCTCCAGCGTTCATACTGGGCGGCCAGGATGAGGAAGATCATCACGATACCGAAGCCGAATGCAGTGCCAGCGCTGCCTGCGGCGGCTTTCTCCTGATAGGCGGAGCCGGTCCACTCCAGCTTGGCATCGTTGCCCAGCGTGTCGTTGGCGACCACCTCCAGTGCGGCGATGGCCTGACCCGAGCTGTAGCCGGGGGCGGGCTGCGCCATGATCTTGGCGGCCTGGAAGATGTTGAAGCGCTCCACCAGTTCCGGGCCGGTGGCATCACGCACCGTGACCAGACTGCTGAGCGGGATCATCTCCCCCTTGTCGGAGCGGACATAGACGTTGCGGATGTCGCTCTTCTTGGCGCGGTAGTCTGCCTCGGACTGCAACTGCACCCGGTAGGTACGGCCGAACTGGTTGAAGTCGTTGACATAGACCTGACCGAAGGTGGCCTGCATGGTGTCAAACACCGCATTGATCGGCAGCCCCAGTGCCTTGGCCTTTTCGCGATCCAGGTCCAGATAGACCTGAGGGACATTAGCGCGGTAGGTGGTGGTGACGCTGGCAAACTCCGGTCGTTGTTTGGCTGCCTCCAGGAAGCGCTCCACTTCGCCGGAGAAGGCCTGGGCGTTGCCGGTGCCACGGTTCTGCAGATAGGCCTCAAGGCCACCGGTAGTGGACATCCCCTGAATGGGGGGGGGGTTGAAGGAGGCGACAAAGCCATCAGCCAGCCCCATCAGGCTCATGCCTTGGAAGGTCTTGGCCAGCGAGAAGGAGTCTTGTCCGGCACCCTGACGCTCGCTCCAGTCCTTCAGGGTAATGAAGGTCATACCACTGTTGCTGATGATGGCGTTGGAGAGAATGTCAAAGCCCGAGAAGGTGATCACATCCTTCACATTCGGGTTGGCCATGGCAATCTGGTCGAATTTTTCAGCCACTGCCTGGGTACGACTCATGGAGGCGGCATCCGGCAGCATAACGGCGGAGATGAGATAGCCCTGATCTTCGTTCGGTACCAGCTCGCCCGGTACTTTGAGGAAGAGCGCGTAGATGGAGATCAGCAGTACGGCAATGATGCTGAAGGCTACGCCCACCCGGCGGTTGAGGAACGCTACCCCGCGTACGTAGCGGTTGGTCAGCTTGTCAAAACTGTTGTTGAACCAGACGAAGAAGCGGGCCGGTTTGTGGTGCCCCTCTTTGAGCAGTACGGCACACAGGGCTGGGGAGAGGGTCAGTGCCACCAGACCGGAAATAGCGACCGAGACCGCGACTGTGATGGCGAACTGCTTGTACATCACCCCCGTCATGCCACCCATAAAGGCGACTGGCAGGAACACGGCACAGAGCACCAGCACGATGGCGATCACCGGGCCGGAGACCTCCTGCATGGCGAGGATGGCAGCCTCTTTGGGCGAGCACTTCTTCTCGCTCATGATCCGCTCGACGTTTTCGAGCACCACGATGGCGTCATCCACCACGATACCGATGGCGAGCACCATGCCGAACAGGGTCAGCAGGTTGATGGAGAAACCGAGCACCAGCATGCCGGCGAAGGTCCCGATCAGCGACACCGGCACCGCGATACAGGGGATCAGGGTGGCGCGGAAGTTCTGCAGGAACAGGTAGACCACCACGAACACCAGCACGATCGCCTCGAACAGGGTGTGGACTACCTCTTCGATGGAGATCTTCACGAATTCGGTGGTGTCGTAGGGGATCTGGTACTCGATATCCTGCGGGAAGCGCTCCTTGAGTCGCTCCATGGTGGCATGCACCGCATCGGCAACGGCAACGGCGTTGGCGCCCGGTTGCAGATAGGTAGCGATACCGATGGCCGGTTTGCCATTGGCGCGGGCCACCAGATCATAATCCTTGCCACCCAGTTCGACCCGAGCGACATCGCGAACCCGGATCTTGGAACCATCGGGCATGGAGCGGACGATGATGTTCTGGAACTCGGTGACATCCTCAAGGCGCCCCTTGGTCTGCACCGTGTAGGTGAAGTCGATGGGGGCTGTGGTGGGCTGAGCACCGATCTTGCCGGCTGCGAACTGGGTGTTCTGCTCACGGATGGCGCCGATGATATCGCTTGGCGTGAGTTGCAGCTGGGCCAGTCGATCCGGCCGCAACCAGATGCGCATCGCATAGTCGGTACCGCCAAACAATGTGGTATCACCGATGCCGGGAATCCGTTTTAGCTCGTCAATGATGTTGAGCAGGGCGTAGTTCGACAGGTAGGTGGTATCAAATGCCCCGTCCGGGGATTGCAGCGTTACCACCTGCAGGATCGAGGTCGATTTCTTCTTGACCGTGACCCCTTGCTTTTTCACCTCTTCCGGTAGCTGGGCCATGGCGGCCGAGACCCGGTTATTGACGTTGATGGTAGCCTGATCCGGATCTGTGCCGATCTCGAAGTAGACGTTGAGGTTCATCTGACCGTTGGAGGCTGATCCCGACTGCATGTAGATCATGTTTTCTACACCGTTGATCTGCTGCTCTAGCGGTGCAGCAACGGTCTGGGAGATCACCTCCGGGGTTGCGCCCGGATAAAACGCCGTGACCGAGACCACCGGCGGGGTGATCTGGGGATATTGCTCTATGGGGAGTGAGCGCATTGCCGCCAATCCGCCCAGCACGATAATGATCGAAATCACGCTGGCGAAGATGGGGCGCTCAATAAAGAACTTGGAAAACATACGGGCTCCTTACTTGGCCGCAGACTGGCCGATCACCTTGGTGGTGATGGCCTTCATTTCGTCGGCAGAGACAGGTTTGACCACGGCGCCGGGTCGGGCCTTCATCAAGCCTTCGACGATGTAACGATCACCGGGATTGAGGCCACTGTCGATCAGCACGCCCTCGTTGACTACCTGGCCCAGCTTGACTGGCCGAGGGATCACTTTGTTGTCGGCATCCAACACCATCATCATGCGATCAGCCTGAGACTGAACGATGGCACGTTGGGGTACCACGATGGCATTTTTTCGCAGACCAAGATCAATGGTCATCCGGACAAACTGGCCAGGCAGCAGTGCCCCCTCTTTATTGTCGAAGATGGCGCGGGCACGGATGGTGCCGGTCTGGGGATCGACCCGGCTGTCGGAAAAGTTGAGCTTGCCTGCATGGGGATAGAGGGAGCCATCGGCCAGACGAATATGAGTGCGCCAGGTGGTGGCATCTTTGGCTTCAATTACCCCTTTCTTCACCGAGTTCTCGAAGTTGAGGCGATCCTGCTCCGAGTAGGAGAAGTTGACGTAGAGGGGATCAAACTGGGTGATGGTGGTGAGCAGACCATTATCACCGCTGGTAGCGATAAGGCTGCCTTCGGACTGGGAGCTTTTACTTGCCATACCATTAATGGGGGCGGTCACCAGGGTGTAGCCTAGGTTGAGCTCTGCCTCTTTCACCTTGGCCTGCACCGCTTGCAGGCTGGCGATAGCACCTTCGTAATTGGCGATGGTGTCATCATAATCTTTGCGGCTCACCACCTGACGTTTGAACAACGGAATGATGCGGTCCCGATCGGCGCGGGCCTTGTTGAGACGGGCCTGCTCCTGTGCCAGAGAACCCTTGGCCTGCTCCAGCGCCACCTTGTAGGGCTCGGGGTCGATCACAAACAGCTCCTGACCAGCGGTGACCGGCTGACCTTCCACATAGGTGCGCTTAAGCAGGATGCCACTAACCCGGGAGCGCACATCAATCTCGCGAAAACCGGCGGTCTCTCCCACCATCT
Source organism: Aeromonas sp. 160P (assembly GCF_055193095.1). Lineage (NCBI taxonomy): Bacteria > Pseudomonadati > Pseudomonadota > Gammaproteobacteria > Aeromonadales > Aeromonadaceae > Aeromonas > Aeromonas sp. 160P. Next base: position 3,737,243 of record NZ_JBUXKV010000001.1, on the reverse strand, counting down.
CGGTGGTGAGCGGCACATCGGTCAGGGTGGCTTCGGCGACCACCACCGGCACGGCAGGCATGGACTGGGCTGTCTGGGTTGCGTCATCGCCGCAGGCACTCAGACCGCCAATCAGCGCCAGGGTCAGCAAGCTGCGTTTGTAATTATTTCGTCCTGCATTAGGCACTTGCATCATCAAACTCCTGTTGGGTCTATCCCGGTGGCTGCGTTCAGCGCGTTGTTCCATACACATCATTAACTTCATGATAAAAAAAACAACTTATTTATTAAGGGAATCAAGGATGATAGGGGGGTAACCTGAACCCAAGCTGCTCGGCATGGCAATTGGGGTTGACGATTGACGAACGATTCATGTCTTTTTCCGAGCCCGGACTAGGTCAGCGGGGATGTTCGGCCCGGGAGAGGGCCGTTAGCAGCAGTGTCACGTCAGGCACTCCTTGCTGCAAAAAGAAGGTGCCCTGAGGCACCTTGTCTGGGTAGGCTGTTTACGCCCTTTTATCGCGGGCAACCGCGAGCCGCTTCACAGTTTGCAAACTCGCAGCGGCTCATTGGTTAACCTTGCGCCGCATCAGGCAAAGCAGGCCCAGATGGGGGCGTGGTCGGAGGGTTTTTCGATGCCGCGCAGTTCGTAGTCGATACCGGTCTCGGTGACCGTGTCCTTGAGGGCGTCGGAGGCCATGATGAGGTCGATGCGCAGGCCGCGGTTCTCGTCAAAGCCCTTGGAGCGGTAGTCAAACCAGGAGAAGCGTTCGCACTCGGTGGGGTTGGCGGCGCGGAAGGTATCGGTGAGGCCGAACCCTTTCAACCGCTCCATCCACTCCCGCTCAATGGGCAGGAAAGAGCACTTGCCATCCCGCAGCCAGCGCTTGCGGTTCGCTTCGCCGATGCCGATGTCGAGATCGGTGGGGGAGATATTCACATCTCCGATCAACACCAGTGGGTCATCCGGGGTGTGGTTGGTCTCCAGATAGCGCTGCAAATCCTCATAGAATTTCTGCTTGGCCGGGAACTTGGTCTCGTGATCCTGGCTTTCTCCCTGCGGGAAGTAGCCATTCATCACCTTGATGAGGGAGCCATCTTCGCGTTCGAAAGTGGCAATGATCATCCGGCGCTGGGCATCGTCGTCATCGGTGGGAAAGCCCTTTTCCACCTTGACCGGCTTCTTCTTGCTCATGATTGCCACCCCGTAGTGGGCCTTCTGGCCGTGAAACTCGACGTGATAGCCCATGGCTTCTACGTCGGCGAGCGGGAAGGCTTCATCGTGTACTTTTATCTCTTGCAGGCCGATCACATCGGGTTGGTGCTTGTCGATGATGGCTTGCAATTGATGAAGGCGTGCGCGCAGGCCGTTGATATTGAAAGAGATGATTTTCATGTTCGGGATGCTCATGTCATTTTTATAAGCCGCTATTGGACTCGGAATCTGCAGTGGATGCAAGTTCCGGGGCACAAGGGCCAGCGCTGAAATAGCGCTGACCCAACCGGCATGTGTATCGAAAATGCCCCCCGCTGACTTAGCGGGTCATCTTCTTGACAAACACCACCACAAACAGTGCCAGCGTAAAGCTGCCGGTGAAGGCTTCGAAGGCGGCGAAAATCCTTGAGAGGCCGACCGGAGTGAAGTCGCCATAGCCCAGGGTGGTGAAGGTCACCACGCTGTAGTAGAGGCATTCGAGCAGGAAAATGGCATTTTGCTCGAAGGGCGCATTGGGTTGATAGATGAGGTACTCGCCCTGAAAGTTCAGGCCAAAGAAGAAGTAAAAAATGCTGCAGATGAAGATAAGCAGCAGGGAGAACAGCACTACCCGCATCGGTGCTTCGCCATAGCCGCAGAACAGATCGACGATCCAGGAGGTGAAGCGCTGGGCCGACCAGAACGGCAGTTGTAGCCGGCGCATGGTGAGCTCCTGCTGGATATAGTTGCCGGACATGGTGAAGATCCCCTGCGCCTCGGAGGCTTTGCGCAGATCCCGGTAGGTCTCTTCCGCCTCCTTGAACCAGATGCGCGCCTGTTTGGGGTCTCGCTCACGTCGCCCCTTGCGATCCTGCATCACCCGTTTGCCGGTTTGCATGTTGTCGAGCCGAGTGTTGTGCCAGCGGATGCCGAGCAGGTTGACGTCATCGAGGGTGGCGCACTGCAGGTTGGCATCGCTCAGATCGGCCTTCATCATGCTGCCCCCTTTCATACGCAGGCCGTAGAGGTGACCACCGCGCAGGTTGGCGCGATAGAGGTTGCACTGCTCCAGCAAAAATCCCTGATCGGACTCCTTGTTGACCAGATTGAGACCCGCCAGATTGGCCCGTGACAGCTGCAGGCCGTGGCAGAGTCCGCCTGCGCGAACGTACTGTTCAAGCGCCTCGGCGGTGTGGGCTTCCTGATGGGTATGGTGGGGATCATGCCAGTGGCAGAGATCGTGCTCGCCAGCCTCTTCACTGCAATGGCGGCCATCGGCCACCAGATAACGGCACATTGCCATCTTCGTTTCCCTCGTGTTGCCGAACTGGTTTCAGCATAGGCGGGGAAAAGGGGGCGTGGTGGCGACTTAGCTGAGCTGGGTAAACTCCTGACGCAGCTTGCGAAAACGCTCCTGCTGGGCCGGGTTGAGGGGGATGCCGTCGAGTACGTCCAGGGTGTCTTTGCACTCGGCGCCAAACTCCGGGCTCTTGCGGTTTTTCTGCATCAGTTGCAGCAACACCTGGATCTTGTTGAGGGCCGCGCCGGTATTGGCGGGGGCGCGGCGCAGGGCCTCACGGAAATGGCCGAGGGCCTGTTCCAGCTCACCGGCCTGATAGGCTTTGATCCCCAGCTCGTTGAGCTGCTGATAGCGCTGGCGCCGCTCCAGCACCGTCTTGTCATCCCGGGTGGCCTGGATGCAGGTGGTGAGCAGCCGATCTTCATCCTCTGCCAGCAGGCTCTGCAGGCTCTCGGCATATTCAAATTCGCCCAGCTGGTAGAGGGCGAGGATGGTTTCGCCGAGCAGGGCGGGGGGCATGGTGGCCGGCTCATCGAGCCAGTTCTGGTTGGCGCGATAGAGCATCTTCTTGCCCTTGAGCAGCTCTCCCAGTGCAATCTGTACCCGTGCCTGACAGATCTGCTCGAACACCGGGTAGTTGAACTCCGACATCATCAGCGAATCGCGGATCCGCGACAGGGCCGAGTTGACCTGTTTTTGCAGGTTGGCGATGTGGTAGCTGTCGTTGCTGTTGAGGGCGTAGAGGGTCAGGGTCTGGATATAGGCCCCCAGATAGTGGGGGGTGCGGTGGATGGAGTTGCGCGACAGGTCGATGAGCGAAAGCAGTACATCTTTGGCCTGGGCATAGTCGTGGCGCTGCAGGCAGACCTCTGCCAGACGGCGGGAGAGCTGTACCGACTGGGGGGAGATATCCACCGCCCGTCTGAGTTCTTGCTGGGCCAGATCGCCATTGCCAAGGGCGAGCAGGGATTCCGCCAACCAGCGATGAGCCTCCACCATCAGCGGCGTATTTTTGATGGTCGCCTGCAGGTGGCTGACCGCCTCTTCATGGAGCCCAAGGGTGTTGCACGCCTTACCAAGGGTTAACCGTGCCCAGCTATTTTCTTGTCCGGCCAGCAGCTGGCGCATCAGGGAGCGGGCCTCCTGCGCCTGATCCAGCTTGAGGTGGGTATCGGCCTGCACGCAGCGGCAGTAGTTGGCAAAACGGGGCACCGCATCGGCCCGCTCGGCGCAGGCGGTGATCAGGGCTGGCAGATTGTTCTCGGCCAGTGCAGTAAAAACCGTGGCCAGGGCGTTGTGCCGGGCGAGGGCGCGTTTGAGGCGAAACGAGAACTGCTCCTGGGAGAAGGGCTTCATCAGGTATTCGTCGGGTTCGGCCTCCAGCGCGCTCAGCACCATGGCGCGGGAGCTGTCGCCGCTCACCATGATCACCACGCTCTGGGGCGGGATCAGGCTCTTGTCGCGCAGACTTTCCAGCAGTTGGCGGCCATTTTCGCCGATCCCCAGATCGTAATCGATGAGATAGATGTCGAAACTGCCCTTCTGGCAGCGGCGTCGCGCGTCCTCGGCAGTATTGGAGTAGGTGATGTTGCTGATACCCAGATTGATCAGCATCGCCTTCATCATCACCTGAAACGAGCGCTGCTCATTGACCATCAGGATGCGTTGGGGTTTGGCTGGGCTCTTTTTTTCTGGCTCTTGTTCAGGTGTCTGCATCTGTCTGGGTCGAGGCGCTGCGGGCTGATGGGAGAAAGTGTGCCACCAAAGCGCCCGAAGAGGCAATTAGCCAAGTTGTCGATTGCGTACGACCTCATGTTCCGGCGCATCCAAACAGAGGGCCCCGCTGACAGGGCTCTCTGTTCACGGGCGTTTTTCTGCCCGCTTCTCTGTCAGTTTTTCGCCAAATAGGGGGCAAATTGCGGGGTGTACTCGGCCTTGAACCCCTGCTCGGTCTTGATGATGAGATAGACCGCCAGCTGGTGCTGCTTGGCAAATTTCAGCGCTTGATCGAGCCCCATCACCATCAGGGCGGTATCGAGGGCGTCGGCCTCCAGCGCGGTCGGGGTGATCACGCTCGCCGAGACCAGCTTGTGGGTGACCGGCTGGCCAGTGGCGGGGTCGATGATATGGGAGTAGCGCTGGCCATCCATCTCGTAGTAGTTGCGATAGCTGCCCGCGGTGCTGAGCGCCATGCCGTTGGGGATGACGATATCGGAAAACGCCCCCGGCTGATCGGAAGGCTCGACGATGGCCACTCTCCACGGCGAGCCCTTGCTGTTGTTGCCCTTGCTGCGCACCGCACCGGCCACTTCGATCAGGTAGTTGTGTACTCCCTTGTGCTCGAGCAGGGCGGCAATCTCGTCGGAGGCGGCCCCTTCGCCGAGGGTGGAGAGGTCGAGATAGAGATCCGGGATCGTTTTTTCGAGCAGGAAGTGATCCCCCTGCGGGGTCAGGGTCAGCTTGTCGATCCCCACCTTGTGGCGGGCGGCGGCGATGGCCGCCTCATCGGGCCGCTTGACCGGGCGTTTGTCCGGGCCAAAGCCCCACAGATTGACCAGAGGCCCGACGGTCACATCCAGCTTGCCATTGGTCAGCTTACCGGCATCAATGCCCTGCTGGACTATGATGGCCATGGCGGGCGGGATGGCAAACGGGGTGTTGGCGGGCCCCTGATTGAAACGGGAGATGAGCGAGCCCGGATCGTAGGTGGAGATCTCCTGGTTCATCCGGGCCAGCAGGCTCTCTACGTCGCTTTTGAGGACGGGCTCCCCACCGGGGTAGCTATCGCTCAGGGTCACCACATAGTAGGTGCCCATGGTCTTGCCCTGAATGCGGGTCTGGGCAGGCGGGGTGGGCTGGCAGCCGGCCAGCGCCAGCAACAGGGTCAGCAGCAGGCCGCGCAGGGCCGCCACGGGGGTCATTGCAATCATCCGGCGCTCTCATCTGGAGAAGGTTCATATCGGGGCGCTAGCTTAGCCAAGGGGCGCCCGTCGGGCGAGCCCTGATGGGGGCAATCGGAGGGAAAAGGGCAGAAAAAATTAAACAGTTTTGAACCTGTGGCGGCAGTGGATCGTATCGTCCATCCAGAGGAGACTGCTCGAAGAGTACGGCACAGTCTGGTGACCTGGCCCGCAGCTTTGGTCAAAAGCCATAGCCGATTGAAGACAATTGAGTAAAATGAAGGTCGATTTAGACGGCATCTTTGCGACGTGCGAACCGCATCCGCCAAGTCGTTGTCATCCATTGCCAATCAAAGGAGAAGATGATGAAAAAGGCGATTACCCTGCTGTTTCTGAGTACCCTGGCTGCCCCCGTGCTGGCGGATGAGTGTGCACTGGTCATCGAAGGCAATGATGCCATGCAGTACAACCTCAAAGAGATGAGCGTTCCTGCTACCTGTAAAGAGGTGACCGTCACCCTGAATCACACCGGCAAGCTGCCTGCTGCCGCCATGGGCCACAACTGGGTGCTGGCCAGCACTGCCGACTATCAGACAGTGGCGACTGCGGGGATGAGTGCGGGGGCCGAAAATGGCTATCTGCCCAAGGATGATCCTCGTGTGCTGGCCCATACCAAGCTGATCGGCGGCGGCGAGAGCAGCAGCGTCACCTTCAAGACCGACGGTCTGGCGGGCAAGGATCTCACCTTCTTCTGCTCCTTCCCTGGCCACTTCGCCATGATGAAGGGCTCCTTCAAAGTCAACTAAGGTTGTGACCGGCATCGAGCCGCTTGCCTGAATAGTAAAAGCCGGGATTGCCCGGCTTTTTCATCTCTGTTGCTGGTGTTTGGCGTAGCGTGGCATGGCTGCACACCGCCGACTTGCGCGCTATTTAGCCTGCAGGGTAAAGAAGGCGATGGCGGTCTTCTTCTGGCATTCGAAGTGAATGCTCTCTTCCCCGGTTACCACCAGCGTCTCGTTGAGGGCCACCTCTTTGCCCTGCACGGTCAGCTGGCCGCTCAGCAGGTGGCAGAGGTAGGTTTTGTCCGCCTCCAGCGTGAGGGTCAGCGGGAAGGGAAGATTCAATACCCGTACGTTGGCGCTGATGCGATCCGGGTGGTAGATAAGGCCGAGATCGGTTACTTCTTTTTTCAGCAACTCGCAGTGGGTCTCTTCATCGCCGCTAAAGTGCGCCGCCTCGAAGGTGGCGTAAGGGTGGCCGTTAAGCACAAAGCCTGCGCCGCTCACCGGCAGCAAAATGCGCTGATAACCGGGAAAAGGGGAGAAGGGACCCGCGCTCTTGATGGGGGCCGAGCTCAGCCGGTAGTCAAAGTCGAGTTTGGCAAGGCTGCTCCCCTTGGGGGAGATGAGGATCTGGCTGCTGGACCCTTGCTGGTTTTTCCAGGGCATCTTCTGGTGGTCAGACTCTTTAATCAGGGTGATCACGGGTATTTCCTCATGATGAAAAAACTCAGGGAGCCGGGAACATCAGCCCCGGCTCCCTGCTCTTTAGCAACGAATAAAAGTGGTATCAGCCCTGGCCATCCAGCGCAGCCAGCCGTGCTTCCATGGCGGCGAGGTGGCTCTTGAGCTCGCTCACCTCCTGCTCCAGCTCGCTCAGGCGGTCGGCGGCAGGGGAGGCATAGGCCGCCGCGGGGGCGGCATCCATCATCGCCTGAATATCCACGTCGCCGCTAAACAGGTGGGCGTAGCGGGATTCCCGCTTACCCGGCTCGCGCGGTAGCTTGACCACGAAGGGGCCCTGTTCGATGAGCTGGGCAAGTGTGGCATCCACCTCGGTGACATCATCGAAGCTGCAGAGGCGGTTGGTGCGCGAGCGCAACTCCCCCGGGGTCTGCGGGCCGCGCAGCAGCAGTTCACAGACGATGCCGAGCTCCCGGGCGCTGAATTTGAGCTCGCCAAATTCGGTGTTGCAGAATCTGTGCTGGTAGCGGGGCACCCGGGCGTTGAAACCGGCGGTGTTGACCACCAGCCGCTTGCGGATCAGCTCGTCTATGACGGCGCGGATATCGAGTTCGGAAAGCTCCAGCACCGGCTCGCGGTTACTCTTCTGGTTGCAGGCGTTCACCAGCGCATTGAGGGAGAGGGGATATTGATCCGGGGTGCAGATCTCTTTTTCAATCAGGCAGCCGATGACACGGGCCTCCAGCGGGCCAAGTACTAACTCCATTTCCTACTCCCTATCACATCGCGATTTCAAGAGCCCCTATCTTAGCCATGGCCCGCGCCACGTCTAGCGTTGCACGCCATTTTTGCGAGGTAATCAGGGGGTTGGCGAAAGGCTCGCCAACCACAGTGGCCGTACACGTCACGGTTGGCCGTGGTAGAAGCGTGCTTTATCGGCATACATGGCTTCGTCTGCCACCCTGCTGAGTTCGCTCAACGGGGTCTGGTCGCAGCTGCTCCAGCCGATGGCAAAGCGCAGCGGAAAGCTGTGCTCCCCATGCTGCACAGTGGTGTTCTGCTGGCTCGCCTCCAGTCTGGCAGCCAACTGTTGACAGGCGAGATGATCCGCCTCCGCCAGCAGCACGAACTCATCGCCGCCGATGCGGAAGATCTGCTCATCCTGACGGCAGAGGGTTCGCAGCTGTTGAGCCATATGATTCAACAGGGCATCGCCGGCTGCGTGACCATATTGATCATTGGTACGCTTGAGGCCGTTGAGATCGAGCATAAAGAGGGCGAGATGGCGCTCGGGATGGCGTGCCAGCACCGCCTGATAGTGCTGAAATGTCTCTTCGAATGCTTGCCGGTTGGGCAGACCGGTGAGGTTGTCGGTGCGGGCGACCCGCGCCAGCTCATCGGTGAACAGGCGTCCCTCGATGCCCACCGCCAGCTGTTTGACAAAAAGCCGCAGGATAGCTCGGTCTTCGGTTTCAAGTCCCTGTGCACTGACCATCAGATAGCCAAATCTGACACCGCTCTGACTGCCTGGCAGGGTCATGATCTTCCAACGCTCCTGCTGCCACAAACATTCGGAATGTTTGGCATCCTCATCCATCAGCTGGGCCAGTTTTTCCTGAAAAATTCCGCGCATGGCGATATCAACCCCCTGGGTCAGGGAGTAATTCTCTTGCCCGTCCTGGCGGATCACCAGTCCCCAGCTGTGTCCGGGATAGAGCTCGGAGATCTGCAGCAGGGCTGAGCTGGCCAGCTCGGCGATATCCAAATCCAGCTGCTGATGCAGGCCAAACTGCAGCCAGGATTGCAGGATATGGCGGCTGCGCGCTTCCCGGCTCAGGGCCAAGCGCAGCGCTGTGGTCTGCGCGGCGACCTCTTGCTCCAGCTCGTCGTTGAATCCGACCAGCCGCTGGTTGAAGGTCTCCTTCTCGCTATTGGCGAGCTGCAGCTGCTGGTTCTGCTGATAGAGCGCTCGCACTTGAGCGGAGATGGTGTAGGCCATCTCCTGCAGCAGTTGGCGCACCTCGTCATACTCGACAAAGCGCAGCGGTGCTTGTCGTTGCTGATAGTTGCCCTGGCCATAACTGCGTACCAACGCAGCCAGCGAGCGCAGTGGTCGGGTCAACCAGCGAGTGAGCCAGACACAGCTGATGACCACCAGTAACAACATGACGGCGATGCTGCCGGTCAGCAGTTGCTGGGATTTGTTGAGTTCGCTGACCCTGTCGGCGTTATAGCTGTAAAGGGTGATGGTGGGGCTGAGATCCTTCTCCAACTGGGGCCAGCTGATGACCAGGGGCTGCGCCATCTGGCTCGGTACCCCGTCATTCACCGCCTTGTCACCATGGTGGATGCCTTGGTAGAGACGAGACGCTCCCTGCGAAATCACCAGATACTCGCTTCCCTTGAGATAGGGCTCCAGCAGGTAGGCCATCTGTCGCCAGGGGAGGATAGCCATCACGAAGCCAGAGGGGGTCTGCATCACGCCAGCGCGCTGGTGGTTGCGATAGATGGGGGCCACCAGCGCCAGCCCACCGCTGTGGTCCTGCTCCATGTTGCCGACCAGCACGGGATCATCGACGGGCAGCAGCAGATGCTTGCCCTGTTTGGCCTCACGGGTCTTGCTCCAGGCCATCAGCTGCGGCATCAGGTTGCTCGCTTCGAGGTGAGATGCCTGACCATGGACGTACTCCACCACCTGTCCCTGGTCATTGATCAGATAGGCCGAGGTCAGCAGGCTGTTGGACTTGATGAAGGTGGCCAAAGCCAGCCGGGCATGGCTGGAGAAGAGGAAGTTGTCGAGGGCCTGATGGAGCACCCGATCCTGGCTGAGCTGGTTGATCTGGGTGCCGGTCAGCTCGCTGCGAAAGCGTGCCTCGCGGGTCATGCTGGTGAGGGCCCGTTCCAGTTGTGACTGTTCGCTCTGGGCAATGATCTGGTGCTGGCGGATCAGCAGTACCGTGCTGGCCAGCAAGGCGGGTAGCAACGCAACGGTAAACAGGATGATGATGAGGGCTGGGCCCAGACGAAAGGTGCGGCGATTCATGGTGACGTGACCTGCCGGTATTGTTGATCTGCCAGTTGTTGCATATAGCGGGCAGTTTCGGGGGCGCCGAGCCCCTCCTTGAAGCGCTCGAATCCCTTCTCCATCGCCTGCCAGGCAATAGACATGGCGCTGTCAGAGGGCATGGGAATGGTGGCAGTGAACTGTTCCAGCAGCACTTTTGTCAGCGGGGTAGGGTGGCGGCTAATGGTGGTAAAGGCCTGCTGATTGACCGGCAGCAGTGCCCCCTGTTGATAGATGAACTGCTGGATATTCTGGCGTTGGATAAAGGCCAGCAGTGCCTGGATGGCATCCCGTCGATCCTTCTCCTCCATCGCGCTGCGGGAGGCCGTTATCACATAAGCACCACTCATGGAGTACATGGGGTGTGTTTGCCAGCTGGGCAGCAGGGCAACTCCCAGCTGATCCCCCATGTTTTTCACCAGATCATTGAAGGCCCAGTCCCCGTTGATGAGGTAGGCGCTCTTACCTTCATTAAAGCGGGTGAGGGCGGTGTCATAGTCGCAGTCGGGGTCGATCCATTGCTCGCTGGCAACGGTGCGGTAGGCCTCCAGCGCTTGCACCATGGCCGGGGTATCGAGGGTGATGCGCCCCTTGCTGACTGGTGTACCACCAAAGGTGTGCAAAAATGCGGCGAAATAGTACATGTCGTTATATGGCCAACTGACGGGGTAGACCCCCTTGGCCTTGAGGGCCGGTGTGATGGCGGCCAGTTGCTGCCACCGGGTCACTGGGGCCGATACCAGCGCCTTGTTGTAAAACAGCATCAGATGGTTGCCCTGCATCATGGGCATGCCCCAGCGCCGGGCATCGAGAGTGACATAGTGCAGAGCATTGTTCATCAGTTCGGATGAGAACCACTCATCAGGGATGGGCGATAGCCGCATTTGCTGATAGAGGCCGATAAAATCGGAAGGGACCAGCATCAGGTCGGGCAACCCTTTGGCCTGGGCCGCCAGCAGAATATCTACCTTGATCTTGTCGGGCTCGAACTGGAGTGCCCGGACCCGGTGGCCGCTCTCCTGATTGAAGCGGGCTATCACCTGATCAATGACATAACCGGCCTGCTGGGAATGCCATAACTCCAGCTCCTGAGCTCGCAGAGGGGGGCAGCAAGAGAGCAGGCAAAGCAGCAACAGATGATAAAATGGCCGTTTTTTACGCATGTTATCATCGCCCTTATTGATTGCATCCCAAGGCCAAAATGTAACAAACAACGGATGCTATCGATAGCGCTGCGGGTCAACTAATTGACAGGAATAACAAAAAGCCCGGCTCTTGAGCCGGGCTGGGGGATAAATTGCTTATCCGGGTAATCGTCGAGGCATCTAGTGTGGATGTTGTTTGAGGATGTCGTATATCTCCTCTTTCAGTTTAAGTTTCTGTTTTTTCAGATCCTTCACCTCAGAGCTAAAGTCGCTGGCGTGGTGCTTTTCCAGTTTCTTAATCTCCTCATCCAGGTCGTTATGCAAGTCAAACTTTTTCTGGAAATGGACATCACTGCTCTTCAGTTTAGAGATGAGATCTCTGTACTCCGGGAACATGTAATGGAACCTCCTTGGTTACGCTTGTCTGTGCCTGTAACACCAAGCTACCCCTTAGTGACCGGGATAAATGTGATCACGATCGGATTTAGGGGTAATCATTTGAAGTATTGGGGAGGATTTTTTTAACCTTTTGAATCAAAACAAGATAATTGATTTATCAATCTGAAAGGCGAGCAAAACTGTGCGGCAAGTCACAACCGGGGATGTGCCGGCGTGAGGGGGCAGGGTCAACACTGGGGCCCGTCGGCTGTCTCTTGATCACATCTCTGGATGCCCAAGAGATTGCGTCAGCAGGATGCGACTGCGGCTCTGGTTGGTGAGCAAGGGCGGTGGCGAGCGAGACCAGCCTTCTGGTGCGTCCGAGGTTGTTGAGGTTGGCGTGGCCAAACTGGGCCTGAGCCCATTGTGCAGGGTTGAGTGAGGGGCATATTAGAGCCTTGCTGGGGTGCAGACAGGTTCAGATCACGCAATGGGAGATAAGTTCAAAAAAATCCCCAAGCGATGCTCGGGGATTTTTGTATAGAGAGACAGGCCCGCGGGAGCCCTTGTCCATGTCGCGTTATTAGCGTTTGATCTTCTTGGGGTTGGTGTAGCCCCAGATGGTGTACATGTCCGCCAGCAGGGCGCCGTTGTACTCCTCCAGATCAGCTTGTTTCACTTCGGCCTCACCCTGACGGCCAAACAGCACCACCTCGTCACCGGGTTTCACCCCTTTGAGGTCCGTCACGTCCACCATGATGGTGTTCATGGAGGTTTTGCCGACCACAGGTACTTTCTGGCCCTGGATCAGCACATAAGCTTTGTTGCTGAGCGCCCGGCGGTAGCCATCGGAGTAGCCCAGCGGCAGGTTGGCGAGCCAGGAGTCACGCTTGAGGGTAAAGGTGCGGTCATAACCGACGGTGTTGCCTGCCGCATAGTGGTTGACCGAGGCGACCTGGGTCTTAAACGCCATCACCCGCTTGTACTCGGTGTAGGAGGGGATGGAGTCACCGTAGAGCAGGCCGCCGGGGCGCACCATATCGAAGTAGGCGTCCGGCACTGCCAGGGTGGCGAACGAGTTGGCGGCGTGGATGGTGATCTTGCTGCGATCCAGCTTGCCTGCCTCTAGCAGCCACTGGGAGTCCAGTTTGAACTGGGCCAGCCCCATCTTGACGTCCTCTTTCTCCTCTACCGGGAAGTGGGTCATGATGCCGACCGGAGTGATCCCCTTGAGCTTGAGCATGGCCAGCGCATCCTGCTTGGCATCGGCCAGTCGTAGATCAATGCCGTTGCGGCTCATGCCGGCGGAGTTGAGGGCGACATGCACCGGAATGGTGGTGTGGTGGCGCTGGGCGATATCGGCGATGCCCTGGGCACTCACCAGACTGCCGATCAACTCTTCCATTTTGTAGGGCAGGGCCTGCTCCACTTCGGCCGGGGTGGCGGCACGCACCCGCATCAGCCGGCCGGTAAAGCCCTTCTCGCGGGCGACGCGCGCCTCTTCGTTGCTGGCGATGCCGATGCAGGGGATATTGGCCTTGACCACGGAGGGGACCAGCAGGTCGATGCCATGACCATAGGCGTCGGCCTTCATGATGGCGCAGATCTGCGGGCCCTTGTCACCGAGGCGATCCTTGAGGGTCTGGATATTGTGTTCAAAGGCACCCAGATCCACTTCCAGCCAGGCGTTGCTGGCGGTCTGCTCCTGACCGTTGCGATGATCCGTCGCAAGGGGCAGGTAGGGAGCCGCAACGGCTTGGCCCGCGAGCAGGCCGAAGATCAGGGTAGCCAATAGCGTTTTCTTATGCATGGTGATTCCTTTTTGTTGTTCGCGTTGGATAGTGTGGATGAGAGCGTCAATATTGGCTGTGGTTTCACGACAACCTGTTGTTATTATTATGATCTTTATCACTTTAAACAGGCGCAGACCGATTGCGAGTCTACCGCAACAAGGCATCAGCCGACACTCGTCAGGGGAAGAAAATGGTCAATCTTGAGTTACGTTTGCCACCACCACTGATCTTCCTGCTCTGTGCAGGAACTATGTGGTGGCTAAGGGGAGAGGGGCAACCCGGAGTATGGGTCATGGTACTGATGGCCGCGCTCTTTGTGGCTGGAGCCATCATGGGGTTTGGTGCCCTGCAACGGTTTCGCCACCACCAGACCACGGTCAGCCCCACCAAGCCCCAGCACACCAGCCATCTGGTGACCTGCGGTGTCTATCGCCTCAGCCGTAATCCCATGTATCTGGGGCTGCTCTGCTGGTTGTTGGCCTGGGGTTGTTATCTGGGAGGCATCTGGGTTTGGCTTGGGCCTATCATGCTGGTGGTCTGGCTGACCCGTTTTCAGATCATGCCGGAGGAGCGGTTGCTGCGCGCCCGCTTTGGCGACGAGTATGCTCGCTACTGCCTGCGCGTTCGCCGCTGGTGTTGAGGGGGAGCTGAACGGTAGTTGGTTGGTAATTGAGCTGTAGTTGATAGGGCGTTGAGCGGTAAGAGTGTGTCTCGAGAAAAGTGGTAGCCCCCGAGCCGATTAAGGCCCGGGGGGCAGGTGAGCACTAGAAGTGATCGTTTTTCTCGTCTTTGGTGGGTTCCAGGCTCCAGCCGGTGGCATCGCTGCTGCTGGCAATCTGCCCCTTCTCTTTCCACAGCTTGATCTTGAGGCGCAGGTTGTTGGCCGAGTCGGCGTTCTTCACTGCTTCTTCCTCCTCAATCACCCCTTCCACTACCAGATCGAACAGGGCGCTGTCGAAGGTGACCATGCCGAGGGCTTTGGATTTTTCCATCACCTCTTTGAGACCACCAAATTCACCGCGCTTGATCATGTCGCGGATGGTGTGGGTGCCGAGCATGATCTCCACTGCCGCCCGGCGGCCGCCATCGGTGGTTTTCACCAGTCGCTGGGAGACAAAAGCCTTGAGGTTGTTGCCCAGATCGTTGAGCAGTTGCGGCCGACGCTCCTCGGGGAAGAAGTTGATGATGCGATCCAGCGCCTGGTTGGCGTTGTTGGCGTGCAGGGTCGAGATGGCAAGGTGACCGGTTTCGGAGAAAGCCAGCGCATGTTCCATGGTCTCGCGGTCACGGATTTCACCGATAAGGATCACATCCGGTGCCTGACGCAGGGTGTTTTTCAGCGCGGCGTGGAAGCTGCGGGTATCCACGCCAACTTCCCGCTGGTTGATGATGCTCTTGCGATGGCGATGGACGAACTCCACCGGATCTTCGATGGTGATGATGTGGCCGCCGCTGTTGCGGTTACGGTGGTCGATAAGGGCAGCCAGCGAGGTGGATTTGCCCGAGCCGGTGCCGCCGACAAACAGTACCAGCCCGCGCTTCTCCATGATGGTATCGAGCAGCACGGGTGGCAGTTTCAGGTCTTCAAAGCGCGGGATCTCGGTCTTGATATTACGGGCCACCAGGGAGACTTCGTTACGCTGCTTGAAGATGTTGATCCGGAAACGGCCGATCTGGGGCAGGGAGATAGCAAGGTTCATCTCCAGCTCCTTCTCGAACTGCTGTTTCTGCTCGCCATCCATGATCTCGGCGGCGATCCTGGCCACGTCGCCTGGCGCCAGTGGCGTGTCGTTCAGAGGCCGCATGCCGCCGTGGAATTTGGCGCAGGGAGGGGCTCCGGTTGAGAGATAAAGGTCCGAGCCATCTTGCTGGGCCAGGATCTGTAGCATGTCTCGCAATTCCATTGTTTTGCCTCGTCGATCAAGGAGATGCCATAAGCGGGATGATATTGAGTGTACAGCCTCAGGCGCCGGTCAGTTTCTCGCGAAAGACAAAAAAGACCGCACCGAGAATGCAGAGCCCTGCCCAGAGGTAATCCCATTTCAGATCTTCTTTGAGATAGAAGATAGAGAAGGGAACGAATACGGTGAGGGTGATCACCTCTTGCAGGATTTTCAGCTGGCCTACACTCAGCACGGTGTGGCCGATACGGTTAGCGGGCACTTGTAACAGATATTCGAACAGGGCGATACCCCAGCTCACCAGGGCGGCAATGATCCAGGGTTTATGGTTCATGCTCTTGAGGTGAGCGTACCAGGCGAACGTCATAAAGACGTTGCTGCACAGCAGCAGACCGATGCTGGCGAAAATCGGGTTCATAGGGTTCTCCTTGAAAATCCGGCGCATTTTATCCCTGAACCACGGGTTTTCATACGTGGTGCGGGAGGGTATTTTTAACCAACAGGATCAGGCCGTGCGAGGTATGCGACGGGATGGGCAAGTTAAGCGGGATAGTGTTGTTACTGTTATTTGCCATGCCGGTGCGTGCGGCCCCGACGCTGACGGTGGCCACCGATCTCTGGCCGCCATTTCGCATCCTGCAGCCGGATGGCCAGTTGCAGGGGCTCGATATGGATATCTTGCGCCGGTTGCAACAGGCGAGCGGCATTGAGTTGCAGGTGCGGCGGATGCCGTGGGGCAGGGCGCTCAAGCAGATGCAGACCGGTCAGGTCGATTTGATGATTGGGCTTGCTTATACCGCCGAGCGTGCGCAGTTCATCGACTATCTGCAACCTGCCTACTACCAGTGCTGGCCCGCGTTTTATGGTCAGCCGGTCAATGTGGCACGGATCCACCAATACCGCGATCTGCAGGGGATAAAAGTGGGCTATGTGCTCAACTCCGCCTACTTTGAGCCCTTCAACTCTGACAGTCGTCTCGACAAGCACGGGGTACCCACCGAAGATCAGCTGCTGCGTATGGTGCAGCGCGGTCACCTGCCGCTGATGATCGGCACCGACTGTCAGGTGGACTATGCCCTGAGTCAGGGAAATGCCAACCGGATAGGCAAGGCGGACTATCGCCCCGCCACGCCGGTGACCCTCTATCTGGGGATGAGCAAGCACTCACCTCACCAGTCGTTGCGCCAGCCCTTGCTGGTGGCGCTGCAAAATCTGGTGGCCAGCGGCGAGATAAGCGGGATGGCCAAGCGTTACCAGCCTTGACCTTGGGTGGCAAGCCACTGTTATCATGCCCTTTTCCTGCTTCCCCCTCTTTGCCCCGCGATCGGGTTGGGGATGGAGCCTAGTTATTGTCGGGGATCATCCTTGTACCTCTCCCTTATCGCCCGCCAGCAGCGCTGGCAGCGGCGCTGGCTGTGTGGCCTGACGCTGTTGACCTTGCTGCTGTTTCTCTTCTCCCTCATCTGGGGCGAGTTTGTGCTGCTGCCCTGGCAGCCCCTTGGCGATCTCGAACAGCGCATCCTGCTGGAGCTGCGCCTGCCGCGCGCCCTGTTGGCCTTGCTGGCAGGCGCAGCGCTGGCCTGTGGCGGCGCCGTGCTGCAAGTGATGCTGCACAATCCGGTGGCGGAGCCCGGGCTGCTTGGCGTCTCCAGTGGGGCAGGGCTGGCCGCCATGGTGGCGATGGCGGTGGCCAAATCCCTCGGTCTCTATCTGCCCGGCTGGGGGCTGTCGCTGGCGGCCTTTGGCGGCGCGTTGCTGGTGACCATGCTGCTCATACGGCTGGCGCGCCGGGCCCGGCTCGGCCATGCCCGCCTGCTGCTGTTCGGGGTCGCCATCGGCATTCTCACCAATGCCGCCATGACCTGGCTGATGTACTTTGCCGACGACGGTTCTTTGCGTGAATTCATGTTCTGGATGATGGGCAGCCTCTCTTATGGCAGCCAGCAGTTTGCCTGGTGGTGGCTGGTGTTGCCGCTCACCCTGGGTTGGCTCTGCTGGCAGGGCAAGGCGCTGCAACAGTTGCTGCTGGGGGAGACCCAGGCCCGTCTGATGGGAATGGATGTGGACAAGATGCGGGTGCGGCTGGTGCTGGCGGTCTGCCTGCTGACCGGTGTCGCTGTGTCCCTGTGCGGCGTGATCGGTTTTGTCGGGCTGGTGGTGCCCCACCTGCTGCGGCTGTGCGGCGGCAGCGATCAGCGCTTCTTGCTGCCCGCCTCGGCGCTCGGCGGCGGTGCCCTGCTGCTGGCGGCCGATCTGGTTGCTCGCTCGGTGATCAGTGCTGGCGAGTTGCCCATCGGGGTCATTACCGCCTCGGTGGGTGCGCCGCTCTTTATCTATCTGCTATTGAGGCAAGATACTGATGGTTCTGCATGATTTGGTCGGGGCGCGCAGTCTCCTTATTTACCCGTTGTTGAGGCAAGATGCCGATGTCGCCCGCTGATCCCATGCCTGTTGCTCGTGCTGCGGCCCCGTTGTTGGAGGCGCGTGCGCTCGCCATTGCCGGGCGGCTCTTCCCCCTCGATATCCGCTGGCATGGCGGCCAGCTGGTGGCGCTGCTCGGCCCCAATGGCAGTGGCAAGTCGACCCTGCTCGGTGCGCTGGCGGGGATCTTGCCCGCCGAGGGAAACGTGCTGTTGGGGGGGGAAGTGCTCACTGAACTGAGTTGGCCCGAGCTTGCCAAACGGCGCGCCATGCTGCCCCAGCGCCAGCCCCAGCTGTTTCATATTCCGGTATTTCAGGTGTTGAGCCTGGGGCTCAATGAGGCGGTTGCGCCCGCCAGACAGAACGAGGCGATCAGGGCGCTGTGCGAGGCACTGGAGCTGGAGGCTTTGCTAGCCCGCGACTTCAGTCGGTTGTCGGGGGGCGAGCAGCAGCGGGTGCTGATTGCCCGCACCCTGCTGCAGGTGTGGCCGAGCCTCAACCCGAGCGGCAAGGTGCTGCTGCTGGACGAGCCGCTGGCGGGGCTCGACCTTCATCACCAGCTAGCGCTATTGCGCTTGCTGAAAAAGCTGGCTGGGCAGGGATTGCTGGTAGTGCTCGCCATCCACGATATCAATCTGGCCATCGACTGGGCCGATCGCATCCTCTGCCTGCAACAGGGGGCGGTGGTGCGTGAAGGGGGCGTCGAGTTGGTGGATGAGGCGCTGCTGGAGCAGGTATTCCAGATCCGCACCGACCGTATCGAAGCGGCAGGTCGGGTCTGGTTTATGCCCAGTTTGTAAGTGGGGTGTAGAGGAAAGAGTGCGCGTGTAGGGTCGATTAGCGAAGCGTAATCGGCCGACAGCAAGAAGAAGGGGCCGGTATCAACAATACCGGCCCCTTTGGTTTTATTCGCAGTTCAAGCCTGCTTGCGCAAACGTACCTGTGCAGCTTCGGCCAGCATGGCCAGCAGGGTTTCGGTGTCGCTCCACGACAGGCAGGCATCGGTGATGCTCTGGCCAAAGGTGGCCGCGCAGCCGTTCTCCACATCCTGACGCCCTTCCACCAGGAAGCTCTCGGCCATGATACCGGCGATGCCGGTACGGCCGCGGCGCAGCTGATCGCAGATGTCTTGCGCCACCAGCAGCTGACGACGGTGATCCTTCATGCTGTTGCCGTGGCTGAAATCGACCACCAGACGCTCCGGCAGGCCCACGTCGGCCAGCGCTTCACACGCTTCATCGACACTGGCGGTGTCGTAGTTGGGCCGGTGGCCGCCACGCAAGATCACATGACCAAAGGGGTTACCGGCGGTGCGGTAGATGGTCATCTTGCCGTCCTTGTCCGGTGAATAGAAGATGTGGCTGTGACGGGCGGCGCGCACCGCATCGATAGCGATGCGGGTGTTGCCGTCGGTGCCGTTCTTGAAGCCGACCGGGCAGGAGAGAGCCGAAGCCATCTCGCGGTGTACCTGGGATTCGGTAGTACGCGCGCCGATGGCGCCCCAGGTGATGAGATCGCTAATGTACTGGCCGGTCACCATATCGAGGAACTCGGTGGCGGTGGGCATGCCGATCTCGTTGATGTCGACCAGCAGTTTGCGCGCCAGTTTCAGCCCTTCGTTGACGTCGAAGCTGCCATCGAGGCGCGGATCGTTGATCAGCCCTTTCCAGCCGACGATGGTGCGCGGCTTCTCGAAGTAGGTGCGCATCACGATGCAGAGGCTCTCTTTATACTGCTCGCGCAGGGCATTGAGGCGACGGGCATATTCGTGGGCGGCGACGGGATCATGGATGGAGCAGGGGCCGACGATGACCAGCAGGCGCTGATCGTCTCCGGCCAGAATGGCTTCCACTTCGCGACGGGCATCCAGCAGATTCTGGGCAATGGCATCGGTGATTGGAAACGCGTGTGCGAGCTCGCTCGGAGTGATCAGTGACTCCAGGCGACGGGTGCGCAATTCATCTGTGTGAATGGACATACAACTCAAGTCTCGAGTGGGTGGTGTCAGCCGCAAGGGGCGAAAAAGCAAAGAGATAAAATAAAGCAAAAGTCCACCGATTGAAACCTTGGGGGGCTCTGATAGGATGTGAGGCCAAAATTGATTCCAAATGAGGTAGATAGCGTGGCAAAGCCAGGGGCAACCGGGGTCACCCGCATCATCAACGCAACCGGTTACAGCATGAAGGGGCTCAAGTCAGCCTGGATTAACGAGGCAGCGTTCCGGCAGGAGCTGATGTTGATCCTGTTGCTGATGCCGCTGGCCTTCTGGGTTGGCGACACCCTCAACCAGATCCTGCTGCTGGTCGTGATCAGCTGGCTGGTGGTGATCGTCGAGATCCTCAACTCTGCCATCGAGGCGGTGGTCGACCGCATCGGCACCGAGCATCACGAGCTCTCCGGCCGCGCCAAGGATCTCGGCTCTGCCGCCGTCTTCATCGCACTGGCCCTCAATGCGCTGGTATGGGGCGCGCTGGTTGGCCGCAATCTATTGGGCTGGTGGTAAGTCAGGCTTCATTTTCCCTCACCCTCATCCCCAACCCTTCTCCCGCGAGGGGAGAAGGGATCGAACTCGATTTAGGTTCTGCAACATAAAAAAGCCCGTCATCACGACGGGCTTTTTGCTGCTTAGATAAACGGGTTTATCAGTGGAGGATGCGGGCACGGATGGTGCCGTTGATCTCTTTGAGCTTGGCCAGCGCCTTCTCACTGTGTTCGGTCTCCACGTCGATCACCACATAACCGATATGGCTGCTGGTCTGCAGGTATTGACCGGCGATGTTGATCCCCTCTTCGGCGAAGATCTGGTTGATCTGGTTCATCACCCCCGGCTGGTTGCGGTGAATGTGCAACAGGCGGCTGGAGCCTTTGTGGCCCGGCAGCGACACTTCCGGGAAGTTGACGGCGGAGAGGGTGGAGCCGTTGTCGGAGTATTTGATCAGCTTGTTGGCCACTTCCAGCCCGATGTTCTCCTGCGCTTCATGGGTGGTACCACCGATGTGCGGGGTCAGGATGACGTTCTCCAGCCCACGGAGCGGGCTTTGGAACTCCTCGTCGTTGGACTTGGGCTCGACCGGGAAGACGTCGATGGCGGCACCGGAAATATGACCACTCTTGATCATGTCAGCCAGGGCATCGATATCCACCACGGTACCGCGGGCGGCGTTGATCAAGATGGCGCCCGGTTTCATCATCCGCAATTGTTCGGCGCCGATCATATCTTTGGTGGAGGCGGTCTCCGGCACGTGCAGGCTGATGACGTCGGACATATTGAGCAGCTCGACCATACTCGGCACCTGGATGGCGTTACCCAGCGACAGCTTGTTCTCGATGTCGTAGTAATAAACCTTCATGCCGATGCTCTCGGCGATGATGCCAAGCTGGGTGCCGATGTGGCCGTAACCGATGATGCCGAGCTTCTTGCCACGGGCTTCCACCGAGCGATTGGCCAGTTTTTCCCACACGCCGCGATGGCACTTGGCGTTCTTCTCTGGGATGCCGCGCAGCAGCAGCAGGATCTCCCCCAGTACCAGCTCGGCCACCGAGCGGGTGTTGGAGAAGGGGGCATTAAACACCGGAATGCCGCGGATCTGGGCCGCTTCCAGCTCAACCTGATTGGTGCCGATACAGAAGCAGCCGATGGCGACCAGCTTGTTGGCGGCATCCAGCACCTTCTCGGTGAT
Organism: Aeromonas sp. 160P; assembly: GCF_055193095.1. Taxonomy (NCBI): domain Bacteria; kingdom Pseudomonadati; phylum Pseudomonadota; class Gammaproteobacteria; order Aeromonadales; family Aeromonadaceae; genus Aeromonas; species Aeromonas sp. 160P. The sequence continues at coordinate 3,716,024 of NZ_JBUXKV010000001.1, read as the reverse complement.
CTGGGTGCGGGAGCGCAGCCCGATGAAATGGACGTCGCGAACCTGCTCGATCAGCTCCTCTTCGGAGAGCGAGGTCTTGAGATACTCCACACTGGTGTAACCTGCGCCGCGGAGGGTCTCTACGGTATTGGGATGAACCCCCTCCAGCAGCAGCACCTTGATTTTATCCTTGTCCAACGAAAACGTGGCAGTCATGACGATCCCTCTATGTGTGAAGCGTAAGTGCAGATTTGGTGTGCGAAGAAAACCGTAAAGTAGCAAAAACGTTCGGGAGAGGGAATATTTGTGACGAAAGTCAAATTCTTTGAAGTTATCAACGATTGTTGTAAACATTCGTTTGCAACTTGTTGAGGGGTAAATAAAAACGGCGCCATCAGGCGCCGTGTTTCAGCCGGAGGGTAATTACTGGATAACCACGCCATCCGGGGTGCCGATCACCACCACGTCTGCGCCACGGGCGGCGAACAGGCCGTTAGTGACCACACCAACGATGGCATTGAGCTGTACTTCCAGCCCTTTGGCATCGGTAATGGCCATATCCTTCACATCCAGGATGATGTTGCCGTTGTCGGTGACCACACCTTCACGCCACACCGGGTTGCCGCCCAGTTTGCGGATCTCGCGAGCCACGTATTCGCGGGCCATCGGGATCACTTCTACCGGCAGTGGGAACTGGCCCATCACCTCAACGGTTTTGGTGTTGTCGATGATGCAGATGAACTTGTCGGCCACGGCGGCGACAATCTTCTCGCGGGTCAGGGCAGCGCCACCGCCCTTGATCATGTCGCGGGTTCCGTTGATCTCGTCGGCGCCATCCACATAGACGGAGAGGGCGTCGATGTCGTTGAGATCATACACTGTGATGCCGAAGCCCTTGAGGCGCTCGGTGGAGGCCACGGAGCTGGATACCGCCCCCTTGATCTCATCCTTCATGGTCGCCAGCGCGTCGATAAAGTGGTTGACGGTAGAGCCGGTGCCCACCCCGACGATGGTGCCGGGAACCACGTACTTGAGCGCAGCCCAACCGGCCGCCTTCTTCATTTCATCTTGAGTCATGATCGTTCCTTAAGAAAAAAGCGGGCGCATTATATCCAACCCTGTACCCCGTCGCGACCTTGTTGCTCACGTTCCGGGGCAAAAAGCAGTGCGTGGTAAATCGTTTGCCTGTTTATTCTGCGTTTGCGCGCACAAAGCCGGGTCAGCCGGCTAAACACAGCCTATTCAAAGCGCCAGCAGTGGCTCGGGGTGATGATCTGGGGCAGTGGCACATCCCACTCCTCTTGCGGTACCTCCTCCACCTGCTGGCAGTCGTGGGCAATGCCCAGCGGTTTGGGGCCCAGCTTGTGCTCATGCCAGATGGCCAGCGTGCGATCGTAGTAGCCGCCCCCCATGCCAAGGCGATTGCCTGCAGCGTCGAAGGCAACCAGCGGGGTGCAAATCAGATCGAGGGTGCTGTGGGGCACCACCTGCAGGATATCCAGCTCTGGCTCTTCGATGCCGTAGCGGTTGCGCACCATGGGGCTGGTGGCGGTGTAGCGCAAAAAGAGCAGGTGACCCGGGGTAAAGGGGTGGAGCACCGGCAGGTAGACCTCTTTGTGCTGGGCCCACAGCCAGTGGATGGTGGGCAGGGGGTTGATCTCCCCGTCATTGGCCAGATAGAGGGCAATGCGTTTGGCGGCGAGGATCTCGGGGTGCTGCTTGAACTGGGCCAGCAGCTGTTGGGCTGCCTCTTGCTGCTCGGCCGGACTCAAATTTTTGCGACGTTGACGAACCAGTTGGCGCAGGGATTGACGTTCGGGTTGGGACTCATGCATGGGGAACCTCTGGTATAGCTGCGCATCGATGGCTTGAACGCGCTCTACCTTAGCACATTCACTCTGGACGTTAAGGGGGGACAGGGGCTGCGGTGCAGCCCCTGTTGCTGGCATGTCGGCATGCCAGCGTCTGATGTTATTGCTTGTCAGCCTTGCTGCGCATCTGATGTTTCACGAACACTGCAATTAGCGCCGCCACAGCGAGTGCTAATCCTGTGTAGAAGCGCATGGGCGTTATCCTGTTACTTGTCAGCCTTGCTGCGCATCTGGTGCTTCACGAACACTGCAATTAGCGCCGCCACAGCGAGCGCCATCGGGTAGAAGCTCATGCTCACCACTGCCAGCGGTGAGAGGGCGAAGATGGAGCCCAGCAGCAGTGCCTGTGCGCCCCAGGGGATCAGACCCTGGATCACGCAGGAGAAGATATCGAGCATGGAAGCGGCGCGGCGCGGGGTGACCCCGTGGTGCTCGGCCAGATCCCGGGCCACCTTGCTGGCGACGATAATGGCCACAGTGTTGTTGGCGGTGCAGAGGTTGGTGAGGCTCACCACCCCGGCGATGCCAAGCTCGGCCGCTTTCTCGTTCTGTTCACCGTTGTGCTCGCGGGTGAAACGGGCAATCAGGGCGCTGATGCGCTCGCTGATCCAGGCCAGCCCACCCTGACGCTCCATCAGGGCGCCGAGGCCACCGATCAGCATGGAGAGCAGGAAGATCTCCTGCATGCCGGTAAAGCCCTGATAGATATCCTTGCTGAATTGACCGATGGCGTAGCCGTTGACCATGCCCACAGTACCTGCGGCCAGAATGCCGATCCCCAGTACCACGAACACATTCACCCCGGCGAGCGCCAGCCCCAGAATGAGCAGATAGGGCATTACCTTGACCAGCTCGATGGCGTTGCCGTTGGCAGGGGCTTCACCCACTGACCCCAGGGTCAGATAGAGCAGGATCACCGCGATGGCGGCAGGAGCGGCAATCTTGAAGTTCTCGCGAAACTTGTCCTTCATCTCGCAGCCCTGACTGCGGGTGGCCGCAATGGTGGTGTCGGAGATGATGGAGAGGTTATCGCCAAACATGGCGCCGGAGAGAATGGTACCCGCCATCAGCACCGGATCGATACCGGCCGCTTGTGCCACACCCAGCGCAACCGGCGCCACGGCACCGATAGTGCCCATGGAGGTACCCATGGCGGTGGCAATAAAGGCAGAGATCAGGAACAACCCGGGCAGCAGCGCCCAGCCGGGGATGAGCGACAGACCGAGCGCCACGGTGGCATCAACGCCGCCGGTGGCCTTGGCCACACTGGCAAAGGCGCCCGCCAGCAGATAGATGAGGCACATCGCCATTATGTTGCTGTGGCCGACCCCCTTGAAGAAGGTCTCCAGATTGCTGTTGAAGCCCTCCTTACCAAGCAGCAGGGCGAGCATCACGGCAGGCAGGGCCGCCACGGGAGCGGGCAGCTGATAGAAGGCGAACTCGACCCCTTGCAGGGTCAGCCAGGTACCGGTACCGATAAAGAGTGCGAGAAAAACCAGGAGTGGCAGCAAGGCCCTGGCACTGGGTTGGATCTGGATCATGTGTTCCTCTGAAATTGAACAATGACCTCCTGTCATGCGCTGCTTTATGCCGTTATCGAAGATAAAAAGGGGAAAACAGGGCGGGCATCCTGCCGCATTGGGAGGCCACAGTAGTGACTCGCCCCTTTCTGGTCAAGGTAGACGTCCAGACGGATAGGTGTTTTTGTCTGGTGATTTTGTCACTTTGATTAAATCCGTTAAATGTTCGGATTAAATGAAATATCTCGTTGATTTGTCGGAGCGCTTGGTTGACTCACTGTGGGCTTTTCAAAGCGGGCGCAGGCTGGTAAAACGGTCTCTTTCCATAATTAAAAGTGATGAGAGGGTGGAGATGGACAATCCGATCCGTGTGGCCGTGATGGGCTGTAATGGTCGTATGGGCAAGGTGCTGCTGGAGGCCATCACCAATACCGATGGCGTGGTGGTCGGTGCGGCGCTGGAGCGCCCCGGTTCTGTGGTGATCGGTCTCGATGCCGGTGAGCTCAACGGGCTGGGCCATCTGGGTGTGGCGATCAGCGACAGCCTCGACAAGGTGCGTGACGCATTTGATCTGATCATCGACTTCACCCGCCCCGAGGTGACCCTGGCCAATCTGGCCTTTGCGCTGGCCCACCACAAGCAGATGGTGATCGGCACCACCGGCTTTGACGAGGCAGGCAAGGCGGCGCTCAAAGAGGCGGGCCAGCAGATCGGCATCGTGTTTGCCTCCAACTATTCGGTGGGTGTCAATCTGGTGTTCAAGCTGCTGGAGCAGGCCGCCAAGGTGATGGGGGATTACACCGATATCGAGATCATCGAAGGGCACCATCGCCACAAGGTGGATGCACCGTCCGGTACCGCGCTCTCTATGGGAGAGGTGGTGGCCAAGACGCTCGGACGTGACTTGAAAGAGTGCGCCGTTTATGGCCGCGAGGGGATCACCGGCGAGCGGGATCGCAACACCATCGGCTTTGCCACCATCCGCGCTGGCGATCTGGTGGGGGAGCATACCGTGATGTTTGCCGATATCGGCGAGCGGGTGGAGATCAGCCACAAGGCATCCAGCCGTCTGACCTTCGCCAATGGTGCGGTGCGGGCGGGCAAGTGGCTTAGCCAACAGCGAGCCGGTCTATATGACATGCAGGACGTACTCAATCTGAAGTGATCGACCTGATAGATCTGTTGTGAACCACCCCGGCTTGCCGGGGTTTTTACTGTCCAGCAATAGCATTAATGTAAAAATGGCAGCTTTGGTGCTGATTTTGCCTGAGTCAGGATAAAGAGGCTGTTTTGCTTGTTCTGCCAGATCGTCCCTCCCAAAATGTCATCGTCAGGTAACGAAGTTGAGTGGCATTTTGGCTCCCCCTGCGATTTTTTTACAGATCATCGAAAAGACTAAAAATTCAAACAAAGAAAAACGTTTTCTATTTTTTAGGTGCAATCTCTTGCCATTAAAATGGCATTTTTTTTACTATTTATATTTTTTGTTTAAATTATAACTCATTGTTTTGAATTTAAAATTAATCTGATTTTGTTGTTATTGAAGGTTTGACTGCCTCTTTTGATGGTGGTTTTTTCTTTTCTTTCAAAAATGGGGGTTGCAAAGGCGGTTAGTGCATAGATAATGGGTAAAGTTGCTTTTTTATTGAATTTAGATGCATTCAATCTGAGAAAAGACGTTGAATTGCCACTTTTTTTAAGTAAAATGCGCCCAATTTGCCAGAAATCTGCCGGTTTTGAGCCCTGTTTGAGACAGGGATTGAGCCCGCAACACCCAGGTAAGTTGCTGAATTTAAAGCTAAATAACTGGAGGTTGTCTTGAATCACACTGCATTGCTAGTGCTGGAAGATGGAACTGTGTTCAAAGGCGTGTCGATAGGCGCCGAGGGATGTTCCGTTGGTGAAGTGGTTTTCAATACGTCGATGACGGGCTATCAGGAAATCCTCACCGATCCCTCTTATTCCCGTCAGATAGTCACCCTCACTTACCCCCATATAGGCAACACCGGCACCAACAGCGAAGATGAAGAGTCCAGTCAAATCCACGCTCAGGGATTGATCATCCGGGACCTTCCGATACTTGCCTCCAATTTCCGCAATCAGCAATCCCTCTCCGATTACCTCAAGTCTCATAACATCGTTGGCATCGCCGATATCGACACCCGCAAACTGACCCGCATCCTGCGCGAGAAAGGCGCCCTGGCTGGCTGCATCCTTGCAGGTAAACAGGTTGATGAGGCTCATGCCCTCGAACAGGCCCGCGCCTTCCCCGGTTTGAAGGGGATGGACCTGGCCAAGGAAGTGACGGTTAGTGAAGCGTACAACTGGACCGAAGGGAGCTGGCAGCTTGGCAAGGGGCACATCACCCCGGATGCCGACCAGCTCAAATACCACGTGGTGGCTTATGACTTCGGCGTCAAGCGCAACATCCTGCGGATGCTGGTTGACCGTGGCTGCCGCCTGACCGTAGTACCGGCCAAGACCCCGGCCGCCGAAGTGCTGGCGATGAAGCCCGATGGCATCTTCCTCTCCAACGGCCCCGGTGACCCCGCGCCGTGCGATTACGCCATCGAGGCCATCAAGACCTTCCTCAATACCAATACCCCGGTGTTTGGCATCTGTCTGGGTCACCAGCTGCTGGGTCTGGCCTCCGGTGCCAAGACCGTCAAGATGAAGTTCGGCCACCACGGTGCCAACCACCCGGTCAAGAGCCTCGATGACAACACAGTGATGATCACCGCCCAGAACCACGGTTTTGCGGTGGACGAGCAGACCCTACCGGATTGCCTGCGCGCCACCCACGTCTCCCTGTTCGACGGCTCCTTGCAAGGCATTCACCGCACCGACCGTCCGGCCTTCAGCTTCCAGGGTCACCCCGAAGCGAGCCCGGGCTCGCACGACTGTGCCGGTCTGTTCGACCACTTTATTGAATTGATCAAGCAGTATCGCGCTTAAGAGGAAAAGAGAAGCCATGCCAAAACGTAACGACCTACAGAGCATCCTGATCCTCGGCGCCGGCCCCATTGTTATCGGCCAGGCCTGCGAATTTGACTACTCCGGCGCCCAGGCCTGCAAAGCCCTGCGCGAGGAGGGCTACCGCGTCATTCTGGTGAACTCCAACCCGGCCACCATCATGACCGACCCGGAGATGGCAGACGCCACCTACATCGAGCCCATCACTTGGGAAGTGGTGCGCGAGATCATCAAGAAAGAGCGCCCGGATGCGGTACTGCCCACCATGGGCGGCCAGACCGCACTGAACTGCGCGCTGGATCTGGAAAAACACGGGGTGTTGGCCGAGTTCGGGGTCGAGATGATCGGCGCCACCGCCGACGCCATCGACAAGGCCGAAGATCGCCGCCGCTTTGACATCGCCATGAAGAGCATTGGTCTGGAGTGTCCGCGCGCCGGTATCGCCCACAACATGGAAGAGGCGTGGGGCGTGCAGCAGATGGTTGGCTTCCCCTGCATCATCCGTCCCTCCTTTACCATGGGCGGCTCGGGCGGCGGCATCGCCTACAACACCGAAGAGTTCGTCGAGATCTGCGAGCGCGGTCTGGATTTGTCGCCGACCAAAGAGCTGCTGATCGATGAGTCGCTGATTGGCTGGAAAGAGTACGAGATGGAAGTGGTGCGGGATCGCAACGACAACTGCATCATCGTCTGCACCATCGAAAACTTCGACCCCATGGGCATCCACACCGGTGACTCCATCACGGTCGCGCCAGCCCAGACGCTGACCGACAAGGAGTTCCAGATCATGCGCAACGCCTCCATGGCGATACTGCGCGAGATCGGCGTCGAGACCGGCGGCTCCAACGTCCAGTTCGGTATCAACCCGAAAGATGGCCGCATGGTCATCATCGAAATGAACCCGCGGGTGTCGCGCTCCTCTGCGCTGGCTTCCAAGGCGACCGGTTTCCCCATCGCCAAGATTGCCGCCAAGCTCGCCATCGGTTACACCCTCGACGAGCTGATGAACGACATCACCGGTGGTCGCACCCCAGCCTCCTTCGAGCCGGCCATCGACTACGTGGTCACCAAGGTGCCGCGCTTCAACTTTGAAAAGTTCGCCGGTGCCAACGACCGCCTGACTACCCAGATGAAATCGGTCGGCGAAGTGATGGCCATTGGCCGCAACTTCCAGGAGTCCCTGCACAAGGCGCTGCGTAGCCTCGAGACCGGCAAGACCGGCTTCGACCCCATGGTCGACCTCAATGCTCCGGACTCCCTGACCCGCATCCGTCACGAGCTGCAGGACGCTGGCTGCGACCGTATCTGGTACATCGCCGATGCGTTCCGCGCCGGTCTCTCCATGGATGGCATCTTCAAGCTGACCAAGATTGACCCCTGGTTCCTGGTGCAGATTGAAGATCTGGTGAAGCTGGAAGAAGAGGTGAAAGAGCGCGGCATGGCCGGTCTCGATGCCGACTTCCTGCGCGCCCTCAAGCGCAAAGGCTTTGCCGATGCTCGTCTCGCCAAGATCCTCGGCGTGGCCGAAGGCGAAGTGCGCAAACTGCGTGCCCGCCACAACATCTTCCCGGTCTACAAGCGGGTCGATACCTGCGCCGCCGAGTTCGCCACCAACACCGCCTACATGTACTCCAGCTATGACGAGGAGTGCGAAGCGGCGCCGAGCAACCGTGACAAGATCATGATCATCGGCGGTGGCCCGAACCGTATCGGTCAGGGTATCGAGTTTGACTACTGCTGCGTGCACGCCGCGCTGGCCCTGCGCGAAGACGGTTACGAGACCATCATGGTCAACTGCAACCCTGAGACCGTCTCCACCGACTACGACACCTCTGACCGTCTCTACTTCGAGCCGGTGACCCTGGAAGATGTGCTGGAGATCGTGCGCATCGAAAAACCCAAGGGCGTTATCGTCCAGTACGGTGGCCAGACCCCGCTGAAGCTTGCACGGGCATTGGAAGCCAACGGCGTGCCGATCATCGGTACCAGCCCGGATGCCATCGACCGCGCCGAAGACCGTGAGCGCTTCCAGTCTGCGGTTGAGCGCCTCGGCCTCAAGCAACCGGAAAACGGTACCGTCACCGCGTTGGAGCAGGCAGTGCTGACTGCCGAGCGGATCACCTACCCGCTGGTGGTGCGCCCCTCTTACGTGCTGGGTGGCCGCGCCATGGAGATCGTCTATGACGAGACCGACCTGCGTCGCTACTTTGCCGAGGCGGTGAGCGTCTCCAACGAATCGCCGGTACTGCTGGACCGCTTCCTGGACGATGCTACCGAGCTGGACGTGGATGCCATCTGCGACGGCACCGATGTGGTCATCGGCGGCATCATGGAGCATATCGAGCAGGCCGGTATCCACTCCGGTGACTCCGGCTGCTCCCTGCCTCCTTATACCTTGTCCAAGAAAATTCAGGACGAGATCCGTGAGCAGGTGCGCAAGCTGGCACTGGAACTCGGTGTGGTCGGCCTGATGAACGTGCAGTTTGCGGTCAAGGGCGATGACATCTACCTCATCGAAGTGAACCCGCGCGCCGCCCGTACCGTGCCGTTTGTCTCCAAGGCGACCGGTGCTCCGCTGGCCAAGATTGCCGCCCGCGTCATGGCTGGTCAGTCGCTGCAACAACAGGGCTTCACCAAAGAGATCATCCCGCCCTACTACTCGGTGAAAGAGGTGGTACTGCCGTTCGCCAAGTTCCCGGGGGTTGACCCGCTGCTGGGGCCAGAGATGCGCTCTACCGGTGAAGTGATGGGGGTGGGCAACAGTTTTGCCGAGGCCTATGCCAAGGCCCAGCTGGGCGCCAGCCATGCCGTGCCAAAAGAGGGTCGCGCCCTGTTATCTGTTCGTCACAGCGACAAGGCGCTGGTGGTGGATTTGGCCGCCAAGCTGCTGGAGCTGGGCTACGAGCTGGATGCCACTCACGGCACCGCAGTGGCGCTGGGTGAAGCGAGCATCAACCCGCGCTTGGTCAACAAGGTGCACGAAGGGCGCCCGCACATTCTGGATCGCATCAAGAATGGCGAGTACACCTACATCGTCAACACCGCCGAAGGGCGAGTGGCGATCCAGGACTCCAAGCAGTTGCGCCGTGCCGCCTTGCAGCACAAGGTGGCTTATACCACCACCATGAATGAGGCGTTTGCCACCTGCATGGCCATCAGCATGGATGCCACCGCCAACGTCAACTCGGTGCAGGAGCTGCATCAGCGCGTGAAAAACCGCTAAGGAGTTTGCAGCGGGCATCAGCCTGACTTGCCAGACGACCAACCCCCGCCAGCAATGGCGGGGGTTTCTTTTTATCCGCCGCTGACAGTTCGGTGCGGAATGAGTGAGTCATTGAGGAAGGTCATGACTTCCGCATTGCAGTCAGCGGATGGCGCGTGGGGCGGCAAAAGTGGGCAAGGGGAGGGCGCAGAAGCGAGCGCGGGTTTCAACTGCCACAGGCAATCCTCTACAATGGCCTCACTTTGCTTGTCAGTGCAGCGCCACAGGTGCTGCCTGAAGTGGTCAACCCAAAATGGAAATGCTTATGACCGCAGTGCCTTCATGTCGTCTTATTGCCCTCAGTGTTGCCTTGCTGTTGGCCGGTTGCGCCAGTGATCCCGCCTCCGCCCCGACCAAAGAGGCGAGCGTCAGCGCCCCCAAGACACCGCCTGCCATGCAGCCGCGCAAACCGGCGGACATGAAGAGCCGCATCGTGACATTTCTGCCCCGCAATGTGGTCGATAAACAGGGGTGGGCCAGCGATGTGGTGACGGCGCTCACCACCCAGGGGGTGACGGTCAATGATCACAACGTCTGTAGCGTGCTGGCGGTGGCGGAGCAGGAGGCCACCTATCAGGCCGACCCCGTGGTGCCGGGTCTTGGCAAGATCGCCTGGAAAGAGATCAACGCCCGGGCGGCCAAGCTGCTGATCCCCGAATTTATGGTGCGGGCCGCGCTCTCCATCAACTCACCGACCGGCAAGAGCTATGCCGAGCGCATCGACAAACTGCGCACCGAGCGGGAGATGAGCGAGATCTTCGAGGACATGATCAGCATGCTGCCGATGGGCAAGACGCTGTTTGGCAACCTCAACCCGGTGCATACCGGCGGCCCGATGCAGGTGAGCATCGCCTTTGCCGAGGCCAACGCCCGTGGCTATCCCTATCCCATCAAGGATTCCATTCGCCACGAAGTCTTCACCCGCCGTGGTGGCATCTGGTTTGGCACCAAGCATATCTTCGGTTATCCCGCCGACTACCCGGATACTCTCTACCGCTTTGCCGACTTCAACGCCGGCTGGTATGCCAGCCGCAACGCCGCTTTTCAGGCCGCCGTCAGCCGCTTGAGTGGCAAAACTCTGGCGCTGGACGGAGACCTTATTCGCTATGACTCGGATCTGCCGGGCAATACCGAGCTGGCCGTCTACACCCTCGCCAACTGGGTCAATATGAGCAAACAGGCGATCCACCAGAGCTTGCGCAAAGGGGACACCGCCGAGTTTGCCGAGACCGATCTCTACCATCGCATCTTTACTCTGGCCGACCAGCAAGCGGGCAAGCGGCAACCCCGCGCCATCCTGCCCGGCATTCAGCTCAAGAGCCCCAAGATCACCCGCAACCTCACCACCGCCTGGTTTGCCAAGCGGGTGGATGACAGGGAACAACGCTGCGTGCGGCAGATGGCGACCATTCACTAAGAAGCATCAAGGGCGGCCAATTGGCCGCCCTTGATGCTTCCACAGGTGCAAGGAGGCTTATCTCTCCTCTGCTCGTAGCGTGATGATCTGCCGACATGTCGGATAACCGCTGCATCCCCAGAACTGATCCCCTTTGTTGCTGCCGCGGCGTGCTGTTCGTAGCACCATGGCATTGCCGCATTTCGGGCAGTGTTGCTGAGCGTGGCTCGCCTCAGAAGGTACGGGGATCATCTCTCTTACCACGCTTGCGGGGTTGTCCCGGGAAGAGGGCGTGGCAGGTTGGCTATGACGTGCCTTGAGCTGCGCCACATGCTGTCTGTGGGTCTGCCAATTGGCGGCCAGTCGCCCCCGCTGGATGGTGTCTATCACCCGAGTGACCTCGGCAGGGGTCAACACCGGCGTGGTTTTGCCCTTGATATAGCGAATAAGCCCGCGGTTCATCACGTTATCCGGCATCTGAGTTTTAAAGGTGCAGTCGCCAATAAAATAGATCACCGAGTGGAGTTGCTGATCCGCCAGCCCCAGCAAGGATTTGAGCGTCATCAGGTGCAGATAGTTCTGGCGCAGCGGATTTTGAAAGGTATGCCTGCGGCGATAGATCTGCTGAGTCCAGCTCTTATGGGCAGGATTGCCAAATATCCACCCCTTGATGTTTTTGGTCTCAATGACAAATAGCCCGAAGGGCGAGACGATCACATGGTCGATCTGGGTAGTGCCCTGCGGGGTTGGCAGCGTCACATCCTTGAGCAGGTGGTACTCCCGCTTGTCGAGAAAAAGCCGGATACCCAGATTGATAAAGGCCTCCCCGATCATCCCCTTGAACCAGGGGGTTTTGATCAGGGTGGCAATCAACAACAGGGGCAGCAGATACCAGAGCTGGCCCAGCAGAACCGCAATAACGGGTGTGAAGTCCATTTCACATTTATCCAATTAGTTGATTAGAGGGGATTCATGGCCTCTGGCCAGAGGAAATAAGGGCCAAATTTGGGGCTCATTCTAAACTCTCCCCCTTCCTCCTTTCCTTTGGCGGTCAGGTAATGCTTGCTGTCACGCAGCTCAAGCAAGCCGTGAGTCACCATTTTTTCCAGCAACTCATTGGTTTTGATCCCCCATTTTTGGGCCAGTTTGGATGAGGTCAGTTTCTCTGTGACAGCATCACTTTCACTGGCAGCAGGTTGTTGGGCCTCGGCTTCACTGACAACTCGCTCAAGTGATATGCGGACTTCATCACTGACCCGGATAATCCGTTGGGCCTCATCATAGGCATCACGATAAAGGTCATGATCTTCCGAGCGCTGGATCAACACCCCCATCTCGTTGTTATTGACCTGACTGAACTCGTAGAGATTCAGGCTGGTGACAATGCACATCTCCTCATTGAGATAGCACTTGGCATGGAGGTTTTTGCAAAAGCTGGTACGGATATAGGTGAGCTCTTTGAGCCAGCTGATCTCTTCCGGTTGCAACTCGCTTTTGCCATAGACGATCCGCACATCGATCTTGAGGCGGTTCTTGTCGGTGAGCAGCTCCTTGATCCTGTCATTGAGCTTGAGGAAGGGGCTGATCAGGATCAGGCGTTCTTTGGCATCTTTGATAAGTTCTTCAAGAAAATAGTTGGTTGCGCTGGTATTCAAAAACTTGGCCATGGCAAAAATCTCTATCCCTGTGGTGTAACTGGTGGCGCAAATACTTGGTTGGCGCTCGGCAGGTCATCTCCATTTCGGGCGCCGTGATCGCCCAGCCAGTGCGGCTGGCAATCGACATCATGGCTTCATGCGGATAATTGGGCGCCGAACTGAACCATCCTAACAATTTCATCAAAAGGAATATGTGACTGATTGCACTAACTCTGTGACAAGGCTGGATTTTTCGGGTGGCAGCGGTTGATGGCAAATTGCAGGTGCAAAAAAGCCCCTTGGCGGGGCTTGGTGTCTGGCAAGGCATGTGTCGGGGTTATCAATCGAACAGGATGCGGCCACTATGGCTCGGCTTGACCTGATTGCCATCGATAGGCAGGCACAAAATAACGGCTTAGAAACTCATGGCCAGTCCGATGGAATAACCGTTGGTGTTGTGGCTGAACATATAGCGGGCGACCAGACGGGTACGGCTGACTATGATGTCGTATTTGCTGCTGTCGAGCTCCAGCCCGAGACCAAGGGAGTTGAGGGAGTTGAACCCGAGCAGGCCGCGCTGCTCGCCGAGGTATTCGGTGCGCGCCCCCTCCATCACATAGCGCAGCGGGCGATCGAGCAGAGTCCAATCAAACACCGGGGCCCGGCGGCGCAGATAGAGGCCGATATTTTCGGCCTCCGCGCTGCCGCGCACGCTTTGCGTGGTGTTGCCAAAGCTTTGCAGGTGCTGGTAGGAGTAGCGCAGCTCGGCATCGATATCCTGCGTGTTGGAAAAGAGCTCATAGTCGAGCATCAGTGCCCCCCCCAGCCCGTACATATTAAGCTGACCACCGTCGAGAAAGTCCAGCGAGTAGCCTGTCTTGCGATCCAGCAGCCAGTTGCCGATCCGCAGATCGCTGGCCATGGTGCCCAAAGAGATGTTGGCGATGGGGCGCAGCACCCAGTGGCCACCACGCTGGTCTTCATGGAGGGCGATATCCCAGCCGACTCCGCCAGAGGCGGTCACGCTGTTCCATTTGGTCGGGAGGGTGCGGCTTTCGGTGCCGTTGCTTACCACGAACTGGGGGTCGTAGCGGCTAAAGCCGATGGCCCCTTCCAGATAGATGGGGACCGCTTCACTCATTGTGGCGCCACCACCGAGCTGGGTCATGTTGAGGGCGGCTGATTGACCAGTGCCGCTACCGATATCGAGGTTGCTGGCAGTGATGTCGGGCACCACAGAGAAGGCCATCAGCGAGAGCACCGCATTGGCGCGATCTTGCGCCCACTCCTGATCCTGGGTCGCGCCATGGACGGCGCTGCCGGATAGCGCCAGCAGCATCAGCCACAACATCTGCAATAAAGAGGAGAAGGGTCGGAGCATGAGCGTGATTCCCGATAAGCTGCGTCTGGTTGCCCTGGCTTTACTGTAGCGAGCTTCCCGCCGGTTGGCACGGGGTAAAGAGGGGGAATGAGCGTCGCTTGCGGTCGGTTGCCGCTGGGGGGCAAGCCTTTGCCACACCGGCGGCAGCCCCTTGCAGTTTGTTGCTAAAGCTTGTGGCCTGGCCGCCGATATCTCTGATGAGATCGTGTGGAGGGCAGGCAATTGAACGCTTGGGTGTTAGGGTTGGTCAGCATATCCGTGAGTATGCAGTTACAGGCTGGGGTGACCGAATTCGGTGCCGGTCTGGATCAATCCGTCTGGCGTTTGACCTCCGATACCCAGATTGAGTGTCGCCTCGAGCACCCCATTCCCAACTGGGGTACGGGGGCCTTTGTCAGCCGCGCCGGACGCAAGATTAACCTCGACTTCGAGCTCAAGGGCAAGCGGCCGCAGGCCCAGACCCAGACGGTGAGTCTTGGCATCATGCCACCGATCTGGCGCCCCGGCATCGCCGGGCGGGAAGTGAGCCAGCTTCACTTCTATCAGCAGTTTGATGGGCTGGTAGAGGGGCAGACTGCCTGGACTATGCTCGACGAGCTGGAAGGGGGGAGCATGCCCACCTTCCAGTATCGGGACTGGTATCGTCAGAACCGCGCGGTGCGGGTGTCGCTCTCGTCAGTCAACTTTCGGGTTAAATATCAGGCCTTTATCGATTGTCTGAGCGGGCTCTTGCCCTACAGCTTCAACGACATCGCCTTTAGCGTGCTCACCTACGACAAGAACAGCGACCAGCTCTCTATCGCCTCCAAGCGGCGGTTGGCGATGATCAGCGAGTTTATCAAGGCGGACAAGAGCATCGACGTGGTGGTGATCGACGCCTACAGCGACAGCTACGGCGGCCGCTGGCCGAACCAGAAACTCTCCGAGAAGCGGGCCGATGCCATCAAGAAGGTGTTTGTCGATCTGGGGCTGGAGCCTGGCAAGGTCTCGGTGGAGGGGCACGGCGAGAAGCAGCATGTCGCCTCCAACGAAACCGAGCAGGGGCGCGCCAAGAACCGGCGGGTGGTGATCAGCATGGGGCGTAACGGCGAGATCTAGCACCGCTATCGGCAGCAGGGCATAAAAAAGAGCGCCAGCGCGCTCTTTTTTGATCCTGCCATCTGGCAGTTAGAATCGGGCAGCTTAGACGCTGTCACCCAGACCGGTACCGGCATCTTTCTTGGCGATCAGTTCAATCTTGTAACCGTCCGGATCTTCGACGAAGGCGATCACGGTAGTGCCACCCTTGACCGGGCCCGGCTCGCGGGTGATCTTGGCACCGGCGGCACGCAGGGCGTCGCAGGTGGCATAGATGTCGTCCGCTTCCAGCGCGATATGGCCGTAGGCAGAACCCAGTTCGTACTCGCTCACCCCCCAGTTGTAGGTCAGTTCGATCACCGCATCGTCTTTCTCATCACCGTAACCCACGAAGGCCAGGGTGTACTTGTACTCGCTGTTCTCGCTCTTGCGCAGCAGCTTCATGCCGAGGACGCGGGTGTAGAAGTCGATGGAGCGTTGCAGATCGCCGACACGCAGCATGGTATGCAGAATTCTCATTGCTCAGTTCTCCGGGTTGGTGATGTGTACTGCTTTCAATCTCGGTTGCGAGGCTATCAGCTCTCTGGATAGACCTTCTCTTTGTACTCGCACAAGTCTTCGATAATACAGGAACCGCAGCCGCAGATGTTTGCGAGCGAGACAGCTATGGCGGTGGTGGTACCCAGTCACTCAGCTCTCTGGATAGACCTTCTCTTTGTACTCGCACAACTCTTCGATGATACAGGAACCGCAGCCGCAGATGTTTGCGAGCGAGACAGCTATGGCGGTGGTGGCACCCGGTCACTCAGTTCTCTGGATAGATCTTCTCTTTGTACTCGCACAAGTCCTCGATGATACAGGAACCACAGCGCGGCTTGCGAGCGAGACAGGTGTAACGCCCGTGCAGGATCAGCCAGTGGTGGACATCCAGCTTGAACTCGGCGGGCACCACTTTGAGCAGCTTCTCCTCCACCTGATCCACGTTCTTGCCTACCGCAAAGCCGGTACGGTTCGATACCCGGAAGATATGGGTATCGACGGCGATGGTGGGCCAGCCAAAGGCGGTGTTGAGCACCACGTTGGCGGTCTTGCGGCCGACACCGGGCAGGGCTTCCAGTGCTTCGCGGTTCTCCGGCACCTCGCCACCGTGGCGCTCCAGCAGGATGGCGCAGGTCTTGATGACGTTCTCGGCCTTGGTGTTGAAGAGGCCAATGGTCTTGATATAGCTCTTGAGCCCATCCACCCCGAGGCTCAGCATCCCTTGCGGGGTGTTGGCCACCGGATAGAGTTTGTCGGTCGCCTTGTTGACGCTGACATCGGTCGCCTGTGCCGAGAGCAGCACGGCGATCAACAGCTCGAACGGCGAGTTGAAGTTGAGCTCTGTGGTGGGGTGGGGATTGTTCTCCCGTAGCCGTTCCAGGATCTCTCTGCGTTTCTGGTTGTTCATGCCTTGCGTCCGATCATAGCTCGGTCGCCCGGACGCGGGCCGGGGCAACGTTGCAGTGGGCAACAGTGGTAGCCTGTTTGCGATCACGCCAGTCGTTGATGGCGTTCTTGGCGGCGATCAGCAGCCCCAGCCCGATAAAGCCGCCCGGCGGCAAAATCGCCAGCAGCAGGCTGGCATCGGCGTGGAACAGCTCGATGCGCAGGGATTTGGCCCACTCGCCCAGCAGCAGCTCGGCGCCATCAAATAGGGTGCCCATGCCGATGATCTCGCGCATGCCGCCCAGTACCAGCAGCACCAGAGTAAAGCCAAGGCCCATCATCAGGCCGTCGAGGGCCGCCAGCAGCGGCGGGTTCTTGGAGGCATAGGCCTCGGCGCGGCCGATGATGATGCAGTTGGTGACGATCAGGGCGATAAAGATGCCGAGCGCCTGATAGAGGCCATAGGTGTAGGCGTTCATCAGCAGCTGCACGCTGGTCACCAGCGAGGCGATGATCATTACATAGACCGGGATGCGAATATCCTTCGGCACCCAGTTACGCACCAGCGAGACGGCAAGGTTGGAGCAGACCAGCACTGCCATGGTGGCAAGGCCCAACCCCAGCGCATTGGTAAAGGTGGAGGAGACGGCGAGGGTCGGGCAGAGCCCCAGCACCTGCACCAGCGAGGGGTTGTTCTTCCACAGCCCCTGACTCATCAGCTCCTTGAGCTCGCCCTTACGGCTTTCCAGCTCGGCAATCGGGGCTGCGCCCGTTTCAATCTGTTCCATCTCGTTCATGACGGCTCGACTCCGTTAGTGCGCCGCCGGACAAGCCGGGGCGTTGCTGAGCAGTTCGGGTTGCTCCTGCTGCAGTTTCAGCAGGTTCTTCACCGCCTTGACCACGGCTCGCGGGGTGATGGTGGCGCCGGTAAAGGCATCGTACTCGCCGCCATCCTTCTTCACCGCCCACTGGGGCTCGTTGTCATGGGTCAGGAATTTTCCGGCAAAGCGGTTGATCCAGTCCGATTTTTTCAGCTCGATCTTGTCACCGAGGCCTGGGGTCTCGTTGTGAGCGAGCACTCGCACGGCGGTGATGGTGCCCTTGGCATCAAAACCCGCCACGATGCGGATCGCCCCGCTGTAGCCATCCGGCGCGATCGCCTCCAGCGCATAGCCGGTCACCACGCCATTCTTGCTGGCGGTGTAGAGGGCCTGCGGCTGATCACTGCCGAGATATTTCCTGCTGGTCACCTGCTTGCAGCTGGCCACCAGATCGTTGTCATAGCTCCCCTCCGGCAACAATACCGAGAGAGTCTGCTGCTTCTCCAGCTGCTGCTGGTGGGCGATTTTATCCTTGGTCAGCTCGTTGGTCAGTACCACCAGTGCGGTACAGCCCAGCGCGAACATCGCCAGAATAAGGCCGTTCTTGCGCATGCTCTTTAACATGTCCGGGCTCCGTCAGCTGTGATGGGGAAAGAGGGCAGAAACATCATTGGCGACGGGCTCCATACACTTTCGGGCGAGTCAGGCTGTCGATAAAGGGTACGCAAAGGTTGGCCAGCAGCACGGCGAAGGCGAACGCATCCGGATAGCCGCCAAAGCGGCGAATGATGTAGACCAGCACCCCGATCAGCACGCCATAGACCAGTCGGCCGCGCGGCGTGGTGCAGGCACTCACCGGATCGGTGGCGATAAAGAAGGCCCCCAGCATGGTGGCGCCGCTAAAGAGATGGAAGATCGGGGTGGCGGTCGCATCCGGGCTCACCAGATAGCCGATGGTCGAGGCCGCCAGCAGGGCACCGAGAATGGCGGTGGGAATGCGCCAGTTGATCACCTTCTGTTGCAGCAGGAACAGGCCGCCCAGCAGGTAGCCGAGGTTGACCCAGCTCCAGCCGATGCCGCCCCAACCCTCAAACAGCGGGCCACTCAGGATCTCACCGGTGGTGAGCCCCTGGGTCAGGCCGGTTTTCAGGGTATCGAGCGGGGTCGCCATGGTGAGACCATCCACCCCTTGCTTGAGCTGGGCCATGCTGTAGCCGTCGAGGCTAAAGCCGGTAAAGATGACCGAGGTTGCATCACCAAAGCCGAGGCTGTAGGCGCGCACACTCTCTGGCGGCAGCCAGCTGGTCATCTGCACCGGGAAGGAGACCAGCAGCAGCACATAGGCGACCATGGCCGGGTTGAACAGGTTCTGGCCCAGTCCGCCGTAAAGGTGCTTGGCGACTATGATGGCAAAAGCGGTGCCCACCACCAGCATCCACCACGGCAGCAGCGGCGGCAGGGAGAGACCGATCAGCACGGCGGTGAGCGCCGCACTGCCATCCATCAGGGCAGGCTTGATGGCGTGGCCACGGAGCTTGAGCACCAGCGCCTCGCACGCCAGCGCAGTCACCAGCGCCAGCAGGATCTGGATAAAGGAGCCCCAGCCGAAGAACCAGGTCTGGGCCAGCAAGCCTGGCACGCAGGCCAGGATCACCAGCAGCATCAGGGTTCGGGTCTGTTTGCGGTTATGGGCAAACGGCGCAGTCGCAATATTGAACATGAGTCTGTCGATTACCTTGTGGTTGTTCGGTCGGCTGACGGTGCATCTTCAGCGGCAGTCTCGGCGGCTCTGGCTGCCTCGGCCGCCAGCTTCTTTGCCTTGGCGCGGGCCACAGCAGCCGCAATGGCCGCTTTTTTCGGATCAACCGGGGCGTCAGCCGCAGGGGCGCTCGCTTCAGGCGCGGCAGCGACGGCAAGTGGTTGCTCACTGCTGGCGGCGTCGGATTGCTCCGATTGAGCCGGTGCGCTTTCCCCCTCACCATTCTGCTGCGCCAGCTTTTTGGCCTTGGCACGGGCGATGGCTGCGGCGATAGCGGCTTTCTTGGGATCAACAGCTTCGCTTGCTGCAACAGCCGTATCGCTCGGGCTGGTGGTCACTTCGCTCTTGGCTAGCGCCACGTCGCGGGTGTCTGCGCTTGCAGCTGGCTCACTCTCTGCACTTTCTGCATTCTCAGCACCGGCACTCTCGCCCTGCTGCGCCAGCTTTTTGGCCTTGGCGCGGGCAATGGCAGCGGCGATAGCCGCCTTCTTGGGATCGGCGGGCACATCGCTTTGGGTGCCTGCGTCGGCTGCTGCGCTGTTATCTGCGCTTACCGGCTCGCCACTGGCTTCGGCCTTTTTGGCTTTGGCGCGGGCAATGGCTGCTGCAATTGCCGCCTTCTTGGGATCGGCGGGTGCATCGCTGTGGGTGCCTGCGTCGACAGCTGCGCTGTTATCTGCGCTTACCGGATCGCCACTGGCTTCGGCTTTTTTGGCTTTGGCGCGGGCGATGGCAGCGGCAATGGCCGCTTTTTTCGGATCTGCCGTTTGCGGCTCGGCATCTACCGCAGGCGCAGCAGCGGTTTCGGCAGCCGCAGGCTCGGCGCTATCGCCCGCTTGCGCGGCTTTCTTGGCCTTGGCCCGCGCCAGTGCGGCGGCGATGGCTGCTTTTTTGGGATCGCTGGCGGGGTCAACCGCCTCGGCGGATTGCGGCGCAGCGGCTGCGGTTTCGCTGTTTGCGCTTTCGGCCAGCTTGGCGGCGCGGCGCGCTTCCGCTTCCCGTTTGCGGGCTTCGCGGGCGGCAATCACTGCGCTGTTGTCGGGCAAGCCCTCGGCCGAGGCCGCAATGGCGGTGATGGGCGCATCCTGCTTGGCCTTGATGCGGGCCAGCGCAGCGGCCACCGGATCTTCCCCGCCAGCAGCCGTCATGGTCTGACGACGCTGGGCGGCCGCTTCGGCGTGGCGCGCTTCGCGGGCTGCTTTCTCCCGCTCGAAACGAGCCTGCTTGGCCTCGAAGCGCTGCTTGGCGCGTTCGGCCTTTTCGGCCTCGGCACGGGCTTCGCGAATGTCGTCTTTGGCGATCTTGTAGTACTGCACCAGCGGGATCTCGCTGGGGCAGACCCAGGCGCAGGCGCCGCACTCGATGCAGTCCATCAGGTTGAGCTTCTCGGCCTTGTCATACTCCTTGGCCCGGCTGTACCAGTAGAGCTCTTGCGGCAGCAGGGTGGCCGGGCAGGCATCGGCGCAGGCACTGCAACGGATGCAGGCTTGCTCCGGGCCGGGGGCGGGCAGTTCGGCCTGCGTCGGCGCCAGCAGGCAGTTGGTGGCCTTGACCACCGGCACCATGGCGTGGGGCAGGGTAAAGCCCATCATGGGGCCCCCCATGATCACCCGTTGCTCCGCTTCCGGTTGCAGCTCGAAACGCTGCAACAGCCAGCGCACCGGCGTACCGAGGCGCACCCAGGCGTTGCCGGGCTTCTTGAAGCTGTCGCCGGTAAGGGTGACGATCCGCTCGATCAGCGGTTCGCCGTCGATAATGGCGCGCTTGATAGCAAACACGGTGGCGACGTTGAGCACCATGATGCCGATATCGACCGCGCGGCCCCCCTTGGGCACCTGACGGCCGGTGAGCAGTTCGATGGTCTGCTTGGCACCGCCCGAGGGGTACTTGGTCGGCACCGTCTTGACCAGCACATCCTCGTCTGTGGCGTGGCGGGTCAGTTGCTCGATCGCCTCGGGCTTGTTGTCTTCCACCCCGATCAGGGTCAGCTTGGGTTTGAGCAGGTGCTTGAGCACCCGGATGCCATCCATGATCTCGCCTGAGTACTGCTGCATCAGCCGATCATCGGTGGAGATATAGGGTTCGCACTCCAGCCCGTTGACGATCAGGATCTCGGTGAGCTGACCGCGGCCGTCGAGCTTGCTGTGGGTCGGGAACACGGCGCCGCCAAGGCCCGCTACCCCCGCCTGCTGGATGCGCTCAAGCAGCTCGCCCCGCTCCAGATTCCAGTAATCGGTTTTGCCATTGCGCTCGCCCCAGGCATCTTCGCCATCGGGGGTGAGAATGACGCAGAGATCGTCGAGCCCGGAGGGGTGGGCCACCGTGTGGTTGCCAATCTCGGTGATGGTGCCCGAGGTGGAGGCATGCACCGGCACCGTCCGCCCCTTGGCGTAACGGGTCAGCGGCTGGCCTTTTTTGACCTTGTCGCCCACCTGCACCAGCAGATCGCCGGCGGGGCCTGCGTGCTGGCGCAGCGGAATAATCAGGCGCGGTGGCAGACCGGCGTCCACCACCGGGCTCTGGCTCGATTGCAGCTTGTTGTCGGCGGGGTGAATGCCGCCGTGAAAATCCCAGAGCGTGCCGGCTTTGATTCGTTCGAGTAAGGAATACATGGTTGCTCCGCTGTTTATTCCACTATCTTGACCGGAATCTTGCCCGGAACATGCACGTTATTGAGATCCCACTTCCAGTTATCGACCGTGGTGGGCAGCGGGATCATCTCGATGCAGTCGGTCGGGCAGGGATCGACACAGAGATCGCAACCTGTGCACTCGTTGGCAATCACGGTATGCATCGCCTTGGTGGCGCCGACGATGGCATCCACCGGGCAGGCCTGAATGCACTTGGTGCAGCCGATGCACTGATCTTCGTGGATAAAGGCGACCTTCTTGACCGGCACCGCTGCCTCGTCACTGCCCCCCAGCGGCTGGGGCTCGACCCCCATCAGATCGGCAATCTTGCGCATGGTGGCCTCGCCACCGGGTACGCACTTGTTGATCTGATCGCCGTTGGCGAGCGCCTCGGCGTAGGGTTTGCAGCCGGGATAGCCGCACTGGCCACACTGGGTCTGGGGCAGCAGGGCATCGAGCTGATCGACGATGGGGTCTGCTTCCACATGAAACTTGACGGCGGCAAAGCCCAGGATAATCCCGAACGCCAGCGCCAGCAGGGTGAGCACCAGAATGGCAAAGAGAATATGGATCATGGTTATATCTTGATTAGGCCGGTAAAGCCCATAAAGGCCAGCGACATCAGACCGGCGGTGATCATGGCAATCGACACCCCGCGAAACGGCGCGGGCACATCGGCGGCGACCAGACGCTCGCGCATGGCGGCAAACAGGATCAACACCAGCGAGAAGCCGGTGGCGGCGCCAAAGCCGTAGATCACGCTCTGGATAAAGTCGTGTCGCTCATTGATGCTGAGCAGCGCCACCCCGAGCACCGCACAGTTGGTGGTGATCAGCGGCAGGAAGATCCCCAGCAGGCGATAGAGGGTCGGGCTGCTCTTGCGCACCACCATCTCGGTAAACTGCACCACCACGGCGATCACCAGAATAAAGGCGAGGGTGCGCAGATAGGCGATATCCAGCGGCATCAGGATATAGTGCTCCACCAGATAGGAGCTGGCACTGGCGAGTGTCATCACGAAGGTGGTCGCCAGCCCCATGCCGATGGCGGTTTCCAGCTTGCCGGAGACCCCCATAAAGGGGCAGAGGCCGAGGAATTTCACCAGCACGAAGTTGTTAACCAGCACGGTGCCGATCAATAAAAGCAGGTACTCAGTCATCAATTACCGTCACTGAAAGTCGGGTTATCCGGGTTTGAAGGCGGCCGGTATTATCTGATGTTAGGGCCAGTTAAACAACCGCAAGGCCGCATGGTTATTAGTCAAATGGCCAATATCAACACAGTTCCAGGAGGCTGTGCGCACTTTTCGGGCAGAGAGGGAGGTAGCGAATTCTGGAATGGTGTGAATGCTCGCACATTTTAAAGATTGGGGGTGGTGATGGCGTCACATACCCATAACATATTGATGCATAAAGCAATCAGCCACGTTACTCTATGTCCTCCTCGCCTGTAGACAGAGCAATGAACATGTTTGAACAGCTTGCTGACGTTTTTTCTTCTGCCGCATTCAAGTACCTGTCAGTCGTTGATGCAGATCCAAAAAGTTCCCACCAGCATGAAATCGGCGGCCTTGTTAATGCCGGTATTGGTCGGGAATTGGGGATGCCTGACGATGGGAGCCAGCTCACTATCCGGGCGACGATGGTCTATTTGAGCGAGAGCTATGATGAACCGCTGGTCTCGGAAGATATCGTCACCTGGTATGATTCTCGGTATCAAAAAGAGGATCGAGGGGCTGAGTGGCGGCTTTACTACAAATCAAATGATGTCAGCAATCGTTTCAAGCCTGGAGATTTCTTCCTGATTGCCCTGACTCGGGAAGGTTCTCTCCTGATGATTTTTTGTCCTCCACATAGCGATTTTGAATTACAAATTCGCTCACTATTTGGTGCGCGGACTGTGGAGGCTAATGAAAAGGGACTGACACGATTAAATATTGGGAAAGGGCTGGCTGTTCCGATTAGATTAATGCTTGCTCGTTATGGCATAGAGATTGGCCATAATGGCCCAGACTATCTTGACATTATTCTGGACAGGTTCGGTGCGGCATTTCCTAAAACCAAGGACTTCTCTGCATTTACCAGAACATTGGCAAAAAATATCTGTCCTTTTGAAGAGCCAGATAGTGCACTGATTGAATGGATGGAGGTAGAAGAATCTGCATTTCGGCAATTGGAAAGGCATATTGTAAAAGAGACTCTGTTAGCCGGTTTTGGGGAAAATGGCGATGACGTTGATGAATTTGTTCGCTTCTCCCTGAGCGTGCAGAATCGTCGCAAGTCTCGCAGTGGTCATGCTTTTGAAAATCACATTGAGTTTATTTTAAATAAGTCGGGCGTTGATTTTGAACGTGGTGGTTTAACTGAGGCGCGTCAGAAACCGGATTTCATATTCCCAAGCTCTGCTTGTTATGCAGACAAGCATTTCCCTTCCAGCAAACTAAGGATATTAGGGGCTAAAACCACTTGTAAAGATAGATGGCGTCAAGTATTGGCAGAAGCTGCGAGGGTGGAACGTAAGCATCTGATTACCATGGAGCCTGCGATCAGTGAAAATCAGACAGAACAAATGCAAGCGAATAACTTGCAACTTGTTGTACCTACGACCATTCAACAAACTTATACACCTGAGCAGCGGCCTCAATTAATGTCATTTCGAGATTTCATTAACGAGGTAAAAGACTGCCAGTAGAAAATTAAGCCCGCCATAGAATTGATGGCGGGCTTTTTGATTATTTTTCCTTTGTTTTCATTATGTATGGCTTCATTAATTTAGCCACGGCAGCAAATACCGGAACTACGACAGAGTTGCCAAATTGACGATAGGCTTGGGTATCTGAAACGGGGATTCTGAATTTATATTCACCCGGCTGTTCAAATCCCATCAGTCTTGCACACTCTCTGGGAGTCAGACGGCGTGGTCTGTTCTGCTGATTTTCCTCATTATTGAATTCGGTCTCTGCCAATGTCATATCCCAACCACGATCAATCAGAATTTCAGAACCATCTTTATGGTAACGTGCAGACAGTGTTCTTGCGACTGTTGCCGGGTTTTTCGGGTCAACAAGACCATAGCCAAAGCCATTTCCTTTAGCTTGATGCTTTTTCGCATACTGATATAAATAAGACCACAGCTTGGGAGTCAAAATATATTTTGAGTCAAGCTTTTCAACTGGTTCAAGCAGATCTGCAAAAGTAATCCTGTTCTCAGGAAATAATGTGGCAACATCTTTTAGCGTGAAACCTTCATGCAGGTTCAGGTCTTTTCTGAAACCGACAAGCACAATGCGTTCGCGGTGTTGGGGGATGAAGTGTTTGCCATCTATAACCTTGGGGTCACTCGAACCATTAACATCCAGGTCTGAAACCCAATAACCCAACTCGGTCAATGCTTCCTTGATTACTCGGAATGTATTTCCTTTGTCATGGCTTTTCAGGTTTTTTACATTTTCAAGCACAAAGGCTGTTGGCCTTTTTGCATCAATGATACGTGCCACATCAAAGAATAAGGTTCCTTGAGCTTCGCACTCAAATCCATGGGCGCGTCCAAGTGAGTTCTTCTTGGATACACCTGCCAAGGAGAATGGCTGGCACGGGAAACCGGCAAGCAGTACATCGTGATCCGGAATTTCTTTATCTATGTGGGCATAGACAAAATCACGATTGTCATTGTCCGGCATGGTGATTTCACGGATGTCGGAATTAAATTTGTGTGCAGTTTCGCCACAGTACCAGTTGGCTTTGTAAGTTCTGACAGCCTGTTCGTTCCACTCACTGGTAAAGACACATTGCCCACCAATATCCTCAAAGCCTTTACGAATGCCGCCAATACCCGCAAACAGGTCAATAAATTTGAAATCGTAATGGCCATGATGCTTGGGGGGGGAAGGGATGAGACTTTTCAGCATTTCTGTTTCGACATGAGTCAGCGGCTTTTGTTCGATCTTGCCATTGAACCAGCGGTTCAGGGCTTCACGAGTCCAGTCGGCATCGCCCAATGCACGTAGCTTTTCAGCAACTTGCTTCTGGTCGTAGATTTCGAGGACTTTTTCCATCAGATGGCGATCTTCAGCTTTGCGTTTGCTGGAGAATGCCTGATCTTCTTCAGGTGTGTTGTGTACAGAGGAGGTTGAATGTGTCATATCAAAATCTGGGCGTGTTGCAGTTGCGCGGAATCTTATCACTCATTTAACCCAGAGAGAACGCCTGGGGCTGTAAAAAAACACAGTATCTATCATTCGCCTTCAAACGAGTATCTGTATGCCTGACATAGTGAATGCAGAGACCAGAAGCCGGTTTATGGCCGGGATTAAGAATGCCAATACCAAGCCGGAGATACAGATACGTCAGTTGCTGCATCATGCCGGGTTTCGCTACCGTCCGCACAATGCAGCCTTGCCTGGCAAGCCAGATCTTTGGCTTGCGCGCTACCGTGCTGTGATCGAGGTGAATGGTTGTTTCTGGCATGGGCATGGCTGTCATCTTTTCAAACTGCCATCTACCAGAACAGCCTTCTGGCAAACCAAGATCGCGACCAACCGTGACCGGGATCGTCGGCATTTGGTCGAACTTGAACAACTGGGTATCCGCCGCTTGACGATCTGGGAGTGTGCCCTGAAAGGGCGTTTGCGACATGATCCAGAACGATTGATTCTGGTTATCGGATGGTGGCTGACCAGTGGTGAAAGTCACTGTGAAATTGCTGGAGGATGTGAGTTAAATTTTCAGAGTGAATAGAAAACGATTAAACCAATAATAAAAATAGCTAAATTTTCAAGCATCTCTTTATATCTATAAGTATGATTTAAACATGGGGTGTAAATTATTTATTATTATCCGAGTACAGCTGAAAATGGTATGCTGTTTAATGTTGACAGACCGTTTGATAAGACGTGGTGGATATATGAAAACAGATGTATTGATAGGTGAGCTGAATCGGCGTTATCCAATGATAGGTTTGTCTGCTGATTGGGTTTATCAGACGTGGCTAATCAGCGGTGATGTAACAAAAGGACAAGTGATCTTCGAGAATGAAGACAGTAGCTTGTATGAGTTACTATCATTTTCATATGATGATGACGAAAATTTAATTGCAAAGTTGGTGTATTCAGGTTCTCTTAGGAATGTAGTTGAAGCAGCTGGAGTTAATTACAGTGAATAGGATGCCTTGACACATAACGGTCATGTTTTAATTATTTTTTTCTAGATAGAGATAGCACTAACAGTATTTGGTTATCAAATATGGTTTTCTCTCTGGAGTTTGGGCAGTGCTATATCACCACCAGGAGGTGGCAATGATCAGCCATATCGACCATCTGGTATTGACGGTCAGCGATATTGAACGGGCCGTGGCGTTTTACAGCTCAGTGCTCAATATGGAGGCCATCACCTTCGGTGCGGGGCGCCGGGCGGTGGGGTTTGGCAACCAGAAGATCAATCTGCAACTGCTGGGGCAGGAGCCGCGCAATCGGGCGCAGGTGGGGTCGGGGGATGTCTGCCTTATCACCCACTGGCCGCTGGCGCAGGTGATGGCCCAGCTGGCCTGCCACGGGGTGGAGATTGTCGAGGGGGCGGTGACCAAAAGCGGTGCCTGCGGACTGATAGAATCTGTCTACTTCCTCGACCCGGATCAGAACCTGATTGAGGTCAGTCGTTATCCCTGACAGGACTGGCGCGGCGCCTGACGGTGCGACGCCTATCAGAATCTGTCTATTTCCTCGACCCGGATCAGAACCTGATTGAGGTCAGTCGTTATCCCTGACAGGACTGGCACGGCGCCTGACGGTGCAACACCTATCAGAATCTGTTTACTTCCTCGACCCGGACCAGAACCTGATAGAAGTCAGCATCTATCCCTGATCCCCCTGAGCCATCCCCCCCCCATCGCCATCATCATGAGAAAGAGGCCGTCAATTGACGGCCTCTTTCTCATATCGCTATTGGCCCAGCGTCAACGGCGCTTGGCCGATGTGGCAGAGCCGCCCTAGAAAGGTGCGCTGCTCTCGTCGCTCTCCTGTAAAAACTGCTCCAGCTCGGCCTGATAGGCCTCGTCGTTTTGACGGCTGTTGGCAGGTTTTAAAGCCGCAGGCCGGGTGACGGGAGTGGCGGTGAGGGTCTCCATCACCCGCTGCTGCAGATAGGGGTAGAAGGGGTTGGAGGAGGTGCGGGTTAGGGCGCCGGGGTTGACGATCAGCACCCCGCGCTCGCCACGCAGGGCCAGACCGCCGAGATTGATGCCGTATTGCTCACGCTGCTCCGGACGCGCCGCCATGCCATAGAGGGGGTCGTCCATCGGGAAGGGCAGCGCCACATGTGAGAGGGAGTAGATCTCCTTGGGATAATCGATACCCAGCAGGCGGACTTGCTCAGGCTGGTCGACGGTGGCCAGCGTCTTGGCCTGTGTCGCGGGGGAAGCGGGCTCGACATTGCCCACCACGGTGAGGCGGTAGTGTTGGGGGGCGTTTGGCAGCAAACGGTGCAGCGCCAGCTCGGAGGCCGAGCTCATCAGCGGGCCAAATAGGGTGCTGCGGTTGATATCAAACAGCACCAGTTCGCTGCCGTTGGCCGGCAGGTAGTGGTAGAGATCGGCAATGATGGAGCGGGTGCTGACGGTGTAGTCCATCACCGACTGGAAGGTGAGGGCGGGGGGAAACGCCGCCAGCTCGCCACTGGCGGCCAACTGTCGCACCTGCTGCTGGATGGCGTGAGTCAGGCGATAGGACTGGCGCGCGCCGTTGACCGGAAACGAGTTGTACTTGAACGGGTTGAACTCCGGCATGGTGTCGAGCCAGGCGGCATTGGCAAAGGCGGGCAGCAGGGCCGGTACGGCCTTGAGCCCGGCGAAGCGGGCAAAGCGGGTCACCCCGATCATCGGGGAGATCAGCACCAGCCGATCCGGTTTTGCCAGTGTGCCGCTCTGATCGGCCAGCGCATCGAGCGCATATTTCACCGCCAGTGCGCCGCCGTTGGAAAAGCCCACCAGATGCAGCGGCCGCTTGCCTGGTGTCAGCAATTTGGCTTCCCGCACCGCCAGTCGGGTGGCGGCCAGCCAGGTCTCCCAGTCCACATCCACCAGCCCGGCGGGCACGGTGCCGTGGCCGGGGATCCGCAGCCCCAGTGCGATAAAGCCCTGCTGCTGATAGCGTCTGGCCAGATGGCGCAGGCTATAGGGGGAGTCGGTCAGGCCGTGCAGCAGCACAGCCACCCCTTTGACTTCCCCCTCGGGGCGCAGCAGGTAGGAACGGTTCCAGTTCTCCTGAAAACGGGCGGGATTGATGGGGGAGTCCTGATAGTAGCGATTGCTGGCCAGTTGCTGTGCTGGCGGCGTTTTGGCGACCACCTCGCTGGCCACCAGCTCGAACAGCTGCGTTTCGCGGGCCAGATAGGCTTGCCAGTCGCTGTGATCAAGCTCATCGGCACTGAGTTCGGGGGGCACTACTGTGTGCCACAGCTGCAGCGGCGCGCCCTGCCAGGCGAAGTAGGCGATCACTGCCCATGCGGTCAGCAACAGCAGCAACAGGGTCAGCAGAGCACGGCGGATGAGGCGGCGAGTATGAGCCAGCATGGTGCAATCCTTGGCGATAGGGGGTGAAGCCGCATCTTGGCGGGGCGAGTTCGGCGCAGCACCCAAGGCGCTGACAACCGGCTTAAAGCCTAATGGAAACAAGATGATATGTATAGTTGATGGCGATGGGCCGCGCCGGAGCCGGGCGTCTGCTCCCGCCAGCAACGTCAGGCTGGCAGCGCCGGGGTTGTGTCGTGTGCGTGTCGTGTGCGTTGTGTCGGCTTGAGCGTATCACCGGATGGCTGCCCGATCCCCGTGGCCCTGTAACTATCTGCCCCTGAAAGGGGCCAATTATGCTACTGTAGCGGCGTTTTTTGCGGGTTAGGCTGGCATTGGCCTTTTTTGAAGATGGAATGGTATGCAGAACTTTGATGCAGTGAATTGGCTGATCCAGCAGACAGCCTTCCCAGCGTGGCTGACGCTGGCAAATGGACAACAGAATGGGGCCAAGGCCCTGTGGCAGGTGACCCATGCTGGCTAATGAATCCATGCGTCTGAACAAGTACATCAGCGAGAGCGGCATCTGCTCGCGCCGTGAAGCCGACCGCTTTATCGAGCAGGGTCAGGTGTTTATCAACGGCAAGCGGGCCGGGATCGGCGATCAGGTGCAGGCTGGCGATCTGGTCAAGGTCAATGGTCAGGTGATCGAGGCCCGTGAGGCAGACAGTCTGGTGTTTATCGTGCTCAACAAGCCGGTGGGCATCGTCAGTACCACAGAGGCGGGCGAGAAAGACAACATCGTCGATTTCGTCAACCACAGCACCCGGGTTTTTCCCATCGGGCGACTCGACAAGGATTCGCAGGGGCTGATCTTCCTGACCAACCACGGCGATCTGGTCAACAAGATCCTGCGGGCGGGCAACGATCACGAGAAAGAGTATCTGGTGACCGTCGACAAGCCGGTGACCGACGAGTTTGTGCGCGGGATGGCGGCCGGGGTGCCGATCCTCGGTGCCGTCACCAAGAAGTGCAAGGTGAAGAAAGAGGCGCCGTTCGTCTTTCGCATCACGCTAGTGCAGGGATTGAATCGCCAGATCCGCCGCATGTGCGAGTACTTCGGCTTTGAGGTAACCAAGCTGGAGCGTATTCGCATCATGAACGTCAGCCTCAAGGGGGTGCCGGTGGGTGAGTGGCGCGATCTGACCGACGACGAGCTGATCGAGCTGTTCAAGCTGATTGAGGACTCCTCCTCCGAGGTGAAACCGGCTAAAGGCGACAAGCCCAAGGTGGCCAAGGCCCCAGCTGGCAAAGTGGCGCCCGGCAAGAAGCCGCGCCGCGATGACGATCACGAGATCGGTGGCCGCCCCAATGTGCCGGGCCCGGATGCCTTCGAGAATAAGAGCCCGGTAGGCAAGGGTGGCGCGGGTAAAGGGGCTGCCAATAAAGGCGGCGTTGGCAAAGCGGCTACAGGTAAAGGGGCCCCCAACAAGGGTGGCAAACCGGCCGCAGGCAAGCCGCGCGCCGGTCAGTCAGGACGGCAGAAGAAGGGGCGCTGAGTTGCAACCCTGAGCGGCGTCTGCTTCACCTTGTTATTCCCAACACCGTTATCCCCAACACACCGGCCTCAGGCCGGTGTGTTGCTTTGGGCCGCCGCCTTTTTTGCCGCAGGCATGTTAGCCGCAAGCGTTGGCAAGATGGCGGACGGCAGCCGCATGGCGCGAGGGTAGTAGCGCGGGTCGAGGCGCAGCACCAGCAGGCTCATCAGCAGCAAGCCCCCCAGTTGCCACTGCCAGGCGGCCGCGAAGTCGCCGAAATGGTGATAAAGCCGTGCCGCCACCCAGGGGCCGGTGGCTGCCAGCATAAAGCCGAAGCCCTGCATCAGGGCGCTCAAGGTGCCCGCGCGGCGCGGGTCGGGCAGGTGATCGAGCGCTATCACCATGATCAGCGAAAAGCTGCCGCCAAGCCCTGCGCCGCACAGCATGCACCAGAGCATGGGGGCCGCCTGTGGCGCCAGCCAGAGACCGGCAAATCCTGCCAATTGCATGGCGATGGCCAGCGCCATCCAGGGTCGTCGGTCCATCTTGCGGGCCGCCAGCAGCGGCAGGCCAAGACCGCTGGCAGTCTGCGCCAGCGCTAGCCAGGCCACCAGCTCGCCCGCCTGCGCTGGGCTCCACCCTTGCGCCATATAGGCGGGGGCCAGCCAGGCCACCACAATGCCGTAACCGCTGTTGATGATGCCAAAGCAGCTGATCAGCAACCAGCAGCGGGGCAGGGCAATCAGGCGCTGTTCGCCGTGGGGAATGGCGATTGCAGCGGCGCGTGGCAGGCGCACTTTCCACCCTAGCCAGACGAGGGCCAGCAGCAGCGGCAGGCTCCAGAGCGCCAGTGCTCGCGACCAGTCGAGGCTCGCCGCCAGCCGTGGCGTGAGGCTGGCGCCGAGCGCCCCGCCTCCCATCATGCAGGCGGAGAAGATCCCCATCACCAGCGGCACCTTGTGGGCGAACGCCTGCTTGATCAGTGCCGGCAGCACCCCCTGAACCAGCGCCGACCCCAATCCACAGAGGGCCGCGCTGGCGATCAGCAGGGCGCCGCTTTGGGCATCGAAGCGCATGGCGCTGCCAATGCCGAGCAGCAGCAGGGCCGCCCCCAGCAGTTGGCGCGCACTGGCGCGCCGACGCAGGCTCGGGGTGAGCAGCACGCCAATCCCGATCAGCCACAGCGGCAGCAGGGTGAGCCAGGCGAGGGTATCCATCCCCAGCGCCAGCCGCTGGTCAATGGCTTGGGCCAGCGGGCCGATGGCGGTGAGAAAGGGGCGCAGGTTCAGGCCAATCAGGATCACCAGCACCAACAGGGCGGTCTGGCCTGCTGGTTGATCCGCATTTTGTTGCTTCATTGGGTGTCGTTTCCGGTTCTGGGAGAAACAGGGGGCATTCGGGACGCGGAGTCATCGGGGCTGAACATGGCAGAACACCGTCAAAGGAGGCAAAAACGTCAGCCTAGCGGGGTCGAAAGTCATTTGGAAATTAAATGATAGAATGGGTTTCAGTGGTTTTGTAAATGGAGTGCCCCGTGCTGGATCCCCTGTTACTGCGCAGTTTTGTCGCCATTATCGACACCGGCAGCTTTACCCGCGCCGGTGAACGGGTCCATCTGACCCAATCCACCATCAGCCAACAGATCCGCCGCCTTGAGCTGCAGCTCGGCTGCCCGCTGCTGGATCGCGCTGGCCGTCAGGTGGTGGCGACGGCGGAGGGGGAAAAATTGTTGGGGCTGGCCCGCCGCATTCTGGCGTTGCTGGCGCAGGCTGAGGAGCAGGTGACGGAAGGGAGCGTGGCGCTCAGCCTCGGGGTGCCGGAGGATTTCGCCGCCGGTGCCATCACCCCGGTGCTGGCCGCCTTTGCCCGCGACTACCCTGAGGTGCGGCTGGAGGTGCAGAGCGGTCTGAGCCACGAGCTCTGGCAGCGCTTCGAGGCGGGGGAGCTGGATCTGGCGCTGGTCAAGCAGACCCGGGGGCAGGGTTCGCCCCTTGCCAGCTGGCGTGAGCCGCTGGTGTGGGTCGACAGTCGCGACTGGCCCGCCCGGGATCGCGAGCCACTGCCGCTAGTGGTGTTCCCGAGTGAAGGGCTCTATCGGCGACAGATGATCGAGGCGCTCGATGGTCTGGGGCGGCGTTGGCGCATCGCCTATGTCAGCGCCAGTCTCGCCAGCTTGCAGGGGGCGGTGAGTGCGGGGATCGGGGTGAGCTTGCTGCCCAAGCGGTTGATGCCCGCCGATCAGCAGGCCCTGAGCCAGTGGCCCAAGGTGGCGCCGGTGGAGCTGGCATTACATGCCGGGGTAAGCGGGGGCGAGCCGCTCACCCGTCTGAGTGCGGCCCTGATCGCTCTGTGCGACGAGGTGATGGGGCCGCAGTGAGTGGCTGAGTGGGGGAAAACTGACGCCGGAAAAAGCGCGGGGGGATCAGTGATCCGCCCCCTCCGCCAGCTTGCGCTGGTAATCCTGTTTCACAATGGCCAGCGCCGCCAGCACCAGTTCGGGGGCAAGCCCGTTGGTCTCCAGCAGTTCGATGAGATCCACCGCGAGTTTCACCTCGGGCGGGGCAGTTTCCAGTGACATTCGGTTTGGCCTCGGTTGGTTCGGGTTGCAGCAATAAGGGGGGAGTATACAGGGGCGCCGCCGTTGGTCGAAAGCACCCCGCTGTGTCGGGTAGGGAAGTCACCAAGGTCAGAGGTGCTGGCGCATCTCCTTGTCGATCTCCTCGCGCAGGGCAATCAGCTTTTTAGCGTACTGCTGCAACTGCAGATCGCTCTCGCTTACCGGCTGCCACTGGGGCACCGGGGTCGGTTTGCCCTGCTCATCCATCGCCACAAAGATGATGATGCAGTGGGTGGTTTTGTGGCGCTCGGTCTCGGTGGGGTGGCGGCTGTAGACATCCACCGCCAGATGCATGCTGGTGGTGCCGGTGTGGATCACCTGGGCGTGCACCTCCACCAGTTGGCCAATCTGGATGGGGCGCAAAAAGCGGATCCCTCCCACATAGACGGTCACCGCATAGCCGCCGCACCAGCCCGCGGCGCAGGCATAGCCCGCCTGATCGATCCACTTCATCACCATGCCGCCATGAACCTTGCCGCCGAAATTGACGTCAGAAGGTTCGGCCAGAAATTGCAGGGTCAGTTCGCGATTGGGCACAGTCACATCCTTATTGCCTGAAGAGTTTCCCTGAGCTTTGCCCCATCGGGCTGCCCGGTCAAGGGTTCATCCCCGATTCAGGGGGGCGGGGTCACTATCTTGCTTTACGTATCCCGATTTCAGATTTCTTACCCGCAGGAGTGACGCCATGAAACAGATGCTGGAACAGTTGCTGGGGGCTGGCAAAGGCTGGCTCAATGACGGAGGAGACAAGCGCAAGGGGCAGATGCAGGGGGCGCTGGCCGGTGGCGCGCTCGGTCTGCTGCTGGGCAACAAGAAGGTGCGCAAATATGGCAGTCAGGCAGCTGCTGTAGGCGGCGCTGCAGCCCTTGGCGGATTGGCTTACAAGCTCTATCAGGATTGGCAGGCCCAGCAGTCGGCACCCGCTCAGCCTACCCATCCCATCAGCGCGCTGGAAGGCAATGCGCTGGATGCCCGCGCCGCTTTGCTGGTACGCGCCATGGTGGCGGCGGCCCGGGCCGACGGCCATATCGATGCTGGCGAGCGCGAAAAGATCCAGCAGTACCTGACCGAACAGGGCCAGAGCGATGCTGCCCGCTGGATTGACGCCGAGCTGGCCCGCCCCCTAGATCCCCACGCGCTGGCGCGGGAAGTGACTGATATGGAGCTGGCGACCGAGGTCTATCTCGCCTCCCTGCTCGCCATCGAGGTGGATCACTTTATGGAGCGCGGCTATCTCGACGAACTGGCTCGCGCCCTCAAGCTCGATGACAACCTCAAAGGAAGCATCGAGCGGCAGGTGGCCCAACTTAACGCCCCCGCCTGATATCCCTCACCGCCATGGATTGCCGATAACGCCCCGCAAGGGGCGTTGTTATTTTCAGTTTTCGCCACGTTACTTTTCACCGAGCTGCGCGGCAATCAGCGCAGCCAGTCGGGTGAGGGCCTGCTCCAGCTGCTCGCTCCAGGGATGGGAGCTGTTGAGGCGCAGGCAGTGGTTATGTTGCCCCTGACTGGAAAAGAGTGCGCCGGGGGCCACTGAAAAACCGCTGCCAAGGGCTTGGGCGTGCAGGGCGCGGCTGTCGAGATGGGCGGGAAACTCCAGCCAGAGGAAGTAGCCGCCATCGGGGGAGGAGATCCGCACTTCGCCCGGCAACAGCCGCAGCAGCGCGGCCCGCATCTGCTGCTGGCGCTGAACCAGAGTGTGGCGCAGGCGGCGAAAGTGGGCATCCACCCCGCCTTGGCGCAGCATCTCGGCCAGTGCCAGTTGGCTCGGCACATTGGTGGAGAGGGTGGACATCAGTTGCAGCCGCTGCACCCGCTCGGCATGGGGCCCCGCCACCACCCAACCGACTCGAAAGCCCGGCGCCAGACACTTGGAGAACGAGCTGCAGAGCAGGCTGTCGCCGCGCTGATCCCAGTGCCAGATCGGCTTGGGGCGCTCGCGGCCAAAGTAGACCTCCGCATAGACATCATCCTCCACCAGCGGCACCCCGTGGCTGTTGAGCAGCGCCATCAGCCGCTCTTTGTGGCTATCCGGCATGGTGTGGCCCAGCGGGTGCTGCACATTGCCCATCAGCCAGCACGCCTTGACCGGCATGCGGGTGAGGGCGTCGGCCAGCATCTCAAGATCGATACCCACCCCCGGAATGACCGGGATCTCCACCGCCTTGAGTTTCAGTCGCTCGATGGCCTGCAGGGCGCCATAGAAGGTGGGGGACTCCACCACCACCCAGTCACCGGGCTCGGTCAGCACTTGCAGACTGAGGGAGAGCGCCTCCATGGCGCCGGTGGTGATGATGATCTCCTGCGGATTGACCGCCACCCCGTCGCTGGCATAGCGCTGGGCGATGGCGCGGCGCAGCGCCTCGTTGCCGGGGGGAAGGTCGGCCACCGTGCTGAAGGGATCGAGCTTGCGCATGCAACTGGCCAGCGCCCGCCCGAGCTGGGGGTGGGGGAACAGGGTCGGGTCAGCCACCGACATGCCAAGGGGCACCAGCTCCCGTGACTTGCTCGCCTGCAACACCTCGAACACCAGATCGTTGATATCCACCGAGCCGCTGTAGTGGGTCTGGCTTGGGGTGTGCTGCATCAGCTGCGGTGAGGCCGCCTTGACGTAGTAGCCGGACTGGGGGCGGGCGAGGATCCGCCCCTGACTTTCGAGCAGTTGATAGGCCTGCAACACCGTCATGGGGCTTAGCCCATGGGTCTTGCAGCTCTGGCGAATGGAGGGGATGCGCTCCCCCGGTTGCCAGATGCCATCGTCGATCTGGCTTTGCAGGCGGTCGGCCAACTGCTGGTAAAGGGACATGATCTGGATCAACTGTTATAGGTGTAATTCAATATAACTGCATCTGTTATAGGTGTCATGCTCCGTGGTGTACTTGTCAAACACGAAACGTGTAGAGCAAATACAACAAAAGAGAGTGACGCATGATCAATCCGGATGACGTGGTCAGCCTGTCTCGCCTGCAATTTGGCGCCACGGCTCTGTTCCATTTCCTGTTTGTCCCCCTCACGCTGGGGTTGTCCTGGATCCTGGTGATCGCCGAGTCGGCCTATGTGATGACCGGCAAAGTGATCTATCAGGACATCACCCGCTTCTGGGGCAAGCTGTTTGGTATCAACTTCGTCATGGGGGTCACCACGGGGATCACCATGGAGTTTCAGTTCGGCACTAACTGGGCTTATTACTCCCAATATGTCGGTGACATTTTTGGCACCCCGCTGGCTATCGAGGGGCTGATGGCCTTCTTCCTCGAATCGACGCTGGTGGGGCTCTTCTTCTTCGGCTGGGACAAGCTCTCCCGTGGTCAGCATCTGCTGGTGACCATGCTGGTGGCGCTCGGCTCCAACCTCTCGGCGCTGTGGATCCTGATCGGCAACGGCTGGATGCAAAACCCGGTGGGGGCCGAGTTCAACCTGCTGACCGAGCGGATGGAGCTCGTGGATATCGCCGCCGTGCTGTTCAACCCGGTGGCGCAGGTGAAGTTCGTTCACACCGTCGCGGCGGGCTATGTCGCCGCTTCCATGTTCGTGATGGGGGTGAGCAGCTGGTATCTGCTGCGCAAAACCGAGGTGCAGTTTGCCCTGCGCTCCTTCGCCATCGCCTCCGGCTTCGGGCTGGCGGCCATCCTCTCGGTCATCGTGCTGGGGGATGAGTCTGGCTATCGCACCGGCGAGGTGCAGAAGGTCAAGCTCGCCGCCATCGAGGCGGAGTGGGAGACCGAGCCGGCGCCAGCCTCCTTTACCCTGTTCGGCTTCCCGGATCAGCAGGCGGAAACCACTCACGCAGCCATCAAGATCCCGTATCTGATGGGGATCATCGCTACCCGCTCCATCGATGAGGCGGTGACCGGCCTCAAGGATATCAAGGTGCAGAACGAGGCGCGCATCCGCAGCGGCATGGTGGCGGCCGAGGCCCTCGACCAGATCCGACGCGGTGATGACAGCCCGGCCAACCGCGCCCGCTTCGAGCAGCACGGCAAGGATC
This sequence comes from Aeromonas sp. 160P, assembly GCF_055193095.1. Lineage (NCBI taxonomy): Bacteria > Pseudomonadati > Pseudomonadota > Gammaproteobacteria > Aeromonadales > Aeromonadaceae > Aeromonas > Aeromonas sp. 160P. The sequence goes on along the minus strand of NZ_JBUXKV010000001.1, from coordinate 3,678,647 downwards.
TTGGCTACGGCATGCTCCTGACCCCCTATGCCAGCAATATCGCCAAGGCCGGTGAGGCGGAGATCGCCAGGGCGGTCGATGACTCCATCCCGCCAGTGGCGCCGCTGTTCTGGGGCTTTCGGGTGATGGTGGGGCTTGGCGTCACCATGCTGGGACTGATGGTGGTGAGCTTTATCCAGCTCTGCCGCAACCGGCTGCAAGACTCGCCACGGCTGCTCAAGACCCTGCTCTGGAGTATTCCGCTGCCCTGGATTGCCATTGAGGCGGGCTGGCTGGTGGCGGAACTCGGCCGTCAACCCTGGACCATCAGCGACGTGCTGCCGGTCTCGGCCTCGGTCTCGTTGCTTCAGCCGGGCCAACTCTGGTTCAGCCTCATCGCCATCTGTTCTATCTACACCCTGCTGCTAGTGGTGGAGCTGTTCCTGCTGCGCCATGTGATCCGCAAGGGGCCCGCCATTCTCCATACCGGCCGTTACGCTGGTGAACAACCCGAACTTGCGAGGATCGCCTGATGGATTACGCAACCTTGAAACTCATCTGGTGGGGGCTGGTGCTCTTCATGATGGTCGCTTTTATCGTGATGGATGGCTTCGATCTCGGCATCGCCATGTTGCTGCCGGTGGTGTCGAAAGACGATGAAGACCGCCGTCTGGTGATCAACAGCGTGGGGCCGGTGTGGGAGGGCAATCAGGTATGGTTGATCGCCGGTGCCGGTGCCCTGTTCGCCGCCTGGCCGCTGGTCTATGCCGCCGCCTTCTCGGCGCTTTATATCCCCATGGTGGTGTTGTTGCTTGGGCTATTCCTGCGCCCGGTCGGCTTTGACTATCGCAGCAAGCTGGCCGATCCGCTGTGGCGTCGCTGGTGGGATCGGGCGCTGGTGGCCGGTGGTCTGGTGCCAACCCTGATCCTCGGCGCTGCCATCGGTCTGGTGATGGAGGGGCTGCCGTTTCGTTTCGACGAGGGGCTGCGGTTGCACTACGGGGCGTTCAATTTCCACTGGGGCTGGCTGCTCTCGGTGCTGGCCACCGCGATCTCTCTGTTGCTGCTCCATGGCGCCAGCTTTTTACAGGCCAAGGTGACGGGCACCCCGGCGCTGCGCGCACGGGGGATTGCCATCCTGCTGGCCCCGCTGGTGACCCTCTGTTACCTGCTGGCCGGTTGGCATCTGGTGGATCTGCCGGGCTATCAGCTGAGCGGATTCGGTGCTCAGCCCTTTGACCCCAATGCCGCTATCACGCCCTTGATGAAAGGGGTGATCCCCCAGAGTCATGGCTGGCTGCAGAACTATCTGGATTATCCGCTGCTGTGGCTGGTGCCGATCATCGGGGCGCTGGCGCCGCTGGTGAGCGGGATTGCCGCCTGGTTGGAGCGGGGCCGGATTGCGCTGCTGGCCAGTGGGCTGGCCTGCGCCGCCATGCTCTGCTCGGTGGCCATTGCCCTGTTCCCCTTCGTGCTGCCCTCATCCCTCGATGCGGTCAGCAGCCTGACCCTGTGGGACAGCACCTCCAGCTACAAGACCCTGGCCATCATGTTCGGCATCGTGCTGGTGCTGCTGCCGGTCAACCTTGGCTACACCGGCTGGGTTTACCGGGTGGTGCGCGGCAAGCTCGACCGTGCCCGCATCAAGCGCGACAGCCATCAACTCTACTGACCATAAGGAGGACGCTATGTGGTACTTCACCTGGATTTTGGGCCTCGGCTTCGCCCTGCTGCTGGGCCTGTGCAACCTGCTCTGGCTGGAAGCGCGCTGGCAGGCGGACGAACGGGACGGCAACTGACGGTGGGGGGCAAGCCGCCCCTCACCATGGCCGGTGGCTGGCGTTCACACGTCGCCATCGGCCCCTCTCACCCCTCTTTAAACGACACAAACGATACAAACGACACACTTTCAACCGACAACCAACCGACAGGTAATTGTGATGAAACAGAGATTGAAAGCGGTGGCGCTGGCCATCGGGTGCGCGCTCACCGTCGCCCCGGCCTGTGCCGAACCGGTACAACTGACGCCACTGGATAAAACCTTCACCCTGCAGGTGCTCGGCAGTGGTGGCCCCATCTCCGACGATCTGCGCGCCTCCTCCAGCGAGGTGATCTGGTGGAAGGGGAAATCCCGCATCCTGATCGATGCCGGTGGCGGTGTCTACCTGCGCTTCGGCCAGGCGGGGGCCAAGCTCGAAGAGGTCGATTTTATCGGCATCAGCCACTTTCACACCGACCATGTGACTGACTTGCCCGCCCTGCTCAAGGGGGCCTATTTCTTCGAGCGCAGCGATCCGCTGGATCTGGCGGGGCCCGAGGCGGGCTCGGCCTTCCCCAGCATGAGCGGCTACTTTGATGCTCTCTTCAATAAAGACAAGGGCGCCTATGCCTACCTGAGCGGCTTCAAGGATGGCACCGATGGCCTCTTCCCCATCACCCTGCACGATGTGCCCTACCAGAGCCCGCAGCCCCACACCGTCTATCAGCAGGATGGGCTGACCATCACCGCCCTTGGCATCCCTCACGGAGATGTGCCCTGTCTGGCCTATCGCATCGAGAGCGCCGAGGGGACCATCGTCATCTCGGCGGATCAGAACGGCAGCAACCCGGCCTTTGTGCCGTTTGCCAAGGGGGCCGACATTCTGGTGATGCCGCTCGCCATCCACGAAGCGGCCGACCCGGTTTCCGCCTCGCTCCACGCCAAGCCGTCGGTGGTGGCCAAGATTGCCGCCGAGGTGAACCCCAAGCTGCTGGTGCTGAGCCACTGGATGGGGGTTGGCCTCAATCACAAGAAAGAGGCGATGGCCATCGTCAAACAGCAGTTCCACGGCCAGATCGTGGCCGCCCGTGATCTCTCCAGCTACCCCGTTTCATCTGTCAAGGAGTACGCTCATGAGTAACTCAAGCAGCAACAAAACCACCGGTAAACTGACCCTCTCCATCGCCATGACCAGCCTGATTGCCCTGACCCCGGGACTGGCGCTGGCGGCCACCCCGAGCGATGCGCCGGTGAAGGCCGCCCCCAGCGAACAGCACGGCGGCAAGTGCGCGGCGGGCAAGTGCGGCACCGAGAAGCGCTTTGAAAAGCAGGCTTTAGATAGCGATCCGCAGGGTCGGCTGGTGCGCGCTCGCGATGGCAAGTGCGGTGTGGCGGAGCAGGGGATTGATGGCGACACATCCAGTGCCAACAACGGCAGCAAGATGACGGAGGGGGTATGCGGCCAATAAGCTCCTGCAGTCGGGGGATTGGGCTGCGCCAAGAGCATCTCGATGCGCTCTGCTCCGGCCCCATCCGCCCCGGCATCGACTTTCTCGAGCTGGCGCCGGAGAACTGGATGGCCATCGGCGGCGCCAAGCGGGCGCAGCTGCATCAGCTGGCCGAGCGTTATCCGTTGGTGGCCCACGGGCTCAGTCTCTCCCTCGGTGATTGTCAGCCCCTCAATCTCACCTTGCTCAGCCAGATCCGCACCTTCCTGGACGAGTTCGGCATCGAGATCTACAGCGAGCACCTGAGCTTTTCTCGCGACCAGCAGGGCTATCTCTACGAGCTCTTACCGGTGCCGCGCCAGTGGGAGAACATCCCCTATCTGGCAGAGCGGATTGAGCAGGTGCAGGAGGCGCTGGCCCGCCCGCTGGTGCTGGAAAATATCTCCTACTACCACGGCTATGACCACGAGATGCCGGAGGAGGATTTTCTCGCCGAGCTGGTGGCGCGCAGCGGCTGCGAGCTGCTGCTCGATATCAACAACGTTTTTGTCAACAGCCGCAATCACGGTTACTGCCCCAAGCGGATGATCGCCGGGCTGCCGAGCCAAGCGATCCGCTACTTCCATATCGCCGGTCATCTGGAAGAGGCGGATGGCACCCTGCTGGATACCCACGGTCGTCCAGTGTGCGAGGCGGTGGTGGCGCTGGCCCGTTATACGGTGCAGACCCATGGCCTGCGCCCCCTGCTGCTGGAGCGGGATCACCATCTGCCACCGCTGGCAGAGCTGGAGGCCGAGCTGGCACGGGTGCACGGCGCCTGTTGTGAGGCGCTCGACCATCAGGTGCGGGAGGTGCGCTATGGATAGACGGTTATCACTGATCACTGCGCCCCAAACGGCGCCGCAGCGGATGCAGCAGCAGACCGCCTGGCTGGCGAGCCGGGTGCGGCTGCCGCAGGATGGCATTGCCAGCCACTATGCCCGCAGCGTGCGCGCCAATGTGGCGTCGGTGCTGGAGAGCGCCTTTGTGCTCACCCACGGCCACTGGGCGCCGGTAGACAGATCGCAGCTGGTGGAGGGCTTTGTTATTCAGCACGGCGCCGAGGCCCCCGAGTTTCACCATATCGCCACCGAGTTTGTCCGCTATGTGCAGCATCGCCACGGCGAGGGCTCCCTCAACTGGCCCAGACAGCGGCTGGCGCTGCTGGAGTATGAGTGGGCCTGCCTCTGTGTCGAGATTGACGAAGGGGTAGTGCCGCAAGTTATGGCGGGGGAGGAGGTGACGGCGGAGAGTTCACTTCGGCTCAATCCTACCCTGCAACTGCTGGAACTCCCCTTTGTCATCCGTCGTAGCGGCGTGCTGCCGACCCGGCAGGGCAACCACTGCTATGGCCTATTTCGCAGCCCGGATCATCAGGTGGTGACCCAGCGGTTGCGCGAATGGGATGTGGCACTGATCCAGCTGCTGCAACAGCAGCCGGGGATCGCCCAAGCCGCGTTCCAGCAACAGGTGCAACAGGTTCGCAGCGACTTTGATCTGACCGAGTGGGCGCGCCATTTTCACCGGCTGGGTCTGCTGACCCTGCCCGTTGGCGAGCGCCAGCCCGGCGCCCCTGTGTCCTGACTTAGGCCCTCATTTAGCAAACACCAAGGAGAATTTCCATGAACAACACCCTGATCCAGTGGTACGAACGGGCGGTGGCCCAGTGCAAGCGGCTCGATTTTCTGGCCCTGCTGGCCATTCGCCTCTATCTGATTCCGGTCATCTATGTGGGGGCCCACTCCAAGGTGGTGGGCTTTGCCGGCACCGTCGCCTGGTTTGGCGCGCCAATCTCGGAAGGGGGGCTCAACCTGCCATTCCCGACCCTGCTCGCCTTTCTGGCGGCGGGCACCGAGGTGCTGGGCTGCATCTGCATCGCCCTTGGCCTCTTTACCCGCATCATGGCCATTCCCACAATCTTCCTGATGAGCGTGGCGAGCGCCATGGTGCACTGGAAGCACGGCTGGGACGCCATCGCTACCGGCAGCATGGAGGCCACAGTGCGCCTCAACGGCTTTATCGAGTGGCTGGCGGCCAACTTCCCCGGTCGCTACAACTACATCACCGAGCTCGGGGATCCCGTGATGCTCAACAACGGGATGGAGTTTGCCGCCACCTACTTCGTGATGCTGCTGGTGCTGCTGGTTTACGGCGGGGGCCGCTACGTCAGCCTCGACTACTGGCTCAAGCGGGCAGTGAACAAGGGGGCAGTGGTTTCTCGCATGGCATAACAACCAACAACAATAACAGCGCGTGAAAAGAGACGAGCGGCCTGAGCCGCTCGTTTTTATTTGATGACAGGATAGGGCAGAGTTGCATGCTGGCGCGCTCAATATTGGGGGCAGGCCAGTGCCAGTCTGGCCTCACGTCGTTCGCTGACATGGGTCAGCCCATAGGCCAGCAGCACGATCAGGGCGCCGATCCAGGGGGTGTGGATCAGACCAAGGTGCTCCACTACCAGACCACCGACGATCGATCCCAGCGCAATGCCGACGTTGAAGGCGGCGATATTGAGGCCCGATGCCACATCCACTGCCTTGGGGGTATGGCGCTCGGCCTGTTGCACCACCAGCACTTGCAGACCCGGCACGTTGCCGAAGGCAAAGGCGCCCCACACCAGCACGGTCAACACGGCCAGCACAGGATGGGGCGCGGTGAAGGTGAGGGCCAGCAGCACCAGCGCGAGACCGGCAAACAGCAGCTTGAGGGCGGGCAGGGGGCCCAGACGGTCGGCCAGCTTGCCACCCCAGATATTGCCGATGGCGACCGATACCCCGTAGACCAGCAGAATGAGGCTCACCGCACCGGCGCTAAAACCGCTTATCTGCTGCAGGATGGGGGCGAGGAAGGTGAAGGCCGTGAAGGCACCGCCGTAACCCAGCGCCGTCTTGGCGTAGACCAGCAGCAGCGGCTTGTTGGTCAGCACGACAAGTTGCTCGCGGATGGTCGAGGCCGCCCCCTTGGGCAGGTTGCTCGGGATCAGCAGCAGGCTACCCACCATGGCGACGAGGCCCAGCAGGCTGACCACCAGAAAAGTTTCACGCCAGCCAAACACCTGACCAATCCAGGTGCCAAGGGGGACGCCGGTCACCAGCGCCACGGTGAGGCCGCTGAACATGATGGCGATGGCGCTCGCCGCCTTCTCTTTGGCCACCAGCCCGGTGGCGATGGTGCTGCCCACCGAGAAGAAGACCCCGTGCGCCAGTCCGGTGAGGATGCGGGCCACGATCAGGCTCTCGTAACCGGGGGCCTGCCAGGCCAGCAGGTTACCGGCGGTAAAGAGCGCCATCAGCCCCACCAGCAGCCACTTGCGCGGCACCTTGCCGGTGAGCGCCGTGAGCACGGGGGCGCCGATGGCGACACCAAGGGCATAGAGGCTGACCAGCAGCCCCGCCGAGGGCAGCGATACATTCAGCTGTTCTGCGATGGTGGAAATAAGCCCCACGATCACAAATTCGGTGGTGCCGATCGCAAAGGCACTTAAGGTGAGGGCAAATAACGCCAGTGGCATAACAACTCCTTGGATAGGGACTCCCGACGGGAGAATGGCGCCAGTATGGGGGGGCAGTTTGTTGGCAAAAATGACGGTAACAGCAAATGACTTTTGATAAATTAGCATCAATGGCGGTGAGCCGCAGGGGTTCTCGTTATCTTCTGTGCGACCGCTAATCAGTGATCGCCATCGCAAAGTGGAGTGGCTGTGAACCCTTTTGGGACTCGCTTAAGCTCCAGTACAAGATGGTCAGCATAGGATTGCCTTTGATGATCCCTCTTGTACCGGTCGTGTCACGGCCGTCTCTTGTTTGACAGGTAACATGATGAAATTAAACCGACTCTCCTCTCTTTTGCTGCTGTGCGGCGCCTTTGCGGTACAGGCTGGCCAGAGCGATCCCTTATCTGCCTGGAATGATACGGCGGCCAAGCAGGCGATCACCCGCTGGGTGACCAATGCCACCGATCAGCAGCAGGCCACCTTTATCCCCCAAGAGAAGCGCCATGTGGTGTTTGACAATGACGGCACTCTCTGGCCAGAAGCACCCATGACCTATCAGCTGCAGTTTGCGATGGACGAGATCAAGCGCCTGGCGCCGGAACACCCGGAGTGGAAAGCCGATCCCATCGTCGCGGCAGTGTTGAGCAATGACCTCAAGGCCGTGGCCAAATCGGGAGAGAAAGGGCTCGCCAAGCTGGTGGGGCTGACCCACAGCGGCATGACCACCACCGAGTTTGCCGAGCGGGTCAGCCGCTGGGTCAACAGCAGCAAGGATCCCCGTTTTGGCTGCCACTATGATCAGCTCGGCTATCTGCCGATGAAGCAGCTGCTGAACTACTTGCGGGACAATGGCTTCCAGACCTGGATTGTCTCCGGTGGCGGCGTCGACTTTATGCGGGTGATGTCTGAGCAGATGTATGGCATCCCGCCCCAGCAGGTGATTGGCTCCTTCACTCTTGGTGAGTTTGCCCTGACCGGGCAGGGCAGCGAGATCCGCAAGACCATGAACGGCGCCTTCTTTGATGACGGCAAGGCCAAACCGGCGGCCATCCACCTCTTTATGGGGCAGCGCCCGGTCGGCGCCTTTGGCAACAGCGATGGCGACGTGCCCATGCTGCAATACACCTCAACCAACCCGGATTACCACACCTTTGGCCTGCTGGTGCACCACACCGATGCCAAGCGCGAATACGCCTACGACAGCCATCCGCCAGCCAGTGGCAAGCTGATCGACGGACTGACGCAGGCAAAAGCGCGAGGCTGGGTAGTGGTCGATATGAAATCAGACTGGAATCAGGTGTTTGACCCAGCCCTCTGCCAGAACGCCCGTTAAGCGTGGGAGCTGCGTCTGGCATCCACAGGGCTAGATGCCTGTACGAGGCAAGTGAGAAAACAGGGAGAGCGAGCTGTCGATAGAGCCTCGCTCTCTTACGCCTCGAAGCGTCTTTGTCACCTGTTTTTTGCCAAGGCCCGCTCCACATAGAGGTAGCCGATGCCCATTACCTGCTGGGGGCGGGTCAGTTCACCGAAGCGCAGCTGGGTCGCATTGACCGCATCGCTGCAGTCGAACGGGTTGGCGCCGGTCTGACTGACGATGGTTTGCAGCCAGCTTTCACCAAAGTCGCAGCTGCGGCCATAGAGCCAGATGTGGTTGATGTTGAGGATATTGAGGAAGTTGTAGAGGCTCAGGCCAATGGCGCGGGCCCCTTCGTCCACCAGAGTGCGGATCATGGCATCCCCCTGATGGTAGAGCGCGAGCAGCCGGGCAGTATCCAGCTCCACACCCGCCTGCGCCGGGTTGTCGGCACTGGCTTGTTGCTTGAGAAACACCCGGGCCCGTTTTTTGATGGCAAACAGCGAGGCGACCGTCTCCAGGCAGCCATAGCGGCCGCAAGCACAGGCGCTGCCGTCCGGATTGATGATGGTGTGGCCTATCTGGCCGCTGCCAAACAGGGCACCCCGGTAGATCTGACCGTTGATGATAAAGGCCGACCCTATGCCGTAATCGACGTTGATGACGCAAAAATCCCCGTTTCCTTCTCGGCCCTGCCACTTCTGGGCCAGTGCCAGCATGATGCAGTCGTTATCCACCATCACCTCGCAACCCAGGCGCTCCTCCAGCAGGTACTTGAGCTCGACCGGCGCGTGCCAGGGGGCTTGTGGCATGGTTTGCGACACCCCGGTGGCCGGGTTGACCTGACCGTGTACCGCTAGAGCCAGCCGGATCGCCAGCCCCTTGTGGCGGCGTTTGTGCTGGTAGTAGTGCGCTTCAATCAGGCGCAGCAGTTCATCGGGGGTCTGCGGGGCAATCTTTTGGTCGCTGAACTCACCCTGCGGGGTGATCAGGTTATCCACCAGTATGCTCTCCAGACGGGTGGGGCTGATGTTGAGGCAGAGGATAGCCCCCTGGCCACTGGCAATGCGGTAGCTGCCGCCATTGATGCCGCGCTGGGAGAGGTTCTGTTCGCTGTGGCTGATGGCGCCGTCGGCCACCAGTTCATCGAGGATCTTGCTGACCGCCGGGATGGAGAGTTCGCAGTGGCGGGCCAGGGTGGACTTGCTCGCCTCCTTGAGCTGATAGAGCAGGGCCAGCAGCACCTGCTTGTTGTGGTGGCGGACCTTCTGGTTGTTCAACCCTATGTTCATCGCTTAACTAAACTCCGCTTACTGTATTGCGTGATCTTTCGGCAATTAATGCAGCTTTAACCATTCTAATCTGGTCTCACTGAAAACTTTACTAACAAATGTTGAGTGAGGCGAGATTAATGAGAGCTGATGTAAAGGTCTGGGTAGAGACCATCTCACTGCCGACCTACGAGGTGGGTGCCGAAGATCCCAACCCCATGTTTCTCGAGAAGCGGGTCTATCAGGGCTCCTCGGGGGCCGTCTATCCCTATGGGGTGATCGACACCCTGACCGGTCAGAAGCAGATGAAGTCCTATCAGGCGGTCTGGCTGGAGAACGACTTCATCAAGGTGATGCTGCTGCCGGAGTTGGGTGGCCGCATCCACCGTGCCTACGACAAAGTGATGCAGCGGGATTTCGTCTATTACAACGAGGTGATAAAGCCGGCGCTGGTGGGGCTGGTGGGTCCCTGGATCTCCGGTGGCATCGAGTTCAACTGGCCGCAGCACCACAGGCCCACCACCTTTATGCCGGTGGATTTCACCATTGCGGAGCGGGAGGGCGGTGCCAAGACCGTTTGGTTGGGCGAGGTGGAGCCGATGCGCGGTCTGCAGGTGATGGCGGGCTTTACCCTCTATCCGGACAAGGCGCTTATCGAGATCACCGGCAAGGTGTTCAACGGCAACGACACGCCGCGCCACTTCCTCTGGTGGTCCAACCCGGCAGTGAAAGGGGGTGATGCCCACCAGAGCGTCTTCCCGCCCGATGTGACCGCCGTCTATGACCACGGCAAACGCGACGTCAGTGCCTTCCCCATCGCCCGTGGCACCTACTACAAGGTGGACTACTCCGCTGGCGTCGATATCTCCCGCTACCGCAACATCCCGGTGCCCACCTCCTATATGGCGGACAAGTCCGACTACGACTTCGTCGGCGCCTACTGCCATGACGAGCAGGGCGGCCTGTTGCACGTGGCGGATCACCATGTTTCGCCGGGCAAGAAGCAGTGGAGCTGGGGCAACTGTGACTTTGGTCTGGCCTGGGATCGCAACCTGACCGATGACAACGGCCCCTACATCGAGCTGATGACCGGGGTCTATACCGATAATCAGCCTGACTTCACCTGGCTGGATGCGGGGGAGGAGAAGGTGTTCGTGCAGAACTTCCTGCCCTACAACACCCTCGGCACCCTGCAAAATGCCAACACCCGCGCCGCCATCAAGCTGGAGCGCACCGACGACGGCCTGCTGTGCGGTGCCTACGCGATCGCGCCGCTGTGCCATGCCCGTTTCGAAGTGAGTGACGAAGGCTGCGTGCTGTTCACCCAGACGCTGGATCTGCAACCGGGTCAGGCCTGGCTTGAGCCGCAGGCCATCACCAGCGAGGGACGTTTGCAGGTACGCCTGCTGGATGAGCAGGGGCAGTCGATCTTGAGTTATCTCGAGCATCAGCCCGTGGGCGAAGCACTGCCAGATCCGGCCACAGCGCCGGAGCCAGCCGTCAATCTCGACTCGGTCGATGAGCTCTACTTCATCGGCCAGCATCTTGAGCAGTATCTGCACGCCAGCCGCTCGCCCTTTGATTACTACCTGCGAGCGCTGGAGCTGGATGGTGGCGACTATCGCTGCAATCTGGCGCTGGCAACGCTGGAGTACAACCGCGCCAACTATGAGCAGGCGCTGGCCTACGTCAATCAGGCGCTGGTCCGTGCCCATCGCCTCAACAAGAACCCTCAGTGTGGCAAGGCGAGCTTGCTGCGCGGCCACATCGAGGAGCGTTTGGGCCAGTTTGATGCCGCCTTCGATGACTTCTACAAGGCGACCTGGAGCGGTAACTGCCGCGACAGTGGCTTCCTCGGGCTGGCCCGCATCGCCATGGTGCGCCGTGACCCGCTGCAGGCGCTGCCCTTTGTCGAGAAGAGTCTTGCGGTCAACGGTACCCACTATGGCGCCATCGCCCTCAAAGGGTTGGCGCTGCTGGAGTCCGGTCAGCGGGCGGCGGCCATCGCCTATATCGACGAGCAGCGCGTCCGTTATCCGCTTCACTATCAGCTGGCCTTCCTGCGCTGGCTGGCAAGCGAGCAGCCGAGCGATCTCGAGGCGCTGCGCACCCTGTGCAACGGGCGCGGGGTGAACCTCTGTTTCCTGGCGAGCAATCTGCTGGCATTGGGACGCCCCGAGCTGGCGCAGCAACTGCTCTCAACACTGCCGGTGGAAGAGACCCTGCCGCTGCTGTTCCAGGCTGCGCTACTGCCGGAAGGTGAGGCGCAAGATGCCCTGCTGCAACGGGCCGAGCAGGCCTTTGGTCACAAGGTGCGCTTCCCCAATACCCTTGGCGAGGTGGCCATGCTGGCGCAACTGCCCCACAGCTGGTTTGCCAGCTATCTGCTGGGCTGCTTCCACTACAGCAAGCGCAGCTACCCGCAAGCCATCGCACTGTGGCAGCAGGTGTGCGAGCAGGCACCCGGATTTGCCCCGGCCTGGCGCAACCTTGGCATCTATCACTTCAACAAGAGCGGCGATCCGGTTGCGGCCGAGCAGTGTCTGAGCCGGGCCTTTGCCCTCAAGCCAGACGACGCCCGTCTGCTGTTTGAACTGGATCAGCTGCACAAGCGCTGCGTCATGGCCCCCGCAGAGCGGCTGGCGCTGCTGGAGGCGCATCGTGAGGTGGCCCTCAAGCGCGACGACCTGACTGCCGAACTGCTCAGTCTCTATCACATCACCGGCCAGCTGGATGCGGCGGCCGAGATCTTGCGGCTGCGCGAATTCCATCCTTGGGAGGGGGGCGAGGGCAAGGTGACCGGTCAATACCTCATCAATCAGCAGCGCCGGGCGCTGGTGTTGATGACTCAGGGACGTCACGAGCAGGCTATTCCGTTGCTGCAACAGGCGCTGCACTACCCCCTCAATCTGGGGGAGGGGCGTCTGGTGGGGCAAACCGACAACGATATCCACTACCTGTTGGCGCTCTGCCATCTGGCTTGTGACAACCAGAGTCTGGCGGCCCAGTGCCTGCAACAGGCCTGTCTCGGTCAGGGGTCGCTGGGGGCCAGCCGCTACTACAACGATCAGCCGGTGGATTACCTCTTCTATCAGGGCATGGCGCTGGCGCGTCTTGGCCGGGTTGCGGAGGCCCATCGTCTGTTTGAGGGGATGGTCGCCTGGGCCGAACAGGCGATGGGCGAGTCGGTCGAGGCGGATTTCTTCGCCGTCTCACTGCCCGACCTCATCGTGCTGGATGACGATCCGCAACACAAACATCGCCAGCACTGTCTGCTGGTCAGGGCGCTCGGCCTGTTGGGGCTGGGTCAGCGGGATGGTTGTGAACAGACCTTGCGAGAGCTGCTCACCCTCAACCCGGCTCACGACAAGGGGCACCTCTTTGCCCTGATCTGCCGCGAGCTGTCACTCAACTCACAACACTCATAACAAAAACCGGCGCCCCGCCACGGTGAGGGGCGCCACTGCACCTTACAATCGACAAGATAGAAAGGATGAGACATGGAACGCACGAAAAATCAATTGGATACGAATGGGCTCAATATGAGCTACATCTGGATGATCTGCTTGGTGGCCGCCTGCGGTGGCCTGCTGTTTGGTTATGACTGGGTCGTGATTGGCGGGGCCAAGCCCTTCTATGAGGCCTATTTCGCCATCACGGATCCGGCCCAGTCCGGCTGGGCCATGAGCTCGGCGCTGGTGGGCTGCGTGCTGGGGGCCGCCATCTCCGGCTGGTCTTCCGACCGCTTCGGTCGCAAGAAGCCGCTGATCCTGGCCGCCATCCTCTTCACCATCTCTGCGTGGGGCACTGCGGCGGCCAGCAACTTCGATCTGTTTGTGGTCTATCGCATCATCGGCGGGATCGGCATCGGTCTGGCTTCTGCGCTCTCGCCCATGTACATCGCCGAGATCAGCCCGGCCGACAAGCGGGGCAAGTTTGTGGCCATCAACCAGCTCACCATCGTGATCGGGGTGCTGGCGGCCCAGCTGGTCAACCTGATGATCGCCGATCCGGTGGCGAGCAACGCCACTCAGGCCGATATTCTAGCCACCTGGAATGGTCAGTCCGGCTGGCGCTGGATGTTCGGTGCCGAACTGGTACCGGCGCTGGCCTTTCTGGTGTTGATGTTCTTCGTACCGGAGTCGCCGCGCTGGTTGGCCAAAGATGGTCAGTATGAGAAAGCCTCCCGCATGCTCGGCAAGATTGGCGGTGATGCCTATGCCAAGCAGACCTTGGCCGATATCCGTCAGACCCTGGTGGGCGAGACACACAAGGTGTCGCTGTCAGAGCTGGGCAAACCCTCGGTGCGGCCAATCCTCATCATCGGGATCGTGCTGGCGGTATTCCAGCAGTGGTGCGGCATCAACGTCATCTTCAACTATGCGCAGGAGATCTTTGCCTCCGCCGGGTTTGACATCAACAGCACCCTCAAATCCATCGTCGCCACCGGCCTTATCAATCTGCTGTTTACCCTGATTGCACTGCCTATGGTGGACAAGATCGGTCGCCGCAAGCTGATGCTGATTGGCTCGGCGGGGCTGACCATCATCTACGGCATGATGGCGGCGGCCTATGCCACAGGCGTACTGGGGCTGCCGGTATTGCTGCTGGTATTGGCGGCCATCGCCATCTATGCCCTGACCCTGGCGCCGGTCACCTGGGTGCTGCTCTCGGAGATCTTCCCCAACCGGGTGCGGGGTCTGGCGATGTCAGCCGGAACCTTGGCGCTCTGGATCGCCTGCTTCGTCCTGACCTACACCTTCCCGCTGCTCAATGCCGGGTTGGGTGCTGCAGGCAGCTTCCTGCTCTATGGCCTCATCTGTTTCGCTGGTCTCATCTTCATCTATCGCAAGGTGCCCGAGACCAAGGGGGTGACGCTGGAGGCACTGGAGGCTCAGCTGGCCCAAGGCAAGGTGGAGCTGACGCCGACCAAGGCGAGCGCCTCGGCATGACGGTATACACATTAAACAACCCGCATCTTAGGATGCGGGTCTCTGCACAAGGGGCCTGTCTGCTGGGGCTGGAGGATGATAAAGGGCGCCCGCTGCTGCGCGACACGGACCCGGCGCAGCCATGGCATCCCGGGCAGAGCGCGCTGTTTCCCATGGTGCCGCTGGCCAATCGGGTAGCGGGCAATCGGTTCGAGCTGTGGGAGGATGACTGTTCGTTGCCCGAGAGCGAGCTCGATCCCGACTTCTTTTTGCATGGGGATGGCTGGTTGCAGCCTTGGCAACCGGTGGCGTTGACCGACAGCTCGGTGACCTTGCAGCTCACCAGCCAGAATGGCCCCTTTCACTATTTGGCGGAGATCGACTATCGGCTGCAGGGAGCAAGCCTGGTGGCGCGGATCAGCCTGACCCATCTTGGGGAGATCCCCTGCCTCTACGGCGCGGGTTTCCACCCCTTTTTCTGGCGTGACGAGCAGACAAAGATTCGCTTTCTGGCGAGCGGTGTCTGGCAGGAGGGGGAGGATCATCTGCCGACCGACTGGTCGAGCAGGCTTGCGCCCCACCTCGATTTTCGTCAGTGGCAGCGCCCGCAAGGGTGGCTCAACCACTGTTACGGCGGCTGGCGCGGTCAGGCCGAGATCGATCATCCTGCTCGCCAGCAGCGCCTGCTGGTTTCAAGCGAGTGTGCCTTCCTGATGCTCTACCAGCCCGATGACACGAGTGGCTTTGTCTGTCTGGAGCCCCAGAGTCACGCCGCCAATGCCCACCACATGGCAGGTCACCCCGGTTTGCGGTTACTCGCAAGAGGTGACCGTATGAGTATCGGTATGACCTTGACAGTGGTGTCCGGGGGCTAACGCAATCCAGCTTCGATCAGTGGGGATCCGCCGGTACCAGCAGTACCTCGATCCCGGCATGCTGCAAACCAGTCAGCATGTCTGCAGGCAGCGCATCATCGGTGATCAGTGTGTGAATGCGTTGAGTATCAATGATCCTGTGGAGGCTGGAGCGGCGAAATTTGCTGGAATCTGTGACCACTATGATTTTCTTGGAAACTTGGCACATGCAGCGGTTAATGCGCGCTTCATCCTCGTGATGGGTACTGACGCCACATTCAAGATCGATTCCATCCACCCCGAGAAACAGCATATCGAAATGGTAGTTTTGCAGGGATTGTTCTGCTTGCGCACCATAGAACGAGAGTGACTTGCGGCGCAGGTGACCGCCGGTCATCAACAGGTCGACTCCCTCCGCCTCCAGCAGTGCATTTGCCACGTTCATACCGTTGGTCATCACCAGAATCTCCTGATGCTCCCGCAGATGACGAGCCACCTCCAACGTGGTTGTACCCGAATCGAGGATGAGGCGACTCCCTGGTTGCACCAGCGTCGCCGCCAGTGCACCGATCCGCTGTTTGACCGGCGTATTGAGCACGCTCTTGTCGGCAATGGTTCGCTCGGGCACCGCCTGATTGGGTTCGCACAGCAGGGCGCCACCATAGGCGCGCACAGCAACCCCTTGTTTTTCGAGGAATGCCAGATCATTGCGAATGGTGACGGTCGACACCTGATAATGGGTAGCCAGTTCGTTGACCTGAACGCTGCCATTGCTGCGCAGCTGCTGAATGATCCGCTCCCGCCGCTCACTGGTGCCGAGTACGCTCTTTTCAGTTATTTGCATAGTCTCTTCTATAAGTCTGTTGTGGTGAAAAATTTCTTTCACTTCGTTACGTTTTCATATTAACGCTCAGCATAAGAGTCAAATCAAGCATTGCTGAACTTTTTCACAACGACTTCTCATTTCTCATTTCTTAAAATCTTTCAATACCTTTCTTTTTGTGATCCGCATCAAGAAGGTAGAACTCTTTTGTTTCGTTTTCTTTGTGTTGTTACTAGAGTAAAGGAAATCAAGTGAAAGCTCTCTTTCATCTGGAGCAACGAAGGAAGATCAAAATGAAATCCATGCAGTCACTGGTCGAAAGACATAAACAGGGAGAACCGGTCGGGATCTATGCCGTCTGCTCCGCTCACCCGCTGGTGCTGGAGGCCGCTTTGTGCTTGGCCGCCGAAGGGGATCAACTGCTGCTGGTCGAGGCCACTTCCAATCAGGTGGATCAGTTCGGTGGTTACACTGGCATGACCCCGGCCGATTTTCGCGATCGCCTCTATCAGCTGGCTGCCGAGTGCCACTTTCCAGCGCACCGACTGATTCTTGGAGGGGATCACCTTGGTCCAAACCGTTGGCAAGGTGAGCCCGCCGAGCAGGCCATGGCCCATGCCGAGGATCTCATCGCCTGCTATGTTGCTGCCGGTTTCAAAAAGATCCATCTTGACTGCAGCATGTCTTGTCAGGGGGACCCGGTGCCGCTGACCGATGAGCTGGTCGCCGAGCGGGCCGCCCGTCTGGCGCAGATCGCCGAGCAAACCTGTCTGGCCAAATTTGGCCAGAGCGATCTGGTCTATGTCATTGGTACCGAGGTGCCGGTTCCGGGCGGTGCCCATGAAGAGCTGGCCGAGCTGACTGTCACCACGCCGGAAGCCGCCCGTCATACCCTGGAAGCCCACCAGCAAGCCTTCGCGCAGGTCGGTCTGGCCCATATCTGGCCCCGGGTCATTGGGCTCGTTGTCCAGCCCGGGGTCGAGTTTGACCACACCCACATTATCGATTACCAATCAGCGAAAGCGGCACCACTGAGTCGGATGATCGAAGCCTACCCCCATCTGGTGTTTGAGGCTCACTCCACCGATTACCAGACCCCCGAGGCTTATCGTCAGCTGGTTCGCGACCACTTTGCCATTCTCAAGGTCGGTCCGGCCCTCACCTTTGCCCTGCGTGAAGCGTTGTTTTCCCTTGCCGCCATCGAAGAGGAGTTGGTTGTCGCCAAGGCGTGCTCGGGCCTGCGCCAGGTGATGGAAGAGACCATGCTGGATCGCCCCGACTTCTGGCGCAGCCACTATCAGGGCAACGCCAACGAATGCCGACTCGCGCGCGGTTACAGCTACTCAGACCGCATTCGCTACTACTGGCCCGATGCGCGCGTAGATGAGTGCTATGCCAGATTGCTCACCAACCTGGCCGCCGAGCCCATCCCCTTGCCACTGCTCAGCCAGCACATGCCCCTGCAGTACCGCAAGGTACGTCAGGGCACGTTGGCGGCCAATCCCCATGAGCTCATTCTCGATCAGGTGCAGGAAGTGTTGCGCAGCTATGCCAATGCCTGCGGCACAGTCTGCCCCTGTCCTTCCCAGCTTGACCCTGTTGTTTAAGGAGTTGTAGACATGATCCTTGGTTATTCAGAAGAGATGCTGCGCACGGCCAACGGCCTAGCGACAGCCCATGAAATAGAGCAACAACCGGCCACCTGGCGAGAGACCCTTGCCATGGTGGAGGAGTGCCGCACTCCGCTGGATCGCTTTCTTACCCCTCTCTTGTCCCATCGCAATCTGCGGGTGATCCTGACCGGTGCCGGTACCTCTGCCTTTGCCGGACGAGCGTTGGCCCCTTACCTCTCTGGCCACTTGAAGGCCCGGTTCGAGGCGATTGCCTCCACCGATATCGTCACCGATCCGGCCGAGTATCTGGCCGAGGATTGCCCGACTCTACTTATCTCGTTCGCTCGCTCAGGCAATAGCCCGGAAAGCGTGGCCGCCGTTGAGCTCGCCAGCCAACTGCTCGGCAACTGCCATCATCTGGTACTCACCTGTAACGGTGAAGGGGCGCTCTATCGCCGCTGCCAGCAAGATGCCCGCTCTCTGGCCCTGTTGATGCCGCCCCAAACCAATGATCGCGGCTTCGCCATGACCAGCAGCCTCACCAGCATGATGCTGAGCTGTCTTGCCGTCTTCCTGCCGAGCCAGTTCAACCAGCAGGTGTGTGCGCCGCTGGCTGGCGTCAGTGAAGCGATCCTTGAGCAGGTTGTTCAGCGGGTACCAGCATGGAATGAGCCATTGCCACAACGGGTCATCTATCTTGGCAGCGGCAGCCTGCAAGGGGTTGCCCAGGAGTCAGCCCTCAAGTTGCTGGAACTGACCGGTGGCCGACTGGTCGCCATGTTTGACTCTCCCACCGGCTTTCGCCATGGCCCCAAATCCATCGTCAATGCACAGACCCTGATCGTCCAGCTCATCTCCAACGACCCCTATACCCGTCAATATGATCTGGACCTGCTGCGCGAACTGCGGGCTGATGGACAGGCAGCCCGGGTGGTCGCCATTGCTGACCAGCATGATCCTCACATCGAACAGGGTGAGCACATCTATCTGCCCCACACCCTCCACTGTGATGATGCCCAGCTGGCCTTCGGTTACCTGCTCTATGCCCAGTTCTATGCCTTTCATACCTCGTTGAGCCTCGGCATCAGCCCGGACAATCCTTGTCCGACCGGGCAAGTCAACCGGGTCGTACAAGGGGTAAAAATTTATCCATATAAAAGCTAGGAATGAGAATCAACGAACAGAAATTGCTATAAAGATTAATCGCTATACACATGAATACATTGAATATTTATGTTTGTGAACGCTTTCATCTTTCGTGGTCTGTTTGTTGTTAATCATTAGAAAAAGGAGTGAGTCACATGTTAGGCATCATTATCACGGGGCATGGCGGTTTTGCCAGTGGACTGGCAAAGGCAATGGAACAGATCCTCGGTGAACAGCCATATGTGGCGGCAATTGATTTTCCCGAATCATCGACCACCAGCAAGTTGGAGCATCAACTTGCAGAAGCCATGTCGGCAGTAGAGCAGGGTGATGGTCTGAGTGTCAGTGAATTCCGTATCCAGGCCCTTGCCTGTGGTCACCGGGGCCTCACGTCGCTGGCGGATGAAATGCAAAAAGATCGCCAGGCAGAAGCAAGTCTGGTCGAGGAGGGCATTTAAATGGCTTCACGGATCCGTGCCCGCCGCCTGCTGACCGAGCAGGGCTGGCTGGAGCATCAGGAGCTTACCCACCAAGAGGGCATCATCACCGCGATCGCCCCCATCACAGATGCCGATCCGGTGCGGGATGTCGATCTGCTGGTCCCGGCCCTGATCGATGGTCATGTCCACGGCGGCGCCGGTGTGGATGTGATGGACAACGACAGCAACGTCCTCGGCATCTTGTCGATGGCCAAGGCGGCGGAAGGTGTCGGTGCATTTCTCGCTACCACGGTTACTGCTCCGCTCCCCGAGATCGAGCTGACCCTTGCCCGTATTGCTGATGGCGTCGCCAGCGGCATGCCGGGCGCTGAGCTGCTTGGTTGCTATCTGGAGGGGCCCTATTTTACCCCCGCCAATAAGGGTGCCCACGATCAGGCGCTGTTTCGGGAGCTGGAGGTTGCCGAGCTGAACCATCTGCAACAGCTGGCTCGCGGCACCCTGAAAGTGGTGGCGCTGGCACCGGAAAAGCCCAATGCCATCACGGCCATTCGCCATCTCGCCGCAAACGGCGTGCGGGTGATGCTGGGCCACTCGGCGGCTGATCACGACACTACTATGGCAGCGCTGTCGGCGGGCGCTTCCGGGCTGGTGCACTGCTTCAACGGCATGCGAGGTCTGCACCACCGCGAGCCCGGCATGGTGGGCGCGGGCCTGGTCCATCCCGATGCCTGGCTGGAGCTGATCGCCGATGGTCATCATATCCATCCAAGCGTGCTCAAACTCTGCCACTGCTGCGCCGGTGAGCGCCTGCTCCTTATTACGGATGCGATGCGCGCCGCAGGTATGCCAGATGGTCACTACCTGCTGGGCAACTACCGGGTCGAGATGAAAGAGGGGGTGGTGCGCACCGAGGCCGGCGGCCTGGCCGGTAGCACACTCACGTTGCTCGATGCCGTGCGCAACATGGTCAATTTGGCAGACATCCCGCTTGCCGATGCCATTCGGATGGCCTCACTGGCCCCGGCAAAGATGCTCGGTATTGCCGATCGTCTCGGTTCACTGGCGGTTGGCAAACAGGCCAACCTGCTCGCCCTCACTACTGAACTTACTCAACAACACATCTGGGTTGCTGGTCGGGAGATTGAGCCCGCCCACTTCGCCCCCCTTTTCTCAGGATCTCGCGTCAATCAGGACGCTCAGGAGTCACTATGTATCTGATCTCTTCCCATGAAATGCTCAAAGATGCCCAGCGCCGCGGTTACGCCGTGCCTGCTTTCAACATCCACAACCTGGAAACCGTCCAGGTGGTCGCTCGTACCGCAGCCCGTATGCGTTCACCGGTGATTTTGGCTGGTACCCCGGGTACCTATCGCCATGCCGGGGTCGAGTATTTGGTCTCCATCTGTCAGGCAGCTGCCCATGAGTACCGCATTCCGCTGGTGCTGCATCTGGATCACCACGAAGACGAGCAGGACATCCATAACAAGGTCGAAGCGGGTATTCGCTCGGCCATGATCGATGCCTCGCACTTTCCGTTTGAAGAGAACATCGAAAAGGTGCGCAGCGTAGTCACCTACTGCCACCGCATGGGTGCCAGCGTCGAAGCCGAACTGGGCCAGCTGGGCGGCCAGGAAGATGACCTCATCGTTGATGCCGCAAATGCCAAATTTACCGATCCGCTGAAGGCGGCCGAGTTTGTCCGCCGTACCGGTATCGACTCGCTGGCTGTTGCCATCGGCACTGCCCACGGCCTCTATAAGGAAGAGCCCCGCCTCGATTTTGCCCGCCTCGCTGCGATCCGTGAGCAGGTGGATATTCCGCTGGTTCTGCACGGCGCCTCCGGTGTGCCGGAAGCCGATGTCCGCCGCTGCATCGAGCTGGGGATCTGTAAGGTCAACGTAGCGACCGAATTGAAGATCGCCTTCGCCGATGCCATGAAAGCCTTCCTTGGTAGCCACCCCGATGCCAGCGACCCCCGTCAGTATCTGGTGCCTGCCATGGCAGCCATGGAAGAGGTGGTCGAAGCGAAAATCCGCATGTGTATGAGTGAGAACCGTATTTGATTTGGATAGGTTATCCATCGCCTGTGATTTATATCCGTTTATTGACGTGCGGCAGTGACCTGGGTTCATCTGTTTGCTAACCGTAAGTGAGATGCATTCTTACAGAAGGCATTAAGTAGTTAGAAAAAGCATTGATGATGGCAGTATCTTTCAATGTCTTTTTATTTACTTCGTGAAAGCGATCCCATTTTCGTTTTCTTTCAGTGTGTTAATATCAGGACTAGAGTTAAGCTCACTAAAACACCGTCAGTGCGGGCTGGAACGAATAATGACATCAAGTATGCACCCAACAAGCATAATGACGTCTCTAGTTAATCTAATCAGATGGGTTAGTGTATTGCCTGCATATATTCAGGCATGCCTATAATAGAGGGATGAAATATATGAAAACTCCAAATATCGTATGGACTAGGATTGATGAACGTTTGTTGCACGGGCAAATTCGTATCACTTGGGGTAAACACACAGAGGCGAATTTGATTCTTGTTGCTAATGATGATGCAGCAGAAGGTCCCAATGCTGCTTTCATGCAGGCAGGGATGAAGGCTTCTGCAGGGGGGGAGTATGCGGTCAGGTTCTTTACGATACAAAAGACCATTGATGTAATTAAAAACGCTTCAGAGAGACAACGAATTTTTATTTTGTGCAACAATCCAACCGACGTGGCTCGTTTAGTCGAAGGGGGCGTGCCTATTACCCATTGCAATATCGGTAACATGCATTATCACGAAGGAAAAAAACAAATTTCAAAAACTGTCTCCGTTGATTCAAAAGATATGAAAGCTTTTGATGTCATGGTTGGCAAAGGGGTCGTCTGTACAGTTCAAAATACACCAGACCAGACTGCTATCGATATTTTTGAGTTGGCTAAGCGTGCAGCTTAACATTCGATTTTAAATGATAGGTTGCATCATTTAAAGGAATTAAATATGTTTATAGAATCTATTCTTGTAGCTATATGGGCATTTTTTTGCGGCATTGATAAATATGATGTTGCATTAAATATCCACCGTCCATTAATTACTGGGCCGGTAGTTGGTTTGATTATGGGTGATATGCAGATCGGGTTAATTGCTGGTGCGACGCTGGAATTAGCCTGGTTGGGTCTTGTTCCCAATGCTGGCGCTCAACCGCCAGATGTCACGATGGGAACGATTGCTGCTGTAGCCTTTGCCGTGATGACTGGACAATCAGCTGAAGTCGCCATGGGTGTAGGTATGCCTATTGCTGTGTTGATGCAGATGCTGGTCATTGGTTTCTTTGCATTAACTGCGTTCACAATGGGTAAGGCTGATCGTTATGCCGAACAGGCGGATGCCTCTGGCATTGAGCGACTACTGATTTCCACCATTTCGTTACGTTCTATGCTCTATGCGGTTGTTGCATTTACAACCGTCTATTTTGGTGAACACGGTGCTACATGGATTGATGAAAATGCACCAAAAGTATTACTGGAGGGGTTGGGGATTGGTGCCAAAATGGTACCAGCTATCGGTTTCGCCATGCTACTAAAAATCATGTGGTCCAAAGAAGTTGCAGGTGTGTTCTTTGTCGGTTTTGTGATGACCACCTACCTAAAATTGCCAATAATGGCTGTTGCAATTTTGGGTGCGTCTGCCGCAGCGCTTTATTACTTCTTTAGTGGCGATAACAATTCAAACAAGCAAGCAGAGGAATTTGAAGATGGCATCTGATATTGCAATTTCTCCATCTAAATCTGATGTCACAGTATCTCCAGTAAAAAGTTCATCACTGGTAGATAATGTGGATTCTTATGAGGACATCACTGTTCGTCAAGTCATTACCAAGAAAGATTTATGGATGTGTTCATTGCGTGGCTTGTTTATGGAGGGTAATTTCAACTTTGAAAGAATGCAGGGTGGAGGGTTCGCATACTCTATTATCCCGGCATTGAAAAAAATCCATGGTGATAATAAAAATGATCTAGCTAAGGCGTTGAAAAACCATCTGCAGTTTTTTAATGCCAGTCCGAAGTTATTTACCTTCCTGCTCGGCACCGCTATAGCAATGGAAGAGAACAAGGAAAAACCCTCTACTGTCAATGTGATGAAAGTCGCCGGTATGGGTCCTACCGGCGGTATTGGTGATGCGATAGACCATATGACGTTGATGCCATTGACATTAGCGCTAGGGGCATCTATTGCCATTGAGGGATCTATTGCTGGTCCGTTTGTATTTTTTCTGTTGTATCAGATAGTGCATTTCTTTGTATATTTCGGATTGATGTTCATGGGATACCGTGCTGGTACTGCAGCTATGGTAAACATGAGTGATGCAACCGAAAAATTGGCCAAGGCAGCCAATATTATGGGTATTTTCGTGATAGGTGCACTATCCGCTACGTTTATCAAGTTGCAGACAACGGTATCATTAGAGTTAGGGGGGAAGACGGTCGAACTTCAAACATCATTATTTGATAAAATAATGCCAAATTTACTGCCGTTGGTATTGGTGTTTTTTATGTTAAAAATGGTAAAAGGGACCGGATTCTGGGCTAAGCCACCAGTGCTTATTTTTTCAACCTTAGCCGCTGGGGTTATTGGTCACTATATGGGTATTATCTAAATATAGTAATCATAGTTAATGGGGGTACATCGCCCCCATATATTTAAGAGGATTCAATTGCATGATCGGTATTGTAGTATCTGGACATATAAATTTTGCATCCGGAATGCAGTCTGCAATAAAAGCAATTGTGGGAACGCCGGAACAGATGCGCTTTGTCGACTTTGTCGAGTCAATGTCGACAGATGATTTGGAGTTAGCACTAAGAGAAGCTGCTCAGGAAGTGAGCTCAGATGATGGGGTGTTATTTTTAACCGATATTCCTGGCGGATCGCCAGCAAATCGAGCATCAGCGATTTTAATGGATACCGACAATGTCGAGGTATTGGCAGGGGTCAACTTGCCGATGATTGCAAATGCCGCATTTGAACGTGATGGTGTGTCGTTAAGTGAGCTGGTCGAGATTCTGCAAGAGATAGGTAAGAGCACGATGCAAGATATGCGAAAAGCACTGGATGCCGCCATGTATCAGCAAGACATTGATGAAGTTGATGGTCTTTAATAACGATGACACTTGTTTTCAGATGAGTTGCATACAATAAAATTTGGCTTCTTCATCATGAACTATTAATACAAAGCCAGTAACACGTTGATGGCTATTTATTGTTATCGATGATTTTGGCTGTGGTAATAACTTGAGGTTTAACAATGGAAATTCGTCAACCTATCCATAGTGAACATGCCAAACAATTGGATACAAGCGGCTTGCGCAGCCATTTTTTGATCGAAGGTATGTTCCAACCGAATGAAATTAATCTTACCTATAGCCACATCGATCGTATCATCGTTGGAGCAGTTGTGCCGGTTGATTATCCCATCTCCCTTGAGGGCGGTAAGGAAATCGGTGTGGAATTCTTCTTGCAGCGTCGAGAGTTGGGGCTGATTAACATTGGAGCCCCTGGCTTGGTCACTGTTGATGGCCAAACTTTTGAGATTGGAGCTCGCGAGGCTCTCTATGTCGGTATGGGGGCTCGTGAAGTCTCGTTTACCAGTGTAAATTCAGAGCATCCTGCTCGCTTTTATCTTAATTGCGCTCCCGCTCATCATGCTTATCCGACGCGTAAAATTTCTCGCGAAGAGGCTGCTCCGGAATCTTTGGGTTGTCAGGAAAACTGTAATATTCGCACCATCTATAAATACTTGCACCCTTCGGTTCTGCCGACCTGTCAGCTGCTGATGGGCATGACAGAGCTGGCTCCGGGCAATTTATGGAATACCATGCCTTGCCATACCCATGAGCGCAGAATGGAGGTCTATCTCTATTTTGATATGAGTGAGAACAACCTGGTTTTCCACTACATGGGTGAACCGCAGGAGACTCGGCATCTGGTGGTGCGTAATGAGCAGGTGGTAATCAGTCCGAGTTGGTCTATCCACTCCGGTGTCGGTACTGCAGCCTACACCTTCATTTGGGGCATGGTCGGTGAAAACCAGACTTTCCACGACATGGACCATGTTGCCATGAGTGATTTGAAGTAAACCCTACCAATTAATCTATGCGGGTTGCTTGATGCAAGCCAATCCGTCTTGTCGCAGGAAGAATTATGAGTATGTTTGAGCTTACGGGTAAAGTTGCCATGGTGACGGGTTGCAACACCGGTCTTGGGCAGGGCATGGCATTGGGTTTGGCTCAGGCGGGGGCTGATATTGTGGGTGTAGGCTATGAGCCAGCACCGGAGACTCAGGCCGCCATTGAGGCGCTGGGCCGAAAATTTCACTACATCACAGCAAATTTGATGCAACAGGACTTGCTGGAGGCGATAGTCGCTGAGGCCGTCGAAGTGATGGGTGCAATCGATATCCTGGTAAATAACGCAGGTATCATTCGTCGTCAGGATATTCTTGAATTCTCCAATAAGGATTGGGACGACGTCATCAATATCAACCAGAAGACGGTATTTTTTCTGTCACAGGCAGTTGCCAAGCAATTTGTCAAACAGGGTAAGGGTGGCAAGATCATCAATATTGCCTCAATGCTCTCGTTCCAGGGCGGTGTAAGAGTTCCTTCCTATACAGCCAGTAAGTCAGCGGTAATGGGTCTGACGAGAGCTCTGGCCACTGAACTTGCTCATCATGGAATTAATGTTAATGCCATTGCGCCAGGCTATATGGCAACAGATAACACAGCTGCTTTACGTGCAGATGAGGCTCGTAACAACGCAATATTGGAACGGATCCCTGCGAATCGTTGGGGATCACCATCTGATCTGGCTGGCCCTGCGGTATTCTTGGCATCTGCTGCCAGTGACTATGTTAACGGCTACACATTGGCCGTTGATGGCGGCTGGCTGGCACGTTGATAAGAGGAGCTGACTATGTCATCAGAATCTAGAGCTGAGGTGCTGGCAGCGATGAAGCGTGTGTATCGCTATCAAGCAGCCCATCAGACCCGTAGTGTGGTTCGCCGCAGTGGCAAGGTTCGATTTATTAAAGATACCGATTGGGAACGGGGAGTATTCTGGTCCTGTGTTGCGAGCGCATGGCAAGCAACGGATGATAATGAGTATCTGGATGGGGTGATGAACTACACCCTGCATACCGGATTTCGGACCGGCCCCAACCCACGCTTTGCTGATGATCATGTGTGCTGTCAGGCCTACTTGGATGTCTATCCTTTGGTCAACCAGATTGAAGCGCTGGAGCCGACCATCAAAGCCCTCGATTTGATGTTGGAATCTCCGGTTCCTGGTCGCCAGGATTGGTGGTGGTGTGACTCTCTATTTATGGCTCCCCCCGTGTTTGCAGGGCTCTCCCAGCTGACAGGAGATCACAAGTATCTGGATTATATGGAGCCTGCATTTTGGGATGCGGTGAACCATTTATTTGATCCACATACTGGTCTCTTCTTTCGTGATCATCGCTATATCCCTGATGGAAAAGGGGGCGAGTTGCGTGAAGCGAATGGAGAGTTGGTCTTCTGGAGTCGAGGGGTGGGGTGGGTCCTGGCCAGTATTCCTCGCTTGCTAGCGCGGTTGCCTGATGACCATCCATCACGGGAACGTTACGTGACACTGTTTTGTAGCTTGGCCAAGACAATATGTCGTTATCAACAGCCGGATGGGTTTTGGCGTACCAGTTTGCTTGATCCTGAGCATTTCCCCGCTCCAGAAAGCAGTGCAACTTCATTGTTTTGTTATGGTTTGGCTTGGGGGATTAATCAGGGGATTCTGGCTCGTGATGAGTACCTTTCAGCCGTACTTTCATCTTGGCAGGCATTACTCGGTTGCATCCATGAAAATGGCATGATGGGTTGGGTACAGTTGCCCGCATTTAATCCCCGTGATGTTCAGCGAGACCATAATATTGACTATGGTGCTGGCGTATTTTTGCTTGCTGCCACAGAGGTGATGCAACTCGTATAGTGTCGTGGTGTACACAAGTTGCAATGATATGAAAACCCAGTTCAGTTGGCTGGGTTTTTTCTTTTATCTGTTTTCATTTTCTTTTGTTTATTGTGTTAATTGTGACTCGACACAACAAATGCTTTCATATTGTTTCGTATACTATGGTTACAGCTTCAATTTGTTTAAAGTATCGGCATCATGAGCATTGATCAAAAGAGTCAAACAGCATTTCATATGATGGCAAAGCCAACTGGCTATCGCTGTAATCTCAAGTGTGAGTACTGTTTTTATCTGGAGAAAGAGCACACCATTCACCAGGATAGTTCCACCGCGTCACAGGTTATGTCAGATGCCACCCTGAAGCGTTACATCCGGGAATATATCCGCTCTCAACATAGCCAGCAGATCGACTTCTCATGGCAGGGGGGAGAGCCTACTCTCGCAGGCTTGGATTTTTATCGCAATGTGGTGGCGTATCAACAGCAATATGCGGATGGAAAGCACATTACCAACAGCTTTCAAACTAATGCGATCGGGATTAATCGGCAATGGGCAGAATTTTTTGCCAAGCATAATTTCTTGGTTGGTGTGTCAGTAGATGGACTGCAAAGTGTGCACGACGCATATCGTGTTTCAGTGAATGGTAACCCAACATTTGAGCGGGTACAGCATGCGATAGAATTACTGAAGGAGTTTGGCGTAGAGTTCAACACCCTGACTGTAATTAATGATAAAAATTGGGATAAGGGGCGTGACACCTATCTTGCTCTGAAAAAACTGGGTGCAAATTTCATGCAATTTATTCCTTTGGTGGAGTTGTCACCTGATAGTCAGGCTGATAATAATGGCCATTATACACCTATGCCAAATCCGAAATTAATGGATTTCTCTGTGCCTGCACATGGATATGGTCGTTTCATGACTGATGTTTTTGATGAATGGTGTCCGAATGATGTCGGACGCATTTTCATTCGTATGTTTGATAGCATACTCGCAGTTTGGATGGGATATCCGGCTTCAGTGTGTGTGCAGTCTAAGGATTGTGGTCAGGCAGTTATCATTGAAGCAAATGGTGATTTGTATTCATGTGATCATTATGTATATCATGCCAATAGACTCGGAAATATACATTCTCAATCACTTGTCAGTATTGTGACCGGTAAGCAACAAAAAAAATTCGGAAAAGTAAAATCATCTCGTTTGACTTCTGAATGTCAACAATGCGATGTTTATTTGCTTTGTTATGGTGGTTGCCCAAAGCATCGAGTTATTTCTCTTCCAACAGAGAAATATCGACATAACTATTTGTGCCCATCATATCGTCACATATTTAACCACACAGCCACCATCATGGCCAGGATGGCTGATGAAATTCGTAGAGGAGGCATTGCGGCTAATGTAATGGTCAACAATCTCGTATTTTGATGAAAACTAAATAAATGGAGTGAATATTTCCACTATGTCAAAAAAAATCATCGCAAGCATGGTTGCTCTTGCCTGTTCCATTTCACCTGTAATGGTTTACAGTGCCGAGTCAGAGCAACCCAATGTGCTTGTTATAATAATGGATGACCTTGGTACTGGCCAGCTTGATTTTACTCTTGATTCATTAGAAAGAGAGACGCTTGATAAACGCCAGGTAGCTCCGCGTTATCAAGGCGATATCGCAAAAATGATAGATGCAGCAGCTCGTTCAATGCCAAATGTAGCTAATTTAGCTCATAATGGTGTTAAAATGACAAATGCATTTGTCGCTCACCCCGTATGTGGGCCATCCCGAGCAGGAATATTTACGGGGCGACACCCGGCGAGTTTTGGTACTTACAGTAATGATGATGCATCACAAGGAATTCCGCTTGATGTAACATTGCTTCCTAAACTATTACAAGATAATGGCTATGCTACCGCTACAATTGGTAAATGGCATAATGCTAGAGTAGAAAGTAAAAATTTAGTACCAGAAAATACACGCACTAGGGATTATCATGATAATGAAGTGACGGTGACATCAAAAGGATATGAACCTAATGAGCGAGGGTTTGATTATTCCTATAGTTATTATGCGTCAGGCGCAGCGTTATGGAACTCACCAGCGATATGGGTAAATGGTAAGAACGTACCATCTCATGGCTACTTGACGCATAATTTGACTAATGAAACTATAAAGTTTATTAACAGCAACAAGGATAAGCCTTTTTTTATTAACCTCTCTTATAGTGTGCCACATATTCCTTTAGAGCAAAGTTCACCTGCTCGATATATGGAGAAATTTAATACCGGCAACATAGAAGCAGATAAATATTTTGCAGCCATTAATGCCGCAGATGAGGGGATTGGACAAATCCTGGATACATTGAAAAAAAGAGATGAACTCGATAATACACTGATCTTTTTCCTTTCCGATAATGGCGCTGTGCACGAGTCCCCGATGCCATTGAATGGAATGGACCGGGGATTCAAAGGTCAAATGTATAATGGCGGGGTTAGGGTCCCATTCATTGTGTCGTGGCCTAACAAGATCCCTGGGGGTCAAGTCAGTGACATCATGGTATCTGCATTAGATATATTGCCTACTGCATTGAGCTCCGCCGGTATTGAAATACCCGGCGTCATGCATATAGATGGC
This sequence comes from Aeromonas sp. 160P, assembly GCF_055193095.1. Taxonomy (NCBI): domain Bacteria; kingdom Pseudomonadati; phylum Pseudomonadota; class Gammaproteobacteria; order Aeromonadales; family Aeromonadaceae; genus Aeromonas; species Aeromonas sp. 160P. The sequence continues at coordinate 3,648,878 of NZ_JBUXKV010000001.1, read as the reverse complement.
AAGGATATTATGCCTGTACTTAGTGGTGTCAGACATGATTCACCCCATGATTATCTATATTGGGCTGGTCCTGGCGCCAAGCATTACAGTGAAGATAATGACAAGTTCTGGTCGGGATATTGGAAATGGATCACCTATCAGGAGAATGTCATCCCAAGCAATCCTAATCTAGAAAAATTATCTCCAGGTTCATGGGCTATACGTGATGGTGAATGGGCGCTGTATTTTTATGATGATGGCGGTAAAATTAGCCTGTTCAATGACAAATTGAATCCTTCCGAAAGCAAGGATCTTTCTTTGCAATATCCAGATAGAGTGAAGAAAATGAAGTCAGCATTTTATGACTGGATTAAAAACAAACCAAAGCCAGTTGCATGGGGTAGTGACCGTTATCAGGTTTTAACTACATCAGCACAACGCTAAATATATGGCCACCTGATGGGTGGCCATTTCATTGAAAATAAAAACGGTCTTTGTATTCGATGGAAATTTCAGAAACAAAACGTCCATATATTCCTTATGAAAATCCTGATCTGGCTATGTACTATCATCTTTTCCGAGAGAACTTGATACGTGTACGTTACAGAAAATGTGCTTACAGTGTTAATGACAAGTATGTCACAGATGTCTTTTCAACGTCGGAAGGCGAGTTGAAATATCAATGTGATGAGTTGGTGAAGTATTTTTCTGAAGCATTTGAACACTATGCTGTTTGGGACTATACGCATGCATATTATCCCGGGAGACCTAGTCAGCAAAGTGCTAGAACTGATGCTATGGAGGGTACTAGCCGATTATTGCCAACATTGGCATCTTGGCTGCATGGTAGAGGCATTCAAGACAATGAAATTACCCTCATAAATGGTAATAAGCTGAATGTGGCGGAAGTTATTCGTCGTGCATTTATCGCGGGCACAGATCCCTATCACGTTGGTTATTGGGGGCGGATGCATGATTGCGATCAGCGTATTTGTGAAAGTGCAGATTTGGCTCTCACACTCTGGTTGAGTCGTCAACATGTATGGCAATATTTCTCGGCTGCAGAGCAGGAAAAAATCATCTCATGGTTTAGTCAAGTAGATGCATTGATCACTGTTGACAATAATTGGCATTTGTTTCCGCTAACTGTGCAGTGCGTGTTTAAGGCACTAACAGGTGAAGACCATATAAATCGTACCAAGTATGCTCGGATCAAAGAGTTTTATGTTGGTTCTGGCTGGTTTCGTGATGGAGCTCAAGGCAACTACGACTATTACAACGCGTGGGGTTTTCACTACGCGCTCTATTGGCTGGACCAAATCCTTCCTGATTTTGACCCTGAGTTTATTCGTGGTGCTCTAGCAGAATTTGTAGATTCCTATCGATACTTTTTCACTACGCAGGGATTGCCTTTCTTTGGCCGCAGCGCTTGTTATCGATTAGCGGCCGCAGCCCCTCTTATTGCAGCTGCAGATCACGGCATCTTGCCATCAGGTGAAGTGAAGCATGCTTTTGGTTCTTCGCTCTCCTATTTTATTTCGAATGGGGCACTGAAAGCTGGCCTCCCAACCCAAGGGGTATTTGGGCATGATGATAGGTTAATAGATAACTACAGTGGCCCAGCAAGCAGCCTCTGGTCTTTGCGGGCTTTGAATGTGGCCCTTTATTGCGGGGAGCGTTGTGGTCTCTGGGAGGCGCAACCATCACCACTACCGATCGAGCAAGGTGATTTTACTCTTTCGGTACCGGCTATTGGACTCCAGCTCCAAGGGGTAAGGGAAACGAATGAAGTGGTTGCGCTGTTCCGTTTCGATTATGCCGAGCAGCAGAGTCCTTTGACGCGACGTTTGGAGCAGCAACACTGGTGGAGTCGTTGTAAAGAATGGGTCATAGGGAGGGCAGAAAGACCGAAAAACAACCTACTTCGAAAGGGCGTCACTTGTTACAGCTCTAAAATGTTTCATTTTTTCTAGTCTCGCTTACGGTTCTTTTCGTTTTTGTGTGATCAAGATCTTTGAATTTATCATTTAGTTTCGTTATCCTGCTTTTATGGATCGAAACGAAATGGTTGGGGGCATTATGTGTGCTAGTGTCATTAAGATATCTGCAGTATTGGGCACCTTTTACTCGTTGTAGGTTTATGAACTGGGTAACCAGGAATGCGTCAGCTCTTTCACTGATTTCACTGATAGTGGGCGGTGACTCATATGTATCTCATTGTTAAGGTGAATGACTCAAATGGATAAACAACCTGGTGGTATCGCGATACTCGGTGAGTGCATGGTTGAATTGAGCGGACCGGCATTCGGCATTCAGCAGCAAGCGTTTGGGGGCGATACCCTGAATACCGCTATTTATCTCTCTAGATTATTACCAGATCTATCTCCTCGTTATGTCACTGTACTGGGCCATGATCATTACAGCGATGGTATGTTGGAGCGTTGGAAAGAAGAGCAGATAGATTGCTCTATGATATTTCGAGATCTGAATCGGCTTCCTGGCCTGTATGCCATCGAGATAGATAAGCATGGTGAGCGTTGTTTCCATTATTGGCGCAATGAATCCGCAGCACGCTTTCTCTGTCAACATGAGCAATTTACGTCATGCCTGGATAAACTACATGGTATAGAGTTGCTTTACCTCTCTGGGATCAGTATCGCCATTTTACCTGAAGAGGATAAGGAGACATTGATTTTGGCTTTGCAGTCACTTAAAGCCGCGGGTGTCACTATTGCATTTGACTCAAATTATCGTCCTCGTCTTTGGGATAATCATGCTCATGCGGCAATGTGGATTAATCGGTTATATCAACTTTGTGATATTGCGTTGGTAACCGCAGATGATGAAAGTCTGTTGCTGAATGAACCTCAGAGTTCAGAGATGATTATTGAGCGTTTGCACCATTTTGGTGTTAGCCAAGTTATTATAAAATTGGGTAAAGAAGGTGCCATGTGGTCCGTGCTGAATATTGGCTGCGGATTGAGTCGAGGTGAACAGGTCCAGAAGGTGATCGATACGACAGCTGCTGGTGATTCGTTTAACGCGGGTTTTTTGGCTGCTCGACATCATAATCTATCGGTCGCGGAGTGTTGCCGATGGGGTAACAAGGTCGCTGCGGAAGTTATACAGCATCAAGGGGCCATCATTGGCCGCCACTATATTGAGACGTTAACTAGGGAATTGGAATCATGATGAGCAGATGGCAAGAGCAGCTGGGGAAATTAAAAGTAGTCCCAGTGATTCAGATCGACAATGCCATGGATGCAGCCATGTTGGGTAAAACCTTGGTTGAAAATGGTTTGCCTGCTGCCGAGATCACCTTTCGGACTCCCGCAGCTGCAGAAGCTATTCGTCAGATCAAGGCAACAATCCCTGATATTATTCTTTGCGCCGGAACAGTATTGACACGAGAGCAAGCGGACCAAGCTATCAGTGCCGGTGCGGATTTTGTGATCAGTCCTGGATTGAACCCAAACATTGTTAAATACTGTCAGGATGCAGGGATCGGGATCATTCCTGGCGTGAATAATCCCAGCCAGATAGAACAGGGGTTGGAGCTGGGACTTGAATTACTGAAATTCTTCCCTGCAGAGGCATCCGGTGGTGTAACCATGTTGAAATCGCTGGCAGGACCATATTCCCAGGTTCGATTTATGCCTACCGGTGGAATTAAATTGAGTAATTTGTTGAGTTATCTGGCGTTGCCGCAAGTAATAGCCTGTGGCGGCACTTGGATTGCCACGCCATCAGCTATTAATGATCATGACTGGGTCTCTATTGGACGTAATGTTAAAGATACTATGAATTTATTATCCAAGGGGGATGCATGAATGACATGAAACACGTTGCGGTGTTATTGGCTGATGGCTTCGAAGAGGCTGAAGCGGTTGTATTTATCGATATAATGCGCAGGCTGGATATTAAAGTAGATGTGCTCTCATGCATGGCAACGACCAAATTAGCAACTTATTTTGGTACCAGAATTGAAGCTGATGCGATTTTGGATGAAAAGATAGATGTTCTTTATGACGCCATCATGATGCCGGGAGGACCAAAAGGAACTGACAATCTCTTTGGTTCTTCGGTGGTCTATAGCTTTATTAAAAAGCATATTGATAATAACAAATTAATTTGTGCACTTTGCTCTTCAGGGGCAAAGGTTCTCGCTGCACATAACTTGTTACAACATCATCAATATACCTGTGGCAGTGGATTGGAGAAGAAATTTTCTGATGGTGTATATGTTGATAAAAAAGTGGTTTTGGATGGGCGCTTCATCACCGGTAAGGGGCTCGGTGTCAGTTTTGAATTTGCATTTACTGTTGCCCATCACTTATTGAGTGATAATCAAGCCAAGGTAGATTGGCAAGCACGACATATCTATTTTGAACATTGGCCACTGTCTGAAGTGGATAATTGTTAGTTTTGATAATGTGCGGATGATTGATCGAGCATGTAAAAAAGTCATCTCTTCGGAGATGACTTTTTTACATCTATTCTCACTTCACTTCACTTCACTTCACTTCACTTCACCTGCCCTGTCATTTTCTTTTTTTTTAAAATAAACAGCACACATAATCTTTCATTTGGTTTGTGTGATCTTTCGCACTATGCTGCCACTTTCTTTTTGTTATCATTTAACAGTTGAATAAGAGTTGAAAGAAAAGGTATCGAAATCATCTATCATTTCTGGAGTGAAACATGTCCATCTCTCGGCGTGACTTGCTGAAGGGACTAGCGGCAACCGGCGCGGTCGCTATGACTTCATCAATTTCAGGGTGTCAAACATCACTAAGTGGAGGCGCATCCACTGGGCGTATCAATGGAAAAACAAATTTATTAGTTGTATTTCCAGATGAGATGAGAGCTCATGCTCTTGGATTTATGGGGCAAGATCCATCAGATACCCCAAATTTAAATAGATTTGCGAAAGAGAGTGTTGTTCTTAGGCAAGCTGTATCCAATTTTCCGCTTTGTACCCCATTTCGTGGCATGTTAATGACGGGGCAATATCCATATCGTAATGGTATACAAGGTAACAGTCACACTGGTATGCCTGGCCAGTTTGGCGGAAAAGACTTTGGTATTGAGTTGAAAAAAAACTCGGTGACTTGGTCCGATATTTTGAGTCAGCAAGGTTATTCAATGGGGTATATTGGTAAATGGCACCTCGATGCCCCCAGTGCGCCTTTTATTCCAAGTTATAATAACCCAATGGAAGGGCGTTATTGGAATGATTGGACAGCTCCTGATCGTCGACATAGTTTTGATTTTTGGTATTCATATGGTACGTATGATAAGCATATGTCACCTATGTATTGGACTAATAATACTCCTCGTGACAATCCGATAAAAGTAAATCAGTGGAGCCCTGAACATGAAGCGGATATTGCGATAAAATATCTCCGTAATGACAATGGAACTTATCGTGATAAAGATAAACCATTTGCTCTTGTAGTATCAATGAATCCCCCTCATTCCCCTTACGACGAGATACCGCAGAAATATTTAGATAAATTTGAGGGAAAGACTTCTGAAGAATTGAATAGTAGGCCAAATGTTCAATGGAATAAAGAGTACTTGGAAGGATATGGTCCTCAGTATTTCAAAGAATATATGGCAATGGTTCATGGTGTTGATGAGCAATTTGGCAGAATATTGGACGAGTTGGATCATCTAGGTTTGAAAAACGATACGTTAGTTGTATTTTTTTCAGATCACGGTAGTTGTATGGGGTCAAATGGTGAACCGACAAAAAATGTTCATTATGAGGAGTCGATGAGGATTCCAATGATCTTTAGGTTGCCAGGGAAATTAAAACCAAAACAAGATGACTTGCTTTTTTCTGCTCCTGACATATATCCAACAATTTTTGGGTTGCTAGGTTTTGAAGCGTTAATTCCCGATACGGTGGAAGGGAATAATTATGTAAAAACCCTGAAAGGTGAATCTGGTGATGCTGTACCGACATCACAGTTTTATACTTTCATGCCATATGGTGCTCAATCATATGGCCGGCGTGGAATTAGAACAGAACGCTATACGATGGTTATCGATCGGAAGATAGGTAAGCCGTTAACATATATTTTGCATGATAACAATAACGATCCTTATCAATTGCATAATATAGCTGGTAATCACATGAATTTGGTTAATCAATTGACAGAAAAAGAACTAATACCATGGTTAGAGCATACTGGTGATCCATGGCGTCCAACTGAGGTGTCTGTTGGCGTATTGAAAGCATATTCGTAACATACTGTAAAAATAATAATCGGAGTGATTTATATGAAAGGCTATGTCAAGCTTTTACCTATTGCCTTGCTTTCGTTGTCTATTAATCAAGCAATGGCAAATGACTATAAGACAACTGTTGAATATCGTCATGGTTATGCTGATGGTTCTAAAAAGCATGATGATAGATTTAAAGTGTATGTCGATACCGGGAAAAATATAGGATTTGAGCTTGATGCTCGATATGGCAATAGCAATCCATCTCAAGTTTTTGATTCTACATATCTTGATGGATCTGAATTATGTGCATTTTATTATAAATCCTTAAGTAAAAATCTGACTGGCTTAGTTGGCTCTTCATTTGATGTGTCATCAAGTGGTGCTGTTCATATTCCATTCGTAAGATTGAATTATAGCTTTGATAATGGTTTTAGAGTTCAAGGTCGTTATAAATGGAAGTTTTGGGATTATGAAACAGTAAATCCAGTCACAAATTATGGCTATCGTTCTAAAATACAAGAATTTGATGCGTGGGTTGGCTACAAATATAATGATTTTGACTTTGAATATCAGTTCGATTTGTTTAAGCAAATGGCGAGTGGTGCGATGCCAGAATTTAATGGAAAGGAATATGATACTCAGCACAATATTAAAATCAGTTATGCAATAGATAAAAATTGGAAGCCATTTTTTGAAATTGGTAACTTGAGGGAAGACCGTTATTCTGACAATCGGCAAACGCGTTATCGTATTGGTATAAAGTATACGTGGTAAGATTATATTGCAACTAAATAAAGCTGAGGGCTTATTTCTTCAGCTTTATTTTTATATAAAATGGTGAAATTATGTTTTCTATCAAAAATATTGCACTTTATACATTGTTATTTAGCAATGTTGTTGTCGCTCAGCAATTAACAGCGGAGTATGAAATATTAGCCGACAGATGGACTGAGTCGATTATTGGTACTCCTGAACAGGAGTATGACGCGTTTCAGCAGAATATGCTTAGCAATATTCAGCGGGATGCAATGAAATACCTTCATTCATTAAACATGACGGATATGCGACATTCTCTTTGGGATGATCTTCCGCTCGATTACTCACAGGGAGGGAAAGCGCTTGGCCCCAATATAAGAGCATCAATGATTAGATTGCTCACTATGGCAAAGGCTTATCATTTTCCAGGGGAATTGCAAGGTAATAAGGCATTACTCTCCAGTGTAATTAACTCTCTGGATTATCTATTTAAAGAGCATTATAGGGTAGGAGCTCTTGAATATGGAAACTGGTGGGAGTGGGAGATCGGTATACCAAAAACAGCAAATGATCTCTTGACTTTAATTTACGCTGAACTGACAGAAGTACAATTAAATAATTATACGAGTGCCTGTAGATATTTTGCACCATTACCGGACAGGAATGGTGTCAGTGAGGGGGCTAGCGCTTCGAGTAATCCGGTCAATCGTGAAGCAACAGGAGGAAACCGTACAGATATGGTGCAGGTTGTACTGGTTCGAGGGATCTTATCAGAAAGAGATGATGAAATAAAAAATGCACTTAATGCATTACCTCAGGTACTCGAATCTGTGACAACAGATGATGGTTTTTATAGTGATGGTTCTTTTATTCAGCATGGAGATATTCCATATACTGGAACCTATGGTAATGTATTACTTGAAGGTATTGGTAAGGTAATGAATCTGATGGCAAATTCAAAATGGCCTGCAGATGACCCAAGATTATTACGAGTATATGGAATTATCTACAATAGTTTTTTCCCATTTATTTATTCTGGGCAAATGCTAGATATGCAAAATGGTAGAGGTATTGCTCGAGGTAATCGACAGAATCATGTTGAAGGTCACGCTGTTTTAGCATCAATGATTCGGTTTTTGGATGGCGCATCCGAAAGTGATAATAAGAAGTTATCTGGATTTATTAAAGAGCAAATCCTATCAGATCATGTCAAGAATTTTCTTGAGGGACAGCAGGATTTCTTGATTAGTAATAAAGCCAAAAAACTGCTCGAAGATACAAGTATTGAGCCAATGGTTCAATCGCCTAAGGCTTACTATTTTCCTGAAATGGACCGTTTTGTTTACCATGGTAGTGACTATGTATTCTCTCTTGCATTGCATTCCGCCAGGGTTGGTAATTTTGAATGTATGAATGTATGAATGTATGAATGTATGAATGTATGAATGTATGAATGTATGAATGTATGAATGTATGAATGTATGAATGTATGAATGTATGAATGTATGAATGTATGAATGTATGAATGTATGAATGTATGAATGTATGAATGTATGAATGATGAAAATAGAAAAGGTTGGTTTACTGGTGATGGTGCTACATATATCTATAATACAGATCTTTCTCAATATACTGATTATTGGCCTTTAATAAATCCATACCATATCGCCGGAACTACCGTTGATATGACAACCAACTTGGATGATTGTACAAATAAAAATAAAGTTGCTTCACGTGTTGGTAAAAATAAGCAGCTTAAAATGCAACGAGTTGGGGGGGCTGTCTACAGCACAGAGGCTGCGATTGGAGCAGATTTCTATAACCACGATAACAGCGTCAGTGCACTGAAATCCTGGTTTATCTTGAACGATAAGGTTATTGCAATTGGTTCTGATATTGCAAGTAGTGAACATGTTGATGTAGGAACCATCATTGATAGTAGAAAATTAAATGTTAATGGGACAAACACTATAAAAATTAATGGTGTTGTTACCCCTATAGACAACAAGAGCAAGATTGAAAAAATAAGCTCTTTGTTTGTCGAGGGGAATGTTGATGGCGCAAATATTGGTTATTGGTTCCCTAAGCAGGAAGATATTATAATCGAACATCGGAACGTGTCTGCTAACTGGTCTGATATAGGCACTACCAAAAAACTAGTGGAGGGACACACATTAGCTTCTTTCATTCCTCATAATGAGAATTCATCTGGTTATCAATATGTGATGCTAAATGGCATTAGTAACCATGAATTAAATATGTACACCCTCCAACCGGATATAATGGTTATTCAGGCAGATGAAATGGCGCATATTGTTGGTGATACTTCCGGTGAGAATATATTAGCGAATTTATGGGGTAATGGCGATGTTAGTGTTGGTGGACTCAAAACATCTTTCCCTGGGTCTATAGTGTTGAAGAAGAAGTTGAATACATTGGAGGTTAACCTTGCTGACCCAACTAGATCGCTATCTCAAGTTGAATTTATAACAGATGAATATTTTAATGTTATGTCTGATCCTGATGGTCGAGTCAGTATTAATGGTAAAACGATGGTAGTGAATCTTGAAACCTTAAGAGGAAGTACCTACCATTTTTCTCTTCAGAGAGATAATGACTCTTCGCTTTAAAATGAATGAGATGAAGATTAAAACGGCGGAGGAACTGCTGATTTTGAGTGATGCTTATCTTGGGGCAGGTGGATGGCATAGGACTATTCACGCTATTAGCGTATAGTATTTTTAATAAAAAAGCCCCCCGTTGGGGGCTCTATTTTATTGGTGTCTGCAACGCTACATAGTTCAGGTTTTCATGGGCTTTCATATCGAGCTGCTTCCTGTCTCTGAATAATGCCGCTGGTTATCTATCTGGGTTGCCAGCGCTTTGTGTGCGGCTTGTTGAGCATGGCAATCTTTCCCAAGGTGTTAGTTTGAGCTGCTTGCGACGAACCCAGAAGATGATCGCCATCAGCAGACCGAATCCGACACCAAATTGAACGATCTGGCGCATGGCAAATGCTGGGCTTACCTCATATTGCCAGCCGAAGAACCACATAAAGAGTCCCCATATCGCTCCAGTTGGCAGACCCAGAGCAAGCAGGTTGATGATAAAGCGCTCGTAATGAGGTGGCCTGATGTTGAGACCTAATCTGCGCAATAGCCGCCATAATGGCGGGTTATAGTTGAGTGCCAGCACTCCTTTATCCGTTAACTCACTGTGGGCGGCTACCAGCCTGCGTTCGAATTCCATGGTGTTTTTCCTTGTAGTGCATAGTGCCATACGATGCCGTTTTGGCAGCATTGGGTAATCCCCCCATTTTTAGGGGCATTCAAAAGTAGAGGTCATGCAGCCTTTGCCAGATGCTGCTTCGGGGTATAACCATCCAGCGCCATATTGGGCCGCTCATGGTTATAAACCCACAGCCATTGGGTTGCAAACTCTTGGAGCTCCTCCAGCGTGCCAAACAGATGATGAGCCAACCAATCGTAACGTACCGTTCTGTTAAACCGCTCTATGTACGCGTTCTGCTGAGGATTGCCTGGTTGGATATACCCCAAGGTGATCTCCTGTTTCGCCGCCCACGCCTTGAGCACTTCGCTGATATATTCTGGTCCATTATCGCACCGGATCATCGCCGGTTTGCCACGCCACTCAATCACCTGTTCCAGTGCGCGCTTGATCCGTGAAGCGGGCAATGAAAAATCGACCTCAATGCACAGCGCCTCGCGGTTAAAATCATCGATCACATTAAACAGTCGCACTGACCGGCCATCGCTCAGTTGATCGTGCATAAAATCCATCGACCAGCAGTGGTTAGGCTGGGCAGGCACGGCCAGAGCCTGTGGCTTTTCACGTACCAGTCGCTTCTTGGGCTTGATGCGCAAGTTCAGTTCAAGCTCCCGATAGATCCGGTAGACCCGCTTGTGGTTCCAAGCAAACCCTTTGACGTTACGCAGGTAGAGGAAGCAGAGGCCAAAGCCCCAGTTCCGCTGGCTGTTGGTGATACGCAGCAACCAATCCGCAATAAGCTGGTTTTCATCGGCGAGCATGGGTTGATAGCGATAACAGCCTTCGCTGACCTTGAAGATGTTGCAGGCTAGCCGGATAGAAATGGCAAAGAGCGACACGGCTTTGATAGCCATCTCCCTGCGGGCAGATGGCGTCACCACTTTTTTGCTATGGCCTCGGCGATAATCTCGGCTTTGAGGCGCTCCTCGGCATACATCTTCTTGAGGCGGCGGTTTTCCTCCTCCAGCTCTTTGAGGCGAGCCATGAGAGAGGCATCCATGCCACCGAATTTGGCGCGCCACTTGTAAAAGGTCGCGGAACTGATGCCATGCTCGCGGCAGAGTTCAGGGACGGGTGAGCCAGACTCGGCCTGTTTGAGGATGGCGATGATTTGGGCATCGCTAAAGCGTGATGTTTTCATGTTAGAACCTCCTGCGTTCAAGATACGAGAAAATTCTACTTATGAGCACCCCAGGTTTTCGGGGGGATTACCATTGTACTGGCAAACCGTGAGGGCGGTGTGGGCTCGCTGTCACGTTATGTCTCTGTGGAAAACAAAAGGTGGCGCCACAGCACACTTGCCAATCCCGAGCAGCTGCGCCTATAAAGGCCCATTACTCTTGTCCGGATAGCAGCAATGAAGACCCATTCTGATGAACTGACCCTGTTTGTGGCGGTGGTGGAGGCGGGCAGTTTTCGCCAGGCGGCGGAGAACCTCGGCATGGACAACTCGGTGGTGAGCCGTGGCATCAAGCGGTTGGAGGAGAAGCTCTCCACCATGCTGCTTAATCGCACCACCCGCCGGGTCAGTCTGACCGAGGAGGGGAGCTGGTTCTATCAGCGGGCGGTGAAGATCCTGACCGAGATGAGCGAGGCGGAGGGGCATCTGCTGATGCGTCGGGAGCAGCCGGAGGGGATCTTGCGGGTCGATGCGGCCACTCCCTTTATTCTGCACCGGCTAGTGCCGATCATCGGCGAGTTTCGCCGCCGTTATCCTGCCATCGAGCTGCAACTGCACAGCTCGGAGGGCTTTATCAATCTGATGGAGCGGCGGGTGGACATGGCCATCCGCATCGGCGAGTTGACCGACTCCTCCCTGCGCGCGCTGCCGCTGGGCCGTTCGCGGCTGCGGCTGCTGGCTTCCCCTGGCTATTTGAGCGAGCGCGGCACCCCGCGCCAACCGGCGGATCTGCTAAGCGGCCACGAGCTGCTCGGCTTTTTGCATCCCGATCACCTCAACCACTGGCCGCTGCTCAGTGCCGAGCAGGGGGATCGCTTTGCCATCACCCCCAGCCTGCGTGCCAGCAGCGGCGAAACCTTGCGCCAGCTGGCGCTGGCGGGGCAGGGGATCGTCTGTCTGTCGGACTTTATGACTGGGCCGGATCGGGCGAGCGGGGCGCTGGTGGAAGTGCTGGCGCGCAACAACAGCGGTGCCTCGCGCCCCATCAATGCGGTGTTCTACTCCGATGCCCAGCGGGATATCCGGCTGCGGGTCTGGCTCGATTTTCTCAAAGAGCAGCTGGGCAGCCATACCCTGTAGCGCAGGTTGGTTTGTGCGGTTAGTCGATGTGGTTTGCTTATCGAAGAACAAGCCGCACCTTAGTTGCGGCCAATCAGCATCAGCCAAGCGGCAGATAAGCAGATAAACAGGCGGCCAACTTGAGGGTCGGCCGCCGGTTCGGGAAGGTGTGTGAGCTGAAGCGCAGTTACCGTGGCAGTTTGCCCCAGACCCGGCTGAGCAGGGCGCCGCCGATCACCGGCGGAATGGCCAGCAGCAGGGTCCACTGCCAGGAGAGGCCGCCGACGGTGGCTGCCAGTACGATGCAGGTGAGTACCACCAGTTGGGCCACCATCATCAGGAAGGTGCCTTCGCGGGGGGTCAGTGTCTCTTTTTGAGCGGTGGTCGGTTTCATGGCGATATCCCTCTGTTGAGTCTGATATCACTAAGCAATGGCCGTTCCACATTTTTTCAGGTTAATTATCAATAAGTTGCACTCTTGCTCGTCATTCCCGTTTTGAAAACCCAGGCAAAATGATTTGCAAAATGAACACGCCACCCTGAGGTGGCGTCTTGATGATGGAGAGGGGGAGGGAGACGAGCTGGGCCTAGCCAATCCGGTATTGGCGGATCTGCTCGTCGATGGCTTTGGCCAGTTCGAACAGCTCGCGGCTGGCGGCATTGCTCTCCTGCGCGTGTTCCCGCTGGTGCTCGGCCACCATGGCCAGCTCATCGAGCGCCGTTCTGGCTTGCCCCATTTGCTGATTCTGGGACTGGGCCAGTGCGCTTATTTCGTTGATCTCTAAGGCGGTCTGGTTGATCTGGCTGGTGGCATCAACCAGCACCTCTCTGGCCTGATTCATCCGGTTGTATCCCTCTTCGCTCAAGGTGCGGGAGTCCGCCATCGAGCCGCTGGCCTGCCGGGTTCCCTCCTGCAGGCGCAAGATGAGATCCTGCACATCCTTGGTGGCGGTCTGGGTGCGCACCGCCAGCTGGCGCACTTCGTCGGCCACCACCGCAAAGCCGCGCCCCATCTCCCCCGCACGGGCCGCTTCGATGGCGGCGTTGAGGGCCAGCAGGTTGGTCTGGTTCGAGACATCGCGGATCAGGTTCATGATCTGGGTGATGTTGTTGCTGTCTTTCACCACCTCATCGAGCAGGGTCGATGAGCTGCCGATGCTGCTGCGCAAGGTGTCGAGTTGTGCGGCGCTCTGGGTCACATCCTGCTCGATGCTGAGCATATGGTCGGCGATGCGCCGGGTCACCTCGTTGACCCCCTCCGAGCGGCTGGCGATCTGTTCGGCGTTATCGCCGATGGTGGTGACCACATTGGTCAGCTCCTGAATGCTCTGGGCCTGCTGGCTCGCTTCCCCCGCCAGTGCCTGCGCCTGCTGCATGGATTGGGATGACTGCGCGGAGAGGGCGCTGCCTGACTGCTGGAAGCGGGAGAAGCTCTGGTTCAGGCTGTGGATCAGCTGATTGAAACTCTGGGCCATTATTCCCAGCTCCGATTCGTCAGAGAAGTCGAGGCGGGTCGCCAGATCCCGATCGGCGGTGATGTGGTGCATGCCATCGGCCGCCTGACGGATGGGACGGCTGATGGAGTGGGCCAGCCAAGCCGACGCCAGCATCGCCAGTCCACCAATGGCCAGCGATACCATGATGATCAGCTTGCGGGAGGCGAGCAGCCCCTCTTCCAGTTCGGCGCTGTTGATCTCGCCAATCAGCAGCCGGTTGAGGGTGGGGATGTAGCGCACCGCGATGAGGTAGGTCTCTCCATCCAGCGTCAGCGCTTGCACGGCCACTTGATCCCGGGCGTTTGGGGTGAGCCGCTTGACGGTATCGAGGAAGGATTGCTGGTGGTGGGCGGCGCTTTCCTGCTCCTGCTCGGGGTGGATCTCGATATTGCCCTCCATGTCTGCCAGATAGACCTGACCGCTCTTGCCGATCCGGTAGCCGCTGATGAGCTTGCTCAGGGCGCTCATGTCGATGGAGGTGCCTGCCACCGCCAGGGTCTTGCCTTCGTGGGTGACGGCGGTGTTGATATAGAGGGAGGCGCGCTTGTCAAAATCGGAGATGTCGAGGTTCAGCTCATAGGGTTTGCTGCGTTTGAGAAAGCCGTAGAACCACTCATCTTTCGGGTCTGATCCGTTCAGCGCTTTCTGGGCGGTGGGGCCGCCGCTGAAGTTGATCAGGGTGTTGCTCTGGCGAGGAGCGATAAAGACGTTGCCGCCGATGCGCCGCTGCAGATCCTGAAAGTAGCGCTCCATCTCGGGCCACTGCGCCTCGGGCATCCCCCGGGCCAGCCAGTCGATGACGAAGCTGTTGCTGGCCAGCGCCTGCGCTTCGGTCAGGTGCTGGATCAGCTGGGCGGTCAGCTGGTTGGCAATGCGATCGACACTGCTTGGCAGCTCATAGCGTTCGACCCGCTGCTGGGCCTGATTGTGGGATATCTGCTCGAGGATCAAGGTGATGCAGCTGATGGCGATGGCCATCAGTATTGCCACGCCAGCGAGGATCCGGGTGCGGATCCCGAGTCCCGACCAGAGTGAATGCAATCTAAAACGGTGTATCGCCCTATCCATATCGCTCTCCTCATAAATAAGGTCGCATATGCGACCCAGAAGATGATTATAGATAGAGAACTCAATTGCGTTGTTACGGATGGTGACAACAGAGGGCGGCAGGAGAGCAGGGGGAACAACGGGCGGGGAAGGGGGCAGACACCTGCAAAGGCAACAACAAAAAGAGAGGCCGACATTGCTGTCGGCCTCATTAGTTATGTATGTCAAAGGGGAGTCGGTTGCCCGATCAATCCTCTTCAGCCCAGCGGCGTGAACGCTCAACCGCTTTTTGCCAGCCGTGATAGCGCTTGTCGCGATCGGCGTGATCCATCTGCGGGATAAACTCGCGATCCACACTGAACTTGTCTTGCAGCTCGTCAGAGCTTTTCCAGAAGCCAACCGCCAGACCGGCCAGGAAGGCGGCGCCCATGGCGGTGGTTTCGATGCGGGTCGGACGCACCACCGGGGTGTGCATCATGTCGGACTGGAACTGCATCAGGAAGTCGTTGGCCACGGCGCCGCCGTCTACCTTGAGAGCTGCCAGTTTGATGCCGGAGTCCTGCTGCATCGCATCCAGCACATCGCGGCTCTGATAGGCGATGGATTCCAGCGCGGCACGGATGATGTGGTTGCGGTTGGCGCCACGGGTCAGACCGACCATGGTGCCGCGAGCATACGGATCCCAGTAGGGGGCGCCCAGACCGACGAAGGCTGGCACCAGATAGACACCGTTGGTGTCACCTACTTTGGAGGCGAAGTAGTCGGTATCGCGGGCATCGTGAATGAGTTTCAGCTCGTCACGCAGCCATTGGATAGTGGCGCCGCCCATGAACACCGCACCTTCCAGTGCGTAGTTCACTTCCCCTTTCGGGCCGATGGCGACTGTGGTCAGCAGACCGTGGCTGGAGCGAACCGGGGCGGTGCCGGTGTTCATCAACAGGAAGCAGCCGGTACCGTAAGTGTTCTTGGCCATCCCTTTTTCAAAGCAGAGCTGACCAAACAGGGCAGATTGCTGGTCACCGGCAATACCGGCGATGGGGATGCGGGAGCCGCCGCCACGGGTGGTGTAGCCATACACTTCGGAAGAAGGTTTCACCTCTGGCAGCATGGACATCGGGATGCCCAGCTCGTCCAGCATCTTCTCATCCCACTTCAGATCGCGGATGTTGTAGAGCATGGTACGGGAGGCGTTGGTCGGGTCGGTGACGTGCACTTCGCCGTTGGTCATCTTCCACACCAGCCAGGTGTCGATGGTGCCGAACAGCAGCTCGCCGTTCATCGCCTTCTCGCGGGCACCTTCGACGTTATCCAGAATCCATTTGATCTTGGTACCGGAGAAATAAGCATCCAGCACCAGACCGGTATTTTCGCGAACGTACTCTTCCAGGCCGCGCGCCTTGAGCTCTTCACAGATGCTGGCGGTACGACGGCACTGCCAGACGATGGCGTTGTAGACGGGCTTGCCGGTGGCTTTTTCCCATACCACTGTGGTTTCACGCTGGTTGGTGATACCGATGGCAGCGATCTCTTCGCTGCGCAGGCCAGTCTTGGCCAGCACTTCGGTAAAGACGGAGGATTGGGTCGCCCAGATCTCCATCGGGTCGTGCTCTACCCAGCCCGCTTTCGGGTAGTGCTGGGTGAATTCGCGCTGGGAGGTGCCGACGATGTTGGCATCCTGATCAAACACGATGGCGCGGGAAGAGGTGGTTCCCTGGTCCAGAGCGACGATATATTTTTTTTCAGCAGACATGATGTTCTCCACGTTTCTATTTTCCACGTTGTTACACGTTGGAGGGGCCGCTCTTATGCGGCAGCCTCTTCTTTGGCGGTTTGGGTAGCTTTCTCGGCGGCGGCAACACGGTTGCCCGGCACGCAGGGAGCCAGCACTTTGACATACAGAGCGGTACCAAGCTGGGCGCCAACGATGGGGCCAAGGATCGGAACCCAGAAGTAGGGGTTGTCACGACCACCGGTCAGGGCGACATCACCCCAGCCAGCAAAGAACGCGAACAGTTTCGGACCAAAGTCACGGGCCGGGTTCATGGCGAAACCGGTTAATGGGCCAAGGGAGGCACCAATCACCGCGATCAGGATGCCGATCAGCAGGGCGGCAGCGAAACCTTTGGGTGCGCCGTTGTTGTTGTCACCCAGCGCCATGATGCCCAGCATCAGGACGGCAGTGATCACCAGCTCGACCGCGAAGGCTTGCATGTTGTTCAGCAGAGGATTGGGGTAGGTGGAGAAGATCCCGGCGGTGCCAAGGCTCTCGACGCTGCCGCGCACCACGTTGTGGGTCACTTCCCACTGGGTGAACAGGCCGCCGTAGAGGAAGTAGACAAGGGCGGCGAAGCAGAAGGCACCGGCGATCTGGGCGATGATGTAGGGCACTACCTTGCGCTTGTCAAAGCCGGCGAAGGTCATCAGCGCCAGGGTAACGGCCGGGTTGAGGTGGGCACCTGAAATACCGCCGGTCACATAGATGGCGATGGCGACACCCAGACCCCAGGTAATGGAGATTTCCCACTGCCCGAAGTTGGCGCCTGCCAGCACCAGTGCGGCGACACAGCCGACGCCGAAAAATATCAGCAGGCCGGTTCCGATAAACTCGGCGATGCATTCGCCAAGCAGGGTATTGGGTCTTTGTATGCTCATACGTTTGTTCCTTATATCCACCCAGAGTTGAAGTGATGTTCTGTTTTGTTGTTTTTCAGGCCGAGCAATGGTTCCGAAAACGTTTTTTCTTGTTTTTCGAGCTAGCGCAAACGTTATGCTCGTTTGCGCTCGTTATCGGACGTGACTGAAAATAACCCTTCTCGCGGATTTCACCATCCCCCCGCCATAGGAAATGTGGACAAGATCCCACTCATTGCTAAGGAAATGTGACGTAAAGCAACTTGAAAAAGGGTTAATACCCCTTAGGTGGTAGCTTGAGCCCTTGTGGCATAAGGGCTGGCGCTTGCTGAGTAACTGCTCATTTGGAGCTTTTATTTGTAATAAAAATGCAATATTTGAGCCTTCATCACAGATTGAATGTTCACTTGTGAGCACAATAGGCTCGCTTACGAATCAGTGGACTCACATGATTCGTGGTCATGATCAGGGCATCCTCAACCGCCCATAACAACAATAAGGAAGCAGAACATGCTTAGTCTCTTCAAGCCTGCGGCGCACATCGACAGGCTCCCGGCTGACAAGGTCGATCCCTTCTACAAGCGCATGCGTTGGCAGGTGTTTTTCGGGATCTTCTTCGGTTATGCCGGTTACTACCTGGTACGGAAAAACTTCAGCCTGGCGATGCCTTACCTGATCGAGCAGGGATTCTCTCGCGGTGATTTGGGCCTGGCCCTCTCCGGTGTCTCTATCGCCTATGGTCTGTCCAAGTTCCTGATGGGCAACGTCTCTGACCGTTCCAACGCCCGTTACTTCCTCTCTGCCGGTCTGCTGTTGTCGGCCGGTATCATGTTCATGATGGGTACCATGCACTGGGCAACCTCCAGCATCGCCATCATGTTCGTGCTGTTGTTCCTCAACGGTTGGGCGCAGGGCATGGGCTGGCCGCCTTGCGGGCGCACCATGGTGCACTGGTGGTCACAGAAAGAGCGTGGCGAAGTGGTTGCGGTCTGGAACGTGGCGCACAACGTGGGTGGCGGCATGATTGGTCCGCTGTTTATCCTCGGGATGGGCTGGTTCAACGACTGGCGCAGTGCCTTCTATGTGCCTGCAGCGGCCGCCGCGGCCATTGCGGTGATCGCCTTCTTCGTGATGCGTGATACCCCGCAATCTGTCGGTCTGCCGCCTATTGAAGAGTACAAGGACGACTATCCGAAGGATTACAACGCGAGCCACGAACAGGAGTTTTCCGCCAAGGAGATCTTCGTCAAGTACGTGCTGCACAACAAACTGCTGTGGTACATCGCCATTGCCAACGCCTTCGTTTACCTCATTCGTTACGGTGTGCTGGACTGGGCGCCGACCTACCTGAAAGAGGCCAAGCACTTCACTGTTGATAACTCCTCCTGGGCTTACTTCCTCTACGAGTGGGCCGGTATTCCGGGCACCCTGCTGTGTGGCTGGATCTCTGACAAGATGTTCCAGGGCCGCCGTGCCCCGGCCGGTATCCTGTTTATGGTACTGGTGACTGTGGCTGTGCTGGTCTACTGGCTCAATCCGGCGGGTAACCCCACCGTGGATATGTTGGCGCTGGTCGCCATCGGCTTCCTGATTTACGGCCCGGTTATGCTGATTGGTCTGTATGCCCTTGAGCTGGCACCGAAGAAAGCAGCCGGTACTGCGGCAGGTTTCACCGGTCTGTTCGGTTATCTGGGGGGCGCCGTGGCAGCCAACGCCATGCTGGGCTATACCGTTGACCATTTCGGCTGGGACGGTGGCTTCATGGTATTGACCGCCTCTTGCGTGGTTTCCATCATCCTGCTGGCGATGACCCTCAAGCACGAGAATATTGCTGTAGCGGCCAAGAAAGCGGCTGCCGGTAAGGCATAAAACGTGATCCTCAGCTTATTGATCCCAAAGGGGATCAGGTAAACTGCCAAAAGGCCCCGCACCTGCCGGGGCCTTTTTTTGTCTCATCATCGGAGTGCAAGCGTGAAGCAAACCCAACGACATCTGGAGATCCTGGACGTCCTGACGCGGCAGGGCTTTGTCTCGACCGACGATCTGGTGACCCATTTTGATGTCAGTCCCCAGACTATTCGCCGGGATCTGAACGATCTCGCCGAGCAAAGCAAGATCCGGCGCCATCATGGCGGTGCCTCCCTGCATTCGAGTACCGTCAATACCGCCTACAGTGCCCGCAAAGTGATGCAACTCAAGGAGAAAGAGCGCATTGCCCGTGAGGTAGCGGCCAATATTCCCGACGGTTCATCGCTCTTTATCGATATCGGTACCACCACCGAAGCCATTGCCCGTGCCCTGCTCGATCACCGGGAATTGCGGGTGGTGACCAACAACCTCAACGTGGCTAGCATTCTGACGGCCAAGGATGACTTCACCGTGATCATCGCCGGTGGCGAGATCCGCAACCGCGATGGTGGCATCGTCGGGGAGGCGACCCGTGACTTTATCGGTCAGTTTCGCATGGACTATGGTGTCATCGGGATTTCGGGTATCGACAACGACGGCTCCCTGCTCGATTTCGATTACCACGAAGTAAAAATTGCCCAGGCCATCATTGCCCACTCCCGTCAGGTGTTTCTGGCCGCCGACCATACCAAGTTTGGTCGTAACGCCATGGTCAATCTGGGTAATCTCAACCAGATCCACGCCCTCTTTACCGATCAGGAGCCACCGGAAAGCTTGACGCGATTGATGGAGCAACACCAGATCGCCTGTCACATCTGCTGATCGCGGTGTGAACCTGCGCAGTGCCGGTCGCCCGTTCGGGCGGCCTCCTTTCTTTCTTGTTTCTCTCATTTCATCCCTTTCTGGGTATTGCTAAAACCTGTATTCAATCTGGTTTTTTTGGCTATTAACTCGCCGATTTCAGCCCACCACCTGTTGCTCACCTGACGAGCCCTCCTTGTTCCCTCTGGCGGGCTGTGGCGATCACACTTTCGCTAAAAAATGTTCGTTTGTTGTATTTTCATGTTCTAAAATGAGCGAAATCAAACATTGCTGTTATAGCAATCATAAAAATGAAAGTAGGTGAACATGAGCGAACATTATGATCTGGTTGTCGTCGGTGGCGGCATCAATGGGGTCGGCATCGCAGCCGATGCGGCAGGACGGGGCCTGAAGGTTGCCCTGTTTGAGGCGCAAGATCTCGCCTCTGCCACCTCGTCCAACTCCAGCAAGCTGATCCACGGTGGTTTGCGCTATCTCGAACATTACGAATTCCGGCTGGTGAAAGAGGCGCTGGCGGAGCGGGAAGTGCTGCTCGGCATGGCGCCTCACATCGCCCGCCCCATGCGTTTTCGCCTGCCGCACCGCCCGCACCTGCGTCCGGCCTGGATGATCCGCGCCGGTCTGTTCCTGTATGACAATCTGGCCAAGCGCGACAAGCTCAAGGGGAGCTGTGGTGTGCGCTTGCTGCCACAAGATGGCTTGATCGCCGGCATCAACAAGGGGTTTGAATACTCCGACGCCTGGGTCGACGACGCCCGGCTGGTGGTGCTCAATGCCATGATGGCCCGGGACAAGGGCGCCGATGTGCAGACCCGCACCCGCTGCGTCAAGGCGGTGCGCGGTTCCAAACACTGGACGCTAACGCTGGAGCGGGAAGGGGGCGAGCAGTTCACCGTCACCTGCCGTGGTCTGGTCAATGCGGCCGGTCCCTGGGTCAAGACCTTCTATGACGAGAGCCTGCAAGAGAAATCCCCCCGTGGCATTCGCCTGATCAAGGGCAGCCACATCATAGTGCCGCGCATCCATGAGCGCGAAGAGGCTTATATCCTGCAAAACGAGGACAACCGCATCGTCTTCGTCATCCCCTATCAGCAGGACTATTCGCTGATTGGCACCACCGATGTGGAGCATCACGGCAGCCCGCGCGAAGCCAAGATCAGCGAGGCCGAGATCACCTACCTGTGCAAGGTGGTCAATGCCCACTTCATCCGCCAGATCGCCCCGAAAGATGTGATCTGGACCTATGCCGGGGTACGCCCGCTCTGTGATGACGAGTCAGATTCACCGCAGGCGGTGACCCGTGACTACACCCTTGAACTGTCGGGTGAATCGGACGGCGCACCGCTGCTCTCGGTGTTTGGCGGCAAGCTCACTACCTATCGCAAGCTGGCTCAGGCCGCCTGCAACAAGCTCAAACCCTGGTTCAGCCAGATGGGGGATGACTGGACTGCGACCAGCCGTCTGCCCGGCGGCGAGTTTGACTGCTCGGTGCGTGAGCTGGCCCGCGCCTTTGCGCTGGAATTTGACTGGCTCGACGATCGCAGCGCCCTGCGTATTGCCGAAGCCTATGGCGCCCATGCCCGTCTCTGGCTGAAAGAGGATCGCGGCATTCACTTCGGTGGCGGCCTCTACGAGTCGGAAGTGCGTTATCTTATCGAGCGGGAGTGGGCCTGTTCACTGGACGATATCCTCTGGCGCCGCAGCAAGCTGGGGCTGCGCCTGAATGAGTCAGAGCAGCAGATGCTGCACATCTGGCTCGACCAATATCATCACGCTTTGCGCAAGGCGAGCTGATGAGTGACGGTGGGCAGCAGCGCTGCTGCCCACCGCCATCCACCGAAAATATGCAATCAACCTCTGATAGAACAATTCCCTACACACAATAATAACGAGCATCACATATGAAAAAACTCGCCGTTTCCCTCATCGCTTTGAGCCTTGGGGCCTCCCTCTCATTACCTGTATTTGCTGCCGATGAAGGCAAGGTGGTGATCGCCCACCGCGGCGCTTCCGGCTACCTGCCCGAGCACACCCTTGAGTCCAAGGCGCTGGCCTATGGCATGGGGGCCGACTATCTGGAGCAGGATCTGGTGATGACCAAGGATGACCAGCTGGTGGTGATGCACGATCACTTCCTCGATGGCATCACCGATGTGGCCGAGCGTTTCCCCGGTCGCGCCCGTCCGGACGGGCGCTATTATGTGGTGGATTTCACCCTGGCCGAGGTGCGCTCCCTGCGCATGACAGAGCCGTTCCAGCTGGTGGATGGCAAGCAGGTGCCGGTCTATCCAGCCCGCTTCCCGCTCTGGCAGTCGGACTTCAAGATCCACACCTTCCAGCAGGAGATCGAGATGATCCAGGGGCTCAACAAGAGCACCGGTAAGCACATCGGCATCTACCCGGAGATCAAAGCCCCTTGGCTGTTCCGTCACGAGGGCAAGGACATCTCCAAGGCGGTGCTGAAGGTGCTCAAGGAGTACGGTTACACCGGGAAGGATGACAAGGTCTATCTGCAGTGCTTCGATGCCGACGAGCTCAAGCGCATCAACAGCGAGCTGATGCCTGCCATGGGCATGGACCTGAAACTGGTGCAGCTAATGGCCGAGACCGACTGGAACGAGACCATGGTCTATGATGCCAAGGGCAAGGCGACCCCCTACAACTACGACTGGATGTTCAAGCCGGGTGCCATGAAAACCATCGCCAGCTATGCCGAAGGGATTGGCCCGTGGAAGCCGATGATCGTCACCGAGCCGGGCACCCTGGGCAAGCCGGTCTTCACCGGTATGGTGAAAGAGGCCCACGCGGCGGGGCTGAAAGTACACCCCTATACCTTCCGTCAGGATGAAGGCCAGATCCCGGCCTATGCCAAGGACTTCACCGACTTGCTCAACATCTTCCTCTATCAGGCTGATGTGGACGGGGTGTTCAGCGATTTCCCGGACAAGGCGGTGGCCGTCATCAAGGCTCATGAAGGGGCGGCTAAATAACAGCCAGGCGCCATTTGAATGCAAAGCGAGGCCAATTGGCCTCGCTTTTTGTTTGAGGTTCCCGCAACGGGAGTGTGCGCCCTGTCAGAAAATAGCCAGATCACGTCATGGTGTGCCGGATCTGCATCATTTTACGCAGTTTTTACGTAGCAGACCGCTGGCATGAAATCGGCAGAGCGGTTAGTCTAGCGGCGTTGAAGCAACCCCAAGAGGTACAGATGAAAACCGTATTGCGTTTTAGCCTGCTGGGCGCCTTGTTGTTGGGTGGCCATGCCTTCGCCGCCGAGCCGAAAAAATTTGATATCAGCATGTTCCCAGCCGCTGACGTGAATCAGGAACGTGTGGTGATCCGCCTGCCTGAAGTCGAGAAAGAAGCCGACATGATGGTCGAGCTGCAGGTTGGCAAAAAGATGATGGTTGATTGCAACGTGCCCCGTTTTGCGGGCAACCTTGAACAGCACAGCGTTAAAGGCTGGGGCTACAACTACCTGAAATTGGGTAAGATCTCTGATCCCATCAGCACCCTGATGATGTGCCCGGAAAATCAGCAGAAAGAGACCTTCGTCCAGATTTATGGTCAGGGTTTCTTTGTGAACTACAACTCCAAACTGCCGTTCGTGATCTATGTGCCGCAGGAGTATGACGTGCGTTACCGTTTGTGGCGTGCCGATAACCTGGCACAGCCGGCCATGATTGAATAAGTGCATGTGAACCTGAAATGACATTGGCATCGCTGATGTGATAAATAAAGCGCCGTATGGCGCTTTATTTTTACCTGAAAATCAAGAAAGTGGCCGTGTCGGATGGCGATGGACTTACATAAGCCTGTTATTTATCAACGATTTTTGTGTGTTCTGCCACAAAATCGGCGCAAGCTATGGGGTAAATGGACTTCGATAAAAGATATTTATTAATATAGTGAGAAAATTGATTTTGCACTCGGCGATGGCCTGATGATACTTGCCCGCAAAGGTCAAACTAACCAGAAAAAGAGCACTATGAGCTTCGAATCAGACAAGCGTTTCAATGACTTCAAACATTTTCCCCGTGGCCTGCGTCGCAGTGGTGAATTCACTGTGGCCGAAGCGGACAGTCTGGAAAAATATGGTTCAGCCATGCTGGCACTCTATCAGGGCACGCAGAGTGCCCGTGACGATGTCGAGACGGCTTTCGTCGAGCAGGTCAAATCCGGCGCAGCAGGCACTAATCCCCACGCCAAGGTATGGTTCAAATACCTCAAGGTGATCGGTCCCAAGCGGGTGCATCGCCTCTGTACCGTGGTCGGCGGTGCCAACGAAGAGAGCAGTGGCGGTGCCAGCTTTGATGTCGGTGGCGGCAGTGGCAGTGGCCGCAACAGTGACGAGTCCATGGATTAATGGATACCGAGCTGCTTCGGACTTTTATCGAGGTCAGCAAGACCCGGCACTTTGGCAGGGCGGCAGAAAATCTCTACCTGACCCAGTCGGCGGTCAGTTTCAGGATCCGCCAGCTCGAGCAGCAATTGGGTGTCAGTCTGTTTGCCCGTCATCGCAACAACATTCGTCTGACCGCTTCCGGCGAGCGTTTGTTGCCTTATGCGGATGCCATCTTGCACACCCTTGGCCGTGCCAAGCAGGATGTGGCGCTCTCGCCAGGATTCAGCCAGCAGTTGGCCATCGGTGCTCCCGCGGTGTTCTGGGAGCTCGATTTCAACGACTGGCTCAATCACATCTATGCGCTGGCGCCCGGGTTGGCGGTGCGGCTGGAAACTGCTTCCCGCGAACACCTCTGCCGCCAGTTGCTGGAGCGCTCCCTCGATCTGGCCCTGCTCTCCGAGCCCACCAAAATCGACGAGATTGCCCTGCATCCTATTGGTGAGCTGGTGTTCGAGCTGGTGAGCCGAGATCCGGCGGCCAATGCCGATAACCTGATGCAGATGCCTCATATCCATCTTGATTGGGGCACCAGCTTCGAGCCACAGCCGAGCCGTCTGCAGAGTCTGCAAAAGACTCCGGTGCTGCACTCCAGCTCCGCCAGCATGGCATTGCAGTTCGTGCTGGCCAACGGTGGCGCCGCCTATCTGCCCCGGCGGATGGTCAGTCCCTTCCTCGAGCAGGGAGCGCTTCATCTGGTTGAGGGTGGGCACGCCTTGAGTCGTCCGCTCTATCTCGCCTATCTGGAGAAATCCGATCGGCGGGAGCTGATTGATCAGTTGCTGACCCTGCCACTGGGTTGGCACGATGCCGAGCTGCGGCTCAATATCGAATAAGCGTCGCACCCTTATCAAGCAAGAGCCCACCACCATGGTGGGCTCTTCTGTTAGGACACAATTGCAGGGAGCAAGGTCACGTAATTGGCGCGGAAGGCTTGGCGTCATCAGCGGGTAACGGTACCTTTTCAGGCTGTTTATCCGATTGGCTGTTTACAGGGATGGATTGCAATTGATCGACTTTAGTCACCCCGAATGGCGGGCGTTGGCGCAGCAGTTGCTGGAACACGCGCCAGCAGTGATCCGCGGCCGTCAGTGGCAGCCGCTGGTGGGCTTGCTCAGGGACAACCAGCTGCTGCTGGCGGTGGGCCAGCATCGCTATGAGCTGACCCCGGCCGGTCGGCGCTATCTCACCCGCGAGCTGATGCTGGCCGAGATCGCCACCGCCCCCCCTGAGCCCGAGGAGTGGCTGCATGCTCAGGGCTGGCAGCTGAGGGAGCTGGTCAACGAGCGGGTGCTGGCTGCGCTCTATCGCAAGTCAGAGGTGAACTTCTCCCCTAACGAGCAGATCGACTTTGAGGATAAAGGTATTCGGCTCTGTGCCGATCAGCTGTTGCGCTTGCGCGCCGCCCAGCCGTTCAGCCTCTTTTTCAGCAGTGGTACTCTGATCGACGCAGCGCCCTGGTTACAGGCGCTCGGGGAGCTGGCTCTGCCGGAGCGGACCCTGGCTGGCCTTGGCAAGATCCTCTGGGGGGAGGGGGACATTGCGCGGGTGATCACCACCGACAGTGTCGGCGCCTTTGCCGAGCTGCCCGTTGATGCCGGCACCTTGCTGGTGTGGGCCCCGCCATCGGCCCCCCTTGCCCTGCAACAGGTGGTGGCGGCTTTGCCGCCCAAGGTGCAGTGGAGTCATCTCACCGCCCTCGATCCTGCCGGGGTGGATCGGCTGCAGGCGCTGGCCCAGCGGCTCGGCCGCCCGGCCAGCTGGTGGTTGCCCCGTGATCTGGCACCTATCCTCAGCGCGTATGCCCAACCCTTGACGGATCCTCGGCCCTGGGAACCAAGCCGGATCCCCAAGTCATTGTTAGCAGTTTGTAGCGGTTTGGTTGAGTCCAATGGTGGCTTGTCGGCCGAGGTGTGCGCATTGGCGCCAGCCTGGCATGCAGTTGGTTGAAATTGGCCTGTAAGCGAGCCAAAAAGCGGTTTTCCCCCATTGAACGCGATGATATAAAGAGTTGACGAAGCGCTTGCCATCGGCCGAATCGTGCTTCGCTTGCCAACATGTTCAGTCATCCAACGCACTCAACGGAATACAGGGAATACCATGTTTGAAAAGGTTGTTGCCGCCCCAGCGGATCCGATCCTGGGCCTGACCGAAGCCTTCCGCGCTGACTCTCGCAGCCACAAGATCAATCTGGGGGTCGGGATCTACAAGGATGAGACCGGTGCCACCCCAATCCTTCACTGTGTCAAGAAAGCCGAGCAGAAGCTGCTGACTGACGAGAAGACCAAGAATTACCTCGGTATTGAAGGCAATATCGAATATGGCCGCATCGTGCAGCAACTGCTGTTCGGGCAGAATTCCGCACTGGTTGCCAGCGGTCGTGCCAAAACAGCCCAAGCACCGGGCGGCACCGGGGCCCTGCGTATCGCTGCCGAATTCGTGGTGCGCAACGGTCTGGCCAAGACCATCTGGATCTCCGATCCCACCTGGGCCAACCACGTCAGCGTATTCCAGGCCGCAGGTCTGACCGTCAAGTGGTACAAGTATTATGATGCCGCCACCAAGGGGCTCGACTTTGCCGCCATGCAGGCCTCACTGGCGGAAGTACAGCCGGGTGAGCTGGTGCTGCTGCACGGTTGCTGCCACAACCCGACCGGTATCGACCCCACCAGCGATCAGTGGCGCGCGCTGGCCAAGCAGAGTGCTGCCGCTGGCTGGCTGCCAATGTTTGACTTTGCCTATCAGGGCTTTGCCCGTGGTATCGAAGAGGATGCCGAAGGTCTGCGTATCTTCGCCGAGTGCCACGACGAGCTGCTGGTGGCGAGCTCTTTTTCCAAGAACTTCGGCCTCTATAACGAACGGGTCGGCGCCTTCACCCTGGTGAGCGCGACCAAAGAGATCGCCGATGTGGCCTTCACTCAGGTCAAGACTGTGATCCGTGCCAACTACTCCAACCCGCCGTCACACGGTGCTGCAGTGGTCACCGCCGTGGTGAGCGATCCGGCTCTCTATGCCGAGTGGGTTGAAGAAGTGGCCGCGATGCGGGTGCGTATTCGCGAGATGCGCGAGCTGTTGGTGGAAAAACTGGCAGCCCTCGGTGTGAGCCAGGATTTCAGCTTTATCCGCGAGCAGAACGGCATGTTCTCCTTCTCCGGTCTCTCCAAGGATCAGGTTGCGCGCCTCAACAGCGAATTCGCCATCTACATCGTCGGCTCCGGCCGGATCAGCGTGGCCGGTATTACCCGTGCCAATATCGATCCCCTGTGCGAGGCGATCGCCAAGGTGCTGTAACCCCATCACCTTGTGCTCATGCGGCACTATGCCATGAAAAAGCCCGTCACCTTGGTGACGGGCTTTTTTGATCGCCAAGTGCTGATCGCCAAATGTTGATCGACAAACAATGGAAAGGGCGATTCAGTGGTGACGAGCGCCTTGCCACAGTTTGCGCAACTGCAGTAGCAGCGCGGTCAGGGCGCCGCCGCTCAGGGCAGTCAACACCGCCAGCAGCAGGCTGCCGAGCAGGAACGGGGGCACCAGGGTTACCGCCTCCTGCTCCAGCCAGTGGAGGGTCCAGCTAAGGTGGAAAGGCTCTGGCGTCTGGTGCAGCACCAGACAACCGGTGCGATAGGCGTAGAGATACATGAACGGCAAGGTCAGCGGATTGTTGAACCAGACAGCCAGCAGGGCCAGCGGCAGGTTGAGGCTGAATGCCAGCGCCAGTCCGACGGCGATGAGCGAATGCATCGGGATGGGGATCCAGCAGGCGAAGATCCCGGCCGCTACCGCGCCACTGAGGGCTCGGGAGCCCCCTTGCCACAGCGCGGGTGCCAGCAACCGCTCACCAAACAGCGCAAACCATTTTTGCTGGCGCAGGGTGTCGGGGTCTATTTTGAAGCGGGCAAACCAGCGACTCAGCATGCGCGTGCTACCTTGCGCTTTTGCCACTGACGCACCGTGCTGATCCGCCAGAAGGTGCGGATCAGGGTGTAGCCGATGAGGGAGCTCAGCAGGGCCAGTATCAGCGATCCCATCAACAGCGGCGGCGCTATCGTCCCCAGCACCGAGACCAGCCAATCCCAGGTGAACTCAATCTCGATCTGCTGTGCCGAATGTCCCAGCAGCTGGCAACCGACCAGATAGGCGCCATAGAGCAGGGGCGGCATGGTGAAGGGGTTGGAGAGCCAGACCAGCGCCACTGACAGTGGTAAGTTGACCCGAAACAGGATGGCACCCCCGGCGGCCAGCAACATCTGGCAGGGCAGTGGCACCCAGGCTATGAACAGGCCTACCGCAAATGCACCTGCGGCAGAGCGTCGATTGAGATGCCAGAGATTGGCGTCGAGCAGCAGTTTGCCGAACAGTCGCAAGTGCTTGTGTTCTTTCAAGGTTTGTTGATCGGGCATCCAGCGTTTTATGAGTCGTTTGGGCATATTGAAACCTTGCTAAATACTTATCCCATGGATCTGCGTCTATTGTCGTTTGCCCTGGGGGCAAGCTCCTCACTGCTCTGGCCATGGTTACCTTCACTCGCATGGGGGGGCCTGTTGCTGTCCCTGCTGGCTCCCCTTGCATATTACCGCGCCTGGCGGTTGTTGTTTCTCCTGCTTGGTATCCTCTGGATGCAAGCCAACCTTGCCTATCGGCTGACGTGGTTGAACCAGCTTGGAGAGCAAACAAGCCACATCATAACCGCGCAGCTGCAAAGTGCAGAGCCCGAGGGGGATAAATTTGTCCGGCTGCTGCTGCGGGTGAGCACCCTTGACGCACAACCGGTGACACCTGAGCCCCTGATCCGGGTCAATGCTTATCAGGCATTGCCAGCCATGACTGTGGGCAGCCGGATCACCCTGGTCACTTCGCTGAAACCGGCCCACGGTCTTGCCAACGAGGCCGGGCTGGATGGGCGGCGTCTGCTGCTGGGCAAGGGGATCACCGCCACCGGCAATCTGCGCCGGGTGATCGCCATTGAGCCAGTGGCCGCGGGCTGGCGTGAACGCTGGTTGGGAGCGGCGACCGAGAGTTGGCGTCCGCTTGACCATGCGCCCTTGCTGGCGGCCCTCACCTTTGGTGAGCAGAGTGGCATCACGGATGCCCAGTGGGAGCTGTTTCGCGGCAGCGGCCTGACTCATATCATCGCTATTTCAGGGCAACATATTGCGCTGGTGGCGGTGCTCGGGTGGTGGCTGGGGCGTTTGTTTGGCCTGCGTGGCGCCATTGTCACGTCCCTGCTGTTTGCTGCCGTCTATAGCGCGCTGGCAGGATTTGCGGTGGCCACCGAGCGGGCCCTGATCATGGTGCTGGTGTGGAGTGTGCTGCGCTGGAGCCGGCGGGAGTGGCCCGCCTGGCGCATCTGGTTGTGGGCCTTTGTAGTGCTGACCCTCTGGGATCCCTTCGCCCTCTATTCGGCCGGGTTCTGGCTCTCGTTTCTGGCGGTGGCCATTTTGTTGCTGGTGGGATATTTCCACCACAAGCCCGGGTTGTGGCAGATCCAGCTCTGGTTACTGCTCGGCCTGTTGCCACTGCAGTTGGCGCTATTTGAGGGAATCGCGCCGCTGGCCATGGTGATCAACCTGCTGGCGGTGCCGCTCTTTTGTATTGCCATCATACCGCTGGCGCTGATTGGCGTGCTGCTGGCACCGCTCTCCACTTCGCTCGCCTATGGCCTGTTCTGGCTGGCGGATCTGGGGCTGGGGTGGGTGCTGGCCACGTTGAGCTGGTTGGCCGGTCAGTTGCAACTGTGGTGGCCACTGCCAGGCTGGTGGCTGCCGCTCTGTGCCCTGCTGTTGCTGCTCTGGTTCGGTTGGCAGTGGCGCCCCGCACGCTGGATCTGGCTGCCGGGCGTCCTTGCGCTGGTGTTGGCGTGCTGGCCTGCACCGGCCCGCTGGCAACTGCGGGTACTGGATGTGGGGCAGGGGCTGGCGGTGCTGATCAGCAAGGGCGATCGCGCCATCCTCTATGACACCGGTGATCGCTATCCCGGTGGCTATAACATGGCGGATGCGGTGATCTTGCCCCAGTTGAGCCGTCTGGGTATCAGAGTGATCGATCGTCTCATCATCAGCCACAAGGATCGGGATCATGCCGGTAATCGCAGGCGGCTGCTCAGCGCCATGCCGGTGCGCCATGAGACCTCATCTTATCCCTTCAGCGAGGGAACCACCCTTTGCCAGCGTGGGCAACAGTGGCGCTGGCAGGGGCTCGCGTTTGCGGTGCTCTGGCCCGAACACCCGGGCGGTGGGCGTAACAACGATGGCTGCGTGGTACGGATCAGCGATGGCGAGCGCAGCATATTACTGAGCGCCGATATCGAACGGCAGGCCGAACAGCGACTGGTGGCGCTGGAAGGCGAGGGGCTGGCCAGCACCCTGTTGGTTAGCCCGCACCATGGCAGCCGCAGCTCTTCCACCCCACCGTTTGTGGCGGCGGTGGCGGCCCGAGAGGTGGTCCATAGCGCCGGTTTCAGGAACCAGTGGCACTTTCCCCGTCCCGAGGTGGTGGCCCGTTATCAGAATGCTCGCCAGTGGATCACCGGTCAGCAGGGGGCGATATTGGTCGAGCCAACAGCTGAAGGCTTGCGTGTCACGGCCGAGCGTGATGATGGCCCCTGGTATCGGCGCAGTGGCGACTGGTGGCGGCCGAAGCGGTGGTTTGACCAATAAATAGTCACTTCCGGTGTGGATGGTGGTCATATCCAAGGCGGCACTTGGTGGAAACCCAAGCTTTGGCTAGAATGGCGCGTCATTTCCATTACTAACGGCTATTCATGCAACAAGAAACCTCACAAGAGAGCTGGCCAGTATTCAAACGCCTGCTCGGCTATGTCCGGGACCGCAAGCTGGGCCTGGTTGGTGGCATCATCGGGATGCTGGGCTATGCCGCCGTGGATACCACCTTCGTCTACTCCATCAAACCGTTGATCGATCAGGGCCTCAATGGCAATGACAGCAGCGTATTGAAATGGATGCCTTTCTTCGTTCTCGGCATTGTGGCGCTGCGCGGTTGCGCCGCTTTCCTCTCCAACTATTGCATGGCCTGGGTCGGCAACCATGTGGTGATGCGGCTGCAGCAGCAGGTTTTTAGCCACCTGATGGCGATGCCCATGAGCTTCTTTGACCGCCAGAATACCGGCAACTTGCTCTCCAAAGTGACCTATGACGCAGGCCAGGTATCCTCTGCTGCCAGCTCAACCCTGGTATCGCTGGTGCGAGAGGGGGCCACAGTGGTGGGTCTGCTGGGGCTGATGTTCTGGCACTCCTGGCAGCTGTCAGTGATCTTCCTGGTGGTGGGCCCGGTGGTGGGGATCCTGATTGGCCTGATCAGCCGACGCTTTCGCCAGATCAGCCGCCATATTCAGCAAGCGGTGGGAGACATCACTACCTCTACCGAGCAGATGCTCAAAGGTCATAAAGAGGTGCTGATGTTTGGTGGTCAGCAGGTGGAAGACAAGCGCTTCTTCACCGTCAGCAACCGGATGCGTCAGCAGACCATGAAGATGGTCGCGGCCGATGCCATCGGCAGTCCTATCGTCCAGATGGTGGCCTCGGTCGCGCTGGCGACATTCCTCTATGTGGCGACCATCGACAGCGTCAAGGCGACCCTGACCGCCGGTACTTTTACCGTCATGGTCACCTCCATGATGATGCTGCTCAAGCCGCTGAAAAGCCTGACTGACGTCAACAACCAGTTCCAGCGCGGTATCACCGCCTGTCAGAGCCTGTTCGGCCTGCTCGATTCCACCCCGGAAGAGGATTCAGGGACCCGTACTCTGGCGCGCGCCCGCGGCGAAATCGAGTTTCGCAACGTCACCTTTAGCTACCCGACCAAAGAGACACCGGCGCTGCACAATGTCAGCTTCAAGGTCGAGGCGGGTAAATCGGTGGCGCTGGTGGGCCGCTCCGGCTCCGGCAAGAGCACCATCGCCAGCCTGTTGACCCGTTTCTACGATATCGAACAGGGCGAAATTCTGCTCGATGGCGTCAACATTCGCGAATACAAGTTGAGTGAGCTGCGCAAGCAGTACGCGCTGGTCTCCCAGCATGTGCACCTGTTCAATGACTCGGTGGCCAATAACATTGCCTATGCCGCCGAAGAGCGCTACAGCCTGGACGAGATCCAGCAGGCTGCCCGCATTGCCCATGCCGATGAGTTTGTGCGCAAGATGCCGGAGGGTTACGACACAGTGGTGGGCGAGAACGGGGCATCGCTGTCTGGTGGTCAGCGCCAGCGTATCGCCATCGCCCGCGCCCTGCTGCGCGATGCACCTGTGCTGCTGCTCGATGAGGCGACTTCGGCGCTCGATACCGAGTCAGAGCGCCACATTCAGGCTGCCATCGACGAGCTGTGCAAAGCGCGCACCTCGCTGATGATCGCCCACCGTCTCTCTACCATCGAGAAGGCGGACGAGATCCTGGTGATCGACGAGGGTCATATCGTTGAGCGCGGCAACCATGAAACCTTGATGGCCATGCAGGGCACCTATGCCCAGCTGCGGGCCATCCAGTTTGGGAGCGCGTCACTGGGAACCAAGGCCTAATGCTGCAACAGCTTTGGTACGGCAACAGTGGCTGGCGCTGGTTGCTAGCCCCCTTTGCCCTGCTGTTCGCCATCATCAGCGGCACCCGCCGCTACGCCTATCGTCACGGCTGGCGCAAGGGGTATCGCTCCTCCTTGCCGGTGATGGTGGTGGGCAATATTTCGGTGGGTGGCAACGGCAAGACCCCGGTAGTGGTCTGGCTAGTGGAGCAATTGCAAGCCCGTGGTTTTCGCCCCGGGGTGGTGAGTCGGGGTTATGGTGGCAAGGCGCCCCATTACCCTTATCGGCTGGATGAGACCAGCACCACGGCGCAGGCGGGAGATGAACCCGTGTTGATCGCCCGGCGTTGCGGTTGCCCGGTAGTGGTTGCACCGAAACGGGCCGACGCGGTACGGCTGCTGGAGCAGAGCGGTGAGGTGGATATCATCATCACTGATGACGGTCTGCAGCACTATGCACTGGCCCGCGACATCGAGCTGGTGGTGGTGGATGGTACCCGCCGTTTTGGCAATGCCTGTCTGCTCCCCATGGGACCGTTGCGCGAGCCGGTCACCCGTTTGAAGCGGGTTGACGCCATCATCTGCAATGGTGGCGAGCCGGGCAAGGGGGAGTATCCCATGCAACTGGTGGCCGATGCCCCGCGGCGGGTGCGCGATGATGCCCCGTTGGCGGCGCAACTGTCGGGCCCGGTCGATGCCCTGGCAGGCATTGGTCATCCCCCCCGTTTCTTTGCCACCCTGGAGGGATTGGGCTACGCACTGGATCAGCAGGTCGCTTACGGGGATCACCACCCCTTCGATCGCAGCGAGCTGGTGGGGCGCTTTGCCGCCAAGCCGCTACTGATGACCGAAAAGGATGCGGTCAAATGCCGCGCGTTTGCCCTCGATAACTGGTGGTATCTGCCGGTCAGCGCCCAATTGCCGGCTCCCCTGCTCGATACCCTGCTGCAGAAATTGAAATTGGTGAAAGCACCCAATGCGGGTGCCGGGATTTAACATATCGGATTGCTCGACATCATAGCTGGCCGGGTTGTGTGGCTGGCTCGACATCGTTGAAGGAGTATCGTTTTGGCATTAGATATCAAGTTGCTCGACATCATCGCCTGCCCGGTCTGCAAGGGTAAGTTGCACTACAACAAAGCTGTTCATGAGCTGGTTTGCCGCTTCGACAAGCTGGCCTATCCGCTGGAAGAGGGGATCCCGGTGCTGTTGGAAAACCGCGCCCGCCTGCTCAATAGCGATGAGCTGCCATCATGAGTTTCGTGGTCGTCATTCCAGCCCGCTATGCGTCAACCCGCTTGCCGGGCAAGCCGCTGGCGGATATCCATGGCAAGCCTATGGTGCAGCATGTAGTTGAAAAAGCGCTGCAATCTGGCGCCGACAGGGTGATTGTCGCCACCGATGATCAGCGAGTCGCGCAGGCGTTGGCGGCGACCGGTGTTGAGGTGTGCATGACCTCACCGGATCACCAGTCCGGCACCGAGCGTCTGGCCGAAGTGTGCCGTCACTACGGCTTTGCTGCCGATACCATCATCGTCAACGTGCAGGGGGATGAACCGCTCATTCCGCCCGCCATCATTCGTCAGGTGGCCGACAATCTGGCCGCCGCCACGGCACCCATGGCCACGCTGTCGGTGCCGATCAAGGATGCCGAAGAGGCGTTCAATCCCAATGCGGTCAAGGTAGTGACTGACAAGGATGGCTACGCCCTCTACTTCAGTCGCGCGTGCATTCCCTGGGATCGGGACCGATTTGCTGCCAGAGATCGCGCTGCCGGGAGCCACGAGCAGATTGGCGGCCACTATCAGCGCCATATCGGCATCTACGCCTATCGCGCCGGATTCATCCAGCGTTATGTGGACTGGGCTCCGAGCGTGTTGGAGCAGGTCGAAGCGCTGGAGCAGCTGCGGGTGCTCTGGTACGGCGAGAAGATCCACGTTGCCCAGGCCCTTGAAGCCCCGCCGGTAGGGGTAGATACCCAAGCCGATCTGGAGAAGGTGCGCGCATTGTTGGCCAAGTGATGGCAAGGACGTGAAGATTAAGGAACAACGGTGTCGCCAGACACCGTTTTTTGTTTTTAATATTTATATAATTATTTGATTTTAAACATCAATAACGGGTTTTCTCAAACTTTTGGCGGACATGGTTTGCCAATGCGACGAGTTTGGTTATGATGCAAGACGCTCTGTTAACCCTAACCGAGCGGCAAAAACGAGATAAAAAACGGGGTGTTTGGGTGATAAATGTATTCCTGGTCGATGATCATGAGCTGGTGCGTACAGGGATAAGACGCATTCTTGAAGACGTGCGCGGGATCAAGGTGGTGGGCGAGGCACAGAGCGGGGAAACCGCCGTTGCATTTTGTCGCCAACACCATCCGGATGTGATCCTGATGGACATGAACATGCCGGGCATTGGTGGTCTGGAGGCGACCCGCAAAATTCTGCGGATCCGCCCCGATGTACGCATCATAGTGCTGACCATTCACTGCGAAAATCCGTTCCCTACCAAGGTGATGCAGGCGGGTGCCGCGGGTTACCTGACCAAGGGCGCGGCCCCTGACGAGATGATCCAGGCGATCCGGCTGGTGCACTCCGGTCAGCGTTACATCTCCCCGGAGATCGCCCAGCAGATGGCCCTGAGCCAGTTTGCCTCGGCAGACGAGAATCCCTTCAAGTCCCTCTCCGAGCGGGAGTTGCAGATCATGATGATGATCACCAAGGGACAGAAGGTGACCGATATCTCCGAGCAGCTCAACCTGAGCCCGAAGACGGTCAATAGCTACCGCTATCGCCTGTTCAGCAAGCTGGACATCAGCGGTGACGTGGAGCTGACTCATCTGGCCATTCGCTATGGCATGCTGGATGCCGACACCCTGTAACCGGGTGGCGTGAGGTCTCAAAGGCGGCGGATGCCGCCTTTTTGCTTTTCTGCCCCTTTGCTTTTCAGGCGGCAGGGGCAGTATGCTCTGCCCGTCTTTTTGCATTCATCTGTTGAGCCGAGTAGCTGATGACCCTCTCTCCCGATCCCCTCTTCGACAGCAAAGCGTTTCTGAGCGCCGTGACCCATCAGAGTGGCGTCTACCGCATGTATGACAGCGGTGGTACCGTTATCTATGTGGGCAAGGCCAAGGATCTGAAAAAGCGGCTCGCCTCCTACTTTCGCACCAATGTCGACAGCATCAAGACCCGCACTCTGGTGCGCCAGATCGCCGATATCCAGGTCACTGTCACTCACACCGAGACCGAGGCACTGATCCTCGAGCACAACCTGATCAAGCAGTACCAGCCCCGCTACAACGTGTTGCTGCGGGATGATAAATCCTACCCCTGGATCATCATCACCGCGCACCTGCACCCGCGTATCGGCGTCCATCGCGGCGCCCGCAAGGTGAAGGGGGAGTACTTCGGGCCGTATCCCTCCGGCGGCGCGGTACGCGAGAGCTTGCACTTGATGCAGAAGATCTTTCCGGTGCGCCAGTGCGAGGATGCGGTCTATGCCAACCGCAGCCGTCCCTGCCTGCTCTATCAGCTCAAGCGCTGCGCGGGCCCCTGCGTGGCAGGGCTGGTGAGCGAGGCCGAATATGCCCAGCAGGTGGAGTTGGCCAAGCTGTTTCTGGCGGGCAAGAACCAGCAGGTGATTGGCGAGCTGGTGGGCAAGATGGAGTCCGCCAGCGGCGATCTGCGCTTTGAAGAGGCGGCCCGCTATCGGGATCAGATCCAGGCGCTACGCCGCGTCACCGAGCAGCAGTCGGTGAGTGGCAACGTGCTGGACGAGCTGGATGTGGTGGGGGTCGCCTTCGAGCAAGGGGCCGCCTGCATCCACGTACTGTTTATCCGGCAGGGCAAGGTGCTCGGTTCGCGCAGCTACTTCCCGAAAGTGCCGGCCGATACTCCGCAGGACGAGGTGGTGCAATCCTTCCTGCTGCAGTTCTATCTGTCGGGGCAGGGGGGTCGGCAGATCCCCAGTGAGGTGCTGCTCGATGTGGCCCTCGAGGACGAGAGCGTGATCGCCGAAACCCTGAGCCAGACTGCGGGCTACAAGGTGCGGGTGGTCAGCCGCACCCGCGCCGAGCGGGCTCGTTTTATCAAGCTCGCCTCCATCAACGCCGAGACTGCGCTGCGCTCCCGGCTGGCCCACAAGAGCACCCTCATCGCCCGCTACGATCAGCTGGAGGAGCTGCTGGAGCTGGAGCGTCCCATCGCCCGCATGGAGTGTTTTGATATTTCCCACACCATGGGGGAGCGCACGGTGGCCTCTTGCGTGGTGTTCAACCGCGAGGGGCCGCTCAGCTCCGAGTATCGTCGTTTCAATATCGACGGTATTACCGGTGGCGATGACTACGCGGCCATGGAGCAGGTGCTGGAGCGCCGTTTTGGCAAGTTGCAGGAGCCGGACAAGGTGCCGGACGTGCTGTTTATCGACGGCGGTCTTGGGCAATTGCGCCGCGCCGAAGAGATCCTGGCGCGCCAGCTGGAGTTCCTCGGTGGCAAATACCCGCTGTTGGTGGGGATCGCCAAGGGGGTGACCCGCAAGGCGGGGCTGGAGACCCTGATCATGGGGGAGAGCCACGAAGAGCTGCACTTGCCGGCAGATATGCCCGCTTTGCACCTTATTCAGCATATTCGCGATGAATCCCACCGTTTTGCCATTACCGGTCACCGGGCGCGGCGCGCCAAGGCCCGCACCAGCAGCAGTCTGGAGGATATTCCCGGGGTAGGCCCGAAGCGGCGTCAGGCGCTGCTCAAATACCTTGGCGGCCTGCAGGAGGTGAAAAAGGCGAGCGTGGACGAGTTGGCTAAGGTGCCCGGTATCAGTCAGGAGCTGGCTCAGACCATCCACGATGGCTTGCACAGTGCCTGACCCGCTGTTGGTCCCTCGTTGGCGCCAGAGGAGATCGCTAACTCCTTGATGCACAAGAGCCGTGACGCGGGGGGGCCGTAAATGCCATAATGGCCCCGCATCTTGAGAAGATTGATGGATTAACAAGACCGAGACGAGCGCCAGTGCGATTGCATCGCAAATCGGCTTTGGCGCACTGTGTAGCGACGTACAAGAAGTGGCTGAAAATAATGACAAACATACCTAACCTGTTGACGTTTTTCCGGATTTTGCTCATTCCCGTCTTCGTCATCCTGTTTTATCTGCCTTATCAATGGTCCTATCTGGCGGCCGCCCTCGTCTTTATCCTGGCCGCTGCCACCGACTGGTTTGATGGCTACCTTGCGCGCAAGCTGAACCAGTCCACCGCCTTTGGCGCCTTCCTCGACCCGGTTGCTGACAAGATCATGGTCGCCGCCGCGCTGGTGGTCATCGTCGAACACTACAACACCATCTGGGTCACCATCCCCGCCATGACCATGATTGGCCGCGAGATCATCATCTCCGCCCTGCGCGAATGGATGGCTGAACTCGGCAAACGCTCCTCGGTGGCGGTCAGCTGGATTGGCAAGTGGAAGACCATGATCCAGATGGTGTCGCTCACCGGCCTTATCTGGCAATACAACGTCTGGATGGTGTGGCTCGCCTATGTGATGCTCTATGTCGCCACCGTGCTTACCTTCTGGTCGATGTTCCAGTACATGAAGGCCGCCTGGGGCGATCTGACCCACCACGCCAAGCTGTGAGTCACCCGCGCCGCAAGGTGACGTTTCCGCTGACTTGAGACAGGAAACGGCCAAAGGCGCTAAAACTGTTCAAAAAGGGCAAAAAATGCCCGAGCGATCAGGTAATTAAATATTTCTGGTTGACTGGGCGAGGAACATCGCTAGAATGCGTCCTCGTAGTCAGGCAGTCAGCCAGACCAATGCGGGAATAGCTCAGTTGGTAGAGCACGACCTTGCCAAGGTCGGGGTCGCGAGTTCGAGTCTCGTTTCCCGCTCCAAATTCAGACAATAGAGAGCCAACTCTCTTTTGCATGGCGCGTTAGCAAAGCGGTTATGCAGCGGATTGCAAATCCGTTTAGTCCGGTTCGACTCCGGAACGTGCCTCCATATTGACAAGCCCGCCACGCGGACTTGATACCGATTGCGGTGCCCGAGTGGTGAAATCGGTAGACACAAGGGATTTAAAATCCCTCGCTTTTCGAGGCGTGCCGGTTCGATTCCGGCCTCGGGCACCATTAAAATCAAAGAGTTACAAAGGCCACTAGCGATAGTGGCCTTTTTATTTTTCCTCAGTGTCCACATTTGATCCACACAGGTTTATTCCGGTAGCTCTTCCACCTTCACTTCGAGTTGCAGGCGGTTGGTGTAGCCCTGATCGGTGAGGTCGTGCACCACCTGTGTGAGTAGCCAGTCGGCCTCGTCGATTTGTGGTTTGAAGCCCCTGACCGTGGTGGGTTGTTCCGGGTAGAGTTCGGGGCGACCTCTGGCCAAGGTGATCTGAAACTCTGCCACGCCGCGCTGCAGCTTTTCCCACTCTGCCCTGGCAGCCCGCTGGGCGTTGCTCTGGCTTGTGTAAACATGGCGCAGCTCCTTGACGTTCTCGTTACTACCAACCAGCAGCTCATGCTCCTGCTTGTTGACAATAACCCCCGGTGGCAGCGGTTGTTCTTCCTTCGGTTTGGTCTTCTTCTTGCGCTTCACCTCGATTTTCTTTTTCTCGGCGGCCTTGTTGTCTTGCCAGTAGGCGGTGACGCCGGTGTAGGCATCGCGGTCGGCCACCGAGAACTGGTGCTGATCGCCGTCCTGGCGGGTGATGGTGATGCCAGGGAGTGGCTTGCCACTGGCGGTGGTGCCATTGCCCGCTTTGATGAACATCAGACGGCCCGATTTGACGGTGGCGATGGCATCCTGCTCGGTTGCCAAGCGGGTGAGAAAGGCCAGATCGCTTTCGTTGGTCTGGTCGATGTGGTCGATCATCATTCCCTTGAAGGCTTCGCCGACGCTCGGGGTCAGGCCATAGCGGGCGGCCAGCTGCTCGACGATGGCTCCGATGTATTCATTGTGCCAGCTGCTCGACGATGGCTCCGATGTATTCATTGTGCCAGCTGCGCTCGCGCAGTTTGTTCATTCCACCGCTCAAGTCTGCTGACTTGCCCCGGATGGAGAGGGAGTCCGGGGCGCCGCTGTGCCCCACCTCGTCAATGTTGAAGGTGCCTTTATCGACCAGCGCTTGGCCCTGCCAACCGATAAAGGCTTGCATCGTGGCCCCACGGCGTGGCATGGCTAGCAGGCCGTCGCTGTCATCAAGGGTTACCTCGATGGTGTCGGCCG
Organism: Aeromonas sp. 160P; assembly: GCF_055193095.1. Lineage (NCBI taxonomy): Bacteria > Pseudomonadati > Pseudomonadota > Gammaproteobacteria > Aeromonadales > Aeromonadaceae > Aeromonas > Aeromonas sp. 160P. Next base: position 3,608,327 of record NZ_JBUXKV010000001.1, on the reverse strand, counting down.
AAAAACCCCGGTTATCGGTGATGGTCATCGACATCAAACGAGGACGGATGGCTGCCGAAATGTCATTGCCATCGATCAGTAGTTGATAAGCCGGGATCGGATGGCCATTCAGCAGGTCATTGAGCGGGTTTTTGATGCCCGCAAATTCGGCCAGTTCGCCCAGGGTCGCCATTAATAGAGCCCCCCAACTTTGCCGCCGATCATGGCGCCCATCATCACGCTGCCGCCGAGACGGCCAAGCAGGTTACCGCCCACGCGGCCTAGCAGGCCACTGACGAGGCTGCCATCGTTGTTATCAATGCGCTTGAGCTTGATGGTGAACTCGATTTTTCTGGCGCTGCCATCTTGAAAGAACTCGCTGCGGGTGGTGCTGATCCCCTCTATCACGAATGAGCCGCGCATCACGCCATCGCCCTGGATTAATGGGAAGGCTTGGCCGCTGTCGCCCATGCTATTGAGCATATCGAGGGAGACGGGCCCGCCGGTGAGCTCTGGATAGAGCACCCCGCTCAGGGTGCTGAGTTCGTCATCTGGCCCGAGGTACTGATATGAGGGGCGGGCGCCGACCCGGTTATTGCCCGGGTGGCGCCATGATTTTTCGTCTTGTTGGGATTGGGGGGCCACGGTCGAGCGCATAAACACGAACCAGCCCAGGGTCATCATCATGTGGTTATCTCCTTACTGGATGTAAAAGGCAGGGGCTGCCCGCAAGGTATTGTGAAAATCAACTGCATATCATGGCCTGTCACCGTATTGCGCTCGGTAAGCCGCCGCTGCGTTACGTTCACGTTTATCAAGCTCTGTGGTTATCGCTTTGGCCACGTCTGTACCTGATTGCCCTGGCTGTTGGTTGACGGTGATGTGGGCGTTGATATTGGTGGTGCCTCCTGCTTTGGCTATTGGGCGCGGTGACGTCATGATGCGCTCACCAATGGTTGCGCCCCCCGCCAATGCCCATTGGTTCATTCCAGACGGGTTCGCCGTGGTGCTGATGCTGGCGGTCATGTTGGCAGAGTCTTTCATCCAGTCAGGCAGCAGGTCTGTCAGGCTTTTGATCTTGGCGACCGCATCATCCCAGAACTTGCTCAAGGCTTTGGATGGGGCGTCCCACAGTTCGCTGAACCATTTCGATATACCATCCCAGTTTTTGTAAATGAGATGTAGTGGTCTAATCATCCCGGACACCATTTTAGGTGGTACAGTCGCCACCATAACCTGAGGTGTTCAATGACAAGATTACGTCGCTCATTTACTGCCGAATTCAAACTCGAAGCCGCATCCCTGGTGCTCGACCAGGGATATTCTGTCCCCGAAGCAAGCCGTTCACTGGATGTCGGTGAAACCATACTTCGCCGCTGGGTTCGGCAACTGCAATCCGAACGAACCGGCACTACTCCTATCAGCAAAGCGCTGACTCCTGAGCAGCAGAAAATCCAGGAGCTGGAAGCCCGCATCAATCGGCTCGAACGCGAAAAGGACATTCTAAAAAATGTATGGTCTGCTCCTTATCTGCAAGCTTGAACTGATTTCCAGAAGTCGTTTGCGTCAATGTATCCGGCCTGTCTGTGAGCCGTTTTCCGGCTCTGGCCTTGATGGGATCCGCACGTCGTCGTCCTAATAAAGCTACCAGTCATGAGAGACTGCTTTTTTAGCCAGGCTGCAACGTCGTGGGGTGAACGCTTCTGTCATCTGTTTTTGGCTCGCAAAACCGGGTATGAGTTATATCTGTTAAACGGCTGCGCTTGCGTTGGGATAGGGTTGGTAATCCCTGCCGGATGTCAGTACTTTCCAGCAAATTCGCATTATCTTGTTGGCCAAGGCGATAAGGACCACATGATGGTGATGGCCGGCCTCCAGCCTAGCGACCCATTCGCCTAACGATGATTTGTCACGCTTCATGTGAATTTTCAGCGCTTTGGCGCCCTGAATAACCATTTGCCTTAAATAGCTATTGCCACGCTTACTGATCCCGCCGAGCGAAGATTTTCCGCCCGTTGAATATTGCCTGGGGACCAGCCCCAACCAGGCTGACAGGTCGCGGGCTTTCTTGAATTGTGAGCCATTGCCAATCGCGGCAATCAACGCGGTTGAGACAATCGGTCCAATGCCGGGGACGGTACTGATTTTTTGGCACAAACTTGATGCGCTTGAGGCTTGTCCGAGCATGAGGCTCATGTCATCAATCTGAATATCCAGCTGTTGCCACCGTTCTCTCAGGCGTAATACCAGGGCGCGGATAAAGTCAGGCAAGCCATTCTCGGCATCTTCAAGGATCGTCGGCAGAGAGCGCTCGAAGACTTTTCTGCCGACTGGCACGGTGAGCCCATATTCCAGCAGCAACGCTCGCATCTGATTGACAGTGGCGGTACGTTCGACGATGAAACGCTGACGGACGCGATGAGTCGCCTGCAATGCCAGTTGCTCATGAGATTTCAACGGGACACAGCGCATAGTGCCTCTGCTACCAGCCTCGGCAATGGCGGTAGCATCGTTGAAGTCATTCTTGTTTGATTTGAGGTAGGGCTTCACAAATTGGGCAGGGATAATCTTGGGTTCGAACCCCGCCTGTTGAAACAGGCGCCCCCAGTATTGCGAACCAGGACATGCCTCGAAGGCGACCCGACAGGGTGGGGTCGTACTGATGAACTGTTTCAGTTGTGAACGAGTGAGCTTTTGCTTGGTCAATACATGCCCCATGCGATCCATCGCCACCAGGTGAAACCAATTTTTGCCTAAATCGATCCCGTAAATGTAAATCTGCGCTTGAGTCATGATGAGCCTCCTTGATGCTGGCTACAGCATAGCGGGGTGGATGGAGCAGACCATCCCATTAGGCTACGGCTCTCTTGATGACGGACGAGTTCACACGTACGCGCTAATAGACCGATTAAGAGAGCAAGCCCCCATCACCCTGGTCTGCTGCGCTTTCGATGTCCCCACTTCCTGTTTTTACGACTATCTGGCCCGCAAGCGGACGATTAACCGTGAGCGGATACAGCAACGCAGCGAGTTGCGCCGGTTGTTCAAAGAGAGCCGGAGCTCGGCAGGCAGCCGCGCCTTGATGTCGATGATGCGGGAGTTGGGGTATCAGATTGGCCGATCCAAAATACGTAACCTGATGAAGGAAGTCGGGTTGGCATCCAAACAGCCGGGCGCACACCGCTATAAGGTTGCACGGTCTGAACGACCGGATATTCCCAATCTGCTGGCCCGCGAATTTGATGTTCCGCAACCCAATCAGGTGTGGTGTGGCGATATCACCTACATCTGGGTTGGTGGTTGTTGGCATTACCTTGCCGTAGTGCTCGACCTGCATACCCGGCGGGTCGTGGGCTGGGGGATGTCTGACAAACCTGATGCAGAGCTGGCAATAAAAGCGCTCGAGATGGCCTATCAGCAACGAGGTTGCCCATCAGGCGTGCTGTTTCACTCCGACCAGGGCAGCCAATATGGCAGCCGTGCGTTTCGGCAACGACTGTGGCGCTATCGCATGACCCAGAGCATGAGTCGACGTGGCAACTGCTGGGATAACGCCCCGATGGAGCGGTTGTTCAGAAGCCTGAAGTCAGAGTGGCTGCCGGCAACGGGATACATGAGCGTGCGGGAAGCAAAGCGGGATATCAGTTATTACCTGATGGATTACTACAACTGGCGGCGTCCACATCGCCACAATGACGGGATGCCGCCAGCAAAAGCCGAGGTTCGGCCTAACCAAGTGTCCGGATTTAGTTGACCACTACAGACCACTACAGAGATCGCACAAACTGGACTGAGTTCCCTTCCTCCAGTGATCTACTATTCGGAACAGCTATTTAGATGAAGAATCTGTTTTACTTGCAAATCGGCAACCAATAGCAAGAACTGCGGGGGTCTCGTAACGCCGTCTGCAAGTACCTTCGGCGATTCACTTTTTGACTGGTGAGTTCGGATTAGTTTGGTTTAAGATAGCCATCCGGTGCCTATTGCTGTGATGGGTAACTCCCTTTGCTGGTCTCAAGTAAGAAAACAACAAAAAAACAACATAATGGAGTGGTTATGAAGAAGAATGTTTTGGCAGTTATGGTGATTTTTGGAATGTGTTCAACTGCAGCTTTGGCGGAGAGTGCAAATGTTAAGGATGCTTTGTTCTATGCATACAAAACAAATGTAACTCAACCCAAGCTGGACGATGATTCATTTATTCGTGACGTAACCTACTTTACGGATGAAGACAGCTACAACAAGGCCTATAGCGACGAATTTGTTTTTGAAGAGAATTTGGAGAAGTTTAGAGAACTAGCGAGAACAACTATAGAAAAGTTCGACACTGACAAAATATACGATATGTATACAGAATTCAATTTGAGCAAGTACGACTTTAAGGACGGCGTATACAGACTGTATGATCACCCTCAACGGCAGGGAACATTTATTGGCGTATCCCCAATGATGCTCGATGCATCTTATAGCCTCGACGGGTTTTCTAGGAACATGAATAACCCGGCCATCCCGAACATCACCAATATTAAGTTTATTAACGGTAGCGATATCCTCCCACTTAAAATGACCAAGGATAAGGCGAAGGCGCTCAAGAGTCGTAATATCAATAGCTTTTTCACAAAGGTAAGTTACAAGTTGGTTGGCACGAATGCTGTAGATACGGTGTATGCCCAAATAACAAAAGTCGAGTATTTCGGCGACAACCGAAGCAATTCCAAAAAGATTGCCGAGCAGGTTTTTGATCCAGTCCCAATGAAGTTGGTAGAGGCAAAACCAAGCGGGAAATATAAAGTCAACTTCAAGATTACTTTCGCCGATCAGACGCTGGCAGAAGAGGAGCAGCTGGTTGGACTAGGGAATAGCGGTGATGTCTTCGCGTATCCTCGGCCTGATGTTTATAAAGTTTCTGCCAAATCAAAAGTGAACCCTGATGCTGCAGCTGTATCCACAACTGAATACGTCCAGCCATTGATGACCGTGGTGAAGAATGAATATGGCAAAGCCGAATTTCTTTCAATATTTAAAATGAACGTTGTTGACCGGACTCGGTATCAGGTTGGTCCATTGGCTGGGGCTACGGGCTTGGCTGCAGCTAATGATACAAATGCTCCGGATATTAACAACGACTTCTACGAAATTGCCGCTGGCGGGCCATTGATTGATGGTAAGTGGGAAGGATCCGGCGTGGCCGTCAAGGACTCCAAAGTTTATAACAACCTGAAATACACGATCACGGTGACCCAGGTGGATTAATCCAGAGTCATCAGAGCTGCAAGGTGTAGGATGGGAGTAACCTGAACCTACATCGGGAAAACTGGGACACCCACCTTTTGGTGTGCTGCTAGGTAGCGACCCGCTCAGAAAGGTGGGTGTCCTAATTTTATTAGGCCTGCAATGGGGTGTTATATTTATATTTTTTTGAACCGTATGGCCATTACTGGGGTTTGCTTTTCTAGGGTTTCGTCATCAATGATTTTCAGTGCTTCCTCACCTGCTTTGCTTTTGAAAACCAAGTAACTCACTTCACCACTTTTACGAACAGATATTTCATCGAATTCTGTGCGTTGGCCATTTGATTCAGTATAGTCTGACCCGATGATGAGTTGACCATTGCGGCCCCCCATCATCTGAATTGCCATCTTGTTAATCGCATCATTTCCCGCATCCATACTAATCTCGTAGGTTCCCTCAAAGCCATTGCCTCCACATGCTGTCAGCATGGTAGAAAACATCACTATTGCTGTCAATTTAGTCAGTTTCATCATTCCCCCTTAATTTATTGAAATTCTCATGAAAAAGCTGATAACTTATAATGTTATGGTTTCGTTAAGGATTTCTGCAAATTACCTGGTTATTATATACAGACAAGTTGGTTTATTTCTACTATAAATAACTGTTCGGGTGTCCATATATTTTCCTCCTAAATAGCTGTTCCGAATAGTAGATCACTGCACTCGTACCGTTTCTACAGGTGACATTGAGCACACATCGTCGCTGAGCCTTGTCACCTCGGCGTTGCCGCCCGATTGCACAGATTGTAGTGGTCAACTAAATCCGGACACTTGTTTACGCTACTTTAGTGCGCACTTCCTTCGGTATCAATTTCAGACCCTTCTTGAACATGCTGTAGGGGATCTGACCGGCGTTGTTGCCCAAATCGATGCAGCTTGAATGGAACTAACTGAGGGCGCGGTGATCTGATCACCACCACCCTCTTCAAGTCTGCATCATGGGCACGTCGCTTCACCCCATCACCAACTGGCCTCAATACAACAAGTCTTTGATTAACCGTGGTTCACTCACCTTCTGGGTTGATGCCGAGGCCATGAGCAACTGGTTTCACCACGACCATCATGGGCGGCGGGGGCGCAGCCAGCTTTACACTGACCAGACCATCTGTACCTTCCTGATGCTCAAGGGGATTTTCAACCTCACTCTGCGGGCCACTCAGGGACTACTCGACTCCCTGTTCGAGTTGATGAATGTGCCGTTGTGCGCACCGGACTATAGCTGTGTCAGCAAGCGAGCACGCACAGTGACGGTCGCTTATCGACAGCCCCCAAAGGGGCGCATTACCGACCTGGTTATCGACTCGACGGGTCTGAAAGTGTTTGGTGAAGGCGAGTGGAAAGTCAGAAAACACGGCGCTGAGAAACGTCGAGTCTGGCGCAAGTTGCATCTGGCGGTAGATCCGGTGACTCACGATATCGTGGCGGCAGAAGTGTCGCTGGAGAATGTGCATGACGCAGAGGTGTTGCCGACCTTGCTCAATCCTCTGCGGCGCAAGCTGGGGCGTGTTTATGCGGATGGCGCCTATGACAGCAAAGCCAGCCATCGGTTGATTGCGCGTAAAGGGGCGACGGCGTGTATCCAGCCTCGCAAGAACGCGGGGTTATGGAAAAAGGGACACCCAAGAAATGACGCTGTGCTGGTGATGCGCAAGGAGGGGCTAGCGCACTGGAAGAAGATGTCGGGATATCACCGTCGCTCGCTGGCAGAGACGGAGATGTATCGGTTCAAACAGTTGCTGACGGGCAAAATCAGTCTGCGAACATACAACGGTCAGGTAGGGGAAGTGATGGCGTATGTTGGTGCAATCAACAAACTGAACACCCTTGGTCTGCCTGTCAGAAAGCCCCGAGTGTAGCGGTCACCTGGGGCTGGGGAAGTAATGACTTGCTGGCTGATTTGGGCAACAACGCCGATCTGACCCTCCATCATCCTGCCCTGATGTGGTCGCTGGGTGTTGTAGTGTTCTAGGTAGCTATCCAGGTCTGTCTGCATCTGTTCTACCGACTCATACCAGGTTGTCCTCCCCTTGATATGAAAGTGTTCATCCAGCAAGGTTCGATGCAACCGTTCGATAAAGCCGTTGCTCTGCGGCCTGCGCACCTTGGTGGTCCTGTGCTCAATTCCCTCCAGTTGCAGGAACAGCTCGTAGGGATGATGGTCAGGGCGCCCACAGAACTCGCGCCCGTTGTCCGACAGGATGATATAGACCCGAGCCTCATGGGCTTCAAAGAACGGCAGCACCGTTTCGTTGAGCACATGGACCGAGGTCACCGGCAGCTTGCTGGTGTAGAGCCGCCCCCAAGCGTGGCGGCTGTAACAGTCCAGTACGGTTTGCAGATACACCTTGCCAACCCCTTTGAGCGCGCCGACGAAGAAGGTGTTGACCGCCACCAGTTCCCCTGTGTAGTGAACCTCAATCTGGCGTTCGCGGAACTCGGGGCTGAAGCGCTCTAACAGGCGAATTTGCTCGTCATTGAGCTCAATGGTCTGCTCCCTGTGGGTTTTCTCGAGGCGCAGCAAGCGGTCGTGTTTGGAGAGCAAGTCGTGACGTTGCCACACGCCACGAACCCCACCGGCACTGACGTTGATACCTTGCAGAGCCAGTTCTTGCGCGACCCGCAGCGGGCCATGGGTTGGTCTGGTGAGGGAGTAATCGAGGATGGCCTGCTCAATCTCGGGCGCGATCCGGTTGGGATGAGCCCCTTTACAGCCGGGCAATTTGTCGAGCAAGCCCTCGGCGCCATAGGTCTGGTAATTACGGCGAATTTCGTAGAACTGCTGACGGCTGTAGCCGATGAGCTTGCAGGCTTTGCTGACGTTATTGAGCTCTTTGGCGAGCTCTAGCAGGCTGAGTTTGCGACGTGCTACTTTCTCGTTGGTGGTCATACGGTGACTCCAGATAACACGGTAGGGGTACCGTTTTGTTATCCGGTTTGAAGCCGTATGACCACTCCCTTTTGTGGGCAACTGTCAGGTGAATACCATCTCCATACAATCGAATTCGGTGATCGCCTGAACGGTCACCTGTAATGGAGTGGTCAGTTACATAAAATTATTTACAGACTCTCCTCTTGTGAAATATGCACACGTCCTGTGGGAACTCCAATGGTCTTGGTTGAGGCTCTAGTGAGCCATCAAAGAGTTTTTCAAAAATCAGAATCCATCTCTCTGCTTGCTCGGCACTCATCATCAGGAATGCTTGTTGATTATGGATGTCATCAAAATCAAAATACAGCCCTGTATTCTTTGCCGCCTCAATATTTGCATCTGATACCGCTATATTATTAAATGCTTTATCAGATATGGAAGCGATAGTATTTTGTGCTAGCCCCACGGCACCACCATTATTGATATTAGTGGACTGCAATGCAACATTTACATCTGGCTGAAAAAATCTGACATTTTTGATCTTATCCAATGGATAAAGCATGACTTTGGTATCTGTAGGCTGCCAAAGATCACCCTCAATTAGGGCTATTTTTTTATCTTCAACATCCACAGCCAAGCCGCTATAGGGGCTCCGACAAAAGTAGTCTACTTTTTTCAAACTACCGATTGTTTCACGCATGTAATGTGAAAGTCCAGTATTAAGTAGTTTTATATTACGTCTAGCTGAGCGAAGGATAAGTCTGTGTGTGACAAAGACTAATATTACGAAAGTACAAATTAATACTCCACTAATAGAGTCATCGTCAATGCCAAATAACATGCTCGCAGGGACGGCAAGGAAGGGTGATAAAAAGAAACATCCCATCACATAAGGAACCATTTTGCCCTTTTCTGCATCTTCGAATGATTCCGCCTCACTTTCCGTTAACGTGCCTAGTATATCAACGATTTCTTGGTTTAATATGTTCCCACTATTTTCTTCCATAATTTATCACCTACTTTTTGTGCGTTATTGAAATGATGTAGTCACATAATCATGCATTAAATATGATGCTGTAATTATCCATGACACTCAACCAGCTTCAAGCGCTGATATTGCATCGGAGGTGTTGCCACCACAGACCTCAATTCAACCTGCATACTCTTAAGGTCAAACCGATGATTAAAGCGGAAGCAATACCGCCAAATGCCTTGGCATATTTTTAGCTCCGAGCGTATGGCAACTGCCCTGCAACGAGTTCTTAATATTTCCTATCATCGTATTTACCCAGTTGAATAGCCAATCCAAGTTGTATCCGATGACTATGCCTAGATGCTCAGAGCTGGCCTAGATGGCCGTTTTGAAGCTTGAAGCATGCCAACCCATCACATATCACTGTGCTACTTCGGTACCATAATTTTTGAAAAACTCAAACAAGCTGTAGCCTTTCTGTAATTTTGGCCATGCTCTCGCACTTCAATGACTGTATGTAAGATCTGGATAGTTTGTGGTGACTGCTAATCATGGATAATCAGAAACACTTTAAGGAAGACGCATTTTACTTAAAAATCTTGCGCATTCCCGCGTTGAGCTGGCGATCACCGTCCTCAGCATCACGGTCTTGCATCAATTTGATCGAGACCTCGTTGGTACCGATGGTATAGGTTGCGCTGTAATCACCACACACGCTGTCGGTTACACATTCAAAAAACGGCACCGACTTATCTTTTATTGTGCGGACGATCACCGGTTTGACTTTCAAGATCTTGGTCGCCTGACTGACTAACTCCTCGAAGTCTGCCTTGGCCTGTTTGACAGAAGCAACGGAGTCGTCTTGGTACAATGCCATGGTACCGCCGAAGGAGAGCACTTTATGTTGGTAGACCGCATAGTAATACTCACCCGTAGTTGGTCGTCCTAGGAATCCCTCGCCCGCCTTCGGTTTGCCGCGAAAGTCTTCATCAATGTCACTGCGCCAGTCATAGCGTATCAGACCATCGTTGACCACTTGGAGCGTGGTGATGGGCAGGTCGACTGTCAGGGTTTTGAAGCCCGTATTTGCGGCAATGGCCGGTGAGGCAATGAGACTGACCGCATAGCAGAGTGCAGAGAGCTGCAGGGTTTTATGGGTCAAGGTGACACCTCATGTAGATAATTGGTTTATGTGGAGTGTTGATACTCATCCGCCCACTGGATAGGTTTACTCTGGCTATTGAATATATCTCGTTCAGCCTCGCCCTGTGTCGTTCCCCAACTGGGAGGCGATAATGCCTCATTCGTAATTGCACCAGTTAGGCGAACCTTAAAATTGATTTTTGCCACCTGATTAGATGATGCTATCAGTTTATATACTAACAAGTGGCATGATTAGGCAAAAAATCTAATCGTTTAATTTAGACTAATTTCTTATGGGTAATAAAAACTACTGGCCCAACATGTTTTTCATCAAGTTAGTAGCCATTTTTTGCTGGGCTGCGATTGCATTTTTACATTCATCTGAATTGGCGTCTTTACCTTGTGCAATTTTCAAGGTGCACTCTTGCAGGGCTTCATTCAGTAATTTCGGATCTTTCATAAAATCCTCAACTGAGGTAGGTCCACAAGCAGTAAGTAACATAGTGATTGGAACAGCTAACAGTAACTTATTCATTTCTATTTTCTCCAAATAAAAAATGCAGATACAAATACTAGGACCTAAAAGATACAGATGGTTTTACAAGAAGTTATAAAGTATGTGGTAATGACATTTCAGATTTCTTGATCAAAACTTGAGCATCTTCAATATCGTCAGGGTCTGTCACAAGCTCAAAATCAGACTGACTAAAGAGAAGCCCCATACGAAGATAGTGGTAGATATAATATGTTTTGCCTGACTCGGTATTTAGGGAAATACTATTGTTTGAAAATTCACTTTCAGTTTCAAATGTATAGTTTTTACCTGCATCAAGTTTCAGAAGATAGAAGTGTTTATTTTCTGATTCACCTAGAAATTTTTTATCGATAAAAAGATCCATATTGCTATTGCGAGCAAGCCAGCCGTGACGGTAGATATAAACATGAGCCTTGCCCTCGGCAGGAGGTGAGAAGCTTTTGGCCTCATTGACGACAGCCTCATCGGTGACGGTTGGCACTGAGGAACAGCCACCAAGCATCATGGCGCAGAGCGCCAAGAAGATCATTACAAACGTATTACGCATTTTTTTACCCATCGTGCTGAAAGTTTATTGATGCTTGTGATTATTATTTTTTGAACATCTGATACGTATGTTTATTTTGCTACAGGATTGTCTGTGAGTGCGATGACGTTTTCAATAGGGTCTTTGAAAAATTTTTTGTAACTATTCGCCGGTTAATTGTTTTGCACCAATTAATGAAAAAAATACCCAAATATATCAATTGCTTATGTATCCTTGTTTTATCGTGGAGGTGATGTGACTTTTGTCACATTACCTGTTTGTCAAGATATGTGGTTAGCGAAAGATGGAGAGAGCTTGATGCTCTCATGCTTTGTCCGATGGGCTTTAAAGTCAGAACTATCAGGCGTAATGCCCCCACAAAATGCGTGAAATCAGGCATTTCATGTAAACTTGAAGCCCTTATAAATCAATCATATAAATTTTCCGTCAACTCACTCTTGGCTTTTAAAATCCCTCGACGTTCGCGTCGTGCCGGTTCGATTCCGGCCTTTTTGTTTTTACCAATACCTAATACTCCACTGCTTTTTTAGGCTATCAACAGCAGGGACGATTTCGATAGATCGATCATATGCTGCCACTTGGGCCTCAGTTTTATGGCCGCTAATACGTTGTTTATCTCGGCTGCTGCCGGCCACATCAGAGATGGCTTTGGCCTTGATGTCGTGAAAGGTGAAGTCCATCGGCCAGCCTGTTTGCTCGCGTGCGGTTAACACCGCTAGGGAAATAGATGTGGGTGTAGAGGCTTGCTGGTTACGCCATTTTGATGCAGTTGCGTCCGGATGATTTGGCGTTGTATAGCGCGGAATCTGCAAGCTGTACCAGTTCTGACGGCTGCTGATGATTTGATGGTATTAGGCAGGCGACACCCATGCTAACGGTCACTAAACCAGTGACGTTTTGTGCGTGTGGCTGGGCGAGTATAAGAATATCTTGCTGGATGTGCTGGGCGATCTCGTAAGCCGATTGAGGCTCAACATTTGGCAACAAGACGACAAACTCCTCTCCGCCATAGCGAGCGACCAATTCCCCTGAACGGCGTCCGGATTGCGCTAAGGCATGAGCCAGTAATCGAAGGCACTCATCTCCGGCAAGGTGGCCGTATAAGTCATTGAATTGTTTAAAGTGATCAATGTCGAGCATGATGAGAGCTATTGGTATTTCAGTACGTAAGCATCGATTCCATGCCTGGATCAATGTGCTATCGAACAGGCGACGGTTACCAATGTTCGTGAGTCCATCGGTATTGCTCAGCGCTTCAAGTTTCCGGTTTGCTTCGGCCAATTCCTTCGTTCGGATCTCTATGATGAGCTCTAGCTCATGCTGGCGTTCATCAAGGCTGGTCATTGGATAGATTTCCATATCACGAGCCAAGCCGTAAGGGATTGAAATGCTACTGTGGGATATTTTCCATTCAGTCTCTTCAAGCCGAAAAACCAGTACGAGCCTGGCAGTTCTTCGGGACAAGATTTCTTCTGTTTTGGGCAGGTGAATATGGAAGAACGAAGTGACGGCCACAACATCAGCAGACAGATCTTGAATTGCTACGTCGAGTATTTCTAAGTGGATTCTTCCTGGGATTTGGGCAAAGTCACAGCGGGTGATCCGGACCCACTCTTTTCTATCGGTGACAAGCACGTCACTACTTCCTGCAAAACCACAGAAATTTTCGCTGAAAAGCGTAGTTAGTCGGTCGTCCCGAGAGGAGTACAGTTCGACATATTCCTCAAACAATCGGCGAATAAGCTGCAACCTTTCTGTGGTCATCGTGCTAGATCCATATGTAGTGGTTAGCGTCTTTCAAACAGTCGATTGAAGTATAGCTACATCAGTCCATCGCTATTTTGCAACATCTCTGACTTTTTGCTCGACTTGATAGGCTATGGCCTGAATTTGCGAGATCTCAAGGGTTCCAACCCGAAACTGATGCAGTAACTTTGGCAATGCCGAGGGATTGACCACATAGGGTGATATTGATTTCTGCCGTAAATCCACAAACCAGCCAGGGAGCACCAGGATCCCCCCAACGGGAACATCGTTACCCGTGGCACTATTGAGCCAGTTACGAACCGAGGTGACGTTGCGGCGAACCTGCTCTAATGGCTCTGTTTCCACATGATTGGGGAAATAGAGGGCATCATTTTCAACTCGAACTTTGAACTGCTTTGCCCCATCGTTGACGGGCTTAGATCTGCCTTTGGTTTCTATGACTAATACCCCAGTTTGAGGTGCTGCAGCCGGTTTGTTGTTTTGTAAGTTTTGGTGGTGCCAACTTTGCGGCCACGCAGGGGCAGAGAATGGCCAGCGCAAAAGCCAAAACGCCAAAGCTAAAAGACAAAAGCCCCGCGAGCGGGGCCTGGTCAGTGTGGCGGGGTGGTGCTGTTACTTCTTGAGGTGTTTTCGGATGGCCTTGCCAGTGGTGCCGACCGCTTTCACTGCCCGTTTCAACTGGACCTCGGTGCACTCGAAGGTCTTGATCCACAGCTTCATCTCATAGGGGTCGTTGATGTTGAGCTTCTTGGCATCAAGGGGATGAGCGATGGCGTTAGTGTCAGGCATGCAAACCTCAACTTATTGAAATAGTTGGCGAGAAAGAAGTTTCTGCCTGGGCGCATCATCCTCTATATCGGCAAGGCGCAGGGTGACGGGGGTCACACAACCCTTGCCCGGCTGCGGATAAGGGGCCGCTACTTGCGGTTATGTGAGCGGCCACGGCTAATGCAGCGACAGTTCGCGCCTGATATGGCGCGAACTGTCGGTTGTGAACAGTACTTGTGAACCGCGAGGTGTGCCTTGCAGGGCGCCGCCGTGAATTGCTCGCCAGTGTGATAGGGCAAGGCGGGGCCGAGGGAGTATCAGCCCTCTGGCAGCGTCCGCACTTCGAGGTGCTGCTCGCCGGGGTGGCAGACCAGTACCGAGCCTTGTTCGAACCAGTCCCCCAGCACGATGCGGCGGGCAGGGTGACCGTCGAGGGTGAAGTCGTGGATGGCGGGTCTGTGGGTGTGGCCGTGGATCATCATCCGGCAGTGGTGGGCACGCAGCATCTCGTCGACGGCAGCCGGGGTGACATCCATGATGGTCTGGCGTTTGACGGTTTTCTCCATCCGGCTTTGGCCACGGATCTTGTGGGCGATAGCCTGACGGCGGGTCAGGGGCAACCGCAAGAACAGCCAGCGCAGCCATTTGAGCTGGGTGATGCGGCGATACTTCTGATATCCCTCATCCCGAGTGCAGAGCAGATCACCGTGACTGAGCAGTACCCGTTCGCCATAGAGGTCGATGATGCAAGGGTCCCCCAGCAGGGTCATGCCCGCCTGTTTGGCAAATTGCTGGCCCAGCATAAAGTCGCGGTTACCGTGGATGAAATAGATGGGCACATTCTGCTGGCTCAGTGCCAACAAGGCTGCCGCCACCTGGTGATGCAACGCATTGGGATCATCATCGCCAATCCAGAATTCGAACAGATCCCCCAGCACATAGAGGGCATCGGCGCCGGGGGCGTCGTGCTCGAGAAAGCGCACCAGTGCCGCGGTCATATCGGGCCGCTGGGCACACAGGTGAATGTCACTGATAAAGAGGGTGCTCATAATGTGGGGTTCGGGCTCTCGGTCGAAACAGGGCAAACGGGGGTGGCAGAGATAGTAGAAACAACAAGGTGCGAAGGTTGCGCTGCGGGCGCCATCGCCGTCGCGTCAGTGGGTGTATGCATACCGTCACGGGATGGGGGTTGCCATGACAGCTCGGCCAGATTGCGGCCCTCCAGCGTCAGCAGGGCGGCGTAAGGATCGCCAGCCAGACCGAGCAAGGTGCACATCGCCGCTTCCCCTTTCAATCCTTGCTCAAGGCGCAGACGTAATACCTCCTGATAGAAAGCATCACCAAAGCGCATCAGCAAAGCGGCCATCAGGGTGAGGTGGCGCCAGCCATTAAGCGTCTCGATGGGGGCGGGGGTGACGTAAAGCTCCACCGGCCAGCAGGCGCCGTCTTGATCCGCAGCGCGCTTATCGCAACCGGGAAAGGTGCGCGCCAGCAGCCAGACATTGTTGCCCTGATCGCTTGCTTGCCAGCGCTCCTTCTTCAGGAGTACGGCGTTTAGAAGTGTGGCGTTCGGGAGTGCGGCAAGGCTCGCGGCAAAAGCAGCCGGATCAGGATGCTGGCAGAGAATATCGAGATCGCTGCCCGGCCGATCCAGCCCGATGGCCAAGGTGCTGACCAGCGCCATATCGCTGCACTGCACTGCCAGCTCATCCCACAAACCGGATGTCAGCAGGGCATGGGCCTCCCGTTGGCGCGGGTTGCCGTGGGCCAGATAGTCGAGGCGGCGCCAGTTCGGGCTGGCAGTTGGGGACGCAGATGGAAAAACTGCGGCCGGGGCCGCAGTTTCATCCGTGCCGAGTTGGCAAAGATCAGTCAGCAAGGGTCACCTTGGTGATCACTACATCTTCGCTCGGCACGTCTTGATGCATACGGCCGTAGTTGCCGGTCTTGACGCCCTTGATCTTGTTGACCACGTCCATACCTGCGGTCACTTCACCGAATACGCAGTAGCCGAAGCCCTGAGTGGTGGCAGATTTGAAATCGAGGAAGTCGTTGTTGTTCACGTTGATGAAGAACTGGGCGCTGGCAGAGTGCGGCTCGCTGGTGCGGGCCATGGCGATGGTGCCAACCTTGTTGGAGAGGCCATTAGCCGCTTCGTTCTTGATCGATGGGCGGGTATCTTTCTCATCAAAGCCAGGAGCATAGCCGCCGCCCTGGATCATGAAACCGTCGATAACGCGGTGGAAGATGGTGTTGTCGTAGTGACCGTCACGGCAGTATTGCAGGAAGTTGGCCACGGTTTCCGGGGCTTTTTCAGCATTCAGGGTCAGGGTGATGTCGCCGTGATTGGTGTGCAGAGTAACCATGAGTTGTCCTTTGATTCTTTTGCGCAAAAAATGCGCGAGCAGGGGGTATGGCATAAAGTGGTGGCAATTCTAGCCCATCAGCGGCGGCGGGCATAGCCCTTCACTTACTCCTGCACACACTCCTTCGCATCGCCATGCAGATACCCCGGCGATGAGCCCTGTCACGAGCATGTTTGGCGCCAGCGCAGTGATAGCAGGCGGGATCTGGCTCGTTTTCTGCCATTGAACGGGGTATTATGACCAACCATTTTACTCACAGGCAGTGGCTAGAAGATGCTGAAGATATACAACACACTCACTCGTCAAAAAGAACAATTCAAACCTATCCACCCGGGCAAGGTGGGCATGTATGTGTGTGGCGTCACCATCTACGATCACTGTCATATCGGCCATGGCCGCACCTTCGTCTCCTTTGATGTGGTCGCGCGCTACCTGCGTTATAGCGGCTATCAGCTCAACTACGTGCGCAACATCACCGACGTGGATGACAAGATCATCAAGCGTGCCGCTGAAACTCGCGTCACCTGTGACGAGCTGACCGAGCGTCTGATTGGCGACATGCACGCCGACTTCGACGCCCTTGGCATGGTGCGCCCGGATATCGAACCGCGCGCCACCCAGCACATCGAAGAGATCATCGAGCTGGTAGAAAGCCTGCTCGCCAAGGATCACGCCTACGTGGCCGATAATGGCGATGTCATGTTTATCGTCGAATCCTACGCCGACTACGGCAAGCTCTCCGGGCAGGATCTGGAGCAGTTGCAAGCCGGTGCCCGCGTTGACGTGGTTGATGCCAAGCGCAATCCGCTCGACTTCGTGCTGTGGAAGATGTCCAAGCCCGGCGAGCCGACCTGGGAAAGCCCCTGGGGCCCGGGCCGTCCTGGCTGGCACATCGAGTGCTCCGCCATGAACTCCAAGCACCTTGGCAACCACTTCGACATCCACGGCGGCGGCTCCGATCTGCAGTTCCCGCACCACGAGAACGAGATCGCCCAGTCCTGCTGCGCCCACGGTGGCGACTACGTCAACACCTGGATGCACAGCGGCATGGTGATGGTGGATAAAGAGAAGATGTCCAAATCCCTTGGCAACTTCTTCACCATTCGTGACGTGCTGGCCCATTTTGATGCCGAAACCGTCCGTTACTTCCTGATGTCTGGCCACTACCGCAGCCAGCTCAACTACTCGGAAGATAACTTGAAGCAAGCCCGCACCGCGCTGGAGCGCATGTACACCGCCCTGCGCGACCTGCCGGTGGCCGCTGCTGCCGGTGGCGACGAGCAGGTGGCTCGCTTTAAAGAGGCGATGGACGACGACTTCAACACCCCGGAAGCCTACTCCGCCCTGTTCGATCTGGTGCGCGAGATCAACCGCCAGAAAGCGGAAGATATCACAGTCGCCGCTGGCCTCGGTGCCCGTCTGCGTGAACTGGGCGCCGTGCTCGGCATCCTGCAGCAAGACCCCGAAGCTTTCCTCAAGGGTGACGAAGCCGACGACGAAGTGGCCGAGATCGAACAACTGATCGCCCAGCGCAATCAGGCCCGTGCCGACAAGAACTGGGCCGCCGCCGATGCCGCCCGCAACCGTCTCACCGAGATGGGCATAGTGCTGGAAGACAGCGCCGGCAAAACCAGCTGGCGCCGTGCCTAAGGCCGGTGGCCCTGTTGCTGCCAACAGGCTGACCCAATAAAAAAACCGCAGCCCTTGGGCTGCGGTTTTTGTTTGTGGCCTGCCGAAGCCTAGGCATTCTCCGGTCTGATCCCCTCGCCCCTTGGGGGAGAGGGTTAGGGTGAGGGGAGCTAATGTCATTCTCCGGTGGAATGCCGTCCAACGCCTGCATGGCATGGCATGGCATGGCATGGCATGGCTTAGCCATCATCCCTGATGGCGCTCCTGACCCGTTGAACTCGACTCGGCGGCTTGCAGGGGGAACCAATACCGTGCCCGTCCGAGACTTTACTTATAACTTTGACTAAAATTTGTCTAGGTGTACAAAGAGTTGGATAACTATTTTGGACACAGAAATAAAAATGTAGAGTGAGACTGCTGTTTTACCAAGATATCATTTGGAATTCCATATATTGGCAAAATCAGCATCATTAGACAGCGGCCCTGGTATCGCCTTATCTATAGAAAATCTAATCGGTAGGTTAAACGCAGAGCCGAATGCTATTGCATCCCCACGAGGAAGTCCTGATATTTCATTAATTAGTTGTTCATTACCATATTCAACAGCATATCTTAATGTTGTTAAATCACGTTCATTAGTTAAACGTAATGACATCCAATTAGAGCACATAGCTAGAACTGTGGATGATAATTCGGATGGCCTTTGTGTGCTGACTAGTAATGAACAACCAAACTTTCTCCCTTCTTTCGCAATTCGCTCATAAGCCTTGACTTGATTTGACTCTTCATTATATGGATCTCTGATATATTGATGCGCTTCTTCCAAAACCAATAAAGTCGGGTGGCTATTACCTTGCCCCCGCTTAAATAATACTTCTGAATACATTTCAAGAAGTGCACCCAGTATAATAGGGGATAAGTCATCAGCAAGGTTCTTAAGGTTTATTATATGAACATTCCAATCATTATCATCACCACTTTTTTTACCAAATATGTAATCAACCTCATCATGCAGTGGCTTATCCCATACTTGTGCATGATCAATATGTTGGCCACCATCAGTATTAATCACAAAGTTGAATCTTGAGTCTTCACATAACTGATGAATGACTTTTATTAATGGAAGTACATTACCATAATTAAACGCATTTCTTTCCGTTGTATTTTGATTTCGGCTGGCGGTTACACATCCAAACTCAGCCACTAAGTTAGCAATCGCTTTAAATGGTGGCCATGATGCTTGTTTACTGACATTCATACTTAATAATGATTTTAACCATGCACCCAGATGTTCTTGGCTATCTTGTCTACAATCATCATACAATACAAATTGTGTATTTTGTTGAAAACTAGGTGGTGCTTGCTCTACCACTATTGAGGTTGTATCAACAGGGTGTGCTTTGACAAATGGTAATGAACGTAATGCATTCCTTAATGCTGGTAATTGAGTTTTATCACTCGGTCTTAATAGTTTAATAAGGCCAGACCATCCGAATGCTTGGTATGGTATTTTTCGGTGTGAAATATCTTCCTTTTTGAATAGCGTACTGGTTGGTTGTGTATCGATTCCATTTCCTATTATGGTCTGTTTTATTTTAGGCAGGCCCTCAAAGGCTTGAGCATACTCCCCATTAATATCAAAAATGACAATTCTAGAGTTTGAGTATTTTTCTGCGATATATCTAGTTATAATGGCATTGAGATTTGATTTCCCATAACCTGTACTACCTAAAACAGCCAAGTGTCGACTAAGTAATGAATTAATATTTGCATAAATTGGAACTGAGCCAGTTCTTGAATCAACACCTAATTTAATAGAATGTATTTTATCTGAAGTCGATAGGCCATAAATGACATCTAGAAAATGTTTCCCCAAAGGTACAGCTTTAGAACCTAGTGGAGGGAGCATCCAGTTCTCTGAAATGAATTCTAAATCATGTTCATTTTGAGACTTTATATACCCTATTGCAAAACATACTATTTGCCTTAAAGGTGTGCTAGATATGCTCAATAAACCATTATGCGCCTTATCTGGTTCAACAAATGCCATCTCGGCTACTTTGGCAATGATCAGGTATCGAGCAGCTTCAATGCCAATTAAATCTCCTGGTTGTGATACTGAGTTGATACCACTTCGATGAGATGCTAGTTGCCCCTTATGTTCATCTAGCAAGTTAAGTTTAATTTTTGTGCCTTCAAGTGAAACAACATAACCAATTTGAGATGAATCAGGACAAATCATTATATTTCTAGCCCTCTTGCAGAGTCTATGCTAAGCAGTGCATCTGCAATTATTTTTGCTGTATTATTTTGGGGGAATAAAACCGGCTTAGGTATTAATTCTACAAAGTTATTAAAATATGCATTTGAACCACCGATAATTGTCACTTGATTTAAGTTCATCTTCCTGATTTTATTTATACATTTTTGTGCTTCCGAAAGTTCTATACCAGATAGAACATTACGCTCTAGATTTTCTAGCTCAGGATAACAAATAACAATATGAAGTGTCGGATTTAATAATGCACCTAAAATCAGTCTATTTATGTGATAATCCCCAAAGCCATAACCGTTAACAAAGAGTGCACTTTGTGGTTTGGAGAGAAATTCACCAAACCTCCTAAACATTTCACCATAGACGAAACCAATAGTCTGACTATATTTATTGGCTCCAGGATAGATTAGCCTTTGATTATGGCTATAGTAATCTTTATTTAAAAGGGGTTCGATTATATCGCTGAATGCTTGTGTGGCTGTGCATTCAACAACATTTCCTTTTTCATCTTGATACCAAGTTAGAGAACCATGGAGTTTATAGAGATATAAATTATAATGGCCAAATCTAGCTTCGCCGATGGCATTTGTTTTTCTATATCCCAAATCAAAAGTATGAGGCTGAAATGTCCGGGTATGCACTCCAGAAAAGCCATTAACAATGCTTATCCCAGACTCTTCTGCTGCCCATTCAACGGCTAGGTCATAATTTGTTGTAAATATTGATGGCGCAGATTGACCTGGTTGGCGATTTGACAGAAGTTTTTCTATAAGATTCCTATGTTTATCAAATTTTGTGTTCGAGCCATTATTTAAAATTGGGAAATCACTGTCGACTAAAAGAGCTGCTTTTGTTACAGCTTTATATAAACCGATTAGAATGTCTTTTAGCTCTCTAGTATTGTTTCCTCTAATTTCCTCAACGTCGATGAATTTTGTTACGTTGTCAATTAGTAGCTCAATATTGACAGTGTTATCTTCTATTTCCGTGTCAGTGATTAATCTATATCTATCTTTAAGAATTGGCATCGAGGACTTATTGGTTGCACAGAAGTCACTCCATATTTCCCACATAACCTTTCCGCCTGCACTTTTTGATGCCCCAGCACCAAGAAGAATTGCTATGTTTTCTAATTGACACAATGAAGATAAATGACTCTCCAAGTCTTTTTGAGTTATTTCATTTCCGCCTTGATAGAATGTATTTTCCATGTTTTTCTCTAGGGAAGGTATAAATGATAGCTCGTAGATTCGATTAGCGAAGCGTAATCGGATGTTCGAGAAATATGGTGTTTTTATGGTGAAATATTCACTGTCTGGCCTTCAATATAAAGCCGTTTACCGATAGGGATATGTGCCGCTTGCTGTTGTACTCACAATGATTTTTTGCACCTATGCAACTATCTAGATGATATATGTTTTATTGGTGCAACAATCAGCTCTCACCATGGGGGTGGGAGAGTGGATGGTTACTGCAACGACTTGTTAGATTTATTCTGCTCAATCATTGCTGATCACCAGTCATTAAACCCCCCGCGACTACTAAACGAATCATCGAAACTACTACCAAAACTATCATTGATACCGCTGCTGAAGCTGTCATGGCTAACGTTAGAGCCGAATGCATTGCCTGCAATATCAACCCCACATTCACCGTCAACCATAGGTAGACCACTAGCAGGGTTAATTGTACTATCATCAACACCGCTACTGACAGAGTGGTTATCAATGCCGGTAATATTTTCATGTCTAGCCGAAGTATCAGAAAGCAATCCTGTAAACCAATTAAAAATACTCATGAATTTTCCTTGCAAAATCTAACGCCCGGTTAAGGGGCTGACAGGGCCGTAGGTTCGATTAGCGAAGCGTAATCGGACGTTCGAGAAATAAGGGCATTATTACTTCAAAGCATTCACTATCGGGCCTTAAATATAAAACCATTCCCCGATAGGGATATGTGCCGCTTGTTGTACGCTCAATGATTTTCTCCTCTATGCACTATGTCTATGAGACCTGTTGAATAGGTGCGACAGTCTCGTCTCAGATGGGGGCGAGGGGGGGGGCTCTGAGATAACAACCCGCCCGATCTTTGCACCGAAAAGGTTGGGGACTGTTACCGCGGTGCAATGCGCTCCGCTTATTGCACCCTACCGTTTCCCGCAGGGGAGAGGGGATTGTTGCCGCGGACGATTACGCTTCGCTAATCGACCCTACACGCTTATTGCACCCTACGTGCATATTGCCCCAACGTTTCGCCCGAATGGGAGGGGGCGACCCCTCCCATTGCTTGGTGCCCCATCCCCCTGGATGCTAGGATGCCCAACCGTTTTCTTATCCACCTTTATCAGTTATGGCAAACCGGCTCGTCGACAGTAAAAACAGCATCACTCGGGCAGGGCGCTGGCTCGCGACGCGCGGGGCCGCGCTCTTTGCCGAACTCTCGGAGTTTCAGCAGCGCATCTGGGTGGTCAGCATAGTGAACGACACCTACACGGATACCTTTATCGTCAATGAAGGCAGCTTTGAGGAGCCCATGCAGTGGATGCGGCGCAAGCAGTACAACGCCGATATGCTGCAGCGGGTCGATGCCATGCAGCGATCTCAGGTGATCCAGTTCGAGCTGGGTGACATCCGCCATCGCCTGATGCGGGTCAAATAACGCTGAGCATGGCCAGTGGCGACGGGCGTTGAGCCAAACGGCATCGACATCCGGCCAGCCAGTGACCCGTGCCGTAGGGTGCAATGAACGAAGTGAATTGCACCTCTATTCGACATTCGACGTGGGTTTGATTGCGGCGCAACAGGGTTTGCGGATTGCGCCATGCGCCTCACCCGTAAGGGGAGAGGGATGGTTACCGCGGACGATGACGCTTCGCTAATCGACCCTACGTGTTGCATGACGAAGCCGTACCAATCAGGCTAGTGACCCCTCACCCTAACCCTCTCCCGCAAGGGGAGAGGGGATGGTTACCGTGGACGATTACGCTTCGCTAATCGACCCTACGTTCATATTGCACCCTACCGCTCACCCGCATGGGGAGAGGGATGGTTACCGCGGACGATTACGCTTCGCTAATCGACCCTACGTTCATATTGCACCCTACCGCTCTCCCGCATGGGGAGGGGGATGGTTACCGCGGACGATTACGCTTCGCTAATCGACCCTACGTGCATATTGACCCTACCGCTCTCCCGTATGGGGAGGGGGATGGTTAACGTGGTGCAATGCGCTGCGCTTATTGCACCCTACCGCTCTCCCGCATGGGGAGGGGGATGGTTGCCGTGGACGATTACGCTGCGCTACTCGACCCTACGCTAAAGTCGCTACCGCCCCTGGCTGTCGCTGCCACATTGCGCCGTTGACCATTGATCACGAGAAGGGGGCCAACAGGCGCCGCTGGATATCTTACGGATTCATTGAGCGCTTAACTATGGCGGCCGTCACGCAACTATCAGAAACCGTAGGTTTTTTTGCGCTGGCACAAACTTTTATTAATTGGTGATTAGTCAATGGCTGTTGGGGTTTTGTACTGGTAGGGCGATGGGATGACGCCGTAAGGGGTGGGGCTATCACCTTGATTTAGAACGAGGCTCACAGATTTTTCGCCGCTGCCGGGTAGACTGGGGCCACTGCGGCGCTGCGCCGCCTCTGGATCAGCAGACAGGGGATAACTGAGCTGGCTCACCTTTATGTTGCACCGAATGTGTTACTGATGGAGGCGTCGGCCATGTCCGCTACCCGTATCTGGATCAAAAACCCCCTTGCCACCTTTACCCCCGAGGCCGTCGATGGTCGCGGCGGGCTGGTGATTGAAAACGGCCTGATAAGCGAAGTGCTGGCGGCGGGCCAGCAGCCTGCCCGGCCGTGCGATCAGCTGTTCGATGCCCGCGACCATGTGGTGCTGCCGGGCCTTATCAATACCCACCACCACTTCTACCAGACCCTGACCCGCGCCTGGGGGCCGGTAGTCAATCAGCCGCTTTTCCCCTGGCTCAAGACGCTTTATCCGGTGTGGGCCAGATTGACGCCGGATGCGCTGGCGCTGGCCAGCAAGGTGGCGATGGCGGAGCTGTTGCTGTCGGGCTGCACCACAGCTGCGGATCACCACTACCTCTTCCCGCGCGGGATGGAGGAGTCCATCGATATTCAGGTGGCGGCGGTGCGTGAGCTAGGCATGCGCGCCATGCTGACCCGTGGCTCCATGAGCCTTGGCGAAGATGATGGTGGCTTGCCGCCGCGCCATACGGTGCAAGGGCAGCAGCAGATCCTCGATGACAGTTTGCGGCTGGTGCGCCGCTACCACGAGCGTGGCGCCGGTGCGCAGATCCAGATTGCGCTGGCCCCTTGCTCCCCCTTCTCGGTGACCGAGGAGATCATGGTGGAGAGTGCCAAGCTGGCGGCCGAGCTCGATGTGCGGCTGCACACCCATCTGGCGGAGACGCTGGATGAAGAGGCGTTCTGCCTCGAGCGCTTTGGCCTGCGCACCGTCGATTATCTGGAAAAGGTGGGCTGGCTCGGTGATCGCACCTGGCTGGCCCACGGCATCCACTTTAATCCGGACGAGATTGCGCGGCTGGGGGCGGCGGGCACCGGGGTGTGCCACTGTCCGGTCTCCAATATGCGGCTCGCCTCCGGCATCTGCCCGACCCTGGATCTGGAAGCGGCCGGTGCGCCGGTGGGGCTGGGGGTGGATGGTTCGGCCTCCAACGATGCTTCGAACCTGATGCAAGAAGCCCGTCAGGCGCTCTATCTGCAGCGGCTGCGTTACGGCGCCGAGCGGATTACCCCGCGCAAGGTGCTGGAGTGGGCGACCCGAGGCTCGGCCAAGCTGCTGGGGCGCGGCGATCTCGGTGAGCTGCTGCCCGGCAAGCAGGCGGATCTGGCGCTGTTCAAGCTCGATGATCTGCGCTTTAGCGGCAGTCACGATCCCATCGCAGCCCTTATTTTGTGCGGCGCCGAGCGGGCGGATCGGGTGATGGTGGGCGGCAAGTGGCGGGTGGTAGATGGCGCCATCGAAGGGCTCGATATCGGGGATCTTATCGCCCGCCACAAGCTGGCGGCTGCGGCGCTGGTGCGCGGCTAGGGGAGATCAAACGGCAAAAAGAGAAGGGGCCCGCTGTGGGCCCCTTGTTGTTGGATCTTTTCGCTGCGCCGCTATTTGGCGGCGGGGGTAGGGAAGTATTTGCTGTGCAGCAGCGGGTATTCGCTGCTCGCCAGCACCTGAGTCAAGCCGGTCTGGAACTCTTTGACCAGCTCGTCGCTCACCGGATGGCTGAAGGCGAAGCAGAACTGCTCTGAGCTCAGCACCCACTGCTCCTTGAAGCGGGCAGGATCGAGTTTTTGCTCGACGATCAGCTGCTCCATGGTGGTCTTGTTGGTGGAGACCAGATCGACCCGGCCGGAGGTGAGCATCTTCAACGCCTGTGCCAGCCGGTTGGCGGCCATCAGCTTGGTCTCGTCAAAGCCGTTGTTGAGCAGCAGTTGCTCCCCCACATCGGCCCGCACCGCGCCGATATTGAACACTTTGGCATCGTCGAGCTTGGTAATGGCGATATTGCGCTCTGCCAGCCCCACCAGCACGATCTCGGCATACCCGATGGGGCAGGCCCATTTGAACAGGGGATCCCGCGCCTGGGTGCGGGCGGTGGAGAAGAGCACCGCATTG
Source organism: Aeromonas sp. 160P (assembly GCF_055193095.1). NCBI lineage: Bacteria > Pseudomonadati > Pseudomonadota > Gammaproteobacteria > Aeromonadales > Aeromonadaceae > Aeromonas > Aeromonas sp. 160P. Next base: position 3,582,520 of record NZ_JBUXKV010000001.1, on the reverse strand, counting down.
GGCTTTTGGGTCAGCAGGTAGTAACCGCGCGCCCAGGGCATGATGGTGACCGGCTGCGGCGGGGTGCTGGTCTTCTGCCACACCAGTTGCAGCAGCTCGACCGCGAAGCCGGTGGGGGTGCCGCTGGCATCGGCGTAGTTGTAGGGTTTGTACTCTTCGGTGATGTAGTGCAGTTTGCCGAGCTCAGGACTCGCTTGTGCCAGGGTGGCCAGCAGCGCCCCGGCTAATCCAATCCATGCTTTCATGTTTGCCATCCTGCTCAACGGAATCCTTATGCTCAAGTGTGACCATGCTGGCCGATTTCGCCACGGTAGCGGGAGATGTTGCCAAAACAGCTGCGGGATGTCAGTGACATCCCGCAGGGCAGGGATCAAGGGTTAGCGTACCGGCAGGTACTTGGCCTGCAGTTTCCGATACGCCTCCGAGGCGAGGGCGCGGGTCAGAGCCTGTTGGAAGAGTGTGATCTCGCTGTCAGGCATCTGGCGGCTGAAGGCGTAGCAGAGCTGCTCGGCGCTCAGCAGCATGGCCACGTTGAAATCGTCGCTATTGAGCTTGAGTTCGCGGATGGCGTCGTATCCCGCCAGCTTGCTGGTGGCGAGCAGATCGGCGCGGCCGGAGAGCAGCATCTTCAACCCCTGGGAGAGGCGGTTGGCCGGGATGATGTTGTTGTCATCCATGCCGTTGTTGAGCAGCAGCTGCTCGGCAGCATCGGCGCGCACGGCGCTGATCTTGTACTGGCTCATCTGCTCGAAGGCGGTCAGCTTGATGTTCTGCGCCTTGCGGCCCAGCAGTATGTACTCCGAGTAACCGATGGGGCAAACCCACTTGAAGAGATCCTCCCGCGCCTGGGTGCGGGCGGTGGAGAAGAGCACCACATTGGGTTTCTGGGTTAGCAAGTAATAACCTCGCGCCCACGGCAGGATGCGCACCGGCTGGGGCGCAACGCCGCTGTTTTGCCAGATCATCTGCAGCAGCTCGACCGCCAGGCCGGTGGGCTGGCCTTGCGGGTCGCTGAAGTTGTAGGGCGGGTACTCTTCGGTGAGGTACTCAAGCTTGCCAAGATCGGCCCGGGCCGTTGCGGTCCAGCAAAGCAGTACAAGATGACAGATCAACCATATCCTCATTGGGAACTTCCTTAGCGATCAACCTTGTTTTGAGTGTGACCACTAATAACCCAAATCGCCACTCGCTGCTGGTAACGGGATCCGGGCTATCCCGTTACCAGCGGGCGCGAGGTGTGCCTATGGGCTGATACGCCTCATCCCGCAATCCCACCAGCAGCGTCTTGCCATCGGCCTGTAGCCGGAACTCGCCGTAGCGGGCTGCCTCGTACTGCTCCCCGGTGCCCTCTTCAAAGAAGTAGGCATCGGGGCCGATCTGCCACTGCCGTTCGCTTTGATGCACCTGCAATAGCCGCTCATCGCTGGTGAGCTGATCCGGTTTGCCATCTGCCACCAGACTTGCCACCTGATGGGCATCGAGGCGGATCACCAGGGTATCGCTGCCGTTGTCTTGAGTCGCACGGGCATCGCGATTGGTCAGCTCGCGGGCAATTTCATAGTTCAGCCGCATGTAATCCCCCTGCATCAGGGAGCGGGGATCGACCGGGGCGAGCCGCAGCAGCACCACCTCGCCGCTGCTCATGGCACGCTCATAGCGCCAGACGGTGGCATTGATGCTCGCCAGGATGGCGAGGCCGCTCAGCAACAGGGCGAGTTGTCGGGTGGCTGGTTTCATGAGTCGCTCCTTGCCGCGAAGGTGTTGAGCAGTTGGCGGGCACCCAGCAGCAGGATGCCGGAGCCCAGCAGCAGCCAGGATTTGGTCATCAGGGTGAGCCCCAAATCGTAGTAGTAGAGGGAACCATAACCGAGCAACAGCAGGGCAGAGAGGGTCATCAGGCCAAGGCTGCCAGCATAGAAGCCGAGGATCAGCACCAGTGCGCCCGCCCCCATGCCGGGGATGATGGCGCTGAGCAGCACCAGCGGCAGGCCAAACAACAGGGGGAGCTTGAGTTTTACCATCACCGCCAGCAGCAGGGCGGCGCAGAGCAGCGGATTAAGCCAGAGCGGCAGGCGCGAGAGCCCCAGCTCGTCCAGCACGCTGCTGCCGCCATCCCACAACGGGTGGTGCAGACGGCCCAGCACCAGCAAGGAGAGGGCAAGCCCCAGGGTGATGGAGTGGTAGAGCTGGTGGCGCTCTGGATCCCTATCTGCCTGCAGCCAGCAGAAGGTGATGGCCGCCATCACCAGCGGCAGCGCCAGCAGTTGCAGCCCGAGGCAGGCGAGGCCCAAGGTCAGCAGCAGGGCCGCCGCCACGCTGTGAAACAGCCGCACCAGCCAGTGATCGAACAGCACGGCGATGGTGAGCGACAGCAGGCAGAGGCCAAGCCAGAGCAGGGCGTGATGATAGTCAATCTGATCGATCAGGCCATAGAGCAGCCAGGCATCGGCCGCCAGGGTGAGTGCCAGCACGAACTGATCCCAGAGATCGCCGCGCTGGCTGCGATTGAGGGCATACGCCCCCGCCAGCAGCACGGCTCCCAGCAGCAGGGCGCTGTTGGCTTCGCGGGTCAGCTGCTCGAAGGTGAGAAACAGGAAAAAGAGCAGGAACAGGGCGGCAATCCAGCCCACCAGCCCCAGCATAAAACGGCTCGACCAGTGGGGCTGGGTGTCACGGGGCATCTCCCCGTCCACCAGATTAGCCTGTTGCAGCGCTTGCCAAAGGGTCAGATCACTCATGGGACCTCCGTTGTTGTTGCAGCCAGCGGGCAGCGCTGACCGAGAGGCCGATGGCGATCAGGCTCAGCAGCAAGAAGCCGTTGATGTCGGGCTCCATCCACTTGCCCAGCGCCGCGAGGATGATGGCAATCAGGCTGAGGCACCCCATGGCGAGTCCGGCGATAAATCTGTGGTGCCAGAGGGCATAGGCGGCTGCCAGCCAACCAAGCCAGAGCGGCCACACTAGCGGGGAGGCGGCATCAAACAGCGCCAGCAGGGTGAGCAGGGTGGCCCCCAGACCCGCAGCCAGACCCGCCAGCCAGCTCGGCATCAGGCGCCAGCGGGCCGGTGCCAGCAGAAGCAGGCCCCAGAGGGCGGCGTTGAGCAGGGTCAGGCACCAGCCCAATCCCTCCTCATCGAAGGTAAAGAAGAGAGCGAACAGGCCGAGCCGCCAGTAGAGCACCAGCGCCAGCTGGCCGAGTAGCCAGCTTAAGGTCCAGAGCAGCGGGCTTTGGCCAAATGCCGCCAGCGGCACCAGCATCAGCGCCCAGGTGGCGAACAGCTGCCAGGGATCGGCGCCGGTCTGGTAGGTCTGACCCACCAGCGCCAGCAGGGCGCCGATATTGAGGGCGATAGCCAGCAGCAGCGCCTGACGGGGGGTATTCCCCAGTGGTTTGCGCCACAGCAGAAGCAGCATGGCGAGCAGTGGTGCCTCCAGCAGGGCGAGGCGGGACACCCGACCCAACTCCTGCCAGTTGAAGGCGACGAAGAAGATAAGGCCAGCCCCGATACAGAGGGCGCCGAGCCAGAGCAGCAGCCGGTCAAACAGCCACTGCCAGCGTGCCGGATGGGGGGGAAGATCGGCGAGGGTCAGGGCGTCCGCCAGCTTCTCTGGCGCCAGCCGTCCTTGTTTTACCCATTCGAGTAGCGTCTCTCTTGATACGTTGTGCATGGGGGGACTCCACGAGGTTTGCCCCATTATGGCATGAGGCACCCGCAACCGTGCACAGCCCCTTGCCGGTGTAGCATAGGCGCTGCGACACAGCTCAGCGCAGTGAGATGGCGGGATGAAAAGGCGTAAACAAAAAAACCCTCCACAGGGGAGGGCTTGGTCACAGGGAAAGGGCGATCAGGCAAAGATCAGGGTGCTTACCCCGAGGCCGATGAAGAGGATGGCACAGGCGATGCGGATCCCCTTGAGCGGCAGCTTGTCTGCCCCCAGCTTGCCGATCAGCACCACTGGCACGTTGGCCAGCATCATGCCAAGGGTGGTACCGGTAATGACCTGCACCAGCGAGTCATACTTGGCGGCCAGCAGCACGGTGGCGATCTGGGTCTTGTCACCGATCTCGGCGATGAAGAAGAGCACGAAGGTGGCCATAAAGGGGCCGTATTTATCCAGCGAGCTCTCCTCGTCATCCATCTTGTCCGGCACCAAAATCCAGATCGCCATGGCAATAAAGGCCACCGCGACCAGATAGACCATGATTTTGGGATCGAGCCAGCGGCTGATGAACTCGCCAATCCAGGCCGCGCCCGCATGGTTGAGCAGGGTAGCGGCAAACATGCCCGCGATAATGGGCCAGGGCTTGCGAAAACGACAGATGAGCAGTAACGCCAACAGCTGGGTTTTATCGCCGATTTCGGCAATGGCGACGCTGAGGGTTGAGGTTAACAAGGCTTCCATAAATATGACCGGGGGACGGAATTGTTATAAACCAGAGACAAGCCTGCGCCATCCGTCCCCGGTATTGGCACTGGCCCGTCAAAGGTCTTGTCAAATCCATGACTGGCATGGATCACCCTGACCATGGTGAGTTGGCACCAAGTATGTTGATCAGGGTCGCAGCGCGGTATTCATGCAATGCATGGAACCGGCGTGCGAGACTACTCCCCCTCGATGGGAGCGGGCATTCTAGGGAAAAACCGCAGGGGTGACAAGGGGATCAGCCACCCACCAGCTTGACGCTGAAACCGGCTTTCTCCAGTTCGGTTTTGATCAGGTCCCGTTTATCCCCCTGGATCTCGATGATCCCCTCTTTGATCCCGCCACCGGTGCCGCACTTTTTCTTCAGCAAGGTGGCCATGGCTTTCTGCTGTTCGGCGGGAACGCCATGAATGGTGATCACCCCGGCGCCCTTGCGCCCCTTGGTCTCGCGGCGAATACGCACGGTGCCGTCAGCAGGGAAGGGGGAGGCGGATTGCGGAGCGCTCTGCTCCTTGATCATGCCGCCATCTGTGCTGTAAACGAGGCGGCTGTTGTTGTCGTGACTCATGGCAATACTTTATCGGTTAGCTAAGCGGAGTTTGATTTTACTCAAATAAAAGTTGAAGACACAGCATATAATGCCTCGAGTAAAAGCGAATTATTATTGTTTAACTTCAGGAGTCAGTCATGGTACTCACGCAGTTGTCACCGGGACAGAGTGCTCGCATCAAGAATATGAACCAGTTGTCCCGGCCGCTGCGCCGCAAACTGATGGTGATGGGCTTGTTGCCTCAAACTGAAGTCATCTATCTGCGGTCTGCCCCCTTGGGAGATCCGCTCCAGATCCAGTGCCAGGGGATCTGTCTCTCCATGCAAAAGAGCCTTGCCGAGCAAATTGAGGTCGAGCCAGTATGAATTATTCCCTAGTCACGGTCGGTAACCCCAATAGCGGCAAGACCTCCCTGTTTAACGCCCTGACCGGTGCCCGCCAGCAAGTGGGTAACTGGAGTGGCGTCACCGTCGACAAGAAGATGGGGGAGTTCAGCGCGGGTGAGCACCACTTCAAGCTGATGGATTTGCCCGGCATCTATAGCCTGGCCAGTCAGGACGGCAGTCTGGACGAGCAGATCGCCAGCCGCTTTGCCCAGAGCCAGCAGCCGGATCTGCTGCTCAACGTCATCGATGCCGCCAATCTGGAGCGCTCCCTCTACCTCACGCTGCAACTGCGCGAGCTGGGGCTGCCCATGGTGGTGGTGCTTAACAAGCTGGATATCCTGGACAAGCGCCGCATCGTCATCGACGAGCAGATGCTCGGTAAATCCCTTGGTTGCCCGGTGGTGGCTCTTTCTGCCCACAACAGCAAGCAGGTTGCCGCCTTCAAGCAGCAGATCCAGCAGTTTATCGGTCAGCCACAAGCGGCTTTGCAGCTCGATTACGGTCACGACCTTGAAAAAGATCTGGCGGAGCTGGAGACCCTGCTCGCCCCGCACCACCTCACCAGCCGTGGCCGCGCCCTGCGCCTGCTGGAAGAGGATGCGGTGATGCAAGAGACCCTGCTGCCCGGTCAACATGCGGCGGCCAGCAATGTGGTGACCCGCGCCCATCAGGGGCAGGATATTGACCTGCAACTGGCGGATATCCGCTACGGCCACATTCATCTGTGGGTCAGTCAGGCGAGCCAGCAGAAGGGCAAGCTGACCGTGGCCCAGAGCGAGTGGCTGGATCGGCTGCTGCTCAATCGCTGGATTGGCATTCCCTTCTTCCTGTTTGTCATGTACCTGATGTTCATGTTCGCCATCAAGGTGGGCAGCGCCTTTATCGACTTCTTCGACATCATGGGCGGCGCCCTGTTTGTCGATGGGGTACATCACCTGCTGGGGTTGGTGAATGCCCCAGAGTGGCTGGGCGCCATTGTGGCGGACGGCTTCGGGGTCGGCTTGCAGACGGTCGCCACCTTTATACCGGTGATTGGCTGCCTCTATCTGTTCCTGGCGGTGCTGGAGAGCTCCGGCTATCTGGCCCGCGCCGCCTTCGTGGTGGATGCCCTGATGCGCCGCCTCGGCCTGCCGGGCAAGGCATTCGTGCCGATGCTGATGGGCTTTGGCTGTACCGTGCCGTCGGTGATGGCGACCCGTACCCTCAACTCCGAGCGGGAGCGGCTGATGACCTCGGCCATGGCCCCCTTCATGTCGTGCGGTGCCCGCCTGCCGGTTTACGCCCTGTTTGCGGTGGCCTTCTTCCCGGAATCGGGTCAGAACCTGGTGTTCGGTCTCTACCTGATCGGTATTGTGGTGGCGGTGCTGACCGGCCTGTTGCTGCGCAGTACCCTGCTGCCGGGCAAGAGCGACTCAATGCTGATGGAGATGCCGGACTACGAGTGGCCACGTCCGGTCAACGTCGGTATCAAGACCTGGCAGAAGCTCAAATCCTTCGTCTTTGGCGCCGGTAAAACCATCGTGCTGGTGGTTGCCGTGCTGAGCGTGCTCAACTCCCTTGGCACCGATGGCAGCTTCGGTCATCAGGATCAGGAGAGCTCGGTGCTGAGCAAGGTCAGCCAAATGGTCACCCCTGTGTTGCACCCCATCGGTGTGCGCGATGACAACTGGCAGGCCACGGTCGGCATCGTCACCGGCATCTTCGCCAAAGAGGCGGTCGTAGGTACCCTTAACAGCCTCTACGCCGGCAAGAGCGGCGACGAGGAGGCGAGCGAGTTTTCACTGGTGGCCAGCTTCCACGAGGCCATCGATGCGGTCGCTACCAATCTGGCGGAGATCAACCCGAGCGACCCCATGGGGCTGGCTGTCGGTGAGCTGGATGATCAGCAGGCTGCAGCCGACGCGCAGGAGGTCGATGTCTCCACCTACGGCAACATGCAGACCCACTTTGACGGTGCAGCCGGTGCCTTTGCCTATCTGCTGTTTGTGTTGCTCTACATGCCTTGCGCCGCCGCCATGGGCGCGCTGGTGCGGGAAACCGGTCGTCAGTGGGCGCTGCTGACCGCTGCCTGGTGCAACTACATGGCCTTTATGTGTGCCACCGTCTTCTATCAGGCGGCCACCTTTGCCGCTCACCCGGAGCAGAGCCTGTTCTGGATCGTCAGCTACGGCCTCTCTCTGCTACTGCTCTGGTGGGCCGGTCGCCGTCACGGTGACATCGTCGCCCGCAAGGTGGTGACCTTATGATCCTGCGCGAGCTGGGGGATTACCTCGCCGCGCAGCAGAAGGTGAGTCGGCGCGATCTGGCTCGCCACTTCCACACCTCGGAAGATGCGGTGGAGGCCATGCTCGGCGTCTGGATGCGCAAGGGGCGGGTCATCAAGCGCGAGAGCCGGGTCTGTGGCGGTAGCTGCTGCGGCAAGAGCGAGGAGGTGATGTTCGAGTGGTGTGACGCGGGTCAGATCGGGTTCAAGATCCGCTAAACAGCCGCTACACCTCATCGGGTGATGACGGAGCACCAGCTATTGAACAATAAAAAACGGCAGATCCCTTATTCAGGATCTGCCGTTTTTTTCATGCCAAGCAACCGGTTCAGGCGCGCTGGCGAGCCTGCGCCAACAGCGCCAGCGCCGGTTGGGCGTTGTCCGGCATCAACCGGTAGGCCTTGTGATGCTTGACCAGGGTGGTTTTCTTGTTGCCCTGACTCAGCAGCAGCCCGTTAGCAAAGGCGGCCTCGGCCAGCACCTTCTCGTCACCACGCACATAGAGGGTGAGGGGTTTGAGCAGTTCACCCGCCTCGATATGGCCCTGATACTCGCTGGCACTGATCACCACGCTCGGCTGGCCGTCGGATTGCAGCCGCAGCTTGGCGTTGATCTCGCTATCGGTTAGCACTTGCCAACCCGCCTCTTCCAGGGTGGCCAGCAGGGCGGCCAGCTTGGCCCCCAGTTGCTGCGGTGTCGCCATGGCGCACTGGTACTGGAAGGCGATGCGCTCCAGCAGCCCCTTGAGGTCGGCACCGGCACCCAGGGTGCGGCCAAGCTGCACCCACTCTTTCAGATCATCCATCACCAGACGGGAGAAACGCTTCTCCTTGAGGGAGTCCGCCATCCAGGTGCAGAGAAAGTGGCTCTCTTGCGCCGGCGTGCGCTTGCCCGCTTTCTGCTCGGCGGTGCGCGCCAGCTCCGCCAGACTCTGGCTGGCCATCTCGAGCAGGGCCTGATTGTAGCAAGGAGGGGTCATCATGGATCCTCGGGAAATAACAGAGATAGCAAAGGCGCCAGTGGCGCCTTTGCGGTTCAATAGATCAACCAGCGTGCCTTATTTCGGCTGACGGGGCTTCTTGGCACTCGCCAGACGCTTGAGGCGTTGGCCTTGCAGCTTGCTCTCGGCCATTACCTGCGCCACGGCGTTATCTTCACGCTGCGGGCGCTTGCCGAAGCGGCGGCGCTCTTGCAGCTGCTTGATCAGCTCGTCGCGGTTGCTCACTTCGTAACCCGGCACCATGATGCGGCGGATCTTCTGGCCGATCAGGGCTTCGATCTCCAGCAGAGTACGCTCCTCTTCGCGGCTGACGAAGGAGATGGCCATGCCATTCTTGCCAGCACGACCGGTACGGCCGATGCGGTGTACGTAATCTTCTGCCAGGAACGGCAGATCGTAGTTGACCACATACTCCAGATCAGGAATGTCCAGACCACGGGCGGCCACTTCGGTGGCAACCAGAACCCGAACCTTGCCTTCCATGAACTCGCGCAGGGCGCGGCGACGGTTGCCCTGGGCTTTCTCGCCATGGACCACGGCGGACTTGATGCCGTCGAGGTTCAGCTCATCGATCAGCACATCGCAGCTCTCGCGGGTACTGGCGAACACCAGCACCTGCTGCCAGTTCTGCTTGCCAATCAGCTCGGAGAGCAGCTCGCGCTTGCGCTTCTGCTCGACCGGATAGACGGTGTGGCTGACGGTATCGGCGGTGGAGTTCTGCTTGTTGACGCTGACGATCTGCGGGCGATCCAGCATCAGGTTGGCCAGCTTCTTCACTGCATCGGAGAAGGTGGCGGAGAACAGCAGGTTCTGACGGGTCTTGTTGACCGCTTGCAGGATCTTCTGCACATCGGCACTGAAGCCCATGTCGAGGATGCGATCCGCTTCGTCCATCACCAGACACTCAACGCCGGAGAGGCTGAGGTTACAGGCGGTGAGGTGCTCCAGCAGGCGGCCCGGGGTGGCCACAATGATGTGAGCGCCCGCTTTCAGCTTCTTGGCCTGCACATCCTGCTTGCCACCACCGACTATGGTGATGGTGGTGATATCGAGATACTTGGCGAAGTCATTGATGTTGCTCGCCACCTGAGCCGCCAGTTCGCGGGTCGGGGTCAGGATCAGTACCCGGGCATTGGACGGCTGGGCCGGAGCCGGATTGTCTACCAGACGCTGCAAAATGGGCAGGGCGAAGGCGGCGGTCTTGCCGGTACCGGTCTGGGCGCTGGCCAGCACATCGCGGCCGCGGCGAATGGCCGGGATCGCCTGTTGCTGCACAGGGGTCATCTCCTGATAACCGCAATCTGAGACAGCACGCAAAATCTCGGGGGCAAAATCGAACGATTCAAATCTCATAATGGGTTCCTGTGTTCCAGCTGGGCTGTGTTTGGCTTGGTTAGCTCGGCATGAGCGAGACGGAGGTTGTAACCACCGACGGCTGCGCCTGACATCAAGTCAGAGAGAGAGCCGGAAAATGGCGGGCGCGAAGTGTAACAGATAGACGGCATAATTTCTGCCTCAAATGGTTGTCCTTTTCTCATCCTTGCGGTCTGAATGGCGTTTAAAAGAAATCATTTGACTCCCAAAGGCCAAGCCAAGAGGATAGAGCGAGCTGTTTTGGGCAAGGACTAAAGGGGATATCGATGGAACTGGAGCAGTTAAAACGCCAGCTGGAGCAGCTTGGTGAACGCAATGATAGCCAGCAGCAGGAACGTAGCCGCAAGTTGCTCAACATCACCCGTGACACAGGGGAGCTGCTGGCGGTGCTGGTGCACACCCGCGGGGCGCAGGCCGTGCTGGAGATCGGCACCTCCAATGGTTACTCCACGCTCTGGTTGGCAGAGGCGGCACGCCGGCTGGAGGGTCATGTCACCACCATTGAGCTGGCTGAGGAGAAGCGCATCCTGGCCCATGACAATTTTCAGCGGGCGGGACTGAGCCCCTGGATCACCTTGCTGGCAGGGGATGCGGGTGAGGTATTGCCGACCTTGCCGCAAGCCGGGTATCAGCTCATCTTTCTCGATTCGGATCGCCAGCACTACCGGGCATGGTGGCCGCAGATCCGCCGCTTGCTGGCGCCCCGCAGCCTGCTGGTGGTCGATAACGCCATCTCCCATCGCAGCGAGATGGCGGAGTGGATGAACGAGGTCGCGCAGGACCCCGCTTTTGCCACCTCGCTGGTGCCGGTCGGCAAGGGGGAGTGGCTGGTGGTGCGTTTGTAACCAGGTGATGCTCGGATTTGGTATCGGGCTGGCAGCGCGTGTTGTTCGTCATAAATTAGCGGTGTGCCCCGCAGTCAGTCGCGAAAGCGGGGCTCCTTATCCGTTATTCATTATTTCACTAAACATCCTCATATTTCATGGTTTGGCAACGGTAACTACCACGTTATGTTTTGCTGGTGCCGCCAAGGGCAACTATTTATTGGCAGTCGTCTATATCTGGCGTGACCCGATTAAATAGTGCTGGCAGCAGCAGGATTCAAAATAATAATTGCGTGGCAATCCGGATTATCGTTGGCAAGCGTGCTGGATGTTTATAAATATAACGAGGTGAATAATGAAAAAACTGCACTCCCTGTTTTTGCTGGCTGCCCTTCCACTGGCTTTGATGACATCGGCGCAAGCCCAGTCCAGCCTCACTGCTATCCAGAGCGCCGGTGTGATCAAAATCGGCACTGAAGGGGCTTATCCTCCTTTCACCTATCACGACAAGAGCGGCAAGCTGGTCGGCTTTGATGTGGAGATTGGCGAGTTGATTGCAAGCGGCCTCGGGGTGAAGCCGGAGTTTGTCGAGGGCAAGTGGGATGGCCTCATCGCCGGGGTTGATGCCAAGCGCTACGATCTGGTGCTCAACGAGGTGGCCATCACCCCGGAGCGGCTGAAAAAGTATGATTTTTCTGATCCCTATATCACCTCCAAAGCGGTGATCGTGGTGCACAGCGATAACCACAGCATCAACAGCTTTGCGGATCTGAAGGGCAAAAAATCATCCCAGTCCCTGACCAGCAACTTTGCCCAGCTGGCCAAAAAATCGGGGGCCGAGGTGGTCGCCACCGAGGGCTTCAACCAGTCGCTGGCGCTGGTGCTGACCGGGCGAGTGGATGCCACCAGGCGTTGTTGCCCAAATCGATGCAGCTTGAATGGAACTAACTGAGGGCGCGGTGATCTGATCACCACCACCCTCTTCAAGTCTGCATCATGGGCACGTCGCTTCACCCCATCACCAACTGGCCTCAATACAACAAGTCTTTGATTAACCGTGGTTCACTCACCTTCTGGGTTGATGCCGAGGCCATGAGCAACTGGTTTCACCACGACCATCATGGGCGGCGGGGGCGCAGCCAGCTTTACACTGACCAGACCATCTGTACCTTCCTGATGCTCAAGGGGATTTTCAACCTCACTCTGCGGGCCACTCAGGGACTACTCGACTCCCTGTTCGAGTTGATGAATGTGCCGTTGTGCGCACCGGACTATAGCTGTGTCAGCAAGCGAGCACGCACAGTGACGGTCGCTTATCGACAGCCCCCAAAGGGGCGCATTACCGACCTGGTTATCGACTCGACGGGTCTGAAAGTGTTTGGTGAAGGCGAGTGGAAAGTCAGAAAACACGGCGCTGAGAAACGTCGAGTCTGGCGCAAGTTGCATCTGGCGGTAGATCCGGTGACTCACGATATCGTGGCGGCAGAAGTGTCGCTGGAGAATGTGCATGACGCAGAGGTGTTGCCGACCTTGCTCAATCCTCTGCGGCGCAAGCTGGGGCGTGTTTATGCGGATGGCGCCTATGACAGCAAAGCCAGCCATCGGTTGATTGCGCGTAAAGGGGCGACGGCGTGTATCCAGCCTCGCAAGAACGCGGGGTTATGGAAAAAGGGACACCCAAGAAATGACGCTGTGCTGGTGATGCGCAAGGAGGGGCTAGCGCACTGGAAGAAGATGTCGGGATATCACCGTCGCTCGCTGGCAGAGACGGAGATGTATCGGTTCAAACAGTTGCTGACGGGCAAAATCAGTCTGCGAACATACAACGGTCAGGTAGGGGAAGTGATGGCGTATGTTGGTGCAATCAACAAACTGAACACCCTTGGTCTGCCTGTCAGAAAGCCCCGAGTGTAGCGGTCACCTGGGGCTGGGGAAGTAATGACTTGCTGGCTGATTTGGGCAACAACGCCATGCCACCATCAATGACAGCCTCTCTTTCCTCGACTTCAAAAAGCAGAAACCGGACGCCAAATTGAGGGCGGCGGCGACCGATGCGAAGGGGGATCAATCGGCTGTATTGCTTGCCAAGGGACAGCCAGAATTGCTGGCTGCCATCAATCAGGCACTGCGCACCGCCAAACAGGATGGCAGCTATCGAAAAATATCCCTTAAATATTTTGGTACTGATGTCTCGCAATAATATTGCCGGAAAATAATAACTCGCGAGGTAATTAACGTGCCAGCTTGGTTGCAGTTAATGATCGACTATTTTTGGCCCCTGCGAGCCTGTAAATAATTCTGTGTAACTGCCCACTCCATTACAGGTGACCGTTCAGGCGATCACCGAACTCGATAATAAAGCGATTCAGGGCCGGCTTCCAATTCTGGATCGGCATGGTCCATTTCTTGGAGGCCTGCTGTATCGCGAGAAACGCCACTTTGAGCGCCGACTCATCGGTCGGGAAGAGCTTCCGTTGTTTGGTCGCTTTGCGCAGCACGCTGTTCAGTGACTCGATCGCATTGGTGGTGTAGATCACCTTCCGGATCGCGGGGGGATAATCGAACAGCGTGATCAGATTAACCCAGTGACTCTGCCAGGAACGCGCTATCTGCGGGTACTGGCTATCCCAGCGTTCGCCGAAGGCCGCCAGCGCCTGCTTAGCCTCACGCTCCGTCGCAGACTGGTAGATCTGCTTCAGTTCAGCCGTCACCGCCTTGTAGTCCTTCCAGGAGACGTAGCGCAACGAGTTGCGGACCATGTGGACGATACACAGTTGCACCTTGGTTTGAGGATATTCCACGGCAATGGCATCAGGGAAGCCCTTGAGACCATCCACACACGCGATCAGGATGTCTTCCAGGCCGCGGTTCTTCAGCTCGGTCAGGACCGACAGCCAGAACTTTGCCCCTTCGGTCTCGGCCAGCCACAGGCCCAACAGCTCCTTGTGCCCCTCCATATTGATGCCCAGTGCCAGATAGAGCGACTTGTTGATCACCCGCTGGTTCGCGCGGATCTTCAGCACAATGCAGTCCAGATAGACGATGGGATAGAGCGGATCCAGCGGCCGGTTTTGCCATTCGTGGACCTGCTCGATGACGCGTTCGGTCACCTTCGATACCAGCCCCGCCGAGATGTCGGCGTCATACATCTCTTTGAACGCGTCCACTATATCCCGCGTACTCAAGCCCTTGGCGTAGAGGGCGAGGATCTGGTCGTCCATCTGGGTCAGGCGTGACTGACCCTTGCGGACAAACTGAGGCTCGAAGGAGGCGTTACGGTCACGAGGCGCCTGGATGGTGACCTCTCCATGGTGGCCTTTTAGGCGCTTGGTGGAATAGCCATTGCGATTGTTGCCGGTCCCGCGGCCTTGTGGGGCGTGTTTCTCGTAGCCCAGATGCTCGTCCATCTCGGCATTGAGCGCGGTCTCCACGGTGAGCTTGATCAGCTGTTGGGTGAGTGTGCCGAGATCTTTTTCAGATTTGATGTCTTTGGCCAGCTCAGCGGCCAGTGCTTTGAGTTTGTCTTGGTCCATTTGCTTACCCACGAAGGTATCCTTTTGAAAAAGTTACTTATTCGTGGGCGGTTACACAATTGGATTTACAGGCTCGCCCCTGCTTAGCGCGGGGCTTATTTTTACCGTACCACTGACCCTGATAACTTTTGTGTTGGGAATATTGCTCGGCCTGCTGGTGGCGCTGACCAGATTATATGGTCCGACACCGCTGGTGGCACTGGTCCGTTTTTATGTCTGGCTCATTCGAGGGACGCCGCTGCTGGTGCAGCTCTTTTTGATTTTTTATGGTTTGCCGAGTGCCGGCATTGTGCTGGACGCCTTCACCGCCGCTGTGATCGGTTTCACCCTCAACATAGGTGCCTACAGCTCGGAGATCATCCGCGCCACTCTGGCGGCGATCCCGAAAGGGCAGTGGGAGGCAGCTTATTCGATTGGCATGAACTGGCCCCAGGTGATGTGGCGGGTGATCCTGCCGCAGGCGGCGCGCATCGCGGTGCCACCGCTCTCCAATACCTTTATTTCGCTGGTGAAGGACACCTCGCTGGCCGCAGCAGTGACCGTGCCAGAGCTGTTTCAGGCCGCTCAGCGGCTCGCCTCTGTCACCTATGAGCCGCTCATTCTCTATACCGAGACGGCCCTCATCTATCTGATGTTCAGCTCGGTGCTCTCCACCTTGCAAGACCGGCTGGAGCGCAAGTTGACCCACAAAGAGACCCGGGAGGTCGCCCTATGATCAGGTTGCGTGGTATCGAGAAGCAGTTTGGCGGGCAGCGGGTGCTCAAGGGGATCGATCTTGCCATGGTGGCAGGCAGTGTGACTGCCCTGATTGGCCCCTCCGGCAGTGGCAAGAGCACCCTGTTGCGCTGCGTCAATGTGCTGGAGCGGCCGGATGCGGGGCACTTGGTGCTGGGGGGGAGTGAACTCGATTTTTCTCGCCATCTGCCCCGCCAGAGCGTGTTGGCCTTGCGCCAGCAGACCGGCATGGTGTTCCAGAATTTCCAGCTGTTTCCGCACATGACGGTACTGGAAAACGTCATAGAGGGGCTGGTAACCGTGTTGAAGTGGCCAAGGGCAAAAGCGCAGGTGCGCGGCTTGCAACTGCTCGACAAGGTGGGGCTCAGGCACAAGGCCGAGGCGGTGCCTGACACGTTGTCCGGTGGTCAGCAGCAGCGGGTTGCCATTGCTCGTGCGCTGGCACCATCGCCCAAGGTGCTGCTCTGTGACGAACCCACCTCGGCGCTGGATCCCGAGCTTGCCCAAGAGGTGGTGACCGTGTTGCGCCAGCTGGCCCGGGAAGGAACCACCATGCTGATTGCCACCCACGATTTACGGCTGGCAGCCCAGATCGCTCAACAGGTCATCTTTCTGCAAGCCGGTGAGGTGGTAGAGGCGGGCAGCGCACGCCAGATGTTTACCACCCCCAAGCGGGCACGTACCTTTGAGTACATCTCCACTCTGACCGAGCGGTTGCCGGAGAGTTGGAGTATCTAGCGGCGCTTGCCAGGGCGGCAGCCGCATAAAGAAACAGCCCCGCAAGATGCGGGGCTGTTTGCTTGGGGAAGCTTTGGACGGCAGATTAAACTGCCAGGTAGTCCATGATCCCTTCGGCGGCCTTGCGCCCTTCGTAGATTGCGGTGACTACCAGATCGGAGCCGCGCACCGCATCGCCACCGGCAAACACCTTGGGGTTGCTGGTCTGGAACGGGAAATCCGCTTGCTCACTGGCTTTGATCCGATCCCGGCTGTCGATTTCGATGTCAAACTCGGCCATCCAGGGCTGCGGATTGGGTTGGAAGCCAAACGCCATCACCACTGCATCGGCGTTTAGCACCTGCTCTGAGCCCTCAATCAACACCGCATTGCGGCGGCCATTGACATCTGGTTCGCCCAGCTCGGTGCTCACCACCTTGATACCGACGGTGCGGCCGCTGGCATCCAGCTCGACCGCCACCGGCTGCAGGTTGAACATGAATTCGCCCCCCTCTTCGCGGGCGTTCTTCACCTCCCGCTTGGAGCCCGGCATGTTCTCTTCATCCCGGCGATAGGCGCAGATCACCTTGTCGGCACCCTGTCGGATGGCGGTGCGCACGCAGTCCATGGCTGTATCGCCACCGCCCAGTACCACTACCTGCTTGCCGGCGAAGTCGATGTAGTCGGCTTGCGCCTTTTCAAAGCCCAGCAGCCGGTTGGCGTTGGCAATCAGGTAGGGCAGGGCGTCATAGACCCCCGGTGCCTCTTCGTTGGCAAAGCCGCCCTTCATGTACTTGTAAGTGCCGACCCCGAGGAAGACCGCATCGAACTCGCCGAGCAGGTCGGCGAAGGTGACATCTTTGCCCACTTCGGTTTCGAGACGAAATTCGATGCCCATCCCCTGGAAGATCTCGCGCCGACGTTGCATCACCTCTTTCTCCAGCTTGAAGGAGGGGATACCAAAGGTGAGCAGGCCGCCAATTTCCGGATACTTGTCAAACACCACCGGGGTGACGCCACCCCGTGCCAGCACATCGGCGCAGGCAAGGCCTGCGGGGCCAGCACCGATCACCGCGACCCGCTTGCCGGTCTTGACCACCTTGGAGAGATCGGGTTGCCAACCCATCTCGAACGCCTTGTCGGTGATGTACTTTTCGATGTTGCCGATGGTCACCGCGCCGAAGCGATCATTGAGGGTGCAGGCCCCTTCACACAACCGGTCTTGCGGACAGACCCGGCCACACACTTCCGGCAGGCTGTTGGTCTGGTGGGCGAGCTCCACGGCTTCCAGAATGCGCCCCTCTTTGGCCAGTTTCAGCCAGTTGGGAATGTAGTTGTGGACCGGACACTTCCACTCGCAATAGGGGTTGCCGCACTCCAGGCAACGGTCAGATTGCATCTGCACCTGGGCTTGATTAAAGGGCTCGTAGATCTCGACAAACTGGATCTTGCGGATCTTGAGCGGCTTCTTGGGCGGGTCGACCCGCTGGACATCGATAAACTGAAATACGTTCTGGCTCATAGGGTTCCCTCCTTATTGCGCCTGGATTCTGAGTTCTGCACTGGAACGGCTGGTGTGGCCCAACAGCGATTTGACGTCGCTGGATTTGGGCTTGATCAGCTTGAACATGGGCACAAAGGCATCGAAGTTGGCCAGGATCTCTTCGGCGCGCGAACTGCCGGTTTCATTGAGGTGCTCGGTGATGATGCCGCGCAGGTGCTCCTGATGAATAGCGAGACTCGCCACATCCAGCAACTCGACCAGCTCGGGGTTGGTGCGTTTGGCGAAGTTGCCGCACTCATCGAGCACGTAGGCAAAGCCGCCGGTCATGCCTGCCGCGAAGTTGACGCCGGTCGTGCCGAGAATGGTGACTATGCCACCGGTCATGTATTCACAACCGTTGTCGCCAATGCCCTCGACCACCGCTAGCGCGCCGGAGTTACGCACCGCAAAACGCTCGCCAGCGGTACCTGCGGCATAGAGCTTGCCGCCGGTGGCGCCGTAGAGGCAGGTGTTGCCGATGATGGCCGCCTCATGGGATTTGAACGCCACGCCGACATGGGGTTTGACCACTAGCTTGCCGCCGGTCATCCCTTTGCCCACGTAGTCGTTGGCATCACCGGTGAGGATCATCTCAAGGCCACCCGCATTCCAGACGCCAAAGCTCTGGCCTGCGGTGCCGTTGAAGTGCACCTTGACCGGATCTGCAGCCATCCCCTGATTACCGTGACGCTTGACGATCTCGCCAGAGAGGCGCGCACCCACCGAGCGATCGGTGTTGCGGATGTCGTAACGGAACTCGCCACCGCTGGAGGTTTCCACTGCTTCCAGTAGATCGTCCACCATCTGCAGGTTGAGCGGCCCCTTATCGAAGGTGGGGTTGTGCTGCTGGCTGAACAGGCTGGAACCTGCCGGAGCAACTGGACGAGCCAGAATACCGGAGAGATCTAGCTTGGCCTGACGGGCGGTGAGGCCGGGCAGGGCCTCAAGCAGATCGGTGCGGCCAATCAGATCGGTCAGCTGGGTGACGCCCAGCTGGGCCATCAGTTCGCGGGTCTCTTGTGCGATGAACTTGAAGTAGTTCATCACCATCTCCGGCAGGCCGGTGAAGTGTTCGCGGCGCAGCTTCTCATCCTGAGTGGCAACACCGGTGGCGCAGTTGTTGAGGTGGCAGATCCGCAAGTATTTGCAGCCGAGCGCCACCATGGGGCCGGTGCCAAAGCCGAAGCTCTCGGCGCCGAGAATGGCCGCCTTGATGATATCGAGGCCGGTCTTGAGACCGCCATCCACTTGCAGCCGTACCTTGTGGCGCAGGCCGTTGGCGACCAGCGCCTGTTGGGTTTCAGCCAAGCCCAGTTCCCACGGGGAACCGGCATATTTGACCGAGGTGAGGGGGCTCGCGCCAGTGCCGCCGTCATAACCGGAGATGGTGATGAAGTCGGCATAGGCTTTGGCGACGCCGCAGGCGATGGTGCCCACACCGGGCTCGGAGACCAGCTTGACCGACACCAGACAGCTCGGGTTGATCTGCTTGATGTCAAAAATAAGCTGGGCCAGATCCTCGATGGAGTAGATATCGTGGTGCGGCGGCGGGGAGATCAGGGTCACGCCGGGCACGGAGTAGCGCAGCTTGGCGATCTGGGCGGTCACCTTGTCGCCGGGCAGTTGGCCACCTTCGCCGGGTTTGGCGCCCTGAGCCACCTTGATCTGCACCACATCGGCGTTCATCAGGTAGTGAGGGGTGACGCCAAAGCGACCGGATGCCACCTGCTTGATGCGGGAGTTCTTCTCGGTACCAAAACGCTTGGGATCTTCGCCACCTTCACCTGAGTTGCTCTTGCCGCCGAGGCGGTTCATGGCAATGGCCAGCGCTTCGTGGGCCTCTGGCCCCAAGGCGCCGATGGACATGGCGGCGGAGTCGAAGCGGGGGAAGAGGGCTTCGGCAGATTCCACTGCACTCACGTCCACCGGATGGTCGACTTTTTTCAACGCCAGCAGATCACGCAAGGTCGAGACCGGACGTTCATTGACCAGCCGCGCGTACTCAAGGTAATCGGCGTAGTTGCCAGAGCGCACTGCGGCTTGCAGGGTTTGCACCACATCCGGGTTGTAGGTGTGGTACTCGCCGCCGTGGACGAATTTGAGCAGGCCGCCGTGACTGAGGGGCTTGCGTTGCAACCAGGCCTGACGGGCCAGATTGTGCTGATCTTGCTGGATGTCGCTGAAATCGGCCCCTTGAATGCGGCTCGATACCCCACGGAAGCAGATCTCAACCACCGACTGGGCAAGCCCCACAGCTTCAAACAGCTGTGAGCAGCGATAGCTGGCCACGGTACTGATGCCCATTTTGGACATCACCTTGTAGAGGCCTTTATTGATGCCGTTACGGTAGTTGACCATCGCCTGACGCAAGGTCATCTTCAGCACCCCTTCTTCAACCTGCTTGGCCAGAGTTTCATAGGCCAGATAGGGGTAGACGGCGGTGGCGCCAAAGCCCAGCAGTACCGAGAAGTGGTGCGGGTCGCGGCAACTGGCGGTCTCTACCAGAATGTTGGCGTCACAGCGCAAGTTGTTATCAACCAGAGTGCGTTGCACCGCGCCCACCGCCATGGCGGCCGGGATCGGCAGGGTGTCGGCGCTGATATCGCGATCTGACAACACCAGCAGCACTGTGCCACTCTTGGCGGCGGTTTTAGCCAGCTCGCAGATGCGAATGATGGCCGCTTCCAGCCCCTCTTCGGGCTTGAAGTTGAGACTGATCACCTGATGGCGATAGTATTCCCCTTCCAGCGCCAGCAGCTGATGGAAGTCGGAGTAGAGCAGGATTGGCGACTGGAACAGCACCCGGTGGGCGTGGCCGAAGGTCTCGTTGAAGACGTTCTGCTCGCGACCGATACAGGTGGCCAGCGACATCACGTGGTTCTCCCGCAGCGGATCGATAGGCGGGTTGGTCACCTGAGCGAACATCTGGCGGAAGTAGTCATACAGGGTCCGTTGACCGGACGAGAGCACCGCCATCGGGGTGTCATCCCCCATGGAACCGACCGCTTCCTGACCGTTCTCAGCCAGGACCCGAATGATCTGATCCAGCTCCTCAAAGGAGTAGCCGAACAGCTTCTGATAGGTTTTCAGCTGGTCATCGGCAAACTCGCGGCTGCCGGTCTGGTTGTCATCCATCTGCTCGAATGGCACCAGTCGGGTGCAGTGCTTGTCCATCCACTGCTTGTAGGTGTGGCGGCTCTTGAGATCGTCGTCAATCTCGAAGCTGGTCCACACCTTGCCGTTGTGGGTATCCACCACGAACAGCTCGCCCGGGCCGACCCGGCCTTTCTCCAGCACTTCATCCGGGGTGTAGTCCCAGGTGCCGACCTCGGACGCGAGGGTGATGAACTTGTCCTTGGTGATGACATAGCGGGCCGGACGCAGGCCGTTGCGATCCAGTGCGCAGGTGGCGTAACGGCCGTCGGTCATGACGATACCGGCAGGGCCGTCCCACGGCTCCATGTGCATGGAGTTGAAGTCATAGAAGGCGCGCAGGTCGTCATCCATGTTCGGGTGCTTTTGCCATGCAGGCGGGATCAACAGGCGCATGGCGCGGAACAGGTCCATGCCACCGGCGAGGAACAAATCCAGCATGTTATCCAGGCTGGAGGAGTCTGAGCCGGTGGTGTTGACGAAGGGTGCGGCGTCTTGCAGATCCGGAATCAGCGGGGTGGCAAACTTGTAGCTGCGCGCCTTGGCCCACTGGCGGTTGCCGGCGATGGTGTTGATCTCGCCGTTGTGGGCCAGATAGCGGAATGGCTGGGCCAGTGGCCAGCGCGGACTGGTGTTGGTGGAGAAGCGCTGGTGGAACACGCAGATAGCTGCCTGCATGCGAATGTCGGCGAGATCCAGATAGAAGCGCGGCAGATCCACCGGCATGCACAGCCCTTTATAGACGGTGACCAGGTTGGAGAGACTGACCACATAGAAGTAGTCATCGTTGATGCGCTTTTCGATACGGCGACGCACGATATAGAGGCGCCGCTCCAGATCCTGTTCAACCCAGCCGGGAGGCGCGTTGACAAAGACCTGTTCAATACTGGGCAGGGAGGCTTTGGCGATAGGGCCGAGCACATTGGTATCGACGGGCACTTTGCGCCAGCCGACCAGACTCAGGGTCTCTTTTTCCAGCTCTTCGTCGATGATGTCGCGAGTCTGCTGGGCCAGGACCGGGTCGGGGTTGAGAAACAGCATGCCGACCGCGTACTTGCGGCCAAGGTGCCATCCCTTCTCTTCGGCGACCGCGCGATAGAAGCTGTCGGGTTTTTGCAGCAGCAGACCGCAGCCATCGCCGGTCTTGCCATCGGCGGAGATCCCGCCGCGGTGTTGCATGCGAGCCAATGCTGACATCGCGAGACGGACAAGTTTGTGGCTGGCTTCCCCTTCCATGTGGGCCAACAGGCCGAAGCCACAGTTATCCCTCTCCAGCTTTGGATCATATAGTGACATTGCATTTCTCCCTTGCTCGGCCTTGCATCGCACAGCCATCAACTGACTGCATAAATTGCGATTGGCTCTTGTGGTTCCGTCTGCCTGACGTGGCGAATCTCCAAACTAATGGGATTTTCTGACGAGGTCAATCGCAGGTCAGGTTTGTCTCGATGGTTACATTCTCATAACAAAATGTCGAAGTAGAGGGGGTAATTGGCTGGAATGGTGCGATTAATCTGCTGAATATGATGTTTGTGGTGAAATATGTTGTCATTGGGGAGTTCAATGGTGTGCTTATCGACGGAGGGTGAATGTAGTAATTTTACCAACCCGGCTTGGTCGACAGCGGAGGTGATCACATTTTCAATATTGCAGGCTTGCAATTGTGTGTTGTCGGGTCTCTTTGAATTTTTCATTGTTCAACAGTGAGTTATCAGGTCTCATTTTCATATTGGCATTTCTTGCCGGGGCGGGCCAACAGCGGCATAACTCAATCTTTTGCGCTTTTTCTCGATATTTATTCAAAATTGACCGGATATTTATATGTTTAACCTCCCCGCTAGCTTGATCCAGCTCAGCGCCTGTTTTGCGCAAGCTCGTACAATGGCGCTCCTTTAGCGGAGGTGCCATGCAGTTACACGAACTCGTCAATACATTCGGTCAAGATCTCAAGCAGCGTCACGGTCAGAAGATCCACAAACTCTCCATCCATGGTGCCTTCACCTGCCCGAATCGGGACGGCACCCTGGGCCGCGGTGGCTGCACCTTCTGTAATGTCTCCTCTTTTGCCGATGAGTCGGCCCAGCAGCTCTCCGTGGTGCAACAACTGCTGGCCCGGCGGGATGAAGTGACCCGCGCCAAGCGCTATCTTGCCTACTTTCAGGCCTATACCAGCACCTATGCCGAGGTCGAATATCTACAGCGCATGTACGAAGAGGCACTGTCAGTGAGCGATATGGTGGGGCTCTGTGTGGGCACTCGCCCCGATTGCGTGCCGGATGCAGTGCTGGATCTGCTGGCGGGCTATCAGGAGCGGGGTTACGAGGTGTGGCTGGAGCTGGGGCTGCAGAGCGCCAATGACAAGACCCTGCAACGGATCAATCGGGGTCACGGTTATGCCGCTTATGCCGATGCGGTGACTCGGGCCCATCAGCGCGGCATCAAGGTATGCGCTCATCTGATCGTCGGCCTGCCGGGCGAGGTGCCGATGGATAGCCTGGATACCCTGCATCGCATCGTGGAAACCGGTGTCGAGGGGATCAAGCTCCATCCGCTTCATGTGGTTGAGGGCAGCACTCTAGGCAAGGCGTGGCAGGCTGGGCGACTTGAGGTATTGACGCTGGAGCAGTATGTGGAAGCGGCAGTCGCCATGATCCAGCACACGCCGCCCGAGGTGGTTTATCACCGCATATCGGCATCGGCGCGTCGGCCAACGCTGCTGGCGCCCGTTTGGTGTGAAAATCGCTGGACTGCGATGGCGGATATTGCCAAAGCGTTGGTCTTGAGTGGCCCACAAGGGCATGCGCTGGGCAGACCCTTCATACTTCCTGACCTATAATTGAGTGCGACGTTATTATTTTCACCTAAAACATAGGGTTATATAAAAAAGTACATACCATAAACTATAGTTTTGGGGGGTTCCGGTTGATATAGTAATGCACACTTAATGGACATCTAATTGACATCGTTATCCATTAAGTTCGACACACTCCCGCAAGGCAGTGATAGCATGGAGCCAATCAGGCCATTTTTATCAGAATTCGGCCATGTCGTTACCAGCGCCCTGCAGTAATTTATGGAGGCATGTTTGCTGACAGGTTGATGCCGTGCCAGCACATCAGGAGATGTGTGATTTGGTGTGTTAGTCGCGCGAGCAGGAAAATACGTGCGGTTCATTTTCGTCTTGATCCCATTTATGCAGTGACAGGATGCTATGCAAGCAGAAACAAGTCGTATCGATGAACTATTAGAGTGCCTGGTCTTCTTGACCCGCTTTTATGGTGTGCCCAACAGTCAGGATGCCCTGACGACCGGGTTGCCTCTGGTCTCTGGCCGTCTGACGACGGCGCTGTTTTGCCGCGCGGCTGAACGGGGTGGCTTATCTGCCCGTGAAGTGATCCAGCCGTTGGCTGATATATCACCCTTGTTGCTGCCCTGCGTATTGCAGATGCGCAGCGGTGGTGCCTGTATTCTGCTGGAGTGGAACGAGGACCGCAGCCAAGGGAAAGTAATTTTTCCGCAGGCTGGTGATGCAGCCCAATGGCTATCTACGGCTCAGCTCGGTGATGAGTATCTGGGTCGCCTCTTCTATGTGAAGAAGCAGTTCAAATTTGACGAACGCTCACCCAAGGTGCTGGAAACTCGCGATGGTCACTGGTTCTGGAGCACCCTGTTCGAATCACGGGGTATTTATCGCGATGTGTTGATTGCCTCGATCCTCATTAATCTGTTTGCGGTCGCCAGCCCCCTCTTCACCATGAACGTCTATGACAAGATTGTGCCCAATCTGGCGTTTGAATCACTGTGGGTGCTGGCTGCGGGGGCCATGGTTGTTTTTACCTTCGATTTTGTGATGCGTCAGCTACGCAGTTACTTTATCGATATTGCTGGCAAAAAATCCGATGTGCTGTTGTCGGCCAAGATCTTTGCCAAGGTGATGGGCATGCGGATGGAGTCGCGCCCTGCCTCCACCGGTGCTTTCGCCAAGCATTTACAAGAGTTTGAGTCGGTGCGGGAGTTTTTCACTTCCGCCACCGTATCTACCCTTATCGATCTGCCCTTCGCGGTGTTCTTCCTCTTTATTATCTGGTTGTTTGCCGGCGTGATGGTGGTGGTGCCCATAGTGGCCATGCTGATCCTGGTTGCCTACAGCTTCTATATTCAAGGGTCGCTCAAGCAATCCATCGAAGAGGGCTCGCGCCTTGCGTCCCAGAAAAATGCCAACCTGATTGAAAGTATTTCCGGGTTGGAAACCGTCAAAATCTTCGGTGCCGAAAGCATGTTCCAGCATCGCTGGGAGCAGGCGGTATCCCATATTTCCACTTGGGGTGTACAGACTCGTCGCATTACCAACTCCATGTCTTCACTGGCTAGCTATATCCAGCAGGTGGTAACGGTCGGACTGGTCATTGTGGGTGTCTACCAGATATCTGAAGGTTTGGTCACCATGGGCGGCATGATCGCCGCCGTGATGCTGGCGAGCCGGGCAATTGCGCCTATGGTGCAACTCTCTGTACTGTCGACACGCTATAACCAGGCCAAGTCTGCGCTGGATATTTTGGAAAAGATCATGCAAACCCCGGGTGAGCAGGAAGAGGGCAAGCAATATATCCATCATCCGGTGATTGCCGGTCGGATCGAATTCGAGAATGTCTCGTTTAAATATCCGGGCATGGAAACCAGCACGCTGCACAATATCAATTTACGCATTCAGCCAGGTGAGAAGGTGGCCATTATCGGTCGGATCGGGGCAGGTAAAACCACCCTGGAGAAACTGCTGATGGGTTTGTATCGACCCACCGATGGTTCGGTACGAATTGATGGATTTGAGCTGGATCAGCTGCCCTCGTCGGTGATCCGTCGCAATATTGGCTGTGTCCCTCAGGATGTCATCCTGTTCTTCGGCTCGGTGCGCGACAACATTATGTTGGGTAACCCGCTGGTGGATGATGCTCGGGTCTTGCGCGCCGCCAAACGGGCCGGTGTGACCAACTTTACCAACCGGGATCCCAATGGCCTTGATCGGCAGATTGGCGAAGGCGGGCGTCAGCTTTCCGGTGGTCAGCGTCAGGCGATCCTGCTGGCGCGGGCCCTGCTCAATGATCCCCCCATTCTGGTGATGGACGAACCCACCTCCAATATGGACAACCAGTCCGAGTTGCAGGTCAAACAGGAGATGGCCAGACTGGGGCCGGAAACCACCCTGATCCTGATCACTCACAAGACCTCCATGCTGGATGTGGCATCCCGGGTGATTGTTATCGAGCAAGGGCAGATAGTGGCAGATGGCCCCAAAGATGTGGTGTTGCAACAGTTGAAAGAAGGCAAAGTACGCGTGCAGGAGGTATCCCATGGTTAAGGGATTCTCCGGCTGGTTCAACCGGTCTAAAAAGACGCAGTCTGACGAAGTCTTACCCGCACCTGAGCACCTGGAGTTTGTCGATGACGGAGCCGCCGCTGTGTTGCTCAGCACACCGACCAGTGCCCGTATCTTGTTGTGGTGTTGCTTCTTGTTTTTTGTGAGTGCCATTGTCTGGGCTGCATGGGCAGAGCTGGATGAAGTCACCGTGGGGCAAGGCAAGGTAATGCCTTCCCGGCAATTACAGGTAATCCAGAACCTGGAAGGGGGGATAGTCAAAGAGATCTTTGTCAAAGAGGGTGACATCGTAGAAAAAGGGCAGGCATTACTGCGTATCGATGATACCCGTTTTCGCTCAGATTTTCGGGAACGTGAGCAGGAGCTGGTGACCCTGAAAGGCGATATCGCCCGGCTGCGGGCCGAGATGGCCAGTGTCGAGGTAAAAAATGAGCCGGCACTGGGTTGGCGTGAGCAAGTGGTCATCTCTGAGGCGCCCATCCAGTTTCCTGATGGCTATGAAACGATTTTCGCTGAATATGCCAACCGTGAGCGCTCTGTCCAAAAAGATCGCCTCAATAACTTGAAGAACCAGCTCTATATATTGGGGCAGCAAATCGAGCAGAAAGAGCAGGAACTGATAGAGTTGAATGCCAAAATACGCACCGTAAACCGCAGCGTGGATTTGGCCAGACAAGAGCTCAATATCAGTCGCCCGCTGGCTAAAGAAGGGATTGTGCCACAGGTTGAATTGATCAAACTGGAGCGTCAGGTCAACGAGATGCAAGGGGAGCTGGAGAGTAACCGGCTGATTATTCCAAAACTCAACTCGGTATTGCGGGAGTCTATATCAAAGCGTAATGACATCGCGCTAACCTTCCGGGCTGATTCACAAACCGAGCTTAATGAGAAGCAGGGCCGACTTGGCCAGCTGTCCGAAGGGCAGGTCGGCTTGCAAGACCGGGTTGATCGTACCAGTGTGATTGCCCCGCTCAAAGGCACCATCAAAAAGCTCAAGATCAATACCCTGGGCGGTGTAGTGCAACCGGGTATGGATTTGATGGAGATAGTGCCGCTGGAAGATACCTTGCTAGTGGAAGCAAAAGTGTCGCCAAAAGATATCGCCTTCCTGCGGCCCGGGCTGGACGCTATCGTCAAGATTACTGCCTATGACTTTACAATCTATGGAGGATTGCATGGCAAGGTTGAACAGATAAGTGCGGACTCGATCCAGGATGAGGAGGGTAACTCCTTTTATCTGGTTCGAGTACGTACCGACAAGAGTTACTTGGGCGATGAGCTTAACGCACTTCCCATCATCCCCGGTATGTTAGCCAGTGCGGATATTATTACTGGTAAAAAAAGTGTCCTAGACTATTTGCTGAAACCCATATTAAGGGCAAAACAGTCGGCACTGAGAGAACGATAAGCCAACAATCTAAAACAATACATGACTGGAGATAACATGAAAAAAACGATTGTTGCCATGCTGATCAGTGGCATCACCTTACTCCCCAGTTTGGGTCAGGCCCAGACGCTGGAGGAGTCGGTAGGACATACGCTTGCGACACATCCCAAGATCAAGGAAGCGTTCGATTTGTATCAGGCACGCCTCTATCAGCATGATGGTGCCAAGGGTGGCTACTACCCCACCATCGATCTGCGCGGTGGCGTAGGTTATGAAAAAACGGATAACACAACAACTCGCTCTCCAACCTTCAAGGGGGATGATTCACTTACGCGTAAAGAAGCTGGACTGAGTCTGCGCCAAATGTTGTTTGATGGCTTTGATGTCAGCAACAACGTATCCAGAACAGAAGCAGAAGCCAATGCCCAGCGTCTGGCGATGATCTCCGAAGCGGAAAACACCGCGCTGCGGGTCTCAGAGGTGTACCTCAACATGCTGCGTCAGCAGGAGATCCTGGAGCTATCCAAGCAGAATTTGGAAACCCACGAGCAGATCCGCAGTGACATTCGCAAGCGGACCGACTCTGGCTTGGGATCGACGGCTGACCAGACCCAGATCGATGGCCGTGTTGCCCGCGCCTATTCAAACCAGGCTGCAGCGGAGAACAATTATCGCGATGCAGAAAGTGAATTTATCCGTGTCGTGAATGAGGTGCCAAAAGATCTGGTACAGCCGGTTCCCAACGCCGAGGTGATTCCGGCCAGTCTGGAGACAGCGCTGAAAATCGCGACCGAAGTTCATCCGACCCTGCTCTCTTCACTGCAGGATATCGAAGCGGCCAAATATCAGCATGAAGGTGCCAAGTCCGGTTTCTACCCCAATGTGACATTTGAGGTGGATCAGAACTGGAATGAGGATATCGATGCGGTTCCTGGTCGTAACGATGATCTGACCGCCATGGTGCGGATGCGTTACAACCTGTTCCGCGGTGGTTCTGACGTGGCAGAGAGCAACGCTACATCGGCGCTCTATTCCCAGGCGAAAGACATTCATCTGAATGCATTCCGCCAAGTGGAAGAGGGCACGCGTCTAGCATGGAACGCCAAAGAGTCGCTGACCAAGCAGAAGACCTTCTTGAAAGAGCACGTCGACGCCAGCTATGACACCGTGCAGGCCTATAAAAAGCAATTTGGTTTGGGCCAACGGACTTTGCTGGATGTGTTGAACACCGAGAACGAACTGTTTGAAGCGCGTCGTAGCTATATCACTGCCGAATATGACGCGCTGCTGGCGGACTATCGCATTCTCAATGCGACAGGTAGCCTGCTCAATGCCTTTAGCGTCAAGCAACCCGCTGAATGGCAAGCCAAGAAGTAACGGTTCGCTATTGATCCCGCAGGGATGATGACAGCAACAAGGTGACTGCGTTTTGCAGTCACCTTGTCTGGCGAATGCAGGTGGTTGTCCGGTTTCAGGAGTGCGCAGTAACAATGCAGCAGGCAACGGATGTGACACTTCAGCCTGGAGAGGGTTACCGGTTTCCTTTGATCTTCAGCAGATGGAAACTGTTATGCCTGCGCGTTTTGCGCCACTCGTTATGGGTTTTGCTGCTACCCGTTTCGCTGTTGCTCTGTGCCAGTCAACCTTTGCCACCGGAAGATCTCAACTTGATCAAACGGGCTGAGCAGACCTATGGTGCACGAGCGGGCAAGCGGGTAACCAGTTGGCGGATGCTGGTTATGGAGACGAAGGGAAGGGCCCTTAGCGAGGCGAAAAAACTCGAGCGAGTGAATAACTTTTTTAATCAGATGCGCTTTATTGATGACATCAAGTTGTGGCGCAAGAAGGATTATTGGGCCACGCCACTTGAGTTTCTGGGGGCAGCCGGGGGAGATTGCGAGGATTTTAGTATTGCTAAATATTCCACGCTGCTTGAACTTGGGATCCCGGATGAAAAAATGCGGATGGTGTATGTCAAGGCGCTTGATTACAACCAGTTTCACATGGTGGTTGCCTATTACGAGA
Organism: Aeromonas sp. 160P; assembly: GCF_055193095.1. NCBI lineage: Bacteria > Pseudomonadati > Pseudomonadota > Gammaproteobacteria > Aeromonadales > Aeromonadaceae > Aeromonas > Aeromonas sp. 160P. Next base: position 3,553,231 of record NZ_JBUXKV010000001.1, on the reverse strand, counting down.
CGCCATCCTCCGTACCGGTTATTTTGGATAATTTGATTGGCTCGATTAGACCCGCCACACAACGACGGGATCTGTTACCTATTTATAGCTTTAACGGTAGTCACTTGTGGTTGATGAAGGCGAAAGGCCAAGGGGAACTGGCTGGTCAATCATCGCGCTTGGGATTATGGAATGATTTACGCAATCGCATGACCTCGGGGCGATTGGCTCGGCCAGCGGTGAATTTGGATGATTAACCTATGACGCTCTATCGACAGTTATTAGCCACCATGCTGCTGTTGTTTGGATTGCTCTTTGCGGCCACATATTGGGTGCAATTCAATTCAACCCGCACGTATCTGGCGCAGCAACAGCAAACAACGGTCATCAACACGGCCACCTCGCTGGGGCTGGCATTGACGCCCTACCTGGAAAATGGTGACAAGGTTGCAGCCGAATCAGTGATCCAGGCCATTTTTGATGGTGGCTATTACCGACAGGTTCGCCTTGATCTACTCGCCTCCAAAGATGTCATCGAGTTGGAAAACACCAATAATATTCAGGGAGTACCGCAGTGGTTTATCAATTTGGGGCTGTTTCCTGAGGTATCCAATGAGTCAATTCTGACATCTGGCTGGTTGCAGCTTGGCAAATTAAAGGTGGTCGGCCACCCTGGTCAGGCTTATTACGAGTTATGGCGCGGAATGAGCGAACTGGCGAGCTGGTTTCTGATCGGTTTCTTGATCACCACCATTCTATTGATGAGAGCACTCAACTATTTGCTTAAACCGCTTAAACACATCTGTCAGCAAGCGGTCGAGATCGAGTTGCATCATTTTGGTCACGCCATACCTGAGCCGAAAACCCATGAATTGAAACAGGTGGTTCAGGCTATAAATACCCTCTCAAGCAAGTTGGCATTGCAGTTCAAAGAGCAAGCCGATGAGGCTGAAAAATTGCGTGAGCGGGTGTATGTAGATGCGGTATCTGGTCTTGGCAATCGCGCCTATTTTGTCGGTCAGGTCAATGCTTGGATTGCAGAAGCAGGACAAGGGGGCGTCATGTTGATTGCGGTAGACATGCTTGATGACATCTACCGTGATGAGGGCTTTGCAGCCCGTGACAATATGGTTAAATCCATCGCACAAGCCTTGAAAGAACAACTGCAAGGGTGGGATGGCGCTGCGTTGGCCCGGATTTCGGCAACGGAATATGCGCTGCTCTGCCCAACGGATGACCTCTCTCAACTCAAAGAACTGGCAGAGGTGATTAATAGCCGCATCGCCGATCTGGTGGTGAACCCGATGGGTGAGGGGGATGCGCTTTCCGTCATCGGTATTGCCGGTCGTGATGGCAACGATGATCTCTCAGCCTTGTTGACCAAGGCCGATAATGCGCTTGGCAAAGCGCGCAATGAACGCCGTGGTGCTGTCGTGATGGAAGGAGGCGCCGAACAAGGTTTGATGGGACGTTTGGCCTGGCGAGATCTGGTGCAAGATGCCATATCACGGCAACTCTGGCGCTTCAAAGCCCAACCGGCTTGCCGATTTGATAATGGCGCCAGGTTGCATGCCGAGCTGTTTGCCTCGATTTCTCGTGATGGTACAGATTATTTTGCCGGACAGTTCTTGCCTGCGATTGAACAGTTCAAGCTGGGTGGCGAGTTTGACCAAGCGGTCCTCGATGCGTGCGTTCCATTACTGCAAAATCAGTCTGATCTGGTGCTGGCGATCAACATCACTGCTGGCTCGCTCTGTTCGGATGAGTTTTTAACCTGGCTGACTCGCTATTTGGCCGAACATGCCGAGTTGAAAGAGCGGCTGTTATTTGAAATACCTGAAGCCGCCATCATGAAGCATAAAGAGAATGTGACCGCGTTGGTGCACGCCTTGCAGGCGCATGGCTTCCAGTGGGGTGTTGATCACTTCGGCCGTCACTTCCACTCTCTGGGTTATCTGGAGGAGCTGGCACCTGCGTATGTCAAAGTTGACCACGGTTATACCAGCCAGGTTATGGAGCCGGGGGCTGATACCTCATTCCTGGCCGCGGTGTGCCGTGCGGCACATAATGCTGGGGTGACCACGATTGCGACCCGTGTGGAGGATCAGCGCCAAGTAGAGCTGCTCTCGAAGTTGCATATTGATGGTTATCAGGGGTTTGTTCATCCAGCCTTTCCCTTGTCTTGAACAATACAGTGTGAAAAATGGCCCCGAATGGGGTCATTTTTATATCTAAAAATTCTGTTTTCCCTCTTTCGATATAATGAAACCATGTCGGGTCTCTAATGGTGCTCAATAAATGGTGTTGATTTTTATATTAAAAAAGAAACCCTTCTATTTTTTTCCCTCGTTCTGTTGAATACCTACTGAATAGATACATTTTTGCAACGGATAAGCATGTCATCTCCTCCTACGGTCTAGGAATCAAGATCCGTCACGTTGGAGCAATGGATATGCGTACCCAAATCATCGACAAGTCAGTGGTTGTCTCTGCAATTGAAGGAAAGGTAGACATTGTGTTGGTAGATGGTAGTAGTCGTCCCCTGCAAAAGGGCGAAATACTGCAACCCGGTGCCAAGTTGACCATAGCGGATGATGCCAAGCTGGCGCTGTCCCCTTATGACGACACTCCCGCATCGGATGCTCCGGCGGGTTCCGAGTCTGCTGAGCCAGCGCAACCGCAAGTGGGCGCCAGCCCGGAAGGGGCTCCTTCAGATATTGCCGCCTTGCAAGAATCGATTCTGCAGGGCGTTGACCCGACTCAAAATTTTGAAGCTTCTGCTGCCGGTGGTGCCCCTGCGGCCGGTGGTGGTGGCGGTATTGGTGGGGTTGCCGGAGCCAGTGGTAATGGTGGCTTCGTCACCATTGACCGCGTGGGAGATGCGACCATTGCCGAGGCCGGGTTTGATACCACTTACGATACAACGGCTGAAATTAATGCAAATCAGGCGGAAAATTTAATTCTGGATAATCAGCTTGAGGATCTTGGTGAAACTGTGATTACCCAGGAAGACACAGTCGTCAGCGGTAATTTGTTGGACAACAGTACCAACCCTGATGGGCCAGCTGCTGTCACCATCGTTTCATTTGACTGGGGGATCAATATTGGTGTGCCAGCGGGAGTCCCCGCCACTATTAGCGGTGTGGGCACGTTGATCATCAATCCAGACGGGAGTTATACCTTCACCCCGGCTTCAAATTACAACGGTTTGGTTCCTCCGGTAACTTATACCGTGACTGATGGAGCTGACACGGTTCAGTCGATCTTCACCATCTCAATTACACCTGTCGATGACCCTGTTGTGCTGGAGGGGTTGCAGCAGCAGGGAGGTGGGCTGACCTTTGATGAGGCTGCGTTGGCAGAAGGGAGTGCTCCTGACACGACATCATTGACTCAGGGCGGAACATTTACCTTTAACGCTGCTGATGGCGTGCAGAGTTTGACGATCAGTGGTGTGTCACTTATCACCAATGGCCAGCCAAGCACATCTTCGCCCCAGTCCATTATCAGCCCGTTAGGAAATGTCCTGACAATCACTACGGTGACTTACAACCCTGTGACAGGTGCAGGGCAAGTCAGTTACAGCTATACACTTGGCGATAATGAAAACCATACAAGACCTGCCAATGACGCCTCCCTGAGCGAAAGCTTCAGCGTTGTACTGATCGATACTGATGGTGATACGGCTAGCGATACCCTTGATGTTGCCATTTTGGATGACATACCAACTCTGGCTGATGGGGAAGAACAATTCGTGCGCAGTTTGGTGCACGAAGATGCGTTAGCCAGCGGCAACTTCGAAGGGGCTGGCCAGAGCGTAAGCGCCAGCGGCGCAGCCGGTACCCTTAATGGCTTGGTCAACTTTGGTGCCGATGGGGCTGGTAGCTTTGGCCTTGACAGTGATGTCAGCAGCCTGGAAGTGCAGGCCTGGACCTGTGGCGGCGTGGCACTGAGCTACAGCGTGGTTGACAATTTGCTGACGGCCAGTGCGGGTGGGGTGCCGGTCTTTACCCTGACCGTGGGGGCAGATGGCAGCTACAGCTTTACCCTGAGTAGCCCACTGGACCATCCGGCCAAGGATGGTAACGACAGTGAGCAGCTGTCGACTATCGGCATCGACTTCTCCAGCGTACTGACCGCCACTGATGGTGACGGTGACCTGCTGGTAGGCGGCTTCCCGGCGGGGAGCTTCGCCATCAACGTGGAAGATGATGTGCCGGTCACCACCAATGATGGTTTGCTGGCGACGCTGAGCGAGAACTCTTCTGGGGTGACCATTGGCACGACGGCCACGTTGCTCGGTGACGACAATTACGGTGCTGATGGCGCGGCGACCACCGGTTCGCTGGTGATCGGTAGCGGCGACAAGGGTGGCACGGTCACCATCGTCAATGGCAACCTGGTTTATACCAACACCTCGTGGAACGTGGTGCAGGGCGCGACGGTCACCGAAACCTTCACTTACACGATCAAGGATGCCGATGGCGACACCGCCGAGGCGAGCTTTACGGTCAACCTGACGGATACGGGCGTCACCATCGATGCGGCTCCGGCTAACCTGCTGGCTGACGAAGACAACTTGGCAGCCGGTGTCGGCAATACCACCTCCCCGGGTGATGATGCACAGGTTTTGAGCGGCACCATCAGCTATACGCTCGGTCAGGATGCGATCGGCAGCATCACGCTGTCGACTGTCGACAATGCGACCGGCCTGCAGACGCTGGCAGGCGAGGACGTCGTGACGACGTTCAACAACGGCACGCTGATCGGCTACCTCAGTGGTACAAACCCGTTGGTGGCCGCCAACCAAGTGTTCGCGATCACGCTTGGCACGCTCGGTGCCAGTGCGACCGGTTATACCATGACCCTGCTCCAGCCGGTCAAACATGCGAGCGCGGGCACTGAAGACAATACGACGCCCTTCACGGTCAATGTCGTGGTTGCCGATGCTGATGGCAGCAGCGCCAACACCAGCTTCACCGTCTCCATTGACGATGACATGCCAATCACCACCAATGATGGTTTGCTGGCGACGCTGAGCGAGAACTCTTCTGGGGTGACCATTGGCACGACGGCCACGTTGCTCGGTGACGACAATTACGGCGCTGATGGCGCGGCGACCACCGGTTCGCTGGTGATCGGTAGCGGCGACAAGGGTGGCACGGTCACCATCGTCAATGGCAACCTGGTTTATACCAACACCTCGTGGAACGTGGTGCAGGGCGCGACGGTCACCGAAACCTTCACTTACACGATCAAGGATGCCGATGGCGACACCGCCGAGGCGAGCTTTACGGTCAACCTGACGGATACGGGCGTCACCATCGGTGCGGCTCCGGCTAACCTGCTGGCTGACGAAGACAACTTGGCAGCCGGTGTCGGCAATACCACCTCCCCGGGTGATGATGCACAGGTTTTGAGCGGCACCATCAGCTATACGCTCGGTCAGGATGCGATCGGCAGCATCACGCTGTCGACTGTCGACAATGCGACCGGCCTGCAGACGCTGGCAGGCGAGGACGTCGTGACGACGTTCAACAACGGCACGCTGATCGGCTACCTCAGTGGTACAAACCCGTTGGTGGCCGCCAACCAAGTGTTCGCGATCACGCTTGGCACGCTCGGTGCCAGTGCGACCGGTTATACCATGACCCTGCTCCAGCCGGTCAAACATGCGAGCGCGGGCACTGAAGACAATACGACGCCCTTCACGGTCAATGTCGTGGTTGCCGATGCTGATGGCAGCAGCGCCAACACCAGCTTCACCGTCTCCATTGACGATGACATGCCAATCACCACCAATGATGGTTTGCTGGCGACGCTGAGCGAGAACTCTTCTGGGGTGACCATTGGCACGACGGCCACGTTGCTCGGTGACGACAATTACGGCGCTGATGGCGCGGCGACCACCGGTTCGCTGGTGATCGGTAGCGGCGACAAGGGTGGCACGGTCACCATCGTCAATGGCAACCTGGTTTATACCAACACCTCGTGGAACGTGGTGCAGGGCGCGACGGTCACCGAAACCTTCACTTACACGATCAAGGATGCCGATGGCGACACCGCCGAGGCGAGCTTTACGGTCAACCTGACGGATACGGGCGTCACCATCGGTGCGGCTCCGGCTAACCTGCTGGCTGACGAAGACAACTTGGCAGCCGGTGTCGGCAATACCACCTCCCCGGGTGATGATGCACAGGTTTTGAGCGGCACCATCAGCTATACGCTCGGTCAGGATGCGATCGGCAGCATCACGCTGTCGACTGTCGACAATGCGACCGGCCTGCAGACGCTGGCAGGCGAGGACGTCGTGACGACGTTCAACAACGGCACGCTGATCGGCTACCTCAGTGGTACAAACCCGTTGGTGGCCGCCAACCAAGTGTTCGCGATCACGCTTGGCACGCTCGGTGCCAGTGCGACCGGTTATACCATGACCCTGCTCCAGCCGGTCAAACATGCGAGCGCGGGCACTGAAGACAATACGACGCCCTTCACGGTCAATGTCGTGGTTGCCGATGCTGATGGCAGCAGCGCCAACACCAGCTTCACCGTCTCCATTGACGATGACATGCCAATCACCACCAATGATGGTTTGCTGGCGACGCTGAGCGAGAACTCTTCTGGGGTGACCATTGGCACGACGGCCACGTTGCTCGGTGACGACAATTACGGCGCTGATGGCGCGGCGACCACCGGTTCGCTGGTGATCGGTAGCGGCGACAAGGGTGGCACGGTCACCATCGTCAATGGCAACCTGGTTTATACCAACACCTCGTGGAACGTGGTGCAGGGCGCGACGGTCACCGAAACCTTCACTTACACGATCAAGGATGCCGATGGCGACACCGCCGAGGCGAGCTTTACGGTCAACCTGACGGATACGGGCGTCACCATCGGTGCGGCTCCGGCTAACCTGCTGGCTGACGAAGACAACTTGGCAGCCGGTGTCGGCAATACCACCTCCCCGGGTGATGATGCACAGGTTTTGAGCGGCACCATCAGCTATACGCTCGGTCAGGATGCGATCGGCAGCATCACGCTGTCGACTGTCGACAATGCGACCGGCCTGCAGACGCTGGCAGGCGAGGACGTCGTGACGACGTTCAACAACGGCACGCTGATCGGCTACCTCAGTGGTACAAACCCGTTGGTGGCCGCCAACCAAGTGTTCGCGATCACGCTTGGCACGCTCGGTGCCAGTGCGACCGGTTATACCATGACCCTGCTCCAGCCGGTCAAACATGCGAGCGCGGGCACTGAAGACAATACGACGCCCTTCACGGTCAATGTCGTGGTTGCCGATGCTGATGGCAGCAGCGCCAACACCAGCTTCACCGTCTCCATTGACGATGACATGCCAATCACCACCAATGATGGTTTGCTGGCGACGCTGAGCGAGAACTCTTCTGGGGTGACCATTGGCACGACGGCCACGTTGCTCGGTGACGACAATTACGGCGCTGATGGCGCGGCGACCACCGGTTCGCTGGTGATCGGTAGCGGCGACAAGGGTGGCACGGTCACCATCGTCAATGGCAACCTGGTTTATACCAACACCTCGTGGAACGTGGTGCAGGGCGCGACGGTCACCGAAACCTTCACTTACACGATCAAGGATGCCGATGGCGACACCGCCGAGGCGAGCTTTACGGTCAACCTGACGGATACGGGCGTCACCATCGGTGCGGCTCCGGCTAACCTGCTGGCTGACGAAGACAACTTGGCAGCCGGTGTCGGCAATACCACCTCCCCGGGTGATGATGCACAGGTTTTGAGCGGCACCATCAGCTATACGCTCGGTCAGGATGCGATCGGCAGCATCACGCTGTCGACTGTCGACAATGCGACCGGCCTGCAGACGCTGGCAGGCGAGGACGTCGTGACGACGTTCAACAACGGCACGCTGATCGGCTACCTCAGTGGTACAAACCCGTTGGTGGCCGCCAACCAAGTGTTCGCGATCACGCTTGGCACGCTCGGTGCCAGTGCGACCGGTTATACCATGACCCTGCTCCAGCCGGTCAAACATGCGAGCGCGGGCACTGAAGACAATACGACGCCCTTCACGGTCAATGTCGTGGTTGCCGATGCTGATGGCAGCAGCGCCAACACCAGCTTCACCGTCTCCATTGACGATGACATGCCGAGCATTGGCATTGTCCAACCTGCTTTGAATGTCACGAATGTGGCGGGAACGGTGTTCATTGGTACTTTCGATGTTACATCGGGCGCTGATCAGCCGGTTACTGCGAGCCTGCTCGGAAATACGGTTCCCGCTGGGTTGAGTTCTGGTGGGCAACTGGTTAGCTATTATGTTGACCCTAGCAATCCGGGGGTATTGGTGGCCTATACCGGCATCGACCCAACTGCCAGCGGTGTCAAGGTATTCGCGCTGACCATTATTCCGGGCTCGGACCAATATAAGGTCGAGGTATTCAAGCCCCTCGACGGTATCACCTCTACTGTTGCGAACGATGGCTCGAGCGCCTTCGGATCCGGCCCGCAGCCGTGGCAGGTCCTGTCCAACAGCACCGTTGGCCAACTATCGGTGCTGACAGGATGGAAGACCACAGGCGCCTTCAATCTTGGCACCTGGAAGGCAGGTGGGGCGGCAGCCGTTACCTTTGACAAGGTCAATGGCTCGACGTCAGGTTGGGGTGTCGACAACCAGAATTTCACCGCCGGCGAACTCATGCGGTTTGACTTTGCAGACGTCGACGATTTCGATGGTGCCGGGCCCTATGTTCCGCCCACTTTCTCCGGACCGAACGTGGTCGAGGCAACGTTCAGTTTCCTCGGTTACGATGCTGACACTATCCACTATGTCGTCCATTACACCGACAACTCCACCTCCAGCGGACAATTCTTGGTAGCCCAGAACGCCACCGTCACGCAAACGATTCCTGCGAGGGGCAATACTAAGATCATCGATTTTATCGAACTGTACACTGCGGATGGTAGCGGCAATGGTAAGGTCGACCTAGTCAACCTTGGTGTGACCAATGTTGGTGATCCACAGGATCTTGGATTCAATGTGACGGTCACCGATGCGGATGGCGATCAGGATCAGGCTTCGCTGACCCTTGACCTCCGCAACCCAGACCCAGTGCTCGTGGTCGGTACCAATGTCAGCGATGCCGGTGTGAGCACTACTGATCACTTCATTGCGAACCCGAACCTTGCCGATGTAGATGGCAATATCGCCGGGAGTGCTGGAGCTGATGTTTTGGTCGGTGACCTCGGGGGGGTTGCATCGGGTTCGTACAACCTGACATTCATTATTGATACCTCTGGCAGTATCAACAACACCGAGCTGGGGCAGATGAAGACTGCGTTGAAAACGCTTTTGGACAAATTTGTCGGCGTGACCGATTTGCAGATCGAGATCGGCTCGTTTGCAACAGGCAGTCAGGTTGTGGGGAGTTATTCCACTGTGTCTGATGCCAAGGCGGCAATCGATGCCCTTACTAGGACTCCGGGTGGATCTAATACCAATTATCAAGCGGCGTTGACCATGGCGAACACGCTAGTCGCTAACGACACGGCGGCCGATAACAAGATCGTCCTTTTTGTGACCGATGGCGATCCAACGGTCGGTAGCTGGCTCACCACCACGCAGATCCAGACGGGAATGAGCGGACTGTCGCATCTTTCGGACTCCGCCACTGCAGTCAACAACATCCAGATCAACGCCATCGGCGTCGGCCTTGGCGATACGAGCGGGCCCGATACGTCCGCAACCAGGTTGAATGCGATCGACAATACGACTGACGGTTACGTCCCGATCGCCAACTTCAGCGATCTGACGAATGGCTTGGGCTCGATATTCGTGCCGGTGGCTGTCGGCAACGATGCCCTCGTCGGTGGCCACGGTAGCGACATCCTGTTTGGCGACAGTATCCATGCCGATGGCAGCGATGGCGGCTGGGCCAAGTTGGTCGCGGACCATCCCGGCCTGTCAAATGCCCAACTGCGCACCTTGGTTGCCAACAATCACTCCTTGTTCGGGCAAGACGCTTCACAGGGAGGCGACGACAGCCTTGATGGCGGCGCAGGCAATGACATTCTGTACGGTCAGAAAGGTAACGATATCCTGACCGGGGGGACTGGTGATGATTTACTGATCGGTGGCTCGGGCCGCGACACCTTCAAGTGGCTGGCGGGTGATGCGGATGGCGGTATCGACCGTATTACCGATTTCGCCAAAGGAAGCGGTGGCGATATTCTCGATATATCCGCAGTGCTGGATGTGTCTACGGGGGCCTCTGCTGACACATTGGCGACTTATTTAAACTTTACGTTTGACAGTGCCAATAATCGAACAGTATTGACCATAGACAGCAATGGTACGACGGGTGGCAGTCAGGTTAATCAGACGGTTTACTTTGATGGCGTTGATCTGACGGGAGGAGGCACAGATCAACAGGCCATAATTAATAGTTTGCTGGCTAACTTGAACTTGAAGGTTGATGATTAACCTGTTTGGGCCGGGCTTGCCTGGCCCCTGTTTTTTCCCCTAGGGGATGGATAAGATACAGGCAGTAGACAAGAGGGGTAATCATGCAGTCATTCAACTGGGTCGACATTGATGGCATCCGTTATAGCTGGGATGGGCAGGGGAATATTACCTGTGCCGGCCAGTTTGGCTATCAGGCCTCGATCGCGGGTGATCGGCTGGATGGGATGGAGATAGAGAATGAGGCTGGCGATGTAGCGGGGGCGCTCTATGTTGACTTTGCTGTGGCCTCTATCACCTATGTGCCTGTCATGGATACCGAGTCTGCCCATAGCATGATTCTGGTTGGCCATGATCAGGGGCAGCAGGAGTATCCGCTGGCCAGTTTGCACTCCCCGTTGTTGCAAGATTTGCTGGGGCCGTCTGATACCATCGCTTGGTCTGCGCTAGAGGAGGAGAGTGGTGGCACCGATATTGGACAGGCGGTGCAAGGACACGTTTTGTCGTGGGACTCGTTCCATTTCGATGATGAGGTGTTGGTCTGTGGCGCGGCACCTGCGCTGGATATGGCAAACCAGAGCCAGGAGCCCGGCAACATGGTTACCATCAGCCTCGATCTGACCAATCAGATACTGGATCAGATCCCGCCTTTGCACGATATATGAATCCTGTAGCTGCACGGGCATAATGACCTCAATCTTTCCGATTGAGGTTTTTTCTATGTGGCGTCCCCTTCTTACTCTTTCCGCTCTGGTTGTCAGTGCTCCGCTGCTGGCGATTGAAGTGCCGCAAGCGCCCCATCTGGTGGTGAGCGGTTATGCCGAGCAGAAGACCGAACCCGATATGCTTACCCTCAATGTCGCGGTGAGTGCACTGGATAAGCAGGGCCTCAAGGCCAAGCAGCAGGTCGATACCAAGGTCGCAGCCTTTTTTAGCCAGCTGGAAGGGCTGGGGATCACGCGCAGCGATGTTGAGGCCGGTAACCTGATGGTCTCTCCGGAATATCAGTATGGCGAGAACAAGAAGCCGGTATTGCTGGGATACCGTGCCCAGCGGCAATTGGCGGTCAAACTCTATCAACTGGATAAATTGAGCCCCTTGATGGATACCGCCCTCAAAGCCGGGCTGGAGTCTGTATCCCAGATTGAATACGGCTTGAAATCGCCTCAAGTCATCAAGGAGCAGGCGCGGTTGAGCGCAGTGAACGATGCCAAAACCAAGGCGGAGTCATTGGCCAAGGCATTCGATATGAAGTTGGGCAAGCTATACAGTGTGGAGTATCGCAACTCCTCGCCCATCACAGCTTACAGCCGCAACTTGAAGGTGGTGCAGGCCATGGGGATGGCTGCCCCCGCGCCAGATATGGCGGATAACAGCTATCAACAACAGCAGATCACGGTAAGCGATAATATCGAGGCTGTTTTCTTACTGGAGTGATGCCAGTCGTTGAAGCCCTGTCATGAATAACCCCGCCGTTTGCAGCGGGGTTTTTATGTCGCATCGATGCAGATGTAAAAAAGCCGACTCTCGTGTTTATTTCATCGGGAGTCGGCTTTTTGTTAAGCGGGGTCGATCAGGCGGTCACGGCCTCAGCCTTGGTCGCTTCCGGTGCCGGATTACGGATCAGGTAATCAAACGCACCCAGTGCGGCGGTGGCGCCGGCACCCATGGAGATAATGATCTGCTTGAACGGTACCGTGGTGGCGTCACCGGCAGCGTAGACACCTGGCAGGGAGGTCGCGCCCTTGGCATCGATCTCAATTTCGCCAAAGCGGGTCAGGGCAATCTCGCCCCCTTTCAGGAACTCGGTGTTCGGCACCAGTCCGATCTGGACGAAGATGCCTGCCACTGTCAGGTGCTTGATTTCACCGGTGGTGCGATCTTCGTAATCCATACCGACCACCTTGCTGCCATCACCGATCACTTCGGTAGTGCGAGCGCTCATGATGATGTCGATATTGCCCATGGAGCGGGCCTTCTTCTGCAGTACCTCGTCGGCACGCAGGGTATCGGCAAACTCCACTACGGTCACATGCTCGACGATGCCAGCCAGATCGATGGCAGCCTCGATGCCGGAGTTACCGCCCCCGATCACCGCCACTCGCTTGCCCTTGAAGAAGGGGCCATCGCAGTGCGGGCAATAGGCCACGCCCTTGGTGCGGTACTCGACTTCGCCCGGTACGTTCAGATCGCGCCAGCGGGCACCGGTCGCCAGGATCACGGCGCGGCTCTTCAAGGTGGCACCGGAGGCGAGATCCACGTTCACATAACCATCTTTGCTGATGGCGGCGGCCCGCTGTTCGGTGATCACTTCCACACCGTACTGCTTGACGTGCTGCTCCAGGCTGGCGGCCAGCTTGGGGCCTTCGGTATAGGTCACGGAGATAAAGTTCTCGATGCCGACGGTGTCCATCACCTGGCCACCGAAACGCTCGGCGACGATGGCGGTGCGAATGCCTTTACGAGCGGCATAGATGGCGGCTGCGGCGCCAGCCGGGCCACCGCCCACCACCAACACGTCGTAGGGCGCTTTTTCATTGAGTTCAGCCGCTTTGCGCTCACTGGCACCGGTATCGAGCTTGGCAACGATCTCTTCCAGTGAAATACGGCCCTGGCTGAACGGTTGGCCATTCAGATAAACGTTCGGTACTGCCATGATTTGACGTTCGGCGACTTCTTCCTGGAACAGGGCGCCATCGATCATGGTGTGAGTGATGCCGGGGTTCAGGGTCGCCATCAGGTTCAGCGCCTGCACCACGTCCGGGCAGTTGTGGCAGGAGAGGGAGATATAAGTCTCGAAATGGAACTCGCCCTTGAGATTGCGGATCTGCTCCTGCACGGCCGCATCGGCCTTGGAGGGGTGGCCGCCGCTTTGCAGCAGGGCGAGCACCAGAGAGGTAAATTCATGACCCATGGGAATGCCGGCAAAGTGAACGCGCGGGGCTTGGCCCTGTGCTGCGACACTCATGGAAGGCTTGCGCGCGGCAGTGCCATCGGTCATGGAAATTTTGGGTGACATCTCGCTGATCTCGCTGGCCAGTGCCAGCAGCTCTGCAGATTTGTCGCTGTCATTGCCGGACACGCTGATCTCGATGGGATTGACGATGTACTGCAGATAGGTGTTCAGCTGTTGTTTGAGGTTGGTATCCAACATCTTCGAATTCCTTCTTGTGATTGCGGGTCGGCGTGATATTTGAGCCGGAAAGCTGACCGGCACATTTAACGCAGGCCGGAAAGCAGACCGCGCGTTTTCTGAGGGCCGGAAACAAAACCGGCCCTTGTGCGGGCCGGTCTTGGAAGCGGGAGGCTTAGATCTTGCCTACCAGATCCAGGGACGGGGCCAGAGTGGCTTCGCCTTCTTTCCATTTAGCCGGGCACACTTCACCCGGGTGGGATGCCACGTACTGGGCTGCTTTGACTTTGCGCAGCAGTTCCAGTGCGTCACGGCCGATACCGCCCGCGTTGATCTCAACGATCTGGATGATGCCCTGTGGGTCGATGACGAAGGTGCCGCGGTCAGCCAGACCAGCTTCTTCGATCATTACGCCGAAGTTGCGGGTAATGGCACCAGTCGGGTCACCAATCATCGGGTACTGCAGCTTGCTGATGGTGTCAGAAGTGTCGTGCCACGCTTTGTGAGTGAAGTGGGTGTCGGTAGAGACAGAGTAGATCTCAACGCCCATCTTTTGGAATTCAGCGTAGTTGTCAGCCAGATCGCCCAGTTCGGTCGGGCAAACGAAGGTGAAGTCAGCCGGGTAGAAGAACAGCACTGACCACTTGCCTTTCAGGTCAGCGTCAGACACCTGAACGAATTTGCCATTGTGATAAGCGGTAGCGTTGAACGGCTTGATTTCAGTGTTGATATAGGTAGACATCTATTAGCTCCTTGGTGATGTACATATGCCGGTCTGGTGTTGCAAAGGTTGGCCAGACGAGGCGTTTAACTTTCGATGGATTCATCATAGGGGCTTTTGCTAATCGATAAAAGCCGCAATTTTGAATCGCTTAAATCTACTTATTAGATAACCCACACTGGCTGTACCTAACATGAATATCTCTGGCGTACAGAGATAACTCCTTGTCGTGGTTCAATATCTGTGCGGTACATCGCTTTTTCAAGGCAGCGCAAGCCGTGTGCGGCCGTGATGAGGGAGCAAGCCTATTGCGCAGGAGGTTGAGGCCGCTGGTCGCGGCGAGGGGGGATGCGTTGGCATGGGGGAAGCCGAAAAGCGCGGATAAAAAAATCCCGGCGCTATCGCGATGATAGGGCCGGGTCATCAAACAAGGAATGGCGATATAAACAAATGCTTTACAGCAAAGACTAACTACGGGGTGTGCAAACTTGCAGACATATGAAAGGAAGAGTGTGGGTGCACAATCCCTCGTCTCCCTCTCGGCAACTATTGCATGAGCTGATAATAGTGTGACGAAGATCACAAAGCAACCATGTGGTGTAATTTTTCAATCAAAATGAAAGACTTTCAGCATTTTTGCTGATTAGGCATGCTGAAAACGCTTTTATTGTAATTTTATTACATCCATTCTGTCAGAAATCGGTGGGTGGCTCCTGCTCTTCCATCAACTCCAGCAGGTTGATGGCAACTGCAATGAAATCAGACTCGGTGACGATGCCGATCAGTTTGCGTCCTTTGAGCACCGGCAGGCAGCCATATCTGTGGCGCTGCAGGTAGAGTGCCGCCTCTTTGATGCCGGCGTGGGGATCTACGCTTGCCACTTGCCGTGTCATGATCTCGTCAAGTTGCACGCTGTCGGTAAATTCGGCTTCCCGCTCCGGGCTGATGAGTAGCAGTTTGGATTCCCGGGTAGCCAGGATATCGGTGAGGGTCACCAACCCCAACAGGTGGTGCTGCTCGTCGACGATGGGAATGTGGCGGATCCGCTCCTGCTGCATCAGCTCCATCGCCTGTTTGACACTGTTTTCCGGACCCAGGGTGAAGGGATGTTCGGTCATGATTTCGGATAAGGTCATCATGGTGAGCCTCCTTGTGTATCTCCCTTCACCCTAGCCCACCCCTCTCTGGCAAAACATGATCAGGGTCAATACAGATCATTAAAGAATCATTAACCGGATGGGTGTAGCAATATTGCTCGCTATCCCTTGTCTCTCTTGGGTTTTTGGTCTTTTGGGTTGCCTTGGAAGATGGGGATAACTAGACTAGCCGCCGATTCCCTTCGAGGTGAAAGATGCAAGTATCCGATTTTCATTTTGATCTGCCCAACGAGCTGATTGCCCGCTATCCGATGGCAGAGCGCACCGCCAGCCGCTTGTTGCAGCTCGATGGTCAAACCGGCGCCCTGCGCCATGGTCAATTTGTCGATGTGCTGGATCAGCTCAATCCGGGCGACCTGCTGGTATTCAACAACACCCGTGTCATTCCGGCGCGCATGTTTGGCCAGAAGGCCAGCGGCGGCAAGCTGGAGGTGCTGGTTGAGCGCATTCTGGACGAGCACAGCGTGCTGGCCCATGTCCGTGCCTCCAAGGCGCCCAAGCCGGGCACCCGTTTGATCATGGATGCGGGTCAGGACGGCAAGAGTGTCGAGGCCGAGATGCGGGCCCGTCACGACGCGCTGTTCGAGATCCACTTCCTCGATCCCCGCCCGGTGCTGGAGATCCTGGAAGCGATTGGCCACATGCCGCTGCCGCCTTATATCGACCGTCCCGACGAGGATGCCGACAAGGAGCGCTACCAGACGGTGTATAACCAAAAGCCGGGTGCGGTGGCGGCACCGACCGCTGGCCTCCACTTTGATCAGGCGCTGCTTGAGAAAATTCGTGCCAAAGGGGTTGAAACTGCCTTCGTGACCCTGCATGTAGGGGCGGGGACCTTTCAGCCGGTGCGAGTGGACAAGATTGAAGATCACCACATGCATTCGGAATATGCCGAAGTGCCGCAAGAGGTGGTGGATGCCATCGCTGCGACCCGTGCCCGCGGTGGCCGGGTGATTGCGGTGGGTACCACTTCGGTGCGCTCCCTTGAGAGTGCTGCCAAGGTAACCCTGGCTCAGGGCAAACCGCTGGCGCCATTCTTTAGTGACACCGACATCTTTATCTTCCCGGGTTACCAGTTCCAGATAGTTGATGCAATGGTCACCAACTTCCATCTGCCGGAGTCGACCCTGATCATGTTGGTCAGCGCCTTTGCCGGTTATGACAACGTGATGGCCGCTTATCAGGCCGCAGTGGCCGGGCAGTACCGTTTCTTCAGCTACGGGGACGCCATGTTCGTTACCCGTCGCCAGGTTGAGGCATAAGCTTCAGCTTATTTACCGGGCCAAGTTCGGCCCTTCATTGTCAGACTGTTTATCTGACGCAGCCGAGGTAGCAATGAAATTTGAACTGAAAACCACCGATGGCCGTGCCCGTCGCGGCCAACTGGTGTTCGAGCGCGGCACTGTACAGACCCCGGCCTTCATGCCGGTCGGTACTTACGGCACCGTCAAGGGGATGACTCCGGAAGAAGTGCGTGAAACTGGCGCTCAGATCCTGCTTGGCAACACCTTCCACCTCTGGCTGCGCCCGGGTCAGGAAGTGATGCGCGCCCACGGCGATCTGCATGACTTCATGAACTGGCAGGGCCCGATCCTGACCGATTCTGGTGGCTTCCAGGTGTTCAGCTTGGGTCACATTCGCAAGATCACCGAGGCGGGTGTGCATTTCCGTCATCCCATCAATGGCGAGAAGATCTTCCTCGATCCCGAAAAGTCGATGGAAATCCAGTACGATCTGGGCTCCGACATCGTGATGATCTTCGACGAGTGCACCCCCTATCCGGCCACTTACGAAGAAGCGCGCAAGTCGATGGAGATGTCCCTGCGCTGGGGCAAGCGCTCCCGCGACAAGTTCGATGCGCTGGGCAATAAAAATGCCCTGTTCGGCATCATCCAGGGCTCGGTCTATGAAGAGCTGCGGGATGTCTCCCTCAATGGCCTGCTGGAGATCGGTTTCGACGGCTATGCGGTCGGCGGCTTGGCAGTGGGTGAGCCCAAAGAGGATATGCACCGCATCCTCGAGCACGTTTGCCCGAAAATTCCGGCCGACAAGCCCCGTTACCTGATGGGAGTAGGCAAGCCGGAAGATCTGGTGGAAGGGGTGCGCCGTGGGGTCGATATGTTCGACTGCGTGATGCCGACTCGCAATGCCCGTAACGGTCATCTGTTCACCACCGATGGGGTGGTCAAGATCCGTAACGCCAAGTATCGCACCGACACCAGCACCCTGGATGCGGATTGCGATTGCTACACCTGCAAAAATTACACTCGTAGCTACCTGTATCATCTGGACAAGTGCAACGAGATCCTCGGTGCCCGTCTGAACACCATTCACAACCTGCGTTATTACCAGCGAGTGATGCAAGGTTTGCGGGACGCGATCGAGCAGGGTAAATTAGACGACTTTGTAACTGAGTTTTACCGTCGGCAAGGGAAGCCTGTGCCTCCGTTAGCTGAAAATGACGTGAAATAACAACAGCGTATCAGCTCGTTATCTTTGTATATCTACATCAACAAGAGGTTGTTAAATGAGCATTATCTCCAAGGCATATGCAGAAGGCGCAGTTCCGGGTGCACAGGGTGGTGGTATGGAAATGATCATCATGCTGGCCGTGTTTGGCCTGATCTTCTACTTCATGATCTATCGTCCCCAGGCCAAGCGTGCCAAAGATCACCGCAATCTGATGAGCTCCTTGTCCAAGGGGGATGAAGTGCTCACCTCCGGTGGCCTGGTTGGCAAGATTGCCAAAGTGGCTGCAGACAGCGATTACCTGGTGATCGCCCTGAACGACCAGACTCAAGTCACCATCAAAAAGGACTTCGTCTCTGCCGTTCTGCCCAAGGGTTCTATCCAGTCCCTTTAATCTCCCAAGGAGCACAGCGTGTTGAATCGCTATCCGCTGTGGAAATACCTGATGGTGGTCCTGGTGATCGCCATCGGTTTTCTATATGCAGCCCCCAATCTTTACGGCGAAGACCCGGCCTTGCAGGTATCTGCCAGCCGTGGTGCCGAAGTCAAGCTAGAGACCCTTGACCTGGTGAAAGAGACGCTTGAAGCGGCCAATATCCCGGTTAAACATGCTGCATTTGAGCACGGCTTCATCCTGATCCGTTTCAAAAATACTGAAGACCAGCTCAAGGGCCGTGACGTTGTTGCCAACAAGCTGGGCGATAACTTCATTACTGCACTCAACCTGGCTCCTTCTACCCCCGCCTGGCTTGAAGCTATCGGTGCTGCGCCGCTCAAGCTTGGCCTGGACCTGCGTGGTGGTGTGCACTTCCTGATGGAAGTGGACATGGCCGAAGCACTGACCAAGCAGCAAGAGCAGATGGTGCAGGATTTTCGTACCGAACTGCGCACCCAGAAGATCCGTTACTCCGGCGTGCGCCGGACCGGTGATCAGGTGCAGGTGATCTTCCGTGATGAAGCCGATCAGGAACGTGCGGCTTCTCATCTGCGTCGTCAGAACCCTGATTTGACCTTCACCACCGAGCAGAAAGGGGATGAATTTGTCCTGCTGGCTGGTCTGAGCGAAGCCAAGATCAAGGAAGTGAAGAAGTACGCTCTCGAGCAGAACATCACCATCATCCGTAACCGGGTCAACGAACTGGGTGTGGCCGAGCCGCTGGTACAACAGCAAGGCGCCGAGCGCATTGTGGTTGAACTGCCCGGTATTCAGGATACCGCCCGCGCCAAGGAGATCCTGGGTGCAACCGCGACCCTGGAATTCCACATGGTCGATGAAACGGCAGATATCCAGGCTGCTGCTGATGGTCGTGTGCCGCCAAGCTCCAAGGTCTATAACGATCGCAACGGTCGTCCTGTGGTGCTGCAAAAGCGGGTGATCCTGACCGGTGACCATATCGTCGGTGCCCAGTCCGGTTTTGACGAGTACAGCCGTCCCCAGGTCAACATCAAGCTTGATGGCCAGGGTGGCAACAAGATGGCCAACTTTACCAAGGACAACGTCGGTAAAGGGATGGCGACCGTGTTCATCGAGTACAAGCCGGTGGGTCAGCCTGGTCCGGATGGCAAGCGCAAGTTCCGCAAGCAGGAGGAGGTGATCAACGTCGCCACCATCCAGTCGCGCCTTGGCAGCCAGTTCCGTATCACCGGGATCGACAACGCCAACGAAGCCCACAACCTGGCGCTGCTGTTGCGTGCCGGTGCCCTGATCGCCCCGATCCAGATCGTCGAAGAGCGCACCATTGGCCCGAGCTTGGGTCAACAGAACATCGACAGCGGTATGGAAGCCATCGGCTGGGCCATGCTGGTGATCGTGCTGTTCATGGGGATCTACTACCGTGCGTTCGGCTGGGTCGCCAACCTGGCGCTCTGTATGAACCTGGTGTTGATTGTCGGCATCATGTCGATGATCCCGGGTGCCACCATGACACTGCCGGGTATCGCCGGTATCGTGTTGACGCTCGGTATGGCGGTGGATGCCAACGTGCTGATCTACGAGCGTATTCGTGAAGAGATCCGCAACGGTCGTGGTGTTCAGCAAGCCATCCATCTGGGCTTTGATCGGGCATTCTCCACCATCGCCGACTCGAACGTTACCTCGCTGATTACTTGCGTGATCCTGTTCGGTATCGGTACTGGCGCCATCAAGGGCTTTGCCCTGACGCTGGGCATTGGTCTGACCGCCTCCATGTTTACTGCCATCACAGTTTCCCGTGCCATTATCAACCTGGCTTGGGGTGGACGGCGCATCGACAAGCTGCCCATCTGAGGATAGAGAAATGTTTCAGATTCTACATTTTGAAAAACCGATCCCGTTTATGCGCTATGCCAAGCCGGGTGTGGTTTTCTCTTCCGTGCTGATGGTGATTGCCCTGTTCTTCCTGTTTGATCGGGGTCTGAACTGGGGTCTGGACTTTACCGGTGGTACTACCATCGAGGTGGGGTTCCAGCAGTCGGTGAGCCTGGACAAGATCCACGACGCATTGGAAGAGCAGAAGATTGAAGGGGCAACCCTGCAACACTTTGGCTCCAGCCGTGACGTGCTGTTCCGCCTGACCCCGAAAGAGGGGGTCAAGGTAGAGCAACAAGGTAACGAAGTGCTGGCGGCCGCCAAGCTACTCGACGAGAGCGCTGTGCTCAAACGCGTCGAGTTCGTCGGCCCTTCCGTGGGTGATGAACTGGCAACAGACGGTGCGCTGGCGATGCTGGCCTCCATCCTCTGTATCTTGGCCTATGTGGCGGTGCGTTTCGAATGGCGTCTGGCGCTTGGGGGGATTCTCTCCCTGGTGCACGACGTGGTGATCACCCTGGGCGTGTTCGCTTACTTCCAGTACGAGTTCGACCTGACCGTACTGGCGGCGCTGATGACCCTGGTGGGTTACTCCCTGAACGATACCATAGTGGTGTTCGACCGCCTGCGGGAGAACTTCCGCAAGGTGCGTAAAGGGGATACCGATTACATTCTGGATCTCTCCATGACCGAGACCCTGAGTCGTACCATCATCACCTCTGGCCTCACCTTCATCGTGGTGCTGGCGTTGCTGCTCAAGGGCGGTGCGCTGATCCACGGTTTT
The DNA here is from genome assembly GCF_055193095.1 of Aeromonas sp. 160P. Lineage (NCBI taxonomy): Bacteria > Pseudomonadati > Pseudomonadota > Gammaproteobacteria > Aeromonadales > Aeromonadaceae > Aeromonas > Aeromonas sp. 160P. Next base: position 3,532,242 of record NZ_JBUXKV010000001.1, on the reverse strand, counting down.
GCCGTGGCCATGGTGATCGGTGTGGCGTTCGGTACTTACTCTTCCATCTATGTGGCGAGTGCATTTGCCATGTTCCTCGGCGTCAAGCGCGAGCACATGCTGCCAACCCAGGTAGAGAAAGAGGGTGCGGAACAACAGGAAATCCTGCCGTAACAGTGAAGGGCGCCGTAAGGCGCTCTTTTCTTATCTCAGTATGCCGCTTGCGGATGCAGAGGTTTCAAGCAACAGGAGTTTATGATGCAACACAATCCTCGTTTTTTGGCGCTGGTTGACGGGATCCGCTCCCGGGTTACCGAGACTGACGTTCACCAGATCAAGCGCTGGCAGGATGAAGGGCGCGCTTTTCATCTGATCGATGTGAGAGAAGAGAGCGAGTGGGCCAAGGGACATTTGCCAAGCGCCCTCTATCTGGGGCGTGGGGTGATAGAGCGAGATATCGAGACCCGTTTCCCCGATCCCGAGACCGAACTCTACCTCTATTGTGGTGGTGGTTTTCGCTCCATTCTGGCGGCGGATAATCTGCAACAGATGGGTTATCGCCGGGTAGTCAGTGTAGATGGCGGTTTTCGGGGTTGGCTGGAAGCCGGATACCCTGTCGAATCCTGATTTATTTGAGGCAGAGGGGCACAGCTACATGACAAAGTGGCGGTGGACCTTTACCATATGCGGGGTCAAGCGTAAGCGTCGGAGTGTTCATTGAACGTCAGGAAAGGGATTGGATACCTCCTTGGTATCCTGTTGTTGCTCCCCATGTGGGGTTGCAGCAGTAGCAATCAAGTTAACACCCCCAAGGTTCCCAAGCAGCAGCCTGCTTCACTGGTTTTGGCGACCCCCCTGCAGGTCTCCTACCAAAGTGAGCTGGCGCTGGCGCGACTCGGGCAGATGCTCGGTGAAATGGAATTGACCACCGAACAACGGGCCGAGCTGTTCTATGAGCGGGCCGTGGTATTTGACCGGGTTGGCCTTCGTTCCCTCGCGCGGCTCGACTTTAACCGTGCCCTGCGTGAAAAGCCGGATTTTGCCGAAGCCTATAACTTCATTGGCGTTTATCTGGTACAGCAGCAAAATTATGACGAAGCCTATGAGGCGTTCGACTCCGCCCTCGAGCTGGCACCTGATTATGACTATGCCTATCTCAATCGTGGTATAGCGCTCTATTATGGTAACCGTCCCGAGCTTGCCAGCGCGGACATGAAGCGCTTCTATGAAGCGCAGCCAGAAGATCCCTATCGGGTGATTTGGCTCTATCTGGCCGAGCAAAAACTCGATGCCCCTGCGGCCATGAGCCGGATGCGCGAACGGCTTAACAAATACGATGACGATGCCTGGAACTGGGATCTGGTGCGCCTCTATATCGGCGAGATCAATGCCTCCCAGCTGATGGGCAACGTAGTGAAAGGGGTGAAGGATAACCGGGAGCTTGCCGAGCGTTTGTGTGAAACCTACTTCTATCTGGGCAAGTTCGAGTTGGCCAAAGGTAACCGCAAGGAAGCCATCAGCTACTTCAAGTTGGCGCTTTCCAACAACGTCTATGACTTTATCGAGCACCGCTATGCGTTGCTGGAGCTGGAGCTGATGGCGCGTAAACCCTTGCCACCGGGTGCCCAGAGTGCCCGTAGCAAGAGCGATAAGCCCTCCTGAACCACACAACAGCTGTAAAAAAGGCCTCAATCAGAGGCCTTTTTGTTAGGTGTGCGTCGGGATTATTCCACCAGAGTCATGCCGGGGATCTGGCGCCAGTAGCCGTTGCAATCGCGATCCTGCTGCAGAACGAGGGGATGATTACCCTGCTGGTTGGCCTTGAAGCGGGCCAGCATCTCCAGTGTCTCCATCCCTTGTGGCGAGAGCCTGACCACATCCACCACGTCTTCCATGCCAGCGAGCTCGTTCCCGAGGTTGTAGCAGTAGCCGGACTGGGTCTGGATCCCGTTGAGATTGAACACCCGCTGCCCTTCGCGGCTGTTGGCCAGCCGTCCGGTCGGATAGTGGATGCAGGCGAGTTCACAGTTATCTTTTGGTTTGTCGAGGGAGCGGGCGGTGAAGCAGCGCGCCGAGTAGGCCAGCGGCAGATGGCCGTAGGCAAACACCTCTACCTCGAACCGGTCGCGCAGTGGGCCCAAATCCTGATTGAGCTGGATCAGCCAGTCGCGGGAGAGCTCCACCGGCATGACCCAGCGTTTCATCCCCTGTTTGAGCAGCATCCGCAGCACATCGGCGTTGTAGGCGTTGATGGCGGGGCCGCAGACAAACGGGATCCCCGCCTCCCAGGCAAGTTGCACCGTACCGAGATCGTTGGCTTCGACCATCAGATCGCCGTTATCGACCAGCCGCTTCACCTCTTTGAGTTCGGAGGGGGCGGAGATGAGGGCGAGGGTAGAGAGCACCACCTGCTTGCCGGCGCTGGCTACCTGACGGGCCAGCGCAATCCAGTCATCGACTTTGAGTTCGCGCCGCTTGCTGCAGACGGTCTCCCCCAAATAGATGATGTCGGCCTGGCTGTCGGCCGCGGCATGGTAAAAAGCGTCGGTATCCGCTTTGGGCCAGTAAAAGAGCACAGGCCCGAGAGAGAATTGCATGTTGTGGGCTCCTTATTGCCACTGACGATGATAGGCACCGAGGGTGGTTTGGCTACCTTCGGAGACGCGGGCGAGCTGGGCATCCCACTCAGGTTTGACTTGATAAGCCGCGGGATTTTCCTGATAGGCATCAATGGCTGCGCGCCAGACCCGGGTCACCTGCTCCACATAGGCGGGGCTGCGCTGACGTCCTTCGATCTTGACTGACTGAACCCCGGTCTGGAACAGCTCCGGTAACAGGCCAAGGGTATTGAGGCTGGTCGGCTCTTCCAGTGCGTGGTAGGTCTGGCCATCCACCTCGAAGCGCCCCTTGCACAGGGTCGGATAGCCGGCGTTTTCACCGGGGCCATAGCGGTCGATCAGCACTTCGTTGAGCCGTGACTCGAGGCCGCTCGGGGTCTCTTCCCAGCGCACGAACTTGGCCGGTGAGCAAGCGCCGACGGTGTTGGGGCTCTCGCCAGTCATGTAGGAGGAGAGATAGCAGCGCCCCTCGGCCATGATGCAGAGGCTGCCAAAGGCGAACACCTCAAGGCCCACATCGGTTTCGCGGGCCAGCTGTTTGACCTGATGCATGGAGAGCACCCGCGGCAGCACCACCCGTTTGACATTGAATTGCTGCTGATAGAAGCGAATGGCGGCGGCATTGGTGGCACTGGCTTGCACCGAGACATGGAGCTCCATCTCCGGATAGTGGCTGCTGGCATATTCCAGTACCGCCAGATCGGCGATGATCAGCGCATCGGCGCCGAGAGCTACCCCGCGATCAACCGCCTGTTTCCATCGTGCATCGGCCCCCGGGTGGGCGAAGGTATTAATGGCAATATGCAGTTTGCGACCATGTTGATGCACATAATCCACCGCCTTTTCCAGTTTGCTGTCGGTAAAGTTGAGACCGGCAAAATGGCGGGCATTGGTGTCATCCTTGAAGCCGATGTAAACCGCATCGGCCCCGTTATCCACGGCGGTTTTCAGTGCCGGCAAACTGCCTGCCGGACAGAGTAATTCCATTGGTATGCTCCGAGAATGCATTATGAAGGGCAAACAAGGCCTGATTGTATGCATCAGTGCCGTCCGGTTTTTTGACCTGAGGCAGCTTTGTGTGGCTTTATCCTTCTTGAGGTAACCCTGCATAAGTTTGATTTCCAACAGGATCTTTGCAGTGGCCCTGTGTTTGAATGCGAAAAAAGGGAGTCTATTGTGTTTCAACAACTGCAACATCGCCTGGTCGAACAGGCTCCGCGCTTCTTGCGCCATCCCCTCAAGCTGGTCCCCTTCAATCTGCAAAAACAGCTGATGGAGAGCCTGTTGGCCCGGGTATTCAAGGAGGCCATCGAAGACGGCGACTTCCAGTTTCTGGCAGACAAGTGGCTGAAAGTCGAAGTTTCTGATCTGGAGCTGTGCTGGTTTATCAGCGAGCAGAGTGGCCAACTGGTGGTGGCCCGTGAGTGTGCCAAGGCTGATGTTTGTTTCAGCGGTACGGTCAACGATCTGATCCTGATTGCCGGACGTAAAGAGGATCCGGATTCGCTGTTTTTTCAGCGCAAGCTGAAGATTGAAGGGGATACCGAGCTGGGTCTGGAGGTAAAAAACCTGATGGATAGCCTGGATCTCGATGGCTTGCCGAGCCTGATGAAGTATCCCCTGATGGACTTGGCGACCTTTATCGATCGCGCCCGCGCCGAGTCAGCGCAGGCTCCGGTGCATGCGGCGCCGAGCCGGTTCCCGCTTTAAGTGATTGCTTACCACATGGGCATGGTGGCGATAACGGTGCCGTGCCCAAAGGCAACGGCATGCCCACAAGCAGGGCACAAACGCTGCGAGCGCTATCGGGGCGGACAGTTGCGATATGACCAGCCCCAGCGCAAGCAACACAAAGGGTTGGGCTTCATAAAGCCACTCGGGTTGCAACCAGCGTTTTGCAGGAAAGATGATGAGATCGGTACGACGATAGCTGGAACGCATCATCCAGGTCACTGCGCCCACGATAAATAGCAGGGCGCCAGCAAACCAGAGTAGTCGTTGCTCGTTGAGCATAATCAGGGCAACGGCTGCCAGCAGATAGAGGCTGGGTAATCTCTCATAGATAAATGGAGGGAGCATGGCTTGATTTCTCCGATCTCATAGAACAGGTATCCTTCAAGTTTAGTGTCCCACCTCGATTGCCTCATGCTTGTTTGTTATACAAATCGCCGCTTTTGTTCTGAAATGGCGCACCTTTTACGGTGCCAAAATAGCGATTGGTTATGTTACTATTACGCGCCATTTTTGACTGTAGATTGACAGGGCATGCTGGATCAAATTCGTATTATTTTGGTAAACACTTCCCATCCCGGCAACATGGGGTCTGCGGCGCGGGCCATGAAGACCATGGGGCTGACTCAGATGGTGCTGGTTGATCCACAAGCTTTGCCGGATGACAATGCCTTCGCCCTGGCGGCAGGGGCCAGCGATGTACTGGCCAATGCGCGCATTGTGTCGACGCTCGATGAAGCGATTGCTGACTGTGGTCTGGTCATTGGCACCAGTGCGCGTTCCCGAACCCTGAGCTGGCCGATGCTCGATCCCCGTGAAGCGGGCGAGAAGTTGGTGCTTGAGGGGATGACGCATCCGGTCGCGCTGGTATTTGGTCGCGAACGTACCGGTCTCACCAATGATGAGCTGCAAAAGTGTCACTACCATGTGGCTATCCCGGCCAATCCGGAATACAGCTCCCTCAATCTGGCCATGGCGGTCCAGACCCTCTGTTACGAAATACGGGTGCACTGGCTGCAAGAGCAGGCAGTCGAACCAGAAGAGGAGATGGCCTATCCGAGTGCTGCCCAACTGGAAGGGTTTTATCAGCATCTGGAACAAACACTGCTAAAGACAGGTTTCATTGCCGATGATCACCCGGGGCATGTGATGAGCAAATTGCGCCGGCTGTTCAATCGTGCCCGGCCGGAAGCATCTGAACTCAATATCTTGCGCGGCATTTTGACCTCGGTTCAGAAAGTGAAAACACCGGATTAACCAACTGTTTTACTCAACCATAATACTTGACTGTTTTTGTCGGGTATGTGACCATGTGCCACATCAAATCGCTTCGCAAGACGGTAAGGCTCATGAGACTGACTTCTAAAGGACGTTACGCTGTAACCGCCATGCTCGACGTGGCACTGCATGCAGAGCAGGGGCCTGTGCCCCTTGCCGATATTTCCGAGCGTCAGGGCATCTCCTTGTCCTACCTCGAACAGCTGTTTGCCCGCCTGCGCAAGCATGGCCTGGTGAGCAGCGTACGTGGTCCGGGTGGTGGTTATCGCCTTGGATTGGCTCCCGACGAGATATCTGTTGGCCAGGTGATCACCGCTGTAGATGAGTCGGTTGATGCCACCAAGTGTCTCGGTAAGGGGGGCTGCCATGGCGGCACCCAGTGTCTGACCCACTCTTTGTGGCGTGATCTCAGTGAGCGAATTTCCAGTTTTCTCGGCGATATCACCCTGGCAGAACTGGTTCGCCAGGCCGATGTACGCCGGATTGCCGGCAAGCAAGATGAACAGATGAAAACCGCGTTGTCCCTGGTTGAACGGGCAGAACGCGGCAATGTGAGCTTGAAAGTCCAACTATAAACAAACGTGCTTTCCACAGTCGTTCGATGTGCGAACAAGGCTGTAACGGAGAAATACATGAAACTGCCTATTTACCTTGATTATTCGGCAACCTGTCCGGTGGACCCGCGTGTCGCAGAAAAAATGATGCAGTGTCTCACCATGGATGGCCTGTTCGGCAATCCGGCTTCCCGTTCCCACCGCTTTGGCTGGCAAGCCGAAGAAGCGGTTGATCTGGCCCGTAATCAAGTGGCAGAGCTGATCGGTGCAGACCCGCGCGAAATCGTCTTTACCTCAGGTGCTACTGAATCCAACAACCTGGCCATCAAGGGCGTTGCACATTTTTACGCCGGCAAAGGCAAGCACATCATCACCTCCAAGACCGAACATAAGGCAGTGCTTGATACTTGCCGCCAGCTGGAGCGTGAAGGGTACGAGGTGACCTACCTCGATCCGATGCCAAATGGTCTGTTTACCATCGAACAAATCAACGCTGCTTTGCGTGATGACACCATTCTGGTGAGCATCATGCATGTCAACAACGAGATTGGCGTGGTGCAAGGCATCGCTGCCATCGGTGAGCTTTGTCGCTCTCGCAAGATCTTGCTGCACGTGGACGCAGTCCAGAGCGTGGGCAAAATCCCGGTAGACGTCGAGGCACTGAAAGTCGATCTGCTCTCCGTCTCTGCGCACAAGGTATATGGTCCAAAGGGGATCGGTGCCCTGTATGTCCGTCGCAAGCCCCGGGTTCGTCTGGAAGCCCAGATGCATGGCGGTGGTCACGAGCGTGGCATGCGTTCTGGCACGTTGCCAACTCATCAGATCGTCGGCATGGGCGAAGCATTCCGTATTGCCAAGGAAGAGATGGCCAGCGAAGCGCCGCACATCATGGCACTGCGTCAGCGTCTGTGGGATGGCATCAAGGATATTGAAGCTGTCTATATCAACGGTGATCTGGAGCAGCGTGTGCCGGGTAACCTCAATGTCAGCTTTGCCTATGTGGAAGGGGAATCCCTGATCATGGCGTTGAAGGATCTGGCGGTTTCTTCCGGTTCAGCCTGTACCTCTGCCAGCCTGGAACCTTCCTATGTGTTGCGTGCGCTGGGTCTTAATGACGAGCTGGCACACAGTTCCATTCGTTTCAGCATGGGTCGCTTTACCACCGAAGAAGAGATTGATTACGCAGTCAAGCTTATTCGTGACTCCATTGGCCGTCTGCGCGAGATGTCTCCACTGTGGGAGATGTATAAAGATGGCGTCGATCTGAACACGGTCGAGTGGGCTCATCACTGATCCAACAGGGTCAGTGAACAACGGAATTAGCAGGAGTGAGATATGGCTTACAGTGAAAAAGTAATCGACCACTATGAAAATCCCCGCAACGTCGGTGGTTTTGACAAGAATGATCCCAGCATCGCAACCGGCATGGTCGGCGCTCCTGCCTGTGGCGACGTGATGAAGCTGCAACTGAAGATCAGCGACGAGGGCATCATCGAAGATGCCAAGTTCAAGACTTACGGCTGTGGCTCCGCCATTGCCTCCAGCTCGCTGGTGACCGAATGGGTCAAGGGCAAGACCCTGGACGAAGCGGCTGGCATCAAGAACACCGATATCGCCGAAGAGCTGGCACTGCCACCGGTAAAGATCCACTGCTCGATTCTGGCTGAGGATGCCATCAAGGCTGCTATCGCCGATTACAAGCAGAAGAAAGGTCTCTAAGCGCCGGAGAGCAGTATGGCTATTACCATGACAGATGCCGCAGCGGCACGGGTGTCTTCTTTTCTGACTAACCGGGGCAAGGGCATTGGCCTGCGCCTCGGCGTCAAGACCACTGGCTGCTCTGGCTTGGCTTATGTGCTCGAGTTTGTTGATGAGCTGGCCGAGGAAGATCAGGTATTCGAGCAGCAGGGTGTGAAAATTATTGTCGATGCCAAGAGTCTGATCCACCTGGACGGAACTCAACTGGATTTCGTCAAGGAGGGCCTCAATGAGGGCTTCCAGTTTAATAATCCCAACGCCAAAGGCGAATGTGGTTGCGGCGAGAGCTTTAATGTCTGACAGGGGTGACCTGAATGACGTGACGGTTGAACTGGCATCTGACCGCCAGTTCAACCGTACTATTTCTGCCGCTATATCGAGAGTGGTTATGACGACCGTTGCCAAGAGGTTTGTATGAACCATTTCGAGCTGTTTGGGCTGGTTGAAGGCTTCGAACTAGACACCCGGCAGTTAGCGGATACCTACCGACAACTGCAAACCCGCTTCCATCCCGATCGTTTTGCTACTGCCCCCGAGCGGGAGCAGCTGGCATCAGTGCAGCATGCAGCTCAAATCAACGAGGCGTTCACCACCCTCAAAGCCCCGCTGCGCCGTGCGGAATATCTGCTCTCCTTACGCGGTACGGATATTCGTGGTGAGCAGCAAACACTGCAAGATACCGCATTTCTGATGCAGCAACTGGAGTGGCGTGAACGTCTGGCTGATTTGAAAGACGACGCTGACCCTGAGCGTGCCATCAAGGATTTTCGCTCTGAAATCAGGCATGATCATCAGCTGCTGATGCAGCAGTTGACCGCCTATCTCGCCGCAGGCGAAGATTTGGGAGCGGCTGACTGCGTCCGCAAACTCAAGTTTGTCGACAAGCTCCTCGAAGAGCTGGAACGATTCGAAGACTCGCTCCTCGAGTCTTGATCCTTTAACGCTGGAAGTTTGATTACCCATGGCATTACTGCAAATAGCCGAGCCCGGCCAGAGCGCTGTACCTCATCAGCACAAACGTGCCGTCGGCATCGATCTCGGCACCACCAACTCTCTCGTTGCTGCGGTTCGCAGCGGTCACGCCGACACCCTTTGCGATGAGCAAGGGCGCGATCTTCTCCCGTCGGTGGTGCATTATCAGCCGGATGCTATTCGAGTGGGTATTGATGCCAAGCGCGAAGCGGCCCTTGATCCGCACAACACCATCGTCTCGGTCAAACGGATGATGGGTAAGGCGCTGGCCGATATTGACACCCGTCAGCAACCCTACCTGTTTGTTGCCGCCGAGAACGGTATGCCCCAGCTGCAAACCTGCCAGGGCTTGGTCAATCCGGTACAGGTATCGGCCGAAATTTTGAAAACACTGGCCGAGCGTGGCTCCGCCTCGCTGGGTGGTGAACTCGACGGCGTGGTCATTACCGTCCCTGCTTATTTCGATGATGCCCAGCGTCAGGGCACCAAAGATGCTGCCCGTCTGGCCGGTCTGCACGTGTTGCGGCTGCTGAACGAACCGACCGCGGCCGCCATCGCCTATGGCCTCGACTCCGGTCAGGAAGGGGTGATTGCGGTTTACGATCTGGGCGGTGGCACCTTCGACATTTCGATTCTTCGTTTGCATCGTGGTGTGTTTGAAGTGATGGCCACCGGGGGCGACTCGGCCCTCGGCGGCGATGACTTCGATCACCTGCTGGCTGACTGGATCAAAGCACAAGCCGGTCTGACCGGCGAACTGGATGCCCGTACCCAGCGCGAACTGCTGGATGTGGCGGCACAGCTCAAACACGGTCTGACCGATGCCGAGCAGGTGGCGTGCACCTTCGCCGGCTGGCAGGGCACTGTGACCCGCAGCCTGTTTGAACAACTCATCACACCGCTGGTGAAGCGAACCCTGCTGGCTTGCCGCCGCGCCCTGCGCGATGCGGATCTTGAGCAGGTGGAAGTGCTGGAAGTGGTGATGGTTGGTGGCTCCACCCGGGTGCCCTTGGTGCGAGAACTGGTAGGGGATTTCTTCCAGCGTACGCCGCTGACCAGTATTGATCCGGACAAGGTGGTTGCCATCGGTGCTGCCATCCAGGCTGATATTCTGGTGGGCAACAAGCCCGATGCCGAAATGCTGCTGCTGGATGTGATCCCGCTGTCACTGGGTCTGGAGACCATGGGTGGCCTCGCCGAGAAGGTGATCCCGCGCAACACCACCATTCCGGTAGCCCGCGCCCAGGAGTTCACCACTTTCAAGGATGGTCAGACCGCCATGGCTATCCATGTGGTGCAGGGAGAGCGCGAGCTGGTCGCTGATTGCCGCTCACTGGCCCGCTTTACCCTGACCGGTATTCCACCCATGGTGGCGGGCGCGGCCCATATTCGTGTCACCTTCCAGGTGGATGCGGATGGTTTGCTGTCGGTCAGTGCCATGGAGAAATCCTCCGGCGTGCAGGCCGAGATCCAGGTCAAGCCATCTTACGGTCTGGCGGAGCAGGACATTCTTACCATGTTGAGCGCTTCCATCGAGAATGCCCAACAGGATATGGATGCCCGCATGCTGGCAGAGCAGCAGGTAGAAGCTGATCGGGTTGCCCTGAGCCTCAACGTCGCCTTGGCCGCCGATGGTGAGTCACTGCTAAGTGCCGCCGAGCGCGCCGACATTGAGGCTGCCATCGCCCACCTGCTGATCATGCGCAGCACGGGCACCACCAATCAAATCAAAGATGCCATTGAGGCGGCCGATGCTGTCAGTGGTGAATTTGCAGCCCGCCGGATGGATGCGTCCATCCGCAAGGTGCTGACCGGACAAAACGTCAACAAGGTGTAATATGCCAAAACTGATCATTCTTCCTCATCCTGTACTCTGTCCGGATGGTGTCGCCCTTGAGGGGCAACGTGGTGAGACCATTCTCGACGTGGCGCTGCGTAATGGGATCGAGATTGAACATGCCTGCGAGAAGTCCTGTGCTTGCACCACCTGCCATTGCGTGGTGCGGGAGGGATTTGACTCTCTCGAGCCAAGCGACGAGCTGGAAGACGACATGCTGGACAAGGCGTGGGGACTGGAACCGGAATCACGGTTGAGTTGCCAAGCCAGGCTGGAGGACGAGGATCTGGTGGTAGAACTGCCCAAGTACACCCTGAACCTTGCATCTGAACGCCATTAATTACCCATGAGTGCATTGCACGTGCAGCATCCCGTGGTGCTTCAGTGATATGGTGAAGGCCGTGCCCCTTAAAGGGCGCGGCCTTTTTTGTATTCGTTATTCCCTCTTTGCCTATGAAGAGTGCTTATAAATCGTGCCAGTAAAAAAGGAAGCAAACACGATGGCTAACATGATGAACGTAGCGTTATCTACCCAGGCTGCCGCCGCCCATTGGGGCGAGGGTGCGCTACTCAGTTTTAATGGTGACAGAGCTGACATCCATCTGGGGTCGGTTAGTCAGGAAAAAGATGCACTGCGCGCCATCCAGCGTGCGGCCCGCCGCTTTGAGTCCACCGGGATCAAGCGGGTCAAGCTGGTCGGTGAGGGTTGGGATCTGGAACGCCGCTTTGCCTTCGCCCAGGGTTTTTATGCCGCTAAAGGAGTGCGTGAACTGGACGTTGGCCAGCAGAGTGAGGCAGATAGCTGCGAGCTGGATGCCTTGATCAAGGCGAGCTGCTGGGCTCGTGACATCACCAATGGCTGCCCGGAAGAGATCTACCCCATGAGTCTGGCGGAATCGGCTCTGCTGCTCATTCGCGGTCTGGCAGGGGATCTGGTGACCGCCCGTATCACTGCCGGCGAAGCGTTGCGCGAATCGGGCCACATCGGGATCTGGTCGGTCGGTCGTGGCAGCGAGCGCGAGCCGGTGTTGCTGGAGCTGGATTACAACCCGACCGGGGATCGCCATGCGCCAGTGGTCGCTGCACTGGTGGGCAAGGGCATCACCTTCGACTCCGGTGGCTACTCCATGAAGTCCTCTGACAACATGCTGCCGATGAAGTCCGACATGGGCGGTGCAGCCATGGTTACCGGCGCGCTGGCGCTGGCCATCAGCCGTGGCCTGAACCAGCGGGTGAAGCTCATTCTCTGTTGCGCCGAGAACCTGGTCTCCGGCCATGCCTTCAAACTGGGCGACATCCTTACCTACAAAAACGGTATCTCGGTTGAAATCCAGAATACCGATGCGGAAGGCCGCTTGGTGCTGGCCGATGGTCTGATGGCCGCCTCCGACAGTGGCGCGACCTACATCCTGGATGCCGCGACCCTGACCGGCGCTGCCAAGATGGCGTTGGGCCGCGACTACAACGCCGTGTTTGCCCTCGACGAGACCGAACAGCAGCGCGCGCTGGCCGCAGCCAAGGCCGAAAATGAGCAGGCGTGGGCGCTGCCGCTGGAACCCTGGCATGCCAGCCAGCTCACCTCGGCCTTTGCCGAACTGGGCAACGTGGCTTCCGCCGAAGGCACGGCCGGCGCCACCACTGCGGCCGCCTTCCTGTCCCGTTTTGTGCCCAATGAAGGAAAGGGGTGGGTACACCTGGATCTGGCGGCGGCGTATCAGAAGTCGGGCAACGAGCTTTGGGCTACCGGTGCCAAAGGCCACGGCGTGCGTACTATCGCGCGCTGGTTACAGGAGGTAACTGCATGAATGTCTGGTTAAGTCGTGATTTTGCCCCGGCGGAATGGGGTGACGGGGCCTTGCTCTCATACCGTGCCGACGGTGTGGTGATCCACCTGATCACCGCTTCCCCACTGCTCGATATCCAGCAGGGCGCGCGCCGCCTCTGCCAGCAGGGGATCCAGAAAGTGGCGCTGGCAGGGCATTGGGATCGCGAGCAGCAGTGGGCCTTTGCCCAAGGGTTGCAAACCCCCAAGGTGGAGGTGCAACTGCAATGGGCCATGTCGTCGGAAGAGGACAGAGAAGAGCTGGAAGCGCGTTGGCTGTGCGGGCGCTGGGTGCGCGAGATGACCAATGCCACACCTGAGCAATTGGGGCCGCTGGAGCTTGCGGTCGAAGCGGCCTCCTTTATTACCGAGCTGGCGCCAGACAGGGTGAGTCACCGTATTTTGAAAGGTGAAGCGCTGCAACAGGCAGGCTGGGTCGGCCTCTATCAGGTAGGGCGTGGCAGTGAGCGCGAGCCGGTGTTACTTGAGCTTGATTTTAACCCGGCGCGCGATCCCAGAGCGCCGGTGGCGGCAGCCCTGGTGGGCAAGGGGATCACCTTTGACTCTGGCGGCTACTCCATGAAGAGCTCCGAGGGGATGCTCACCATGAAGTGTGACATGGGGGGCGCAGCCATCGTAACCGGTGCGCTGGCGCTGGCCATGCTGCGTGGCCTCGACAAGCGGGTGAAGTTGATCCTCTGCTGCGCCGAGAATCTGGTCTCCGGCCATGCCTACAAACTGGGGGATATCCTCACTTACAAGAACGGCACCACGGTAGAGATTGTGAATACCGACGCCGAGGGGCGGTTGGTGCTGGCTGATGGCCTGCAACTGGCCAGTGACAGCGGCGCGCCGCTGATCATCGACGCCGCCACCTTGACTGGCGCCGCTGTGATGGCGCTGGGTGGTCGCTACAATGCCCTGTTTGGCCTCGACAAGGGGCTGGTGAGCCGGGCCATGACCTATGCCGATGCAGAGCAGGAGCCAGCCTGGCCGCTGCCACTGGAGCCCTGGCACCGTCAGCAGTGCCCCTCCCATTACGCCGACACGGCCAACAGCCGTCCGGTGAAGGGTGGCGGGCCGGGTGGCGCCTCCAACGCGGCGGGTTTCCTCTCCCGTTTCGTTGCCAACGAAGGGATGGGCTGGCTGCATATCGATCTGGCCGCCTGCTTTAGCGATAACGGCGATGCCCTCTGGGCACCGGGGGCCAATACCCTGGGGATGCGCACCATAGCGCGCGCCCTGCTGGCGGAAGCCAAATAAGCGAGACAAGGCACCTTCGGGTGCCTTTTTCATGCTGTTCGAATAGTGAGCAAAAGATGTCTTTTTGGCAGCTTAAAAGGACTATCGTGCGCAAGCGCACATATTTTCCCGCACAGCTCGGCGAAGATGAGTGTTGATGTTGATTGCAAGGAGGTTATGTTTAATAAAAAGTTGCTTTTTTGTGTGTTTATCCGCTTTTTGTTTACGTATAATCGCCAGCGAACATGGATACTAACAATAAGACCCTGTAATTAAGGAAAGATGCCAATGGCCATTGAACGTACCTTCTCTATCGTCAAACCGGATGCTGTCAGCAAGAACCTGATCGGTGAGATCTACCACCGCATGGAAAGCGCTGGCCTGACCATCGTTGCCGCCAAAATGCTGCGTCTGACCAGCGACCAGGCCGCCGGCTTCTACGCCGAGCATCAAGGTCGTCCTTTCTATGATGCGCTGGTGACCTTCATGACCTCTGGCCCCGTGATGGTGCAGGTGTTGGAAGGGGAAAATGCCGTACAGCGTTATCGCGACCTGATGGGGCTGACCAATCCCGAACAAGCGCTGGCCGGTACTCTTCGCGCCTGCTACGGCGAGAGCATCGATCGCAACGCGGTGCACGGTGCCGACAGCTTTGCCTCTGCCCAGCGTGAAATTGCTTACTTCTTTAATGAAGAAGAGCTTCACACCCGCGCCTGAGGTATGTCTTGATAGACACAAGGGAGCCTCGGCTCCCTTTGTTGTTTTGCAGGCGTCACTTCTTTTTGCGCAATATCCCTCTATTCTCCAGGTGGAAAGCCAGCCCCATTATTTGTACAATGCCGCCCCCTGACATCGTCAGCCAATAATTGATGAAGTGTTTGAACTGAGGCCATTGATGAGCGAAACAAAAATCAACCTGCTGGATCTTGATCGGGATGCCATGCGTGCCTTCTTCGTCGAACTGGGCGAGAAGCCATTCCGGGCAGATCAGATAATGAAGTGGATCTATCACTTCGGTTGTGATGATTTCGATCAGATGACCAACGTCAACAAGGTGCTCAAGGATCGCCTCAAGGCGATGGCGGAGATCAAAGCGCCCGAGATCAGCCGGGAACAGCGCTCCTCTGACGGCACCATCAAGTGGGCCTTGCAGGTGGGTGATCAGGAAGTCGAGACGGTCTATATTCCCGAAGGCGATCGGGCCACCCTGTGTGTTTCTTCCCAGGTCGGCTGTGCGCTGGCGTGCAAGTTCTGCTCCACGGCCCAGCAAGGCTTTAACCGTAACCTGAAAGTGTCCGAGATCATCGGTCAGGTGTGGCGTGCCGCCCGCGTAGTCGGGGGCAAGCGTCCCATCACCAACGTGGTGATGATGGGGATGGGCGAGCCGCTGCTCAACCTCGCCAACGTGGTGCCTGCCATGCGTCTGATGATGGATGATTACGGTTATGGTATCTCCAAGCGTCGTGTGACTATCTCGACCTCAGGGGTGGTACCGGCACTGGACATGCTGGGCGACCAGATCGACGTGGCATTGGCTATCTCCCTGCATGCGCCGAACGACAAGTTGCGCTCCGAGATCATGCCGATCAACGACAAGTACAACATTGAGGATTTCCTCGCTGGCGTGCGTCGTTACCTCGAAAAGTCCAATGCCAATGGTGGCCGGGTCACAGTCGAATATGTGCTGCTCGATCATATCAATGACGACATGCAGCATGCCCACGAGCTGGCCAAAGTGCTCAAGGATACGCCGAGCAAGATCAACCTGATCCCGTTCAATCCCTTCCCGGGCAATCCTTATGGCAAGCCGAGCAACAGCCGTATCGATCGCTTCTCCAAGGTGCTGATGGAGTACGGTTACACCGTGATCGTTCGCAAGACCCGTGGTGACGACATCGACGCCGCCTGTGGTCAGCTGGTGGGGGACGTCATTGACCGTACCAAGCGAACTATCAAAAATCGGATGCAACAGGATGGGATTTCCGTCAAAATGGTTTAAATGCTAAGCCATTGTATAGAAAGGGAATGGATACACGTACATTGATCGTAGTGGCAGCGCTATGCGCGCTGCCCGGCTGTGTGACCGAGACCACTTACGCTGGCCAGAATTCTACCCAGCGTGAAGTGGGTCCCGACCTTAAGGCGGCTGCCCAAACGCGCCTCGACCTGGGGATCCAGTACCTGCGTCAGGGCAATGCCGAGCAGGCCAAGTTTAATCTTGACCGCGCCCTCCAGTATGACCCCTCCAACTCTCAAATCCAGATTGGTTTCGCCTACTTCTATCAGACCGTAGGGGATTTCATTGCCGCTGAAAATCATTACAAAAATGCCCTTGCCATGGATCCGTCCAATGCTGACGCAATGAACAACTATGGTGCCTTTTTGTGTGATCGTGGCCGTTATGAGGAGGCGGATAAGGCCTTTAATCAGGCGGTGCAGCAGCCTGGCTACGTGAAAATCTCCGATACCTATGAAAATGCAGCGTTTTGCGCCCAGCAAAATCGCAGAAATGATAAAGCAAGCGAGTACTATCGCTTGGCCTTGGGGTATAATCCCCGCAACCCAAGGTTATTGCTGGACTTGGCCGAGCTTTCCATGAAAGATGGCAAGCTGCCTGATGTGCAGTCCTACCTCGCTCGTTTTGCCGATGCGTCAGACGAGAACGAGGACAGTCTCTGGTTGAGATTGCGGCTGGCACAGGCGATGGACAAACCGGCATTAATTCACCAATTCGGGACTGAGCTGGTAAGGCAATATCCCACTTCGCAACAAGCCAAGCGTTATTTATCCAATGACTACTGAACAGCCACACGATTTTCAAGACGACTCCCAGGCAGCAGGCCCAGGCCAATTGCTGCGCAACGCCCGTGAACAGCTTGGCTGGACACGAGAACAGGTTGCATCCCGCATTCACCTTCGTCTGACCCTGATTGCTGCTATTGAATCGGATACTTACGACAAGAACACCTCCCATACGTTTATCCGCGGCTATTTGCGCTCCTATGCCAAGCTGGTCGGGATCCCGGATGAGACTATTCTTGCCGCTTACGACAAGCTGGGTCTGACGCCACCTGATAATATCGACATGCAAAGTTTCTCCCGTCGTTCCCGCCAGCAAGCCAATGACAGTCGGCTCAAGATGGTGACCTGGCTGGTGATCCTGGTGTTGATTGCGCTCTCCGTCGCCTGGTGGTGGCAGAGTACCGCCCGCCGTTCTGCCGGTGACGAAGCCCTTGCAGCAACAGAAATGAGCGCGACCGTTTCTGAGCCTGCAGCCGATACGCAGCCCGAGATCATCAGCCCTGTCCTTATTGAGGGGGCTGAGCCATCTGCTGCCGTTGGCACTGATGTGGCTGCACCTATCTCCGCGGCAACTGGCACTCAAGCTGGAGTCTCTGTGGCTCCGGTGAATGGTGCTGTGGCTGATACCTCTGTGCCGAGTGCAGTGGCAGAACCAACAGCGGAGGTGGCTCAAGGTGAGCCAGCCAAGACGCCACAACTCAAGATGAGCTTCACCGCCGATTGCTGGCTGGATGTGAAAGATGGCAACGGCAAAACACTGTTCAGCGGTCTGAAGAAAGCCAATGACGAGTTGGTGCTGGAAGGCGCCGAGCCCCTCAAGTTCACCATTGGTGCGCCGATGGCGGTCAAGCTTGACTACAAGGGCACCTCGTTTGATATGAGTCGTTATAACAACGGCCGTACTGCTCGCTTCTCATTGCCGCAGGAGTAACCTGTTTCCCATGTCTGTTCACGAAAAATCCGCTCACGAATCTCCCATTATTCGTCGTAAATCCAGGCAGATCATGGTTGGTAATGTACCGGTCGGGGGCGATGCCCCCATCACGGTGCAAACCATGACCAACACCAAGACCACCGATGTGGCGGCAACCGTCGAGCAGATCCAGCGGATCGAGCGAGTTGGTGCCGATATTGTCCGTGTCTCTGTGCCGACCATGGAAGCGGCGGAAGCCTTCAAATTCATCAAGCAACAGACCCGTATCCCTATCGTTGCCGATATCCACTTTGACTATCGCATTGCGTTGAAAGTGGCGGAGTATGGTGCCGATTGCCTGCGTATCAACCCGGGTAACATTGGCAACGAGCAGCGGGTACGTTCGGTGGTCGATTGTGCTCGCGATCTGAACATTCCGATCCGCATCGGCGTCAACGGCGGATCGCTGGAAAAAGATATCCAGGAGAAGTACGGCGAGCCGACCCCCGAGGCACTGGTGGAATCCGCCATGCGCCACGTCGAGTATCTGGATCGCCTTGATTTCCAGAACTTCAAGGTGAGTGTGAAAGCCTCCGATGTGTTCCTGGCGGTGGGCGCCTATCGCTTGCTAGCCAGACAGATTGAGCAGCCACTCCATTTGGGGATCACCGAGGCCGGTGGTTTTCGGGCCGGCGCGGTGAAATCGGCGGTCGGTCTTGGCATGCTGTTGGCAGATGGGATCGGCGATACCATTCGTATCTCCCTTGCCGCAGACCCGGTTGAAGAGATCAAAGTCGGGTTTGATATTCTCAAATCTCTGCGCATCCGCTCCCGTGGCATCAACTTCATTGCTTGTCCCTCCTGCTCCCGTCAGGAGTTCGATGTGATCGCTACCGTCAATGCGCTGGAAGAGCGGCTCGAAGACATCATCACCCCGATGGATGTGTCGATCATCGGCTGTGTGGTCAATGGTCCAGGTGAAGCCTTGGTGTCCGATCTGGGATTGGCCGGTGCGGCCAACAAGAGCGCCTTCTACGAAGGGGGCCTGCGGGTCGATCGGCTCGATAACAAGGATCTTATCCCGATCCTGGAACGGCGTATTCGTGCCAGAGCCGCCATGCTGGACCCCGCCAACCAGATCCTGGTGGGCAAGGATTGAACAAATTGGGGCCACCTTGGGTGGCCCTCGTTCCAGGTGACTGATTTTACATCCCGCATACGGATTCTCTGATTTTACCTCGGGGGTGAAAATCCCTATAATGCGGCCAAATTTTACCTCTTTTTCTCGAGTATCAACGTGGCAAAACAGATCCAAGCTATTCGCGGTATGAATGATTGCCTGCCGGAGCAGAGCCCGGTATGGCAGAAGGTTGAACAGATCCTGCGCCAGGTCGTTGCCAGCTATGGCTACAGCGAAGTGCGCATGCCGATTGTCGAGCAGACCCACCTGTTCAAGCGCGCCATCGGTGAAGTGACCGACGTGGTCGAAAAAGAGATGTACTCCTTTGATGACCGCAACGGCGACAGCCTGAGCCTGCGTCCGGAAGGAACTGCCAGCTGCGTCCGCGCCGGTATCGAGCACGGCCTGCTTTATAACCAGGAACGCCGGATGTGGTACATGGGCCCCATGTTCCGCCACGAGCGTCCCCAGAAGGGCCGTTATCGCCAGTTCCACCAATTCGGTGTCGAGCTGTTTGGCATCAACGGGCCGGATATTGACGCCGAGCTGATCATGCTGACCCACCGCCTGTGGCGCCTGTTTGGCATCAGCGATAATGTCACCCTGCAGCTCAACACCCTCGGTCAGAGCGCCGAACGTGCCGCCTATCGCGATGCACTGGTGGCCTATCTGGAGCAGTACAAGGATCAGCTGGACGAAGAGAGCCAGCGCCGTATGTACAGCAACCCGCTGCGGGTACTCGATTCCAAAGACCAAAAAGTACAGGCCATTTTGGTTAATGCTCCCCGTCTGTTCGATCACCTTGGCGAAGAGAGTCTGGCTCACTTCGAGGGGCTCAAGCGCCTGCTCACCTCTGCCGGTATCGCGTTTGAAGTGAACGAACGCCTGGTGCGCGGCCTTGACTACTACAACCTGACCGTGTTCGAGTGGGTCACTACCAGCCTGGGTGCCCAGGGCACCGTCTGTGCTGGTGGTCGCTACGATGGTCTGGTTGAGCAGCTCGGTGGCCAGGCGACCCCGGCAGTCGGCTTTGCCATGGGCATGGAGCGTCTGGTATTGATGCTGGAGACCCTCGAGCTCAATGGCGATATCCGCCCGGCGGTGGATGTTTATCTGGCCATGGTGGGTGAGGGGACCGAGCAGGCTGGCTTCCAACTGGCCGAGCGGTTGCGTGATGCGCTGCCAGACCTGCGCCTGATGAGCCACTGTGGTGGCGGCAATTTCAAGAAACAACTCAAACGTGCCGACAAGAGCGGCGCGTCTATCGCCCTGATCCTTGGTGAAACCGAGGTGCAAAACGGGGAGATCACTATCAAATACCTGCGTGGTCAGGCTGAGCAACAGACCGTCAAGGTTGACGCCGCCATCGCCCTGCTGGCAGCCAAAGGAGAGTAAGCTGTGGAAGTTTATACCACCGAAGAACAACAGGTTGAGGTTATCAAGGAGTGGTGGAAAGAGAACGGGACATCGGTGATCGCCGGGACCGTGATCGGCTTGGTCGGCCTGTTCGGCTGGCGCTACTACAACCAGCATCAACAAGAGTCCATGGAAGCTTCCTCCCAAGCTTACAACCAGGCAATTGAACAACTGGTCAAAGCGGATGCTGCCGGTTTCGAGCAGGCACAGCAGTTTGTCACTGCCAACAAGGGTGACTCCTACGGTGAGCTGGCCGCGCTGCAACTGGCGGCGGCTGCCGTCAAAGCGGGCAAGCTGGATCTGGCTGCCGAGCAGCTGACTCTGGTGGCCACCAGTGGTGACGAGAGCATTCGCCCCATCGCTGCTCTGCGCCTGGCCCGGGTGCTGAATGATCAGGGTAAGGCCGATGAGGCATTGGCCAAGCTTGGCACTATTACCAGTGATGCCTTCAAAGCCCAAGTCGCGGAAGTGCGTGGCGATATCCTGCAAAAGCAGGGCAAGAGCGAAGAAGCCCGTGATGCTTATCAGGCAGCCGCAGATGCTGGCGGCCTGCAAAGCAGCCAGGAACTCAAACTGAAGATGGACGACCTGGCCTTGCCGGCCGTGGTAATGGGTGAGGCACCGGATGCGTAATCTATTCAAGATGGTAGCGTTGGGGGCCGCGGTCTCCTTTGCGCTGCAGGGATGCTCCCTGTTCAGTTCGGAAGAAGATCTCAACCCGATGGCACCATTGCCCCAGGTTGAATCGGCCTTCAGTGCTGATACGGCCTGGTCTGCGACGGTAGGTGACGGGATCGGTAACTTCTACTCCCAGCTCAAGCCGGTGGTGGAAGAGGAGCGTATCTATGCTGCGGCTCGTGGTGGTGATGTCACCGCCTTCGATCGTGTCAGTGGCGATCGCCTGTGGACCGTTGATCTGGCGGATCTGCCGGTCAATGCCGACAAGCGCAGCGCTCGCCTTTCCGGTGGCCTGGTCTCCCGTTACGGCAAGCTGTTCCTCGGCTCCGAAAACGGCGTTGTCTATGCCCTGAACGCAGAGAACGGCGAGGTGCTGTGGCAGACCAATGTGCCCGGTGAAGTGGTTGCCAGCCCGGCGGTGGAAGATGGCCGGGTGGTGGTGCTGACCACCTCTGGCCGCCTGATTGCGCTCGATACCGATGAGGGCAAGCTGCAATGGTCGCTCTCCGAAGAGCAGCCACCGCTGACCCTGCGCAGTGCCGGTGCCCCGGTTATTACCAATGGTGCGGTGATTTACGGTCGTGCCGATGGCAAAGTGGGCATTGCCCTGCTGGCCAACGGTCAGCCGGTTCGTCAATCCAAGGTGGCGGATCCCCGTGGTGCCACTGAGCTTGACCGCATGGTCGACGTCGATGCCAGCCCGCTGATCGCCGGCGATGAGCTCTATGCCATTGCCTACAATGGTCAGCTGATGGCACGCAAGCTGATGACCGGTGACGAGGTGTGGAAGCGCAAGTATTCCGGCTATCGCGATCTGGCGATGACCGGCAATGCCATCGTGCTGACCGACAGCCGCAGCCACCTGTTTGCAGTCGATCGTCGCAACGGCCTGGAGTTGTGGTCTAATACCAAGCTGGAGAATCGTACCGTCACTGCACCTGTCATCTTTGGTGACTATGTGGTGGTGGGTGATGTGGAAGGATACCTGTATTGGCTGGATCGTACCGACGGTACCATCAAGGCGATGCAGCAGCTCGATAGCAGTGGTCTCTATGCCGCCCCGCTGGTGGATGGTGACACCCTGTATGTACAGAGCCGTGACGGCAAGTTGTACGCCCTCAAGCGTCCTTGATCGTCCGTTAATGTGAATATCCGGCTCCTGGCTTTTTGGCCAGGAGCCTTTGTCGTCTTGAGAATGAGGCTTTTATGACTCCTGTAGTAGCCCTGGTGGGCCGCCCCAATGTGGGGAAATCCACCCTGTTTAACCGCTTGACCCGTACTCGGGATGCCTTGGTCGCCGATTTTCCCGGTCTGACCCGGGACCGTAAATACGGTCAGGCGAAGTTGGGCGAGCTGGAATTTATCGTGGTCGATACCGGTGGTATTGATGGCTCCGAAGAGGGGATCGAGCTGAAGATGGCCGAGCAATCCCTGCTGGCCATCGAAGAAGCCGATGTGGTGCTGTTTATGGTGGATGCCCGTGCCGGTATGACTGCGGCGGATCAAGCCATCGCTGAACACCTGCGCAAGACCCACAAGAAGGTGTTCCTGGTTGCTAACAAAACCGATGGCATCGACGGTGATTCCGCTGTGTCCGAGTTTTACGCCTTGGCGCTGGGTGATGTCTATCAAATCGCCGCTGCCCACGGTCGTGGTGTGCTGAGCCTGTTCGAGCTGGCGCTGGCTCCACACTTGGAAACCCTGGTCGACGCCGCTACCGATGAAGATGCGCAGGAAGAAGAGGAGGACTTCGACGAAGAAGCCCTGCTGCGCATGGTAGCTGCCGGTGATCTGGATACCAGAGAAGATACCAAAGAGACCCCGTTTGCCGACTTGCCGATCAAGTTTGCCATCGTCGGTCGCCCTAACGTCGGTAAATCGACCCTGACCAACCGTATGCTCGGCGAAGATCGGGTCATCGTTTATGACATGCCGGGCACCACCCGTGACTCCGTCTATATCCCGATGGAGCGTGACGAGCAGAAGTACGTCATTATCGACACCGCCGGTGTGCGTCGTCGTGGCAAGGTACACGAGACGGTGGAGAAGTTCTCCGTTATCAAGACCTTGAAAGCCATCGAAGATGCCAACGTCTGCCTGCTGGTGATCGACGCCCAGGAGACCATCACCGATCAGGATCTCAGCATCCTTGGCTTCGTGCTCCACTCAGGCCGCTCGGTGGTGTTGGTAGTCAACAAGTGGGACGGCCTGGATCAGAAAGTAAAAGAAGATGTAAAGAACGAGCTGGAACGTCGCTTGGGCTTTATCGACTTTGCCCGCGTCCACTTCATCTCCGCCCTGCATGGCAGCGGTGTGGGCCACCTGTTTGAGTCGATTCAGGAGGCGTACCAGTCGGCGACCCGTCGTACCAGTACCGCCATGTTGACCCGCATCATGCAGATGGCGCAGGAAGATCACCAGCCACCGATGGTTAACGGTCGCCGCGTCAAGCTCAAATATGCTCACGCCGGTGGTTACAACCCGCCGCGTATCGTGATCCACGGTAACCAGCTGAACGACTTGCCCGATTCGTACAAGCGTTACCTGATCAACTACTTCCGCAAGTCCCTCAAGATCATGGGTACTCCGATCCGGGTTGAATTCCAGGAATCGGCCAACCCGTTTGAAGGCAGAAAAAATACCATGACCCTGAGTCAGGAACGGCAGCGTAAACGCCTGCTGAAGATGAAGAAATAAGCCCTGGCGGCTGCCCTCACCGGCAGCCGCTTTGTTATTCCCCCTGCAGTGGCGTTAGGTCCGGCGGGGAGGGGAACCCGCCATGGGCAAGCCCATCGCAGGTTCACTTTATGAGGAGTCGACAATGGAAGCCCTGCTTTGCCCATCATGCCAGGCTGAACTGGATGCCCGTAGCAAGGAGCAAACTTGTGGCCAGTGTCAGGCCCATGTTCGCGTCACAGCCAGCTGCCCCACCTGCCAGCAGGCGCTGGAGCGTCTCCAGGCATGCGGAGCGGTGGATTACTTCTGCAACCACTGCAACTCGCTGGTATCCAAGCGGACGGTACAGTTCAAGGCTGCGCTGGTGTAAGACGTTAGTCAGGTGACAATGAAGATAAAAAACCCGGCTAATGCCGGGTTTATGCTGTTGGTTCTGCAATAAGCAAGGTATATGAACGATTTCTGCGCCACAGGTTGCGCTTGATGTCATTAAGCTTGAGTTTACGTCTGGGGCTCCAGCCGCTCTTTGCTTTTCTGACCAGACTGATTTTTCTACGTTTTTGCATCTTGGTCTCCTCCCAATCGGGTGGCCATCCTGGCCATGGGTCATTGATGGAGCCCATCAGAAATTGCTGTTATTGAAAATATCAAGATGATGAAAACAATGCGATTTCGGATAGGCTCCGATGTAATCAGATGGTAACAGAGAAGTTTGCCTGAAAATAGCCGAATAATGGCTGGTTAGCTCATGGTGATCTGGCGCACCACCTCGGCGATGACGGTGGGGCGCTCGGCAATTTCCGGCTCGCTGTCGTTGTCGAGACGTTCACGCTGATGGGCTTTCTGCTGTTCGTTATCGAGCCACAGCAGGCTCTGGTAGTACTGGCGCACGTTATTGACATAGTTGCGCGCCTCGCTGCCACGGGCGTAGCCATAACGCACCTTGCGATGCCAGCGTGCTTGTTGCAGCAGCGGCAGCACCTCTTTTACATCGCTCCAGGCATCGGGATTCTTGCCCAGCTCTTTGGTCAGGCGGCGAGCATCCATCATGTGGCCGTAACCTATGTTGTAGGCGGTGAGCGCAAACCACACTTTCTCGTCATCGGGCACCGAATCGGGCACCTTCTCCATCATCTGTTGCAGATAGAGGGAGCCCCCCTTGATGCTCTGTTCCGGATGAAGTCGGTTATTGACCCCCATGGCCTTGGCGGTCGGTTCGGTCAGCATCATCATGCCGCGCACGCCGGTGTAGGAGCGGGCCTGCGGGTCCCAGTGGGACTCCTGATAGCTGATGGCGGCCAGCAGGCGCCAGTCGATATTCTTGGCGTGGGTCTGGAACAGCGACTGGTACTTGGGCAGCAGGCTCTTGGCCCGCTTGAGGAAGGTGCGGGTATCGACAAAGTCGAAGTTCTGCACGTGGCCGAAGTACTTCTCGTCCAGCTTGGCGATGGCACCATCCATGAAGCGCTGACCGAAGAAGTCGATGACGCTGGCATAGAGGCTGTCATCGGGCAGCTTGCTCATGGCCCAGGCGACGGTCTGCTTCTGGGCCAGGGTCAGCCCCTCGGTCAGTTCGGGGTAGTAGCGCTGGGTACGTGCCAGCACGGTATCCTGCACCACTGTGTAGTCAATCTTGCCATCCACCACCTGCTTGAGCAGCTCCTCCACATCGGCGTTGTGGCTGGTGCCCCACGTCAGTTCGGGATTTTCCTTGCTCATCTCTTTGAGTAGATCTTCACCGGTGGAGCCGGCGGCCACCACCAGCTTGCCCTTGATATCGTTCAACGAGGCAGGCTTGGGTTTGCCATTGCGATAGACCAGCTTGGGGGAGACTTGATAAAAGCCCGGGCCGAAGCGAAGCAGCTCGCGCCGCTCGGGGGTGACCATGATGGCGGCAGCCGCCAGATCGAGCTTGCCCTTTTTCAGCAGAGCGACCAGTTCGTCAGTGGTATCGACCGGGATGATGGTGAGCTTCACCCCCAACCAGTCGGCATAGTTTTGCGCCAGCTCGTAATCGAACCCCTGGGCGAGCTCATCACGCTGGTAATAAGAGGTGGGACCATAGATGGTGCCAACCCGGATCTCGCCACGCTGGCGGATCTGCTCCAGCTGGCTGGAGGGGCTATAGAAGTCGCAGCCGACTAGCGTCAGCGTCAACAGCAACCCGATAAACAGTCGAAAAATGCATCGCAAGTAGGTGAGTACCTTTGTTGAAAAAATCGGCATTTGTCAAAAAAGAGGCACCTTTATACCAGAGAGTGTGCGCCGAGTCACACAGCATGAAATGAGAAAAACGTTTGTCCGCTGTGAGCCAGATCCCTATAATACGCGCGTCTCAATTCCCCCCCACTTTAAAACTAGGTGAGAAAGGTTATATGGATATCTTGCGTGGTGCCCCAGCGCTGTCTGATTTTCGTGTCCAAAAACTGCTGCAGCGCTTAGCGCAGATTGCGGCAAAAAGTGAACTGGAAAGTGGAAAAGAGAGTGGATTAGAGATAGAGGATGTCTATGCCGAATATGTGCACTTTGCCGAGCTGACGAGCCCCCTGTCGCCCCCCGAGCGAGCGAGGTTGGGCCAGCTCCTGCACTCTGGTGCACAACATGGCCCGACTATCCCCGCACATACCCCCAGCGGTCAGCTGTTTCTTGTTACCCCCCGTCCCGGCACTATCTCCCCCTGGTCTTCCAAAGCAACCGACATCGCCCACAACTGCGGCATGACCAAGGTCAAGCGGCTGGAGCGAGGCATTGCCTATTACCTGACTATCAAAGGTGGTCAGGGTGAGCTGAGTGCTGCCCAGCGCAGCGCCATTGCCGCAGAGCTCCATGATCGGATGATGGAAGTGGTGTTTGCCGAGATGGAAGCGGCGAGCGCGCTGTTTGCTCACCACGAGCCGCGCGCCTTCACCCAGGTCGATGTACTGGGTGGTGGTCGCGCTGCGCTGGCCGAAGCCAACGTAGCGTTGGGTCTGGCGCTGGCCGATGACGAAATCGACTATCTGGTGGAGAACTTCACCAAACTTGACCGTAACCCTAACGACATCGAGCTTTACATGTTTGCCCAGGCAAACTCCGAGCACTGTCGTCACAAGATTTTCAATGCCGACTGGACCATCGACGGTGAGCAACAGCCCAAGTCGCTGTTCAAGATGATCAAAAACACCTTTGAGCAGACGCCAGATCATGTCCTCTCTGCTTATAAAGACAACGCCGCCGTGATGGAAGGCAGTCAGGGTGGCCGTTTCTTCCCGAGCCCCGCCAATGGTGAGTATCAATACCACCAGGAGCGGGTCGACATCCTGATGAAGGTGGAGACCCACAACCACCCGACCGCCATCTCCCCCTTCCCGGGGGCCGCTACCGGCTCCGGCGGCGAGATCCGCGACGAGGGTGCCACCGGCCGTGGTGCCAAGCCCAAAGCGGGTCTGGTCGGTTTCTCTGTCTCCAACCTGCGCATCCCCGGCTTCGAGCAGCCCTGGGAGCAGGATTTCGGCAAGCCGAGCCGCATCGTCAGCGCCTTTGACATCATGCAGGAAGGTCCCCTCGGTGGCGCCGCGTTTAACAACGAGTTCGGCCGTCCGGCGATTCTTGGTTACTTCCGTACCTTCGAAGAGGAGGTGCCGAGTCACAACGGCGTTGAGGTGCGTGGCTACCACAAGCCAATCATGCTGGCGGGCGGCATCGGCAACATCCGCAGCGAACACGTTCAGAAAGGGGAGATCCCGGTGGGCGCTGCGCTGATCGTGCTGGGCGGTCCGGCGATGAATATCGGTCTGGGTGGCGGTGCGGCATCAAGCATGGCCTCCGGTCAGTCGGCCGAAGATCTCGATTTTGCCTCGGTACAGCGCGACAACCCCGAGATGGAGCGCCGTTGCCAGGAGGTGATCGATCGCTGCTGGCAGATGGGGGAGGCGAACCCTATCGTCTTTATTCATGACGTAGGTGCGGGCGGTCTTTCCAACGCCATGCCAGAGCTGGTCAACGATGGCGAGCGTGGCGGCCGCTTTGATTTGCGCGCCATCCAGAGCGACGAGCCGGGCATGAGCCCGCTGGAGATCTGGTGCAACGAATCCCAGGAGCGTTACGTGCTGGCGGTGGCGCAGGAGCAGTTACCCCTGTTCAAGGCACTGTGCGAGCGCGAGCGCGCCCCTTATGCCGTGATCGGCACTGCCACCGAAGAGAAACATCTGACGCTGTCGGATGCACATTTTGACAACCAGCCCATCGACCTGCCGCTGGACGTGCTGCTGGGCAAGGCGCCCAAGATGCACCGCGACGTGGTAACCCTGCCTGCCCAAGGCAAGGCGCTCCAGCTCGATGGCATCACTTTGAGTGACGCAGCCGAGCGGGTTCTGCGCCTGCCGACCGTGGCGGAGAAATCTTTCCTGATCACCATCGGCGATCGCAGCGTGACCGGTCTGGTTAACCGCGACCAGATGGTTGGCCCTTGGCAGATCCCGGTGGCCGATTGCGCCGTCACCGCCGCTACCTACGATAGCTATCACGGCGAAGCCATGTCGATGGGCGAGCGCACCCCGGTGGCGCTGCTCTCTCATGCGGCCTCTGCCCGCATGGCGGTAGCCGAGGCCCTGACCAACCTGGCACCGGCCCACATTGGATCGCTCAAGCGGGTCAAGCTCTCTGCCAACTGGATGTCCGCTGCCGGTCATCCGGGGGAAGACGCCGGTCTCTATGAGGCGGTCAAGGCGGTTGGCGAGCAGCTCTGTCCGGCCCTTGGTATCACCATTCCGGTCGGTAAGGACTCCATGTCCATGAAGACCCGCTGGCAGCAGGATGGCAAGGAGCAAAGCGTCACCTCGCCACTCTCCCTGCTGATCACCGCCTTTGCCCGGGTGGAAGATGTGCGCAACACAGTGACTCCACAGCTGCGTACCGATCTGGGTGAAACAGACCTTATCCTGATTGACCTTGGCAACGGCAAGCAGCGCCTCGGTGCTTCCGCCCTGGCGCAGGTCTATCGCCAGCTGGGTGACAAGGCGCCGGATCTCGACAATCCGGTGCAGCTCAAGGGCTTCTTCAACGCCATTCAGGCGCTGGTGGCAGACGGTAAACTGATCGCCTATCACGACCGCTCCGATGGTGGCCTGTTCGTCACCCTGACCGAGATGGCGTTTGCCGGTCACTGCGGCCTCGACATCCAGCTCGATCGCATCGGCGGCGAACTGCTGCCGGCGCTGTTCAACGAGGAGCTGGGTGCCGTCATTCAGGTACGCCGTGAAGATAAAGAGGCGGTGATGACCCTGTTGGCCGGTCACGGTCTGGCGGCCTGCTCCCATGTGCTCGGCACAGTGCGCGAGGGGGATCTCATCACCTTGCAGCGTGCGGGTCAGGAGCTCTATCGCGCCAGCCGTACCGCGCTGCGCACCATTTGGGGTGAAACCAGCTGGCAGATGCAGCGTCTGCGTGACAACCCGGCGTGTGCGGATCAAGAGCACGCCGCCCGTCAGGACGCCACCGATCCGGGTCTGCATGCCCAGCTCAGCTACAACCCGTCTGAGGACGTGGCGGCGCCCTATATCGCCCGCGGGGTATCCCCCCGTCTGGCGGTACTGCGCGAGCAGGGGGTCAACTCCCACGTGGAGATGGCGGCGGCGTTCGATCGTGCCGGTTTTGCGGCAGTGGACGTCCATATGAGCGATATTCTCTCCGGTCGCATCAAGCTGGAGGAGTTCCAGAGCCTGGTGGCCTGTGGCGGCTTCTCTTACGGTGACGTGCTGGGCGCCGGTGAAGGCTGGGCCAAGTCCATCCTGTTCAACGATAACGCCCGCGCGCAGTTCCAGCGCTTCTTCGAGCGTGGCGATACCCTCTCTCTGGGGGTGTGCAACGGTTGCCAGATGATGTCCAACCTGCGGGATCTCATCCCGGGCGCCGATCTGTGGCCGCGCTTTGTGCGTAACCACTCCGAGCGTTTCGAGGCGCGCTTCAGTCTGGTGCAGGTGCAGGAGTCACCCTCTGCCTTCTTCGCCGGTATGGCAGGCTCCGTGATGCCGATTGCCGTCTCCCACGGGGAAGGGCGCGTCGAGGTGCGCGATGCCGCTCACCTGAGTGCACTGCAGGCCAGTGGTCTGGTGGGGCTGCGCTTTGTCGATAACCGCGGTAGCGTGACCGAGCAATACCCGGCCAATCCGAACGGTTCGCCGGATGGTATCACTGCGGTGACCACCACCGATGGCCGCGCCACCATCATGATGCCGCACCCGGAGCGGGTGTTCCGCACCGTGGCCAACTCCTGGCACCCGGACAACTGGGGCGAGGATGGTGCCTGGATGCGGATGTTCCGTAACGCCCGGGTCCGCTTGGGTTAATACGGATTACGCAAGAGAGTAAAAACAGAAACCGGCCAATTGGCCGGTTTTTTGATCTGCGGCGTTACGGCTTGCCGAGCGGTTGGGGGATAAAGTCCCCCCGGTCGAGGATCCGCAGACAGGCATCCACCACATCCGCATCGAGCTGGTGGCCGCGCATCTGGACGATCTGCTCCCGTGCCTGGGGAATGCCAAGGGCGGCGCGGTAGGGGCGATCCGATGACATGGATTCGACGATATCGGCGACGGTGAGGATGCGGGCCTCCTGCAGGATCTCATCCCCCTTGAGCCCCTGTGGGTAGCCGGAGCCATCGAGATATTCATGGTGCTGGTGGATCATTTGGGCGATGGGCCAGGGGAAGTCGATATCCTTGAGCACCAGATAGCCGATAGCCGGGTGCTCCTTGACCAGCTCGAACTCGAGCGGTGTCAGGCGATCCGGTTTGGTGAGGATCTCGGCGGGCACCTGGATCTTGCCGATATCGTGCACCATGGCCCCCAGATAGAGTCCCCGCAGCTGCCTTTCTGCCAGCCGGAGCTCCCTACCGATAGCCTGCGCCAGCCGGGCAACATGTTTCTGATGACCCGCCGTGTAGGGATCGCGCTGCTCCAGCACGGCGGCGATGGCCCCCAGTGCATCTTCCAGTGCCAGCTCCAGTTGGCGGGCGTGGAGGATCTTCTCCTGCTGCGAGTGCAGGTAGGCCTGCTGGGTATGGCGC
This sequence comes from Aeromonas sp. 160P, assembly GCF_055193095.1. Lineage (NCBI taxonomy): Bacteria > Pseudomonadati > Pseudomonadota > Gammaproteobacteria > Aeromonadales > Aeromonadaceae > Aeromonas > Aeromonas sp. 160P. The sequence continues at coordinate 3,501,741 of NZ_JBUXKV010000001.1, read as the reverse complement.
GCTTGCAGGCCGTAGGCGAGGTAGTCGGTCAACTGGATGAAGAGCTGCTCCTCCTCCTGACTGAACAGCCGTTGCTGGTCGCTGTGAATGAGCAGTGCCCCCGGCTGTTCTCCCTGCAGTAGCAGGGGGATCAGCAGGTGGGAGTAAAGTGGGTGGCGTCTGTGCTGCTGCGGCTCATGGCAGATGATCTGATTGAGGCTGCGTTGGTGGAGGATGGCCGGTCCGAGGGCATCATCGGTCAACCACAGTGCCTGCTCTGAGGCGTCGGCACTGCCTGCCCGCGCCACGACCCGGGGTGGTTGGCCGGGATCCGGGGAACTCTGCAGCACCGCCACCAACGGAAAGCGGTCGTCGAAGGCGATTGCATCACAAATATCTTGCAGCAGCAGATGTTCATCGCCCGGTTTGAGCAAGGCGTGATGGGCGCGACTGATCGCTTGCTGGGTCCAGCGGTACTGCTGCAGCTTCTCCTGTTGCCACTTCTGTTCGGTAATGTCTTCAAAGAAGATGCCGACCCCCACGATCGCCCCCGCTTTGTCGCGCAGGGGAAACTTGGTGGTGCTGAGCCAGCGGGACTCTCTGCCCTTGAGATAGGGTTCTTCGATGTGCTGATGTATGCCTTCGCGCATCACCCGAGTGTCATCCTCCCGATAGCGTCGCACCAGTTCGGGCGGAAAAAAATCGCTGTCACTCTTGCCGACCAATGCCTCGGGAGTCAGGGCCAGATCATCGGCCAGCAGGCGGTTGCCGGCGAGGTAGATGAAGCGAGTGTCCTTGAGCAGCACCCGGTAGGGGAGCTGGTCCATCACCTGAGTCAGCAACATGGCCGATGAGGGGAGGGCATCTGGCAGGTGATGGCGGGATGAATAGGGGGTGAGCAGTTCAGACATATTATCCCGCCTTGTGCATGACCTGGCTGATGGAGGGGCTGAAGCCGTAGCCGGTCTGCCACAGCTGGATGCAGGTATTGACGACCTGTTCATCGTAACGGATCCCGGCATAGCGGGTCAGTTCGGCAAAGGCGTCGCTCAGGGGCATGGCGCGGCGAAACGGGCGATGGGCCGTCATGGCGATCAGTGAGTCCGCCACCCGGATAATGCGCGCCTCCAGGGTGATGGCGTTGCCTGTCAGCCCCATCGGGTATCCGCTGCCGTCAAGGTTCTCATGGTGTTGCAACACTATGGTGGCGATGGGCCAGGGGAAGTCGATCTGAGTGAGGATGTCATGACCTGCTTGCGGATGCTGCTTGATCAGCTCGAATTCCAACGGCCGCAGTTCACGGGGGCGGGTGATGATCTCGGTGGGGGTCTGCAGCAGGCCGATATTGTGCACCATGGCGGCTAGCCCCAGCCCATCGAGCTGCTCCTGACGCAGCTGCATGGCCTGCCCGATGGCCAGCGCCAGATCATGCACTCTCTGCTCATGGCCTGCGCTGTTGCGATCCTTGTGAGAGATGGCGCTGGCGAGGGCGCTGATGGCCTGGAACAGCAGGTCACGCTGGTGGCGTTCGCTCTCTTTAAGGCGGGTGATATCGACCAGGGTGCCGATGATGCCCGCGATCATCCCCTGATGGTCGTAGAAGAGATCCTTGAAACAGATGACGTTATAGCGCATGCCATTGCGATCGTGCAGTTGCAGTTCAAAGCACTGGGGCTGGTGGTTTCGCAGTAATTCGGTTTCCCGTATGGAGTACTCCTCCGCCATGCCGACGGGCAGCAATTCATGGGTCCGCTTGCCGAGTAGCGACTCTTTGCTGATCCCGATTACCTGACTGAAGGCCGGATTGCAGCCCAGAAAACGCCCCTCGATATCCTTGTAGAACACCGGGATCGGGATGGCTTTGAGCAGGGATTGGTTGAAGTGCTGCAGATCTTTCAATTCGGCTTGCTGGCGCTGGGCGAGCAGTTCGCTGTCTTTGCACAACTGAATGGTGCGCGCCAGATTGCCGAGCACCGGGCTGAACAGATGGCAGACGGGCACCAGTTGCTGCTGTGGCTGGGGGGCGAGCAACAAGATGAGATAGCCCCCGTCGACCCTGAGGCGATAGGCAAAGCGGTAAGAACGGCTACCCGGCAGCGGGATCGTCTGCTGCAGCAGGCAGCGCGCCTCCTCGCTGACCCAAGCAGGCAGGGTCAGGGTGGTGCCGGTATGCTGGCACAACTGCTCGTCGCCAATCGCCTTGAGCAGGGTGTATCCCTCCGGTTTTTGTTGCAAGACCACGCCAACCGGTGTGGCGCAGTGGTACATGAAACGCTGCAATACCTTGGTAAGCAGGGCGTCCAGCGTCACTTCGCGCCCGATACAGAGCGCCAGATCGCACACAATCGCCATGGCGTGATCGTTATTCATACCAATGCCCCGTTGCAGAGAATGGCGCCGTTATGAAACTGGGGATAATCCCCACTGCGGATGCTGCCAATTTCACCCAGTGAGAGTGCGCCTGCCAGCTCGCCCGCGCCCGAGTCGCTCAGCAGGGTGCGCAACTCGGTCACGGTTTGCTGGCCGAAGTGCAGCTGGCGCCCTGCGCAGTAGTAAACCTCCAGCAGATGCGCCCGGGTGAGGGCCTGCTGCTGGCAGAGGCGTCGGGCCAGTGAGCAGGCATGATCGGTGGCACTCTCCGGCGCTTTCAGCAGCGTGAGGATGCTGTGCTCGGATACTTCGCTCGAGCAGACCAGGGCACCCTCATCCGTCACATCGAACGGGATCCTGACAATCACATCCCCATTGGCAAGGAGCAGGCCAAGGGGCATGTGTACCGCGAAGTGGTAGAGCTCCTCGTGCGTCAGCGTGTGCTGGAACTGCTGGCGGATCAGCTCCTGATAGGTGTGAAAAGCCGGTTGCCAGTCGATGTAGGTGATGGTGTTGGCGCCGCTGCCGGTCGCCAGCATCGGTTGGGCCGAGAGTTGATAGCCATGCTCCAGAAAGGGAAAGCTGTTGTTTGGCAGCAGCGTGCAGGTCACCCCGTAGGCAAGTAGCCGCTGGTTGTCGAACAGACAGGCAAGGGGGGTGAAGTGGCCGCTGCCCGCATTGGTGCCGGCATAGTTGACGCGATTGGCCAGCTGCAGATAAAGCGCATCCAGAATGGAGGCAATATTGGGGATGAGGTTGTCGAAGGTCAGAAACAGGGTGGGTGGCGGCGAGAGGGCTGGCCAGGTGGCCAGCATGCTTGCCACCTGATCTGTGATCAGTCGGGCCAGCTGTACTGCATCCCCCTCTGGTGGCAGCGGTATCAAGGTTGCCTGATAGGGTTCCGGTCTGGGCAGTAACCATGCCCCCTGTGGTAGCAATCCTTGCGCGCCGAGCAGCTGGGGGAAAATGGCGCCATCGAGGGTGATCTCAAGGTCGCTGCACAACTGCTGCAGCAGCGCGACCTGCGCACAATCCTGTTCAGCCAGCAGTATGGTCAGCTTGCGGCCTTGCAAGGGAGCAAGCGTGGCGGCCAGTTCTGTCGGGTTAAATTGGCAAACGTAATGTTGCTTCATCAATCTGAACTCCATTCCAGAATCTGATGATTATATCAACATGAGATTCATAAGGATATTGTTAATCCCTGTGACTGTGACTGTGACTGTAACTGAACGCCAACTCGGGTGACCGGGACTCTCCTGTCGCAGGGTGATGGGGTGGCGAGCCAAAGAGAACGGGCAAGCACGTTCACCGGGCTGAAAAGAAAAAACCGGCAGCCAAGGCTGCCGGTTTTGCGGGTAATGATGAGGGGTAACGACGGTAAAGGTTACTGCAACACCACGTGCTGGAACCCTTGTACCAGGCTGATGACTGGCTGGGGATAGAGCCCCAGCAACACCACCAGTGCGGCAGAGAGCAGTACTACCACGCCGCCGGAGGAGAGTGCCCAGTCGGCGCTGGCATCCCGCTGCTGCATACCCGGCTCGCGCATATAGAGGGTCACCATCACCTTGAGGTAGTAGTAGAGACCCAGTGCGCTGCCGAGCACGATGGCACCGGAGAGCCACCAGAGCTGGGCCTCGACGGTCACGCCGATGAGGTAGAACTTGCCGATAAAGCCCAGGGTCATCGGGATGCCTGCAAGGGAGAGCATCATCACCGTCATAACGGCAGTGAGGTAAGGGCGCTTCCAGAACAGGCCGCGATAGCTGTGCAGGGAGTCTGCATCCTTGCCGCGATAGGGGCTCGACATCATGCTCACTACGCCAAAGGCACCCAGGCTGGTGAACAGATACATCAGCAGATAGACCCCGGCCGCTTCCACCGGCATCTGGCCGATACGGCTCGCCACGATCACTGCCAGCAGGTAGCCGAAGTGGGAGATGGAAGAGTAACCCAGCATCCGCTTGATGTTGGTCTGCACCAGTGCCAGCAGGTTGCCGACAAGGATGGAGATGACCGCCATCGCCGCCAGCAGCCAGTGGATCATGGGATCGCTCGCCGCCGGTACCGCCAGATAAAAACGCAGCAGCACGGCAAAGACCGCGACCTTGCTGACGGTGGCGAGGAAAGTGGCGACCGGTGCCGGAGCACCTTCATAAACATCCGGGGTCCAGAGGTGGAAGGGGGCCAGGGAGAGTTTGAAGGCAAAGCCGACCAGCATTAGCCCCAAACCGCCCATCAGCAGCGGATGGTGAGCCGGGCTCTGGGCCAGGGTCTGCCCCAGGGCGGCAAAGCTCAGGCTGCCAGCCTGCGCGTAGAGCAGCGCCATACCAAACAGCAAGAAGGCGGTGGCGGCGGCAGAGAGCACCATGTACTTCACCGCAGCTTCCAGCGAATGGCGCTCACGGTAGGCATAACCCACCAGACCGAACATCGGCAGGGTCAGCATCTCGATCCCGATAAACAGGGAGGCGAGGTGGCGGGAGCAGGCCAGCACCAGACCACCAGCAGTGGCGATCAGCAGCAGCAGGAAGAACTCCTCCCGGTTGTCCGGGTAGGCTTTCAGCCACGACTGGCCGAAGGTACAGGTGGCCAGCGCACCGATCAGCACCAGTCCCATGTAGAAAACGGCATAGCCATCTACTTGCAGCAGCGGGGTAACCCCCTGATCCCCCTGCGCCATCACGATGGGCAGGGAGAACAGCGCCAGATTGAGGCCAACAATGGTCACGGTAAAGGCGGTGGTGACACAGCGGCGCCAGGCGATGGCCAGCATCAGGGCCGCCATGGCCCCGGTGGTCAATAGCAGGGGAAGCAGTGCCAGCAGTTGGGAAGCGGAGAAAGTCATTGCAGGGCTCCAGCAGTCGGCAGCAGATACCAGTGCAGCACGTTTATAAGGCTGCTGCTGGCGGTATCAATCACGGGTTGGGGATAGAGGCCAAGCAGTACCAAGAGACCTGCGATCACCATCATCATGGTCAGCTCGCGGCGATCCAGTCCCTTGAGCACGCTCTCATCCTTGGCGGGGCCAAAGCAGGCGCGCTGCAACATGATGAGGGAGTAGACCGAGGCCAGGACCAGACCGAAGGTGGCGACCGCTGTGATGACCGGGGCCACCTGGAAGCTGCCGACCAGGATCAGGAACTCGCCGACGAAGTTGCCGGTACCCGGCATGCCGAGCGATGCCACCGAGAAGAACAACATCACGCCGGGCAGATAGCGCAGACGGCCCCACAGGCCGCCCATCAGGCGCAAGTCGCGGGTGTGCAGCCGCTCGTAGAGCTGACCACACAGGATAAAGAGACCGGCGGCAGAAAGACCGTGGGCGATCATCTGCACCACGGCGCCCTGCAGGGCCACTTCGCTACCCGAGTAGATGGCGATCATCACAAAGCCCATGTGGGAGATGCTGGTGTAGGCCACCAACCGTTTGATGTCGGTCTGGCCGAACGCCACTATGGCACCGTAGACGATACCGATCAGGCCCAGCACCATGGCGTAGGGGGCAAATTCGGCAGAAGCTTCGGGGAACAGCGGCAGGGCAAAGCGCAGCAGACCGTAGGCGGCGGTTTTCAGCAAAATACCGGCCAGGTCCACCGAGCCTGCGGTTGGCGCCTGACTGTGGGCATCCGGCAGCCAGCCGTGCAGCGGCACCAGCGGCATCTTGACCGCGAAGGCGATGAAGAAGCCCAGCATCAGCAACCACTCAACGCTGTTGCTCATCGGGGTGTTGAGCAGGTCCAGATAGTTGAAGGTGTAGACACCGGTGGCATGCTGGTGGGTCAGCACCAGCCCGATGATGGCTACCAGCATGATCAGGCCACTCACCTGGGTGTAGATAAAGAACTTGGTCGCGGCGTTGATCCGTGATTTGCCGTCAGTGACCGAGTGGCCCCACAGCGCAATCAGGAAGTACATGGGGACCAGCATCATCTCCCAGAAGAAGAAGAACAGGAACAGGTCCAGCGCCATAAAGACGCCGAGCACCCCGCCCAGGATCCACAGCAGGTTGAGGTGGAAGAAGCCGATGCGCTGCACGATCTCTTTCCACGAACAGAGGATGGCCAGCACCCCGATAAAGCAGGTGAGCATCACCATTAAGAGCGACAAGCCATCTACCGCCAGATGCAAAGAGATGCCGAAGCGGGGGATCCACGGCAGGCGCCACTCGGCGGCCCAGGCGGAGGCGGCACCGGTGACGCCAGCGCTGTCGAGACCGGTCGTGGCAAGCGAGAAGTCACTACCGAGCCAGATGGCGCAGGAGAGCAGCAGGCTGGCGCTCATGGAGATGAGGGCTACCCAGCGGACAAACTGCCCGCCGAGACGCTCCATCTGCCAGCAGAGCAAGCCGCCGATAAAAGGAATTAGCAAGATCCAGAGTAAGGTCACGGTATCAGCTCTCGTTCAAGTTCATATGAGATTGCGCTCCCTGTTCCATCAGGGAGAGCAAACAGCCTGGCTGTATGATTGTCCGGTTGTTCATCGTGTTACCCCAGCAGCAACAGCGCCAGCACCAGCACGGCACCGATCCCCATGGAGGCGGCATACCAGCGCAATTTGCCGGTCACGGTCCAGGCCAGCAGCTGGTTGCCACGCAGGGCAAACCAGGCGGGCAGCTCCATGGTGCGGTCCAGCGGATCCCGGGCCAGCAGCTGGGTAGCCAGCAGATAGGGTTTGACCCACAGCTGGTCATAGAGCCAGTCAAAGCCCCAGGCGTTGAACCAGAGGGGGCTGAGCAGGCGGCCCGGCGCACTGTTGGCAATCGAGGTGGCCAGTCGGCGCTCACCGAGGAACAGCAAGGCCGCCAGTGCAATGCCTGCGATGGCGATGATGCCGGAGGCTACCTCCAGTGCATGGCGACCCTCTTCGATATGGTCCCCCGGGCCTGCCGGCAGTACCCCGGCCAGCGGCGGGGTGATCAGCGCCCCAATGCCGGTAGAGAGCACCAGCAGCACCAGCAGCGGCAAGTGGTGAGCCAGACCGTGGCCCGCGTGGGCTTTGGTCTGCTCTTTGCCATGGAAGGCGATAAAGATCAGCCGGAAGGTATAGAGCGAGGTGAGGAATGCCCCCACCAGACCCGCCCACAGCAGCGCGCTTTGGCCCGAGGCTGCTACTTGCCACAAAATGGCGTCCTTACTGTAGAAACCGGAGGTGACCAGCGGCAACGCCGCCAGCGCGGAGCCACCCACCAGGAAGCAGGCATAGACCAGCGGCAGGCTCTTGCGCAGGCCACCCATCTTGAAGATGTTCTGCTCGTGGTGGCAGGCGACGATGACGGCACCGGCGGAGAGAAACAGCAGCGCCTTGAAGAAGGCGTGGGTCATCAGGTGGAAGATGGCCCCTTCCCATGCGCCGACACCGAGTGCCAGGAACATGTAGCCAATCTGGCTCATGGTGGAGTAGGCGAGGATCCGCTTGATGTCGGTCTGAACCAGTGCGGCAAAGCCTGCCAGCACTAGCGTGATGGCGCCAACCAGACCGACCAGATGCAGCACCTCAGGCGCCAGCAGGAACAAGCCGTGGGTACGGGCAATCAGGTAGACACCGGCGGTCACCATGGTGGCGGCGTGGATCAGTGCAGAGACCGGGGTCGGGCCAGCCATTGCATCCGCCAGCCAGGTTTGCAGCGGCAACTGGGCCGATTTACCGACCGCACCACCCAGCAGCATCAGGCAGGCCAGCGACAGGGCAGGGGAGCCCTCGGCAAACATGGTGGGCGCCCGCACCAGCAGTTCGTGGATATTAAGGGTGCCCAGTTCCTGGTAGAGGATAAACAGGCCGATGGCGAGGAACACATCACCCACCCGGGTCACGATAAAGGCCTTGAGGGCCGCCGCGCCGTTGTTGCGATCCTTGTAGTAGAAGCCGATCAGCAGGTAGCTGCACAGCCCCACCCCTTCCCAGCCGAGGTAGACAAACAGCAGGTCATCGGCCAGTACCAGAAACAGCATGCTGGCGATAAAGAGGTTGGTGTAGGTGAAGAAGCGGGAGTAACCCTCTTCTCCGCGCATATACCAGGAGGCAAACAGGTGAATGAAGAAACCGACCCCGGTCACCACCCCCAGCATGGTCAGCGACAGGCCATCCAGTGCCAGCGAGAAGCTCGGGGTAAAGTTGCCCACCGCCATCCATTGCCACAGGCGCTGGACATAGACGCCCCCCTCGGGCGGGTTGCCCAGAAAGTCGATGCCCACCCACAGGGTGGTGAGGGCCGACAGGCCAATGGAGCCCACCCCGATCTGTGCCGAGGTACGCTCGCCAAACCGGCCGAGGGAGAAGGCCAGCACCAGCCATCCCAGCAGCGGAAATAGAAAAGTCAGGTATAAGAGGCTCATCCGCGCATCTCGCTCACAATGTCCACGTTCAGGGTGTGGTAACGACGATAGAGCAGCAGTAACAGGGCGAGGCCGATACTGGCCTCTGCTGCTGCCAGAGAAATCACCAAGATGTACATGATCTGGCCATCGGCCTGGGCCCAGCGGCTACCCGCCACCACAAACGCCAGTGCCGAGGCATTCATCATGATCTCGATACTCATCAGGATGTAGAGCAGGTTGCGGCGGATCAGCAGACCGCACAAGCCGATGCAGAACAGCACCGCGGCCAGCAAAAGTCCGTGCTCCATAGGGATTCCATTCATTGCTGATCTCCTTCTTGTGCAGAGCGGGATGCTGCGCGAGGGACCGAGAGCACTTCACCGTTCTTCTCTTCCCGGCCCAGATGGTAGGCGGTTACCAGACCGGCCAGCAGCAGGATGGAGGCGAGCTCGACGGCCAGTACATAGGGGCCAAAGAGCTCGATACCGACCTGCTTGGCGGTCACCTCGGTCACCCCGATCAGGCCCCCGGTCACCCCGAGAATGCCGTGGGCCAGAAAGCCCAGCAGCACCAGTGAGAGCAGGGCAGGGCCGACCCAGGTCATGGGGGTAAGCCAGGTCTTCTCCTGCACTTGCGCAGTTCCCAAGTTCAGCATCATCACCACGAACACGAACAGCACCATGATGGCGCCTGCGTAGACGATCACCTGCAGAGCGCCCGCAAAGGAGGCGCCCAGGCAGAAAAAGATCATGGCCACGGCGATGAGGGAGATGATGAGATTGAGCAGCGCATGCATCGGATTGCTGGTGCTGATCACCCGCAGCGTGCTGTAAATGGCCACCAGGGCCGAGGCATAAAATGCCAGTTCCATGATTGACTCCTCAGGGCAGCAGGCTCTTGACATCGATGGGTTTGGCTTCGTGTTCGGCATCCCCTTTCGGTTTGCCGTCGATGGCCATCCCGCTCATGCGATAGAAGTTGTAGTCCGGATATTTGCCGGGCCCACTGATCAGCAGATCTTCCTTCTCGTACACCAGATCCTGGCGGCGATACTCACCCATCTCGAAATCCGGCGTTAGCTGGATGGCGGTGGTGGGGCAGGCCTCTTCGCACAGGCCGCAGAAGATGCAGCGAGAGAAGTTGATGCGAAAGAACTCCGGATACCAGCGGCCATCTTCCCGCTCGGACTTTTGCAGCGAGATGCAGCCAACCGGGCAGGCGACCGCGCAGAGGTTGCAGGCCACACAGCGCTCGTCTCCGTCGGGGTCACGGGTCAGCACGATGCGCCCGCGGTAGCGGGGGGCCGCATAGACCGCCTCTTCCGGATAGCTCAGGGTTTCACGGGGCCGCCAGGCATGGGAGAAAACCATGGCCAGGCTGCGTAACTGGGTGCCGACACCCTGAATAATGCTAAAAATTTTCATATTGAGTGCCTCACTGCGTACTTATCAGTACAACTGCCGCGGTGATCAGCATATTGATCAAGGTCAGCGGCAAGCAGACTTTCCAGCCAAACGACATCACCTGGTCAAAGCGCGGGCGAGGCAGGGAAGCCCGCAGCAGGATAAAGAACACCATGAAACAGGCGGTCTTCAGGGCAAACCAGATGAAGGGGGGCAACCAGGGGCCATGCCAGCCACCGAAGAAGAGGGTCACGATGAGCGAAGAGATCAGCACTATGCCGATATACTCGCCCACGAAGAAGAGACCCCACTTCATCCCCGCGTACTCGATGTGATAGCCATCGGCGAGCTCCTGCTCGGCTTCTGGCTGGTCAAACGGGTGACGGTGGGTGACGGCGACACCGGCAAACAGGAAGGTGACAAAGCCCAGGATCTGGGGCACCACGTTCCACAAATCTGCCTGTGCCTCGACGATATCCCGCAGGTTGAAGCTGCCGGTCTGGATCACGATCCCCATCAAGGAGAGGCCGAGAAACACCTCGTAGGAGAGGGTCTGGGCCGAGGCGCGCAAGCTGCCGAGCAGGGAATATTTGTTGTTGCTCGACCAGCCGGCGAACAACACCGCATAGACCGCCAGCCCCGCGATGGCCAGGATGTAGAGCAGCCCCACGTTGAGATCCGCCACGCCCCAGGTGGGGGTGATGGGCACCACCGCAAACGCCAGAATAAAGGCGGTGAAGGCGATGATGGGGGCCAGGATAAAGATCCGGCGATCGGCGAACGGCGGGATCCAGTCCTCCTTGAAGAACATCTTGATCATGTCGGCGGCCAGCTGGAGCAGGCCAAACGGCCCGACCCGGTTGGGGCCGTAGCGATCCTGCCACAGGGCCAGCAGACGGCGCTCGATGAAGCTCATGAAGGCGCCAGCCCCCACGATCCCCACCAGCACTATCAGTGCCTTGCCCACCTCCAGCAACAGATCGATCAGCGACTCGCTCATGCGATCACCTCCTGCAGGTTAGTGATTGAGGCTTGTTGCAGGGCCGTGGGTAGGCCGTTCACCCCAAGGGGGAGCCCCACCAGACCGGCGCTCAGCTGTGCACTAAGACGCAAGCGCAACTGCCAGTGGCTACCGCCCCAGGAGAAGGAGACCTGACTGCCCCCATGGAGGGCCAGACGCTGCGCATCAAGGGGGTTGAGCACCAGCTCGGGTTCGTTCATCCGGGCCTGAATGACCGGGCTGCGGGCCGACAGCTCCTCGCCGCCAAACAGCTGGGCATAATTGACCACCTGCAGCGCCTCTGCGGCCTTGAAGGGGGCGGGGATGGTGGCAAACCAGCCGAGTGGCTCCTTACCTTCTGTTTGCTGGTCGTTTACTTCCAGCAGACGGCGGCCCGGATCGCCAGCACGCAGATGACCACCGACTTCATCCTGGAACTTGTTCCAGGCGGAGGGGGAGTTCCAGCCTGGTGCCCAGGCAAAGGGCACTTGCGGCATGTTCTGGCGGGCACCGGCATACCCTTCCATGGAGAAGTTGAAGGGGGAGTCGGGATCCTGCGCCACCCGTGGCTCGCTGACGTTCTGATCCGCCAGCATGGAGGTGCGACCGCTGTAGCGGTGCGGCTCGCGGGCCAGCCGCATGCCACGGATGCGCAAGCCCGCGTTGGGCGCCGCTTCCAGCATGGTGGCCAGCAGCGGATGGCTGGTGGCGCAGTCATGGCTGATCTGCTCATAGGTCTGCCAGCGCAGCGGCTTGTGCTCGAGCGCCCCTTGCAGCGCAGCCAGCCAGCGCCACCCTTCACGCACCTGAATGTCGGCGTTGTAGAAGGCGGGGGCATAGACCTGGAAGAAGCGCTGGGCGCGCCCTTCCATATTGACCAGGGTGCCATCGGCCTCGGCAAAACTGGCCGCTGGCAGCACCAGATCAGCCTTGTTGGCAGTCAGGGTCGCCTGATGGTCGATGACCAGCAGGTGTTGCAGTCGGGCCAGTGCAGCGTCCACCCGGTTGCGCGGTGCGCGGCGGTAGAGATCGTTCTCCAGGGTTACCAGTGCCAGTCCATCTTCCGCCTCGATTCGCTCGAAAGCGGCTTCGAGCGGCTTGGCTGACAGTGCTTGAGCGCCCAGCATGGCCAGACCCAGTGAGTTGGCCTCTTGGCCAACCAGCGCGATGCTGGCTTCCTGGCCACGGCCTTTCAGGGCGCGGGCAATGTTGCTGGCCGCGTCGACCAGCGCCACATCGTGGGCACTTGAGCCTGCAATGATAAGCGGCTTTTTGGCGTTGCCCAGCAGCTCGGCCCAGCGAGCCGCTTGTGCCTGCTGCTCGGCGCCGAGATCTGTCACGGCCGGTGCGGCCGGGTCGAGCAGGTTGGCGATGGCAAAGCCAAGGCGCGCCTGATCGGCATAGGGGGCGTGCAGCTTGTCGGCCGCCACATCGTCAAGACGGGTGGTGTCGAGACTGGTGATCAGCAGCGGGTAGCGCTCGTTTTGACCCAAGGTCTGAACGGCGGCAACCTGCCACAGATCTACCTTCATCTTGCGGGCCAGTTCGCGGGCCTTGCCCTTGACCGCCTGACGCAGCGCCAGTGCGATACGGGCGGCGCTCATGGTGACATCTTCGCCGAGCACCAGAATGGCATCGGCCTCTTCCATGTCCCGCAGGCTCGGGGTCGGCACGCCACCCTGTTGCAGGATCTGCAGCATCTTCAGCTGACAGGCCCACTCGGCCTGCTCGACGCCTGCGTAGAAGTTGGCTTCACCCACCAGCTCGCGCAGGGCAAAGTTGCTCTCCAGCGAGGCGCGGGGCGAGCCGATGCCGATGACGCCGCTGGCGGTGCGCAGGGCATCGGCGGCGCGGTTGAGGGCGCCATCTACCGTGATGGTCAGCTGGTCGCTGCCATCTTTGAGCAGTGGCTGACGCGGGCGATCCGCCAGATTGACATAGCCATAGCCAAAGCGGCCACGGTCACAGAGGAAGTAGTGGTTGAGGCTGCCGTGGAAGCGGTTCTCGATGCGGCGCAGCTCGCCATAACGTTCACCGGGGCTAATGTTGCAGCCCACGGAACATTGCTGGCAGATGCTGGGGGCAAACTGCATGTCCCACTTGCGGTTGTAGCGCTCGGAGTGGGTCTTGTCGGTGAAGACGCCGGTGGGGCAAACCTCCACCAGGTTGCCGGAAAATTCGCTCTCCAGGGTGCCATCTTCGACCCGGCCGAAATAGACGTTGTCATGGGCACCGTAGACACCCAGATCCTCGCCACCGGCATAATCCTTGTAATAACGGACGCAGCGATAGCAGGCGATGCAGCGGTTCATCTCGTGATTGATGAAAGGCCCCAGCTCCTGATTCTGGTGGGTGCGCTTGGTGAAGCGGTAACGACGGCTGTTGTGGCCAGTCATCACCGTCATGTCCTGCAGGTGGCAGGCACCCCCCTCTTCACATACCGGGCAGTCGTGGGGGTGGTTGGTCATCTGCCACTCCACCACGCATTTGCGAAACTCTTTTGCCTCTTCATCTTCGATGGAGATATAAGTGCCATCGGTAGAGGGGGTCATGCAGGACATGACCAGACGGCCGCGCTTGTCGTCGGCATTCTGATACTGCTTGACCGCACACTGGCGGCAGGCGCCGACGCTACCCAGCGCCGGATGCCAGCAAAAATAGGGGACGTCCAGCCCTAAGGAGAGACAGGCTTGCAGCAGGTTGTCTGCCCCGTCCACCTCGTACTCTTTACCGTCTACATAAATGGTTGCCATACAACTTCCCTGAAACCTGTTTTGTGAAATCTGTGGTTTTTTACCAGCGCTCGCCCAGCAGATTGGGCTGGATCCCTTTAAATGGCTTGTGGTTGTCACCAGCGCCCTTGATCCCGGCCTCGAATTCGGAGCGGAAATATTTGATTGCGCTGGCGAGCGGCTCGACGGCGCCAGGAGCATGGGCACAGAAGGTTTTGCCCGGCCCAAGGAAATTGCAAAGTTGCTCGAGCGTAGCTAAATCGCCCTCTTGCCCTTCACCACGCTCCAGTGCCCGCAGCAGTTTGACGCTCCAGGGCAGGCCGTCGCGGCAGGGAGTACACCAGCCGCAGGATTCGCGGGCGAAGAACTCCTCCATGTTGCGCAGCAGGCTCACCATGCTGATGGAGTCATCCACCGCCATGGCGAGACCAGTCCCCATCCGGGTGCCGACTTTGCCGATGCCGGCGGTATACATCCGGGCATCGAGGTGTTCTGGCAGCAAGAAGCCGGTACCCGCACCGCCCGGTTGCCAGGCTTTCAGGCGATAGCCGCTCTTCATGCCGCCGGCATAGTGTTCAAACAGCTCGCGGGCGGGGATGCCAAAGGGCAGCTCCCAGACTCCGGGGTTGTTCACCTTGCCGGAAAAACCCATCAGCTTGGTGCCGTGATCTTCCGAGCCCGGCAGCGCCAGCCCCTGATACCAGGCCACCCCGTTGCCGATAATGGCGGGGACGTTGCACAAGGTCTCGACGTTATTGACGCAAGTGGGCTTGCCCCAGACACCGGAGACGGCAGGGAAGGGGGGCTTGGCGCGCGGGTTGGCGCGGCGCCCTTCCAGCGAGTTGATCAGTGCCGTCTCTTCGCCACAGATGTAGCGACCGGCGCCGGTGTGGACGAACAGCTCGAAGTCAAAACCCGAGCCGAGAATGTTCTTGCCGAGCAGGCCAGCTGCTTTTGCCTCTTCTACCGCCCGGCGCAGGTTGATGGCGGCATCCACATATTCGCCGCGCAGGAAGATGTAACCGCGATAGGCCTTGAGGGCACGGGCCGAGATGATCATCCCCTCGATCAGCAGATGGGGCAGTTGCTCCATCAGCAGGCGATCTTTCCAGGTGTTGGGCTCCATCTCGTCGGCGTTGCAGAGCAGGTAACGGATGTTCATGCTCTCATCTTTGGGCATCAGCCCCCACTTCACCCCGGTGGGAAAGCCAGCGCCGCCGCGCCCCTTGAGACCAGCATCCTTGACGGTGCTGACGATCTCGTCCGGGCTCATCTGGCCGAGCGCTTTGCGGGCCGCGTCATAACCCTGCTTGCTCTGGTATTCATCCAGCCACACCGGCTGGCCGTCGTCCCGCAGCCGCCAGGTGAGCGGATGGGTTTCGGCGGCGCGAGCAGTGCGGTTGGCGGTGCCAAGAGAGGCGAGAATTTTACTCTGAGGCTGGCTCATTGATACGCCTCCAGGGTTTTCAGCAATGTCACCGGATCGAGGCCGCCGTAGGTGTCGTCATCGATCATGATGGCCGGCCCCTTGTCGCAGTTGCCAAGGCAGCAGACCGGCAGCAGGGTGAAGCGGCCATCTGGCGTGGTTTGACCGGGGCCGAGGTTCATCACCTCTTTGAGACCGGCCATCAGCTCTTCATGGCCATTGATGTAGCAGACCATGCTGTCGCAGACCCGGATGATGTGGCGCCCCACTGGCTGGCGGAAGATCTGGCTGTAGAAGGTGGCGACCCCCTCGACATCGCTGGCGGGAATGCCCAGCTCGGCCGCGATGGCATGAATAGCACCGTCGGGTACCCAGCCGCGAGCCTGCTGCACGATCTTGAGCGCTTCGATACTGGCGGCGCGGGGATCTTCGTAGTGGTGTTTCTCGTGTTCAATGGCATCGCGTTCAGCCTGGCTCAGAACGAAATCGCTCTGTTTGCTGCTGCAAGCCCCTTGCCCCTTTGGGGTCTGATTATTGTGACACTGACATTGCTGGCTCATGACTTGACCTTTTGTGGCTTGTCCTTTAACTGCGAGTCCTGTTGTCTCGTAATCGGTGGCTGTCCCCATCAGGTGGACACCCAGCGGTTACTTAACGGTCCACATCCGACATAACGAAATCGATACTGCCCAGGTAGGCAATGAGATCCGACACCATGCTGTTCTTGATCACCGAGGGGATCTGTTGCAGGTGAGCAAAGCTCGGGGTGCGGATCCGGGTCCGGTAGCTCATGGTGGAGCCATCGCTGGTCAGGTAATAGCTGTTGATCCCCTTGGTCGCCTCGATCATCTGGAAGGATTCTGCGGCCGGCATTACCGGGCCCCAGGACACTTGCAGGAAGTGGGTGATCAGGGTCTCTATATCCTGCAGAGTGCGATCTTTGGGCGGCGGGGTGGTGAGCGGGTGATCCGCCTTGAAGGGCCCCTCCGGCATGTTATTCACACACTGCTCTATGATACGCAGGCTTTGGCGCATCTCTTCGAGGCGCATCATGCCGCGGTCGTAAACATCACCATTGGCACCGACCGGCACCTCGAACTCGAACTGGTCGTAGCCCGAATAAGGGCGCCATTTGCGCACGTCGAAGTTGAGGCCGGTGGCGCGCAGACCGCCCCCGGTGACGCCCCACGCTAATGCCTGCTCTGTGGTATAGGGGGCGACGCCTATGGTGCGGCCGCGCAAGATACTATTGCGCATCGCCGCTTTTTCGTAATCCATCAGCCGCTTGGGCAGCCAGTTCAGCAGGTTCTCCTGGATGAGACGAGCCCAGCCTACCGGCAGATCGTGCGCCACGCCGCCAATACGGAACCAGGCCGGGTGCATGCGGGCGCCGGTGATCGCTTCGATGATGGTGTAGATTTTTTGCCGGTCGGTGAAGGTGAAGAAGACCGGGGTCATGGCCCCCACGTCCTGAATATAGGTACCGAGGAACAAGAGGTGGCTCTGGATGCGGAACAGCTCCGCCATCATCACCCGGATCATGTCGACCCGCTGCGGCACCTTGATGCCGGCCAGCTTCTCGACTGCCAGCACGTAGGGGAGGTTATTCATCACTCCGCCCAGATACTCGACCCGGTCGGTATAGGGAATGTAGCTGTGCCAGGACTGGCGTTCGCCCATCTTCTCGGCACCGCGATGGTGATAGCCAATGTCGGGCACGCAGTTGCGGATCTCTTCGCCATCGAGCTGCAGCACCAGCCGGAAGGCGCCGTGGGCCGAGGGGTGGTTGGGGCCGAGGTTGAGGAACATGTAGTCCTCGTTCTCGTTACCACGGGCCAGGCCCCACTCTTCCGGTTTGAACAGCAGGTTCTCCTGCTCCATGTCCTGTTTGGCGGCATCGAGCATGAAGGGATCAAATTCGGTAGCACGCGCCGGATAGTCTTTGCGCAGCGGGTGACCCTGCCAGTTCTTGGGCATCATGATGCGAGTCAGATGGGGGTGGCCGTCGAAGGTGATCCCCATCAGGTCCCACACTTCCCGCTCATACCAGTTGGCATTGGGGAAGTGGTTGGTGATGGTGGGCAGGTGCAGATCGCTCTCGGCCAGCGCCACTTTCAACATCACATCGGCGTTACGGTCGATGGAAATGAGGTGATAGAAGACGGTGAAATCGCTGGGGGGCATGCCGTCGCGATGGCTGCGCAGCCGCTCGTCGGTGGCGCTGAGATCAAACAGCATCACGAACGGAGAGGGCACCTTGCGCAGGAAGCCAATCACATCCTGCAGCAGTTCGCGAGGGAGCCAGACCACCGGCACGCCAGTACGGGTGCTTTGCACAGTGAAGTGCTCGGCGCCGAAGTGAGCAAACAGTTCGCCAATGATTTTGGCATCTTTGTGGTCGCTGGGTTGCCACTGGGCCATGGCGTAATTGCTGGGAAAATCACGAGTCAGTTTCATGGTCAGATCTCATCCGGCGTGCGCAGGTTGGTCACATTGATCCGTTCGCCGCGCTTGCGCTCTTTTTCGGCCTGCATCTGGGGACGGTAGATCCCCTGATCGCCCACCGTCCAGGAGAGGGGGCGGCGCTCTTTGCCGATGGAGTCCTGCAGCAGCATCAGGGCTTGCAAAAAGGCTTCGGGACGCGGTGGGCAACCCGGAATGTAAACGTCGACCGGCAGGAATTTGTCCACTCCCTGCACTACCGAGTAGATGTCATACATGCCGCCGGAGTTGGCACAGGCCCCCATGGAGATCACCCACTTGGGTTCGAGCAGTTGCTCGTACAGGCGCTGGATGACTGGTGCCATCTTGATGAAGGGGGTCCCTGCAATCACCATAAAGTCGGCCTGACGGGGCGAGGCACGGATAACTTCGGCACCGAAGCGGGCTACATCGTGGGGGGAGGTGAAGGCGGTACACATCTCCACGTAGCAGCAGGAGATACCAAAGTTGTAGGGCCAGAGGGAGTTCTTGCGGCCCCAGTTGACTGTGTCTTGCAGCACCTCCTCGAGGCGGCCCATCATGATGCCGCGGGTCGCTTCTTGCGCCAGCGGATCATCGACGGTCTGGCGCTGTTCCTGGGGGTAGCGCTCAACTGGCGCATCCGGGTCAATCCGGGTCAGGGTGTACTTCATGGTGCAACCTCAAGGAAAGGGTCTGTGGTTCAATCAGTTTTTTTATCGTTCAGCTGTGGCTTGCGTGGCGACCACTCCAGGGCACCGATGCGCCATAGGTAGATCAGACCGATTAAGAGCAGCGTGATGAAAATAGCGGCTTCAATAAAGCCGACCCAGCCGGTTTCGCGCACCGAGACGGCCCAGGCGAAAAGATAGAGTGCCTCGACGTCGAAGATGACGAAAAACATGGCAACCAGATAGAACTTGGCGGAAAAACGCAGGCGGGCAGTGCCAACCGAGTCAATGCCAGATTCGAAGGGCTTGTTTTTGGCGCGACCATAGGCGCGTCCCCCCAGCAGAGCGGCGAGACCTATCATCGTCAAACAGATAGCGATGGCACCTATGACATAAATGGCAAAAGCCCAATGTTGAGCAGAAATATCAGCAAACATAGAGGTTTTTCCTAACCAAATTAATCATGCGACTTAACAATAACGTTACGCATTATGACACTTTCGCACTGATTTACATGTCATTTTTACGGGTTAATTATTAATCTGTTAACTGGAAATTAAATTCTGTTAAGGAGCGCACTTTTTTACTGGTTATGGCAGGCAGGAAAGGCTCGGAAAGAGCAGAAAGCTGCTCCTCGTAATCACCTGAAAGGGAGCCATGTCGAGAGTGAGGCCGGGTCAGATTGGCATCGCAGGTAGGGAGCATAGGTGGGCGAAGAGCGTGATGGCGGGTGAGATAGGGGCTATAGCATTGGCAATAAAAAGAGAGGCTCGCAAGCCTCTCCTCTCATAACGTTCCGGTTTCGGGAATGCTGCGGTCAGGGTTTATTGGCGACCAGCAAGATCTGATCCGGATAGGCGCCCGTCACGCGAAAACCGATATCCCCCGAGGTGATATCCAGATAAGCCCGCTGGCCGTTACCGGAGGCCACCGTGCTGCTCATCAGATAGACGTAGCCCTCATTGACCTCTTTGCCATCCCCTGCCATGGCGCGCGGGAAAATGGCGTCATTAAGGGATGGTTTAATGCAGGCATGCTCGACCAGGGTGGTCAGCTCTTTGATGTCCGGGAGGCGCCACTGGCTGATGCCACCGAATTGATAGAGGGCATGGCTGCTGTCGCTGCGGATCCGCTCCGCTACCTGCAATCCCTGCTGCCAGTAGTACACGTTTGGTTCCCCAAGACAGCTGCTGCCACTCCATCTCTGCCCCAGTTTGCAGCGCATCCAGGTAAGGCCGGTATGCTGATCGGTGACGGTGCCGTTGCCATGGTCAAGAAAACGGGCTGAGGGGGCGGTGCGATCCATGCTGTCATCACAAATGGCTGCACCGTGGGCAAGGGGGGCCAGCAGTGCCAGCATGGACAACGAAAAACGATGAATCTTCATGATACTCCTCGGATTATTTGGTGGTGGTGACGGCAACCAACCGCACTTGCATCAGTTCGATGTATTCATCTTGCTGAACCAATGCGGGATAGGTAGTGCCCGCATCGTCCCCCAGGAATAAGGCTGTACGTTTGCTGATGGGGCCACCGGAGAAGCGCTGGGCGGTGTTGCTGGTGGCGCTCCAGAAGTAGCCATCGTAAGTGCCATCTTCCGATGGGGCGACATCCGGGAAGTAACGGGTATCCACGATGATGCGCTGACCCAGCGGGTCCTTATCCGTGCTGCCGTAGTGCATCAGTGACATCAGCTCGCCCATGGTGGGCAGCCGCCACTGGCTGATGCCGCAGCGCTGCTCGCCATTGAGCCACTGTTGATACGCACGGGTGGTGAGCATGGTGGTCAGCGCCTGTGCCCGGTCGAGGGCAGCCTGATCCCCTTCGGTGGTAAGCTGTTCGATCCTGTTATGGATATGCTGGTAGGCATATTGCTGCTCGCCTGCGGTCGCCTTGAATTGCTCATCCTCATAGGCAAAGGGTCTGCTTTTCCAGGCCGGGCTCAAGGGATCGTCCGATTTGACCTCCCACACCAGACCGGTATTGAGATCCTTGACGCACTGCCAGCTCGGCGCGTTGTCGGGGAGCACCTGACCGCGATCATCGAGCTTGCGATAGGCAAGCTGGGGACGAGTGCGATTCCAGCTGGCATCTTGTCCCGGATAGTCGGCGGGTTCCCGTTCCAGCAGAGGATCATTGCCATCGCTGAAGGTGGTGACGCCGCTGACGGTCAGCAGGTTGCGTGGCTGCTGTTGCACCAGCAGGGTAAGCAGCTCGCTTTGGGTCTCTTCGGCAAATTGGCCGTTGCGCTGCCACTCTTGAGCCAACTGCTCCAGCATCAGGCTGATGGCGCGATAGCTGGTGGCGAACAGCCGGTTCTCTTTGGCGTTGGCAAGGCGTGTGCGGGCCTCTTGCTGTAACCTGATCGCCACCTGCTGCAGCGCCTGATCAAACTGGCCGAGACCCGCGAGAGCTGCGCGGTCGCTGCCCGGTTGCAGCGGGGCGAGATCGGCCTGCAGTTGTGTCAGTGCGCGGTCGGCGGCAATCCCTTCGGCAATACGGCTCTGCCACAGGGTGCTGAGCAGGGTGGGTTGCAGCCGTTGTGGCTCCTCTTTTGCAGCCGGATGCGCCAGCAGCAGCCCTCCTGCACGCGGTACGAACAGCAGGGGTGAGTTGACGATGTTGGCCGAATAGCTGATAAGGGTCACAGCTCCTTCGCCGCTGACGGCAGGATCGGTGGCATCACATTGCCAGTTCTGATCCAGATCGGCGCACAGGGTGCCGGCGGTCGGCAGGGCGACATCGACCCGGTAGTCCGGGTGCGCCAGTGGTGCGTTATCTTCCCCGCCGCCACAGGCGCTGAGCAGGGCTGAGAGGGTTGCAATAACCAGTGCTGATGGTTTCACTTCACATTCCTTGATTCGGTCACAGGTTCACGGGGGCGGTGACCCCCGTGGTACAGAGTTCAACGGCGCGGGGTGCTCCGGCGCCAGAGACGTGGCCACAGGGCCAGCAACAGCAGCAGGGGGGAAGCCGTGCCGCCACCCCCTTCATCCTGCTCAAGGGGGACGATGCCGGTGGTTGGCATGGCTTCATCCTTGTCGCAGCGGGCGCCGACTTGCTGGGCTACCCGCCAGCTGCGCAACTGACCGGTGTCACCGGCGCTGGTGTCGTTGATCTCCAGCTGCCAGCGGCCAGCGAGCGGTTCACCGTGCAGCTTATCCAGCGATTCGAACGGTACCAGTTCACGCGGAAACTCCCCCTTGAGCCGGGTATGACTGGCGTAACCCTTGTTCCACAGGCTGATCCGGGTGCCGTAAGGGGATGTGAGCCAGATCTCCAGCTGCTCCAGTTTGCTGTGCTCCAGATCGAGGGCGACCACGAATCCGCTGTCGATGCGGGCCTTGCTCTCGGGCAAGGTGAGGGTGAAGCGGGACAGGCCGTGCCGTTCATCGCTCACCGCATCCTTGATCTGGCCACCCTGGCCGATGGCCCGCTGCCAGAGCGGTTCACCGATCGGCAGTTGCAGGTCAAGGCGGGTCTGGCGCTCGGTGGGGCTGGGCAGGGTGAGCTGGAACTGCAGCGGCAAGGTGACTGCCTCGCCACAGGTCAGGTTGCTCGCCGCTTCCAGCGGCAGGGTCCAGCGGGCGGTGCCATCGGCGTTGAGCTCTCCCTGCCAGTGACCGTCACCCATGATCCCCTTGGTCGGGAGCACGCTGGCGTCAGCCACGGTCAGGGGGCGGCCGCTCTGGTTGGTCAACTCGATGGCGAGGCTCTTTTTCTCCCCGGGCAGCAGGTAGCTGTCATCGGCAAGGCGCGCCACGATGGGGGTGGGCAGCAGGGCGTGGTGGCGGAATGCCTGCTCCAGCAGCTTGCCATAGCTGCGATCCGGATAGAGGCGGTTGGCGGTATCCACGGTGACCCGCGCCAGCTGGGGCATCCGCACCTGCGGGCCGAGGCCGAAGTGGGATTCAATCAGCAGGGTATCGAACTCGTCACGGGCTACCTCGCCATACTGTTCAACGGCCTGGCGCAGCGCGGTGAAGAGCGGTGTGCCCCACAGCTGGTCACCGTTGCTGCCATTGATGGTGAGGTGAGCCGGATAGAGGAAGCCCGGATGATAGCGCGCCCGCAGATCATCGAGCTGACGGGGCGTCCGGCCGCTGATCCTGGCATCCCAGTTGAAGACCATGAAAGGCTCGAACTGGCGAGCCTCTGGACTGCGCTGGCGCCAGCTGGCGGCCAGATAGTCGCTAAAGCCCTCACCGATGGCGCCCCAGTCACCCTCGTCTCCCATATCGGGCAGGATATGGTGCTGCACCGCATGGCCAAACTCGTGCCAGATCACCATGGGATCTTCCGCATCGGGCACGCCGACCCGGCCAATCTCCAACCGGCGCAGGAAGGGGTCATAGAGGGAGTTGTCCTGCTCCCCGGCATCGGTATCGATGGTCAGGGGGCCACCCATCAGCGCCGGGTAGCCCAGGGATTCCACGTGGCGCTGGGCCAGGTCCAGATGGTAGTAGCCATTGATATCGAGGAAGGCGGGCTGCTGGTGATCCAGCTGGAAGCCATCGGCATCAGGGCTGCTAAAGGAGGCCGTTTCCGGCGCTGTGCCATCCACGACCCGGGCGCGAGGGCCACTCAGCAGGTAGGTGTCATCCACCTTTTGTACCGTGAGCGGGACGGTGCGATAGGCCCCGTTGTCCAGCACCAGATCATGGCGCCACAGCAGGTTGCCATCTTTCAGCTGGGTGCGTGGATCGAGGGCAAAGATGCGGGCTTGCACCGTGGCCGCATCCCCTGCCAGCGGGGCCGGTTCGGCGCGGGTGCTGGCTTCTTGCAGCGTGCGCCCCAGCAGGGCGCTGCCATCGCAGGTGACAAACAGCTGCCAGTGGCTGCTCTTGCTGTTGCCCGGCTGACTTTCCACCGCCAGCAGACGCCAGGCCGGGGTCAGGGTGTCACCATCCTGCCAGTACCAGTGCTGGGCTTCGTCACTGCCGGCGAATTGCCATACCGCGCCGTCCAGCGTGGTGGTATAGGCATCCACACCGCCGCGGCTTGCCTCATCACATGGGACGGCGGCGCTGCCGGGCTGGCGGGTATTGTGATAGAGACGCCACGGGCGACCCTGCTCATCGAGACTGACGGCGGCCATGAGACCGGCGATCGGCGCGCCATTGAGCTGCTGGCGATAGTGCAGATAGTGGCCCAGCTTGCCTTGGCGCTGATAGGCCGGGGCATCACTCAGGGTGACGCCGAGCTGCTGTTCGAGCCAGAGGCGGGGATCGGACGGGGCGTTCTGTTCGACAAAATGCAGTTCGGCTGCCTGAGTGGCAAAGCCAGCCAGCCCCAGCAAGAGGACGGGCAACAGGGGTTTCATAGTGGTACTCCCAATCAGCGGCAGGGTCATTGGTTGATCCCCGCCAGATGCAACAAGAAGGCAAATTCACGAGCCCGATCGCCACCACCGGCGCGGTGGCCCCCCTCCAGTTCGGTCAGCAGCAGGTAGGGGCCGGATCCGGTGCTGTGTTCCCGCAGGCGGGCCAGCCACTTGACCGGCTCCCAGTAGGGCACCTGGCTGTCGTGCAGGGCGGTGGTGACCAGCAGGGGCGGGTAGGGGGCGCGGTGCAGGTTGTCGTAGGGGCTGATGCGGCGCATCGCCTGATACTCTGTGGGCTTGGCCGGGTTGCCCCACTCCTGATACTCCTGACGGGTCAAGGGGAGGGCAGGATCGCTCATGGTGCCGAGCACATCGACGAAGGGAACCTGCAACACTGCGCCACTAAAGAGTGTCGGTTGCTGGTTGAGGGCCGCAGCAACCAGCGTGCCCCCCGCGCTGCCCCCCATGGCAAACAGGGGCAGGGGAGCAGAGTCGGGCGACCAGTGGCGCAGGGCGTTGCCGGCAGCGATAAAGTCGCTGATGCCGTTCTGCTTGTGGATGCCCCGTCCGTCGCGGGTCCACTGCTCCCCCAGCATGCCGCCGCCGCGCACATGGGCGATGGCGTAGACAAAGCCCCGATCCAGCAGGCTCAGCAGCTCTTTCTGGTAGTAGGGGCGCATCGGCGTGCCATAGGCGCCATAGCCATAGAGCAGCACGGCGCGGGGGGCGAGATCCTTGCGCCACACCAGCGAGACCGGCACCCGGGTGCCATCGGCAGAGGTGATCCAGCGCCGCTCGCTCTGATAGGGCAATGCCTTGTCGTCATCGGTGTGCTGGTCGTTGATCCACTGGCCGCTGTTCAAATCCAGCCAGCGCTGGCCGGGGGGCTGGCTCAAACCCTGACTGCGCACCAGAATGCGGTCGCTGGCCGGGTCATGTTCTCCTTGCAGCCAGCCGGTACCGGCGCCACTGGCCAGCGGCAGGCGCTGGCGTTCATGGCCGTTGCGATCGAGCAGGGCGAGCCAATCCTCCCCCTGCTGGCGAAACTGCACCACCAGATGGCGATCAAACAGTCGCCACTTCTCGGGATCGCCGAGATCCTCCTCTTTGGCGGGCCACAGGCGCTGCCACTCACCGAGCGGCGTGCTGGCTGAGTAGAGGGCAAACGCCCCCTCCCGGTTGCTCTTGATCACCCAGCCGGATTGACTGTCCAGATAGTATTCCACCCCGCGCTGGCGGGGTTTGACCTGCTGCGGCTTGCCCGAGTCGAGCAGGTACTGCTCCGAACTGTCGTGGTTGTTGCCCTGCAACACCAGATGTTGGCCATCCGTGGTGCGATAGAGGCTGAGCAGCCAGGCGGGATCCTGCTCCTCATAGAGAGTCTGCTCCTGGCCATCCTGCCAGCCGCGCAGCTGCCAGGGGCGCTGGGTGTAGCGCTCGTTGGCGATGGTGTAGAGGGTGCGACCATCTTGTGACCAGGCGAGATCGGCGCTGCGCTGTGCCAAACTGGCCAGCGCCTTGCCGCTTTGGAGATCGAGCAGGGTGACCTGATAGTCGAGAGCGCCGCGCCTGTCTTCGGCGATGGCCAGTGTGAGGTTATCCGGGCTCAGTGCCCAGCCGCCCGCTTCGTAATAGCCCTCACCCGCTCTGGCGGGAAGCCGTTGCTGCACCTTGCCACCGTGGCGTTGCCAGAGAGAACCATCCGGGCGCAGCTGCCATGCCTGATCGCCGCGGACAAGCCAGTTGTCCGGCACAGGTTCCCCCGCCGGATGGCGGGCAAACTCGGCGCGCAGGGTTGCTTCCAGCGGCTGCTGCGCGGCGAGATGCTGCTCGCTCCAGCGATTTTGCTGCTTGAGCAGGGCGAGAATGGCCGGGTTGCTGCGGCTCTCGTCCCGCAACCAGAAGTAGGGATCCTGGCGTACGGGATTGCCTGAAATCAGGTGCGATTGGGACGGGATCGGCGGTGGCAGGGCCTCTTGCGCCCACGCCAACGGGGCGGCCAACAGGGCCGCCATGATTGCATGATGCTTCATCACATCCCCACGAAACGGTAACTGAGGCTGGCTGACAGGTAGCGGCCGCTCTGGCTGTAGAGGGAGGTGTCGCTGCCAGCCGGGAGTCCGGCCACATCCTGATAGCGGACGTAGCGGGTATCGAGCAGGTTGCCGATGGTGGCATTGACCTTGAGCGCCTCGGTGATCTGCCAGTCGCCGGTGAGGTCCAGGCTGAACCAGCCGGCGCTGCTCTGGCAGGCACCGTTGTAGCCAGTCTGGGCATTGGCGCACTGGGGCACCTTGGTCATGGCAGCGGCATAGTTGCCACTGAGCTCAACCCCCCAGTCGAGCTGTTGCCAGCGCAGGGTGGTGTTGCCTTCCAGCGGTGTCTGGGTGCGCAGCGGCTCACCGCGGTGATCCTTGCCATCCATCCAGGCCAGATTGGTCGAAAGCTCCCACTCGTCGCTCAGCCAGAGGCTGGCGGCCAGCTCGGCGCCCCAGGTTTCCGCTTTGGCGACGTTGCGATACTGGCGCAGGAAGACACCGTCATCGAGGCGGAAACCGGTCTGGCGCCAGTCGATGAAGTTGTAGTAGCGGTTGTAGAAAACGGCCGGTTTGACGCTCCAGTTGTCGCTTTGGCCATTCACTCCCCACTCCAGACTGTGGCTGGTCTCCTCCTTTAGGTTGGGGTTGGCAATGATCTCGAATGGCGGCATGGCAAAGTAGTGGGGAATGTTGCCGTAAACCTGATCGTAAGCGGGGGCGCGGAAGCCGTTGGCATAGCTGAGCCAGCTGCGCCATGTCTCGTTGAAGCGGTAACTGGCCGCCAGGCTGGGGGAGATGTGATCGCTGTGGTTCTCGGCCAGATTGCTGTCCGGTGCGCGCAGGCGCTGGCGGTCAAAGCGCAGGGTCGGGGTAAACTGCCAGCTGCCCAGATCGATCACATCGCTCAGCCAGATGCCATCGCGGCGGGTCTCGGCCTTGCTGAAGGGGGCTTTCTGTCCCTGGGTGGTGATGCCATCTTCCAGGGTCAGATTGCTGACTGGCCGCTCGTGGTTGGCCTGCTCCAGATCCAAACCGTAGCTGAAGGTGTGATCCAGCGCGCCGGTGGTCAGCTTGCTCTGCAACTCCAGCTCGCTGCCAAGGCGCAGCTCCTCGAATGTGGAGAGGGTGCGCTGGCTGCGATATCTGGGATAGCCGCTCAGGGCATCGTTGCGCAGCAGTTGGCGCTGGTTGGCCTCGTTACGAGACTGGTTGCCAAACAGGCTCCAGTTGAGGGTATCGACCACGCCCAGATCGTTGGCTTCCCAGCTGAACTTGCCGCCCTGAGTACGTTGATCACTGTTTTCCTGAAAGCCGACCACATTCCAGCTGCCATCGGGTTGGGGCACCGCTTTGGGGCCCATCAGGCGTTTGGCGTGATCCTCGTAGTAGTCCAGCTCCAGTCGCAGGGCGTGATGGGCATTGAGGGGGAGGCGGCTGCTGGTGGAGGCACTCATGCCATCCAGATCTGCCGGAATGCGGTTCTCCTCAAAGTTGGCCGTTTCGTTGCCGCGCCAGCCGGAGAGGCGCAACAGATGTTCGCTCTCCAGCGCCCGCGCCGCGCCGGTCATGCTGAGCTTCTTCTTGTTGCTGTCGCCTCCGTAGAGGGTCTTGGCCGCCAGATAGCTATCCTGCTGTTGCAGATAATCTTCCGGCTGCTTGGTGTTCATTACCACGGTGCCACCGATGGCGTCGGAGCCATGCAGGGAGGAGCCGGCCCCCTTGGCCACCTCAATCTGCTTGATGTCATCGAGATCGAAGTTGAAGCGCCCCACCTTGTCATTGATGTTGTCGGCGCCAAAGCCGTCGCTGACACGCACCCCATCCTTGATCAGCAGGATGCGGTTGCCGCTGATGCCGCGCACGCTGATGTTTTGCGGTCGCCCGGCAGAGCCGGTGACCGAGACTCCGGGGATCTTGCGAAACACATGGGTCAGCTCGCTGGCGACCTGACGGTCCAGCTCTTCCTGGGTGATGACGGTGATGGAGCCGGAGACATCGGAGAGTTTCTGTTGTACCCGTTGCCCGGTGACAATGATGGTGTCGTCGCTGCGAGCCTTCTCCACAGGGGGAAGATCGGCCGCGCCAGCGGAGGCACACAGGAGTGCCGGCCATGCTTGAAGCAGTTTGTTCATAATGATAATTGTTTTTATTTAAGCCTGAGGGGCGGCATTATTGCAGAGGCCTGACCACTTGACAATAAATGGCAATCATTATCATTAAGATCTTATGGTGTTGATATTACTGAGTTATTTGTTTATAAAAAAGAAGCTCCCGCGCGAGGCGGGAGCGGGGAGGTTAGGGCTTGAGCAGTTGCAGCGACTCTTCTGCGGCCTTGCCTTGGGAGAGGGTGATATCGACCCGGCGGTTCGCCTGGCGATGTTCAGCAGTGTCATTGGCAAAACGGGGCTGAGTGTCGGCAACGCCCTGGGCAATGACCCGTTTGGCATCCAGCTGGGGGTTGGTCAGCATGGTCTGCACGATGGAGGAGGCCCGCAGTACCGAGAGCTCCCAGTTGTTGCGATAGAGCTCCACCGGCGCCTGAGAGTCATCGGTATGGCCGGTCACCACCACCTGTCCCGGGATGTCGGCCAGGATGCCGGAGATCTTGTGGACCAGCGGCACGAACTGGGGTTGCAGGAACGCTGAATCGGATGGGAACAATGCCTTCTCACCGATGCGGATCACCAGCTGACTGCCAAGCTGCTCGACCTCGAGATCCTTGGATTCAATCTGTGCCTTGAGCTGTTGATCCAGCTTTTGCTTGGCCACCTGCACCCACTCCTGCTCCTTGGTCTTGTGGGGCCAGGCTTCGGTGGCACTCGGTTTTTCCGAGGCGCCAATGGTTTCGTTGAAGGGATCCGACGCCGCCATGGGTGCATCTTTCTCCAGCACCGTCTCTTTTTCCGAACTGCTGGGGCTCGTTTTTGATTCTGGTTCGAGAATACCTGTGCCACCCTGCATCACTGGCGAACCGGCAGGCGGGGAGATGAGGCCAATTTTGCCCAGTGACTCGATAAAGCCCTGGATAAGTACCCGAGTCTCTGATTGCTTGGCCATGGCAAAGGAGTAGAGCACCACAAACAGGGCGAACAGCAGGGTCATGAAGTCGGCATAGGAGACCAGCCAACGTTCGTGGTTCTCTGGTGCTTCAGCTTTTTTCTTTTTGGCCACCATGGCCTCCGATAAATGGTTCGAGGGATACTTGCAGTCGCGCTTGTGACTCGCCATCCACGATGCAGAGGATGCCGGTCAGGGTCATCTCCTTGTAGTGGCGGATCTCATGGGCAAATCCTTTGTAACGGTTGCCGAACGGCAAAAAGATCAGGTTGGCGGCGGCAACCCCGTAGATGGTTGCGATAAAGGCCACCGCGATGGCGCCACCCAGTTTGTCCGGCGCATCCAGCAGACCCATGGCGTGGATCAGACCAAATACTGCACCGACTATCCCCATGGTTGGGCAGTAGCCACCCATGGCTTCATAGAATTTGACCGTCTGTTCGAGATCCTCTTGTTCAAATTCGATCTCGTTTTCCAGCACCTCATGGATCTTGGCCTTCTCATAGCCATCGACCATCATCTGTACCCCTTTTTTCAAAAAGGGATCCTTGATCTCTTCGACCATGCCTTCGAGGGCCAGCATACCGCTGCGACGGGCATTACCTGCCATGGTCTCCAGCAACTGGGCCTGCTCCAGCATGTCGAGCTTGAGGGGGGAGAGCAGCCATTTGAAACGCTTGACGGTTTTACCGACCACGGAGAAGGGGAACTGGGTCAGTGCCGCGCCTATGGTACCGCCAATCACAATAAGAAAGGCGGGCAGATCGAGCAGCGCACTGGGATGGCCGCCCTCTATGATGTTTCCGCCAAGAATGCAGATCAGTGCAAAGACAAGGCCTATCAAGCTCATTTTTTCTACGTCCCTGAATATTGATAAGGGCTAGTGTAGCTACTTAAGTATCAGTTTTTCAAAATGATATCCAATCGCCGAGCAATTAATGAGCGCTGGGCAGCGTTCGCAAGGGGTGGTGTGTGGCGGTAATGAGATTGCCTTGCAATCACCTTGTTGCACCGTGTCGTGACAGGAGGAAATATTTGCAGTGCTGGTCAATAACAAGAGCAAGATCTGGATGGGGGCGAGTGTCCGAAATCCGGAAAGCAAAAAGCCCTGATGTTTCCATCAGGGCTTTGCAATTTGGCGGTGAGGGAGTAGATGATTCGCCACTGCGTGGCTCACCCCTTCGGGGCGGCCGTCGGCCGTTCATCGCAGCAAGCTGCTCTGCTCGAACCCGGCGAGGGTTCTCACCCTCACTTGTCAGCATAGGTGTTTGCGTTTGCCGGAAAGCAAAAAACCGACCCTGAGGTCGGTTTTTCTAAATTTGGCGGTGAGGGAGGGATTCGAACCCTCGATTCTCACTAACATTCAGTAACTCACTGATTTCATTACAGTGATGCACCTTGGATTCTTAGCTGTTGTACCAGTGTTTTGTACCACAAGACCCCAACTAAGTATCTAAAGACTGCCACAAGCAGAGGTGTTATTCAACCTGAGCAATGCGACGTAGCAGAATGTCTATCAGAGGCTTGGGGGCCCTACTTCTCCACAACGATTGCTGTTCCAGTCGCAGTCACCATCATCATCGATTTACCTCCACCCGCAACCTCGTCAACATCAATTGACACGCCAATGAGGGCATTGCAACCTAATTCATCTGCTTGCTTTCTTAGCTGAACTAATGCCTGAGTCTTGAGTTCATCGAGCTTTGCCATGTAGGTACCTGAATTACCACCAGTAAAGTCTCGGATCGAGGCCATGAAGTCCCTCAAAAAATTCATTCCGGCAACAATCGTCGCGGTCGTAACCCCTTTGACCTCAATGATTCGGGTGTCTTGTGCTAGTACATTCGTTGTTGAGGTGATTATGTGCTCATAGCCATAGGTACCATCTCTTTGTTGTTTCCATGTTTTCAATGCGTGCTCAATACTTTCACCCCGGCAAGAGTCATAAGCGACAATAAACCCTTGTTCTTGCAACGATGCTATTTCGCTGGATGCAGACTCAGACAATAGATCAACTGCTACAGGTATCCCTTTGCCAACCAGAATGATGTAATTGTTCATTTTCCCTCACGTTATGAAAGTAGCGATTGCTCTTGCTAGGCTGAAATTCTATCGAACCCTGTAAACACTAGATACGCTGATCCCTAGGCGCTTCGCTACGACAGTTTTAGGGATTCCTTGCTCAAGAAGATGCAGCACTTCCTCCCGCTTCTCCATCGCTGTTGGCTTGCGACCTTTGTAGACCCCTTTGGCCTTTGCCAAGGCGATCCCTTCCGCCTGACGCTCCAGCATGATTTCCCGCTCGAACGTGGCGATGGCTCCGATCATGGTCAGCATCAGTTTGCCTGTCGGTGTGGCCGTGTCGATGCCCAGATTCTGGATCTGTAATGTTACCCCTTTGGCGTGTAACTGGTCTGTGATCTCCAACAAGTGCCGGGTATTCCGGGCCAGACGATCCAGCTTGGTGACTTTTAGCACGTCCCCAGACCGGGCGAATTCGAGCATTGCCTGTAGTTGCGGCCTATCCGTCTTGCTACCGCTGACCTGCTCATGAAAAACTTTTTCACACTCCGCCAGAGCTATCAGTTGCTGCTCCAGCGATTGCCCCGTGGTCGAGACACGGGCATACCCGATGATTGCCATGATGGCCTCCCAATAGGCTCAAGACCCTGCAAGAAAAACGTGTCAAAACTCGAAAACCAACCCGTGTGACAGGGGTTGCCGGGGGGCTTCCGGTCTGTCACACGGGCATGGCCTATTGAGCGTCCGGCTCCTTCGGCGGGGTCGGCGGTGTCTGCATCGAGTTGACGGCCTCCTTGATGAGGACGCCTAAGGCTGCCAGCAGTGCCGCCTCCAACGCTTTCAGTAACGGGTTTCCTTGCTGCTCATTCATACGCCTTCTCCTTGCTGGATGGCTCCCGACAAGGGGCCAGATGTGATGTATTCCATGGGGTTCTCCTATGGTGTTGCTCTCATCTGTCTTATACCGGCGTGGAGTCTGAATGTTGCCTGCTCGTTTTCCTTGTGCTGGTGGGGTTTGGGATTGTTTTTGCCGGGCAATCAACCGGGCAAGATCGTTGCAATCTTCTCGGAATCTCTCCTTCGAGTGGCTGGTAAGCTCCCGTCTCGGGTCGTACTAGTAAAAGAAAGAGGTGTGAACTACGGCCTGGAACACCGACACAGTAGACACACAGATGACGAATCCCTCTTGCTCTCTACATTCCTTCATGTGTGCGACCCCGAATGGAGCCACACACATGTTGAACAATGTGTGTGCCACTGACACACCAAGCGGCACTAACTATCAGAGATAGAAGCGATAGAATGCCTGTTTGCCGGTGTGCTTTGACTTAACCCGCAACCCTAGCCGTTTGGCAATCCGCTTCAGGTCGCGTAGTGGCTGCACCGAATAGAGCAGATATCCGGCTGCGTCACAGGTATAACCAAGCTGGGCAGACTTTCGCGTGATGTCGATGTACTTTTCCCCCCGTCGCCAGACCATCAGCTTCAGAAGCCGTTGCAGGTACTCTTCGACGCTGATGATCTCCTGTTCAATGCGGCAGATTGCGGCCCAGACTTCCTGCTCCTCATGACGCACCCGGATTGGCTTCAGGCCGGTAGCCTGCTCGATATGTATATCACGTTGCTGATCACGCAAGCGGTTGGCGGGCTCTTGGTGATAGGCTTCATCAAACTCAATAAGGTACTGCTCCCAACCCCCCATGTCTCGGAAACTCGAAGAGTCTGGCCTGAAGCCACTCAGGCCAACCGAGAAATCGACCCGATAGGGCTCACAAACGTATTGGGGCTGAACCGTCGTCCAGACATCACGCTGCCTGAACTCGTTAAGCAGCGGCAGCAAATAGACAAGGTAGAAGGCCGCTTCGAACCGGCTCATTCCCTCCATGCGGGGGAGAGATTCACCTGTGACGCGTTCAATCTCCACGATCAGCTCGACGTTGAGATGAGAACGAGGGCCATAGGTCAGCACCGCGAGGGCCTGCTGAGGCGTCCATGAACCAAGTCCATCATCGGGTTTTGGGATCTCTAACCAATCAAGTTCCGGAATGTCAATGAGGCTAAGGAACGCCTGCTGTACGTATTGCTCATGCTCGCCATCAAATCCGGGGACGAAGTCCAGCACACGGTAAGGACACAGCAAGTCATTCCGTCCCGGCTCTTGCAGTAGGTTGTCCAGTGTCAGCTTCATGATTGCACCTCCGCTTCTGCGGTCGGAACATCATCAACGCTGAAGGGGTGCCACACGGGGACAGGCCAACGGGGCATCTTGGCGATGGCGTTATGCAACTGCCTGAACGAGCCGTAACGCCTGCCCACGCTGGTGCCCTGCGAATGGCCGGTGATGGCGTTTTGTATGTCTTCCCGGATATCCAAATCCCGCATATGGGTTACGAAGGTATGTCGGAAGGCATGTAATGGGGAGATTGAGCCTGTTTTGAGCCCGAGGATCTGGCGGATCTGCTCCCCGAGCCACTTCCCTAGCTTGTCGCTATAACGCCCAGTCGACTTGCTCACCTTCAACTCGGAGAAAAGCGGGCCTTCTGTGGCACGAGTTGCCAAGAAACGCTCGAAGCCAAGCTCCAACAGGTGTGGATGGAGAGGAACTACTCGACTCTTCCCGGTCTTGACCGACTGCGACTCATCCCAATCCCTGATGTGGATGACCCATTGACCGTCTTTTTGCTCGACATCACGCAGGAACAGTTGGCTGATCTCCTCCAAGCGAGCCCCGGTATAGGCCAGCAGCACCGGCACCCAGTAGATCGCCTCGCCATAGTTGGCCCGTACTGGGCGGATATCCCCCGTGAACAGGCCGCTGTCAAACAGGGTATTCATCTCGGCATCGGTAAACTCAGGGGCTCGTTCACGAGTAACGTTGGGCACCTCGACCTTGATGCTGCTGCAAGGGTTATCGCTGATCAGGGCATCGTTCTGAGCCCTCGTCAGTATGCCGGAAAACAGGTGAAGGAGTACCTCGACCCGCGACAAGGCGATGGTCTTCAGCCCCTCTTGCTGAGCCTTGTCGATCTGCTCTTTAAAGGGCAGCTGATTGATCTCCTTGCTTGGCCGGTAAGGGGTCAGCTTGAGTTGGTCGCGAAATTCACGGCACATTGAGCTGGTAATGTGATTGAGTGGTAGATCACCAAACGCCTCGATAAACCGGCGGACGACAGCCGCTCGTTCCCGTCGCCAAGTGATAGCCCCCTTGGGATTAATCTTGCCCTGCTCATCGGCCAGCTTTTCGAAGAACTCGCCAATCTTGGGGGCATCAGGGGCTGACGGTGCTGTGGCTACAGCAATACCGGCGGGATGAATGGGGGGAACCAGTAGCTGTTCAATACCATAGTCAATTTGCCGATGGGTGGCTTTGAATGCGGTGTTGCAAATAGCTACACAATGCTGAGCTAAGCGGTCACAGAGCACAGTATAGAGCGGGTCTTCGGGAGATAGCTCGACTTGAGCCAGTGCCAGGCACTCTTCGGCGAAGTGCCTCATCGCAGCATGAAGACGGCGTGAGCTGTAGACTTCCTTGCCTTCCGAGTCGGCATCTATCGGCTCCAAGGCATCACTGTAAAACCCGGCAAGCGATGAATATTCGTAGTTGACGCCGTCATCATCCAGCTCACGCAGCACATAACGCTCAAGGGTCTCAGGGTCACGCAGACGGGAGACTTCCCGCAGCCGCCATGTTCTGGCGATTTGCTCGACCTGCGATTGAGTCAGCTGGGTTTTGGATTCTTGCAGAGCCAACTTGTTACGAGCTCCGGCCAAGATGGCCTGTAGCTCCAAGTTAACCTCAACGGCCTTGGCTTTTGCTTCCTGTGGATCTTTGGTGTCTAGAGAACGCTTAAGCTCGCCCTTACCTTCAACGAAGGGACGAAGTGCTGGCGGGATGACTTGACGGATCTTGTAGACCCCCGTCTTCGGGTCTTTTTTGGGGTTCGGCATAATGGCCATTTTGTACCACCTTTCTGGCCCTCCTGACAAAGTGACAGGGGGCGAAGTGTGAACGAAACACCACTAAAACCAGCAAGTTACTGACGCAAAAGAAAAACCCCAACCATCAAGGTCGGGGTTTACTGTTTGGCGGTGAGGGAGGGATTCGAACCCTCGATACGTTGCCGTATACACACTTTCCAGGCGTGCTCCTTCAGCCACTCGGACACCTCACCAAATTTTGGTCTGTGGTTTAACGTGTTCAGCCAACACGGTGTTCGCTGCGCTGTTGCGCTGGAACGGGGCGTAATTTAGGGGAAAGGGCTGTGTGGGTCAACCTCTTTTCCCCTTATTTTTCATAATCTTTTCTGAATGCTTAACCCTTGCACAGAATGCCGTTTTTTTAAACCGGATCAGGGCTTATCGAGGATGATCAGACTGTCCGGCAGCTCGTTTTGATCCCGGGTGGCCGGGAAGGCATCGGTCAGAATGGCGCTGACGCGCGCCACGCACTCCAGAAAACCCTGCTCGATCTCCTTGTTGCGCACTCGCACCACGAAGTCGTCGATGATCTCCTGCCACTGGCCATTGTCGATATGCTGGGCGATGCCGTCATCCACCAGTATTTCTACATAGTGCTCGGCGGCTGAGACGAAGATCAGCACCCCGAGCCGATCGCGGGTGCGGTGCAGCCCCTGTTCGACAAATTGCAGGCGGGCCATCAGGGCTGCCCGGTGCTGGCTGACCTTCTTCGGGATCAGCCGCATTTTGATGGGCGTCCAGTGGAACAGCAGGCTGAGCAGCAGCCAGACTGACCACTGCACCAGCAGGATTTCGTACCAGCCGAGCCAGAAACCGAGCTGGAACACCAGCAGTGGGGTCAGCATGGCCAGCAGCGCGGCCCAGAGGGTCGGAATGTAGCGATAGCCATCGCTGGCCGGGGCCAGCACGGTGACCAGCTCGGCATCAGTCTCTAGCTCCGCCTCGCGAACCTTGGCCTGAAGCGTGTGGAAGAACTGTTTAGAAATCATGATTTTTCTCTTTACTCCTGTTACCAGCCACCGGAGGCACCACCGCCACCAAAACTGCCACCACCACCGCTGAATCCGCCTCCACCAAAACTACCTCCTGAGGAACCGGCACCAAAGCCGCCGGCCGTGTAGGCTGCCCGACGGCGTCTGCCGGACCCACCACCGCCCCCGCGCAGGTTATGGAGCACGATCATCGCAATCACCATCAGAACAAACAGCCAGAACCCGCCGGACTTGTCATCTTTTGGTTGATCGACCGGCTGATACTCTCCGGCCAGCGCCTTCATGATGCTCTGGCTGCCCGCCATGATCCCAGCCACCATATCGCCGCGCTTGAAGGCGGGCAGAATGCGACCATGAATGATATTGGCGGCGATGGCGTCGGGCAGGGCACCTTCCAGCCCGTATCCCACCTCGATCCGCACCTTGCGTTCATCCTGGGCGATCAGCAGCAGCACGCCGTTGTTCTTGCCCTTCTGGCCGATCCCCCAGTGGCGGCCGAGCTGATAGCCGTACTCCTCGATGGTCTCCCCATCGAGGCTGTCGATGGAGACCACCACCAGCTGGATACCGCTGCGTTTTTCAAAGGCGGTCAGCTGCTGGGTCAGTTGATGGGCTTGTTTGCGGGACATCAGCGCCGCCTCATCCACCACCCGTCCGCTCAAGGCCGGAAAGTCGGGCGCGGCCTGCAGCGCCGCCGTCCAGAGCAGCAAAAAAGGGAGCAGTGCACGCAGCATCATCTTCATTGGAAGCTGACCTTGGGCGCCTCATCGGCTCCGGGTTTGGCACTGAAACTGGGTTTGGCTGCCAGATCCGAGTAGAGCAACTTGGACCAGATGACGCCGGGGAAGGTGCGGATCTCGGTATTAAACTGGCGCACCGCCTCGATATAGTCGCGGCGGGCCACCGAGATGCGGTTTTCGGTCCCTTCCAGCTGGGCCTGCAGGGTAAGGAACTGCTGATCCGCCTTGAGGTCTGGGTAGCGCTCTACCACCACCATCAGGCGGGAGAGGGCGCTGGAGAGCTGGTTCTGCGCCGCTTCAAACTCCTTG
The DNA here is from genome assembly GCF_055193095.1 of Aeromonas sp. 160P. NCBI lineage: Bacteria > Pseudomonadati > Pseudomonadota > Gammaproteobacteria > Aeromonadales > Aeromonadaceae > Aeromonas > Aeromonas sp. 160P. The sequence continues at coordinate 3,464,923 of NZ_JBUXKV010000001.1, read as the reverse complement.
AGTTGAGCAGGATCGCTCACCTGCACGCTGCCGACCCGGGCGCGGGCATCGGTGACCGCTTTGAGGGTATCCTGCTCATGGCTGGCGTAACCCTTGACGGTGGCCACCAGATTGGGAATGAGATCGGCCCGGCGTTGGTACTGGTTCTCCACCTGCCCCCAGCTTGCCTTGACCTGTTCATCCAGGGTCGGAATGTTGTTCATGCCGCAGCCGGTCAGGCCGAGCAGCAGGGTCAGGGTCAACAGGCTCTGCGTGGTTCTGCGCCAGAGTGATGTGGCCATCTTGTTGTTCTCCTTTGAAATGTCGAGCGGATAGAGCACTACCACTGGGTCGGCCGTGCGCGACCAAATAGCGCACCACCATACCAGCTTGGGGTCAGTTGCCACAACGCGCAGGTAGCTCAGGCCGCTTGTTGATGCCGGATACCTTGGGCAGCTGGGGCTTGTCTTTGAGCCAGGAGGTGAGCTCCTCGCCGCAGCCGTTGCCGGGCGGAATGGGGGGCTGGGGCTCGCAATCGGCGCTGCCAATCGGGCAGCGCAGCCGCACATGGAAGTGGCTGAAGTGGCCGACCCAGGGGCGCAGCTTGGCGACCCAGGGCTCATCACCCGCCTGCTGGCAGACCGCGGATTTGATCACCGGATTGACAAAAATGCGGGCCACATCGGGTTTGCTGGCGGCCAATCGCAGCAGGGTGAGCTGCTGTGGGCCAAAGCGCCCCGGCAGCATCTTGTAGCTGGGTTCGTCGATCAGTGCCCACTCCTTGGGGGCATCCTGCTCCCATTTGCTGATGGGGCGGTTGGCCATGCGAAACCAGATATCGGCATCGAGACCGGTCTGGTGGCTGCGATGGCCGGAGGTAAAGGGGCCGCCACGGGCCATCGCCAGATCGGCGATGTAGAGATCCGGCAGCCCGGCCATGCGGGTCTGGTTGGCCAGCGCCTGCAGGTAGTGGATAAGGTCGGGGTGGCCGTAGTAGCGCAGCCGCTTGGTGCGGATCACCTGATAACCGGGCCCTTCGAGGGGCAGGGATACGCCGTTTTTCAGACAACCGGCGGCATAACCGCCGATGGCTTCCGCGTGCAATACGGTTGCCAGCAACAGGGATGTCAGCATCAGTGGGCTCCTTGTCTATTTTCGAGTCGGCTCAGCAGCACGAACAGACTCAAACATATCAATAAATAGGCCGCCGCCACCAGCAGCCAGATCTCGTAGACCAGTCCGCTGGAGTTGGCCATCTCGGTACCGACGAAGGTGAGCTCCTGCACCGAGATAAGCGAAACGATGGCGGTATCCTTCACCAGCGCGATGAGCTGGCCGGTGAGGGGGGGCAGCATTAGCAGCATGGCTTGCGGCAGGATCACCCGGCGCAGCCGCACCCAAGGGGAGAGCCCGAGGCTCTGCGCCGCTTCCCACTGGCCACGGGGGATGGCGGCCAGCCCGGCACGGACGATCTCGGCGACGAAGGCGGCGCTGATCATCCCGACACAGAGGGTGCCTGAGATGAGGTTTTCCCAGCGGGCTGGTGGGCCAAATAGCGCCTCTTGCCACGGGGAGAGTGAAACGGTGCCGAGCCAGCGGGAGAGGCCGCTCGCGGGCAGCAGCTGGTTGGCGATAAAAAAGTAGAAGATGAAGATAAAGACCAGCGGCGGCAGATTGCGGATCAGCTGGATAAACAGGGTCGCGGGCATCACCAGCCAGGGGCTGCGGCTGAAGGCGGCTACCCCCAAGGCAGTGCCGAGCAGCAGCGCCAGCACCATGCCGAGCAGGGCGATGCGCAAGGTGGTGAACAGACCGCTAAAAAAGTAGGGCAGCTCGCCGTGAGGGCCGGGGGTGAACAGCAGATCGAAGGCCTGATGCCAGCGCCACTGATAGGCCACCCCGATGTGCAAGCGGCTGGCCAGCCAGAGGCCAGCCAGCAGCAGGAACAGGGCGATCACCCCATCCAGCCAGTTAATGTTGTGAAATAGCTTCCAGACTATGCGCCGGATGGTGTGTTTGAGGGCAACCAGCATCAGGGATTGGCGACCTGCGCTTCCCACGCTAGTGACTTGAACCAGTAGTCATGGCGCGCCTTGAGCCAGCCATCGGCCTGACGGGCGGCGATCCACTCGTTGAACTCTTCCGCTAACGCATCATCCCCTTTGCGCAAGGCAAAGCCTTCATCGCCTTGTGCCAACGGCTCGGCAAACGGCATAAAGAGGGCATCGGGGTGGCGCAGCGCCTCTTGCTCCGGTTTCGGGGAAGAGGAGAGGGCACCGTGGGCGCGGCCGTTCAGCACCTCCTGAAATACCTGTGACTCGTCATCAAACTGGCGCAGGGTGGCCTTGGGGAAGTGCTCTTTGGCCACCTGTACCGGCGAGGCGCCACGACGTACCGCCAGGATCACCCCGCGCTGGTTGAAGTCCGCGATGGTTTTCTTCGCTTGGGCTTGTGTACTGGAGGCGGCCAGTTGCACCCCGGAGTGGGAGTAGGGCTGGGTGAAGCGCACGCTCTTCTCCCGCTCGGGGGTGATGGTGAGGCCGCCGATGATGACGTCATATTTTTTTGCCAGCAGGGAGGGGATGATGCCATCCCAGGCGGTCGGCACAAACTCCACCTGCCAGCCGTTATCGGTGGCGAGGCGACGGGCCACGTCAATCTCGAAACCGATTAGCGCCCCTTGTTTGTCGCGCATCGCCCAGGGGGCGAAGGTGGACATGCCGACCCGCAGGGTACCGCTCTGCTCGATCTGCGACAGGGTCGCCGATGTTTCTTCTGCCTGGACAGGGGTCACCAGGGCGGCAGTAAACAGCAGGGCTGCGCCCGACAGGGCGGTCTTGAATGATAAATTCATGGTTAGCGTCCTTGTTGGTCCGGATTCAGGTGACGTGCCAGCGCCCGTGAACAGGCGGACAGCGTCAGGGTTAACAGCAAATAGAGGGCGGCCACGGTAAACCACACCTCAAAGGTCAGAAACGTATCGGCAACCAGAGTACGCCCTTCGTTGGTCAGATCGAAGATGGCGATCACGCTCACCAGCGCCGAATGTTTGATAAGCGACACCAGCTCGTTGGTGAGCGGCGGCAAGGTGATGCGCACCAGCTGCGGCAGGATCACCTTGCGCAGGGTGATGGTCCGCGACAAGCCAAGGGAGTGGGCCGCCTCCCACTGTCCTTTGGGAATGGCCTGTACTCCTGCGCGCAATACTTCGGCGGTGAAGGCCCCCTGATAGAGGGAGAGGCTCAACACGGCGCAGGCCAGCGGGGCCAATCCCAGCATGGGGCCCAACAGAAAGTAGAGAATATAGAGCTGCACCAGTTGAGGCGTGGTGCGCACCAGCGCCAGATAGGCGATGGCGAGCCAGGGGCCAAGACGGGAGGGGAGCAGCCGCAGGCTGACCACGCACACCCCGACCGCCATAGTGCCCAGTAGACTGAGCAGCGCCACCTGCAGGGTGACCAGCAGGCCGTTTAGCAGGGGGCCGGCATAAAAGGTTCCCTCATCCCACTCACCGAGAAAGGGCAATACTCGCGGCCATTGCCACTCATAGCCCATCTGGCGAGCGCCGCTATAGAGCGCCCAGCCGAGTAGCGCAGAGAGCACCACAGTGCCTGACAGCCAGCCAAGCAGGCGGGTGCTGTTGAGCCTAGCCATGATAGCTGAGCACCTGTTCGAGGAAGGCTTGGGTGCGCGGGTGCTGGGGGGCGCTGAACAGCTGGGCGGGCGGGGCCGATTCGATGATCTTGCCCTCGTCCATAAAGAGCACCCGATCTGCCACCTGACGGGCAAAGCCCATCTCATGGGTGACGCAGATCAGGGTCATCCCCTCGTCAGCCAGCTCGCGGATCACATCGAGCACTTCGCGGATCATCTCGGGGTCGAGGGCGGAGGTGGGCTCGTCAAACAGCATCAGCTCAGGTTGCATGCAAAGGGAGCGAGCGATAGCCACCCGCTGCTGCTGACCGCCGGAGAGCTGGTGGGGGTACTTGTCAGCCTGCGCCTGAATGCGCACCCGCTCGAGCAGCCCGAGCGCCCGGGCCTTGGCCTCTTGGGGTCGCAACCCCAGGGTATGCACCGGCGCCACCATCAGGTTCTCCAGCACCGTCATATGGGGAAAGAGGTTGAACTGCTGAAATACCATGCCGACCCGACCTTGCAGGCGGCGCAGGTAGGCGGGGGTCACCAGCTCGCCAAACAGGCACAGCTGGCCGCCATCGATCCCCTCAAGCCCGTTGATGGTGCGGATCAGCGTCGATTTACCCGAGCCTGACGGGCCACAGATGACCCACTTCTCTCCCCGTTCAATGGTGAGATCGATGTGATGAAGAGCCTGAAAGTCGCCATAGAATTTGTCGACGCCACAAAAGCGCACACAGGGTTGCGAGCTGGTCAAGAAGCGGGTTCCACTGAGAATCATTTACGCCATGGTATTGATTTTATAGGGGGATGACAAAGAAAACCCCCTTGTCAGTATCCTGATGCCTATTCACAATGGCGCCATTTCGTGATGACAGGAGCTTTTCATGCGTATTACATCCTTGCTTGCCGGTTCGCAGGTGCAGCTGTTGATGCCGCCCGCGGTTCGCTATCGCTGCGTCATTTTTCTGCTGTTGCTGGTGAGTTGGGGCGTGGTGGCCGCCTCCTTGTGGGATGGTTGGGGCGCCATGGCGCTGCTCAACTGGGTGGGGGTGGTGTTTGGTGGCATCACCGGGATCATGGTGTCGCTGCCCCGCAGCTGGCAGCCGTGGCGACTGGCGGAGCTGGGGTGGGATGAGCAGCATATCTATCTGCTCAATGGCGGCAAGGATGAGGCGCTGGCGTTGCCCCGCAGTCAGCTGGTGGCTCTCGAGCGGGAGCGGCGAGTGGGCCACGATGGTCAGTGGCTCGACTTCAGCCTTGATCTGCAACTGAGTGAAGAGGAGCTGGCGGCGGCCATGGCCTTGCTGGATCTCAAGGCGGAGGAACTTCATCTGGTGAGCCCGTCGGTCTATCGCTTCGGCTTTAAACGGACCTGGCACGGTCGCCGGATGCTGGCGCAGCGATTGTCAGATCTGCACTCGGTCTGAATCGACTATTTTCTCGACAATTCCCGGCAAAGCTCAGATACTGCCAGTGACTCGAATTGATCTTGTCTGCACTGTTAACCCAAGAGATCAATCACTTGAAGACAGTGCTGTGAGGGCCACGGCATGACGCCATGGCAGGTCCGGCAGAGGGGTTGTGCCCTTACCGTTATGCCGGGAATTGCATAGAGAAGGCACCTTGAATCGAGAGTGGATGGCATGAAGATTTACGTAGGAAATCTGTCGTACCGGATGACGGCCGACGAACTGAAAACCCTGTTCAGCCAGTTTGGACAGGTCGAGAAGGTTGATATCATCATCGACCGCGATACCGGCCAGTCAAAGGGGTTTGGTTTTATTGAAATGCCGGTCAATGGTGATGCCGAAAAGGCCATCGCTGGTCTGCATGGCACGGAAGTCGGTGGCCGTACCATCACCGTCAACCAGGCCAAACCGAAGACAGATGCTCCCCGTGGACGCCCGCAACAGCGCCACCGCTAAGGTGCCTTTGCAATGAAAAACGGCATGGGTTTACCCCATGCCGTTTTTGTTTCTGAATGTTTTGCTGTTATCAGGGGACGTCGTAGCCGAGCGCCGCCTTGCGGATGCGGAACCACTGCTGGCGGTTAAGCTCGATGGATTCGGCGGCCACGGCGGCGGCAATCCGCTCCCGCTTGCCGGAGCCAATCAATGGCAGCGGCTGGCTCGGCAGCATCATCACCCAGGTGTAGACCACCTGCTCGATAGTCTGGGCGCCCACTTCGTGGCGGACCTGCTCCAGCTCGGCGCGCAGCGGCGCACAGGCGTCATCGCTGAACAGTCGGCCGCCGCCGAGGCATGACCAGGCCATCGGCTTGATACCAAGCTGCTGACACTGATCCAGAGTGCCATCGAGTGTCCCGTCCTGATGGAGCGGCGAGATCTCCAGCTGGTTGGTGACCAGCGGGAAGGGAAGGCGAGATTGCAGCAGCTCGAACTGGCGGGCAGTGAAGTTCGATACCCCGGCGTGCTTGATCTTGCCCGCCTGTTTCAGGGTGATGAAGGCGTCGGCCACTTCATCGGCATTCATCAGGGGATCCGGGCGGTGGATCAGCAGCAGATCCAGATGGTCGGTGCCGAGCTTGCGCAGCGAGGCCTCGGCGCTGGCGATGATATGACCCTTGCCGGTGTTGTAGTGGTTGAGGGCATGCTCCGGCTTGGCGGTGAGGGCGATGCCGCACTTGCTGACGATTTCCATCCGCTCGCGCAGGGAAGGTTCGAGGCGCAGGGCGTGACCAAAGGCCTCTTCGCACTGATAGCCGCCGTAGATATCGGCGTGATCTATGGTGGTGACCCCCAGATCCAGATGATATTTCATCAGATCGAGCAGAGCGGCCGGGGAGAGTTGCCACTCCATCAGGCGCCAGTAACCCATGATGAGGCGAGAGAAGGTGGGGCCTTGCGGATGCAGGGCGACACGGGATACAGACATGGTTGACTCCTTGGCAAACGAGATGCGAAAACGATGTGCAACATAGATGAGTGCGGGCATCTTGGCCTCATGTGGCTGGCAAAGCAATAATGGGCAGTGGCATGATTCGAACTTTGGTTCTGACCGCAGAGTGAGGGAGAGAGTTAGATGGAAGGATTTGCCGAGCGCTTGCAGAGCCTGATCGGGGAGATGAGCGTGAGTGCTTTTGCCCGCAAGGTGGGGCTCAGTGAAGCGCTGATCCGCAAATATTTGAAAGGGGCCGAGCCCGGCCTGGCGCGGGCCAACCAGATCGCCATGGGGGCCAACTGCTCGTTGGAGTGGCTGGCGACCGGCTGCGGTTATCTCTACCGTCAGGCGGAAGTGGTGGACAGAGAGGCGCTGGCGGCAGCGCAGCAACTGCTGGGCGAGCAGCAACCCGGGGTAGGGTTGCCCGATGAGGAGGCGCTGGTCACCCTGCTCGCCTATTACCAGTTTTTGCGCACCCACAAGAAAGCGGACGGTTTTCTCGATCTGGCGCTGGCGCGGGAGTTTGGTCGCCATCTGGGGGAAGCGTGATGAGGGGCGTATTACCCTTTGGTCGTGTCACGGCCGGTTGATTATTCTGATACGCTCTAGGCAAGATAATTCTCCATGGAATGGGCGATGAGCTACTTGATCCTCGGAAGCGGTGCGCTGGGCTCGGCGCTGGCAAGAGAGCTGATGGCAAGGGGGGAGTCCTTCCTGCTGGCCGGGCGCACCTATCCAAAAGGGATCGAGATGGGGGCCTTCTTCCCGCTGCAAGAGGTCGATGCCATCTCGTTCGATGCCCTGTTTACCCTCTACGATAGCGATCCGCTTCCCACCGTGGTCATCAACACCATCGGCGTGTTGCACGATGTCAGCTTTATGCCGGAGCGGCGGGTTGAAGAGGTGCACCCCAAATGGCTGTGCGACAGCCTGCTGGCCAATGCCTGGCCAACGCTGGCGCTGGCTGCCCGCTTCAGCCGGTTGATGGGAAATGACCATCCGCTGTGGCTCTGCGTCATATCCGATCTCGCTGGCTCCATCGCCGCCAATCGGGAGGGGGGGCGTTACAGCTACCGGATGAGCAAGGCGGCCCTCGATATGGGGGTGAAAACCCTGGCTCTTGAGTGGGCGCAGCGTTTCCCGCAAGCGGGGGTGGTGGCGGTGGCACCCGGCTTGATGGACTCCCCGATGAACACCCCCTTTCTGAGCGAGTTGCCTGCGGAACAATTGCAGGAGCCTGCCGAGGTGGCGGTGAAACTGCTCAATCTCATCAAGGGGTTATCGTTGACTCAATCGGGCCAGCTACTGGATCTCAACGGTCAGCCGCTGCCCTGGTAAATTCTGCCTGCGGGTTCCCCAGACGCCCATTTGCTTCACATTCTGCTTATGCGCCCCTTGCCAAGCGAGGGGCGCATGGCTAACGTCACTCTCCTGTTTCAGGAGGGATCTCATGCGCTATATCGATTTACGAAGTGACACTGTCACCCAGCCTACTGATGCCATGCGTCAGGCCATGCTCCACGCCGAAGTTGGTGACGATGTCTATGGTGAAGATCCGGGCGTCAACGCGCTGGAGGCCCACGGGGCCAGATTGCTGGGCAAACAGGCGGCGCTGTTTGTGCCGTCCGGTACCATGTCCAACCTGCTGGCGGTGATGAGTCACTGTCAGCGCGGTGAGGGGGCCATACTGGGATCCGCCGCTCACATCTATCGTTATGAAGCGCAGGGGAGTGCCGTGCTGGGCTCCGTGGCCCTGCAACCCTTGCCGATGCAGCGTGACGGCACGCTGGCATTCGATGATATCAAGGCGGCGCTGGCCCCTGATGATGCCCATTTCGTCCAGACTCGCCTTATCTGCCTTGAGAACACCCACAATGGCAAGGTGTTGCCGCTCTCCTATCTGCAGGAGATGGGGGCATTCGTTGCCGAGCGTGGCTTGAAGCTCCATCTCGATGGCGCCCGGCTCTTTAACGCCGCCGTGGCCAGCGAGACCCCGGTTGAGGTGATCGCCGCGCCGTTTGACAGCATCTCGATTTGCCTCTCCAAGGGGCTGGGCGCACCGGTTGGTTCGCTGCTGGTGGGCAGTCACGACTTCATCGCCCGTGCACGCCGCCTGCGCAAGATGCTGGGGGGCGGTATGCGTCAGGCGGGCATTCTGGCGCAAGCCGGTCTGTTTGCCCTCGAGCAGCATGTAGCCCGTCTGGCGGATGATCACCGCCGTGCCAAGCGGCTAGCCGAAGGGCTAGCGGCGTTGCCGGGCATCGAGCTCGACCTATCGCTGGTGCAGAGCAACATGGTGTTCCTGCGGCTGCGTGAGGGGGAATCAGCCCCTCTGCTGGCCTTTATGAAGGAGCGGGGGATCCTCTTCTCCGGTTACGGCGAGCTGCGGCTGGTAACTCATCTGCAGATCAACGATGACGATATCGAAGAGGTGATCGATGCCTTCACCGAGTATCTCGGGGCGCGTTGAGACTGTTTGGTGATGTAGACGTTATACCGAGACTTGTTTATACCGAAATAACAGAGGGCGCCGCGGCGCCCTCTGTTATTTGCAGCAGTCTCAAGCCTGTCGTTGGCCGCTCATCAGCATAGCCTCATCGGTGGCGTCGTAGATCATCACCGCTATGTGGGTCACCTGACCGCCGAAATCGGCCAGTGGCACCAGCGTCAGGTTCTGGAACATGTGGGGGGCCGAGCCGGTAATGGGACGATAGTTGGAGAAACGCAGCAGATAGGGTTTCTGCTCCCAGGTGCTGAAGGCGCGGTTGTTGAGCTTGAAGACTATGTTGGCCTTGCGCTCGAACCAGGCTTTGTCCACATCGGGGAACAGCTCGAACAGCACGCCATCGCGTACTTCACCGGCCAGTCGGCCGCTGTGGCTCTCCATAAAGCCGTTCCACACCTGCACCTTGTACTCCTTGTCGAGCACCAGCAAACCGACGTCCAGGTTCTGGACTATGTTCATCAGCCAATGAAATTCACGGATTTCCATAGTCACTCCTAGAGCATGTGCATGATTTTGTTGTTCATGGTGGCGATGGAATCTTCGGTAAACAGCAGCAGCAGATCACACTGCACCGCGTAATCCTGGATCCGGTAGTTGATCTCGATGGCTAGCGTGCGGCGCCAGCGACTCTTGTTGGTATTGATCAGCTCGTTGATGGATCTGTGCTGGCCAAGGACCACAGGGTGGCCCTGACTGAAGGGGGTATCTAGCTGATTGGCGTAGCCGCGCAGGAAGGCGCCGATCAGCACGTTGGCGGTATCCATCAGCAGTTCGAGTTCGGCGGTGCGATCCAGCGCACCCGGATGGTTCATCAGCTTGGCCAGATCCTGAAAACTGGCGTCATGGAACAGCACTAGCGCCTCGCCAGCAATCCCTGCGCCGATAAAGCCCTGACAGACGGCAGAGAGGGTGTCAGAGTCTGCGGCAGCCGAGAGGGCCATGTGCAGCTCGGAGACCTCCAGCACGTTGACGTTGGGGATGGGCAGCACCACGAAGGCGTTGAGCAGACGGGCCAGTAAGTCGGCCGCCTGACCCATGGAGACGTTGGCCAGCTCCTGATAGACGTCACGAATCTCCGGGGTGATGATGACCCCCGCATCGGCGATCACCCCGCTGGGCAACGACTCGGCTGCACTCGGCTGACCGCTTGGGGCTGCGCTCCAGAAGCCATGCTTTTTGAGCAGGGCGAGCAGGGTGTCAGGGGCGGCAGGCTTCTTGATGAAATCGAGCGCCCCCAGCCCCATGACCCGCTGATAGGCTTCCGGCTGGATGTCGCCGGAGACCACGATCACCTTGTTGCGCAGCCCCTCCCGTTTTAGGGTCTCCAGCACGCCGTAACCGTCCATCTCTGGCATGGTGAGATCGAGAAAGATGAGATCGCCATGACCCATCAATACCTGTTCGATCCCTTCGAGACCATTGGCCGCGTAGTGCAAATCGACTTTCCAGTCGGCGGGGAGGGCCCGCGCCAGCTGTTTGCGGGCGAACCCGGAGTCATCACATATCAATACATTCATGGCGTTAGGCAGGCTCTGTTGGCAAGGATTGCTATAAGTGTGGCCCGCTAACGGTCAGATGCAATGGGTGAGGGTATCACCTTGTGAAAATTGGTTGTCCCATTGCCGATTGCGATAGCGCGCTGAGTATTTTTCAACAAATTCAACGAACATCTTAACACGCAGCGGGGCGAACTGCTGCTGGCAACACAACATGTAGAAGGGGCGATTGCCGGTTTGCCAGTCAGTCAGTACCGGCACCAGCTGCTCGTCATGGAGGAAGCTGTTCAAATAGTGCCGGGGGGCATTGACGATCCCCAGATGACGCCTTGCCGCCCGCACCGCCGCCTGAGTCTGGTTGACGGTCAGCTTGGCAGTGCGTTTGATACAGACACTCTGCCCATCCTTGTCGGTCAACTGCCAGTGTTGGTGCGGCCAGCAGTAGATGAGCTCGTGCTCTTCCAGCTGATTGGGGTGGGATGGGGTTCCTTTTTTGGCTAGATAGAGCGGCGAGGCAAACAGGCCGTACTCGATATGACCGAGACAGATCGCATTGGGCAGCGATTGGGGCAGCTCACCGTTGAAGAACACCAGATCCCGATCATTGTCGAACAGGTGCTGGTGATCATTGGTCTGGTTGATATCGAACTGCACCTCGGGATAGTGCAGCCCGAATTCGGCCAGCATATCGATCAAGATGGTGTTGGAGAGCGCGATCGGTGCCGCTATCCGGATAAGTCCGGTGATGTCGGCCTCTTTGCCCTGAATCTCGCTGGTGGCCTGTTCGATTTGCGCGAGCGGCGTGCAGATACGTTCGTAGTATCTGAGACCCTCATCAGTAAGCCGGATTTTGCGAGTAGAGCGATGTAGCAGGGAGCAACCCAGTTGCTCTTCCAGCTGTGATATGCGTCGACTGATGGTGCCTGTTGGCATCCCCAGTGCGGCGGCAGCGTGGGAGAATCCCCCCTCTTGCACCACCTTGACGAACAGGTAGAACTCTTCGATGTGCTTCATAAACGCTGTTCTGGGTGTAACAAGGGGGCAACCATAAAAAGAGCGTCCAGGGTTGGCAAGCGTAATTCAGCGTTTAATTGATCTGGATTCGATTTCTGCTGATACCACTTTTGCCGTGGCTTGTTAACTAAATGATTACATCCAGGTGGTAATAGGGCACTCGTTACGTTTGCTGAGTGCGATATGGTCAACCGCATAGTCGGTGGGCAAAGAGGATATGACTCAAGTTGTATGATGCAGTCGTTTTGGTATGGCAGTACTGGCGTACTGCGGGGTCGCCGCATCTGTCTCCGATAAAAATGAGATCACGATCACGTATTCACGTTTTGCCCCTGTGTTGCCGGAGAATGGATATGGTGTATTTCAGAATCATGATTAATGCATAAATATTGTTCGCACGGGTGTGTTTTTGTCTGTTTCTCCATCCACTTGGTTAATTAATGGATGTTTTGTCAAAGGAATGACGACTATTTTTGTCGCTGATTAAACAGTTAATAAGAAAGGCGCCGCAGCAAAAAAGCAATTTGTGTTGAAAGGGCTCGACTGAGCATCTCTTAGTGCTTGTTTTTAATGGAGAAAAAAGTTAAAAATTGACAATGTAACGCACTTGAATTAGCGATGAAAACGGCTGTTTCCCTTCTCTCCATTGTTGGAAATGCCTTTTTGTTACTGATTTTTGAAGTCGTGTTGTCTGCTCTTGGCCATATTAAAAATGGTGGTCGAGAGGTGTTTGCTCCTTGCATTCGACCTCTGGCAGTTTGCTAGATTTCTCTCTTGGTTAGCCAGTGACCATCCAGCAGGAATGACCTTGATCTGATGAATACCCTTGACGAACGGTTACTGAAAACCATGGATGTGCTACATACCCCGATTTGGGTGTATGACATCGAGCATCATCATATTTTCTGGGCAAATCGTGCGGCTCTTCCCGTCTGGGAGGCCACGTCCCTTGCGGAGCTCTGTGCCCGCGATTTTTCGGCCGATATGGCCACCGCCATCGATCTGTTGTTGCAGCGCTATCTGGGGGATTTCCAGCAGGGCCGCAGTTACAACGAGTGGTGGACCCTCTCCCCAAAGGGGGTCAAGAAGCAGATCTATCTGCGCCTCTCCGGCATTCAGCTGGCTGGCCGTCTGATGATGATGACCGAGGCGGTGCTCGACTCCGATACCCTCTATCAGGAGTCCTCTCTGGCGACCGGCGATACCCTGGCCTGCTTGTTCGATAGCCACGGTGTGTTCGAGAGTGGCAACTACCACTTCGAGATGTGTTTTGGTCACCAGATCGCCAAACTATCCCAGATCTTCTCCGGCAATGACGACAGTTTTTACCAGAAGCTCTCTCGCCTTGATGAGGTGGTGACGGAAGGGGAGTGCCGTACCCTCAAGGGGATGCGCTGGTTCCAGTATCAGTTCCGCTATATCCAGCAGGGAGCCCGCATTCTGCTCACTATGCGGGACATTACCGACCGCAAACTCGAGGAGCTGGAGCATCGCCACCTCGCCTGGCACGACTCCCTGACCGGTCTGCTCAACCGTTATGGTTTGATGAAATCCCTTGAGGCCTATTGTGGCCTGGGTGAGCGTTTCGCGCTGGTATTCATGGATCTGGACAACTTCAAGCTGGTCAATGACAACTACGGCCACAAGGCAGGAGATCGGCTATTGGAGCGGGTCGCCGGTCGCCTAAAACAGATTTGCCCGCGGGATGTGGAGCTGGCTCGCCTCGGTGGCGATGAGTTCACCGCGCTGGTGCCGCTGGGCAATCAGGGGGATCGGGCACAAGAGGTGGCCGATCAGATGCTCTCCCAGATGACCAAACCGCTGCAGCTGAGCGGGCTGCCGGAGGTGACCATCGGCGGCAGTATCGGCATCGCCATCTATCCTGATGATGCCGATGATGGGGATAACCTCATCACCCGTGCCGACATGGCGATGTATCAGGCCAAGCAGATGGGGCGGCTGCGCTGGCAGCGTTTCACCCCCAGCATGCAGCAGACCCTGCAGCGCAAGCTCAACCTCAAGCAGTTTCTGGCCAAGGCCATCGGCCGTCAGGAGTTGAGCCTCTGTTACCAGCCGCAGGTTGATGCGGCCAAGGGAAGGTTGATTGGTTATGAAGCGCTATTGCGCTGGTACAACCCGGTACTCGGCCATGTCTCACCGGTGGAATTTATTCCACTGGCCGAAGAGATGGGGTTGATCCGCGAAATTGGCAGTTGGGTGCTCTCCACCGCCCTGGCTCAGATGGCCAGTTGGAAAACGCGCTTCGCGCAGCGAGTGCCGGTCTCCGTCAACCTGTCCGGTTTTCAGCTTTCATCTTCGCTGCCGGGAAAAGTGCGCCAGCAGTTGGTAATGCACGGGGTCGATGCCTCGTTACTGACGCTGGAGCTGACCGAAACCGTGCTGATGCTCGATATGAAGGGGTGTCTCGGCATTCTCGATGCGTTGAGCGAGCAGGGGATCAAGATTGCCATCGACGATTTTGGCACCGGCTACTCATCCCTTGCGTACCTGAATCGCTTGCCCATCGACACCATCAAGCTGGACCGATCCTTCGTGGTGGGCCTCAACCTGCCGGTGATCCGGGCAACCGCCGCCATGGCCACCAATCTGGGGTTGGAGATCATGGCTGAAGGGGTTGAGGAGCCCCACGAACTGGCTGCCCTGCAGACCCAGGGGTGTCAGGTATTCCAGGGTTACCTGTTCAGCAAACCGCTGACGGTGGCGCAAGTTGAGGCGAGCGGTTTCGTGGTTGAGTGTCAGGCCGGGCGTTATCCACTGCTTGACGCCGTCATGGCAGAGTGAAAAGTGTGCGTTAGGCCACAATTTGGGATTTTATCCCGCCATATTTAATCAATATTAATCATCTTTTTGCGGCCCGTCATGGGACGGATTGGCAGGGATTGCTAGCATGCGACCTCGTTTCTAGGGAAAGGAGTATCGCAATAATGAGTCATGCTGCTGTCAATGACCGTCCAGCCAGCCCTCCCAACGGCTGGCTGAACCGTTTCCTCAATGGCGTCGAGAAAGCCGGGAACAAATTACCCGACCCCGCCATGCTGTTCCTCTACGCCTTGCTGATCGTCTGGGTCGGCTCCTGGGTGTTGTCACAATTCCAGTTTGATCTGGTCAACCCCCGAACCGGTGAGGCGGTGATGGTCAACAACCTGCTGACCGGTGCCGGTCTGGCAGAGTTTCTCTCCACCATGGTGACCACCTTCACCGGTTTTGCACCTCTTGGTATCGTGCTGGTGGCCATGCTGGGGGTCGGGGTGGCCGAGCAGTCCGGTTTTATCAACACCGGTCTGAAAAAGCTGCTGAAAGTGACGCCAGCGCGGTTTCTGACCCCCATGCTGATTCTGGTAGCGATCGTCAGCCATACCGCCGCAGATGCCGGTTATGTGCTGGTGATCCCCATCGGTGGCATCATCTTCCACGCTGCCGGGCGTCATCCGCTGGCGGGGATCGCCGCCGCCTTTGCCGGGGTCTCCGGTGGTTTTGCCGCCAACTTTTTGCCCTCCGGTGGGGATGCGCTGCTGCAGGGCTTTACCCAATCAGCCGCTCAGTTGCTCGATCCTGACTACATGGTCAACACCCTGTGTAACATCATCTTCACCGGTGCCTCCTCCTTGCTGATCATCTGCGTCGGCTGGTTTGTCACCGAAAAAGTGGTGGAGCCGCGTCTCAAGCACGTGGCGCTCAACGAGGATCTGGAGAGTGCCGACGAGATGGGCCGCTACAGCGCGCAAGAGAGCCGGGCGTTCAACTGGGCCGGGTTTGCCATGCTGGCGGCCATCGTGCTGCTGGCGCTGGCGCTCTCCCCGAGCGATTCGCCGCTGCGAGCCGCTGACGGCTCCCTGACTACCTTTGCCGCGCCGGTGATGAAGTCCATCGTGCCGCTCATTTTCCTGCTCTTTATTTTGCCCGGTATTGTTTATGGCTTTGTCGCTGGCAACTTCAAGAGTGGCAAGGATGTGATTGATGCCATGTCGGCCACCATGAACAAGATGGGCTCCTACATGGTGATGGCCTTCTTCTGCGCGCTGTTTATCAAGGCGTTTGGCGACTCCAACCTGGGTACTCTGCTGGCTCTCTCCGGTGCCGAAGTGCTCCATGCGCTGGCGTTGCCTGGTCAGGTCACCATCGTCGGAATGATCTTGCTTACCGCAGCCGTCAATCTGGTGGTGGGGTCGGCATCGGCCAAATGGGCGCTGATCAGCCCGATCCTGGTGCCCATGCTGATGGCGGTGGGGATCTCCCCCGAGCTGACTCAAGCGGCCTATCGGGTTGGGGATTCCGCCTCCAACATCATTACGCCGCTGATGGTGTTCTTCCCGCTGGTGGTGGTCTATTGCCAACGCTATGTGAAGAGTACCGGGATCGGCACCCTGGTCTCGATGATGCTGCCTTACTCGCTGGCCTTCCTGGTGAGCTGGACCATTTTCCTGCTGCTTTACTGGGCGCTGGGGTTCCCGCTCGGGTTGCAAGCCCCTTACGTTTATCCTGCCCCTTAAACAGGGTTATGCGAGGGAGCCTTGGGCTCTCTCGTTTTTTTCGTTATGGTGTGACCTCATTTTGGAGGTGCCATGAATCAGACCATCGATCTTATCCTTTCCCATCGCTCCATCCGTCAGTTCACTGCCGAGCCGATCGCCCCGCAGCAGCTGGATGCCATTATCGCTGCCGCCCAGTCAGCCTCAACCTCGAGTTTCTTGCAGGTGACCAGCATTGTGCGAGTCACTGCACCCGATGTGCGCCAGCAGTTGGCGATGCTGGCGGGTAATCAGCCCTACGTAGTTCAAGCGGCAGAGTTTCTGGTGTTCTGCGCCGATTACTATCGTCACAGCCAGATCGTGCCCGAGGCCCAGACCGGTTACGCGGAGCAACTGCTGATCGGCGCCATCGACGGCGCCCTGATGGCACAAAATGCCCTGCTGGCGGCCCAGTCGCTGGGGCTGGGTGGTGTCTATATCGGTGGTATTCGCAACAATCCGGCCGAGGTGAGCGAGCTGCTCGGCTTGCCCCATCAGGTGATCCCGCTGTTTGGCCTCTGCCTCGGTCATCCGGATCAACAACCAGAGCAGAAACCTCGTTTGCCCAAGACGTTGGTGGTGCATCAGGAGCGCTATCAACCGCAGCTGGATCGCGATCTGCTGGCCCGGTACGATCAGCAGATCGCGGCCTACTATCAGGCCCGCAGCAGCAACAACAAACAGCAGACCTGGAGTGGCCAGATCCGCTCGATTTTAAGTAAAGAGTCCCGCCCTTTCATGATGGGCTTCTTGCAATCGCGGGGCTTTAACCTCAAGTAATGGCGCTGATGGGCGATACTATGGGGAAGTGGCCACCATGGTCATCATCCCCTGATCATGCAATCGCTCCCTGAGACCGGGTGGCGACAAATCGTGGGCAAGGGGGGATATGCAGGCTACCTTAAGTGGGTAAGCTGTTGTAGGATCACGCAATTGGACTGGGACAGGGGTTTGGACATCCTATGATTTTAACTTTGGTATTGCTGTCTATCGGCGCACTCCTGTTTTTGGTTATCGCCTATAACGTGGTGCAGCAATATAAGCAGAAGGCTGAGGCGGACAAGCGTCACGCCGTTGCCAGACACAAGACGGTGGCCGACGAGACCGAAGAGGTACTGCTGAACGTCAATCTGGTGCCTTTTTCCAAGAACATGGTGTTGCTGTTGCAGCACCGGATCCTCGATGCCTATCGCGCCATCGCCCAGGTGATGCCCAACAACCAGATCAAGCAGCGCATCGCCGATGTGCAGACCCAGATCAAGAACGTGCAGGAAAACTACAGTCCTCATGATGAAGGGCATTTCAAAACCCCTGAGTCTGATCGCCAGGCGATCCAGATGCTGCAACTGGTCAAGAAGATGCGGGCCGTGCTGCGAGTTGAGCACAATAAGGGCAAGATTGACCCGCAGGGGTTTGCTCAGGAAGAGCGCCGGCTCGAGCTGATGCAGCTCAAAATCAATATCTCCAATTTGATCAAGCGGGCGATGGATGCGCAGATCCAGGGCCAATTTGGTACCTGTCGCCAACTCTATATCAAGGGACTCTCTGCCATCGGCAATGTCGGTGACAAAGATCCGTATCTGGTCGCCCGAGAAGAGGATATGCGGCAGGGTCTCAAGGCGCTTGATGAACAACAGCAACAGAACAGCGCGCAGGATCTGCAGAATATCAAGGACAAGGAAACCGACGAGCTCGATGTCCTGTTTCAACCCAAGAAGAAATGGTAAGTATGTCTCATTCACTCGATTCCACACTGGGGCCAATGGCCCCATTTGTTTCTCAGCTGTTGGCCGAGCTGGCCGCCACTGGCATCACTATTCCCCAGCCAACGGTCGATCACCTTTGTTATCGGGCCGCCACCTTGCAGGAGTATCGCGCGCTATGTGCTGTGCTGGCCGAGGCGGGCACCTTGCTGGTGGAGGGGATGATCGGCGGTCGCCCCATCGTCACCTATCAGCTGCATCAGCCGGTGCTGGCTGGCGAGGTGCAGGTGCCCTGCATCGAGCTGGCTGCGCCGAAACCGGGTCGTGTCCATCAGGCCGGGCTCGAGCATATCGAGCTGGTCGTTGCCTCGCTGCAGGATCTGGTGGCGCGCTATCCCGAGCTGCCATTCAAAACCGGCAATATGCAATGTACCCGCAATCCTGATATCGGGCTGATGTTGCCCTCCGGCCAGATCAAGTTTCACCTGCGCCCGCTGGCAGAAGTGATCGCCGAAGAGGTGGCGACCGGCTCGGTAATGGCGGTGCCTGCAAACTATTTCGAGCAGGATTGATTGCGCGCACAATGCATCGCGCGAGCCTGACAAGCTCTTGAATAACGCAGCAAAAGGGGTCACCAGCGTGACCCCTTTTGCTATCTGGCTGTGCTTTTTGCTATCTGGCTGCGCTGGACCACGAGATGGTTATCGGGTAGTGGGTGACCCTGTTTGCGCTGATCCTGTTACCCGTGCCGGTGGGGTTGCTGGGCGGACAGTGGCGATTCGCTTCGCTGCTTGAGGCGGCCGAGCCAGAGGCTTAACCCTGCCGTCAGGAAGAGAACCAGCTCAATCCCCATGACCAGCCCGCCAAGCTGGCCCTGTTCCCAGAACGGGTGCAAGTAAAGCCCACCCAGACTGGCCCCCAGATAGTAGGCCACCAGATAGAGGGAGGAGGCGAGGGCCCGGTGGTGTTCGACATGATGGCCCACCCAGGCACTTGCACAGGCGTGTGCCAGGAAAAAGCCGAAGCTGGAGACCAGCAAGCCACTCAGGATCCCGGGCAGACTACCCAGTAGCAGCCACAGAGTGCCGACGGCCATCAGTGCGATCCCCACTAGCAGCATACGTTGTGCCCCCCAGCGGTTGGCAAAGCGGCCGCTCAGAGAGGAGGCCACCGTCCCCGAAAGATAGGTGAGAAACAGCATGCCGAGCCACTGGGTGGGCAGCGAGAAGGGGGGCTTGGCCAGCAGGAAGGTGAGGTAACTGAACTGGTTCAGAAACACCATGAAGTTGAGGCCGCCAATCAGATAAGCCCCCAACAGTAACGGATTTGTGAGGTGTTGCTGCAAGGCGCGGGCGAATTGACCGCGAACGGGGGCGCTTGCCACAAAGCGGGTCTGATGGGGCAGCAGCCAAAAGACCAACGGCAGAAGCGACAGGCTGATAAGACCAATCCCCAGAAAGGTGTGCTGCCAGTCGCCAAACCAGCCTGCCAGCAGGCCGCCCACCACCCGACCGGCAATGCCACCGAGGGAGTTGGCGGCAATATAGACTCCCACCGCCGAGAGCAGCGCCCGTTTGCTGAACTCTTCCCCCATGTAGGCGATGGCGGTCGCGGGCAGCCCGGCCAGCAGCGCCCCCTGTACAATGCGCAGCAACAACAGGGAGCTGAACTGTTCAACCAGCGGGATCAGCAATGAGAGCAGGATCGCCAGGGTGAGGGTGCCCAGCATGACCTGCCGACGGCCATGGCGATCCGCCAGTCTGGCGCAGATCAGCAGGGAGGCGGCGAGGCCTGCAGTGCATCCTGCCAGGGTCCAGCTGGCAGACAGGGAATTGACCGAGAAGACCTCGGCAATCAGAGGTAACAAGGGGTGGGTCTGGTAGAGATTTAGAAACACCAGAAAAGAGCCCAGGCTGAGTGCCAGGGTTGCGCGTATCCACTCGCGACTTCCAACTTCAATCATTGCGTATTGTCCTGACTGCTTTTGGTCAGGGTAGAGCCCTTAGCGTTATAAATATAATATATTTAAGTTATCCATCTCATAAGATGAATTGATACATGGATCTGAAACAGCTCACCTATCTGCTGGCAGTCAGGGATGCCGGCTCGTTTACCAAGGCGGCCAATAGTTTGCACGTGGCACAACCGGCCATCAGCATGGCCATCGCCAAACTGGAGCAGCAGCTTGAATTGCGGCTGTTTGATCGTCAGGACCGGGCGGTACGACTCACCCCGGAGGGGGAAGTACTCTGCCGCCATGCCGAGCGTCTGTTGCTGCAAATGCATCAGGCAGAAGCGGAAATGGCAGAGCTCAAGGGGTTGGAGCGGGGAGAGGTGCGGATCGGGATCCCCTATATGATGGGCTCCTACTATTTCCCCCCTCGTCTGATGGCCTTCAAGCACCGCTACCCCGGCCTCAAGATCCGGGTCGAGGAGGCCGGTACCCGCGAGTTGCTCAGCCGGATGGTGGATGGCTCCCTCGATCTGGCCATTCTCATCACCAGTGATCTGCCGCCCGCCATCGAGGGGGCACACCTGCTGAGCGAAGAGATGTTGATGGTGGTGGGGGACGATCACCCCCTGCGCGACGAACCGGCCGTGACTCTCTCGCAGTTTTTTGCTCAGGAGTTGGCGCTGTTTCGCCGTGGTTTCTATCACCGGGAGCATATGGAGGCGCTGGCCCAGAGCCTGGGCGTTGAACCCGATATCGCCTTCGAGAGCAATCTCATCCCCCTGCTCAAGGCGGTGGTGCGGCAAGGTTTTGCGGTGACCACCTTCTTGCGGATGGTGCTGGAAGAGGAGCCGGATCTGAGCGGCGTGCCCTTCGACCCACCCATCTACCTCGATCTTTGTGTGGCGTGGCGGCGTGGCGATCCGCTCTCCATGGCCAACCGTGCCTTGCGCGATTTTCTACTCAAGGATCGCCCGGCCTGATGGCGGCGGGCCATTGCTGAAAGTTTGTTACTATTAAGGGTGGGTTCGCTTGAGGGCTACACCATGAAACTGCAGCAATTGCGCTATATCGTCGAGGTAGCCAACCACAGGCTGAATCTGTCGGCCACTGCCGAAAGCCTCTACACCTCCCAGCCAGGGATCAGCAAACAGGTGCGGATGCTGGAGGATGAACTGGGGGTGCAGATCTTCGAGCGCAGCGGCAAACACCTGACCCAGATCACCCCCATAGGGCGGGATGTGATCAAAGTGGCTGCCGAGGTGCTGGACAAAGTCGCCACCATTAAGGTGATGGCCAAGCAGCATGTGCATCCGGAGCAGGGAACCCTCACCATTGCCGCCACTCATCTGCAGGCTCGCTATATTCTGCCTGCCCTTCTCAAGGGGTTCATGACCCGCTTTCCCAAAGTTGCCGTAACTGTGATGCAGGGGAGTGCGGCGCAGTGCCGTGCAGCTGTGCTTGCTGGCGTTGCCAATCTGTTACTTGTCGATGATCTGCAAGAGGG
This sequence comes from Aeromonas sp. 160P, assembly GCF_055193095.1. NCBI lineage: Bacteria > Pseudomonadati > Pseudomonadota > Gammaproteobacteria > Aeromonadales > Aeromonadaceae > Aeromonas > Aeromonas sp. 160P. The sequence continues at coordinate 3,443,698 of NZ_JBUXKV010000001.1, read as the reverse complement.
GAGCGATCTGCTGATGCTCCCCTGTTTTCAGTGGCAACGGGGCTTGGTGCTGCCAAAGGAGCATCCGTTGGCGAAAGCAGCATCACTGACTCCGGCCGAGCTGGTCGAGTTTGCGTTGGTGACCGACGGAAGGGGGCTATCTGCTGCTCATGGCGCCGATTGTGCCCATGCCGAAAGCCGGATCGCCTGCAGTGCGAGCGACAGCGATGTGCTCAAGACCTATGTCAGACAAGGGATGGGGATTGGGGTCATGGCAACCTTTGCCTGGGAGCCCCAGCGCGATGGCGATCTGCTGCTCAAGCCGGTGCCCTGGCTACCTGGTAGTGTGGCAGCTATCGGGCTGCGCAGAGGGGCGTTTTTGTGTGGTTATTTGTACGATCTGATCGAACGTCTCGCGCCACAATTGACCCGGGAGCAGGTCAACCAATGCTGTGCAGCTCGCAGTGGTGAAGAGCTTGATGCACTGCTGGCCAATCTGACTGTGCCACAACGATAGTCTTGGCCGTTGTGTGACCGTCACAAGAAAAACGCCTCCCAATCGGAGGCGTTTGACTATCTGCAATCCACTAAATCAGGCTCACTTCTTCAGCATGTGATCCAGCTTGTTGGCCTTGGTTGACAGATAGAACTCATTGTGGGGATTACGCCCTTCCTGCAGCGGCACCCGCTCGGCGACCGGAATGCCGAAGGATTCCATCGCTTTCATCTTGCGCGGGTTGTTGGTCATCAAGCGTAGGGATTTCACCTCGAGCTGCTTGAGCATGTCGGCGCAGATGGTGTAATCGCGCATATCGGCGGCAAAGCCGAGGGCCACGTTGGCCTCAACGGTATCGGCCCCCTGATCCTGCAGGTGATAAGCGCGGATCTTGTTGAGCAAGCCGATGCCACGGCCTTCTTGACGCACATATAACAAGACACCACGGCCTGCCTTGGCAATATTTTCCATGGCGGCTTGCAACTGGAATCCGCAGTCGCAACGCAGACTGAACAGGGCGTCACCGGTCAGACATTCAGAGTGGATACGACCCAACACAGGGTCATCGCCGGTAACGTCGCCCATCACCAGTGCGGCGTGATCCTTGCCTGTGCCGGTTTCCTGAAAACCTACCAGCGTGAAGGTGCCCCAAGGGGTTGGCAATTTGGATTTGGCCACGAGGGTAACGCTGCTCATAGGTTGCTCCTTACTACTCACTGCTCAAAAAAGGGGGGCCAGTTTAACGTGCCTTGTCGGGAACAACCATAAGAACAAGTCCCTGCATTGCTTACTGAAATTTCCAAACGTGATACTGGACTGCCACGAAGCGGCCCTTTTCAGTCTTTGTGCCGATTGATGACTGCCAGGCACATCACATTCGGGTATAATCGGCGCCCATTAACCCACCCCTTCGGGATGGGAGCAACACAGTGCAGGAGAGAAGTTATGCCTCAGATGGCCCCCGTAATGACAATTGATGGCCCCAGTGGTGCAGGTAAAGGCACCTTGTGTCAGCTGCTTGCTGAAAAGCTGGGTTGGCACTTGCTGGATTCCGGCGCCATCTATCGGGTGTTATCCCTGGCCGCTCTGCATCACGACGTGGCGTTGGATAGTGAAGCCTCACTGGTGCCGCTGGCCGCCAATCTGGACGTGCAATTTCAGGTGGAAGGCGATGCCGTAAAGGTGATCCTGGAAGGGGAGGATGTGTCACGCACCATTCGTACCGAAGAGGTGGGTAATGCCGCCAGTAAAATCGCGGCTTTCCCCCGGGTGCGTGAAGCCTTACTACGTCGTCAACGGGCATTTCGTCAAGCTCCGGGTCTGATTGCCGACGGTCGAGACATGGGCACCGTGGTTTTCCCAGAAGCCGAAGTGAAGATTTTCCTCGATGCCAGCGCTGAAGAACGGGCCCAGCGCCGCTATAAGCAGTTGCAAGATAAGGGCTTTGATGTTAACTTTGAGCGTCTTTTAACCGAGATTCGGGAACGTGACGACCGCGATAGAAATCGTGCCGTAGCGCCCCTTAAAGCGGCAGAAGATGCTCTGGTGGTGGACTCTACCGCCATGAGCATAGAGGAAGTGCTGGCAACAGTACTTGCCTATGCAGAGCAACAACTTGGTGATGCCAGCGCAAGCTGACATCCGGTCGTCTGCACCATGGATGGCGCAGATTATTTAAAACAGCCCCGCTTGTGCCGGATTGCAAGTGGATGTTTCATTTGTGACATAAACAATGATCGAATCTTTTGCTCAACTCTTTGAAGAGTCCCTGAACTCCGTTGAAACCCGTCAAGGTTCCATCGTCAAGGGTACTGTCGTTGCTATCGAAAATGGTTTTGTACTGGTTGACGCCGGTCTGAAATCCGAGTCTGCCATCCCGGCTGAAGAATTCAAGAACGCCCTGGGCGAGCTGGAAATCAGCGTGGGTGACACCGTTGACGTAGCTCTGGACTCTATCGAAGATGGTTTCGGCGAAACCAAGCTGTCCCGTGAAAAAGCCAAGCGCCACGAAGCCTGGCTGCAGCTTGAGAAGGCTTACGAAGAGCAAGCTACCGTTATCGGTATCATCAACGGCAAGGTCAAGGGTGGTTTCACCGTTGAACTGAATGGCATCCGTGCCTTCCTGCCGGGTTCTCTGGTTGACGTGCGTCCGATCCGTGACACCGCTCACCTGGAAAACAAAGAACTCGAGTTCAAAGTCATCAAGCTGGACCAGAAGCGCAACAACGTTGTTGTTTCCCGTCGTGCTGTGATCGAGACCGAGAACACCTCCGAGCGCGAAAGCCTGCTGGCTAACCTGCAAGAAGGTCAAGAAGTTAAGGGTATCGTTAAGAACCTGACCGACTACGGTGCATTCGTAGATCTGGGCGGTGTTGACGGCCTGCTGCACATCACTGACATGGCGTGGAAGCGCGTTAAGCATCCTTCCGAAATCGTCAACGTTGGCGACGAGATTGCTGTCAAGGTTCTGAAGTTTGACCGCGAGCGTACCCGTGTATCTCTGGGTCTGAAGCAGCTGGGCGAAGATCCCTGGGTTGCTATCGCCAAGCGTTACCCGGAGACCACCCGTCTGTCTGGCCGCGTGACCAACCTGACCGACTACGGCTGCTTCGTTGAAATCGAAGAAGGCGTTGAAGGCCTGGTACACGTATCCGAGATGGATTGGACCAACAAGAACATCCACCCGTCCAAAGTTGTTAACGTTGGCGACGTGGTTGACGTGATGGTTCTGGACATCGACGAAGAGCGTCGTCGTATCTCCCTGGGTCTGAAGCAGTGCAAATCTAACCCATGGCAGCTGTTTGCCGAAACTCACGCCAAAGGCGACCGTGTTTCTGGCAAGATCAAGTCCATCACTGACTTCGGTATCTTCATCGGTCTGGATGGCGGCATCGACGGTCTGGTTCACCTGTCTGACATCTCCTGGAACAACCAGGGCGAAGAAGCCGTGCGTGAATTCAAGAAAGGCGACGAGATCGAAGCCGTTGTTCTGCAAGTGGATCCAGAGCGTGAGCGCATCTCCCTGGGTGTCAAGCAGATCGAAGAAGACCCATTCAACAAGTACCTGGCTGATAACAAGAAAGGTGCTATCGTGAAGGGTAAGGTTACCGAGGTTGATGCCAAAGGTGCCGTTATCGAACTGGCTGACGGCGTAGAAGGCTACCTGCGTGCCTCCGACGCTGCTCGTGACCGTGTAGAAGACGCCACTCTGGTGTTGTCTGTTGGTGACGAAGTTGAAGCTCGTTTCATGGGTGTTGATCGTAAGAACCGCACTGTAAGCCTGTCTGTCCGTGCTAAGGACGAGGCTGATGAGCGTGTTGCTATCGATAGCCTGAACCAACAAGAAGAAGTTGTGTTCAGCAATGCTATGATGGAAGCATTCAAAGCCGCCAAGGGTGAGTAATCCTTGATGCATAAAAAGGGCGGCATTGCGCCGCCCTTTTTTATCTTGGCATAAATGAATATTGCATGTGATCGGGGAAGGAGATTTAACGTTATGACCAAATCAGATCTCATCGAACAACTGGCATCCAGCCGCATGCATATGCCGGCCAAGGATGTCGAAGCTGCCATCAAGGAAATCCTTGAACAGATGGCGTCGACCTTGCAAAACGGCGACCGGATTGAAATCCGCGGATTTGGCAGTTTTTCACTGCATTATCGTGCTCCCCGAGTGGGACGTAACCCCAAGACGGGGGACAAGGTTGAACTGACCGGGAAATATGTTCCGCACTTCAAGCCTGGTAAAGAGTTGCGCGAGCGCGTCAACATCATCGAATAATGTAGAAATGGGCATACCTCAGGTATGCCTTTTTTGTTTTTGGCATGGATTCCTGTGCCAATCGTCTTGTTTCTGAAACTCTTTTCCCATTCACGCTAGAGTCTGCCTGCGATTTTAAGGATAATCAGCCTCTCATTAGATACTGACAGGGAGCTCTTATGAAGCGTATCTTGGCACTCATTCCGTTGGTGCTGGCATTCATTCTGACGCTGGCACTGGGTTCACAAAATGGCCAGCTGGTTCAGTTCAATTACCTGATCGCTCAGGGTGAGTTCTCACTTGCCATGTTATTGGGTTTCTTCTTCGCTGGCGGTTTTTTGCTGGGCTGGCTGGTATTTGGCCTGCTGTTCCTGCGCCTGAAGATGCAAAACCGTACCCTTAATCGCACCATGCGTCGTCAATCCCGCGAGTTGGAGCTGGCCCGTTCACCGGGTAAGGAATAATGTTCCTCCATGCTTGAACTGCTTTTCCTGCTGTTACCCATTGCTGCCGGTTATGGCTGGTACATGGGCCGCAGGAGTGTTCGCCAGGACACCCAGAAACAGAGTAACGAGTTTTCCCGCCAGTATGTGGCGGGCCTCAACTATTTGCTGTCCGATGAATCCGACAAGGCGGTGGATCTCTTTATCCAGTTGCTTGAGGTGGACAGTGAAACCATCGAAACCCACCTCTCTCTTGGCAATCTGTTTCGCCAGCGGGGGGAGGTCGATCGTGCCATCAAGATCCACCAGAACCTGGTGACCCGCCAACTGACCCGTGAACAGCGCCAGCTTGCATTGCAAGAGCTGGCCCGTGATTTTCTGGCCGCAGGTTTGCTGGACCGGGCAGAAGCGCTCTGGAACGAGCTGTGCGATGACAGCGATTTCGAAGAGACGGCGCTGGCGCAGCTACTGATCATCCATCAGCAGTTACGGGATTGGGACAAGGCGATTGATGCCGCAGTCCGGCTGCAAAAATTCCAGGGCAAGAAACTCGCAGCCCCCATCTCCCACTTCTATTGCGAACAGGCCGAGATTGCCTTGCGTGAGGGCAACCCTGGCGAGGGGCTGGCCAAGTTGAATCGAGCGCTTAGCATCAACCCCGCCTGTGCCCGCGCCAGTTTGCGTTTGGCGGACCACGCCATGGCACAGGGGGAGTATGAGCAGGCAGGTAAAGAATTGCTGCGGGTGTTTGAGCAGGATATGGATTTTGCCTCCGAGGCAATGCCCAAATTGCTCGAGTGCTATCAGCAGTTGGGCCGCACGCCAGCGTTGATCCCGCTGCTTGAAAAGGCGGTGGAAGATCATGCAGGCGTCAGCGTGACTTTGGCCCTTGCCAAGCTGGTTGAAGAGCGTGACGGCCTGAGCCAGGCCCGTTCACTGGTGTTGCGCCAGCTGCGTCGTCATCCCTCGATGAAAGGTTTTTACCAGTTGGTGGGTTTTCAGCTGGCCAGTGCGGAGGAGGGGCCTGCCAAGGAGAGTCTCGAACTGCTGCAACAGCTGGTTGGCGCGCAGATCAAAATCAAATCAACCCACAAGTGTCGGCAGTGTGGCTTTGCTACTCATTCGCTGTTCTGGCAATGTCCATCTTGTCGCCAGTGGGGTTCCATCAAGCCGATCCGTGGTCTGGACGGTGAATAACAAGCAATAGGATGTGAGATGCAAGATCCCAAAGTACTGGTAGCGCTGGATTATCAACACGAGGCAGATGCCTTAGCGTTCGTTGAACGTATCTCTCCGGCCCAGTGCCGTCTCAAGGTAGGCAAGGAGATGTTTACCCTGTTTGGCCCGCAGTTTGTACGTCAGCTGGTGGCTAAGGGATTCGATGTCTTTCTGGATCTGAAGTTTCACGATATTCCCAATACCGTTGCCAAAGCGGTGGCAGCAAGTGCCGAGCTCGGTGTCTGGATGGTCAACGTGCATGCCAGTGGTGGCGAGCGGATGATGCGTGCCGCCGTCGATGCGCTGCTGCCCTATGGCGACAAGGCGCCTTGGCTTATCGGAGTGACAGTGCTGACCAGCATGGAGCAGTCCGACATGACTCCCCTTGGGTTGGATGTTAGCCCGGCCGAGCAGGTGATCCGGCTGGCTACCTTGACCAAGACATCCGGTCTGGATGGGGTGGTCTGCTCTGCCAACGAGGCTCATGAGCTGAAAGCCTTGCTGGGCGCCGATTTCAAGCTGGTGACCCCGGGCATTCGCCCGACCGGTTCAGCAGCGGGCGATCAGCGCCGGGTGATGACACCGAGAGCTGCGGTCGAGGCGGGCTCCGATTATCTGGTTATCGGTCGTCCCATTACCCAGGCTACCGATCCGGCCGCCATGCTGGCCAGCATCAATGCCGAGCTGGCTGGTGCGTAACAGGCTCATTCAGTGAAACACGGTGCAGGCCAAGCAACAGGCCTGCACCTGCCCCGATAAGATGAGAGCCGATGTGTACCCTGGCATTGATCAGGGTGGCGATCGGGCTATCTCCTGCGTTGTAGAAGTCCATCACCAGCTTGAGCCCCATCCCCGCTAGTAGCAGCCAGCCCGATGTGCGGCGTCCGTGGTGGATATCCTGCATCGCCCCCCAGACAAACAGGCCATGCAGCGAGCCGGATAGCCCCATGTACCACTGGGTCTGTGGGCACCACCACCAGATCCCCAAGCCCACCGCCAGCCAGAGCAGCAGCATCAGCAGTGGCAGATGAGCCTGCCCCAGGTAGTCGCGAAACAGGTTATAGAGGATAGTGAGGCCACCCAGATTGAGCAGCAGGTGCCACAGATTGGTATGGGCCAGATTGCCTGTTATGATCCGCCACCCTTCGCCCTCGGCGATCAAGGGCCGATCGAAGGAGAGCTGAAGATTGGGAACGGTAAAGAAGAGTAGCAAGCTGGTGAGAGAGAGCGTGATAACCCAGAGCAATCCAGATTTGTCTGACAACATGAAACAGTCCAACGACAAGAACAGTCGATACTGTACACGTTGCACCCGAGCCCTCAAAGCCTGCCTGTGCGATTATATTGTGGCGGTTGATAACCCAACTCCCCTCTACATTTTGCAGCACCCCAACGAGGTAGCGCACCCCAAGGGCACCGCGGCGCTGCTGGCGGCCTCTTTGCTGCAGTGCGAGATCCATGTGGGGGAGGACTTTTCCCGCGATGAGTGGCTCAATGCACTGCTCACAGATCCTTCCCGTCGCTGCTATCTACTCTGGCCGGATGAGGATGCCATTTCGCTGACCGATCTTCGCCAAGAGCTGGAGAGTGAACCCTCTGATACGGCGTCCGTCGCCTTTATTTTGCTCGACGGCACCTGGCGCAAAGCCTATCGCATGTTGCAGAGCAACCCGGCACTGGCCCGCTTGCCCCGTATCGGCATTGGCGCCATTGCCGGTCAATATGCCATTCGCAAGAAACCCTTTCCCGATGCCCTCTCTACCATAGAGGCGGGTTATCACCTCTTGTCCCGGTGGGAGGGGAGGCCGGCGCGCTATGCGCCCTTGCTGACCCTGTTCAACCGGTTGAATACCCAGTGGCAGGACTTTGCCGAAGGCCGCCGTGTGTGACAATTCAAGGAGTTATCAAGATGAAAAAAGCAGTCGTGGTTTTCAGTGGCGGTCAGGACAGCACCACCTGTCTGGTGCAGGCATTGGCTCAATATGATGAAGTGCACGCCATCACCTTTGACTATGGCCAGCGCCATCGGCAAGAGATTGACACCGCGCGCCATCTGGGCAGTGCGCTGGGGATCGCCGCCCACAAGGTGATGGATGTGACGCTGCTCAATGAGCTGGCGGTTTCTGCCCTGACCCGCGACGACATTCCGGTCAGCTGCGAGCTGCAGGATAACGGGCTGCCCAACACCTTCGTGCCGGGCCGCAATATTCTGTTCCTGACCCTGGCTTCCATCTATGCCTATCAGGTTGGCGCCGAAGCGGTGATCACCGGTGTGTGCGAGACCGATTTCTCCGGCTATCCCGATTGCCGTGACGAGTTCGTCAAGGCCCTCAATCAGGCGGTCTCGCTGGGGCTGGATCGCGGCATCCGTTTTGAAACTCCCTTGATGTGGCTCGACAAGGCGGAAACCTGGGCACTGGCGGATCACTATGGCCACCTCGACACGGTGCGCCAGCAGACCTTGACCTGTTACAACGGCATTGCCGGTGATGGTTGCGGCACGTGTCCGGCGTGTGAACTGCGCAGTCGTGGCCTGAACAACTATCTGGCCGACAAGGCGGGCATCATGGCCAAGCTGTTTGAGAAAACCGGGCTGGGCGAGAAAAGCGCAGAGTGAGCCTGCGTCTTGCCGTGGCTTGGGGTATAATCCGCGACTTTTGCAACAAGCCGTGATCGAGATGCACTACCCAATCAACGAGATTTTCCAGACCATCCAGGGGGAGGGCATCTTTACCGGCCTGCCCGCCATCTTTGTTCGCCTGCAGGGTTGCCCGGTGGGCTGCCCCTGGTGCGATACCCGTCATACCTGGGTTGTTGATCCGGCTCGTGAAGTGGGTCAAGAGGCGGTGCTGGATCGCTCCAATGAATCCGATTGCTGGAGCCAACTCAGCACCGCGCAGATCATAGCCAGCTTTAGCGATCTGGGTTATCAGGCGCGCCATGTGGTGATCACCGGTGGCGAGCCCTGCCTCTACGATCTGCACGAACTCTCGTCAGCGCTGCTGGCGGCGGGTTATCAGGTGCAGATTGAAACCAGTGGCACCAGCGAGATCAAGACCCATGAGCAGACCTGGGTCACTGTCTCCCCCAAGATTGGCATGAAAGGGGGGCTGCCTGTGCTGGTGTCGGCGCTCGAGCGGGCCAACGAGATCAAGCATCCGGTGGCGACCGAGCACCATATTGAAGAGCTGGATGCGCTGCTGGCCACCGCGACCCTGCGTCCGGATGTGGTGATTGCCTTGCAGCCGATTAGCCAGAAACCACGGGCCACCCAATTGGCGATGGATACCTGTATCGCCCGTAATTGGCGACTCTCAATCCAGACTCATAAATATCTGGATATCGATTAATATGGAGTGGCTATCCGACGAACAGGTGCTACTGACCCTGACCAACAAGATGCCTTACGGAAAATATCAGGGGCGGCGTATCATCGATATTCCTGAACCCTATCTGGTGTGGATGGCGCGCAGCGGTTTTCCGGCGGGTAAATTGGGTCAGACCCTGGCGCTGGCTTACGAGATCAAACTCAATGGACTCGAGTCCATGATTATTCCCATTATTAACAGGATGTCGGTATGAGAATATATACGAGGCAGGGTGACAAGGGCATGACCCGGTTGGCAGATGGCATCCAGCTGGCCAAGGACCATTTGCGGGTCGAAACCTACGGTTATATCGATGAACTCAACTCCCATATCGGCCTGCTGATTTGTGAAGTGCCACAGCAAGAGGCCGCTTTATTGGCTGACTTGCAGTTGCTGCAACAGGAGTTGTTTGATCTGGGGGGTGAGCTGGCGTTCTCCAGTGCTGCCCAGAATGTATCAATCTGGCAAGTCAATGCCGCCTGGACCACTCGCCTTGAACAGCAGATCGATCGTTATAGCGAGCCATTGCCACCACTGCGTCAATTTATATTGCCCGGCGGTTCCCGCGCGGCGGCGCAGGCACATGTGGTACGCACCCTGGTGCGGCATTGCGAGCGATTGCTGCTGACATTGAGTCATGAAGAGTGCGTCAATCCCGAGGTTCTGCCCTATCTGAACCGGATGAGTGACTGGTTCTTTACCGTTGCCCGCTATCTTATCTGCGTGGCAGGGGAGCGTGAAGTGCTGTGGGTCAAGGCCGCAGATCGCCCGCAATCGGCTGTCTGATATTTCACGTTTAACCGGCAATAAAAAACCTCGCCAAGGCGAGGTTTTTTATTAGCAAAGCAAGTGGGGTCAGATAGCAAAATCTTCCAGTGATTTGCCTGCGGCCACGGCGCTGGCAATTGCCGAAGGCATACGCCCCTGGCCGGTCCAGGTCTTCTCTACGCCATTATCCTGATAGCGATATTTGGCTGGACGTGGCGCGCGCTTGGCTTTCTCTGATTTGCCGGGAGCGGTAGCGACGACGTTAACCAATTCTGCCGGATCAATACCAGCCGCTTTCAGCATTTCGCTGTATTCGTTAATCTTACGCTGATGCTCTTCGCGCGCCTGACGCCCAGCGGATTCATCTTGCTGGCGTTCTGCGACGATAGCTGAAAGTTTTTCCAGTCCTTCTTCCAGTTGCTCCAGAGAAAGTTCGCGGCAGGTTGCACGCAGACTGCGGATATTAAGCAGTACCTTTAAAAATTCATTCATACAATTTACCACGCCGAGTCAGAGGGGAATATAATGTTCAAGCTGATTCTTACGTGGCACTTTAAATAAGTCAAGCCAGATGAAATATTATATCGAAGGTAAATCATTAACAGATGATTCATATGTGTGATGACATAGAACAGGCGTTGTTGCCCAAATCAGCTATCAGGTCACAACGTCCCCAGCCCCAGGTGACCGCTACACTCGGGGCTTTCTGACAGGCAGACCAAGGGTGTTCAGTTTGTTGATTGCACCAACATACGCCATCACTTCCCCTACCTGACCGTTGTATGTTCGCAGACTGATTTTCCCCGTCAGCAACTGTTTGAACCGATACATCGCCGTCTCTGCCAGCGAGCGACGGTGATATCCCGACATCTTCTTCCAGTGCGCTAGCCCCTCCTTGCGCATCACCAGCACCGCCTCATTTCTCGGATGGCCCTTTTTCCATAGTCCTGCGTTCTTGCGAGGCGGGATACACGCCGTCGCCCCTTTACGCGCAATCAACCGATGGCTGGCTTTGCTGTCATAGGCGCCATCCGCATAAACACGCCCCAGCTTGCGCCGCAGAGGATTGAGCAAGGTCGGCAACACCTCTGCGTCATGCACATTCTCCAGCGACACTTCTGCCGCCACGATATCGTGAGTCACCGGGTCTACCGCCAGATGCAACTTGCGCCACACTCGCCGCTTCTCGGCGCCGTGTTTTCTGACCTTCCACTCGCCTTCACCAAACACCTTCAGCCCGGTTGAGTCGATAACCAAGTCGGTAATACGTCCCTTTGGGGGCTGTCGATAAGCGACCGTCACTGTGCGTGCTCGCTTGCTGACGCAGCTGTAATCGGGGGCACAAAGCGGTACGTTCATCAACTCGAACAGGGAGTCGAGTAGTCCTTGGGTGGCCCGCAGAGTGAGGTTGAAAATCCCCTTGAGCATAAGGAAGGTACAGATGGTCTGGTCAGTGTAAAGCTGGCTGCGTCCCCGTCGCCCATGATGGTCGTGGTGAAACCAATTGCTCATGGCCTCGGCATCAACCCAGAAGGTGAGTGAGCCACGGTTAATCAGAGACCTGTTGTATTTAGGCCAGTTGGTGATGGGGTGAAGCGAGGTGCCCATGATGCAGACTTGAAGAGGATGGTGGTGATCAGATCACCGCGCCCTCAGTTAGTTCCATTCAAGCTGCATCGATTTGGGCAACAACGCCCATAGAACACAATCTGGATGCCAATGAAACTATGTCAGGTGAAAATAGTGTCAAAACCAATAGCATTGCGTCATTTGACTACCATTTAGCAGTGTTGGCCTGTTTATCAAGGCTATTTAATCAAAAAACTTGCTATAAGCTGCTATGTCGATAGAATGATCGGCGAATACCTTTAAGTAGAGGCGCGCTGCCTATGAGTATTTGTGCGGAGGGTGATGCCTGGGATGCACAAGGAAAGGAGTCAGCGCCGAAGTGGCCAGGCCATCATACCGGGCTGCTGGTTCTGCACCTAACAGATGCAGGACTGCCATAGTCATCCACTATGGAGCGCTACCTGAAGGGGCTGAGGAGTATAACCTCCCCATAGGTTTTGTTTCTTTAGATCCTCTCGGTAGATCTCCACCTGTCTTTTTAGGTGCAAAGAGATCATGGACATTAGTCATTTTGCCGACTCCGGTTGGTCAGTACTTCCCCCTTTGTTAGCTGTCGCTCTGGCGATCACTACCCGCCGTGTATTGCTGTCCCTTGGCGTTGGTATCGTGACCGGCAGCCTGCTGCTCAATCAGTTTTCCCCTCTTGACTCCCTGCATTACATGTTGAACACCGTGCTGAAGATCTTTTGGGTCGACGGTGCGCTCAATCGTGACAACGTCAACATGTTGCTGTTCATGCTGCTGCTGGGCGGGCTCATCAGTCTGATGAGCGTGTCGGGTGCCACCCGTGCTTTTGCCGAGTGGGCCGAGCGCCGCGCCAAGACCCGTAAGGGGGCCAAGGCGCTCACCGGCATGATGGTGTTTGCCTTCTTTATCGACGACTTCTTCCACAGTCTGTCGGTGGGTGCCATCTGCCGTCCGGTGACTGACCGCTTCCAGATCTCCCGTGCCAAGCTGGCCTATCTGCTGGATTCGACCGCCGCGCCTGTCTGTGTACTGATGCCCATCTCCTCCTGGGGTGCCTATATCATCGCCCTGGTTGGCGGCATCCTGGCGGCTCACGGCCTGACGGATCAGAGCCCCATCGCCGCGTTTGTCGAGATGATCCCGATGAACCTTTACGCCGTCTTCACCCTGATCATGGTGTTGGTGGTGATCGCGTTTCAGCTTGATATCGGCCCGATGCGTCAGCACGAAGCCTGGGCACTGGAAGGCAAGCTGTGGGATGAGTCCAAGGGACGCCCCATCGGTCTGGACATGGAGAGCCCGGAAGAGAGCAATGGCGGCATGATCGACATGGTGTTGCCGATCCTGACTCTGACCTTGGCGACCGTCTACTTCATGATTGACTCCGGTGCGACAGTATTGAGCGAGAAGGGGCTGCCGTTTAGCGTGCTCGGCTCGTTCGAGAACACCAACGTCGGCTCTTCACTGGTGTATGGCGCTCTGTGCAGTCTGGTGGTCTCCATCGGGTTGGCGATGCGTCTCAAGCTGGGCGCCAAGAACTGGATGAAGGCTGCGCCGCAAGGTGTCATGGCCATGTTGCCGGCGATCAATATCTTGCTGTTCGCCTGGACCATAGGTGCCGTGGTGCGTGATGTGGAGACCGGCAAATACCTGGCTTCGCTCGCCAACGGTAATCTGCCGGTCGAAGTGCTGCCAGCGGTGGTCTTTGTCCTCTCTTGTGCCATGGCGTTTGCCACCGGTACCAGCTGGGGCACCTTTGGCATCATGTTGCCGCTGGCCGGTGACATGGCTGCGGCCAGCGATATCAGCCTGATGTTGCCGATGCTGGCCGCAGTATTGGCGGGCTCGGTGTTCGGCGATCACAGCTCGCCCATCTCCAGCACCAGTATCCTGTCGGCCACCGGTGCCGGTTGCCATCATATCGATCACGTGATGACCCAGCTGCCTTATGCGCTGGCCATTGCGTTTGGTGCTGCCATCGGTTATCTGGCCATGGGCATGATGCACTCGGTGCTGGCCGGTTTTAGCGTGAGCGCACTCTGGTTTGTGGTGTTTACCACTTATCATCTGCGCAAAGCGAAAACCCATGCCGTCCTGGCAACTGCATAACGCACATAAAAAAACACTTTACGCGCAGGGGCCTACGGGCCCCTTGGTTTTGTCAGGGGCTTTGGTTAGCATGCGCCCCATAAATTCAGTTTCGGAACAGTATCATGGCTTCACTGCACTACAAATTTGCCACCATGAATTCAGGCAAATCCACCCAGCTTATTCAGGCGCACTTCAACTATCTGGAGCGAGGAATGCACCCGCTGGCGATGACACCGGCCATTGATGACCGTTTCGGCGTCGGGGTGATCAGTGCCCGGGTTGGCCTTGAGCTGAAAGTGGATGTATTCAGCGATAGCTGCGATCTGTTTGAAATGGTGAAGGTGCGTCATGCAGAGAAAGCCATCGATGTCTTTATCGTCGATGAGGCCCAGTTCCTGACCCGCGAGCAGGTCTATCAACTGGCCCGCATCGTCGATGAGCAGGATATTCCGGTGATGGCCTATGGCCTCAAGACCGATTTTCGCGGCGAGCTGTTCCCAGGTTCCTACCATCTGCTCTGTCTGGCCGACAAGTTCGAAGAGTTGAAAAGCATCTGCTGGTGCGGCAACAAGGCCCACATGAACTCGCGGGTGAGCGAAGCGGGTCAGGTGATGCGTGATGGTGAACAGGTGGAGATTGGCGGCAACGATCGCTATGTGTCGCTGTGCCGCAAACACTATCTAGAAGGGCGGGCCTACAAGTAGTTAGAAAGTGAGAGCGCCACGGTTAATCAGCAAGCTGTGGTATTGAGGCTTGCTGGTGATGGGGTTAACGAGCCCCCGATGCAGACTTGAAGGGGATGGTGGTGTTCAGATCGCCGAGCCTTAATGGGTTCCATTCAAGCAGCGTCAATTTAGGGAATTAGCAAAAAGGGGAGCCTGGCTCCCCTTTTTGCATATGGCTGATCAGATGACGGCGGGCTAGAACCAAAAACCGATGATAAAGGAGCCTGCCAAGGTCAGCATCACGTTGGCCACCGCATAGGTGCCCGCGTAGCCAAGGGCTGGAATAGAGCTGTTGGCCGCCTCATTGACCACATCCATCGCCGGGGCACAGGTACGGGCACCGGTGATGGCCCCGAGCAGCAGAGCCGGGTTCATCTTCAATACCCAGACTCCAAACAGGTAGCCAACCAGTACCGGCAAGGTGGTCACCAGCATGCCAGAGAACAGCACCACCATACCCACCTCACTGAGGTGATCCAGGATGCCGCCACCGGCTTTGAGGCCGGTACTCACCATAAACACTGCAAGACCCAGATCCTTGGCCAAGCGCAGCGCGCCTGGCGGTACATAGCCGACTGTCGGGTGGTTGGCACGCAGATAGCCCATCAGGATTCCCGCCAGCAGCAAGCCGACGGCGTTACCCAGCCCAAACTCAAGCTGGCCAAACACCAGTGAGACGGAGCCGATCAGCAGGCCCAGGACAAAGAAGGTGGTAAAGGCCACCAGATCGGTGGTTTGGCTGTGGATGCTGATAAAGCCGATCTTGTTGGCTAGCAGTTTGACCCGCTGTTTCTCGCCACTGATCTGCAACACGTCGCCTTTTTGCAGCATGATGTTGCGATCGAACGGCATCTCGATCTGGGAGCGTACCACCCGGTTGAGGAAGCAGCCTTTCTCGGTGAGGTTGAGTTCCACCAGATGACGACCCACCACCGAGTCGTTCTTTACCACGATCTCTTCGGTGACGATCTGCAGGTCAAGCAGGTTGCGATCAAACACCTCCTTGCCGTTGCGGTAGTTCACATCCAGCTTTTCGTGGCTCTCGGGATACCCCACCAGGGCAATCTCGTCCCCTTCCTGAATGACGGCATCGCCATCCGGGCTGGCCAGAATGCCGTTGCGGCGGATCCGTTCGACATAGCAGCCGGTGTGCGGATAGATGCTGGTCTCGCGCAAGGTTCGGCCACCGATCCAGGCGGCCAGCTCGGGACCGACCCGATAGGCGCGGATGATCGGCAGATAGGTCTTGCGGTTGTCACTATCAGAGAGCCCTCGCTCACGGGCAATTTTCTGGGCTTCGGTATTGAGATCAAGCCGTGCCAGTGAGGGGAGGTAGCGCACCACCAGCATCAAGCCAACCAGTCCAACCAGATAGGTCAGTGCATAGCCGATACCCATATTATCGAGCACTGCCTGCATATCGGTCTGATGGGGCAGATTGAGCAGGCCGCTGCGCAGTGCATCCTGGGCACCCACCAGCGCCGGGGTGGAGGTGAGGGAGCCCGCCAGGATCCCCGCTGCCATGCCCGGCCCCAGGTTGAAGAACTTGGCCAGCCCCACCGTCAGGAGCAGGGCGGTCAGCAAGATCACCAGGGTCAGGGTGATGTAGTGGATGCCATCGCGCAGGAAAACACTGAAAAAATGCGGTCCAGCCTCTATCCCCACGCAGAAGATAAACAGCATAAAACCGACGTTTTCGGTGGTGGCGGTAAACTCGAAGCCCATCTGGCCGAACAGCAAGGCCGTAAACAGCACGCCAATGGTGTTACCAATCTGGAAGTTGCCAAGCCGTACTTTGCCAAGCAGCAGGCCAAAGGCCAATACCACGAACAGCAGCAGGGAGTCACTTTGATGTAGCAGTGTCACGAAATCTATGGTCATGCCCGGGAAAACCGAGAGAAAAGTGGGGTCGATATTGTGCCGGAACTATCGCCAATAAAGAAGCGCAAGCCACCGATTAATCGGGAGTTATCAGACACTATTTCACCGGCAAGAAGTTTGACAGTAAAGCGGATGGTTGAAAGTTAGTGTTTATTGCTGAGAGTCAGCCTGTCAATTAGTGAAATCTGCTGATGACCCGCGATCATCACGGGGGAGGGGGGCCACTTTAGATTCTGCTGCTCTAACGTACCTCCCGGCTCTGTTTCAGCAGATTCAACCAGGGGCACAGGCTGCTGGCGATGGACGAAAGTGGTGTCGTTGTTATCCGATCGCTGATGCCCCATGGTCTGGGGAAAAGAGATCGGAGTAAAGGGTCAAAAGAGCCCTGCAGCGGAGGGCCATGAGTGTGTTGGCAAAACAGCATAAAATCAGGTTGATGGGTGAAAAGTACCCCGGCTGAGTGCAATTGCTGGCAATCCCGCGTCCTGACAGGGATTGCTGCAGTTACCCACAGAATCTGTGGATAACCCTGTTAATGAATCTTGCGCATTGACCGGAAAGCCGCGCCAGTACTGGGATGCAAGTACTGTTCAAAAAATACCGCATTTAAAAAGTTGGTATAAAAATCATATAGTTAGATGCAGCGGAAGAAAACACTGTCGCGCATGGATGGGTAACAAAAGAGGAAGCATGCAGCAAGAGAGGACTTGTGCATTAAAATCGGAAGGAGAGGGCACTAAAGTGGATAACTTGCACCGAGATGGTGAGGAATTGGCTCCCCCGACTGGACTTGAACCAGTGACATACGGATTAACAGTCCGCCGTTCTACCGACTGAACTACGGGGGAACATCAGGCAAGGAGGAGCACTATACAGAAGCAGTCTGAGGTGGTCAAGCCATTATCGGCAGGAGACACACGGGCAGCGCGCCTGTGTGTACCGGTGCCAATCCCTCGGTTACACTGCGCTTCTGCGGTTTTGTGTCGGGAGTGTTCATGAGCAAATTGTTCAAACTAGTCAGCCAGTTTCAACCTGCCGGCGATCAGCCTGCGGCAATCAGCCAGCTGCTCGATGGCATCGAGTCCGGCCTTGCCCAGCAGACCCTGCTCGGGGTGACGGGCTCTGGCAAGACGTTCACTATCGCCAACGTGATTGCCACCCTGAATCGCCCGACCATGATCATGGCCCCCAACAAAACCCTGGCAGCCCAGCTTTATGGGGAGATGAAAGAGTTCTTTCCTGACAACGCGGTAGAGTATTTCGTCTCTTACTACGACTACTACCAGCCTGAAGCCTATGTGCCAACCACCGACACCTTTATAGAAAAGGATGCCTCGATCAACGATCACATCGAACAGATGCGGTTGTCGGCGACCAAGGCGCTGCTGGAGCGGCGCGACGTGATTATCGTCGCCTCGGTGTCGGCCATCTATGGTCTGGGAGACCCGCAGGCCTACCTCAGCATGATGTTGCATCTGAAAGTCGGTGATGTGATCAATCAGCGGGATATCTTGCGTCGTCTCGCCGAGCTGCAATACACCCGTAATGACATGGCCTTTCAGCGCGGCACCTTCCGGGTGCGGGGGGAGGTGATCGACATCTATCCTGCCGAATCAGACAAATTGGCCTTGCGGGTGGAGCTGTTTGACGAGGAGATAGAGCGGCTCTCCCAGTTTGATCCATTAACCGGTGCCATCGAGCAGACGGTGGTGCGTTACACCATCTACCCCAAGACCCACTATGCGACCCCGCGCGAAACCATTCTCGGTGCCATCGAGCATATCAAGGAGGAGTTGCGCGGGCGGCGTGAGCAGCTGTTTTCACTCAACAAGCTGGTAGAAGAGCAGCGGATCAGCCAGCGTACCCAGTTCGACATGGAGATGATGCAGGAGCTGGGTTACTGCTCCGGCATCGAGAACTACAGTCGCTATCTCTCCGGCCGGGCGCCGGGGGAGCCGCCCCCCACCCTGTTTGACTACCTGCCGGGGGATGGCCTGCTGATCATCGACGAATCCCACGTTACTGTGCCGCAGATCGGCGCCATGTTCAAAGGGGACAGATCCCGCAAGGAGACCCTGGTGGAGTACGGCTTCCGGCTTCCCTCGGCGCTGGACAACCGCCCCCTCAAGTTTGACGAGTTTGAAGCGCTGATGCCGCAGACGGTGTTTGTCTCAGCCACCCCGGGCCCTTATGAGCTGGAGAAATCTGGCGGCGATCTGGTGCAGCAGGTCGTGCGCCCAACCGGCCTGCTCGATCCCGAAATCGAGGTGCGTCCGGTGACCACTCAAGTGGATGATCTGCTCTCCGAGATCCGCAAGCGGGTGGCCGTGACTGAGCGGGTGCTGGTGACCACCCTGACCAAGCGGATGGCGGAGGACCTGACCGAATATCTGGCAGAACATGATGTCCGGGTGCGTTACCTTCACTCGGATATCGATACGGTGGAGCGGGTGGAGATCATCCGCGATCTGCGCCTTGGCAAGTTCGATGTGCTGGTGGGGATCAACCTGCTGCGGGAAGGTCTCGACATGCCGGAGGTGTCGCTGGTAGCGATTCTGGATGCGGATAAAGAGGGCTTCCTGCGCTCTACCCGCTCGCTGATCCAGACCATAGGTCGGGCGGCGCGTAACCTCAACGGCCGGGTCATTCTCTACGGCGATACCATCACCAACTCGATGCGGGTGGCCATCGAGGAGACTGATCGCCGCCGCGCCGTGCAGCATGAACATAACCTCAAGCACGGCATCACCCCGAAAGGGCTCAACAAGTCGGTGGGGGATGTGATGGACATCGGGAGCAGCCGCACGGCCGGCAAAGCGGGTCGCGGCGCTCGCAAGGCGGCTGAACCACAAGGGGAGTACCATGCCCGTTCGGTCAGCGAGATTGCCAAAGAGATCAAGCGGATGGAGGAGCAGATGTTCCAGCATGCGCGGGATCTGGAGTTCGAACAGGCCGCCGCGCTGCGGGATCAGATCCAGCGGTTGCGTGGCGAGTTGATCGCATCATGAGTGCGAAACGCTGGCTGGTCTGGCAACGCCTGCACCGTCTCTATCGGGGCTTTCGTCATCCGGCCACCCCTTGGTGGGCCAAAGGGCTGGTCATCCTGATCCTGCTTTATGGCATCAGTCCGGTGGATCTGATCCCCGATGTGGTGCCTCTGCTGGGCTGGCTCGATGACATGACTTTGCTGCTGGTGTTGCTGTGGGGCTGGGAGCGTTGCCTGCCAGAACAGGTCAGAAAGGGGTTGCAGCAGGGTGAATAACCTGGTGATACAAGGCATTTATTGAGTCTGAATGCTCGTTGATTAAAAAGCCCGCAAACAGGTGATTGTGACCCGGATTGCATTGGCGTAGACTCCACGCCGTTCACTTTATGAGTATGGAAAAATGGATCTAATCCTGTTTGCTATCGATTTTATTCTGCACGTTGACGTGCATTTGAGAGAACTGTTCGAGAACTATGGCGTGTGGGTTTACGCCATCCTGTTTCTGATCATCTTCTGTGAGACCGGGCTGGTGGTGACGCCATTTTTGCCCGGTGATTCTCTGCTGTTTGCTGCCGGAGCGCTGACCGTGGGCAGTGTGCTTGATGTGCATACTTTGGCAGGCGTGCTGATCGTGGCTGCCGTGCTGGGTAATGTGGTCAACTACACCATCGGACACTTCTTTGGTGAGCAGCTGTTTCGAAATCCCGACTCCAGGATCTTCCGCCGCGACTATCTGGACAAGACCCACGCCTTTTATGCCAAGCATGGTGGCAAGACCATCATCATCACTCGCTTCCTGCCCATAGTGCGTACCTTTGCGCCGTTCGTGGCGGGGATGGGGGCCATGACCTATCAGCGCTTCCTGACGTTCAATCTGGTCGGCGGTCTGTTGTGGGTATTGTCGTTTGTCTACGCGGGCCACTTCTTCGGTAACTTGCCAGTGGTGCGTCACAACTTTACCCTGCTGATCTTCGGCATTATCGCTATCTCGCTGTTGCCTATGGTGTTTGGCATGGTCAAAGCCAGGATGAGCGCCGCCAGGGCGGGCTGAGCGGTTGATGGATAAGGGATAAAAACGGGAGCCATGATGGCTAATGCCAGTCAGTTAAGCCTGACTGGCATTTTTTATTGGTTTTTTGCACTGCGCTGCGGTGGCCCTGGCTTCGGGCTGCGGGCATCACGTCGCTCCCTTCGCGTGAAGCAGGGCGATAATGAGCTCGGCGCATGACTCAAGCCGGGCAGCATGAGTGGTGTGAAGCAAGTCGGGAGCCTGTTCGATAGAGATAAAAAATCCGAAACCCATCGACAGGTTTCGGATTTTTACAGTTCATAAGGTGCGATGAATGGCGCCTTGACTGATTTTGCATCAGGCCATCTGGCGGCCTTGTTACTGCTTGCGGAGTCCGGTTTAGACCAAGGCTTTACCCTTGAGCAGTTTGCGCACCCAGTAACGGGCCGGGTGGAGGGCCTCCAGCAGATCGGCGGCCAGCGGCAGGGGATCGCCGCAGATCTCGCTGGCGAGCAGCTCGCCACAGAGCGGCGCCGAGCAGAGACCCCGTGAGCCGAGCGCCCCCAGCACATAGAGGCCGGGGTGAAGGGGCAGCGGCTGGGCGTCGTGCTGATCACGCTGCAGCTGGGCATAGTGATCCGCCAGACCTTGCAATCTGGCCACTGGCCCCACCACCGGCAGGTGATCCCGACTGGCACAACGCACCCCTACCCGTGCCTCGTTGCCACTGACATCCACCTCCGCTGGCCAGCGTTGATCCGGCAGGCAGGCTTGCAACCGCTCCTGATTCTGGGCTTGTTCGTCGGCGCGAAACTCAAGGCTGCTCTGGTTGCGGCCATAACTGGCACCGATACAGTGCTGCTCGTGGTGCATCGGCGTCAGGTAGCCATCGTAGCAGAGCACTGTCTTGAGTTGGCGCAAGCTGGCCGAGGTCGGCACATGGCTCACCTGACCCCGTACCGGATAGAGCGGCAGCTCGGCAAAGGGGAGCAGGGCGGGCAATTGATGACCGGCGGCGACCACCAGATTGGGGCTCTGCCAATGGCGGCCATCCTCACTCGCCACCTGCCAGCCGTCAGCCTGCTCGGTAATGGCGCTCACCCGGGTATTGTATTCAAGCTGCAGCAGGCCGCTGGCTTGCGCCTCCTTGATGGCGGCGCGGGTCAGATCCGCCGGACAGAGCCAGCCCCCCAGCGGGTAGCTGACCCCCTCATGGCCACTGGGCAGGCCAGCGACCGTTTCGGTCTCTGCGGCGGTCAGGGGTTGCATCAGCGCCGGGGGGAAGGGGCCCTGACTCATCTTGGTCAGCTTGGCACGGGATTTGTCGTCATAGCCCAGTTGCACCACACCGCACAGTTCAGAGGCGATGGGATGGCGCTCGGCCAGTGCCAGCAGCCGTTGGCGAGCGTAGCCAAAGGCCAGCGAATAGAAGCGCGACAGCGCATCGTGCTCGCCATTGAGCAGCGGATAGAGCGCGCCCTGGCGGTTGCCGGAGGCGCCGGTGGCCGGTTCGCCATCTTCGCACAACAGGGTCACCTTGCGGCCCCGCTCCACCAGTGACAGGGCAGTCATGGCCGAGGCGACCCCCCCGCCGATGATCACTACCTCGCCCTCCCGCCCGGCAGGACGGTCATAGCAGGGGGCAATGCTCTGCTGCGGGAGCTTGTCTGCGCGCTGGCCTGCCAGCATGGACCACTTGCTGCCGAACCCCTTGATTTTTTTCGTGGCAAAACCTGCCTCAATCAGGCCACGGCGCACAAAGCCGGCGCAGGTAAATGTGGTTAGCGTGGCGTGGGGGCGAGCAAGGCGTGCCAGGCCTTGAAAGAGTGTCTGGGTCCACATCTCGGGATTTCTGGTTGGGGTAAAGCCATCCAGATACCAGGCATCGACCAGCCCTTGCGGCCCATGAGGCACGCGCGGCAGCATCTCTGCGATATCCCCCAGCCACAGATCGAGCCGCACCCTGCCATGGGCAAAGTGCAGACGATGGCAGCCAGAGGTAGCGATCGGCCACTGGGCAATCAGCTGTTGACTCAAGGCGGCGAGTTCTGGCCAGGCACCATGAGCCTTGCGCAGATCCTCGGTAGCAAGAGGGTATTTTTCAAAACTGATGAAGTGCAGGCGAGCGCCGTGGCCCGTATCGGGGGCTTGGGCCAGAAAGGCTTCCATGGTCGCCAGAAAATTGAGACCGGTGCCAAAGCCGGTTTCGCCGATGACGAAACAGTCGCGATCGTGCTGTGAAAAGCGCTCTGGTAGCCGGTTTTGCAATAAAAAAACGTAACGGGTCTCACTGAGACCGTGGTTATCAGCAAAGTAGACATCCCCAAACTCGCTGGAGATAGGTGTACCTGTGTCGCTCCAGTCCAATCGGGCATGCTGTAAGGTTGTTTGACTCACGTTTTCCTCGGCTCGCGTCACACAAATCGCGGGCATTCTACGTGATTACCATCCCCCCTGCACAGAATGGCCGTCGATAACCGGTTTAAAGCGTCATCGTGCCTTGCTGACCTCGCCGGAGCCCAAGCCGCTTTGGCCAGTGGCAGTGCTACGAGCAGGTTGAATGTTTAAACGCTGGGGCCTGTTTTGCGGTGCTCCGCTCTGGCCCGCATTAGTCGGGAGGAGGGCAGTAATACCGGCGCAACCAGCGGATGCATATCTGCTGGTTATAAGGGGTATAACCAGCGCGTGACAGCATGACTCTTTATACTGCACCCCTCAAAACAGCAATTTTTCAGGTGGTGCGTTTATGGTGATTACTCCGGGTCCACAGTTCAACGGCAAGGCATCCAAGCGGATGCATGTGATGGCCAAACCGATCGGGGCCGTGTGTAACATCGATTGCACCTACTGCTACTACCTCAGCAAGCAAGATCTGCTGGAGTACAAAAAGGGCTGCTCCCCCGAGATGGATGAGCAGACCCTTGAAACCTATATCCGCCAATATATCGAGGGGCAGAATACCCCCGAGATCATCTTCTCCTGGCAGGGTGGCGAGCCGACCCTGCTCGGGCTCGACTATTTTCGCAAGGTGGTCGAACTGCAGCGCAAATATCAGCCGCAAGGGGTGGTGATTGCCAACGATCTGCAGACCAATGGCATCTTGCTCAATGACGAGTGGTGTGAATTTCTGGCGGCCAACAATTTCCTGATCGGCCTCAGCATCGATGGGCCCGAGCTGCTGCACAACACTTACCGGGTCAACCGTGCCGGGCGTGGTACCTTCCGCCAGGTGATGGCGGCGGTGGCGCTGCTGCACAAATACAAGGTGAAGTTTGCCACCCTGACCTGCGTCAACAACCTCACCAGCAAGAATGCGCTGGAGGTCTATCGCTTCCTGCGTGACGAGGTGAAGTCGCCCCAGATGCAGTTCATCCCCATAGTCGAACAGAAGAGTTTTCGCACCACGGCGCCCCAGACCTGGCAGCCGCAGGAGCAACTCAAGCAGGGGGACAAGCGCCTCAACCCCTGGCACAAAAACTCGGTGGTCGAACCCTGGTGTGTCTCTGCCGAAGGGTGGGGGGATTTTCTGATCACCATTTTCAATGAGTGGGCAGAGCGGGATCTGGGTCGGGTGTTTGTGCAGTATTTCGAAGCCAGTGTCGAGGCCTGGATGGGGCGCAAGAACCCCCTCTGCACTCTGGGCGAGATCTGCGGCAAGGGGCTGGCGATGGAGCCTAACGGCGATGTGTTTGCCTGTGACCACTATGTCTATCCCAAGTACAAGATTGGCAATATCCACCATCAGCCGCTGAACGAACTGGCCTATTCGCCGGCTCAGCAAGCATTCGGTTTTGCCAAGTCACGTACCTTGACCCGTCAGTGTCAGCAGTGTGACTACCAGTTTGCCTGCTATGGCGAGTGCCCGAAGAATCGCTTTATTCGCACCCACGAGGGCGAAACCGGTTTGAACTACCTCTGTGCTGGCTGGCACAAGTTCTTCAGCCACATCGATCAGTCGATGGCCTTCATCCTGCGCCGGGCCGGTTATCCGGTGGCGCACGGTAAATTCCGTGATGCGGTGATGAACAGTGGGCAGGGGAAATAGAGCAATGAGCATGTTGAGCAACATATCTGGTCGGCAGCGACTTGTTGGCGGTGTTCGCACCTTGTGGCTGACCCTGGGCTTGGTCTCTTCCTGCGCCGCACTGGCGGTATCGGCGAGCGGACCGGCAACCCCGGAGCCGCAGAGTGCTGCGGTCACCGCGCCGGTTGCCGCCAGTGCGCCGTCAGCGGCCCAGATCCAGCAGTGGGCGTACAGCGCCCAGGATCTGTCCCAGCCCGAGACAGTGCGGGCCGATGCCCTGCGCCAGCTGGCGGCTTATCCGAACCAGAACAGTCTGGTGGCGGTGGCCAGAAGCCTGCGTGACGAGAGTGCGCTGGTGCGCGAGGCGGCGGTGATTGCGGCAGATCCCTATCAGTTTACCCACCGCTGGCGGCTGCTCTCGCCGTTGCTGGCAGACAGCAGTGCCGAGGTGCGCCGCGCGGCCACCCTCAATCTGGCGCGCGATTATGGCGCCATGGATGAGGGGCAGCTGAGCGCCATTCGCCAGCCGCTGGCGGAAGTGAGCGGTTATCTGGCCCAGCAGCAAGATCCGGCATTGCAGCAGTTGCACGCTGACCTGCTGCGCTGGACCCGGCAGTGGGCCAAGGCACAAGCAGGCTACGAGCAGCTGCTTGCCACCCAGCCGAATAATCCCCAGCTCTGGCTCGGCCTTGCCGACAACCTGCGTGCCCAGCAGCAGGATGCGAACGCGCTGGCCCTGCTCGATAAAGGGATTAAAGCGGTGCCGGAAAATGCCAGCCTGTATTACGCCAAAGCGCTGACCCAAGTACGGCTTGGCGATAAAACAGCGGCTGCGGCGACCATGGAGCAGGCGGCAGAGCTGGCTAGCAACAACAGTTACTTCTGGTATCTCAACGGGGTGCTGCAAGAGCCGCTGGATCTCGATAAAGCCATTGGTTCGTTCGAGCTGGCCTATCGAATTTCCGGCGCGCCGGAGCAGCTCTATGCGGTGTGCGATATCTATCTGCGCCACGCTCACCCCAAAAGCGACGCTTGTATGACTGAGCTTGGCAAGATAGCCCCCCCCGAGGTGCTGGCGGAGCTCAATGGCAAGCGGGTGAGCAAGGTTGGCGCTTCCCCTGTTTCTGCTGGCCAATAACGGCGGCACTCCTTTTTACTGCACAGGTCAGATGATGAAAAATCGCGCATTCAAATTCGCACTCCCGCTGCTGGCCACCACAGTGCTGGTGGCAGGCTGCACTTTCTGGGTAACCCGGGCTAATAAACCTGTCCATCCGTTGCAACAAAAAATTGAAGCGGACATGGTGCTGGTGGAGGGGGGGCGCTTCGAGATGGGCTCAGAGGAACCCGCTGCCAAACCGAGCGAGGGGCCGGTTCATACGGTATCGCTCAACAGTTTTTACATGGCGAAGTTCGAGATGACCCAGGCGTTGTTCGAAGCCGTAATGGGGCCCTCGTTCAGCTATTTCCAGGCACCCAGTGTGCCGGTAAACAACTTGAGCTGGCAGCAGGCCAACCTGTTTGTGGCAAAGCTCAACGAGCTGACCGGTGGCCACTACCGGCTGCCGACCGAAGCGGAGTGGGAGTATGCCGCCAAGGGGGGCAAACTCAGCCAGGGCTATCGCTATAGCGGGTCCAATAATATTGACGAGGTTGCCTGGTACAGCGACAACGCCAAGAATCGTGCCTATCCGGTGGGGCAGAAAAAGCCCAATGAACTGGGGCTCTATGACATGACCGGCAATGTGGGGGAGTTTGTCTCTGATGCCTATGAAGAGACTTTCTACCGTCACAGCCCGCAAGATAACCCGAACAATGCCCAGCAGAGCAAGATCCACTTGGCCCACAAGTCAGTGCGGGGCGGCAGTTACTCCTACGAGGCGGAGCTGTCGGAAAACTACCGGCGTGATTTTGCCAGCCAGTCGGTGATGATGGCTGATATGGGATTGCGCCTGGTGCGTGATGCCCGCTAGGGCGGGGTCATTGCGCCACTTGGGAGGTGATCAGCCCCAGCTCGTTGATCACCTCAAACAGCTGCTGGCGTAACCAGCGGTGCCCCGCTTCGGCACTTCTGCTCGGGTGCCAGATGGCCGAGAGGCTGAACACTGACTCCGCAAAGGGGAAGGGTAGCGTTCGCACATCATACATATTGCTAAAGGTATCTATGGTGGAGTGGGGCAATACCCCGATGATCTCGCTGCGCGCGATGATTGGCAGCATCTCCATGGCGGTAGGTACCCGCACCACGATATTGCGATTGGCCATCTGTGGCAGGTGTTCGGCGGTCATCATGCTACCTCTGACCTGCCACTGGGCCAGCGCCACATGCTCCTCGGAAAAATACTCCTCTACAGCCAGGGTCGTGCCCAGTCGCGGATGCCCGCTGGCACATACCACCTTGACTTGCTCGGCATAGAGCACCTCACTCTTGAGCATGCTGCGCCCGCTTGGCGTCATGTCGATGATGAGATCATAACGCTGCATGCGCAGGTCGCTTTCCATGTCTTCGGTAAACAGCGGGTGCACTTCCAGCGCAATACCCGGTGCCTGCGCTTTGATCTTGCAGAGCAAGGCCGGGATCAGGTTGGCACTGACCAGGGTGATGCAGGCGATGGAGAAGACCCGTTGAGAGCTCTTTGGATTAAAGGTGCGCGAGGTTGACAGGGTCGAGCTGAAATTCTTCAGGGCAGCGGCCATCGCCGGGTAGATGTCGATGGCAAACGAGGTGGGCTCCATCCCCGCCACCTTGCGGTGAAACAGGGGATCATCGTAGATCTCCCGCAGTCGCTTGAGGGCTTTGCTAACGGCAGGTTGGCTGATCTCCATGCGTGTTGCCGCCCGGGAGAGGCTGCGCTCTTCATAGATGGCGACAAAGATCGGGATGAGATTCAGCTCGGTACTTCTGATGTCAAGCAAAGGGGGCCTCGTTACATGTTCGTGAAGTAGATCACGCGGCCGCCATGATTGCTTGGTAGCAAGGGAAAGAGATGCTGCCGCGCCAGTGCATTGGCGCGGCAGCAGGCCGGTGTCCAGTCTCGGCAGTGTAATGAAGTGCGTCTGCGGGTACAACCATCCAGGGGCCGGGTGGTGGCTTATCTCTCTTTGTCGCTGGCTGGGAGGCCGGAAGTTGCCGACTTGTCCACCCTGGTTGCCAGCCCCGGCAAGGCGGGTCGCCAGCCAACAGTGCGACACAGCCGGGCCACCCCATCACCGGTCGGCAATGACAGCCGCTTCACCAGTGCCCATCCCATCTTGAACGCTTGCGGGCGGTCGCCATCTGCTTGCTGAAAGGCCGCCTGTTGCTGCTGCCACGCCGGATCACTGCTGACACTGGCCAGCTCCAGCGACCCGCGTCGGGCCCGCAGATAGCGATAGGCCAACACCCGCACAGTGCCCCACTGTTGGCGCCAGATGGCGGTGCCGTATTGCCAGCTGAGCGGGCGAGGGTGGTGACGGTAGTAGCGGGCGATGGCCACGCGTGTCAGTGCCAGCAACGCCAAGCCGCTTGCCACCCCGACCAGCCAGGGCCAATAGGCCGCCAGCCAGGAGGCCGGGGTGTGGTGCACCCGCAAGGTTTGCCCCGGGAGGGTCAGGGTTTCCAGTTGGCCGAGCTGGCTGTTCCACCAGCTCAGCTCCAGTGGGGGCAGGGTCAACTCCCCCCCTTGCTGCACTATGTAAGTGGTCTGATCTTCCCGTGTCGAGAGGTACTCCCCCCGCTCCTGGGTATCGCTAAGGCGAGGCTGCGCCGGATAGGGCTGCAACTGATCAGTGCCCTCGAGCGCCGGGATCAGCGCCGGGATCAGTACCGAGAGGGTATCTTGCCCGCTGGCGGTGACGGTGCGAGTGATGGCATCCCCCACCCGCAGCTCGCCCATGTCGCTACCATTGTCATCCTCGGCCCTGTTGTCGCCGGAGCTGCGCCATGTCTGGTTCAGGGTGAGGTTGCTGGCGCTCAACCAGCGCCCCCCGACCGTCAGGGCGGGGTCGGGCAGGGCGGCAGCAAAACGCTGGGGCCGGGTGGTGAGGGTGATCTGCCGGGAGCCCCCTTCAGGACGGGCCACCGTAGCGCGTACCGCAATGGCGGGGATCTCGAACTGGCCAGATTGCTGGGGATAGAGGCTCAACTCCCAGCGCTGGTGCGACCAGGTATCCCCGTCCTGACGCTGGGTGAAGTTGGTGGCCATCTCACTGCGTTGCTTGACCATCACCCCAGGCAGTTCGAACTGACTGATGCGGGTACCGGCGGTAAACCAGCGGTTGGTGGCCAGTTCCAGATAGAGGGTGATCTGCTGGTTGACCGCATAAGGGCCATGTTCCGCTGGCTGATCTTTCAGCCAGCTTTTCAGGGTGATCTGGGTCGCAGGTTGCGCCTCTGCCCCCAGGGTAACCGGGGCCAGCAGCAGGGTGCTCAGCACTGTGGTCGTGGCGAGCAGCCAGCGGCAAATGTTATTGCGCCTGTTGCACATGGGCAGGCTCCTCGGTGGTGGCTGCGGGATGAGGGCGTGATAGCGCCTGAGTCTGCCGCGTGTGTAACTGCAGGCGGAATTTGGCTTGCAGAAAATCAGCAGGGTCGGATTCGACCCGGCGCAGCCATTTTTCGGCCTGGGCAGGATTGGCCAGGATCTGGTCCGCGGTCAGGGTTTCACGCTCCATCAGGGCGGCGGCGACTTTCTCCTCTGCCCCTTCGGCGGTGCGTGGTTCATTTTCGGGCAACTCACGGGAGTGGTCAGGCCCGTCGGGTGTACCGGTCTGGCTCTGGCTGGCGCGGTTGATCTCATCGACGATCCCCCTCATCACCTGATAGTTGTGGGCGGCTGATTGACGCACCGTGGGGTCATTGGCTTCGTCAGCCAGTTGCTGGAACAGCCGGCGGGCGGCCAGATACTCCCGTTGTCTGGCAAGGGCATTGCCCGCATAGAGCAACGCCTGTTCGGTATCGGCTTGTAAAAAGGCCGACTGGGCCAGCGCAAATTCGGCGCCATAGTAGTAGGCCACCCCCTTGTAGAGGGGATCTTCATAGCGTTTGGCCGCTTCGAGATAGTCACCGCGCTGGAAGTACCACTGCCCTTGCTGATCCGGGGTGAGCCAGAGATCGAGCCACTGCTGTTTCAGCTCCTCTACCCAGTGATTGGTCGCAGGCTCTGTGGGCTCTGCGGAGGCCAGTGAAAAGGTGGTTGCGTGCGCCGGTGCCGCTTGCAGCAAGGAAAAGCTGACTGCCGCCACCAGACCCCACTGCACCAGCCACCCTTTGCGAAACCACAGCAGCAACAGGGCCACAACCGGAAACAACAAGTTGTAGCCGATGTCATGCCAGGGCATCAGGGAGTCGCTGTGGATCAAGAAGTGGCGAGCAATCGCCCGGTTGATGCTCTCTACATCGTCATTATCCACCGTCATGGTAAGCAGGGTGGCGTTGCTGTCGCTCGCCAGTCGCCGCAATGAGGCCAGCTCCAGCGGGCGTTTGCCACTGAGGGCCGGATCGCCGGCAGCCAGGATCAGCAGTTGATGGGATTGCGCCTTGAAATAGTCAGCCAGTGGGGCAATGGCCGACGGGCTGATGCCGTCACTGATCAGCAAGACGGTGCTGCCAGCTTCATCGGCCAGCTGTTCGCTGAGCAGCGGGATCACCTGCTCGGTGTGCTTGCCCGCTTTGGGCATGATCGCGGGGCTGATGGCAGCGAGAAACGGGGTGAACACCGTATTGTCGCGGGTCAGCGGCATGGCGGTATGGGCCGAGCCGGCAAACACCACCAGACTGGTGCGTCCGCCACTGCGGGTGGCCAGCAGATCACCGATCTTCTGTTTGGCACGGGTCAGCCGGTTGGGGGCGATATCCTCTTCCAGCATGGAATCACTGTTATCGAGCAGGATCAGCAGTGCGCCCTGATCTTCACCAAAGGGGGAGGGCTCACGGCTCCAGGTCGGGCCGGCGCAGATCAGGATGGCAAGCCCCATGATCAGTGCCAGCGCCTTGAGGGGCAGGTTCTTTTTCCAGCCCTCTTCCCCCAGGGTCAATGCCTTGCGCAGATGAGATGGCAGTCGCTGTTGCCAGTTTTTCGCGTCGTCCATGCGCCAGCGCAGCAGGATGATGGCGGCAAGGGGGATAAAGGCAAGCAGCCACCAGGGGCGCAGAAAGTGGGCATTTAACCAGAGCTGTTGCCAGAACAGGGTATCAATCATGGGTGTCTCCTTGGCGAGCAGGGCGCAGGCGGTAGCGCCTGAGGGTCAACAGGGAAAAGAGACCGAGATAGAGGCCGACGCTGGCGGCAATCAGGTAGTGGTGCAGGCTTTCGCGGGTCTGAAAATGGGTGCTCTCGTAACGTTGCGGTTCCAGGGTATCGATCACCTGATAGGCCTGCGCCAGCGCGGTCTGGTCGAGGGCTTGAAACAGCTGGCCGCCGGTCAGGGTTGCCAGTTGCTGCAGGGTATCGAGATCGAGCGCCTGTTCGCCAACTGTCGCCGGATCTCCCATGGCGATGGTGTGCAGCCGCACCCCGTTGACCGCAGCCACCCGGGCCGCATCGCGGGGGCTGACGAAACTGCCGGTGTCGTTGCCATCGGTGAGAATGATGGCGACCTTCTCCCGTTTGCCAGCCATCTGGGCATTTGGCTCATTGCGATCACTTTGGTTGAACACCTTGATAGCCAGCCCGATGGCATCCCCCAGATGGGTGCTCTGGCCCGCCATGGCCACATCGGTCTCTTGCAGCAGGGTCTGCCAGGTGTCGAGATCGGCAGTAAACGGCGCCTGAATAAAGGCGGCATCACCAAACAGAATGAGCCCCAGCCGATCCCCTTGGCGCTTGGCGGCAAATTGGGTCAGTACCCCTTTGGCCGCTTCCAGCCGATTGATGGGCTTGCCGGGATCCGGTGAGAAGTCGGTTTCGGCCATGGAGCCGGAGAGATCCAGCACTATCATCACATCCCGCCCGAACCGCTCCCGTACCTGGGGCGGTCCATAGATGGTCGGTTTGGCCAGCGCCACTACCGCCATCAGCCAGACCAGCAGCAGCGCGATCCGTTGCCACCAGCTGGCGGTGAGCTGGGTTGCCCCCTCTTGCGGCGGTTCGTCCAGCAGGGAGACCAGCAGATCGAAGAAGGGCACCTTGATGGCACTTTGCCGGGTGCGATAGGCCGGAATGAGGCGAAAAACCAGCAAGGGCAGGGGCAGCAGCCAGAAGCAGTGGGGATGGGCAAACTCGAGACCAGCATCAAGCATGACGAGCCTCCACCGTCAGCGCAGCGCTGGGGCATGGCGTTTGATGATGTTGCAGCCAGTCGCTGCACAGGGAGACCAGACAGAGCTGATCGCTGACACTCAGCACCACCTGATCACACACCAGCGACACCAGCCAGCGCTCACCCAGTTCGGTGGCGAAGCGGGTTTGGCGATCAGGCATGGAGCTGTCGAGGGTCTGCAGCAGGGGAGTGCCGAACAGCTTGGCGTAGCCGGGTGAGAGATGGGTCAACACCTCTTTGATGATGTGAAACAGCGTCAGGCTGGTGCCGGTATTGGACCAGTTGAGGGTGCGCAGGGCGGCCAGCGCCTCACGGCGGTAGCGCTGTTGCCACCACAGTTGCACCCTGTGATAGATCCAGAGCAACGCCAGTGACCCGAGGATCATGGCCAGCAGTACCCAGCCAGCGGTTTGTGGTTGCCAACTGATGGCTGGCAGGACAGTCACATCCTGCAGTTCACGCAGCATATAGGTGCCGGGCAACTTGTGGATCATCGGTGATTTCCTCCCAATGCGGTGGTGAGATGGGCGAGGTGGTGGCCACTGGTGTCGAGGGTGATCAGGGGCAATCCTTTGATGGCCATCAGCCGCACCAACTGATCTTTTTTCAGCTGCTGCTGGCAAGCCAGACCCTGATC
This sequence comes from Aeromonas sp. 160P, assembly GCF_055193095.1. Lineage (NCBI taxonomy): Bacteria > Pseudomonadati > Pseudomonadota > Gammaproteobacteria > Aeromonadales > Aeromonadaceae > Aeromonas > Aeromonas sp. 160P. Next base: position 3,411,478 of record NZ_JBUXKV010000001.1, on the reverse strand, counting down.
CAGCAGGGGCAGTTGATGAGGGGCGATATTGAGCTGGTATTGACCATTGCCGACCACCCAGCTGGCGTCAGAGGCGGTGCCAGACAGGGTTGATTCGAGGGGATCGGCGATGTGCAGGGCCAGCACGTCGTTATGCTGCTGCAAATAGCCGAGGCGGGTCAGATCGGCGTCGGTGACGCCCGCCCAGTCGCTCAAAAAGATCAAGGTGGCATTTTTGAGCTTGAGGCGGCCCAGCATGGCCAGCAGCGGCGCCAGTCCCGTCGCCTCGTGGTCGTGGCTGCTGACCGAGAGGGCATGGTTGGCGGCACAGAGCTGGCGCAAGCGTGCCAGCCAGTGGCCGCGAGAGCGCTGTCCACGCATCCACTCCACGCCGTCACTGCGCATGATGGCAAGCCCGACCCGATCGCTCTCTTTAAGCACCTGCCAGCCGAGCAGGGCCGCCACTTCAGCGGCCACCACTGACTTCATCACCTCGACCGAGGAGAAGAACATGCTGCTGCGCTGATCCACGCAGAGGATCACATGGCGATCCTTCTCTTCGCTGTAGCTACGAACATGGGGTCGGCCGGTGCGCAGGGTCACCTTCCAGTCCAGGGTGCGAATATCGTCCCCTTGCTGGTAGTGACGCAGCTCCTCGAAATTGAGACCACGGCCACGAAAACGGGATTGATGGCGACCGCACAGCACGCTGCCGCTGTTCAGTCGTGGCAGCAGGGAAAACTGCCCGACCAGACTCTGCAGCCGGACCAGTCGCAAGTAGTCACAGTGGATCCGTGGATCTGGCTGGGGGGGCGTTGCGCCATGGGGCAAGGTACGGTGATCCATAGGATGGCTTACCCGATGACAACGTGATCGAGCAGCGCCATCACCACCTGCTGGTGATCCACCCCGTCTGCCAGTGCGTCGTAACTGAGGGTAAAACGGTGACCCAGCACGCTGGGCACCATGGCCCGCACATCATCCGGCAGCACATGGTTGCGGCCCTGCAGCCAGGCGTAGGCGCGGGCGCATTTGTCGAGAGAAATAGAGGCGCGGGGGCTGGCACCGACCGCAATCCATTGGGGCAACCCTGTGCCCGGGTAACGGTCGGGATGGCGAGTTGCCATCACCAACCCGATGATGTAGTGCTCTACCAGCGGCGATACCGTCATGGCCGAGAGCTCTGCTCTGGCCTGCAAAATCAGCTCGGGGGAGAGGGGGGCGAAATGGTCGCCTTGCTGGCGGTTGCCGCGCTCTTCGGCTCGCACCAGCCGAATAATGGCCAGCTCTGCCTCGTCGTCGGGGTAGGCGACCGAGACCTTGAGGGCAAAACGGTCCATCTGGGCTTCCGGCAGCGGGTAGGTGCCCTCCTGCTCGACGGGGTTCTGGGTGGCCAACACCATAAAGAGCTCGGGCAGACGATGGCTCTTGTCACCCACGGTGACCGTGCCTTCGGCCATGGCTTCCAGCAGGGCCGCCTGCACCTTGGCCGGGGCGCGGTTCACTTCATCGGCCAGTACAATGCTGTTAAAGATGGGGCCGGGCTGGAAGCGCAGCTGGTGGGCACCCTCATGCTCCTGATACATCTCGGTGCCGGTCACATCGGAGGGGAGCAGATCGGGGGTGAACTGAATGCGGCCGAAGCTGGCATTGAGCGCCTGGGCCAGCGCCTTGACCGAGCGGGTTTTGGCGGTACCGGGCAAGCCTTCGAGGAGCACATGACTATTGGTCAGCAGACCAATCACCAGGGCGCGGATCACATGGGACTGGCCGACCACGCTTTGACCAACCTGTTCGATGAGTTGAGAGATCTGTTGTTGCAAGGGGTTCATAGGGATTTCCAGTGCAGATAACGAGGCGATGAGAGATGTTTGACAGACGAGTCAACGGGTTTTCAATTTTCACAGGGTTCGGGACGAGCCATGTGGAAATTGAAAACGCCCACCAGAGAGTGATGGGCGTTGGAGTCACCGTCTTACTTGATGGTGGCGACTTTCTGCTTCAGTGCTTCCAGCTCGGCGAGCTTGCCCTGCAGCATCAGGCTCTGGGAGCTGATGTTGGCTGGGTTCATCTGGAAACTCTGCTGCATCGGGTAACCTGGCAGGGTATCGAAGAACCCTTTCAGGATGCCTTGTACCGGTACGAACAGCCACATGTTGTCAGCCATCCAACGCATGTACAGACCTGATTCGTGCGGTGCTTTCTCGAACGGGTCGGCGCGCAGGTTGATGATTTGCGGCCAGTTCGGGATCACGCGGGTGGCATCGGTGATGTTGCCCTGCATGGTCGCGAAGTTCAGCTTGAAATCATTCCAGCGCACGGCGTTCAGCTCGCCGTTGGCAGAGAAGTAGAGCATGGAGTTACGGGGTGCAGTGTCAGTTTTGCCTGACAGGTACGGCATGAAGTTGTAGCCGTCCAGGTGTACACGCCACTCTTTGCCGTTAGCCTTGTAGCCTTTGGCCAGCTTCTCTTTCACATCCGGTACACCGGCGGCGGCCAGCAGAGTTGGCATCCAGTCCTGGTGCGCCATCATGGCGTTGACCTTGGTGCCCGGCTTGATCACGCCCGGCCAGCGAACCAGCTGAGGTACGCGAGTACCGCCTTCCCAGGTGGTGCCCTTCTCGCCGTAGAACGGAGTGGTACCGCCATCCGGCCAGCTGCCGGTCTCGGCGCCGTTGTCGGTGGTGTAGATAACGATGGTGTTGTTAGCGACACCCAGCTCGTCCAGCTTGTTGAGCAGGATACCTACGTGGTCATCGTGCTCCAGCATGCCATCGGCATAGATGCTGATGCCGGATTTGCCCTGATACTTCTCTTGCAGGCGAGTCCAGACGTGCATACGGGTGGCGTTGTGCCAGATGAAGAAAGGCTTCTTGGCCTTGACCGCTTTCTCCATAAAGGCCAGTGAGGATTCGAGGAACTCCTCGTCAGCGTGCTCCATGCGCTTGCGGGTCATGGGGCCGGTATCTTCAATCTTGCCGTCAGCAGAAGACTTGATTACGCCGCGCGGGCCGAACTTCTTCTTGAACTCCGGATCTTTCGGGTAGTAGTAAGTTTCCGGCTCTTCTTCCGCGTTCAGGTGGTAGAGGTTACCGAAGAACTCGTCAAAGCCGTGCTTGGTCGGCAGATGCTGGTCACGGTCACCCAGGTGGTTCTTGCCGAACTGACCTGTCATGTAACCCTGCTCTTTGAGCAGATCACCAATGGTGGGAGTCCATTCTGGAATACCGTGGGTAGAGCCAGGCATGCCGATAGTCAGCAGGCCGGTACGGAAAGGCTCTTCACCGGTAATAAAGGCGGCACGACCGGCGGTACAGGATTGCTGACCGTAGTGATCGGTAAAGATCGCGCCTTCATTGGCGATACGTTCCAGGTTCGGGGTCTGGTAGCCCATCATGCCCTGGTTGTAGGCGCTGATGTTCCAGTAGCCGATGTCATCACCCATGATGGCAAGAATGTTGGGTTTGGCGGCTGCTGCGGCACTACCAGCAGTGGCCATTAATGCAAGGCTCATTGCTATTTTGTTTAAATGAATGGCCATTATTGGCTCCCACTCCTAATTTGATGTGATTTAGTACACAAAAATGCTGTATGAAAGCAGATAAATAATGTGCTGTTACCTTTATTCCGAATCAGCGCAGACACCGAAGCAGACACCGAAATAGCAATTTACTGTGCATATATTGTTACGGCGGTGGGCTATCCCATCTGGGAATTACACACAATAAGCTTTCAACCGTTTTACTCTATGCAGTTCGGAGTAGGTTGTCGCCTTATAGCGAATATAACTGGTGGTTATCTGAGGGGCGTGTTAGCCGCTAAAATCGTGGCTGGCAGCACAAAATGGTGGTCTGGGCACCGCCAGTGCCCTGGTCATGGCGCAGTGGTCACAGACAGTGGTCACTGACAGTGGTCATGGCAAAGTGTTGGCTGATATTTATCCATCGCTGTGCATTATCAAACCTCAAAATAAGCGGCCTATTTTCTTATAAATAGACCACCATTAAATATCTTATGTTTGATAATTAAGTGAAGCTTCACGGTTGATGTGATGCGGTGCAAAAAATATCTTTCCGCCTGCCTGAAACAGGCATCCATCATATCGATGCCCGCTTTGATCTGAGAATGTTTCAGGTCGGGAAATACCGTATCGGATAAGGACAATGGTGAGCCGCTGGAGCTTGACCACGACCAGCGGCCATATGGTCAGGGTCTCGTGGTCGCCAGTGTTGGTCGGTTGCCCTGGTTGGCGGGTTGGGATTTGCCAACTGTTGCGGTAGTCTGAACGCTCTGTTACTCACAGGAGTTCAAGATGATCCTCTCGACCACCCCCACGCTGGAAGGCAAAACCATTCGTGAATATCGCGGCATAGTGGTAGGCGAAGCCATTCTCGGCGCCAATATCTTCAAGGATCTCTTTGCCGGGATCCGCGACATCATCGGTGGCCGCTCCGGCGCCTACGAAAAAGAGCTGGCCCGTGCCCGCGAGATCGCCTTCGACGAGTTGAAAGAGCGCGCCGCCGCCCTCGGTGCCACTGCGGTGGTCGGCATCGATATCGACTACGAGGTAGTGGGGCAAAACGGCAGCATGCTGATGGTCAGTATCAGCGGTACCGCCGTAGTGGTCTGATATCCTGCCGCCAGCGGTACGGGCCAAAGCCGATAACCGGGTTATCGGCTTTTTTGCTGCCAAGCTGCGGGCAAAGAGGTGCGGCCGAGGCGTTGAAAAAATGCCATCAGTGATGGTAACGCCATGATTTTAAGCATTTATATTTTTTCATAACCCGATGGCGCGGGTTTTATTTTTTTTAACTGGGTCACCCTGAACCGCTGGACTAGATTAGGTGCCAGCAGGACGACACCTCTCACGGATGAACCCCACTTTGTTTGAGCCACTATGTTTGAACCACTATTATCTGGCTTGAACCACCATTTTTTGAAGGCGTATCAAGATGCACAAAAAATCTGCTCTGTTGACTGTTATCACCCTGGCCATCGCCGCTTATGCCGGTAGTGCCGCCGCGGCCGTTCCCAACTTTACCGCCAGCTGTCCGATGAATATTCAGGTCAAGGCGCAAGGGGGCAGTGTCTTTATCAATGGCAAGAAGGCCACCCTGAAAACCGATGCGCCGACCGCCTATAGCGCCCAGAGCGGCAAGATCATGATCGGCATTACCTCTGCATCTGCCGACAGCGAACCCAGCGTTGATTACGCCATCAAGCATGACAAGCGGGCCAACGGCATCTGTACGGTAAGCGCCTGGTCGGCGGGCAAGGAGGTTGCGCTGCCGATGGCCAAGGGGGACTCTCCCTATCAGGGCAAGTGGACCGCCAAAAATAGCGAGACCGGTGCCACCGTGGCCAATATTCAGATCGATGGCAAGGAGCAGGTGTGGGTCAACGGGGTCAAGGTGAAAGCCAAGCGCACCGACGGCGCCCTGCAATTTCGTCAGGGCACCATCCTCTATACCTTGCAGGGGGATCCGCGCGTTCGTAATGAGAGCGACTGGAACGACAGCGATGCCCAGAATAACGGCCCCATCACGTTGGAGTAACGGGCGCGCGGTGTAACGCGTATCTTGCTGATGAAAAAAGCAGACACCGCTTGCCCGGTGTCTGCTTTTTGTCTCTGGAGGGCCAAGGGATCAGTCCGCCCCTTGACGCGGCTGCCGGATCAGACCCCGATGATGGTATTGGCCTCCCCATACCAGTCCAGCTTGTCGGCCAGGGTCACCACTGAGCCGATGATGATCAGGCTCGGGCTCTTGACTCGCTGGGCCAGTGCAGCCAGCTGCTGCAATTCGCCGCGCACCACCCGCTGGCTGAGCCGGGTGCCTTGCTCCACCAGTGCCACCGGGGTGTGGCCGGGCATGCCGTGGGTCTGCAGCTCATCCTGAATGCGGGCGGCATGGGCCAACCCCATGTAGAACACCAGGGTCTGGTGAGGGGCGGCCAGTGCCGACCACTCCTGGGCGATATTGCCCTCCTTGTCGTGGCCGGTAATGAACTGCACCCGCTGGGCGTGATCGCGGTGGGTGAGGGGAATACCGCTGTAGGCGGCGCAGCCCGAGGCCGCCGTGATGCCCGGTACCACCGAGAAGGGGATGCCTGCCTCGGCCAAAGTTTCCAGCTCTTCGCCGCCCCGGCCAAAGATAAAGGGATCGCCCCCCTTGAGCCGCACCACCTGCTTGCCGAGGCGAGCTTGCTCCAGCAACAGTTGGTTGATCGCCTGCTGGGGCACGCAGTGGCGGCCTGCCTCCTTGCCAACGAAAATCCGCTCGGCATCGCGGCGAACAAGCGCCAGCACCGCTTCCGATACCAGTCGGTCATAGACCACCACATCGGCCTGTTGCAGTTGCTGTAGGCCACTCAAGGTGAGCAGCCCGGCATCGCCGGGGCCCGCGCCGACCAGGGTGACGCTGCCGTGACTCTGCTGTGGTTCCTCCAGCAACTTGTTGACGCTCTGCTCGGCGGCCTGCTGCTGACCACGGGCCAGTTGGCGGGCGAGGCGATCGTGGCGGAACAGCCGCTCCCAGAAGTGGCGGCGGGCCAGCTTGTCCGGAATGAGTTTGACCCGCTCGCGCAGCTTGCCCGCCAGGGTAGCGAGCTGGCCGAGGTGTTGCGGCAGCATGGCTTCGATTTTCTCCCGCAGTTGGCGGCTCAATACCGGCGCCGCGCCTGCACTGGAGATGGCCACCATCAGCGGCGAGCGGTCGATGATGGCGGGCATGATGGCACTGCAGTGGGCCGGGGAGTCCACCACATTGCAGAAGATCTGGCGCAGGCTCGCCTCGCGAAAGACCTGATGATTGACCTCTGGCTTGTTGGTGGCGGCGATCACCAGCCACTTGCCATCGAGCAGTTCGGGGTGAAAATCGGCGGCGCAGGCGGTCAGGCGACCTTGCTCGGCCCAGCTCATCAGCTGGGGTTCAAGGTGCGGGGCATTGATGGTGATCTTCGCCTTGGCATCGAGCAGCAGGCGCGCCTTGCGCACCGCCACCTCACCGCCGCCGACGATAAGCACCGGCTTGTTTTGCAGCTGACAGAAGAGAGGGAGAAAGTCCATAACAGGCTCCGGATACTGGCCCGCTCGCAATGCCGCGCCGGGCGAGATAGCAGGGCGCGCCGTGGCGCACCCTGGATGGTTGGGGGAAAGGCCCCCCAACGGGAATAAAAAAGGGGACGCGTGATCTACGCCCGGGCCAACGACAGATCCCCACCGGTGTCGGCCACTTGATCACGCTTCCCCAAACGAGGTTTTTCCTATTGCACCGCTTTGACGTGCATGTTGGCGACGTACTGATCTTCGGCCCAGAAGATGCGGTCAGCGACCATGGCTTCCGGGTTGAGGGTGACGCCGCGCAGCACCCGCTCCTTGAACTTGTGATAACCGGCCCGGTCGATAAGGTGACCCATGTGCAGGTAGATGGGTTTGCCATCCAGCATCTCGGCCTCGAACTCGAACAGGTTCTTGATCACCGCATGCAGCACCTCTTCGGTAACCCAGTTGAGGAACAGTTTGCCGGTACGGGGGGTCTTCTTGCTGGTGCGTCCCCCCAGCTTGACCATATAGAGCTGCTTGGGATCCCGCTGCCAGGCCATGGTCGGGCAAGCCAGCACGCATTCGCCACAGCCGATGCACTTGCTCTCCTCCTTGACCGCCTTGCCATGTTTGATGGCGAGGCAATCCACTGCATGGTGGCTGCACGCCTTGACGCAGGCGCCGCAGCCGATGCAGCGCTCGGCATTGAAGTGGATTTTGGCGATACCGAGGATGCCGAAGTCGGCCATGTTGGCCTTGGCGCAGTCGTTGGGGCAGCCGGCGATCACCATCTTGAGGTGATAGGGGTTGGGGTAGAGGTGCTTCTCCATCCGCTGGGCCAGCCCAGTGCAGTCGATATTGCCCTTCTGGCAGATGGTGTTGCCCTGACAGGCGACGATGTTGCGCCCGCCGATGGTCTGGTAACCGGCAGTGGTGTCATCCACCTCGATACCGCAGGCTTCTACTTCGATCTCCTTGATAAAGGGCTCGAGAGCGGCATTGACCTTGTCCATGTCCTGATACTTGATGCCGGGCATCGCCAGCTTCTGGCGGGTGGTGAGGTGGATCAAGCCGTTGCCGTACTGTTCGGCGATCTGCTGGGCCACCGCCAGCAGGTGGGCGGGCATGATCCCGCCGGGAATACGTACGCTGATCATCGCCTCGCCGCGCACCTTGGAGAGGCGGTATTCGTTCTTGGCGCGGGCCTTGATGATGTCGATATCGAGACTCATGGTGTTCTCCCTCAGTCGATCAGATGCTGGGCCTGGTCAAAACGAAAGACCGGTCCATCCACGCAGATATAGGTGTCGCCCATCCGGCAGTGGCCACACTTGCCCACGGCGCAGGCCATGCGGCGTTCGTAGTCGACCCAGATACGCTCCTTGGGGATGCCCCGCTCGAGGAAGGCGAGCACCACGAAGCGGATCATGATGGGGGGGCCGACCACGATCACCTGGATATCCTCTTTGTCTGCGAGATCCAGCTGGTCGATGTAGTCGGTGACCCGACCGATGCGAAACTGATCGCTCTCCTTGCCCTCGTCCAGGGTGACGATGAGGTTCTGCTGCTCGGCCCAGAGCGGCATCTCGTGGCGATAGAGCACCGCCTGCTCGTTCTTGAAGCCGAGGATCATGTCGAGGGATTTCACCTGTTCCGGGTGTTTGCTGAAGCGGCGCAGCAGCCCCTTGACCGGGGCGACACCGGTACCGCCCGCCACCACGATGAGATGCTGGCCGCGATAGGTATCCAGCGGATAGCCGTTGCCGTGAACGCCGCGCATCCACACCTTGTCGCCCACATCGAGGGCAAACAGCGCATCGGTTACCTTGCCGACCTTGCGGATCAACAGATCCACATAGTCATCGCCATAGTCGGAGACCGAGATGGGCGCTTCGCCGACGGTGGGCAGGGAGATCTCCACAAACTGGCCGTAGTGAACATCAAAGTCGCGGGAGACCCGAAAGTTCCACTCCAGCTCGGTGTGGCGCTCGATGGCCAGAATGGTGTAGGCCTTGGGCAGCAGGCGGTTTTCGACCTCGTCCTGCTGCGGTTCTGCTGTTGCGGTTTGCTGGCACTGGCACATATCAGTTCGCCCCCTGCGCGTTGTCGGCTGCGATGGTCTGTTCGACCACATAGGTCATCTTGTTGATGATGTTGCTAAAGGAGATGTAGTGAGGGCAGCGATCGTCGCAGCGGCCACAGCCGACGCACATGTGCTCCTCCCCCTGACGGGCCTTGTAGTCGTTGACCTTGTGCAGGGCGCGATAACGCAGGCGCTCGCCATGTTTGGCGCGAAAACCGTGGCCACCGGCCATGTCGCTAAAGCCATCCACCATGCAGCTGGCCCATTGGCGACGGCGCTCGCCCTGCTTGGGGTTCTCCGCATAGGTGAGGTCATGCACGCTGTAGCAGCTGCAGGTAGGGCAGGAGGTGGTACAGCGGCCGCAACCGATGCAGCGGCTGTCGTACTCGGCCCAGACCGGATGGGCGGTGAGGATCTGGCGGATCCGCTGGGGGTCGTCACAGATGCTGTCCGGGGTGCGTACCTTGACCGGATTGCTCTGGACAAATTCCGGGGTGAAGTCATCGGATTCACCCAGCTCGGCAAAGTAGCCGAGCAGCTCGGGATCCTTTACCTCGATGCGGGCACCCTCATCGCTCAGACGAATGGCGGCGGCGTAGTCCTGGGTCTCGTTGCTGCCCATGGAGACGCAGAAGCAGTTCTCGAAGCTCTCGCGGCACTCCAGCAGTACCAGCTTGAGCTTGCTGCGCAGTCTGGCGTAGTAGACGTCACTGTTCTGGCCATTTTTCAGGTAGACCTGATCCAGCCTGCGCAGGGCGTGGGTATCGCAGCTGCGCAAGAACAGCAGGGTGGGTTTGGCCTCCACCTTTGATTCGCGCAGCTCCAGATTGTCGAAGTGGAAAAGGGTCTGGGTGATGGGGAGCACCACCTCTTTCGGGGAGAAGTGGGACTTCTCCTGCCACACCAGATCGGCCGGATGGCGGATGCTGTGGTAGGTGACGTTGTCGGTGTCGGAGAAGCGGCCGCCCCGATATTCGGCCGCGGGCGCCATGATCCGGTAATCGGGCAGCAGCCGCTCGAACAGCTGCGCCAGCGAGGGATGGGTGAGAAGAAACGACATAAATAAACACCTTGTATGAGGGTGAGATGCCCTGGCATAGGGATGAGGAGCGGGCCGATCAGGGTGTCTGGCACCGATGCTGGCCGCGCTTGCCTCGCCACGGTCTGTTTTTATGACTCATGTTGCTCAACTGACCCGATTGTTGTTGTGGGCGGCGCCGAAGCACCGCACAGGCCGGGTCACACCTGTCATCAATTGAGCAGGGCGGCCTGATAGCCTGCGCACTTGCCCATCACGTATCCCATCTCCAGCTTGTTGATATCGCGGGTGAAACGGGAAACGGGGAAGTAGTCGGCCGGGGCGATCACCTCGATCTGGCAGTCATCCGGCGGATTGGCGATAAAATCGAGCGCCTCGTTGTAGCTGCGATCCCGCTGCTCCAGCGCATGGGCCAGCGCGGGGCGGGTCTTGAGCAGGGTGCGGATCATCCAGGGGAACGGCATCGGCTTGAGCCGGTAGCCGAGCGGCTCGGAGAGGATCACCGTCAGGTGACGAGCACCGCGGCGGTAGGCTTCGATCACCGGGATGGAATCGGCCACCCCCCCATCTGTCATCGGTACACCGTGCACTTCCGGGTATTCGTGGGAGGCGAGGGGAATGGCGCAGCTGGCGGGCAGCACCTCGTTCATGTTCTCCGGCTTGACCCGGATGTACTCCGCCTTGCCGGTCAGGGTATTGGTCACCACCGCGTAGAAGGGGATGGCGGTCTCCCGGTAGGCGTGAATGTCGAGGGGATACTTGCGACAGCTGGTGTTCCACAGCCAGTGGATATCCACCAGATTGCCCCCCTTGGCAAAACGCAGGGGATCCATAAACTGCTGGCTGCATGCCAGTTTGGTCAGGATCTCGTGGCTGCGGCCATGTTGGCTGGCGAGGTAGGCCAGCAAGTTGGTGGCCCCCGCCGAGACGCCGATGGCGAAGTCAAAGGGGCGATAGTCATGCTCGATAAACGCATCCAGCACGCCGCTGGCAAAGATGCCGCGCATGGCACCGCCTTCTACAACCAATGCGCTGGGGGATGCGGTTTTGTTCATGACATGCACCTCATGGATAAGTGAGAGAGAAAAGATAAGTGGGAGAGAAAAGATAAGTGGGAGAAAAAACGTCCGGGCTGTCAGGCCGACCGTTCTGACGGCGAACCGGGGTTGGCCATCGCAATGAGGTCATTCTAAGAAGGGGATGGTGTTTAGAATATCTGTTAATAATGAATCAATCGTTTTGTTTTTCTAAACGACATGGCGCAGTACGAGCAGATTATTTGGCTGTGGATGGACCAGCCGCAGTGAGAAATGGAAGTAACGGAAGGTTAGAAAGAGCCTCTTCTGGATTGCCGATTGCCGATTGCCGATTGCCGATTGCCGATTACGGAGAATGGAGCAAGTAATGTCGATGTTTGCAGGAGGCAAATATAAACAAGGCCGCTGATGCGGCCTTGTCTGTTTTTGTGGGGCGGGATCAGGGCAGGGCGTCGGGCCGGAAGCTGGCACGGATCTGCGGCACCAGGCTTGAAGGGTCGAATCCCTTCTCTTCCCCCAGTACCGGATGGAGCAGGGGTTGCTCTTCGATAGGGGTGATATCCCCCGCCAGCAGCTGACGAGTCGCCTGACCCATCTGGTAGAGCTGGCGCACCGGGGCAAACTGGATCGCCAGATTGAGGGGATCATCGGCGCGGGCAAAGGCCATCATGGGGATCTGGTAGGTGGCATCGCGCGCCGGTTTGTCACCGTGAATGCCCTTGCCGGCGGACATCAAAAACGGCTGGTGATCGCCAAAGGCCACCACCAGATAGCGCTTGCCCGACTGGTCTAGGGTCTTGAGCAGTCGCTCCAGCGAGGCCATGGCATCCACCACCCCGGTGTAGTAGGTGTTGAGCAGCTGGGTGTCACTCTCGCTCTGGTTCGGACAGGCGCCGCTGCGCTCCTGCCCCTGATAGCGGGGGCCATCGAAGGGGCCGTGCCCCTGCATGGTGACCGCGTAGGCAAACAGCGGCTTGTCATCCTGATCGCTGCGCTTGAGCATGTGGTCGATCAGCGCGTCGTCGGAGATATAGAGCCCCTTGTGCTCAAGGGTGGTGAAGCGGGTATCGAACCAGCGCTCCTGGTAGCCGAGTGCAGGGATCGCCTTGGCGCGGCCCCAGAATTTTTCCACATAAGGGTGGGCAAACAGGGTCTGGTAGCCGCTCTGTCTAGCGCTTTGAGCAAGGCCGGGCACCTGCTCCGAGAGGTAGTAGTAGGGCACCACCCCTTGCTTGAGCAAGCCCACCGGCAGGCCGGTGTTCATTTCGAACTCCGCCAGCACCGTCATGCCGCCGGTGGTGGGGGAGTGGATGGTTTTGTGCCACTGCTGCACGCTGGCGGGCAGGGCGAGGGTGGGGGCAGGGGCGCAGATCCGCCCCTGCCAGTCCAGCCAGAGCGACTCATATTGCAGCACGATCACCAGATCCCAGCGCGGCGCAATGCCTTGGGGCGGGTGGCTCAACTGCGGGGTCAGCTCGTTGATCTGCAAGGGGTAGCGAAACACGCTGCCGCTTTGCAGCATCTCGTCCACCAGATTGAACAGATAGAGGCCGGGGCCGGAGCGGATGATGTCCCTGTGGTAGTTGACCGCGCGATCCACGTAGCGAATGTTGGCCCCCAGCAGCTTGTTGCCGGTCTGGGTGGCAAACACGCACAGCGCAAAGAAGGCGACAGTGGCGGCGGCGGTGCGCAACACCCAGCGTGACAGGGCAAAGCGCCAGCAGAGAAACAGTGCCAGTAAAACGGTGAAGATGGGCAGGATGGGATGCTGATCGAGCAGGATCCGCAGCAGCGCCAGCAGGTTGCCAAAATCATCCCCCCCAAGCGGCACGCCGTAGATGGCGATCTTCATAAAGTTGGCCAGCAGCCCGATGCCCGAAAGCGCGGTAAAGACCAGCCCCATATAGAGGTTGAAGCCTGCCAGCGCGCAGAGGCTCCAGCCCAGCACCATGCTGCCCCAGGCGAGGTAGTAGTGCTCCGGTCGAAAGCCTGACCAGAGCAGAAACTCCCCCAGCTTGAACACCACGAAGCCGTGCAGCAGCACGAAAGTAAGGTTGCCGAGCAGCAGGCTGCCGATGATCCGCCAGCGCAGGCTGCGGCGCAGCTTTGGCAGCACCGTTTTGAGCACGGCGGCGCTCAGGGCCAGCACCAGCGAGAGGCTCACCACCAGATAGGTGAGGTTGAAGCCCTGCTCCGGCAGGGTTTGCAGGATCTGGCTGAAATCGCCGCTCTCGGGGCGATCTTTGAGCAGCAGGCCAATGCGCAGTTGATAGCGGCTATCCAGCGCATCGTCCGGGGCGCGCAGGGTGCTGTTGAGATCCAGGGTGCAGCGGTTGTTACGGCACACCTGACGTTTATCCACCCCCTGACTGAGCTGATCTATCCGCTCGCCTTTGTCGTTGAGCAGCTCCACCCGCACCTTGTCCCCCGCTTGCAGCGGCCCCCGCAACTGCCACTGGCTGCGCACCACCAGATAGAGGCCACGGCTGTCGCTTTTATAGAGCAGGGCGTGGCGGCTGAGGGTGGCCAGCGGATTGTCGGCAGGCCCCAACACCAGCGGCTGGGCACGGCCCAGCCAGCTGCCGGGATTGACCAGCGGCAACAGCAGGGTCAGCAGCAGCAATCCGCCTAGCAGAGCGAGTACCAAAGAGGGCAGACTCAGGACCGGTTGGCGGCCTGAGGAGGGACGATTCATATAAGCTCATCCTTTGAGCGAGTGAGGGAGAGATCGTTCATCCGTATAGGTTTTGACCCGATGGTGCGGGCCTTGTTCCAGCTTGTCAATTTAATGACCGTTTAATGAATATTTGGTTACTGTTCAACCCTGCAAATTGTGATCCCGATCGAGGGGTTGCACGGAATATGTGATGAAAGCGTCATCATGGGGTTTTGCCGCTGGCCTGGGAGGAGAGCGCTGTTTAGTCTCTCAATAGCGACAGGAGGTATATGTATGAATCCTAAAGTGATGGCGCGTCAGGCCAGATTGCTGCGCATGCTGGAGAGCAAGGAAGAGATCCGGATCGGACGCGAGCGCGACTGCCCGCTGCCGCTGGCCCAGCTGGTCAAACTGAAGGATACCCATCCGGCGGTGGTCAAGGTCTATCGCCACGGTCTCACCGCCGAGGTGTTTCACCTCAAGGTGGAGGGGCATCACTGGTGCCTCAAGCGGCGCCGTCAGGCTTCGCTGGTGGCCAACCTCGATGGCAAGACCGCCTTCCTGACCGAGCTGGAGCGGCGGCGCGAAATCGAGGCGCTGCGCGAGCTGCATCCCACCATCCTCTCCCATGTGGTCTGTACCAGCTTTGGCTCTGCCCGCGCTGGTGTGCTGGTCTCTCCCTGGTTACGGGGTGTGCCGGTCCATCAGCTCAACGAGCGCAATCTGGCCCAGATGCTGGAGGTGCAGGGGGAGCTGGCCCGCTGGGGCTGGTTTGACTGGGACCCGAGCCCAGGCAACCTGCTCGACGACGGCGAACAGATCAGCGTGTTCGATTTTGGCTATATGTGGACCTTCGATCCCCGCTTTGAATACAACTCCAACGGGCTGGTCGATCCGCAGTTTCATGTGCCGGAGCGGCTGGAGACCCGCACTCTGTCAGGGCTCTGGCTCGATGAGGCCGATCCCTTGCCGCAGTTTCGCTACTGGCGCGAGCTTTGTCTTCAGTGGGTCAAGCGCGAGATCCATCACCTTACCCGTGAAGGGGCCAGTGCGCCGGTGCTGGCCAGACTGCATACCTTGCAGGGGGAGTGGAGTGCCGCGCTGGCGAGCGACCAGGCGCTGGTTGCCAACTGGTGGCGGGACATGTATCGCAGTCACCGGCTCGATGTGGCCGATGATCTGAGTGGCAAGAGCTGTGGCCCGCTGACCCTGCGCCGCCTCGACTGGCTGTTGCAGGCGGTGACGGATCACTATCTGCTGCTAGTGGATAACCTCTCCCCTCAAGAAACTGAGCTGGGCCAGACCGGACTGCGGGCCCGCTTGCAGCAGCTGCGCCGTGAAGCCGTGGCCTGTCAGCTGCCTGCCACGTCTCTCGCTTGAGTTGCACGGTTCAATACAGGGTGCAATAACGGATCTGGCTAAAAACCGGGTCTGCCAATAAACAGGGCGCCTTTTGCTGGTTTAGCAAAAGGCGCCCTGTTGTATGCCGCTCTGCGACCCTTATCTGGTCAGTTTGCTCAAGTGGTTAATCCAGCAGCTCCTGATGGAGGCGGTTGACGATATTGCCCGCCTCGCCCTCTTTGACCAGGAAGCAGAGGTTATGGGCGCTGGCGCCGTAGCAGATCATCCGGATGTTGTGCTCGCGCAGGGCATCAAAGACCTGACTGCCCACCCCGTTCACTTCGCTCATCCGGTTGCCAATCAGCGCCACCAGTGCCAGACCGGTTTCCACTTCCACCTTGCAGAGTTGCCCCAACTCGGCCAGCACCTTGTCGCTCAGGATCGGCTCGCCGTTGCTCTGGCTGCCGGTGTGATCCAGGGTCAGCGACACGCTCACCTCCGAGGTGGTGATGAGGTCTACCGAGATGCGGTGACGGGCCAGAATGCCGAACACTTCCGCCAGAAAGCCGTAGGCGTGGAACATGTTGAGGCTGTGCAGGGTCACCAGCACCTGCTGGCGGCGCAGGGCGACGGCGCGAAACAGCGGGCTTGAATCTGTGCTGGCGCGGATCCAGGTGCCACCGGCGGCGGGGTCCTTGGCGGAGCCGACAAACACCGGAATATTCTGGCGCACCGCCGGTTGCAGGGTGGCGGGGTGCAGCACCTTGGCGCCGAAGGTGGCCATCTCGGCCGCCTCGACAAAGCTGATTTCGGGGATGGGGCGGGCGCGGGTCACCAGGCGCGGATCCGTGGTGTAGATGCCGGGCACATCGGTCCAGATCTCGATACTGGCGGCATCGAGCGCTTCGGCGAGCAGCGCCGCGCTGTAGTCAGAGCCGCCGCGGCCCAGCGTGGTGGTGCGGCCATCGCCATCGGCACCGATAAAGCCCTGGGTGATGACGAGGGTATCGCCCAACTGCGGGCCCAGGGTCTGCTGGCAGAGGGTGCGGGTAGTGGCCAGATCGACGGTGGCCTTGCCAAAGCGGCTGTCGGTGCGCATCAGTTGGCGCACATCCTGCCAGTGAGCCTTGACGCCACGCTGGCGCAGCAGCTCGGTAAAGAGGCGGGTAGACATCAGCTCGCCGCAGGCGATGAGGCGATCCGCCAGCTCCGCATCGGTATGCTGGTGGGCTTGTTGGGCCATCAGGCGGATCTCGCCCAGCTGGTCATGAATGAGGGCGCTCACATCGCCGGGGTTGCCGAGGTCCGCCAGAATGGCCTGCTGGATCGCGGCCAGTTTGGCCAGCTGCTCGTCGCGGCCCGCTTCGTCCAGCTCTCCTTGTGCCAGGGCGACCAGCAGGTTGGTGACACCGGCGCTGGCGCTCAGTACCACCACCCGGGTGGCGGGATTGGCCAGCACGATATCGGCGCAGTGATTCATGGCCGCGGCGTTGGCGACACTGGTTCCGCCAAACTTGGCGACATTGATCGGGCTCATTGCTTACTCCTGTCTTAATTTAAGATTCCGGTTCCATCGGGCAAAAAAGAGAGGAGGAGGCTGAAAATGGCAGGAATGAACGAAGCTATCCCGGCCAGAAGCACTCCACCTGCAGAGCCCATCCCGTACCGCCCCTGACAGGGCGCGGTGGGGGATGATCACTACCGATGACAACCCGGGGGATTCAGCCCCCGCAGCCGACGTTGAGGTCACCAGTCTCCTCATTCGTCTCGGCGCTGCTCCCCATGACCCAAGTTCACCGGACGCTGGCGTCCTCCCTTGGGCTGCCTGGGCAGCGCTCCTCTTCTGGCTCCACCATGGCGGTGGAGTGTATTTAGAAATACCTTGCGTTGGATTGCACTGTCAATCGAGTTTGTGAAAAAGTTCAAATTGTCGGCTAACTCAACACAGAATCAATATCTTAGACAATGGTCTTTGACAAAACCTTGGAGCGACGCTGCCAGTTGTAGAGACGCTGGCGTGCCACCGGCAGATCTTCCACTTCCAGCGGATCGAAGCCCCGCTCCCGGAACCAGTGGATGGAGCGGGTAGTGAGCACAAACAAGCGGCGAATGCCGAGCCGCTTGGCCCGCTCGGCCACCTTGGCCACCAGCTGATCCCCCCGGTTGGAGTTGCGATAGTCGGGGTGGATGGCGACGCAGGCCATCTCCGCCATCGCCTCTTCCATAAAGCAGTAGAGCGCCGCGCAGCCGATGATCAGGCCATCGCGATCTATGATGGTGAACTTGTCGATCTCCATCTCCAGCTGTTCGCGGGAGCGGCGCACCAGAATGCCTTCCTCCTCCAGCGGGCGAATGAGATCCAGAATGCCGCCGATATCCTCGATGGTGGCGGCGCGGGCCTGCTCGGCACTTTCCCGCACTATCTGGGTGCCGAGGCCGTCGCGGCTGAACAGCTCTTGCAGCATGGCGCCATCATCCTGATAGCTCACCAGATGGGAGCGGGGCACCCCGCCGCGACAGGAGGCAATGGCCGCGCGCAGGTAGCGGGCGGTGCCGGACATCTCTTCGCCCGCCTGCTCCAGCTCCACCAGCAGCTCTTCGGCCTGCTCGGGGAAGAGCTCGGAGATGGCCTCGCCGCGTCTGTCCATCACCCCTTGGGTGCTGCTAAAGCAGATCAATTTGTCCGCTTTGAGATCCACCGCCACCCGGCGGGCCACCTCTTCCGAGCTCAGGTTGAAGCTCTCGCCAGTGACCGAGCAGCCGATGGGGGAGATCAGCACCAGACTCTTCTGATCGAGCTGGCGGGTGATCCCCTCCACGTCGATGCGGCGCACCCGGCCGCTGTGGCAAAAGTCGATGCCATCATCCACCCCCAGCGGCTGGGCGGTGACGAAGTTGCCACTCACCACGCTGATCCGTGCCCCCTGCATTGGTGTGTTCGCGAGTCCCATGGAGAGCTGGGCTGTGATGTCGTATTGCAGGCCGCCACACACCTGCTTGATGATGGCGAAGCTATCACCATCGGTAACGCGAGTGCGTCTGTGGTATTGGGCCTCGATGCCTGCATGGGCCAGCGCCTCGTCATTTTGCGGCCGTGAGCCAAACACCAGTACCAGACGTATGCCCAGTGTCTGCAGCAGGGCGATATCGCTGACGATATTGGCAAAATTGGGGTGGCTGATGGCTTCTCCCCCCATCATCAGCACAAACGTGGCACCCCGATGCACATTGACATAGGGGGTGGATTGCCGAAAGGCATTGACCAGACTGGGTTCGCGTTCACGCACTTGATATTTCTTCCATAAAAAAACAGCGATTGGCTCAATATATGAAAATTAATTCACAAATCAAGACTAAATATTGATTTTGGCTGTTTCTGGTCTACCAGAGGCGGCTTGGCCGTGCGGATCGGGAAAGGGGGCTGAGAGGCGTCGATGGCATGATGGGGCGAGCGGGGAGGGGGCCCGCCGGTTGATCCGCCGCGATAAACTGCTATCTTCGATGCTCCTTTTCGTCAGCTGTGTGATTTCACAGGGTTTTATACAAGGACAGGATTCATGGAACAGATTATTTCACCGGCAGATGCCCTGCCGGGACGACGCGAAGTGATGGTGATTGGTCAGCAACATGGGGTGAACGGCAACCCGACTCAGGGCCCCTGGCCGGAGGGGATGGCGGTGGCCTGGTTTGGCATGGGTTGTTTCTGGGGTGTGGAGCGCCTGTTCTGGCAGCAACCGGGGGTCTACTCCACCGCCGCCGGTTATCAGGGCGGCGTCACCCAGAATCCCAGCTACAAAGAGGTGTGCAGCGGGCTGACCGGCCATGCCGAGACGGTGCAGGTGGTGTTTGACCCGGCTGTTATCAGCTATGGCGATCTGCTGAGACTGTTCTGGGAGCAGCACGATCCGGCGCAGGGGATGCGGCAGGGGGGCGATGTGGGCACCCAGTACCGCTCGGTGATCTTCTTCGATGACGAGAGCCAGCAGATCATCGCCCAGCAGAGCATGGCGGCCTATCAACAGGCGATGATGGCGAGCGGCGACAGCCGTGCCATTACCACCCGCATTCTGCCGCTGGCGCCCTTCTATTACGCCGAGGATTACCATCAGCAATATCTGGCGAAGAACCCGGACGGATACTGCGGATTGGGTGGCATTGGCGTCTGTTTGCCGCCAAACCTGAACCGCTGAACTGCGCTGTAGGGATTTTCTTAAAAAAAGTGAAAATAAATGATGTCTGGCGGGAACTTATTGCTACTGGGCAGGACTAACTAGTTAGCGTCCAGGGATCGGATGCAAAGTCCAGACACATTTCTTGCCTTGATAACCACCCAATGAATGAACGCATGGGGGGATTGAAAGTGATAGCAAGCAGGGCTGCCCACCAAGGCGGCCCTTTTCATATCTGCGTGTTTTAAAACCTTGCGTTGGACGGGAGAACCGGGCGGCAGATCAGGCGATCGCGCTGTCAAAGAGGTTCTTGATAAGGTCGATAAACTCGATGAGGAAGGCTTTTTGTTCCGGGGTCGGGGCGCGCAGCCAGACGGCGGAGAGCACCTCTTCCAGATCGGCGACCACGGCGTCGGCCTCCTGCATGATGGCAAAACGCACCTTGGGATCGATCTGCGGGTTTTGCTCGCAAATGGCCATCAGGTTGCTGGCAACACGGCCACTGACCAGATCTTCGATGGTCTCTTCACCGTTGCTCTGCTGTTGGGATTCAAACAATCCCAGACTCTCCACCAGATACTCGATCAGCGAGATATAGCCTTCACTTTCTACCACCATGGTTGCTGCCTCAATACAGTAACAATACGAAAATTAAGCGTATTTTAGTGACTTGACCTAGCTTGGCAAGCAGCAGTGCAGGCGATGGCGCGTAAAACTGACTCCGCCCCGCTCCACGCACTCCAGCCCGGTCAACACAAAGCCATGTCGTAAAAATAGCTCATAACTGAAGGCGCTGGCCTCGGTGGTGATGCGCTGCAGGCCCCGCGCCCGGGCGCCCGCCAGTGCCGTGGTGAGCAGCAGATTGCCCAACCCCTGTCGCTGATAGTCGGCGCTCACATAGAGCAAGCTGAGGTGGCCATCCGCACTCAGGGTGACGAAACCCAGCGGCACATTTCCAAGCTCCGCCACCCAGCCATGATGCTCGCGCAGCTGGCTGACAAAGCCGGGATGGCGCGCGCCGAGGGCCCACTGCGCCACCTGTTCGGCGCTGTAGTGCTCGGGGCCGCTGCGCCGCACCGCCTGCTCGAACAGGGTAACGAGGGCGGGGATATGTGGCTCGCTGAGCGGGACAATACGCAGTGCTGGGGTCATGGGGCTTTGCCGTCAGTGGGTTGGAGGGGCTGCGGCGCCTGCGGCCGTTTGGCTTTGGGCAGACCCGCGATAACCCGTTCATAGGAGTGGTGCACCCAGCCTTGCCAGAGATCGGCCGGCAGTGCATCGCTTAAGGTCACCGTATTCCAGTGCTGCTTGTTCATATGCCAGCCCGGTTTGACCTCGGGGTGGATCTCGCGCAGCAGCAGGGCCAGTTCGGGCTCACATTTGAGGTTGATGGTGAGCGGTTCGGCCTGCCAATCCACCAGCGCGAACATCTTGCCCGCGATGCGGTAGACCAGGATCTCCGGGCCAAATGGGGTATCTTCCTGTGTGCCAGGCAGGGTGAGCAGAAAGGCCCTCACACTCGTCAACTCCATCTTCACGCTCCTTGCCGGTTACCATGTAAACGTATTTTTTTGCTGAAATTATCTGCTAAGATGCGCGCCTACTATACCCCAATGCCGTCGATGAGGGAGTCGCAAGATGCTGTATCACAAGACCTTTGAGCTTGGCCCCGAACGGGATTGGGTAGTGTTTGTCCACGGCGCCGGTGGCAGCTCCTCCATCTGGTTCAAACAGCTGCGCGCCTATCGCGAACACTTCAACGTGCTGCTGCTGGACTTGCGCGGCCATGGTCAGTCCCACCAGCTGCAACAGGTGGTCAAGGGCCACTACAGCTTTCGGGAAGTGACCGAAGATATCGTGCGTCTGCTCGATCACCTCAATATCCGCCGCGCCCACTTTGTCGGCATCTCCCTTGGCACCATCCTTATTCGCCATCTGGCCGAGCTCTGCCCGGAGCGGGTCAAGAGCATGGTATTGGGGGGCGCCATCCTGCGGCTCGATATCCGCTCGCGGGTGCTGGTACAGCTGGGCCGACTCGGCCAGCATATCCTGCCCTATATGTGGCTCTACCGGCTGTTTGCCTTCATCATCATGCCGCGCCAGCGCCATCAGGAGTCGCGCAACCTGTTTGTGCGCGAGGCTCGCAAGCTCTGCCAGAAAGAGTTCAAACGCTGGTTCCGCCTCGCCACCGAGGTCAACCCGCTGATGCGCTACTTCCGCGAACGCTCCCTGCCCATTCCCACCCTCTATGTGATGGGGGAGGAGGATCATATGTTTCTGGCACCGGTGCGTGAGCAGGTGGCCCGCGATGCTAGCTCCTCGCTGGCGGTGATTGAACAGTGCGGCCATGTCTGCAATGTGGAGCAGCCGGAGCAGTTTAATCGCCGCACCCTGGCGTTTATTCAATCGCTGGGGGGCGGGAAGTAATCCATTATCTCAACTCTTTATCTATTAGGTATATGAAGTTTGACCCTCGCAAGTTTGTGCAACTGACATATCAGGCTACAACGAAAGGGCTTTACGATAATTTCGAGCCGAGATTTCCACCTAATTTTTGTTGCAACAGTAGTTCAACAATGTACATGGAGTTTATCATCCTGATATGTGAGCCAAGCATAGATATAAACTTCATAGTAACTAAAGAACTAGTTCAGGGCCATTAACAATAAAGCAACGAGCTAAACAACATGTTTTTTCTCTAGCTTGCCGCAAAAAATTAAAATGGCAATATTTGATCTGTCATCCTATCTGCCATGTTGAGGTCTTGCTCTAACGATAAAACTTCACGTTTGAAATTACTTTGGTCAAAAGAAATTGATATTCTTTTGCAAATCTCTTTATGTTTACAAGTTTCTTTTATTATATGGTCAATAAAGATAACAAAGTAACCATCAAACGTTTGGAAGTTCTCATAGTCTTCTTGTTTACAATATGAAATATACTCTGCAATTGTTTTTTGGATTTTTTTTAAGTACTCGGAAACAATATGCTTAGCAAATTCAGAATATTCTATGAATAAGACAGATGACAATGTATCCCCCCAATAAAAACCCATGACCTTACCATTCTCATCAACTTTTACTCTAGAGTCTCGACCAATTAAATTTAAAAGAGCGCTGTAGTTGATAGATACACTCCCATTGACATCCAGACATAGTGCGTGTTTTTTATAGGGAATAAGGAAGTATTTAGTGTAGTTTCGTTCATCGATAGTATTCAAAAAAGATAATACGTTTTGCCATTTTCTAAACTCATGTATATTATCAATCACCATCTTGTAAAACTTACTTTTCTTATTCTCACTTAGCCTATAAATAAATGCTGCGGAAAAATACTCTTGAATGCTTTTGTGAGTATATGAGTAATGATCAAATCCGTCTCTAACAATTAATGCTGTGATGTCTGAAATATCAGAGATAAGTGCATCTTCTAGGTTTTCGCTCAAACGTTCAATTTTAGATGCATCTTCTAGATACTTTCTAAATTTATTGGCTGAAAACCTAGTCTGATTATCATTTAAAGATAGAAAGCTTAAACTATCGAATAGCCTTTGCATTTGATAATCAGTTAGTCCGGAAATCCTATTCCTTTCAAACCCAACCTTCATTCTGTCATGTCGATAGAGCATAGTTGGAAATATTAGACTATAAAATTCAGATAAGCTATCAGGCTTAAATTGGCGTGCGTTATATGTTATTGAAAATAATGTAAGTAATAGTGGTGAGGTTGTCACATCAGATAAGAAAGTACTATTTTTTAAAATGGAATTGATACTTTCAGATTGTTTTTTTGATTTGTAAATATGCTCTATAAATTCATTTTGAACTGATAGGGGCATTGGATCTATTCTTAGCTTATAAAAATAAACTGATGAACCCATGCCAGAATCTGGACGGGAGGTTACAACAATCCTGAGTTCTGAAAAAGCTCTAGCAATATTTTCTAGTTCGCGTGCTATCTTAGAACGCTTGTCATTGGGGATTTCATCAAAACCATCTAAAAAGAGAATTATTTTTCCTGAGGTAGCTAGATGTTCAAAAATAGAAAAGTCTAAAGAAACGCCTAGCTCATTAATAGCAGCTATTAACTCCTCTCTTAAAGAACTCTCGAATTTTAAGTTTCTAAACTCAACAAATATTGGGATGTACGAACTATTCTTTGCTTCATTAATACATATCTTGCGTAAGAATAATGATTTGCCTTGTCCCGGTCCACCTTCAATTAAAACATGCTTATTTCTAAGTTGGCTAAACGTATCTATACAGAATCCATCAAAAGACACTGCTTTATCAAAAAATATCTCATTTAGCGAGACAATAGAGTCAGGATTTAATATTGTCTTTACATTCCCAATGCGTTCAACATTTTTTTTAAAAAACTTAAGCTTTTCTATCGAAAAGGCATTGGATATTTTTTCTTTAAGTTTACCTGATACAGATGTTATTAATTCATCAACCAAACCATCTAAGCCACCCGTTGCCTTATTTATAATGCTATCTAACATTTTAGCCTCTTTGAAAAATTGATGTATTAATTACTCTTTGCTTCAGGATAATGAGTTTTATTAGTGACGCGTAATCGGGCTTTGGAAGCACTCAGCAAGGTAGGTTGGGCTGAGCTTGCGAAGCCCAACGTTTACCGAGACGTAAGGATAAGGAATTGCTCTATTCTCCATGTCTTTAAAATAAGGTGGTGGTGCAATGCGCTTCGCTTATTGACACCCTACGGCCGGGATGGCTACCGCACGGGGTTACAGCTCCCCGAGTACTGCGTTTAACCAGATTGAAAATGGGTAAATCATGGGCTGACCTCGGCTGCTTTTGGGGTCGTGAGGGCCGGATGAGTAGGGTATCAAACGCTGACTGGCTGTAGTGAGTAGAACGTTAGTTAACGCTCGGATTTTATATGGTTTTTTGACGGGGATCAGACTTGAGCCAAAGTGGCTGGGGGCGGAGTGGGGGAGGTTTGGTCGATAAATAAGCAGCATCGGCATCCTTGACTACTGGCACCAAGTGATAGGGATTGCTGGGCAATGTCTGTTTTATGCCCTGTTTATATGGGCGAAGGGTTTCGCTTTATCGAGCAAACCGGCCACCTTGGTAGCCGGTCATCGCCTGATAGCTGTCGCCATTGGTATGGCGAGTGAGGGTCATTCACGGCCCTCTTTTTTGAGGCTCAGCAGCCAAGGCACAATGGTTAAAATAAACAGCGCTATCAGGGTGGCGAGCACTGCGGTGGATTCGCGGCCCATGCCAGCGGCAATGCCGATGGCCGCGGTGACCCATATTCCGGCGGCTGTGGTCAGCCCTTTGGTTTCTGTTTGTCGGGTACCCAGAATGATGGTGCCAGCCCCCAGAAATCCCACCCCGGCAGTGAGACCCTGCAACACCCGGGTCAGATCGGCGGTTGATGCGCCAGCTTGCTGGGGGATCAGCACGAACAGCGCGGCGCCAATACTGACCAGCATATGGGTGCGGATCCCGGCACTTTTCCCTTTCTGTTCACGTTCGTAGCCTAATAGACCACCGAGTAGGCCAGCCACCAGCAGGCGCAATACAATCTGGGTCATCTGCTTGATATCTTGAATATCCGCGAACTCGGAGACGATGGTCTGCCATATCTCTTGCCACATAAATGCCATCCTTGTGCATGCTGCATATGAGTTGAACGACTCAAACCGGTTAATTCTGTCGCCATGGGGGCGGTACGAAAATACGCCATGAGACCGCATCTGCAGGGTATCAAACGCTGACTTCCCTTGTTGAGTAAAAAGCTGTCCAAGTTGTCGGATTTTAATGAGTTCTTAATAGTGCCCCGCTTTTGAAGCAAGCGTCAGGATAAGGGATAACCGGCGATGGCCGCAGGCTTAATAGCCGGTCATCTCCAGATAGCCGACCCCCTTGGCATCTCCCGAGACAGTGACCGCCCCCTCCCAGTAGTCAAAGCGGCCGGTCATGGCCTGATTGGGCTGACGGGCTTTGATGGTGAGGGTCATTCCGGCGGCGTTTAGCTGCCACTCGACGGGGTAATCCTGCCCCTTGGGGCCGCGCCAGGTCTTGCCCGGAGTAAGACGAATAGCATCGGGGGGGAGCACCCGGCTGCTGCCATCCTGTTCAATCAAAATGCCGTAGCGGTTTTCCGGATTGGCGCGGCCCGCCTTGGTGCGCAGGCGAAACAGCATCAGCTCGCGGCCATCGGCCAGTTGCAGCGAAAACCAGTCCCAGCCCGATTGCCACTCGGCCAATACCGAGCTGCTCCACTCGTGATCAAACCAGCCTTGTCCGGTCACTGTGCGGGTTTCGCCATCGCGGGTCAGGGTGCCGCGCAGCGTGAGGCGCGGGTAGGAGT
The DNA here is from genome assembly GCF_055193095.1 of Aeromonas sp. 160P. NCBI lineage: Bacteria > Pseudomonadati > Pseudomonadota > Gammaproteobacteria > Aeromonadales > Aeromonadaceae > Aeromonas > Aeromonas sp. 160P. The sequence continues at coordinate 3,385,784 of NZ_JBUXKV010000001.1, read as the reverse complement.
AGTAAAAGGAGGCGTTGCCCGGGCTCTTCTCGCTGTAACCGGCCTTGCCTTGCAGCACCAGCGGCTTGGCGGCAGTGACGGTGAGGTTCAGCTCGCCAATCTTGCTCTGCACCTTGAGGGTGGCGGGGAACAGCGCAGCCCCTTGCGAGGCAAGTCGCCACTCCCTGAGCCAATATTGGCCGCCGCTGGCCCCCGCCAGCCCCGGCCCCTGCCGACTGGCCCGTTCATCTTGCTGGTGGGTGCCACGCTCGAGATCCGTGATGGCAAACTGCGCCAGCCAGAGCTGGGGGGTGAGCCAAGGGTTGCTGGTGCGGAGTTCTTGCTCGATAGCTTGGCGAAACAGGGTCCACTGCATGCCATATTCGCGCCCCTGTTCATCCTTGAGGTTGCCGGTGAGATACCACCACTCGGAGCGGTAATCGGGGTGGGCGGCGTGATCCTCCGGCAATTGAATCGTTTGCCCCGGCAGCACCTTTTTAAAGCTGTCGCTGCCGCCCCCGAGCAGGGCGCCCAGATCGCTGGCAGCGATAGCCCCGCTATAGAGCGTCCAGAGCATACCCAGCACCAGCGGCCACCCTTTGATCTGTTTCATACCACTCTCCTTGCCGCATACCAGGAGGCCAATGCGCCACATACCGGCGCCAGCAACAGGGCGGTGACCGCATGAAGGGGGGCGGCTTCGAAGGCGAGGCGCCAACCAAAGGCGCGGGGGTTAACCACCTCGATCAGCACCCAGGCGAGGCCATATCCCACCGGCAGGGCCAGCAAGGCGGTGAGTAGCCCCAATCCCGCTCCTTGCCACACCAGCAGCTGGCGGCAGTGGCGGGGGCTCAAACCCAGACTCTGCAAGGTCTGCAGCTCGCCACGGCGCGCCAGCCCCAGCACCATAAAGGCCGAACCGATCCCGACAAAGGCGATGCCGAGGATCAGCAGTTTCAATAGTTCGGTCACCACAAAGGTCTGGTCAAACACCTTGAGCGCCGCGCTGTGTATGGCGGGGGCGGAGAGCAGATTGAGCTGCTCGCCAAAGCGCTCGCGCAGGCGGTCAGCCAACTGCTCGGGGTCGTCGCTAAAGAGGGCGAGGGATTGCACCACTCCCGCCTCGAAGGCGTGCAGGAGTTGCCCCTTGTCGCTGCCGTAGTCCTGATAGACGCCGGTGACGGTGAACTGCCTTGGCCCCTGCTCGCCGCTGATCGCCAACTGCTGGCCCACCTTGACCCCGAGGCGCACCGTCAGCGGTTCGCTCGCCAGCACTTCGTCGGGGCGGGTCGGCCAGCGTCCGGCCAGCAGCGGATAGGCCGCTTTAAGCTGGGGGATAAAGTCCATCTGCGCCCACTCGACAGGCTGCTCCTGCCAGCGGGCGGGATGCACCGAGCGGCGCGAGGCGGCGCTCACCAGCGGATTGGCGAGCAGGGTCTCGAGGGTGGCTTCGCTCAAGGTGCCCTTGCTGCCCGCCACCCCCTTGGGGGCGGTGACATAGAGATCGGCGGCCAGACGCTGGCCGAGCCAGATCTCCACGCTGGAGCGAAAACTCGACACCATGACCCCGATGCCGATGGCCGCCGCGATGGCCAGCTGCAATGCCATCACCGCGATGGCGGTGCGATCGAGGTGATAGAGGGTCTCGGCCACCCCGAGCCGGGCAGTGAGGGGGCCGCCCGCCCGTCTTCGCAGCCAGCCAAGCAGGCCGCGCAGGGCATCGGGCAGCCATAGCGCCATGGCCAGCAGCCAGCCTCCGGCGATAAACAGGGCGCCGGTGAGACCGGTTTGCGGCAACCACAGGCACAGAGCGCACAGCAGCAAGATGGCGATGGCCAGCACGCGCCGTCGCCACGGGTGAGCGGGGGGGCGGCTGCTTCCGGCTCGCAGTTCGAGGGGGGATTGGCGCAGCAGTTGCCACCAGCCGGGCAGGTTGGCGGCCAGTGTGCCGAGCAGGCCGATCAACAGCGCCTTGAGCAGGCTCAAAGGGGAGAGGCGCAACAGGTCAATGGGGTTGGGGCCATAGAGATCGGCCAGCGCCTGGGTCAGTTGTCCCATCAGCGCCAGTGCCAACAGGCTGCCGAGCAGCACCCCGAGCAGGGTGCCGATTGTGGCGAGAATAACGAGCTCCAGGATGAGCCAGCCAAGCACCCGACTCGGTGGCATCCCCAGAATGATCAGCTGGGCCAGCTGGGGTCGGCGCACGCTCTGCACAAATCGCTGGGCGTTGAACACCAAAAACAATCCCACCGCCATGGCGAGCAATGACAGCGCCGTCAGGTTAAGGGCCAGCGCATCGCCAAGCTGGCTGGCATCGAGCGCCGGGCTGATAGGCTCAAGCCACAAGGGCTGAACCGGGTAATCGGTTTGCAGCGCCGCCTGCAGGGTACGAGCCTCGGCTTCGCTTAGCTTGAAGAGGATGCGATCGAGCCGACCCGCCTTGCCCAGCAGCGGCTGGGCGAGGCCGATATCGGTCACCAGCAGCCGATCCATGGGCACGGCGCCGGGTTCGAAGGTGCCCGCCAGGGTCAGGGTCAGGGGGCGTGCGCTGGCGCCATCGCTGCCGCCCAATACAAAGCGACGGCTCTGGCCCGCTTGCCAGCCAAGGCGATCTGCCTCGGGGGCTGCCAGCCAGATGCTGTCGGCACGGTTTAGGGCGAAGGCGGGTTCGCTCGCGGGTTGGGTGCCAAACAGCTGGCGCAGGGGGCCGGGGTTGAAGAGATCCATCCCCAGCAGTTGAAAGCTGCGCCCCTGCTCATCCTTGAGCCAGCCATGGAGCTGGGGCATGGCATCGAGGGCGGGCTGGTTTTTCACCAGTTGCACGTAAAGCTGTTCATCCAGCCCGCCAGTGGGGGCCAGCCGGTAGTTGGCTTCCCCTGCCAGCTGGCTGCGGGCGGCGACAAAGTTGGTGCGGGCGCTGTGATTGAGCAGCTCGATGGCCACCACCAGCGAGACCCCCAACACTAGCCCGGCCAGACTCATCAACAGCAACCAGGGGTGGCTGCGATAGAGGCGCAGCAGCGCTTTGAGTGGCAGCATCAGCGTGCTCCCGGCAGACGCAGCTTAGTCATGACGGGGCCCTTTGAGTTCGATCAGCAGACCCCCTTCGAGGCGCAGCACCCTGTCGGCCAGCGCAGCATAGGCCGGGTTGTGGCTCACCAGCAGCAAGCCTGCGCCGGTGTCGCGCACCGCCGCTATCATCAGCACCATCACCTGTTCGGCATTGTGCTCATCGAGGCTGCCGGTGGGTTCGTCGGCGAGCAGCCACCTGGGCTGATGGATGAGGGCGCGGGCCAGCGCCACCCGCTGTCGCTGGCCGCCGGAGAGCTGCTCCGGCCAGGCATGGCGCTTATGGGCCATATCGAGCTGTTGCAGCAACTGGTCAATCTTGGTCTCATCTTGTGGCAGACCGTTGATGGCCAGCGGCAGGGCCAGATTCTCGGCCACGTTCAGGGTCGGCAGCAGGTTGAAATCCTGATAGACGATGCCGAAATGGCGGCCACGCAGCCGTGCCCGTTCGTCGGGTGATCGGGTGTCGATCCGGGTCTCCCCCAGCCAGATCTCCCCTTCGTCCGGCGCAATCAGACCGGCGATCAGATTGAGCAGGGTTGACTTGCCGCAGCCGCTTTGGCCCAGCAACAGGGTGATCTCGCCCGCGGGGAGGGCGAGATCGAGATGGTGAAACAGCGGCAGTCGTTCACTGCCGTTATCGAAGCTCTTGCAGAGGTTGCGCAGGGTCAGCATGGGATAACCGTTTGATGGTCAATGGCTTTCATCATGGTAGTTACGCTACCACGGCCACCAATGATCAACACAGCCTTGCTGTTGATCAACAGTGCCAGTTAGTGATCAAGGCGGCAAAAGAGCAGTGGATCCTTGCTGGATCATGGTTGCCCGAGGTGGTTAGAATAGAGGCTTCCATGGGTCACAGGATGAGCAAGGATGTTACACAAGCAAGTCAGTTTTATCATCGATAGCAAGGGCAACAAGCAGGCTGCCGTCGTCCCCATCGAGATCTACAACGAGCTGATGACCCTGCAAAAGGCGCTCGCCGACAACCGGCCGGGGGAGCGCGAGCTCTACCACTTCAACGGCAAGGGGGCCGAGGCCCACGGTTATCCGGTGGGCAAGCGGCAAAATCCGGGCTTTATGGTGCTGGCCGGTTCCACCGCCAATGGCGAGGATGCGGCCTCTTTGCGCGAAGCGGTGATTGAGCTGCGGCTGGAGTTGCTGGAGAAGGGGATCATAGTGCCGCGCAGTCAGGGCGGTTTTGTCTTTACCGCCGATCAGCTGTTCAACAGCCCGAGTCTGGCGGCCAGTCTGGTGGCGGGCAATAACCGCAGCGGTCTGGATGCCTGGCAAAACAACGCCAGCTATACCCTCAAGCAGTCGGGTTTTGGCAAGAAGTAACCCGACGCTATCGAAGTCACATCATTTGAGCATCTCTTGACCCGGGTGAACTGGTGGGCGCCGATCCCTGACGGCTCGCCAGCCTGGTCAACCTAGAGCGACTGATGGTACGACCCATAGTACAACGGATGTCGGGCGCCCTGTTGAGGGCAACCAGAGGCAAGCTGCCAGCGGCAAAATGACCAAAACAGAAGGGAGGCGAATGCCTCCCTTCTGTTTGAGCGGGTTATCACCTGATTGAGGGATCAGGGGAGTGACCGCGAATGTCTGGCCTTAACCGCCTGTTGGCGCTCAGTAACCCAGGGTAAAGCGCTGGCGCAGGTGAGCCGGTTTTTCCACCTCGTTCAGCACGCCATCGGCCAGATCACCGGCGGTGATCCCGGCAGGCTGTTCGCCGCTAAAGAGCACCTGATCGCCGCCAATCCGATAGCCGCCGCGCTTCTCGCCCGGTTCCAGAAACACCGGAGGAGAGACAAAGCGCCAGTCGAGGGCGGTTTCACGGCGCAGGGCAGTGAGACCGTCGCGGGCCGCCAGTGCCCCCTGTTTCCACTCGGCCGGAAATTTCGGGGTATCCACCAGTTGCACGCCGGGGGCAATCTCCAGACTGCCAGCACCACCCACTACCAGCAGCCAGCTGTTGGCCTGCACGGCGGCAGCCACGATGGCGTTGGCTCCTTTGAGGTACTGCTCGTAGATATCCGGCGCACTCCAGCCCGGGTTGTAGGCGCTGATCACCCGATCGTGCCCCTTGAGCACTTCGGCCAGCGCATCCGGGTTCTGGGCATCCACCGCCACGGCGGTGACCTGCGGATGGGCGGCCACCTTGCTGACATCGCGGACGATGGCGGTGACGTGATGGCCGCGGCTGACGGCCTCGTTCAAAATGGCTGAACCGACAAAACCGCTGGCACCGATCAGGGCAATCTTCATGGGGAACTCTCCTTCACTGTTGGAATGAGGCTATCCTACGCCTTCGGGTATGATTTAATAATCACCGCAAAAATGCATTCACTTATAAGCTGGATTTAATAATGGAACAGCTCAGACGTTACGCCATCTTCGCCGCCGTGGTGGAGGCGGGCAGCATGACAGGTGCGGCCAAATCCCTCGGCATGACCCCCTCTGCTGTCAGTCAGCATATCAGCCAGCTGGAGAGCCTGCTCGGGCTGACCCTGCTCCATCGCTCCACCCGCCGACTCAGCCTGACCGAGGCGGGGGAGGTGGTGTGGCAAGGGTGCCGGGCGTTGCAGCAGACCCTGAGCGAGACCGAGCTGCGCCTTTCTGAGGTGCGCGATAGTCTGCTTGGTGAAGTGCGGATCACCGCCCCGGTGGGGATGGCGGGCCAGCCGCTGGCACTGGCCCTCTCGCCGCTGTTGCAGGCCCACCCCGGCCTCACCATCCAGATCATCGCCGATGACGAGAAGCGGGATCTGATTGCCGAGCGGATCGACGTGGCGCTGCGGGTCGGCAGCCTGCCCGACTCGACCCTGGTGGCCCGCAAGCTGGGGCAAACCCGGATGCTGCTCTGCGCCGCCCCCGCCTATCTGGCGCGCAAGGGGACGCCGCGCACGCCCGCCGATCTGACGACTCACGACTGGCTCTGTGGCGACATGCTGGGCAACGGTTTGCTGCTACTCGATGAGAAGGGGGGCGAACACAGGGTCAGGTTCAAACCCAAGGTGCTCTGCAACAACGTGTTGCCCCTGCGCCAGTTTGCGCTGGCGGGGCAGGGGATCTCGCTGCAACCGGAGGGGGAGATTGGTGAGGATCTGGCGCTGGGGCGGCTGCTCGAACTGCTGCCCGGTTTTCGGGTGGCGCCGATGGAGATCCACGCCATCACGCCGCAGCGGGAGATCCCGGAGAAGGTGCGGCGGGTGGTGGAGGCGCTGCGCAGCTATTTCGGTACCACTATGTCGGCATGACCTGCGCCCCAATGGCTGGCAGAGCGCGCCCGATGATCCTGAGGGCTGATTGCCCATAAGAGCGCTTTTCCAGTAGAACGATAATTCAGAAGATCGATAGCCCAGCTGAGTCGATGGGTGGGCTGGATTGTGAAGCAGGCTTAAAACGAGCAAACATTGCGCACTTGTTGTTTGAGCCAGTTCAGCCCCGCATCCTGATTGGAGCTTTTGTGCCAACTCATGTAAACCGGGCAATCTTCCGAGACCCAGGGGAGGGGGTAGCTGGCCAGCGCCAGGGTATCGCCCAGCATATCCATGTGCCACTGGCTGGCAACGCAGAGCCAGTCGGTACGGCTCACCAGATGGAGGGCGGTGAGCAGGGAGTCGCTCTCGTAGGCGATCTGACGGGGCGGCAGCGGTGCCTTGGTCAGGGTGTTGAGTAACAGGTTGTCGAGCCGTCTGGCCTGCAGTACCACATGCTTTTCGTTGAAGAAGGTGGTCATGTCGGGGGCCTGGCGGATCCGCGGGTGATCCTTGCGGCAGGCGATGCGCAGGGGCTGGGACATGATCTGCTCGTTTTCAATGCTCTGCTCGACCATGGGTTTGGTCGCCAGCACCAGGTCAACGCTGTGCAGATAGAGACTGTTCTGGCGCAAGGCTTCATCCTGCACCTGGGTGTTCCACTCCAGCTGGCAGTTGGGGGCTTGGCTCTGCAACAGGTTGTTGAGTTCCGGCAGGAAGAAGACATCGATATCAGGGACGCCCGCGATGCGAAAGGTGCGCCGACTGGTATGGTGATCAAACAGGTCGGTGCGTTGCAGACTGCGCTCCATGTCGTGCAGCGGTACCATGATTTCGTGGTGCAGGCTCAGCGCCCGCGCCGTGGGGGTAATTCCCCGTCCCTGACGGACAAACAGCTGTTCGCCCACCAACGCGGTCAGGCGGCTGATGGCCTGGCTGATGGCCGAGGGGGTCATCTCCATCATCTCGGCGGCGGTGGTGACGCCCCCATAGCGGATCACAGCATCCAGGACGCGAAAGAGATTCAGATCAACGTGGGACATGATGGCTACCGTTAAGCAACGTTAAAGCATCAGGATACTGTTCTGCCCCTTGTCAGGCTAGCATTGCCTGCGATAACTGTGATTTTCCCCTCTCTTCAACCATTCCCCATCTTGTTGCGAATGCACTCGAACAGGCTCTGCAGACAGGTCTGATCCTTGTCGGCGCCCCGCACCGCGCCATACATATGGCGACGGATACCGCTGCCGAGGGGGCGGGAGCAGAGCATCCCCTGTCTGACAAACTCCTCGCTGGCCCAGCGCGGCAGGGCGGCGACCCCGAGTCCGGCAGCGGCCATCTGCAACATCACCGAGGTGTTGTCCACCGGCTTGCAGCGAGCGGGCTCCACCCCGGCGGGCTGTAAAAAGCGGCTGAAGATATCCATGCGGCTGCGCTCCACCGGGTAGACCAGCAGTACCTCTTGCCCCAGATCGCCCGGCTCGATGCGGCTCTGGTGGCAGAGGGGGTGATCCGGCGCCATCACCAGGGTGAGATCGAAGGCAAACAGCGGCTCGAAGTGGAGATCGCCGCGAGCCTGCACGTCAGAGGTAAGTAGCAGGTCGAGCTGGCCGCCGAGCAGGGCATTGAGGGCATCAAAGCCCGGCACTGATTCCACTTCCAGATCCACCCCCGGCCACTGGCGGCGAAATTCTGGCAACAGCGGCAACAGCCACTGGATGCAGCTGTGGCAATCGAGCGCCAGATGCAGCCTGCCCGCATCGCCGCTCTGCAGGGCCTGCAGCTGCTTCTCGGTCTGGGATAGCGCAGGTAACACCTGACGGGCGAGGGCGAGCAGCTGGCTGCCAGCCGCGGTCAGCACCAGCGGGCGGCTTTTGCGCAGGTAAAGCTCCAGATTAAGGCGGGTCTCCAGCTCTTTGAGCTGGTGGGAGAGGGCGGACTGGGTGAGGTTGAGGGTCAGCGCCGCACCGGCCAGCGAGCCCTGCTCGGCCAGCGCGGTCAATGTTTTCAAGTGCTTGATCTCGATCCCTGCATTGCTTGGCACTGCCATAAGATGGCTCCTTGTGAGATTGCGTATGGCGCTGATATTGTTGTCGGCGGTTAGCCTGCTGCGCTTCTGAACTCCGGCACTTCTTACACCTGTAAAAATCGGCCTCTGTATCCTTATGGTGAACCTGACTGGCGGTCAGTTGCGGATTATTTGAGAGCCAGTTGAAGAGGATTCAATAGCCAGCGTCACCTTATCTTGTCATTTTGGATGTGTAAACATCTGGATGGCTAAACCATCCAGTTTCCCATCAGATGAATGAGCATAAGGAAATGAACCTATGACACGAGCACACACCCTGGGCTTCCCCCGTATCGGCGCCAAGCGCGAGCTGAAATTTGCCCTCGAATCCTACTGGCGTGGCGAGACCACTCAGGCCGAACTCGTTGCCGTGGGCAAGACGCTGCGTGAGCGTCACTGGCAGGCCCAGCACGCCGCCGGGGTCAATCTGCTGCCGGTGGGGGATTTTGCCTGGTATGACCAAGTGCTTGGCACCAGCCTGCTGGTGGATGCGGTGCCTGCCCGTCACCGTCATGGCGAGACCGACCTCGACACCCTGTTCCGGGTGGCCCGTGGCCGTGCGCCGACCGGCCCGGCCGCCGCCGCTGCCGAGATGACCAAATGGTTCAACACCAACTACCACTATCTGGTGCCGGAATTTAGCCGCGATCAGCGCTTCAAACTGGGCTGGAGCCAGCTGTTTGACGAGGTGGACGAGGCCAAGGCGCTGGGGCTGCCGGTCAAGGCGGTGCTGCTGGGGCCGATCTCCTACCTGTGGCTCGGCAAGGAGAAAGAGAGCGGTTTCTCTCGCCTTGAACTGCTCGATCGCTTGCTTATCGTCTATCAGGAGATCCTGGCCAAGCTGGCCGCGCAAGGGGTGGAGTGGGTACAGATCGACGAACCGGCGCTGACGCTGGACTTGCCGGACGAGTGGCGGCTGGCCTACCTCAACGCCTACGAGCGCCTCGCGGGCCCCTGCAAGCTGCTGCTCACCACCTATTTCGGTTCGGTTGCTCATCAGCGCGATATCATCACCAGCCTGAAGGTGGATGGCCTGCATCTGGATCTGGTGGCCGCCCCCGAGCAACTGGAGACCCTAGTGCCGCATCTGCCAGCCCAGTGGGTCATCTCCGCCGGGGTGATCAATGGTCGCAACGTCTGGCGCGCCAATCTGGCTAAGCTGGCACCGACCCTGAAGGCACTGAAAGCCAGACTCGGCGAGCGACTGTGGGTTGCTTCCTCCTGCTCTCTGCTGCACAGCCCGGTGGATTTGACCCTGGAACTGGAGCTGGATCCCCAGACCCGCAGCTGGTTCGCCTTCGCCCTGCAAAAATGCTACGAACTGGGGCTGCTCAGAGACTATCTGGATGGTGGCGAGCGCGACAAGATCACCGCCTACAGCCAGCCCATCGTCGATCGGGAGTCCGACAGCCGGGTCCACAAGCGTGCGGTGCAGTCCCGTCTGGCCAGCCTCACCAACAGCGATTTTGATCGCCACAACCCCTATCCGGTCAGAGCCGAGCTGCAGCGGGCCGATCTCAAGTTGCCGCTGCTGCCCACCACCACCATCGGCTCCTTCCCGCAGACCTCGCAGATCCGGGTATTGCGTCAGGATTGGCGCGCTGGTCGCATCGATGACAACGCCTATGAGGCGGGCATTCAGGGGGAGATCCGCGATGCCATCGCGCGTCAGGAGGCGATCGGGCTGGACGTGCTGGTACATGGCGAGGCCGAGCGCAACGACATGGTGGAGTATTTTGGTGAACTGCTGGATGGCTTTGCCATCACCCGTTTCGGTTGGGTGCAGAGCTATGGCTCCCGCTGCGTCAAGCCGCCGGTGATCACCCGTGACATCGACCGCCCGACCCCCATGACCCTCGAATGGACCAAGTTTGCCCAGAGCCTGACCGACAAGCCGGTCAAGGGTATGCTGACAGGCCCGGTGACCATCCTCTGCTGGTCCTTCCCGCGCGAAGATGTGAGCCGCGAGCAGTCCGCCCTGCAAATTGGCCTGGCCATTCGCGACGAGGTGGCGGATCTGGAAAGCGCGGGCATCAAGATCATCCAGATCGATGAACCGGCGATCCGCGAAGGCTTGCCCCTGCGCAAACAGGATCATCAGGCCTATCTCGACTGGGCGGTGCGCGCCTTCCGTCTGAGCGCGAGCCCGGTGGTGGACAGCACCCAGATCCACACCCACATGTGTTACAGCGACTTCAACCTCATCATCGAGGCGGTAGCGGCGCTGGATGCAGACGTGATCACCATCGAGACCAGCCGCAGCCAGATGCAGCTGCTCGAAGCGTTCGAGCGCTTCAACTATCCCAATGAAATCGGCCCGGGTGTCTATGACATCCACTCGCCGAACGTGCCGAGCCAGAGCTGGATTGAGGGGTTACTGCGCAAGGCGGCCAAGCAGATCCCGGCCGAGCGGCTGTGGGTCAACCCGGATTGCGGCCTCAAGACCCGCGGTTGGGAAGAGACTGAGGCCGCACTTAAAGTGATGGTCAATGCCACCAGGGCACTGCGGGCCGAGCTGGCGTAACCAGAAAGCTGTGACCGCCATCGATAAGGTGGCGTGCTGAAAAACTAAAGAGAGGGGAAGCCAGTGCTTCCCCTCTCTCTTTTTCCGTTCGCCACTGTTTCGCTAGTCACTTTTCGCTGGCTCCTGATCCTTGCCGTAGCACGCTTTGCACTAGGCTCAGAGGTGGCAGAGGTGGATGGAGTTGCGGCCATGAGAGTTGGTATAGGGAGCCTAATCCTGTGGGGATTGCTGATGTGGCAGAGTGCCTTGGCAGCGCCCGCTCCCGAGTTGAAAATGGCTTATTTTGACGACTTTGCCCCTTACTCATGGCGTGACGAGCAGGGCAAGATGCGCGGACTGATGATCGATGTGATGGATCGGGTGGCAGGGCAGATGGGGCTGCGGGTCACTCATCAGGGGTATCCGTGGCAACGGGCGCAAAAAATGGTACGGATGGCGCAGGCAGATGGCTTTGTGACCATCGCCACCCGGGAGCGGCTTACTTATACCCAGATGGTGGATGAGCCAGTCACCACGACGGTGATGACCATATTTACTCAGCTTGGCCACCCCCGGATGGCGGAGTTCCAGCGAGCCAGCCGCTTGAGCGACCTCAAGACTTTCACCTTTCTCGACTATCTGGGCAACGGCTGGGGCAAGGAGAATCTGGCTGGCTTCACCGTTCATCACACCATCAACGTCGATAACGTCTTCAAAATGCTGGCGGCGGGCCGGGGTGACTTGATGGTGACCGACCCGCTGGTGGCGCGCTTCAAACTCAACCAACTGGGATTGTCCGGGCAGGTGGTCGAGGTGCCGCTGCAGCTGGCATCGACCCCGTTCAACCTCTGCATTGGCAACCATTCCCGCTTTAATATCCGCATAGCCGAGTTCAACCGGGCACTGCAACAGCTGCGTCAAAGCGGTGAGTTGGCGCGCATTGTCGCGCGCTATCGTTGAGGCGCTGCCGCCATCCGCTATTTGCCAGCGACGTGTCTAGCTCGGTGTCATATCGGCGATGGTTGCCCAGAAGGCGTCTATTAATGGCCCCTTGCTGTGGGGCGGACGAATCAGCCCTATGGTCCAGCAGGCTTCGCCATCTCTCAGGGGCAGGGTAAGCACATCCGGGTGCTCTATGGTGGTGGAGGAGGGGACCAGGGTCCAGGCGATCTCCGCCGCTGCGGTGGCAACCCCGGCGGCGAAGTCGTTGACGTACTGGATACCCTGAAATCGCAGCCCGCTCTGGGCCAGATAGTTCATCAGGTGATCGTAAAACGACGGCGCCTTGTCCCGGCGCAGGATCGCCAGCGGTTTGTCCACCAGATCGGCCAATTCCCTCACATCGCGGTAGCTGGCGGGCAGCACGGCAACAAAGTGGGCTTCGACCACCGGCTGGGCGTGCCACCCCTTGGGGGCGGGCAGGCGGCAAAAACCGAGATCCAGCTTGCCTTCACTGAGCGCCAGCAGCTGGTGGTGGGTGGAGAGATCGTTGAGTTCGATGGTCACCTGCGGCCGCTCGGTGCGAAACCGGGCGATGGCGGCGGGCACCAGGATCTTGGTGGCCACGCCAAAGCCGATACGCAAGGTGCCGACGTTACCCGCCAGCACATCGCGGGCAGTGCGCGAGAGCTGCTCGCTCTGGATGACCACCGCGCGGGCATCCTCATAAAGCGCCCGGCCCAGTCCGGTGAGGCGGGTGCTGCTGGCGTTGCGCTCGAACAGTTCGCCCCCCAGCTCCTCCTCCAGCCGCCTGATCTGCTTGCTGAGGGCCGACTGGGTAACGTGCTGGCGCACCGCTGCCTGGCCAAAGTGCAGTACCTCCCCCAGAGTGACGAAGGCTTTCAGATCCCGTAGCTCCATCAGGGCTCCTTTCATTCCTGTCGGGAATGTTGAGTGGTCATATTTGTCATTGGACGGAATTTTAGAAGTGTTGGATGCTGATGCCAATTCATTTCGGGCGCCCCAACGCGGGGGCGCTGAGTTATAAAAGATGGCTGACACCATCAGCGCAGCAGGAGCAACACCAGATGCATCACCACAAGTTCAATGACTTCCCGAGCGATTTTCTGTGGGGCGCCGCCTCCGCCGCCTATCAGGTGGAGGGGGGCTGGAATGCCGATGGCAAGGGCCCCTCGGTGTGGGATCTCTTCACCAAGCTGCCGGGCAAGACCTTTGAAGGGAGTAACGGCGATGTGGCGGTGGATCACTACCACCGCATGGAAGAGGACGTGGCGCTGATGGCCGAGATGGGGCTCAAGGCCTACCGTTTTTCGGTGAGCTGGCCGCGTATTTACCCCACCGGTCGGGGCGAGGTGAACGAGGCGGGTCTGGCCTTCTACGAGAAGCTGATCGACACCCTCTTGGCCCACCAGATCGAGCCGGTGCTCACCCTCTACCACTGGGATCTGCCGCAAGCGCTGCAAGATGAGTACGGCGGCTGGGAAGACCGACGGATCATCGCCGATTTCGAGCACTACTGCGTGACCCTCTATCAGCGCTTTGCCAGCAAGGTGAAGTACTGGGTGTCGCTGAACGAGCAGAACTACAACCTGACCAACGCCTATCAGCTCGGCACTCATCCGCCTGCGGTGCAGGACCGCAAGCGCTTCTTTGCCGCCAACCACATTGCGTTTCTGGCTAATGCCCGGGTGATTAAGGCGTTTCGCCAGCATGTGCCAAATGGCCTCATCGGCCCGAGCTTTGCCTATTCCCCTGCCTATCCGGCGTCGTGCGACCCGAAAGATATGCTGGCTTACGAGAATGCCGAGGAGTTCAACAACCTCTGGTGGCTCGATGCTTACTGCTTTGGCCGTTATCCGCAGGCGGCGCTCGCCTATCTGCGAGAAAACGGCGAGGCGCCGGAGATCCTGCCGGGGGATTTGGCGCTGCTGCGCGAAGGGACGCCCGACTATATTGGCGTCAACTACTACTACACCCTGACCTACACAGATAACCCCTTGGGCGGTCAGACCCTGCAGCGGATCAACACCACCGGACAGAAGGGGACTACCCCATCGAGCGGCATTCCCGGCCTCTTCAAAACGGCCCCCAATCCGCACCTTGAGACCAGCAACTGGGATTGGGCCATCGACCCGACCGGGATGCGCATCGCCCTGCGCCGCCTCTCTTCCCGCTACGGCTTGCCGCTGATGATCACCGAGAACGGCCTTGGCGAGTTCGACCAGCTGGAGGCGGGCGACAAGGTGAACGATGAGTACCGCATCGATTATCTGCGCAGTCACGTCAAGGCGTGCCAGGAGGCAATGCAGGACGGGGTAGAGCTGCTCGGCTACTGTGCCTGGTCATTTACCGACATCCTGAGCTGGCTCAACGGCTATCAGAAGCGCTACGGCTTCGTCTATGTGGAGCGTGACGAGAAAGGGGGCTCGCTGCGCCGGATCAAGAAAGCGAGCTTCCACTGGTACAGCCAGGTGATCGCCAGTCAGGGCAAGCAGCTCTGACGGTTTATCGCGTCGCGTAACCAGCGGGCCCGGGCAATCCCCGGGCCCGCGCTGTTTGTGGTGTAGGGGCGGGGAGCTGCCTCATTGATGACCTTGTAATCCCCCTTGTTTGCTGATTTTTGTCCTGCCAAAGCGGCCGACCCCTGCTATTATCTGCGGCCAAGCATGAGCCAATAAAAATCAGGATACAGTGATGACAGACCACACTTTTATTCCCGGCAAGGACGCGGCACTGGAAGATTCCATCGACCGTTTCCAGACCAAGCTGCAAGCCTTAGGGTTTGATATCGAAGAGGCCTCCTGGCTTAACCCCGTACCCAACGTCTGGTCGGTGCATATTCGGGACAAGGAGTGCGCCCTCTGCTTCACCAACGGCAAGGGTGCCAGCAAGAAGGCGGCACTCGCTTCCGCCCTTGGCGAATATTTCGAGCGTCTCTCCACCAACTACTTCTTCGCCGATTTCTATCTGGGCGAGCAGGTTGCTAATGGCGACTTTGTTCACTACCCGAACGAGAAGTGGTTCCCCATCGAGGGCGACCAGTTCCCGGCGGGTCTGCTCGACAGCTTCACCCGCAAGTTCTACAACCCGGACGGTGAAGTGACCGCCGATATGCTGGTGGATCTGCAGTCAAATAACGAGGAGCGCGGTATCGTCGCGCTGCCGTTCGAACGCCAGTCTGATCACCAGACCGTCTACATCCCGATGAACATCATCGGCAACCTCTATGTCTCCAACGGCATGAGCGCTGGCAACACCCGCACCGAAGCGCGCACTCAGGCGCTCTCCGAGGTGTTTGAGCGCCACGTGAAGAACAAGATCATCGCCGAAGCCCTGAGCCTGCCGCTGATCCCGGACGAAGTGATTGCCCGTTACCCGGGGATTGCCGCGCCTATCGCGGCCCTGGAAGCGGAAGGTTTCCCGATTTACAGCTTCGATGCCTCCTTGGGTGGCCGTTATCCGGTCATCTGTGTGGTGCTGCTCAACCCGAGCAACGGTACCTGCTTTGCCTCTTTCGGTGCCCATCCGCGCTTCGAAGTGGCGTTCGAGCGCACCGTCACCGAGCTGCTGCAGGGCCGTGGTCTGAAAGATCTCGATGTGTTTGTGCCGCCGTCATTCGATAACGAACAGGTGGCGGATCACCACAACCTCGAGACCCACTTTATCGACTCCTCGGGCCTCATCAGCTGGGATCTGTTCAAGCAGGAATCAGACTTCGAGTTTGCCGACTGGGACTTCCGTGGCACCTCGCAGGAGGAGTTTGATCATCTGATCGGCATCTTCCACGAGCTGGAGCAGCCGGTCTACATCGCCGACTACGAGCATCTGGGTGTCTACGCCTGCCGCATTCTGGTGCCGGGCATGTCTGACATCTATCCGGTTGAAGATTTGCTGCTGGCCAACAACAACATGGGCGCCAACCTGCGCGAAGTGATCCTGGCGTTGCCATCGCTGGAGTGGGATGCCGAGCAATATATGGCGTTGTTTGATCAACTGGATGAAGAGGGGCACGACGAGCGCACCCGCGTTCGTGAGCTGCTGGGCATCGCCGCCGCCAAGGGCACCGCGCTGCACACTCTGCGGGTCGGTGAGCTGAAAGCCATGCTGGCACTGGCCGCTGGCGAGCTGGAGACGGCGATGGATCTTATCGACTGGACCATGGAGTTCAATCAGTCAGTGTTCACTGCCGAGCGAGCCAGCTACTACCGCGCCCTGCGTGCCTGCGTCGAGTTGTTCCTCGACGAGGAGCGAGATCCTGAGCAGTATCGCGCCGTCTTTACCCGCATGTACGGCGAAGAGACGCTGGCGCTGGCGTGGGCCAACGCCAGTGGCGAAGCGCGCTTCCACGGGCTGGACGCCGCTGACCTGTCGCTGTCGCAGTTCCCGTTGCATCAGAAGCTGCTGGCGGCTTATGAGAAGCTGCAAAACGCCAAGCGCGCCCATAGCTGGGCGTAACCCTTGTGGTAGAGGGAGGGGCCGTGTGGCCCCTTCTGTTTATCGCGCGGTAAGATTGGTGATTTTTATTCCAAGATGAAATAAAAAACAAAAAATACCCCTAATGGGGTTGATGAAGGGGCAGGGGATGTGTTGTCGAGCTGCAAAGATATCTTGCCAATATCATCTTTACGTGCATGGTAATAAATTGTTTGAAATCATTAAATTAAACACACAGCATTTCTGTTTCAGCTGAAACCTGGTGTAAACTGGCGCAGCCGTTGCACTAAAATATTTGTAGTAAAATTACATTCACAGTCTGATAAACTTGATCGATGTCAATTTTGGCCATTTGGCCCTTTGTTATGATTTCAACAGGCAAAACATTCAGGTAGATAAGAATTGAAAGCTGAATCCCCATTCGATTGTCTCAAGCCAGAAGCCATCGCTGCATTGGCTGAAGATATCACCTATGCCAAGGCCACCAAGCCGGCATACAAGGTCATTCCACTGGCCATTACCGCAGGCGCTTTCATCGCCATCGCGTTTATTTTTTACATCACAGTGACCACAGGTTCAGGCTCCATGTCTTGGGGCATGGCCAAGCTGGTCGGTGGTCTCTGTTTCTCCCTGGGTCTGATCCTTTGCGTGTTGCTCGGTGCCGAGCTGTTCACCTCCACCACCCTGACGCTGGTGGCCAAGGCCGCCAATCGCATCAGTTGGGCCCAGTTGCTCAAGAACTGGGGTCTGGTCTACTTCGGTAACCTGATCGGCGGTTTGCTGATGGTTGGCCTCATCATCATGTCAGCGCAATATACTGCGGCAGATGGTCAGTGGGGGCTGAATGCCCTGAAAGTGGCCCAACACAAAATTCACCACACCTTCTTTGAAGCCGTGGCGCTGGGTATCCTTTGTAACTTGATGGTGTGTCTTGCGGTGTGGATGGCCTTTGGGGCCCGCACTGCCACCGACAAGGTGATGGTAATGTTGCTGCCCGTGGCCATGTTTGTGGCATCCGGTTTCGAGCACAGCATTGCAAACATGTTTATGATTCCGGTGGGCATCGCTATCCATAGCCTGGCCAGCCCGGAGTTTTGGCAGGCCATCGGCCAGGATCCGGCGACCTTTGCCGATCTGACCGTATCCAACTTTGTCCTACACAATCTCATCCCTGTCACCATCGGTAATATCATTGGTGGTGGCGTGATGGTTGGTTTGACTTACTGGTTTATCTTCCGTCGTCATCATTAAGGATGATTGCGGGATACTACATCAATACCGTGTGAGGTAATGAAAAATGGCAGAACTTAACGAACAGTTCCAAAAAGCATGGGAAGGCTTCGCGGCCGGTGAATGGCAGACTTCTGTCAACGCCCGTGACTTCATCCAGAAGAACTACACCCCGTATGAAGGTGATGAGTCCTTCCTGGCTGGAGCGACCGACGCAACCGCCAAGCTGTGGGACAAGGTCATGGAAGGCATCAAAATCGAAAACCGCACTCATGCGCCGGTCGATTTTGATACTGATATGCCCTCCACCATTACCGCACACGATGCCGGTTATATCGATCAGAGCCTGGAGCAGATCGTTGGTCTGCAGACTGACAAGCCGCTGAAGCGCGCCATCATCGCCAACGGCGGTATCAAGATGGTTAAAACTTCTTGCGAAGTGTACGGTCGTCAACTTGACCCGATGGTCGAGAAGATCTTTACCGAGTACCGCAAGACTCACAACCAGGGCGTGTTTGACGTTTACACCAAAGACATCCTGAACTGCCGTAAGTCTGGTGTTATCACCGGTCTGCCTGATGCCTACGGCCGTGGCCGTATCATCGGTGACTACCGTCGTGTTGCCCTGTACGGTATCGACTTCCTGATGGCCGACAAACTGGCCCAGTTCAAGTCCCTGCAAGCTGACCTGGAAAACGGCGTCAACCTGGAAGCCACCATCCGTCTGCGCGAAGAGATCTCCGAGCAGCATCGTGCCCTGGCACAGATGAAGGTCATGGCTGCCAAGTACGGTTGCGATATCTCCGTTCCGGCCAAGAATGCTAAAGAAGCTGTACAGTGGACCTACTTCGCCTACCTGGCGGCAGTCAAGTCCCAGAACGGCGCAGCCATGTCCTTCGGTCGTACCTCCAGCTTCCTGGACGTGTACATCGAGCGTGACCTGCAAAAAGGCCTGATCACCGAGCAAGAAGCCCAGGAGCTGATGGACCACATGGTCATGAAGCTGCGTATGGTTCGCTTCCTGCGTACCCCAGAATACGATTCACTGTTCTCTGGCGACCCGATGTGGGCTACCGAGACTCTGGCTGGTATGGGCGTTGATGGCCGTACTCTGGTCACCAAGAACAGCTTCCGTATGCTGAACACCCTGTACACCATGGGCCCGTCCCCTGAGCCGAACCTGACCATCCTGTGGTCCGAGAAGCTGCCGGTCGGTTTCAAGAAGTACTGCGCCAAGGTATCTATCGAGACCTCTTCCGTTCAGTACGAGAACGACGACCTGATGCGTCCGGATTTCAACAACGATGACTATGCCATCGCTTGCTGTGTATCCCCGATGATCGTTGGTAAGCAGATGCAGTTCTTCGGTGCTCGTGCCAACCTGGCCAAGACCATGCTGTATGCAATCAACGGCGGTATGGACGAGAAGCTCAAGATCCAGATTGGTCCTAAGACTGACATGGTGACCTCCGAGTTCCTCGACTACAACGACGTGATGAGCCGTCTTGATCACTTCATGGACTGGCTGGCCAAGCAGTACGTTGCTGCGCTGAACATCATCCATTACATGCACGACAAGTACAGCTACGAAGCCTCACTGATGGCGCTGCACGACCGTGACGTATATCGCACCATGGCGTGTGGTATTGCTGGTCTGTCTGTTGCTGCTGACTCCCTGTCTGCCATCAAGTACGCCAAGGTCAAGCCGATCCGTGACGAAGATGGCGTAGCCATCGACTTCGAAATCGACGGTGAGTACCCGCAGTTCGGTAACAACGACGAGCGCGTTGATGATATCGCCTGTGAGCTGGTTGAGACCTTCATGAAGAAAATTCAGAAGCTCAACACCTACCGTGGCGCTGTTGCTACCCAGTCTGTTCTGACCATCACCTCTAACGTGGTATATGGCAAGAAGACCGGTAACACCCCGGATGGCCGTCGCGCTGGTGCTCCGTTTGGCCCGGGTGCAAACCCGATGCACGGTCGTGACCAGAAGGGTGCTGTTGCTTCCCTGACTTCTGTTGCCAAGCTGCCGTTTGCTTACGCGAAAGATGGTATCTCCTATACCTTCTCCATCGTACCGAACGCCCTGGGTAAAGATATGGAATCCCAGAAAGCCAACCTGGCTGGTCTGATGGATGGTTACTTCCATCACGAAGCCAACCTGGAAGGTGGTCAGCATCTGAACGTTAACGTGATGAACCGTGAAATGCTGCTGGACGCCATGGAAGACCCGGAGAAATATCCGCAGTTGACCATCCGCGTATCCGGTTATGCCGTTCGCTTCAACTCTTTGACTAAAGAGCAACAGCAAGACGTCATCACCCGTACCTTCACCGCTTCTCTGTAATCGAGACGTAGTGAGTAAAAACCGGCGCCAAGGCGCCGGTTTTTTTATGTGTGCGATTCAGGGGAATAGACTTTCAGGATCAAGCACCATCGCAATCACAAAGGTTGTCATGGGGCATTTGAACAGGGTTATGGCATAGCGGTTTACCAAGATTGCCTTGCCATTACCTGTAACGCGATCACGCTTTATTCGTGCGCTATCGCCACTCAGGGAGACTGCTTTGCCTGTCACTGCGCCAGTGTCGCGTTATGACCCGGCGAACTGGCTTATCCGGCTACGGGTTAGCAGAGACGCCATCGCGGGTGTAAAGCAATATCCATAAGCCTGTGGATCTGTCATCATTTTCTGCCTCTGCCTCTGCCTCTGCCTCTGCCTCTGCCTCTGCCTCTGACTTCATCTTCTACCAATGTTCCTGTGTGGTAAGGAGGGGGCTACGGTGATCCTGCCAGATATGTGTCAACGCCGACCGAAAACTGATCCACTCTGGCTAATTTCGCCGATTGAAAAGTGATCCACCCGGACATGGGGTTAATTGGTTTTGGGTGTGGCCCCCGCTTTGCGTTTCTCTTTCAAACGATAGCTTTCACCGCTGATCTGAACGATGTGTGCATGATGTAACAGTCTATCGAGCATAGCTGCCGTCAGTGTCTGATCATCGGCAAAGGTGCTGGCCCACTGGCTAAAGGGCAGATTGCTCGTCAAGATCAGGCTCCCTTTCTCATAACGTTTGGCGATCACATTGAAAAACAGGTTTGCTTCCTCACGCCCAAACGGCAAGTAGCCTATCTCATCGATCACCAGTAAACGCGGCCCCATCACGACACGGCTGAAGTAGGCATTAAGCCGCTCCTGTCGTTGAGCTGCTTGAAGCTGCAACATCAGGTCTGCTGCGCTGATAAATCTGGTCTTGATGCCAGCCATCAGAGCCCGATAGGCCAGTGCGATGGCAAGATGCGTCTTGCCCACTCCGCTTGGGCCCAGCAGCACTATGTTTTCGCTCCGCTCGATAAAGGCCAGACTGGCCAACTCCTGCAACTGGCTGCGAGGTGCGCCACTGGCAAAGCCGAAGTCGTACTGCTCCAGCGTTTTGACCACGGGTAAAGTGGCCAGTTTGAGCAAGGTCTGGCGGGTGCGCTCGGTCCTCAAGGTCTGCTCTGCGTGCAGCAACCACTCCAGATAATCGGCGAAGCTCGCCTCCTCGTTGGCCGCCTTCTGAGCTAGTGCTGACCACTGGGCAGCAATCCCTTCCAAGCGCAGCGCCTGACTCAGGGCCATCAGGCGTTCATGCTGCAAGTTCATACGTTCACCTCCAGCAGGTCTTGGTATACCGATAGCGGATGCTGCAAGCTCTCCAGCGGCATGGGGCGCGCAGTGGCCGTGGTGCCGGGACTAACGGGTAGCGTCTGTGGCAGGGGTAGAAAATGAGGCAGCTCTTGTTGCAATCGGATAGCCGGGACTTCACCGGTAGTACCATGGCTACGCTGGTTGGCGATGTCTTCCAACCAGGGGCCGATATGGGCATTGGCGGTTGACACATCTAGCGCCAGTCCTGCCTGCTTGAGGGTGGCTGCCAGTGGTGTGACAAAACTGCGTTTGAGGTAGCCGTTGAAGCGCTCGACCTTGCCTTTGGTCTGGGCCCGGTAGGGACGGCAGACGCGGGGGCGAAAACCGAACTCTTCGGCCAAGGCGAGCAGGGCCGGGTGCCAACGATGGTCACCTTCACCGTAAGCATCCCGTTCGCGGATGATGGTGCTGGCATTATCAAATAGCACCTCCTGCGGGACCCCACCGAAGAAATGACAAGCCTCACGCAGTCCGGTCAACCAGGCATCATTACGTTCGTGATCGAAGAAACGGACATAGCTGGCGCGGCTAAATCCCAGGGTAGCAACAAAGGCCTTTAGAGGCCGATTGCCGCGGCGGATAATGGTGAAATCGACCTGCATCTGTTTACCGGGGGCCGTTTCAAAACGGACGATGGTGCCAGAGGCGTCATGGCGCAGAGGCGATAACCAGGTCTTGAGCTGGGAGAGCCCGCCAGTGTAACCATGCTCTCGCAGTTCCCTGAGCAGAACCGTCGCCGGGATCCAGTGTGGCTTCGCTGCCTGGATACGCGCTTGCAGATAGGGTTTAAAAGGATCGAGCTTGGTTGGTCGGGCTGCTCGGCTGGGATAGATTGGCAGGCCCGGGTTGCGCAGATACTTGCGAACCGTGTTACGGGACACCCGCAATTGCTGGGCGATAGCCCGGATGCTCATGCCCTGACGGCCAACACTCTGATTTCCACTGATAACTCCTGGGTCAACATGGGCGTGGCTCAAAAGCCACGATCTTGGCCCAGGTGGGTCAACTTTACTCCGGCGTTAGTGGGTCATTTTTACATCGGCGGTGACAGATATGCGCGGGGTTCTTCTCAATGAGGCGGAAAACCATGCCTGCAGAAACAACAAGGGCTGCACAATGTGCAGCCCTTGTCTCAATGAAAATAGGGGGGGAGCGCGTCAGCTGGCCCAGGTGATGATGTGATCAATCCATTCACCCGCCTGCTCCTCGTGAATGACCTTGCCACGTACAGATTGACCTGCCTGATGCATCGCGGAGCGACTGCCCGTCAGCAGAGGATGCCACTGCGGCAGGGTGTCACCTTCAGCCAGCAGACGATAGGCGCAACTAGAGGGCAGCCAGTCATATTCGGCAATCTTGTCATGGGTGATCTGCAGGCAATCAGGCTCTTTTTTGAAACGATTGGTATAGTCAGAGCACTGACAGGTCTTGGTGTTGAGCAGGTTACAGGCGACATTGGTGAACACCAGCTCATCGGTATCTTCATCGATAAGCTTGTTGAGGCAGCATTTGCCACAACCGTCACAGAGGGATTCCCATTCGGACTCTGTCATCTGCTGCAGACTCTTGGTCTGCCAAAAGGGGGCTTGCATGATGCCGCTCACTTAATTCACCTGATAAAGCGCGTGGTTATACCCTGTGTGACTCACAATTTCAAGAAGAGGGTCATATTGACGGCAAAATAGCTGCCATGGTGTCAAATTGCGGCGGATCATCTCGATGTGTATACAGGGTGACCTTGTCTTAATGATTGAGATAGATGTCCTGCTCTGCATAGGCCAGCAGAGGTGTGATTGGACAGGTTCGTTGTGTGCCAAAGAAACGAGTCAGCACACCAGATTGTTGTCCCAGACGTTGCAACTTGGCGTGATCCAGCTCGATCTGCTCGGGTAGCCAGGTAAACACGGCGGCACAGTGGCCGTTGCCCAGACTGCGCTCCAGAGTCTGTTGCCAGTTCTTGATTTTAGGGCTGTGTACTACCAGTACCCTCTTGGGATCTATGCCTTGCTCTTGCAGCCGCACAGCAGTGGGGCGCCCCGGTGGTGCTATCAGCAAGATCCAGCCAGCGTGAGTGTTGCCTAGCTTGGCCAATTCAGTCAGAAATTGGTCATCAGACTTGAGCGTCACGCCATAATGAGCAGATTCCGCTTTGCAAGCGGTTCTGGTTGGCCATGGGTTACTCATGGCACGGTTCATCGCAAACGGCAGTGAGTGCAGAGGCTGGTTCATAGTTCAATTCCTGTATGAATGTCCAAGCTGTATGCGCATACAGTAGTTCTATCCTGCGGTAGTGACAAGGTGTTTTTGCTGAAATCTGTGATGGTGTTGGCACTGATTTTGTTTATATTATTGTTTTTAAAGGTTTTTGATCAAAACTACGCCGTGTGTTTTTTGCTCTATGGACAAATGGCGCTGCACCGCCCATGGTTATACAGGCAATTTAAAGGAGGTGCCGCTATGGATATAAGTACCTTGCAGCGTCTGGATGCCAACATCTTGCTGGGCATCATCAATGAAAAGCTGAGACTGGAGTGCGATGGGCTGGAGGAGCTGCTGGCCTATTACGATATGAGTGAAGCCCAGTTGGCAGGACGTCTGGATCAGATTGGGTACCATTACGATCCATTGAGCAATCAGTTCAAGGCACATCTCTGAGGGTGCAATGATTGCTTCATATTTATACGGTAATTTTTAAGGCGCATTGAAATCGGTTTCAATGCGCCATCTTGTTGTCTATTTTCAGGGATTTTCAAGGCTTAGCAATCTCTGAAAACCTATTCATGCCATAATATTTTCATTTTTTTTATAAGTCGTTGATAATAAAGGTTATGTTTGTTTTTCTACAATCAGTTAAAGGAAAGGGTTTTCAAGCTTTTCAGGCTGTTTTTATCGGTTAAAGTGTGACTTGCGTTAACTTTTAATTCTGCCGCTTTAGTTAGTATTCTCACGCCGGTACATATTTTGAGATAACAACAGCGCCGGTCCCGCAAGCGGGATAACAATTTTATTTGTAACGAAGGAATATGGTTTATGGCTACCAAGAAGAAGACAGACCAGGATCTCCAACTGGATAAAGATCAGCTCAAGGCGAGTATCGTGCGTCACCTGCGTTCTACCTTGGGAACAAGCGAACAGAAAGCCTCCCCCGAAGCGTGGTGGAAAGCCACTGCTGCGGCCGTCAATGAACAGGTGTACGAGCGCCTGACCCGCACTCAGCAGACTCACTTCAAGAAAGATACTCGTGCCATTCACTATCTCTCTGCTGAATTCCTGATGGGACGATTGACCTCCAACAACCTGCACAACCTCTCCCTGTACAAGGCTTGTGAAGAGGCACTGGGTGAGCTCGGTCTGGAGCTGACCGATCTTTGCGAGCAAGAGCCCGACATGGCCCTTGGCAACGGCGGCCTGGGCCGTCTGGCTGCCTGCTTTATCGATTCGCTGGCAACCCTTAACTATCCGGCGGTCGGCTATGGACTCCATTACGAACATGGTCTGTTTCGTCAGGAGATCCAGGATGGCCGCCAAATCGAGCGTCCGGACTCCTGGCGTGAATACGGTAACCCTTGGGAAATTTGCCGTCCGGAATCCGTTCAAGAGATCCCGCTCTACGGCTATGTGGAGACGGTATTCGGTGACAAGGGTGGCCTGAAAAAAGTATGGCATGCCGGTCGCAAGATCAAAGGGGTGCCTTGGGATATCCCTGTCGTCGGATTTGGCGGTAACACGGTCAACATTTTGCGCCTGTGGGAATCCCGCGCCTCCGAGTTTTTCGACTGGGACGTATTCAACGCCGGTGGTTACATCGACTCTCAGGCTGAAAAAGCCCAGGCAGAAACTATCTCCAAGGTGCTCTATCCGAACGATGATACTGATGCGGGCAAAGAGCTGCGTCTGATCCAGCAGTACTTCTTCTGCGCCTGCTCCATCAAGGACATCATGCGCCGCTACAAGCGGGTGCATGGCGCTGATTTCAGCAACTTTGCCGCGCAAATTGCCATTCAGCTCAACGATACTCATCCGGCGGTGGCTATCCCCGAACTGATGCGGGTACTGGTGGACGAGGAAGATCTGAACTGGGAGGCCGCTTGGGCCATCTGCTATCAGGTGTTCTCCTACACCAACCACACTTTGCTGCCTGAAGCGCTGGAGAAGTGGTCGGTCAGTTTGTTTGAGAAGGTGTTGCCCCGTCATCTGGAAGTGATTTACGAGATTAACGCCCGTTTCCTGAGCGAGCTGGTTGAGCCCAAGTGGCCAGGCAATGATGTCATCAAGGCCAAGCTCTCCATCATCGAAGAGGGGAGTGTGCGCAAGGTGCGGATGGGCAATCTCTGTGTGGTCGGCTCTTCCAAAGTGAACGGCGTAGCCGAGATCCACTCCAAACTGGTGAAAGAGGACCTTTTCCCCGAGTATGCCGAGCTGTGGCCTCAGAAGCTGTGCAATGTCACCAACGGGGTGACACCGCGTCGCTGGCTGTTGGCTTGTAACCCTGAGCTGGCCGGGCTGTATACCGAAGTGGTTGGCAAAGAGTGGCCGCTGCAGCTGGACAAACTGCGTGGGGTGGCGAAGTTTGCAGATGACAAGGCGTTTCAGCAGCAGTTTATGACCATCAAGCGTCATAACAAGGAGAAACTGGTCAAGGTTATCAAGGCAGAGACCGGTATTGATGTCAGCGCCGAGGCGATCTTTGACATCCAGATCAAGCGTCTGCACGAATACAAGCGCCAGCAGCTGAACCTTATCCACATCATGGCGCTGTATCGTCGCCTGCTGGCCAACCCGGACTATGACATGCATCCGCGGGTGTTCATTTTCGGCTCCAAAGCGGCGCCCGGTTACAAACTGGCCAAAGACATCATCTATGCCATCAACAAGTTGGCGGATCGGGTCAATAACGACACCCGGATCCAGGGCAAGCTGAAAGTGGTGTTCATGCCGAACTACCGCGTCAGCCTCGCCGAGAAACTGATCCCGGCGGCAGATGTCTCCGAGCAGATCTCCACTGCAGGTTATGAGGCTTCCGGTACCGGCAACATGAAGATGGCGCTCAACGGTGCGATCACCATAGGTACGCTGGATGGCGCTAACATCGAGATCGCTGAAGAGGCGGGTGCCGAAAACTGTGCCATCTTCGGTCTGACGGTAGACGAGGTGAAGTCGTTGAAAGCACGCGGTTACAACCCGTACGACTTCTACTATGCCAACTCAGAGCTCAAAGCCGTGCTGGACTGGTTTGATACCGACTACTTCACACCAGGTCGCCCGGGTGAGCTGGCCTCCATCAAGCGCTCCTTGCTGGAAGGGGGAGATCCTTACCTGGCCTTGGCGGACTTCCAGTCCTACTCAGAGGCACACAAGCTGATCGATACCTGGTATCGGGATCCGGCGCTGTGGGCGAAGAAGGCAATCATCAACTCGGCCACCATGGGCAAGTTCAACTCCGACCGATCCATTCAGGACTACGTGGATCGGATCTGGAACCTGAAGAGTTGCAATGTCGCGGGTTAATTAACCACCGGAGATGAAAAAGCCCTCGCATTGCGAGGGCTTTTTGTTTTGGCGTAACAGGTGATCAGAGAATATCACCGACAAAATAGGCCAGCAGTGCGAGCAACACGGTAAAGACCACGTTGAGGGCCATACCGGCTTTCATCATCTCCTTCTGGCGGATGTGGCCGCTGGCAAAGACGATGGCATTGGGTGGCGTGGCGACCGGCAGCATAAAGGCGCAGGAGGCACCGATAGCGATCAATACCGCCATTACGATGGGGGAGACGCCGAGCGCCTCGGCCACACCGGCGAACAGCGGGATCAGCAGGGCTGCGGTGGCGGTGTTGGAGACCAGTTCAGTCAGGAACACCACGAACGCTGCCAGCATCAACAAGATCACGAAGATATTGGCGTGGGAGAGCACGGCCGACAGATGGCTGGCCAGGAAGGCGCTGGTACCGGTGGCCTTGAGAATGGCGCTCAGGGTCAGACCACCGCCAAATAGCATCAGCACGCCCCAGTCGGTGTTCTGGTTGACGTCATCCCAACTGGCGACGCGGCTGACCACGATGGCAATGATGGCGCCCATGGCAATCAGGGTGTCGAGTTGCGGGATGCCGCCAAAGGCGTTGGAGATGGGTTGCGAGCCGATCCACAGCACCACGGTAGTCAGGAAGATAGCCAGGGTGACTTTGCGTTCGCGGGTCCAGCTGATGGTGACATCCTGGATCTCGACGCGGTGGTTGAGCTGCGGGCGGGTCACCAGATAGAGCAGGGCAATGCCGCAGGGCATCAGGATCAGCACCACCGGAATACCGAATTTCATCCAGTCGGTAAAGCCGATCCCCATCTGGGCGGCAGCGATGGCGTTGGGCGGGCTGCCCACCAGGGTACCGATGCCACCGATACTGGCACTGTAGGCGATCCCCAGCAGTACGAATACGAAGGTTGCGCGATCTTTTTTGCTATCGAGGCGAGCCAGCATACCGATAGCCAGTGGCAGCATCATGGCGGTGGTGGCGGTGTTGCTGATCCACATCGACATGGCGGCAGTAATGGTAAAGAGCAGGATGACGCCCCAACCCAGATGACCATTGGCCATGTGCATCACTTTGCCTGCCATCAGGGTATCCAGTCCCTGTTTGGAGAGGGCGGCCGCGAGGGCGAAACCGCCAAAAAACAGGAACAGGATCGGGTTGGCAAAGTCGGTGAGGGATTTGCTCATGTCAAACACCCCGAGCACGGTGGCCAGCAGGGGCACTAGCAGGGCGGTGATGGTGACGTGCAGCGCTTCGGTCAGCCAGAGGATGGCGATAAAGACCAGAATGCCCAGCCCCTTGTTGACCATGGGATCAAACGGGAGCCAGGCCAGCATGGCACAAAGTAGCAGGACATCCAGGATGACGATCCCTGATTTGATGTCCAGCCAGCGAGATGGCGCAGAGGGTACAGCCGATGTGTGCATAATGTTCTCTCGGTTAATTTATGGTTGTTTTTGTGTTGCCGAGATTACATCTGTTCACCTGTTTGAAACAGGTTGCATTCCTCAAAATCAGTCACGACTCACAGAGTGATTGATAAAAATGCGCGAAATTAAACATGAATAAAACATGTTTGCAGCATAAATCAAACATCCATGAACTGTTCCAGCCACTGCTTGAACATACTCTTGGGTAGCGAACCGTTTATCTGATCCACTATGTTGCCCTGCTTGAATACGATGAAAGTGGGAATGCTGCGAATGGCGTAACGGGCGGCAATGGCGCTCTGCTGCTCGGTATCGACTTTGACAAAGCGCATCCGGGGTTCGAGCTCATGGGCAACATCATGAAATACAGGGGCAAACTGCTGGCAGGGGCCACACCAGCTGGCCCAGAAATCGACCACTACCGGAATATCGGAGTTGATCAGGGTATCAAATTGATCTGCTCGTCCAAGGACCGGGGTCTGGCTGAATACTGACGCCTTGCAATGGCCGCATTTGGCTGATGTGTCGATATGGGTGATGGGCAGGCGGTTTCTGGTAAAGCAGTGGCTACAATAAGTAGTGATAAATGACATAATTGTCTCCTTCAAGATCGGCTCCGGCCGCAGATATGATGGGGGGGCAGAATGAAACAACAGCAACATTACAGTGAAATAACGGTAACACAGTGACCGGCGGGAGTGGATAATTCCCTCTGGGTTTATCGCCCAACCGGATAATTCAGCGACCACCAGATGAGAGTCGAGACGGGATGAAAAAAGGATCACGGAAGAACCGTGTTGTGGCAGTGCTGATCACAGCCGTATTGCTCGCTTTTTCAGGTTACTGCTGGCAGTTGCTCAGTCAACAACAGCAGGTGAAGGAGCTCAATAGCACGGCAGAAGTGGTGCTAAACAGGATCAACGCCGATACCGTCTATCTGCTTGGGCGGGAGCAGGCCAACGACAGTAATATCCAGCAGCGCCTCAGCCAGTTATCCATCATCCTTGACGGTTTTGTTCGCCACATCCGCAGCGATCCTGCCGCTGAGCAAGACCCTCTGTCGCAAGCGCTGCTGGCAGATATGGATGTTTATCTGATGGAGTTGGCCAAGCTCCACGCCATGGAGATGGCCATTGAATATCTCGAGTCGCCACTGCAGGCCCAGGCGCTCAAAATGCGCGAGATCACTCAGGCAGACAGCGCACTACAGCGCGATGTCGCTGAGCTGGTACAGCTGACCAACTATTTGCAGCGTAGCTGGGATAAAAATGAACAACAGCAGCTGGCGCTGCTGCAACAACAGCTGCAATCCCGTTATGGTAGTGAGCCGGGGGTTATCGCGCTGATCCGCCTGAGCAAGGACATGAGCCAGCAGGTGGTCGCGTATCACACCCTACGTTATCGACTCATCGATATGCATGTGGTTGACACGCTTATCAGCTGGAAGACCGACAAGCTGGAGCGCGCCACTGCCTTGATGAATCGCTTCTATCTGATGGTGTTGGGTGGCGCGTTAATCTGCTTTGGTCTGGTCGCTTATACCCTGTGGCGCCGTAATCATAAGCTGAGTGAATTGTCGCGCCATACCGGCTTGCTGGCCCAGGCCAAGAGCGATTTTCTGGCCAATATGAGCCACGAGATCCGCACCCCCATGAACGCCATCATTGGCTTCAGTTCGCTGGCACTGCAGACCGAACTGGATCAGCAGCAACGGGACTATCTGGGCAAGATCAAATCCTCCTCTGACACCTTGCTGCTGCTTATCAACGACATCCTTGATCTGACCAAGGTGGAGTCCGGCAAGCTGACCCTCGAAGAGATTGACTTCGATCTCAGCGAGCAGCTCGATTCTCTGGCGGGCATGTTTGCCGATCTGGCCGAGCGCAAACATGTGGAGGTGATCATTCGCAAGTCGCCGGAGGTGCCGGTTTTCTTGCGTGGGGATCCCCTGCGGCTGGGACAGGTACTGGTCAACCTTGTTAACAATGCCATCAAGTTTACCGAGCGTGGTGAGGTCGAAGTCTCCATCCAGCTGGTCAATGCCCATCCGATGAGGGTCAGCTTCAGTGTGCGGGATACCGGAATTGGTATTGCCGAGGAGAAACAGACTCAGCTGTTTCAGGCGTTTACCCAGCTGGAGGCGGGCAATACCCGTAAATATGGCGGTTCTGGTTTGGGGCTCAATATTTCCCAGCGGCTGGTGGAACTGATGGGGGGAAAAATCACCGTACAGAGCAAATCCGGCGTTGGTTCGCGGTTTCAGTTTGATATTCCGATGGCCACGGCGGCGTATGGTGTATCCGGGCACCGGGTATTCTTTGAGCACCAGCCGCTAGTGATGGTGATGGATGACAATGAGCTGGTATTGGATCTCGCCCGTGACATCCTGACCCGTGCCGGAGTGCGGGTATTGTCAGTCAACAGCCTTTCTCGTGCCCGTCAGGTGCTATGGGAAGAGGGGCAAAACCTGCGTCTGGCGATTCTCGACTGGCGCATGGGCCAGGAAGACGGGCTCGATCTGGCACTGGAGATGTATCAGCATAGCCTGTGGCGGCAGATCCCTATCCTGATGATCAGTGCCTGGGCCAAGGAGGGGTTGCACACCAGAATGGACAGTATGGGGTTGACCCATTTTTTGTCCAAACCGATGACCGAAAACGGGTTATTGGCCAAGGTGGATGAGGTGCTCAACGGCAGCTCCTACGATCAGCATCTGCGCAAGGCGGAGGTGCA
Organism: Aeromonas sp. 160P; assembly: GCF_055193095.1. Classification (NCBI taxonomy): domain Bacteria; kingdom Pseudomonadati; phylum Pseudomonadota; class Gammaproteobacteria; order Aeromonadales; family Aeromonadaceae; genus Aeromonas; species Aeromonas sp. 160P. The sequence goes on along the minus strand of NZ_JBUXKV010000001.1, from coordinate 3,354,893 downwards.
GGGCGATCAACAGCATTTTAAATCCTTGTTGCAAGGCACCCGGGTGTTGCTGGCCGAAGATAATCGGGTCAATCAACAGCTGATCATGGAGTATCTGCGTCGGGTTGATGCAACGGTCTGTGTGGTGAGTAATGGTCGGGAAGCGGTAGAGCGGGTTGCTGAGCAACCTTTTGATGTGATCCTGATGGATCTGCAGATGCCGGTGCTGGATGGTCTCGATGCCACCCGCCAGATCCGCAAAATGGTCGACAAGCACGATGTGCCCATTATTGCCCTCACCGCCAGCGCTATGCCTGGCGATAAGGATCGTTGTCTGGGCGTTGGGATGAATGGCTATGTCACCAAACCGGTCAGCAAGCTGGAACTCTATAACAACTTGCTACAGTGGGTAAAACCGCAGGACTTTGCACGCAGTGGACTGGTGGAGGTCAGGCCACCCGATCAGATGGATATCCTCGATTTGCAGGAGGCCCTCAAACGGTTGGAGCAGGACAAGGAGGCGTTGCAGATCCTGTTCAAGTTGTTCATGTCGGAGCACAAGGACGATCTGTGGGAGATCCGCTCCGCCTTGCGTTGTCAGCAACCCGAGCTGGCCAGCAAGTTGTTACATACCCTCAAGGGGGTGTCGGCCAATATCTCGGCGGTTCGCTTGCAGATGGTCAGCGGAGATCTGGAGTGGCGTTTAAGGCAAAAAGAGGTGCTGAACGAGGTGGATCTGGCGCAGTTGCAATACGTTTTCAGTCAGACGCGGGAAGAGGTGTCACACTTTTTGCTCACAGGTGAGCAGCATGATAATTCGCACAATCCCTATTCATCAGGGGATGATCACATGTCACAGTGAATTAAATAGTAATTATTCTCAACCATGCAGGTTCAGGATATGATGAGCTTTCGTTTTAATCGCCTCCAGTTGGAGGCGATTGTTTTCATTTTTCTCAGTTTGCGTGGCTTGCCTGGTGGCTGCTCTGACGAGTGGTCACCGACAGATAACGCTAAAGGTTGGTGGTGTGAGCGTTTTTTTACGATTGAGCTGGTTTTTCAAGGAGCAGTGGCCTCGCTATCTGGCCGCCATCTCTCTGCTGTTGATGGTGGCCCTGTTGACGGTGATCCCGCCTAAAGTGGTGGGCTGGGTGGTGGATGGCATCACCAGGGGAGAACTCGATAATGGCACCTTGATGCGTTATCTGGCGGGGCTGTTTGGTCTCGGTCTGCTGATTTATCTGTTGCGTTACGTCTGGCGGGTGATGCTGTTTGGCGCCTCATACCGGCTGGCCTATGTTTTGCGTAATCGGCTGTTCAGCCATTTCACCCGCATGAGCCCCGATTTTTATCAGCGCCACCGTACCGGCGATCTGATGGCCCATGCCACCAACGACATTCAGGCGGTCGAGATGACCGCCGGCGAAGGGGTGCTGACACTGGTGGACTCCATCATGGTCGGGGTGCTGGTGCTCTCCATCATGTGCAGCCAGTACTCCTGGCAATTGACACTGATCTCGTTGTTACCGCTGCCGGTGATGGCCTATTTCATGAACCGTTTCGGCACTCAGATCTACACCCAGTTCAAGGCGGCGCAGGGGACGTTCTCCAAGCTCAACAACAAGACCCAGGAAGCCCTTTCCGGCGTGCGGGTGCTCAAATCCTATGCGGTCGAGTCCCTTGAAGATGAAGGCTTTGCCGAGCTGACAAGACAGGCCGGGGATCGCAACATGGCGGTAGCCCGTATCGATGCCAAGTTTGATCCGGTTATCTATCTCTGTATCGGTTGCTCTTACTTTCTTGCGGTGGCGGGGGGGAGTGCGCTGGTATTGCAAGATGAACTGACCCTGGGGCAGCTCACCAGCTTTACCATGTATCTTGGCCAGCTGATTTGGCCGATGTTTGCCATCGCCTGGTTGTTCAACATCATCGAACGGGGCAGCGCTGCCTATTCCCGAATCGAGAGCCTGCTTGGCGAACGCAGCGACATTGAAGAACCAGCTCATCCCACGGCGTTTATTGCAGCGTTTCCCCTTCATGTCGAGGCGGTGAGCTATCGGCTGGAGCAACGTACCCTGCTGCAGGATGTGGATTTTACCCTGCAACGCAACGGTATGCTCGGGGTGGTGGGACGCACCGGTGCTGGCAAGAGCACCTTGCTCAAGCTGTTGATGCGCCTTGCCAATCCCACTGCAGGCCAGATAGTGATGGGCGGCGTGACCATTGAGCAGCTGTCGCTGGGGGCATTGCGGAGCCAGTTTGCCTATGTGCCGCAAGAGCCGTTCCTGTTTTCAACCACCATTGCGGCTAACATCGCTCTTGGCAAACCACAGGCCAGTCGTGAGGAGATCGAGCGGGTGGCGCGTATCGCCTGTGTCCACGATGATATTGTGCGTTTCCCCAAGGGGTATGAGACCGAGGTGGGTGAAAAGGGCGTCACCCTCTCCGGTGGCCAAAAACAGCGGCTTGCCATTGCCCGCGCCCTGCTGCTGGAGGCACCGATCCTGGTACTTGATGATGCGCTGTCGGCGGTAGATGCCCATACAGAGCAGCAGATCCTCCATGCGCTCAAGGCCCATGATCGCACTCTGATCCTGATCAGCCACCGGATGACGGCGGTGGAACAGGCCGACGAGATATTGGTATTGGAGCAGGGGGTGATCAGTGAGCGGGGTAGTCATCAGGAGCTGATGGCACACGATGGCTGGTATGCTGACATGGTGCGCTACCAGCGTCTGGAACAAGACGTGGAGGAGAGCCTGTGAACCCGACTATCAAACGGCTGCTAGGGTACTGTGCCCGTTATCCGCGTTGGCTGATCCAAGCTGGCATCTGCCTGTTACTGGCGACGGGTGCTGAAGTGGCAGGGCCACTGCTGATCAAGACCTTCATCGATGACTATCTGGCACCGCGCAATATCGTGTGGCCTGCCATCGGTGCGATTGCTGCCGGGTATCTGGCCTTGCAGGTACTCTCTGCGGCGGGTTTTTATTTGCAATCACTGCGCTTTAACCGCATCGCCCAGGCGGTGGTGCAGACCTTGCGTGAGCAGGTGTTTGCTACCGCCATCCGGTTGCCGGTTCGCTATTTTGACCAGCATCGTTCGGGCTCCCTCATCTCCCGGATCACCAATGACACTGAAGCCATCATGAACCTCTATGTGCAGGTGATCGGGATGCTGGTGCAAAAGGTGGTGCTGCTGTGCGGCATTCTCATCTCGATGGCATTGCTGGATCTGCGCTTGATGCTGGTCTGTGCGACCTTGCTGCCTGCGGTAATGGCTGTGATGTGGCTTTATCAGAAGTTGAGTGTACCGGTGGTACGAGTGACCCGCAGTTTGCTGTCCGATATCAACAGTCGCCTTAACGAGTCGCTGCAGGGAATGCCAGTGATCCAGGCGATGGTACAAGAACATCATTTCGCCAACGCCTTTGCCGAGGTTAACCAGCAACACTGGTCGGCCCGGCTCAAGAGTCTCAAGATCAATGGCATCTTGCTGCGCCCGCTGATCGACATGTTTTACATGATGGTGCTGATCGGTTTGCTGGCGTTGTTTGCCAAAGAGGGATTAAGTGCAGAGGGGGCCATTCAGGTGGGGGTGCTCTATGCCTTTATCAGCTATCTGGGGCGGATGATCGAACCCTTGATCGAGATGACCAACCAGCTCAACCAGCTGCAGCAGGCGATGGTGGCGGGGGAGCGGGTGTTTGCCCTGCTTGATGAGCCGCGTGAAAGTACCGATGGCGCGCACCAGGATCTGCAAGGACGGGTCTGCTTTGATAAGGTGACTTTCTCCTATGATGGCCAGCAACAGGTGCTGCGACAGGTGAGTTTTGCTGCGCGACCCGGTCAGATGTTGGCGCTGGTAGGCCATACCGGCAGCGGCAAGTCCACCATCATCAGTCTGCTGATGGGCTTCTATCCGCTAGACCAAGGAGCAATCCGTTTTGATGATCACTCGCTAGAGACGCTGTCGCTGGCGGCGGTGCGTCGCACGATCGGGCTGGTGCAGCAGGATCCCTTTATCTTCGTCGGCACTTTGGCAGAAAACCTGCGCCTTGGCCGCGCTGGCATCGATGAGGGGCGGCTTTGGCAAGCACTGACCGAGGTACAGCTGGCCGAGTTTGTGCGCAGCCTGCCAGAGGGGATCAACACCCTGATGGAGGAGGGGGGCAAGAACCTCTCCGCCGGTCAGCGTCAGCTGCTCTCGTTCGCCCGCGCGCTGGTGGGGGATCCGCGCATCCTCATTCTGGACGAAGCAACCGCCAGTGTGGACTCCCAGACCGAGCTGGCGCTGTCGCAGGCGATCTCTGCGGCGCGTCGTGGCCGCACCACCATCGCCATCGCTCACCGACTTTCCACCATTGTCGATGCAGACGAGATCCTGCTGCTCTCCCGCGGTCAGGTGAACGAGCGGGGCAGCCACGGTGAACTGATGGCCCTCGGCGGTCATTATGCCCAGCTGTTCGAGATGCAGAGCCAGGGGGCATGGCTTGAGGAAAAACGGGCTTAAGCCGCCAACATGGTTGATGAGTGATCCCACATAGCGTCAACATGTGATCGGTCAATTTGATAAGTGAAAAATCCGATACCTGTACAGGCATCGGATTTTTTTTGCTGAGCCACAGCGATCACCAACGGTAGGTTTTAAGCAGCGCCTCCAGTTTCTGGCACTGCTCTACCAGCTGGATGCTGGCGAGGTTGGCGGCGTGGGCCTGACCCAGAGTGTCGTTGGAGGTGTTGCGAATATCGCTCACCGAGCTGTCTACCTCATGGCAGACCCGATCCTGCTCTTCGGCCGACTGGGCCATCTGGGCGTTGAGGTCGTTGATACTGGCGATGCGTTCGATGATGTTCTGCATGGCCGCCAGGGTCGCTTCGGTCTTGCTGATGCTCTCACCGGCCTTGCTTTTTGCATCCCCGATCACCGTAACTGCGCTCTGGGCCTCTTTTTGCAGGGCGGCGATCATCTGGGAGATCTCTTCGCTGGCGGCGCGGCTGCGGTTGGATAGGGCTCGTACTTCATCGGCCACCACCGCAAAGCCGCGTCCCTGTTCGCCCGCCCGGGCCGCTTCAATGGCGGCGTTCAGCGCCAGCAGGTTGGTCTGATCGGCTATCCCCTTGATCACTTCCAGCACACTGTCAACGGCGAGGCAGCGACTGTCGAGCTGCTGGATCACCTGATCCACCCGATCAATTTCGGCCGACATTTCGTCCATATCGGTGATGGAGTGCTGGGCGAGGCGGCTGGTGTTGGCGGCATCCTGATTGGTGAGGGCGGAGAGCTCGGCGCTGCGGCGGGCGTGTTCGCGCACTTCGTGAGAGCTGGCGGCCAGTTCGCTCACAGCTGCGGCGACCTGAGTGGTCATCCCCTCTTGCTGGCTGGCCGAATTTTCGGTCTGGGTCGCGATCTGACGGATCTGGTTCGACTCCTGATAGAGCTGGTGGGTGGCGCCTTCCACCTCCTGCAGGCTGTGGCGAAATCCCTGCACCATGTCATTGACGGCGCGGGTCATCTGGCCCAGTTCATCCCGGCTGTGATTGACCAGGGGGAGGGCCAGGTCACGCTCTTTGGCCATCTGGATCATGGTGAGTTGCAACTGACGCAGCGGGCGTTTTACGTAGCGTTGTAACACCCACCAGAGCAGGCCGAAGCCGAGGCTGAAGACGGCGGCCAGGCTGCCGCTGAGGATCAGGTTGTTGTGGCGGATCTCGCCGAAGGTGTGGCTGAGGTCATAACTGATCCGCACCGCCCCCATCACTGTCCCCTCATTGACCTGATGGCAACTGGTGCATTGGGTGCCGCGATACTCCTTGTAGGCTTTGAACGGCTTGATCAGGGTGAGCTGGTTGCCCTGTTGCTGGAGGATGGTTTCTCCCTGAGTGATGGCTCGTTCATCCAGTGCATCTTGCGCTTTTTGATCAGAGTGACCCGGGCCAAACAGGTTGCTGACCGCGGGGGCACGGATCAGCCGCGCCTCGACAATACCAGCCTCGCTCTTGAGCTTGGTCTGCACTATCTGCCGGTTGGCCATGCCACCGGTCATCATCAGCACGTTGAGCTGATCCATGTAGGTGTTGGCCGCGCTCTCGACTTTCTCTCCCGCCAGCCGGATGGCGAGATCCCGTTGCAGCCAAGCGGAGAGTTCGAAGCAGAGGCCAAAGGTGGTGCTGATGACCAGCGCAAGAGGGAGGAATATCTTCCAGTTCAAGGAGAGGTTATGCATCTTGGGCAAGTTCCATGCGCTTGGTGTTGTTATGTGATCCCGTATCATCTTGATCGTAGACGAAGAAACGGCGGGAGATGGTTCTCTATCGGCACACAATAACCGCTCTTGAGTAAATAATCTGTTAAGAAGATCGGTAATGCAGGTTGCCAAAATACCCTCCGGCAGTGGCGCGGCTCCTCGGGTTGATCCAGAACAAATCACCAGTAACGATAATCGTTATCATTGTCATTATTTGCTGAATAGTGACCATCATGAATCTGACCCCCTCAATGACCGGCATTGCCTCACCGGACCCCCTTAAATTTGCCTTTAGCGCCAAGACCTCGGCTCACGCCAGTCGGGGAGGGATGCGCCCCTTCCCGCTGGATGAGGCTGGTTGGCAGGGCTGGTGGCAGCGAGAAAGCGATGCGCAAGAGCGAGCCCTCTATATCCACATTCCGTTTTGCCGTAAGCGTTGCAGCTTCTGCAATTTTTTTGAAAATGGCGCCAATCCGGCGCGGATCAACCGCTACATCAATGCGCTCTGCGGGTCGCTGGCTCAGGCAGCAGAGACGCCATTGGTGCAGAGCATGACTTTTTCGGCGGTGTATGTAGGAGGCGGCACGCCGACGGATATGAGCGCCGACGAGCTGGCGATGCTGGCCGAGGTGATCCGCCGTTTTCCGCTGGCGGCCGATGCCGAGGTGACGCTGGAGGGGCGGCTCAACGGTTTTGATGATGAAAAATGGCAGACGGCACTGGCGGGTGGCTTCAACCGCTTCTCGTTCGGGGTACAGAGCTTTGATACCCAAGTGCGCCAGCAGGCGGCCCGCTTCGATGACAGGGATACCCTGCTGACCCGTCTTGGCGAGTTGACCCGGGATGATGCGGCGGTGATCGTGGCAGACCTCATCTTCGGTCTGCCCGGTCAGGATGATACCGTGTGGCAGCAGGATATCCGCGATGTGATGGCGAGCGGGGTGCACGGGGTCGATCTCTACCAGTTGATCGCCATGCAGGGCACCAATCTGGATAGGGCGCAGGAGAAGGGCACATTGGGTTGGATAGCCGACGGCCAGCAGCGAGCGGCCATGTATGCCTATGGCGGAGCGCAACTGGAAGCCCACGGCTGGGAGCGCCTATCGTGCAGCCACTGGCGGCGCAGCCAGGCCGAACAGAGCCGTTATAACCAGATGGCCAAGCGCGGCGCCGAGATCCTCCCCTTTGGCGCTGGCGCAGGGGGCAGTGTTCATGGTCATGGCCTGATGTATGGCCGGGATCTGGCCCCTTGGCACGACGCGCTGGCTAACGGCAAGCGGGCGCCCGGCATGGTGATGGGGCGCAATCCCAATGGGCGGATGGATGGTGTGCTTAGAGGAGCCCTCGATAGTGGTGTGCTGGCGCTGGATCGTCTGCCTGCGCCTTTGCTGACTCATCTTATGCCGCTCTTTGCCGCCTGGCAGCAGCACGGGCTGGCCGAGATAGAGAGCGCACGACTGCAACTCACCCTCGCTGGCCGCTTCTGGAACGTCAATATGCAGGCTGGCTTGTTCGAGTTCTTGCAGCTCAATCCGCGCGATGGTTCAGCGCCGCCTCACCATGGCACCGCCGCTGTGGGTCATTCACTGGTCTGATCCTGAGCTGAACAGCTGAGTGCAACTGCCAACGTTTATAACGAAAGAGGGAGCCATATTGGCTCCCTCTTGGGGTTAGAGCGGCAGCTCAGGGCGTGAGTTATTCGTCACTGCTGTCCTGATAGCTGTCGCGCATGGTCTTGGGCAGGCGGCGCATCGGGGTAAAGCCGATATCTTCACCGACCACTTCCCGTTTACGGGCTGGTGCCGGTTTTTTGGGGGCATCGCTCTTGGCTTTACCTTTGCCTGCCGCGGGTTTGCCTTTGGCATTGCTCTTGGCGTTGGCATGGCCGCGGTCACGGGGCGGGTTTTGCACCGGCTTGCTACCTGGCAGGGTTTGGCGGCTCACCTTACCGCTGGGCTCGTACCCGGCCATGATCTCCCGTGGCAGAGACTGGCCGATCAGTGCTTCGATGGCTTTGAGTTGATCCAGCTCGTCATGGCTGACCAGCGAGATGGCTTCACCACCACGACCGGCACGGCCAGTTCGGCCGATACGGTGGATATAATCCTCTGCCATTTGCGGCAGTTCGAAGTTGATCACATAGGGCAGTTGATCGATATCGAGGCCGCGGGCGGCGATATCGGTGGCGACCAGCACCCGCACGGCGCCGCTGCGGAAATCAGCCAGTGCCCGGTTGCGGGCGCCCTGGCTCTTGTCACCGTGAATAGCCACGGTATTGAGGCCATCTTTTTGCATCTGCTGGGCGAGGCGATCGGCGATCTGCTTGGTGCGGACAAACACCAGCACCCGCTGCCAGTTGCCACGGCCAATCATATGAGAAAGCATCTCACGACGGCGCTCCCGATCGACTTCGATGATCCGCTGAGTCACCTGTTCGGCGGCGGTATTGCTCGGGTCAACCTCGATCAGGGTGGGCTCTTTGAGCAAGTCATCGGCCAGCGCCTTGATCTCGTTGGAGAAAGTGGCAGAGAACAGCAGGGTTTGCCGCTCGGCAGGCAGTGCCTTCATGATCCGGCGAATGTCGACGATAAAACCCATGTCGAGCATGCGGTCAGCTTCATCCAGTACCAGCACTTCCAGCTGGTTCAGGGTCAGTGCACCTTGAGTCAGCAGGTCGAGCAAGCGGCCCGGGGTGGCGACCAGAATATCGACACCCAGCTTGATGGCATCGAGGTTGGGTTTGATGCTGACGCCACCGTAGGCGATCAGGGTACGAAACGGCAGGTGGTGGGCATATTTGGTGATGCTCTCACCCACCTGGGCGGCCAGTTCGCGAGTCGGAGTGAGCACCAGCGCCCGCACCTGACGGCGGCTACGCCCGTGGTTGACCAGCAGTCGCTGCAACATTGGCAGGGTGAAACCGGCCGTTTTGCCTGTGCCTGTCTGAGCGCCGCCGAGCACATCCTGACCGGCCAGAATGGCCGGAATCGCTTGCTGCTGGATGGGGGTTGGCTGCTCGTAACCCAGCTCCTTGACGGCCCGCAAAATGTGCGGGGACAGACCCAGTTCGTTAAATGACATGTTCGAGAGACACTCCTGAGGTGAGCCTTGGGCTCAATGGGTGATCGGCAGCGTTGCACCAATCACCATCTGGAAAAGATAGTGGGGCCGTAATATAGCAGAAGAGCGGCCTGCACGCAGTAGCTGTCGTGCTGGCCGCCACACAATGGTGTAAATATGGCGAAAACAAGGTTGGGGGATCAGAGCATCTCGCGGATCTGTTCGGTCAGGCTCTCGGGTTTGGCTTGGGGGGCGAATCTGTCCACCACATTGCCATCCTGATCGATCAGAAACTTGGTGAAGTTCCATTTGACGTTTTCCAGCCCCAAAAATCCCGGTTTCTGCTTTTTAAGCCACTGGTAGAAGGGGTGGGCATGTTCGCCGTTGACATCGCACTTGGCCATGATGGGAAAGCTGACCGGATAGTCGAGTGAGCAGAAGCGGGCGATATCCTCCGCATCCCCCGGCTCCTGATTGCCGAACTGGTTGCAGGGGAAGCCCAGGATCACCAATCCCTTGGGCCCAAGCTCCTGATAGAGCGCTTCAAGACCGGTGTATTGCGGGCTAAATCCACAGCGACTGGCCACATTGACCACCAGTATCACCTTGCCCGCCAGCTGAGTCAGCGGATAGGGGGTGTCATCCAGTTGTTGCAAAGTCAGATCAGGCAGGGACATGACATTATCCTTTTGTTGGTTGTCAGCATAAGAGCGGGGGAACAGGGCTACTGCTACGGTATCGGTTGGTTCTTGCTGCGGCAAGGCTCGCCGGTGATGGCACCTGCTCATTGCGGGTAATATCACACTTTCGTCAGCCAATACGGCAAGGGGAGGGGCGGGATCACACTCATCTAGAAAAATCAGATAGCCATCAATGAAATAGCGTATTGATGGCGGGACTTCTCAAGAGAAGCAAACCGGTTTGTACCTTGGCCGGTAAGCCGCTACAAAGCGCCCTCTCTCCACTCATTGTGAGCCTGCCTTGGACTATCAAGCTGTCATGGATGCCATTTACACCCGAGGATGGGTGATTGTGGATGATTTTTTAACCGCCCCCGAAGTGGATGCCCTCAAAGCGTGTCTACCCACCGAATGGCAACCCGCCGGGATCGGCCGTGAGACACTGCATCAAGGCAATGCCGATATTCGCCGTGACCAGATCCACTGGCTGGAGCCGGAGCTCGGTGCCCCTGTGGTCGATTACCTCGCGCGAATGGAGTTGTTGCGGCTCGCCGCCAACCGGATGCTGATGCTGGGGCTGTTCGACTACGAGGCTCACTTTGCGCGCTATCGCAGCGGGGATTTTTACGCCACCCATCGCGATGCCTTTGCCGGTCGCTCCAACCGCCGCTTCACCTCGGTGTTCTACCTCAACAACGACTGGCAGCCCGAGGCCGGTGGCGTGCTCAGGGTGTATGACAACGACGAGCAGTTTCTGATGGATGTCAGCCCTAAAGGAGGGCGATTGGTGCTGTTCCTCTCCGAGGAGTTTCCCCACGAAGTGTTGCCCGCCAATCAACTACGTTACAGCATTGCTGGCTGGTTTCGGGTCAATGGCAATGGTGTGGGGCGGGTAGATCCGCCCCGCTGAGGCGCGGTTTTACCGGTTTTTGACGGCACGGGCGCTTTTCACCGCAAGAAGTAGGGTGATGGGGCTCCCATCAGCTGACAAGGGTTGATCTCCCTTGCTACACTGGCGCGCACTTATGTTCGTATCTGGCTTCGTCCGGTTTTTATGGTGGTTGGCTTATCAAATGGTCATGACGAGGCCGCTTTCCCAAGGGATCACATCTAAATGAAGAACATGCATGTCTTGCTGCTGTGCGGCGGCGGTGGCTCCGAGCACGAAGTCTCTCTGCGTAGCGCCAATTTCCTCGAGCAACAACTCGCTCTCCTGCCCGGCATCGAAGTGACCCGTGTCGAGATGTTCGCCGACCGCTGGCTCAGTGCCGATGGCCGCGAGTGCAAGCTGGGGCTCGACAAGCTGCTTTCGTTTGACAGCGTGGCCCGTCCGGTGGATTACGTGGTGCCCTGCATTCACGGCTACCCGGGTGAGACCGGCGATCTGCAATCCTTCCTCGAACTGGCCGGATTGCCTTATCTCGGTTGCGATGCCGAGGCGAGCAAGATCTGCTTCAACAAGATCAGCACCAAACTGTGGCTCACCGCCATCGGCATTCCCAACACCCCTTACCTGTTCCTGACCGAACAGAGCGACGCGGCCCTCGCCGAGGCGAAAGCTGCGCTGGCCAAGTGGGGCAAGGTCTTTATCAAGGCGGCCTCCCAGGGCTCTTCCGTTGGCTGCTACTCCGCCAGCAACGAAGCAGATCTGGTGAAGGGTATTGCCGATGCCTTCGGTTACTCCGAACAGGTACTGATCGAAAAAGCGGTCAAGCCGCGCGAGCTGGAAGTGGCTGCCTACCAGTATGGTGACGAGCTGATTGCCACCTATCCGGGCGAGATCTGTGTCCCGCAGGACAAGTTCTACACCTATGAAGAGAAGTACAGCAGCGCCAGCCACACCGAAACCAGCCTCACGGCACAAGGGCTGACCCAGGCGCAGGCCGATGCGATCCATGAGTATGCCCTCAAGGCGTTCCGTCAGCTGAAACTGACCCACCTCTCCCGCATCGACTTCTTCCTGACCGACGAAGGGGAGATCCTGCTCAACGAGATCAACACCTTCCCGGGCATGACCTCCATCTCCATGTTCCCGAAACTGCTGGAGCATCACGGTCACAACTTTGCCGACTACCTTGAGCAGATCCTGCGCAAGGCCAGCTAAGTGCGCTCTCCCGTTCGCGGGATGAAGAAGGACCCAATAAAAATCCCCGCCAACCGGCGGGGATTTTTTTATCTGTTGATCACCAGCAGCGTGAACCAGCGTGAGGGGATAAAAGCGGGGAGGGGCAGAGCTTCTAACCGGTTTACCGCCAACCTCACGAATAAGAAAGACGCCCGAGGGGGTCTTTTCCTTAATCTACGATCCGGCATCTCTGATATGCGGTCAGCATTGCTACTTATTGATTAATTTGTTGATCTTGCTCAGGAAACTATCATCATCCTCTTTTGCTTATCTGCCTTGCTCGCTAGGATAGTCGTTTGGAAATGGCCTCTTTGGAGTCATCTATGAGTCAGGCCAGAGAAACAGCGCAGGTAAAAAGCAGAAAACTGGTTCATGCAGGCGGAACGGAGTTATACGGAAGGCTCTGCTATTGGATTGATACAGCCTTCCATCTAATAACTGTTAGGCTTATAAGAAGTACACGAGAAATCATGAAACTAATTAAATCTGATATTTTTGGAAAGGTGAGGCAGCCAGCAAGCTTCGATGATCTAATTAAAGCCATTCATAATGGGCGCCTTGAGAATAGTTCTTTTATAACAAGAATGTGGCGAGGACAAGGCAGTATTGATTGGCCTGTTCATAGCTCGGGTTACAGAAGAGTTCATCCGAACAATGATCGTTGCTTAGCCTCATACGAAGTTCGCTTGCTTAAACAAGCGACACATAATGGCTATAGGTTCCTTGATGGTCGTGAATTGTCTGATATGGAATTACTCGCGCGTCTACAACATCATGGCGCGGCAACTAGATTAGTAGACACTAGTAAAAATGCACTAGTTGCACTTTGGTTCTGTTGCGTTTCGGAACCTAATAAGACAGGTGCCCTAATCGGTATACATACAGATCATTTAGGCGGATATGAAGGTGAGCCAGAAATACGGCCTTATAAAGAGGTGGTTGAAGAGTTGGAAGATATGGACTACCCCATGACTTGGGAGCCACCATCTATAACAAAGCGCATTGCCGCTCAACACTCGCAATTCTTATATAGTTCAGTTAAAAATGACAAGCGTGGAAGTTTGGCGTTACCCAAAGATGATGATATTACTTATATATTCGCCATTCCTCCATCATTGAAAGAAAAGTGCTTAACGATCCTGCAAGAAGCGTATGACATTCGTCATTTGACGTTATTCCCTGACCTAGATGGTTTTGGCCAAGCAAACAGCCATGAGAAATATGAATTTTATAACAACAGGTGGTAGTAAGCCTAACAATCCTATCAAGGAAACGCCAAACAGCGGCGCGAATTATGGGTAGTATTATATTTTAGGTCAAGGAAATATGTCATGAATAACACGGAGGTTAAATTTATAAAGCCATGCTTGTTAAAAATGCAACCGAACGAGATATTACAGTAAGATATTCATTGAATCTATTTAGTGAAGGTAAAATAGCAAAAATTAATCTTGATGATTTATCTTTGCAGAGAATGGAAAAACCACCTCAAATTGCAACAATTGACGATGTGGAAAAAGTAGTGCCGTAGGGTGCAATGAAATTGCACCGCTAATTTGGTCTCTGCTTTCTTGAACAAAAGCCGCCCCGCAAACGGTGCAATGCGCTGCGCTTATTGCACCCTACGTGTTTCGTTAATCCGCTGGGGGGGGGCTGCTGGACGCCATGCCTCGTCAGCAGGCAACAAAAGGGGCGATCTGCGCCCCGAATTCTTTATAATGCTCCCCTTTAAAACCGCCGGACGCAGGTTCGGCGCGCGCTGATGGCTGGCTACGCCATCAGGCAGATCATCAGGATTGAGAAACGGTTATGCATACTCTGGAACAGCTGCGCGCGGGCGAACTGTGCGGTGCCCGCCATCTGAAGCTTTGTGAAAATCTGACGGAGTTCCCCACCGAGATTTTGAGCCTCAAAGAGACGCTGGAGGTGCTGGATCTCACCGGCAATCAGCTCAGCGCGCTCCCTGACGAGCTGGCGGGGTTCAGCAAATTGCGCATCATCTTCTGCTCCGAGAACCGCTTTACCGAGCTGCCAGAGGTGCTGGGGCGCTGCCCGGCATTGACCATGGTGGGCTTCAAGGCCAACCAGATTGCCACCGTCTCGGCCAGGGCGTTGCCTGCGCGGTTGCGCTGGTTGATCCTGACCGACAACGCGGTGGAACAGTTGCCCGATGAATTGGGCCAGTGCGACGCCCTGCAAAAGCTGATGCTGGCGGGCAACCGCCTGCGCGAGCTGCCGGCCAGCCTTGCCAACTGCCGCAATCTGGAGCTGCTGCGTATCGCCGCCAACCGCATTGAGCGCTTCCCCGAGTGGCTGCTGTCGCTGCCGCGCCTTGCCTGGCTCGCCTACTCCGGCAACCCCTTTAGTGAAGGGGAGGAGGCGCGGGCCATCGATGATGCCCATGTCGCGACCCTGGCCTGGGACACTCTGGCGCTGGGCGAGCTGCTGGGGCAGGGGGCATCCGGCGTTATCCATCGCGCCACTATTTTTGATGACATGGTTGGTGACGTGGCTGATGCCAATACCAGTGCCGATAACGCGAGTCAGGCGAGCGACAGAGGCGATGCCAGTCAGGTGGCGGTCAAGCTGTTCAAGGGGGCGGTGACCAGCGATGGGCTGCCCCGCTGCGAGATGGCGGCATCGCTGGCGGCGGGCACTCATCCCAACCTTATCAAGGTGATGGGGAAGGTGGCGGATCACCCCTCCGGCATTGCGGCGCTGGTGATGGAGCTGATCGACCCGGCCTTTGCCAATCTGGCCGGGCCGCCGAGCCTGGACTCCTGCACCCGGGATGTCTATCCCGATGGATTGCGCCTCTGTGTGCCGGATGCGCTGGCGATGGCTCACGGCATTGCCTCGGTAGCGGGTCATCTGCACCGCGCGGGCATCATGCACGGTGATCTCTACGGCCACAATATTCTGTTTGTCCGTGGCCCTGACGCTCCGGCTCGCGCCCTGCTGGGGGATTTTGGCGCGGCCTCTTTGTATGAACGCAACAGCTATGACCGCAGCAACCGCGAGCGGGCGCAGGGCCTTGAGCGACTGGAAGTGCGCGCCTTTGGTTGCCTGCTGGAGGAACTGTTGGCGCATTGCGATACGCAAGGTTCACCGCTCGATGGGCTGCATCAGCTCAAAGCGGCCTGTCTCTCTGAATCCCCTACCGAACGCCCCGATTTTGCTTATATCGACCGTCAGCTGGCGGCCGCTCGCGCCACCCTGTCGTGACCTGTTGGGCGTTGGCAGGCGCTGTTTAGCCTGCCAACGCCATGCCTCTCATTCATTCATCGCCACCCACCCATGACGCATTTGCATGGGGCGGTGGCGCCGTGCCCGTGACAAAAGCGTGATACACGAGCCAATACGGGCCAGTGGCTGCCGCGAGGTCGGCGGCAAGGGGAACTCCGGTCATTCGCCTGATAACACGCTGGGTCTGCGCGGCAAAAAGGGCAGGGCAGAGGGTTGCGCGGTGCCGGTTAAGTTGTGATATTGAGGCATCTTTAGTACAGAAGGGTAATAACGATGGAAGCTGCGTTTTGGCATCAGCGTTGGGAAGAGAACCGGATTGGCTTTCATCAGGCGGACTTCAACCACTGGCTGCAATCCTGGTGGTCGGCCCAGCAAGCGGACGAGCCGGTGCTGGTTCCCCTGTGTGGCAAGTCCCGCGACATGCTCTGGCTCAGTGGTCAGGGTCATCCGATCGACGGTTTCGAGCTATCGACCCTTGCCGTCAGTCAGTTCTTCAGTGAAAACCAGCTCGCCGCTGCCGTGAGCGAAGTTGGCCCTTATCAGTGCCATCAAGTGGACAGCCTGCGCATTTTTCAGGGGGATTTTTTCGCCGCCCCCGAGTTGGGTCGCCGTTACCGGCTGGTCTATGACCGCGCCGCGCTGATCGCCCTGCCGACGGTGATGCGTCGTCAATATGCCGCGCTGATGAGCAAGCTGGTGGAAGCAGGCGGCCAGATCCTGCTGGTGACCCTCGAATATCAGCCGGAGCAGCAGACTCAGCCCCCCTTCTCGGTGGGGGAGATGGAGGTGCGGGCACTGTTCGAGCGCGATTTTCGCATCGAGGTGCTGGGGCGCGCCGCCGAGGTGGATCATCCCAAGGTGCTGGCGGGTCAGCTCTCTTACTTCGATGAGGTGGCGTACCGGCTGGTGCGCCGTGGCTAACGGGCAGGCAAAGGGTGATCTGCGCCGACAAATCGTCGGGCTGTGTGCTCTTCGCTACCTCCTTTGACATAGATCAACGTGATTCGCGGCGGGAGTGCCTACTATGAGGCTGTTTCTCAATCACTGTTGGCATTGCAACGCAAGTTCAGGGTTTAGCCCACTTGCTGATCAGCAACTCAGTGTCTGATTTTCACGCTCATGTTCACTTTTGGCGGCTTTGGTCGCAATTGTTATGGTTTTTCCAGCCGACCCTGATGGGTCGGCTTTTTATTGCCTGCGATTTACCGTGGGAGGGGGAAAACGGGGGACAGCGAGGCCCGATCAGGCCTCTAAGGTGGCGGCATTGAGCCGAAATGCGCGTGGATCATCGATAAACTGGCCGGTGATCCGCTCGTCATGTTCGTGCCCCTGACCATAGCTGCAGAGGATCAGCCGATCGGAGGTGCGCGAGCGCAGCTGGGTGATAAAGCGCACCAGATCGGCGCGGCTTAAGTTACCCACCTCGTCGCAGACCCGTTCCCGCTGATCGAACCCCAGATCCTTGTTGCCGATGCTGACCCACAGCCGCTGGCCGCGACTGCGCAGGTTGGCATCCCGCTCGCTGAGCTGGGCTTGCAGCCCCGCCTTGCTCTCCTGCCACTGCTGCTCGGTGAATTCGAGCATGGCCAGCGGGAAGAGGTCGATAAACTCCTCCACTGCATCCAGCAGGATCTGCGGCCCCGCCACCGGCGACTGGATATAGAAGATCAGGCCCGGGTGGCGATTGAGGGGCAGGTTGCCGGCGCCCACCACATAACCCAGCTGCTGGCGGGTGCGCAGCTCGTGGAAGAAGGTGGAGGACATGATGTGGTTCGCCAGAGTGAAGCAGGCGAGATCCCTCGGTCGGGTGGTGCGGGATTGGTAGTAGACCAGCAGCGCCGAGTCCTCGTGATCGCAACCCTGCTCGCGGATCAGGGTGCCCCTGTCTTGAATGGAGATGAGCGGACGGCGGGTCTCGCCACTGGGCTTGCTGCTGGCGCCATTGATGTCGCTCAGGTGGCGCTCCATCAGGGCTGCCAGCTCCAGCGCCTCGGGGGCGGTCCAGTCGCCGTGCACCAGCGCCTCGACATGCACCTCGCCAAATAGCTGGGCGACAAAGGCGGGCATCTCTTCCAGCTCTACCGTGCGCAGGTGGCGCAGCAACTGCTCGAACGGCGGGTTGTTCGGTTGCAACAGGCTGGTGAGCTGGTTGAATAGCTGGGAGATAGGGCGCGCCTTGGACTGATTGTCCCAGTTGCGGATCAGCTGCTCTTTGATTTCGGCGAAGCGGCCCGGGTCTGGATAGCCGAGGGTGCGGTTGCCGAGGATCATGTCGAGCAAGAGCGGTTGCTTGTCGGCAAAGCCGCTCAGGTTGATGGTAAAGCCCCCCTGATGGGCATAGATCTGGTAGCCCAGCCCCGCCAGCTCTGCCGGATAGGTGAGGGCGTTGAGGTGATCGGTCAGCAGCTCCACGGCGAGGCGCGCCATGGCGATATTGCGCGGATTTTTCACCGCATGTTCGCTGTCGATGGAGATATAGAGATTGCCCTTGGGCACGCTGAACAGGTGCTCATGGAGGTGCCAGAGGCGAAAACCGGGGCGATCGATAAGGCAGGCGGGCATGTCGGCGGCAAGTGCCGGCGAGCGTGGATCGAGCCGACTGCTGATAAAGGGGTTGGGCAGCGGCAGGGCCAGCGCCGGATCCGGCTCGCTCTGCTGCCAGCGGATCTTCTCGGCCTCGGTGATGGTCGCCACGCTGTAGGGGGTCTGATACCAGCGGGCCAGCCGATCGGTCGCCACTTCCGGCGCGGTAATGGTGATGCGCAGGTTGTGCGGGGTGAGCTTGGCGAGAAAGCGGCGGATCAGCCCCTCGTCATATTCCCGCATCATGTAGTCGCCGTAGAGCAGATCCTCAGGTTTGTAGCTAAAGAGGTTGAGCACCAGCCCCGATACCGTATCGAGGGGGCGGCCGCGCTCCTGAAAGCGGAACGCCGATTCGAGCACGGTGCGCTTTTCGTCGTAGCGCCAGCTCTGCAACCCTTCGCGGCCAATCAGTTTCAAATAGCCAAACAGGGCGGCGAGGATGTCGTCCACATGCTCAAGGCCCAAGGGTGTCAGGCCGAAGTTGACGCCAAAATCCTTGAAGTTGGCGCCGCTGATGCCGCCCCCCGCCGAGAGCTGGTTGACCCAGCCTTTCGCCTTGAGCAGGGAGAGCAGGCTGCCATCCCCCTCGTAGCCAAGCAGATGGCTCAGGAAGGTGAGGGGCTTTGTGTCGTAAAACTCGTCCACATTGGGCAAGGGGAAGCTCAGTGACAGCTTGCGGGTCTCCTTGACCGGATTGATGTGGATGCGCACGCCGAGATCATCGAGCCGGTAGAGCGGCATGGTGAGGGTCGGCGTTCCCAAATTGCGATTCAAAATGGGAGCAAAATAGCGACAACACCACTGCAACTGGGTATCGATCGATGCTGGCGAAATCATTACCAGCGCCATGCGATCCGCGCTGTAGTGGCTTTCGTAAAAACGGATAAGGTCGGAGCGCAGATCCCGGCCCGGCAGGTCGGCCAGGGTATCAAGGTTGCCCACCGAGAATTTGGCGAAGGGGTGCGCGGGATTGACTGTCTCTTTATGCACCTGATAGCTGCGGCGCACGTCGTCCTGCAGCTTGAGGCGGTACTCGGAGTCGACGGCGTTGCGCTCCTTGTCTACCCACTCAGGGGTGAAGGTGGGGCAGATAAAAAACTGGGAGAAGCGATCCAGCCCCGCTTCAAAGAAGCCGTTGTCGATCTCGAAGAAGAAGTTGGTGAACTCGGTGCCGGTCCAGGCGTTATTGCTGCCGCCATGACGGCTCATAAATTGCTGGTATTCACCGGGCTTGGGGTAAGTGCCGGTGCCGAGAAACAGCATGTGTTCCAGAAAATGGGCCATGCCCTGGCGGTCGGCAGGATCGTCAAAATGGCCGGTATTGACCGCCAGAGAGGCGGCGGATTTGTCGGTATCGGGATCACAAATCAACAAGACCCTGAGCTGGTTAGCCAGCGCCAGAAAATGGTATTGCCGATGGTCGTTAGGACTGGCATATGGGCTCATTGGCGTGTGACTCACGTTGGATTTATTTGAATTTAAACATGATTATCGACCGCGCTATCCCGTCAGGCAAACCCTTTTCTGAGAGGTAGCGCAATTGTTTACATACCCGTGGCGGGGTAAGATCCGCCAGCTATCAAAACAGGCCCGTTGGGCGAGGTTGTAATGAAGATCTATATCATGCGTCATGGCCAGGCTGGCATGAATGCGAAAACAGATGAACAGCGTCCATTGACCGAACAGGGTATTGAAGAGTCCATCGGCATGGCCCGCTGGTTGGCGCCTCAGCTGAGCGGCCCGCTGGATCGGGTGATCCACAGCAACTATCTGCGGGCCCGCCAAACCTGGCAAGCCATATGCAGTGAGTTACCTGACGCAGCAGCCGTCGAAGAGAGTGGCGACATTACCCCTTATGGAGATACCGCTTTCGTGGCCAGCTACCTCACCGCCCTGGCTGAACAACACGACCAGATCCTGATGGTCAGCCATCTGCCGCTGGTGGGTTATCTGGTGCAAAGCCTCTGTCCGGCCGCAGGCGCACCGATGTTTGCCACCTCAGGGATCGCTTGCATCGAGTGGCACAATGGCAAAGGTGCCTTGCTCTGGTTGGAAGGGCCGCATACAATAGGCTAAAAGTTAATAAAAAGTTATAGATTGAATTTTTTGGGAAGAGATGGGCGATTTTTCCGGTTTTTTATAGTTAGTTAACGGAATTATTTCGCAGAAGCTGCTGTCATACGGATACAACTGCAAGAGGTTGCAAACGATGAGAGTGTTCAAGAAGTACCTGCCACTGATGGTGGCAAAGCACGTCAAAACCTTCTTCAAAGGTCGGATTTACATCCATGGTCGAGGTCGGTTTGATTTTCAATTTGGTGTGTTGTTGATGCCGAGCGCTGCCGACATCCCTCACCGTCAAACGGTTACGGAGGTCAACCAGATGATCTCCAGACTTCATATGGATGCGGCGTGACGTTCTTCTGAACGCGTTTCTGCACTGATATACCAACCTGTTGATGACCGTTAAATTATGCCCGCGATTGTGCGGGCATATTTGTATCTGGCCGCTCGCCCCTTATACTCGCTCGCTGTTGTCTGCTTCGTGATCCTGGATGTGTGCATGCCCCTTGCCTTCTTGTTCCCCTTCTCCTGCATTGCCATCTGGGCGGGTAATGGCATCGTCAGCAAACTGGCGGTCGGTGTGTTGTCGCCCGCCGCCATGGCCTGGTCGCGCTGGGTGGTGGCTGCCTTGGTGTTGAGCCCGTTTCTGGCCCGGCGGGTATGGCGCGTGCGCGCCCGTTTACGGGCTGGCCTTTGGCAGATCGCCATGCTGGCGCTGCTGGGCATGGTGCTCAACCAGACCTTTGGTTACTACGCGGCGCAAACCCTGGGGGCCACCGAGATGGGGTTGATGATGGGACTGACGCCGCTGTTGACCGTGTTGTTCAGCATCTGGCTGCTGCGCGAGCGGCCCACCTGGGGCGCCGTGCTGGGGGCGCTGCTCTCCATCCTCGGCTTGTCTATCTTGCTGGGGCAGGGGGACCCGACCCGGCTGTTTACCCAGGGCATTCATATCGGCTCGGTCTACATGCTGCTCTCGGCGGGCACTTATGCCCTCTATAGCGTGCTGCTCAAGAAGTGGGATCTGGGGCTGGATAACTGGTCGCTGCTCTACGGTCAGGTGCTCTGTAGCGTGGTGATCCTCACCCCCTTCTATCTGCTGGTGGATGGTCAGTTGCCAGAAGGGCGTGCGCTCTGGCTGATCTTCTATGCGGGGATCCCTGCGTCGGCACTCTGCCCCTGGCTCTGGATGCAGGGGATCACCCTGCTCGGTGCCAACCGCACCGCCATCTTTATGAACCTGCTGCCGGTACTGACGGCTGGCCTTGCCATCACCCTGCTGGGGGAGCGGCTGACCAGCTATCACCTGATCGGTGGCGGTCTGACCCTGCTGGGGGTTTTGCTGGCACAGCTGCTGGTGCGTCCTGTGGTGCTGAGGCGTCGCCGGGTGGCGATGGCGCCCTGTCCTGAGGAGTAATCGTGCCCGGACGGGTAATTTGGCAGCGTGATGTGCTGGCCAAGAACGAAAAAGCGCCTGCAGCAATGCAGGCGCTTTTTTATGGTCAGATCTGGCCGAGCCGGTTACTGGGCGACCAGATAGAGCTCCCGGCTATAGACGATGTCTTGCGGGTTCTCATAGGGATAACCCTTGACGAACGGCTTGAGCAGCCGCGATTTGACGTAGAAGTAGACCGGCGCGATCGGGGCTTCTGCCTCGATCAATGCTTCGGCCTGCTGGTAGAGCTGATTGCGCTCGGTAGCATCCTGCGCGTCATGGGCCTTGGCGAGCAGGGCGTCGTACTGCTTGTTGAACCACTTGCCGCTGTTGCCACTGCTGCTGGAGGTCAGGATATCGAGGAAGGTCGAAGCATCGTTATAGTCCCCGTTCCAGGAGTAGCGGCTCACCCCGAAATCCCCCTCGTTGAGGGTGGAGACCATGGTCTTCCACTCCATGTTGTTGAGGGTGGCGGTGACCCCCAGGTTGTGTTTCCACATGGAGGAGATGGCCAGTGCGATCTTCTTGTGCCCCTCGTTGGTGTTGTAGAGGATATCCACGCTGAGCGGTTTGTCCGGGCCATAACCCGCTTCGGCCAGCAGGGCTTTGGCCTGCGAGATCCGCGCCTCTTTGCTCTGCTGCTGGCTGGCCGGTTTTTTCAGATCAAAACCATCGACACTCGGCGGGGTCAGGCTGAAGGCGGGCAGCTGCCCTTGTCCCAGGATCTTGTCGGTGATGGTCTCTCGATCAAGGGCCAGCGAGAGCGCCTTGCGCACTTTCGGATCATCGAACGGTTTGCGGTTCACATTGAACACATAGTAATAGGTGGCCAGCATGGGGGCGCTCACCAGCTCTGCCGGGCTCTGGCTCTTGAGATGCTTGTACTGTTCCAGCGGATAGGTGGTGTAGTGCAGCTCACCGGTGCGATAGCGGTTGTAGGCGGCAGTCTCGGAGACGATCTCCAGATAGACCACTTTGTTGATCACAGTGTTGCCATTATCCCAATAATGAGCATTGCGCTCGGCGCTCAGCCGCTCGTTGGGGGTCCACTCTTTGAGTACAAAGGCGCCATTGGAGACGATGTTGCCCGGTTTGACCCACTCCTTGCCAAATTTTTCGATGGTCGCTTTGGGGGCGGGGAAGGTGGTGTAGTGGGCCAGGGTCTTCAGGAAGAAGGGAACCGGATTGGTCAGGGTCACCTGCAGGGTGTGCTCATCGAGCGCCTTGATGCCAAGTTCTGACGGGCTCTTCTTGCCCTGGATCACCTCGCCAGCATTGACCACACCGGTCAACTCGATAAACCAGGCGTAGTTGGAGGCGGTTTTGGGGTCGGCAGCCCGTTGCCAGCCGTAGACATAATCGGCGGCGGTGACCGGTTCACCGTTTGACCACTTGGCCTCGGGCCTCAGCTTGAAGGTGTAGACGGTACCGGTTTTATCGACCTCGTAGCTGAGTGCGCCAGCGGGCTGGGTCTTGCCCTGGCCATCCAGTACGTAGAGCCCTTCAAACAGATCGTTGACGATGGCGCTGCCGGCACTCTCTTCCACCAGCTGGGGATCGATGGTGGTGGGCTCGCTGCCGATATTGGTCACATAGATTTGTTGGGCATCCGGCAGCAACTTGGTACCGGCAGGCACCTGGGCAGCCCAGGCGGGAAGGGCAAATAGTCCGGCTACCATGCCGGCAATGAGAGTCTTGTTCATTGATAATCCTTGAGTTTTATTTGCTTCCAAAGCGAAATCAGTGTGCTGGATCGGCGATCGGATCTCAAGGGGCGGCAGAGTGGGAAGCAAGTGTCAGCCGGTGCTTTAGCCAGCGGCTGAATGCCAGTCATCACGCGGGATACAGCCGCTTATTTGCACGAATTAAGCGGGCTTAAGTTATCGTATGAAACCTTTTAAAGGGAATAATTGAGCGAGAAAGGGGCGAAATCGTCGATTTATTAGACCGCTTAATTCGCTGCAAAAAGCAAAGGCAGGCGTTACATTAGGTTACAAATCAAGGCCGTCGGTGATCGGTGTTTTTTTTACCGGCCCCTGCAAACGTTTTCAAAGCCAACTGATGCGACCTAAAGGAATAACAATGCGAAACATGATCACCATGGGTGAGTTCATCGTCAAAAAGCAGGCGGACTACCCTACCGCGACTGGCGAGCTGACCTCGCTGCTGAGTTCGATCCGCCTCGCTGCCAAGGTGGTGAACCGGGAGATCAACAAGGCGGGGCTGGCGGATATCATCGGCTCAATGGGCGCTGAAAACGTGCAGGGAGAGGTGCAGCAGAAGCTGGATGTCTATGCCAACGAGCGCTTCAAGGCTGCACTTGAGGCCCGTGGCGAGGTGTGTGGCATGGCCTCGGAGGAGGAAGAGGACTTCGTGGCCTTTGACTCGCCACTCTCCAAAAATTCCAAATATGTGGTGTTGATCGACCCCCTCGACGGCTCCTCCAACATTGATGTCAATGTCTCGGTCGGCACCATCTTCTCCATCTACCGCCGTTTGAGCCCGCAAGGTGGCGCAGTGACCTTGGAAGACTTCCTGCAACCGGGCAACCGTCAGGTTGCAGCAGGTTACGTGGTCTATGGATCTTCCACCATGCTGGTCTACACCACCGGCTTTGGTGTCAACGGCTTTACATATGATCCTTCCATCGGTTGCTTTTGCCTCTCTCACGAGAACATCCGTATTCCGGAAGAGGGCAAGATCTACTCGCTCAACGAGGGCAACTACATCAAGTTCCCGGACGGGGTGAAGAAGTACCTGAAATATTGTCAGGAGCGCGACGAGGCGACCAATCGCCCCTACACCTCCCGCTATATCGGATCCCTGGTCTCTGATTTTCATCGCAACCTGCTCAAGGGCGGCATCTACATCTATCCGTCCGGTACCAACTCGCCGAATGGCAAACTGCGGCTGCTCTATGAGTGCAACCCGATGGCGTTTCTGGTGGAGCAGGCGGGTGGCAAAGCGTCAGATGGCTTTGGCCGGATCATGGATATCCAGCCCACCGCGCTGCACCAGCGCACCCCTTACTTTGTCGGGTCGACCAAGATGGTGGAGCGGGCCGAGGCCTTTATGCGGGAGTTCTCAGCCCACGAGGATCCGGCCAACCAGGGTTGAATGTCCCCATCTGATCAGCCGGGCAGGTTGGGCTGAACTAAGATAGGCCCAACCAGGGCTCGGGTTGTCGGACTTAACATACTCAGCGCCAGCCAGCATCAATAAAACGGGAGCCGATTTGGCTCCCGTTTTCATTGGCTTCATGGGCTGGGCTATCTGCCTGCAAGGCCCGCCCTCACTGGCTGTTGTTGGCCAGATCTGCCAGCAAGCCATCCACCAGCTTGAGGCGCATGGCGCGCTCTTGGGTGGGCATCTGAAACCGCAGCCGGGTCGGCCCGTCCATCTTGTAGATCCGTGGCTGGCTGGAGAGCAACTTGACCAGATAGGCCGGATTGACCTTGGTCTCCTGGGTGAAGTCGAGATAGCCGCCGCGCTCGCTCATCTCTACCCGGCGAATGCCCAACGCTGTGGCACGCTGGCGGAAAGCCGCCAGCTCCAGCAGGGTTTTGGACGCCTCCGGCAGCAGGCCAAAACGGTCGATCAGCTCCACTTTCAGCTCGCGCAGCTCCTGTTCGTCCGCCGCACTGGCGATCCGCTTGTACATGGAGAGCCGCATGTTGACGTCCGGAATATAGTCATCCGGCAACAGCGCAGGCAGGCGCAGCTCCACCTCGGTGTGCTGGCTCATCAGCTGTTCCAGTGACGGCTCCTTGCCATTTTTCAGCGCCTCGACCGCCTGCTCCAGCATCTCCATATAGAGGGTGAAGCCGACCGATTCGATCTGGCCGCTCTGATCGTCACCGAGCAGCTCGCCCGCACCACGGATCTCCAGATCGTGGGTCGCCAGCGCAAAACCGGCGCCGAGATCCTCAAGGGCGGCGATCGCCTCCAGCCGCTTGACCGCATCCTTGCTCATCAGCTTGGGATGTGGCGTGAGCAGGTAGGCATAGGCCTGATGGTGAGAGCGGCCAACCCGACCCCGTAACTGGTGCAACTGGGCCAATCCCAGGTGATCCGCCCGATCCATGATGATGGTGTTGGCGCTCGGCACATCGATACCGGTTTCGATAATGGTGGTGCAGACCACCAGATTGAAACGCTGGTGGTAGAAGTCGGACATGATCCGCTCAAGGTCGCGCTCGCGCATCTGACCGTGGGCGATACCGATGCGGGCCTCGGGTACCAGCTCCGCCAGATCTGCGGCGCATTTCTCGATGCTCTCTACGTCGTTGTGCAGGTAGTAAACCTGACCGCCGCGTTTGAGTTCCCGCAGCACCGCTTCGCGCACCACTGCCGGTTCGTGCTGGCGCACGAAGGTCTTGATGGCGAGCCGTTTGGCGGGCGGGGTGGCGATGATGGAGAGATCCCGCATCCCCGCCATCGCCATATTGAGGGTGCGCGGGATCGGGGTAGCGGTGAGGGTGAGGATATCCACATCGGCCCGCAGCGCCTTGATCTTCTCTTTCTGGCGCACCCCGAATCTGTGCTCCTCATCGACCACCAGCAAGCCCAGATCCTTGAAGGTCAGCTCGGCGCCGAGCAGCTTGTGGGTGCCGATGATGATATCCACCTTGCCCTCCGCCAACTCTTTCATCACGGCGGTCTGCTCCTTGGCAGAGCGGAAGCGGCTGAGCACCTCAACCCGCACCGGCCAGTTGGCGAAGCGATCGCGGAAGTTGTCGTAGTGCTGTTGCGCCAGCAGGGTGGTGGGCACCAGCACGGCCACCTGCTTGCCGCCATGGACGGCCACGAAGGCGGCACGCATCGCCACTTCGGTCTTGCCAAAACCGACGTCGCCGCACACCAGTCGATCCATGCTCTTGGCCTGACACATGTCCCCCAGCACCGAATTGATGGCGTTGAGCTGATCGTCGGTCTCCTCGAACGGGAAGCTGGCGGCAAACTGGCGATAGGCCTCTTTGTCGTGCTTGAAGGCGAAACCGGCGCGGGCGGCTCGGTGGGCGTAGACATCCAGCAGCTCGGCCGCCACGTCGCGCACCTTCTCGGCCGCCTTGCGCCGCGCCTTGACCCAGGCTTCACCGCCGAGCTTGTGGCTGGGCGGGTTATCAGAGCCGGTATAGCGGCTGATGAGGTGCAAACTGGTGACCGGCACGAACAGCTTGTCACCACCGGCATATTCGAGGGTGAGGAACTCGGTGGGCAGGCCACCGGCATCGAGGGTTTCCAGCCCCAGATAGCGGCCAACCCCGTGATCCAGATGCACCACCGGCTGGCCCTGGGTCAGTTCGCCGAGGTTGCGGATCACCGCATCGGAGCTCAGGTTCTTACTCTTCTCCCGCGCGCGCTTGCTGCGCACCTTGCCACCCAACAGTTCGGTCTCGGTGATCAGCGCCAATGGATCCTGACCGGCCCCCTGCAGCAGGAAGCCGCGCTCCAGCGGCGCCACCAGTAGACCGTGGCGTGCCGTGCTCGCCATGAAATCCCTTAACGAGGCGAACTCTTTGGGCTGCAGCGAGATACGCGCCAGCAGATCGCCGAGCACTTCCCGCCGCCCTTCGGACTCCACCGCAAACAGGGTGCGACCGGCAAAGCCTTGCAGGAACTGGTTCAGCGCCAGTAGCGGTTGCTCCTTGCTGTGATCAAGTTGCAGCTCGGGCAGCGCCGAGATGGGCAGATCGTGCTGGCCTGCATCGCCAGCGGTAGGGGCCTCTTGCAGCCGCACCGCGCCATATTGACCGAGGGCGGCAAACAGTTGCTCCACTGGCAGATAGAGCTGCGTCGGTGGCAGCAGCGGCCGGGTGTTATCCCAGCGGCGGTCTTCATAGCGCTGGTCGATGTCATTCCAGAAGCGCTGGGCGGCGGGGTAGATATCCCCCACGGTGAGCAGCAGGGTCTCTTCCGGTAGATAGTCAAACAGGCTGGCGGTCTGGTTGAAGAAGAGCGGCAGATAGTATTCGATGCCGGCGGGCCAGCGCCCTTTGCTCACCTCCTGATAGACGGAGCCCTCGGCCCGCGACAGCTCGAACTGCTCGCGGAACTGCCCGCGAAACAGCTCGATGGCCGTCTCGTCGGTGGGGAACTCCCGGGCAGGCAGCAGGCTGACGGTCTTGACCGGCTCGCTGGAGCGCTGGGTCTCGGGATCGAACGGGCGGATGGAGTCCACTTCGTCATCGAAGAAGTCGATGCGATAGGGGCTGTTGCTGCCCATGGGGAAGAGATCGAGCAGGGAGCCACGGGCGGCAAACTCGCCGTGCTCCAGCACCTGATCCACAGCAACATAGCCCGCTTCGGCCAGCCGCCCCCGCAGTTGTTGCAGGTTGAGGCGCTGCCCGGCCTTGACCACCAGGCTGTATTTGTCGAGATAGACCCGGGGGGCGCAGCGCAACATCAGGGTGGAGATGGGGACGATCAGTACCCCTTTACTCATCTGCGGCAGCTTGTAGAGGGTCTCGAGCCGCTGGGAGATGATGTCCTGATGGGGGGAAAAGGTATCGTAGGGCAGGGTTTCCCAGTCGGGAAACAGCAGCACCGGACAGTCCTGCTCAGCCAACTGCTTGTTGGCCAGCAGCGTGTTTGCCAGCAAATACTGTAGCTCCTGCTCAAGGCGCAGGGCGCTCGGGGTATCGGCGGTGATGAGCAGTACCGGCCCTTTGGCGTCGCTGGTGAGGCGGGCCGCAATCAGGGCGAGACTGCTGCCGACCAGCTGGCCGAGGGTTAACTTCTGGCCCGCTTTGGCGGGTAAGGCGGGGAGTGTTATGGGCATTGTTCGATTCTTTTAACGTTGACGTGATCTATCGTTGGCGTTCGCTGTGGTCAGCGCTGACGCTCTTGGGCGCGCAGCTTGAGTTGCCTGGACTGCACATGCAGGCTGGCACGCACCAACAGTTCACGGTCATCTTCGCGGATCCGCACATAATCGAGCAGCACATGGGTGCCATTCTCGCTGCGGTCGAGCTGTTTTACCTGGCCATAGCAGTAGATGGCGGCCGCTTCATCGTGCAAGAAAATTTTGAGCCGCACGATCTGCTGCAAGCGGGGAACGTCGCCATGGCCATGAACGGGATGCAGGTAAGTGAGCTGGCCCGCGCTAAAGCGCAGGGTGTAGAAACGTTGTTCCGGGTGGTCCTGTACTGACAACACATATCCCATGATCAGGTCGATCTTGCGGGACTGCTGGTTGACGATTTCGATCAGATCGTGCATCGACTCGTTTT
The DNA here is from genome assembly GCF_055193095.1 of Aeromonas sp. 160P. NCBI lineage: Bacteria > Pseudomonadati > Pseudomonadota > Gammaproteobacteria > Aeromonadales > Aeromonadaceae > Aeromonas > Aeromonas sp. 160P. The sequence continues at coordinate 3,326,241 of NZ_JBUXKV010000001.1, read as the reverse complement.
GATTGCGCAGCAGGCGAGTGGTCACCAGATCGATGGATGTAATGGATGACGAAATCCGAAAGGGCTCCGGCAACTCAGCATCCAGCTCCGCCAGCGAGGGGAGATGGAAGTCGGCCGGCATGGGGATCACATTGACCGGCGTGGCATGAGTGACGCTGAAGAACTGTTCCTGCATGGAGGCTATCCCTTGTTGTCATGGACGGTTTCCCTTTATTATCCGGTATCTTATTTTGTTGGCAACGTACATATCCTTGAAGACCGGACTTTTTCAGCCCCTTTCGCTGGCCATCGGCCTGCGTTATGCCGGCTCGAAGCGCAGCAATCGCTTCGTCTCATTTATCTCCCTGTTCTCTACTTTTGGCATTGCCATCGGGGTCGCCGCCCTGATGGTGGTCATTTCGGTGATGAACGGTTTCGAAGGGCAGCTCAAGGGGCGCATCCTCGGGGTGATCCCCCATGTGGTGGTGACCAATCAGGCTGGCCGCATTGATGCAGATCCGCAAGGTCTGCCGGATCTGGCCACCTTGCCCCATGTGGTGGCGACGGCCCCCATGCTCGACAGCGAAGGGATGCTGCAAAGCCCCGGCCAGCTGACCGGGGTGAGCGTGCAAGGGATTGACCCCGCCCACTGGCCCAAGGATGACATTCTTCACAGCCAGATGCTGGGAGGTCGCCTTGATACCTTGCAGGCCGGTCACTATCAGATCGTGCTGGGGCAGGGGGTCGCACGCCGTCTCAATGTCTCCATCGGTGATCAGGTGCGGCTGCTCCTCACTGAAGGAACCCGTTTTACGCCGTTTGGCCGGGTGCCAGCCCAGCGTCTCTTTACCGTCTCCGGCATCTTCGGGGTGGGCGCTGACGTGGATAACCAGATTGCACTCATTGCGTTGGGGGATGCCCAGCGGTTGTTGCGTCTGCCGACCGACACGGTCGGGGGCATTCGTCTCTGGCTCGATGATCCCTTTGCGGTCGATGAGGTGATCAAGAGTGCGCTGCCCGACGGGCTGCAGTGGCAGGATTGGCGCCGCGAGCGGGGCGAGCTGTTCCAGGCAGTGGCCATGGAAAAGCGGATGATGGGGCTGATGCTGGTGCTGATCATCGCTGTCGCCACCTTCAATATCCTCTCGGCACTGGTGATGGTGGTCAGTGACAAGGAGGGGGAAGTGGCCATTTTGCGCACCATGGGCATGAGCGAGTCCGGTATCGTCAAGATCTTCATGGTACTCGGTGCCTCCAGCGGGGTGATTGGTGCCCTGTTTGGCGGATTGGCGGGCCTTGCGCTCTCCCTTGGTCTCAACCCCCTGCTCAACGGGGTGGGGCTCAACCTCTATATGGCGGCGGGCGGCAGTGGCTTGCCGGTCATCGTCGAGCCCAGTCAGGTCATGACCATATTGCTGGGCGCCGTGCTGCTGAGCTTCAGCGCCACTCTCTATCCGGCTGTTCGTGCGGCGCGGGTCAAACCGGCCGAGGCACTGCGTTATGAGTAACTCTGTGGATCAGTCATCTTCTGTTGTTACCGCCGGTGTGAATGCCGGTGTTGTTAATGGTGCCGTGACCGGTGCCAGTGTAGTTACTGAGGCAAGTGGAGCCCCTTGTATGAATGAAGCCGTATCCCGTGAACCTCTGCTGCGCTGTCAGGCGCTTAATCATGTCTATCAAGAGGGTGAGCTGGAGACCCAGGTGCTCAAGGGGATCGATCTTTGCGTCGCACCGGGCGAAATGCTGGCGGTAGTGGGCAGCTCGGGCTCCGGCAAGACCACCCTGCTGCACTTGATGGGGGCGTTAGATAACCCTTCCAGCGGTGCCGTGCTGTTCAAGGGGGATGATATCCACCACTGGGATAGCCGTACTCAGGCGCGCTTTCGCAACCGCGAGCTGGGGTTTGTCTACCAGTTCCACCACCTGCTCGCCGAGTTCAGTGCGCTCGAAAATACCGCCATGCCGCTGCTGATCGCCGGTGAGTCGGTGGCGGTTGCCACCGAAAAGGCGACCAAAATGCTGGGGCGAGTGGGGTTATCTCATCGTTTGAATCACCGCCCCTCCGAGCTCTCCGGTGGCGAACGTCAACGGGTAGCGATTGCCCGTGCATTGGTCAATGAGCCGAGTCTGGTGCTGGCGGATGAACCGACCGGCAATCTGGATCACGCCAGCGCTACCGCCGTCTATGAACTGTTGTGCGAATTGAATCGTGAACTGGGCACTGCGTTTGTGGTGGTGACTCACGACTTGAGCCTGGCGGCCAAGCTCCATCGCCGGGTGACCTTGGTGAGCGGCGTGATGGCGGAGGTTGCCTGATGTTCAAACCGCTGCCCCTGTTTCTGGGCCTGCGTTACAGCCGCTCCCGCCGTCGCAACGGGTTTATCGCTTTTATCTCGGCTTCTTCCCTGATCGGTATCGCCCTCGGGGTGATGGCGCTGATCCTGGGTCTCTCCGCCATGAACGGTTTCGAGCGCGAGCTCAAAGATCGGGTGTTATCTGTGGTGCCGCAGGGCGAGCTGGATGCGGTCGAGCAGCCGCTGCCGGATTGGCCTCGGCTGCGCGACTATCTGCTGGCTCAGCCAGGTGTCGAGGCGGCCGCACCGGTGATCCGTTTGAACGGCCTGCTGGAGCACGGCTCCGCCCTCAAGGGGGTGCAGCTGCGCGCGGTGCTGCCGGAGTTGGAAGCCAATTTGTCGGATGCAGGCAAATACATGACGGGCCGTGGCCTGCGTGAGCTGCAGCCGGGCGAGCATGGGGTGATCCTCGGCAAGACCATCGCCGACAAGCTGGGGGTCAAGGTGGGGGACGCTGTCGCCTTGCTGCTGCCGCAAGGGGGCGATCAGGCGGGGATCAAAAATCCGAAACGGGAAGCGCTGACCGTAGTGGGGCTGCTGGAGATCGGCGGTCAACTCGACGGGCTGCTCGGCTTTATGCATCTGGCGGATGCTCAGACCATCACTGGCATGGGCAGCGGTGTGGAGGGCTTCAGTCTGCGGGTGAGCGACGTGCTCAAGGCGCAGTCGATCACGGTTGCCGCGGCGCAGCAGTTCCCCCATCACGTCTATATCCGCAGTTGGATGAACAGCCAGGGCTACCTCTATCAGGACATCCAGATGGTGCGTACCGTGATGTATGTGGTGATGCTGATGGTGGTGGCGGTCGCCTGTTTCAACATCGTCTCCACTCTGGTGATGGCGGTGAACGAGAAGCGCAGCGAGATTGCCATCCTCAAGACCATGGGAGCGAGCCCCGGCCAGATCCGGCTCACCTTCGTGATTCAGGGGATGGTGAACGGGGTGGCGGGGGCGCTGCTCGGTGCCTTGCTCGGTGGGCTGCTCTCCAGCAAGTTGACCCAGATCTTAAGTTTTATCGAGGAGTTGATCGGTCATCGCTTCCTCAATCCGGATATCTACTTCATCGACTTTCTGCCGACCGAGTTGCATATGCAGGATCTGCTCATCGTGACTGGCGCCGCCATCCTGATGAGTCTGGTGGCGACCCTCTATCCCGCCTGGCGGGCGAGCGGTCTGGTGCCGTCTCGCGAGCTGGGCCACTGATGCGCCGCATCTAATCTGTAATAAATAACGAAGGGCCCGCCGGTGCAAACCGGCGGGCCCTTCTGTTTTCAGGTGGTGTGGCGTGACTTAGTGGGCGTTCAGCTCATCGAGCGGCAGCGAAAAACTGGCCACAAAGGTGTCGATAAAGTAGCGCATCTCCTCACTCATCCGCGCTTCCAGCATGGCTTCAAGGCGCTTGCGAGCCGGTTCAAACTCCCGGTTGCCGGCGTTGATCTCCTCCAGACACTTGGTATAGGCACAGAGGGTGTCGGCATCCTTGACCAGTCTGGCTAGCTCCTCATACTGCGTGCCCGATTGTACGCGAGAGTCGAGTAGCGGGCGAAAATCCTCGATCAGTTCCGGTGGCAGCATGCCGAGCAGCCGCTGCTCGGCGGCCAGCTCGATCTTCTTGTACTCGCGGGCAATTTCGGGATTGAAGTATTTGACCGGCGTGGGCAGATCGCCGGTCAGCACCTCACTGCTGTCGTGGTAGAGCGCCAGCACGGCGGCGCGGTCGGCATCCACACTGCCGCCAAACAGCCGGTTTTTGATGATGCCGAGGGCATGGGCCACCATGGCCACCTGCAGGCTGTGCTCGGCGATGTTCTCGGGCTGGATGTTGCGCATCAGGGGCCAGCGGTAGATCAGCTTCATGCGGGCGAGGTTGGCGAAAAAGTGGCTGGGTAACATGACGGCCTCAACAAAAGACAAAAGAAAAGGGCAGACCCTAGTCTGCCCTTTTTTTCGTTGCAGGGCAGTGCCCGCCCGCGCATTTTCCCGCGTTTAGCGGATATAGCGGCCTGATTCAGCCTCGTGGTTGGTCACGATCATCTGGCCAATGGGGGCCAGGCTGATGAGTGCCAGTTTGAGGTGCTGGATACCAAACGGAATGCCGATGATGGTCACGAAGCAGGCCAGCGCCGAGGCGATGTGACCGATTGCCAGCCAGACACCGATCAGCACAAACCAGATAATGTTGCCTATCAGCCCCAGGGTACCGGTGCCGATATCGCTAAAGCCGGTCATGCTCTTGCGATTGACCGCCTGCTTGCCAAACGGGAAGAAGGTAAAGGTACCGATCACAAAGCAGGCGCGGCCCCAGGGGATGCCGATCAGCGAGATAAAACAGAGCAGACCGGCTAGCCACCAGGCCAGGCCCATAACGATGCCTCCCAGGACAAACCAGAGCAGATTGAACAAAAAGCGGAAAAAGCCCATGTGAGTGACTCCAGATTCATCAATTTGGCTGTCACCATAACGAGGGAGGGCAGGGGACGCAATGTCTGATTAGGTCAATCGTCGTTTGGCAGGACAAATTGAGTCGTCGCCACGGCGGGCGTGTTGTTTATGACCGGTTCTGACCCGAAAAACGGGCAATAAACCGCCATCCGGATAAAAAGAACGGCGTAAACGCAAAATTATCGCCAACCAATGGTTGAAGTCGTGCATCTCTCTCCCCATATAAAGGAAAGTTTTGCAAGAATTGTGCTGGCACGCCACTCAATGTGGGGGATGTGTGGCTCGACTCGACCAAAGTGCGCCGCTATAATGCCGCGTCATATTTTCTCATCACAAAGACATATCGTTGTCTTTATAAACAGGAAGACTCCGGGCTTTGCCCAGGGGCAATAAAGGGTCAGCACTCAGTGCTGAGTTGAACGAGGTAGAAGAATGCAAGTTTCTGTAGAGACAACCCAGGGTCTGGAACGCCGCCTTACCATTACCGTACCGGCCGCTACCGTTGACGCCGCTGTGCGTAAAGAATTGAATGGCCTGGCCAAAACTCGTCGCATCGACGGTTTCCGTCCAGGCAAGGCGCCGGTAGCCATCATCAAGAAGATGTTTGGTGCCATGGCTCATGCCCGTGTTGCTGATGAAATGATGCAGAACAACTTCATCAAAGCCATCATCGAAAACAAGCTGAGCCCGGCTGGTGCCCCGACCATGGATCCGAAAGAGATCCAGGAAGGTCAGGATTTCGAATTCACTGCAACCTTCGAAGTATACCCGGAGTTTGAAGTGGCAGGTCTCGAGACCATCAAGGTCGAGAAGCCGGTTGCGACCGTGAAGGATGAAGATCTGGCCAACATGATCGACACCCTGCGCAAGCAGCACGCTACTTGGGCTGACGTTGATGCCGCAGCAGCCAACGACATGCGCGTTACCCTGGACTTCGTCGGTTCCATCGACGGTGAAGAGTTCGACGGCGGCAAAGCTGAAGGCTTCAACCTGGTGCTGGGCGCTGGCCGCATGATCCCTGGCTTCGAAGACGCCATCATGGGCAAGAAAGCAGGCGAAGAGTTCACCATCGAAGTGACCTTCCCGGCTGACTACCACGCTGAAAACCTGAAAGGCAAAGCAGCCAAGTTTGCTTCCAAGCTGAACAAGGTTGAAGAGCAGATCCTGCCTGAGCTGACCGAAGAGTTCGTCAAGCGTTTTGGTATCGAGAACGGTTCTGTTGAAGAGCTGAAAGCCGAAGTGCGCAAGAACATGGAACGCGAACTGGCTCAAGCCCTGAAAAACAGCGTGAAAGAGCAGGTTCTGAACGGCCTGGTTGAAGCCAACCAGATCGATCTGCCGAAAGCTGCTGTGGCTCAAGAGATCGACACCCTGCGTCAGCAAGCGCTGCAGCGCTTCGGTGGTTTCCAGGGCGGCAACGCACCTGAGCTGCCGGCTGAACTGTTCCAGGCTCAAGCCGAGCGTCGTGTACGCGTAGGCCTGCTGCTGGGTGACGTGATCCGCACCAACGAGATCAAGGCTGACGATGCCCGCGTAACCAGCATCATCGAGTCCATGGCCACTGCCTACGAAGATCCGCAGGAAGTGATCGAGCACTACCAGAAGAACGAACAGATGCTGAACGGCGTTCGTAACCTGGCAGTAGAAGATCAAGCCATCGACCTGATACTGTCCAAAGCGCAAGTCACTGAAAAAGAACTTGCCTTTGACGAAGTGATCAACAAGTCCGGTGTCGCTGCCTAAGAACATTTGACTTAAGGTCAAGACTGTTAAGTATAATGGCTCGTGTGATCTCCACTCGGGCCATTTTATTTTAGGGACAATGCCTTATGTATAAAAACTATAACGATGTAACTGAATCCCCGCGCAATGCACTCATCCCGATGGTGGTAGAGCAAACTGCAAAAGGGGAGCGTTCCTACGACATCTATTCCCGTCTGCTGAAAGAGCGAGTGATCTTCCTGACTGGTCAGGTGGAAGATCACATGGCCAACCTGGTGGTTGCCCAGCTGCTGTTTCTTGAGTCCGAGAATCCGGACAAAGACATCTACATCTATATCAACTCTCCGGGTGGGTCGGTGACTGCAGGCATGTCTATTTATGACACCATGCAGTTCATCAAGCCGGATGTCAGCACTATCTGTATGGGGCAGGCTTGCTCCATGGGGGCCTTCTTGCTGGCCGCCGGTGCCAAGGGCAAGCGTTTCTGCCTGCCGAGTGCCCGCGTGATGATCCACCAGCCGTTGGGCGGTTTCCAGGGCCAGGCATCTGATATCCAGATCCATGCCCAGGAGATCCTGAAAATCAAGAATACCTTGAATGATCGTCTGGCTTTCCATACTGGTCAGGACATGGCTAACATTGAGCGTGACACCGATCGTGACAACTTCATGTCCGCCGAACAGGCCGTGGCTTATGGCCTGGTTGATGGCGTGCTGAGCCAGCGTAGCTGAGCAGGGTGTTCCGGCCTGTTGTAAACTCAACAGGCTAATCCATCCTCTATTGATAAAACGAGGTTGCTGAATGACAGATAAACGCAAGGGTGAGGGTGACAAGCTGCTCTACTGTTCTTTTTGCGGCAAAAGCCAGCATGAAGTGCGTAAGCTGATCGCTGGCCCTTCCGTCTACGTGTGTGATGAGTGTGTCGAGCTGTGCAATGACATCATCCGCGAAGAGATCCGCGAGATCTCGCCGAAGCGGGATGGTAGCGAGCTGCCGACCCCTCATCAGATCCGTGCTCATCTTGATGACTATGTGATCGGGCAGGACCATGCCAAGAAGGTGCTGGCTGTTGCCGTCTACAACCACTACAAGCGTTTGCGTAACAGCGGCGAAAACAGTGGCGTGGAGCTCGGCAAATCCAACATCCTGCTGATCGGTCCAACCGGTAGCGGCAAGACCCTGCTGGCCGAGACGCTTGCTCGTCTGCTGGATGTGCCATTCACCATGGCCGATGCGACCACTCTGACCGAAGCCGGTTATGTGGGCGAGGACGTGGAGAACATCATCCAGAAGTTGCTGCAAAAGTGCGACTACGACGTAGAGAAGGCCCAGCGTGGCATTGTCTACATCGACGAGATCGACAAGATCTCCCGCAAGTCGGACAACCCTTCCATTACCCGCGATGTGTCTGGGGAAGGGGTGCAGCAGGCACTGCTCAAGCTGATCGAAGGCACAATCGCTTCCGTGCCGCCGCAAGGTGGTCGCAAGCATCCGCAGCAAGAGTTTTTGCAGGTTGATACCTCCAAGATCCTCTTTATCTGTGGTGGTGCCTTTGCCGGTCTGGACAAGGTGATTGAGCAGCGTTCCGTCAAGGGAACCGGTATCGGTTTTAGTGCCGAGGTGAAATCCAAGGATGCCAAGGCAACCCTGAGCGAGACCTTTGCCAAGGTGGAGCCGGAAGATCTGATCAAATACGGTCTGATCCCCGAGTTCATCGGCCGTCTGCCGGTGGTCGCCACCCTGACTGAACTGGATGAATCCGCACTTATCCAGATCCTGAAACAGCCGAAAAACGCACTGACCAAACAGTATGCTGCGTTGTTCGATCTGGAAGGGGTTGAGCTGGAGTTCCGTGATGACGCACTGAATGCCATTGCCCGCAAGGCAATGGAGCGTAAAACCGGTGCTCGGGGCCTGCGCTCCATCGTGGAAGCTGTGCTGCTTGATACCATGTATGACCTGCCTTCTCTGGAAGGTGTCAGCAAGGTGGTGGTCGACGAAACCGTGATCAAAGGGGACTCTGCACCCTTGATGATCTACGAAAATCCCGAGACCCAGGCTGCTGCATCAGAGTAAATGTCTGATTTTTAATCAAATGAAAGGGGCTTTTTGCCCCTTTCATGCTTTTTACGGTTTCGGCGATTGAATCTCATCTCTGCGCCCCCATATACTCAGCCAAGCGCTTTGCCAACGGTATAACAAGCCGAGAGGACATATATGAACCTAGAGCGTTCAGAACGCATCGAGATTCCCGTCCTGCCTCTTCGTGACGTGGTGGTGTATCCCCACATGGTCATTCCACTCTTTGTGGGGCGGGAAAAATCTATTCGCTGTCTTGAAGCAGCCATGGAGCAGGACAAAAAAGTTCTGCTGGTGGCCCAGAAGGACGCATCAACCGATGAGCCGACGGTCGAAGAGATCTTCAACGTCGGAACAGTGGCCAATATTCTCCAGATGCTCAAACTGCCGGATGGCACCGTCAAGGTGCTGGTAGAGGGGGGGCAGCGTGCCCGCCTGGAGCGGATGATCGACGATAAGGATTTCTTCGTTGGTGAGGCGCAATACATTGCCTCCAGCACCATCGAGGAGAAGGACCAGGATGTGCTGGTTCGTTCCGCTATCGGTCAGTTTGAAGGTTACATCAAGCTCAACAAGAAGATCCCGCCCGAGGTGCTTACCTCGATTTCGGCGATCGACGATGCTGCACGGCTGGCCGATACCATGGCTGCCCACATGCCGCTCAAGCTGGAAGACAAGCAGAAAGTGCTGGAGATCGTCTCTGTCTCCGAGCGCATCGAGTTCTTGATGGCGATGATGGAGTCGGAGATTGACCTGCTGCAGGTCGAGAAACGCATCCGTACGCGCGTCAAGAAGCAGATGGAGAAGAGCCAGCGCGAGTATTACCTCAACGAGCAGATGAAGGCCATCCAGAAAGAGCTGGGTGAGCTGGAAGATAGCCCGGATGAGTTCGAAGCCCTCAATCGCAAGATTGAAGAGGCCGGGATGCCAGCGGACGCCCGTGAAAAGGCGTTGGCAGAGCTCGCCAAGCTGAAAATGATGTCGCCCATGTCGGCTGAAGCTACCGTGGTTCGCAGCTATGTGGACTGGATGGTACAGGTGCCGTGGAAGGCGCGCTCCAAGGTCAAGAAAGACCTTGGCAAGGCGCAAGAGGTGCTGGATGCCGATCACTATGGCCTTGAAAAGGTCAAGGATCGCATCCTCGAATATCTGGCAGTACAGGCGCGGGTGAACAAGCTCAAGGGCCCGATCCTCTGTCTGGTTGGGCCTCCCGGTGTGGGCAAGACCTCGCTGGGCCAGTCCATCGCCAGGGCAACCGGTCGCAAGTATGTGCGGATGGCGCTGGGCGGGGTGCGTGACGAAGCGGAGATCCGCGGTCACCGCCGTACCTATATTGGCTCCATGCCTGGCAAGCTTATCCAGAAGATGGCGAAAGTCGGGGTGAAGAACCCGCTGTTCCTGCTCGACGAGATCGACAAGATGAGCTCGGACATGCGTGGCGATCCCGCCTCCGCCCTGCTGGAAGTGCTGGACCCGGAACAGAACAACAGCTTTAACGATCACTATCTGGAAGTGGATTATGACCTGTCGGACGTGATGTTCGTGGCCACCTCCAACTCCATGAACATCCCGGGTCCGCTGCTGGACCGGATGGAAGTGATCCGTCTCTCCGGTTATACCGAAGACGAAAAGCTCAATATTGCCAAGCAGCATCTGCTCTCCAAGCAGATCCAGCGCAACGGCCTGAAAGAGTCCGAGATCACCATCGAAGATTCTGCCCTGGTCGGGGTGATCCGCTACTACACCCGCGAGGCCGGTGTGCGGAGTCTGGAGCGGGAAATCTCCAAGATTTGTCGCAAGGCGGTCAAGCGCATCCTGCTGGACAAGAGCATCAAGCATGTTCAGGTCAATCAGGCCAACCTCAAGGAGTTCCTCGGGGTACAGCGTTTTGATTACGGCAAGGCTGCTGACCAGAACCAGATCGGTCAGGTCTGTGGTCTGGCGTGGACTGAAGTGGGGGGAGAACTGCTCACCATTGAGACCACCAGCATGCCGGGCAAGGGCAAGCTCACGTATACCGGTTCACTGGGCGACGTGATGCAGGAGTCTATCCAGGCTGCCATGACAGTGGTGCGTGCCCGTGCCGAGAAGCTGCGGATCAATGCCGACTTCTACGAGAAGCGTGATATCCACGTACACGTGCCGGAAGGGGCAACCCCGAAAGATGGCCCGAGTGCCGGTATCGCCATGTGTACTGCGCTGGTCTCCAGCCTGACTGGTAATCCGGTTCGTGCGGATGTGGCGATGACTGGCGAAATCACCTTGCGCGGCGAAGTGCTGCCCATCGGTGGTCTCAAGGAGAAGTTGCTGGCGGCCCATCGTGGCGGCATCAAGCGAGTGCTTATTCCGAAAGAGAACGAGCGAGACCTTGAAGAGATCCCGGATAACGTCAAACATGACCTTGAAATTTATCCGGTTCGCTGGATTGACGAGGTGCTGGAATTGGCATTGCAGGACAATCCACAGGGGTTCGAACGCGTTTCTGTCGTGTAAATGTTGATGCGCCGCAAATTTGGCGCATTCGGTGGGTGGTTAAGGCTTGCATGCGCCCGATAACGGAAGTAGCCTTGACCACCGATCGGGTACTCGTGATGAGTCGCAATGCGTTATGTGGCGCGGGTTTGCGCCAGATTGTCACTTGCAACTGATCAGGAGGCTTGCTATAAAACCTCCACTTGTTGTGGCCAGGGAAATCGACGTCGCAGCGGTATTTGATAAAAGGGGAATATAAGAGTGAATAAATCTCAACTGATTGACAAGATTGCAGACGGTGCTGATATCTCCAAGGCGGCCGCTGGCCGTGCGTTGGATGCCTTCATTGAGGCTGTAGGTGAAGCTCTGAAAGAGGGTGACCAGGTTGCTCTGGTTGGTTTTGGTACTTTCGCTGTACGCGAGCGTGCTGCCCGTTCAGGCCGTAACCCGCAAACTGGCGCGACCATTGAAATCGCCGCTGGTAAAGTTCCTGCCTTCAAAGCCGGTAAGGCCCTGAAAGACGCTGTTAACTAAGTCGGTCGCTGATATGCGTCGGCTACCGTCCTTGGTCGCAGACCAGACAAGTTAGAGAGTCTTCTCTCATACTGATTGACCAAGGCGCATCGCAATCGGTGCGCCTTTTTATTGTTTACGCCACCGAGTTCGGAGCATAAGTACAAACATGATGTTGGATAAACTACGCGAAGGGGCGCAGGGCAAGGTAGCCAAGGTTATCTTGGGCCTGATCATCCTCTCCTTTGCCTTGGCTGGTGTAGGTAGTTACCTCAACGGCCCGGCTCGTACCGCCCCCGCCACTGTGAATGGCACCGAGATCAGTGCTGCGGCACTGGAAAATGCTTACCGCAACGAGCGTGCCCGAATGGAATCCCAAATGGGAGAGGCATTCAGTCAGCTGGCCGCGAACCCCGATTACATGAAACAGTTTCGTCGTGGCGTGCTGGATCGGCTGATTGACCAGGCGCTGTTGGACAGCAAAGCCCGTGAACTGGGTCTGCGCATCAGCGATGAGCAGATCAAGCAAGCCATTGTCGCCATGCCGGAGTTTGCCGAAAACGGTAAGTTCAACAATGACCGCTATTTGCAGCTGATCCGCCGTGCTGGCATGACCCCTGAAATGTTCCGCGACTCCCTGCGTCAGGATACGGTCCGTCAACAGTTGATGGGCGCTCTGGTGGGCACCGAGTTTGCGCTCAAGGGCGAGGCAGAACAGCTCGACAAGCTGTTTAACCAGACCCGGGATCTGCGTCTGGTACGGTTGGCTGCGGCCAATTACGTTGCAGATGTTCAGGTGTCAGAGACTGAGCTGGAGCAGTACTACAAGACCAATGGCGCGCGTTTTATGAATGACGAGCAGGTCAAGGTCGACTATCTGCTGCTGGATGCCGCCACCCTCGGCAACGAGATCAAGGTGTCCGATCAGGATGCCCAGGATTACTACGATCAGCACCAGGATCTGTTCCAGCGTGCCGAGCGTCGTCAGGTGGCTCATATCCTGATCCCGTTTGGCAAGGACGAGAAAGCGGCCGAGCAGAAAGCAGAAGCCGTGCTGGCCAAAGCCAAGGGTGGCGATGATTTCGCTGCGCTGGCCAAGGCTGACTCTTCCGATACCTTCTCCGCCAAGAAGGGCGGCGAGCTGGACTGGTTCGAGCAAGGGGTGATGGATCCTGCTTTCGAGAAAGCGGCCTTTGCCCTGAACAAGGCGGGTGATCTCTCCACCGTGGTGAAGAGCCCGTTTGGTTTCCACATCATCAAGCTGTTGGGTGTTGAAGCGGCCCAGACCAAGCCGTTTGCCGATGTGAAGGCAGAGACCATCACGCGTCTGCAAGCTGACAAGGCCAAGGAGCTGTTCTTTGCCGAGCAGCAGAAGATGGCTGACAACAGCTTCGAAAATCCGGACTCGCTGGATTTGACTGCTGATGCCATGGGGATGAAGGTGCAATCTTCCGATTACTTCACCCAGGCTAACGCACCGGCTCCGCTCAATGATGGCAAGGTACTCTCGGTGGCGTTCTCCGAGCAGCTGCGTGATGACAACACCAACTCCGACGTGATTGAGCTGGCAGATGGCAAAGCGCTGGTGCTGCACATCACTGGCCATCGTCCGAAAGCGGTCAAGCCGCTGGCGGAAGTGAAAGAGCAGGTGATTGCCGCCATCAAGCATGACAAGGCCGGTGAAGTGGCCCGTGGCAAGGCGCAGGGCCTGCTGGACAAGCTGAAGGTCGGTGAGAGCATCAATGCCGATCTGACCGCGCTCGGTCTGAAGGTAGAGACCCACCAGGGTGTCACCCGCTTCGATCGGGAAATGGATCAGAACCTGATTGCCCAGGCGTTCACGCTGCCCCATCCGAAAGATGGCAAGCCGAGCGTGGCGCTGGTCACCGAGAGCAACAACGATCGCGTTGTGGTGGCACTGGACAAGGTGAATGTGCCAGCTGCACCGTCCCAGATGGTCAGCATGCTGCAAGGCCAGCTTGGCCAGGGCAAGGCCCAGGCAGACTACAAGTCGCTGATCGACGAGCTGCGTAAAACAGCCAAGATCGAGTACTTCACCAGCGTGGAAGCGACCGTTGAGTAATTGAGTGGTCGTCACCCTATTGAAAACGGCTCCTTGATGGAGCCGTTTTTTATCTGAGTGCGAAGGGACACTCAAGCCTGTTCTCTGTTCTCTGTTCTCTGTTCTCTGCGCTGTAGCTCTCTGTGGTCGTGGCGCAGCTATATCCAATATCAGTAGTGATAAACACCAGATATAAAAAAACCGGCACGTGAGTGTAATGCCGATCAGTTAAGGATCCATTGACCGATCCTTCTGATGTGTGAAAATCCGAAACCTGTTGATTGGTTTCGGATTTTTTATGCGTATCGCTCAAGCTCTCGACTTCCTCCACGCAAGTAATGCCGCTCAGTTTGAGTCACTCTCCGACCTCATTCCCAACGAGCTCATCACCACTCTGCTCGGCGAAGAGGGCGTCGCTACCCTCCGCCGTCGCCGTATGCCCATGGAGCGACTGGTCTGGGCCATCATCGGCATGGCCATCTTCCGCCACGTCCCCATGACCCAGCTGGTCAATCAGCTCGATATCCTGTTGCCTGGTGACCGCCCCTTTGTCGCCCCCAGTGCCTTCCTGCAAGCTCGCCAAAAACTCGGCCACAAGAGCATTGAGCGGCTGTTTCACGAGACCGCCGCAGGCTGGCACCAGCAGGCCAATCACCCCGGTTGGGCCGGGCTGCAACTGCTCGCCGTCGATGGCGTGATGTGGCGCACGCCTGATACCCCGGACAATGCCGCCGCGTTTGCCAAGCCCGGCACCCAGCATGGGGAGACCGCCTATCCGCAGGTGCGCATGCTCTGCCAGATGGAGCTCACCAGCCACCTGCTGGTTCAAGCGGTCATGGAGAGCTGCGCCGTCAACGAGATGGTGTTGGCCGAACAGCTTATCGCGCGCACGCCGGACCACTCGCTGACCCTGTTCGACAAGGGGTTTTACTCCCTCGGTTTGCTCCATGCCTGGCAGACCACTGGCAGCGAGCGGCACTGGTTGCTGCCACTCAAAAAGGGCACGCAATACGAGGTGGTGCGCAAGCTGGGGCGTCAGGATGCCCTGGTGCGTCTCAAAACCAGTCCACAGGCGAGAAAGAAATGGCCACAACTGCCTGACACGGTGGAAGCGCGCTTGCTGACTCGCACTATCAACGGTAAAGAGCGGCAGGTACTGACCTCAATGGTCGACCCGATGCGCTTCCCTGGCGCCGATATCGTCGAACTGTATGGCCACCGCTGGGAAATCGAGTTGGGCTATCGGGAGATGAAGCACAGCTTGCAACAGCACCGGCTGACCCTGCGCAGCAAGAAGGCGGCGGGGATACGGCAAGAGCTATGGGGTGTGTTGCTGGCGTATAACCTGCTGCGCAGTCAGATGGTGAAGATGGCGGCGAGCCTGAAGGGATACACGGCGAGTCAGCTGAGTTTTCACATGGCCTCGGTCTACCTCATCCATGAGTTGAGCTGCATGCCGTATGTGTCGCCGGGGAATATCCCGGGACGCGTTGCGGAGCTGGATAAACAGGCGGGCCAGTTTGTATTGCCGGCCCGAAGGGAGCGAAGTTACCCGCGCTGCGTGAAGCCAAGGCCACAGAAGTATGGAGTTAAAAAAGCCAATAAAAACAATGCCAGTCAGGCTTAACTGACTGGCATTAGGCACGTGAGTGCCGGTTTTTCATTGCAAGGTGGTGCAGGGGAGCGTTACGCCACACCCTGGGTACGCAGGTAATCCTCGTAGGTACCACCGAAATCACGGATACCATTTTCGCTCAACTCAACGATCCGGGTCGCCAGTGAGGAGACGAATTCACGGTCGTGAGAGACGAAGATCAGGGTACCCTTGTACATTTCCAGCGCCAGGTTCAAGGATTCGATAGATTCCATGTCCAGGTGGTTGGTCGGCTCATCCATGATCAGGATGTTGGGACGCTGCATCATCAGCTTGCCGAACAGCATGCGGCCCTGTTCACCACCGGAGAGTACCTTGACCGGCTTCTTGATGTCGTCTTGGGAAAACAGCAGACGACCGAGGATGGAGCGTACAGCCTGCTCATCTTCGTTCTCTTGTTTCCACTGGGCCATCCAGTCGAACACATTGAGGTCGGTGTCGAAATCTTCAGCGTGATCCTGCGCGTAGTAGCCGATCTGGGCATTCTCAGACCACTTGATGAGGCCGGTATCCGGGGTCAAATCGCCGACCAGCGTCTTGATCAGGGTCGATTTACCGATACCGTTGGTACCCAGGATCGCGACCTTCTCACCCACTTCCAGCATCATGTTGAGGCCCTTGAACAGCGGCGCCTCGCCGTAGCCTTTGGACACACCTTCGATTTCCAGGATGTTGCGATAGAGCTTCTTCTCCAGCTCGAAGCGGATGAAGGGGTTCTGACGGCTGGATACCTTCACTTCTTCAATTTTGATCTTGTCGATCTGCTTGAGACGGGAAGTGGCCTGGCTGGATTTGGAGGCGTTGGCACTGAAACGAGAGACGAAGGATTGCAGATCGGCGATCTGGGCCTTCTTCTTGGCGTTGTCAGAGAGCAGACGCTCGCGAGCCTGAGTGGCAGCGGTCATGTATTCGTCGTAGTTGCCCGGATACACCCGCAGCTCGCCGTAGTCCAGATCCGCCATGTGGGTACAGACGGAGTTCAGGAAGTGACGGTCGTGCGAGATGATGATCATGGTGCTTTCACGATCGTTGAGCACCTGCTCCAACCAGCGAATGGTGTTGATGTCCAGGTTGTTGGTCGGTTCGTCCAGCAGCAGGATATCAGGGTTGGAGAACAGCGCCTGTGCCAGCAGTACCCGCAGCTTCCAGCCCGGGGCCACTTCGCTCATCGGGCCATTGTGCTGTTCGATAGGAATACCGGCACCCAGCAGCAACTGACCGGCACGAGCTTCGGCAGTGTAACCATCATATTCAGCAACCAGCCCTTCGAGCTCGGCAGCTTTCATATAGTCGTCGTCGGTGGCTTCGAGGTTGGCATAAATCGCATCGCGCTCGGCGATAGCCGCCCACAACTCGCCGTGGCCCATCATGACCACGTCCAGAACACGGGTATCTTCGTAGGCGAACTGATCCTGACGCAGCTTACCGATGCGTTCGTTGACGTCGAGGCTCACATTACCGCCGCTGGGCTCAAGGTCGCCGCCGAGGATCTTCATAAAGGTGGACTTGCCACAGCCGTTGGCGCCAATAAGGCCATAGCGGTTGCCGCCGCCAAACTTGACGTTGATGTTCTCAAACAGCGGCTTGGCGCCGAATTGCATGGTGATGTTGTTGCTGCTTAACAAGATGAGTGTCCCGGTTGATCTATCAAATGGCGCGCATTATGGCACATATCTGTCGAAAGTTTTAGCAAGAACTGTGATCTGGATCGGTCAGAGGTCTATTTGGCTGAGCAGGGATCCACCATGAAAAAAGCCGGCACGGGGCCGGCTTGGTGAGGGAGTGATAACCTCAGTGGGAGGTGGCGCCAGAGGCACCCAGCCCAGTCTGGGAGCGGACGAACTGAGGCAGGAACTTGGCATGTTCGTCGGCAGCGTTCTGGGAGCTGTCGGTGATGGAGAAGAACCAGATCCCGACGAACGCCAACCCCATGGAGAAGAGGGCAGGGTATTCGTAAGGGAAGATGGCCTGGGCATGGCCCAGCACCTTCACCCACACGGTCGGGCCCAGGATCATCAGGGTCACCGCGCTCACCAGCCCCAGCCAGCCACCGTAGACGGCGCCACGGGTGGTCAGGCGTGACCAGAACATGGAGAGGAACAGCACCGGGAAGTTGCAGCTGGCGGCGATGGAGAAGGCCAGACCCACCATGAAGGCGATGTTCTGTTTCTCGAACAGGATCCCCAGACCAATGGCTACCACGCCCAGAGCCAGGGTGGTCATCTTGGAGACGCGCAATTCATCGGTCTCGTTGGCCTTGCCCTTCTTCAGCACACTGGCATAGAGGTCATGGGAAACCGCAGAGGCACCGGCCAGGGTCAACCCGGCAACCACCGCCAAAATGGTGGCAAACGCGACCGCAGAGATAAAGCCGAGGAACAGACTACCACCCACAGCGTCGGCCAGGTGAATCGCCGCCATGTTGGTGCCGCCTAGCAAGGTGCCGGTGGCATCTTTGAAGGCCGGATTAGTGCTGACCAGCAGGATGGCGCCAAAGCCGATGATGAAGGTGAGGATGTAGAAGTAGCCGATAAAGCCGGTGGCATAAAACACCGATTTACGCGCTTCCTTGGCATCGCTCACAGTAAAGAAGCGCATCAGGATATGGGGCAGACCGGCGGTACCGAACATCAGCGCCAAACCCAGCGAGATGGCGGAGATAGGGTCGGAGACCAGACCACCCGGACTCATGATGGCGATCCCTTTTTCGTGCACTTTAACGGCTTCGCTAAACAGCGCGCCTATGTCGAAATTGACCGACTTCATCACCATGATGGCCATGAAGCTGGCACCGGAGAGCAGCATCACCGCCTTGATGATCTGCACCCAGGTGGTGGCCAGCATGCCGCCAAACAGCACGTAGAGCACCATCAGGATACCGACCAGCACCACGGCCACATTGTATTGCAGGCCAAACAGCAGCTCGATCAGCTTGCCTGCCCCCACCATCTGGGCGATCAGGTAGAGGGACACCACCACCAACGAACCGCAAGCAGACAGGATGCGAACTTCGGTCTGCTTGAGGCGGTAGGAGGCCACGTCAGCGAAGGTGTATTTGCCGAGGTTACGCAGCCGCTCTGCGATCAGGAACAGGATAATGGGCCAGCCCACCAGAAAGCCGATGGAGTAAATCAGGCCATCGTAGCCAGAGGTGTAGACCAGCGCGGAGATGCCAAGGAAGGAGGCGGCAGACATGTAGTCACCGGCGATGGCCAGACCGTTCTGGAAACCGGTGATACGACCGCCCGCGGCGTAGTAATCGGAGGCCGAGCGGTTGCGCTTGGAGGCCCAGTAGGTGATACACAGGGTGGCGGCCACGAAGATAATAAACATCACAATGGCTGGCACATTGAGAGGTTGGCGTTGTACCTCGCCGGTCAGCGTATCCGCAGCCAGCAGCGGGGAGGAGGCCAGTGAGGCCAACAGCAGCAAGGTGCCTTTCATGCTTTTTGCTCTCATGACTGCACTCCCTTGAGGATCTTCTGGTTCAGCTCGTCAAACTCGCCGTTGGCACGAAACACATAGATGCCGGTCAGCACGAAGGAGGCGAGGATCAACCCCACCCCGACCGGGATGCCGCGGGTAATGGTGGTGCTGTCGTTGAGCGGGGTGCCCAGCCAGCCGGGGGCAAAGGCGATGAGCAGAATAAACGCCAGGTAGAGTCCCAGCATCAGAGCCGAGAGGGCCCAGGCAAAACGCTGGCGCTTGGCGACCAGCTCCTGGAAGTTGGGATCTTGCTGGATCCTCAGGTAGCTTTGCTGTTCCATTGCAGTTCTCCATGACATGAGTGTCAGCGGTGGATGGGGTAACCCCGACGAGCAGGGGGCCTGCTCATGTAAGCAAAATGTGAATTAAATGTTATTTATGGGCAATTAGACTTTGGGATAAGCCAATGGTGAGCCACGGGTGAGGCGCAGGTAGATGAGCGCCGCCGTGGTGGCGTCGGCAAGGGCATCGTGGGCGGGCAGGGGGGGCAGTTCAAGATGGTTGCAGATGGCACTCAAGTGCAGGTCGATGGCCGCGTCCGGATAGCGGCGATAGAGGTGGTCGTGATAGAGCTGGCTCACCTCGATCCCTTGCTGGGGCAGGGTCAATCCCCATAGTTTCTGGCAGGCGAGATTGAGAATGCGCAGGTCGTAGGCGATGTGATAACCCACCAGTTCACGGGGGCCGATAAAGGCCAGAAGCAGGCGTAGCGCGGCTTCCAGCGTCATCCCCTGTTGCAGATCCTGATGGCGCAGGCCGTGGATCACCACCGATTGGCCGGTCAGGCTGGCCGGTGGCTGTACCTTGATGGCGAGTGCCTCGCCGGTCAGCAGCCGGTTGCCCTGAATGCGCACCGCCCCGATGGAGACGATCTCGGCCTGCTCGGGATCGAGACTGGTGGTCTCGAAATCGAGGGCGATCCGCTCATCTTCCGGTGGGGTGGCAAAGAGCGGCGCGAACTCGCCAGTGCGAAAGGCGCGGCCATACCAGTAGCGTCGAGCGCGGCTTAACATGGCTATTGTCTCAGACGAAAGTGCAAGGTGAGCCACTGCTGGAACTTCTTCACCTGATGCAGCGCCTGGCGCAGCAGATCCCGCTCGCTATGGCTGAGTTCCTGTATCTGCACCCGGCTGTTGCCATCCTTGAGCTGGCTGCGCAGCCTTAGCCGGATAAAGAGCCGAAACGCCTCCGCCAGATTGCTGCCATAGTCGGCACTGAGCCGCTCGGCGGCCACCAGCGCGTCGATGCGTCCCAGGGTCGAGGTCTCCAGTATCCCCCCCTCAATGGCCAACATGCGGATGCCGTGTACCAGCGGAAACAACCCGCCTCTTTTCAGATCCAGCCCTTCCGGTGGCTGCTCCAGCCGGCCAAACAGGGTGAGCGGGGCATGAAAGGCCACCGCCGGTCGTACCATCTCCGCCAGCAGGTCCCGCCTGTCGGCCAGCTGCTCGCGCAGTGCTCTGGCAACCGGCAGATGCAGCTGGCGATCCCCCGCGATGGGGTGGGCATCGGCCAGGGTCGCAAGCCACAGCAGCTCATCCTCTGTTGCCGTGGTGCAGGCGCTGGCAATGGCCCGTTGCCACTCGCCGCCCGTTTTCACCCAGGCCGGATTGTTCACCATCACCTGCCCGGGGCAGAGCGGGTAGCCGAGCCGCTCCAGCAGGGCGCTGAATTCGGCCAGATCGGCTGTTTGGGTGGGCCATACCAGCGTTTCGGGCAGGATCAGGGCGTTGTCCTGATCGGTTTTGAGGATCTGTTCGCCGCGCCCCTCCGAGCCCAGCATCAACAGGCAGACGTTATTTTGCACCTCGGGGGGGATCACCAGCGCAAAGGCCTTGGCGATCAGTTGCTCGTTGATGGTGGCGATCAGCTTCATCAAAAAGGCGGTGTGGATCCCCTGGGCAAACAGCGAGCGGGTCAGTTGCTGCTGCTCGCGGGCCACCGCTTCCAGCGCTGGCAGGCTGTCGGCGCGGGCGATGCGCAAAGTCAGTACATGGGAGTGG
Source organism: Aeromonas sp. 160P (assembly GCF_055193095.1). Classification (NCBI taxonomy): domain Bacteria; kingdom Pseudomonadati; phylum Pseudomonadota; class Gammaproteobacteria; order Aeromonadales; family Aeromonadaceae; genus Aeromonas; species Aeromonas sp. 160P. The sequence continues at coordinate 3,305,475 of NZ_JBUXKV010000001.1, read as the reverse complement.
GTGGAGAAGAGCCCCAGCACCTGAGTCAGTTGCAAGATGCCCGCCACCTCGTTGCCACGCCACACCACCAGTCGCTTGATGCGATGGCGGGTCATCAGCAGCAAGGCATCAAACAGATAGCTCTCCAGCGGCAGACCAATCAGCGGTGTGGGGGCCAGCACCGAGAGGGGGGCCGTCAGCGGCAATCCCTTGAGGGTCAGGGCGTGGAGCAAAGTCTTGCGGGTTGCCAGCGTGAGAGAGCCGTCGTGGGCGGGGTAGAGCAGGCAATCGGTCCCTTGGTTCACCATGGCTTCGGTCGCCGCCAGCAGTGACAGCTTGCTGTCGACGATCAGCGGTGCCTGCAGGTGGCCGGGTTCGATACGGGTCAGGATAAATTCCGCCAGATTCTTCTGGCCCAGTTGCTCGCGTTGCTCCTGCTGTTGCTGCCGCTCGGCCAGATTGGCGGTGAAGTAGCTGGCAAACTGCGGATCCTGCTCACAGAGCGCCAGAAAGGTGTGGCGAGGAATGAGCTGGCAGAGGCTATCTTCCAGTGCGGTGAAGTGGTGGCGGCAGCGGCCGTCAAACTGGGCGCGCACGTCGAACAGATCATCGACCCCGTAGTCACCAAACGGGTGGTGAGGGGCCGACTCTTCCACCGCCCCCTTGATGATGAGATAGAGGCCGGGAGGTTCGTCCCCCTCCTTGAGCAGCAGATCCCCGGCCCGAAAATAGCAGAGCGAGAGGTGGCGGGAGAGCCGCTCGCGCGCCGCCTCGTCCAGTCGGTCGAACGGTGGTCTGGCAAAATTGAACAGGGTTGACATGACAGCGTCCTTTACTGGCTTGCGGCACTGATCCTGCGTCCAGTGTGACAAAGGGAGGGGTAGGCAACCAGCCGACTTTAGTCTCAGCTGTACCGTATGTTCACACTCTGATAACGTGGTGGTATGACCAGTAGGTCGATAACCCGGATCAAGGAGAGGACAAGGAAGATGGAAAAACCAAGGATCAAGTGCGAGATCCACGACGGGATTGCCGAAGTGATGCTGACGCGGGGGGATAAACTCAATGCGCTGGACCGCGCCATGTTCAGCGCCATCGACCAGACCCTGACGCAGCTTGCCCAACACAAGGGGTTGCGGGCGGTGATCCTGCACGGCGAGGGGCGAGCCTTCTGCGCCGGGCTGGATGTCAAATCCATGCTCAAGCAGCCGGTGGCGGCGCTCGATATTCTCAAGCGCGAGGCGGACGAGGCCACCAATCTGGCCCAGCGGGTGGCTTATGGTTGGCACCAGTTGCCGGTGCCGGTGATTGCGGTGACTCAGGGGGTCTGTTTCGGCGGTGGCCTGCAGATCGCCCTTGGTGCCGATTTTCGTTTCACTACCCCCGATTGCCGCTTCTCGGTGATGGAGATCAAGTGGGGCATCATTCCCGACATGAGCGGTAGCGTCACCCTGCGCAACCTGATGGGGGTGGATACCGCCATGGAGCTGGCCATGAGCGGACGTGAGCTGGATGCGGTCGAGGCCAAATCCCTCGGGCTGGTAAGCCGGGTCTGCGCCGATCCGCTGGCAGAGGCGCGCGAGTTCGCCCGCACCCTCATCACCAAGTCGCCGGATGCGCTGGCGGGGATCAAGCAGCTCTATAGCCAGGCCTGGGCCCGCAGCGACGAAGTGATGCTGAAAGAGGAGACCCGGTTGCAAAAGCAGATCCTGGGGCGACCCAATCAGTGGCGGGCCACCTTCAACAGCCTGTTTCGCTGGCGTCTGCCATTCGGGCCGCGCCGCAATCCGCTCTGACCGCGAGTAGCACGAGCAGATAGAGAGCAAAAGAAAGATAGCGCGCAAAAGAAATGGCAGCCGAGGCTGCCACTTTTATGGGTGCTTTACGCTGGTGTGGTTCAGGAGATCTTGCGATCCGGATCTGGCTCGAACGGGTGGCCTGCTTTCTCCCGCTCCAGATTGTCCTCGGAGCGGTGGCCCATCCAGTAATCGGCGTTTTTGATGCCGAGCTTCTCCGGGTGGAACACTGGATCCAGTCCTTGTGCCTGCTGGGCTTCATAATCCTTCAGGCAGGTGAAGGCGGTCTTTTGCAGCAGCAGGATGGCGACGATGTTGAGCCAGGCCATCAGACCGACCCCGATATCACCCAGACCCCATGCCAAGTCTGCCGTCTTGACGGTGCCATAGACGGTAGCGGCCATCAGCGCAATTTTCAGCAAGAAGGTGAGCCAGGGGCGATTCATCTTGCGGTTGATATAGGCGATGTTGGTTTCGGCAATGTAGTAGTAGGCAACGATAGTGGTGAACGCGAAGAAGAACAGCGCGACGGCCACGAACATGCTGCCAAAGCCCGGCATCATGCTCTCCATGGCGGTCTGCACATAGCCCGGGCCTGCTGCGATACCGGCAATACCCGTGTAGATGGCGGCGCCGTCCGGCCCTTGTACGTTATAGAGCCCGGTGATCAGCAGCATAAAGCCGGTGGCGGAGCAGACGAACAGGGTGTCGATATAGACGGAGAACGCTTGCACCAGACCCTGCTTGGCCGGGTGACTCACAGCGGCGGCGGAGGAGGCGTGCGGCCCGGTACCCTGACCCGCTTCGTTGGAGTAGACCCCGCGTTTTACCCCCCACATGATGGCCAGACCCAAAATGGCACCGAAACCGGCATCCATACCAAAGGCACTTTTCCAGATCAGCAGGATCACGCCCGGCAGGGCAGAGATGTTGAGGGCGATGATGACGCAGGCCACTATGATGTAGCCCAGCGCCATAAAGGGCACCACGGTACTGGCGAAGCTGGCGATACGCTTGACGCCACCGAAGATGATAAAGCCAAGCAGCAGCGCCAGACCGGCGGCAGTGACGTTCGGATCAATATCAAACGCGGTTTTCAGGCTGGCACCGATGGAGTTGGCCTGCACGCCCGGCAGCAGCACGCCGCAGGCGAAGATGGTGGCGATGGCGAAGGTCCAGGCGTACCACTTCATGCCGAGCCCTTTCTCGATATAGAAAGCCGGGCCGCCGCGGTATTCACCGTTGATCTTCTCTTTGTAAACCTGACCCAGGGTGGATTCCACGAAGGCAGAGCTGGCGCCGAGGAAGGCCACCATCCACATCCAGAACAGGGCACCCGGGCCACCGAAGGTGATGGCGGTTGCCACGCCCGCGATGTTACCGGTACCCACTCGACCTGCCAGGGTCATGGCCAGCGCCTGGAAGGAGGAGACACCGGCATCGGTGCTCTTGCCATCAAACATCAGGCGCACCATCTCTTTGATATGGCGCAGTTGCAAAAAACGAGTACGCAGGGAGAAGTAAAGACCGACCCCCAGACACAGGTAAATGAGCGCAGGGCTCCAGATCACACCGTTGATGGCATTGACGATTTCATTCATGTACAACAACTCCTTTGTTGTTTTTGTGGCGCTGTCTTGGCGAGATCTTGGCCTCGCTCTCTGTCACTGTTTTCGGCCCAACTTGTTAACAATTCAATTAACAAATGAGCACGAGGTTGAGGGGTTAAGCACAGCGCAAACACGCGCCATGCGTGGGTTGTAACATATCGAGTTGTATCGGTACTTCCCAGTGAAAAATGTTGCCTTGTTGCAAATTTGTGAATTGACAAGGGTGGGGGGATAATGGCAAGCAGCGTTTTCTATGAGTAAAAATGAGATCCTCCTTGTTGATCTGCGCCGATCAATGTGACGGGCGTAACACAATGGAAAGCAAACATAAGGCCAATCATGAAAGAGATTGCTGAAACATTGACGATCCGCGCCCCTGAGGCCGCTGACGGGAGCGCTATCGCCCACCTGTTCAGCCAATTGGGGTATCCTGCCGAGGGCGGTGACGTGACGGCGCGCCTGTTGGCGCCAGATCCCGCCAGTGCGGTATTGCTCGCCTCCCTGGCCGATAAGGTGGTCGGGGTATTGGTGTGGCACAGGCTGGCACCGCTGCATGTTGCACCAGCGTGGGGCCTGATCTCGGCGCTGGTTGTCGATGAAGGGGCAAGAGGGGCGGGGGTTGGCGCAGCCTTGCTCAAGCGAGCTGAACAGATGGCGCGTGCCGCAGGTTGCGCCCATATGGAGCTTTCCAGCAGCCTCAAGCGCGAGGCGGCCCACCGTTTCTATCTGGCGCAGGCGTATCAGGAGCGGCCGAAACGGTTCATCAAACTGCTGTGATCTGGTTTTTTGCTTAAAGAAGAAGGAGTAGGCGTGCTGGGATGGTTCAAATGGCTGGGTGGTCGCCCGCAAACGCCCATGAGTGAAGATGAGCTGGCGCTGTGGCGCCAGGGGCTGGCGGCAGTGCCCATCTTGCAAGGGCTGAGCGAAGCCGAGCAAACCACGCTCATCGGGCTGGGGCAACAGCTGCTCAAGCGCAAGACCCTGACCCTGATCGGGGTAGAGCTCAGTCCCCGTCAACAGGCGGTGCTGGCGCTGCAGGCGGCGCTACCCATTTTGCATCTTGGAGCTGACTGGTATCGCGGCTTTCACGAAATCATCATCATTCCCGAACCTGTTACGCGCAGGCAGGAGGTACAAGATGAGTTCGGGCTGGTGAGCGAAGTTGAAGAGGAGAACGCCGGTGAATCCTGGCCGCAAGGGCCGCTGGTGCTGGCCTGGAGCGATCTGCAGCAGGACGGTGACTGGGACGGCTTTAATCTGGTGATCCACGAGCTAGCCCACAAGCTCGACATGCTGGGCGGTGAGGCGGACGGCACGCCCCCCTTGCCGGGGCCGATGAGCAGCCAGTTGTGGCAACAAGCCTTTCAGGCCGCCTTCGATGCGCTGTGCCAGCAGCTCGACCGCGACGAAGTGACCGCCATCGATCCCTATGCCGCCGAACATCCCGCCGAGTTTTTCGCCGTCAGCTGCGAGTGCTTCTTTACCGATCCGCTGCGGCTGCAGCAGGTCTATCCCGCGGTATACCGGCAACTGAGCCAGTTTTTCAGTCAGGATCCCGCCCTGCGTTTCCCCGCCACCCGCTTGCTGGCGGGGGAGGCGGATGCCGAGTCACTTATCTGATCACCGATCAGCAGATGGCTTATTCGAAATAGCAAAAAGGCACCCGAAGGTGCCTTTTTCACAATCTGAATGGCTTGCCTATCAGGCAGCAGCTTTCAGCTGTACGGCGGCGGCTTTCTTGTGATCGCCGATCGGCATCACTGTGCGGCCGAACTGCTCGTTGATCACGGTGGCCATGGCCAGGTAGATAGCGCTGGCGCCACAGATGATGCCTTCGAAACCGGCGATGGTGCCGATCAGGGTGCTGCCGGTGAAGTCACGGGCGGCCAGCAGGAAGAACAGCACGGTCAGGGAGGCGAACACGAACTGCTTGGCACGCGGGTAGTTGACAGTACCTACCAGCATGAACAGGGTGAAGACACCCCACAGCAGCAGATACCAGCCCATGTAGGCGTGCGGGGTGGCTTCGGCCAGACCCATGGTCGGCATCACCAGCAGGAACACCAGGCTCAACCAGAAGAAACCGTAGGAGATAAAGGCGGTGACACCGAAGGTGTTGCCACGCTTGTACTCCATGATACCCGCGACGATCTGGGCCATACCGCCGTAGCACAGGCCCATGGCCAGGATCATGGCGCTGATGGGAAAGAAACCTGCGTTATGGATGTTCAGCAGGATAGTGGTCATACCGAAACCCATCAGACCCAGAGGGGCAGGGTTGGCCAATTTTTCGCTCACGTGGCGTTCTCCAAAAATAGAGGTGGGGGGTTAACAAAAGACGCGCGATTTTAAGCAGGGGATAGATCTCCTGCAAGGGGGGAAGAGGCAAAAAACGTAAAAAAACTACGTGATTATTTGTGTGGCAGGCTAAATGCTCACCAAATCAGGTTGTTTGGTGAGCAAAAGGTGTCAAAAAAGTTGAAAGGGTGTGTTTTTATTACGCAATGATAAAAGGGGCTGATTTACTGATCCAGCGTCAGCACCACTTTCGCCTCCTTGTCCTCCTCCTTGACCTGACTGTCGAGTACAAACAGCCGTTCCGGGGCGATCCCCTGGCTGTCGACCAGAAACTCTTTGGTATTCTGGGCGCGGCGCATGGCGAGATTGCGCAGGGATTTGGCGGTGATGAGTTGTTGCTCCTGCAGCAGGGCAATAGCTTGGGCCCGCAAGGCGGGGCTCTCTTCATCCAGACTGAGGCGGTCAGCCAGATCATCGAGATCTTCGGAGAAACGCTCCTGGTAGGCTTTCGCTAGCGCCTCCTGCAGGTCGGGATCTTGCTCCAGCAGGTCAAGATCGGCCTGATTACCGGTGAGTTTGGCCAGCACTCGCTCCAGTTTCTGCCGTTGCAGTATGGGGCGCTCCTCGTTGAAATTGACCTTGCCGCGAATATTCATGCTGAGCTTTGGCCGATCCTTGAGGGCCTGCGCCAGCTTGGCCAGTTTGTCCAGCTGGGTTTGGGTCAGGTCGGGGTCTCCCGGCAGGAAGGGGAGTTCATCGAGATCTTCGGTGCCATCGGCCAGTGAGGCGAGCAGCGAGAAGGGGGAGGTGATCGCCTTGCTCAGGGTGTTGCCCAGCACATCCCAGAAGATATTGCCGATGCTGAAGTCCGGCTGATCGAGATCCCCCTTCACCTTGAGGTTCATCTGTATGACCCCATTGGCATCGCTTAGCAGGGCGATGGCCAGCCCCAGCGGCAGATCCTTGGCCTGCTCGCTCTTGATCTTTTCGCCCAACTGCAGCTTCTTGATGGTGATGTCGTTATCCCCCTCCAGCCGGTTACCCTCCAGCTTGTAGTGCAGCTTCATGGAGAGCTGGCCCTTGTCGATGGCATAACCGGCATAGGTGCCCGAATAGGGGGTAAAGGTGGTGAGCTCCAGATTGTTGAAGGCCACCGCGATGTCGAGGATCGGGTTGGCGACCAGCAGGTTGGTGCCGCCGCGAATGGTCACCGGCGCATAGCGATCTACCTTGCCGTTGAAGGCGAGATCGGAGCGTTGCCCCGGAATATTGCTGATATGGCGGCTCTGACCGCCCAGCGAGGCGATATCGGCCACGAAATCCTGACTCAGGCTGCGATCTGCAAAGCGCAGATTGCCCTGCTCGGTACGCAGCTGGTCGATGGTGAAGCGAAAGTCGGGGCCCTTGCTGCCAGCAGCCGCTTGAGTGCCTGCAGCCGCTTGAGCGCCTTTGCCCGCCGCAGGTTGCGGCAGCAGCAGTTGTTGCAGGTTAGTGATGCCATCCTCGTTGATCTCGATGCGGGCGAAGGGTTTGCTCAGGGCAATGTCCTTGATCCGCATCTGCTGGCTGATGCCATCATAATCGAGGCCGGTGAGCTGGAGATTGCTGATCTCGAGGAGTCGCTGGTTGTCAGCCCGATCGACCACTTTGAGCCCGCTGATATCAAGACCTCCTTGCAGGGTCAGTTTGCCCAGCGCCCCTTGCGCCGTGGTGGCGAGATCAAGCTTGGTCTTGCTGCTCAGCTGCCCGGTTTGCAGCTTGATGCGCAGCAGATCGGCCAGATAGGGCTGCGCCAGCGCCAGGGGTAGCCCCTGCTGGCTGATCTCGCCGCTTAAGGCGAAAGGGATCAGGGTCAGCTGACCGGCAAAGGTGACGGGGCTGTTCTGGTTGAAGTGGGTGGCCAGGGTCAGTTTGCTCGGTTGCTCCCCCTTGCTGCCCAGTGGCCCCAGCGCCAGCGTGAGGCCGGAGAGCTGGCGCGCCAGCGGTTTGCCGCTGCTCGATTCGGTGAGGGTCAGATCGCCCTTGTCGATGGCGATCTGCTTGATCTGCCACTGCCAGGGTTTGTCTGCGGCAGTCGGTTTGGCCGTTTTGGTAGCTTTGGCATCTTTGGCATCTTTGACGGGTTTGGCAGGTGCTTGCTCAATGAGCAGATCCGCCAGATCCAGCTCCTGCTGCGCATTAAGGGTGGCCTTAAGGATGGGCTGCTTTAGGCTCACCTTGCCGATCTGCAGCGACTGTTTTTGGCCATCGATCGCCAGTTCGCTGAGGGCCAGCTGGCTGAAGCGGGCAAACTCGTCGCCCTTGTGTTTTTTAAGCTGCCAGTTGTCCAGCATCAGCTTGCCTTTGGACAATTGCCACTGCACCCCTTGCTTGCCCTCTTTGAGCAGGTATTCCACCTCCGCGTTGGCGTGCCCTTTGGCCAGCTCCAGCGTGAGGTAGGGGGCCCAGAGCGGGGCAAAGGGTTTAAGCTCGACCTGCTTGAGGCTCACCTTGCCCTGACCCATGCCACTCATCACATCGAGCTTGCCGTGGGCGGCGAGGCTGCTTTTACCGTTGATGGCGGCATTGAGCTGATAGGCGGTCGGGTGGTTTGCCTCGGTGCGCAGGTTATCGAGCTTAAGGCTCACTTTCTCCAGATTGAGAGGGGGCAGCCAGCCAGGTTCGCTCTCCTTGCGCTGATCCTGATAGCGCACATGACCGTCAGTGACAGCGATGCTGGCAATATCGACCAGCAGCGGGGCGCTCGCCGTCTCGGGTTGCGGGGACGGAGCAGGGGCGAGCAGGGTGGCCAGCGCATCGGTCAGATTGAGTCGAACGTCCCCTTTTTTGTCTGCCAGCCGTTGCAGCAGTACTACAGGTTTGGTCAGGGTGACGGCGGAAAGCACAACCCCCTTCTGCTGCCAACTGGCGTGCAGGTTGGGGGTGATCAAGAGCTGCTCAAAACTGACGATGGGCTGCTGCTTGGCATCGAGCAGGGCGGTGGCGCCAAGGGTGAGGGAAGGGTGGCGCAAGCCTACGTCAATCTCCCCAAGAGTCAGCTGCAGGCCGTAGTGTTCGGCCAGCCAGCCGGGCAGATAGCGCTGGACAAGTCGGGGTGTCTGCCACAACAGCAGGGTGATCAGGATCAGCAGAAGCAGGAAAGCGTAGGCAAGGTAGCGCAACAGGCGAAGCTTGGGGAACGCGGGCTTGGTGGTGTTCATATGGTGCACTCCCATTTGGTTCCCGCCATGGTACAGAAAAGCGGGATAGTAATCATGGGGTTGCGTACTGTTGTACGCCGTACTTTGTCCAAAGGCGATCCAGTTCACCCTTTTGCTGCAGAGCTGCCAGCCACTGCTCCAGCTGGGCAGGGGTAATGGGGGCCGCAGGGTGGAGAATGGTGCGGTGTTGATACTGTTGATCCCATTTTTGCGAGATCAGCAGCTGGTCGGCCGTGTCGGGATGGGCCAGCAGATACTGGTTAAGGTATGAGACGTTGAGAATGGCCACCTCGCCACGCCCTTTGAGCAGGGCTTGCAGGGCGCTGATGTTGTCTTTGACCAGGGTGATATTCAGTGTGCGCTTCAGGTAGGCGGGATCGGCATTGAACTGACCAACGCCATAGTGATAGCCGGTCACCCCGATGAGGTGATGGCTGGCCGGATCGTCGAAAAAGCGTTGATCCCGGCCCGCTTTTTTCAGGGCCACATAAACCTCGCCACCACCGAGGAAGGGGGCTGTCATCTTGTATTGATCGGCTTGCCAGCCCCAGTTGCTGTCTTCAAACAGCATCAGGGAAAAACGGCCCATATCGAGCGCCTTGTAGCGGTTGGCTGCCGAGGTGGGGACAAACACGAAGTTCACCTCTTGCTGGACGGCGTTGAGCTGGTCGATGAGATCCAGGGTCAGCCCTTCATAGTGTGAATCGGAGAGCTTGACCACGAAGGGGGCATAGGGGTAACCGCCAACCTTGATCAGGGGGCGGCTCCAACCGGACAGGCTGAATAACAGCAAAAACCAGCACCAATATTTCATGGGTTCACCAGGGCAATGGCATGTTCCCAGATTCGGTTAATCTGCGCTGCTTTTCAAGCTGTTAAGGGAATTAACACAGCGCTGTTCGGCCGCCTCCAGCTCGGCCATCACCATCTGGATATCGTCCAGTTGCTGGCGCAACGCGCTGCGTTTTTCATCAATAAGCTGGATCATCGAGTTGAGCTGGGTGTTGCTCGATTTGTCGGTGTCATACATCTCGAACAGCTCGCGGATCTCGGCTAGGCTAAACCCCAGCCGCTTGCCGCGCAGGGTCAATTTCAGGCGGGTTTTCTCCTTGTGGCTGTAGATGCGGGTTTGCCCCTCCCGCTGCGGGGTGAGCAGCCCCTCATCCTCGTAGTAGCGGATGGTGCGCGGCGTGATATCGAACTCGTGGGCCAGCTCCGAGATGCTGTAGGTGATCTCCTTGCCAGGCTGGGAACGGGACATGGTGATGCCTCCTGTCAGTGGGCAGATGGCTGGCAGAGGCGGGCCCGCAGCCGCTCGGCATTGGCGTGCAGGGCCTGGCCGACCCGCGAGCCGTTGGGGCGGCCGAGCTGCTCGCTGACCCACTGGCCGGCGGCCGCCAGTTTGTCGAGATCCACCCCGGTCGTCATGCCAAGGCCGTGCAGCAGGTAGACCACCTCTTCTGACGCCACATTGCCGGAGGCCCCCGGTGCATAGGGGCAGCCACCAAGGCCCGCCACCGAACAGTCGATGGTGCGAATACCGCGCTCCAGCGCGGGCAGCAAATTGGCCAGCCCCTGGCCGTAGGTGTCGTGAAAATGTACCGCAAGGCGACCCGCCGGGATCTCGTGTAGCACCGCATCCAGCATCGGGACCACAGTGCCCGGGGTGCCAACGCCTATGGTGTCCCCCAGTGAAATTTCGTGGCAGCCGAGATCCAGCAGTTGCTCGGCCATGGCGGCGACCCGTTTCGGGCGGGTCGGGCCATCGAACGGGCAGGCGATGACGGTGGAGAGGTAACCGCGCACCTTGATGCCGAGGCGGCGCGCCTCCTGCACCAGCGGGGCGAAGCGCACCAGGGATTCTTCGACGCTGATGCCGATATTGGCGCGGGTAAAGCCATCGGAGCAGGCGGTGAAGAGGCCAATTTCGTCGGCGCGGGCGGCGATGGCGGCCTGCAAGCCTTGCAGATTGGGCACCAGCGCACCGTAACGGGTCTGCCCCTTGCGCGGCAGTGCCTGAAAAAGTGCGGCGGAGTCAGCCATCTGCGGCACTTTTTTGGCAGAGACAAAGGCCCCCACCTCGATGCGCTGCAGGCCGCTGTCGGCCAGTCGCTGGATCAGCTCCAGCCGCTGGATCAGTGCCAGCGGGCTGGCTTCATTTTGCAGGCCATCGCGCGGCCCCATCTCCACCAGACTGACCTTGTCATCCGGCATTGCTGATCCTCTCGTCATGGGTTGCTCGCTTGTTGGTTGATGGCGTTATGCTCGGCATCGGCATCGGCAAAGCGCACCAGCACGGCCCCCTGGCTTACCTGCTCGCCCTGTTTGCACTGCAGGGCCTCGATCACCCCGTCCCGCTCTGCTCGCAACTGGTGCTCCATCTTCATTGCCTCCAGCACCAGCAGGGGTTGCCCCTTACTGACCATTTGGCCGGGCTCGACCAGCACGGCCACTACTATGCCGTGCATGGGGGCGATGGCGCCCTGCGCCTTCTCATTTGTCTGATCATGGTGGTGATCGTGCAGCTGATCATCGGCTGCGAAGCGGATGCGCTGGCCCGCCAGCCTCATGACAAAGGTGGCATCTGTGCCTGCGATCGCATCGATAGGGATCCGTTGCCAGCAGCCACCCTGTTGCAGGTGGATGTGATCATCGCCGCTCTGGTAGCAACAGATCTCCCCTTGCCACCCAAACTGGCCGTCATGATCGTGAAGGGTCAATACCCGGCGCTCATCACCGATGCGCACCGCCGCCGTCCAGCAGCGATCCGGCCCCAGCCGAAATCCGCAGGCTTGCTGCCAGGGGGAGGGGCCCGCAGGGCGACTCGCCAGCCAGAGGGTGGCCAGCGGCCAAGCGAGTTCAGGAATGGGCTGCGGTTCAGTGGGGATGGGCCACTGGGTATGGTGGCGCATGGCCAAGACGTCAGGCTCTTCACACAGCCGCAGCAGTAGTGGGCCGTTGTGCGCCAGCGGGCCGAGATCCAGCGCCGCCAGCGCATCGGCCAGTTGGGCGAACGCCTCGGCGCGGCTTTGGCCGTGGGCGATCAGCTTGGCGATCATGGGATCGTAATAGGGACTGACCTCATCGCCAGCGGTGACGCCGGTGTCGATGCGCACGCCATCCGGCCAGCGTAGCCAGTGGATGGGGCCGCTGGCGGGCAGAAAACCGGCCGCCACATCCTCGGCGTAGAGGCGTGCCTCCACCCCATGGCCGCGCAGCACCACTTCATCCTGAGTCAGTGGCAGCGGCTTGCCTTCCGCCACGGCAAGCTGCCAGGCCACCAGATCCTGTCCGGTCACCGCTTCGGTGACCGGATGCTCTACCTGCAGCCGGGTGTTCATCTCCATAAAGAAGAACTCATCTTTGCAGAGCAGAAATTCGATGGTGCCAGCCCCCTGATAGTGGATAGCTTTGGCAGCGGCCACGGCCGCATCCCCCATGGCGCGCCGCAGAGCCGGGGGAATGTTGGGGGCGGGCGCCTCTTCAATCACCTTCTGGTGGCGCCGCTGCAAGGAGCAGTCCCTGTCCCCCAGATAGATGGCGTTGCCAAGGCTATCGGCAAAGACCTGCACCTCCACGTGGCGAGCCTGGGGCAGATAGCGCTCCAGCAGCACCAGATCGTCGCCAAAGGCGGCCTTGGCTTCACGTTTGACTGCCGCCAGCGACTCGTCAAAGTCGGCCAGCTGATCGACCCGCCGCATCCCCTTGCCACCGCCGCCGCTGGCGGCCTTGATAAGCAGCGGGAAGCCAATCTGACTCGCCTGATCGCGCAAAAAGTCCGGCCGCTGATCCGTGCCGTGATAGCCGGGCAGCACAGGTACGCCGGCTGCCTGCATCAGCGCCTTGGCGCCCGATTTGTCGCCCATGGCGAGAATGGCGGCGCCGCTTGGGCCGACAAAGCGAATGCCGCGCTGCTCGCAGGCGGTGGCAAAGTCGCTGTTTTCTGACAGAAAGCCATAACCGGGATGGATGGCATCGGCGCGCGCCGCTTTGGCAATCTTCAGCACCTTGCCGGTGTCGAGGTAGCTCTCTCTGGCTGGCGCGGGCCCCAGATGCCAGGCCTCATCGGCCAGGCGGGTGTGCATGGCATGGGCGTCAGCATCGGAGTAGAGGGCGATGGTGTGGATGCCGAGGCGTTTCGCCGTCTTGATGATCCGCACGGCAATTTCGCCGCGGTTGGCAATCAGCAGACGTGTAATCGGAGTGTGATGAGTCATTTTGGCTCCCTGTTGTTCAAGGTGCACAAGTGCAAAGCGTGTTGATCCGCACTCCGGTTATATTCGCCGCGATTAGCGATCAGCAGGCGCTTGATAGGGGGGTATTGAGTCATGCTTCGTCCTTGAAACGGGGGCGCCAGCTGGGGGGGCGTTTGTCGAAAAAGGCCTGCATTCCCTCTTGGGCTTCAAGCCCCACCCGTACCCGGGCGATGGTCTCGACGGTTTTCTCTTCGTGCAGGCGGGAAGGATGGGCCTCTATCGCCGCCAACAGCCGTTTGGTCTCTTTCATCGCCTGCGGTCCGTTGCGGCACAGACGCAGGGCTTGCGCCCGCCCTTCCGCCAGCAGTTGGTCCGGTTTGCAGGTCTGGTGCGCCACATTGAGCCGACAGGCGGTGATGGCATCGAACGGCTCGGCACTGAGCATGTAGCGGCGAGCCTGACGCATCCCCATGGTGCGCACCACGTAGGGGCTGATCACCGCAGGCACCAGGCCCAAGCTCACCTCGGAGAGGCAGAAGCGGGCATCATCGCTGGCCAGCACCAGATCGCAGGCACAAATCAGCCCCAGCGCCCCGCCATAGGCGGCCCCTTGCACCAGCGCCACCGTGGGGAAGGGGAGTTCGTCCAGCGTCTGCATCAGCCGCGCCAATACCCGGGCATCCTCCCTGTTATGTTCGAAATCGGCGTGGGCCAGATTACGCATCCAGTTGAGATCGGCGCCAGCGCAAAAATGTTTGCCCTCTGCCCGCAGCAGCAGGGCATGGGGTCGTTCGGCAAGATCGTGACCATGGAGATGGGCCAGATCGTCGAGGCAGTCGAGCAGCCCCAGCATCAGGTCGGCATCAAAGGCGTTGTGGCGGGCCGGACGCGACAGCACCAGTTCGGCCAGCGGGCCGTGCCGTTCCAGCCGAAACGGGTTCTGGGCTGAAGTGCTGAGTGCTGGGGAAGTGAGTGGATCGGACATGTGCTTGCTCCTTACATCCGGAAGATGCCGTACTGCTCGGGTTCAATGCGGGCACCCTGACAGGCGGCCAGTGCCAGCGCCAGTACGGTGCGGCTCTGGGCCGGGTCGATGACGCCATCATCCCAGAGGCGGGCGCTGGCGTAGTAGGGGTGACCCTGGCGCTCATACTGCTCGATCACCGGGGCGCGGATGGCGGCCGCCTCTTGCTCGCTTAAGCTCTTGCCCTCGGCCATAAGCTTGTCCCGACGCACCTGCACTAGCACCCCGGCAGCTTGCTCGCCCCCCATGACAGAGATGCGGCTGTTGGGCCAGCTAAAGAGAAAATCGGGTTCATAGGCGCGGCCGCACATGCCGTAGTTGCCAGCGCCAAAGCTGCCGCCGACGATCAGGGTGATCTTGGCCACCCGGCTGCAGGCCACAGCGGTGACCAGCTTGGCGCCGTGCTTGGCGATCCCCTCCTTTTCTGCGCTACTCCCCACCATAAAGCCGGTAATGTTCTGCAAAAACAGCAGCGGGATGGCGCGGCGGTTACAGAGCTGGATAAAGTGGGCCCCCTTCTGGGCGCTGTCACTGTGCAGCACACCGTTGTTGGCGAGGACCCCTACCTCCATGCCGCAAATGCGGGCAAAACCGGTCACCAGTGTGGTGCCGAACAGCGCCTTGAATTCGTCAAAGTCAGAGCCATCCACCAGTCGGGCAATCAGCTCCCGCGCGTCGTAGGGGCGTTTGAGGCTGGTGCCCACCAGACCGTACAGCTCTTCTATCGGGTAACAGGGCGTTGAGTAGCCGGGTTCATCGTAGGTTGGGCTGCCCGATGCCAAACCCGAGATCGGATCATGGTCACTGCCCAGATGGGTGAGTAGGGTACGGGCGATGGCCAGCGCATGGGCATCGTCACGGGCCATGTGATCCGCCACCCCTGAGTGGGCGCAGTGTACCTCGGCGCCGCCCAGGGCTTCTGCGCTGATCTCCTCGCCGGTGGCAGCCTTGACCAGCGGCGGGCCTGCCAGAAAGAGGGTGGCCTGGCTCTTGACCATGATCGACTCGTCCGCCATGGCGGGGACGTAGGCCCCCCCAGCGGTGCAGAGCCCCATCACCACCGCCAGCTGGGGGATGTTCTGGGCCGACATACGGGCCTGGTTGTAGAAGATGCGGCCAAAGTGATCCCTGTCGGGAAATACCTCATCCTGCATCGGCAAGAAGGCGCCGCCGGAATCCACCAGATAGAGGCAGGGGAGGCGTAGCCGCTCGGCGATGGCCTGGGCGCGCAGGTGTTTTTTTACCGTCAGCGGGTAGTAGGTACCCCCTTTCACGGTGGCATCATTCACCACCAGCATGCAGAGCCTGCCCGAGACCCGGCCGATGCCGGTGATGATGCCAGCGGCAGGCACCGGCTCGTCATAGACCTGCCAGCCAGCCAGCGCCGACAGCTCGAGAAACGGGGATCCCGAGTCCAGCAGTTGATTGATGCGCTCGCGGGGCAGCAGCTTGCCACGGGCCTGATGGCGGGCGTTGTTCGCCGCGCCGCCCCCTTGCGCGATCTCGGCGATGCGGGCATTGAGATCGTCGACCAGCCCCTGCATGGCGGCCCGATTGGCCGCATATTCCGGGCTCGCCGTGTCGAGGCGGGAGTGGATCCTGCTCATGGGTTATCCTCCATCAGCTCGCGGCCAATCAGCCAGCGGCGGATCTCCGAGGTACCGGCACCAATTTCGTAGAGCTTGGCATCCCGCAGCAGCCGACCGGTGGGGTATTCGTTGATGTAGCCGTTGCCGCCGAGCAGCTGGATGGCATCGAGCGCCATCTGGGTGGCATTTTCGGCGGCAAACAGGATGGCGGCGGCGCAATCTTTACGGCTGGTACGGCCCTGATCGCAGGCACTCGCCACCGAGTAGACCAGTGCCCGGCTGCTGGCCAGACGGGTATACATGTCGGCGAGCTTGCCCTGCACCAGCTGGAACTCGCCGATGGCTTGACCAAACTGCTTGCGCTCACGCACATAGGGCAGCACTACATCCATGCAGGCCTGCATGATGCCAAGGGGGCCCGCCGCCAGTACCACCCGCTCGTAGTCGAGCCCACTCATCAGTACCTTGACCCCGCCGTGGAGGGGGCCCAGCAGGTTCTCCTGCGGTATGCGGCAGTTGTCAAACACCAGCTCGCAGGTGCTGGAGCCGCGCATCCCTAGCTTGTCGAGTTTCTGGGCAGTTGTGAAACCGGGAGTGCCTGCCTCGACGATAAAGGCTGAAATCCCTTTGGGCCCCGCGGCGGCATCGGTCTTGGCATAGATGACGAAGGTGTCTGCATCCGGGCCGTTGGTGATCCACATCTTGTTGCCGTTGAGCACGAAGTGATCGCCCTCGCGCACCGCAGTCAGGCGCATGCTGACCACGTCGGAGCCCGCACCCGGCTCGCTCATGGCCAGCGCCCCTACATGCTCGCCGCTCACCAGCGGCGGCAGGTAGCGCGCTTTCTGATCCGGCGTGCCGTGGCGGTGGATCTGGTTGATGCAGAGGTTGGAGTGGGCGCCGTAGGAGAGACCGACCGAGGCGCTGGCGCGGCTCACCTGCTCCATCACCAGCACGTGGGCCAGATAGCCGAGGTTCACCCCGTCATACTCCTCTGCCACCGTGATGCCGTGCAGACCCAGCTCACCCATTTGGGGCCAGAGATCACGGGGGAAGGCGTTGCTCTGATCGATCTCGCTGGCGCGCGGGGCGATCACTTTCTGGCAGAAGGCCGCAACCTGTTCGGTCAGGGCATTCAGGGTCTCATCCATCTGCATCCATGCTCTCCTTGCGGATATGACTCTCTTGCGGACATGACAGTCGGGTAGGAAGGTTGGTTCGACCGGCTGACTCGGCTTTACGGCTGGCAGTGGTCGGTCCATTTTTGTACTTCACTTCTGCCACAAGTTTACGTTAGCGTAAACGTAAATCAATTGTTAATCTGTTGTGTGTCGATAGAGAGGTGGTAGTGAGAGCGTCATCAGCTACCACGACAACAGCGCCATAGTGGCAGATCCGAATGGCCAGTGTTTGGGCGCCGCGTCATAAAGCGCTAACGCGGGAAAATAAGCGCGGGACAATAAGCGCGGGGCAACAAGGGAGTGAACGACAAGATGGATTTTACCCTGACCGATGATCAACAGGCATATGTGGAGGCGGCCGCCGCCTTTGCCGACGACGCGCTCAAACCCCATGCCGCGCGCTGGGACAAGGAGCACGAGTTTCCTATTCCGACCATCAAGTTGGCAGCCGAGCTCGGATTTTGCGGTCTCTATACCCCGGAGCAGTTTGGCGGATTGGGGCTGCCGCGCCTCGATGCGAGCCTCATCTTCGAGCGCCTCGCCATGGGCTGTACCTCGACCACTGCGTATCTGACCATCCACAACATGGTGAGCTGGATGCTGGGCAGCTGGTTGCCTGCTCATGTCGCCGAGGAGTGGGTGCCCAAACTGGCCAGCGGCGAGCTGCTGGGCTCCTATTGCCTCACCGAGCCCGGGGCGGGCTCCGATGCGGCGGCCCTCAAGACCCGGGCGGTGCGCAAGGGGGACAGCTACCTCATCGAGGGGACCAAAATCTTTATCTCGGGGGCGGGCAGTACCGATGTGCTGGTGGTGATGGCCCGCACCGGTGGTGAGGGGGCGAGTGGGATCTCCGCCTTTATGGTACCGGCCGACAGCGCGGGGATTGTTTATGGCAAGCCTGAGGAGAAGATGGGCTGGAACAGTCAACCGACCCGGGAGGTGGCGTTCAACGGAGTGCGTGTTCCCGCCAGCTACCGACTGGGTGAGGAGGGGGAAGGGTTCAAATTCGCCATGCAGGCCCTCGATGGGGGGCGCATCAATATCGCCACCTGTTCGGTGGGCACCGCCCAGCAGGCGCTGGATGATGCGCTGGCTTATGTGCAGCAGCGCCAGCAGTTTGGTCGTCCGATCAGCGAATTCCAGAGCGTGCAGTTTCGCCTTGCCGACATGGCGACCGAGCTGGCGGCCGCCCGTTTGCTGGTGCGTCAGGCTGCCGACAAGCTGGATCGCGGGGCGCCGGACAAGAGTGCCTGGTGCGCCATGGCCAAGCGTTTTGCCACCGATGTGGGTTATCGAGTCTGCGATGAGGCTCTACAACTCTTTGGCGGCTATGGTTATATCCGCGAGTATCCGCTCGAGCGCTATCTGCGCGATACCCGGGTACACCGCATTCTGGAGGGCACCAACGAGGTGATGCGACTCATCATCGCTCGCCGCCTGCTGGCCGATCCCGGCTTGTCGCTGGGCTAACCGG
This sequence comes from Aeromonas sp. 160P, assembly GCF_055193095.1. Taxonomy (NCBI): domain Bacteria; kingdom Pseudomonadati; phylum Pseudomonadota; class Gammaproteobacteria; order Aeromonadales; family Aeromonadaceae; genus Aeromonas; species Aeromonas sp. 160P. The sequence continues at coordinate 3,287,128 of NZ_JBUXKV010000001.1, read as the reverse complement.
TGGTCGCAGCAAGGGTGTGTTGCCTGCCACCCGATTTGCGCCATGCCATGCTGGTTTCGGCTTTGTGAGCCAGCTACAGGTTGGTGTCATTCAAGCCTGTCATTATGGCTGCAGCTTCCTCGACAAGGACAATGTTATGACAAGGATCAGACTCGAATATCATGGCCACGTTGCCTATATCACCCTCGACCATCCCCCTGCCAACACCTGGACCCTCGCCAGCCTGCAAGCCTTTTTGCAGATGATGGTGGAGCTCGACAGCCGCCCCGATGTGGTGGCGCTGGTGATCCGCGGTGCGGGCGACAAATTTTTCTGCGCCGGTGCAGACCTCAATATGTTTGTCGAGGGGAATGTCGAGCTGGCTCGTCAGGTGGTCGACGCCTTTGGCAAGGCCTTCGAGGCGCTGGCCCGTTTTCACGGGGTCAGTATCGCCGCCATCAATGGCTATGCCATGGGGGGCGGGCTGGAGGTGGCGCTGGCCTGTGATATCCGCATTGCCGAGCAGCAGGCGCTGCTGGGGCTGCCGGAGGCATCGGTGGGCTTGCTCCCTTGTGCAGGAGGCACCCAGCGTCTGACCGAGCTGGTGGGGCCGGGCTGGGCCAAGCGGATGATCCTCTGCGGCGAGAAGGTGAGTGCTTCGCTGGCCTACGAGATGGGGCTGGTGGAGGAGGTGGTGAAAACCGGTCAGGGGTGGGAGGCGGCGCACCAGATGGCCCAGCTGGTGGCTCGTCAGAGCCCGAGCGCCCTGCGTGCCTGTAAAACCCTGATCAATCAGGGCCGCAGCGGCCCGCGAGATGCCGCACTGCCCCTTGAGCGGGCGCTGTTTCTCGATCTCTTTACCGATGCCAACCAGCGTGAAGGGGTGGCCGCCTTCCTGGAGAAACGCTTACCGCGCTGGCAATATGGCCCAACAGAATAAACCCATACGGAGCCGTTTATGAGTGAGCCGGTCAAGGTTAGCTGCCATCCCACCGAAGATGGCCATCAGATCGGGGTGTTGACCCTCGACAGCCCTGCGTCTCTCAACGCATTGAGCCTGCCGATGATCCAGATCCTGCAACAGACGCTGACCCGTTGGGAGCAGGATCCCGCCATCGTCTGTGTGCTGCTGCAGGGGGCGGGTGAGAAGGCGTTCTGTGCCGGTGGCGATATTCGCTCCTTCTATTACCGCAAGCAGGAGGCGAGCGAGGCGGAACTGTTTGGCTATGCCCGCGACTTTTTCGAGCAGGAGTACCGGCTCGACCACCACATCCACGGTTATCGCAAGCCCTTGATCTGCGTGGCGGACGGCATCTGCATGGGGGGCGGCATTGGCCTGTTTGCCGGCGCCGATTTTCGGGTGGTGACCGAAAGAAGCCTGTTCGCCATGCCGGAGGTGACCATAGGGCTCTACCCCGACGTGGGGGCGAGCTGGTTTTTAAGCCGGATGCCGGGGCGGCTCGGGCTCTGGCTCGGTCTGACTGGCGCCCGCTGCAATGGCGCCGATGCCCTTGGAGTAGGGTTGGCGGATCACGCCATCGCCAGTGGCGAGCGCAGTGCGCTGTTGTCACGTCTCGCCGTGCTCGACTGGGCTGCCGGTGGTGATCCCCGTGAGCAGATCGATCTGCTGCTCAGGGGGTTGCACCGTGAGGTGGTGGCCCGCTTGCCTGCGCCAGTGCTGTTGCCCCATCAACAGAGGATCGATGCCCTGCTGGCGGGGCGCACGTTGCAAGGGGTATTGGATCGGCTGTTCAGCGCCGGTTTTGATCAACAGGAGGCGGCACTCCAGCAGGCGCAGCAGATCTGCCGCACCGGCAGCCCCATCAGCCGCGCCATTTTGTGGCGCCAGTATTGGCAGGCTCGCCGCCACTCCCTGGCCGAAGTATTTGCCGAGGAGCTGACCCTCTCGGTCAACTGCGTGCTCAAGGGGGATTTTGTGGAAGGGGTGCGGGCACTGCTGATCGACAAGGATAAAAATCCCCGCTGGCAGCAGTTGCCTTTGGAGGGGGAGTGGCTGGATGAGTTTTATCGCTGGCCGCAGGGACTCAATCCACTAGCCTGCAAGGGATAGCACCTTGGCAACCGGCGGATGCCGCCATCAGCAACGCAAGGAGCAAGCGCGATGACAAGGATAGGATTTATCGGGCTCGGCAATATGGGTGGCCCCATGGCGGCCAATCTGGCCAAAGTGGGACACAGGGTGCAGGTGTTTGATCTGGTTGCGCAAAGCGTCGAGCGTGCCATCGCTGCTGGTTGCATCGCAGTGCGGGATGCCAGTGAGGCGGTGACCGGCTGCGAGGTGGTGTTCAGCATGCTGCCCGCGGGGGAGCATGTGCGCGCCCTCTGGTTGGGCGAGAGCGATGGTGAGCGGGGCGGGCAGGATCTGCTGGCGGCATTGCCTGCTGGCGCACTGGTGATCGACTGCTCCACCATCGATGTCGACTCAGCCCGTCAGGTCGGGGAGGCGGCCCGCGAGCGCGGTTTACGCTTTATCGATGCCCCCGTGTCGGGCGGTGTTGCCGGTGCGGCAGCCGGGACGCTCACCTTTATCGTCGGCGGCGATGGGGCGGATTTTGAGGCGGCGAAACCCCTGCTCGCCTGCATGGGGCAGAACCTGTTTCACGCCGGGGCGCTCGGGGCGGGGCAGATCGCCAAGATGTGCAACAACATGCTGCTCGCGATCCATATGGCGGGCACTGCCGAGGCGCTGGCCCTCGGGGTGAAGGAGGGGCTGGATCCGGCCGTGCTCTCCACCATCATGGGCAAGAGCTCCGGCAACAACTGGAGTCTGGAGCGCTACAACCCCTGGCCCGGGGTGATGGAGAATGTGCCTGCCGCCCGCAACTATCAGGGGGGCTTTATGACCCGGCTGATGGTGAAAGATTTGGGGCTGGCCATGGCGCTCGCCGAGCACGGTCACAGCGCGGTGCCCATGGGGGCGCTGGCTCGCAACCTGTTCAACCTGCATGCCGCTCAGGGGCAGGGGAGTCGGGATTTCTCCAGCATCGTCGAACTCTATCTGGATAAACAGGATCCCGCCTGACGGGCCACCTCTTTTCGAAGCATCTCCCCTCGACCAGCTACAAGGAGCATTGATGGATATCAAAGATAAGGTCATCGTGATTACTGGCGCCGGACGTGGCTTGGGACGGGCCATCGCTCTTGCTCTTGGCGCACAAGGGGCGATGCTGGCGCTGCTCGACATCAATCGCGCCGATCTGGAGGCGACCGCCGCCATGGTGCGCAGTCAGAATGATCAGTGCGATCAAGATAGCCAGTGCGAGCTGTTTGTCTGCAATGTGGCCAGCGAAGCCGAGGTCGAGGCCGCGTTTGCTGCTATCAAGGGGCGCTTTGGCGTGCTGCACGGGCTGGTCAACTGCGCCGGTATTTTGCGCGATGGCATGCTGATCAAGGTGAAAGAGGGGGCGCTGGTGGAGAAGATGACGCTGGCCCAGTGGCAGAGCGTGATTGATGTCAACCTCACCGGTACCTTCCTCTGCGGTCGCGAAGGGGCGGCGCTGATGGCGCAAGGGGGGCAGGGGGGCGTTATCATCAACATCTCCTCCATTGCCCGGGCTGGTAATATTGGCCAGAGCAACTATGCCGCCAGCAAGGCGGGGGTCGCTTCGCTGGTGGTGACCTGGGGGCGGGAGCTGGCCCGCCACGGTATTCGGGTGATGGGGATCGCCCCCGGGGTGTTTGCCACCGAGATGACGGCGGCGATGAAGCCGGAAGCGATGGCGCGGATGCAGCAGGCCATTCCGGTCGGTACCCTTGGCGAGGCGCAGCAGTTGGCCGATACGGTGAGCTTTATTGTTGCCAACGATTATCTGTCGGGGCGGATGATAGAACTGGATGGCGGTTTGCGTTTATAGAGCTTTACACCATGGGCCCCGGTGTTTCCACCGGGGCTTTTTTATGCAGATTATTTATACAACAGAGAGCTGCATGAGGATGCATGGGGTTCATCCGGATTAGTTCTACATAGCAGAAACTGCTAAATATCAAGAAGTCTTGGTTAATTTGAGCCAGCTCACAGGCCATCTGGATCAGTGCTGTAGAATTGCGCGCGGTCAAGGCTGTGCATGATTGACGGATCGAGGGATTGCGGTCGGAATAGTCATGCAATATAGTTGCCGCCTTTTTCACGGGGTCTGGATTTCTGCCCCCGCCCATATTGCGCGCAGTATGAATACGGATGCTCTGCCGCCGCCTAAGTAGACAGGATTGAGATGGATAAGAAACTAGGGCTTGGCGCCCTCATTTCGCTGGTGGTCGGCTCCATGGTCGGCGCCGGGGTCTTCAGTCTGCCACAAAACATTGCTGCTCATGCCAGTGCCGGGGCGGTTGCCCTGGGTTGGGCCATCACCGGTCTTGGCATGATCTGTCTCGCGCTGGTTTATCAGAACCTCTCCATGCGTCGCCCTGATCTCGATGGCGGTATCTTCAGCTATGCCAAAGCCGGTTTCGGCGATTTCATCGGCTTCAACGCGGCTTGGGGTTACTGGCTCTGCCAACTGCTGGCCAACGTCTCCTACGCCATCGTGGTGTTCAGTGCGCTGAGCTACTTCTTTGATACACCGGATAACGTCATCTTTGGTGATGGCAATACCCCGGTCGCCATCACCCTTGCCTCGATCCTGATCTGGTCGGTGCATGCGCTGGTGCTGCGCGGGATCCAGGTTGCGGCGCTGGTGAATATTGTCACCACCATCGCCAAGATGGTGCCGCTCATCGTCTTTTGTGTCGCTGTGCTGCTGGCGTTCAATATGGAGACCTTCACCCTGGATATCTGGGGCCAGAACAACATGGAGCTGGGCTCCGTGATGGATCAGGTCAAGTCCACCATGAAGGTGACACTCTGGGTCTTTATCGGGATTGAGGGGGCCGTGGTGGTCTCTGCCCGTGCCCGTCATCGCAAGGATGTAGGCCGTGCCACCGTGCTGGCGCTGCTTGGCGCGCTGGCGCTCTACGTGATGGTGACCCTGTTCTCGCTGGGGGTCATGAGTCAGCCCCAGCTCGCCGCCCTCAAAAACCCCTCTACCGCCATGATCCTCGAGGCGGTGGTTGGCCCCTGGGGGGCTTGGCTTATCAACATCGGTCTGGTCATTTCGGTGATGGGTGCCTTGCTGAGCTGGACCGTGTTGGCCGCTGAAGTGCCTTACATTGCGGGCAAGACCGGCGTGTTCCCCGGTTGGTTTGCCAAGGAGAACAAGAACGGCTCACCGCAGGTGTCGCTCTGGTGCTCGACCTGTCTGGTGCAAGTGTTCCTCATCATCATCTACTTCCAGAGCAGTACCTATCTGGCACTGGTCAATATCGCCACCTCGGCGGCGCTGGTGCCTTATGTCTTCTCTGGCGCTTATGGCCTGAAGCTGGCCCTGAAAGGGGAGACCTATGAGGGTCAGCCTCATCAGCGCAAACGGGATCTCATGCTGGCGCTGATGGCGACCGTCTACGGCTGCTGGCTGGTTTATGCTGCCGGGGTCGAGTATCTGCTGCTGGTGGCGTTGCTCTATAGCCCGGGCATCTTCATCTATTGGAAGGCGCGTCAGCACCATGGTCTGCGCGGCCTTAACCGGCTGGAGCAGGGGATGACGGCGGCCCTGCTCGGTTGCGCCGTACTGGCCTTCTACAAGGTGATGGACGGTACCATTCCCTTGAACTGACAGGCACCCAAAGAGATGGCCCAAGGGCCATCTCTTTTTTCATGGGGATCTTTTTTGTAGCCGGGCCGTTGTGGCCATTTTTCGTTGATGACAGGAATTTTTATGCTGTTTATGGGATATCTCCTGCTGGGGGCTTTTGCGGGCATGCTGGCAGGGCTGTTTGGCATTGGCGGCGGGCTGATCATAGTGCCGGTGCTGGTCATGACGTTTCGCGTCCAGGGGGTAGACCCTGACATCATCACCCATCTGGCCCTTGGTACCTCGCTGCCGACCATGATCTTCACCGGTTTCAGCTCGCTGCGGGCCCATCGGGACGCCGGCGCCGTCGACTGGGTGATGATCCGCCGACTCGGGGTTGGCATGTTGATCGGGGGCTGGCTGGGTGGCATGACCGCCAATCTGCTCAGTGTCAGCACCCTCAATATCATCATCGGCTGTTTTGCCTGGAGCATGGCACTGCAGATGGGGCTTAACCTCAAGCCCAAAGCGGAGCGCCATATGCCGGGGCCGCTGGGCACAGGTATCGCTGGCACTATTATCGGCTGGATGTCGGCCCTGTTTGGCATAGGTGGCGGCTCACTGACCGTGCCGTACCTCACCTGGAACAGTGTACCGATGCGCAATGCGGTGGCCGCGTCCGCTGCGTGCAGCATGCCCATCGCGCTGGCGGGCAGTCTCAGCTACCTCTATGCCGGTTGGGGTCATGCCGACCTGCCCGAGTGGAGTGTTGGCTACATCTACCTGCCAGCCCTGCTGGGGATTGTGCTGACCAGTACCCAATTTGCCCGCATTGGCGCCAAACTGGCACACCGCCTGTCACCCAAGCGACTCAAGCAGGCGTTTGCCCTGTTGATGCTGCTGGTGGGGGCCAAGTTCATGCTGTTTAGCTGATTCATTCGGCAGATTGTTGAAAAATAAGGCAAACGAACTATTGGAAGGCAGAAAGCCGTTGCATTGAGAGCCCAGTTTGCCTATTCTCCTCGCCGGTGGTCCTATTGGTCCTCTCGCATTGATAACCCGTCGACCTGGTCAGGACCGGAAGGTAGCAGCCAAGGTGGGGGACTCGAGTGCCGGGATGTGGCTGGTAGGGCCACCACTTGTTTCTGCAATTCAATAAGTTACCTTCCTAAAGCCCTTGGTCATCCACTTTGTGTGGACGACAAGGAGCTCATCGATGAATCTCTGGCTCACTCACCACGGCATCTGGTATTACCGGAAAGTCACCACGCTCCCATGTGGTCGTCGTAAAGAGATCAAAAAATCCCTGCATACCCGAGACAAGCTTTGTGCACGCCACAAGGTGACCCAGCTGCTTGCCTGTCTGCGTTCCAGAGCGAAGCCCATTCAGTTGCCTGCAGACGTCAATGCGGTCTCACAAGAGCAATCAGTAGCTTAGCCGATGACTCCGGCGGCTAAACCGCTTGTTCCGCTCCTGTCGGTCTTGAGTGACCGCTATCTGAAAGAGAAGGCCCTGTCCTGGGCACCGAAAGAGCTCAGCAACCAAAAGAACTACATCGTCTGCTTCATCAAGGCGCTGGGTGATAGACCGGCAGCTGACTATGCGAAAGCGGATGTGGTCAAGTTCAAGGAGGGCCTGCTGAACTCCGGCAAGAGTCCGACCACCATCAACAAGTATCTGCAGAAGCTCTCCCTGTTTTTTAGCTGGCTAACCATCAGGAGGGGATCGTCAACTACTTCGCTGGGCTCAAGTTGCAGCGGGTCAAAGAGGTCAATGCTCGCTGTGGGTACACATCTGCGGAGAAACAGCGATTGATCCAGTGGGTGAAAGAACAGGAGCCTGAATCGCCCCTACTTTCCTAGACACCTCAAGAGCCTCAAACTGAGGTCATTCAGGAGGTGTTATGAGCAAGCAGCAACGTTACACGGAAGAATTCAAACTGGCCGCCGTCAAGCAGGTGACTGAGCGCCATTACCCAGTGGCAGAGGTCGCCGAGCGACTTGGTGTTTCCAGCCACAGTCTCTACGCCTGGCTCAAACGCTACAGCCAGCCCGAAGTGCAGCAACAGCATGACTCCAGCCAGCAAGCCGAGATTCGGCGCCTCAAGGCTGAACTGCGCCGCGTCACTGATGAGCGAGATATCTTAAAAAATGTATGGTCTGCTCCTTATCTGCAAGCTTGAACTGATTTCCAGAAGTCGTTTGCGTCAATGTATCCGGCCTGTCTGTGAGCCGTTTTCCGGCTCTGGCCTTGATGGGATCCGCACGTCGTCGTCCTAATAAAGCTACCAGTCATGAGAGACTGCTTTTTTAGCCAGGCTGCAACGTCGTGGGGTGAACGCTTCTGTCATCTGTTTTTGGCTCGCAAAACCGGGTATGAGTTATATCTGTTAAACGGCTGCGCTTGCGTTGGGATAGGGTTGGTAATCCCTGCCGGATGTCAGTACTTTCCAGCAAATTCGCATTATCTTGTTGGCCAAGGCGATAAGGACCACATGATGGTGATGGCCGGCCTCCAGCCTAGCGACCCATTCGCCTAACGATGATTTGTCACGCTTCATGTGAATTTTCAGCGCTTTGGCGCCCTGAATAACCATTTGCCTTAAATAGCTATTGCCACGCTTACTGATCCCGCCGAGCGAAGATTTTCCGCCCGTTGAATATTGCCTGGGGACCAGCCCCAACCAGGCTGACAGGTCGCGGGCTTTCTTGAATTGTGAGCCATTGCCAATCGCGGCAATCAACGCGGTTGAGACAATCGGTCCAATGCCGGGGACGGTACTGATTTTTTGGCACAAACTTGATGCGCTTGAGGCTTGTCCGAGCATGAGGCTCATGTCATCAATCTGAATATCCAGCTGTTGCCACCGTTCTCTCAGGCGTAATACCAGGGCGCGGATAAAGTCAGGCAAGCCATTCTCGGCATCTTCAAGGATCGTCGGCAGAGAGCGCTCGAAGACTTTTCTGCCGACTGGCACGGTGAGCCCATATTCCAGCAGCAACGCTCGCATCTGATTGACAGTGGCGGTACGTTCGACGATGAAACGCTGACGGACGCGATGAGTCGCCTGCAATGCCAGTTGCTCATGAGATTTCAACGGGACACAGCGCATAGTGCCTCTGCTACCAGCCTCGGCAATGGCGGTAGCATCGTTGAAGTCATTCTTGTTTGATTTGAGGTAGGGCTTCACAAATTGGGCAGGGATAATCTTGGGTTCGAACCCCGCCTGTTGAAACAGGCGCCCCCAGTATTGCGAACCAGGACATGCCTCGAAGGCGACCCGACAGGGTGGGGTCGTACTGATGAACTGTTTCAGTTGTGAACGAGTGAGCTTTTGCTTGGTCAATACATGCCCCATGCGATCCATCGCCACCAGGTGAAACCAATTTTTGCCTAAATCGATCCCGTAAATGTAAATCTGCGCTTGAGTCATGATGAGCCTCCTTGATGCTGGCTACAGCATAGCGGGGTGGATGGAGCAGACCATCCCATTAGGCCGCCGCGTACTTTGCCAAGCTGTCGGGTAAGGTACGCCTTCATCTGGGAGCACGCGTCCACACATCCCATCCGCCGACTGTGTCGGATGATGAATGTCCACCCGAGCGGTTATTACGCCTGGCAGCGCCAGCCTTTATCTGCCCGCGCGCTTGAAGACCAACGCCTTCTGGGCCAGATCAAGCAATGTTGGCTAGAAAGCGGCGGCGTCTATGGTTATCGCAAGATCCGGGACGACCTGCGAGAGATTGGCGAGACCTGTGGGAAACACCGGGTGGCGCGATTAATGCGTCATGAAGGTTTACGTTCACAAACCGGTTATCGTCGCCGTCCCGGTCATTATGGTGGCCGGCCAACGGTGGTTGCACCGAATCATCTTGAACGCCAGTTCGATGTGACTGAGCCAAATAAGGTCTGGGTAACGGACATCACTTATATTCGAACCCATGAAGGCTGGCTCTATCTGGCCGCGGTATTGGATTTGTTTTCACGACAAGTCATTGGTTGGTCAATGGGGCCACGGATCGACCGAGAGTTGGCCATCAGCGCGTTACTGATGGCGGTGTGGCGACGGCGACCCGAACAGGAAGTACTGGTTCATTCTGACCAAGGGAGCCAGTTTAGCAGCTATGACTGGCAGGATTTTTTGCGGGATCACCGGCTCAAGGCCAGCATGAGCAGACGTGGCAATTGTCATGATAACGCGGTGGCGGAGAGTTTCTTCCAGCTCCTCAAACGCGAGCGGATCCGACGTAAAACCTATGCGGATCGCGAAGAGGCCCGGCAGGATGTGTTCGATTACATTGAAATGTTTTACAACCCCAAGCGTCGGCACAGTTTCAACAATGGGCTATCGCCAGTAGAGTGTGAGAAGCAATATTTCGAACGGCTCAAAAGTGTCTAGATAAGCCGGGGCGATTCACTCGGCCCTGGATGTAGCAGATCTTGCTACAGGTCAGCACCGCTTTATGTTTGGCTCTGTCCCAATTATGGAGCCTGTAAATAATTCTGTGTAACTGCCCACTCCATTACAGGTGACCGTTCAGGCGATCACCGAACTCGATAATAAAGCGATTCAGGGCCGGCTTCCAATTCTGGATCGGCATGGTCCATTTCTTGGAGGCCTGCTGTATCGCGAGAAACGCCACTTTGAGCGCCGACTCATCGGTCGGGAAGAGCTTCCGTTGTTTGGTCGCTTTGCGCAGCACGCTGTTCAGTGACTCGATCGCATTGGTGGTGTAGATCACCTTCCGGATCGCGGGGGGATAATCGAACAGCGTGATCAGATTAACCCAGTGACTCTGCCAGGAACGCGCTATCTGCGGGTACTGGCTATCCCAGCGTTCGCCGAAGGCCGCCAGCGCCTGCTTAGCCTCACGCTCCGTCGCAGACTGGTAGATCTGCTTCAGTTCAGCCGTCACCGCCTTGTAGTCCTTCCAGGAGACGTAGCGCAACGAGTTGCGGACCATGTGGACGATACACAGTTGCACCTTGGTTTGAGGATATTCCACGGCAATGGCATCAGGGAAGCCCTTGAGACCATCCACACACGCGATCAGGATGTCTTCCAGGCCGCGGTTCTTCAGCTCGGTCAAGACCGACAGCCAGAACTTTGCCCCTTCGGTCTCGGCCAGCCACAGGCCCAACAGCTCCTTGTGCCCCTCCATATTGATGCCCAGTGCCAGATAGAGCGACTTGTTGATCACCCTCTGGTTCGCGCGGATCTTCAGCACAATGCAGTCCAGATAGACGATGGGATAGAGCGGATCCAGCGGCCGGTTTTGCCATTCGTGGACCTGCTCGATGACGCGTTCGGTCACCTTCGATACCAGCCCCGCCGAGATGTCGGCGTCATACATCTCTTTGAACGCGTCCACGATATCCCGCGTACTCAAGCCCTTGGCGTAGAGGGCGAGGATCTGGTCGTCCATCTGGGTCAGGCGTGACTGACCCTTGCGGACAAACTGAGGCTCGAAGGAGGCGTTACGGTCACGAGGCGCCTGGATGGTGACCTCTCCATGGTGGCCTTTTAGGCGCTTGGTGGAATAGCCATTGCGATTGTTGCCGGTCCCGCGGCCTTGTGGGGCGTGTTTCTCGTAGCCCAGATGCTCGTCCATCTCGGCATTGAGCGCGGTCTCAACGGTGAGCTTGATCAGCTGTTGGGTGAGTGTGCCGAGATCTTTTTCAGATTTGATGTCTTTGGCCAGCTCAGCGGCCAGTGCTTTGAGTTTGTCTTGGTCCATTTGCTTACCCACGAAGGTATCCTTTTGAAAAAGTTACTTATTCGTGGGCGGTTACACAATTGGATTTACAGGCTCCAATTATGTGTTGAAAGGCTAAGCTTGAAGTAGGCCATCACCTTGAGGTCTACCATCATGGATACCCCAGCCTTTCAACACCTGCTGTCTCTCTTTCCACAGCTTACCCTGCGCCAACGCCGTGCTGCTCAGCATGAACTCTCTGCTCCACACGCCATTACCTCCCTGAACTCCCAGCTACCTGCATGCAGTGGTTGCCCACATTGCCAGGCCGATGCCAATCAGTTGGCTCCCTGGGGATGGAGTCGGGGACTACGTCGCTACCGTTGCAAACAGTGTCTACGCACCAGCACCGTGCTGACCAAGACCCCCTTGGCCAGATTACGTAAAGCGCAGTGCTGGGAAGACTACGCGCAAGCCCTCATTGAAGGACTCACTGTCCGCCGGGCCGCTCTGCGTTGCGGGGTCAGCAAGAACACCGCGTTCCTCTGGCGCCACCGCTTCTTGCGTGCGATGGCCGCCCATCAAGCCACACGGGAAGAGGGTATCGTTGAGGTCGACGAGACCTTCTTCCTCGAATCGTTCAAGGGGCAACGGGGACTGCCGCGTCCGGCACGGCATCGCGGTGGTAAAGGGCGAACCCGGGGAACCGGGCCGGATTACATCCCGGTGATGGTGGTGCAAGACCGTGCTGGCCATCATGCGGATTTTCAGTTAGAGCAGATGAATGCCGAAACAGTCATCGCGGTCTTGAAGCCCCTTGTCTCGCCGGATGCCGTGCTGTGTAGCGATGGCGCGGGCGTGTATGCCAGTTTCAGTAAAGTGCAGGGCGTGACTCATCAAGTAGTGCGCAATCGTCAGGGTGAGCGGGTTGTAGGAGCATTCCACATTCAACATGTAAACGGATATCACCATCGATTGAAAGAATGGATGGTGCGCTTTCATGGCGTGGCAACTCATTATCTGAGGAATTATCTGGGTTGGCGCAGGATGCTGGAGCGTTACGGGAAGGGAGTGAATATCAAAGCGTGTCTGCATGAGGCGCTGGGGCACCCCATGCAACACGTAATTGGGACATAGCCTTATGTTTGAGGGGGTCGAGACCGGAACCGGTCAGCGCTGGTATGTGCCGATCATGGTGGCCAAAGGTGCTGCTGATGGTAAAAAAGTATTGCTGCAGGCTGGCGTACATGGTGACGAGCTCAATGGTGTCCGGATCGTGCAAAAGGCGATGGCACAACTTGATCCGACCAAGATGAAAGGGAGTGTTATTGGTGTGATTGGCCCCAATCGTTCCGGCCTGGAGCGTGTGTCACGTACCTGGGCGATCTCGACCGACGGTGGCGATGTGATCGATTACAACCGGATCCATCCAGGTAAAGAGACAGGTAATCCCCCCGAGCGTCAGGCGTGGTTGATGTGGAACAAGATCTACAAAGGGAATGTCGATTTGGCCATCGACTACCACACCCAGTCTACCGGAACGGCGTACCCGCTCTTTATCTATGCCGACTATCGCAATGCGGATGTGAAGACCATTGCTGAACTGTTCCCCGCTGACCAAATCAAAAAAGATCCTGGTGAAACCGGCTCGATGGAAACGACGTTTGTTGAGAATGGTATCCCGGCGATAACCGCAGAAGTGGGCGAGCCGCGCGTGTATCAACAGGACATGATAGATCGTGGGTTGCAGGGGGCTTTAAACGTATTGACCCACTACAAGGTGATAGACGGCAAGCTGGGTGCCACCGCCGAGAGCCACAAGGCATATATCGGTAATGAAATGAGCTCGATCCGGGCAACAACGGGTGGTTTTGCCGAGATCCTCGTCAAGTTGGGGGACGATGTGAAACAGGGGCAGAAAGTGGCGTTGCAGCGTAATGCCTTTGGGGATGTGGTGGCTGAATACACAGCCAACATGGACGGCAAAGTGCTCGCAGTGGGCACTGATGCGGTTCGTGAACCGCGTGCGTTGCTGGTTCGGATACTGGGGAACAATCCCGCACAAACCTGCACCAATGGCTGCTGAGTAACGCAGTGCACCATAGCGACATCGAATGGGCATCTGGAACACGTCTGTCGTAGATGAACCCGCCAATGATGCCTGTTGGGCATAACGTGAAAATTAACCAATGAGGGGCCTGCGGGCCCCTCATTCGGTTAGAGGGGGGCGGGTTCAGGTGAAGGTAATTCACTATCCGCCATCCGCCATCCGCCATCCACCATCCATCTAAGCCCCTGCCCATGACATACGGTTTTGGCCCCAACGCAGGGCGCTATCCGTGACGAGGGTGGGCGTGATTGCGCTGATACAGGCCCCGTGAGACTTGTCTGTTGATCTCGTTGAGCAGGGTTTCTTTATTGATCGGTTTGGTGATGTAGCCATTCATGCCGTGTGACAAGTAGTACTGTTTGGACTCGGGCATGGCATCGGCGGTTAAGGCAATAATGGGGATAGTTGCCCACGGGTGCTGGGAAGTCCGAATGTGTGTGGTTGCCGCCAGGCCATCCATGATGGGCATCTGCACGTCCATCAGCACCAGATCAAAGTCAGCGTCAGCCAGTTTCTCCAGCGCTTCAGCCCCCTGTACGGCAAGGGTGACCTGATGGCCAACCGAGTCGAGCATGGCGCCGATCACCTTGCGGTTGGTCGCATTATCATCTACCAGCAAGATACGGTAGCGCTCTTGATCCGCAGGCTTGGCAGGCAGGCAGACAATGGAGGGGGTGGTGGCTTGCGCTGGCCAGATATAGGTAAATTGGCTGCCTTTTCCCTCTTGGCTTGCCACCGAGATATCTCCGCCCATCAACCGTGCCAGGTTGCGTGATATTTCAAGGCCCAAACCGGAGCCACCATATTGACGAGTAATAGAGACATCAGCCTGAGCAAATCGCTGAAACAGGTTTTGCAGCTGGTACTTGCTCATACCAATGCCGGTATCCTGGATCGCTACCCGTATGGAGTAACGTTCCTGCTCCAGCCTGGTGCTATCAATATGAATGTTGACTGCGCCATGATGGGTGAACTTGATGGCATTACTGAGCAGATTAAACAGGATCTGGCGTACTCTGAGCGGGTCGATCATCAACCATTCGGGGGTATCGTCGGCAATGGTGAGGGTGAGGGTGATCCCTTTTTCATTGCAGCTGCTTTGTAGCAATGCGCGAATATCTTCCAGCAGTTGTGGCAGGTGATGGGGGGTGAGCTGCAGCTCTATCTTGCCTTCCTCCAGTTTGGAGATATCCAGAATGTCGTTGAGCAGACCGAGCAAGTGGTTGGCAGACTCGCGTGCTGTCTCAAGGTAATCCCGTTCCCGTGGGGCCATATCGCGATCGGCCAGCAGAGACAGCATCCCGAGAATGCCATTCATCGGGGTGCGGATCTCATGGCTCATATTGGCCAAAAAGCTGCTTTTGGCTCGGGTGCCCGCTTCGGCCTCGCGGGTAGCCCGCGTCAGCTTCTCGTTGAGCTGTTGCATCAGTTTGTGTTGCTTCGACGAGATATTCATCTGCCGCGAGATCAACAAGGCCAGTATGAACAGCAGGGAAAATTGCAGGGCGGCGATCAGGGTGGTGGTGATGATCTGCTGCCTGACATCGTCACGACGCGCTACGTCAAACAGGGTGGCCTGTTGATTCACCTCCAGGGTCAGTTGATGCAACAAGGGAAGCAACAGCGCCAGTTGCTGATGCAATTGCTGATGGGCAGCAGGCCCTAACGGTTCAGCCCCTTCCGGCCCCAGCCAGCGATCGGCCAGCGCAATGTAGTGGCGGATCCCGGTGCTGGCCTGCTGGTAGATCGCGGTTTGCTGTAGCAGCGAGCGATCCTTGCTCTGCAGAATAAGGTCCATGCGGCTCACCAAAATATCGTATCTGAGCTGATATTTGGCTTGCGGCTCATGGCGTAGCGCATTTTGAAAGCGCAGGGCTTCGTTGTAGAGCTGGAAGTAGTTCCACATCACATTATCTTCACCCTGGCTGGTGCTGCGCTGCAGATCCTGAAATTGCCGATATTGAATGGTGCCAATGCCGGCAAAGGCGAGCAGCAATACACACAGCACCACCGCCAGAAAACGCTGACTTGCCGCCAGGGATCGCATGGTGAGGCCTACTCGACCTTGATCTGGCTGATCTGCCAGATGGCGCGACCGTAATAGAGCTTGTTGCGCAGCTCCGGATACTGATCGAATGGATAGATGAGAAATAGTGGGCCTTTATCGCGGATCGAGAGCGGTTTGCCATCGATGGTGCGGGCCAGGATCACCTGGTATTGCGCGGCATCACTGGCGGGCACTTGCACCGAGTAGTCGTTGAGTGCAGTGATGGTGAGCTGCGTGCCATTTGCCCCGACCTTGGTCAGGACGTCTTGCAGCCGCGGGCCACGAAACGTCCTGGCCTGGTCATACCAGGGGGTATGGGTGGTGATTTCATACTGGGTTAACTGGTCCAGCATGGCGCTATCCCACAGATAAAACGTGTGATGAGTAGGGCTTTCGATCGCGCCCTCTACCTTGAGCAGCGCATCTTCAAGGGTGGGGGCGGCTTGTGTGAGGCCGCTGAGGGCGCCCAGTAGTGGTGCGATATAAAGGCCTAGTCTCATAACTTCCTCCTTGAACCTGTTCGATGATGACACGCAGAACAACCACTGTTGCTCCCGGTAACAGGAGGCAAGCAAAACTCGGGCCGAGTTAAATATCGCGTGTATCACCGCATTTTTAAGGCGAGTTCAGTCTATCTGCGCTCTTTGGTGACAGTTGTCGTTGCAGTTTGCAAGGTAATACGCAGCTTTGTTGCAAATTGGTAACTGAAATTGGGTCTGGATGTGTAAGGAGTAGGGCGAGAGGAGTACCATATGGAGAGCATGACGGGTTATCCGGTCGACTAATCTGGGCTCGGCATAACACTTGCAGCATGACAGTTGCAAGGTGGCGGTGCGATGACAGTGAACAGTCCGGGATATAGACAAGGAGTTAACCATGGAAAGTATGACTTACACCCTTAATGACACTCAGGTTGTGGTACTGGAAAATGAGTTCGATGCGATGGCGGTCAGTGCGTTGCGTCCGTTGTTCGAGGAGCTGGCTACCTATCACGGCAATGTGTTGGCAGATATCAGCGATGTGCATTTTATCGACTCGTCAGGGATCGGGGCATTGGTTTTTCTCTATAAAAGACTGATTATGAACGGGCATCAGATGGCCCTTGTTTGTGGGCCAGGTCAACCCCACGATCTGTTGGAAATGTTACATATAGACAGGGTGATCCCTTGTCATGACACGCTCAAAACCTATATGCGTGCTCGTAACATGATGGCGGCCGCATCATGAAACGATGGGGGCTATTACTGTCATCTATCATGCTGTCGGGTTGTACTCAGTGGCCACCTGCGGGTTACGGCGGACTGGCCGAGGTGAGGCCGACGCGTATTCCGGTGAATGAGGATGAACGAAAAGTCTGGTCTCGTTATGATGAGGCTCAGAAGACCCTTGATTCGCAGATTGTGCAGTTACAACAATCTCATCTAAGGGAGTGTATGCCTGCTGAGCTTAAACAATTACAATCACAACGCATTGATATCGAACGGGATATGCATGGTCGGCTCTGGTCTGAGGTCGGTTGGCGTCAGACGGTGTTGGCACAGTCACTACAAAAAGTACGTTTGCGGCTGCAACAAACCACCGTTGCGGGCTGTAGCACTGATTGGTCAGGGCTCCCCTTGCGACAATGGGGGCAAACGTAACAGACAAAAAGGATGTCTATGAAACGGGGCGCTATCGAAGGATTGATCGGTTTTTTCTTGCTGCTATTTACTAGCCCGTTACTGGCTTCCACTTTACTCGCTCCTGGTGATCGGCTGGCCATAGTGCAGCCCGGTGAGCCTGCCTTTGATCAGCCGTTCCAGATCAACAAGCAAGGGGAGATTACGCTACCTGAAGTCGGCACTGTGGTGGTGGGGGGGAAAACCGTGCCACAAGCGGATGAGCTGATCCGCACCGCCCTCACACCGGTTTACAACAACCTCTCTCAATTGACCGTCACCTTGCTGGAAAAGCGGCTGCTGATCAGCGTGATGGGCTATGTCAAAAAACCCGGCAGTTATGATTTGGCCCCCGATGGCAACGTACAGATGGCCCTTGATGCCGCTGGCGGTCTGGTGCCCGGGGCCCAGCTCAACAATATGCAAGTGCGCCGTGGCAGCACGGTATCGAGCTTTGACTACAAGCGTTATCTCGATACCGGCGATGCCAGCGTGTTGCCGCCGCTGCAATCCCTTGATGTGGTATTTGTGCCCGCATCCCCCCTGATTGGCAACGTGCAGATCGATTTTGATGCCGCCACGCTGGCTGCAGGGGGCGATGGCGATACCGGCAAGGCGATCAAGGTGTTTGGTGAGGTCAATAGCCCGGGTGCCTTCAGTTTCAAAAGTGGCAACACCATCGTGGATCTGCTGATGCGGGCGGGTGGGGTGACTCGGTTTGCCGGGGTGGAGCGGATCAGGGTGATCAATGGCGATGCCCCCGAGCTGTTTGACCTCAAGGCCTACCTTGATTCCGGCAATAATGCCTTGCTACCCAATCTGGCGCCGGGGGCCACCATCTTTATACCCAAGGATGAAGAGCAGATAAAACGGGGTGCCCGCACCATCTACATCATGGGCGAGGTGTTCAAACCCGGCGCCTATGAGGGGCGGGAAGGGGACTCCTTCCTCGATATTCTGGCCAATGCCGGTGGCCCGACCCGCTATGCCGAGAGTCGCCAAATCCGCTTGCTGCGCACCGATGGCAGTGTGGAGCCCATTGATCTGCAGGCCTATACAGAGGGACTCCAAAAGGCATTGCCACAAATAAAACCCGGTGACGCGATTTTTGTGCCGGAGAAGACCGACATCAACGAGAAATCCTGGCTCAAAGTGGCGCCCGGACGGGCGGTGATGGTGATGGGGGCGGTGCGGATCCCGGGTCGTTATGAATGGTCTGATGAGATGTCGCTGCTGGATCTGATTGCCCACGCCGGTGGCCCCAGTGAGCAGGCCGATATCGCCAAAGTCCAGATCCTCACCTCCGAGGGGGGCCAGGCCACGCCGACCCTGTTTGACCTTGACCGTTTTTTGCATCAGGGCGGGGCGCTGGCCAGCCTGCCCCGGATCCGTGCGGGCTTTACCATCATGATCCCCGAGCTGCCCACCGATCCCAGCGATAACAAATCCCAATGGGTGCGCCAGTCACCGGACAGCTCCATCTATATCTTCGGCCAGGTCGGCGCGCCGGGGCGTTATGCCTTTAACGACCAGCTGGGGTTTATCGATATCTTGTCGGCCGCCGATGGCCCGACGGCGGCCGCTGATCTGCGCAATGTGCGCATTGCCCACCGCAATGGCAGCACGGCGCGGGTCAGCAAGCTCGACCTTGCCATGTACTTTGAAACCGGTGATGAAACCTTGCTGCCCAAGGTGATGCCGGGCGACTCCATCTACCTGCCAGAGAAGAATCGCCCTTGGCTGGATGAACCCAAGGAGAACACCATTCGGGTGCTGGGGGCGATAGCGCGCCCCGGTCGCTACCGCTTTGACTCCTCCATGACCTTGCTGGATCTGCTGGCTGAGGCCGGTGGCCCGACCAACACCGCCTATATCAAGAAGATTGTGGTGATCAACATGGCCACCAGCGGGCAGGGGGATCAGGCCCGCAGCTTTGATCTCGATGGCTTTGCCAAGGAGCCCGACTTTAGCCAATTGCCGGTATTGCGGGCAGGTGACACCGTCTTTATCCCTGACAGCAAGAGCAGCAACTGGGCGATTTTCATGGATGGGATGAGGGATATTCTCACCACGATTTCGGTGGTGGCGCTGGTCGGGACGCTTTGATATGAGCATCCCCATTCAATATCTCGAGCTCGAATCGCTCTACGCAGCGACCCTCGCCCGGGGAATAAGATCGCTGGCCATTACCTCTGCCGAAGGGGGGGAAGGGGTGAGCTCCATCTGCGATGCGTTGGCCAGACGAGCAGAGGCCGATGGACTTCGCACCCTGCTGGTGGATCTCAATCTTTATCACCCGGGGCGTGCGACGGCGCTCGCCTGGGGGCCCAACGATGTGCCCGAGCCGGTAGCGCATGGTCGTTCGCTCTCACTGTTGCCCGCACCCGGTAAAGATTTGATGGCGTTTCGCAACAAAGATACCTTGCGCCAACTGCTGCAGCGTTGGTTCGAACATTACGATGTGGTGATCTTCGATACCTCCCCCCTTAATGCCCTCAATCGGGGCAACATTCCTGCCGATCAGGTGTGTGGCGCCTGTGACGGGGCGTTGCTGGTGGTGCTGGCCGGGGTCACGCCGACCAGCTCAGTGCAGAGTGCGGTGGATAAACTTACGCGGGCTGACGCCAATCTGGTGGGGGCGGTTTATAACGACAAGCTCAATCCGGGCCTGGCCAGCGAGATCCTGCGGGAACTCAACCGGCTGCCCAGTAACCGGGTGACCGAATGGCTTAAACGCTGGTGTCGGCGCAGTTCGCTACTTAACTTCCGGATCTGACCGGGCGCAGTAGGGGCGGGTGGCGAGTGTCTCTGGAGATGGCTGATGGATAGTGTGTATGGATGATTGGTTGCGATCTGCCCCTGCCAGTTTGCAAGCGGTGCGTGAACTGCGCCACCGGCTGGCACAAGGGTTGTCCCTGTTTCAGGTGTCCCAGCAGGAGCAAGCCAACTGGCTGCTCTGTTTCAGTGAACTGGCGACCAATATCGTCCGCCATGCGATGCCGCCTGCCACTCAGCTGTGGCTCACCCTGAAACAAGATGAGCAGGGCCTGATCCTGTTGTTGGAGGATGATGGCGGGCCCCAGCCCACCCTTAGCCCTATGCCGTTACCCGATGAGCTGCAAGAGGGAGGCTATGGGCTCGCCCTGGTGCACCAGTTGTTTGCCGAGGTGCGCTTTGCCCGCGATGGAGAACGCAATCGGGTCAGCCTGCGCCCTCATGCGGTGATCAAAGCGCTGCCCGTGATTGCCGTCATTGATGATGACAAGGTGATGCGCGCCCTGCTCACGGCTTATCTGCATGAGCACTACCGGGTCGAATCCTATGCGGATCCCGATGCAGCCTTACAGGTATTGGGAAGACAGCCGCCCGCCATGGTGCTGTCCGATATCGAGATGGAAGGTCTCGACGGTTTTGCGCTGCGCCAGCAGCTGATGAAAGATCCCAAGATGAAGGGGGTCCCCTTTATTTTTCTCACCGGCCATCAGGATCAATGGACCCAGAGTCGTGCCGGTGCCCTGGGTATCGACGATTTTCTGGTCAAACCCATCACCAAACAAGACCTGTTGATGGCGGTGTCCCGGGTGTTGCAGCGTTCTCGCCAACTGCAATCACAATGGGGGGCGCAGCTTGATCAGCGGATGACCTCGGCGCTGCGTCCGTTACTACCCGCCACCTCGATAAACGGATACCAGCTGGCGTTGCAAACCCGCGCGGCCACCGTGGGGGGCGGGGACTTTCTACTGGTCAAAGATCGGGTGTTGTGGCTTGGGGATGTGATGGGCCACGACGCGGAAGCCAAGTTTTTTGCCCATGCCTATGCCGGTTATTTGCGTGGCTTGCTGACCGCCCACGATCTGGAACGCGCCCCCGCCCGCTTGCTGACCATTTTGTCCAACGCCGTCCACAGTGATCCCTTGCTGGGGGCCACCCTGCTCACCACCTTGTGTATTGAGCTCGGTGACGAGGGGCGGGTGCAGTGGGCCAGTGCCGGTCATCCTGCGCCCTGGCTGATCGGGCCGGGTTCGGTGCGTCAGGTCGGGGTGACCGGCCCCTTGCCCGGTTTGCGACCAGACCCCCATTTTGTGACCAATCAGCGTCAGCTTAAACCGGGAGAGCGCTTGCTGTTCTGGACCGACGGCTTGCTCGATAGCCGAGATGCCAGCGAGCGCCAGCAGTGGGAAGATCAATTGCGGACATTGTGCCTGACGCCTGAGCCGAGCCTGGAGCGGCTGGCCCAGCGGATTGCCAACTGGTTTGATGAGCGGGCCGAGGGGGCCGCGCTGGATGATATGACCCTGTTACTGCTCGCTTATCCCGCCGCCTGATCCTGCCCTTCCTTGGTGTTGCTGGCCCGCTCTATGCATCTCTGCAGCAGTACGCAGTCGCCATGTTGCACATGGCGTGGAGCCACACAAGGAGGGCGCTTATGTTACCAACACAGCCGATCTGGCTCGCTATTGATGCCCGTCAAGTAGGCGGGATCGAAGTTCACATTACCCATTTGGCGCGTGATCTGCTGAACAGGGGCCTCAACCCGACCATAGTGCTGGTGAGCAACCACGGAATAACCCCCTTTATTGCGCTACTCAAGCAGCAGGGGCTGCCTTATCGGGTCTGTCGCAACAGCCGTGATTTTGTGCAGACGTTGGCGAGCCAATCCGGTGATGTGCTGGTGCACACCCATGGTTACAAGGCCGGGATCCTCGGTCGTCTGACCGCCTGGTGCAGCGGAAAATCGGTCGTCTCCACCTTTCACAGTGGTGATGAGGGGCAGGGGTTACTGAAGTTTTACAGCTGGCTGGATCGGGTCACGGCGCGTTTTGCGACCTGTATTGCAGTGAGTGAGGCGATTGCTCGCAGATTGCCAGTGCCGAGCACGGTGATCAGCAACTTCGTGCCGATGCCTGCGTCCCCTGTCGCGGTGCAAGGCAATCGCATCGCGTTTGTTGGCAGACTGTCAGCTGAAAAGGGGCCTGCGAGCTTTTGCCAGTTGGCGGCGCTCTGTCCCGATGGCGAATTTCATCTCTACGGTGCTGGGCCATTGCAAGATACCTTGTGGCAGCAATATGGTGACCGTGTGCAGCTCCACGGTTTTCGGCAAATGGCCAACGAGTGGCACCATATTGACCTGCTCTGTATCACCTCCCGGTTTGAGGGGTTGCCGCTGGTGGCGCTGGAGGCGATGGCCCATGGCATTCCGGTCTGTACCTTTGCGGTGGGTGGCTTGGTGCAGTTGATTGATCACAAGTCCAATGGCTGGCTGGTGGAGCCCGGCCATGTGCAGGACATGGCCGATCTGGTCAATTATTGGTTGCGCAGCGATGAGGAGGTGCGTGGCCGGATGAGTCAGGCGGCGCGCAGAACCATAGCGCGCGGTTACAGCGTCAATCACAGAGTGAGTGATATTCTGGCGCTCTATCCCCGCTAACCAGCCCGTGAGATTGACCAATGCGAGTGGCCTGGCCACTCGCTTTTTTATGGGCAATAGGTAATGAGTCATGAGCGTGCGAAGCGATCTCGACTGGCTGGCGTCTTAACGGGCTGCCGTCTGTGGTAAAGGGCGGTGACCCGACGGTGCCATCGCCCTTGCTCCGCCGTGTGCAACCGCAGCAGTGTGTAGCCTCCGAAGCGTGCAGCCTCAGAAGTGTGCCGCCGTAGCGTGGCGAAGACCCACGATCACCACAACCTCCCCCCGATTGATGGTGCTGCTACCGCATCGAGGGCCGAGGGCTATTGCGGGATTCTCCTTGGCGGGTGCGTTGTACCGCCGCTGATTGATGCCTGCGCTGCGGCATCCAGGGTAGAGCGCCAGCCGCCCCTTGCTGGGCGCTGTGCGGGCAAGGGGCTGACACCATAGCGCGACATGGTTGCGAGGGGATCAAGAAAAAGGCCATTGCATCAGCAATGGCCTGCACTATCTGGTTGGGATGTGGGGCTGGTGGGGATCGTGCATCCACCGGTAGGTAGGGGCTCAGCGGCCCTTCTTGCCGACCATGATGGCAATGGTTTTGCCGATGATCTGGAGGTCTTGCACCAGCCAGCGCCACGGGTGGAGCAGGGCTACCGAGTAGGCCAGATCAAAGGCCAGCTTGCTGCGCACGTCATCGAGTGACTCATCATAGCCCTGATTGACCTGCGCCAATCCGGTAATACCGGGGGCGACTTCATAGGTGCGTTCAATGAAAAACGGCACCGCATCTTCCAGCCGGTTGGCGATGCCGGGGCGTTCTGGTCGGGGGCCAATCAGCGACATCTCCCCCTTGAGCACATTGAGAAATTGCGGCAGCTCATCGAGCCGGGTTTTACGCAGAAAATCGCCACTGCGGGTGATGCGGCTATCTCCTTTCCCGCACCAGACCGGGCCTGTCCCCGCCTCGGCATCAGCGCGCATGGTGCGAAACTTGATCATAAAAAACAGCTCGGTATGGCTGGCATGGCTGCGGCCAATCCGCAGTTGGCGAAAGAACACCGGACCCGGACTATCGAGGCGGATAGCCAGCATGATCAAGGGCCACAGCGGCAGCGTCAGCAACAAGCCAAGGGATGCACCAGCCAGATCCATGATGCGTTTGACCACCAGGGTCACTGTCGGGATAGGGTGTTTCATGCTGCTCTCTCCTGAGTGGTGGAACGGATCAGTGTGCGCAAGCCGTAGTGGAGGGTGCCAATGCCGTTGTACCAGTGGCCAAGCACCAGATAGTGGATAGTGCGCAGCGGGCCGGGCCAGCGGTAATTCGGGGTCAGCTGGATCAATGCCACCAGGGCATAGCCCAGCAGTTGCGCGGCAAGTACGGCGCCAAAAAAGGCAGATGCAGTGGCCAGAGGGATAGCGCACAGCCACAGCAGCATCAGGCACAGGGGCATCAATACCCGTAACCCTTTGCCACTGGCAAAATTAAAGGCCACCCAACCAAATTTGGGGTGCAGCAGCGGCAGCAGACGCAGCAGCTGCTGGGTATTGCCAGCCCCGATCCGCTTGCGCCGCACTGCCTCAAGGGCAGCATCAGATACTTCCAGCTCCAGCGCGGCGCAGCGATTGTCATAGACCGCCTTGTAACCCTTGGCGATGGCCTGCATCGGCAGGATGAAATCGTCGTTGATGGTATCGCTCGCCAGCGGAGTCAGGCAGTGGCTGCGGATCACATAGAAAGCACCATGGGCGCCCAGCATGCTGCCGAGGGCTGATTCGCACAGCTTGATCTGGCTCTGATAGCGCCAGTAGTGCTCTTCGCCCTCGGAGCCTGCTTGCCAGAACCGGTAGGCTTCGCCCACCACCCCCACCTTGGGATCTTGAAAATGGGCGGCGGCCAGCAGCAGGCTATCGATGGGGAGCAGGGCAGAGACATCGCTCAGGGCCACCAAATCGCTCTTGACCAGCGCCATGGCATCGTTGAGTACGGCGACCTTGCCGCGATTGAGGTCGTGATTAAACAGCCTGATCTGCACATGCTGCAGGGCCGGATCCCCGAGCTGGAGCAGGGCGATCGGATAGCTATCGTCGCTGCAGCCATCAAAATGCACATGGACCCACAGCTTGTCGGCGGGGTAATCGAGGCTGGCGATATTTTGCAACTTGGCCGCGATGGTCGCCGCCTCGTTATAGACCGGCATGATCAGGGTGATGGTGGGGAGCGCCTCATCGCCATGGCTGCGGTTAAGGCCACGGGTCATGGGTTGCGGATGCGGGGTGATCTGACGAGCCCGCTGACCAAAATATTTAAGCAGCAGGGGGTAGCCAACATGGTGGTAGACCACCAGCGCTGCACAGAGCCAAAACGCTATCATGTACCACTCCATGGGATGCTCCTTTAATCCGGTGCCGTCTGCTTAACGGCGGTAAAGTGCCTGATAGGCCTGCGCCATCTGGCTCAGGCTGCCTTGCTGGCAGACAAACTCACGGGTGACTGCGCGCAGGCTAGTTGAGTTCAGCAACCCCTGTGCCAGAAGTTGCGCCAACAGCAGCGGGTCTCGTTTATCGAGCAGATAGCCGCTGGCCGGACAGACTATCTCGACCGCCGCGCCAACGGCGCTCATCACCACCGGGACGCCGCAGGCCTGGGCCTCCAGCACACAGAGCGGCATCCCTTCTGCCAGTGACGGCAAGCAGAACAGATCCAGCCCCTGATAAAAGCGCGGCATCTGCTCAACCAGCCCGAGGAAGTGCACGCGATGGGCAATGCCTAACTCTTGGCACTGCTGCTGCAATGCATTTTGCAAACTGCCGACCCCTGCCAATGCAAGATGCACCTCTTCCGGCAGGGCGCTGATCGCCTCCAGCAGCAAGCTATGGCCCTTGACGGTTTCGAGGCGCGCCGCGCACCCAATCAATTTGACCCCTTGCGGCAGTCCCATCTCCTGACGGGCGAGGGCGGCATTGCCCAGGGTAAAACGCTGTTCATCGATGCCGTTCGGGATCACCTGTGCGGACAACTGCCCCAGCTTGGCCTGCAGCTGGTTGGCCACCGGGGTTGCATCGGCCACCAGAGTCGGCCTGAAGGTGCGCAGCCCCAGACTGGCCAGGGTGCGTTGATGAGGGTCATCGAGATACCAGGCATCGTGTTCGGTGTGCACCAGGGTTGTCACTTGCGCCAAGCGACTGGCCAAGCCGCCATAGAGCAGCGGGCCAAGATGGTGGGTATGCACCGCCCCCGGTTTGAGTTGCCGCAGCAAGCGGGTCAGCCGCCCGAGGGTGGTCAGGGACCAACCGGCCGGTTTGGCCAGACAGTGGATCCGCGTGGCGAACGGGCGCAGGGCAGGCCATGCCGCCAATACCGCCGCCTTATCCCCCTCAAGGGAGATGATATGCATCGGTTGGTGGTCCGCATTGGCCTGGGTCAGGTTGAGCACCATGGTCTCCAGCCCGCCGGGCTGCAGGTGCTGGACGATTTGCACCACCGCCGGTTGGCGCTCGGAGGGGATAAGGGGATCGGACGATGGCAGCATGGTGAGCACTCCAGCACAGGGAGGGGGCGTGGCCCCGGACTATCGGTTAATGCGAATCTTGTACCACTCTTGCCGTTAGCCAAGTCAGTGCCCGGCAACCACGGGAGCTAAACGGCGCTGGCAGCGGCCTTGCACTGGCACCGGCCTTGCATAGAGATGACAGCCCTAGCTGCTTCATCGGGAGTGATGTCATGCCAGTCCAGTTCTATTACAACCTCTACCTCATCTTGTTTGCGGCCTGGCGCCGTCGTTATCTGCTGGTGATCCCGGTGCTGGTGATGCCGCTGGTCGGCGGCGCCATTGGCTGGCTCACCCCCAAGGAGTTCGAGAGTCGCACCACCTTTATGGTGCCGCAAGATGCCAACCAGACCCCGACCCTCAAGGATCTGATCACTCAAGAGAGCCTCAAAGATCGCTTTGCGGTGCTTGAAGCCCTGCTGCGCAGCCGCTACGTGCTCGATGGGGTGGCGCGAGATCGCGGTCTGGTCAATGACGAGACCCCACCGGCCAAGCGCGATGCCATCATGGACTGGCTCTCCGGGGCTGTCTCATTGCGGCTGATCGGTGACGAGGTGATTGAAATCAAGGTCAGGGCCGATTCGGCCGCCAACAGTGCCGGTCTGCTGGAAGCGATCTCACGGCGTTTCTTTTTCAACTTGCTCAGTAAAGGGCGCCAGTCGGCGGAATCCTCCGAGCGCTTTTTGCAAAGCCAGCTCGATAGCCGCCGCAGCGAACTGCAAGGGGCCGAGCAGCTACTGGCTGACTTCAAACGGGAACATGCCAGTGCCTTGCCCCAGCAACAGAGTGCCAACGTCGCCCGGCTCTACGGATTGAAAGA
Source organism: Aeromonas sp. 160P (assembly GCF_055193095.1). Lineage (NCBI taxonomy): Bacteria > Pseudomonadati > Pseudomonadota > Gammaproteobacteria > Aeromonadales > Aeromonadaceae > Aeromonas > Aeromonas sp. 160P. The sequence goes on along the minus strand of NZ_JBUXKV010000001.1, from coordinate 3,260,229 downwards.
GCGCTATGCCGACAGCCTGCTCACTTTGCAACAGGCGAAAGCCGCGGTGGAGCTGCTGGCCCGCGGGCAGCAGAGCAAGCTGGCGCTGCAGCTCGATGAGCAGTTGCAGCAGATGCAGACCGAGCTGGCCCTGCTGCGTGCCCGCTACAGCAATGAGCACAGTCAGGTGCAGAGCCTGCATTATCAGATTGAGCAGTTGCAACAGGAGCGGGATCGCCTGCACAGTCAGCCCGATATGGCGATGGGGCCCGAGTTTCAACAGGCGCAGCGTATCTTGACCCAGACCGAACAAGCGGTGAGCGGGTTGCAGGCGCAGATCGACGGGCTGGACAAGGTGGTGGACTCCCAGGGTGATACCGAACGGCAACTCGCTGAACTGGAGCGGGATCTGGAGGTAAAACGTGGCCTCTATCAGGATCTCTCGCTGCGCTATGAGAAGGCCAAAGTCACCGGGGCGCTCGGCAATTTCGAGCAAGGGGAGCGGATCAAGGTGATCGACAAGCCGTTCGCCCCGAGCAAACCGAGCAACTACCCGCTGTGGCTATTTGTGCTGGCCGGGCTGATTGGCGGGTTGGGGTTGGGCGGTGGGCTGGCCTTGCTGACCGAGTTGGCGGATACCAGCTTGCGCCGCAGTGATCGACTGGCTTCCCTGATCAAGGCGCCGGTGCTAAGCCGGATCCCTTATTGCGAACCGGTGCCGGACTATCCATCAAACAGTTATCAGGGTCTGGATGGGCAGGTGCTGCCTTTGGCTCCCGAGCCGGGTTGATTACCGCAAAGCTGGCTACCAGACTGAACCTGAATATGTCTGATAAGGCCTCGTGATGAGGCCTTTTTTATTTTGTTTCGGTCACAGTGAAATATATCACATCATCCATATTAAATTGGCTCTCTTGTGTTATCTGATATAGTAGGGTCATATTTAATTTTCGTGACTGTAATTTTCATTAGTGGCGTGGCTGAAGTTAGTAAAGGAGGCGGTAGTATGTATATCAATCACAGCTGGGGTGGTAAGTTTTGTATAAAATATTTCTCTGCGTGGGCAATTAATGATATCTTGGGTTCATATGGAGTCTGCCACCAGCAAATTAATAGCAAGCTAAATATAATCACTTTTTAATGTTTTGTTAGAGTATGTGGGATAATTAAACAATGAAATATGTGAGTAGTTCACAAACCGAACGCTTAGGAGTTCAAATTGTAGGTTTATTGTTCGAAAAGTGTGGGTGCATTTTTCGCGAACAACCAATTGTCGATTGTGGTATCGATGCTCAAATTGAAATTGTTAATAATAATTACGCATCAGGGAAATTAATTGCGTTGCAAATAAAATCTGGGGATTCTTGGTTTAAAGAAAAAATGAAGGACGGTTATGTTTTTCGTGGAGACAGAGAGCATCTTGATTATTGGCTTAGTCATTCATTACCAGTTGTAATCGTTCTATGTGATACGGACAAAGGTACTGCTTATTGGCAAGCAATAAGCAAATACACGGTTGTATATACAGGGAAGGGGTGGAAAGTAATAGTGCCTTTTCAGCAACAGATAAATGTTGGTATGAACAGCGACTTACGTCGTCTTGTGAATCAAGTCGAAATTATTCCAGATTACACAATTACTAAAATCTCAGATATTAGTCATGGCGCAGCCAAAAGATACTCTGCGCGAGTAGTATTGTCAAAAGAACATAGTCAATCAGAACTAATAAAAATAATCTCATCATTAACTAAAGAGATAAGAGTTTGTGAGTATCACCGAAGCTCTTTAACAAGAGTTACTTGGCGAAATAAGCCTGCAGACGTTGTCTGGTTGTTTGTTTATCCGACGTCTCAAGATGAACGAAATAACAACTATCTGTGTAAATCAGAATGGATCAATAGTGAGCTTGAAGAGACATTCCGTCCTTTCCCTCAAAATGGTCAAGATATTGGTGATGGCGTCAATGTTGAATGGAATACTATGTATTTATCAACAGCTAAATATAACCATAAAAATGAAATTCCAAAAGAGTCATTTGTACAGTTTGTCGAAGAGTCGTTGGCTCAATCAGTGATGTTATTTTCAGAGTTAGAGCGAAAGTTTATACAGTTCTCAGATTCTGAAGTATCGTTTGATGATTTGTGTAGGTTTATTAATGCAAACAAGTCTAAATCCCATGATATTTATCAAGGTGGATTATCCATTGGATTGTCATCTTATGAGTGCAAAGAAGTATCAATAAAGTTTCAAAATATGATTGCTCATTTAGATAATATATTTATGTTACTTGGGTATCCTAATGAGAAGATCACGATTTTTAATATAAGAGATCAAGTAAAGTATTTTTCCGAAGCCGTGGGTGCTCTAAAGTATGAGTTGAACAAGATCGCTTAGCACGTAGGTTCGATTAGCCGGTAGGCGTAATCGGACGCTCGCGGTGACATTCCCAGCTAATGTGGTAAGTACGCCCCAACCGGTGACTTTGGCTGCCAGTTTGAGAGTGAGCATTGGGGCTAAGAAGTGGCAATGTTGGCGGATTTTGGCGAGTTAAAGAGACATATTACAGAAAGGCCGCGAACGTCCGATTACGCTTCGCTAATCGAACCTACGGCCTTATTATGTTAAGTTTGCATTAGTGGAGATATTGATGGGTAATCCCCCCGAAAACCTGGGGTGCTCATAAGTAGAATTTTCTCGTATCTTGAACGCAGGAGGTTCTACATGAAAACATCACGCTTTAGCGATGCCCAAATCATCGCCATCCTCAAACAGGCCGAGTCTGGCTCACCCGTCCCTGAACTCTGCCGCGAGCATGGCATCAGTTCCGCGACCTTTTACAAGTGGCGCACCAAATTCGGTGGCATGGATGCCTCTCTCATGGCTCGCCTCAAAGAGCTGGAGGAGGAAAACCGCCGCCTCAAGAAGATGTATGCCGAGGAGCGCCTCAAAGCCGAGATTATCGCCGAGGCCATAGCAAAAAAGTGGTGACGCCATCTGCCCGCAGGGAGATGGCTACCAAAGCCGTGTCACTCTTTGCCATTTCTATCCGGCTAGCCTGCAACATCTTCAAGGTCAGCGAAGGCTGTTATCGCTATCAACCCATGCTCGCCGATGAAAACCAGCTTATTGCGGATTGGTTGCTGCGTATCACCAACAGCCAGCGGAACTGGGGCTTTGGCCTCTGCTTCCTCTACCTGCGTAACGTCAAAGGGTTTGCTTGGAACCACAAGCGGGTCTACCGGATCTATCGGGAGCTTGAACTGAACTTGCGCATCAAGCCCAAGAAGCGACTGGTACGTGAAAAGCCGCAGGCTCTGGCCGTACCTGCCCAGCCTAACCACTGCTGGTCGATGGATTTTATGCACGATCAACTGAGCGATGGTCGGTCAGTGCGACTGTTTAATGTGATCGATGATTTTAACCGCGAGGCGCTGTGCATTGAGGTCGATTTTTCATTGCCCGCTTCACGGGTCAAGCGCGCACTGGAGCAGGTGATTGAGTGGCGTGGCAAACCGGCGATGATCCGGTGCGATAATGGACCAGAATATATCAGCGAAGTGCTCAAGGCGTGGGCGGCGAAACAGGAGATCACCTTGGGGTATATCCAACCAGGCAATCCTCAGCAGAACGCGTACATAGAGCGGTTTAACAGAACGGTACGTTACGATTGGTTGGCTCATCATCTGTTTGGCACACTGGAGGAGCTCCAAGAGTTTGCAACACAATGGCTATGGGTTTATAACCATGAGCGGCCCAATATGGCGCTGGATGGTTATACCCCAAAGCAGCATCTGACAAAGGCTGCATGACCTCTACTTTTGAATGCCCCTAAAAATGGGGGGATTACCGATGCTCTTAGAAAGATTAGATGCTTCTTTAAAGAAAGCATTTTGGGAAAGTCAACAGTTTAGTTCTTACCAACCTAGATTTCTTCATTCCGTCAGAAGCAAAGCTTGGGTGAGATACCTTGCTGAGTCATTTAGAGATGAATATGACAAGATTGAATACAGAGTTTTTTCAGCAGATTACCCTGGTAACAAAAGTGAGTTTAAACTAAAGGAATTGCTTTTTGATATTAGTGTCGTAAGTGTGAAATCAATATGTTCAGCATCAAAAAACAAACAGTTAGTATATGTTGAAAGTATGGAGTGGGCTATTGAAAGTGAATTTCAAAAAAATAATAGTCGTGCATCTATAATTGATTTTAGTAAGTTGGTGATGGCACGGTCAAAAAATAAATTATTAGTCCTTCCGCAAAGTGCTGAAATTAAGCGGTGGGCCTTGGGGGAATTAAGGGAGGCTGTTCCTTGTGATGAAGCAGATTACTATTTGGCATTTGTTCCTCATCCTGATTGTTGGGTTCTGGATATGAAGGTTGAACTGTATTTTCATGATGGGAAAAGCTGGGTGGAAAATTGTTAATAAGTATTGGTTGTAGCTATAAAAATTCTGTGCTTCATATGCTCTTTTATTTCTATTCTGTCTAGTTGAATAAATTGCGTTCAATTTTTCAGCAAAAAATCAGGGAGCCATGGCTCCCTAATCGCGACACACTGGGTGATTAACTAGCCGAAGGCGGGGGTCTGTTGCCAGTTGGCGGGTTGCGGGCTTGCTTTATTGCGGCGTTGATAGCGCCAGGCCAGCAATAGCGGCATACCGAGCAACAGTTGGGCGGCCAACGGGATCTCCTCGATGGGGGCGGCCAGTGCCCCTTCCGGAATAATCCCTCCCTCAATTTCGGCCGCCAGTTTGAGCTCCAGCGCATTGCCAAAGTCGGCGAAGGTGGTGGCGTTGATAACAAATGCATCCTGACCGCCAGCCACGTTCTCGACATACCAATCTTGCAGCACGCCATCGGGATAGTCCTGACCTATGGTGATGCCGTTAATGGTATCGATGCCGGAGGCGAGCAGCTGATCCCGCACGGTGGAGGTATCCAGCCCGTTGTTCTGGATGCCGTCTCCCGACACATCCATTACCTGGCGGGCGGCGGTGTAGTTGTTGGTGTCAAACTGCTGGGCACCAAAGGCCATGGCAGAGCCGGGTGCCGTCATCCCCGCATAGGGGCGCACCAGGTTGTCCAGCGTCGCGGCGAAGTTGTTGATGGAGGTCATGTCGTAGAGGTGGAACCAGTCAGTCATCGCTCTTTGCTGGTTGCCACTGCTCCACATGATCATCTGTACGGCAATAGAGCCCAGCTTGCCGCCACTGGTGTTGAGGATGGCGCTCTGCACATCCTGGTTATAAAAGGCGTCCACATAGCCCTGTAATTGCAGATTGAATTCCGATGAACTGACGCTGCCCGACACATCCATCAGCAGTTGCAGTTCGGTATCGACTTCGGTCAAGGCGTATGCGGGGGAGGTTACCAACAGCATCCCCAGCAGCCCTGCCAACGGTTTGAGTTTCATCGCTCACTCCTTTCCTTGGCTGTAGTGCCAACAGGGTGAATGAATAAACCGTGCCAGCTTTCCCGTGCGCCACGCTATCTCATAAAAAGGCATGGAACTTGCGATGCCAAGGGATGATAAACCGATCCGGGCAGGGTGACATGATGGCGATGCGTCCTTGGCAGTGGGCTCCCAACTGGTTGTTACTGGGGCTGGCCAATCAATGGGGCATGGTGTGGATCAATACGGCGCATTTCAACCTGCTGGTGGTGTTGCTGATTGCTATCTGGTGGCAAATTGCATTGCGGGTTGCAGTGGATTGGCAGTTGAGCCGCCTGCAGATCGCGCTGTTCAGTCTGTTGCTGCTGATCCCCAGCGCCAGTTGCAAGGCGCTGGCCTGTTTGCTGCTGGTGGCCACGCTGTGGCGTCGTCGCCAGAGCGCCGATGAGCGGGCGGTGCTGCAGATTGTGCTGGCGTTCACCATCGCGGTGTTGTGGGGGCAGCAGGTGTTTGCGCTGTTCTCTGGCCCGGTGCTGGCACTCGATGCCTGGGGGGTGGGGCAGTGGTTGCACCTGCTGGGGTGGGAGACCCGCCTTGATGGCAACCGGATCGAACGGTTGGGGGGCCATGCGCTGATTGTGCTCAAGGGCTGCTCCTCTTTCGCCCAGCTCTATCTGGTGGCCCTTGCCTGGTTGATCTCCTCTAGCTGGCTGCTGGCCGGACGCCATTGGCTGTCGCAATTGCCGTTATTACTGCTGGTGTCGCTTTTCTATATCGGTGCCAATCAGTTACGACTGGTGCTGATGAGCCTGGATCTGCGCTGGTATGATTGGTTGCATATCGGCCCCTGGGCCCAGCTTTATCAGTGGCTCATCATGCTGTTGGTACTCACCATGCTGTTTATGAGGGGGCGCCATGTTGCGACTGTCTAGGGGATATCTACTGCTGGTGCTGTCTGTGCTGTTTATGAGGGGGAGTCATGGTGCGACTGTCTAGGGGATATCTGCTGCTGGTGCTGTCTGTGCTGTTTATGAGGGGGAGTCATGGTGCGACTGTCTAGGGGATACCTGCTGCTATTGCTGGTGGCGCTGGCCAGTGCTGCCGCCATGGGATGGCGCTATCAAAACCGGGTGGTCAATGAAGGGGCCAAGCCCATGTTGCTGGAGCTGGTCAAGCTGGGCTGGCGTGTGCGAGGGGCTACTCCGATATTGGGTGGCACCTATGTCAGCTATCAGCTGGCTCATCCTCGTTGTGACGGCGTGCTGCAGGCGATGCTGGTGGCCCCTGATAGCGAGGCGATGTCAGTGACGCTGGCAGGGGCGGGGATGGCTCAGGGAGTGATGTTTTTAGGCGAGCTGCACCAGCGCCCGCCGCTGCTGTTATACCGCTTCACCCAGGGCTGGCGCAAATTGTGGGGGTTGGCCCCCTATCCCCTCTATCGGGTGGCCTTGCCGCCTGCTTGCCTTGGCCTTATTGCGCCGCCGATGACGTGATTGTCGCCTGTTCACCCCTTGGCAGAATGCGGATCAGCAAGGTATTGGGGGCCAGCATGGGGTCATAACGGGGTTCCAGTTCAATGGCGCGAGACCCGAGCAGACGGGTCAGCGTCGTGAGCCGCTGGCTGGCCAGACGGGCACTGGCCAGCATATCCGTTTGCGGGCCGGGGCCGCTGATCAGCGCTATCTTGTCGGGGTCCTTATAGGCCAAAAACTGGTGTAGCTGTTGCTCCTGATTGCTCTGCAGTGTTGCCTCCTCTTGCTGATAGGTCAGTTGCAGCTGGGGTTGCTCGGCCAGCTGTTGTTCCCTCAACTGGTTCAAGATAGGCAGGGTCTCATTGACCGGCTCCTGACGGGCGCAGCCAGTCAGTAAGAGCGAGAACAACAGCACGGGCAGCAGCCCAGCCCTTGTCTTGGATAAAGTGCCAGATAAGGGCGCAGCAAGAGGAGTTGCAAACTGTGAACAATGGGCCATGCAGGTGTCACTTCAGGGCGATGAGTTGGCACCAGTTTGCAATGTTTTCAAGTGCTTGGCCAGTTGTTCAATCTCTTTTCGCCAGCGGTACCACTCGCTGATCGGTAGCTGCTCCGCCAGTTGCCAGTGGGTCGGCACCTGTTCGCGCAGACGTTGCAGCAGCAGGGCCGCCTCTACCTGATAGCGGGCCTCCTGCTCCAGCCAGGCGAGCCAGCGCAGATCCTCGATGGCTTGCTGCAGCAGCAACAGGTCGTGGGAGAGGCGATGCGCCTCGCAGGCTTGCGGGCCGAGCAGCATAAAGTCGCTCTCCCGCCCATCGGTGGGGTCGTAGGGCAGGGCGGTGGGCATGCGACCATGCCACTGCAAATAGCCCTCGGCGCCGCTCTGCCACAGGTAAAAACCGGCGGCTCTCGGGGTGCCCAGATTGTAAAACCAGGGGGTGACCTTGTGCTGGCGCACCCGCTCCACATCGGCCTTGTCGGCACCAAAGCCTGCGTTGATCAGGGCGATCTCCACCTCTTCTAGCAGACCAACCTGACCCGGGTGATTGAAGTGGCCCGCGCGGATCACCGCAGGGTCGCGCCGTTTCATCTCCCGCGCCAGCGTGGTGATGGCGGGCAGGGTAGCGAGATCCGGCTCATCAAACAGGCTCCATGCCAGCGGTGGCAAGCCGCTGGCGGTCAGCGCCTGTTGCCGCGCCTGCCACTGCTCCAGCTGGCTGGCAGGGTCGCCCCCCCAGCGTTTGAGCGGGTTATAGGCCAGCAGCGGTGGCACAAATCCGAGCCCGGCCGCTTCTCCCATGATATCCCGCATCCCCGCTTCATCTTGTGGCAGGGCGGGGGAGAGGCCGTTGATCCCGAGCTTGGCGAGCCGCTGCAGATCGCAGCGACTGGCTGTGGCGATCTGCTGTTGCAGCGCCTCGGGGTTGGGGCTGAGCCAATTCAGATAGGGGGGCGCTTCGACGTAGATGCCAACCGGCTTGCTGGCCGCAGGCAGGGTCAGCGGCAGCACCTCGATAGTCAGCGGCAGCTGCACCAGTTGCTGCTGGCTGAGCAGCTGAATATTGCCCTGATAGCGACCCGCCGGGGCGTCGCGGGGGATGGTGATGTGCAGCACCAGACGGCGGGGCACTCCCGCCCGCAGGGTGAGCCCGGCCACGCCTTCGACCAGCTCCTGATCCGAGGGGGCCAGCAGGGTGCCGCTCGCCTGTGGGCGAACCAGATGCCACTGACCGTAATAGGGGGTCAGCGCCAGCGGCGAGCCTGCGTGCTCGGGGGGCTGGATCACCAGCAAGGGGGCCGGATCGTCGCTGGCGGCGTGGATGGCAAACTCCAGCAGCAGTTGGCCGCCAAGGGTCGCCAGTTGCGGCTGCGCGGCGAGCTTGAGCGCTTGCTCCGGTGCAGCAGGGATCACCGAAAGTGTCGCGGCCGCATCCCTGATCGGGGTGAGGCTGAGCTGCTTGGCAGGGGCCAGCTGCGGATAGGGGGCCAGGGTCCATTTTTCCAAAAACAGCTGGCGCTGCTTGGTTAGCACCCGGTCGGTGGCATCGGCCAGCCCCCGGGTTGCAGCATCGGACGGTATAGTGCGGGGTGGTTTATCTGTCGGAATATCGGCCTTGCCGGTGCTGGCCGGATAAGGGGCCAGCAGCAGCCCGGCCAGGTATTTGGCATCCGGCGTGTGGCCAACAAGGGTAATGGTGAGCGGGCCACCGGGGTGGTTCAGGGTGACATGGACCGGGCCCCCCTGACGGGCCCCAAACAGCTGCCAGGGATCCGGGTTTGGCAGCGCCTCGCGGGACTGCCCGGCCAGATAGCGCTGCGTTAGCCATGTTTGCGGCTGCCACTGCTCGGCCCAAATGGGCTCGCCATTGACCAGCACACTGCGCTCGAAGGGGTGGGGCAGATACTCCCACTCGCCGGGGTCATCGAGCCACAGGGTGAGCTGGTAGCGCCCTTTTTCCACCTCAAGGCGTACCCCGTCGAGATTGCGCAGGCCATCGCGCACCAGGGCATCGCCGGAGGGGCGCAACACCGGAGTGGGGTGGCCGAGCAATCGGGGATCCCCCGGGCTCAGGGCCTCAAAGCCGGTAAAACGCGGGGCACTGGCCGCCCCCAGATCCAGCGCAATGGTGCCCTCTGGCAGGGTCAAGCCGGGCTCCCAGAACCAGCGTTTAATGGTCAGTGGGGGCGCGTCATCGGCCATAAACAGGTAGATCTTGGTTATCTCATCAAGGGCCAGTGGCCGTGGTTGGCTGGTGCGCCAATCACTTAAGGCAAAGCGCAGGGTGAAGGGGCCCGGGGCGACCATCCGCTCCTGATTGACCCGGCTGCGGTAGTTGACCGAGGCCTTGTCATCGACCCGTAAAATCAGCGTTTGCGGTTGTGTGTCCGGATTATGACCCTCGATCACCAGCTCATCGTCGCTGCCCACAGGCCAGGGCACATTGCTCAGATTGAGGCGCTGGGGGGTCAGGGTGCCAGTGAGGGGCAGCTGGATGGGGGCAGGCAACTGCGTGGCGCTGAACAAGGACGCGCAATAGAGCAGCGAACAGCCGCAGAGCAGGGTGGCCAAGCCTCCCCTGTGCCCATGTCGTCTCCAGAATGTGGCGCGGCCCATCAGCAGATCGCTGCCAACCAGGATTTAAGATCAGCGGCCTTGTCATCCCAGCTCTGGCCCGCGACCCGCTGTTGCCGGCCCTGACGCCCGCCCTGCTCCGTCAGGGCTTCCCATTCGTTGGCTTGAAACCAATTCTGGCGAGGGCCATCGCAGGCGGCCTGATTGATGGCGTGGGCCAGATTGTCACCGGCTCGCGGCAGATGCACCAGTTCACGGTAACCTGCCAGTGCCGGGAAATCAGTGCTGACGATAGGACGGCCGACCGCCAGATACTCGCGCAATTTCAGCGGGTTACAGGCACGAATTTGCGCATTGTCGACAAAGGGCAGCAGGCTGACCTGCCAGTGCTGGGCATAGGCCGCCAAGGTATGGTGTGGTCTGGGCCCCAGCAGATGGATGTTGGAGATCCCCTCCAGCGCGCTGAGGTCAGTCTGTTTGGGCCCAATCAATACCAGATCCCAGTGGGGCAGGGCGCGGGCCGTGTCAGCCAGCAGCGGCACATCGATCCATTCGCTCAGGCTGCCATAAAATCCGGCAATCGGCCGACCGCTGGGGAGATCTGCCGGGCGAGGCTGTGGCGGCATAAACAGATCCAGATCCACCCCATGGCTCAGCAGGCGGGTCTTGTGGGGGGGGAAGCGACTGGCCAGTGCCGGGCTGGCCACCAGGATCAAATCGGCTTGGGCCACCAATCTGGCTTCACAGCGGGCAATGGCTTGATGATCGACCCCCGCCAGCGCAGAGAAATCATCACCGCAGTAGTAGATCACCGCCCGCTCACCCAGTTTGCCAATCAGATCCACCGCGCTTGGCAAGGAGATCCACAGCAGCGGACGATCCAGCTGGGGTAAGCGCCGGCGGATCTGGGCGGCCAGCCAGTGGCCATTGATCTTGCCTGCAAGCCGACTGCCGGGCAGTGGCAGCGCCAGCGGCGGCAGTATCTCGGGCGTCTGTTGAGTTTGCACCTGATGCTGGCCCTGGCCCTGGCCCTGGCCTTGGCTCTCGCTCGGATCGAGGTGACCGGCGGGGGCGGCGCGCTGCACCACGGCGCCCAGCTTGCGCACGATGCGAGTGATGTCGCGCAGGTTAAAGCGAGGACGGCGCAGCCCAATGGAGTTGACCCACAGCACCTGATAATCGGGCAGCAGGCGTTTGATCAGATGCTGGGTACTGGAGGGGTGTTGGCCCCAGTCTTCCCCTAATACCACCAATTGCGGTTTGCTATGATGCTGCGTCATTGCGGGCTCTCCTCGCTATCGTTGCCCAGGGTTTCCCTGTCATCCTGACTCCCCAACTGCCGGATCACTCGGGCAGGCACGCCACCTGCCAGCACCCCGGCAGGCAGACTGCGGGTGACTATGCTGCCAGCGGCAACCACAGTGCCCGCACCTATGGTGACACCGGCCATCACCATGGCGCCGGTACCCAGCCAGACATCCCGTTCGAGCACTATCTCGCCGACTTGCTCATCAGCATCCGGTAGCCCCCGGGCGCGGGCACAGGCATCCAGCGGATGGCCGGGATAGCCAGCCAGAAAGGCGCGACCGGCAATCCTGACGTTATCTCCCAGCACTATTTTGCTGCCAACGGCCAGGGTGGTCTGCCAGCCAATCCCGACATTATTGCCGATCACCAAGCTTGGGGCCCGGCTCGCCGTGCGGCCGCTAATGGTCATGGCGGCGCTCAGGCGGCAATCGGCCCCTATGGCTATGGCGACGGGTCCACTGATATAGGGGATGCCGCCATAGAGATAGAGGCGGGGAGCAGGGGCGGTCAGGCGAGATTGAAACAGCGGAGTCCACCAGAGGGTGCGCATCAGGGTAGCGATGCCATGGCTACTCACCAGATAGAGGCGATAGAGCAGGCGATGAAGCGGCGGGATCAGTGGTAAAGACCAGCTGCGAGCCCCTTTGGCGAGTCGCCACACTCTGCGGGCCAGCGGGGTTTCCCCTTGTTTGGCCCACGCTTTGACCCGGTACAGACTGAGGGTGTTCATGATGATCTCTCCCTGTTTATCTGGTGCTGCGAGGTACTAGCAGGGATCGGGCCAACCGCGTGGGGAGCTCTTTATCGGGCAGGGGGGCGCAGTGAAACGGGGATGATCCCGCCGCGGGGTGCAATTTGCGTCAGTGGTTGTGCAAAACGCAATCGTTCACCCAATATGCAGTCTCATTTTGGACTTGCTGGGCTGGCTGTTCGCAGCGCAATGAGGCGCAGAGGTAAGGGGACGGGGATCTGTCTCATTCGGGTTAACTGGCGTGCCCTTTGCATTATTGCAGCAGTGAGATAAGCAATGATGCCCGGCGGCTAAGCCACCAGGGTGGCTGGGAGGCCTTATGAGACTGGGTGTGAACCAAATTGCCATTGTCTATTATGCCGCGGGCTTGCTGTTGATGAAGGGGATCTCTTTGTTGATGCTGCCGGTGCTGACTCATCTGTTGGTTCCTCGTGAATATGGTCAGCTGGAGGTACTGCTGACCTTGATTAATCTGGGCTCCCTCATTCTCGGGTTCGGGCTGGTGGATGCGCTCTACCGCTTTGCCGGACTGGCCACCGATGAGCAGGCCCGCCAGCAGGTGGTCGCCCGGATGTTCGGCCTGGTCTGGATCATTGCGCTGGCCAGTTTGCTGCTGCTCTGGGTGCTGGCGCCTGTGGTGCAAGCCTGGCTGCCGGTTGAAACCCGTCTTGCGGATGTGCGCTGGGTACTCTGCGCCCTGCCATTTGAAGGGGTGATCGGGGTGCCGCTGGCGTGGCTGCGGATGCGCAATCAGGCCAAGCTTTTTTTCGTGGCGACCGCAGGCAAGGCGCTGATCCAGTCGCTGCTGACCGGCTGGTGGCTCTGGCTCGGCTGGGGGGTGAGCGGGGTGCTGGCTTCCGGTACCCTGACCTGCATCGCCCTGGCCCTGCTGCTGAGCCTGTGGCAATGGCGTGATAGCGGGATCCGCTTTGATTGGCAGCACTATCGGCCGGTGCTGCGCTATGGCTTGCCACTGGTGGTGAGCGGGCTGGCGGGTTTCTCCTTAAGCGGCCTTGATCGTCTGCTGCTGGCCGATGTGGTGGGCGAGGCGCTGCTGGCCTATTACGCGGTGGCGGGCAAGCTGGCGCTGGCGGTGGGGCTGTTGCTGCAACCTTTTGCCCTCTGGTGGTATCCCCGCCGTTTTATGCTGCTCAAAGAGCCCGATGGCCTGCGCCTCAATGCCCACTACAGCGTGCTGGGTTCGGTGCTGGGCTTTGCCACTGCCGGGGTGGTCGGGCTCACCGCTCCCTTGTTGATCCGGCTGCTCACGCCGGAGAGCTATCACGGGGCGATTGCCTATATCCCGTTGCTGGTACTGGGGATGGCGGTACGCAACGTCTCCGATCTGCTCAATGTCGGCTGTTTTAGCGGCGAAGAGAGCAAGGCACAGATGGTTATCAATCTGGGATGCAGTTTGCTCGGGGTCGTTGGCTTTTTGCTTGCCATCCCCCGCTTTGGGGTGGATGGGGTGATCTGGACCCTGCTGCTGGTCTATCTGGTTCGGGCTCTGGCGTTTTATCTGGTGAGCCAGCGGTTATTGCCGTTGCCCTATCGGCTGGCCCCCCTTTGGGCCAGTTCAGGTTGTGCCTTGGCCATGGTGTGGGGTGGGCAATGGGTCGCCTGAGTCATGCCCTGTGGGCATTGGCGATTTGTCTCGTCGTGGCCCTGCTGTGGTGGCGATTACCCCATCCGTTACTGCTGCCGGTGATTGGGCTGGCGATCCCCGCCATCTGGTTTGCCCTGCGCTGGCCATTTCTGATGGTATTGGGCTTTGTCACCTTCTCGTTTTTCCGCTTGCACGAGGTGTTTCCCCAGCTCTATCCCCTCAAAATCCCGTTGTTGTTCTCACTGGCGGCCATTGGCGCCCTGGCCTGGCACATCCTGCTGACTGGCCGGATCAAGCCTTACTGGCACCCGGCCCTGAGCTGGTTGAGCGCCTTTTTCCTGATGGTCTCCATCGGCGTGCTGTTTGCCAGCAACCGGGGTGAGGCGATCGCCACCTGGACCGGCAGCTACAGCAAGATCTACCTGATGACCCTGGCCACCGCCTGGCTGGTGCGCACCCCGGGGGATTTTGCGTTGGCGGTGCGGGTATTTGTCTTGGCCGGCTGCCTGGTGGCGCTGGTGGCCCTCTACAACAAGGCGAGCGGGATCGGGCTGGTGGAGCAAACCCGGGTGACCATTGGACGTGAGCTGGGTTCTGTGCTGGGGGACCCCAACGATCTGGCGCTGGTGCTGCTCTTTCCTGCCGGCTTTTCGCTGAGCTTGCTGCTCAATCAGGGTAATGGGCTGGGGGGGCGCTTGCTGGGCGGGCTTGGCTTTGCCTTGACCGCCGCCGCCATTATTGCCACCCAGAGTCGCGGGGGCTTGCTGGGCATTTGCGCGGTCTGTGGCCTGTTTGCCTGGCAGCGGGTGAAGTCGAAAACCTTGCTGATCATGGCGGGCACGCTGGCACTGAGCGTGTTGTTTGTGGCGGCCGGGATCAGCGACCGGGCATCTGGCGGCGCCGCCGAGAGCGGGGTCGATGCCTCGGCCATGGGCCGCATCTACGCCTGGCAAGCGGCGTGGGGGATGGCGCTGGCACATCCGCTGGTGGGGGTGGGGCTATCCAATTTTTACTACAACTACTTCTTCTACAGCCCCCATTGGGACGGGCTTAATCACGCCGTCCATTCGACCTGGTTCGGGGTGCTGGCAGAGACAGGGTTCGTGGGCTTGACACTGTTTATCGGCATGGTGGCGTTGACGTTGCGCCGTTGCTGGCAGTGTCAGCTAGTTGGCATGCCCCCTGCAGTGATCACCGCTATGCAAGGGGTGATGGCCAGCATGGTCGGGTTTGTCATCTCGGGCTCATTTTTAACCCAGGGTTTTACCTGGCCCATCTATCTGGAGTTGGCACTGGCGGTCGCGGCCATCAAGTATGTGCAGCAAGCCCGGGTTGCCACTGATGAGGCGGCAGATCGGTCAGAACCCGCAATGCAGGAGCACAATCATGAGCGCAATTCCGGTCCTGTTGGTGCATTACGGTGAGAACTGGATCCGCGGTAGCGAGCGTTGCTTGCTGGATCTGCTGGCCCATCTTGATCGCGCCCGCTTTACCCCCTTGCTCTGGTGCAATAGCCAGCGGCTGGCAGATGAGGCCGCGCTGCTGGGCGTGAAGGTGCTGGTCGAGCCCTTTTCTCTGTTGCTCGGCTGGCAAGCTCCCCGCTTTGATGTAGCGGCATATCGCCAGTTGCAACGGCGTGCCGCCAGCTTGATCCAGCAACACCGGATTGCACTGGTGCATGCCAATAGCGCGGCCCCTTGCCAGTGGCTGGCGGGTGTATGTCGCGATGTGCAGGTTCCTCTGGTGTGCCATCTGCATGCCCGTTATCAACCCAGAGACAGATTCACCCTGAAGGTGCACCAGGCAAGCGTGCTGATCGGGGTGAGCGAACCTGTGTTGACCGCTTGGCAGCAAGATGGTTGTGGTACAGAGCGGCTGATCAGGATACCCAACGGTGTCGATGCCGCCAGGCTGAACGAGGGCC
Organism: Aeromonas sp. 160P; assembly: GCF_055193095.1. Lineage (NCBI taxonomy): Bacteria > Pseudomonadati > Pseudomonadota > Gammaproteobacteria > Aeromonadales > Aeromonadaceae > Aeromonas > Aeromonas sp. 160P. The sequence goes on along the minus strand of NZ_JBUXKV010000001.1, from coordinate 3,244,726 downwards.
CCCAGTGGCCTGTCATGGGTCTGCCGGGTTTGCCAGCGGGGCAGTTGATCATCGCGACCGTCGGTTCACTGATCAAACGCAAGGGGGTGGATCTGTTGCTCCGTTCCCTTGCAGAACTGACCCGGTTGGGCGAGGAGGCACAACTGCTGGTGATCGGCAGTGGCCCCGAGCAGCAGGCATTAGCCAGCTTGGCCAGCGAACTGGGGGTCACCGCGCGGGTGCACTTCTTGGGGGAGCGGGCTGATAGCGCGGCCATCTTGCGCGGTGGCGTTGATGTTCTGGTATCCGGTGCCCGCGAGGAGGTGTTTGGTCTGACTCTGGCAGAAGCAGGTATGCTGGGGCTTGCGGTCAGTGCCTATCGGGTGGGCGGTATCCCTGAGGTGGTCGAAGACGGGGTGAGCGGGCTGCTGGCCGAGCCGGGAGACTGGCGTCAGATGGCTTGCCATTGGCAGCGTTTGAGCAATCCGCAAATAAGGTGTGCGATGGGGCGAGCGGGGCAGCAACGGGCGGCGCGGCATTTCACCGTGGCCCGTTATGTCAGCAAGGTGACCGAGGTGTGGTCTGATGCGCTGGCGGGGCGATGGGCGGGGGAGGGACGCCAACCTTTCCGGGTTATCGCCGGTTGGCTGTGGCAACGAGTCGCTGCGCAAGGGCAGGCCATGCTGGCCAGGTTATCGATCCTCATAGCCGGACGTGGGGGCAAGCTAATGGGAGATAAACAGCGATGAGTAGCCAGATGGGCGCGGACAAGGTGCTGATTGTGGATCCTATCGCGTTTCGGGGGGGATCCAAGGTGGCCACCGAGGTGGTGCTTGCTGAGCTGAGCAAGCGGATGCCTGCGATGGCGTGTCATGTGATGACCGAAGATGTCGACTCTTGGCCCCATTGCCCACATCATCGGCTGTGGATCCCCGCCATCGTGCGAGGGCGGGAGTCTGGTTGGCGCTATCTGCTCAAGCAAGGGTGGCAGACCTTGTTGATCCTGTGGCAAGTGTGGCGCTTGGGGGGCGTCAGCTGCCTCGTCGCAGCGTCTGGCCCCGGGGTCGATCTCTGTTGTTACTGGGCTGGCCAGTTACTGGGGATCCCGGTGGTGCAATTTATTCACGGCCCTGTCGGCTGCTCGGGGTTATCTGCTCGCGCCTTGTGGCGCGCGCGCGCGGTGTTTTACCTCGACAGTTGCCGTCCCTCGTTGACGGCGATCCTGACCCGGCTCGGTCAATCCCATTTCCCACCCCATTGGCACTCATTTACCAATGGCTTGAGCGACCACTCTTGGCCGACCGCTACCTCTGGTGGCACCGATATCTTGTGGGCAGCCTCACTGCTGCGCTGGAAGGGCCTGGAGACCATGCTGGCGGCTCATCAACAGATGCGCGGCGAGCGCCCCGAGCTGGTGGTGTGCTATCTGCAGCCGAAAAACAGTTTACAACCCTGCAGCCCCATTGCGCCCGAGCTTCCGGGCACCCGCTGGCATGCCAATCCGGTAAACCTCGATGAGATCAGGTCTGAGTGCGGCATTTTTGTATCGACCAGCCAGCAAGAGCCTTTTGGACTCTCGATTCTGGAGGCGATGGCAGCGGGATTGTGTGTGGTGATCCCCGCCGATGGCGCCTGGTGGGATCAACGCCTGCACGATGGGGTGGAGTGTTGTAAATATCAGCCCAATGATCCGGACGATCTTGCCCGGGTATTGGGGACGTTAAATGCCATGCCCGAGCGGATCACCACACTGGGACGCAATGCGCAGGCGCATGCGACAACCCATTACAACGCCGCTGATACCTATCAAGGCATCATTGACCAGTGGGAAGCCCTGCTGCGCCGGGAGTCACCCTCATTGTGTCAGGAGTGAGCGAACCGTGTTGGCAAGGGCTTAATCAGCTGGCAACACGAGAATATGGATCCGTCATCGGGGAATCTCTCGGCAATATGAAATCTGGATCTGGATCAGTAGCGCAGGGAATTGCAGGTAGATTAGCAGAAAAAGGCGACTAACAGAGCAAATGAGAAGTGCAAAATAGCCATTAATAAACTCTATTGTCCACAACAAAAAACATGTTGTGGACAATTTCAAAGGGTTGAAAGTTAGGTGTCATTAATAGCTCAAAAAATAATCTTTTCGTGTTGTCACATTTTATTAGCACGAGTGGTTGTCGGTGTTGTAATGACCTCCTGCATCAGCAAGCTCAGCGTTTGCCAGCTGTAGGCATACCCCTTGAGCGTCTCGTGGGAAGCGTATTTCCCTTCTTGAATAAACTCATCCATGGCTAACCTCCCTCAGTCCGCTGGGCCGGTGATGTAGCCGATGGTGCCGCCGATGATGGTGCCTGCGACGGCTCCAGGGATACCGCCTCTGGCACCGATACCCGCTCCGGTGATGGCTCCTTTGGCTGCGCCTTTGGTGCTGCCCTTGACCGTGAAGTCGAGCCCACCGTCCCTCATAGGCTTGATGCTGATCGCAGCTACTTGCTTGCGCAAAATTTGGTGGATAAACATGTTTTTTCCTTTGGATCGTGGATATGAAAAAGGCCCTGAGTGGTTAGCTCAGGGCCTGATGTTCAGGATGAACATGATTTTAATATGCATTTAAAATCTTAGTATTTTCGGCCTCATGGTGGAGTGAGCGCCGGACGGTAATCCCCCCATTTTTAGGGGCATTCAAAAGTAGAGGTCATGCAGCCTTTGCCAGATGCTGCTTCGGGGTATAACCATCCAGCGCCATATTGGGCCGCTCATGGTTATAAACCCACAGCCATTGGGTTGCAAACTCTTGGAGCTCCTCCAGCGTGCCAAACAGATGATGAGCCAACCAATCGTAACGTACCGTTCTGTTAAACCGCTCTATGTACGCGTTCTGCTGAGGATTGCCTGGTTGGATATACCCCAAGGTGATCTCCTGTTTCGCCGCCCACGCCTTGAGCACTTCGCTGATATATTCTGGTCCATTATCGCACCGGATCATCGCCGGTTTGCCACGCCACTCAATCACCTGTTCCAGTGCGCGCTTGATCCGTGAAGCGGGCAATGAAAAATCGACCTCAATGCACAGCGCCTCGCGGTTAAAATCATCGATCACATTAAACAGTCGCACTGACCGGCCATCGCTCAGTTGATCGTGCATAAAATCCATCGACCAGCAGTGGTTAGGCTGGGCAGGCACGGCCAGAGCCTGTGGCTTTTCACGTACCAGTCGCTTCTTGGGCTTGATGCGCAAGTTCAGTTCAAGCTCCCGATAGATCCGGTAGACCCGCTTGTGGTTCCAAGCAAACCCTTTGACGTTACGCAGGTAGAGGAAGCAGAGGCCAAAGCCCCAGTTCCGCTGGCTGTTGGTGATACGCAGCAACCAATCCGCAATAAGCTGGTTTTCATCGGCGAGCATGGGTTGATAGCGATAACAGCCTTCGCTGACCTTGAAGATGTTGCAGGCTAGCCGGATAGAAATGGCAAAGAGCGACACGGCTTTGATAGCCATCTCCCTGCGGGCAGATGGCGTCACCACTTTTTTGCTATGGCCTCGGCGATAATCTCGGCTTTGAGGCGCTCCTCGGCATACATCTTCTTGAGGCGGCGGTTTTCCTCCTCCAGCTCTTTGAGGCGAGCCATGAGAGAGGCATCCATGCCACCGAATTTGGCGCGCCACTTGTAAAAGGTCGCGGAACTGATGCCATGCTCGCGGCAGAGTTCAGGGACGGGTGAGCCAGACTCGGCCTGTTTGAGGATGGCGATGATTTGGGCATCGCTAAAGCGTGATGTTTTCATGTTAGAACCTCCTGCGTTCAAGATACGAGAAAATTCTACTTATGAGCACCCCAGGTTTTCGGGGGGATTACCACCGGATAGGGACCGGAGCCGTCGTTAGTCGAATTTGGGTCGCGAGAAAACAGGGAGTGTCGATTGTTCACAGCGAGAGGAATGTGGGAATTATGAAGTGAGGGATAGCTGGCTCAGCTTGAAACAATGGAGAGATGGATATGAAAAAGCCCAGCCAAAAGGCTGGGCTTTAGAATTTGGCTCCCTCGACAGGACTTGAACCTGTGACATACGGATTAACAGTCCGCCGTTCTACCGACTGAACTACGAGGGAATTGGCTCCTCCTACTGGACTTGAACCAGTGACATACGGATTAACAGTCCGCCGTTCTACCGACTGAACTAAGGAGGAATTGCCTGTCTCGTTAAGACGGGGCGGATAATAGTAATCTATCTAATAAAAGTCAATCAGAAAGACATGCAGAATCAGGTAGCTTGCAAACTGAATCGCTAGAAAAAAAACGCCGCAGCTATGGGCTACGGCGTTGTCATATGATACCGATTAATTAATCATCTCATGGCCGTTGCTCATCAGCCATCATCTCCAACCGAAAATCCTCGTTATCAGCCTCTATCTGCAGCTTTCGATCTTCAACTGCATCGGCAAGTGCATCCAGTCGGGTCACCCTCGGCGCAGCTCTTAGCCTATCTGGCACAGCAACCCCAAAATGCTGCCCAATCAACTCAAAAACCCTGTAGAGAAACTGATTACTCCCCCAGTCAGGAGTCTGCGCAATCAGGGAGAATAGTTGACGCTCGAACTGGGGCGTTTGGGCCAAGCTAGGCATATACTGTTTTATCAAGTAGGGGAGCTCGCGACTCCCGTACTTGGGTTTACGAGCCTTCATGGCGGAGCTAAGATAATGGGCCTCCGCAAGAATTTGACGGCCATATTGTTGTTCAGGCATGTGATATCTCCATAGAATTCAGACGACTTTTAACTTCATCAAGACGCTCGGGCTTGAATAAAGGCTCAAGTGGGTATTCAGGGACTTGTCGTAGCAGCAGAGCCAGTACCCGCAACACCTCGCCAGTCACCGGTACAACATTCTCCGGTAGAGCGGCCCGCTTGCTGTTCTTGCAGGTGTCGACCGTGACGGGCAAGCCCACCGACGTCAGCAACGCCGAAATCTCGCCGTAAGTCATCGTGTGGTCGAACCAAGCCTTCTGCACCAGTGAACGGGTCAGAATGCGGGTCAAGATGCCCAGCGAGCCATCCTCGCGAACCCGCATCTTGGAACCTTGCAGAGCTAGCGCAGATTCGTAGTAATCTTCCCAACTAGCCCAATCCTCCAAGGTCTTGAGGCAGTTGTCCTCTCGCCAACCCTCGAAACGGGCACGGCAATGATCCGCCATGCCAGCATCGCCCCAAGGCACCGTATCGCAAGCAATATGCGACCCACCGGCCACTTCTACTATCTGGGGATTAACCAACTGCCTTTTCTGGTCGAACTCGTAGGACAGCCTGCTCTGCTTCTTTATTTCGATTAGGTCGCTTTCCGTTAGCCACTGCTCCCGAAGCGAGATCAGGTGACTGGCGTCGATCTTCTGTCCTGGCTCACGGTCAAGGTAGAGCCGCATGATCCATTCGTTCTGCTCCTCTGTCGTTCCCGCACACTTAACGCCAGCTTTAGCCAGCACAGGGGGCGTATCACCTTGGATAGCGGTGCATTGTCCCCGCGTTTTGATAGACACAATCTGGCGAGCATGGTGCTTCAGTTCCAGCATCGGCACGGGGTCGCCACTCTCATCACCATGCAACTGCTGACACAGCGCCTGATAACGACGACACAGAGGCCCAGTCTGGTCGAGCTCCTCCAAAGGGGCATCAGTGAGGAAACCATCGGTAGTGACCGATACCACCGTGCGATGTAAGGGGATCCGGTGAAGAAGCTCACCGCACACCGCCCGGATCAGGCCCGTTGTATGAGCCGCCATGTATGGATTGGTCACAGCCGAGGGGCCGATCTTATTATTCTTACCGGTAGCAGTATCGAACGCAGTCTTATCGCGAAGCCCTTGGGCCAGCTTCCCGTAGAGCGAGTTACCGATTTCCTTGACCATCACCTCTTCGAGGCTCTTTTTGGGGTACTCCTGACGTAGCCGCTGGATCATCCGCGTGAATTCTTCGAACAGAGGCCCACTACCCGATAGCCAGGGCACAATGACACCGTGTTTTATATGGATGCTGGCGCCCATGGAGAGAGCCAATTCGATTTCTGGCGCAGTGACATACGCCAATCCTGATAAAGGAAAGCGCAGCCCATATTGCTCGGATCTAACTGGAAAACAGGGAAAGCTAGTGCCAGCAGGGAAAGTGAACTCAATGTAGGCGAAGCCCATGACGTGACCGACAAAGTCTTGAGGGTCAGAACTCGTATGCATGTTGGCGTAGTCAGGCACCAACAGGTCACAAAGCCCCGTGGTATAAGCGCCCTTCAGGTCCCAGTCATACCAATCCCCTATCTCGGTAGGGCCTATCATGAATGACTCATTCCTGCCACCGTGGTAGCTGCGGATAGCAAGATCTTCATACAGGCCACGAGCAGGAGATGGGCGTGTCACCGCCTTTGTCGTGACTTTGCCTTTTCCGGTATTCCAGCGCTCAATCTTGGCGAGCTCCAGCCCGAAAGCCACCATGTAGTCGATGTCAGCGTCTTTGAGTAGTCGCCGAAATACAGAAACACCGACAGCCCCCAATGACCTAGGAAGCTTCTGCAAACCGAACTGACTGCCGAGAAAACCGCGTACTTTCAGGGCATATTGCACAGCAATCTCAGCATCGCGCAGGGCATACCTTTCAAACGCCTCCTTGTCGCCAACCAACAGCTCATCCATACGCTCGATGCTGTAACCCTCGGGGATTTCCACCTTGGGCAAGCCGAGCATTGAGCCCAGCGCTGACAACGGCGATTTGTTGGGGGATAAAAAGAGGGTATCGACGAATTGGATTATCGATTTCTGGGGTTTGCGATTGCGATCGCGTAGTGTGATGGGTTTTAACGGAGCACGGCGCTTGCGTTCAGCGGTTTCATCAACGCCATAGCCACTATCGGTAATAATTTGTCCGACTACGCTCCCACCCTGACCATCCAGGCGAGTCTTCATGTGCCAGAAGTCTTTGAACGTACTGAGGTCGGCACGCAGAAAGTGAGCTACGACGACTATCGTTCGTGGCCACTTTTTGATTAAGCCAGCTGCACGGCAGTCCTCAACCACTTGCGAAATGAACGCTTCAAAGGAGAAGCGCTTGCCCTCATCAGGGTAATAAACTTTGCTAAACACCGCGTTATCATGGTTGATCGCAAAAGATTGGTAAGACAGAACTTTATTACCAGTATCCAACCACCTCCATTCGGCATCGCAACCGATCCAGATTGGGAAGCCATCAGCTAGCGAGATAGGCGGCTGTTTTGGGTCAAACGAGACTTTCTTTATCGCAAACTTAAGGTGGGGGGGCTCAGGCTGATCTTCTTCTATAACCCCGATTTCTGCCTTCTTAAATTCAAACATGAAATTATCTCCAGACAAAAAAGAACCCCGCCCTGCATGCAAGGCGGGGTTAGGTTGCGCGAGGTTATTGAGTAGATGACCCGTTCAGGCGATTAGAAAGCTCGGTCAACAACTGGACACATGCAGCTTCAGAGGAGCAGAGGCATGTCAATATCGGTTTCTCGATACCATCAGCATATAAGCGAACCACGGGCCCATTGCCCATATCACCGTAGTCAGCAGACTTGACCAACTCCGGTAGCACAATGGTCCCATCTTCTAACATAAAGTATTTTTCAAGAAGACCGGCATTCGCCAACGCATCACGAACATCCTTAAGAAGCTGCACTTGCTTCTCGGGTTCAGCGGCGGCATCGAAAGCTATTTGCCGCTCAAGGCTGTTGATCCCAACGCCCAACCGTGAAATAGCATCGGGAGTCATCCGATCCAAAGACTCATTCAACGGTTGGTAGCGTTTGGTATAGGCAATGTGCGCCAAATTGACGAGGTTTCGGCCAATGATGGCGGTTAGAGTACAAGCTGGTTCAGTTTTTTTCACCAGACGAGTGCTGGTATTTCGAGCTGCGTTTTTAGTCATGGTTCCTCCATTGTGTCGCAACTTTACATGTGTCCCCCGTTCTGGATTAAACGTGAGACATGTATCCGGTTCCTTGTTAGGTCATCAGCAAATGACCAACAAGCCTTTAACAGAAATGTAAAGTTATGCGACACACGAAGGCCCTGTGCAGGAATGCAAAAGAGGGGCTTTAGTGGCGCTTTATAGCCGGTATTGCTTATGTAAGCGGCTACGGTGGCGAATCTAATGGATAGTCGAATGCCATGTCAAGAACGTATTAGAAAAAAAATATCAACAAGGGGATGGGGGCAATGGGCAAAATCCTAGCGCAAAACTCACCGCCACGCGCACGACTCAAACTGGGGAAACCGCGCCTGATAAGAACTGCTGCCATGGTGTAGTAGTGCTGTTGGGGATGGTGCAGATCCACCGCACCGTCCCTATCATGAGCGACTGATGAATCTTGGTGGCTGCGCGAGCGGGATGTTCCAATTCCAGAGAACGACGTGAGCATCATCGGAGCCCCCCATCCCAGATTAACTTCATGGTCATACTCCAGATAACCGTATAGGCAACATGGCAGGGGATGGAGAGCGCTACGATGGGGCGTGTGATCCGCTCTCCATCCCCAACGACGTTATTACCCCGCTCTACCATCCCTTGATATGCTTGCTTTCCCGAGTTTTCACCTTGCGCGTATCCCCCGAATCTGCGCCATCGTGTTAGTACTAGATTTGCCTCCCAGCGTCATTACTCCAATAACGGTGTCGGTAGGCCCGTTGGTATAGATAAAGGCACCGGTCCGCCGTTGTGAAAACGCAAGCAATGAGTCCAACTCGCAATCCCTCTGCTGATGATTTCCTTGACCCACCCGAGATGCGAAAGGGCTACGAACGGTGCTGAAAATGGCGGTTAAACTGCGCGAAAATCCGAAAACGCGCCGATGTGAATTTCGGGAGGCCATGCGGGGCATGGGCCCGTGGGGTGGTGTGTTATACCCGTTGGGGATGAGGGTGAGCCCCCACCCGCCCTCATCTGGGGCTCTGCCCCCATGATCCGGCTGCAGGGTGGAAAATGTGGAGCGAATGGAGGGGGGAAACTACTCCTATCCAGCCTTCTCTATGAACGTTGTCCGCTGGCTTCTCTGGTGGCCTGACTGTCTTGGTCTCTTACTTGGTTTTTTCCTCGGCGTCTCTGAGTCGAGCTTGTCTTGTTGGCTAGAGTGGGGACACTCCCTCCGGGCTGCTTGTTATAAATATGTTTGGCCTACAGAGCCCATATTTTCTGTCTAACCCTTGTCATCGTCTGACGGTGCGGCGGACCTCTGGCCGTTGTCCAATGTAGGGGAGTGTGTTTCATGCGCATTGGCCCCGCGCATCCCACGTAACTGCAGCCCTATGCCGTCAGAAAAAAGTAAGGCGGGATTGCTCCCGCCTGATCTTCTTACTGAGCCACATACAGCTCTACACCGCACTTTGTATCTCTTGGGTCTCCCAGCTCCTTCTGGCAGGTCTTGCCCTGGCCCTTCTCATCGAGCTCGAAAATCCGCTTGGCCTCGACTCGATAGATCCCGTACTGCGTCTTGAGCGGGTTAGTAAATGGCCCTTCAAAATCAATGCTGCATTCCGAGCCGCAACTCTCCACAACAGTATGCCCGTTGCTCTGGATCGTGATGAACTCAGCTGTACCGCTACCGCCCGAAAAGTTGAAGCGCCGTTTGCCGACAAATGGTAGATCAGCGCGGGCTTGGGTCCTCTCGGTCACCCCTTTTGGTTGTTGGCTTTGTGCTGCCTCACACATCTTTTCCAGCAGGGCATCAATCATGATATCCGGTTGTGGCTGTCCGTTTATCTCCAATGCTTCCACGCTGAACTCTTCACCTTGGATCCACATCTGGAGCAGGCCGCGGACGGGTCTATCTCCATATGTGAACGTGCCACTCACGTTGACCAACTTGCGGCCATCAGCGGCTTTGCCTGCCGACCACTCGGGATCCTTAAAGAAGCTATCGGCCTGCTGCTCCAAGGTCACGCCTGGACAGCTTTCCAGTTCTCCCCCTTTTACGGTCAGTTCGTCCAGTTTGTTGAACATTCCGGCTTGAGCTGCAGGAACCGTTAACAGCAGGCAACTAATAGCTGTTAGGGAACCACTTATAATATTCATTGACAATGTTCCTTTTAGTCATTGTTGTATTCAGAGTTAAATATGTTGCTGCGTCAGTAAACTTGTTGCATTCTTGACATGAATACCTTCACGTAAGCTTTGTTGTTTATTAGCTCGCCGTTGATAGTGAACACCACAAATCCTTTTGCATTGCCATACAGAGCTCGATTCATATCACTATTGTCATTGAGGAGTACTGATGGGCCTGAGTTTGAAAAACAATGTATCTTGGCAGCGCCAGGATGCCCAGATTTATCATTAACCCAAATAGCTTGTTCCATCCCCATCCCTGATGGGCAATTTGTGGTCTCAACTAATCTAAATTCTTCCTTAGCGATGTCTGGAAAGTTGATTGGTTTAAGGTCTAACGAGAATCCGTTTTTTGTCAGCTGGAACTCTCGACTGGCAAGTACGTGACGCTTGATTGCCCCCGTATTGGAATGCAATATTTCATCCGTGCCTTCATCGGCTAACGGGCTGCCAATTTTAGTGATATAGGGTGGATGCCTAGGGCTTAGAGTGGTTGCAAGTGACTGGGTTTCATCTACAGCCTTGCCTTGTAACATTGATAGGCACTGCTGTTGCTTTGCTCTAACATGTATTCCAGCACTATTTTTGATAGCCTCACAATTTTTCTCGGTGGGTGTCCATTTTTCCTTTTGTACTGGCATCGAAGTTTCTTGAGCCGCGTTGGGATCAAGTCCAGCGGCAAGGTTATCGAGCGGCGCAAGAGCATCATCTACGACCTTGTTCAAGGCAGAACCAAAATTATCTCCATTGGAAACGCAGCCTGATAAGGCCATAACTAAAATCGAACAAGCAGTTTTTCTAAACATAAATAACTCCATTGTAAAAACAAATAACAATTACCAAATCCATTGAAATGCTTTAATTTTTTGAAGGTTGTAACGTTTGTCGAAATCTTCTTGAGTCAGGCAAAGCACCCGAATAAACTCGATAAGAGATAGAAAAACAGGAATCCAAGTTATGCAGCCAGCGAGATAGATAAGACCCCAGCCCCAGTTGCCAGCGTAAAATTTATGTAACCCCAAACCGCCACCGAAAAACATCATCAGGGCCATAACAGATTTTCGCTTGCCGCGATGATGAACTTGGTCAATCGTAGTCGTCTGTACTTCCTGTACTTCCTGTACTTCCTGTACTTCCTGTACTTCCTGTACTTCCTGTACTTCCTGTACTTGTGGTTGTGTTGAGTCACTAACTGTGAGTTTAGTTATATTGTCAGTCGCAGGGATATAGGTCCCATCGTCAAGTGCGGCAAGTCGTTTGCTTATTGGTGGATGTGTTGAAAATATTTCTGAGAAGCCGAGTCGGCCTGATATTTTGAACGTTGCATAAGCACTCTGTTCAAGAGGTATCTTGGATGTGTCATTTGCGAGTGACTTCAGCGCATTCATCATGGGGCCTTTACCCAAAAGTACTGCCGCAAAAGCATCAGCCCGATATTCTCGTGATCTTGAGAACGCCTTCACAACTAAACTACCCAGAAGGGTCAGTACAAGAGCCGCTATCGTTTTAATTAGCCATAACGTAAATTCAACAACCCAGCTGAAGCTATCACCAAAAATATTCAGTACACGTAATAGGTTAAGCGGTAGGGTAGCTATTAAAACAATGCTATTGATAACTCCCTGTAAAAGAACAGTCCCTAACATGTCTCGGTTGGCTATATGAGCAATTTCATGCGCTGCGACAGCCTGTATCTGTTCTCGATCCATTTTATTCAAAAGGCTGGAGCTAAAGGCAACAAGTGCATTACTGGGGGAGGAGCCTGTAGCGAATGCATTTATATCTGGACTGTCATAAACACCAACCTCGGGTACACAGTCCAGCCCTGCACGTGTTGCCAGCTCAGCGACCATTTCATATAAATGTTTCTCCTCGTTTGACGCTGGATAACGATGGTCAATAACTTTGACTCCATGTGCCCGTTTAGCCAACCATTTACAAAACATCAGCGAAAGCAATGCACCAGCAAAACCTAAAAATGGTATAGCTAGTGCGCCGGGGCCTGTCCACACAAGGCCAATAACCAGCCCCCCGTTCAACAACAGGAACCATTTAAGGAATTTCGCGTTTGATAGTGATTTCAGTTGTGCCACCGATACATTGTTATGGTCTGTGGGTTCCGTTATATTAATCTGTTGCGTATTTATCGGTATCTCGATTGGCATAGGGACGTGATCTGTAGTCTTTTCTTCGTGTAACGGCCATATTGTCCTATTGATAGGGGATGTGATAACTTCTGCGATCGTTTTGGCTTTCTTCTTGGCCGTACCGAAAGTATCTATGGCATCAGCGAAAGAGCCTGTCAGTGATATCTCAACAATCCCTTCTTCTGGCGAGCTGAAATTCACGGTAACGCGCAACCCGAACGGATTGATACCGTACTTCCAAGATGCTTCCAGTATCCCCTTGGCTCGGTCAGCAACCTTGATGGTGCCGCCCTCTGCTTGTAGGTGGGCAGCAATGTGTTCGAAGACAACTTCATAATCGTCATGACTGCGTAAAATAAGGTCGGATTGTTTAGTTATCGTAGGGGACTCCATGATGATTTTTCTCCTTGCTTGTTAGGCTATCTATAGTGGTGATTGCCCCCGACAGCTGGTGTCGGGAAGTGAATTAATTGGCGTGAAAAAATCTGCTCACATCCGGCTAAGTAGGGCTTTGAGGTCACGTTTTACCAATTGCTGTATACCTTTAGGGGAAACTACCTCTAAATAGGGAATGTAGGTTTTTATCACAGGCAACAATTGAGAACCACTAAAAACGCGGCTTGCCAGCAAGACGCTGCCATCCTCCAGCTCTCGGATCAGTGCCTGCTCGGGGAGGATGTTCCGAAGCTTGAACTCGTGGGCGATAGGCGAAGCTGCCTTGATCACGACTTCGTGAGTAGGGATGGCCTCTTGCTCGATGAGGCGTTGAAGAAGGTGCTGTTGTGACTCGCTGATCGTTGCTGGCGTATCTATCTGTTGGACGCTGGCGATACTCGACAAAGGCTCGATAAATGGCGTATCCGCCGTTACCCCCGCCAAGTACCAGCGGCCCCGCTTATTGACCAGACGATATGGCTCAATCTCTTGCTCTGCTGGCTCGCCCACCCATGTCAGCCTGACGTTGAGCTGTTGGCTGATTGCCTTGGCAAGTGGCTTCAGCCATTGGTAATGGCTGTCATCTTCATCGAGTTGAAAGCCAGAAAGGACGAATACAGGTGTTGATGCAGGGTTGAGCCAGAGCTTGATCAGACTTTCGTGATCATCCGGGAACAAAGCTTTGGCCCCCAGTTGCTCACACAGTCTCAAAATGGCGGGAGTGGTGGTTCTCCCTAGATAGCTAGGGTCAAGCCAATAGGTTTGTCCGTCACGTTCCAGCGGTAGATAAGCCAGTCTGACGTTCAGGTCTCGCTGGATCGTGCGAGCCGAGACATTGAACTCGTGGGCCAACTCGGAGATCACCAACCGCTGCCCGTTGTTGAGCTTGGTCAGGATCACGCCGAGGCGTTGGGCTAGGGTGTCGTGTTCTGCCATCTAGGGGATCATCGTAGTCAAAGGTATCCAAGTGTCACGGAGGTGCCCGACAGGGCGTGTCGACTTGGATCTTCACGACAGGGGAGTGTTTCGGTAAGCAGAGTTGGTATAGCAGTGTGGACTTTGGTATCTGAAAATGCGGGAGAGTTGATGGAATGCCGACGATCGCGTCGAGGCGTCGAGTTTGCCCGTCAGCACGTCACGACCGTCGGCATTTTTCCCCTAAATTCCTCCGTTTGGGCTGAGTTGGGGTAGGGTTGAGTGGACCGTGTTGCTGGGTATCAACGCCTGTTCCACACAGTTGGCCACTTGGGTACTGGTGTGCCTCAGTCTGCTGGCGTGCAGATGGGCATATCGTTGGCTGGTCTGGCTGCTGGCATGACCCAACTGGGCTTGCACGTCATACAAGGTTCCCCCACTTGAGACGATCAAGGCTGCGACTGAGTGGCGGCAAGTATGGATACAGACTGGCCCTTCAATCCTCGCTCGCTTGAGCATCCGGTTAAATGGTCTGGTGACGTTGTTCAGCGGCTGGCCCTGTTTCTGTCCTGGAAACAGATAGAGATTCCCTTCAATGGGGTGGGTCTCCTTGAGGATCTGCATGGCCATATGGTTGAGGTGGAGGATCCGGCTTTTCCCATTCTTGGTGTGGGGGATGAACAGGGTCAGCTGGGATTGATCAAGGTGTTCCCACTTGGCCAGCCTCAACTCATCCTTACGCAATCCTGTGAGCAACAGCAGTTTGACGTACTGACCGGCATAACGGTTTTCATCGATATCCGCAGCCATAAACAGCCGCCTGATCTCCCCTTTGTCCAGATAGCGGGTGCGTTGGTTGTTCTCGGTCAGGGTTTTGAGATGTTTCATAGGGTGTTGCTCCAGATAACCCATTCGAACGCTCCAAGTCAGGATCGCTTTAAGCAAAGTGGTGATCCGGTTGTTGGTGGCTGGCTTTACCTTGCTCAGCAAGTTGGTTTGCAGGGCCTGGCCCTGCTCAAGTTTTATTTCCGAGAGTAACCGTGATCCCAAGGCGGGTTTTAAGTGGTCACGAAAGCGTTGTGCATCATCCCGCCATGATCGTTTGTGGTGCATGGCATAGGGGAAGTAATGTTGTTCAAACAACTCGGTCAGGGTGAGTTCCTGCCGCTTATCTTCCTTCTGTTGCTTGGGGTCGATGCCTTGCGAAAGCAGCCGTTTATAGTCTGTGGCGATCTCTCTGGCCGTGTTCAGGTCTACATCGGGGAAGCGACCTATGGATATAGCCCGTTTACGTCCTTGCCAGAGATAGCGAAGCAGGAATTTCTTGGAACCTTCACCTTTGCCTACCAGACATTTAAAGCCTGGGATCTGGGTGTCGCTGTATTCGGCTTCTGTTGATCTGGCATGAGGTGGGTTCGGTGGTAGCGCCTCAATGGATTTTTGCGTGAAGCGAAATCGGGAGGGAGCATTTGTCATCATCTGTCTCCTGTCATTTGATAAGTGGGGGTAGGGCTGGTCTGCCCAAGAAAAAACAGCACAGGGATGTCAATTCCTTGTGCTGCCGAGATGAGATTGGGGATTGGCTGAGCCTAATGCTGGTCTCAGGCCAGAGGTGGAACAGGGCTTGGCCAACTTCCGGTCGATATCCGGTCTTCTGGGCGGGAAAATTCGTCAAGCGTAGAAATTTGCTGTCGGTGGCGACGTGCTGACGAATTGACCTAAACGGTTCCCGACGCTTCGTCGCCACCGACGCGACTTTTTGAGTTTCTTGCCTGAACTGGATCAGTCAGGTGTCACCGTCAGGGTGAATACATCCATCTGGGCATAGCAGCAAAAGTTAAGCTGCCAGAGCTCAAACCACTCATGCACCTCTGCCAGTGACATTTTCCCCATCAACGAGTGGGTGTACTCACCCATGCTGAAATCGAAATCCAACTCTTTGGCCAACTCAGTGCACCAGCCTTGGCCCACATAGGCAAAGTCAGTGACATAGCACAGATGCCAGCCGTCATCCCAGCGTTCTAGGCGGATCTCGACAGGGTGATAACCACCTGTGGTGGCACTGTAGTCTGGGTCTCGATAGTTGAGGGTCAGGGCTGCTGGTGTTGGACCATCTGGGATTTCATCAGGGAAATCCTCCAGCGCCGAGCTGATGGCCTGCTCCAGTAGCGTTTGCAGGTCGTGACTTATCCTCACAGGCAAGCCCGTGATAACGAGGGTAGGTTTCATATCTTGGTTCTCGTTGAGGTTGAGTAAAGGGGTAGGGGAGAGTAGGAGGCTGGAACGGTTACTGGGCTGCGTTGGTCGCTTCTGGGAGTTTGGCCTTCAGGCTATCGAACCACTCGGTATGCTTGCCCGTGATCAGATGGCCGAACCGGACGTCCGGTGCTGCCTTGGTCAACTCCAGATGGCGCAGCACAGCAGCCAAGAACCCCGCGTTATTGCTGCTGCCTTTGAAGTGCCAGATCACCTTGAACAGGCCGGAGGTAAATGCCTTATCCGGCTGTTGCTCGTTTAGCAGAACGACGACTTGTGCCAGACCGAACCACTCCTTGGAACAGAGACCTCCACCGCTGCTACCGGTCAGACGGATCAACAGTTCATCCTGTTCGGGTTCATGGCCAATCTCATAGCCCACGGTGGTAGTTGAGCCTGGCGAGAGCAGGGTGGCTACGCCACTGACCAAGACCACTTTGGCTGGTGATACTTGTATGCCATCAAACTTGGCTGTAGCAGTCGTATTTATTTGCTGTTTGGCTGCTTGCTTATCGGTTTTGGTGTTCATGCTTAGCATCCTTCGAGATAGTCAGATAGTGGATTTCAGGTAGATAGTGGTGCCCAAATCAGGCGAGGTTTGATCTGGTTTGAGATCGAAGGCCAGATGCTGGAATACAGGAAGTGGGGCAGACAAGGCATCAAACGGTGAGCCATAGCCAGAGAAGCGATATGCCTCCCATGCTTCGACAGCTGGGAGAGGCAGCCAGAACACGGCATCTTCAGCACAGTCGATCAGCTTGATAGTTCCTGCTGCTAGCCGCCAGTGGTCAGCGTAGTAACCGTTGTCGTCATCTCTGACTAACTCACCAGTGTGGGATGCTATAGAAATCAACACTTCAGGCGCTTCGCTGTGCAGGGACTTGGCCTTGAGCACGGTCGCCTCTTTGATCACGACCAGTAGCACTGGCTGATTTTCATCTGGTAGGAACTCAGGAACATACATACCGTTTGTGATGACCTCCTGCATCAGCAAGCTCAGCGTCTGCCAGCTGTAGGCATACCCCTTGAGCGTTTCGTGGGATGCGTATTTCCCTTCTTGAATAAACTCATCCATGGCTAACCTCCCTCAGTCAGCTGGCCCAGTGATGTAGCCGATAGTGCCCCCGATGATGGTGCCTGCGACGGCACCTGGGATTCCTCCCCTGGCACCGATACCCGCTCCGGTGATAGCGCCTTTGATCGCCCCCTTGGTGCTGCCCTTTACTGTGAAATCAATGCTGCCGTCTCTCATAGGCTTGATGCTGACAGCGGCGACTTGCTTGCGCAAAATTTGGTGAATAAACATGCTCTGTCCTTTGGATCGTGGATATGAAAAGGCCCTGAGTGGTTAGCTCAGGGCCTGATGTTCTGGATGAACATAGTTTTAATATGCATTTAAAATGCAGTTGTTTACGGCATCATGGTTTCCAATGAAGACATATAGTATGCTGTCGATAAAAATCGGCTATAGAGACTTAATATGGAGTGTTGTGTGGACGAGAAAAAATTTGACATTATATACCCTGCAACTAACGGTGGTGAACCAATAAAGACAATGGATCGGGATGGTAAAATTTTATTTCGCTTCCCTGATGTGGTTCGAGTCTTGGCAAAAGACAATGAAAATATTTCATACAACACAGGTGTTAAGTCTGGATTCGGTGGTCTTTTAAGTAAACTTTCTTCAGTGTTGAAAGAGAAAGAAAAATATATTATCCCTTTGTCTGGGAAAAATGAATATGGCTTCGACTACGAGTTCTATATAACAGAGGCTGGGCTATATCGAATCGTAACAATTGATGATAGTGAAGCATCTGTTCGATTCCAAGATTGGATTTTTGAAGATGTACTACCATCCATCCGAAAATATGGTATTTATCCCCCGCCGAAAGAGGGCGCTTCTGAGTTAAGTACCATGGTGGCATTGTTGCAACAGAACGTTTCTATTTTGGCAAGAGAAATTGAGAAACGTGAGGAATTAGAGAAAAAAGTAAATGTTATCGAGAATCGAGTTAACTTGATAGAGCAGAGCATTGATAGTAGCGATATGCATGTTCTTGTAGATGTTATCACTGCTCGTGGAAGTTCTTTGCCTATCGAACAGCTTTGGGCATGGTGTGAAAAAATTCGTCTTGAGAGTGGCTCGGATAGCCAAAAATGCTTCTCAGGTGAGCGTTATAAAACTAAATATCCACTGTTTGTTATTGAGCAAGCTATTAATCATGTGACAACATGTGTTCGCCTAGCCAATGCAAAGCATAATTGAAGTATGCGTTGCATAGAGTGCTATATCTTGCAAGCTCGCATCGAACCTGAATTAAATATGTTCAGCTCACAAAAACTAACGCTGAAAGTTTTTTATATAAACATTAGGGTGGGGTATGTCTCTAAAAGTATACAGAATTGACAGAAGTTTATTTGGTAAGCTTAATAATAAATTGAAAAGTCCAGATTTGCCTGTAATGGGCGCAGCTTTTTTGGGAAATCCATTTAAAAACTACAAAGACTATAAATCAAAAGATTTTTTCGTGCTATCGAAAGATGATGAGATAGCACGTTTCACTGAAGTTTTTAACGATGAGTGGGTTAATGATGTTTATTACATTAGGCATCCAAAGAAAATAAAGACGGATATACTAATTCCTGCCAGTGAATTTCATTCATACATAATGAGAGAACAGTTGGCTGATATTGTATCTTACATAAGAGCCAACTTAAGAGTAACGGCACTAGATATTGAAATCACAAGAAAGAATGGTGCTTCTGTTTCCACAAAAGGAGTGTTTGATGGAATGCCACTTGAAGGTAAGGCAACATTAAATAAATCAAGAGCAAATAAAGTGACGATTCAATGTGATCAACCACTTAAAGTATCTGAGAAAAGACAGAATTATATTTGGATGGATGAATTTCCTCATATATTAGCAATGCTTGATGAAGCAGATGAAGGGACTTTTACGGTAAGTGAATCCTATGATCTTAGTTTTGGTTTAGGTCTAGATTTAGCCGAGCGAATTGGTGTTAATCTGGAGTGGAATGATAATTTCACATTTAATTTCATGGTTAAGGCATAACAGATAAATCAATTTATTTGTATGTGCTAAAAGTGAAGCTTGAAAAATCACGCTGATGGTTGTGTCGGCGTGACGATCCGACACCTCGTCACCACCGTCGCAAAAATTATTAAAAAACCCATTTCAAGACTAACTAGGGAGGCTATTATCAATTTTTGATGTGAACCAGTATGATTGGGTCGTGAAGACATTATGTCATGACTGGTTATTACATAGTGTTATTTATCGATCTCTCTGACTAGCCGGCCCCATAGTGGTTTTAGTTGATTTTTGATAGCTTTTGAGTTCATTTTTTTTGCGGCCATATGTCCATAAGTGATGAAATTTCTTCTACTTAGATGTGAGTAACGCTCATAAATTTTTTTCTTGAACAGAGGGGTTTTATTAATTCCTTTTTCCTCTTCAATCAGATTGGCTTTACTATGTGTCTTCTTGGCTAGCCGGACACCAGCTTTCATTCGTCCAGAAAACCTTGCCAGTGCGGCTGATCTAATTAATTTCCTTTCGCCATCAAAAATGAAGCCGAGATATTGCAATGCTTTGTCACTCTTCTGAATGCCATGAGCAATGGAAAAATTTCTAATCTCTGTTTTGTCACCGTTTATATCAATTTTAAGGGCTGCAATGTTTTCTGTGACAATATCAACTAAGATATCTTTTTTATCTGAATCTATAATGAAAAGCATATCATCACAGTATCGATAATAGTTTCCATCCATAGAAGTGACTATATTTTTTATCTTTGAATCAAAGTCCAACATGTAAATATTGGAAAGAAGTGCGCTTATAGATGTTCCTTGTGGGATACCTTTGCCACTTTTATTTGTTTTTATTAAGTCAGAACCTCTGACTACATCTCTAAATGTTTTGATGTTACATAGTCTTAGGCCAGCTTTTCTGGGGTTGTTTTTTGATATTTCAAGTTTGTCAAACAACTCATCTCTTTTGACTGTCGAATACTTAGTAAGTGACCTAAATATATTAAAATGGTCAGGTGGTAGACGTTCAACTTTAAGTACTTTAGACCACATAGATTTTAGTGTTTCATGGTCTAGGTTATCAAAGAACCCGGATATATCCATTGCAATAGCTGTACAGTTACCATGCTCTTTTATTTTCTCGAAAGCATCATTGGCGAAATCAATATTACTTTTTCTTAGAGCTCTGAAAGCCAAAACGGAATCATGTAGTGATAAGGAAGCAAGATCACTTTCATAAAGCTGAGATAGCTTCTCTGCATAATATGAATAAATATGTGAATCAATGTGTGAAGCATATGAAATGGGACGTAACTTTGGTTTCTTTACAATTTTTCCGTCTTCATCTGGATGAACTTTAAAACTCTCAATGCTATATGAAATCAGTGGTAGAAATGCATGCTTGGAAACATTATCAGGAGAGCTAACAATTTTACTTGCTTTGCGAAGTTTAACAGGGGCATCAAAATGCTGATATCCTCTGCTTCGAAACCACTGGTTATTTGAATTAAGCATCAGGATGACCTTAAAATGCAAAACCCGGAAAGGTAAAGGACTGTGGCCATCCAGTTTCCTCTCCGGGCTTAGGTAACGCACTAGGTACGCATTCACAACATCAATGATGCCGGCCACGAATGTCAGATATGATATATGCTATCATCATCGCAGGAGTGTTCGATATGAATCTACTAGTCATCTGCGGCTATGCAAGTCGTCTGCTCGCCAGTGTTCTGGTTCGTATTCTACTTGACAGCTTGTGATACACCTTACTTTCCAAAAAAGTAAGCGTGATGATCCTATATTGATAAAAAAATAAGTTCAAGCAAGATTAGAACACAAGTTCGTGTGGATCACGATTCTCAAGCTCTTTTTTACTAAAGACACAAATATTCGGCACATACTCCCTGTACGACTGGATACGCTTATGCGTCATCTCATACGACAGCAAGTCCATCTTGTTTTCTACGACTCAGAGTGTCGTAGCTGTGTATCATGTCTTCGCCTCCAGTAATCTCTCATACTGTTTCCTGTGTCTATGATGCTCGTAGGCAAGTTGGTTCTATCCGCTGAAAGTTGCCGACGATCGCGTCGGCGTGACGGCCCGACACCTCGTCGGCATCGACGCGACTTTGCACAACTCCTGGCAAACTCAGCCACAGCCCAAGCGACCGGATATGCCCCAGAGGCTGCTCCGGTCTTGCCCACTAACCATTCCTCGTCCCTTGTGCCTGGTGAGCGTCTCCATCTTTCAATCTGTGTTATCTCCACGTCAGAGCCACCAGCTCCGCTCTGACCATCCTCATGGTCTCCCAGCAGAAAGACCGGAAGCTGTGACCGGAGGGGGTTTCTGGGGGAATCGACGTCAGGGGAGGGGATGGCTCTAGGCACGAGCGAGAGCGTGACCCATTCACCAGCTGAGCTGACCGGATAGGGACCGGAGTAATCGTTAGTCGAATTTGAGTTGAGATAAAACAGGGAGGGTGGCTCGTTCACTGCGAGGGGAATGTGGCAGAGCAAACGGTGAGGGATAGCGATCTGGGCTTGAAACCATGGAGAGATAGATATGAAAAAGCCCAGTTATAAAACTGGGCTCTTTTCGCAATCCGAAGACAGGACTTGAACCTGTGACATACGGATTAACAGTCCGCCGTTCTACCGACTGAACTACGAGGGAAAAGTGGCTCCTCCTACTGGACTTGAACCAGTGACATACGGATTAACAGTCCGCCGTTCTACCGACTGAACTAAGGAGGAATTGCCTGTCTCGTTGAGACGGGGCGAATATTAATGACCCCGGGGGCGGGTGTCAACCTGCTATCTCGTTGAAAACCCTATTTTCAGACTGTTTGCCCAAAACTTGCGCTTTACGGTTTATTTTCAGCACAATCAGTCTCTTGTCATCCCTCAGGGGAACCGGTGTCACGCCGCTGTGCCATATTGGCGTTTGCCTGAAAATGCGACTTGCTGCCTCGAACGTGCCAGTGATAAATGAAGGCTCAAATGGTTATCTTTGCAGTTAAAAGGGCCGTCGTAGCGGGAAAGATCGCCGATTTGGCGGCAAATAGGCCAAATAATGGGTGAGCGCGCGTTTCATTGATCCTGCCCATCGAAAAAATGGCCGGTGTGGAGTAAGGTTACGCAGGATACCATCGCCGTGTCGACAGCTCTGCCGGCCCTTGATGATGATCGGGCGCCGGATCTCTCCGGCCTTTATCTCCCTCTTCTGGTATTACGATATACATGCACAAGCAAGCCTCCTTAAATAGCGTGAAGCTCGCCATAGCCTTACGCCAGTCCTGTATTGATGAACCCTACAGCATGGCCCGCTTCGGCCGTGATCTCATCGCCGGCGTCACGGTGGGTATCATCGCCATCCCGCTCGCCATGGCGCTGGCTATCGCCAGTGGTGTGCCGCCGCAGCACGGTCTCTATACCGCCATCATCGCCGGTATCGTGATCGCCGTGACCGGTGGCTCCCGTTACTCCATCTCCGGCCCGACCGCCGCCTTTGTGGTGATCCTCTATCCGGTTGCCCAGCAATTTGGCGTGGGTGGTCTGTTGATGGCGACCCTGATCTCCGGCTTCTTTTTGGTGGCCATGGGGTTGGGTCGACTTGGCCGCCTGATCGAGTACATTCCGCCGTCAGTGACGCTGGGCTTTACCGGTGGTATCGCCATCGTGATCGCCACCTTGCAGATCAAGGACTTCTTTGGCCTGAGCGTGCCCGAGATGCCGGAAACCTATCTGGGCAAGGTCGAGGCGCTGGCCGCTGCCCTGCCCAGCTGGCAGTGGGGCGATACCTTGGTGGGGGTGGCGACGCTAGCCGTGCTGCTGCTCTGGCCGCGCCTGCGTCTGCCGGTGCCCGGTCACTTGCCCGCGGTGCTGGTCGGGGTGGGCCTGGGTTTTGGTCTGCATTACTTCGGTGTAGATGTGGCCACCATCGGTAGCAAGTTCAGCTATACCCTGGCCGATGGCACCCAGGGGATGGGGATCCCCCCCATCGCGCCGACCCTGGTAATGCCTTGGGCCTTGCCCGGGCCGGATGGCGCCCCTGTGGTGTGGGATCTGGCTGCCCTTGAGCGGCTGCTGCCTGCCGCCTTCTCCATGGCGATGTTGGGTGCGATCGAATCGCTGCTCTGCGCCGTGGTGCTAGATGGCATGACCGGTCGCAAACACAGCTCAAACGCCGAGCTGGTGGGGCAGGGGCTTGGCAACATCTTCGCCCCCTTCTTTGGCGGCATTACTGCCACCGCCGCCATCGCCCGCTCTGCTGCCAACGTGCGCGCCGGGGCCACCTCGCCCATCTCGGGGATCATCCATGCGCTGGTGGTGCTGGCCGCCATTCTGGTGCTGGCCCCCTGGCTCTCCTGGCTGCCCCTCTCGGCCATGGCTGCGTTGTTGCTCATCGTTGCCTGGAATATGAGCGAGGCGCACAAGGTGGTGGAGCTGATCCGTCGTGCCCCCAAATCCGACGTGCTGGTGCTGCTGGTCTGCCTGTCACTGACCGTCATCTTCGACATGGTTATCGCCATCACCTTCGGGGTGATCCTGGCGTCCCTGCTCTTTATGCGCGAAATCGCCAAGATGACCAAACTGCACGATTTGGCCGAGCACAAGCGCTATGCCCATGAGGTGCCGGACAACGGCCTGCTCTACAAGATCAACGGCCCGCTCTTCTTTGCCGCGGCCGAACGGGTCTTTGCCGAGCTGGAAGCGCAAGTGAAAGGGCACCAGGTGCTGGTACTGCAGATGGAGGCGGTCTCCATCCTTGATGCGGGTGGTCTGTCTGCCTTCCTTCAGTTTGGCAAGCAGATGGCAAAAGCCGGTGTCGAGCTGCGGGTGGCGGAATTGCAGTTCCAGCCGCTCAAGACCCTGGCCCGCGCCAAGGTGCGGCCGCAGCCCGGCAAGCTGGAATTCTACGGCTCGCTGGAAGAAGCGCTCAAAGGTGAACATTTGCACGAAGCGGCAGTAAATTGATTGAAAGGGATACGAAACGGCATATTTTTGGTCACTTGGTTCGGATATTGAGCAAACGAACGCAAAAAGTAAAAAATTGCATTGACCAAAAGCCATCGTATCCCTTACATTACGCCCCGTTCCGGCGCAACAGCGTAGTGAACACAGTGTTGGCTGAACACGTTAAACCACAGACCAAAATTTGGTGAGCGGCTCCAGTGGCTGCACACCGACGAAGTCGGCAAGAAAGCACGCGTAGCGTGCTCCGAAAGCCACTTCAAAGAAGTAAAAATTTGGTGAGGTGTCCGAGTGGCTGAAGGAGCACGCCTGGAAAGTGTGTATACGGCAACGTATCGAGGGTTCGAATCCCTCCCTCACCGCCACATTGAAAACCCCTGCTTTCGAGCGGGGGTTTTTCTTTATAGGTCAAAAGCTTCCTGATTTCATAGCGATTTTGTGATCAACCCTCCCATCCCGACACTTCCGAGGTGGTACAAAAAGGTGGTACAAAATGAGGTCTATGAGCAACCTACTCCAAAACCGAAATGGCACATGGTACGCCCGTGTCGTCATCCCCAAAGAACTACGCCCTTTGCTTAACGACCAGTGGGAGTTTCGTCGTTCTCTCAGTACTACGAACGAGTCTGAAGCCCGTCGGGCCGCTCTGCCTGTCTTGGATGAACTTTATCGCCTGCTGGAGGCCGCCAAGATTGATCTAGCGGTGCAGCCCCTCGACCTCTCCAACGCGGCGGACTGTTGGTACAACTCGATGATAGAGCGACTGGACGAACCTGATGTGCGTGGTCGCTTCATTCGTCAGGTGTGGGATGGTGACGGTTTGGTCTGGGAGGACTATACCGAAATCCTGACCATGCTGGAGGAAGAAAAAGATCCCAAACGAACCCGTGACGTGCAGAAAGGGCTTGCCCGCTTCCTGATCTGGATGAAGCCCTACATCGACGAGGCATTCCAGCTCACAGGGCTTCGCCTGTGCGTCGATTCGGCCAACTATGTCGCTTTCGCCGAGCTGCTGGCGGGCAAGTTCAAGGCCCTCTCCAGAGCGGTCATACAGAATGCCGCGACGAACGCTAATCAAAGGCGTATCGGTCAACCTGAGATCCCTCTTGTTCCTGCTGGTGATACCACCGTCACCACAATCAGCACTCGGGGGATCCGCCTATCTGCCCTGTTTGAGCGTTACAAGGCCACCATCAAGCGGCGAGAGCCGAAGAAAGCCGATGGCCGTATCCTTGAGTATCAGGTCGCCGTGGAGCGATTCATCGAGCTGATGGGGGATAAGGGTATCGAAGACATCTCCAAGAGGGACATTTCCGAGTTCCGTAACCTGATGGAGCAACTGCCAGCTCGCCCCAAACGCCATGTGTCCGCCATGCCGTTACGCCAGCAGACCGCCTATGCAGCAGAGCACAGTTTGCCTCGTCTGACAGCTGCTACCGTCAAGAAACTGGGGCGAGCCCTGTCAGCGGTGCTAGGTCATGCGGTGGAGGATGGTCTGCTGGAGTTCAACCCTGCTCACGGGGTTAAGTATGCAGAAAGTCAGGTCAACCCACTGAACAAGCCGGAGCACACTTTCACAGAGGCTGAACTGACGACTATCTTCGGCTCCCCCCTGTTTGCCGAGCGTTCTGACCACCCTCGCTTCGGGGAGGCTCGCTACTGGGTGCCGCTGATCCTCTACTACACAGGGGCTCGTGTCAGCGAGATATGCCAGTTGTACGTCGCAGATGTGATGCAGCAGGACAACATCTGGTTCTTCCGGATTGCAGAGCTTCGGGAAGACCAGAGCGTCAAGAGCCGCAGCAGCAACCGTGATATTCCCGTGCACTCCCACCTTCTGGAGCTGGGGTTGCTGGATTACATTCGCTCGTTGCCTGCCGATGGTCGGCTGTTCCCATTGTTGCAGCAATCGGGGCCGAGGAAGAAGTATTCGGTGCGGCTTGGGGTATGGTGGCAGAGATACTTGCGACTGAAGCTCAAACTTGGGCGAGATGATATTCAACCAAACCATAGCTTCCGGCACACCGCCATCACTCGTTTCCGTGATGCTCTCATTCGCGAAGATACCCAGAATGCTATCGAGGGCCATAGCCAGGGAACCGGGCAGGCATCCACAGGACGCCACTATGGCGACTTCCCACTGAGAACAAAGCAGGAAGCTATCGAAGCAATCCCAGTCGCCCCCATCCCTGCCAGAGCCGGATAAAGGGAAGGATGGGTCTGCCGAGATGCTGAAATTTTGGCATTTTTAAGAACTTTTTCTACGAGATCTCATACAGGAAAAGTTCTATAAATAGCTGAAATTTTGGCAGATTGACTACTTGGTTTGGGCCCTTTGCCTTTGTTGGCGGGCAAAACGGGAAAATCAAAAGCGGCAGATGTGATTTGGTTTTGTGGTCTTGCATGTCAGCACAGGGGAGAGTGGATTCATTCGTCTTCAATGTGTCCGAGACTATGTCTTTGCATCACATTTCTTCTAACCCAAAGTAGATACTCGACTTATCTCTTTGATAGCTTGGTCACCTCGACATGTTTTTAGCCTTGGACTGCCTGCCAGCTTATCGAGTCGGGATTTACTAATCATATTGAGCATCATGGAGAGTCGTATGCGTTATGTTGCGTTTGCTGTTGGATTAGCACTTTTTGGTTCGGTTGCCCATGCAGCCACCCAGTACACAGGCGATAAGGTCCAAGGTATACCTGTGATTTCAGCACTCGATGTCGCTGATCTTGCTACAGGCCAGCACCGTTTTATGTTCGAGGGTGTCGAGACCGGAACTGGCCAACGTTGGTACGTGCCGATCATGGTGGCCAAAGGGGCTACCGATGGTAAAAAAGTATTGCTACAGGCTGGAGTACATGGTGACGAACTCAATGGTGTTCGGATCGTACAAAAGGCGATGGCACAACTTGAACCAGCCAAGATGAAAGGGACCGTCATTGGGGTTATTGGCCCCAATCGTTCCGGTTTAGAGCGAGTGTCGCGTACATGGGCAATTTCAACTGACGGTGGTGATGTGATCGATTACAACCGGATTCATCCCGGTAAAGAGACAGGTAATGCTCCCGAGCGTCAGGCATGGCTGATGTGGAACAAAATCTACAAAGGGAATGTCGATTTGGCCATCGACTATCACACTCAGTCTACTGGGACGGCATACCCACTCTTTATCTATGCTGATTATCGCAATGCGGATGTAAAGACCATTGCGGAACTGTTCCCTGCCGACCAAATTAAAAAGGATCCCGGTGAGGCAGGGTCGATGGAAACTACGTTTGTTGAGAATGGCATTCCGGCTATAACAGCAGAAGTAGGCGAGCCACGGGTGTATCAACAGGATATGATTGATCGAGGCTTACAGGGGGCCTTAAACGTATTGCGTCACTACAAGGTGATAGATGGAAAGCTTGGGGCCACCGCCGAGAGCCACAAGACATACATAGGTAATGAAATGAGCTCGATTCGGGCAACGACTGGTGGCTTTGCAGAAGTTCTCGTCAAGTTGGGGGACGATGTGAAGAAGGGCCAGAAGGTTGCTTTGCAGCGTAATGCTTTTGGTGATGTAGTGGCCGAATATACTGCGAATATGGACGGTAAAGTGCTTGCAGTCGGCACTGATGCTGTACGTGAGCCTCGGGCGTTACTGGTTCGGATTCTGGGGCAAAATCCTATGGACACTTGCAAAAATGGTTGCTAACTAAGGGATGCAGCTATCGCGACAAGGAACATGTTTCCGTTAAGGTCTGCTTTGGATGCACGACCAAACACTCTATATATTGAGCGTTACTTTTAGATCAAAGTATGAGGGGCCCGCAGGCCCCTCGTTTGGTTATACGGGAGCCTGTAAATAATTCTGTGTAACTGCCCACTCCATTACAGGTGACCGTTCAGGCGATCACCGAACTCGATAATAAAGCGATTCAGGGCCGGC
The DNA here is from genome assembly GCF_055193095.1 of Aeromonas sp. 160P. Lineage (NCBI taxonomy): Bacteria > Pseudomonadati > Pseudomonadota > Gammaproteobacteria > Aeromonadales > Aeromonadaceae > Aeromonas > Aeromonas sp. 160P. The sequence continues at coordinate 3,216,943 of NZ_JBUXKV010000001.1, read as the reverse complement.
TTCCAATTCTGGATCGGCATGGTCCATTTCTTGGAGGCCTGCTGTATCGCGAGAAACGCCACTTTGAGCGCCGACTCATCGGTCGGGAAGAGCTTCCGTTGTTTGGTCGCTTTGCGCAGCACGCTGTTCAGTGACTCGATCGCATTGGTGGTGTAGATCACCTTCCGGATCGCGGGGGGATAATCGAACAGCGTGATCAGATTAACCCAGTGACTCTGCCAGGAACGCGCTATCTGCGGGTACTGGCTATCCCAGCGTTCGCCGAAGGCCGCCAGCGCCTGCTTAGCCTCACGCTCCGTCGCAGACTGGTAGATCTGCTTCAGTTCAGCCGTCACCGCCTTGTAGTCCTTCCAGGAGACGTAGCGCAACGAGTTGCGGACCATGTGGACGATACACAGTTGCACCTTGGTTTGAGGATATTCCACGGCAATGGCATCAGGGAAGCCCTTGAGACCATCCACACACGCGATCAGGATGTCTTCCAGGCCGCGGTTCTTCAGCTCGGTCAAGACCGACAGCCAGAACTTTGCCCCTTCGGTCTCGGCCAGCCACAGGCCCAACAGCTCCTTGTGCCCCTCCATATTGATGCCCAGTGCCAGATAGAGCGACTTGTTGATCACCCTCTGGTTCGCGCGGATCTTCAGCACAATGCAGTCCAGATAGACGATGGGATAGAGCGGATCCAGCGGCCGGTTTTGCCATTCGTGGACCTGCTCGATGACGCGTTCGGTCACCTTCGATACCAGCCCCGCCGAGATGTCGGCGTCATACATCTCTTTGAACGCGTCCACGATATCCCGCGTACTCAAGCCCTTGGCGTAGAGGGCGAGGATCTGGTCGTCCATCTGGGTCAGGCGTGACTGACCCTTGCGGACAAACTGAGGCTCGAAGGAGGCGTTACGGTCACGAGGCGCCTGGATGGTGACCTCTCCATGGTGGCCTTTTAGGCGCTTGGTGGAATAGCCATTGCGATTGTTGCCGGTCCCGCGGCCTTGTGGGGCGTGTTTCTCGTAGCCCAGATGCTCGTCCATCTCGGCATTGAGCGCGGTCTCAACGGTGAGCTTGATCAGCTGTTGGGTGAGTGTGCCGAGATCTTTTTCAGATTTGATGTCTTTGGCCAGCTCAGCGGCCAGTGCTTTGAGTTTGTCTTGGTCCATTTGCTTACCCACGAAGGTATCCTTTTGAAAAAGTTACTTATTCGTGGGCGGTTACACAATTGGATTTACAGGCTCTTATACGGTGTAGTTAGCACCGAGCTCTGTCTTACTGGATGATGCCGTCATGTCAGCCATCTCGCTATCTAGCAGGGTCAACCCGATGATGGTTACCTTGTTGTTGTAGCGGGTGGTGGCAAAGCCCTTCTCCATCAGCTTTTTCTTCAGGGTCTGCTGCTTCATGGCCCATTCACCGTTCTGCTTGATCCACTCGCAGTAGACTGCGTAGACCTCGCTCATGGGCACTTTGGCCCCTACTCTGGCCTGTGTGCACTCTTCCAGGAAGCAGCCGACCATATCCGACTCGGCACGGTAGGTCTCGACATCCTGCTTGAGGCGAGCAGGAATCGATGCCTTGAGTCTCTGCTCTTGCCACATCTGGCAGCCCTGAATAGCCCAATTCAGAATGCCTGGCATCTCGGCCCGCAGCTTCTCCATCAGCATGGGGTCTAGCTGTGCCTTCGTGAAGGAAGCATTGAAGGGCAGCATCAGCATCCGACGCCACATACCATTGCTGGTATCGCGGATCTCGGGCTTGTGGTTGCCCACCATCACCAGTGAGAAGGTCGGGCGGAACTCCATCTCCTTCTTGGCGTAGGGAGCACGAGCGACAATCACGTCATCCCCCGTCATGGCTTTCACCAAGTTCTCATCCATGCGAGACCCCTCTGGCAGTTCGTTGGCCACCACCAGACGGGCATCCACCAGCTTGGTCAGTGACGGGTTCGGCCCGGTATTACCGTTGCGGTTAAACAGCAAGACGTTACTGCTGATCTGCCGACTGAACTCTCCCAGCAACTGCTGAATGACCGACATGAAGGTACTCTTGCCGTTGCAGCCGCCCCCGTGGAGGAAGAACAGGAGCTGTTCGTCGGTGCGGCCGGTGATCCAGTAGCCCACACAACGTTGCAGGAAGGCGGCATACTCGGCATCGTCACAGGTGATCTCGCTGATGAACTGCTCCCATCGCGGGCAGACAGCGGCTGGGTCATAGGCTACCGGGCTATGGTGGGTCATCATGAATGCTCGTCTCGGTGCCAACAGGCGACCCGACTTCAGATCGATGACACCATTCGCCGTGCCCAACAGCATCGGATTGGCATTCAGCTCGTGCAGTCTTGCCGTCATCATCGGCTTGGCCAGCTCCAGCATGTTTTGAATGCCAGCCCGGTTAAGGCTGCTAGAGCCGTGTCTGAGCACTGTATAGGCCCAAGACAGCTCCTCTTTCTTGCATGCCTGCTTGATCAATGCCTGCCCCATTTCCTGGATCTCTTTGCCCACTGTTTGAGCAAGGGTCATGGGCGTCAAGTCATTCTGGGTCCAGTGCGTCCCGTCAAAGTGGATAAAGCCACCTAACTCAGGGACGAACTTCAGGTTATGCCCGTGCATCTGCACAAACCGTTCGGCGTTGGCCGAATCGTTGAGCTCGTTTTCAAAGATGGCTGTACGTGGCATGACCTTGACGACTTCCGATAGCTGATCATCGTCCTGGACGGCTTCGGCTTCGGCTTCGGCTTCGGCTTCGGCTTCGGCCACAGGCTCAACCAGGGTAAATGCTGCCACCAGCTCGGCCAGGGGCAACGGGTTGTCGCCGTGCAGATACTCGTCGATGTCCTTGACGCTATCCGGCAGCTTGACTTGGGTCAGCTTGAGACCGAGTTGGGCCACTTTTGAGCGGTACTTGTCGCCAGCATCGTCGGTATCGAAGAAGGTGACGACATCACAGTCAACGAGCTCACACCCCAGCCACGCCAACTGGGTCTGTGATAGTGTCCCGATGGTAGCCAGCACAGGGCCCGGCCAACCGGCATCTACCAGAGACAGGCGGTCATTCTCTCCCTCTACCAGGGCGACAGGGCCGGGGGAATTCAGACTCTCTTCCCCGTAGAACTGCACCCCGTTAAGCCAGTGCTGGCTCGGCAACTGGAACTGATACTGCTTGTTGGGGTCCTTGAAAGTGAAGCGGCTGGCTTGTCCGCTGCGGTCGAAGTGCGGGAACACATAGACACCGCTCGGGAAGAAGTCACGAAGCAGATCTGGGGCATCGTTGCGAAGCTTGACCAGACCGGAGGCCAGTCGCTCCTCTCGGCTGAACCCGGCATCCTTCAGTGCCTTGTTCAGGCCACCGGAGAAGCCGATATCCAGCCCCACCAGCACCTCCTCAGAGTGGCCACGCAGCTCCATAAGTTCGTCTAAATTCAGACGGGACTGATAGTGACTAGCTGCGAGATTGAAGATTTCTTGCAGGCGAGCAGGTGGGGCCGTGTAGATCGGCTGCTCCAGCTTCACCACTTTGCGAACGGTCGGGGTGACTGACAGCTCTCCCAGCAGGAGTAAACGGGCGGCATCGTAGGCGTTACGAGCCAGACCGGTCTTGACGATAAGCTCGAACACGTCCCCTCGCTCCTCACAGCTAAAGCAGTGGAAGTTATTGTCGTCAGGGTCAGGATAGAGGGTGAAGCAGTCGTTATGGCCACACAGTGGGCAACTGGCATCGTCCAGTCGATAGGTGTTGGAGCCGACTTTCTTGACGTCTTGCCCAGTCAGGGCTGAGGCGACATCCAGAATGGGGAACTGCTCTTTGATGGCAGCAAAGTCGATAGTCAGGGAGTGGCCAGCATCGGCCAGGGCATATTCAAGATCAAATTGAGTGGATTGAGACATGATGTCTCTCCTCTTAGATGACCGCTGCTGTGGAACTAAAATCAGGTTGAGTGCGTTCCAAGCGGCGGTAATCAGGTCGGGTAATTGGCGCCCCCCGAGGGCTTATGGCGTGAGCCAAGGTGCGATGTGCGGGGGCGTCTGCCCGCCGACAACCCCGACTATACGGATCGGCGGAAGCAATACAACCCCTCTTTTTTCCTCCCCAAGTCCCCATTTCGAGTTTTCGTTGTGAACAACGCAAAAAAAGCTATTCATGAAATATTCTAATGATTGATACAGGTGATGTAGTGACATCCCTTGCTAAGTCGATAGCCTCCATCCGGCCCAGCCAAACAGGTGGGATATAAGGTCTGCCGATCTGCTCAAATTTCGGCAGATTGAGCACCCTAGTTGGCCCTTTTGCTCTCGTTGGTGGGCCAAACGGGAAAATCAAAAACGGCAGATGAGGCTTAAGGCGATGTCATGAAGCAATACCAGCAGAATCTGGGGTTGTATTTGGTTAGCCGCCGTGACGGGGATCATGTCAGGGCCAGCCGAGCTGGCTCTTGCCCTCAGCCTATAGTGGCAAGAAAGGGGAAAAGAAGCTGAACAAAAGAAGTGGGAGCTGGTTCAGAAAGAGCATCTGGAACAGGTCAGGTAGGTCTGCCGATCTGCTGAAATTATGGCATTTTTAAGAACTTTTTCTACGAGATTTCATACAGAAAAAGTTCTATAACTAGCTGAAATTTCAGCACATTTAACATCCGAAATGGCCCCTTTGCCTTTGATTGCGGGCAAAAGGGCTTGATCCAAAGTCAGCAGATTTACGCAGCCACCACCTCCTCGGACAGCATCGCATGAACCGCCTTGGCGATGTGCTCCAACGCCAGCCCATCGGCGTAGCCAGAGTCCAGCATGTGAGTCGTGACGAATGCATCCGGTAGCCCTTTCTGATGGAGGAAGGACTGGACTAGCTGGGCCTGCTTGGGGGTGATGGCAAAGTCACCGCGAAGGCAGCCCTTGCGGTGGTAGTTCTCGATGATCCAGAGTGCCGGAGTGTTACTTCTACTGCAACGCTCGATTAGCTCGCTCTTCATCTTCTGGCCCAACGGGCTCTTCTCGACCTCTTCATCCATCATGATATGGGTGGGGTGGATTTGTGGCTCGTAAATCATGCTGTTTCCTTACATCATCGCTAAGTTGGCGTTTCGGTTAGATATTTTTTTGGTGCATCCCTGACATTTTAAGGGTACCCCTCCAGGGTACTTATACCCTGACCGACGCAATCTGACAAAGTCACCGGCGGGAAACCGTCGTTCAATATCTGATCCTCCCCCTGGCATAAGTAACTCGTGTACCCAAACGACGCGAGGTTACTGTTATGTCACACCACTATGATGATCACGATCACATCATCAATCAGGCATTGGCCATTCTGGAGAGCCGACAGCGGCATCTGGGCCACGCCTTCACTCAACCCAAAGCGGCAGCAGACTTCCTTCGGCTCAAGATGGGGGACTACGAGCGGGAAGTGTTTGCCGTCATGCTGCTCGACAATCAACACCGGTTGCTCGATTACCAGGAGCTGTTCTTCGGCACCATCAATGCCGGCACTATTCATCCCCGTGAGGTGGTCAAGGCGGCTCTCAACAGAAACGCCGCAGCGGTCATTCTGGCCCACAACCACCCCTCCGGCATGGTCGACCCTTCAGATGCAGACAAAGCGATTACCACTCGTCTCAAGGAGCTGCTTGAGATGGTAGACGTGCGAGTGCTTGACCACTTTGTGGTGGGACAGCATGACATCGTCTCGTTTGCCGACAGGGGGCTGCTATGACCCCATCCAAACAGCTACAGGCCCTGTTCGCCAAGTTAATCGACCTCCACCCCGATGCCACTGCCCTGACCCTCAACTTCCGAAGTCCCGATTATTCCGCCGACACGGGTGGTTACCGTCCGGTCGAAATTCGTCTGGAGAAACGGGCTGGTAGCTGGCGAATGGCCTACGTCACCGAGTTTACTTACCTCGGTGGCGAGCTGGTCAAGGATCTCGATTTTGACTTCAACGCCGGGCTGGCCTCACAGCTCTGGTGTGGAGAGCGGCCGCTGGCCACCACCATGGGCCTCTACCGGCTCTGGGAGAGGAACTTTCTCGACTATCACCGGATGGAGGTCTACCGACTGAAGATAACCCCTGAGTAATCGCCATGAATGACTTCATGAAAACCTTGCTGCTGGACGCCTTGAAGGCAGCCCTGACGGCGTTTGCGTCTGTCATCGTCAACGCGATGATGGCTCGCTACATGCCGCCACACTTCTACAACATGAACGAAGAGGACTACCCATGAACAAAATGATCCTGACCTCGGTGACACTGGTTGCCATTGCAGGGGGAACCCTGATGATCCGCCTCATCGCCCGCGACAAGGCTCATGCCGATGAGCTGGCCAAGGTATTGCGGATGCCGGGTGGGGCGACGCGTCATTGAGATCCCCCGGTCGGCACCCTGCATGACCAATAGATAGAGCAGCCAGAGCATCTGGTTGACTACCCCTGCGGGCCCTCCATTACGGAGCGGCCCGTTTTCATTTGTATCACTGGCACAGGTCAATAGACCAAGCCCGTGTGACGCGAGCGAAAGTGCCACTTTTTGCCGGTCATATGGGTTCCTTTCGACCTTCTGACCGGTCGAGTCAGTGTACCTTGCCCTATTGACCAGGAGGAGACCATGGCACTGGTGGGATATGCACGTGTCAGCACTGTGGGGCAGAGCCTGGATGCCCAGCTTCAGGCTCTGGCCGAGTGCAGCAAGATATTCAGGGAGAAGGTGAGCGGGGCCAAGGATGACCGCCCTCAGCTCTCGTTGATGCTGGATTTTGTACGTGAGGGAGACGTAGTGATGGTGACCAAGCTGGATCGCTTGGCTCGCAACACTCGCCACCTGTTGGAGATCTCGGAGTACCTGCACGCTAAGCGGGTTGCTCTGAGGATTTTGAATCTGGGTATCGATACCTCGACACCTACCGGAAAACTGATGCTGACCATGATCGGTGCCATCGCCACGTTTGAGCGTGAGCTGATGCTGGAGCGTCAGGCAGAAGGGATTGAGCTGGCTAGGCAGCGTGGGGTCTACAAGGGCCGCAAACCGACAGCCATGGCGAAGGGAGACGAGGTGCAAGCACTGGCGGCAAGAGGACTTGCCAAGGCCGAAATCGCACGTCGGACGGGGATCAGTCTCTCCAGCGTGCAAAGAATACTCAGGCAGTTAGAGGGAAGATCAATGTAATCAACAAGATAAAGTCGTCATTAATGCGTGAAAGCGCTATCAATCACACAAATCTTAGCTGCGATTTATTAGCATACCTCCTTTGGAGTCAAATTGTGCTCGGTGTGCTGATAATAAAAAAGACAAGGAGAGAAATAGATGTCAGTTCGTTCACTGGTGAGTATGGGTGTATGCATAGCTCTGACTGCTTGTGGAGGTGGTGGTGGAGATAGCGGTGGTACCCCGACCCCTCCTAAACCCAAGGCCGCGATCTCGGGGAAAGCGATCGATGGGTATGTTCAAGGGGCCTCTGTCTATCTGGACCTGAACTTCAATCGGCAATGGGATGAGGGAGAGCCTAAGAGCACCACATCTGGGGCTGGTGATTATCGTCTGGAGCTGACAGAGGCTCAGCAAGCGTGTGCTCAATACGTGCCCTTGGTTGTCGATGTGCCTGTGGGGGCCGTGGATCTGGATCTGGGGCCTGTTGAGAAGGCTTATCAGATGGTACTACCGCCGAAGTTCAAGCCGATCACGCAAGATGATTTCTATCATGTGACGCCGCTGACCACTGTGCTGTGGAGTTCAGTAGAAAAGGAGTTGGCTGCTGGTGGGGCTCTGACTTGCCAGAGTGTGATGGAAAATCAGCAAAAGCGTGAGCAACTGATGCAGTCGCTGAAACAGGCTGTGGATCGGGTGATGTATCACTACAACATCCCTGAGAATAAACTGTTCGATGACTTTATCGCTACCGGTGATGACGAGACTGCGATCAAGGCCCAAGAAATCGTACGCGGGCTACAGAAGTCATTCAGCGCCAGTGAAGAGCTAAAGCGTGCCCATCCTGATGCGTTCTATGCCTATGTGGATTACCACCAGGGTGACTCGAGAGACAACAACAATGCGTATCCCAAGGCTTGGTATCGCGAGCAAGGGATCTATTGGCCAACCAAGAGTCAAACTGAGCTGGTTAAAGTTAGTGACGACTTCAATCAAGATATCAAAACCATCATCTATGGCGAGAAGATCAGCGTTGCTGGAAAGGACTACCGCTACAGCAATAGCTACGAGTTTGAGTCTCGGAATGGAGACGGAACACCTTACAGCTGCGACATCAAGGAGACTGTCTCCACTAACGCTGATGCGAAGGAATATGAGCTGGTGAACCTTGCTAACGGTGAGGCTCAGGCGTTTGAAGAGTGCATCCCAGAGAACTTGACTGGGGCAATTACTCATCGCTACGCGACGGTCGGCTATAAAGCGGAAGGGGCCAACTACAGCAGCCAGTTTGTTTACTTCCTCGGCGGTTCTGCCAGTTTCCCTTTCCTCAGTAACTGGGTAGGGATGGCTCATGATCACGCGACTCGTAACATGAGCGAGTTGGTTGCCGCTTTCGAGCAACTGCCGTACCGCTATGATGACAAGACGCCGGAGCCGGATGCTGGTGCTTGGTTCAAGAAACAGACCGTGACTGACAGCAACAAGGTCACCACCACTATCAGCTATGACAACCAAGGGCGTTACCGCAAGTTCACCGTCTTTGCTGATGGGACGCACAAAGAAGAGTGCGGCACTGATGGTGTTGTATGGGGGACGTGCAACCAGTAACACATCAAGGAGCCCATATCGGGCTCCTTTTTATTAGAACAACCGCCTCGCGGTAGCTTCTTCTATCGATAAAATGAGGAGTTGCAGTATGAGATTTTTTACGTCGTCTATTTTTTTGTTACTTTCTGTCACATCATCCGTTGCTCTGGCTGAAGGCAAGAATGGGGAGGCTCTTCGTAAGTTTTCGTGTGAGACGGCAAAACACCGGATTTTTATTGATTCAACCGACAACAATTCTTACCGCTACCGCTCTTGGAATAAGCCCAAGGCAATAAGTGAAAAACCAGATGTCGAGTTAATAGATCAGAGGGCATGGCGGCCTCAGGGCACTGGGGCTTGTAGTTACACTGCGTGGGATTTCTCGCGAGGGAATGTAAATTACCTTGTGTTCGAGCCAGGTGGATGTGGCGAAGCTCCTGCTTCGGGTGAACCAGAAGACCATGGAGAATTGGTAGTAATGATTGATGATGTCGAAAAGCTACGCCTTAGATGTCAATGACTGGGAGCCATCTATATAGCAGCTAGTCCCATGTTGTGGGTGGGGCTGGGTATCAGCGTGTCGAGTGTCCATAGAATTGCTTGTCAATCTTGAGTTGCTTGTGCATGATTTTGTATCGAGTCTTCCCTCATTAACTGGGTGTATGTCAACCACCATTCAGAGACTGGATTTTGAAATGAAGAAAATTGCAATTCTATTTTCAGTAGCATTAATAACTGCATGTTCATCAAGTTCATCAGCATCATTGCCAGTAAAAGTTATTGATGCTAAAGCGGCAGAGAGCTGCAAGCTCATTGATGTTGTATCAGGAACTGAAATTTTCAGCTTGACAGTAGATAAGAACGTTGCATTGGCAAGACAAAATGCTGCAAATGAGGCTATCAAGCTAGGAGCTAATGCTGTTGTCATTACAGGTACTGACGTTACCGCAAATGGTAATTCGGCAACCGTTACGATGAATGCGTATTCGTGCAACTGATTCAGTATTGGTGCTAGCAACCTCGGATATGAGGAGATGCGATCTTGATTTATCGCATCCTTTCATTGCCATCTATCGATAAGGGAGTGTTCATACAGTGAAGTTATCAGGGATTGTATGTGTTCTGTGTGGTGTTTTTTTGATTTCTAATGCTCTTGCTGCAATTACTGAAGAAGGGAGCGCTGTACAAAAGTCCCTTTCTGAAGGCAAAAAATGCATGGCTACATGGAGTAGTGAAAGTTCTAAGGAAGGCCAAGAGACAGAGATTTTCGCAGTGAGGGAGCTGGATGGTAAGACCCAATACTACGTTTCTCACTCGAATGAGTACCCAAAGATATGGACATGGGACTTTAGACTTATGGGTATCAAGTGCGAGTAGTACCCTAAGCTAGCATAAAAAAAGCAATCTGGTGTTACGTTGAAAATGAGGGGCCTGATAGCATTATCTGTATAGCTGCTTGCATCATATGTGGTACAAACCAGTGGTACAGTCGACAATGATCCAAGTTAAAATATCGCAATGAAATCAGTGGGTTGAAGAATGACGGATAGTATCGAGGGTTCGAATCCCTCCCTCACCGCCATATTGAAAGCGAAAGCCCCATGAACTTCATGGGGCTTTTTCTTTTTACCGCAAAAAGGCCAGTGCCAGGATGCGGTGTGGTAATCCGGTAATCCCCCCGAAAACCTGGGGTGCTCATAAGTAGAATTTTCTCGTATCTTGAACGCAGGAGGTTCTAACATGAAAACATCACGCTTTAGCGATGCCCAAATCATCGCCATCCTCAAACAGGCCGAGTCTGGCTCACCCGTCCCTGAACTCTGCCGCGAGCATGGCATCAGTTCCGCGACCTTTTACAAGTGGCGCGCCAAATTCGGTGGCATGGATGCCTCTCTCATGGCTCGCCTCAAAGAGCTGGAGGAGGAAAACCGCCGCCTCAAGAAGATGTATGCCGAGGAGCGCCTCAAAGCCGAGATTATCGCCGAGGCCATAGCAAAAAAGTGGTGACGCCATCTGCCCGCAGGGAGATGGCTATCAAAGCCGTGTCGCTCTTTGCCATTTCTATCCGGCTAGCCTGCAACATCTTCAAGGTCAGCGAAGGCTGTTATCGCTATCAACCCATGCTCGCCGATGAAAACCAGCTTATTGCGGATTGGTTGCTGCGTATCACCAACAGCCAGCGGAACTGGGGCTTTGGCCTCTGCTTCCTCTACCTGCGTAACGTCAAAGGGTTTGCTTGGAACCACAAGCGGGTCTACCGGATCTATCGGGAGCTTGAACTGAACTTGCGCATCAAGCCCAAGAAGCGACTGGTACGTGAAAAGCCACAGGCTCTGGCCGTGCCTGCCCAGCCTAACCACTGCTGGTCGATGGATTTTATGCACGATCAACTGAGCGATGGCCGGTCAGTGCGACTGTTTAATGTGATCGATGATTTTAACCGCGAGGCGCTGTGCATTGAGGTCGATTTTTCATTGCCCGCTTCACGGATCAAGCGCGCACTGGAACAGGTGATTGAGTGGCGTGGCAAACCGGCGATGATCCGGTGCGATAATGGACCAGAATATATCAGCGAAGTGCTCAAGGCGTGGGCGGCGAAACAGGAGATCACCTTGGGGTATATCCAACCAGGCAATCCTCAGCAGAACGCGTACATAGAGCGGTTTAACAGAACGGTACGTTACGATTGGTTGGCTCATCATCTGTTTGGCACGCTGGAGGAGCTCCAAGAGTTTGCAACCCAATGGCTGTGGGTTTATAACCATGAGCGGCCCAATATGGCGCTGGATGGTTATACCCCGAAGCAGCATCTGGCAAAGGCTGCATGACCTCTACTTTTGAATGCCCCTAAAAATGGGGGGATTACCGTGTCACTATCATGCTTGGTTCACCATGCCGGGTTCATCATGTCTGGTTCACGGCCCACATCGGCACGATAACGCCCTTTCGTGCGTTGATATCGACCCCAATAAAAGAGCCCCTCTTGTGCAAAGAGGGGCTCTTTTATTATCTGGGCAGGCCATAGGCCTGCACGCTGTTATGACGGTGTCTCCTTGCGCCATTGCGCAAGGTACTGATATCTCACGCGAGCGCTTGGGCCAGCAGGTGGATGGGATGTTCGCAGCGAAATGTCGTGCTCATCTCGATCTGCCATTTGCAGGTTTCGCAATCGGTGATCACCAGATCGGGGGAGAGGCGGTTGATCTGATCAAACAGCCCTTCGCCGATGGTTTGGCTGGTTTCGTAGTTCTCCGACTTGAAGCCGTAGGTGCCGGCGATGCCGCAGCACTGTGATTCCAATACCGTCACCTTGACTCCGGGAATGGCGCGCAGCAATTCGAGGGTATAGATGACGCCGCCCATCTTCTCCATGTGGCAAGGGGTGTGGTAGGCGATGTGCAGATTGAGCGGCTTCATCGCCGGTTTGTTGCCCTTGTAGAACTCGTTCCACAGGAAGCGGGTCACCAGCGAGATGCGATCCCGCACCTTGTGGTTGTCCTGCTCCAGCAGGTGGGGGTATTCGTCCCGAAGGGTAAAGCCGCAGGTGGAGGAGGTGGCCAACAGCGGCATCTCGTTACCCAGCAGGGTGTTCTCCAGCTGCTTGATGTTGAAGGCCGCTTGCTGCTTGGCCTTGTCCATAAAGCCGTTGGCAATCAGCGGCACGCCGCAGCACTTTTCCCGCTCCAGCAACTGCACGCCTATGTTCATGGCGTTGAGCACCTGCACCAGCTCCTTGCCAAGCTGCGGGTGGTTGTAGTTGACGTAGCAGCCGTGGAAGTAGGCGATCTGGCGCGCATAACTGGCCTGCGTAGCCTTCTGCTTTTTGTACCAGCCTCGAAAGGTGCCCTGGGAGTATTTGGGCAGATCGCGGTGGGAGGAGACCCCCAGCGCCTTGTCCAACACCATTTTCATTGGCTTGAGGCCGGTGGTGAAGTTGACCACGGGCGCCATCAGGGTAGACATGCTGCCCATCAGATCGGTGTGGGAGAGCACGAATTCGCGGATCCCCGGTTTGAAGCCGCTGTATTTGTCTTTGGCCTTGGCGATGATGTCGCCGATGCGCACCCCGCTCGGGCAGGCCACTTCACAGCGTTTGCAGTTGGTGCAGTGCTTGAGGGCGCTGTCGAACAGCTCCGGGCTCTTGATCCGCAGCCGCTCCCCATCCGGGCCTGCCTGTTTGGGGCCAGGGTAGGCGGGGTTGGCCTTGGCCACCGGGCAGTAGGCGGTACAGACGGTGCATTTGATGCACTGATCGAAAGTTTGGTTGGCGTGATCCAGTAGCATGATTTACTCCTCCCGGGCCGGATTGAAAGCAACAGGGATGCGGCAATGGGATTGTCGAGCGGGCAGCGCTCTGCCCGCAGTCAGAAAACAGAGGGTTGGCATCTCAGACTCCAGCCAGAATATGGCCAGCGGCCTGCCAGCCGGTGGCAACGGCAACACCGGAGCCGGAGCCCTCTTTAATAGGGTCGTAGTGGGCCAATACGCTGCCCGCACCATAAAGGTTGGTCATCGGCTTGCCGCCGAGCAGTACCCGCAGCTTATCGTCAGTCTTGACCCCGAACCCCATGAAGGGGTGGTGGTCGAACAGCCGGCGACCGGCCCAGGCGTCACGCTCCTCCAGACTCAGCACATCGGCATTGAAGATGGGTTCGCGAATGCCACGCAGACGGGATTCCAGCCCGCGGCTGAAGAAGCTGCCGGAGGCGAGCACGAAGTTGTCCGCTTCAAATAGCTGATCGTCGCCATTCTGGCTGTGTACGCCGATGACTTTATCCCCCTCATAGCGGGCGCCCAGCACCCGTTCGCTGGTGAGGAAGGTGCCGCCAAGGGCCATGAAACGGCGCTTGAGTGCCTCCTGCATCCGCATCCCGATAAGTGACGGCGGCATGGTCGCCACCTCCTTGATGGTGCAGCCGGTGCGTTGCTCCAGCTCTGCCAGACGCGGGCCGACCAGCCCCAGTGACAGGCAGGCGGGCAGCACGATATGGCGGCAGTCGGGTACGCCGCTCTCTTGCACCATGCGGCTGATCTCGCGGGCCAGTTCGGCCACCAGCGGGTGTTTGCCCCCGCTCTGTTTATCAAACAAACGGGCGATATCGGCGGAGCGAAATTCGTGGGGATTGCGGCTGAACTCCGCCAGCTGTGGCAGGCGTATTTCGCCAGTCAGGACGCGGCAGTGGGCGAAGCGGGGATGGGTGGCCAGATTGGCGGCCGCGAGCGCAGGATGGAAGTCGCGAAAGCCTTCCATGGTGGCGAGCAGCAGGGCATCCGGGATCGGGGCATCGGTGACGCAGGCGCAGGTATCGGGGGAGAGCCAGGTGCGCTTGAGGGTGCCGATGGGGGTCAGGCGCTGGTGGTTGGTCTCGTTGTGCACCAGCGGCAATCCCTGCTCGGCGCAGTGGCGCTGCAGATCGGCAAGGCTCGCCTCGATATTGTCCATCCCTACTTTGCTGTAGGGGTGATCCGGATGGGCGGCCATAAAGGCGGGCAGCGTGGTGCGGGGGTCTCCCTCGCTTTCCAGCAGATCGACCGAGCCGGAGGAGAAGTGCAGGGCGCTCTGGCCGGAGGCCATCAGCAGGGTCTTCTGGCCCGCCTCTACCAGCCGCAGGGCAGCCGAGAGCCCGGCCATGCCGCCGCCGATAACGATATTGTCGAACTTCATGACGGCTCTCCTTGTGAGTGGTCTCGGCTTGCAGCGGCGCGAGGGGGTTCGGCGACCAGTTGTGGCGCCGTCCACTCCCCCAGGCCAAACAGCCCTTCGTAGATCCAGTAGGTAAACTCGGCCTCGCGCAGGGCATCCCCCCACAGTACCGGGCGGGTCCCCTTGTAACGCTCCTCGAGGAACTGGCGCAGCATGACGCAGGCCTGACGACCGTCAGCCTTGCCATACTCCTGCATCAGACCGGCGGCGCGATAGGCACACAGCTCGCCCTGACAGGGACCCATTCCCAGACGGGTGCGGCGGCGCAGGTCGATGAGGTTGTCCACATCCAGCTCGCGCAGGGCATATTCGATTTCGCCTGCGGTGACCATTTCGCATTCGCAGATAAGGGCGTTGGCCTTGGGGTTATCGCGGAAGAAGGCGATGACCCGCTCGCCATGGCGGTATTGGGCCGAACCTTCCGCGGGGGCCGAGAGCCCGGGGGCCGAGACTTTCTCCGGGTCCCGCGAGCCGGGCAGGTTCAGTTCGGCGGTCTGGCAGGGTTTGCTGTTGCCGAGCTTCTTGGCCAGCAGATCGGTGGCCCACTCCGCCATCAGGCGGTAAGTCATCAGCTTGCCGCCGGTGATGGTGTTGAAGCCCTTGAGGCCGTCGCGTTCGGCGTGATCCAGCAGCACGATACCGCGGCTGATGTTACGGCCGGTTTCATCACCGTCTACCGCCACCAGCGGGCGTACCCCGGCGTAGGCGCGCAGAAGACGGGTGCGGGCCATGATGGGGGCGAGCTTGATCCCCTCACGCAGCAGCACCTCCACCTCTTCTGGATCGACGGTGAGCTGGTCAATCTTGTTGTAATCAATCCGGCTGGAGGTGGTACCGATGAGGGAGATGGTATCGCCCGGCACCAGAATGTCCGCATCCGCCGGTTTGCGGGCGCGGTTGAGCACCAGCTGGTTGATGCGGTAATCCATGATGAGCAGGGAGCCCTTGGCTGGGAACATGCGGATACCGAGATCGGCGTATTCGCAAATTTGCTGGCCCCAGATGCCGGCGGCGTTGATCACCTCCTGACACTCCACCTCGAACGCTTCGCCGGTGCGGGTGTTGATGGCCTTGACCCCGTGCACCCGATCCTGACTGCGCAGCAGCCCCAGCACCTTGCTGTGGGTGAAGATACGGGCGCCATGTTCTTTCGCATCCAGTACGTTGGCGGCGGCGAGGCGGAACGGATCGACCGTGCCATCCGGCACATGAATGGCGCCGATCATCGCCGGGTTGGCGTTGGGTTCGAGCAGCAGCGCTTCGCGGGGATCGAGCTGGCGGGTGTCGATACCGGCCAGGGCGCATGCATCCATAAAGGTGCGTTGGAAATTGATGTCATCTTCCGGCAAGGTGAGGAAGAGGCCGCCAGTGTCCTCGACACAGTGGCTGGCAATCCGCTTGAGGATGCGGTTTTCCTGGATGCATTCACGGGCGGACTCTTGATCCGTCACCGCGTAGCGGGCACCGGAGTGGAGCAGGCCGTGGTTGCGGCCGGTGGTGCCAGCGGCGATATCATCGCGCTCGAGCAGGATGCAGTCGATGCCGCGCAGTGCGCAATCGCGCATGATGCCGGCCCCTGTGGCCCCGCCGCCTATGATGACGACTTGTGTGGTTATTCTTTTCATTGTTGCCCGTCTCATCTCTTCCAGATGAGGCCAGTGTGGCCTACTTCTGAGTGGAAATGTTTGATATGGGCCAAATTTGCGCTCGCAAACGCTCATTTGTTCGCGCGTTAATGAGCATTCTGTGACATTTGTCACGCTGCTATCGCCTCGGTGACCTGGCTAGTGGCGGATGGCAGGCACAAAAAAGGGGCATCGGATGCCCCTGTTCGTTTGTGTTTGACGAGTCAGGTCGGTGTGTGACGCGTCAGCCGCAGCACTTCTTGTGCTTTTTGCCGCTGCCACAGGGGCAGGGATCGTTGCGCCCTGCCTTGAGGGGGGCGGGATCCTGCTCCCCCTCGGTGTAGACCCAGCGCCCCTGATAACGTACGAAGCGGGAGCGCTCGTGCAGGCAGTGGCGCTCATCCCCCTCCAGAAACCAGGCTTTGAACTCCACCATACCGGTTTCATCCTCCGGGCCGCCCTGGCTGGTGATGATCTCGAGACCATCCCAGCTGGTATCGCGTTGGGACAGGTCTGCCGCCGTGAGGCCGCCGAGGTGGGCCGGGTGCCAGCTATGGACCAGATACTCCCCCAAACCGAGTACGAAGGCGCTGTAGCGCGAGCGCATCAGCTGTTCCGGGGTGTCAGGCACAGCGCCACAGTGACGTGAGCCACAGCACAATTCGAGAGAAAGGGTGGAACCACAAGGACAAAGATTCATGATTTTCACTAAATGGCCGATTTATTTAGGGGAATTGTAACGAACGCTGGCCTCGCCCTGCCAGCCTATATACTGATGAATAGGCTAGGTATTCCAATAAAAACAGCTGCAAGGATGTGGAAGATGATGCTCAAGCAAAAAATCCTGTTACTGGGTGCGGTGCCCGTGCTGTTGATGGCCCTGGTGGTCAACCTCAGCAATTATATGGTCTCCAAAAGCGATCTGGAGTCTGATCTGGTGGTCGCGAGGGAGAGTGCCATCAAGGAGCGTAAAGCGCTGCTCAGCAGTTACATCATGATGGCCAAAACGGCCATCGATACCGTTTATGCGCTGCCGGACTCACCGGAAAATCGTCAAAAGGTCAAAGAGTTGCTCAGGCCGCTGCGTTACAGCAGCGACGGTTACTTTTTTGTCTATGACTTCCAAGGCAACACCATACTGCTGCCAGTGCGTGCCGAACTTGAGGGGAAAAACCGCTGGAACGACAAGGATGCCAAGGGCAAGTTGCTGATCCAGGACATTCTCAAAGTGGCCCGTCAGGGTGATGGCTTTGCCGAATACTGGACGGCCAAACCCTCCATCGGCCGTGATGCCCCCAAGCTGGCGTTCAACATGGTGCTGGATAAATACCAGTGGGTGATCGGAACCGGTTTTTATATCGATGATATCGACAACGAGCTGGCTGCCCTGCGCGAACAGCGAGAAAGCAACATGCATGCGTCGCTGCAGAGTAGTGTGCTGGTGATCCTGTTGATCCTCGGCATCACCCTTTCGGTGACAGTGATCGTGGGCAACCGGGTCACCAAACCACTGGCGGATGCGGTGTTGGCGTTGAACGATATTGCTAACGGTGAGGGGGATCTGACCCAGCGTCTCAAGGTGCATAGCAAGGATGAAATTGGCCAGCTGGCCAGTGCCTTCAACCGCTTTGTCGAGCGGATCCAGTCGGTGGTGAGTCAGGTGGGAGAGACCAGTAATCACCTGCTTGGTGCTGTCGACAAGCTGCACCATCTGAGCGAACACTACGATCATCAGATGCAGGGTCACAGTCGCGAGACCGATCAGGTGGTCACCGCGGTGACCGAGATGAGCTCCACCGCGCAGGAGGTGGCTGCCAGTGCCTCCAATGCCGCGACGGCAACCAGCGATGCCGCCCGTGAATCTGACGCCGCCCGTGGTGTGGTGAGCGGGGCCATCAACAGTATCAACCGGCTGGTGGGGGAGGTGCATACCGCCTCCGGTGTCATCGAACAACTGGCACAAGAGACCGCCAAGATTGGTTCGGTGGTCGAGGTTATTCGTGGCATTGCCGATCAGACCAACCTGCTGGCATTGAACGCGGCCATCGAAGCGGCGCGGGCCGGTGAGCAGGGACGGGGCTTTGCGGTGGTGGCAGACGAAGTGCGCTCGCTCGCCGGTCGTACCCAGCAGAGCACCAAGGAGATCAACGAGATGCTGCAGCGCCTGCAAGGGGGTGTCAAACAGGCGGTGGATGTGATGCAGGCGAGCGAGGAACGCAGCCAGGAGACGGTGCAGGAGGCGAGCCACATCGCCAGCTCCCTCGACAGCATGGTGATGGCGGTCAGTACCATCAACGACATGAATATCCAGATTGCAACGGCTGCCGAGGAGCAACATGCGGTGTCGGAGGAGATCAACAAGAACCTGGTGGCGATTCAGCAGATTGTCAGCGAGCTGACCAATGCCGCGCTGGAGTCCAACAGCACCACCCGCGATCTGGCCAATACTGGTGACAAGTTGCGCAAACTGGTGTCGCAATTCCGTTACTGATCCTGTGATGGTTCGTGACACTAGCCACAAGATGCGGTCTGAATCCCGGTTCAGACCGCTCTTTATTTGGGTATTGACCAATAATGTGTGAAAATTGGCGGCCTCTTTTTTTCAGCCTTTGCCCCATACCCTATGAATGAGATCGTGAAAGGTAGTATCGATTTGATCCGGCAGCTCAACTACGGCCTGGTCTATGCCAGCCTGGAAGAGCACAAGGAGCTGTCGCGCACCGATCTCTCCCGCTTGACCGGCCTCTCGCCTGCCAGCATCACCAAGATCACTCGTGAACTGCTCGATGGCGGTCTGGTGGTGACCTGTGGCGAAAGCTCGGTGGGACGCGGTCGTCGCCAGACCCTGTTGCGTATCAACGAGCGCCGCTTCCAGTTTCTCTCGATGCGCCTTGGTCGTGGTTATGTGGATATGGCACTGTTTGACTTCTCCGGCCGCTCGCTGGCCCGCCAGCGCCACCTGTTCACCGAGGAAGAGCGGGCCGATCTGCTGGCGAGTCTGGTGCATGCCATCCAGGTGTTTCTGCCGAAAAAGGCCCTCAGTCTGGCTTGTATCGCCCTCTGCCTGCCCGGCCAGGTGGAACGCCACTCCGGCATGGTCAAGCACTTTCCCTTTTACGATCTGCGCAACTGGCCCCTTGGCCCCACTCTGCAACAGGCGTTCTCGGTACCTGTGCTGGTCAGTGGTGACGTGCGAACCTGGATCCAGGCCGAACGTGAGTGGGGAGCAGCCAAAAACTGCGCCGATGCGGTGCTGGTGTTTGTTCACAACGACATCGGGGTGGGCATGGTGGTCAATGGCCAGCTGATTGAGAGTGAGAATTCACTGCTAGGGGATCTTAGCCATCTGCAGCTCGAGCCTTATGGTCAGCGTTGCTACTGCGGCGGCTTTGGTTGTGCTTGCACCCTGGTGACCAATCAGGCGCTGGAGGCGCAATACCGCGATATGCGTGAGCGGATGCAGGAGCATGATCTGCCACCCAGCGTCACCATCCGCGAGCTGTGCGAGCTGGCGCTGGCGGGTAACAGCCTCTGTCAGGATATTCTCCATCAGGCGGCGGGGCGGCTCTCCAAGGTGCTCTCCAACCTCATCTGCCTGCTCAATCCGGGCAAGCTGCTGCTCGGTGGCGAGATCACCCGCGCCGATCGCTTGCTCTTTCCCATGCTGCACCAGTCGCTGGCCAGCCAGTTGCCCGCTGAATATCTGGTGCGGCTGCAGATCGAATCCACTCACTTCTACGAAGACCCCACCAAGCCCACCTCGGTGCAGGTGCACAAGGCGCTGCGCGATGGCAGCCTGTTGCTGGAGCTGCTGCGCGGCTGTCAGGAGTCGTAAGGCAAGGGTATGTAGCCCTGTGTCTGGCGAAAGGGGCAGGGATTGCTGTTCCGCCAGCGTGTAACTGGGTACAATCTTGCGCTTTTCTGGCGGCACCCCTGTTATTGGGCTCCTTGGAGCCATGGCAGTTGGCATTATTGCCGTTTTGGCCCCTGTTTTGACTCCAGTTGTGAACCTAGATGAAGCCTGTTCCTGATCACGCCGTCAACCGCCTGCGGGCCTGGCGCAAGAGTATCTCTACCCGACCGTTCCTCGCCCGTGGCGGCACCCTGGCCCGCTGTCCGGCTTGTCAGCTGCGGGAGGATTGGTGCGCCTGCGAGTGGCGCCCCGAGCTCAAAGCCGAGGCCGGTTTCTGCCTGCTGATGTATGACAGCGAGCCGATGAAGCCCTCCAACACCGGTCGTCTGATTGCTGATGTGTTGCCGGATACCACCTGGGCCTTTCTCTGGTCGCGCACCCAGCCCCACCCCGAGTTGCTGGCCTTGCTGGCGGACCCGGTCTGGCAGCCCTATGTGGTGTTTCCTGCCTGCGAGAAGGAGCCTGCCCGCCTGACCGGGGAGGTGACGTTGGCGCCCGGCAAAAAACCGCTCTTTATCCTGCTCGACGGCACCTGGCCCGAGGCGCGCAAGATGTTCAACATGAGCCCCTATCTGGATGGCTTCCCGGTG
Source organism: Aeromonas sp. 160P (assembly GCF_055193095.1). Lineage (NCBI taxonomy): Bacteria > Pseudomonadati > Pseudomonadota > Gammaproteobacteria > Aeromonadales > Aeromonadaceae > Aeromonas > Aeromonas sp. 160P. The sequence goes on along the minus strand of NZ_JBUXKV010000001.1, from coordinate 3,196,402 downwards.
CTTGCCATCAAGCCTGATGCGCTCTCTACCTATGGCATGCGGGTGGCCAACTGTGACGAGCACCTCTGCACTGCCGAAGTGGCTGCCTGCGTGCTGGAGGTGGCGGGGGAGTTGCAGGCCGGACAGGCGTTGCAGCTCTGGTTCAATCTTTTTAGTCGCCGTTATATGGCGGGTCGGGTCAGTCGTAGCCCAGGTGACGATGAACACCACTTGCAGCAGGCGCTGGCCTTTATCAACCAGGGTGGTCAGGACCACCTGCCGGATAGCGCTGATTAATCGTGCTGGCGGTGGGTGCTGGCAGGAACGTGACAGGGTTAATTGATGAGAATGTGGAATCAATTGACTGCCATTGTTTCGTTAGTCTCATCAACGGCCGCTCAGTAGGATAGCGGTTATCAGCTGCAGCACCTTGTAAACGCTGTTTTTATGATCCCGGTTGCCTGACCCTGTCGGGCAACTCAATCCCGTGAGGTCTATGGATGGAATTGGAACTGGTTACCCTGTTTTCCCTATTTGGTGTGGCACTGATCGCCGGCTTTATTGATGCGATCGCCGGCGGCGGTGGCCTGTTGACGGTGCCTGCGCTGCTCGCCACCGGCATGCCGCCAGCGCTGGTACTCGGCACCAACAAGCTGCAGAGCAGTTTCGGATCTTTCTCCGCCACCTGGTTCTACGCCCGCAAAGGGTTGCTGGAGTGGGCGATGATCTGGCCTGCGGTGATCTGCACTTTTATCGGTGCTGCCATCGGCACCCTGGCGGTGCAGACCATCGACGCCGCTATTTTGGAGCGCTTGCTCCCCTTCCTGCTGATGGCCTTTGCCTGCTACTTCTACTTCTCGCCGCGGGTGAGCGATGCCGAGAGCTCCCGCCGTCTCACGCCCATGCTGTTTGCGCTGCTGCTGGGGGGCGGGGTCGGCTTTTATGATGGTTTTTTCGGGCCGGGCACTGGTTCATTCTTTGCCATCGGGTTTGTGGCGCTGGCGGGCTTTGGCATGGCGCGGGCTACCGCCCACACCAAGTTGCTCAACTTCACCTCCAACATCGCCTCGCTGCTGTTTTTCGCCCTGGGTGGCAAGGTGGTGTGGAGCGTCGGTTTTTGCATGGCGCTGGGGCAGTTTATCGGTGCCCGTTTCGGCTCGAAGATGGTACTCAAGCAAGGAGTGAAGCTGATCAAGCCCTTGCTAGTGACCGTCTCCTTGCTGATGTCTGCCAAGCTGGTCTGGAGTCAGTACCCCGAGCTGTTTGCCTGGCTCTGAGATACTGAATACCATCTTCTCTCGGGGCCGCAGGGCCCCGTTTTTATAGTTGCGGCTAGCGCGGCGTGTCGCTGTAGTGGCGAAAGTGCTTGTGCAGAGCGTTCACCAGCCGGGCGATCCGCTCGCGCTTGAGACTGCTCTGTCGATAAACCAGATAGAGCGGGCGCCCTAATCCGGGCAGCGGGCATGCCATCTCTCCCTGTTCTCCCACCAACCCCAGCAGGCCTGCGGGTAACAGCACGGGCCCCATCCCCGCCTTGGCAAGCTCGATCAACGCCAAGTAGGAGTCGAGCTCCATGGCAGGTTCAAACCCGAGGGCCGCGAGTGGCTCGCGCAGGTAGCGGTTGGCGGGGTTCTCCAGATCCATGGTGAGGATCTTGCGCATTGCCCCCACAGTGGTTGGCCGCGTTGGATTCGGTTCATTACCCACCAGATAGAATGGCTCCTCCAGCAGCAGTTCTGCATCGAGTCCATGGCCCGGTGGCAGGCGACCGGCGCAGATGCCGAGCAGTGCCTCGCCACTGCGCACCCTGGTCAGGATCACCGGTGTGTGATGGGTGGAGAGGGCCAGATGGGGATCCTGACCTAGATAGTCGTGCATAAAGCGGGCAAGGTAGCCTGCCAGCAGGGTTTCGGAGCAGGCGATGGGAAGTGGGGTCTGATCGAACAGGGTCTGGCTGTCCGCCAGCACCCCCTTCATCTCGGCAAGGCTGGGCGCGAGCCGTTCCAGCAGCGCCTGCGCCTGCGGGGTGAGCCGGATCTGGCGCCCATCCGGTTCGATCAGTTTTTTGCCAAGGCGCTGCTCCAGCTGGGCAATGCGCTTGCTCACCGCCGACTGGCTGATGTAAAGGCGACTGGCTACCTTGGCCATGGTCCCTTCGCTCGCCAGCAAGCTGAGCGTCTCCAGCCCTTCCAGTAACATAGAGTCCCCTTGCCATCGTTACTTATTGAATGTGCGCTACCTTAGGGGCTGCCTGCCTCAGGAGCAAGTGCCGTTTGCTTCCTTGGGTGGCTGAACTCGCCACCCCTTGAGGGGCAACGCCAAGATCACCAAGTGACCGAGAGTGCTGATCACCAGACCCACCAAGTGGTTTGTCAGACCGATGGTGCATTGATGGTGCATTAAAGTGCAGGCCTATGATGAGCGACCGGCGTGCGTCATCTCACCTCTTGTTTTGTTAGCAACCGTTTTCGCGCAGCCGTTGGTATCACGCCGGGGCCGTGCTGTGCGCCATTGTCATCTTATTGTCACAGATAACCCTGAGACTTTGAGCAAAAGAGGTGTACTCTTGACCACTTATATTTTGAAAGGAATGCCCATTGAATTATCGCAAACGCCAGACTCGTACCCGCCATCTCTGGTTCAGCCACTGGAATGCCCCCCAAGATCGCACCGCTGTTGTCACCCCGCCCGAACCTGCAGTGCCTCACAGTTCACGTTGAAAAAGCCCAGCATCCGATAGGATTTTTCCGGTAACTTTGCCACTATTGCCCCATCACAATGATGTGGACATGGCTGGATGTTTCTGGAACGTATTGAAGTAAAAGGTTTTCGCGGGATTAATCGCCTGTCGCTCGGGCTCGATCAGACAACGGTGCTGATTGGTGAAAATACCTGGGGCAAATCAAGCCTGTTACGCGCCCTCTGGTGCCTGCTGGGGCAAAATGCCGAGCCCTACCAATTTACCGCCGAGGATTTCCATCAGCCGGAAGATCCCGAGTTAGCACCGACACGTCACTTGCAACTGGTGCTCACCTTCAGTGAGCACAGACCCCAGGTGTGTCAGCACTCCCATCGTTTGGCCCGCCTTCGCCCCTCCTGGGTGCTGCATAAAGATAAATTCCACCGTATTCACTATCGTGCCAGCGCGGAGTTGCAAGCCGATGGCTCCATTCTGACGCTCCATGATTTTCTCGACGGAACAGGTAAAATCCTGCCCATTGCCAATGCGGATGAGCTGGTCACTCTGCTGATCACCATGAACCCGGTCTTTCGTCTGCGCGACGCGCGCAGTACGCGCAACGGAGTGGAGACGGTGGCGTGGGGAGACCTGTCGGAGCAACGGTTAAGCGAATTGGCCGACAAGCTGATTGACGAGCCCCAGCGGATCGGTGAACCCGAGCTGAAGGAAGCACTGCAGGCGGTGCGTCAGCTGATGGATCACTACTTTAATGCGCTGGCGCCGATGAAAAATAAGCCACGAAGTCAGCGCGATATTGTCAATCGTCCTATGACCCTGCGCAATCCGGGTAATCTGCACACCCTGCTGCGCCATGCAGATAATCGTGCTTTGCAACTGGCCATGGCCGGGATGGCAGCGACCTTGCTGCAGGCGCGGGGCAACCGCGAGCTGGAGGAGGGGGCCCGGCCGATCCTGATCCTGGAAGATCCCGAAAGTCGGCTGCACCCGACCATGCTGGCATTGGCGTGGGGCTTGCTGGATCAATTGCCGGGCCAGAAGTTGCTCACCACCAACTCGGGGGATCTGCTCTCCTCGTTGCCGCTTAATCAGGTACGTCGCCTGGTGCGGCGCCAGCAAGATATTCTCTGCCAGCAACTGGGGGGAGAGCGCTATAGCAGCGATGACCTGCGCAAAATCGCCTTCCATGTACGGATCAATCGCCCTATGTCGCTGTTTGCGCGCTGCTGGCTGCTGGTGGAGGGCGAGACCGAGATCTGGTTGCTCTCGGAGTTGGCCCAGATCTGTGGTTACAGCTTGCGGGCCGAGGGGGTGCGGGTCATCGAGTTTGCCCAGTGTGGCCAGTCGCCACTGATCAAGGTTGCGCGGGATTTTGGTATCGAATGGCATCTTCTGACTGATGGTGATGAAGCCGGGCTCAAATATGCGGCGTCGGCCCGTTCCTTGTTAAAAGGTGATCGGGAGTGCGACAGACTGACCCAGCTACCGGCGGCAGACATCGAACATTACCTTTATCACAACGGTTTCGAGGCGGTCTTTCGCCGTGAGGCGGGGGTGGGGGGGCGCACTATGTGGAGTGCCCGTCACATCATTAACAAGGCGATCCATAAACGCAGCAAACCGGGTATGGCGCTGGCCGTCGTTGAAGAAGCCGAGCGTCTCGGTGGCGAGCATATTCCACCGGTGATCCGTCAGATGTTTGCCAAGGTGGTTGCGTTGGCGCGAGGCCAGGGCTAAGCGGACGTTAGTCCGTGCTGTCTTGTTGCCGCGCCAGGTTGCGGTGAGAGGGTGAGTGGTTCCAGTATTGCTTGCAGAGATTGGGGATAGCGGCGGGGTTGGGTATACTCCGCCTCTCTTTGGCGCCGCGTTGGCGCATTTCGAAACACTCTGCTGGAGGCGTCATGTTCGTCCAACTCCCTTTTTGGCTCTTTCCTCTTACCGGATTGATGGCGCTGGGGGCATTGATCGCCCTCGGTATCGTGTTGTGGCGCGGTGATATTTGCCCGGGACAACGGGCCAGAGTCAACCAGCAGCTTTTCTCTGTTTGGGTCATTACTGCCCTGTCGCTGATGCTGGCGATTGAAGCAAAGGCGGCCAGCTGGCTTATCTGGAGTGGCGGCGCCAGTCTGGTGCTCGGGGTGGCATTGTCGCTGCTCCAGTCGCGGTTGGAAGGCAAGCGATCCATCCCTTCGGCCCTGCTCTGGTTACCGGGTATGCCGCTGGCGCTGTATGGTGTGGGGTTGTTGCAGGTGCAGGGCTGGATCAGTGGCTTGCTGCAGATGACCATGCTGGGGGCTGCCTTTGCCCACTTGATGCTGCTGCGAGCCAGACATCGCCTCACTGCATTTAACACCTTATTGCCCCTCGCGGGGTTGGCGGGTGCCATCATCAGCCTGATCTGGTTGGCGGTGTTGGTGACATGGCAAGGCGGGGCGGCCAACCTTGATGCACTGATCCCGGCGGTACTCACTCAGGCTGGCTTGTTGGTGGTCTCTCTGTTGCTCTGGTTCAGCCCGCTCTATCTGCAGCGGGAGACGGCCCCTGTGGTGGTATCGACCACACTGTGCGGTCTGTTAATCGCCCAGATCGCCGCCACCAGCGTGTGGCACCAACTGGTCTGATCCAGATGTTTAAATGAAAAAGCCCCCCGAGCCTGGCTCGGGGGGCTTTCGTTTTTTTTCGCCAGCCTATTAATAGAAGTCGTCAGCACCACAGATAAAGAGGCAACTGCTGCGCGGCTGGGCTAGATACTCCCGGGTCAACCCTTCAAGCGGCATGCCGAAGGTGCAGATATCCTGTGGCGAGGGCAGGGCGGTATCGAGGATCCGCCGCCAATAGCCACCCACACCTTTGGGTGGGCTGGGCAGGTTGAAGGTCAGGGGCTCCCAGTAAGCGTTAAACAGCACATAGAGGGCCAGCTTGGTTTCGCTCGAGAGAGCCGACATGGCGATAGCATGGGAGTGGGGGCCAAAATCGGGCTGTCCTGCGTTGACCCCATGCCAGCAGAGCTCGCTATGGCGCAGGATCTCGGTGAGCGATAACGGCATGCTCTCCTGTTCCGGGCGCTGGAACAGATGCTTGCGGTACTGGATCAGCTCCTTCATAAAGCGGAACATCTCCTGACTGCGAGCGTTGGGCTGCCAGTCCATCCAGCAGGTGGCGTTATCCTGGCAGTAGCCATTATTGTTGCCGTGCTGGGTTCGCAACAGCTCATCTCCCATCAGCAGCATGGGGGATCCCACCGAGAGCAGGGTCGCCACCATCATGTTTTTGGATTGGCGCATCCGCAGGGCATTGATCTGCGGATCCTCGGTCACCCCTTCATGGCCATGATTCCAGCTGAAATTGTGATCGCAACCATCACGGTTATCCTCGCCATTCGCCTCATTGTGCTTGCCGTTGTAGCTGCTCCAGTCCCACAGGGTAAAACCGTCGTGGCAGGTGACGAAGTTAATGCTTTTTTCGGGATCCGCGTGGTGATAGTGGTAGATGTCGGGGCTGCCGCACAGCCGCTCGACAAAGGTGGTGACACTGTTTTCATCGCCGCGCAAAAAGCAGCGCACATCATCGCGGAACTGCCCATTCCACTCACGCCAGCGGGCGCCGGCGAGGGACCCCACCTGATAGAGCCCCCCTGCATCCCAGGCTTCGGCAATCAGTTTGATGTCAGCGATATTGGGGTCGGTGTCGATGGTGCGCAAGGTGGGCGCATTGGCCTGGGGTTGACCTGATTCATCCCGTGACAAGATCGCAGCCAGATCAAAACGGAAGCCGTCGACGTGCATCTCCTGACGCCAGAAGTGGAGGCTGTCCATGATCATCCGCAACACCACCGGGTGGGCGCCGTTAAAGGTGTTGCCGCAGCCGGAGTAGTTAGTGTCTTTCTGGTTGTTGTCGAGAATGTAGTAGGCCTCGTTGTCGATACCGCGAAACGAAAAGATAGGGCCATCATCCCCTCCTTCGGCGGTATGGTTATAAACCACATCCAGGATCACCTCGATATTGGCCCGGTGCAGCGCCTTTACCATGTCGCGAAATTCGGTCAGCGGATCATCGCCGCAGGCGTATTGTGCGTGTGGGGCGAAAAAGGACATCGGGCTATAGCCCCAATAGTTGGAGAGTCCCTTGGGCGCGTCCTGCGGGTCAAACTGGAAGATGGGGAGTAGCTCAACGGCGGTGATACCCAGCGACTGCAGATAGGGGATCTTCTCGATAAGCCCCAGATAGGTGCCGCGCAGCGCCGGGTCCACTCCCGAGCTGGGTGAATTGGTAAATCCCCCCAGATGCAGCTCATAGATCACCGAGCGGGAGAGTGAGTGGGCGGGTAACTTATCCTCTTCCCAGTCGTAATCACGGGTATCGACCACCCGATTTTTGGCACAGCAGCCGATATTGCTGCCAGGGCGCGCCGCGGCCCACCGATCGTAATTGGGGCCAAGTTCAATGCGGCGGGCATAGGGGTCAAGCAGCACTTTCTCCGCATCAAAGCGGGTGCCACAGTAGGGGCGCCACGGTCCCTGGATACGATAGGCGTAACGCTGACCTATCGGCAGCCCCTCAATATAGACATGCCAATAGTAGGCAGTCCGATTGCGGCGGGGGGATAGCAGGATCACCTCCGGGTTACTGTCATCCTCGCTGGCGAACAGCAGTAACTCAACCCGGCTTGCCAACCGGGCCCAGATCGCGAAGTTGACGCCATGGCTGTCGGGTGTGGCCCCCAACTGACGGCAATGACCGGCGGAGATGCGCATATTTTACCTACCCAGAATGAAGGAGTGATCACCTTACTGAGTGTAGTGCCGGATGCGTCGCGCAGACGCTATTGCCTGAAAAAACAGCATGATGCTGATAATGACCGCACACTCTGTCCGATTAAGCGGCGATTAAACTTATTTTGATATAATTACTTGCATTCTGTGCGCTGGCGCCTATTATTGGCCACCTCAGACGCGGGGTGGAGCAGCCCGGTAGCTCGTCGGGCTCATAACCCGAAGGTCGTCAGTTCAAATCTGGCCCCCGCAACCATCTGAGTTTCTTACTTTTTCAGACCGCTTAATGGGGATGAGAAAGAGAAAAATCGAACTGGCTACTGCTCGGCCACTTCGAGAAAAATTCGGACGCGGGGTGGAGCAGCTCGGTAGCTCGTCGGGCTCATAACCCGAAGGTCGTCAGTTCAAATCTGGCCCCCGCAACCAACTTTTTAGTCAGTATGTTGTTGTGCAAACAGCAGGATGCAGACAAACGCACTCAAGCCGCTGCTCAGCTTGAGGGTGACAATTCGGACGCGGGGTGGAGCAGCTCGGTAGCTCGTCGGGCTCATAACCCGAAGGTCGTCAGTTCAAATCTGGCCCCCGCAACCAACTTTTTAGTCAGCATGCGATTGTGTAAACAATCGAAAGCAGACAAACGCACTCAAGCTACTGCTCGGCTTGAGGGTGACAGCAGCTCGGTATTCGGATAACGCGGGGTCAGTTCAAATCTGGCCCCCGCAACTCGGTAGCTCGTCGGGCTCATAACCCGAAGGTCGTCAGTTCAAATCTGGCCCCCGCAACCAACTTTTTAGTCAGCATGCGATTGTGTAAACAATCGAAAGCAGACAAACGCACTCAAGCCGCTGCTCACTGGAGCAGCTCGGTAGCTCGTCGGGCTCATAACCCGAAGGTCGTTTTAGTCAGCATGCGATTGTGTAAACAATCGAAAGCAGACAAACGCACTCAAGCTACTGCTCAGCTTGAGGGTGACAATTCGGACGCGGGGTGGAGCAGCTCGGTAGCTCGTCGGGCTCATAACCCGAAGGTCGTCAGTTCAAATCTGGCCCCCGCAACCAACTTTTTAGTCAGCATGCGATTGTGTAAACAATCGAAAGCAGACAAACGCACTCAAGCTACTGCTCGGCTTGAGGGTGACAATTCGGACGCGGGGTGGAGCAGCTCGGTAGCTCGTCGGGCTCATAACCCGAAGGTCGTCAGTTCAAATCTGGCCCCCGCAACCAACTTTTTAGTCAGCATGCGATTGTGTAAACAATCGAAAGCAGACAAACGCACTCAAGCTACTGCTCGGCTTGAGGGTGACAATTCGGACGCGGGGTGGAGCAGCTCGGTAGCTCGTCGGGCTCATAACCCGAAGGTCGTCAGTTCAAATCTGGCCCCCGCAACCAACTTTCAGATAATTCCCTCCTTGTATTGCCACTCCCCCTGTTATTGAACAATCATCCGCAAGCATTTCGCTCTGTGGTGATTACTGCTATTTCTGACGCTTTTTCAAGACCAAAACTGGTCGTATCGGCCATTTGTTGGGTATCATCAGGTATCTCTTCATGGATGAGGCGCGCTCCTGTGATCACACCTTTCACCTATCTTCCTCCCGCTATTGAAAGCCAGGATGCCACGCTAGCTGAGGCCCTTGCCCAGGGGTTACCGTTGCAGTTGCTGCTGATCGCCGAAGAGCAAAAAGAGGCATTCTTGACGCTGCCGGTGTTTGCCGGTGTCAAAATCCAGCTTGCTCTCGGGCAAAAGGCACCCTTTTCCCTGATGCACGGCGCCACGCTGTTGCTGGTGGTATTTGTGGCCGGCAGCGTGACGCGAGACCACCGTCTCTACAAACAGGTCAAAAGCTGGATAGCACCTCTGGCAGGGCTCAACGTGGAGCGGCTCGGGCTGCATCTGGAAGGTTTTTCCCCTTCTGAACGGGTGATGCTGGCCGAATTGCTATTGTCAGCCTTGCTGGCCGCCAATATTCCGTTGCCGACCAGCAAGCGTCGCAGCGAAAGCAGCTGGAGCTATCAGCAGATCCGGGTCTCACCGGCGGTAGTGCTGGATCTGGCTCGCCTCTACAGCGAAGCGGGGGGCAATGGCTTGGCCCGCCATCTGGCGGTGTTACCGGCTTCCGAGCTGACCGCCGCAAGCTATCGCGAGTTTGTCACTCAGCTGGCGCAGGATGAGGGGTGGCAGTGTCACCACTATGATCAGGCCCAGCTGGCCGAGTTGGGGGCGGGGGCTTTTCTGGCTGTCACCCGTGGCTCGGAAGACAACCAGGGGGCCATGGTCAAGCTCAGCTACTACCCGTCCAAGCCAGTGCGCCGCATTGCGCTGGTGGGCAAGGGGATCTGCCATGACTCTGGCGGTTATAACCTCAAGGTGGCTGGCAGCATGTATGGTATGCATCTGGACATGGGGGGCAGTGCGGTGGCGCTGGGCACCCTCTACGCCATCAGTCGAGCCCAGTTACCCTACGAGGTGCACTGCTGGCTGGCGATTGCCGAGAACCATATCGGTCCTCATGCTTATCGGCCCGGTGAGGTGGTGACCGCCATCAATGGCACCACCATTGAGGTGGTTGATACCGATGCCGAAGGCCGGATGGTGTTGGCAGACGCATTGGCCATGGCGGTACAGGATACCCCTGATCTGCTGCTCGATTACGCCACCCTGACCGGGGCCTGCAAGCGGGCACTGGGCAGCCGTTACAGCGGCGTCTTTACCAACCGCATCGAGTGGTTGCCTGCGCTGGTCAAACTGGGACAGCGCAGTGGCGAGCGGATCTGGCCCTTCCCGCTCGATGATGATTTTGACGACAACATCGAGAGTGAATGGGCCGATCTGTTGCAGTGTGCGCCGGGCAGTTCGCCGGATCATATCGATGCGGCCCGTTTCCTCGCCCATTTCGTGCCCGAACAGACCCCCTGGCTGCATTTTGACCTGAGCGGTTTTCGCAACAAGGGAGGCAATGGGGTGGTCTCCAGTGAAGTGACCGGTTTTGGCGTGCGCCTCACGCTGGATCTGCTGGCCGGCCCGCTCGGTAGAGTCGGGCACCATATCTCCGATCTATCTGACTGATAACAAGGACTGCTGTGAAACAACCAAGCTATGACTGGGTGCTGTTCGATTTGGATGAAACCCTGCTCGATTTCCCGGTCGCCGCCGCGCTGACACGTACCCTTCAGCATTACGGTGTGCAAGCCGATGACGCCAGCATGGCGCAATACCATGCACTCAACCACGGGCTCTGGCTGCAATACAACGATGGGGAGATAGATGCCACTGCATTGCAGCAGACCCGTTTCGCCCTGTTTGCCAAACAGGTCGCAGCCGACCCCATGGCGATGAACAACACCTTTCTGGAGCAAATTATTGCCTTGAGCATGCCCCTTGAGGGGGTTATCGAGACCCTGCAACAGCTGCGCAGCAAGGTGCGGATGGGGATCATCACCAATGGTTTCAGCGTCCCTCAGCGGGGGAGACTCGGCAAACTGGGCTGGAGCGAATGGTTTGAGCCGCTGGTGATCTCGGACGAGATCCGGGTGACCAAGCCAGATCCGGCTATTTTCCAGCACACCCTCTCCCTGATGGGGCAGTCTGATCCGGCTCGTGTGCTGATGGTGGGTGACAACCCGAAAACCGATATCGCCGGTGCGGCGGCGCAGGGGCTAGCGACCTGCTGGTACAACCCCGAGCGGCAAGCTGGCGAGTGCGAGGCGACCCACGAGATCCACCACTTCGCCCATCTTGCCGACATTGTGCTGGGGCGCTAACAGGCACAGGTAACCCATCATGTCACGGTGGCCAAATCGTCTTGGCAAGTCGTAACGAGGGTTGTTTGAGACAGGGTAGGGTTTGCTTGAGACAGTAAGGGGAGCATCAGCTCCCCTTACTTATGAGCGTTTTCTTAGGCTATGTCCCAATTACGTGTTGCATGGGGTGCCCCAGCGCCTCATGCAAACACGCTTTGATATTCACTCCCTTCCCGTAACGCTCCAGCATCCTGCGCCAACCCAGATAATTCCTCAGATAATGAGTTGCGACGCCATGAAAGCGCACCATCCACTCTTTCAGCCGACGGTGATAGCCGTTCACATGCTGAATGTGATACGCGCCGGCCACTCGCTCACCCTGACGATTGCGCACTACTTGATGAGTCACGCCCTGCACTTTACTGAAACTGGCATACACGCCCGCGCCATCGCTACACAGCACGGCATCCGGCGAAACAAGGGGCTTCAAGACCGCGATAACTGTTTCGGCATTCATCTTTTCCAACTGAAAATCTGCATGATGGCCAGCACGGTCCTGTACCACCATCACCGGGATGTAATCCGGCCCGGTTCCCCGGGTTCGCCCTTTACCACCGCGATGCCGTGCCGGACGCGGCAGTCCCCGTTGCCCTTTGAACGACTCGAGGAAGAAGGTCTCATCGACCTCAACGATACCCTCTTCTCGTGTGGCTTGATGGGCGGCCATCGCACGCAAGAAGCGGTGGCGCCAGAGGAAGGCCGTGTTTTTGCTGACACCGCAACGCAGAGCGACCCGGCGGACAGTCAGACCTTCAATGAGGGCTTGCGCGTAGTCTTCCCAGCATTGGGCTTTACGTAATCTGGCCAAGGGGGTCTTGGTCAGCACGGTGCTGGTGCGCAGACACAGTTTGCAACGGTAGCGACGTAGTCCCCGACTCCATCCCCAGGGAGCCAACTGATTGGCATCGGCCTGACAATGTGGGCAACCACTGCATGCAGGTAACTGGGAGTTCAGAGAGGTAATGGCGTGTGGAGCAGAGAGCTCCTGCTGAGCAACACGGCGTTGGCGTAGGGTAAGCTGTGGAAAGAGAGACAACAGGTGTTGAAAGGCGGGGGTATCCATGATGGTAGACCTCAAGGTGATGGCCTACTTCAAGCTTAGCCTTTCAACACATAATTGGGACAGAGCCTTTTCTTATGGATGTAGGGATCCGAACTGGTAGCGATCGAGGATCTGCTGATAGTCGGGGCTCTGTTTCAACTGTTCGATAGCCAGATTGATCCGTTGCAGTTGCGCCTCTGTGGTGCTTTTTTTGCTCAGCATCAGGTGAACCGGTGTTAGCTCGATACGCAGCAGAATATGCAGCTCATCCCGCAACTCATCTTTATTAGTCCACTCCTGCAGCCCGTGGGGATCGAGAATAAATCCCTGGATCCGCCCCCCTTGCAACATCTTCAGCAGCTGCTCCAGTCGCAGGCGCATTTGCAGGCGGGACTGCAGCTCGGGCCGAGCCATCAACTGGCGGAAGGTATTGCCGTAATCAAAGCCCTTGAGCACCCCGATATGAAAGTCCGGGGTGTTGATCAGTTGATCCAGGGTAGTGATCCCGCGCCAGCGTTCGGCATCTTGCCGACGGATGACGATGGCCGTCTCCTCTTCCCGATAGGGGTGGCTGAAGCGGGCATATTGCTGCCGCTCGGTGGTGATATTGGCGGACATCGCCAGTTGAACCGTGCCGAATTTCAGCTCGTGTAGCACCCGAGCCCAGGGCATTTCCGTGAATGTGGCCTGATAGTTGGCCCGCTGGAAGATGGCGTTGAGCAGGTCGATGTCCAGTCCGCGGATCTGCTGCTGTTCATTGCGATAGCTGAAGGGCTGCCAGTTGACCCAGCCCACGACCAATGACTCCTGTGCCGTAGCCTGGCAACACAAACACCATAACAACAAGAGTCTGTACACAACGCACCCCTCGAACCAGCTGATACAGTTGAGTATTGGACAGGAACGACGGAGTAACCAGTGTTGAGGAGTGACTGTTGAGCACAGACACAGAGGTGCAGCCCTTACAGAGCGTGGGTGTGAAATCAGCCGGGGGTTATGTCAGAGGCTTATCCCTTCCCGGTGAGGGCTGGACTGCAGCAAGGAAAAATGAATCAAGGGAATAAAAACAGTGCCAGTCAGGTTTAACTGACTGGCACTGGCTTGATGGCTCGTTCACTCACTTGCTAGCAAGATGTGGCTGCAACTGTCATGGATGCAGTGGCATCACACCGGCTCAGGCAGTGGCCAGCCAGTTGAGCCAGGCATCCATTCCTTCGCCGGTGGTGGCGCTGACCTGGATCACCTGGATATATGGGTTGACCCGTTTGGCGTTCTCGATGCAGCGTGCCACGTCAAAGCTGACGTAGGGCAGCAGATCGATCTTGTTGATCACCATCAGCTGGGCGGCGGCAAACATGTCCGGGTATTTGAGGGGCTTCTCCTCGCCTTCGGTGACCGAGAGGATCGCCACCTTGTACTTCTCGCCGAGATCGAAGCTGGCGGGGCAGACCAGATTGCCCACGTTCTCGATAAAGAGGATGCCCCCTTCGTTGGCGGGCAGCTGGTGGCAGGCGTCGTGGACCATTTTGGCATCCAGATGGCAGCCCTTGCCGGTATTGATCTGCACGGCAGGCACGCCGGTGGCGCGGATACGGTCCGCATCGGCGCTGGTCTGCTGATCCCCTTCGATCACCGCGCAGGGGCGCTTGTCGGCCAGCTGGCGCAGGGTTTCGCACAGCAAGGTGGTCTTGCCGGAACCCGGGCTCGACACCAGATTCAGCACCAGCTGGGCAGCCTCGTCGAAGTGCTCGCGGTTGTGGGCCGCCAGCGCGTTGTTCTTGGCCAGCACATCCATCTCGATGGCGATCAGCTGACGCTGCCCCATGCCGGGGACCGACAATCCCGCTTCCCCTTTGCCGTAGTGCAGATCACCCTGCTTATGGTCATGGTCATGGTCATGATGATGCGGGTGGGCATGATCATGCTGATGGTCGTGGGGGTGATCATGGTGGTGCTCGTGAGGGTGATCATGACCCTCTGCCACCGCGGGTGCTCGTACGCCGTGGTAGTGATGATGGACATCACCCTGATGGTGATAGTGGTGGTGGATGATCAGGGTGCGCGGGGCGCTCTGCTCGTGGTCATGATGATGATCGTGCTGATGGCCATGTTCATGGTGGTGCTCATGATCGTGGGGGTGGGCATGGTCGTGATCATCTTCATGGCCGGCGATCCGCGCCTGGCCGCATCCGCATACGCTACACATATCAACTTACCTCGATGTCGGTGATGCGCAGGCTATCGCCCTGCGCGACTCGTAATTTGTATCCGCCACACCCGGGACAGGCTTGCCCGCGCTCGGTGAGGGTGACCGTCTTGTTGCAGTCGTAACACCAGGCCTCGGCCGCCTGGTGCTGAAAGTGAAGTTGGGCCCCCTCGACGACGGTGCCCTTGGCGGCGGCCTCGAAACAGAATGCAATGGTGTCCGGGTCAACGCAGGAGAAGCTGCCGACCTCGAGCCAGAGGGCGGTCACCTTGTTAAAGCCCCGCTGGGTGGCCTGTTCGGCCGCCAGATCGATGGCGGCCATGGCCAGAGACATTTCGTGCATGGTGGCTCCTTAACCGATAGGGGGAGGAGGAGTGACTCCTCCCCCTAATTGGGAAAACGGCATATGGGTGAACGGCATGGCCGATCAACAGATCCGCGGCAGCAGTTCCCCCTGCGGCAGCTCCAGATAACGGCGGCTGCCCCAGGGGTTATTGAGGATCACCTTGTGGCGCTCGCTCGCCTGCACCACGCCGATCTGGCTGGCTGCGGGGTTGAATTGCCGCAAGATGCCCAGCGCGTCCTGCGCCTGCTCGGCAGGCAGGGCCAGCACCATGGTCCCCTCGTTGGCGAGATCATGGGGCTCGAAACCGTAGAGCTCGCACAGGCCGCGCACCGGATCGCAGACCGGAATGGCGGACTCCTCCAGCTCGATGGCCACCTGGGAGGCGCTACTCCACTCATTCAGCACGGCGGCGAGGCCGCCGCGGGTGGCATCGCGCAGGGCATGGGGGGTAATACCCGCCTTCAACAGCGCTTCTACCTGCGGCCAGAGGGTGGTGCAGTCGCTTTTCAGATCAGATCCTAGCTGCAGGGCGTCGCGGGCCATCAGGATGCAGGCGCCGTGGCTGCCGATATCCCGCGACACCAGAATGGCGTCACCGGCTTTGAGGTTGCGTACCGAGATACCCCGGCTCTGCTCAGGCAGAGGAAAGGTGCCGACTCCGCTGGTGTTGATAAAGATCTTGTCGGCCGCCCCCTTGGGCACCACCTTGGTGTCGCCGCAGACGATGCGGGCGCCGCTCTTGGCCAGCTCTGCCGCCATTGACTCGACGATGCGAGTGAGATCGGCGTAGGAGAACCCCTCTTCGATGATAAAACTGCAGCTCAAATACTCGGGCTTGGCCCCCATCATGGCGAGATCATTGACCGTGCCAGCGATGGCCAGTTTGCCGATATCGCCCCCCTCGAAGAACAGCGGCGAGACGGTAAAGCTGTCTGTGGTGAAGGCGACGGGCCCGCTTACCGGCAGCAGGGCGGCATCTTCACCGCGCAGCAGGATCTCGTTGCCAAAGTGGCGAAAGAAGAGCTGGTTGATCAGCTGATTCATTTCCACACCGCCGCCGCCGTGGCTTAACTGAATTTCTCTCATTGGATCCCCATATATCGGTAGTAGGCATTGCAGGCCCCTTCGGAGCTGACCATGCAGCTGCCCATGGGCTGGGTCGGGGTGCAGCCCCGGCCAAAGACTTTGCACTGGTTGGGCTTGGCCAGCCCGCGCAGGATATCGGCGCACTGGCACGCCTTGTGGTCATCGATGGGGGTTTGATCAAGCTGGAAGTGACGCTCCGCATCGCGCTTGGCGAAGGCATCGCGCAGGCGCAGGGCGGAGGCGTTGATATCCCCCAGACCTCGCCAGCGAAAGTGCTCGCGGGTCTCGAAAAAGCGCTCGACCAGCCGCTGGGCGGCTTTATTGCCGCTGGCAGTGACGGCGCGGGTGTACTGTACCTCCAGCGCGTAGCGACCTTCCACCTTCTGGCGCACCATCATCAATAGTGCCTCCATCACATCCACCGGCTCGAAGCCGCTCACCACCACCGGCACCTGATAGCGATCGACGATGGGCAGGTAGATATCGGCGCCTGTGATCACGCTGACGTGGGAGGGGCCGATAAAGGCGTTCACCTTGGCGACCCCGTCGGCCATTACCGCGTGAATGGCGGGCGGCACCAGCACATGGTTGATATGAAACAAGAGGTTATCGACCCCTTGCTCTTCAGCTGCTGCCAACAAGGCAGCGGTCATCGGGGTGGAAGTCTCGAAACCAATGGCAAAGAAGACCACGGTTTTGTCCGGGTTCTCGCGGGCGATGCGCAGGGCATCGAGGGGGTCATAGACCGGGCGGATATCGCTCCCCTTGGCGCGCTGTTGGGCCAGCGTGCCCTTGGAGCCCGGCACCCGGATCATATCCCCCAGGGTGACCAGAATGACGTTGGGTTGGCGGGCCAGCTCGATGGCCTGATCGATCCGCTCTTTGGGCATGATGCAGACCGGGCAGCCGGGGCCGTGAACGAACTCGATGCTGGCCGGCAGCAGCTGGTGCAGGCCGTACTTCATGATGGTGTGGGTATGGCCGCCGCACACCTCCATCACCCGCAGCGGTTCGGGCAGATCTTTGGCCAGTTCGGTAATTTGTGCGGCGAGGGCGCGGATGACGTCGGGCTGACGAAAGCCCTGAAAGAGATCATTGAGTGTCAGCATGGCAAGATATCCTGATCGGGCATCAGGGCCACCATCTGGCGGAAGCTCTCGAGGCTGGCCTGCGCCTCCTCTTCATCAATCTTGCTCATCACAAAGCCGATATGGAGCAGCACATAGTCGCCAAGGTTGAGGGGCTCTTCGAGCAGCATGCAGCTGACGCGCCGCTGCACCCCCAGGGTATCGACGGTGACGCAGTTATCTTCGGGGTGCAGCTGCACCACCTGAGAGGGGATGGATAGACACATGGATTTCAGGACTCCGACAAGGTGGCACAACCGGTTGTGACAGGCTGATGCGTGGCAAGATGGTGGATGGCAAACCAGAGCTGACCGGCGGCGATGCCACCGTCATTGAGCGGCAGGGTTTCGCTGGTCAATACCTGCCGGCCAGCCGCTTCGAGAGCGGGCACCAGCAGATCCATCAGCACCTGGTTTTGAAACACGCCGCCCCCTAGCGCCACCGGATAACCGGGGAAGCGCTCGGCCAGAGCAACGACCAGAGCGCTGAGCGCGCAGATAAAACCGGCCGCCAGGCGGGCGGTGGCGGTGCCTTTTCTCTGCTCGTTGATAAGGGTATTGATGAGCTCTGCCCACTCGATCTGCAGTGGCCCCTCTGTTGATTGGCTTAGGCCAAAGGCGAGGGGGAAGGGCAATTCATCGGGGGTAAGCTGCAAGGCAGCTGCCTCCAGCAAGAGTCCCGCTTCGCCCTCGTAATCGGGGGTATCGATCACCCCCAGCAGCGCCGCGACGGCATCGAACAGGCGACCGATGGAGCTGGTGTAGGGGGCGTTGCGACCCAGCTGCCAGAGCTGGTGCAGGTTGTTGATCCGCTCTGCTGGCAGTTGCTTGATCGCCGGAATATCGAGGGCGCGGATCTGCTCCACGCTATACGACTCGAACAGCAGCCCCAACAGCTGGCGTACCGGCTCGCGAATGGCCGACTCGCCGCCGATCAGTTTGAAGGGCTTGAGGTGGGCAACCCGCATAAAGCCCTGAACGTCTGCGATCAGCAGCTCGCCACCCCAGAGGGTGCCGTCATCGCCAAGGCCGGTGCCATCGAAGGCAAAACCCAACACAGGGCCTGTGATGTCGTGCTCGGCCATCACTCCTAGCAGGTGGGCGTGATGGTGCTGCACCTCAAGGTGGGTCGCACCCTGCTCGTGGCAATAGCCCTTGGCCCACTGGTGACTGAGGTAGCCCGAGTGGCAGTCCGAGACCAGCAGCTCGGGTTTGAGATCGTAGAGATCGCTAAAGGTAGCCAGGGTCTGCTCGAAGTGACCCTGCATCGGCAGGCTGTGCAGATCGCCGATATAGGGGCTGTAGATACGCTGGCGGCCGAAGGCCAGCGCCAGCTGGTTTTTCTGCTGCGCCCCGACCGCCAGCAGCGGCACCTTGACCGCCGCTTTCAGGCTGGGGGTGCAGGGGGCATAGCCCCGGGCGAGACGTAAAGTTTGGCGCCGTCCGCCTGCCCACTGCACCAGACTGTCGTCGCAGGGATGCAGGATGGGGCGGTTGTGATCCAGAATGCCGTCAATCTCGCCCCCGAGCTCCCTGACCACCGCCCCGCACTCGATGAGGATCGGGCTGCCGCGACCATTGGCACTGGTGGCCACCAGCGGCATGGCGCAGGCGTCCAGCAGCAGCTGGTGCAGCGGGGTATAGGGGAGCATTATCCCAAGGTAGGGGATGCCGGGGGCGATCCCCTCGGCCAGCGGCGCGGTTGTCAGTAGGGATTCTGATAGCCGATCATCCTTTTTGCGCTTGCGCAGCAAGGTGATGGGTCTGGCCTGAGAGGCGAGCAGTTTCCACTCCGCCTCGCAGCCGCTCACATGCAATTTGGCCTCGGCAACGGAGCCCATCATTACCGCCAGCGGCTTGCGCTCGCGCCGCTTGAGCGTTCGCAATCTGGCAACACTCTGTTCATTACGGGCATCACATATCAGGTGATAACCCCCCATCCCCTTGACTGCAATCAGGGCGCCCGCTTGCAGGGCGCGAGCAGCTGCTTGCAGGGCACCCTCGCGCTCGGCTAGGGCATCGCCACAGCCGGAGCGCCAGCTGAGATGGGGCCCGCACTCGGGGCAGCTCACCGGCTGGGCGTGATAGCGCCGATCCAGCGGGTTTTCATAAGCCGCAGCGCAGCGCGGGCACATGGCAAAGTCGGCCATGGCGGTGTGGGGCCGGTCGTAGGGGAGGCGGCGGATGATGGTGTAGCGCGGGCCGCAGTGGGTGCAGTTGGTAAAGGGGTAGTTGTGGTGGCGATCTTTGGGGTTGGCCACGTCCGTGGCGCACCCTTCGCACATCCCCTGATCCGGCGAAATGGCGACCGTGGCGGCGCTCTGCTGCTGGCTTGCCTTGATATGAAAGGCGCCGTCGTAGTCGAGATCTGGATCTTGGGGCAGTTCCCGCTCGCTGAAGTGATCGATACGGCTGAGCGGCGGCGCCAATTCCCGCAGTTCGCTGGCAAAGGTGGTCAGCTGCTCGGGGGAGCCCTCGGCACCTATGGTGACGCCGTTGGCATCGTTTAAGACATAGCCGGTAAGGCCGTGGCGCAGCGCCAACCCATAGACGAAGGGGCGAAAGCCGACCCCCTGCACGATACCGTCGATATGAAATTCGCGGCGCAGCCGGTTGGCCGTCATGCCAGCTCCGCCTGTAGGGCATCTTGCCTTTCTGGCAAACGCAGCACCCGGCGCTCGTTCTCCTCGCGCCGTACCCAGCCATCCATCTCCATGCGCAGGCAGAACGGAATGGCGTATTTACGCGACAAGCCGGTGATCTCCTTTAAGGATGCCATGTCGATCAGATCTCCCACCTGCTGGCCCGCCAGCACGGCGGCGACCATCTGGTTGTAAAGCACGGCGTCGTAGTAGATGGGGCCATCGAGCTGCACCAGATACTTGAGTCGCGCCAGATTGCGCAGCTGCTTTTGCAACGCGCCTTTTTGTTGCAAGCCCTGCTGCAGGGCCGCGGGCAGCTTGCGGGTGATAAAGGGATCCAGCTCCACGCCGCCGGGGCCCAGTTTACCGGGCTCGTAACCCTCCTTGCCTTGATCTCGCACTACTTTGAGCACCAGCAGCGCCTCTTGCCCCAAATCATCTTCCGACTCGCCGCTGCCCGGCTGCCACTTGTCATGGTGCAGGCGAACAAGCTGCTCACCTTTGAGCTGCTGGATCAGGGCCTGAGTGACCGGCAAGGCGATACCAAAGCGGGTCGCAAGCTCGGCGGCACTGAGCGGTTCGCTGGCCAGCGTAGCGAACAGTTGGTCGCGGCTCTGGGCCAGCCAGTTGTTATCCAGCAGCCAGTCACCGAGAGGGGTGACCTGCTCGGGGCGCTGGTCAAAGCGGCTGGCCAGTACATAGCCATTGAGCCCCAACTGCAGGGTGGCGGGGTTGTAGTGTTCCAGCTCATCAGGCAGCTCGCCCAGCAGGGCGTGCAGCGTTTTGCGTCTGGCGGGGTGGATATCGCCGCACCAGACGATGCGGGCGCCGTGCAGCAGTTCGCTGCTGCCGTGGCGAATGATGGCGAGCGGCTGGCCAAAGAAGCAGGGGATGGGGCTGGTAAAGATCAGTCGTGCCAGCCGGGTCTCTTTTATTGGTACAAAGAGTGCCCGGCCATGCCAACTGCCGAGGGCCACTTCCACTTCTTGTGTGCGTAGCGCCTTGGTGCTCAGGCTCTCGCCGTTGAGCCGCACGATAAGGTGGGTCGCCGCCTCGCACTGGCCTGCGGCGCTGGTGAGGCAGTGGCCGCGAGCCACCTCCTTGTGGGGCACTTTTTTCAGGCCCACCGCTACCCGACAGACGGCGCTAATCTCATCGACGCTCTGGTGATAGGCCTGCAGGGAGCGCACCTGCACCTCCCGATCGGCGGGGTAGAGGCGCAGCTTGTCCCCCACCTTGAGGCTGCCCTGCTGCAAGGTGCCGGTGAGCACGGTACCGGTGCCGTTGGCGGTAAAGACCCGGTCAACATACAGTCGCGGTGGCGCCTCTTCACGAGAGCGACGCGGAGCGCCCTGCTCGCGAGCCGCTTGTGAAGCTGGCAGATCGGCAAGCTGGCGCACGATGGCGGCGTGCAGGGCGGCCATATTGGCGCCGGTCTTGGCGCTGACGCTGACGATATCGGGCACCATGCCGCTCTCGTCCATCACCCGCTCCAGCAGGCTCTCTTCCAACAGTAAAAGCTCGTCAGGGGAGACCAGATCGCACTTGTTGATGCAGACCAGCAGGCGCGGCACCCCCATCGCCTTGAGCAGGCGCAGGTGATCGCCGGTCATCGGCATCCACCCTTCGTCGGCGGCGATCACCAGCAGCACCAGATCCAGACTCCAGAGCCCCGCCACCATGTTGCGGATATAGCGCTCGTGGCCGGGCACATCGATGACGCCGATGGTGTTGCCCTGACCGTCGTCGAAGTGGGCAAAGCCGAGATCCTGGGTCATGCCGATGGCCTGCTCGTGGGCGCGGGCGGTGGTGATGCCGGTGAGGGCTTTGATCAGCAGGGTCTTGCCGTGATCCACGTGGCCGGCAAGGCCGATAACGGCGCGATAGGGGGTCATGGGATCAGCGCTCCTCTGTTGCATTGAACGGGGCGGGCAACAGCAGCGCGTTAAGCTGGGCGATCAACAGCTCCATCTCGGTCGGCAGCAGGGTTGCCATATTGAGCAGCACCTTCTGCTGGCGCACGGTGGCAATCACTGGCACGGGGAGTTCGCGCAGGGCATCGAGCAGCTGCTGGGCGGGGCGCGGGTCGGTGAATTCGAGCGCCGGTGCCGGATAAAACTCGTCCGGCAGGGTGCCGCCGCCCACCACCAGTTGGGCGGGGACCGGCACAAAGCAGCCGGGCAGGGCAGCCATCAGCTGATCTGCCCGTGCCTGCATGGCGGCCGGGTTGCTTAAAGTGCGCTGGGCAATGCCTTCGCCGATGGGGGATTTGTTGAGCTTGTGAATGAGCAGGCGTTCCAGCAGGGAGTAGACGATGCGGCTCGGGCGGAAGGTGCGCATCATGGGGTGTTTTTCCAGCCGCTTGATAAGGTCGCTGCGGCCGCTGATGATGCCCGATTGCGGGCCCCCCAGCAGCTTGTCGCCGGAGTAGCAGACCAGATCCGCCCCCGCCTTGATGTACTGGCGCACCGAGGTTTCGTCCGGCGCAAACTCCTCGGTGGTCAAGCCCGAGCCCTGATCCACCGCCAGCACCACGTGTTCCGGCAGGGCGCGGGCCACCTCGCCGATATCGGGGGATTCGGTAAAGCCGCGAATGGCGAAATTGGATTTGTGCACCATCAGCACTAGCGCGGTCTGATCGGTGATGGCATCGAGGTAATCTTTGGCGGTAGTGATATTGGTGGTGCCCACCTCCACCAGCTTGGCGCCGGAGAGCGCCAGAATGTCGGGAATGCGAAAGCCGCCGCCAATCTGGATCTGCTCGCCGCGCGAGACGATCACCTCGCGCCCCTTGGCTATCTCCTGCAGCAGCAAATAGAGGGAGGCGGCGTTGTTGTTGACCACCAGCGAATCCTCGGCCTGGGTGAGGCAACGGAGCAGGGGAGCGATCAGCCCCTTGCGCCCGCCGCGCTTGCCGGTGGCGAGATCCAGTTCCAGATTGTTGTAGCCGGTGTTGAGGTCGCGCACCTCGTCCCACAGCTCGTGACTGAGCGGCGAGCGCCCCAGATTGGTGTGCACCAGGGTGCCGGTGGCGTTGATCACCCGGGTCTGACGCTGGCGCAACTGCTGCTGGCAGCGCTTGGCAATCAGTGCCTCGATCTGCTCGGGGGAGATCCCATGCTGGCGAAATGCCTCGCTTTGACGCAGGTCGCTCAGGGTATCGCGCACCGCCTGGGTTACCAGCGGGCGGCTCAGTGCCTCGATAAAACAGGCGAGAAAAGGTTGCTGCAGCAGCTGTTCCACTTGCGGCAAACGGCGCGTTTGTTGCTGGCTGTGTTGTGACCGTGAATCTGGCAGTGAATCGTCGGCAGTCGGGCGTGATGCGGGCTGGCAGAGGGCTATGGCTGGCGCGTGAGACGGGTTCGGCATGGGATTACCAGGGCAGTGCGTGGGTTTGATATGCGCACCGGTTTGCCGATAGAGAGGCCGAGCTGACGGGTTATGGCACTGCTGGCGGTTTGCGGATTGCTGCAAACATGGTGCATAAGTTAGCGCGAATAAATTAATGCGTCATTTATGCTGATACATTCATTTTTGGCCAGCGTGATAACCTGTGTTCGGATTATATGGGCAAGCGGCAAGCACCTTTTACTAAGGTATTCTTTCAAACATATTGAACAAGCGATTAAAAATAGCATTCAGGCCAATAAAATCAGCGAGAGAGTATTTGTCCAATATATAAAATTGGCGGAAGAGGCAGGAATCGAACCTGCCAAAGCCTTCTCGGCTCACATCGGTTTTGAAGACCGAGGAGGCCACCAGACCCCATCAACTTCCGTAATGGCCGCCATTTTGTGGCAAATTTCTGTGACTGGCAACGCTTTTTTTGTGATAAAAAAGCGAGAGTTAGTGATTTTTTGAAAAATCCAAAGAACCTTGTTTTATATCAAGTTCAACACAATTAGCCCGATGTTTTTAATTTAACATCGGGCCGTGATCACATTACCGGAACCCTTGGTCAATAACGGTCGTTAACAACTCGATAAATAGTTATCGCTCGGCGTTGGTAATATTCCACTGGTCCAGTCGTTCTATTAACAAGCTGGTATCTTTGGCGGCATCAAGATGCTGATAAAGATAATCCATCGCCTCGCTCACCATCTCGGTCATCGGGAAGGAGAAGGCGACAATGGCCGGTTGTACCCCGACAAAAATCACCTCGGGGACAAAGGTTTTGAGCTCGTCGATCAGGAAATTGAGCGGCATATTGTGGGTCGAGAAGATAAACATCTCGGCGATGGTCTCGGGGGGGATCACCTGCAGGGTGCCCGCCTTCTCGCCGATCTCGGCGGCATCCACCAGCACCACCCGCTCCGGTTGCAGCTCCCGCACCTTGTAGACCGCATTTTCCGGCGCGATGCCGCCGTCAATATGGATCCAGCCGGGCAGGGGGGCGGCTTGCAGCTTGTCCGCCAGATAAGGGCCGGCACCGTCGTCCCCCATCATGGCATTGCCCACGGTCAACACGAGATTGCAGCCCATCAGCGGCTCCTTACCATCAGGTACATATGGGGGTCGTTATAGAGGGCGGTGAGCTGATCCATAAAGGTGTCGGTCCAGCCCAGCTCTTGCTCATCGAGCAGATTGTCGGCTTTGCGCAGCCGGTCGAAGGCACAGGCCAGCATGTGGCAGTGCTCGCGATAGATGGTGATCTCGCCAAAGGTGAGAAACCCCTCCATCTTGCGGCGCGCCTCGCTGCCGGTTGGCAGCTTGGCCACCCAGTCGCGATAACCCGTTAGCGGGCAGACCAGATCGGCACTGAGGCAGTCGACAATGCCGAGGTGGTGGCCAATGGCGAGGCTGTAGTACATCACCTCTTTCGCCTCTTCCGGCACATCGAACTGCTCATCCACAAACTTGCGCGAGAGGCGGTAGAAGAAAACCTGATCAGCCATGCACTGCCTCTCCCTTGCCTGCTACCCGGTTGAGGCAGGCGTTGGCCAGGTTGTTGACGATCTCCGACAGGCGCGGGTCGTCGTGCTGATTGAGGTAGCTCTGGATGCGAAGATCCACATCCTGCTGGGTCGCCCCTTCGAGCAGTGCCATAAACTCGTCGGCGATGATCTGTCCCTGACGGTAACCGGCCATGCGGCGCGCTTCGCGCTCGATCATCATCCGAATTTCATTGGGGATGCCGGTGTGGCGCAGCTCGACCCGCACCCCTGGTTGCACTTCGTGGCTGGTGGCGGTCAGTTTCTGCTCAAGCAGACCGAGCGCCACCGCAAAGCCATAGATGGTGGCGGCGGGAGTGGGTGGGCAGCCCGGAATATAGACATCCACCGGCACGATTTTGTCGGTGCCGCCCCAGACGCAGTAGAGGTCGTGGAAGATGCCGCCGTCACAGCCGCAGGCGCCGTAGGCGATGCAGATCTTGGGATCGGGCGCCGCTTCATAGGCGCGCAGGGCCGGTACCCGCATCGCCCGGGTCACCGCGCCGGTAAAGAGCAGGATGTCGGCGTGACGGGGGGAGGCGACCACCTTGATGCCGAAGCGCTCGGCATCGAACAGCGGGGTGATGGTGGCGAAGATCTCGATCTCGCAGGCGTTGCAGCCGCCGCAATCGACCCGATAGACATAGGCCGAGCGGCGAATGTCTTTGAGCAGGGTCTTCTTGAGTTTGGTGATCTCGGGGTCCTGTGCCAGCGGCACGGCGCGGGTATGGGCATGGCCGACAACCGGTTCTATGCCTTTGATCTTGCTCATCACATCCACTCCTGTTGTGTGGTAATCGGTGTGGTAATCGGTGCGGCAATCGGTGTGGCCAGGGCCGAGTCAGGCTGGCTCAGCATGCTCTGTTTTCGTTTGCAGTCGGGGCAGTGGTGCAGGCGCTCAGGGGTCGCCAGCGGCGTGCCCGCCTGCTTGAGGGTGTCCTCCACCAGCGCCACCAGTTTGCTGGGGGCAAAGTAGGTGCCGCACAGGGTGCAGGGGGCCAGCGCGAAGCGGGCCTCCTCATAGAGATCGGCCTTGTTGGTCACCGCCAGTTCGAACTCGGGGGAGAGAGCGATGGCACGGGTCGGGCAGACCTCTTCGCAGCGGCCGCAGAAGATGCAGCGCGCCATGGAGATCTCCCAGCGCCGCTCGCCGGTCTCCATGTCCACTTCCATCACCAGCGCGTTGGCCGGGCAGGCCTTGGTGCAGGCGGCGCAGGCGATGCACTGATCCGCCTGATATTTCGGTTTGCCGCGAAAATCCCGGTTCACCTCGTAAGGGGCGAAGGGGTACTTGGCGGTCGGTGTGCCAGCCTTGAGGATGGTCTTGAACAGCTTGATCATGATGACCCCTTACTTGAGCGGAGAGTTTTTGCGGTCGATACCGTAGCGCTCGATCTCCTTGTAGGAGACCACGGTGGACTTGCCCTTCTTGGGGTCAACCAGGGTGACCCGATCGGTACAGGAGTAGCAGGGATCCAGACTGCCGATGATCAGCGGCGCATCGGCGACGGTATTGCCGCGCAGCATGTAGCGCAGCGCAGGCCAGTTGGCGTAGGTGGCGGCGCGGCAGCGCCAGCGGAACAGCTTCTGGTTGTCGCCGGTCATGCTCCAGTGGACGTTCTCGCCACGGGGCGCTTCGGTAAAGCCCAGCGCAAACTTGCCCGGCTGATAGGTGAACCCTTCGGTCAGCAGCGGCCCTTCCGGCAGGTGCTCAAGGCCAAACTCAATCATGTCGAGGGAGTCGTAGAGCTCGTGGATGCGCACCAGCACCCGGGATTGCACGTCGCAACCGGCCAGGGTCTGGATCTCCATCGGCAATTCGCGATAGGCGGCAAAGTCGTGCACCCGACGCACGTCACGCTTGAAGCCGCTGGCCCGCACCATGGGGCCGACGCAGCTGAAATCGCGGGCCACTTGTGGGTCGAGGCGGCCAATCCCCACCAGACGGGAGGTGATGTTGGCGGTGTCGAGCAGCATGGCCACCAGCGGTTTGAGCTCATCACGGAGCTCGCGCACCAGCTGGGCACCCTTGATGCGATCTTCCTTGAAGATGTCGCGGCGCACCCCGCCAATCAGGTTGAGGCCGTAGGTCTTGCGGGCGCCGGTGAGCAGCTCGGCCAGAGTCATGGACTTTTCCCGCACCCGGAAGAACTGCATAAAGCCGGTGTCGAAACCGGTGAAGTGGCTCGACAGACCGATGTTGAGGATGTGGCTGTGCAGGCGCTCTACTTCCAGCAGCACGGCGCGGATCATCTTGGCCCGCTCGGGCACCTTAATGCCCATGGCGTTCTCCACCGAGGTGGTGTAGGCGACGCTGTGGGTAAAGCCGCAGATGCCGCAGACCCGGTCGGTCAGGAAGGCCACTTCGTTGTAGCCCATGCGGGTTTCCGCCAGTTTCTCCATGCCGCGATGGACATAGAAGAGGCGGTAGTCGGCGTCGATGATGTCTTCCCCATCGACAAACAGACGAAAGTGACCTGGCTCGTCCGAGGTGATGTGCAGCGGGCCGACCGGCACGATACGGTTGGCCTCACTGCCCAGTTCATTGACGAAGGGGTAGGTCTCGGTGTCGGTGGTGGGCATCGGGCGCTGGCGATAATCCATGGCGTCTTTGCGCAGGGGGTGGATATCTTCCGGCCAGTCATCCGGCAGCACCAGACGGCGTTCGTCCGGCAGGCCGACGGCGCGCAGGCCGTACATGTCGCGGATCTCCCGCTCGCCCCACACCGCAGCCGGAATGGTCGGGGTGATGGAGGGGTACTCCTGCTCGATGGCGTTGACCAGCACCTTGACGGTGATCCAGCTCTTGGTGTCGCCCTCCATGGAGAAAACGTGGTAAACGGCGAAGTGGCCGTTGAGGCTGCGTTCGTCATTGGCAAACGAAACCGAGAGCCAGCCGCCCTGCTTGTGGAAGATCAGGCTGGTGAGGGCCACCAGATCGGTGGGCTTGACGGTCAGGGTGGCCTGATCGGCGGTCTGCCACTGCTCGTCGATAATGGCGTGGGGCAGTTGCTGTCGCAGTTGCTGGATATAGTCGCAACCGATGCGATCCGAAATGGCGATGGTCATGCAGTTCTCACTTTAAATTCGCAAATGATGAAATCGAAAAAAGCAGCTGTGATGGCGGGCATGAGTTATACCCCGACCAGATAGGCGAGCAGCGCCAGCAGGGCCAGCCCCAAGCCATAGCGGGTGAGCTTGTGGGTGCGCACGAACTGGGTGCGGGCCATGGAGTTCTCGATAATGCCCGCAAGTCCAAAGGCCACCAGCAGCTTGCAGAGCAGGATCAGGGTTGCCAGTGCCAGTGCGGGCAGGCTCCAGTTCGCCGCCTTGCCGAAGGGGAGGAAGATCACCAAAAAGAGCTGCACCACCACCAGCTGCTTGAGGCCCATGCTGAGTTTGAGCAGGGCGAGGCCCGCACCCGAGTACTCGGTGAGCGGCCCCTCTTGCAATTCCTGCTCGGCTTCGGCGCAGTCAAAGGGCAGCTTGCCCATCTCGACAAACACCGCGAAGGCGCAGGCGGCCCCCGCCAGCAGGGTCGCGATCGGCGCGGCCAGCGGCTGGGTGGCCACATAGCTGCTGATGTTGCCCAGATCCGAACTGCCCACCATCATCGCCATGATGAAGCAGGCGAGCATCAGAATGGGCTCCACCAGAATGCCTAAGGTCAGCTCGCGGCGGGCACCAATACCTGCAAACATGCTGCCGCTGTCCAGCCCCGCCAGAGAGAAGAAGAAGCGGAAGATGGCGAACAGGTAGATGTCGGTGATGAGATCCCCGGCGATGGGAAAGGGGGACTCGTGGGTCAGGGTCGGCAGCGCCATCGCCACCAGCAACAGGGCGGCGATCAGCAGCGCTGGCATCAGGTTGAAGATGATGCCAGCAGGCTCCGGGGTCACCTCCTGGCGGCGCAGGAGCTTCCCGATATCCCGGTAATCCTGCAGCAGGCCCGGCCCCTGACGGGAGTGCATTTTGGCCCGCAGCACCCGGTTGAAACCGGTGGCCAGCGGCGCCAGCGCCAGCATGGCGATGGCCTGGGTCAGGGCGAGGGCAACCATGCCCCAGCTCGGCATTTCAAGAACAGGCATATCAGACTCCTACAGCCATCAGGATAAAGAGCGCCAGCACCAGGCCGTGCAACAGCCAGCCAGCGGCAGAGGGAGACTCGCTCACCCCGTCCAGAGCAGTGGCCAGATCAAGCTGGGGCTGTTTGCGATAGAGCGGGGCACAGAGTTGGCGCAGGGTGTGGGTGACACCACCGGAGGTGAGGCTCATGCGCTCCTCGTAGGCATAACCGCAGGCCCAAGGAGTACCGGCGTGACGACGACCCAGCTTGGGCCCCTTGAAGATGGCCACGACCAGCAGCGGGATGAGGAACAGCCCCAACAGGGCGATGGCAATCACCGGCGGGGAGAGGATCGCCTGACTGCTGTCGAGCGGCAGCAGGGTGGCGCCAGTGGCCACGCTCATCTGGCCCATGAGGTGAGTAGAGACGAGGGCCTGACCGTAGCCGCTGACAAAGGGGGCAATCCAGGGGGCGCCCAGACCCAGCACCAGACAGACCGCCGCCAGCAGCAGGGTGCCTGCCACCATGGCATTGGGTACTTCGCGGGCCTGACTCGCTTTTTCGCTACGTGGGGCGCCGCAGAAGCAGATGCCATACACCTTGACGAAACACATCACCGCCATGGCGCCGGTCACCGCCAGCATCACCACCGCCAGCGGGGCCACCACAGAGGTGCCGAGCTTGGTCATGGAAAGGAGCGCCTGATAGATAAACCATTCGCTGACAAAGCCGTTGAGGGGCGGCAGCGCCGAGATGGCCATGGCACCGATGAGGAACGCCAGCGCAGTCCAGGGCATCAGCTTGGCCAGGCCACCCATCTTGTCCATGTCACGGGTGTGCAGACGGAACATCACGGAGCCGGTGCCCATAAAGAGCAGGCTCTTGAAAATGGCGTGGTTGAGCAGGTGATAGAGCGCGCCGAGCAGCCCCAGCACCACCAGTGCCGGTTGCTGGTTGGCGATGCCGATCATGCCGATCCCCATCCCCATCAGGATGATGCCGATGTTCTCCACCGTGTGGTAGGCGAGCAGCCGCTTGAGATCGTGCTCGGCGAGCGCAAACAACACCCCGAGCACTGCCGAGCAGGCACCGAAGATCAGCACCATGTAGCCCCACCAGAGCTGGCTGGCGCCGAGAAAATCGATGCTGACTCGCAAAATGCCGAACAGACCCAGCTTCACCATCACGCCAGACATCAGCGCCGAAATATGGGAGGGGGCGACGGGCTCGGCTACTGGCAGCCAGCCGTGCAGCGGCACGAAACCGGCGCGCAGGCCAAAGCCGCAGAAGCTGAGCAGAAACACCAGAGAGGCCAAACCGCCCGCCAGATGGTGCTCACGCAGCGCGGCGAACTCCAGCGAGCCGGATTCGCGGCAGAGCAGCCAGAAGGCGACCAGTACCAGCACCATGCCGATATGGTTCATCACCAGATAGAGGCGGCTCTGCTTGGCGGCATCGGGGTTGGTCTTGACCAGCCTGTAGGTGGTGAGGGTCACCAGCTCGTAGCAGAGCAAAAAGCCCAATGCGTTGTCGGCCAGCACCATGCCCACCATGGCAAAGAGGAAGAGGTTCATCAGCACGCCAATGGCCACATCCCCCTTGCCCTGATATTCGCGAATATAGGCAAAGGAGTAGAGGGAGACGGCGACGCCCACGAGGGTGATCACCAGCAGCATCAGGGCAGCGAGCATATCCAGATGCACCGAGCCCAGCAGCCAGATCTGGCCGTCGATCGGTGCATCTTGGGCCAGCGCCTTGATAGCGGCAACAACACCGACCAGCGAGCCCAGCAGGGCGAAGCCACTATTGAGACGGTTTGCCAGCCAAGGCTGCTTTTGCAGCAGCAGACCGGCGGCAGCGCCCAGCAAAAAGAGCAGGAGCGTGCCCATAACAAGGGGGGACAACATCAGCAGGATCCCTCAGTGATTGAAGCGTCGGGTGAAACCGGCGCAGTTGTGGCGGTCGAGCAAGCAGAGGCCGAGAATGCGGGGGCACCTTCTGGGTGAGCATTGGCCGCTTGCAGGCGGCGATCGCGGGCGGCGTTGGCGCAGGCCGTGTCGTTGACCATGCTCAGCGACTGGGAGGGGCAAGCCTCGATGCAGGCGGGGCCTTCGGCGCGAAACTCGCAAAGGTCACATTTGACCGCAATGCTGCGCACGCCCGGCTCCCAGCTCAGCAAATCCTCGCCAAAGCAGCGCAGACCGGCGGAGGTGGAGGGGTTGCTGGAGCGGATGGAGCAGGGAATATAGGTGTCGTAGCTGTTGGCCATGGCCACCGGACGGCTGCCACCGCTCTGGATGGCACCAAACGGGCAGGCCACTGCGCAGAGGTTGCAGCCGATGCAGAGCGACTCGTTGAGCTGCACGCAATCGCCGGTCTGGGCAATTGCCTCGACCGGGCACACCTTGATGCAGGGGGCATCGTCACAGTGACGGCACTGAACCGGCATGGTCGCCTGCTCGTGTCGCATAACGGTTAAACGGGGGGCTTGCTGCAAACCTTGCGCCTTGTGAACCGTACTGCAGGCCGCCATACAGGTGCCACAGCCAATACAAAGCTTGGGGTCAGCGATAACGAAGCGGTTCATAGCCTACCTTGTCGTGTCGCGAACGGAGAGAATAGGGGCAGGTTGGCAAAATACGGGCCAGATTGGCTGTGGGCGAGAAAATGGATTTAAGATTATGTTTTAAAAGGGATTTAAAATTCGTGTCGCGCCGTAACGAAGAGGCCGAACGGTGTCGAAATGTGACGTTCGTCACTTGTGACGAAGGGCGGGAGAGGGATCGTCACATAGGCAGTAAACGAGTGGTCTATAGGTTTTGCGGCGATGCCAATCGGCTTGATGAAGGGCTGCGAGAATAGCGCTAGATGGCTGAAAGATACTGCTTTTGCATCGCCAGCCAGCGGCCGTTGTTGATCAACACCAGCTGCACCTTGAGCAGGGCCGCAATATCCGCGCGGTGCTTTTTATCGAGGTAGAGAAAGACCTGCTCTTTGGTGATCTTTTGCCAAGGGGTGGCCAGCGCAGGTTGATAGGCGGCGCGCATCTTGATGATCCAGTCCACTTTGCCTCTCTGTAGTTGGGCAAGGCCCTGCTTCTCATCGTTTAACCAGATGACCTGATAGTTGCCGAGGTAGCGTTCGCACCACTGGATGCCACGCAGGCAGCCAATCACGGCCCCTTTGGCAGGGGGCCAGCTCGGATTATCCCTTGGTTGGCCATAAATCGCCGCTTCCGAGATGGGGGCACCGACCTGCAGCAAGTGGGGATGGGTCTGATCAAAGCCCTTGATGCGAGCCATGTCGCCATCGACCGCATTCACCGACTCAATCAGCCTCTCGCAGCGGGCGTAAGTGCAGGGGATCAACTGAAAGTCGATACCCGCCCGGCCAAACCAGGCATGAATAAAAGGGCGCAATATCGCGGTGTGCTCGACCGCTGCCGCCAGCTTTAGCGGGGTTGCGTGGGCTACGGGGGTCAGCCCGACAAGCAGTAACCAGCCAATCCACTTCATATCGCACTCCTGAACCGGGCTTAGTTATTAAGCAGATGTGTTGCGATGACTGCCAAGAAGAATAGGGCAACCCGACCGTGCCGCCGTTTATCCGTGACGGCTGAGTCAGGGGAGCAGCGCCGTGATCAGGATATGGGCTGCGCTCACCAGGATCACCGTGAAGGTCAGCCCCATTCCCGCTACCCGATAACGAAAGTTCTCCGGCGTGCGGCTCATGCCAAAGGCGTGACAGAAGCGGCCAAGCAACAGGGCACACCCCAGTAGATGGATAAGCCAGGGGGACTGGCTGCTGGCTTCAACAAAATAGATCAGCAGCAGGGCGAGGGGGACATACTCGGCAAAATTGGCATGCACCCGCATGGCTCGCAACATGGCGGGATCATCCCCGTGTCCCAGCGCCACCTTGCGGC
Source organism: Aeromonas sp. 160P (assembly GCF_055193095.1). Lineage (NCBI taxonomy): Bacteria > Pseudomonadati > Pseudomonadota > Gammaproteobacteria > Aeromonadales > Aeromonadaceae > Aeromonas > Aeromonas sp. 160P. The sequence goes on along the minus strand of NZ_JBUXKV010000001.1, from coordinate 3,163,783 downwards.
TATGGCGGGTACGAATGGTGCGGATGCTCAGCAACACAAACAGCAGTGCGAGCAGGGCCGCGTAAACAGGCAGAATGGTCATGGCATCTGGCTCCCGGTGTGATGATGTCGAGTGGCAGCCGTTGAGTGAAGCTAATTGCTTGGCTTCTCAATGGCTTGCCTCTGAGGGTAGCAGCAAACTGCAGCAGCACGTCCGCCATCTATTCACTCGCCATCGACCGTGCGCGAGCGCAAAACAAACAACCCTGCCGGTGTGGCAGGGCTGTTTGTTGACCGTGTTGCTGGTGCGCAGCACGCGGCGCTCCGCCATTAACCCTGGTAAGGGAGGGAGGAGTGGTGCAGCACGATGCGCACCTTGCCATCATCCCCCTTCTTGAAACCCCAGGTCTTGTCGACCGTGGTCTCCTTATTGTCGCGATCCACCAGATGCACCTTGCCCATGGTCAGCGCCATGTCGCCGTTGATATAGACAGCGGCATTATCATAGCGGTAGCTCTGCCAGTTTTTCAGGGCAAATCCTTTGTCGGTGGGGTAGGCAGTGTTGTGGCCGACAAAGTAGGCCAGCGCCCCCTCGCGGTGGGTGCGAAAGGTCTGCTCGCCACCGGCAAGGGTCGGCTTGAATAGCACCGGCCCCTGCTGGTAGCCGTAGGCGCTGTCGAGCACAGCTTCGGCAGTCGCCTTGGCGCGCTCAATCCCCCCGGCGCGGTAGTCATCGCTGATCTTGATAAGCGCCGCGCCCCAGCCATCCTGCGCGGCCTTGATCTCGGCCTCGGTAATATTGTTGTTGGTGATTTCGGCAGCGCTAAGTGCGCCGCTGGCGGCAAGCAGGACGAGGGCAAGGGTGCTCTTCTTGAGGTGCAACATCATTGTTTTTTAGCTCCTGATAGCGATAAACGAGGGTGCAGTGTAGCGAAGGGGCATGAACGGTTTTTGAACTGACTATTCAGGATTGGGTAGCAAAATGGTCGGTATATAGCTGAAGGTTTGGGTGTTGGTTAGACCGAGCAGGTGAGGGGCGCGTTGTAGGGATGGGGCCGCCAGAGGCTGATACGCGTTGTACCAGCGTATGTCACCATAGAGTTCGCCCTCGTCGTTCTCCCCATAAAGCTGATCATTATCAAAAAACTGACCGAAATCAGCACGATAGATAATTTTCTTCTCACTAATCAGGTTCGCGTTTGATACCCTGCGAACTCACACCGCAATTGAGCCAAAGGTCACCGAGGTGTAACAGGTAGTAGTTTTTCTCTATCAGGTCAAAGACAGCATGCGGGAGCTGAAACCCTGTGCGGTAGCCTTCTTGTGTGCAGACTTGTTGGTGAAAGTACATGCTAGTGAGTTTTGCCAGAGATAATAAAGGTTTCATATGTACAGTGTTGGTCAATACAATATTTTAATGTTTTTTGAATTTTAATATTGATGGTGCATTAGATTAGTACGATAAGGTAACTCTTGCATGGGATTTACCTAATTAAAAAGCTAAGGGATTGTTAATGAAAGATTCTGAAAATATAGCACTAAACTTAGTGTCTCAGGAGTATATTGCGGGAAGCCAAGAATACTCCGTTAGTCTAAATGTCACCAATGTTTCTGGTCAACCAATATCTGATTTGCAAATTATTAATACTCTCTCTGCCGGTCGAGAGTTATCAGCGAATGATGATCTTGACACAACAAATCTTACTAAGTTGGAAGATAAAAAGAGACGACTCATCAGGGAGTTAGAGAAAGGTGTAGAAAGTGCGTATGCAAGAAATAGACAAAAGAGAATGTCTTTTACAGAATCTATAGCTTTAGCTGTAGTAGAAATGGTTGATGGATATGCTTCTATTTTTTCTAAAAGAAAAACGCAACCTACAACACCATATTGGGCAGAAGAAGCCCTTAAAATAGATGAATGGGAGGATGTTGAACGACTTGAAAAAGAAGTTATAAGTTTTGAATCACCAGATTCATTTTTACCAAAAGCATATGCAATTAATAAAGACAAATTAAAAAGAATAATGGATAGGCTTGCGCGAGAGCAATATCAAGAGTTTTCTAAAGGAGTGCCTCTACCTGTAGGAAGTACAATTACTTTTCCATTTTCCTATCGAGCCCCGCACCTTTTAAAACAAAAGAAAATGGACATTTCTTTTAAGGTGTCATATAAGCTAAATGATGACGTAGTACATATAAGAACCATAACATCGCGTATTTTAATTCTTCCGTCTGCTTTTTCGGTTCCTACCGGTGGAATGGTAGGGGCGGCTGTCGGATTTTTTATAAAAAACACTCTCACAACAGCACATAATGAATCAATAATTAACTGGGGCGTATTAGCTGGCAGTATTGCTTTGGGGTTGGTATTTAGCTTGCTGGTTTCCAGAAAGCCTGAAACAACAAAAGCAATTACTGTAGAGGATTTCACCGGTGGGCTAATAATTGGTGTACTAGCAGGGGTATATTCTGATGCAATTTTAACAAAATTGCAGAGCTTGTTGTAACTGAAAAATTAGATACGCACTGGATATTTTAATCAAGTCGGTATGAAAAATGCTCACTTGGACAGAAGGTAACCTAATTGGAGCGCTCGATTTGTTCTTTCTAGCTAGACACTTTTATTAATGCACTAGCTAGTCTTGCTTTTTATTCCTGAGCCAAGAAATTTGGTGCTTGCGGCTTTAGTTATTTTCATCGATTTTTATTGGATATATACATGCTTACAAAACAAACTAACAAAGTCGAAAAAAAATTAGACCTTGCTGATTTACAACAGAAAACGTTCAAAGAAATAGAATATTTACAAACATACATAGACCATATATCAAGCTCCATTAAAGATAGAAATCAAAATATACAGGAGTTAATGAGGGCAGATATTTTAGAAAATCCAGAAGAAGAATCAGTGATTATTGATATGTATGAGGGTTATATCAGGAAGGTAATAAGTCATTTCTATCACTCTGCTATAGTTCTTATATATACAACACTAGAAAGCAACTTATCAAACATTTGTTTGCAAATAGAATCACAAACATCCTCGAAACTTCAGTTAGACCATATTAAAGATAACAACATATCCAATAAGTCGATGACATATTTATCTATAACATGTGATTTCAATACACATGAATTTAAGCATGAAACCGATAGGATTAAAAATTTTCAAAAACTGAGGAATGCTATTGTTCATCAAAACTCAACCTTTAAAAATGAAAGGGAACGAATAAGTATAACAACCATGTTCCCACAAATTGAGACTGATGAGCAGAACTTTTATATATCAAGTAATGAGCTGTTAGATGAGTTTTTGAAATGTATCATAGATTATTTTAAAGTTATTTTTATTGAATTGATGAATAAGAAGTTTCTTGTCAAAAAAACAGAGGCTGTATTTCTAGCGTCAGATATTGAGGATGAGATACCCTTTTAGATGTGCATAATTCTCAAGGGGTATGTGACGCCCTTGCAAGGTCGGAGTCTCATTTACGTTCACTTTGAGCCAACGTTCTTTTGTATCAATATCATAACCTTTTTAAGCATGCTGTAGGTTGTCTTCCTATAATTAACCATGATGAGGTTATGTGTACCAAATGTCTATCTAATTCATCTGCTCTATCTATTAATACCCTGTAGTCTTGCCTTGGTCTATGGAATATAAATAAAGTAATATCTAGAGCTGTTTTTTCATCAAAAAAAAGCCCCGCCAATCTGATTGGCGGGGCTTTTGCTCTTTTGCTATTTGAAGTGGAGCATTGAATTGCGGTAAGGATTAGAGCGCAGGCAGCATTCCGAGGCTGACGCTGACCTGTACGCCGACAATCAGCACCCCCATGGCGGCGGCCAGTCCGAGAGCCACTACGCCACCGGGGGCGCGGTAGTGGTGGGCGGGGGCCTGTTTGCGGCTCTGCCACACCAGCGCCACCGGCAGCAGTACCGCGAGGATCGCCAGCGCAATGGCGGCGTAGCCGAGCGCCATGATAAAGCCCTGCGGGAAGTAGAGGGCAAATAGCAGGGGCGGCACAAAGGTGATGAGGCCGGTCTGGGTGCGGCCCTGCCAGTTGTCCTTGCGGCGGGTCACCTTGGCCATAAAGTCGAACAGCCCCAGCGTCACCCCGAGGAAGGAGGTGGCGAGCGCCAGATCGGCAAACAGGTGCATCGCCTGATTAAACGCAGGCCAGCTCACCAGCTTGCCGATGTTGGCTAATAGGTTGTCCAGCGCTCCGCCGGTTTGCAACAGGGCTTGCTGGCCGAGCAGACCGAGGATCGCCACCTGCCACAGCACATAGAGGATCAGCGGCAGGGCAGAGCCCCAGACAAAGACCCGGCGCAGTTGCTTGGGGCAGTCACCGAGGTAGAGCATCACGCTTGGAATGGAGCCGTGAAAGCCGAACGAGGTGAAGATGACCGGCAGGCCCGCCAGCAACAAGCCCTGACCCAGCGGCATGGAGAGCAGATGCTGCCCTTCGGCGCGGGGCAGCAGCAGTGCCAACACCGCCACCATGATCACCAGTTTGACGGTGAACATCAGCCGGTTGAGGTAATCCACCGAGCGGGTACCAACGCAGACCATGCCGCCAAACAGCAGGGTAAAGGCCCAGGCGGCCTGCTCCTGACTGAGGGTCATGCCCGCATCTGCCAGCGCCTGTACCAGCAGGCTGCTGCCGCCGCTGATGTAGGCGGAGGCCAGCGAGTAGAACAGCATCAGGATGCAGAAAGAGGCGATGCGCTTGCCCCAAGGGCCGAGCAGATGATCCGCCAGCTGGTGCAGGTACCACTTGCCGGTGTTGAGGCTCGCTTCTACTTGCAGCATGGCGGTGAAGGCCATCAGGGCCCAGAGGCCGACCATCAGCATCAGGGTGGCGGGGCCGCCGAGGGAGGAGGAGGCCAGCGGCAGGGCCAGCATCCCGGCACCTATGGTGGTGCCAGCGATTAACAGGGTACAACCCAGGGTTTTGGTATTCATGTTATCCATCCGAACGTAGCGGTGTCAGTGCAAACAGGCGGTGTCAGCAGTGACGTCAACAAGAGGGGTCAATTGGCGTTATCAGCAGGCGCCTCCGGGATAAGGCCGGAGGCTAGCAATATCGGAACGGGAACATCTGTACCTAAAACCTGTCAGTTGTAAAATATGGTTGCCAAGTTAGCGGATCAAAATAGCGGAAACAACCCCTTTTATACGGATCTTGTACTGGTGTGTGGCATTAAGTGGAAATAAATGATGACAGTGGTGGCTAATCGCAGAAAAAATCACCGAAAAAACAACTGACAAAGGGGGCTCATAGATAGGGGGCTCATAGATACAGATAAGCCAGGTGGTAGCAGCACAGATAGGGGAGCGGGGAGGACGTTGTATGAACGTTGGCGTGGCGTTGAGGGGCAACAGGGATGTGGCGGCCGGTTGTTTAGTCGGTCAAACCTGTAGAGAAAGCAGAAAGCAGAAAGCAGAAAGCAGAAAGCAGAGAACAGAGAACAGAGATCGGTAGGACTGTGGGGAGAAACATAAGGCTGCCGATCCTGGCAGCCTTATGTTCGCACTGTTTTTACGAACAGTTGTCACGCACTGTTTCTTGCATGGAGTGACGGCAAACAGGGTCTGCCGCTGGGCGGGTCAGCGGCGCCGTTTGAGGGTGCGGCTCACATAGTGCAGGCCGCTCTGGTATTCGCCGTTCACCGCCTTGAGTGCCAGCTCCAGCGCCTGGCTGGCCAGGGCATCGTGTTGTTGGGGCAGGGAGTTGATGCCAAAAGGGAGGAAGTCGAGCAGCCGATCGTCCCCGAAGGTAGCCATGGCGAGCTGGCTCATATCGATCTCTTGTTCCAGCTCTAACTCCAGCAAGTAATCGAGCACCCCCTCCATCAGGATATAGGAGGTGGTGATCAGCGCCTCGGGCAGTTGACCCAGCTGCTGGTGCAGATTTTTGATCAGGCGATACCCTTCAAGGCGGGAGAAGTGATCCCCCTCACACAGGTGGCGCGCCGTGCTGTGACTGGCGACCGCCTGCTCGAAACCGGCTTTGCGCTGCGCACTGATCGTCAACAGCGGCAATGCGGTGATCAAGGCGATATGGCGCAGGCTGGGGGTGAGCAGGGAGCTGGTGAGATCAAAGCTTGCCTTCTCGTTTTCACTGGCGACGGTGACAAACTTGTCGGCGGCCATGGCCCGGTCGATGGCGAGGATCTGGCACCCTTGCGCCTGCAACTTGCCATAGAAGGGGTCGTCAGGGGGCAGGCAGCTGGCCACCAGCAGGGCGTCCACATGGCGGCTGACCAGCATCTGAGCCAGCTCTTTTTCGGTGGCGGGATCATCTTCCGAGCAGACGATCAGCAGCTGATAGCCCTGTACCCGCGCCCCCTGTTCGAGCCGTTTGGCCAGTTTGGCATAACTGGCGTTCTCAAGGTCGGGCAGGATAAAGCCCAGGGTCTTGGTCTGGCCGCCACGCAGGGAGGCGGCACGGCTGTCCGGCTGGTAGTTGTGGGCGGTGACCACCGCCATCACCTTGTCGCGGGTCGCCTGGCTGATGCGGTATTGGTCGGCCTTGCCATTGATCACATAGCTGGCCGTGGTGCGCGAGACACCGGCGAGGGCGGCGATTTCATCCAGTTTCATCATATTGGCTCTGTTTGAGTTGCAAGGCCCACGGTCACTGCCGGGTGAGGGCACCGAAAAGTGTGCGCGGGATCATATCATTGAAAAGCACTGGATACGGGCACTTGATCAATTCGCTGAAACGATTCAGTCTGAGTGTAAGTGAAACGATTCAGCCTGTCAGCAGCGGATAGATAGCCAGGCCTCAAAAGCCAACCTTGATCACAGTTAATCGCGATCAGGCCTATTGTCAGCTGGCGAGTTACCCGAATGTTCAATTGTGATGTACCGGCGTGGCCGGAACCTGATGGAGAGTCTCTATGTTGAAGTTGGCGCAGCAGCAGATCTTGCTGGGACAGTCGGTGGCAACCAAGTCGGAAGCCATTGCACTGCTGGCAGGCAAACTGACCGAAGCCGGTCTGGTGGAAGCGGGCTATGTAGATGGGATGCTGGCCCGTGAAGCGCAGCATGCCACCTACCTTGGCAGCGGCATCGCCATTCCCCATGGCACTACCGACACCCGTCATCTGGTGAAGAGCACCGGCGTCATGGTGGCCCAGTTCCCCCACGGCATCGAGTGGGATGAGGGGCTGATTGCCTATGTCGCCATCGGCATTGCTGCCAAGTCTGACGAGCATCTGGGCATTTTGCGCCAGCTCACCCATGTGCTGGGTGACGAGCAGGCGGCCGCGCAATTGAGAGAGGCCACCGACGCCGACACCATCATCAATATCCTGACCGGTGCTACTGCCGCCAAAGAGGTGCAATACCTGACCCTGGCTGACTTCCCGGCTGATGATCGTGACCAGCTGCTGCTGGGTGCGGCCGCGCGCGCCAAGTCGGCTGGCTGGGGCGATGCCGCCATGGTGAGCGCCCTGCTGGCAAGCGAACCTGCCTATCTGGGCGAGGGGATCTGGCTGGCACGGGCCAATGTTCAGCAAACAGCATCGACCCAGACCGGTTGGGTGCTGGCAACCCCGAGTAGCGCACTTATGGCAGGGGAGCAACCGGTCAGCGCCATGCTGCTGCTGTGTGCCGCCGATGCAGGCCATCTGCCGCAACTTGAGAATCTGGCCAAACTGGCTGATGCCGGTCAGCTTGCTACGCTGGCGGGCAGCGACGGGCTGGCCATGTTGCAGGCGGGGCCGGCGAGCGGTCTTGCCGAGACCTTCACCATCATCAACCCCCACGGCCTGCATGCCCGTCCGGGCGCCATGCTGGTCAAGGTGGCCAAAGAGTTTGCATCCGACATTCGGGTTGCCAATCTGGATGGCAGCGGTGAAGCGGTCTCCGCCAAGAGCCTGATGAAGGTGATTGGCCTTGGCGTCAAGTGCGGGCATCGTCTGGCATTTCGCGCCGAAGGGGCGGATGCCGAAGCGGCCCTCAAGGGGATCGGTGAGGCCATCGCCGCCGGTCTGGGCGAGGGGGCTCATTGATGAAGATTGTCACCATTACCCTCAACCCCGCCCTTGATCTCACCACCCGTCTCGAGGCGATGAGCCTTGGCGAGGTCAATCTGGTGAGCGAGGCCAACCTGCGTGCGGCGGGCAAGGGGATCAACGTCGCCATGGTGCTCAAGGATCTGGGCCGCGAGGTGGGCGTTACCGGCTGGCTTGGCGCTGACAATGAGCAGAGTTTTGTCTCCCTGTTTACGGAGCGGGCGTTGGCGGATCACTTCGTCCGTGTCGCTGGCAGCACTCGCATCAACGTCAAGATCTCTGAACAATCCGGTCGGGTCACCGATCTCAACCTGCCGGGTCTCACCATCCACCAGGGTGAAGTGAGCGCGCTGGAACAGGCCATCGACGAGCTGGCACCGCAAGCAGAGTGGTTCGTGCTGGCGGGCAGCCTGCCCAAAGGGGTCGCCCCCGATTACTGCGCCCATCTGATCCGCCTGCTCAAGGCCAAGGGCAAGCAGGTGATCTTCGATTGCAGTGGCGCGGCCTTAAGCGAAGGGATCAAGGCGGCGCCGACCCTGGTCAAACCCAATCTGGAGGAGCTGAGCCAGTGGGCGGGTCGCCCCATCAAGACCCTGAGCGAGCAGGCCGAGTGTGCCCGTGCGCTGCAAGCCACCGGGATCCCCAACGTGGTGATCTCCAACGGCGCCGATGGCCTGATCTGGTTTGCCCCGGATGCGGTCTGGCAAGCCATTCCACCACGGATGCAGGTGGTCAGCACGGTCGGTGCTGGCGACTCGCTGGTCGCCGGTCTCGCCCATGGTCTGAGCCTTGGCTGGGCGCCGGAGCAGACCTTGCGTCTGGCCACCGCCGTTTCGGCACTGGCGGTGAGTCAGGTGGCGGTTGGCTTTAGCGATATTGCGGTGCTCAACCCCTTACTTGAACAGGTGCGCGTACAGCGTCTGGATGATCTGGCACCGGTTCAATGCAATACCCCCTCAATGAAAAACTCAGGAGATGCCCAATGAAAGCAATTTTGGTTACGGCTTGCCCGGCGGGCATTGCCACCAGCTTTCTCGCTGCAAAACGGATAGAACAGCAGGCCAAACTGGCTGGCTGGGAGCTCACCCTCGATGTCGGCTCCAGCGTGCAACCCCGTCAGGTGCCGGGCAAGGAGCAGATTGCCGCCGCCGACCTGGTGCTGGTTGTCGCAAGCTGCCTGGTGGATCTCGCTGCCTATGATGGCAAGCGGGTCTATCAGGGGAGCATGGATCTGGCGCTGCAAGATCCGGCCGCCTTGCTGGAGGCCGCAACCAGCGGTGCCAGCGTCTATCGCCATCAAGCCGCGCCTGCTGCTGCCAATGCTGCCGCCAAACCGGCCGCCGCTGGCAAGCGCATCGTGGCAGTGACCGCCTGCCCAACCGGCGTGGCCCACACCTTTATGTCGGCAGAAGCGCTGGAGACCATGGCCAAGCAGCTGGGTTATCAGATCCGCGTCGAAACCCAAGGCTCGGTCGGTGCCCAGAATGCCCTGACCGCCGAGGAGATTGCCGCCGCCGATCTGGTGTTCCTCGCCACCGATATCGAGGTGGACATGGCGCGCTTTGACGGCAAGTCGGTCTATCGCACCAGCACAGGTGCGGCACTGAAGAAGACCCGCGCCGAGCTCGACAAGGCGTGGAACGAGGCGACCCTGTACCGCCACAGCGGTGCCAGCCAGCCCAAGAAAGAGGAAAAAGCAGGCCCCTACAAGCATCTGCTGACCGGCGTCTCCTTTATGCTGCCGATGGTGGTGGCGGGGGGGCTTATCATCGCGCTCTCGTTTGTGTTCGGTATCGAAGCGTTCAAGGTAGAAGGCACTCTGGCTGCTGCCCTGATGCAGATCGGCGGCGCGTCGGCCTTTGCCCTGATGATCCCGGTGCTGGCAGGTTACATTGCCTACTCCATCGCTGATCGCCCTGGCCTCGCCCCCGGCATGATCGGCGGTATGCTGGCAAGCTCGCTGGGCGCCGGTTTCCTCGGTGGCATCGTGGCCGGTTTCCTGGCTGGTTACAGCGCCAAGTACCTGAGCGACAAGGTGCGTCTGCCGAATACCCTGGAAGCGCTCAAGCCGATCCTGATCATTCCGTTAGTGGCCAGCCTGTTTACCGGTCTGGTGATGATCTACGTGGTAGGTGGCCCGGTGGCTGGCATCATGAGTGCCATGACCACCTTCCTCAACAACATGGGTTCTACCAATGCGGTGCTGCTGGGTGTCATCATCGGCGCCATGATGTGCTTCGACATGGGTGGCCCGGTCAACAAAGCTGCCTATGCCTTCGGGGTGGGTCTGCTGGCATCCAAAACCTACGCCCCGATGGCGGCGGTGATGGCGGCTGGTATGGTCCCGGCACTGGGGATGGGCATCGCCACCTTCCTGGCGCGCACCAAGTTCATCAAGACCGAGCAAGAGGCGGGTAAAGCCTCCTTCGTACTGGGCCTGTGCTTTATCTCCGAGGGGGCCATTCCGTTTGCCGCCAAGGATCCGATGCGCGTTATCCCGGCCTGTATGGTCGGCGGCGCCCTGACCGGTGCGCTCTCCATGCTGTTCGGCTGTGAGCTGATGGCCCCCCACGGCGGTCTGTTCGTACTGTTCATTCCCCACGCCATCAGTAATGTGCTGATGTATATTGTGGCGATTGCGGCAGGTTCGCTGTTGACCGGCGTCTCCTACGCCATGCTCAAGCGAGCGGAAGTGCAGGCCAAGCTGGCAACCGCCTGAGTGGTGTAACGCAATTAACCACAATCAATGACCAAGCGGCCTTCGGGCCGCTTTTTTGTGGGGGGAGAGAGGTTTTTAGGGTGGGTAGGCCATTGGCGAGAGGTTGAAGGGCGGGTGGGCCCAGCTTAAAAATCCCATCCCGGTTGATCCGGTTGCTCGGCGTGTGTGCCTTCCTGTGCCTTGCGGCGGGCTGCGTCAACCCGGGCTTTGCGGTTACGGCACAGGCGCATCACGTCCTGCTGCTGGGTCGGGGTCATGGTGAGCCAGTTGAAACGCTCGTCGCGATTGCGCAGGCACCCCTTGCAGTAGCCTTTGTTATTCACTTCGCAGACCCCGATGCAGGGGCTCTGCAGCGGGAATATTTCGAGCTGTTCCATCCATCACCTCGCGCATCCTGTCACCTTGTTATAACCCAGCGGATCCCCTTTGGAGAAATCCTGCTTCAAGTGATTGATGTCGTTTGCTTTCCCCCTGCAAATTTGGCATCTTCCCCGCCGAGCATGGCTCTTGGCGTTATATGAGGACATATGAACAAACACGCGTACTGGCTGACCGCCGCAGTGCTGGGACTGGCCGGTTGTGCGGGCAATTCTGATAAAGCAGATGTGCCCAAAAAACAGACCGATAACAGATGTTTTCTTAACTGCGAGGTGCCGGTCAATCTGGGCAAGCAGTATCTGGACGGGACCCTGCCAGAGGATCTGGTGAGGGTGGAGCGGGTTAACAGTCAGGCCAGCCGGAATTACCAAAGTTTCGCCCGGCAAAGCCAGGTGGTGATGGCCCGCTCCAGTCGGATGGCAAGCCGCTATGGCGAGCTCTATGGTCAGCTTTCCCGCTGGGTGGCCAATGGCGGCGATCCGGCGCAGCTCACTCGCTACGGCGTCAGTCTGGCGCAATATGGGGGCTCTGACCGCATGGGCAACGTGCTCTTTACCGGTTACTACTCGCCGGTGCTGGAGGTGCGTCACCGCCCCGATACCGAGTACAAGTACCCGCTTTATGCCATGCCAAAATGTGGCGGTCGCTGCCCGAGCCGGGCCGAGATCCATCAGGGGGCACTGGCTAACCGGGGGCTGGAGCTCGGTTACAGCAAGTCCCTGATCGATAACTTCCTGATGGATGTGCAGGGCTCCGGCTTTGTTCACTACGGGGATGACGATCGGCTGCAATATCTGGGTTACAGCGGCAAGAATGGCCACGGCTATGTGAGCATCGGCCGGGTGCTGATCGACCGGGGCGAAGTGGCCAAAGAGCAGATGTCGATGAAGGCCATTAAAGAGTGGGCCAATCGCCAGCCGGAAGAGAGTGTCATGGAGCTGGTGGAGCAGAACCCCTCCTATGTCTTCTTCGAGCGTCGCCCCACCAATGACGTGGTCGGCGCCGCAGGCATCCCGCTGCTGCCGCTAGCGGCGGTCGCTGCCGACAAGACCCTGTTGCCGATGGGTACGCCGATCCTGGCCGAAGTGCCTTTGCTCGACAAAGAGGGCAACTGGACCGGCAAGCACCAGTTACGCTTGTTGATCGCGCTGGATGTGGGCGGTGCGGTGAAGAAGGGCCACCTTGACCTCTATCACGGCATGGGGGAGGAGGCTGGCGTGGCCGCAGGTCACTACAAACACTTTGGCCGGGTCTGGAAGCTGGGCCTGCACCACGGGCCGACCGCTGCCCCCTGGTTGTAACCCTCGGAAGGGTTGGGCGTCTGCACAGGGCGCTCTAAACCTAGATGAAGAGACAAAAAAGCCGCCGGATTGCTCCGGCGGCTTTTTATTGTGCGCGAGTTGCCAGCTGGTGGCGTCAGCCCTTCTGGATATCCAGCCTGATTGCCCCCACCGGTTTGCAGCAGCAGGGCAGGCATTCGCCTTGAGAAACAAAGGCGAGCGGCACCGCCGGGTAGTGTACCTTGCCTGCCAGCAGGGTTGTGCGGCAGGCGCCGCAATAGCCGCTGCGGCACTGGAACTCCACATGATGGCCGTGTCGTTCCAGTGTTTCCAACACGCTCTCGCCGGGATGGGCGTGCAGCACCCCATCCCGGGTATGTACCCGCGGCGCCACGACTGCGTGCTGTGCAGCCGCCCCGTGCAGGGCCGGGGTTAGCGTGTTGGTGGCGTCACTCACAGCTCGAAGTCACCGAGATCATCGGCATGCATTTCGCTGTCAATCTGGCCCACTAGATAGGAGCTGACTTCCACTTCTTGCGGCGCGACCTGGACGTTGTCGGATGACAGCCAGGTGTTGATCCAGGGGATCGGGTTTTGCTTGGCCCCGGCAAAGGCCGGTTGCAGGCTGACGGCGGCCATGCGCAAGTTAGTGATGTACTCCACGTACTGGCAGAGAATGTCTTTGTTCAGACCGATCATGGAGCCGTCCTGGAACAGGTACTCGGCCCACTCTTTCTCCTGGATCGCCGCTTCCTTGAAGATCTCGAAGCAAGCCTGCTCACATTCAGCCGCAATCTCGGCCATCTCGGGGTCATCCTGACCGGTGCGCATCAGGTTCAGCATGTGCTGGGTGCCTGTGAGGTGCAGGGCTTCGTCGCGCGCGATCATCTTGATGATCTTGGCGTTGCCTTCCATCAGCTCACGCTCGGCGAAGGCAAAGGAGCAGGCGAAGCTGACGTAGAAGCGGATCGCCTCCAGTGCGTTGACGCTCATCAGGCACAGGTAGAGCTTCTTCTTGAGCTCACGCAGAGTGATGGTCACTTCACGGCCTGCGACTGTGTGGGTGCCGGCACCGTGCAAGTTATAGAGGGCGGTCGACTCGATCAGATCGTCGTAGAAGCAGCTGATGGAGCCAGCGCGCTTCAAGATCTGCTCGTTGGTCACGATATCGTCAAACACCTGACCCGGGTTATTGACGATATTGCGGATGATGTGGGTGTAGGAGCGAGAGTGAATGGTCTCCGAGAAGGCCCAGGTTTCAATCCAGGTTTCCAGCTCCGGGATGGAGACCAGCGGCAGCAGAGCTACGTTCGGGCTGCGGCCCTGAATAGAATCCAGCAGGGTCTGGTATTTCAGGTTGGAGATGAAAATGTGCTGCTCGTGGGGCGGCAACGCCTGATAGTCGATACGGTCGTGGGAGACATCGACCTCTTCCGGACGCCAGAAGAAGGAGAGCTGCTTTTCGATCAGCCGTTCAAAGATTTCATGTTTTTGTTGATCATAACGGGCCACATTGACCGATTGGCCAAAAAACATCGGCTCTTTGAGCTGGTCGTTTTGGGTTTGGCAGAAAGTTGAATAGGCCATGATTACCAGAATCTATTGAAGTGATGAAACGGGAGAGCGGGAGCTTCATGCTCCCGCCCGGTTATCAGATCTTGCCGTGACTTAGATTTTGCAAGCCCCGCCAGCACAGCCGTCATCTTGCATATCGGCTTGTGCATCATCGGCACCATCACGGGTGTTGTGATAGTAAAGGGTCTTGAGGCCATATTTGTAGGCGGTCAGCAGATCTTTGAGCAACTGCTTCATCGGTACCTTGTTGCCTTCGAAACGGGCCGGGTCGTAGTTGGTGTTAGCGGAGATCGCCTGATCCACAAACTTCTGCATGATACCGACCAGCTGCAGGTAGCCGTCGACGCTCGGTTGCTTCCAGAGCAGTTCGTATTGATCTTTCAGGCGATCATACTCGGGCACCACCTGCTTGAGAATACCGTCTTTGGAGGCCTTGACCGAGACCAGGCCGCGTGGCGGCTCTATGCCGTTGGTGGCGTTGGAGATCTGGCTGGAGGTCTCGCTCGGCATCAGGGCGGTCAGGGTGGAGTTGCGCAGCCCCACGGTTTTAATCTCTTCACGCAGGGATTCCCAATCCAGATGCAGCGGCTCGTTGCACAGTACATCCAGATCCTTTTTATAGGTATCGATGGGCAAAATGCCCTGGGCGTAGGTGGTCTCGCCAAACAGCGGGCAGGGGCCGAACTCGCGGGCCAGCTGCACGGAGGCTTTCAGCAGGTAGTACTGAATGGCTTCGAAGGTGCGGTGGGTCAGCGCCAGACCGGAGCCGTCAGAGTAACGGGCACCGTTTTTGGCCAGATAGTAGGCGTAGTTGATGACGCCAATGCCCAGGGTGCGGCGACCCATGCTGCCCTTTTTGGCGGCGGCAATCGGATAGTCCTGATAATCGAGCAGGGCATCAAGGGCACGGACCGCCAGCTCGGCCATCTCTTCCAGATCTTCCAGCTTCTCGATGGTACCCAGGTTGAAGGCGGAGAGGGTGCACAGTGCAATCTCGCCACTCTCGTCGTCGATGTTGTTAAGCGGCTTGGTCGGCAGCGCAATCTCGAGGCAGAGGTTGGATTGACGCACCGGCGCCACGCTCGGATCAAACGGGCTGTGGGTGTTGCAGTGATCCACGTTCTGGATATAGATGCGACCGGTACCGGCGCGCTCCTGCATCATCAGGGAGAACAGATCCACCGCTTTCAGGGTCTTCTTGCGAATGGCCGGATCCTGCTCGTACTTGACGTAGAGCGCTTCGAACTTGTCCTGATCCGCGAAGAAGGCATCGTACAGACCCGGTGCATCGGACGGGGAGAACAGGGTGATATCGCCACCCTTGATCAGGCGCTGGTACATCAGCTTGTTGATCTGTACCCCGTAGTCCATGTGACGGACCCGGTTCTCTTCCACGCCGCGGTTGTTCTTCAACACCAGCAGGCTCTCTACTTCGGTGTGCCACAGCGGGTAGAACAGGGTGGCCGCACCGCCGCGCACGCCGCCCTGGGAGCAGCACTTCACCGCAGTCTGGAAGTATTTGTAGAAGGGGATGCAACCGGTGTGGAACGCTTCGCCACCACGAATCGGGCTGCCCAGACCACGGATGCGACCGGCGTTGATGCCGATACCGGCGCGCTGGGAAACGTAACGCACGATGGAGCTGGCGGTGGCGTTGATGGAATCCAGGCTGTCATCACACTCGATCAGCACGCAGGAGCTGAACTGACGGGTCGGAGTACGCACGCCGCTCATGATCGGGGTCGGCAGGGAGATCTTGAAGGTCGAGACCGCATCATAGAAGCGCTTGATGTAGTCCAGACGGGTATCTTTCGGATACTTGGAGAAGAGGCAGGCCGCTACCAGTATGTAGAGGAATTGCGGGCTCTCGTAGATCTCGCCGGTGACGCGGTTCTGCACCAGATACTTGCCTTCCAGCTGTTTGACCGCCGCATAGGAGAAGTCCATATCGCGCCAGTGATCCAGATGGGTGTTCAACGCATCGAACTCGGCCTGGCTGTAGTCTTCCAGCAGGTGCTTGTCATATTTGCCCATGTCCACCAGACGGGCGACGTGCTGGTAGAGGTGGGGCGGCTCGAACTGGCCATAGGCCTTCTTGCGCAGGTGGAAGATGGCCAGACGGGCTGCCATGTACTGGTAGTCCGGGGTCTGCTCGGAGATGAGGTCTGCCGTCGCCTTGATGATGGTTTCGTGAATGTCGGCGGTACGGATACCGTCATAGAACTGGATGTGGGATTTGAGCTCAACCTGAGAGACCGACACGTTGTCGAGCCCTTCGGCGGCCCAGTCCAGCACGCGGTGAATTTTATCCAGATCGATGGGTTCTTTGTGTCCGTTACGCTTCGTCACAAACAAATTCATTGGCTGATGACCTTCAGTTGATTCCCGAAAAACCATCGCACAATGCCACTTCCCACGCCCCGGCAGTGTGCGGGAGTTGGGTAGAGATTGTGCGATGAATCACAAGATGTAGTGTTATTTTGATTTCGAGCTACAAGATAGTGAGGTCGGCCGCTCATTGCAATGTGTGGATAACCTGCTTGCTGTGGATAAATTGTGAGTCTTGCGCCCTGTGTTAGTGACCGCTCACAGTGAGCGGGTTTTCATGCGTCTGCTCCGCTAAATGCAAGTCTCTCGATCGAAGATGGAAAATTTAAATAAGTTTTTTTGCTTGCGAAAAGAGGGTCTTTTTACTAGCAAAGCTGTGCTGATTATCCCTTGTGCAACAAGGGTCAAAAGCTGTCCAGTTGTGGCATTGACGTAGCGAAGTCGGCCACAAGGTGGGTACTGTCTCTGCAATATTCATGATGGTTATGCAACATTCGAAAATTCCTCGTATGAGTACCTATCATCGATAAAGCTGTATGCGCCATCCATCAATGCGCTCACCGCGACGACGTCGTGACCAGATGATGACGTGACCAGATAACAGCCCATCACAGTGTGAGGAAAAAGGGTGGCTGGCGATAACCACCCTTGGCCGGATCCTCAGGCACTGGTCGTCAACTCATAGCGCAGCCAGTGGTGCAGGGCCTGCACTGTGTCGAACTGCAGATCCGCCCCCCACTCGGCGGGATCCTCGTCATCACCGAGATAACCCCAACCGGCCACGGCGGTGCGCATGCCCGCGTTGCGGCCTGCCTCGATGTCCCGCACATGATCCCCCACATAGAGGCAGTGTGCCGCCTCAATTCCCAGCTTGTCGCAGGCAAAGTACATGGGGGCGGGGTCAGGCTTGCGCACCGGCAGGGTATCGGCACTGACCGTCACCCCGCAGCTGGCCAGCGCCGGCAGGGCGGCCAGCAGGGGCTCGGTGAGAAAGCCCGGCTTGTTGGTGACTATGCCCCAGGGCAGCTGTTTTTCGTCCAGCCACTCGATGAGATCGATCATTCCCTCGTAGGGGCGGGTACCGACGCAAAGATTGGCCGCGTAGTAATCGAGCAGGGCGGTGCGAAGCCGGTGACTGCCCAGCTCTTCGAGCAGCTCGTTGCCAAGACCGGCTTTGAGCAGCCCGAGCGCTCCGTTGGAGGTGGTCTGGCGGATGATGGCGTCAGAGAGCGGGGCAAAGCCTTCGCTTACCAGCACATGGTTGACCGCAGCCCCCAGATCGGGGGCCGTGTCGAGCAGGGTGCCGTCGAGATCAAACAGCACGCAGCGAAGGGGCATGGGGTGAGGGGCGCTCATCAACCGTGCTCCGGGCGGACAAACTCCACCATATAGTTGACGTCGACGTTCTTGCCGAGCTTGAACTGGTTGCTGAGGGGGGCGAAATGGACACCGCTCATATCCCGCACCAACAGGCCCGCCGCTTCACCCATGCGACAGAGTTCGGCAGGGGTGATGAATTTTTTATGATCGTGAGTCCCCTTGGGCACCATCTTCATCAGGTATTCGGCCCCGATGATCATCATCAGATAGGCTTTCGGGTTGCGGTTGATGGTGGAGACAAACACCCGGCCACCGGGACGTACCAGGGTGGCGATGGCGCGCAGCACGGAGGCCGGATCCGGCACATGTTCCAGCATCTCCATGCAGGTCACCACGTCATACTGACCTGGCAACTCACTGGCATGCTGCTCGGCGGTCATCTGCTGATACTCGAGCTCGACCCCCTGTTCCAGGGCGTGCAGACGGGCCACTCCGAGCGGCTCCTTGCCCATGTCGATGCCAGTCACCTTGGCGCCACGACGGGCCATGCTCTCGGAAAGAATGCCGCCACCACACCCGATGTCGAGGATGCGTTTGCCAAACAGGCCACCACTTTTGTCAGTGATCCAGTCAAGGCGCACCGGATTGAGTTGATGCAGGGGTTTGAATTCCCCTTCCATGTCCCACCAGCGAGAGGCGATGGCTTCAAATTTGGCGATTTCTGTCAGATCGACATTGGCATCACTGTTCATTTTTCATTGATCCTGTGGCAGGGCGCGCAGGTCGCAAAACGTGGGCGCAATCTATTGTCCTGGCGGGCATTATAACCAACGGACTTGGTCAAACCAGCCCGAGTTTCTGCCCGGATTTGTGGCTTAAGATATTTTGCTCGCTGTGTTACCATGTCGCGCTGTTTAAGCCAAAGAACAACTAATTAGGGATAAGGCTTTCTATGAGCGATCTGGCCAGAGAGATCACGCCGATCAACATCGAAGAAGAGCTCAAGAGTTCCTATCTTGATTACGCCATGAGCGTGATCGTAGGACGAGCTCTGCCGGATGTGCGTGATGGCTTGAAACCGGTTCACCGCCGCGTTCTGTTTGCTATGAACGAGTTGGGGAACGACTGGAACAAGCCCTATAAAAAATCGGCCCGTGTGGTCGGTGACGTAATTGGTAAATATCACCCGCACGGCGATATCGCTGTGTATGACACCATTGTCCGGATGGCGCAGGATTTCTCCATGCGTTACATGCTGGTCGATGGTCAGGGCAACTTCGGTTCCGTCGACGGCGATAGCGCCGCGGCGATGCGTTATACCGAAGTGCGGATGGCTCGCATCTCCCACGAGTTGCTGGCTGATCTGGACAAAGAGACCGTGGATTGGGTGCCGAACTATGACGGCACCGAGATGATCCCGGCGGTCATGCCGACCAAGGTGCCCAACTTGCTGGTCAACGGCTCCTCCGGTATTGCGGTGGGCATGGCGACCAACATTCCTCCTCACAACCTCACCGAGATAGTCAATGGCTGTCTGGCGCTGATTGAGAATGGCAATCTCACCATCGATGAGTTGATGACCTACATCACCGGGCCTGATTTCCCCACCGGCGCTATCATCAACGGTCGTGCCGGCATAGTGCAGGCCTACCGTACCGGTCGTGGCTCTGTCTATGTGCGGGCCAAGGCCGAAGTGGAGGTGGACGACAAGACCCATCGCGAGACCATCATCGTTCACGAGCTGCCTTATCAGGTGAACAAAGCGCGGTTGATCGAGAAGATCGCCGAGCTGGTCAAAGAGAAGAAGGTTGAGGGCATCAGTGCCCTGCGTGATGAGTCCGACAAGGACGGCATGCGCATCGTTATCGAGATCAAACGCGGCGAGTCTGGCGAGATTGTGCTGAACAATCTCTACAAGCACACCCAGTTGCAGACCACCTTTGGTATCAACATGGTGGCGCTTGATAACAATCAGCCCAAGTTGATGAACCTTAAAGACATTCTGGATGCGTTCCTGCTGCACCGCCGTGAAGTGGTGACTCGCCGGACCGTGTTCGAACTGCGCAAAGCGCGGGATCGGGCGCACATCCTGGAAGGTCTGGCGGTCGCACTGGCCAACATTGACCCGATCATCGAGCTGATCCGTCACTCCGACACCGCTGCCGACGCCAAAGCCAAGCTTGTAGCTCGGGGATGGGATCTTGGCAACGTAGCCGCCATGCTGGAAAAAGCAGGCGACGACGCGGCCCGTCCGGAGTGGCTGGAGCCAGAGTTCGGCATTCGCGAAGGAAGTTACTTCCTGACCGAACAGCAAGCTCAGGCCATCCTTGACCTGCGTCTGCACAAGCTGACCGGTCTCGAGCACGGCAAGATCCTGGAAGAGTATCAATCTCTGCTGGATCTGATCGCCGAGCTGCTGTTCATTCTGGCAAGCCCGGAACGGCTGATGGAAGTGATCCGCGATGAACTGCTGGCGGTGCGCGAGCAGTATGGCGACGAGCGTCGCACAGAGATCAACTTCTCTAGCATCGAGCTCAATACCAAGGATCTGATCACCCCGGAAGACGTGGTGGTGACCCTGTCTCACCAGGGTTATGTGAAGTATCAGCCGATCACCGACTACGAGGCCCAGCGCCGCGGTGGTCGTGGCAAGTCGGCCACCCGGATCAAGGAAGAGGACTTTGTGGAGCGTCTGCTGGTGGCCAACACCCACGACACCATTTTGTGCTTCTCCACCCGTGGCAAGGTCTATTGGCTTGAGGTGTATCAGCTGCCGGAAGCGTCCCGTGGCGCCCGTGGCCGTCCGATCATCAACTTGCTGCCGCTGGAAGAGGGTGAGCGCATCACCGCCATTCTGCCGGTCAAAGAGTATGCTGACGACAAGTATGTGTTCTTCGCTACCGCTGACGGTACCGTGAAGAAGACCAGCCTGTCTGCGTTCAGCCGTCCGCTCTCCTCCGGGATCCGTGCCATCAACCTCAAAGAGGGCGATGAGCTGATCGGAGTGGATATCACCGATGGCAGCAACGAGATCATGTTGTTCTCCGATGCGGGCAAGGTGGTTCGCTTCGCGGAAGGCAGTGGTCGCGCAGATGCCGCCGATGCCGATGTCAGCGATGATGTTGAGGCCGATGACGATAGCGCCATTGACGCTGGCAACGACGACGATGCCGGCGAAGGCAACGACAACACCGAAAGCAAGGGCACCTTCAAGGGCGTACGCCCGATGGGTCGCACTGCGGGTGGTGTTCGTGGTATCCGTCTGCTCAACGGTGACAAGGTGGTTTCCCTGATCGTCCCCCGTGGCGAGGGTGCCATCCTGACCGCCACCGAGAACGGTTACGGCAAGCGTACCGCGCTGACCGAGTACCCGACCAAGAGCCGTGGTACCCAGGGCGTTCGCTCCATCAAGGTGGACGAGCGTAATGGCAAGGTGATCGATGCGATCCAGGTCGACGATACCGACCAGATCATGCTGATCACCAACGGCGGCACCTTGGTGCGTACCCGTGTTGCCGAGGTGAGCATCATCGGCCGTAACACCGGCGGTGTGCGTCTGATCCGTACCGGTGAAGACGAGACCGTGGTGGGCCTGCAGCGTATCGCCGAGAGCGACGAAGACGAGAACGACGTGGTGGCGGTTGACGGTGAGGTGTCTGAAGGCACTGATATCGCGCCAGAAGTCGGCTCTGCCGATGCTGAGGAAGCTGGGGACGAGTAATCACCCCAGATTTCCTGGTCAAACGACCTGAGCAAAAAGAGCGACCCTGGTGGTCGCTCTTTTTATTTGTCTGCTTTTTATGGCGGTCAGCTGATAGCACGGCAGGGTGCTGGCCTGATCACTCCTGCAGCCACATTCTGGCGCTGCGGGCGGGAATGGCGACCCGTACCCACTGACTCTGCACCTTGATTACGCCGCCTTGGTCGAGCACGTCCCGGTAGTTGCGATACCAGTTCATCTCGAACTTGGCGGTATCGAGCCAGTACTCCTGCTCATAGTCGCACTTGTTGATGCCGACCAGCCCCTGCTTGCCCCGTTTGAACAGCACGAAGCAGTCGCCACTGCCGACCAGCTGCATCGGCTGACCCTGCACTGCATTGTGGAAGCGGATCATCCCCGTGAGATCGGCGCGCTGGTAGTAATCCTGCCAGCGCAGCCCGTCCTTGGCCCGGGTTTCGCCGTGATCGGAATAGACCAGCGGTGAGCCGCCATCGCGGCCAAGCAGGTAGGCATAGGCCAGCTTCTCGTCAGTTTGGCTGAGGATCTGATAGCGGAAGCCATCGTTGGTGGGGATGTCGTGGGTCACGGCGAAGGTGACGGCGCGGCTGCCCGGCAGCGCCTGACCATAGGCCCCTGGATCTGCCAGCAGGTTCATGCTGCCGCCATAGCCCAGCGCACCGCGCAGGGAGGCAAACAGCGGAAAGTCATAGGCACCTTGGCCGCTGCTGTCGAGATAGGGCTTGAGGAAGCGTTCGTAATCGGTGCTGCCAGCGCCGCCAGTGGTGATCACCTCGCCGAAGACATGCATCCCCTGTTTGATCTCGGGGGTGAACACGGCATTGATCTGGTAATCGCTCATGTGTTTGACCGCATCGACCCGAAAGCCTGTGATCCCCATCCCTTTGAGCGCCTTGAGATAGGCCTGCTGCTGGCTCACCACCCAGTTGTTTGGATCAAGATCTGGCAGCCCCTTGTCACCGGCACCGCCACAGAGCCGCCAGTACTGGACATGGCCCGGATCGCTCCAGTCGCTGATGCACCCTTCGGGATGAAAATCGGCGGCGGCCAGCAGGTTTTGCCCCAGATCGCCAAACAGCTTCTGGCGCTCGAAATAGGCCGGGTTGGCGGCGTATTGGTCGAGCAATTCGTTGCCGGGGTAGTTGAGGTCCTGGCGCTTCCAGCTTTCGTTGGCCATATGGTTGAGCACCACGTCGGCATAGACAGCGATGCCCCGCGCCTTCATGGCGGCGATCAGCTGTTCGAGATCCTGCTTGTTGCCAAGAGGGGTGTCGATAAGGCGCAGATCCTGCGGCTGGTAACGGGCCCACCACTCGTTGCCCGAGGACTTAAGTGGCGGTGAGATCAGCACCTGTTTGTAACCGGCCGACTTAATAAGGTCGGCTTTGGCCGTCACTTCACTGTACTGCCAGTTGAAGGCGTGCAGTATGACGTCGGCGTGTGCCAAGGGAGCGATCAGCATGCCTGCGATCGCCCATATTCCCGCTGTGTGTTTCATTATTGTGTCCCTGTTTTTATAGATGCCTGAATGGGCAAGCCAGCTTTGGCGGGAACAGGGCGTGCTGCAATTCACAACCTGCGGATTTGTGACCGCTTTCAGGATGATTTAGCCGGATTTGTGAGCTGTTGCTGCTTTTCCCTGCCATGGCCAGTCATCGCTTCACCAGTGATCCTTTGTCATTTCCCTGTCATCCCCAGCCGCTATCCTGCTGGCCGAGTGGTGCGCTGTTGCCATCACCGTCACCGTCAGGAGCTGCATATGACCAGTTGGATCACGTGGGAAATTTGGTGGAGCCGGGTCTGGGGCGAGTCAGAGGTTCCGCAGTATGGGGAAGATGAGCACCAAGTGGCCCATGAACCCTCGCGGCTGCCGGTTGAAATGGTGCAACAGGGGCGGGAGGATCGACGCGGTTAAGCTCTGGCGTTGCTGTTCTCAGGAAACACCATCGTCTCGCGAATGCCTGTCTACTCGGGAAACGCGGCTTCCCGAATGCTATTGCGCGATATGGCAAGGCTGTTGACCGACAAGGGATACCGCTTGCCTCAAGCCGGCGGGGTTAGAAGAGCGACAGCTGCTCCCCGGGGCGGATAAAACCATCCTGCCTGAGCTGAATATGGCGTTTGCCAAGGCCAAGGCGCTTGCTGATAAGGCGAAAGCGCTGGGCCAGCAGATCGGCAAAGTGCCCCTCACCACGCATCCGCGAACCAAAGGCCACACTGTTGAGCCCGCCACCGCGGCTGGCTCGCAACTGATTCAAAATAGTCTCCTTCTGACCGGGATAGTGGGTATCGAGCCAGTCACCAAATAGCGGCGCCAGCTCGTGAGGGAGCCGCAGCAGGATGTAATCGGCGCAGCTGGCACCTGCCTCTGCCGCCGATTTGATGATCTGCTCCAGCTCCGGCTCATTGAGCCGCGGGACCATGGGGGCGGCCAGTACTCCCACCTGTACGCCAGCGCTGGCCAGCTTCTCGATCACTTTCAAGCGGCCTGCGCCCGTGCTGGCGCGGGGTTCCAGCTGTCGCCGCAGGGTTTCGTTCAAGGTCGTCACCGACACCATCACCTGACACAGTCCCTCGCTGGCCAGCTCGCTCAACAGATCGAGGTCGCGCAAGATCATGGCGCTCTTGGTAATGAGGCCGACCGGATGGCGGTGGGCCAGCATTACCTCCAATAGCTGGCGAGTGAGGCGATAGCGCTGCTCTATGGGTTGGTAGGGATCGGTATTGGCGCCAATGACGATGGTCTGTGGCTGATAGGCCGGTTTGGCAAACTCCCTGCGCAGCAGATCGGCAGCATTGCGTTTGGCAAACAGCTTGCTCTCGAAATCGAGGCCGGGGGAGAGCTCCAGATAGGCGTGACTGGGTCTGGCATAGCAGTAGATACAGCCATGTTCGCACCCCTGATAGGGGTTGATGGAGCGACCAAACGGCACATCCGGCGAGCTGTTGTAGCTGATGATGCTGCGCGCGTCGATCTCCCGCACCTCGGTCTGGGGCGCCAAGGTATTGAAGGCTGACTCCCACTCCTCGGATGCCCAACCATCATCGACCGCCTCGACAAGGGGGCCGCTAAAACGGTGATCGATATTGTGGGGGCTGCCTCGTCCTGCCATGGTGCGCACCTGTACTGGTTATACATACAGTTATTTTGCAAGTGCGACGGAGAAATGACAACGATTGACTATCGGTGTGGCGTAAAAAGGGTATGTCACCGGGATCTGTTGCTTGATCGCAGAGCTACATTTCGTTTACATAGACGAAATGAGAACTGGATCACGGAAATCATCATGAGACCCACCACTTCCCGTTGGCTGTTTATCGGTCTGCTTGCCCTGGTTATCTGGCGCTTGATGCCGATCTCCACCGAGCAGGAGCTGGCGTCTGCCAACCGTGCCTGGCGCACCGGTCACTTTGAGGAGGCGACCCGGATCTGGTCACCACTGGCGGCGCAGGGGCAACCACGGGCGCAAGCCTTGATGGGCTGGAGCCATGAAGTGGGGCAGGGGAGCGATCAGGATATTCATCAGGCCATCACTCTCTACCGCCAGTCGGCGCAGGCGGGGGATGCTGTTGGTCAATATCGGCTGGCAGAGCTCTATCTGCGCGGCGTCGGGGTAAAGCGGGATCTGCGAGAAGCCTTTCACTGGATGGAGCAGGCCGCCCGCAACGGTGATGTACCTGCCATGTTGAAAGTCGGTGTGCTTCATCTGATGGGGGCGAGCGGCAGAGTCGATTTGCCTCAGGCGAAACAGTGGCTCTATCAGGCGGCGCAAAAGGGCAACAAGCTGGCGCTGCAGGTGCTGCAAGAGCTGGCGCTGGCCGAGGAGGGGAGCAGTACCTTCGACTTCAACTGGCAGCCACTGCTCGGTGACATGACTTCTTAGCCACCTTTACCGCAGACGCGTGCAATGCGGCATTGAAATGCTGAGAATAAAGGTGTGGAAAATTAAAGGCAGCGGCTGGTGACCGCTGCCTTTTTTGATCACCAGATAGGCTGGGTCAGGTAGGGGTTGCTTGCCTTCTCGCGGCCGAAAGTGGAGCTGGGGCCGTGGCCCGGGATAAAGACGATCTCGTCACCCAGCGGCAGCAGGGTCTCGGTGATCGACTTGATCAGCGTCCCGTGATCGCCACGGGGGAAGTCGGTGCGGCCGATACTGCCGGCAAACAGCACATCGCCAACCCAGGCGAGTTTTTCAGCCTGGGAGAGCAGCACGATATGGCCCGGGGTGTGGCCGGGGCAGAAGTAGACCTCCAGCTCGCACTGGCCAACGTGTACCTTGTCACCCTGTACCAGCCACTGGTCGGGGCTAAAGGCAGGGGTATGGGCGAAGCCGAACATCTGGCTCTGCTGGGGTAGCATGTCGAGCCAGAAGGCATCTTCCTTGTGGGGGCCGGTGATGGTGACGCCGGTTTTCTCCCTAAGCTCAGCCGCCGCACCCACATGATCCAGATGACCGTGGGTCAGCAGGATGTGGGTCAGGGTCAGCCCGCGCTTGGCGATGGCGGCCAGCAGTTTGTCCGCTTCGCCACCCGGGTCGATCAGCGCCGCCTGGTGGGTCTCGTCACACCAGATGAGGGAGCAGTTCTGGGCGAACTGGGTGACCGGGATCACCTCGAATTTCAACATGTGGGGTCCTCTTGTTGGAAAGGCGACGGGGTCAGCCCTGTTGCGCGTTGGCGTGCTGCTCGGCGAAGTAGTCGAGACAGGCTTGCTTGTCACCCCGGAACACGATGCGCTCCTGCTTGTTGCCAAGCTGGTAGAGATACATGGGGTCGTAGTAGCGGGTCAGCAGCAGGGTGATCCAGGCCAGATGCAGCTCGGTGGAGCCGCTGTTGGCCTGCTCGGTGAGGGCGGTCTGCATCAGGGCATCCAGCTCGCGGTGGGCCTGATCGCCGAGGCGACGCTTGAGGCGGGCCAGCGCATCGGTGAGATAGGCGGCAAACAGCGGCCAACCGGCTTCCTGGCCATACATCTCTTGATAGCGCAGCCAGAGATCGTGCACGTAATCCTCGCGGATCTGCTCGGCACGATCACACTGCGGCACATCCACCACCACCAGCGGTGCCTGACTCATTGCCTCATGGAGGGAGATAGGCAGGCAGCAGCGGCCGATCAGCCGGCTCTCGTCTTCCACCACGAAGGCGTGTTCGCCCTGATGGTGGCGCTTGAGCAGCTCGATGGCCATGTTGTTTTCAAAGTTGATGTTGCTGGGCTGGCCACCGGGCAGCTGACCAAACGACGAGCCCCGGTGGTGGGCGTGCCCTTCCAGATCGAGCGCTTGAGCCACATGGTCCAGCATATGGGTCTTGCCGGAGCCGGTCATACCGGTCAACACTGTCCAGTGGCACTCGGCGGAGGCCTTATCCTGGGTCTCGATCAAAAAGCGACGCAGCTCTTTGTAGCCACCGGCGACGCGGGGGCGGGTGATCCCCGCTTCAGCCAGCCACTGTTGTACGGTTTGCGAGCGCAGGCCGCCGCGAAAGCAGTAGAGCAGGGCATCAGGCTGCTGGCGCAACTGCTCCAGCCAGCCTTCGACTCGCTCGGCGCGTACCGCTCCCCCCACCAGCTTGTGACCCAGCGCAATGGCGGCATCCTGCCCTTGCTTCTTGAAGCATGTCCCCACCTGGGCGCGTTCATCGTCGGTCATCAGCGGCAGGCTGGTCGAGCAGGGGAAGGCCCCCTCCTTGAACTCGATGGGGGCGCGCACATCAATTAGGGGCACATCGCCTAAAAAAATCTGGGCGTAGTCAGTGGCCAGCGGCAATTCACTCATTGGGCTATCTCACTCATTGAACAATCTCGATAAAGCGGGTGCCCTCAAGGGGCTTGATCTGGCCGATGGGCGAGAGCGCAAGGCCCGCTTCCCGCGCGATGGCGAGCAGCTCGGCTTCGCTCTCCTTGCCCACGGCGACCAGCAGACCACCGCTGGTTTGCGGATCGCACATGATGTTGCGGGTGCGATCATCCATGGCATCCAGCTTGTGGCCGTAGGAGTCGTGGTTACGCAGGGTACCGCCCGGTACGCAGCCCTCGGAGAGGTAGTAATCTACCTCATCCAGCAGCGGCAGCGCTTTGAAGTCGAGGCGGGCGCTGACTTTGGAGCCTTCACACATCTCCAGCAGGTGACCGGCCAGACCAAAACCGGTGACGTCGGTCATGGCGTGAACCCCCGGTAGCTCGGCAAAACGCTGGCCGATCTTGTTGAGGGTGCACATGGCGTTGGGGGCCAGCTGCTCGTGCTCGGGCTTGAGTTTGCTCTTTTTCTGGGCGGTGGTGAGGATGCCGATGCCGATGGGCTTGGTCAGATAGAGGGTGTCACCCACCTTGGCGGTGTCGTTCTGCTTGATGGCATCCAGAGGCACGATACCGGTGACCGCGAGGCCGAAGATGGGCTCGGGAGCGTCGATGCTGTGGCCACCAGCCAGCGAGATGCCCGCTTCGTGGCACACCTGACGGCCACCGTCGATCACCTGCTGGGCCACTTCGGCGGGCAGGGTATTGATGGGCCAACCGAGAATGGCGATGGCGACGATGGGCTTGCCGCCCATGGCGTAGATGTCGCTGATGGCGTTGGTGGCGGCAATGCGGCCAAAGGTAAAGGGATCGTCGACGATGGGCATGAAGAAGTCGGTGGTGGAAACAATGCCCTGACCGTTGCCGATATCGACCACGGCTGCGTCATCCTTGCTGCTGTTGCCAACCACCAGAGTCGGGTCGTTGAAACCCGGGATCTGGCTCTTGAGAATGGTGTCGAGTACCTTGGGAGAAATTTTGCAGCCGCAGCCAGCGCCGTGGCTGTATTGGGTCAGACGAATGGAAGACATACTTACCCCTTATGCAGAGGCTCTGTGGAGCCGTCTTGGTCAATGGGCGGCCTTGTAGATTGGAAGACAAGAAGCCGCAAATATGGGTGGCCTCGGTGCCAACAGCGGCAGCGATGACTGGCAGTTATGGAAGGCCGCCAGGCCGGACGGGGAACAAGAGGGCGACAAGGTGCGCCAGCGCAGCCCCGCCAAGGACCACAGGACGGCGCATTATGCCACATTTGCCCCTTGGGGTTCGAACAGGAATTCACATAAACAGCAGGGAATTGCCCGCACTTGCGCGTCATCGGTCTGGATCCGCCGCGCACTGATTGATTGCAGTACAGATGCAGCAAAGAGAACGTCAATTGAGAGCAATAGTGCCTGCAACCACTGCGCAATAGGAGGAGATCTTCGTGACCACCACATTTTTGGTTAACCACCCCATTACCACGGCGCAGTTTGCGGCGCTATTGGCGCAGACCTCGCTGGGGGCGAGACGGCCGCTGGACCATCCGGCTACCCTGCAGGGCATGCTGGATAACGCCAATCTGCTGATCACCGCCTGGCAGGGCGAGACCCTGGTCGGGGTGGCTCGCTCGGTGACCGATTTTCATTTTTGTTGCTACTTCTCGGATCTGGCGGTGGCCGAGTCAGTGCAGGGGCAGGGGATTGGCAAAGCACTTATTCGAGAGACATTTTTGCAATTGCAGCCGGGCTGCAAGCTGATCCTGCTGGCTGCGCCGCAGGCGGTGGAGTATTACCCCAAGCTCGGATTTAGCCAGCACCCGAGCGCCTGGGTGATGAGCAGTCAGGATGAACTGGTGCTGGATGAGTTGGCATAAGACCGTCAACTCATCCAGACAGGGTGGGTTTAACTTATCCGGCTTGCTCCAGCGCCGGTTGCCGTGACTTGCCCCAGCGGCGCAGGCGCCGTTGCAGGGGGCGCTCCAGCTGGTTGTAACTTAAAGAAGAGAGTCCGATCAGCACTGCCAGCATCAGCAAGGTGGCCACCACCCCCAACAGCGGGTTGGTCTGGGCATACCACCACTCGGTGAGCCCAGGCGCCAGATAGTGGATCAGTTCGCATCCGGTAAGCAGTACCAGCGCATGCAGCAGGTAGATGGAGTAGGAGAGATCTCCCAGCCAGTTGGTAAAGCGGTTATCCAGCAGGCGCAGCAGCGGGCTCTGGCGCTCTCCTTGCGCGGCTGAAATCCAGATCAACAGCACGTAGGAACCGATCAGCAGCAGGGTCAGTTGTGGCGTCATGGTGAACTGCATCAGCGCGAAGGGCAGCACAAAGGCGATCAGCAGCGGCAGATCATGCTTCATCATGGGCAAGGGTTGCGCGGCCTTGACCCTCGGCAGTAGCCAGAGCCCGAGCACAAATTCACTCACCCCGCGCCCCACCGCCAGCGCCCCGCTGGTGACATCCAGCGTGCCGCGACTGTGCACGATAAAGGCCAGTAACGTCAGCGCCAACAGCGGCGCGAGATGGCTCCAGCGACTGCGGGTCACCGCCAGCGGGATAAGCAGCGGGAACAGCAGGTAGCTTATCCACTCTACGCTCAGGGACCAGGCGGCGAAGTTCCAGGTCAACCCGTGATCGGTCACCACCTGCAGCAGCAGGAAGGCGCTTGGCAGCGCGTCAGCCGGGGTGAAGGGGGAACCAAAGGGGGGCATCCCTTCCCACTCCCACATTTTGAACAAGGGGCCAGCATAGAAGCCCACTCCGTGCTGCACCTTGTAAAGCTCCCAGCCGACCAGCAGCAGCAGGGTCACCAGGTAGAGGGGGTAGACGCGGGTCAGCCGCAGCCAGAGGAAGCGGCCATAGCCGATGGTGCGGGGCCTGTGGCTGAAGGCCTCCCCGTAGACATGGGCCAGCACCACGCCGCTCAAAATAAAGAAGAGATCGACCCAGAGGTAGCCATTCTCGATGAGTTGGGTGTGGCTTGCGATCGGCTCCATCCACTGGGGAAAGAGCAATAATCGGGCATGGAACAGCACCACCATCAGGGCAGCAATGCCCCGCAGCGGCGTTAACAGCGGCAATGATTGATTCATATCGGGATCCCTTGTGATGTTCAGCTTGGCCTGACATCGATTTTTGTTGTTATGCCGCCCATCAATCCTGATGGACGGCGCCCCCGGCTTGGCTGCCGCAGGCGGGATCACACTACAAAAAAGAGAGTCATACGGGTGTGATTTAAATCATAAATGTGCAGGAATTGTGCAAAAAAATTTAAACAGGGCAAAAAGTGGAGAACAGGCAGGGAAAGGGGACGACAAGGAAAGAGGAGGACAGGGAAAGCGGAAAGAGAAGAGTGCAGAGAGGGGTAATAGGGATGGGGGTGAGAGTCAGGCTCAGGCCTATACGTCATTACGCCAAAAAAATCAGGCCCGCAAGGGGCCTGATTGATCACAAGGGGAGGGTGGTTGCCGATCAGCGGGCGCGTACCACCAGACCCTTGAGGTAGAAGCCTTCCGGATAGGCGGTACCTATGGGGTGATCGGACGCCTGGGAGAGCAGCTCCAGGATCTGGGCATCGCGACCGGCATCGAGCGCCGCATCGGCAACGATCTTCTGGAACAGGCTCTGCTCCATCAGGCCGGAGCAGGAGTAGGTCAGCAGCACGCCACCCGGCGCCAACAGCTGGAACGCCAGCATGTTGATGTCCTTGTAACCACGGCAGGCACCCAGCAGTTGGGCCTTGCTCTCGGCAAACTTGGGCGGATCCAGCACGATGACATCGAACTTCTCGCCCTTCTCGCGGTATTCACGCAGCAGCTTGAACACGTCGTGACGGACGAACTGGGTGTTGCTGATATCGAGCCCGTTCAGCTCGGCGTTCTGGCGAGCGATATCCAGCGCATTCTGGGAGAGATCAACGTTGACCACCTCTTTGGCACCACCCTTGAGGGCATAAATGCCAAAACCACCGGTGTAGCTGAAGCAGTTAAGGACACGTTTGCCTTCGGTGTATTTGGAGACCGCCTGACGGTTGTCGCGCTGATCCAGATAGAAGCCGGTTTTGTGGCCGTTGCGAATATCCACCAGGATCTTCACGCCGTCGTTCTCTTCGATCACCACCGGTTCGGTCGGGGCTTCGCCATAGATGACACCAGTGCGCTCTTTCAGCCCCTCTTTTTTACGTACTGCTACGTCGGAGCGCTCATAGATGTTGCACTCGGGGTAGAGGGTACGCAGCGCCTGGGTGATCAGCTCACGCTGGAACTCGGCACCGGCGGAGAGGATCTGGCACACCAGAAAATCGGCATAACGGTCGATGGTCAGACCCGGCAGGCCATCGGACTCGGCGGCGCACAGGCGATAGCCAGTGAGACCCTGACGCTTGATCAGCGGATCGCGAGACTCCTGGGCATATTTGAGGCGACGGATAAAGAAGTCGAGATCAACGGTCTCATTCTTGTCGAAGGTCCAGACTCGGGCACGGATCTGGGAGCTGCTTGACCAGGCACCACGGGCAAGCCACTTGCCATCGTTGGCGTAAATCTCGACGGTATCGCCGTCAACAGGATTACCTTCCACCCGCTCAATCCCCTTGGAGAAGATCCAGGGGTGACGGCGCAGCAGGGATTTTTCGCGACCTTTGACGAGATAGATGAATACGCTCATGGATGTTTGCCGATGGTAGAAAGAAAAGGGGCCACATTCTATGTGCAATAGGGCGGCTAAGCCAGTCTTTGCTGGTATATGACGGCGTGACTCACAGCGCGCCTGGACAACAACCAGGCGTTGGAGCGACAGGGTTTGCTGAATCTTGATGTTGGCGTTTCACGCTGCTTATTTTATATGCATTAGTTGGTTGTGCTTGTTTTGTGGCCAATGTGTGTTTTTGTGTGTGTAAAATATAATCAAATTAGCGTTTTTATCTTTTTTGTGGGGGATTTTCTCTAAAGAGTCATTTGATGATGTCGATAGTGGGGAAGACCATTTTGAATCTTTCCTGTATCGAGCAGCCCATGTCCCTCTCCATCGCCACCAATATTTCTGCCCTCAACGCTTCTCGCCATCTGGGTCAATCATCCAACACGCTGGACTCGGTATATCGGCGACTCTCATCCGGCTTGCGCATCAACAGTGCCGCCGATGATGCGGCCGGTTTGCAGATCAGCAATCGTCTCACCAGTGAAGTGAACGGGACCAACACGGCTATCCGCAATGCCAACGATGGGATCTCGGTGATCAACGTGGCGGATGGTGCGCTCGATGAGTCGGTGAACCTGATGCAGCGGATGCGCACCTTGGCTCTGCAGTCAGGAAGTGGTGCCAACACGGCAGAGGATCGCGTGGCCCTGAATGCTGAATTCAAGCAACTGCAGTTGGAGATGGATCGGATTGCCACAGACACCCGGTTTGCCGGACAGGACCTGCTGGCGGGAAGTTATAAAGGCATCTTTTCGGTCGGCGCCTATGCAGGACAGAATACCGTCATTACCGATCTCAATGCCCAGACCAAAAATCTGGGGGAGATGGAGTGGCGAGCGCGCAGTCCGGCAGGCCGCAAGCCTGGGGCGTATGACATTGCTGATCTCAAACTTTCATCTCAGCCAATCACCCTTAATGGCGTCACCTTTGACAAGGATTATTCCACCCTGGAAGCGTTCGTTGCAGATATTAATGGTACGACTTTTCCCAATAATCAGGGGCCGGTAAAAGCGCAACAACTGCCATTTTCAGTCGCCTCCGCAGTCGATTTAGCCGCATTACCCTCCTATATCGATGTGGCGGGCCACTCTGTGGATTTGACCACGGGCATTGATATGACCGGATGGGATCCGGTCAATCCTACGCCCGAAAACAGCGATTTGATGAGGGAGGTGGTTCGGCGTATCAACAGTACTGCGCAATCGGCAGGTCTGGGTTTTTATGTGAGTGCCTCCAACAACAGCAATCCCGCCAGCAATGAACTGACCATACATAGTGCTCAGGGCAACAGCCTTGCGCTGGCCAATGGCACAACGCACCCTCCGCAGCCTGCACCACCGGCGCCTCCGGTGGTCAGCAATTCTTCTCTGAGCGCTCTGCTGCCCGATGTTACCCCTACGACTTATATCGGTCAGATGGAACTGCGCTCATCCGGTGACAAGTACTCCAATATTGATATGCAGGGAGCGAGCTTGAATGCACTGGGTTTTTATCAAGCAGACAAGAAGAAATATACCGTTGATAACATTGATGTTCTGAGTGACGACAACGCCAGCAGAGCGATCCAAACCCTGGATGCGGGCATGAAACAGCTGGGTGTTCAGCGTTCACAACTTGGTGCTCAGGCTAATGCGCTAGATTCACGGGTGCGCAATCTGGCCAATGCCAATGAGAACCTCAGTGCTGCCCGCTCGCGGATCCGGGATGCCGATATGGCGGTCGAATCGGCCCGCCTGGTCAGTACCCAAATATTGCAGCAAGCGAGTTCATCGATTTTGAGTCAGGCAAACAGTCGACCCAGTGCGGTACTGAGTTTGCTGCAATGAAGTGGGGGCAGTCAGTTGGGGGCTTATTTCCAGTCCTGCATCGCTCAGAGCTGCTATACCCGGGCTCCATTCCCGTAGGCGTTGCTGGCCTGCCACGCCAGGTGTTCTCGACCCGTTGCAACAGCCTGACGCATCTCTCCTGTCTATGATTGGAACCCGCTGAGAAAGGCGATGATACAGAGGGGTCACCAGATCGCAACATGGCATTTTTCACTGAGGGTGAGGTGAATGAGATAGCGGTCAACCTACCGGAATGTAACTTCTTTCATAATGAAGCCGCATCCTGCAGAAGAGAGAGCGTTGCGTTCATTATTATTGCGGGGATTTTTTCTTAAGTGAGAGGTGATTGAGCAATGGGAGAGCAATCGTTTGTCATTCGGGTGTGGGGGCAGGTGCAGGGGGTCGGATTTCGCTATTTCACCCGGGAGCGGGCACTGCAACTGGGTTTGCGGGGTCACGCCTACAACCTGGAGGATGGCTCGGTGGAGATCCTCATCAGCGGCCCCGCGCAAGGGGTACAGATGATGCTGGGTTGGTTGGAGCATGGCCCGCGCACCGCCAGAGTGACCCGTATGGAGTATCAAAAGGCGCTGCCACCCACTGGCCAGGGCTTTCACACCAACTGAGCTGGCGCGATGAGGTGTCGCTAGGCTTGCGGGGGGCGGGAGTGTGGTTCGTGACGAGGGGACTATGCAAAGAGAGGCCAACGGGCCTCTCTTTGCATGTATCGCGGTGAGCGTCGCAGGTGGCGTTACTTAACGCGCATCCCCGGTTGGGCGCCTTCTTGTGGCTCCAGGATCCAGAGATCCTTGCCACCCGGGCCTGCGGCCAGCACCATCCCTTCGGACATGCCAAAACGCATCTTGCGCGGGGCCAGGTTGGCCACCATCACGGTCAGCTTGCCTTCCAGATCTTCCGGGTTGTAGGCGGACTTGATGCCGGCAAACACCTGACGGGTCTCGCCACCGATATCCAGTTGCAGCTTGAGCAGCTTCTCCGCTTCCGGCACTGCTTCTGCCTTGACGATCAGCGCGACGCGCAGGTCAATTTTGGCGAAGTCGTCATAGGCGATGGTTTCGCTGATGGGATCGTCTGCCAGCGGGCCAGTCACTTTCGGTGCCTGCTCTTTGGCCAGATCTTCCTTGGAGGCTTCTACCATGGCTTCTACCTTGGTCGGCTCGATGCGGGAGAACAGCGCCTTGAACGGGGCCAGCTGGTGGTTGGTTAGCGGCTGGGCCACGCCATCCCAGGAGAGGGTTTCACCCAGGAAGGCTTCGGCACGTTCGGCCAACAGCGGCATCACCGGCTTGAGGTAGGCCATCAGCACGCGGAACAGGTTGATACCAACCGAGCAGACTTCCTGCAGCTGGGCATCTGCCCCTTCCTGCTTGGCCAGCACCCAGGGGGCCTTGTCATCCACATAGCGGTTGGCCTTGTCGGCCAGCGCCATGATTTCGCGGATGGCACGGCTGAATTCACGGCTCTCGTACGCCTCGGCAATGGTGGCACGGGCATTGGCGAACTCGGCGTAGAGCTCTGGCTCGGCGCAGGTGGCAGCCAGTTTGCCGTCGAAACGCTTGGCGATAAAGCCGGCGTTGCGGGAGGCGAGGTTGACCAGCTTGTTGACCACGTCGGCGTTGACGCGAGCCACAAAGTCATCGAGGTTCAGGTCCAGATCATCGATGCGGCTGTTGAGCTTGGCGGCGTAGTAGTAACGCAGGCACTCCGGATCCAGGTGGTTCAGATAGGTGGATGCCTTGATAAAGGTGCCCTTGGATTTGGACATCTTGGCACCGTTGACGGTGACATAACCGTGCACGCACACCTTGGTCGGCTTGCGGAAACCCGCACCTTCCAGCATGGCTGGCCAGAACAGGGAGTGGAAGTAGACGATGTCTTTACCGATGAAGTGGTAGAGCTCGGCACTGGAGTCCGCTTTCCAGTAGCTATCAAAATCCAGATCGTCACGCTTGTTGCACAGATTCTTGAATGAACCCATGTAACCGATGGGGGCATCGAGCCAGACATAGAAGTATTTGCCCGGCGCATCCGGGATCTCGAAGCCGAAGTAGGGGGCGTCACGGGTGATGTCCCACTGTTGCAAACCGGTCTCGAACCACTCGCCCAGCTTGTTGGCCATCTCTTCTTGCAGGGCGCCGGAGTTGGTCCAGGCCTTGAGCATGTCTGCAAACTGCGGCAGGTCGAAGAAGAAGTGCTCGGAGTCTTTCATCACCGGAGTCGCGCCGGAGACGGCGGATTTCGGATCGATCAGCTCGGTCGGGCTGTAGGTGGCACCGCAGCTGTCACAGTTGTCGCCATACTGTTCTGGGGACTTGCACTTGGGGCAGGTGCCCTTGACGAAACGGTCCGGCAGGAACATGGATTTTTCCGGATCGAACAGCTGGGTGATGGTGCGGTTTTTGATGAAACCACCGGCTTTCAGACGACCGTAGATCAGCTCCGCCAGCTCGCGGTTCTCATCGCTGTGGGTGGAGTGGTAGTTGTCAAAGCTGATATTGAAACCGGCGAAATCGGTCTGGTGCTCTTTGGATACGGCCGCAATCATCTCTTCCGGGGTGATCCCCAGCTGTTGTGCTTTGAGCATGATCGGGGTGCCGTGGGCATCATCGGCACAGATGAAGTGCACCTGATGACCGCGCATTCGCTGATAACGAACCCAGATATCGGCCTGGATGTGTTCCAGCATGTGGCCAAGGTGGATGGAGCCATTGGCATAGGGAAGGGCGCAGGTTACCAGCATTGTACGAGGATCAGTTGCCATATAGTCGTTCTTGATGTGCTTGTTGGGATGATACAGTGCCGTGCATGTTACCCGAATTGGGGGTAGCCTGCCTAGGGTTGTGGCTGTGCCAACCTTGGCAGAACCTGCCGTTACGATGACAGGCAAGCCACTGATTTGTGTGCGGTAACCGTTCACCTCAAGATAAAGACAAGATAATGAGGAGTTAATGGTGATTGATTCAGTAAAACAGATCCTCGCCGAATTTAAGCCTGCTGGCTGGCACAAGGATCTGGTCGATGCCGGATTCGTTCGTGAGATCCTCCGTCAGGATCAGGGGCTGATCATCCGGCTGGTATTGCCGTTCGCCGCGTTGTCGCTGCTCGATCAGCTCAAAGAGAACTTCGATGCCAGGCTGCGTAGCGCCACCGGGGTTTCCCGTATTGACTGGCAGCTTTCTATCGATGTCGCCAGCATGCCCAGAGCGCAGGGGCTGGCGGCGGTGCAGGGTATTCGCAACATCATCGTGGTCGCTTCCGGCAAGGGGGGGGTGGGCAAATCCACAACGGCGGTCAATCTGGCGTTGGCGCTACAAAAAGAGGGGGCCCGTGTCGCCATCCTCGATGCCGATATTTACGGCCCCTCCATCCCCACCATGATGGGCACCCTCAAGGAGCAGCCGGTCAGTCGGGATGGCAAGTTGATGGAACCTGTGATGGCCTGCGGTCTCAAGAGCAACAGTATCGGTTATCTGGTTTCCGAGCAGGATGCCACAATCTGGCGTGGCCCGATGGCGAGCAAGGCGCTGGCGCAGATCCTCGGCGAAACCCGTTGGGGTGAAGTGGATTATCTGGTGGTGGACATGCCGCCGGGCACTGGCGATATTCAACTCACCATGGCCCAGCAGGTGCCCACCTCGGCGGCCGTCATTGTCACCACCCCGCAAGATGTGGCACTGGCCGATGCCCGCAAGGGGATCGCCATGTTCAACAAGGTCAATGTGCCGGTGCTCGGCATCATCGAGAATATGAGTTACCACGTCTGCAGCGCCTGTGGTCACCATGAGCCGCTGTTCGGTACCGGTGGTGGTCAAAAGATGGCAGAGCAGTACCAAGTGGCGCTGCTTGGCCAGTTGCCGCTGCACATCGATATCCGCCAACACATGGATGATGGCTGCCCAACCGTGTTCGGCGCACCGGAAGGGAGCCTGGCTCAGGCCTATTTGAAGCTGGCGCACAGGGTAGGGGCTGAACTCTTTTTCAGCGCAAAACCGATTGCGACCCCCCTCTATGCCATGGCGCTGGATGAATAATCGGCTATCGGTCACTTGAAAGGGAATTGAGGGTGGGCATTGCCCACCCTTTTTTATATAATGGATCGGTTTAAACCACCCCCACTGCTCTTCTCTTTTAGGTATTCGTCATGTCTGATACTCAACATTCGTGTGTGATCATCGGTATTGCGGGCGCATCTGCGTCAGGCAAAAGTCTTATCGCCCAGACCATTTATGAAGAGCTGGTGGCCGAACTGGGCGCAGGTCAGATTGGTGTGATCACCGAAGATTGCTACTACCGTGATCAGACCCACCTGACCATGGAAGAACGGGTCAAAACCAACTACGACCACCCCAATGCGCTTGATCACGATCTGCTGGTGCAGCACTTGAGCCAGCTGGTCAAAGGTGATGCGGTCGCCATTCCCCAGTACTCCTACACCGAACACACCCGCATGAACGAAGTCACTCCGTTTGCACCGCGTCGGGTGATCATTCTGGAAGGGATCTTGTTGCTGACCGACAGTCGTCTGCGGGATCTGATGGATGCCTCCATCTTTATGGATACCCCGCTCGACATCTGCCTGCTGCGCCGTCTGGTGCGTGACGTGCAAGAGCGTGGCCGTACCATGGACTCCGTGCTCAAGCAGTATCAGAAGACGGTGCGTCCGATGTTCCTGCAGTTTATCGAGCCGTCCAAGCAGTATGCTGATGTGATTGTGCCCCGTGGTGGCAAGAATCGCATCGCCATCGACATGCTCAAGGCGCGCATTCGCCACATGTTGATTGGTTAACACGAAACAAGCCGGGTGATGCCCGGCTTTTTTAAATGAACATTTTGTCAGGAGAGTCGCCCAATGCGTCTGTGTGATACCGATATCGAACGTCATCTTGATGAAGGCAAGATCGTTATTGAGCCAAGACCCGGCGTTGAGCGGATCAGTGGCGTCAGTGTCGATGTGCTGCTGGGTAACGAATTTCGGGTGTTTCGCGATCATACCGCTCCTTATATCGATCTGAGCGGCCCGAGCGGCGAAATGGCCGATGCCATCGAGCGGGTGATGAGTGACGAGATCCACATTCCCGACGGCGAAGCCTTCTATCTTCATCCGGGGCAGTTGGCGCTAGCCGTCACCTATGAGTCGGTTACCCTGCCTGCCGATATCGTCGGCTGGCTCGATGGTCGCTCTTCATTGGCCCGTCTTGGTCTGATGGTGCATGTGACCGCGCACCGGATCGATCCGGGCTGGTCTGGCCGCATCGTGCTGGAGTTCTACAATGGCGGCAGATTGCCGCTGGCGCTGCGCCCCAAGATGAAGATCGGTGCCCTGAACTTTGAAATGCTCTCTGGTGCGGCTGCTCGCCCTTATAACAAGCGGGAAAATGCCAAGTACAAGAGTCAACAGGGCGCGGTTGCCAGTCGTATGAGCGAGGATTGAGCGGGATTATCATTTCTGCATCGTGGAAAAGGAGCACATTGATGCTCCTTTTTTTATTGGGCGTGGTCGTCTCAGACCCGTGCGGGCGATAGTCTGAGTGAATCGTGCGACTTATGATGTGCTGTTTTTCGTATTTTAAGGGAGAGTTTGTCATAAAAACCGAGGAGTTTGTGGCGTAAAAATCGACAAAATAGCTATTTTACCGCACGGTTTATTGGCTTTAATTAATCTCTGGCAAGCCTTGTGGCGACTGGCTGTAGAGTATTTTTAACCTGAGTGCTCTTTTTTTTTATGACTGAAATATTTCAATGATGGCTATGGTGTGGGCCGCCATCTGGCATAATCCGCCGCAACTCATAAACAGGCTTTTTTTATATGTTTGAAATGTTCAGTGATTTGGGTTTGTGGTGGTCAATTGGTTTGGTATTGGCCGTTTTTTTTGTGCTTGCCTATGAATTTATCAATGGCTTTCACGATACCGCCAATGCGGTAGCGACGGTTATCTATACCAAGGCAATGCCAGCACACCTGGCGGTTGTTTCATCGGGGATCTTTAACTTTTTTGGCGTCATGTTAGGTGGGTTGGGCGTTGCTTATGCGATTGTCCATTTGCTGCCTATCGACCTGTTGCTTGGGATGGATTCCACCCAAGGGTTGATCATGGTGTTCTCCCTGCTGTTTTCCGCCATCGTGTGGAATTTGGGTACTTGGTTCTTCGGGATCCCGGCATCCAGTTCACATACCTTGATCGGTTCCATCCTGGGGGTGGGCGGTGCCTATGCCTGGATCACCCATCAACCTGTGACGGAAGGGATCAACGTTGGCAAAGCCATCGATATCATGCTGTCCCTGATCATCTCTCCGACCATAGGTTTTATCGTGGCAGCACTGCTGTTGCTGGCGATGAAGCGGATCTGGACCAGCAACAAGATCCACAAAACACCGGAAGAGCGTCAATTGGTTGATGGCAAAAAGCATCCACCATTCTGGGCGCGACTGACCCTGGTAGCGTCTGCCATGGGCGTTAGCTTTGTGCATGGTTCTAACGATGGCCAGAAAGGCATTGGTCTGGTGATGCTGGTGCTTATCTGTATGGCGCCTTCTTACTTTGCCCTGGACATGAACAGTCGCTCTTATGACCTGGACCGAACCCAGGATGCCAACCAACGGATCATGGAGATCTATCAGCGCAACCAGGCCTCTTTAGGGGAGGTGATCAACTTCTCTGCGCCAGCAACGGCCCAGGAAGAGCTGATGACCCACTGCTCTGCGGATGGTGTATTGCAGGCAATGGCGACACTGGATGCTCGCCTGGGTGCCGTTCGGACTTATCAGGAGCTCAATCTTACCGATCGTCGTGAAGTGCGCCGTTTGCTGCTGTGTATCGATGATACAGCGCGTAAGGTTGCCAAGTTGCCACTGCCAGCCAAAGAGTTGACCGACCTGGCCAAGTGGCGCAAAGACCTGACCGCAACAGCGGAATATGCACCAACCTGGGTTATCGTTTCCATCGCACTGGCGCTGGGTTGCGGCACCATGGTGGGCTGGCGTCGTATCGTTCACACCGTAGGTGAAAAGATCGGTTCAACCGGTATGACCTATAGCCAGGGCATTGCCGCCCAGATCACGGCAGCCGCCTCTATCGGGGTCGCCAGTTTGACCGGTATGCCGGTATCCACTACCCATATTCTCTCCTCAGCGGTAGCGGGTACCATGGTGGCCAATAAATCAGGGCTGCAGAGCCAGACCATCAAAACCATCTTGATGGCCTGGGTGCTGACCTTGCCGTTGACCATGCTGCTCTCTGGTGGCTTGTTTATCATCAGCCACCATCTGTTTAGCTGAGCGTGACCACTGATTTTGCTAAAGGGCCTACGGGCCC
Source organism: Aeromonas sp. 160P (assembly GCF_055193095.1). NCBI lineage: Bacteria > Pseudomonadati > Pseudomonadota > Gammaproteobacteria > Aeromonadales > Aeromonadaceae > Aeromonas > Aeromonas sp. 160P. The sequence continues at coordinate 3,122,803 of NZ_JBUXKV010000001.1, read as the reverse complement.
TTTTTTTAGGCGCTGTCCCAATTATGTGTTGAAAGGCTAAGCTTGAAGTAGGCCATCACCTTGAGGTCTACCATCATGGATACCCCAGCCTTTCAACACCTGTTGTCTCTCTTTCCACAACTTACCCTGCGCCAACGCCGTGTTGCTCAGCAGGAACTCTCTGCGCCCCACGCCATTACCTCCCTGAACTCCCAGTTACCTGCATGCAGTGGTTGCCCACATTGCCAGGCCGATGCCAATCAGTTGGCTCCCTGGGGATGGAGTCGGGGTTTACGTCGCTACCGTTGCAAACAGTGTCTGCGCACCAGCACCGTGTTGACCAAGACCCCCTTGGCCAGATTACGTAAAGCCCAATGCTGGGAAGACTACGCGCAAGCCCTCATTGAAGGACTCACTGTCCGCCGGGCCGCTCTGCGTTGCGGGGTCAGCAAAAACACTGCCTTCCTCTGGCGCCACCGCTTCTTGCGTGCGATGGCCGCCCATCAAGCCACACGGGAAGAGGGTATCGTTGAGGTCGATGAAACCTTCTTCCTCGAGTCGTTCAAGGGGCAACGTGGATTACCTCGTCTGGCTCGGCGTCGTGGAGGTAAAGGGCGAACCCGGGGAACCGGGCCGGATTACATCCCGGTGATGGTGGTGCAGGACCGTGCTGGCCATCATGCAGATTTTCAGTTGGAAAAGATGAACGCCGAAACAGTCATCGCGGTCTTGAAGCCGCTTGTCTCGCCGGATGCCGTGCTGTGTAGCGATGGCGCGGGCGTGTATGCCAGTTTCAGTAAAGTGCAGGGAGTGACTCATCAAGTAGTGCGCAATCGTCAGGGTGAGCGAGTGGTCGGAGCATTCCACATTCAACATGTAAACGGCTATCACCATCGATTGAAAGAATGGATGGTGCGCTTTCATGGCGTCGCAACTCATTATCTGAGGAATTATCTGGGTTGGCGCAGGATGCTGGAGCGTTACGGGAAGGGAGTGAATATCAAAGCGTGTTTGCATGAGGCGCTGGGGCACCCCATACAACACGTAATTGGGACATAGCCTAATGGGATGGTCTGCTCCATCCACCCCGCTATGCTGTAGCCAGCATCAAGGAGGCTCATCATGACTCAAGCGCAGATTTACATTTACGGGATCGATTTAGGCAAAAATTGGTTTCACCTGGTGGCGATGGATCGCATGGGGCATGTATTGACCAAGCAAAAGCTCACTCGTTCACAACTGAAACAGTTCATCAGTACGACCCCACCCTGTCGGGTCGCCTTCGAGGCATGTCCTGGTTCGCAATACTGGGGGCGCCTGTTTCAACAGGCGGGGTTCGAACCCAAGATTATCCCTGCCCAATTTGTGAAGCCCTACCTCAAATCAAACAAGAATGACTTCAACGATGCTACCGCCATTGCCGAGGCTGGTAGCAGAGGCACTATGCGCTGTGTCCCGTTGAAATCTCATGAGCAACTGGCATTGCAGGCGACTCATCGCGTCCGTCAGCGTTTCATCGTCGAACGTACCGCCACTGTCAATCAGATGCGAGCGTTGCTGCTGGAATATGGGCTCACCGTGCCAGTCGGCAGAAAAGTCTTCGAGCGCTCTCTGCCGACGATCCTTGAAGATGCCGAGAATGGCTTGCCTGACTTTATCCGCGCCCTGGTATTACGCCTGAGAGAACGGTGGCAACAGCTGGATATTCAGATTGATGACATGAGCCTCATGCTCGGACAAGCCTCAAGCGCATCAAGTTTGTGCCAAAAAATCAGTACCGTCCCCGGCATTGGACCGATTGTCTCAACCGCGTTGATTGCCGCGATTGGCAATGGCTCACAATTCAAGAAAGCCCGCGACCTGTCAGCCTGGTTGGGGCTGGTCCCCAGGCAATATTCAACGGGCGGAAAATCTTCGCTCGGCGGGATCAGTAAGCGTGGCAATAGCTATTTAAGGCAAATGGTTATTCAGGGCGCCAAAGCGCTGAAAATTCACATGAAGCGTGACAAATCATCGTTAGGCGAATGGGTCGCTAGGCTGGAGGCCGGCCATCACCATCATGTGGTCCTTATCGCCTTGGCCAACAAGATAATGCGAATTTGCTGGAAAGTACTGACATCCGGCAGGGATTACCAACCCTATCCCGGTAATCCCCCCGAAAACCTGGGGTGCTCATAAGTAGAATTTTCTCGTATCTTGAACGCAGGAGGTTCTAACATGAAAACATCACGCTTTAGCGATGCCCAAATCATCGCCATCCTCAAACAGGCCGAGTCTGGCTCACCCGTCCCTGAACTCTGCCGCGAGCATGGCATCAGTTCCGCGACCTTTTACAAGTGGCGCGCCAAATTCGGTGGCATGGATGCCTCTCTCATGGCTCGCCTCAAAGAGCTGGAGGAGGAAAACCGCCGCCTCAAGAAGATGTATGCCGAGGAGCGCCTCAAAGCCGAGATTATCGCCGAGGCCATAGCAAAAAAGTGGTGACGCCATCTGCCCGCAGGGAGATGGCTATCAAAGCCGTGTCGCTCTTTGCCATTTCTATCCGGCTAGCCTGCAACATCTTCAAGGTCAGCGAAGGCTGTTATCGCTATCAACCCATGCTCGCCGATGAAAACCAGCTTATTGCGGATTGGTTGCTGCGTATCACCAACAGCCAGCGGAACTGGGGCTTTGGCCTCTGCTTCCTCTACCTGCGTAACGTCAAAGGGTTTGCTTGGAACCACAAGCGGGTCTACCGGATCTATCGGGAGCTTGAACTGAACTTGCGCATCAAGCCCAAGAAGCGACTGGTACGTGAAAAGCCACAGGCTCTGGCCGTGCCTGCCCAGCCTAACCACTGCTGGTCGATGGATTTTATGCACGATCAACTGAGCGATGGCCGGTCAGTGCGACTGTTTAATGTGATCGATGATTTTAACCGCGAGGCGCTGTGCATTGAGGTCGATTTTTCATTGCCCGCTTCACGGATCAAGCGCGCACTGGAACAGGTGATTGAGTGGCGTGGCAAACCGGCGATGATCCGGTGCGATAATGGACCAGAATATATCAGCGAAGTGCTCAAGGCGTGGGCGGCGAAACAGGAGATCACCTTGGGGTATATCCAACCAGGCAATCCTCAGCAGAACGCGTACATAGAGCGGTTTAACAGAACGGTACGTTACGATTGGTTGGCTCATCATCTGTTTGGCACGCTGGAGGAGCTCCAAGAGTTTGCAACCCAATGGCTGTGGGTTTATAACCATGAGCGGCCCAATATGGCGCTGGATGGTTATACCCCGAAGCAGCATCTGGCAAAGGCTGCATGACCTCTACTTTTGAATGCCCCTAAAAATGGGGGGATTACCTCCCAACGCAAGCGCAGCCGTTTAACAGATATAACTCATACCCGGTTTTGCGAGCCAAAAACAGATGACAGAAGCGTTCACCCCACGACGTTGCAGCCTGGCTAAAAAAGCAGTCTCTCATGACTGGTAGCTTTATTAGGACGACGACGTGCGGATCCCATCAAGGCCAGAGCCGGAAAACGGCTCACAGACAGGCCGGATACATTGACGCAAACGACTTCTGGAAATCAGTTCAAGCTTGCAGATAAGGAGCAGACCATACATTTTTTATAACTATGCCCCATTACGTGTTGCAGGGCGTATCCCTGAACGCTATGCCAACACGCTAGATATTCGTTTCCCTGCCGTAACACCAGATCATCCTGTGCCAACCCGGACAGTTATGCAGTCGTGGGTCGCCGCGCCATGGGAATGCACCCTCCGTAGTTTCAAGCTACGGTGATGTCCGTTTACCTGCTGGCGATGGTATGCCGCGCTCAACGTGATGATTGCCCACTTTCTTATGGTCACACCCTGCGGGTTACAGGATCTCCATCGCGACAGCCCATGGTATCCGGTGGGGCAGGGGCGCCAAGCCGAGCGAGTGGTTTTAAGATGTACGATGTTTAACAATTTGTTTGATATCGCATGTTTGATACAATCCACGCCGGATCCTGAAACTGACAGCATGACGCACAAACTGATGTGTGTACCGCTCTGTGTACCAACCGTTTGGTTTATGGTGAAACACTAGAGTGAAGAGCTTGATTTTAAAGGAATTATCGCGACTACATGTGGCCTTTGGTACGGGTCACCACTGTATAAGGAAACCTATAATGCCAATCATTACTCTGCCTGACGGCAGCCAACGTCAATTTGCCCACTCTGTTTCCGTGATGGATGTGGCCGCGGACATCGGTCCCGGTCTCGCCAAGGCGTGCATTGCCGGTCGGGTAAACGGTGAACTGGTGGATGCGTGCGAGCTGATCGAAGCCGATGCTGCACTGGCCATCATCACCGCCAAAGACGAAGAAGGTCTGGACATCCTGCGCCACTCCTGTGCCCACTTGCTGGGTCATGCTATCAAGCAACTCTGGCCCCAGACCAAGATGGCCATCGGTCCTGTCATTGACAACGGTTTTTACTACGACGTTGATCTTGACCGCACCCTGACCGATGAAGATCTGGCTGCCCTGGAAGAGCGCATGCTGGCGCTGGTAGCCAAGGATTACGACGTCATCAAGAAAAAAGTCTCCTGGCAGGAAGCACGTGACGTGTTTGATGCCCGTGGTGAGATTTATAAAGTCGAGATCCTGGATCAGAATATTGCCCGTGATGACCAGCCTGGTCTCTATCATCACGAAGAGTACGTGGATATGTGTCGTGGCCCGCACGTGCCTAACATGCGTCACTGCCACCACTTCAAGTTGCAAAAAATGTCTGGCGCCTACTGGCGTGGCGACTCCAACAACAAAATGTTGCAGCGTATTTACGGCACTGCCTGGGCCGACAAGAAGCAGCTCAAGGCTTATCTGCAACGATTGGAAGAAGCATCCAAGCGTGATCACCGCAAGATCGGCAAGCAACTCGACCTGTATCACATGCAGGAAGAGGCGCCCGGCATGGTGTTCTGGCACAACGATGGCTGGACCATCTTCCGTGAGCTGGAAACCTTTATCCGTGGCAAGCTTAAAGAGTATGACTATCAGGAAGTGAAGGGTCCCTTCATGATGGACCGCGTCCTGTGGGAGCGTTCAGGCCACTGGGAGAAGTATGCCCAGGCCATGTTCACCACCCAGTCCGAGAACCGCGAGTACGCCATCAAGCCGATGAACTGTCCGGGTCACGTCCAGATCTTCAACCAGGGTCTGAAGTCCTACCGCGATCTGCCGCTGCGGATGGCCGAGTTTGGCTCTTGCCACCGCAATGAACCGTCCGGTTCGCTGCACGGTTTGATGCGGGTGCGTGGCTTCACTCAGGATGACGCTCACATCTTCTGTACCGAAGAGCAGATCATGGAAGAGGTCTCCGGCTGTATTCGTATGGTCTATGACGTCTACGGCACCTTTGGCTTCGAGAACATCGTGGTCAAGCTCTCCACCCGTCCCGAACAGCGTATCGGTTCAGATGAGGCTTGGGATCGTGCCGAGGCCGCACTGGCCGAAGCACTGGATCTCAATGGTCTGAAATACGATCTGCAGCCGGGCGAGGGCGCCTTCTACGGTCCCAAGATTGAATTTACCCTGCATGATTGCCTTGATCGTGCGTGGCAATGTGGTACCGTACAGCTCGATTTTGCTCTCCCCGGTCGTCTGGGCGCCACTTATGTTGGCGAAAACAACGAGCGCCACGTACCTGTGATGATCCATCGGGCCATTTTGGGTTCTATCGAGCGTTTCATCGGTATTCTGACTGAAGAGTACGCCGGTCTGTTTCCAACCTGGTTGGCGCCGACTCAGGCTGTGGTCATGAATATCACGGATAATCAGGCCGATTATGCGGTGAAAGTAGCCAAATCATTGAATGATGCGGGTATTCGCGCAAAAGCGGACTTGAGAAATGAGAAGATTGGCTTTAAAATCCGCGAGCATACTTTGAAGCGAGTACCTTTCATGCTGGTCTGCGGCGATAAAGAAGTTGAAGCCGGTAAGATTGCAGTACGGACTCGTAAAGGGGCTGACCTGGGCACTTATCCTGTTGAAGAGTTCATCGCTCTGTTGACCCAGGAAGTTCAGACCCGCGGACAAAAGAAAGTGGAGGAATAAGCTATAAAAGGCGGAAAAAAACTGGGCAAGCAACCGCAAGCCCGCGCTCACCGGATCAATGAAGAGATCCGTCTGAAAGAAGTTCGTCTGACTGGTCTGGATGGAGAAGCCATTGGCGTCACCACCATTCAGGAAGCACTGAACTTGGCCGCAGAGGCCGGAGTTGATCTGGTCGAGATCAGTCCAAATGCTGAGCCGCCCGTTTGCCGGATCATGGATTACGGTAAATTCCTCTACGAAAAGAGCAAAACAACCAAAGAACAGAAGAAAAAGCAGAAAGTCGTCCAGGTTAAGGAAATCAAATTCCGTCCTGGTACTGACGAAGGCGACTATCAGGTAAAACTACGCAACCTGGTTCGCTTTCTAGAAGACGGGGACAAGGCTAAGGTCACCCTGCGCTTCCGTGGTCGTGAAATGGCACACCAGGATCTTGGTATCAAGGTTCTGGAACGCGTCAAGAACGATCTGGAAGAGTTGGCCGTAGTCGAGTCGTTCCCGAAAGTCGAAGGCCGTCAAGCTGTGATGGTCCTCGCACCTAAGAAGAAATCTTAAGGCCCACAAGAAATTGACTCACGGGTTCGCCCGTGAGTTGGTTCGCCTTGCGATTTTGTTGTCACTCACAATGCGGAGTATAAAATGCCGAAGATGAAAACCAACCGGGGTGCTGCAAAGCGCTTCAAAAAGACCGGCTCGGGTCGCTTTAAGTGCAAGCATAACCACCTGCGTCACATCCTGACCAAGAAGAGCAGCAAGCGTAAGCGCAAGCTGGGACCTAAGTTCATGGTTTCCGCTGCCGACCACAAACGTGTTGTCGCTTGTCTGCCGTACGCATAAGGGGGGATGTAAAAAATGCCAAGAGTTAAACGTGGTGTGACTGCTCGAGCTCGTCACAAAAAAGTAATGAAAGCCGCCAAAGGTTACTACGGCGCCCGTTCCCGTGTTTACCGCGTAGCGGTACAAGCGGTAACTAAAGCTGGTCAGTATGCCTATCGTGACCGTCGCCAGAAAAAGCGTCAGTTCCGTCAGCTGTGGATTGCGCGTATCAACGCTGCTGCCCGTCAGAATGGTCTGTCTTACAGCCGTCTGATCAACGGTCTGAAGAAAGCGTCTATCGAGATCGATCGTAAGATCCTGTCCGATATCGCTGTTCACGACAAGCTGGCTTTCACCGCCCTGGTTGAAAAAGCTAAAGCAGCTCTGGTTTAATCCGGTTCTGTTATAAAAGTTAAAAGGAGGCTCAGGCCTCCTTTTTTGTTATTTCTGTTTTGCCGTCAACTTCTTCCCCCACATTTTCAATAAACCACAATAGCTGACTCGATACCCATAAATATGCCAACAAACAAAATCAGTTAACCACTATTTCAAGAGGATAGGGTAGGAGTTGAGACTCGCTTGATATAACAAAATGATTTATAGGGAGAAAAGCAGGCCATAACTATGGTCAGTGAAGGGCCTTTTTTTGTATTATTCCCCTCTTGACCTTATTTAGCCTAAAGGCTCCTGTTTCGGAGTGGTGACGAGGAAGACATGCAACAGCTTGAAGAAGTAGTAGGCCAAGCCAAGGCCGATATTGAGGGCGTGAGCGATATCGCTACCCTCGATGAGATCCGGGTCAAATATCTGGGCAAAAAAGGCTTTTTTACCGAGCAAATGAAGGGCTTGGGCGCCCTGTCTGCCGAAGAGCGTCCCGCTGCGGGCGCCGTGATCAACCAGGCCAAACAACAGGTTCAAGATGCCTTGAACGAGTGTCGTGAAGCCCTCGAAGTCGCCGTGCTGAACCAGAAACTGGCCGCCGAGACCATCGACGTTAGCCTGCCGGGCCGCCGTATCGAGAATGGTGGTCTGCATCCGGTGACCCGTACCATTGAACGCATCGAGCGCCTGTTTGGCGAGATGGGCTTCAAGGTTGCCCGTGGTCCCGAGATTGAAGATGGCTTCCACAACTTCGATGCGCTGAATATTCCGGCTCATCACCCGGCGCGTACCGATCACGATACCTTCTACTTCAATCCTGATCTGATGCTGCGTACCCACACCTCCGGTGTGCAGATCCGCACCATGCAGCAGCAACAGCCGCCAATTCGCATCATCGCGCCGGGCCGCGTCTATCGTAACGACTACGACATGACCCACACCCCGATGTTCCATCAGGTTGAAGGTCTGCTGGTTGACGAGCATGCCAGCTTTACTGAGCTGAAGGGCATTCTGCACGACTTCCTGCGCAACTACTTCGAGGAAGATCTCACCATTCGCTTCCGTCCTTCCTACTTCCCGTTCACCGAGCCGAGCGCCGAAGTGGATGTGATGGGCAAGAACGGCAAGTGGCTGGAAGTGCTGGGCTGCGGCATGGTGCACCCGAACGTACTGCGTTCGGTCGGTATCGATCCGGAAAAATACTCCGGCTTTGCCTTCGGCATGGGCGTTGAGCGCCTGACCATGCTGCGTTACGGGGTCAACGACCTGCGTGCCTTCTTCGAAAACGACCTGCGCTTCCTCAAGCAGTTCAAGTAAGGGCGAGAGAACATGAAATTCAGTAAATCCTGGGTGATGGAGTGGGTCCGCACCGAGTTGAGTGACAACGCACTGGCCGAGCAGATCACCATGGCCGGTCTGGAAGTGGACGCCGTAGAAGCGGTCGCTGGCCAGTTCAACAATGTGGTCGTGGGTGAAGTGGTCGAGTGCGCCCAGCATCCGGACGCCGACAAGCTGCGGGTGACCAAGGTCAACGTGGGCGAGGCCGAGCTGCTGGACATCGTCTGCGGCGCGCCGAACTGCCGTCAGGGCCTCAAAGTCTGCGTGGCCAAAGTAGGGGCGACCCTGCCGGGTGATTTCACCATCAAGAAAGCCAAGCTGCGTGGCCAGCCGTCTCACGGCATGCTCTGCTCTTTCAGTGAGCTGGGTATCGAAGTTGAAGCCGATGGCATCATCGAATTGCCGGCCGATGCCCCCATCGGCACCGATATTCGCGACTATCTCAATCTGAACGACGTTTCCATCGACGTGGATCTGACCCCGAACCGTGCCGATTGCCTCGGTATCGCGGGGCTCGCCCGTGAGATTGGCGTGCTCAACAGCGTGGACGTGGTCGAGCCGACCTGGGCACCTGCTGTTGCCACCATTGATGCGACCTTCCCGATCCGGGTTGAAGCAACCGCCGATTGCCCCCGTTATCTGGGGCGCGTTATCAAGGGGCTGAACCTGCAGGCCCAGAGCCCGCTCTGGATGCAAGAGAAGCTGCGCCGTGGTGGTATCCGCTCCATCGACGCCATCGTAGACATCACCAACTACCTGCTGCTGGAATACGGTCAGCCGATGCACGCCTTCGATCTGGCGGCGCTTGAAGGGGAACTGGTGGTACGCCGTGCCCACGCCGACGAGCCGATGACCCTGCTCGACGGTAACGAAGTGAAGCTCAAAGAGACCACTTTGGTCATTGCCGATGCCAAAGGCCCAGCCTGCATGGCCGGTATCTTCGGTGGCAATCGCACCGGTGTATCCGAGACCACCACCGACGTCCTGCTGGAGTGCGCCTTCTTTGCGCCGCTCTCCATCACTGGTCGTGCTCGTGCCTATGGTCTGCACACCGACTCCTCTCACCGCTTCGAGCGCGGGGTTGATCCCGAGCTGCAAGCCAAGGTGATGGATCGTGCCACTCGTCTGCTGCTGGACATTTGTGGCGGAGAGTGCGGCGGCGAAGCGGGTCCGGTCATCGAAGTCAAATCCGATGCCCATCTGCCCAAGGCTGCCCCCATCAAGTTGCGTCGCACCAAGCTCGACAAGGTGATCGGTATCAGCGTGGCTGATGCTCAGGTGGTCGAGATCCTGACCCGCCTTGGCATGCAGGTCACTGTGGATGCTGACGGTTGGACTGCGCTGGCGCCCTCCTGGCGTTTCGATATCGCCATCGAGGAAGACCTCATCGAGGAAGTGGCCCGCATCTACGGCTACAACAACATCCCGAACCTGAAACCGGCCGCTTCTCTGGCGATGGTTGAGCAGGCAGAAGGGCAGGTGACCCTCAAGCGGGTGCGTGATCTGCTGGTTGACCGCGGTTTCCAGGAAGCGATCACCTACAGCTTCGTCGATCCCAAGACCCAGCAAACCCTGTTCCCGCAGAGCGATGCCATCGTGCTGCCGAACCCGATTTCAGTCGAGATGTCCGCCATGCGCGTCTCTCTGTTCCCTGGTCTGGTACAGGCAGTGGTCTACAACCAGAACCGTCAGCAGCCGCGCGTGCGTCTGTTCGAGCAGGGTCTGCGTTTCATCAAGGATGAAAGAGCCGAGAATGGCATCCGTCAGGAGCCGATGCTGGCAGGTATCATCATTGGCAACCAGAGTGACGAGCACTGGGACATTAAAACCCGCGCAGCCGACTTCTTTGATTTGAAAGGGGATCTGGAAGCCGTGCTGGACTTGACCGCCGAAGGGGCCACCTTTACCTTCGAGCGTACCGAGCACAGCGCCCTGCACCCGGGCCAGAGCGCAGCCATCCTGCGTAATGGCGAGGTCATCGGCCACATCGGCGTGATCCACCCGAGCCTCGAGAAGAAGCTGGGCCTTAAGAGCCGCGCGGTGATGTTTGAACTGGAGCTGGACAAGCTGACTCCGGCCAAGGTGCCGATGGCTGCCGAAGTTTCCAAGTTCCCGGCGAACCGTCGTGACATCGCCGTCGTGGTCGACCGTCAGGTTCTGGCAGGTGATGTTCTTGCAGTAATTAAAAAAGTTGGCGGAAATCAGGTAGTTGGAATAAACTTGTTTGACGTATACCAGGGTGCTGGTATGGCAGAGGACAAGAAGAGCCTGGCCATCAGTCTTGTATTGCAAGATACCCAGCGCACCCTGGAGGAGAAAGAGATTGCCGAGACCGTAGACAATGTCGTGCGGGTCCTTGGTGAAGAGTTGAATGCATCCTTGAGGGATTGATCTATGGCGCTTACCAAAGCCGACATTGCAGAGCACCTGTTCACCCAACTCGGGATGAGCAAGCGTGAAGCCAAAGATATGGTGGAAGCCTTCTTTGAGGAAATCCGACAGGCGCTTGAGCGTGGTGAACAAGTCAAGATTTCAGGCTTCGGTAACTTTGACCTTCGTGAGAAGAATCAGCGTCCTGGACGAAATCCCAAGACGGGCGAAGATATTCCGATCAGCGCCCGTCGGGTGGTGACCTTCCGGCCTGGCCAGAAACTGAAGGCCAGGGTAGAAAATGTTGAACCCAACGAGTGATAAAAAGCCAGGCATCTGCCTGGCTTTTGTTTTCAGATGACAAAACTCCCCCTTTTTTTCCTGGGCGTCGTGCTGGCCATGCCGCTGCATGCCATGGTATTGCCCCTCCCGCCTGCTACCCAAGCCTATGTGGACTCCATCACCAAGTTGGAAGTCTGTTATCCGGCGACCCTTCCACCGCCTTACCTGTTAGCGGAGGGGGGCTTGTTCAAAGATCGCTTGGTCAGACTGGCCGACGTATTGCCGGTGCCGCTGACCATTCATGAATTAGCTGACTGGCAAGCGGTGCGAGATGCACTGCTACAAGGGCGTTGCGATATCGTGCCTCATGTCGGCCCCATCTCTGCTGTACTGCCCAACATGCGGGTGAGTCGCGCCATGCTGGAGACCGACTCTGCCATTCTCTATCGTGGCGATCTGCATAACGCGACATTTTTAGCCTCACCCGCCATGGGCTCCACTCGAACGCTCAAGGATCTCTACCCTGATGCGGTGATCAAGCCATTGTCCAAACAGGAGAGTCTTTACTCCGCGCTGGAAAGTGGCAAGGGCAACGCCTATCTGGGGGACTATTTGCAACTGCGCTATATGATGCGTGAGTTCCCGGCGGATGGCTTGCGCTTGCGGCGTTTGCTCGGGAATGAGCGGGTAGTCAGCTATCGGTTGATGATGCGTGGTGGACCCGAGCTGGTTCAATTGATCGATACCGCAATTCGCTATATGCCTGCCGGTAGCCTGTACGCTGATTTGGGTCGCTATCTCGACCAAGGGTCCCTTTATATTGACCAGCTGCGCTTGACTGATATTGAGCAGGCCTGGTTGTCCGGTAGACAACGCACGGTGCGCTTGGTGGTGAACCCTGAGTTAATGCCCTATAGCGGCATCAATGAGCAAGGGGAGACGAAAGGGTGGAGCGCGGACGTGCTGCGCTGGGTCACCCAGGAGACCGGCCTGACATTCAAGCTGGTGCCTGCCGCCAGCAAGGCGGAGGCGATAGATAAGCTGCGTCGAGGTGAGGCGGATATGATGGCAGGGTTGCCCGAATCACCAGCCCTTGCGGATGAATTTACCTTCAGCCGGATGATCTCCATCAACCGCTTTGCTTTGATCAGCAAGCACACAGTGCCAACTGACCATATCAGCCAGCTTAAACGGCAACGTATTCTGGTCCCTGAGTCGCTCTATGATCCCTCCTTGTTGGCTCAGCTGGGCCAGCAGGAGTGGATCCGTACCGATAATTTGGCGCAAGGGCTGGCCGCTTTGCGTCAGGGCAAAGCAGATGCCATGTTGAGCGAGCTGTATCAGTTGCAATACCCGCAGCGTACCAACCTGCTGGAAGGGCTGGATATCGAAGAGCTGGAAGACAAGTTTGGCCTTGGGTTTGCGATGAACAAACAGGAGACCCAGCTGGCCGGGGTGTTAGACCGCAATCTGATGATCCTGACGAGCACCCAAATGGATGAACTCAATCAGCGCTGGCGCCGCCTGCTGGTGGTACAACAGCCCGGGGTGAGTTATGCCGCCTGGTTTGGCTCCATCTTGATGGCGTTGTTGATCAGCATCAGTGTGATTTCGATGATCTGGCGCTCCCGTCAGCAACTGGCCCGGGAGATAGCCCAGCGCCAAGAAGTTGAGAAGGCGCTGGCCATCGAGAGTGAACTGCGTGAAACCATGTTCCAGGCGTTGCCCGTTCCGGTTTTTTTACGCAACAGCCAGGGCAAGGTGATCAAGTCCAACAAACAGGGTCGGCGCTTGGCCATCCGTTATGCGGAGCAGCTGATGTTGCCTCCGGTACAACTTCAGAAGAGTGAAGGGGAGCTGGTGTTGGGCGAACAGATTTTTGCTTATGCCCAGCACCCCTTGCGTTTGGATAAACAAGCGCCAGCGACCGACCTTATCGCGTTATCGGACATCAGTGTGTTGCGTGAGCAAGCTCGTTTCCTGCGTCAGGGTGAACGCCGTCTGCGCGCCTTGACCAATACAGTGCCCGGTGTCGTGCTGCAATTTATGTTTGAGCGGGGGCGGGTAGGGAACATCGAGTTTATCAGCCGGGGTTGCTATGAGTTGCTTGGGTTGGCCAGCCAGCAGATCCGCCGTGAACCGAAACGGGTGCTCACTATGCTGGAGCGTGAAGATCGCCGCCAGGTCCGCCGCGAGATGTTTGCCATGCTGCAGGCCGGTACGCCTTTCTCGTTTACCCTGCGTTACCACCACCCCACCAAAGGCGAACGCTGGTTGCAGCTCTATGGTCGTGGCCGTACCCAGTCACAAGGCTGGCGGATCTATGCGGTGATGCAGGATGTGACGACACGTATCGAGCAGGATCAGGCATTGCAGCACTCCCATGAGCAGGCGCAGCAAGCGGTGCTGGCCAAGGGGCGCTTCATGGCGGCCATCAGCCACGAGATCCGCACCCCGATGAACGCCATTCTTGGCTTGCTGGAGTGGCTGGCCAGTACCCCCTTGTCCCAGGAGCAGGATTCGGCGCTGGCGCGGGTGCGTCAGGCGGGGGACGAGCTGCTCGGCCTGCTCAACGATGTGCTCGATTTTAGCCGCAATGAAAACAGCAAACTCTCCCTCTCGCCCCAACCCACCGATTTCACCGAGCTGTGCGAGCATGTGGCGGCGGTGCACTGGACCAAGGCGCGGGCCAAGGGCTTGCAACTGCGCCTGCAGCTGGACCCGGCCCTGCCGGCCCTGCAGACCCTCGACCCCCATCGGGTGCGCCAAGTGCTGCACAATCTGCTCTCCAATGCCATCAAGTTCAGCCAGCGTGGGGAAGTGGTGCTGTGGGCCGAGCTGGCAGAGTCGACCTTGCGCTTCGGAGTCGATGATCAGGGGCCGGGGATCACCGCCAAGATGCGCCCCACGCTCTTTATGCCGTTCGAGCAGTTTGCCGTTGAAGGGCAACTGCGGGCGCCGGGTACCGGTCTTGGTCTGGCGATCTGCAAGCAGCTGATTGAGCAGATGGGCGGCCTTATTGATGTTGAGGGGCGCGTCGGTGGCGGTAGCCGTTTCTTCTGTGAGTTGCCCCTGCAGCGGGTGCAGCAGGAGCCAGATTGGCAGCCCAAGGTGCGGCAGCTGGCGCTCTCTTTACCTCACGATGAGGCACAAGCGCTGTCGCCCTGGCTCAGCCGAGTGGGGATCGCCATCGTCAGCAATGCTGTTGATACGCTGCAAGCGGAGGTGGACGAGAAGGGGCTCTACTATTGGGCCTGGCAAGGGGAGTCCTGGGTGCCCGGCACCATCATCACCCTCTTGCAGCCACGGCTGACGCCGGGTCAATCGGTCGCAGGCACCCAGCCCGGGCTTGGCATGCGGGTACTGCTGGTTGAAGATCACGATGTCAATCGCGAACTGATCAGCCTGCAGCTGGGGCAGCTCGGTGCCAGCGTCATCACTGCCGCCAACGGGCAGCTGGCGCTGGAGAGGCTGGCGCTGCAGGAGGTGGACTTTGTGCTGACCGATCTGCAGATGCCGGTGATGAACGGGGCCGAGCTGTGCAGAGCGTTGCGACAATCAGCACGCTGGGCCCGCCTGCCGGTCTATGTGATCACCGCAGACCTCAGTGAGCTGGCGGCGAGTGAGCTGCAATCCTGTGGTTGCGATGGCCATCTCGACAAGCCGGTCGCTCTCAAGGAGCTGGCGGCTCTGCTGCGCCATATTGCCAGAGAGGGGGGCAATACTGTCGCTCCGACACCGGTTGCCTCACTGCTGACCGATGAACTGCTGGCTCTTTATCTCAAGGCTACCCGGGATGATCTGGCTGAGCTTGATCGCGCTTTTTTAGCGAAAGACGATGTTGGCGTGAAAGCTGCTTTACATAAATTGAAGGGGGCCGCCAGAATGGTAGGAGCGACTGCCTTGGTGGCGGTCATTGAAGAGTGGCAACAAGTGCCCCATCCGGCGCTGCAAGCCAGATTGAACCGGGCATTGAATGAGTTCAGCCAGCAGTTTTCAAAGAGGGCGCAAGATGATCATCACTGATGAAGAACTACTGGCCCTGCTCGATTCGGAAGAGCATGAGCCGGCAGGATTTTGCCCCATCGTGCTCTATGCCCTCGATCGCCCCTCCCATGAGCTGGCCAGCGCCATGACATTGCCATCTTATGTCACACTGCACCGCACCCAACCGGATGCCTGCTGGCAGTGGCAAGGGCTGTTTGCGGCAGGTGCCATCGCGCTTTACGATCCTGCTGCGCATCAGCAGGCTGACTACCTGCCTCAACTGCAACAGCATGAGGGGATCTATGCCATTGGTGAAGATTGGCAGGGAGGCCTCGTGGCCAGTTACCGTGACTGGTGTAACTGGCTGGCGACGAGCAAGATTTTGCTGCTCGAAGATCATCCGTTCCAAGGGATGCAGTTGCAGCAAACCATCGCCGGATTGGGTCTTTCTTGCCAATGGGTGCAGGATGAAACGGCCTGTCTTGCGGTGCTGGCGGCGGGCGATATCAGCCTGCTGGTGTGCGATCTCAGTCTGGTGGAGCAAGATGCCATCAGTCTGCTGATGAGCCAGCCCCAGTTGCAGGAAGCGGGGTTGCCCATCGTGCTGCTCTCCGCCCATGAGCAGACCCTGATCGACGGTGCCCGCCGCCTGCTCCACGATGCCGGTTTCAATATTCTGGCCGCCCTGGCCAAGCCGCTTGATTGCGATGCACTGCTCAGGTTACTGCGCGGACTCTATCTGGGCCCGTTGCGTCAACAGCGCCTGAGTGGTCAGCGCCGAACTATCCGCCTGTGGCAAGGGGCTGTGCTGGGGCAGCTTGGTCTGCTCTCCAGCCCTGGCTTCCAATATCCGATCTGGCTGGCGGTGACTGGCTTGCCGAGCCGCTGGGAAGCGCTCAAGGAGTGGTTGGCGGAGCAGTCGCGCACCCCGTCCGAACTGACCCTGCTGATCCACCGTCGCGATCACCTGCTGAGCAATGCCGATCGCTTCGCACTGGTGCTGCAAGCCAGTCTGGCGGGCAGCAAGCTGGCGCTGCTGCTCGATAGCAGCCAACACCTGCCCTTCGACCTGCTGGAGCGGCTGCCGTTGCAAACCGTATTACTGGGGCAGGGGATCTTGCCTGAGTTCGATGCCTTGCCGCCAGACTCCTTATTGGGACGTTTTATGACCCGGATCGGAGAGCTGGGGATTACCATCTATCTTGACGATCCCTACAATTTGCTCGATGTCGAACTGTGGCGAGATCGCGGTATTGCGGGGCGCTGGTAACCCATGCCGCGCTACCTCTGCTGGCCGATACACAGGGAGCGCCTGGCCAAGGGGCTCAATGGTTGGCCTCATCCGGTTTCGCGCGCCGCGCTGCCGCTGGCGATGAGCGTCACAGGCGTACCTTGTCTGCTACGGGAGCTGCATGGTGTGGAGCCTGATCGCATGCTGGCAGCCTATGATGCACTCAGTGAAGAGAGCATTTATTTGCGGTTTATGCGCGCCAAACGAACGCCACCACCGGAACAGGTCGCACAGTTTCTTGATTACAATCCCGATCATCAAATCTCATTATTGCTAACCGATCTGGCGGGTCAGCCGTTGGCTCAGGCTCAATCTATCCGCCGCCGTCTGCATCCCGATCGCGCGGAGTTTGCCTGTATCGTGGCGGACCATTTTCAGCATAAGGGGGCAGGCAGACGCATTTTGTTGTCGCTGGCGCTGCTGGCCCGGGCGGATGGGATCCTGGATTGGACGGCAGAAGTGCTGGCCCAGAATCGGCCCATGCTCACCCTGTTAAAGCGGTTGGGCCTGCCACTGACACTGGTCACGGGTCGAGAGATGGTATTTGTCAGGCTCGATTTGTCGGCGCTGGATCCCTGGCTGCCAATGCCGCCAGCCGCGCCGCTTAAGACCAAGGGCGAATAGTGACACTTTTTTCCCTGTGCTAAGGTCACATTTATTGTGCGGGGATAGACGGAGCAGCTTATGGCGCAGTCATATAAACATATCGTGATCCTGACCGGAGCAGGCATCTCTGCCGAATCTGGCATCAAGACCTTCCGAGCCTGTGATGGATTGTGGGAAGAGCACAAGGTCGAGGATGTGGCGACCCCCGAGGGGTATGTCCGGGATCCCGAGCTGGTGCTCGGGTTTTACAACTCTCGTCGCAAACAGCTGCAACAACCCCAGGTTCACCCCAATCCCGCTCACTATGCGCTGGCTCGCCTCGAGCGGCTCCTGCCCGGATCGGTCACCCTGGTGACCCAGAATATCGACAATCTGCACGAGAGTGCTGGCAGCAAAAACCTTATCCATATGCACGGTGAGCTGCTCAGGGCCCGCTGCCCGGAGTCAGGGCAGGTGATCGAGTGGCGCGGCGATCTCCATCAGGACGAGCTCTGCTCCTGCTGTCAGTTCCCCCAGCCGATGCGCCCCCATGTGGTGTGGTTTGGCGAGATGCCGCTGGGGCTGGATCGCATCTACAGCGCGCTGGCGCAGTGTGATCTCTTTATCTCTATCGGCACCTCGGGGGCAGTCTATCCGGCGGCCGGTTTTGTCCATGAGGCTGGCCTCAACGGTGCCCATACCATAGAGCTCAATCTCGAACCGAGCGAGGTGGGCAGCCAGTTTGATGAAAAACGCTATGGCCCTGCCTCCCTGCTGGTCCCCGCCTATGTTGATGAGCTGCTGGAGGCATGCGGCATCCATCAGCCCAAACAGGTGGAGGGGCACAACTGGATGGAGATGCGTGAACGCTAAGCATCAGAGATAGCGGAAAAGCAAAAGGCGACTCGTGGAGTCGCCTTTTTGTTGCCCGGTGTTTGGTAGGGACTACGATTGCGCGGACAGGGGGGCGCAGGATTGTCTGATCACCAGATCCGGATCGACAGTGATCAGGTGGTTCTCTACCTCCTCGCCGTTGATCCGCGCCAGCAGCCGGGTGACGGCCAGGCGTCCCAGCTCCTCCTTGGGCTGATTGATGGTGGTGAGCGGCGGCGAGAGGTATTGCGCCAGCGCCACATTGTCATAGCCGACGATGGAGATGTCCCGCGGTATCACAATGCCAGCCTGATGGGCGGCGCTAATGGCCCCCATCGCCATCATGTCGTTACAGACAAAGAGGGCGGTAGGGCGCGCGGGGAGGGCCAGCAGCCGCTCCATGGCGGCAAAGCCGCTGGCGCAATCAAAGTCCCCCTCCTGGATCCACGCCGGATTGACGGTCAGACCCGACTCCAACAGTGCCTTTTCAAAGCCTGCCTGCCGCTGGTTGGCGGGGGCACGGTTTTGGGGGCCGGTGATGCAGCCGATGGCGCTATGGTCCAACTCAATCAGATGACGGGTAGCCAGATAACCGCCGTGGAAGGAGTTGTCGGCGATGAGATCCACATCCGCGCTGACCAGCCCCCAATCCATCACTACTACCGGCAGGCTCTTGAGCCAGTCGAGCTGGTTGAACACCTCCTGCTGCCCCTCGCTGCACATGATCAGCAAGCCATCGACCCGTTTGCGCAGCATCATTTTCAGGTAGGAGAGGGCGGTCTCGGCCTGCCCCTCGGTGTTGCCCAGCATCAGGTTGTAGCCCTGTTCGAAGCAGTAACGCTCCACCCCGCGCACCACTTCGGCAAAGAAGGGGTTGCTGGAGGTGGTGACCAGCATGCCGATACTGTTGGTCTCTTTCACCTTGAGGCTGCGCGCCACCAGGCTCGGGGCATAGTTGAGCTCACGCATGGCGGTAAAGACCCGCTCGCGGGTTGCCTCACTGACGAAGCGGGTCTCGTTGATGACGTGGGAGATGGTGGTGGTAGAGACCTGGGCCCTCGCCGCCACCTCCTTGATATTGGCCATCAGCGCCCCGCAGCCGCTTGCGCCAGCAAGAAGGCATCCACCTCAGCTTTGCTGGGGATTGAGCTCTGGGCGCCGAATTTGGTGACCGAGAGCGCCGCCGCGCCGTGGGCAAAGCGTACCGCGGCGCGGAACTCGGCACCGGCCAGTTCAGCCGCCAGCAGGGCACCGTTGAAGGTATCCCCCGCAGCTGTGGTGTCTACCGCCTTGACCCGAAAACCCGGGATGAGTTGTTGCTGTTGCCCGTTGCTGCAATAGACCCCTTGGGAGCCCAAGGTGATCATCACCTCCGCTATCCCCATCTGGTGGAAGCGGGCAGCCGCCTCGCGGGCACTGGCTTCGTCGGTGACTTTTACGCCGGTCAACAGCTCCGCTTCGGTCTGGTTGGGGGTGATGAGATCCACCAGCGCCAGCAGGTCGCTTGAGAGCGGGCGAGCCGGGGCGGGGTTGAGCACCACCCGGGTGCCGTGGGCACGGGCCAGACGGGCTGCTTCGAATACGCTTTCGAGCGGCACTTCCAGCTGCAGCAGCAGGGTATGGGCGTCGGCGATCATGGCTTCGTGGCGCTGTACAACGGCAGGGGAGAGCGCCCCGTTGGCTTCGGCAGAGATGCCGATGCTGTTCTCACCCTCATCGCTGACATAGATGATGGCGATGCCGGTGGGCAGGGTGTCGTCGAGTTCGACGGCGCTCACATCGATGCCATCTTGGGCAAAGCCGGTTTTCATCTGGTGGCCGATGGCGTCATCGCCGATACGGGCGATAAAGGAGACAGGGGCGCCAAGGCGCGCGGCGGCGACCGCCTGATTGGCCCCCTTGCCACCGGGGACCACCTGATAGCTGTGACCGGTCAGGGTTTCACCCGGGCGAGGAAAGTGGGGTACGCGCAGCACATGGTCTGCATTGACACTGCCCAGAACGACGAGACGATTCATGTTGATTACTCCTGATGCATCTTGGCTTGAACACTTGCGAGGGTGAATCCAAGCCGGGAGGCACCGCGATAGAGAGGAAAAAGGGGAGGCGAGCCTCCCCAATGTCAATTACTTGCTGACCACTTGCAGCGGCACCGGGATGGATTTCTCCACCGGTTGACCCTTGAGTACCTTGTCGGCAGTTTCAACGCCAATGGCACCGATCAGTGCCGGTTGCTGGGCCACGGTGGCGGCCAGTTTACCTCTGGCTACCGCAGCTTTGCCATCATCAGTGCCGTCAAAGCCGACGATCATCACCTCTTTACCGGCAGCCTGTACCGCGCGGATGGCACCCAGCGCCATTTCGTCGTTCTGGGCAAACACCGCCTGTACGGTCGGGTGGGCCGCCAGCAGGTTTTCCATGACATTCAGACCCTTGGTGCGGTCAAAGTCGGCCGGCTGAGAAGCCAATACCTGCAGCTTGTTGGCAGCCACGGCAAGGGCAAAGCCTTCGCCACGGTCACGGGCGGCGGAAGTACCGGCGATCCCTTCCAGCTGGATCACCTTGGCACCGGTACCCAGCTTCTCGGTGATGAAGTCACCGGCCAGTTTGCCACCGGCCACGTTGTCAGAGGCGATGTGGGCCTTGACCTCACCCTGCGCCGCGCCGCGGTCCAGGGTCAGCACCGGGATGTTGGCTTTGTTGGCCAGACGGATGGCGTTGCCGACCGCTTCGGAGTCGGTGGGGTTGATCAGGATGGCACCGACCTTGCGCACGGTGAGATCTTCCATGTTGGAGAGCTCTTTGGCTGGATCATTCTGGGAATCCAGCACCACCAGCTCGTAACCCAGCTCTTTGGCTTTGGCTTCGGCACCCTCTTTCATGGTGACGAAGAAGGGGTTGTTGAGGGTGGAGACCACCATCGCCAGAGTTTGATCGGCGGCCTGGGCTGTGCCCAGCACGGACATGATGGCGGCAGCGAGCAGGGTATTGAGCTTTTTCATCATTTCATTCCTTGTGTGTGGCTGGTGTTACGTTGTTATCGATTGCTTTTGTTATCGACCATCACGGCGAGCAAAATCACGCTGGCCTTGGCGATCATCTGGTAATAAGAGGATACGTCGAGCAGGTTGAGGGCGTTGTTAAGGAAGCCGATGATCAGTGCCCCGATCAGGGTTCCCATGATGCGGCCCTTGCCCCCCATCAGGCTGGTGCCACCCAGCACCACGGCGGCGATGGCGTCCAGCTCGTAACCCATGCCTGCCGTTGGCTGGGCAGAGGAGAGACGGGAGGTGACGATAAGACCGGCCAGCGCAGAGAGGGCGCCGCACAGACCATACACCGCCAGCTTCACCCGATCCACATTGATACCGGAGAGACGGGTAGCCGACTCGTTGCCGCCGAGGGCGTAGATGTAACGACCGAGGCGAGTGTGGTTGAGCATGAACCAGACCAGCAGGAAGACAATGGCCATCAGCCAGATTGGGACCGGCAGGCCGAGCAGGTAACCGGTACCGAGCCAGGCAAAGTGATCAGCCCCTTCGCTAAAACCGGTGGAGATGGGGCGCCCCTCGGTATAGACCATGGTCACGCCGCGCAGGGCGGTCATGGTGACCAGGGTGGCGATAAATGCCTGCACCTTGCCCTTGGCAATGATGAGGCCGCTGACGCCGCCGAGCAGGGCACCGGCACCCAGGGTGAGAGGCACCACCAGCGCGATGGGCAGCTCCATGGCGACCATAGTCGCCGCCAGCGCGCCGCACAGGGCCAGCACAGAACCGACCGACAGATCGATACCGGCGGTGAGGATAACCAGCGTCATGCCGACCGCCATGATGGCGTTGACCGAGGTCTGGCGCAGGATGTTGAGCAGGTTATCGGCGGTGAAGAAGTTGGGGCTCAGGAAGGAGACCACACCAATCAGCACCAGCAGGGCGACCAGGGATTTGTTCTCGATCCACCAGGCCTTGCTCATGACGCCACGGCGGGAAAGGGTTTGGGTTGTCATTGGGATGCCTCTTGCTCTGCTTGCCACTGTTTACCGACTGCCGCCGCCATCAGCTTCTCCTGATTGGCATCGCGGGTGTTGAACTCTGCGCTGATGCGCCCTTCGTGCATCACCAGGATGCGATCACTCATGCCGAGCACTTCCGGCATCTCGGAGGAGACCAGAATGATGCTCATCCCCTCCTTCTTGAACTGGTTGATCAGCTGATAGATCTCCTTTTTCGCCCCCACGTCGACGCCGCGGGTTGGCTCGTCGAGGATCAACACCTTGGGCCGGGTCAGCAGCCCCTTGGCGATGGCTACCTTCTGCTGGTTGCCGCCGGAGAGCAGCTTGATCAGCTGATCCTGACTCGGGGTCTTGATGTTGAAAAGGCGCACATAGTCGCTCACCGCTTGTCGCTCGGCCTTGCCGTCAATCTTGCCGTGGCTGATGAACTCATCAAGAGCGCACAGGCTCATGTTTTCCCGCACCGACAGCTCCAGCACCAGCCCATCTCCTTTTCGATCTTCGGAGATATAGGCGATGCCGGCGGCCAGCCCATCGGCCGGGCTACGTGGCACCAGCGCGTGGCCGTCAACTTCCACTTCACCGGCGCTGATGGGGCTGGCGCCGTAGATAAGCTTCATCAGCTCGGTACGGCCAGAGCCCATCAGGCCGCTAAAGCCCAGAATTTCCCCCTGACGCAGGGAGAAGTTCACCCCGCGCACGCCGGGACCGGTCAGATCTTTCACTTGCAGGCTGACGGGGCCAAGCTCACGCGCAAGGCGTGGGTACTGCTCCTCCAGCCGCCGACCGACCATCATCTCGATGATCTTGTCTTCGTCCAGATCGCTCACCGCCTTCTCGCCGATCCATTTGCCATCGCGCAGCACGGTAACCCGATCGCAGATCTGAAAGATCTCCTTGAGGCGGTGGGAGATATAGACGATGCCGCAGCCCTGCTGGCGCAGCTCGCGGATAACCACAAACAGCTGCTCGGTCTCGGTGTCGGTCAGCGCATCGGTCGGTTCATCCATGATGATGACGCTGGCATCAAACGACAGTGCCTTGGCGATCTCCACCATCTGCTGTTCGCCGATGGAGAGATCCCCGAGTCGGGTATCCGGCCCATGTTTGACGCCGAGTCGGCCCAGCAGGGTGCTTGCCCGCTCGCGCAACTGTTTGTGGTCGATGTTGCCAAAACGGGTACGGGGTTCGCGACCCAGAAAAATGTTGGCGGCAATCGACAGCTCCGGCAGCAGGTTCAGCTCCTGGTGGATGATGCTGATCCCCTGATCCTGAGAGTCGCGGGGGCCCTTGAAGTGGACCGGCTGGCCACGGTAGCTGACGCTGCCCGCATCGGCCTGATAGATACCGGTCAGCACCTTCATCAGGGTGGATTTGCCAGCGCCATTTTCACCAAGCAGGGCCATCACCTGACCGGGATAGACCCGCAGACCCGCTTCGTCGAGGGCGCGCACACCGGGGAAGGTCTTGACGATCCCGGTTAGCTCCAGAATGGGAGAAAGGGGCGAGGAGGAGGTTGTGCTCATTTTCAGCTTCCTTGAAGAGGCCTTCTTTGAAGAATGTCAGAACGCCACACCGGCGCAGAGGATCAGGTTAGCGTAGGGGGTCACTTCGCCGCTGCGCACGATCGCCTTGCTCTGGCGGGAGCGGGTCTTGAACGCTTCGTGCAGGCAGTATTCGATGGTGATGGGCTTGCCCTGGGCTGCAGCGTGGGCCTCAAGCTGATCGACCAGCGCCTGATGGGCGACGGGGCTGATCTGCTTGATCTCGCTCGCCATGATCACCTTCTCCACCACCAGGTCGGTGAGCAGGGCGGTCAGTACGGTGCCAAGGCCGGGGGTGCCTGCCATCAGCGCCAGATCGATCCGCTCAGGACCTGCCGGAATGGGCAAGCCGGCATCGCAGACGGTGATCTCGTCGGTGTGGCCCATCTGTGCCACCAGAGCACTCAGGGGAGCATTGAGCAGTACGCCTCGTTTCATACAACACCTCATCAGGCCTTGGCCCGTCAATCTGTGAATCGCGGGGCAACCGGTTACGCAACCGGTTGCTTTGTGCTGCAAAGGTAGGCCATTTCCCGAAAAACGGCCACGGCAAAACAGCGGAAATGTGAAAACGATCGCAAAGGCGGGAGAAGAAGTGCAGGGGAGGAAGCAGGAAGGGTGTCAGCAGAGCCTGACACCTCTCTTTATTGATTTTATGGTTAGTTAGCCAGCGCCTTGGCGACCGCTGGACGGGTCAGCATGCGCTGATAATGATCGGCAACCTTGGGGAATTCACTGATCTCGACCCCATCGCTTTTCAGCCAGCCAGCGACCACGAACAGATAGATGTCCGCCACGCTGAACTGCTCGCCGAGTACCCAGGGGCCTGCCAACAAATAGTGCCGCTCAATCTGCTCAAAACCGTCGCGCATATTGCTGGCGACTTTCTGCTGCATGGCGGCAATGGCCTGCTCGTCATCGGCCCAGCGGCTGCCACGGCGACCGTGGGCGTGGGAGACATGAACGGTGGAGGCGAGGAAGCTGTTGACCTCCTGCATGCGCGCCAGCAGGAACGGATTGTCCAGCGGCGCCAGCTTGGCTGCGGGGAAGCGCTGCGCCACATAGAGCAGCAGGGCCGGGGTCTCGGTCAGGGTGCCTTGTTCGGTGGTAAGGGCAGGCACCCGCCCTTTGGGGTTGATGGCAAGATAGGCGGGGTCACGCTGCTCCCCTGCGGCGAGGTTGACGAGACGGGGTTGGAACGGGGCATTCGCTTCCAGCAGGGCAATCTGCACGGCCATGGCACAGGTGCCGGGAGCGAAATAGAGGGTCAGATCGGACATGAATACTCCTGATTGGCTCAGGCCACCCGCGATATCGGCGAAAGCATGCTTCGCCGATACCTCGAGGGGTCATGAAAAAAGAGCGGGGGCAACGCTTGCCCCCCTCAACCAATCTACACCCCTCAGGGGTGATGAAAAAGCGCAGAATTAATCGGCCTTGGCCACCTTGTCGTTCGTTCATACCTTAAGCCCCTCGGCCAAAACCACGAACCAGCTGGTGCTGAGCTTGATGGAGTCGCTGATGACTGAGGGGCAGCAGATGATACCGAAAGGTCTGGGGGCGAAATAGCGCTCCAGCCTCTTCACTTTCCGTCAGATCCTTTCAGGCGCGAAGGGGAGCACCGAAATTATGACCAATAAGACAGAGTCTTATTCCCCATATAGCTTAATTTCCAACACATTGGCGATGGCACTGCCATTCCAATGGTATTCCAGATGCTGGGTTTGGTGGATCTTGGTGACCAGGCGGGGGCGATAGAGCACATGGCAGTTATGACCGCTGTGGCGCACAGAACGGTAGTGGATACCGTCCATCCCCCGGGTTTTCTGCTCTTGGGCGAAAGCTTGGGATTGGCCATAGTTGGTTGCGTGATAAAGCGGGGTGGAGAGAAATTCCGCGCTGGTGATATCGGCCAGATTGGCGTTGAACTCGGTATAGAGCACCCGCATCTGTACTTTTTGAGCGGGTTCTTTGGTGTAGCCGAACATCCGCTCCTGGTGATAGACCGTCTCTTTGATGGCGGTATCGAGCAGTGGGGCACAGTAGTAACCACCGAAATCGCCAGTGGTGAATCGGGCCCCTTCCGGGTTGATATGGGTAAAGGCTGCCATCACATAGCTGCTGCCATTCAGCCCCACTAACCAATCCTCTTTCGGTACCAACGACAGATCACCCGCCGCCTCATTCAACCGATCATTGGTCAGTGACTCGATGGCCCAGACGGCCTCGAGTTCGTCCGCATTGGCCACGTCTTCATAGAGATCGATTATGGGGTAGCGGCTTGGAATGATCCGATAGGCTCGCTCCCCCTTGAGTTCAATCAGTGGCGGCTCTTGCATCAGGCCATTCCCCCGCGCCAGGCATGCAGGCGGGTGGCGACCTCATACAAATCCGCTACGCGGCCAGCGTTCATAATGTCCATCGCGCTGCGCCCGGCAAAGAAGGGGTGGCTGTTGGGTTTGCGCACCCAACCGTAGATGCTGTCGTCGGCACTGAACAGCATCCTCAAACACTTGTGGATGTTGAGGATGTAGCTCATCCGTTCTTGCATGTCCACGGTCAGACGGATCCCACCGTTTGATTCTTTGTATTTGTTCAATGTTGAACGAGATGAGATGCCAAGAAGCTTCAGCTGTTCATCCGTATTGCATTGCCACTTATCCAGGATACGGAATACCACAGGCAGTGCCTTGCTGGGGTCAATGGCGCCATTTTTCAGGGCTTTCTGTGTTGTATTGGCCATATCTCCTCCTTAATGTAATCAGCGCCATACTGCTGTCTGGCGCGTGAAATGTTAACTTGAGTTGAGTGTAGAAGAAATGTGCATGTATGTACACATGTATACATATTTATACAAATGTGAACGTGCTTGGGCGTTAATGTCCTTTCTTTAGATCGCGCCAAAACACTCTGTGGTTAGCCACTATCTGGTGCGGTCCTGGCTGGTACATCGGGTTGATTTGCTCGGTTTGCAGCCTCGGCAGTCATGGGGGCTTGCAGGTACGACTTCCCACCCTTGCTGGCGGCTTGATGCCCAAGCGGGCAGAGGTCAGCCCCATCAGGCGCTTGATCTCGTCGCAGCAGGGGGCTTGTGCCACCGCTGGATGGACCCTGCAAGGTAAGAGACTCACCGTCATTAGGTCTCAAGATCAAGGTCAAGCTTGGTCAGGATCCGCTTGCCATCGAATATTTTGCTGATATTGTTCAGCGCAACAATGACTTGTGGCTTGTTCATCATCCGCCAGTCTCACTACTAGCCAGTGGTCATAGTGTTGAAAGAGGGCCGCATTCTATGGCGCGAGCGCATGAAATCGAAGGCTTTTTCGTCGAGTTTAACCCTGCGTGGTCAGGAAAAACGGCTACGAATAGCGGGCCAAACCGTTATAATGCGCCACCTGATTTGATCGTTTTCGATATTGGATAGTCAATTGAGTAATAAAATGCGTATTGGCGGCTCCCTTGAGCAGTCTCTGAACCAGGGTTATCGCCTTGATGTAAAAGCAGTCATCCAGGAGGGTTGGAAACAGACTCGCAGCAATGGACTCGGTCTGCTGCTGGCCACTGTCGGGGTGACGGCAATCTGGATCCTGTTCAGCAATACGTTGCTGGTGCCCTATCTTGGCGGCGACGATGAGCAGATGAATGTGGCCATGTTACTAAGCCTCCTTATCACCGTTGTCATGGCCCCCATGACCAGCTCCCTCGATATGTTGGGATTGCAGCAAGCGGTCGGGGTTCGGGCACGGGCGAATCAGGTGTTCGACTTTTTCCGTCATTTTGTGCGTCTTGGCATGTTGAGCCTGCTGGGCAGCGCCTTGACCAGCCTGTTCGGGCCCTTGTTCGATCTGGTGGGATTGCCAGCGGTGCTGGCCTTTATTCCCTCGGCCCTGATCGGCATGGGGCTGGTGTTCACCGTACCGCTGGTGTTGGAACGTGGCCTGACGCCACCTCAGGCCATTTTGGTCTCTCTCAAGCTCTTTGTGCGCGGTTGGCCCAGCATAGTGCTGTTTCACAGCGTGATGGCGGTGCTGCTGTTGGTGGCGCTGATCCCCATGGGGTTGGGTCTTATCTGGGTAGCACCGCTCTACTTTAACTGCAAGGGGATCCTCTATCGCGATCTCTGTGGAGTGGGAGTAGAGGTCAATGAGGTGGCAGAAGGCCCCAACCATTTCAATGCATGATGCAAAAGGATCTTGAATGACCCGTTATGGAGTGACCTCGGCCGTGCGCCATACTCTGCTGGCCAGTCTGTTGTTGCCAGTCGTGGCGATGGCCGCGCCGACGCTGGATCTGCAATACAGCACCTTCTACAGCCAGATGAAGACCTTTGCCAAGGGCGAGTTTGGCCATGCCAGGCTGGGCTTTTATCTGACCGATCCGCAAAATGGTCAGCTTTGTGGCCTGGTCTCCGCTCGGGTGTCCACCCAGGACAAGCAGGTGGCCGCCGACGTGACGGTAGACAGCGAGCTGCGGTTGCCATTTGATAATGACTTGAACCTCGACAAAGGCACTGTGGTGGTCACCCTCAAGGAGCCTCATGCGAGCTGCGATCTGGCGGTGCAGGTAATGGCAGATGTGCCCGCCGGGCCAGCGCTGCCATTGGCCGATCTGGCGGCCCGTCAGCAGCAGATGCAGTCGCTGCTCGAGAAGATGGCGGGGATGGTCGGCAAGCACTTCTTGCCGAAGATGGAGGGGGTGCGGATTGCACTGGTTGAACCAAGTGGCACTGCGTATCTCAACGATGGCACTCGTCAGGAGGTGCTTCCCTGGCAGCATGGGCAGCTGCTACTGAGCAACGAGCAGCTGACAGGCTTCGCCGCCGGGCAGCTGATCGTGCAGGGCGAGGTGCTGCGACTGACCCCCTGGCTGCACAAGGGCTGATGACTCTGTCGCGTCAGTGACAGTCACATCAAGAAAGCAAAAAAGGAGCGATAATCGCTCCTTTTTTATTGGGTGGCGTGTGCCATGTGATAGCGGCTTAGCGCACTTCAATCACATCCAGCATGTCCATCTCGTCGATGTCCAGCAGTGGGGCTTTTGGCAGCTCGGGTGGATCAAACGCCTTGTCACCACCATCGATGATGCCGGAGTCACGGTTGATGCTCTTGAAGTCAAACAGCTTGTGATCGAGCAGGTGGCTCGGGATCACGTCCTGAATGGCGGTGAACATGGTTTCGATACGGCCGGGGAAGCGGCGATCCCAATCCTGCATCATCTGCTTGATGGCTTGACGCTGCAGATTCTCCTGGGAGCCGCACAGGTTGCACGGGATGATGGGGAAGGATTTCACCTCGGCATAGCGAATGAGATCTTTCTCTTTGCAGTAGGCAAGCGGTCGGATCACCACGTTCTTACCATCGTCGCTCACCAGCTTGGGCGGCATGGACTTGAGCTTGCCACCGTAGAACATGTTGAGAAACAGGGTCTCGAGGATGTCGTCACGGTGGTGACCGAGGGCAATCTTGGTGCAGCCCAGCTCTAGGGCGGTGCGGTAGAGAATACCGCGGCGCAGCCGTGAGCAGAGTGCGCAGGTGGTTTTGCCTTCCGGAACCTTATCCTTGACGATGGAGTAGGTATCTTCCTCGACAATCTTGTACTCGACGCCGAGTGAGGCGAGGTATTCAGGCAGCACATGCTCGGGGAAACCGGGCTGTTTCTGATCAAGATTGACCGCTATCAGATCAAAATGAATAGGGGCGCTGGCTTTGAGGCTCATCAGTATGTCGAGCATACCGAAGCTGTCCTTGCCGCCGGAGAGGCAGACCATGACCTTGTCGCCCTCTTCAATCATGTTGAAGTCGGCAATGGCCTGACCCACGTTGCGCCGCAGGCGCTTTTGCAGTTTGTTAAAACTGTATTTATCTTTGGCGTTCAGCTCTTCTAGCATGCTCGTAAAACCCGGGACACAAATAAGCGCGTTATTATAGCCATGTCCCGGGGGAGGGCAAGATACCTCGCGTAAAGGCGCGTTACGATTGCGTGCGGCGGCTGTCGATTGGGCAGCTGTAATCGGCCGGTTTGAGGATCAAAATGTCGCACGATAGCCGGTCAATCACATGTTCGGCGGTATTGCCGAGCAAGGCGGCAGAGAGACCGGTTCGCCCGACACACCCCATGATCATCAGGGTCGCCTTGAGATCTTCGGCCATGTCCGGCAGTACCTCTTCAGGCAGCCCCTCTGCTACCCGGGTCCAGAGATGACCGATCCCGAACTTGTCGGCATGGGCGAGCAGCAGGCTTTCGTGGTGTTTGCGGATCGCCTCGTTGTAGGCGTTGGGGTCAAACTCCGGCAGCTCGATGGCCACATTGACCGGCGTTCCCGGGTAGGTATTGACCAGATAGAGGTTGGATCCCAGCAGTTCGGCGATGTCGCTGCCCTCCTGGGTGATCCGTTCGTTGAGCAGTTTCTGATCGAGGTCGTCGCTTGAGCAGTTGATGGCGGCAATGATATTGCCATCCCGCCGCCAGAGCCCATCTTTGACCAGCAGCACAGGGCAGGGGCATTTGCGCAGCAGATGCCAGTCCGTCGGGGTAAAAATAAAGGTTTGCAGGAAGCTGTGATGATGGGTCGCTTTGACCACCAGATCGTGGCGCTGCTCCAGCACTTCCTGGATGATGCATTCGAAAGGGCGATTGTGCCAGATCACTTTCACTTCACAGTCGATCCCCTTTGCCCGATAGGGGGTGAGGATCTCATCCAGCCATTCACGTCGTTGTGAAATGACGCCATGACGCATCTCTTGCCGCTCATCCACCGACAGCATGGCAGTCATTTCATACGAGAAGTCATAGATGGTGAGCAGCAGGGTCAGATGGGCATTTTCGTCCAGCTCGGCGACCTTCACTGCCCGTTCGAGGGCGATTTGACGCTCCTCCTCCGGGTTGATAACCACCAGAATATTTTGATATTTGACCATCTTCTCCTCCTTGGAAAAGTCCAATGACAGCAGAATCTTAGCTTCTATAGCTTAGCGCAGGAGGAGGGGGTCTGGAATGTACCGGATCACATTCAGGGGAAAGGATCCGGCAGATAAAGAGAGGAAAAGAGGGGGAATGTGGCGAAATTAGCCGCAAGCAGGACGGGTCGCACCGGCCATGACACCGAGCGCAACCTGATCGAGTACTGTGATGTATTTGCCTTTGACGCCGATAAGCCCCGATTTTTGGAAACGACCTAGCAGGCGACTGATGGTCTCGACGGTAAGACCCAGATAGTTACCGATGTCGCCGCGGGTCATGGCCAGTCGAAATTCTTTGGCAGAGAAGCCGCGCTCGGAAAAGCGTACCGACAGGTTGTGCAAGAAGGCAGCCAGCCGCTCCTCGGCATTTTTCTTGGAGAGCAGCAGGATCATCTCCTGATCACCCATGATTTCATTGCTCATCAGCCGCATGATCTGCTGACGTAACTTGGGCATCTTGCCGGAGAGATCATCGAGTATTTCAAACGGGATTTCGCACACCATGGCAGTTTCCAGCGCCTGGGCGAAGGAGGGGTGTGCTTGTCGGTGAATGGCATCGAACCCCACCAGATCCCCTGCCAGATGAAACGCGGTGATCTGCTCATCCCCTTGCTCGGTGATGGTATAAGACTTGATGGTCCCGGAACGAATGGCATAGAGGGATTTGAACTCATCGCCGGCCTTGAACAGCTCTTCACCCTTCTGGATCGGCTTTTTACGCTCGATGATGCTATCCAGCTGATCAAGCTCATTCTCGTTCAGGGTAAAGGGGATGCAGAGCTGACTTATGCTGCAATCCTGGCAATGAATTGCACAGCCACCGCTCTGGATACGTCTGCCTGGTTTCTTTTCCGGGATCATAGGCTCATACGAATAATTGATTTATATCAAACAAGTTTACCATCAACTCATCCGTTTTGGATAGGGTTTCAAAAGGAAGCAATGCCAACCCACAGGGTATGCGCCCCGAACAAAATGAGCAGCAGGGCACCGCCAAGGCGCAAACTGCGTAATGTCAGCCAGTATCTGAGGCGATCAGCGAGCCCCCCCAGCGCAAACAAGGTGGGCAGGGTACCGAGGCCAAAAAAGAGCATGGTCAACGCTCCGCCTGCGGCAGAACCTGCTGCCGCACTCCAGGTCAGCATGGAGTAGACCAGCCCGCAGGGAAGCCAGCCCCACACCATGCCAAACGGCAGTGCCTGCAGCGGTGAAGTGAAGGGAAGGAACTTGCCAGCAAGTGGTTTTATATGGGGCCACAGCCTGGCGCCGAGCCGTTCCAGCAGCAAGATCCCCTGCCACCAGCCCGCCAGATAGAGGCCAAGTGCAATCATCAACAATGCTGCCACTAGGCGTAATCCGGCGATGGCGTGTTTGCCCGCGCCAAGTTCGCTGGTGGTCGCCAGCACGCCACCCACCAGCGCGCCAGCCATCACATAACTCAGGATCCGGCCGAGGTTATAGTTGAGCAGATAAGCGAGCCGCCCCCAGAAGTGCTGCTTGTTGGCAGGGATGGCCATGGATAGCGCGGCAGAAACGCCGCCGCACATGCCGATACAGTGGGCCGAGCCTGCCAGACCTACCAGCAGGGCGCCGGCCAGATCAAGGTTGTGAGTCATGGTCAGCAGGCTTTGCGGGTTTGCGGGCGGGTTGCTCTTCGTCAAACAGGATGTTGGAGCCCTGCCGGTCGAGATCTTCAAACTGCTCGGAGCGAATGGCCCAGAAGAACACCACCCCGGCGATGATCACAAACAAAATGGCGATGGGGATCAGGATAAAAATTATGTTCATGGGAGGTACCCTGGTATTCGTCTTTGGCAAGCGTCCCCTATGGTAACCCTGTTTGGGCAGGGGGCCAGCCGCTATCAGTTAGAAATGTGGCCTGCATCGGAGGCAGGCCACATTTGCACCTATTTATCTGACGGTTTGCTTATCGGTTGAGACGCATGGAGTTGGTTACCACTATGAGTGAACTGAGTGACATGCCCGCCGCCGCCAGATAGGGGGGCAGCCAGCCGCAGGCCGCCAGCGGCAACACCAGCAGGTTGTAGCCGATGGACCAGCTGAAGTTCTCGATGATGATCTTGCGGGTACGCATTGCCAGCACTCTGGCGCCGAGCAAGCGGCTCAAGTCATCGGCCAGCAGGATGGCATCGGCGCTGTTTTTTGCCAGATCGGTGCCGCCCGCCATGGCGAACGAGGCGTGGGCTCCGGCCAGCACCGGGGCATCGTTGATGCCATCACCCACCATGATGCTGATATCCCCCTGGGCTTCACGGGCCTTGAGGTAGGCCAGCTTGCCATCGGGTGACACCCCTTTGACCAGCTCGTCGACACCCAGCTCGCGGGCAATATCGTCGGCTTGCAGGGAGCTGTCACCCGTGAGCACTGTGGTTTGCAAACCGGCCGCCTTGAATGCCGCGATCAGCGCCTTGGCATCGGGGCGCAGGGTATCTTCCAGATTGAAGCGCGCCAGCAGGTGTTGCTGGTTGGCCAGATAGATAGCCAGACCGCGCCCACTCTCTTGCGCCGGATCCAGCCCAAGCCAGCGCGCGCTACCGATGCGGTAGCGTACGCCGTCCACCAGCGCCGTGATGCCGTGACCGATGACAGGGCTGATGTCTGTGGTATGGGGCAGCACAGTGACGCTATTGGCGGGCAGCCGGAAGGCACGGGCAATCGGGTGTTCGGATTGCGCTTCCAGCGCTCTGGCGATGGCGAGGCAGTGCGTCTCGTCAACCTCTGCCAAGGTGGTGATGCCAGTCAGGCTGATTTCGCCGGTCGTTAACGTGCCAGTCTTGTCCATCACGATCCGGTTGGCTTTGGTCAGAATATCCAGGACATGGCCCCGGCGCAGCAAAACACCATTACGGGTCAGATTGGCGGTGGCGGAGGTCAGCGCTGTCGGGGTGGCCAGTGACAGGGCACAGGGGCAGGTGGCGACCAGCACGGCGAGGGCTATCCAGAACGCCTGCTCCGGTTGATGAAAGTGCCAGAAGGTCCAGACCGCTGCGGCAATGATCAGCAGTACCAGAATAAAGTGGCGTGACAGCTTATCCGCCATCTGGGCGATGGCCGGTTTGTCGTCAAGGGCATGATCTTGCAGCCGCATGATCTGGGCGATCCGCGACTCTTCGATACGGTGGCTGACCCGGATCTGCAGCGGGGCATCGGTATTGATGGTACCGGCATAGACCTGATCATCGCGCTGTTTGAGCAGAGGCAGCTGCTCGCCGGTCAGCATGGATTCGTTGAGGCTGGCTTGCCCTTCGACAATGATGCCGTCGGCCGGCAAGGTCGCACCGGCCAGCACCCGTACCCGATCGCCGACCTGCAAGGTCTTGGCCGCCACTTCATGCTCCCCTTCATCATCGATGCGGGTCGCCATGATGGGCACCAGCCTCGCCAGGTTGGAGCTCGATTCCGACGCCTTGCGCCGGGCCCGCAACTCGAGAAAACGGCCCAGCAGCAGGAAGAAGACGAACATGGTGATGGAGTCGTAATAGACCTCACCGGTATTGAACACAGTGGCCCACATGGAGGCGATAAAGGCACCGATCAGCGCCAGTGATACCGACACATCCATCGACAGGTGACCCTGTTTCAGGCTACGCCAGGCGTTGATGTAAAATGGCTGGGCCGAGTAGATCATGATGGGGGTGGAGAGCAACAGGCTGATCCACTTGAAGTAGACCATGAACTCCTCTTCGACGCTGATGAAGAGATCCATGTAGAGGGCCACAGCGCACATCATCACCTGCATCGAGCCGAGGCCTGCCAGTGCCAACCGGAACATGTAGCTGCGCACCTCTTTGGCGTAGAGCGCTTCCTGTTGATGGGTCTGAAACGGGTAGGCGCGATAGCCAATCTGGGCAAAGCCCTTGAGGATGTCGCTTAGAGAGAGTTGGGCCGGATCCCATTTGATGCGAGCGCGATGGGTGGTGGTGTTGACGTTGATATAGCGCAGGCCGCTTAACGTCGTGAGGTGGCGCTCGATAAGCCAGGCACAGGCGGCGCAGGTGAGCCCCTCAACCGTCAGCTGGATTTCGCGCATTGTCTGGCTACCAGAGCCGCTGTCGGTGACAAACTCCTGCTGTATCTCGGTCAGATCGTAGTGGCTGAGGGCGGCCAGCTCCTCGGGTACCAGATCTCCCCTGGTGCCGGGGGCGGTGCGGTGATCGTAGTAACTGGCGAGGCCGCACTCCATGATGGTTTCCGCCACCGCCTGACAGCCGGGGCAGCACATGGGACGGACTATCCCCTTTATCT
This sequence comes from Aeromonas sp. 160P, assembly GCF_055193095.1. Lineage (NCBI taxonomy): Bacteria > Pseudomonadati > Pseudomonadota > Gammaproteobacteria > Aeromonadales > Aeromonadaceae > Aeromonas > Aeromonas sp. 160P. The sequence goes on along the minus strand of NZ_JBUXKV010000001.1, from coordinate 3,088,035 downwards.
CCAGCGCATAGTGACTATTGGCGGGTACTGGCTCACTGCAATGGAAGCAAGAGGTCATGGTGTATGTCCCTCAACGTGCTTGATCTGGCGATATGTCGGGCTGGCGTGAACCGGCTCGCCACAGCTAAAACAGCCGGTCATGGCTTAACGTCCTTTGGGGTCGAGTTCGACAGGCGCCAGGGTGGGCAGTTGGACAGTCTCTTGCAAGCGCCAATCGTGATCGAAGGCATCGACCCGGATATGCCATTTTCCGACCAGCGGCTTGTCGAAATGGAAGCGATAGGTGCCACTGGCATCGGCGGTGATCAGGTGTTCGCTATCCTGTCCGGCCAGGGTCGGATGGAACAGTGACAGATAGATCGCCTGCCCTGCAGGTATCTCGCCGCTAAGGGGTTTCAAGGTCAGCTCATTGCCATCGACCCGCAACGCGAAGCGGATATTGAGGGCTTCGGAGCGATCAAATTTGCTCAAGTCCTGATTGATCTCTTTCCCTTGTTTGTAATAGTCCTCGGCCACCAGATTGACGCCATCTTTACTGGCAATAATGGCGGTGGCGATGCCTGCGATCACCGCTGTGCTTGGCAGGGCGATGATAAACCAGGGCCAGAATTGGCGATACCATGGCTTGATGATGGGGTGGGTCATGATTGCTACTACCGTGAAACGAATGATTAACGTGGAAGGTGGTGTTTACGCAACACAAGATAACAAAAAGCCTCGAGTAGTCGAGGCTTTTTGCTGTGTAATCACGTGTTTATCACATGTTACATCTTTATGGGCGAACCTTATTTGGCAGACTGCTGATGAGACAGACTGTAAACGTAGGAGGCCAGCAGATGAACCTTGTCCTCACCCAGAATGTCCTTCCAGGCTGGCATCACGCCGTGACGACCGTGGGTAATGGTCTGCACCACCACTTCGCGGGAGCCACCATAGAGCCAGATGTTGTTGGTCAGGTCGGGTGCGCCGAAAGCAGTGCCGCCTTTGGCATCAGCCCCGTGGCAGGCAGCGCAGATGGCAAACCGTGCTTCACCCTTTTTGGCTTCGACCAGATCTACTTTACGCCCGGAGAGGCTCAGCACATAGGAGGCCACTTCCTGCACGCCATCTTTGCCGAGGATGTCACCCCAGGCCGCCATGATCCCCTGACGACCGCCCATGATGGTGGTCTTGATTTGATCGGGTTGGCCGCCCCATTGCCATTCGCTGTCGGTCAGGTTCGGGAAACCGCGACCACCACGGGCATCAGAGCCGTGACACTGGGAACAGTTCTGCAGGAACAGACGCTGACCCACTTTGAGGGCTTCCGGATCCTTGGCGATCTCGGTGATCTCCTTGTAGGTCTTGCCATCGGCCTGATAGGTGAGTTCACGGAACTTGGCACCATAGAGCTCGTCAGCCTTGGCCACTTCGCGGTCATACTCCACCGCACGACCTTCACTCTTGGCTGATTCATTTGCCGCTTTGGACTCTGCCAGCGAACGTACATCCTGGTTGGAGCTCTGCCAGCCCAGCACGCCCTTCCAGTTGCCCAGTCCTGGGAAGGCGACCAGATAAATCAGACCGGTGACGATGAAAAAGAGGAACATATAGGTCCACCATTTGGGCAGTGGGTTATTCAGTTCTTCAATTCCGTCGAAGCTGTGTCCCATGGACTTGCCTTCTTCGACACCCATTTTGTCCTTGAGGCACCATACCAACAGGATCACACAACCCAGAATGGTTCCCAGGGTTATGACGGTTACAAAAATGCTAAACAGAGTGCTCATTATTGCTTCGCTCCTGCGTTCTTGTTATCAGCACCGGGTTGCTCATCATCGGCAAAAACCAGATTGGCAGCCTCGTCGAAAGAGGTCTTGCGGCGTTTGCTATAGGCCCAGACGATGATGCCAATCATGATGGCCATCAACAGCAGGGTATAGAGACCGCGAAATGTGCCGTAGTCCATCATCGCCTCCTTATTTCAGGGCATGACCCAGTGATTGCAGATAAGCCACCAGTGCATCCAGCTCGGTCTTGCCCTTGACGGCATCAGTAGCACCCTGGATGTCGGCATCGCTATAAGGCACGCCGAAGTGATCGCGAAACAGCGCCAGTTTCTTGCCCGTCAACTCACCGGTCAGCACTGTGGTATCAAGCCAGGGATAACCGGGCATATTGGACTCTGGCACCACATCGCGCGGATTAATCAAGTGAGCGCGATGCCAGTCATCAGAGTAACGTCCTCCCACCCGGGCCAGGTCCGGACCAGTACGCTTGGAGCCCCACAGGAAGGGGTGCTCCCAGACGCTTTCACCGGCCACCGAGTAGTGACCGTAACGTTCGGTTTCAGCGCGGAACGGACGGATCATCTGGCTGTGGCAGTTGGTGCAGCCTTCGCGAATGAATACATCGCGTCCTTCCATCTGCAGGGCGGTATAGGGCTTGAGGCCCTCCACCGGTTCTGTGGTCTGTTTTTGGAAGAACAGCGGGGTAATTTCAACCAGGCCTCCCAGACTGATGGCGAAAATGATGCCGACCACCAGCAATGGGACGTTCTTTTCAAAGATCTCGTGACGGTTATTGTTGCTCATGCTTGGACCTCTGCATTCAGGCTGGCTGGGCCACAGGTTCCAGGGAACCTTTGGGGGCGGTGATAGTGCGATAAGCGTTGTAGGCCATCAGCAACATGCCGGTGACGAAGAAGCAGCCACCCAGGAAGCGCACAAAGTAGAAGGGGTAGGATGCCTCAAGGGCCTCAACGAAGCTGTAGGTCAAGGTGCCATCCTCGTTGACCGCACGCCACATCAGCCCCTGCATTACACCGGAAATCCACATGGCAACGATGTAGAGCACGGTGCCCACGGTCGCCAACCAGAAGTGCACGTTGATCAGGCGAACGCTATACATACGCCCCTGCTCAAACAGGTTCGGGATCAGATGATAAACCGCACCGATAGAGACCATGGCAACCCAACCCAGCGCACCGGAGTGCACGTGACCCACGGTCCAGTCGGTGTAGTGGGAGAGGGCGTTGACGGTTTTGATCGCCATCATCGGGCCTTCGAAGGTCGACATGCCGTAAAACGACAGTGACACGATCAGGAAGCGCAGGATGGGGTCATAACGTAGTTTGTGCCAGGCACCGGAGAGGGTCATGATGCCGTTGATCATGCCGCCCCAGGAGGGCACAAACAGGATCAGGGACATCACCATGCCCAGAGACTGAGCCCAGTCAGGCAGCGCGGTATAGTGCAAGTGGTGTGGACCGGCCCAGATATAGAGGGAGATCAGCGCCCAGAAGTGCACGATGGAGAGGCGATAGGAGTAAACCGGACGGCCCGCCTGCTTGGGCACGAAGTAGTACATCATGCCAAGGAAGCCGGCAGTCAGCAAAAAGCCCACCGCGTTATGGCCGTACCACCACTGCACCATGGCATCCATTGCGCCGGAGTACATGGAGTAGGACTTGGTCATGCTGAGGGGAACAGACATGCTGTTGACGATATGCAGCACGGCCACCGTGATGATAAAGGCGCCAAAGAACCAGTTCGCCACATAGATGTGGGAGGTGGTACGTGTCATCAGGGTACCGAAGAACACAATGGCATAGGCAACCCAGACCAGGGTAATGGCGATATCAATCGGCCACTCCAGCTCGGCATACTCCTTGCCACCAGTCATGCCTAGCGGCAGGGTAATGGCGGCAGAAATGATGATCGCCTGCCAGCCCCAGAACACGAAGGAGGCGAGACGGCCACCGAACAGCCTGGTTTGACAGGTGCGTTGCACCACATAAAAGGAGGTCGCCATCAGTGCGCTGACGCCGAAAGCAAAAATTACTGCGTTGGTGTGGAGGGGCCGCAAGCGACTGTAAGTCAGCCAGGGAGTCTCGAAGTTGAGGGCAGGCCAGATCAACTGGGCTGCGATCAGTACGCCAACCGACATGCCGACAATTCCCCAGACAATCGTCATGACGGTAAACTGGCGAACAACGGTGTAGTTGTACTCAGGGTGGTTTGTTGTATGGCTCATCGTTATATTCCGCTTCCGATGCTGCTGTTGTTTGGTTTTGTATCCGGACAACCGGACTGGCTTCATTGAACTACCGCCCACGCTTGTTAACACCTGTTAACGAAAGGAAAAGCAAAAGATAGTTAAATGAAAACTTCATGGGAATGATACTGAACTGACAGGTAAAATAACAGTATAAACAGTGATATATTTGGCTTCGCCCAGCCCCGTTTTTAGGGCTATTTACCTTGTCACAGATCACAAAAACACTATTTTTATTACACCTTATCAGGGCTGTTTGAATGAAAGAGAAATTGAGTGCACGTAAAGTATTCCACCTCTCACTGGTGCTGGCGCTACTGTTGGCGCTTGTGGCCTATCGCACCTGGTTTTCGGTTGATAACAGTGCAACGGTTGATCAGATAAAAGATCAGATTTGTGATCTTTCCCACAGCAGTTGCAGCGAATTGATTGGCGGCAAGTCGTTGACCGCGGCGATTAGTGAGTTACCGGTACGTGCAGAGCAGGACTTTGTCGTGCGCCTGACTGGTGGTGATCCGGCCATCAAGCCGGTAAAAGCCTGGCTCGAAGGCAGAGATATGTTTATGGGGACCATTCCGGTGAATTTTGAACAAATAGCCGGGGGATGGCAGGGCACCACCCTGGTGGGGAGTTGCACCTCTCCCATGATGGTGTGGCTACTCAATATTGAATGGAGCAATGGGCAACGTCAGCAATTAATGCTGTCAGTGGCGCGGTAATAACGCCGCCGTGGCGGATGGTTACCGTGAAAAAATATTTGAAATTTTCCTGTCAGGCGTTACCTTGCCTGCAAGCCACAGGGAGTGAAATCGATTTAATCATGATTGAAAAAACACAGTTTTACCGCACCTTCAACCGGCAAGCCAAGGCGCTGCTTGAGGGAGAAACCGATCTGATTGCCAATCTGGCCAACCTGTCAGCGCTGCTTGGACAGGAACTGACCGATATCAACTGGGTCGGTTTTTATCTGTTGCAAGGGGACACCCTGGTGTTGGGACCATTTCAGGGCAAACCGGCCTGCGTGCGCATTCCGGTCGGTCGTGGTGTATGTGGTACGGCCGTCGCAGAGGGCAAGACCCAGCTCGTGGACGATGTGCATCAGTTTGATGGACATATTGCCTGCGACGGGGCCAGTAATGCTGAAATTGTGATTCCGGTGCATCGCCATGGCGAGATCATCGGGGTGCTTGATATCGACAGTCCGATTTTTAACCGTTTCGACCAGCAAGACCGGATTGGACTCGAAGAAACAGTACAAATTTTGGAAAGCATGCTTTAAGTCATTGCTAGATGGTTCGCAAAAGGCCCCAAGCTCTCTATAATGGGGCCTTTGTTGTGCTCGGGTTATGCCCGTGCGTTTATATGAAAGCCAAGGTTATACATGGAAAACACTGAGAAGCTGAAGAACAGTAAAGAGATCGTTGCCTACCTGGTCGAGAAATTTCCGGCCTGCTTCGTTGCTGAAGGAGAGGCCAAGCCGCTCAAGATTGGCATCTTCCAGGATTTGGCCGAGCGTCTTGCTGACGATGCCAGAGTCTCCAAGACCATGCTGCGTTCTGCACTGCGTCAATACACCTCCAGCTGGCGCTATCTGCACGGCCTCAAAGCTGGCCAGGCTCGTGTAGACCTGGACGGTAACCCGGGCGAAGTGCTGACCGAAGAGCACATCGAGCATGCCAAGCAAGCGCTCAAAGAAAGTAAAGAGCGTGTGTTTGCCAGCCGTCGCACCAACACCAAAGAGAAAGAGAAGGACGAAAAGGCCAAAAAGCCCCGCCGTCCTGCTGCGCGTAAAGCTGAAAAAGCTGACGTAGCTGCCAAGCCGAAGGTTGAAGCCAAAGCGCCGGTAGCAGAAGCGCCGCTGGTTAAAGTGGACGCCGCTACGCTGAAAGTTGGGCAGGATGTACGAGTCGTCATGGGCAGGTTCCCGGTTCCGGCAACTATCAAGGAAGTGACCAAGGATGATGTGCAGGTCCAACTGCAGACTGGCATGATGGTGCGGGTCAAATCAGAGCACTTGGTTCTCTAAGGAGACAAATGTTGAAGCATGGCGTAATTCGTTTTTCCCTCGTTGCCTGTAGCCTGGCGCTTGCCGGGCTTGCACAGGCCATCGAGCCGGTGCTCAAGGAGAGTGATTTGCCTGTGTTGGCTCAAGAGAGCCAACATGCTACGGCCAGCAAGCGAATTGCCAATCTGTTTACCCGCTCGCACTACAAACAGTTCAAGCTGGATGATGCCTTTTCCTCCGTTGTTTTTGACAAATATCTGGAGAATCTGGACTACAGCCGCAATCTGTTTTTGGCCTCTGACATCAGCCGTTTTGACAAATACCGTAATGGTTTTGACACCGACCTCGAAAGAGGCCGTCTGGCACCTGCCTACGAGATGTTCAACCTGAGTCAGCAACGGCGTTATGAGCGGTTCGAATACGCCCTCAAACTGCTTGATACTCCTTTTGATTTTACCCAGACCGACAACTATCAGTTTGATCGGGAAGGGGCGGCTTGGCCCAAGGATGAAGGCGCACTCAATGAGTTGTGGCGCCAACGGGTCAAGTTCGATGCCCTGAGCCTCAAGCTCAGTGGCAAGGAGTGGCCCGAGATCAAGGAGCTGCTTGGCAAGCGTTACAACAACGCCATCAAGCGGATGTCCCAGACCGAGAGCGAGGATGTGTTCCAGCTCTTCATGAACTCCTTCGCGCGCGCCATCGAACCGCATACCAGTTATCTCTCTCCCCGTAATGCCGATCGTTTCAACACCGAGATGAACCTCTCGTTGGAAGGCATTGGCGCCGTATTGCAGGCCGAAGATGACTTTACCGTCATCCGTTCTCTGGTGCCCGGTGGTCCGGCTGCCAAATCAACCCATCTCAAGGCCGATGACAAGATCACCGGTGTTGGTCAGGAAGATGGCAAGATTGTCGATGTGATTGGCTGGCGTCTTGATGACGTGGTCGAGCTCATCAAAGGGCCAAAAGGGAGCAAGGTGAAGCTGGAGATCCAGCGTGGCAAAGGTGCTGCACTCAAAACCGAGCAGGTCGAGCTGATCCGCGACAAGGTGCGCCTTGAAGATCGTGCCGCCAAGTCAAAGGTAGTCACTGCCGAAGGCAAGAAGATCGGTGTCATCGAGATCCCCAGTTTCTACGTCAATCTCCACGACGACGTGATCAAGGAGCTCTCCAGCCTGAACAAGCAGAAGATCGATGGTCTGATCATCGATCTGCGCGGTAATGGCGGTGGTGCACTGACCGAAGCCTCTGCCTTGAGCGGGCTGTTCTTCGCCAGCGGTCCTGTGGTGCAAATTCGTGATCACATGGGCCGTATCACGGTCAATGGCGATGATGATGGCAACATCTATTACGGCGGCCCCATGTCGGTGATGATCGACCGGTACAGCGCCTCGGCGTCCGAGATCTTTGCTGCTGCCATGCAAGACTATGGCCGCGCCCTGATCCTGGGTGAAAACTCGTTCGGCAAGGGCACGGTGCAACAGCATCGCAGCCTCGCCAAGGTCTATGACTTCTACGAGCAGCCGCTGGGTCACGTGCAGTACACCATCGCCAAGTTCTACCGGATCAACGGTGGCAGTACCCAGAACAAGGGCGTTGCGCCGGATATCAGCTTCCCGACGCCGGTTGCACCGGAAGAGACGGGTGAAAGCCGCGAGTTCAATGCGTTGCCGTGGGACAAGATTGCCTCCGCCAACTACCAGACGCTCGGTAACTTCACCAGTCAGCTGCCCAAACTGCAGTCGGCTCATGAGGCCCGGATCGCCAAGGATCCCGAGTTTGCTTATGTGATGCAGGACATCGCCGACTACAAGGAGGAGAAAGACAAGAAGTCGGTCTCCCTCAACGAGGCGGAGCGTGTTGCAGAGCAGGCGAAACAGGATGAGAAAGCACTCAAGCGCACCAACGAGCGTCTGGCTCGTCTTGGCAAGCCAGCGGTGAAGAGTCTGGATGAACTGCCCGCTGATTTTGAAGCGCCCGATGAGTATCTCATCGAAGCTGCCAATATCACGGCGGATCTGGTCAAGACCAGCAAGCGCAGCTGAGCAAGCTAGCATAATGAACAAGGGCGACTACGGTCGCCCTTTCTTTTTGTCTGGCGTATCTGACGTAATGCAAATTGTTTGACCCCGCCAGTTGGTTGTGACAGCCTCTTTCTCGCCTTTAACAAGCGTGGAAGCAGACAATAATGACCGATCACTCCCAGGCCATGACGGCCAAATATCGCCAGGATTATCAGGCGCCGCTCTACTGGATCGACACCCTTGACCTCGATTTCCAACTGCAGGAGCCGCTGACCCAGGTGACCGCCATCACCCGTATTCGCCGCAACGGTGAGCACAATGCGCCGCTGGTTCTCGATGGTGAGCAGCTGACCCTGAAAAGCGTTGCCATTGATGGCATTCCCTGTGACCACTACGAGCAAGGCGAGAGCAGCCTGACCCTGTTCAACCTGCCTGCCGAATGTGTGCTGACCATAGTCACCCTGCTGGATCCGGCTGCCAACACCGCGCTGGAAGGGCTTTACAAGTCTGGCGATGCCTACTGCACCCAGTGTGAAGCGGAAGGGTTTCGCCGCATCACCTATTATCTGGACCGCCCCGACATTCTGGCGCGCTACAGCACCCGCATTACCGCCGACAAAGCCCAGTTCCCCTTCCTGCTCTCCAACGGCAACAAGGTTGATAGCGGTGAGCTCGATGGCGGCCGCCACTTCGTGCAGTGGCAGGATCCCTTCCCCAAACCGAGCTACCTGTTTGCGCTGGTGGCCGGTGATTTCGATGTGGAGCGCAGCCACTACACCACCAAAAGCGGCCGCAAGGTGGCCCTCGAGATCTTCGTCGACAAGGGCAACCTCGATCGCGCCGGTTTCGCCATGGAGAGCCTCATCAACTCCATGCGCTGGGACGAGCAGCGTTTCGGCCTCGAGTATGATCTCGACATCTACATGATCGTCGCGGTCGATTTCTTCAACATGGGCGCCATGGAGAACAAGGGGCTCAACATCTTTAACTCCAAGTTCGTGCTGGCCAATCCGGCCACTGCCACCGATGGCGACTACCACGGTATCGAACGGGTGATCGGTCACGAATATTTCCACAACTGGACCGGCAACCGTGTCACCTGTCGCGACTGGTTCCAGCTCAGCCTGAAAGAGGGGCTGACGGTATTCCGGGATCAGGAGTTCTCCTCCGATCTGGGTTCCCGTGGCGTCAACCGCATCAACAACGTGCGCACCGTGCGCGGCCCGCAGTTTGCCGAAGATGCCGGCCCCATGGCGCACCCGATCCGTCCGGATGTGGTGATCGAGATGAACAACTTCTACACCCTGACCGTCTACGAGAAGGGGTCGGAAGTGATCCGCATGATGCATACCCTGCTGGGGGAAGATGCCTTCCAGGCCGGCATGCGTCTCTACTTCGAGCGTCACGATGGCTCGGCCGCCACCTGCGATGATTTCGTGCAGGCGATGGAGGATGCCTCCGGTGTGGATCTCGGTCGTTTCCGCCGCTGGTACAGCCAGTCCGGCACGCCAGAGCTGACCGTCACCGACCAGTACGATGCCGCCAGCGGTATCTATCGCCTCCATGTGAGCCAGCACACCCCGCCGACCCAGGATCAGCCGCAAAAGCTGCCGCTGCACATCCCCCTCGATATCGAGCTTTATGACGAGCAGGGTGCCGTCATTGCGCTGCAATTTCAGGGCAAGGCCATCGGCAACGTGCTCGACGTGCTGGAAGCGGAGCAGACCTTCGAGTTCGATCAGGTGCCGGTCAAGCCGGTTCCCTCCCTGCTTCGCGACTTCTCCGCGCCGGTCAAGCTGCACTATGACTACAGCGATGAAGCGCTCGCCTTCCTGATGCGCTATGCCCGCAACGAGTTTGCCCGCTGGGATGCCGCCCAGATGCTGATCAACAAGGCGGTCATCGAAGGGGTGGCGCGGGTACAGCACGGGCAGGGGGTTGAGCTCTCCCAAACCCTGCTGGCTGCCTTTGTCGCCATTTTTGACGATAGCGAGCTGGATTTGGCCCTCAAGGCGGAGCTGCTGGCGCTGCCCGGTGAGGCAACCCTGGCCGAGCTGTTCGAGGTGGCCGATATCGATGCCATCCATCAGGTGCGCGACGCGATCCACACCCGTCTTGCCGAGGCTTTCGGCACGCGGCTGGCGGCTACCTATCAGAGCCTGCGTCTGAGCGGTTATCAGGTGGTGCACGCCGACATGGCCAAGCGGGCCCTCAAAGGGGTGGTGCTCGGCTATCTGGCGGCGCTGGACTCTCAGCATGCCGACGCGCTGGTGCGCGAGCAGTATGCAACTGCCGACAACATGACCGACACCCTGGCGGCGTTGCAGGTGGCCAACGGCTATCTGCTGCCATGTCGCGCTGCACTGCTGGCGGATTTCGAGGGCAAGTGGGCCAAGGATGGATTGGTGCTGGACAACTGGCTGCGGCTGATTGGCAGCAAGCCCGCCGCCGATGTGCTCGGCGAAGTGAAACAGGCGATGAGTCACCCCACCTTCAGCATTCGCAACCCGAATCGGCTGCGGGCGCTGATCGGCAGCTTCGCCATGAGCAATCAGGTGCAGTTCCATGCGGTGGATGGCAGCGGTTACCGCTTCCTGACCGATCTGCTGATCGAGCTCAACGAGGTCAATCCGCAGGTGGCATCCCGCCTCATCACCCCGCTTATCCAGTTCAAGCGACTGGATGAGGCGCGCAAGGCCCTGATCCGCGCCGAGCTGACCCGTCTGGCCAACCTTGAGGGGCTGGCACGGGATCTGTTCGAGAAGGTAAGCAAGGCGTTGCAGCAGTAAGTACCGACGGGGCAGGGGCGTTGAACGCGTCTGCCCCTATTATGTGATTTGCCGGGTGATCAGGAGCAAGCGTGAAGCAGTTTACTTTTCGGCTCTCATTGAGCAGCGATGAGGTGATGCTGATGTATCAGGGCCATGCCAAACGGCTGGTGGTGCGCAGCGAACAGGGGTTGACCCTGGAACTTGGCATAGAAAAAATACGGCCCTTTGTCGCCATCAATGGTGTGCATGGCTACTTTCGGTTGAAAACCCAGGATGATTACCGCTTTATCAGTCTCGAACGCATAAATTAACAAAAATCGAACAGATTACCGACTGTTTATCTGCTTTGCGTCACTATCTATCCGGTAAACTGGCACAAAGGTAGTGGGAATTTCTGTATTTTTGGTTATTTGCAAAATTTCTCACAGTTTAAGCCGTGATCTGTACCTTGTTTTTAACATCTCGTTAGCACCTATCCTCGCCTTCCCTTATCCAAGCCATTACACTTCGCAACAACTCTGCACCAGCGGGTAACCAGGGTGGTTACCTCTGCGTCGGTGGTTAATGTCGTCCGATAAGGAATATAAAAATGGCATTGAAAGACGCCCCTACCTCAGTTCTGCTCGAAAACGTTCTCAGCCTGATCCATCAGAAGTTGCCCAAAAACAGTGCCTCTCTGGTCGAGCGCTTTGTTGCCAAGTTTTACGGCAACATGGCGAGCTCCGATCTGCACGATCGCAATGACAGCGATCTCTACGGCGCGGCCCTGAGCCTGTGGAATGCCCTCAATCAGCGTACCGGCACCGACCCCTATATCCGGGTCTACAATCCCGAGCTGACCCGTCACGGCTGGCAATCGCCCCATACCATCGTCGAGGTGATCCTGCAGGACTCCCCCTTCCTTGTGGACTCTATCCGCATGGCGCTCAAGCGGCTCAATATCACTGCCCACATGATGCTGCACCAACCGCTGCACCTCATTCGTGGCGAGGATGGCAAGATTGGCGCCATTCTGGAGCTCGGCAACACCGACGGGCAGACCTCGGTCGAAACCGCTTTCCTTATCGAGATCGACCACCTCACCAGCGAGGAGCAGATGGCCGCGCTGGCTGCCGAGCTCAACTCGGTGGCCGGTGAAGTGGCGCTGGCGGTCGGCGACTGGCAGCCGATGCTGGCCAAACTCAATGAGATCATCGACGAGCTGCCCAAGCGCAAGAGCCCGGTCAGCAAGGAGGAGGTCGCCTCCTGCGTCGCCTTCTTGAAATGGGTGGCTGCCCACAACTTCACCCTGATGGGCTATCGCCGCTACGACGTCAAGGCGGTGGAGGGGGATCACGAGATCCTGCCGCAGGCCAGCTCCAGCCTCGGTCTGATGAAGAACTCCATCAAGGAGGTGGGCCAGCGCCTTGGCAACATGCCTGCCAGCGCCCGTCATGCCGCCCTGAGCTCTGACTTGCTGATCCTCACCAAATCCAACAGCAAGTCCCGGGTACACCGTCCGGCTTATGTGGATTACATCGGCATCAAGCGCTTTGACGAGCATGGCAAGGTGGTGGGGGAAGATCGCTTCATCGGCCTCTACGCCTCTTCCATCTACAACACCAGCGCGACCCAGATCCCGCTCATCAGCCATCGCCTCGAGCGCATCATGGCCGCCTCCGGTCACGAAAAGGGCTCCCACGCCTACAAGGCGCTGCTCAACGTGCTGGAAACCTATCCCCGCGACGAGCTGATCCAGGCTCGCGAAGATGAGCTGCTGGCCACCGGTCTCGGGGTGCTGGAGATGCAGGAGCGGGACATGCTGCGGCTGTTCGTGCGCCGGGATGTCTACGGTCGCTTCTTCTCCTGCATGGTCTATGTCACCAAGGAGCGCTACAACACCGCACTACGGATCAAGACCCAGCAAATTTTGCAAAAGTATTTTGGCAGCGACATCGATGTGGAGTTCAACGTCTACTTCACCGAGGGCGTGCTGGCGCGGACCCACTACATAGTGCGGGTCAACAACAACAACGTGGATGTGGATGTGAACGAAGTACAGAACAACCTGATTGAAGCGGCCCGCAGCTGGGACGACCGACTCGACTCCGTGCTGCTCTCCCACTATGGCGAGGCCCGTGGCAACGAGCTGCGCCGCCGTTTCAGCACCGCCTTCCCCCGCGCCTACAAGGAAGATGTGCTGCCGGGCTCTGCCGTGGCCGACATTATGGCGCTCGATAACCTGAGCGAAGCCGAGCCGCTGGGCATGTTGTTCTACCGCGCGCAGGAGGAGGAGAACGACCGTCGGGTACGGCTCAAACTGTTCCATCGCACCGAGCCCATTCACCTCTCCGACGTGCTGCCGATGCTGGAGAACATGGGGCTGCGGGTGATCGGTGAAACCCCGTATCAGGTTCGCACCCCGAGTGGCGATCTGTTCTGGATCCTCGACTTCTCCATGCTGCTGCGTGGTGAGCAGCCCTTTGATCTGGCCCAGAGCCAGCAGCGCTTCCAGCAGGCGTTTGCCGCTATCTGGAACAAGCAGCTGGAAGATGACGGCTTCAACCGGCTGGTGCTGGGGGCGGGTCTCACCGGTCGTCAGGTCTCGGTGCTGCGCGCCTACGCCAAATATATGCGCCAGACCGGCGTCTCCTTCAGCCAGTCCTATATCGAGGAGACCCTGACCCGTTATCCCGAGATCGCCCAGCAGCTGTTTACCCTGTTCGAGCAGCGCCTCGACCCCGCTGGCAAACAGGACGCCCAGGCAGAAGCCAAGCTGCACGAGGAGCTTGCCGCCAAGCTGGATCAGGTGGCCAACCTTGATGACGATCGGATCATTCGCCGCTATGTGGAGATGATCGACGCCACCCTGCGCACCAACTACTACCAGCGCGACAAAGCGGGCCACATCAAGCCCTACATCTCCTTCAAGTTGGCCCCCTCCAGCATCACCGACATGCCGCTGCCGCTGCCCAAATTCGAGATCTTCGTCTACTCGCCACGAGTGGAAGGGGTGCACCTGCGCTGGGGCAAGGTGGCCCGTGGCGGCCTGCGCTGGTCTGATCGCAAGGAGGACTTCCGCACCGAGGTGCTGGGGCTGGTGAAAGCCCAGCAGGTCAAGAACACAGTTATAGTGCCGGTGGGGGCCAAGGGTGGTTTCTACTGCAAACAGATGCCGGTGGGGGCAACCCGCGCCGTCATTCAGGAGGAGGGCAAGGCCTGCTATCGCCTGTTTATTCGCGGCCTGCTCGATGTGACCGACAACATCATCGGCGGCGAAGTGATCCCGCCAAAATCCGTGGTACGCCACGACGAGGATGACTACTACCTGGTGGTCGCCGCCGACAAGGGCACGGCGACTTTTTCCGACATCGCCAACGAGATCAGCCTCGAATACGGCCACTGGCTCGGCGATGCGTTTGCCTCCGGCGGCTCGGTCGGTTACGACCACAAGAAGATGGGGATCACCGCCCGCGGCGCCTGGGAGTCGGTCAAGCGCCATTTTCGCGAGATCGGCGTCAACTGCCAGACCACCGACTTCACCTCTGTCGGGATTGGCGACATGGCGGGGGATGTGTTCGGCAACGGTATGCTGCTCTCTGAACACACTCAGCTGGTGGGCGCCTTCAACCACATGCACATCTTCATCGACCCGACCCCGAATGCGGCCAGGAGTTTTGTCGAGCGCCAGCGTCTGTTCGATCTGCCGGGCTCCAGCTGGGATGACTACAACCGCGAGCTGATATCACACGGGGGCGGGATCTTCCTGCGCTCCGCCAAGTCCATCAAGCTCAGCCCCGAGATCCAGACCCTGCTTGGCAGCGACAAGGCCAGCATGGCGCCGAACGAGCTGATCAAGGCGCTGCTCTGCCTCAACGTCGATCTGCTGTGGAATGGCGGCATCGGCACCTATGTGAAGAGCGCTCGGGAGAGCGATGCCGAAGTCGGGGATCGCAGTAACGACGCGCTGCGGGTCAATGGTCGTGATCTGCGGGCCCGCATCGTCGGCGAGGGGGGCAACCTTGGCTTTACCCAGCTCGGACGGGTGGAGTTCGCCAGCCAGGGCGGTCGCATCAACACCGATTTTACCGACAACGTGGGCGGGGTGGATTGCTCCGACAACGAGGTGAACATCAAGATCCTGCTCAACCAATTGGTGGCTGCCGGGGATCTGACCCTCAAGCAGCGTAACCAGATGCTCTATGAGATGACTGACGACGTGGCGCAGATCGTGATCACCAACGCCTACCGCCAGTCCCAGTCCATCTCGGTCACCAGCTTCCGTGGCACCGAGCAGCTCAAAGAGCAACAGCGCTTTATTCAGGGGCTGGAGCGGGAAGGCAAGCTGGACCGTGCGCTGGAGTTCCTGCCCTCTGATGAGGAGCTCTCCGAGCGGATGGCGGCAGGGCAGGGGCTGACCCGACCCGAACTGGCGGTGCTGGTGGCCTACGGCAAGATGGTACTGAAAGAGCAGCTCAACTGCCCGGAAGTGACCGACGAGCCCTTCCTCGCCAACATGCTGGTTACCAGCTTCCCGGCCAAGGTGCAGCAGCAGTTTGGTGCCCAACTGGCCGATCACCCATTGCGCTCCGAGATCATCGCCACCCGGGTGGCCAACATGCTGGTCAACGACATGGGGCTCAACTTTGCCAGCCGGATGAAGGACGAGACCGGTGCCTCGGTGGCGGAAGTGGCCTGCTGCTTCGCCATGGCCCGCGAAGTGTTTGGCATGAACCAGCTGTGGCGCGATATCGAAGGGTGCGACAACCTGGTGGGGGCAGAGACTCAGCTCGAGCTGATGTTCTACAGCCGCCGCATCGTGCGCCGTGCCACCCGCTGGTTCCTGCGCGCCCGCAATCGCAGCTGGAGCATCAGCGAAAACATCGCCTTCTTCCGCCCGGCGTTCGAGACCTTAGGGAAGCACCTCTACGAGGTGATGGATGAGAGCGAAGTGGCAGAACATCGTCAGGCTGTTGCCAAATGGATGGAGAAACAGGTGCCTGAGGCCATTGCCCGTCAGGTCGCTCATATGAGCAGTCTCTTCTCCTGCCTGGATCTGGCGCAGATTGCCGCAGAGCACCAGACCGATATCCTGCTTGCCGCCAATGTCTACTATCGCCTCGGGGCCAAACTGGATCTGCACTGGTTCCTCGACCAGATCAACCATCAGCCGGTCGGCAACCACTGGCAGGCGATGGCGCGGGCCTCCTTCCGCGAAGATCTGGACTGGCAGCAACGCAGTCTCACTTCTGTGGTACTGGAAGGGTGCAAAGATCAGGGAGAATGCGCTACCATACTGGCCGACTGGATTTCGGAGCATGAGCAACTCTTGTCCCGTTGGACCCATATGTTGGCCGACTTCAAGACCACCAGTACCCACGAGTTCGCCAAGTTCTCGGTGGCCTTGCGAGAGTTGAACCTGCTCCAGTTGAATTGCCGGGCACTTTAATTGCCAGATTAAGGCATGATACCGGCATTACACCCAAAGCCCCGGCCAGTTGCCGGGGCTTTCTTTAAGGAGCAAAGATGTTGTACCCCATCGCCAGGCATTTCCTGTTCAAGCTCAATCCGGAGCAGGCTCACGATCTCTCCATGAAATATTTGCCCCGTCTTCTCGGTACGCCACTCGATTGTTTCTTCCGCCAGAATTTACCCAAACGCCCCGTCACTGTCATGGGGCTTTCTTTTGCCAATCCGCTGGGGTTGGCGGCGGGTCTGGATAAAGATGGTGAGTGCATAGATGCGCTGGGCGCCATGGGATTTGGCTTTATCGAGGTAGGTACTGTCACCCCCAAACCCCAGAGCGGCAATGACAAGCCTCGGCTGTTCCGGGTTATTCCGGCAGAGGGGATCATCAACCGGATGGGATTCAACAACAAGGGGGTGGATCATCTGGTGGCCAAGGTGAAAGAGGCCAAATATCAGGGGGTGATCGGCATTAATATCGGCAAGAACAAAGATACCCCCATCGAGCAGGGCAAGGATGATTACCTGATCTGCATGGACAAGGTTTATGATCACGCCGGTTATATTGCCGTCAATATCTCTTCCCCCAACACCCCCGGTTTGCGTTCGCTGCAATATGGCGAGGCGCTGGATGAATTGCTGGCGGCCCTCAAGGTGCGTCAGCAAGAGCTGGCCGCCCAATATAAAAAGTATGTGCCGCTGGCGGTTAAAATTGCCCCGGATTTGAGCCTTGAAGAAATAGATCAGGTTGCCGCTTCGCTGGTGCGCAATGGCATCGATGGTGTGATCGCTACCAATACCACCCTCGAGCGCGAGATGATTTATGACATGCCCCACGCCGGTGAAGCGGGTGGCCTGAGTGGTCGTCCACTGCAACACAAGAGCACCGAGGTGATCCGTCATCTGGCCAAGGCGCTAAATGGTGCGCTGCCAATTATCGGGGTAGGTGGTATTGATAGTGCCATGGCTGCCCGTGAAAAATTGGCCGCAGGTGCCAGTCTGGTGCAAATTTATAGCGGTTTTATTTTTAAAGGACCGGGTCTGGTCAAAGAGATCGTGACCAATATATAAGAAATAGGGTGGAGCCCTTTATTTGATGTTGCTGATTTTATCGACATGGAATAAAGTCGATAGACGAAATATCAAGCAAGGGCTCCAACATGTTTATCCAACCGACCGATAGCTGGCAATGGCACTATGATGCCC
The DNA here is from genome assembly GCF_055193095.1 of Aeromonas sp. 160P. Classification (NCBI taxonomy): domain Bacteria; kingdom Pseudomonadati; phylum Pseudomonadota; class Gammaproteobacteria; order Aeromonadales; family Aeromonadaceae; genus Aeromonas; species Aeromonas sp. 160P. The sequence goes on along the minus strand of NZ_JBUXKV010000001.1, from coordinate 3,070,549 downwards.
AGAGTGACCGTCTGATGTTGGACCTGTCTGATAACATGTTATTTGCGACCGAGTATAAAGGGCGGCAATTGGTGCCCAGCTCCTTTGCTACCCAGCCTTTTTGTGTCGATGATGCCGCCCTCTATTATCAGTTGATGGATAAAGCAGCCGAACTTGATTGGACTATTCCCCATCAGGTGCAAATGGTGCTCAATGCCATCGCTGTCAGTCGCTTTTATAAACCCCTGATGCCGCAAAGCTGGTTTTTTAGTGAACAGCATCCGCTGGTGATCCCGCAAAACGGTGATCTGGTCTGGATGAATACCCCACAGGGTAACGGGGAATTTATGATTATTGAGGTAGGGGAGCAGGCCAGCGTCTGTTTGAACCTCACTGCCGATCTGGTATTGACCACCAGTAAAACCTTGCCCCGTTTTGGGGTGATCAAGGTGATGAATAACCGGATGAAACCGCGTATTACCGTGACCGAGCAATATCGTCAGGTCAGTTAAGTCGGTGTGCTGTTAACCCGCTTGCGGTTATGGTGGGCGATGCTCTTGCCTTAACGCTGTTTTGTTTGCCATTTGCTTTATTCGGTTTGCTAGAGCCCCCTGCATCTTCTGTAGATTCTCCCTCTGTCGGTCATTTCTCGCCGCTTTCCCAACAGATCAGCGTGCCTTCCTCTTCACTTCCTTTTCATTAATGCAGCAAAAAAAAGTGGCGGGATATTATTCCCGCCACAACCTCTGTCACTCACAATTTTCAGACTGGAGAGCACTGAAACCAGAGTAATAAAACCAGAGTACTGAAACTGTTACTTGAACCAATGCGACTTGAATAAACGGAACCTGAACCAATGGAACCTGAATCGATGAGGCTGCTTGAACAGACCACAAACCCGTCGGTTTGTGGTCTGTCTGCTTGCTTATACTTTGAAGAAGCGGATCCCCTGATCCAGCTGTTGAATGATGTCGGTGAGCTGGGATGCATCGTGGTTGACGCTCTCGGCCGCTGCCACGTTCTCCACTGACATCTGGGTGATCTCTTCGACGGATTGGGCAATCAGCTGGCTGGCCGCTGCCTGTTCATGGAGCATGGAGCTGATCTCCTGAATAAGGCCAACCACCTTGCGTGAGCTCTGATCGACCTGAGCCATGGTGTTGCTGGAGTGATCCGTGGTCTCCCGCACGGTATCCATGCTGTCGGCGCAGGTATTCATCCCTTTCACCGCGCCGGTCGCCCCTTGCTGGATCGACTGCAGCATCTCGTTGATCTCCTGGGTTGCTTGCGTGGTACGGCCGGCCAGGGTGCGCACCTCATCCGCCACCACTGCAAAGCCACGCCCCATGTCACCGGCGCGGGCTGCTTCAATGGCGGCGTTCAGCGCCAGTAGGTTGGTCTGGTCGGCAACCCCCTGGATCATCACCGAGATCTGGCTGATCCGGGTGATGTCATCAAACAGCCCCTGAACTTGCTTGGCGGAGTCATTGACCGCTGCGGTTACCCGCACCACCTCTTGAGAGGCCCGCTTGACCTGCACTTCCCCGGCATGGGCAATCTCGCCAGACTCCATGACCACGGTATTGGCCTGATTGGCGAAGGAGGAGAGCTGGGAGACCGAGGTGGTCAACTCTTCCACCGAGGCGGCGGTATTGGCGGTAGCCAGCGACTGCTGCTGGGAGCTGGTGTTGACTTGCTGCGCGGCGGCGACCAGCTGAGAGGAGCTGGCAGTGAGCCCTTCGGCGGCATGCTGCATGGTCGAGACGATATCGCGCAGACTGCGGCGCGCGTTGATCATCGAGTGCTGCATCTGGGTCAGTTCATCATTGCCTTCCGCGTTGTCTTTCGCGGTGAGATAACCGGCGGCCAGCTGTTTGATCTCTTCCATGATGCTGGCCAGTGGCTGGTTGATGCTGTTGCTCAGCAGCCAACCCAGCAGCAGGGACAAGATGACAGAGAGGGTGAGAATGGTGTAGGTCGTGGCAGTGAGATCAGCGACGACCACATCGCTGTCGTTATAGGCTTTGGTGCCCAGTTGTTCATTGAATTCCACCAGCTTGCTGAGCTGGTCGTCGAGCACTTTGAAATTGGTAGCGGCTTCGCCTTTCATCAATTTGACGGCGGTGTCGTTATCGTTGGCATAGCTGGCGGCCATGGCCTTTTTGGCACTCTCTTTGTAGATAGGCCATGCCCGATCCGCTTGCGCCAGTGTGGCTTTCTCGGTATCGGTCAGCTCGGTGGCGCGATATTTATTGAGCAACGTCTGCATTTGTTGCTCGTAGTCATCCATTTCACGGGCAATGTTGTCCATCCCGGCCTGGGTTGGTTCGATAACATAATCAAACAGTGAGCGGTTATGGTAGATCGCCTGCATATTGGCGTTGGCGAGATCCTTGATGGGGGTGAGGTTGTTGATATACATCTCATTCAACATGTCGTTTATAACGCTGGTATTTTGTTTGCCATATAACCCCACCCCGATCAGGATAAGGTTCACCAGTAAAAATGAGATTATCAATCGCACTTTAATGGAAAACTGACGGATTAGATTGTTCATAGATAGCCTCATGCTAATGGTGAGCGTTCCTTGCAGTGATAAAGCGACTGCTTTTGTACTATTTCCCCTTGGTCAGGGGACAAATTCAATATGGTCTGGCCGGTTTGGTTGATCTGGCTTGCCATTCGGCAAACCAGTTTTCAATTTGGTCCAGCGGCAGAGGGCGGCTGATGTAATATCCCTGTGCCAGTTCACAGCCCAGTATGGCCAGCTGTTGCCAGTCCTCTTCGCTTTCAACCCCTTCGGCCACTGTCTTAAGCCCCAGTTTTTGGCTCATCACGATCGCGGAGGTCAATATAGCCAACTTCTTGGGGCTGGTATGGGCATCGTGGACAAACTCTTTATCAATCTTGATCTCGGTAAAGGGGCAGCGAGATAACTGCTTCATGGAGGAATAGCCAGTCCCATAATCGTCCATGGCGACGCCAAATCCACGTAATCTCAGTCGTGCCAGCGTGCCTAACGACATGGCAAGGTTTGACATAACCGTGGTTTCGGTTACTTCGATAATAATGGCGTTGCAGGGCAGTTGATGCGCCTGAACAATATTGACCATGTTCTCGACCAATTTATCGGTGGTCAGCAGAGTGACCGGCATATTAATGGAACAGCTGATGGGAGCAGGCAGGGTAGTTAATCTATTCAATGCCTCGCAGGTGGCATGTAAAAAGGCGTAGAAAAAGTCCAGCGCCAGCGGCCCCTGTTCCAGATGATGGACAAAACAGAGCGGCGGCAGCACCCCGTGTTCCGGGTGACGCCAGCGAACCAGCGCTTCAAAACCGTAGAGACTGGAGTCCACCATGGCGATCTTGGGCTGCAGAAAGGGGACCAACTGGCCACTATCCAGCGCCTGCTGTACATCCTCCACGGTAAAGCTGAGTTGCATCCAGTTGTTGCTTTTGCGGTGTTTCAAGGGATCGCAATGCTGGAGCATGCCGTACAAATCACTTTTCCTCAGTGGCTTGGCCAACACCCCGATCACTTCCAGCGTGCCGGCATCGGCGATGGAGTGGATCACGTCCAGTACATCCCGATCGACGGCGCTCATGACCGCGATAAACATCTGGTAGTTGGTCTTTTTTTCCAGCTGGTTGATGAGTTCCACCCCGTCCATGCCGGGCATATTGAGGTCGGTGAGTAGCAGATCCACATGATCGATCTGTTGCAGTTTGTTGAGGGCATCCTGGCCATCGTTGGCAACATGGATCTGGCCAAAGCCCAGCTCCTGCAGCAGGCAGGTCACTTCGTATTGCTGGGTGCGTGAGTCATCGACCACCAGGGCACAGCGGCCCTGCCATTGCGCTAATAACATAGCTAATCCCCTGTTAATCCGGACGCGCGAGCGTCTGTGTTATCTGCGAAAGTGACATCACTTCATCGACCCCGCCGTGGGCTATCGCCTCTTTGGGCATGCCAAATACCACACAACTGGCTTCATCCTGGGCAATGGTGCGGGCGCCGGTGTCGTGCAGCTCCCGCAAACCACGGGCACCATCGTCACCCATGCCGGTCATGATGACCCCGAGCGCATTGTGACCCGCACTGACCGCCACCGAGCGAAACAGCACATCCACCGACGGGCAGTGGCGGGAGACCGGTGGTCCCTCTTTCACTTCGGCCAGATACTGGGCGCCGCTGCGCTGGATCAGCAGATGCTTGCCGCCCGGGGCAATCAGCGCGACCCCTGGCAGCAGGCGATCGCCGGTCACTGCCTCTTTCACTTCCAACTGGGAGATACCATTGAGCCGATCGGCAAAGGAGGCGGTAAATTTGGCGGGCATGTGCTGGACGATGGCGAGCCCCGGGCAACTGGTGGGCAATCGGGTCAGCAGATATTCCAGCGCCTGGGTGCCTCCGGTCGAGGTACCCACCGCAATGATCCGTTCGGTGGTTTTGAATTTGATCCGCTCGGGCGGGGGAGAGAGCATGGCATCGGCGCTGCGTTTGGGGGCGGGCACGAAGCCTGCGGGCTGGTGGGCCGGGAGCAGGTTACGTAATTTGGCATTGGCCGCGCCCCGGATCTCCTGGATCAGCTCATTGGCCGATTGCTGCAGAAAGCTTTTAATGCCGACAGCCGGTTTGGTGATGATGGAGATGGCGCCTGCCGAGAGGGCATCCAGGGTGACGGCGGCCCCCGCTTCGGTCAGGGAGGAGCAGATGATGACTGGGGTCGGGCGTTCGGTCATGATCTTCTTGAGAAAAGTGAGGCCATCCATCCTGGGCATCTCGATGTCGAGAATGATTAAATCTGGCCAGCATTTCTTCATCTGCTGCATCGCAAAAATGGGGTCAAACGCAGCGCCAATCACCTCGATATCGGGGGCTTTGTCCAGCATCTGGGTGAGCACCTCTCGCACCAGGGCCGAGTCGTCCACGATCAATACCCGTATCGTCATACATTATCCTTGGCCAGGGCATCCTGGCAGCGATAACGAGAAGGGGCTTCCTGTTCCAACGGCAGATCTTGCTGGCGGATGATCTCCGAGTGGCCAACCAGCAGATAGCCACCGGGCCTGAGCAGGTCGCACAACTGTGACAGCACGCGCGCCTTGGTCGCTTCATTGAAATAGATCAGTACGTTTCGCAAAAAGATCACGTCAAAATCCCGCTCAACAAAGTCGCTACAGCTGAGCAGGTTGAGGTTAGAGAAGGAGACTTTTTTGGCCAATTCCGGTCTGACCCGGATCTTGCCTGTGTATTCGTCATGGCCACGTTGAAAATAGCGCAGCCACAAATGGGGGGGGACGTGCCGGGCCCGTTCCGCGGTATAGATGGCGCGCTGGGCAATGGGGATCACCCGGGTATTGATGTCGGTCCCGTAGATCCGCCAACGTTCGTTAATGCCCAGCTGTTCCGCCAGTACCATGGCGGCAGAGTAAGCCTCTTCGCCGGTGGAGCAGGCGGCAGACCAGATGCGCAGCGGCTGGTGGCGATTGGCCCGCAGCTGCTGCGAATAGTGTTTCAGCCAGCTGAAGTGCTGCGCTTCGCGAAAAAAATAGGTTTCGTTAGTCGAGAGCAGATTGATCGCAATTTGCCGCTCATTGGCCTCCGCGGGCTGATTGATCCGCTCCCAGTAGCTGTAGTAGCTGCTGATGTTGAGTGTACGCAATCGTTTGGCCAGCCGCGATTGCACCAGCGCGCGCTTGCCGGGCGCAAGGTCGATGCCGGCGGTAGCCAGAATAAAGCGCCGGAACAGATCGAACTCCTTTTGGCTAAGCACCAGCCCTTGTTCCGGTGTGACGAGTGATGCCACTAGCATCCCCCTTGCTCGAGATTGAACAGCTGGCTGGTGGACGCCTCCGCCATGGCGCTGAGTTCGGCAATGGAGAGGGCTTTTTGCATATCGAGCAAAATGGCGAACTGCTGGGCGATGGTCACCACCCCCTGAATGAAATCCCCCCGGATATGGGCGCCAAAGGTCGGGGCGGGCTCTATGGTGTCGGTGGCGATCTCCAGCACTTCACACACGGCATCGAGCAGCATGCCGATCTCCTGATCTTCGCCGCTGCAGTTTGACAGGGAGAGGATCGCCACACAGGTGGTCGGTTTAAGCTCGGTCTGGGCCCGTCCGAAGCGGATGGAGAGGTCGATAACGGGCACCACGGCGCCCCGTAGATTGATGATCCCCCTGACGAAGCGCGGCATCATGGGCACCGGGGTCATCCCCTCGAACTCGATGATTTCACGGATGCAGCTGATATCGACCCCATATAACTCCCCCCCCAGCATGAAGGTCACGCAGTGGAAGTGGGAGGTGGTGGTCTCAGGAGCAAGTTTGGTGCGCATATGCCAGCTCCTAGTAGTTGGTGAACTTGCCATCATCCACGGCTTGTTCCAGATCATCGTCGTGGTGCAAGTGTGGATGCTGGCTGAGGGCGCTCTTTTTCGGGCTCACGGGTTTGGCCACATAGTGTGAACCGTGGAACGGCTGTGGCTGACGACTGTTGCCTCCCCTCAGGGTGAACTGCTGCATCAGCTCCTGCAGTTGCAGGGCGGTGGAGCTCAGCTCTTCCGAGGTGGAGCTCAGCTCCTCGGCGGAGGCGGCAGAGGCCTGCATGCCATCGCTGATCTGGGTCACCGCGATATTGATTTGCGAAACGCTGGCCCGCTGCTCGCGAGAGGCGGAGGCGATCTCTTGCACCAGGGTGGCGGTCTGATCGATGCCGGGCAGCATCTCCCGCAGCAGGGTGCCCGCCTGTTCGGCCACGCTGACCGAACGGCTCGCCAGCTCGCCAATCTCCTTGGCGGCATTTTGCGAGCGTTCAGCCAGTTTTCTGACCTCGGCCGCCACGGTGGCAAACCCTTTGCCGTGTTCACCGGCCCGCGCCGCTTCGATGGCGGCATTGATGGCCAGCAGGTCGGTTTTATTGGCAATGTCGTTGATCACCGTGATGCGAGAGGCGATCTCTTTCATGGCATGTACCATCTCACCGACCGCCTTGCCACTGTCGGTGGCACTGCTGGCGGCCTTGGTGGAGATATTTTCGGTCACCTTGGCGTTGTCGGCGTTCTGGCTCACGGTGGCGGCCATCTCTTCAACCGAAGCGCTGGTCTGCTCGACGCTGGATGCCAGCTCCGAGGCAGTTTGGGAGAGGGAGTTGGCGGTGGCGGCAACCTGCTCGGAGGCCGAACCGATGGCCTCCGACATGGCGCCCACTTCGTTGAGGGTATCAGAGAGGCGATGGGCCATGCTCTTGATGGCAAACAGCAGGCTGGAGGTGTCATCGGCCCGCAACTTGACCGGGGTGGAGAGATCGCCATTGGCAACCCGGGAGACAACCTGCACGGTATAGGAGGGATCGCCCCCCAGCTGGCGCAAGATACTGCGAGTCACCAGCAGGGCGAGCAGCAGGCAGATGATAAATGCCGTCACCGATATCACCAGAAGGAGCTGCAGATTCTCCTGATAGATATCCTGGCTCTCGTCCAGCGAGTTCTTTGCCAGGGTGGTGTTGACCTCAACCAGCTCGGTGAGTATTTCATCTGCTAAATCGAAGGCAGGGCGCCCCTTATCGCTCATCATGCGGTAGGATTTGCGGTCTGCTTCGGCATCAATTCCCTGAGTCTGGGCCACTCTGAGGATGTCATTTTGATATCCCTTGTACACAGCCCATGCCTGATCGAAGCGGGAGAGCAGGTCAATTTCCCGCTGGGTGAGGTAGGTTTTGCGGTATTTGGCCAGCGAATCCCACATCTCCTTTTCAAACTTGTCCATGTTGACCAAGGACTGATCTTTCAAATCAGGATCGACTTCACCGATATAGCGATAAAGGGCGCGGTTTTGATACACGGCATACAGATTGCCGGTGGCAATGTCCTTGATCGGTAGCAGCTGGTTGGCATGCATATTGACAACCAGTTGTGACATGGTTTTGGTGGAGCTGTAGCTGGTCACGGTCAACGCCACCAGCAGCACCATCAGGATGGAGAACGAAAACACCAGTTTTGTTCTGACTTGCAAGTTGTGGAACCAGTCCATGGTTTTGACTCCGTTAATCCGGTTGATAACAGTATGGTGCGCATCAACTCCTGATGCTGAACACCGCATCCGCTTGTTGATGAAGCAAATGTTGCTCTCTGCGCCGTGCCAGCTCGATCAGCTGTGGCACATCGAGAATAAGGGCGGGCTGACCGTTGCCCAGAATGGTGGAGCCGCTGACATAGCGCAGGGATTTGAACAGTTCCCCCAGCGGTTTGATCACCGCCTGTACTTCGCCGATCAGCCGATCGACCACTATGCCCGCCCGGTTGTCGGCATAATCGACCATCACCACAAAAGCGGGCTCGTTGGCCGGGGGGAGGGCAAACAGTTCGCGCAACACGATGAAGGGGACCCACTCGCCGCGAATATTGATCTGGCGTGACGGGGTATCGAGCGCCTCCGGCGGCAGGTCGATGCACTCGATCATCATGTCGAGGGGGATCACCAGTGAGGAGTGATCCACCTCGATGCGAAAACCGTCGATGATGGCAAGGGTCAGCGGCAACCTCAGCCGGAAGGTGGTGCCCACCCCCAGAAGACTTTCGATGGTGGCTTCTCCGCGCAGCGACTCCAGATTGCGTTTGACCACATCCAGCCCGACCCCGCGACCGGAGAGATCGCTGACATCGGCGGCCGTGGAGAAGCCCGGCTGAAACAGAAACTGGAATATCTCCTGTTCCCCCAATACCTTGCCCTCTTGTGTCATGCCGAGCGACAGCGCCTTGGCCTGGATCTTCTCCCGATCGATGCCGCGGCCATCGTCGCTCACTTCAACCACTACGGCACCTGCGTCGTGGTAGGCATTGAGGGTGATCACGCCAGATTCAGGTTTACCCGCCTGCAGGCGCTGCTGTTCATTCTCGATACCATGGTCGACGGCGTTGCGTACCAGATGCATCAGGGGATCGGTCAGCTTCTCGACCATGGATTTGTCGATGTCGGTATCGGCGTTGTTGATGTGCAGGCTGATGTTTTTACCGGTCTGTTGGGACAGTTCATGAACCAGACGGGGAAAGCGGTTGAAGATCTCGTTGATAGGCACCATCCGCAGCGTGAGGGCATCATCACGGATCCCCTCGACCAGGGTGTTGACGGTGGCGACCGACTCGACCAGCTCGGCATCCCCCCGCATTTTTGCCTGCAAGGTGGTGGCCGAGGTGGCGATCACCAGCTCGCCCACCCGGTTGATCAGTCGATCCAGTTTGGCGGCTTCAATGCGGATGTAGTGCCCTTCACCCCGCAGCGGTGCGGCTTTGAGCGGAATGGGCAGTGGATTGTCGGCGTCGCTCTGCTGTGTGACGGGGGCGGGCTGTTCACGCTGATCAAATGAGGCAGCGGGCCCATCGTCGTATGCCCCGCGTTCAATGGCATCGGCCTCTGTCTGGGTCAGCACATTGGCCGCTTCCCAGCGAGCCAGTTGCGCCGCCAGCGGCTCATTGCGCCACTGGGCCAGCCGTGCGCCCTGTTTGGCAAATTCGGCCAGATCCTGATGAGGGGTTAGCAGGCAGATAATGCTGGCGTGAGCGACAAAATCGAAGGTGCTGCGAATGCGCTCGGGGGACTGCGCGCTGCGCAGCGTGATCTCGTAGCCCAGAAAACACTCTGTTGGATCAAGCAGTTGTAGCGGTGGCCACTCATGCCAGACCGGCTCGATATAGATTATCTCCCCCAGATTGGCGAGATAGCGGATAAACGCCAGCAGATCGAAACCATCCTGATAGAGGGCCGGATAGAAGCGCAGCGACAGGTGCCACCCTCGCATATCTTGCTCGGCGGCAACGAGCTGGACGGGCAGTGAGACCGGTGGATTGGGCAGGCTCTGATGGCCCTGCAGTTGGGAGAGCAGCGCCAGGATCTGCTGGGTTTCGGTTTGCGGTAACTCGGGGTTGTGCTCGGCCCCTTGCAGCAGATCGCGCAGCTGATCGTTACAGGCCAGCAGCAGATTGATCAGATGCTCATCGAGCTGCAGCTCGCCGCTGCGCAGCCGCGTCAGCATGTTCTCCATGGCATGGGCAAAGCGAACCAGCATGGTGAGCCCCAGCATGCTGGCCGATCCCTTGATGGTATGGGCGGTGCGAAACATCAGATTGTAGGTATCCGGGTTCGCGGGGTAGGTCTCTCTGTCCAGCAGGGCGTGCTCCAGATTGTCGCACTGCTCATAGGCCTCTTCAAAAAAGAGGGCGCGCGCTTTATTGATGTCCATCTTGGGCCCTCACCAAGGTCAGCATGGGCAACAAGCCGAGCTGACTCAATGCCTGTTGTGCCACGCTCTCTTCACCTGTGCAGATCCGCAGACTCTTGTTCTGCTGGTTGGCTTCTTGCTGCAAGAGCGCCAGCAGCTGGGCGCCACAACCATCCAGCGCCTCCAGCTGGCTGACATCCAGCACGGCGATGGCAAAGTTGAGCAGGCTGAAAAGATCGTCTTGCAGCTCGCCGAGGGTCATGATGGTGAGCTCCCCGGTGAGCGTGGCGGTCGGGGGCGCATGCAGAATATCAAGCTCGAAACTCATCTCCGTTGCTCCCGTTTCATGGTTGCATCACCTTGTAGACATCATCGATCAGCTTGAGGGGTTCAAACGGCTTGGTCAGCCAGATACGCGCCCCGGCGTCAAACCCCTCCTGCCGGATCTCTGGCGAGTTCTCGGTAGTCAGCATGATGAACGGCAGATAGCGGGTCGCTGGCTGTTTTTTGACTTGCCGGAGCAGGGTCATGCCATCCATGCCTGGCATGTTGAGATCCGAAATAATCAGGTGTACGCGCTGGCGTTCAAGCTGGCCAAGGGCCGCATGGCCATCATCAGCCTCAATCACCGCAAAGCCCGCGCTTTGCAATGTCATGGTGATGGTGGCTCTGATGCTGGCAGAATCGTCCACAACGAGGATGGTTTTAGTCATGTGCATGCTCATTCATACGCCAAAAGGGTATCTGGATGACAGTTCACTAACCCCCTAATTGTTGTCCAATAACTTGATGTATGTAGATTTTTTAAAAATGAAGTCACAGGATGGCAAACCCAGGGAGGGGAGGAGGGGAGCGGGTATTTCATTCGGTGGGCGGGCGGGTTCAATTCCGCGGCTGTCGTCGTTTCTACCCTAGTTTTGCATGCTCAGCGCGGCCATATAGGGTATAATGCGGCACTATTTTTATGGGTTCCCCGTGAGCGTGATGAAAGAATTTTTTGCAACCTGCCCCAAGGGGCTGGAAAACCTGTTGGCCGATGAGCTGACCACCCTGGGCGCAGAGCAGGTCCGTGAGACCGTGGCTGGCGTTCACTTCAAAGGCGAACTGGCGATTGGCTACAAGGCCTGCCTGTGGAGCCGTTTTGCCTCCCGCATCGTGCTGGTGCTGTCCGAATTCCAGATGAACGACGATCTGGATCTCTATCTGGGCGCTCACACCATCCCTTGGGAAGAGCATTTCCCCGGCACATCCACCATTGCAGTGGACTTTACCGGCACCAACCCCGCCATTCGCAATACCCAATATGGTGCGCTGAAGATCAAGGATGCCATCGTTGACCGCTTTACCAAGCGTGGTCATGTGCGTCCGGACGTTGACAAAAAATCGCCGGATATTCGCATCATGGCGCACCTGGGCAAAGGCAAGGCCAATATCACGCTGGACTTGTCAGGCCCGGCGCTGCACCAGCGTTTCTATCGTCAGGGCACCGGCGAGGCACCGCTCAAAGAGAACCTGGCCTGCGCCATGATAGCCCGTAGCGGCTGGGCCGGTGAGCCGATGATGGACCCCATGTGCGGTTCCGGTACTCTGCTGATTGAAGCGGCCTTTATCGCCGCCGACATGGCGCCGGCTCTGCGCCGTGAGCGCTTCGGTTTTGATCGCTGGCTGCAGCACGATAGCGAGCTGTGGCAGAGTCTGATGATGGAAGCGCAAGTGCGCGCCAAACGTGGCATGCAGCGTTGCGAGACCAAGTTGTTTGGTTGTGATACCGACGCCCGGGTGTTGATGAAAGCCCGTGACAACGCCAAGGCGGCCGGTGTGGCACACTTGATTACCTTCAAGCAGGCCGAAGTCAGTGCGCTGGATAACCCCTTGCCGATGGCGAGTGCTGAAGGGGAGGCTCGTCAGGTCGGTATGCTGATCTCCAACCCGCCTTATGGCGAGCGTCTGGGCGAGTTCCCGGCGCTGCTGGAAGTGCATCAGGCCCTCGGCGATGCCCTGCGTCGCAGTTTCCAGGGCTGGCGTGTCTCTATCCTGTCGGCTTCACCGGAGCTGTTGAGCTGTCTGCGCCTGCGTGCCGACAAGCAATATCGCCTGTTCAACGGCGCCCTTGAGTGTCAGCTGCGTAACTATCAGATCGCGCTCGACTCCGTCGCCTCGCAAAAAGAGGTCGCTCAGGACTTTGCTAACCGCCTGCGCAAGAATCTGAAGACCCTCGAGAAGTGGGCCGCCAAGGAAGGTATCGACTGCTACCGCCTCTATGATGCCGACCTGCCGGAATATAACGCCGCCATCGACCGCTATCAGGATTATCTGGTGGTGCAAGAGTATGCTGCGCCCAAGGACATCCCCGCCCAGAAGACCCGTCAGCGTCTGCTCGACATGGTTCAGGCCGCCATCAAGGTGACCGGTATGGACGGCGAGAAGGTGATCCTGAAAGTGCGCGAGCGTCAGGAAGGCAAACAGCAGTATCAGAAGCTCTCCGAAGAGCAACACCGGATGGAAGTGCAGGAGTACGGCGCCCGTCTGTGGGTCAACCTCTACGACTATCTGGATACCGGCCTGTTCCTCGACCACCGTCAGACTCGCCGTATGCTGGGTCAGATGGCCAAGGGCAAGCGCTTCCTGAACCTGTTCGCCTATACCGGCAGTGCCACTGTGCACGCAGGGCTTGGTGGGGCCAGCGAGACCACCACCATCGACATGTCGCACACCTACCTGAACTGGGCACAAGACAACATGCGTCTCAACTCGCTGGTGGGCCGTCAGCACAAGTTTGTCCAGGCTGACTGCCTGAAGTGGTTGTCGGAAGCCGATGAGCAGTACGACCTCATCTTTATCGATCCGCCGACTTTCTCCAACTCCAAGCGGATGGATGAGAGCTTTGACGTACAGCGCGATCACCTGCTGCTGATGCAGCACCTGAAGCGCCTGCTGGCGGCCGATGGCACCCTGGTGTTCTCCAACAACAAGCGCCACTTCAAGATGGATCTGGCTGGCCTCGAAGCCGCAGGTCTCAAGGCCCAGAACATTACCCAGAAGACCCGGCCGAAAGATTTCGAACGTAACCAGCATATCCATAACTGCTGGATCATCACCCATGCACCGGCGCAAGCTGAGTCGTAATGCTGACTCTGTTTCACACCGACGGTTGTCACCTGTGTGAACAGGCCTGGGCGCTGGTGGAGCAGGCAGGCCTTGCCGCCGCCACCCGCCAGAGCGACATCATGGATGATGAGCAGTGGCTCGCGGCCTATCGGGTGCGCATTCCGGTACTGCGTGACGAGGCGGGCCGCGAACTCGGCTGGCCTTTTACGCTGGTGGAGTTGATGGCCTGGGCTGCGCATCGGGGTTGATGTTGAATTGACGATAAAACGGGGGCAGACCTTAAGTCTGCTGCCCGTTTTTTTCATATGAAATAAGGAATAAACATGGCTCTTTTAACATTGCACGGCGCATGTCTGTCGTTCAGTGATTTCCCGCTGCTCGACAATGCCGAGCTCAGCATTGAGCGCGGCGAGCGTCTCTGTCTGGTTGGCCGCAACGGGGCAGGTAAATCCACGCTGATGAAGGTGATCGCGGGCGAATTGCCGCTCGATGACGGTCGCATGGTGCAGCAGCAAGATCTCAAAGTGACCCGCCTTGAGCAGGATCCGCCCGCATCGAGCGAGCTGACCGTATTTGACTACACCGCCGAAGGGTTGGCGGGTGTCGGTGAACTGCTCAAGCAGTATCACCATATCTCCATGGAGCTGGCGCACGACCCCAGCGATGCCAACATCCGCATCATGAGCGAGTTGCAAGAGCAGCTCGATTATCAGAACGGTTGGCAGTTCGAGACCCGGATCAGCCAGGTGCTGACCCTGCTCAATCTCGATCCCGACGCGACCCTGGACAGCCTCTCCGGTGGCTGGCTGCGCAAAGTGGCGCTGGCTAGGGCACTGGCCTGTGACCCCGATCTGTTGCTGCTCGATGAGCCGACCAACCACCTGGACATTGAAGCCATCAATTGGCTGGAAGAGTTCCTGAAAGATTTTCGTGGCGCCATCGTCTTCATCTCCCACGACCGGGAATTTATCCACAAGCTGGCGACCAGGATCATCGATCTGGACCGCGGCGAGATCACCTCCTGGCCTGGCAATTACGATCAGTATCTGCTGGGCAAAGAGGAGTGGCTGCGGGTCGAGGAGCTGAAAAACGCCGAGTTCGATCGCAAGCTGGCGCAAGAAGAGGTGTGGGTGCGTCAGGGCATCAAGGCGCGCCGTACCCGTAACGAAGGTCGGGTGCGCGCCCTTGAGGCGATGCGAATGGAGCGTTCCCAGCGTCGTGAGCTGCAGGGCAAGGCCAAACTGCAGATGGACGATGTGAATCGTTCCGGCAAGCTGGTGTTTGAAACCGAAGGTCTGGGGCTGGACTTTGGCGCTCGCACCCTGTTCCAGGGGCTGGATCTGCAAGTGCTGCGCGGCGACAAGATCGCGCTGGTTGGCCCGAACGGTTGTGGTAAATCCACCCTGATCAAGCTCTTGCTGGGTCAGCTTGAGCCAAGCCGTGGCTTGGTCAAGGGCGGTACCAAACTGGATGTGGCTTATTTTGACCAGTATCGTGATCAGCTCGATCCTGAGCAGACAGTGATGGAAAACGTGGGGGAGGGCAAGCAGGAGGTAATGGTGCGTGGTCGCTCCCGTCATATCCTCGGCTACCTGCAGGACTTCCTGTTCGAGCCCAAGCGGGCCCGTACTCCGGTCAAGGCGCTCTCTGGCGGCGAGAAGAACCGTCTGTTGCTGGCCAAGCTGTTCCTCAAGCCCAGCAACCTGCTGATCCTCGATGAACCGACCAACGATCTGGACGTAGAAACCCTGGAGCTGCTGGAGGAGTTGCTCGCCGACTACCCCGGCACCTTGCTGCTGGTCAGTCACGATCGTCGCTTTATCGACAATACCGTGACCGGTTGCTGGCTGTTTGAAGGGGATGGCCGCATCAGCGATTACGTCGGTGGTTATGCCGATATGATGGCCACCCGCGAGCTGCAGAGCTCACAACAGCAGCTCAAGAGCACCCAGAGCAAGGCTGCTGAGTCCGTGGTAGCGGTTAGCGAAGCGCCGAAGAAGAGCAAGAAGCTCTCTTACAAACTGCAGCTTGAACTCGACGGCTTACCTGCTCGTCTTGAACAGTTGGAAGGGGAGCTGGAGGCGCTGCAAAGCGAGATCAACCAGCCCAGTTTCTTCTCCTTGCCAAGCGATCAAACCCAGCAAAAACTGGATGCCTGTAGTGCGGCTGAAGCCGCGCTGGAACAGGCTTTTGCCCGCTGGGAAGAGCTGGAAGGACTCAAAAATCAGGATTAAGTTCCCTGTCATTAAAACTTAATCCAGTTCAGTGTCTTGTGTCACATAGCCCTGTCAGGGTGAATGTTTTTGTTTGACCGGACCTGCTCGCTGGGGTAAAGATAAAGGCGACCGATGAACAATTGGTCGCTTTTTTTGTTCCACGAAGAGGGTCGTAGATGATGAAGAGACAGAAACGGGACCGTCTGGATAGAGCTCGTGCTCGTGGTTATCAGGCTGGCGTTGTCGGCAAACAGAAAGAAGCGTGTCCGTATCAATGTCTGGATGCCCGTGGGCATTGGCTTGGTGGTTGGCGTGATGCCATGGAAGGGCGGGGCTCTGGCCTCTTCATGAAGTAATCGATACTTCATCACATATTACAAAAGGAAAGGGGCCATCGAGGCCCCTTTGCGTTATTGCGGTTTTACCACTGAGGATAGCGATCAGAATGCGGTGGTATCTTTAAACAGACCAACTTTCAGGTCAGTTGCGCTGTAGATCGGGCGGCCATCCACTTCGACGACGCCATCAGCGATACCCATCACCAATTTACGGTTGATGACGCGCTTGAAGGTGATCTTGTAGGTCACTTTCTTGGCGGTCGGCAGGATCTGGCCTGTAAATTTCACTTCACCCACCCCCAGAGCACGACCCTTGCCAGGACCGCCTTTCCAGCCAAGGAAGAAGCCGACCAGCTGCCACATGGCATCCAGACCAAGGCAACCAGGCATCACGGGATCACCCGGGAAGTGGCAATCGAAGAACCAGAGATCAGGTGTAATGTCGAGTTCAGCCAGGATCTCGCCCTTGCCATGCTCGCCGCCGTTGTCATTGATCTTGACGATGCGATCCATCATCAACATGTTGGGAGCCGGTAACTGGCTATTGCCCTCACCAAACAGCTCACCACGGCTACAAGCCAGCAGCTCTTCACGGGTAAAAGAGAACTTGCCCTGTTCGCACAGAGAAAGGGGAGCTGCCATGGTGGTATTGTCTACGGTCACGCTGAATTTCCTTCAAATGAGTAAAGCTGCGCCAATTTAGCTTACAGCTGTTCGCTAAACAACTCCGATCTCTTTATGAGCGACCAAACAGACGGCCCAACAGGGCGCTCAAGAGGCCGCCTTTTCGGCCGCTGCCATTCAATTCATCCAGCCGATCCTGGATCCGGCCAAACAGCGTATCTGGCATATCCGGCTCGCCAGCCACACAGCCGGTGAGCAATTCGATCGCCTCTTCCACGTGGTAAACCGGGTGGATATGGAACTGGCCTGCCGCCACAGCTGCAATCACCTCGTCAGAGAGGTTTAGCTGCTGAGCGTTGGTGCCGGGCAAAATAATCCCTTGTTTCCCCGTTATGCCGTGGATCTGGCATACCCGGAAGAAGCCCTCAATTTTTTCATTGACGCCACCAACGGCCTCGACATTACCAAACTGATCGATAGCACCGGTCACGGCGAACTGTTGATAAATCGGCTGGCGGGCGAGGGCAGAGAGCAGGGCGCATAGGCCGGTCAGTGATGCACTGTCGCCATCAATTTCATGATACGACTGCTCGAATACCAGATTGGCAGAGAGCGGGGTAGGGGTTTCAGCCCCAAACATATTGGAGAGATAACCTTGAATGATCATCATCGCCTTGGCATGAATGTGGCCTGCGAGTTCCGCTTTTCGCTCGATGTCGATCACATCGCCATCACCCAGATGCACGGTTGCGGTGAGACGTACCGGCTCACCGAAATCATAGGGGTGGCCAGAGACCTGAATGACGGAAAGGCCGTTGATCTGGCCAATCTCTTCACCATCGGTCTGCAGCAAGATCTGGCCGTCAATGACCCCCTGATCGGACTGTTCAACCAGATAGTTGAGACGGTAATCCTGCTCTTCCAAGGCACCCCGAATGTGGTCATCGGTGACGACATCTGACTCCAGTTCGCGGGCCAGACTATCCGACATCCGCATGATGGCGGCCAGTTGTACTTCGGAGAGTGACAACCACTCCTGATGATCGCACAGCCTGCTGGCATGGCGGCAGAGCGCGGCGAGGGCGGCAGGAGTAAAGTCCAGCAGGTTCCAGCGCAGGCGTAACCCGGCCAGATATTGCAAAAATTCCTGCAGATCTTCCTCGATATTGACCTCGGAAACCAGGTCGGCGCGCAGGAAGATACGCTCTGACATATCGCGATCCAGCATCTGGAACTCTGCTACCTCAAGGCGATCACCCACCAGGATCAGCTTGAGCTTGATCGGCGTCGCTTCAGGGGTAAAGAAGGGGGTCAGGGTTTTCCCTTCCTGATAGGCGTTCCAGTCCAGCTCGCCTTTTTGCATGGCATTCTTCAGCTTGAACCAGAGGTGGGGCTGATCAAGCAGCTCATCCAGTTGCAAAATGAGATAGCCACCATTGGCTTCGCGCAGCAAGCCGGGCTCCAGCAGGTGCTGGTTGGCATACACAGAGCCTTGCTCGGTCTGGTAATTGATGGAGCCAAACAGGGTATCCCAGTTCAGGTCTCGCCCATAAACCACCGGTGCTTCTTGCTGCTCGTGATGGATCAGCAGATTAATCAGCACCGGGTGTTGAAATTCCAGACCCTGGGCTACGTGAGCGGCCAGATCAGACAGAAAATCATCGATCTTCGGATCATTGTTTTGCTTGCGCATGATGCGGGTGACCAGACGTTCCGCATCAAGATGGAGGCTCATCAGCTTAAGCAGTTCGCCAACCATTTCGCAGAACTCGATACCGGTGCCGGGTTGCAGCCGTAGCCAGATAGGCTTGAAGGGATTGTTCAGATTCTCGGTGTAGCAGAGATCAAACAAATCGGCATCTTTGCCATTGGAGTCGGCAATAAGGGTCTGACAGACGCCTTCATAGTCGGCACCCGGAAAACCGTTGAGCAGCATTACCGGACAGTCACCATCAAAACTGGCCAAGCGTTTGACCGCGGAGATGGCTCTGGGTTGCAATGCGGCAAAGGGGATAGGTTCAAGCTCACTGAGCATGGAGAACTGTTCAATCGCGAAAGCGGGTTTTAATTGTTCTGATGTTAATTCAGCCACTTAAGACATCCGGTCGAAGATAGGATCAATTGTTGCCATTATACACAGTTCAATTAGTGGTAACAGGAAACAAGATATCTCATTTAACATAATATGCATTATGCGCAGTCATGCTTGTGGTAGAGCTAAGAGGCCTCAGTCCTTTGATTATCCCCAGCGACAAGAGCAGCCAAGCGAAAAGCCCCTGAAAGCGGCATGATCTCTCGCAGTTCCATATCAAACCAAAGACACTCGGCGTTAAAATCGCGTATCGTCTGAATGGTCATCAACGGGCCACCACTGCGCAGTGAGACCACATCACCCACCTTAAAATCACCAACCCGTGGCTCAAAATCCTCAACCGGAACATGAAGTGAAGAAAGCACATGTAATGGCAACTTCTTCTCATAGCGTAGCGGGCTCTTGTCGTAATCAAACCAGACACATGTGACTTGATCCTTCGAAGAAATTTCGCTCACCGTCATGCTAGAGCTACCACTTTTAAGCCAAACTAGCTGACCAGGATAAAAATGAAATCCATCACTCATGTGAGCATCCCCGTTATGCCGATAACTAGCTTTATCGGCGTTAAATGGTGTTCAGGTTCAAAATTTCCTGAAGCATTCGGGCATTTTCATCTAGAACTTCACAAGAAGTTACAGAGTCATTAGAGAATGCCATTTCTTGCAACTCTTGCCCGTCAAACCAGCAACATGTCAGATAGCCACAGTGAAGCGATCCAATGACAGTCATTGATGGCCCATTACCACCTTTCAGCTGAACTTGGTCACCCATCTTAAAAAACATAATCACCCCCTTGGTTGAGCGCTTTTGCTTCACATGAGTATTGAATGTTGTAGCTTGCAAACCAAGCCCTTACTGATAAAAAGCCTCTTTTGTAAGAGATAACACCCCTCCCCCGTGGATGGGTTGTCTGGGAATTCCCCCCGTATTACCACCCCGGGTGGCTGGCCCTGAAAAAACGATTTGTATCGGCGTTGAAGGTACAACCACGAAATGAAAGACCTGTATCTTGCGATGCAGGTCTTTGTTGAATGTGATCAATGCAATCAGGCTGCCAACCAGCGCTTACGTTTGGGCATGGGGGTCGGGTGGTGCAATGGTCGGGACTGAGTACAGATCTCGATGATCAGTTTTTTCAGTTCACTCATATCGCTACCCTTGAGCGTCAATGACCAGAATGCCCTCGCCTGGCTGTAGTGCATGCCATTGGTATAAAGCAGGGTGTCATTTTCAAAGCGAAGCTGATTGTAGGGCGCTTCCATTTGCAATCCGGTTTCGGGAAACCAGATATTCAAGGTGCCCGAGGGGATCAGGGTAAATTGCGCTATCAGATCGGTTTGTCCGACCAGCTTGTAGGTTTTTTTGATGATATCTAGCGGCATAGGTTTTCTCGATTTTTCAGCAAGCTATTTAATTGTTTGTTTTCTCTGCTGCGGGATGGATGTTTATCCTGCTGATGGCAATGCACTCGTTCCTTACCGCCTCGTTATTCCCTGAACCGCTTGCCATCCCAGAGAAGTACAAAATAACAGCGCTCGCTTGAATGAGACCTTAATGAATCGCTTGTTGTTTTAAAAACAGACAGCAAACAACAGGATGAAGACTCACAACTTTACATGGCTCAATGTTGTTATCTCTCACTGCTATCCCAGCCGGTCGAGCGGTTTTTGTTGGGCACTCTCATGCCGTTCGCTGTTACTGGTGTGCAGATATTTAGAGGTGGTGTCGATGCTGTCATGTCCGGCATCGGCTTGTACGTGTGAGAGTGGCCGCCCATGCAGATTGATATCGTGGGTGATCCCGGTATGGCGAATGGCGTGGGGAGAGAGTTGCCGCATTTCAGCCCCATCCTGGGTAAATCCATCCCGCTCCGCCAGATCTGCACCCTTGCCAATGATCATCATGATCAGGTCTCGTAACTGACGAATGCCCAGATTGGCATTGAGTTCGCCCTGTTCACGGCCATGGGCTGCCGCTTTGTGGCGAACGAACAGTGGTGTCTGTTCATCCGGTGTCGGCAAAGGGGCAAGGCCGAGGAAGCAACGATAGCGTTCAAGCGCCGCCAGCAGCGCTTGGGAGACCGCCACGGTACGCCGCTTTCCCCCTTTGCTTTGTGGAATGAAGTAGCCCCAGACGCCGGTTTTGCGATCCCGGCGAAACTGCCCCATTACCGGAGTGAAACCTGGCCTGGCCGCGACCTCCGAGATCCGTAGATAACAGGCATACATCAGGATGGTGAGAAAGCGGCTGCGTTCGTGCTGCTCGGGATGTTCGCGGGCCAGGGTGTCGGCCGCCTGGAGCACGTAGGACCACTGTAACTCGCTGAAGCATTGAACTTGATCATCGGCCTCTTGCTGTTGTGGCCGCTTGACTCGCTGTAGCAACAAGGCGGGGTTTCTGTCCATGTACTCCTCCTGGATCAGGAACTGGAAGAAGGCGGACAAAATGGCGAGTTTGGTCTTCATGGCCTGTTCACTGAGGCGATAGGGCAAGGTTCGCCCCAGTTCCCGTTTGCCCAGAAACGGGCGCCACTGCGCATTGGGTAACCGCTCCCCCCACTCCTTGTCGAGGACGAACTGCGCCACGTTGCGATAGGCGATCAGCGATTCTGGCGGGGACTGACAGTAGTCGAGATAGCGCATCATGATACGGCGGGTCAGATCCTTGGGGTTGATGGCAGCCTCGCAAAAGCACCAGTGCAAAAAGGTGGTCAGCTCACTGCGATAGGTTTTGTAGTTGTTTTCACTGTTGCGCTGTTCCAGCAGCCAATCGACCGCCAGTTCGTAAACCAGTCCGGCATCGGGCACGTCGTTGAGGCTGAGGTTTGCAAGGTACTGATTGACTTGCGGGTTGCCAGCTTCCAGATAGATCAGGCTATCAAATAGCGGCATGGCTGGCGGCAAGGATAAAGCGTGTTGAGTCATGGTGTTGCTTGTTGGTGATGATGTGAATTGGTGTGGGTCCGTGAGCCGAGACCCGAGAAAAGGGCCTAAGCCGTGATGCATGGACGCGGTTTCTGTTGATGTTTTCACGGTCGCTTGCTGTTGCTGATTGTGGTCTCAGCGAGCGGGTTGGCCGACTATCTCGCAGTTGTTTGCTCGTTGGCTCGGCTGAGATGGCTAGTCACTGCGCACTATTCAGTTATGCATTGCATATGCACCGTTGTTAAAAATTTCTCGGGGTAAATAGCCGTAAAAATGATTTTAAATGCAATAAAGTTGAATGGCTTGAGCTATTCATCCCGAGAAGTAGCAGGCCTGTGCAATCAGGCTACCTGTTTGAGCGGTTTTTCTTTGCGCTTTGCTGCCGGCGTCTGCTCCTCTTCTGGGCTGGCTGCTTGCACCTTACCGCCGCGCAGCAGGGTTTGCAGCACGTCACGTTGTTCCGCCAGATAGAACGCCAGACTTTCTTGCTGCTCTGGTGCCAGTTCAATCGGGGCACCGGCGAGCAGGGTCATCAGTTCATCGGCGGTATCCAGCAGCTTGTCGTAGGCATCGGCCTCTTTTTTGCTGGCAAAGGTCATCTTCTCTACTCCCCCACGAACAACCACATATTTGATCTCGACAGCCATGATGGCCTCCTCTTGGTAATGGTGAATAGAGTATATGTATGGATATACAGTATTGCAAATCCACGCATCGGACATGGCCTGTGGATACCATGGATAAACGCGGGTTAGCTCAAGATATCGGAAAGTGCCATTTGACATCCACGTCTGACTGGTCGGATCATTGCCCCATGACTATCGTACGACACCTGTTTATTTTACTGATGGTGGAGGTGCTGCTTCTGGGGAGCATCGCCCATCTTGTTATTGGCCTCTCTTGGCCGCTCACCCTGTTAATGGTGGTGTTCGCCCTGCTGGCGTTGCGCTGTCTGGTGGTGCTGGGCAGCTGGCTGTTTACCCGCTTCTACCCCTCCCCGGCCATCGGCACTTGGGCGAGAGTGAAGATGATGGCGCAAGAGATGCTCGCCTACCTCTACACCTTTACCTGGTTACTCCCTTTTGAACCGCTGTTGATGGCATCTGATCGGTTGCCAGCCTGTCAGCGGCCGGTGTTGCTGGTGCACGGTTATGGCTGCAGCAGGGGGATCTGGCGCACTCAGCGTGCCAGGCTTGAAGCGGCTGGCCATGTGGTGGCCACCATTACCCTGATGCCACCGTTTGGTCATATCGATGAGATGGTGCCGCTGCTGGCCACCCGGATCGACGATGTGTTGGCGCAAACCGGGGCTGACAAATTGGTGCTGGTCGGTCACAGCATGGGCGGGCTGGTCTGTCGCGACTATCTTGCGGTTCATGGCGGTGACAAGGTCGCGCGCCTTATTACCTTGGCGACCCCCCATCAGGGAAGCCAGCTTGCCGCACTTGGGCTGGGAGCCAATGCCCGCGAAATGGAGCCGGGCTCTGGCTGGCTGCAGCGTTTTGCCTCGGTGCCTCTTTGCGTACCCGGCATCTCGGTGCGCACCAGTCATGACAATGTGGTGATGCCCCAAGAGCGGCAACGGCTGGCAGGTATGGAAGATCTTGAGTTACCTGCCATTGGCCATCTCTCGCTGCTCTATTCGCGCCGTACCACCGACCTGTTGTTACGGCTGCTGGCTCGCCCCTGAGAGCCAGATATAAAAAAGGGGGCCTGATGATTCAGGCCCCCTTTTTGTGGATGAATGGCTAATCGGTTAGAAATGGATCCCCTTGATCAAGGTAGATACGGCAATCTTATCGGCGGCCGCTTTGGATTTATCCCCATCTTTCGGGTCGGAAAACGTGCGAAAACTGGTGTTCATGATCACCTGGGCAACACGCGGTGCCAGCGCATGGATCACCTGACCGAATACCCCAAGGCGCGTCGCCAATCGCACATGCTTGTTGATGATGGTATCGCACACCAGATCGGCGGCCTCCTCCGGTGTCATCATCGGTACTTGGTCATATTCTTTGGTGGGCGCGACCATCGGCGTTTTCACCAGTGGCATATTGATGATGGAAAAACTCACCCCTCTGTCGGCAAACTCTGACGCGGCGGTGCGCACCCAGGCATCGAGTGCAGACTTGGAGGCCACATAGGCAGAGAAGCGTGGCGCATTGGTCAACACCCCGATGGAGGAGATGTTGATGATGTGGCCTTTTTTCTTCTCAATCATGGTGGGCAGCACGCCCATGATCACCTTGAGCGCGCCGAAGTAGTTGAGCTGCATGGTGCGCTCCAGATCGTGGAAACGCTCGAAAGAGTCTTCAATGGAGCGGCGAATGGAGCGACCGGCATTGTTGATCAGAATATCGACCCCACCGTGATCCTCGACAATTTGCCTGGTAATCGCCTCCCCCTCGGCCAGATCGGCAAGATCCCCCTGATAGACCTCGATGGTGAGGCCCAACTCGGCAAACTCGGCGCGGGTTTCGGCAATTTTTTGCTCATCGCGGGCAATGGTGACCACAGTCGCCCCCGCCCCTGCCAGCTTACGTGCAGTGGCGCGACCAATCCCCGAGGTGGCACCAGTGACTAATACCACCTTGCCTTCGACCCGCCCGCGCAGGGAGCGGTCGATAAATAGCTCGGGATCGAGATGACGCTCCCAGTAATCCCACAACCGCCAGGCATAGCTGTGCAGTGGGGGGACCTCAATACCAGAGCCTTTCAATACCCGCTGGGTTTCGCGACTATCGAAACGGGTGGGATAGCTGATGAGGCGGAACATATCTTTGGGCAGCCCCAGATCGGCAATCGCGGCATCGCGGATCCGGCGTATCGGTGCCATGGTCATCAGCATGGCGCTCAGATGACGGGGGATGAAGTTAAACAAAGAGGCATTAATGCGAATGGCGGGTTCCGGCGCGTGGGCCGCACGGGCAAAGGTGCTCAGCATGTCGCCGACCCGCATCGGGTTGGGATCCGTCAGGTGGAATGTCTTGCGCTCCTCCCCTTGCTGGTGGGCGATGTAGACCATGGCGTCTACCACGAAGTTGACCGGTACGATATTGATGCGGCCCCCCTCCACCCCTATGGCAGGCATCCAGGGCGGTAACAGACGGCGCAACTTCTGGATGGTTTTAAAGAAGTAATAGGGGCCGTCTATCTTGTCCATCTCGCCAGTATTGGAGTCGCCGACCACGATGCCGGGGCGGTAGATCCGCCAGGGAATGGTGCATTCATTGCGCACAATGCCTTCTGATTCGTGTTTGGTCTGGAAATAGGGCAGGTCGAGGTGCTCGGCCTCCTCGAACATGTCTTCCCGAAACAGGCCGTCGAACAGTCCTGCTGCGGCGATGGAGCTGCAGTGGTGGAAGTGCCCGGCGCCCAAGCGATCGGCAAGTTGTGCCGCCTGGCGGGTTCCCTCGACGTTGACCTGCTGCTGGATCCCCTCTTTGGCATTGAGATCATAAATGGCAGCCAGATGGAAAAAGTGATCGATATGGCCACTGAGCTGCGCCAGCTGCTCGGTCGATATGCCCAACAGCGGTAGCGTGATGTCACCAAATACCGGGATGGCTCGTTGTTCATCGACTTGCCAGAAGGCAAACAGGTCAGTCAGTTTTTCTTGATGGGATGAACGCATCAAAAAATAGACTTTGTTGTCGAGCGACGCATCCAGTAATTTTTTAATCAATCTGTGGCCTATAAAACCACTACCACCTGTAATGAAATAGTTCATGTCATCGTTCCGCTACTGATTTGGCTATTACTTATCGTTAGATATATCACGATTCATATGGAAATCTGCAATTCAATAACCAGTTCGTGAGCTATCCCTAAGTTCAGTTAATTTACTGTTTCGTTATTAGGTAGAACCCTCTATTTTTTGTCCCTAGACTGAAATTGAAAACTCAGTAATGCCACAACCGGACTGTACGTTGTCGTTGTCGCCATTACGGTTAACCATCGTTATTCAAGGAGAAGATCATCATGGCTAAAAAACTCAAAGCACTGGCAAGTTCGGTGACCGACAACCAACTCACCTCCACCATCAAGGAGTCCACCCAGCAGATCTGGTTGGCTGGCTTGGGCGCCTATGCCAAAGCGCAGGAAGAGGGTGGCAAAATTTTTGAAGCGCTGGTGCAAGAAGGGGAAGCCTTGCAGGCCAAAACCCGTCAGAGCGCTGACGAGAAAATTGCCGCAGTGACCGACAAAACCGCCGGGACCTGGGGTCGCCTCGAGCAGGTATTCGAAGAGCGCGTAGCGCGTGCGGTTGCCAGTCTTGGCATCCCGACCCGCAAAGATATCGACAAGCTTTCCAAGCGCATGGCGGAATTGACCGATGTGGTACAGCAGTTGCTGGATGCCGAAGACGATGCGGCCCCTGCCGCGGCCACCGAAGCAAAACCGGCCGCAGCCAAGAAACCTGCCGTCAGAAAGGCACCGGTAAAGAAGGCACCGGTCGCCCAGGCTAAAGAGGCAGTGGTCGAACAGGCAGCGGATCTGCTCTCTGCCGCCGAGGATGCCGTCAAAGAGGTGAAGGCGAAAGCGGAAAGCGTTCTCCCCTGATCTCTGATCCTGCCAGATGGTGATTGATACCGGCCCATGCCCTTAGCTGGGCCGGTTTTTCCATTTATAGCGAGGTGGCACTATGAGTACGATCGCAATTGCCCTGGCCGGAGGCGGCCCGCTGGGCGGCATCTACGAGATAGGTGCCTGTGCCGCCCTCTCAGACAGCATCAAGGGGTTGCGTCTTGAACATGCTGACATCTACGTGGGGGTCAGTTCGGGGGCCGTGGTGGCGTCGGCACTGGCCAATGGCATTTCAGCCGACAAGCTGGTGCGGATCCTGCTCAGCGATGACTCCGGTGAGATATTCGATCCTGCCACCTTACTGCGACCTGCTTTTGGCGAATATGCCGACCGGCTGAGCACCATACCGCCGCTGGCCTGGCAGAGCCTTGGCCATTACCTCTCTGCCCCCTGGAAGCATCGGCTGTTCGAGTCGCTGCAGGGGCTCTCCAAGGCGATCCCGACCGGGTTGTTTGACAACCGTGGGGTGGATCGGATCCTGACCCAGTTTTTTTCTCGTCCGGGCCGCAGCAATGATTTTCGCCAGCTCGCTGGCCGTCTGTTCGTCGTCGCCACTGAGCTCAATACCGGCCATGCGGTGGCCTTTGGCAGCCCGGGGCTGGATGATGTGCCCATTTCGGCGGCGGTACAGGCTTCGGCTGCCCTGCCTGGCCTCTTTCCCCCCTCATTGATCAACGGTCGCTACTATGTGGACGGGGCGCTGATCAAGACCCTGCACGCTTCGGTCGCACTGCAGGAGGGGGCAGATCTGGTCTTTTGCATCAATCCGCTGGTGCCTTTTGATGCCAGCATGCTCCCCGGAGATCCTACCAATCTGGTCGACAGCGGGCTGCCGGTGGTGCTGGCCCAGACCTTTCGCGCCATGATTCACTCCCGCATGCATGTGGGAATGGATCGTTACCGTCATGAATACCCCGATGCCGATGCACTGCTATTTGAACCCTCGGGTGCCGATAGCGAGATGTTTTTTACCAATGTGTTCAGTTATCGGGATCGCCGCCGTCTCTGTGAGCACGCATTCCAGCGCACGCGCAGTGACCTCTGGGAGCGACGCGAGGTACTGGCACCCGTGCTGGCCAAGCATGGCCTGGAGCTCAATCTGGCGGCACTGGAAGATAAAGAACGGACCTTGCTGACCCCCAGTAGCAGTTCGGTCGCCGCGCTGGACAAGTCACTGGAACAGCTGCAACACTGGCTTGCCAAGCGTTATCGCCACGGCGTGCGTCGTTCATTAGTCAAGGAGTAGCATGGATCGCAAGCCCAAACGCCGTACCCGGGAGCGGATCCTGACCACTGCCCTCGCCTGCTTCAACCGACAAGGGGAACCAACCGTCACTACCTCGGCCATTGCCGCCGAGATGGAGATAAGCCAGGGCAATCTCTATTACCACTTTCATAACAAGGAGGAGATCGTCAATGCGCTGTTCGCTGAGTTCGAACAGCAGATGGCTCGCCTGCTGGATGCAGTCAGTACCCCCACCGATGAAGCGGAAGATATCTGGCTCTTCCTGCACCTGATGTTTGAAGCCATCTGGCAGTACCGTTTCTTCTATTACGATATCTCGACTCTGATGAATGGCTACCATCTGGTGGAGCAGCGCTTTTCCGCTCTGCTGCGCCGCAAGGAGCACACGGCTGCGGCCATCTGCCAGCATTTGCAAACGGCCGGGCTGATGGACGGGTCGGCACAACAGATGCGTTCACTGGCGGCCAATGTGGCGCTGGTGGGCACATTCTGGATCTCTTACCAGCGGGCACTGCACCCCAAGGCGGACGCCGATATCGCCCTCGGCGTCTTTCAGGTGATGCAGCTGGTCGCACCCTTTCTGCGGGCCGATGCCCGCGCTCATCTGGGCGCCCTCGCCCATCACTATACCGATAAGGTTTGATTCACATGCTACAGGGAGAACCAGCATGACCACTTCACAACTCGAATTTGTCCCCTTCCCCTACGCGGATGCGGCTTATGACTATGCCGGCCAAAAGCTGGCGGATCACTGGGAGCGCCTCCATCAGGGGGATGCCGAACCCTGGCCTGAGGATGAACAGGTACAGGATGCCTGGCGTGCCTATCACGCCGGGGATTTTGCCCAAGCGGTGGCGCTGGGAGAAGCGGCTGGTGACGAAGGGCTCAACGTGGCGAACAAGGCGCTGGTGATCCATGCCAGTTACCTGCTGGATGACAAGTATGCCAAGCGCGCCGCCTTCGAGCGGGCAGCCAGCCATGCCGAGCAGCTGCAAAAGCGCCAGCCCGACAATGCCAACGCCTGGTATTTTCACGCCCTGGCACTCGGTCGCTACAGTCAGGTGATCTCTATCACCAAAGCGCTGTCACAAGGGATTGGCGACAAGATCAAGAGCAGTCTGGAAAAGGCGCTGGAGCTGGAGCCGGACCATGCCGAAGCCCATATCGCCTTCGGTGCCTGGCACGCCGAGATAGTCGACAAACTGGGGGCCATGATTGGTGGCATTACTTATGGCGCCAAAAAAGAGGAGTCAGAGCGCCACTTCAAGGTCGCGCTGGCGTTGATCCCCGATTCTGCCATTGCGCGTATGGAGTACGCCAATGCCCAGGTGATGCTGCATGGCAAGAGTCGCCTGAAAGCCGCTGAGGCGCTCTATGCCGAAGCGGCCGAGTGCCAGCCGGTGGATGCGATGGAGCGCCTCGATGTGGCTGCCGCGTGTGATGAGCTTGAGGATGAGTGATCCCTTGCTTTGCCGCTAAAGAGTGAGGCCAACCTGCAGGTTGGCCTCTTTCGTTATGGCAGGAAATGAATCTGCGGTGGGTCAACCCAGTAACGCATCGAGCTCGCGCGGGTCACAGTGCAGTGCTGGCTCCATCAACGCCAGTAACAGTAGTTGTTCAAACTCTATCGCAAAACGCGCCACCACCTGGTCGGGGTCTGGCACCAGCTTTTTGTCGGTGATCAGACCCAACTGTACGGTATGGTCGTAAGAGAGTATCGAGACCCCCACACCGATATCCCCCGCTTGTGGCACCCAGAATAGCGGTTGGCGCAATCGCGCACCGGCCAGATAGAGTGTCTGCTGCGGGCCGGGCACATTGGTGATCACCGAACTGGCTTTGGCCGAGAGCAGCTCGACGGCTTGTTGTTGTACCGCCTTTGGCGCCATCCCCAGCACCTGCAGCAGATTGAGCACTACGATAGGCTGTAGTGAGGTGCGCAGTGCCAACATGCGGTCACGCACGGCATAGAGGCGTTGCAACGGATGTTCAATATCGAGCGGCAGATCCAGTGCCACCAGCCCGAACCGGTTGCCAAGGGCGCCATCATCGTCGGGTGCCCGCATATTGACTGGCACCAGCGCACGGATCTCTACCTGGTCCGCGTCATCCCCCTTCTCCTGCAAGTAGTGGCGAAACGCACCGGCGGTGGCGGCGATCAACAGATCGTTGACCGAGCAACCCAGCACCTTGCCCACGGCTTTGATGTCTGGCAACGCAATCTGTTCCGACCAGGCCACCCGCTTGGTGCTGGCGGTTTTGCCCCGCAAGCGGCATGGGGAGTCATCGTTGAGGGTGGCAATGTGGCACAGCTCGCTGGCGACATCTCGTCCGATCTTGAGGTAGTCCATGGCCTTGGTGGGATGGGTAACCACATCGACATATCTGGACCAGAGGTTGCCGGTCAACTTGAGACCGGCCCGCACTAACCTGCTGCCCCCGTGTGGCATCTCATCCTCTTCTTGCGCAAACTCATCCCGCTGCGCTGATGGTTGGGGGCGTGGCGAACCTTGCGGAGTGTTATCCATCATGGTCAGAATGGCCCGCACCAGCGAGAAACCGTCGCCCATGGCATGGTGGATCCGCACCACCAGCGCCTGCCCGCCGAGGGAGGTGTCGGTAAGATGCATGTCCCACAAGGGGCGCTGGTGGTTAAGGGGGGTGGAGGCGAGATCGGCCACCAGCTTTTCCAGTTCAAGCTTGCCCGCTTTGCCCGGCAGGATCACCCGTTTGAGATGTTGGTCGAGATCGAAATCGGGGTCATGGCGCCAGTAGTAGGATCCCCCTTCGAGAATGGCACGTTGCTGAAAGCGAGGCTGTACCGACATGGTATGGCGCAATCCGTCCCGCAGGCGCGGCTCATCCAGTTGGCCTTCGAACATCAAGACGCCAATAATCTGCATCAGATTATTAGGTCTGTCCATGCGTAACCAAGCAGTGTCAACGCAGGAGATAAATTCACTTAGTGGCATGGTTGTTTCCCTACAACATGAATTTAGCGAGGCGGCCAATCACAGATGCCACTCATATTCGGTGAGGGCCTTCAGGGAGTGAACATAACAGCAGCAACGACCGACTCGAAATATGAAAATAGAATGACCGATAATAAAATACCCCGTTCATCAATCGCCTATTTAATAACCACACAAGGCAAGCAAACGGATATATTACCAGGCTGACTTGCCTGCAGATCCGGCTATTTCAGGTGTACCCCTGATGGTTTTACGCACGATTAGGGCAAGGTAGCCGGTTGCTGACATAATCGAGGATCTCTTGCTCCAGCACGCTACGCACCGGTAGCAGCATCAAGCCGAGATGTACTTCAAGTCGCAAGGTGTTCTCGTCCAGCATCAGGGAACCATGAACCCCTGAGCCACGAAACCGCAATTCGGTCTCCTCTTCATCTGCCCATTCACAATCGAGCTGGTAGCTTTCGCTCATATCCTGAGCGATGGCTTCTGCGGCAAGGCGTGCGGCGGCAAGACCCAGAGGATGTTGACGGTTGACCTGAATGGTGGAGAGTCCGCTGTTACCAGCGAGTGAGTCATATAGAAACATGGTGAATACTCTGGGCCATAAGATATTTATTGATATTAAACACATGTTCAGCACAAGTGAAAGGGGTGTTCCTATAAATGGGACTCACTTAACAGAGTCGAGGGCAATCGAACTGGCGAGTAGGCCACAGCATTTATTCCGGCTTCTCATGGGGTTACACTTGTCCCTAAGCAGGTAACAAAAGTCGTTTATTTTTCATCTGGTTGTATACATATGCCCCAATCATCTTGCCATTCCATGGGCCACAGGCCAGAGAGCATTACATGACCCATCAAGACCACGTCCACGATGATGCAACGACCCTGGGACGGCTCTATCGCCAGCTCAAGCGGGTTGCCGCCTTGCGCGAACAGATGCGAACCCATCCTGAAGATCAACAGGATCGGGACCGGTTGCGCCAGTGGCAGGCCGACAGGTTGGGACGTACCCATAGTGATCTGCTGGAGAGTGACCGCTATGGCCCCGCCGCCGCGTTTTTCCTGACCGATCTCTATGGCCCCGGCGATTGTGCCCGTCGCGATGCAGACGTGATGCGGGTGATGCCGACTGCCGAGCGATTGTTGCCGGAGTCCGGTCTCAAGGTGCTGGCGCAGGCGATCGAACTTGATGCCCTCTCCGAGGAGCTGGATTATCTGATGGTGGTGGCATTGCGCCGCATTGGTGGTATCAATCCTATCAGTGCCGAACACTACGTCATTGCCTATCGTGCCGTGGGCGAGATGGCCCGTCGCGAACAGCAGATCACCCTGGTGAATGAACTTGGCATGACGCTGGACCGGTTGGCCAGAAAGCCACTGCTTGGCACAACCTTGAAGTTGGTCTCGGGCCCGGCTCATTTGGCTGGGCTTGGTGAGCTGTTCTCCTTTGTCGAGCGGGGTTATCGGGTCTGCCATCAGATGGGGCGTGCCAACGAGTTTCTCGAGACCATCGCCAGTCGCGAGACGGCGATCATGACGGCGCTCTTTAGCGGCGATAGCAGCGTGCTGGGGTAACCTTGTGGCGAGGGATAAACTGCCAGAATGACAAAGCGGGCCGATGGGCCCGCTGTTCGTTTATCACTGTTTGCCGATATGTTGGTCAATATGAGTTCGGTCAGATCACCAGCAGATCCATAAAGGCATGCACCGGGGTGGCGGCAAGGCGCGGCCCGTCCTGACAGAGGGCGAGGATATTGCTGACCCGTTTGGCCGGGAAGCGGGTCGCCAGATTGTGCTGGAATTTTTCCACCAACAGCGGGATCCCCTCCTCCCGCCGGCGACGATGGCCGACCGGATACTCCACCTCTATCTTGGCGGTGTGAGTGCCGTCCTTGAAGAAGATCTGGATGGCGTTGGCAATGGAGCGCTTGTCCGCCTCCAGATATTCACGGCTGTAGCGTTTCTCCTCCTGCACCACCATCTTGCCACGCAGCCCGTCGATGCGCGGATCGGCCGCCACGTCGTCCTCGTAATCCTCAGCGATAAGGCGACCAAAAATAAGTGGCACCGCCACCATGTACTGCAGGCAGTGATCTCTGTCGGCGGGGTTGTTGAGGGCGCCGACCTTGCTGATGATGCGAATGGCCGACTCATGGGTGGTGAGCTCGATGCGGTCGATCTCGTCCAGCCGCCCCTTCAGCTGACCGTGCAGCTTCATGGCGCACTCCACCGCGGTCTGGGCGTGGAACTCGGCGGGATAGGCGATCTTGAACAGCACGTTCTCCATCACATAGCTGCCGTACCCCTGATGCAGGGCGAACTGGTTGCCCTTGAACAGGACGTCGTAGAAACCCCATTTGGGCGCGCTCAGCACGCCGGGATACCCCATCTCGCCGCTCATGGTGATAAGGGCTAGGCGCACTGCGCGAGAGGTGGCATCCCCCGCCGCCCAGCTCTTGCGGGAACCCGCATTGGGGGCATGGCGGTAGGTACGCAGGCTCTGGCCATCGACCCAGGCTTGGGAGACGGCATCGATCACCTGATCGCGGGTTCCCCCCAGCATATGAGTCACCACGGCGGTGCTGGCGACCTTGACCAGCACCACGTGATCGAGACCGACCCGGTTGAAGGAGTTCTCCAGCGCCAGCACTCCCTGAATTTCATGCGCCTTGACCATGGCCGTCAGCACATCGGCCATGGTCAGAGGTGCCTTGCCCTCGGCCACGCGAGTACGCGACAGCCAGTCTGCGGTGGCCAGAATGCCACCCAGGTTGTCGGAAGGGTGGCCCCATTCGGCCGCCAGCCAGGTGTCGTTGTAATCTAGCCAGCGGATGATGGCGCCGATATCCCAGGCCGCCTTGACCGGATCGAGACAGAGCTGGGTACCGGGCACCCGGGCACCAAAGGGCACGACGGTGCCGGGGACTATGGGGCCCAAGTGCTTGGTGCACTCGGGGAAGCGCAGGGCCAGCAGGCCACAGCCCAGGGTATCCATCAGGCAGTAGCGGGCGGTGTCGAGGGCCGCCTCGCTGGTGATGGGGTGGTTGCAGACATAATCGGCAATATCGACCAGCACCTGATCGGGCTCGGGTCTGTGGTTGACGTCGACGTTGGCGGACATCGTGATTTCCTTATCGTTGTTGTAGGGAGACAAAATGACGGGGGGCCGGGCCGATATAATCGGCGCTCGGGCGGATGATCCGGTTGTGCTCGCGCTGCTCCATCACGTGGGCGCACCAGCCGGTAACCCGCGAGCAGACGAAGATAGGGGTGAACAGTTTGGTCGGGATCCCCATGTAGTGATAGGCGCTGGCATGGAAGAAGTCGGCGTTGGGAAAGAGCTCTTTCTCTTCCCACATCACCTTCTCCGCCTCGCAGGAGACGCGATAGAGCCGATCATCCCCCACCGCTTCGGCGAGTTTGGCCGACCACTCCTTGATGATGACGTTGCGCGGATCTGAAGTGCGGTAGATGGCGTGGCCAAAGCCCATCACTTTATCCTTGGCCACCAGTCTCGCCAGCAATTCGCGCCTTGCCTGCGCTTCATCCTGCCAGGGCTCGATCATCGCCATGGCCGCCTCGTTGGCGCCGCCGTGCAGCGGGCCGCGCAGGGTGCCGATGGCGGCGGTGATACAGGAGAACATGTCGGAGAGGGTCGAGGCGCAGACCCGTGCCGCAAAGGTGGAGGCATTGAACTCATGCTCGGCGTAGAGGATGAGGGAGACGTGCATCACCCGACGCTCCAGCTCGCTCGGCGCCTTCTGGTGCAGCAGCGCCAGAAAGTGGCCACCGATACACTCCTCATCGGTATCGAGGGCGATGCGAACTCCCTCGTGACTGAACTTGTACCAGTAGATCAAGATCCCCGGGAAGGCGGCTAGCAGCCGATCCGCCACTTCGTGTTCATGCTCGAAACCATCTTCCGGCTCCAGATCGCCGAGCATGGAGCAGCCGGTGCGCAGCACATCCATGGGATGGGCATTGGCGGGGATACGCTCCAATACCTCCAGCAGTGGCAGGGGCAAGGCGCGCAGGCGACGTAGTTCGCGCTTGTAGGCGTCAAGCTGCTGCTCACCGGGCAACTCCCCTTTGAGCAGCAGATAGGCGACCTCCTCGAACTGGGCGCTATCGGCCAGCTCCTTGATGTCGTAGCCGCGATAGGTGAGACCGGTGCCACTCTTACCCACGGTGCAGATGCTGGTCTCCCCCGCACTCTGCCCGCGCAGACCTGCTCCGCCCAACGGTTTTTGTTGTCCCATACGCTGCCTCCTAATCCCTGGATGTGAACAGACGATCCAGTGTCTGCTCGTAGTGGTGATAGCCGAGAAAGTCGTAGAGCGACTCCCGGGTCTGCATGGTCGCCACGACGGCGCGCTGATGGCCATCCTGGCGAATGTGTTGATAGACGTTGAGGGCTGCCTGATTGGCGGCGCGGTTGGCGCTTAGCGGGTAAAGCACCATGTCGACCCCGTGGGCGGCGAGCTGCTCCTTGTCAAACAGCTCGGTTTTGCCAAATTCGGTCATATTAGCGAGGATCGGCACCCCGGCCGCCTGCTTGAACTGGTCGTACTGGGCAAGCTCGGTCACCGCCTCGGCGAAGATCATGTCAGCACCGGCAGCCACATAGGCGGCGGTACGTTCAAGGGCAGAACCTAGCCCCTCCACCGCCAGCGCATCGGTACGCGCCATGATGACGAAGTGCTGATCCTGACGGGCATCCACCGCTGCTTTGATGCGATCGCACATCTCCTCCAGCGTGACCACAGCCTTGTTGGGGCGATGACCGCAACGCTTCTGGGCCACCTGATCTTCCATATGAACGGCAGCAACACCTGCCCGCTCGAACGCGCGAATGGTGCGGGCAATATTGAATGCCCCGCCCCAACCGGTATCGATATCGACCAGTAGCGGCACTCGGGTGGCCGCGGTGATCCGCTCGGCATCGATCAGCACGTCGTTGAGGGAGGTCATGCCAAGATCCGGCAAGCCGTAGGAGGCGTTGGCCACCCCGGCGCCGGAGAGGTAGAGGGCTTGAAAACCACTGCGCTCGGCCATTAGCGCCATATAGGCATTGATGGTACCGACGATCTGCAGGGGAGCTTCATTGGCAAGGGCGGTGCGAAAGCGCAGGCCTGCCGAGGGGGACAAACTGGACATCATGACTCCTTTCACCTGTCTAGTCTGGCTATCTAATATCACGTTTACGTTAACGTCAATCATACTTTCGTCCCATTCAGGGTGCAGGCAAGACAGCGAAACGGTTTTAGGGTAAATTTCACCGATTCTTTCAACAGGTTGAATTGCATGATGGAGCCCAGTTCCGTGATTGTCTGTCCGGCGTGCGACTTGCTGATCCAGCGCAAGGCTCTGCCGCTGCGTCGCCATGCCCACTGTCCACGCTGTCACCAGCATCTCTATGGCCGCTATGCCTTTCGTCCCTCCCAGTTGATGGCATTGACCATCACCGGCGTGCTGTTGCTGCCTTCCGCTTTTTTTGAACCACTGATCTATTTGCGATTAGGCGGGGTGAACTCCGATGCTGATCTGCTGCGCGGGATCCTGGTGCTGTTTGGCGAGGGCGAGTGGTGGGTGGCCGGTCTGGTGCTCTGGTGCGCCGTGCTGGCACCCGTCGGGCTGCTGGCCGGTATCTTTGCACTGGCATCGGGGCTGGCCAAACGCTGGCAGATCCTGGCGCCGACCTTGAAGCTGGTTGAAGTGTTTCGCCACTGGGCCATGCTGGAGGTCTATATCGTGAGCTTGCTGGTCGCCCTGTTCAAACTGATCGATATCGCTGATGTCCAGCTTGGTGGCGGATTGCTGAGTCTGGGTATTTTGATGTTGCTCAATATGACCCTGCTGATCCTGTTTGACCCGGCGCCCTACTGGGCACGGATCCCCCTCAAGGAGGCAGCAGATGACCAGCGCCCGTGAGATGGGGCTGTGCCGCTGCCACGACTGCGGCTTGCTGGTTCGTTATCAAACCGGGGCGCGCTGCCCCCGTTGCAACAGCAAGCTGCAGGTGCGCATTCCCCG
Organism: Aeromonas sp. 160P; assembly: GCF_055193095.1. Taxonomy (NCBI): domain Bacteria; kingdom Pseudomonadati; phylum Pseudomonadota; class Gammaproteobacteria; order Aeromonadales; family Aeromonadaceae; genus Aeromonas; species Aeromonas sp. 160P. The sequence goes on along the minus strand of NZ_JBUXKV010000001.1, from coordinate 3,034,206 downwards.
CTCCCTCGCCTGGTCGTGGGGCTTGCTGGCGCTAGCCACCTTTATGCTGCTACCGGCCAACCTGCTGCCCATTACCCACTTCTACAACAAGGGGTTGCTGCAGTCAGATACCATTTTCAGCGGTATCATGATGCTCTATCGCAGCAAGATGAGCGGGATTGCCACCATAGTCCTCACCGCCAGTATACTGGTGCCGGTGGGCAAAATAGTGGGGCTGGGCTGGATCTGCTGGCAGTTGCAGCGGGCCAAGCCGGTGCGACGCAAGCGCCAGCTTTTGATGTATCGGGTGATCGACTTTATCGGCCGCTGGTCGATGCTGGACTTGTTTGTGATTTCACTGATGGTGGCGCTGGTCGATCGCGGCGTCATGCTGAGTGTCCGGGCTGGCCCCGGTGCCACTGCCTTTGCCGGTGTGGTGGTGCTGACCATGATGTCAGCCCGCATGCTCGATCCCCGTTTACTGTGGGATAAGGCAGCCCGTTGATGAGTTCTCTGTTTCTGTATTATGTGCTGTTTAATCCAGCCAATAAGGAGTCGGTATGATCGGGGCTGAACCCGTCATTGAAAAGCGCCGCTGGTTATCGCCAGTCTGGTTGCTCCCCCTGATAGCCCTGCTGCTGGCGGGGGGCTTTCTCTATCAGCAGGTGTTGAGTCGTGGCCAACTTATTCAGGTCAACTTCGCCCAGGGTAACGGTATTTTACCGGGCAAAACCCAGATCCGTTATCAGGGGGTGGCCATCGGTGTCGTACAAGAGATGGATCTTGCTGAAGATGGCCGCAAGATTGCGGTGATGGCCAAGATAGACAGCCGGGCCCGGCCACTGATCCGCAAAGGGTCAGCCTTCTGGCTGGTGAGCCCCAAAGCATCGCTGACCGAGATCTCCGGACTCGATACCCTGGTCTCCGGTAACTACATCAATCTGCAACCCGGGCGTGACAACAATCCGTTGGAGGAGACCTTCGATGCACTGGAGGGGCCTCCCCCCGGCTATCAGGCTCAGGGGCGGATGCTGCACCTGACCGCTGACTCGTTGGGCTCGGTGGGGATCGGCGCCAAGCTCTACTTCCGTGGCATCGAAGTGGGCAGTGTCATCAATACCCGCCTTGGCCAGGACAACCAGAATGTCATTCTGGATTTGGTGATCGAGCCTCGTTTTGAACATCTGATCAAAGCCGATACCCGCTTCTGGAACATCAGTGGCTTCAAGGGCTCGTTTAGTCTGGCCGGGGTGAACGTGGAAGCGGGTAGCCTCACCTCCATCCTGAGCGGCGGCATCGCCTTCGACTCGCCCAAAGCCTCGCCAGAGCCAGAGAAGGGGCAAATGTTTACCCTCTACAAAGGGCTGGCGGAAGCTGCCCGTGGTGAGCGCATCGACATAGTGGCCGGTGATCTGCCCATCAAGGAGGGGATGCCCATCCTCTATGAAGGGATCGAGATTGGCCGCATTGACCCCATTGCTCTGACCGACAAGGGGCGCGTGGTGACGGCGCTGATCAATCCGGAGCAGGCTTATCGCATTACCGACAAGAGCCAGCTGGTGTGGGAGAGCGTCTCCCTCTCCCCGACCGGCGTGCAGCATGCGGATCGCCTGCTCTCCGGCCCCGCTATTCGCCTTGACTATGTGGCGGGCAAACCGGCGCGCAAGATGACGCTGACCGATCGCGCTCCCCAGACTGGCACCAAGGTGACGCTGCAGGCCGAGGATCTGGCTGGGCTGAATCAGGATGCGCCGGTCTGGTACAAGGGATTAGAGGTGGGCCGGATCAGCCAGCTCACCCTGGATGCGCGCGGTAATGCCAGTGTCGAACTGGTGATGACGCCGAACTATGGCCATCTGCTCAACCGTGCCCGCTTCTATCGTGCGGCACCGCTGCAGATCGATGCCGATCTGAGTGGCATCAAAGTGGAAACCAGCCCAGCCAGTGCCTGGCTCGGTGGCGGGATCAAGCTGGTACAAGTCAGTAGTGGCGAGCGGATCAATCGGCTCTACCCGAATCAGGAGCTGGCACTGCTGGGGACCCGTGATGCCAAGCCCCAGCGCTGGTTGCTCAAAGCAGATCAGGCCGATGGTATCGGCATTGGCTCCCCCGTGCTTTATCTGGGATTGGAAGCGGGCAAGGTCAAACAGCTGCGCGCCGCGAAAGAAGGGGTCGAGATTGAGCTGGAAATTGACGGTGTGTACGCTCCCCTCCTCGCCCGGCAGCCGCAATTTTGGAAGAAAGCAGCCATCGACACCCGAGTAGGGGTTGACGGCGTCAAGGTCAAAGTCGGTAATCTGGCCACCTTGCTGCGCGGTGCCATCGAATTCGACCGGCTGGGTACCGGCCGTAGCAGCCATCAGCTGTTTGACAATAAAGAGCAGGCCAGAGCCAAAGTTCGCCCCCTCTCTCTGGTGGCTGAGAGCAACCCGGGCCTCGGAGTTGGCAGCCCGATCCGTTATCGGGGGGTCGATATCGGCAAAATCGATCAGATCGAGCTGGAGCCCTCCTTGGGTCAAGTGATCTTCAAGGCAGAGCTGGATGGCCACTACGCCGAGCGTTTTTTACAATCCGGTGCCCGCTTCACCTTGGTGCAAGCCAAGCTGGGGCTGGGTGGTGTGGCCCATCTCGACACCCTGATCAAAGGGGCCTTTGTCGAAGCCCAACCCGGCAAGGGGGCAGGCAAAGATCGCTTCCCCTTGAGCCAGAGTGGTCCGGTTGGCTTGGCCCTGACCCTCAAGAGCCCTTCGGTCAACGGCCTGAGCGTCGGTAGCCCACTGCTGTTTCGCAAACTGGTGGTGGGCAATGTCACCAAGGTGGCGTTGGCACGGGATGGCAGCGAGGTGCTGATTGAGGTGAGCGTGGAGCAGGAGTATGCCCATTTGGTGCGAGCCAACTCACGCTTCTGGAACGTCTCCGGAGTGAAGGCGGATATCGGCCTGACCGGTGGCACCATCGAAGTGGAGACGGTGCAGAGCCTGCTGGCGGGCGGCATCGCCTTCAATACCCCGGAGCAGGAGATGGGCCCAACCGTCAAGACCGGCCACAGCTATCCGCTCAACAGCAAAGCAGAGAAAGCGTGGCTGGAGTGGAGCCCGCGCATCCTGCCCTGATCTTCTTCCTCAATCACCGTTGATTGCCACAAACGCCCGGCCTGCATGCCGGGCGTTTTATTTCATCTGGTCTATTTAGCCAGGGTCACCATTAAGAGAATGGCTTGGCCTGTGGTAGGATATCGACCCTCTTTTTCGGTCAACGAGACGGCGCCGTGCACGACAACACCTACCTTCCCGATCACTTTTTACACCACATTGCGGCCATTATGCCGGCTCATCTGTCTATGGATGATTTTGTGGCCAGTTGTCGGCGACCGCTGCGGCGCAGCATTCGGGTCAATACCCTCAAGATCACTGTGTGTGACTTTTTGGCACAAATGCAGCCACAGGGTTGGCAGTGTGATCCCGTGCCCTGGTGTGACACCGGTTTTTGGCTGACCCGCAGCGATGAAACGGTTCCCCTCGGCAACACCGCTGAGCATCTGAGCGGGCTTTTCTATATCCAGGAAGCGAGCTCCATGCTGCCGGTGACCGCGCTCTTTGCCAGCGACAAGATCAAAGTGGACGGCATGTTGCTGGATGCGGCGGCAGCCCCCGGCTCCAAGACCACCCAGATCGCCGCGCTGATGAATAATCAGGGAATGCTGGTTGCCAACGAGTTTTCCAGCAGCAGGTTGAAAGTGCTCAGTGCCAATATCCAGCGCTGCGGTGTGACCAATGTCGGCATGACTCACTTTGATGCCAAGGTGTTTGGCCAGTGGTTGCCGGAAACCTTCGACGCCATCCTGCTCGATGCCCCCTGCTCCGGCGAAGGGACGGTACGTAAAGATGAAGATGCCCTGCGCAACTGGAGCATCGAGAGCATCGACGAGATTGCGGCGGTACAGCAAGGGCTGCTGGAGAGCGCCTTTCATGCCTTGAAACCGGGCGGTGTGCTGGTCTACTCCACCTGCACCTTGAGTGAGCAGGAGAATCAGGCGGTCTGCCAATCCCTGCTGGACAAGTTTGGCGATGCCCTGATGTTTGACTCACTGGCGGACCTGTTCCCCCATGCAGAGCAGGCCTGTACAGCGGAAGGATACCTACACGTTTGGCCCCAGATCTTCGACAGTGAGGGCTTTTTCGTCGCCAGATTACGCAAGCAGCACTCGGTGCCCAATACCATGTTCAAGCCGGGCAAGCTGGGAAAATTCCCCTTCTCTCCGCTACCGGCCAAAGAGGCTGACCCCATGTTGCAAGAGATTGCAGCCAACTTCGGGGTGGTGCCGCAGGGACAGCTGTTTGGTCGCAATGACGAGATCTGGCTCTTTCCCCATCTGTTTGCACAGGTCCAGGGTAAGCTGCGTTTCGATCGCATCGGGATCAAGCTGGCTGAGACTTTCAAGAAGGGTTATCGACTCACCCATCAATGGGCACTGGCTTATGGTGATACAGCCAGTCAAGGATTTGTCGAACTCGACAGCGCCAATGCCCGTGAATTTATGATGGGACGAGATGTCTGGCCTGAGCAGGCAGCTGGCACAGGTGAGGTGATCGTCCGTTACCAGGGACATACCCTGGGCATGGGGAAATGGGTGGGCAGCCGGGTCAAGAATGCCCTCCCCCGAGAACTGGTGCGAGACAACAATCTCTTTGGTGCGTAAGCAGCGGAACGAGTCTGGAATGACCACACTCAGGTTGAACCTCTCTTCGGATCTTGAAAAGCCTTGAGCCTTGTCTAAGCTTAAGGCAATCCGGACACCAGTTAGCGCACGGCTCTGCAAGGAGCCAATTCCCCTATGCCAGGTACAAGGAATTCGTACCTGGCTCTTTTTATCTCTTATCGTCCCGCCAACGCTTCATCGTTAGGCTTCTACGACAGTCTCTTCCACCAGATTGGCTACTGTGTTTTCAAGCTCTGAGCCCCTGCCCAACTCATGTTGATAGAACAGATCGATCGCCTGTTCGATAAGCGATGCCTGACTGTCTTCGAGGTGAAGACCGAGATCAGCCAATCGCTCGGCGTGGCGATTGCTGATCCAGCATTGCAATCGGGTATGAGTCTCCTGTTTACGCTTTACATGCTGACGCTGCCGCTCGGCATTATTTTGTGGCACTGCCTCTTCGGCGTCACTCACTGCTATTTCATGGCTCATATGACCTTGCAATGCTCCATTATCAGATTTGTTATCTCTTACTTAATGCGTTTATCCATTGGCAGATTGCCCTTCCCTCTTGAACGCTAGGCAGCGTGGCAAATATATCATCAGATCAACGAGATATCATTTAACATAAAAAATGCGGTAACGCAGTCATGTCAAAGCAAGCCATCGAGCGCATGATCGGAGAATTTATGGGCATCATCGAAGTACTCCTGCAGAGTCCGCATATCCTTGTGGCGAGTGACTTCAATGATCTTGTTCATCGGTTTGCCGGCAGTGACTGCCGAGGTGATAAATCCGCGCCGCAGGCTGTGGCCGCTGACGTAGAGATCATCGATGGCCTGACCGGTGCGCCGCTTGATCATCAGGTTTATCCCTTGTGGCCCCAGGGGATCTGGCATGAGTTGCCCCCAGCGGTTCATCCGCCGAAACAGGTGCCCCTCGCTGATCCGGCTTTTGCGCAGCCAGTGTTGCAGTGCTGACACCGGGCAATGATGCTTACCCGGGATCAGCGCAATTTCGGTTTCATGGAGTTGATGCTTGCTCGGTTTGAGGCGAAGGCGGATCCCCTGCCCCACAAAATCGAGATCACTCACCTCGATACGGGCCGCTTCCGAGCGGCGCAGGGCTCCACTGAACATCAACAGCAGCAGGGTATGATCGCGGAGGCCCGCCAGATCACTGGTGTCGATGCCATCCAATACCCGAGTTAATGGTTGCAGCGTTAATGCACCTGTCTTGCGCTTACGGTTATCCCCCAGTCGCACTATACCGCGCATCATCTCCTTGATTTCGGGATGCTCGGTCGGCATTGGGTTAATGCCTTTTTGTTTGAAGGCATAGCGGATCCCCGCCAGCCGTCTCACCAGGGTTGCCGGTTTTCGAGGCTCGCCATTACGCAGCTCCCCCTTCCCCTCCTCTTTATCGAGCCATACCCAGTCTGCCAATACCCCATCTGCCTGATCCGCCAGAAAGTTCATGATGTCGTGATGGCTGGTTTGCAGCGGATCCAACCCGTGCAATTGGCACCAAAAGACAAAAATACGGGTATCAGCCTGATAAGCATTGAGGGTTGAATCGGCTTTTGAACTGCGCAAAAAGCGACGAGCCCGACTATTTAGCTGGGCATCGAAGACGGTTTGCAGTGATTGATGAGCCGGATTGGATAAGCTTGGATATACCACGGAACACTATGATTCATATGAAGTTTAAGAGGATCTTACAGGATCCTCCTCATACATCAAGTATCGATAATGAATATTATCGATACTTGATGTGACTTGATTTAATACCCTTAACCCCCGTAGCACCTATTGAACATAGGGGTGTTAATCGCCGCTATTTAGCATGAACTTAGAATATGCGAACACACTGTAAGTGAGAGATAACAAGGTGTGGTGTTGATATTGACGGGGGTAATCTGCTTGAGATTTGAAATATAAAAAACCCCGAACCACGGGGCTTTGTGATTATTTCTTAGCCAGTTTAAACAGTTCAAAGAAATTACGGCTGGTCGCCTCGGCTAATTCACTCAGTGGTATATGGCGCAGGTCGGCAATAAATTGGGCAACGTCTCGCACAAAGGCAGGTTCGTTCTCCCTCCCCCGATGGGGAACCGGCGCAAGATAGGGTGCATCGGTTTCAACCAGCAATCGGTCGAGAGGCAGAGCCTTGACCACTTCTTGCAGTGCAGATGCATTTTTAAAGGTGGCGATCCCCGAGATGGAGATATAAAAACCCATCGCCATCGCTGCTTGCGCCATCTCGAGGGATTCGGTGAAACAGTGCAGCACGCCGCCAACCTGATCCGCCCCCTCTTCGCGCATGATCTGCAAGGTATCTTGCTGGGCATCACGAGTGTGAATGATCAGCGGCTTGTTCAGCGCACGGGCAACCCGGATATGTTCGCGGAAAGAGGCTTGCTGCACCTCTTTGTTCTCCGGCGAGTAAAAGTAGTCGAGCCCGGTCTCACCGATGGCGATCACTCGTTCGTCCGCCGCCTGGGTCAGCAACAAGGCAGCATCCACACCGGGTTCCTGATTAAGCGGGTGCACCCCGCAAGAGGCAAACACCTGGGGATACGGGGCGATCGCCTCGAGCATGGTCGGGAACTGTGCCTGAGTCACACTGACACAGAGGAAATATCCCACATCCAGTTTCGCGGCCTTGGCCAGCACATCGGCCATATTGGTCTGCTTGCTGCCATAGCTCAGGCGATCGAGATGACAGTGGGAGTCAACGAGTAACATATAAAACCTTTATTCTTGTCGGAACTATAACCAGCGACTGAGCCAGTTCATCAGATGGATGGTGGGGTTGGAGAGCTGTCCCGGCTGGCAAGCCGCCTTGAGGGCAACCAATTGCTGCTCCGCTTCCAGCAGTTTTTCACTGGAGTGCTGCTCTGCCAGTCGTTGACTCAAGATCGCCAGATCCGGCATCGCCAACTGGTGATGACCGCATCCCGCCTGGGTTTTCAACGCGTCGCATAAAAACAGCTGCAGCCAGTGCAACCTGACCTGGGTCTCTTGCCCCAACTGGTTGCAAACTGCGGTTGCTTTGATGGGGCTTTGCCGCAGAGCGATGAAACTTTCCAGCAGTTCGCGGCGAGTTCCGTCCTGTTGCTGCTCGATATAGTCGAGTACCCGCAACGGGGCGCCCTGACAGATCCGCACCTGAGCCAAGGTGACCTGATGACCCTGCTCAGCTAACCAGCGTACCGTCTCCCCTTCCGCCGGTAACTGGCACACATGTTTGTGACAGCGACTGAGAATGGTGGGGAGCAGCCGGGAAACTTGAGAGGCAATCAGCAGCAGCAGGCTGTCGCCGGCCGGCTCTTCCAGGGTTTTCAGCAGGGCGTTGGCTGCCGATTCGGTCATCCGCTCTGCATCTGGAATGATCACCACCTTGCCTCGGCCGAGCTGGGCAGAGCCCTGCAGCCGGGTGCAGATCTCGCGAATGGCCTCGACCCCGATGGTTTTGCTGTCACGGGCTACGACGCCGAGATCCGGATGGTTACCCTTATCAAACAGCTGGCAAGAGTGGCAATGACCGCACGGTTCTCCGCGATCCGGTTGCTGGCAAAGGTGCAAACGCGCCAGCCGCTCGGCCAACTGTTCCTTGCCAAGACCGGGATCGCCGAGCAGCAGCCAAGCGTGACCGAGCCGACCGGACTGAGCCGTCTGGCTTAAACGGTGCCAATCCGGGATCAGCCAGGGATACATAGCTGCTCGTTCGACAAATAGTGGTCCAATGCACTCTCGATGGCGGCTTTAACCTGATCCGGCGTTTGCGCCGCATCGATCACCACAATGGAATCATCCTTGGCGGCCAGTTCGAGATAGCGCGCTCGGGTGCGCTCGAAGAAGCTGAGCTGTTCCAGCTCGATGCGATCCAGCTCGCCCCGATGGCGGGCGCGCTGCAAGCCAAGGGCGGGATCGATATCGAGATAGAGGGTGAAATCCGGCTTGAAGTTACCGAGTACAGCCTGCTTGATGGCACCAATCAGGTTGGCATTGATCCCGCGGCCGCCGCCCTGATAAGCCTGGGAGGAGAGATCGTGGCGATCCCCCACTACCCAGATACCGTCCGCGAGGGCTGGCTTGATACGAGTCTCCACCAGTTGTACCCGGGAGGCATACATCAGTAGCAATTCAGCTTCGATGGTGAGGCGCTCATCGTGCACCTCTTTGACGATGGCGCGCATCCGCTCCGCCAGCGGGGTACCACCCGGCTCGCGGGTGCATTCGATCTTGTCGATACCATGGCGCTGCAGATAGTCAGTGACATAACGCACGGCCGAGCTCTTCCCTGCCCCTTCCAATCCTTCGATCACAATAAATTTAGACATTAAGGTTTCTTCAATATGAATTCGCGAACCGCCCGATTGTGTTCATCGAGGGTCTTGGAGAAATAGTGGGCACCGCCACCCTTGGCGACAAAATAGAGATAGTCGCTCGCCAGCGGGTTGAGCGCTGCTTCAATAGAGGCCTTACCCGGCATGGCGATAGGCGTGGGCGGCAAACCATCGATAACATAAGTGTTGTAGGGGTTCTTGTCGGTCAGATCGCTGCGGCGGATATTGCCATCGTAGCGATCCTTCACCCCGTAAATAACGGTGGGATCAGTCTGTAACTTCATCCCCAAACGCAGGCGATTGACAAATACAGCGGCAATTTGTGCTCGCTCGTCAGGCTGGCCGGTCTCTTTTTCGATGATGGAGGCCATGATCAGCGCCTCATACGGCGTCTTGTAGGGTAAGTTGGCCTGGCGTTTCTCCCAGCTCTGCTGCAAGAAGGTCTCCATATCCTGATGGGCCCGGCGCAATAGCGATAGATCGCTGGCATGGGTGGTATAGGCGTAGGTTTCCGGCAGGAACCACCCTTCCAGCTTGCCATTCTCGATGCCGAGCTCCTGCGCCAGATCGGCTTCTGATTGCTCGACCGTCAACCGCTCAAGATACGGCGCGCTGGAGAGCTGCTTCTGCCAATCCTCGAAACGGGAACCTTCAACGAAGGTAAGGCTGAAGTGAAACTCTTTACCTGAGGCAAACAGGGAGAGGGTATCCTTGAGGGGAGCCCCTTCCTTGATCTCATAGGTGCCAGATTTGATGGCCACCAGTTCGGGATGACCGCGCAGCCAGAGCCGCACCGCCCATGGGCTGGTTTCCCCCTCCCCCAACTCGGTGATCAAGCGGGCGGCATGGGCACCTTTCTCCACCGTAAAGAGCCGGGTCGGCCCTTTGTTGGTGAGTGTCTCCACCTGTTGCCATTTGTAGTGCACATAGCCCCCGGAGACAGCAACTGTCAGTGCCGCCCCCGCAAGCAGGGTGTAAAGCCGATTAAACTTCAATGACCAAACGCTCCTGTAAACGGCGACTCAATACCGCGGCGGGATAATAAATATCCTTGATGCCGTTGACCGGCACTACCCCCATCAGGGTATTAGTGAGCCATACCTCTTCTGCCTGCCATAGTGACTCCAGCGGAGCCTCCACCACACGCAACTCAATACTCATCTGTTTCAGCATCGCCATCAGCTGGCGGCGCATGATGCCATCGACACCACCCCGGGCCAGATCCGGTGTAAATACCGTCTTGCCCCGACGCCAAAACAGATTGGCACTGACCCCTTCAGTCAGAAAACCGCGACTGTTGAGCACTATCCCTTCGACTGCACCACGGCTGACAAGTTCGCTTTTCAGCAATACCTGCTCCAGACGATTCAAGGTTTTAAGCCCGGCCAGCATGGGAGCATCACCGATCCGCTGGCGGCACACCACCATCTCGATACCCTCCTGTTGCCACTTGCCATAGTGGGTGGGAAATGGCGCCAGGCTGATAATGCGGGTGGTGTGCTGACAGCCACTGCCATCATAGCCTCTGCCACCCTCGCCGCGGGTCAGGATCACCTTGGCCACACATTGTGGCTGGTTGGCCACCATCTCTTCAACCTCTTGGGTCAACAGATCCCAGTCAGGCTCAACCAATCCCAGCCGGTTGTTGGCCTGCTGCAACCGAGCCAGATGGGCAGGCCAGTGCAACACGCGACCATCCCTGACCGCCATGGTGGTGAAATGACCGTCACCATAGGACAGCCCCCTATCATGGGCCGAGATGGTATCAAGCTTCATTCCATTGATAAGCAAAGGGATCCCTCCGATAAAAAAGGCCCGATACCGGCAGTATCGGGCCTGTGTCTTTGCCCTGCGGCAAATTATACGCGTTTGAAGATCAGTGAGCCATTGGTGCCGCCAAAACCAAACGAGTTGGAAAGGGCGTACTCGAAGCTGCCTGGCTTGGCCACGTGGGGCACCAGATCCAGATCGCACTCTTCATCCGGGTTGTCCAGGTTGATGGTGGGCGGCGCCACCTGATCACGCAGGGCCAACACAGTGATGATCGCCTCGATGGCACCGGCGGCACCCAGCAGGTGACCGGTCATGGATTTGGTTGAGCTGATCATCAGAGATTTGGCGTGCTCGCCAAACACTGACTTCATGCCACGCAGCTCGGCCACATCACCCAGCGGGGTGGAGGTGCCGTGAGCATTGATGTAACCAATCTGCTCGGGGGCAATGCCGGCATCCTTGATGGCATTTTTCATGGCGCGCGCGCCACCGTTGCCATCAGCGGGAGGTGCTGTCATGTGATAAGCGTCACCGCTCATGCCAAAACCGACCAGCTCGGCATAAATCTTGGCACCGCGGGCCTTGGCGTGTTCGTACTCTTCCAGTACCAGTACACCGGCGCCATCACCCAATACGAAACCGTCGCGATCCTTGTCCCACGGACGGCTCGCTTTTTGCGGCTCATCATTGCGATTAGAGAGCGCCTTGGCGGCGGCAAAACCGCCCATCCCCATCGGAGTGGAGGCTTTTTCGGCGCCACCGGCTACCATCACGTCCGCATCACCGTAGGCGATCATCCGGCCCGCCATGCCAATGGCATGGGTACCCGTGGTACAGGCGGTGGTCACGGCAATGTTCGGCCCTTGCAGACCTTTCATGATGGAGAGATGACCAGACACCATATTGATGATGGTGGATGGTATGAAGAAGGGGCTCAGCTTGCGCGGACCACTGTTGATCAGGCTGCTGTGGTTCTGTTCAATCAGACCCAAACCACCGATACCTGAGCCAATTGCCACGCCAATACGTTCGGCATTCTCTTCATTGATAGTCAGGCCGGAATCATCCAGCGCCTGCATACCAGCAGCAATACCGTATTGAATAAAGAGATCCATCTTGCGAGCGTCTTTACGGTTGATGCCGTATTGCTCGGGATCGAAATCTTTGACCATGCCTGCGAAGCGGGTCGCAAACTCGCTGGCATCAAAGTGGTCGATCAGGGAAATGCCGCTCTGCCCGTTGAGCAGTGCTTGCCAGCTGGATTCGGCAGTGTTACCCACCGGGGAAAGCATCCCCAAGCCGGTCACCACGACTCTGCGTTTTGACACTGAGGTAGTCTCCGAGAGGTTTTTGAAAGGAAGCAGATATAAAAGAAGCGGCCCTTGGGCCGCTTCTTTCAGAACAGGAAATTAATCCTGGTTAGCGGTGATGTAGTCGATAGCCGCTTGAACAGTGGTGATCTTCTCGGCTTCTTCATCAGGAATTTCGGTATCGAATTCTTCTTCCAGCGCCATTACCAGTTCAACGGTATCCAAAGAGTCAGCGCCCAGGTCGTCGACGAAAGAGGCGGCGTTCTTAACGTCGTCTGCTTTAACACCCAGTTGTTCGATGATGATTTTCTTTACGCGTTCTTCGATGTTGCTCATGACCTGAATTTTCCTTTAAAAATACGCTATTGCGTCTGGTTGGGGTAGTTTATTCAATTGACGTGAGTTTGCAAGTAGCTTGCCGCTGGTCAAACCACGATATTCGCCAAACTTCGGCGTATTATCGCAAATTTGAACAGATCTCACGACAAATTGATTACACCATGTACATCCCGCCATTAACATGGAGGGTTTCGCCGGTGATATAAGCTGCTTCATCAGAAGCCAAGAATACCACAGCAGCGGCAATTTCTTTTGGATCACCCAAACGGGCGGCAGGCACCTGGCTCATGATGCCACTGCGTTGATCATCATTGAGTGCGCGGGTCATGTCGGTTTCGATGAAACCTGGCGCGACCGCGTTCACAGTGATACCACGGGATGCCACTTCCCGCGCCAACGCTTTGGTAAAGCCAACCAGACCGGCCTTGGCGGCCGCATAGTTGACTTGACCCGCATTACCCATGGTTCCCACCACGGAGCCAATGCTGATGATGCGACCATGACGTTTTTTCATCATGGCACGCAAAACCGGTTTGCTCAGACGGTAGAGAGAGGTCAGATTGGTATCGATGATCTCGTTCCACTCATCATCTTTCATCCGCATCAACAGGTTGTCACGGGTGATCCCCGCATTGTTGATCAGAATGTCGATATCGCCAAAACGCGCCTTGATGGCGGCAAAGACGGCTTCGATGGATTCCTGGCTGGTCACGTTCAGTGCCATACCGCAGCCATTATCGCCCAAATAGGCGCTGATCGCCTCGGCACCGCTCTCGCTGGTTGCAGTACCGACCACTTTTGCGCCACGGGCCACAAAGGTTTCGGCAATCGCACGGCCGATACCACGACTGGCACCGGTCACCAACACAACCTTATCGGTAAAACTCATCACTTGCTCCTGTTTACTTGGACTGGGCCAGCGCCTGCTCGAAAGAGGCCGCATCGTTGGCATGGATACCTTCCACACGCTTGTCGATGCGCTTAGCCAACCCGCTCAATACTTTACCCGGCCCCATCTCAATCGCGAGAGTGACACCGTCATTGGCCATCTGCTCGACAGTCTCGGTCCAACGAACCGGGCTGAACAGCTGACGCACCAGGGCTTGCTTGATGGCGGCCGGATCCTGTTCACAGGATACGTCGACATTATTGATGACTGCGATGGTTGGAACCTTGATCTCGATCCCGTCCAGCGCTGCTGCCAGTTTTTCTGCGGCAGGTTTCATCAGCGCGCAGTGAGACGGTACGGAGACCGGCAGCGGCAGTGCACGCTTTGCGCCTGACTCTTTCATCAGCACGTTGGCACGCTCAACCGCTTCTTTGTGACCAGCGATAACTACCTGGCCCGGGGAGTTGAAGTTGACCGGAGAGACTACCTGCCCTTGCGCCGCTTTTTCACAGTTGGCGGCGATGGATTCGTTGTCCAGACCGATGATGGCGGCCATGGCGCCAGTGCCTTCCGGTACCGCTTCTTGCATGGCCAGACCACGCAGCTCGACCAGTTTGACGGCATCGGAAAAATCGAGGGCACCGCTGCAAACCAGCGCTGAGTACTCACCTAAGCTGTGACCAGCCATCACCGCAGGGGTTGCCCCACCCTGCTGTTGCCACAAACGCCACAGGGCGACAGAGGCAGTCAGCAGCGCAGGCTGGGTGCGCCAGGTTTTGTTCAGATCTTCAAGTGGACCATCCATCACCAGAGCAAGCAGGTCATAACCCAGCACCTGGCTCGCCTCGGCGAAGGTCTCCTTGATCACGGCATGTTGTTCGGCCAGCTCGGCCAACATGCCAACGGACTGGGAACCTTGTCCCGGGAAGGCAATGGCAAAATGGGTCATCATTGATTCCTGTTAGAAAAGATGAAAATGAAATCTGAAACGGGATGAGACGAATGCCGCATCCCAACGAGGATCAGAGGCGAACCAGCGCCGAACCCCAGGCGAAACCGCCGCCAAACGCTTCCAGCAACACCAGCTGACCGGGTTTGATCCGGCCATCTCTGATCCCCTCATCAAAGGCGATCGGCACCGACGCCGCTGAGGTATTGCCATGTTTGTCGAGGGTGAGCACCACTTTGTCGAGGCTCATACCAAGCTTCTTGGCTGTCGCGTTGATGATGCGGAAGTTGGCCTGGTGCGGCACCAGCCAGTCCAGCTCGCTTGGTGCAATACCGGCAGCCGCCAGGGTTTCGGTCACGATCTCGCTCAGGCGGGTGACCGCTACCTTGAATACGTCGTTGCCCTTCATATACATGTAGGCTTCGAGCTCGGCACCCGGCATACCACGGCGAGGATGTGGCAACTTGAGCAAGTCACCATAACGGCCATCAGCATGCAGATGGGTAGAGAGAATACCGGGGGTCTCGCTGGCGCCAATCACCACCGCACCCGCCCCATCACCGAAAATAATGATGGTGCCACGATCTTGAGGATCGCACATGCGGGAGAGCACATCGGCCCCCACAACCAGCACATTACGCGCCGCACCGGACTTGACAAACTGATCGGCAATGGAGAGCGCATAAGTGAAACCGGCGCAGGCGGCCGCCACGTCAAAGGCAGGAATACCTGGTACGCCGAGCAATCCCTGCAGCTCGCAGGCTGCGGCCGGGAAGGCATTTTCCGCACTGGTGGTCGCCAGCACTATCATGTCGAGATCGGCTGCGGTCAGACCTGCCGCATCCAGGGCGCGCAGAGCAGCCTGATGAGCCAAGGTGGCCACTGTTTCGTCAGCACCGGCAATGCGGCGCTCATGGATCCCGGTTCGTTCTACGATCCACTCATCACTGGTCTCGACCATCTGCTCAAGATCGGCGTTGGTACGCACTGAACTCGGCAAGTAGCTGCCAGTACCCAGAATTTTGCTATGCATAGAGTTCTTATAGATCCCTGTCAGAGAAGACAGCTTCAAGGCGATCTGCTATTTGCAGTGGAAGTTGATGTTTGGCCTCTTGTGCGGCCAGCAGGATCGCATTACACAAGGCACGCCGTTCAGCACGCCCATGACTTTTTACCACAATGCCGCGCAATCCTAACAGACTTGCCCCGTTATACTGGTCGGGGTTCAGGTAAGAAAAGCGTCGTTTGAACATAAATTCGGCGATACGGCCAAGAAAACTGCGTTTCTTGCGGGGATATCCGGCCAGTTCAGCCATCATCCGTACCACACCTTCTGCCGTCTTGAGCGCGACATTACCAACAAAACCATCGCAGACAATCACGTCACACTCACCACTGAAGATACGATCACCTTCGATGAAGCCAACATAATTGAGTGCACTGCACTGTCGCAGCAGCTCGGCACTGTGCCGCACCAGATCATTGCCCTTGATCTCCTCCTCGCCAATATTAAGCAAGGCGACCCGAGGCGCCGATATGCCTTCTACCTTTTCAGCCACAACGGAGCCCATTACCGCAAATTGCAGCAGCGTATCGGCATCACAACTTACGTTGGCACCGAGATCCAGCATCATGGTGCGCTGGCCGCTCAAGGTCGGCAATGCCTTGATGAGCGCCGGTCTGTCGACCCCCGGCAACGACTTGAGCACGCATTTGGCCATGGCCATCAAGGCACCGGTATTACCGGCACTGACACAAGCATCGGCCTCACCGGCTTTCACCAGATTGAGCACAACGCGCATGGAGGAGTCTTTAAGGGTACGCAGTGCCACGATCGGCTTGTCGCCCATGCCGACCACTTGGGATGCATGTACGAAACGAACGCGGGGATGATTGAGCAAGCCATGTTGCTGCAACAAAGAAGAGGTCTGGTGCTGGTCGCCGACCAAGATCAGTTTTAGCTGGGGCAAAAGAGACAGTGCCTGCACGGCGGCAGGCACTGTTTCAGAGGGGCCAATATCTCCCCCCATGATGTCTAGCGCGACAGTTTGCGTAGACAAAGGCAATCCTTAAGCGATTACCTTTTTACCGCGATAGAAACCATCGGCAGTCACGTGGTGACGACGATGAATTTCACCACTGGTCTGATCAACAGTCAGTGCAGCGGAGGTCAGTGCATCGTGGGAACGACGCATGCCACGCTTGGAACGGGTTTTACGGTTCTGTTGTACGGCCATTGTAGGCTAACTCCTAAATTCACTTACGTTTAAGCGCTTCAAGAACTGCAAAGGGATTCGGCCGCTCATCAGCAGGTTCGATTTCACCCCAACTCATCTCCATATTCCCTCTCGGGCAAGCATCCATCGGATGCATTGCGACTTGAGGTAACGTGAGGATTAATTCATCCTCGAGGATTTGGTGAAGATCTATCTCGCCGTTTTCATCCAACTCAATGGGCTCATAAGCTTCCGGCAGTTCTTCCTCGTTTGTTTTTTCAAACAGCGGAGTGTAGATATATTCAGCTTCACAAAGGTATTCAAACGTTTCACCACAACGTTGGCAAACCAGGTCAACCTTGGCATGGGCAGTGCCTTTCATAACGGTCAACTTCTGGACATCTTTACCAAATTGCAGTGATACATCGATATCACTCTGCAAGCCAGCGGTTGACTCTTCCAGCCTGGGCATCTGCGACTTTTCCACTATCCCGACATAATCGAGCAGTTTCAAGGCACTACGGACTGGATCAACCTTAACGGGCAACTTCACCTTTTGCATAGGGCGCGAATATTATAGGTCCAACAATGGATAGTCAAAGGAAAAAGTCCTTACCGCCGATGATTTTAACGTCACAAGTCCCTAGAATGCCGGTACTTGCTTTCATCGGTGCCTGATATTATGCCACAGAATCTGACCCTCGCCTCAACTTCTCGTTACCGTAAAGCCTTGCTGGAGAAGCTCGGCCTGCCCTTTGATTGTGCCGCACCGGATGTGGATGAGCGCCCACTGGCAGAAGAATCGGCCCAAGCGTTAGTGGCCAGACTGGCCCGCGCCAAGGCAGAAGCCATCGCCGATGGTCGTGATCACGGCCTGATCATTGGTTCTGATCAGGTGTGTGTCTGTGATGGCCGGATCCTCGGCAAACCGGGCACTATCGACAATGCGGTCGCGCAGTTAATGGCGGCACAGGGTCGCAGCGTGACCTTCTATACCGGTTTGTGTGTGCTGGATGCCGCGACCGGGCAGGCCCATCAACTGGTGGAGCCCTTTACCGTTCATTTTCGCAATCTCGATGAAGCCGCCATTCGCCGCTATGTCGAGGCTGAATTGCCCCTCGATTGTGCCGGCAGCTTTAAATGCGAAGGCATGGGGATCGTGCTGTTCAAGGGGCTGGAGGGACGCGACCCCAACGCCTTGATCGGTCTGCCACTGATCGGCCTGATCGAGTTACTGGATCGCCACGGCATCGCCCTGCCCTGATCTCTCATTGCACAAAGAAAGATAACCACGACCAGCGGCAGGATCGCCGCCTCGTCTGGCAAGCACAGTCCGTGATCTTGCTGTTTCACTCTTATCCATCGGGAACCAGATAGTGCGTATAGATGATTTGAGGCTGTTTCTCTCAGTGGTTGAACTGGGCAATTTTGCCGCCGTGGCACACTCCCTTGATGTGCCACGAGCCCAGGTCAGTCGGCGTATTGGCGATCTGGAGCAGGCCCTTGGCTGCAAGCTGTTTACGCGCACCACCCGCAAACTGGCCCTGACGCCAGCCGGCACTGATTACTTTATGCAGTTGCAGGAGATTATTCCCCGGCTCGAAACCCTGAACCAAAGTATCAAGAATCAGAGCTCGGCCCCCACCGGCTCGGTTAAACTGGGGTTGATCGGGGATGCCGATATTCTGGCTCACGATCTGCTGCTTAATTTTCTCAGCCAGTACCCCCTCATTACGCTGGAAACCCACGTCAGTAATCTGGGTTATCACGACATCATGAACTACGGGCTCGATGCCTGTGTCCATATTGGCAAAATGCAAGATAGCTCGTTTATCGCCAGACCCCTGACCACGGTGTCACGCAAGCTTTATGCCAGTCCGGGCTATCTGGCCGAGCACGGCATGCCGCAGCAACTTGAGGATCTTCAGCAACACGCACTGTTGATCCACCGACTGGCCAGCGGTGAACTGGAAGATTGCTGGAACTTCAACACGGGCCCACTCAAAGTGAGTAGCAGACTCATCTCCAACAGCAGCCACTATATTCGCTACGCCGTGCTCAAGGGCGCCGGTATCAGCCTGCTGCCCGAATTGAGCGTCAAGGCGCAGGTCACCAGTGGTGAACTGCTGGAGATCCTGCCTGCCCACAAGGTCTATCTCGATGATGCCTGGCTGGTCTATCCCAGTCGCAAGGGAATGACCCATGCCGCCCGCCTGCTGATCGATAGTTTGCTGGCGGAGTCGGCGCTACTACTAGATTGATTGTCACGTATTTCGAGACATTGAAGCACAGCTAGACGGGATTATTAACGCTTCATGATTCAATTAAACTGGCGCCATATGATAACGCCTGTTTAAAGGAATCCTCCCATGACACTTTCCCATCCCGGTAAAACACTGCTTAGCAGCACACTCCTGCTGCTGTTAAGCGGCTGTGGCGCCGACGCCACCACGCCACCTTCCCAGCAACCAGCACAACTGCGCGCCGTCCAGGTGATGACCCTGGCTGACCCCGTTGCCACCCGAGCGCACAAATTCAGCGGGGTGCTGAAATCAGCCCACACCACTGACCTCTCGTTTCGCGTTCACGGCATGTTACAGGAGCTGGTGGCGACCGAGGGCACACGGGTTCGCAAAGGGGAGCTACTCGCGCGGCTCGACCCGCACGATTTTCAGGTCTCAGTAAGCCAGGGAGAGGCCCAGTTAGCCGAAGCAACCGCCGCCCATCAGCTTGCACGTATCGAGCTTGCTCGGATCAAGCGTGCTTGCGCCGATAACGCCATCGCCGATGTCAACCTCGATCGGGCTATCAGCGGCGAAGCCCGGGCGCACGCAGCGGTCAAGCTGGCCACTCAGGGGCTGCAAAAAGCCCGTGATGCGCTGGCATATAGCGAACTGCGCGCTCCCTTTGACGGGGTAATTGGCAAGCGACATATCGACAATCATGAGTTCGTGCTGCCCGGTATCAAGGTGCTCACCTTGCATCAGCCAGATCAGCTCAATGTGGTGATCGATGTACCGGAACGCCAGGTCAGCAGGATAAAAACCGGTCAGCCGGGTCATCTTGCCTGGGGTCAGCGCCAGCAAGATCTCGCCGTCACTGTGACCGATATCGCCTCCATCCCCTCCCCGCTCAAACGCACCTATGAGGTCACCCTCTCCCTGCCTCGGGATCAGGTCAATCTGGTAGCGGGCAAGTCGGTTAATGTCACCCTCGAACTGCCGCAGCAAGCTGAAACCCCGCTCTTCTGCCTGCCCGCGATGGCGGTCAACAGTCAGGATCGCCAGTGGCATGTCTGGCGGGTGGCGCAAGACCACGTAACCCGTATCCCGGTATCACTCCATGATCAGCAGCAAAATACCCTGTGTGTCAGTGGTGAACTGACGGCAGGTGATCAACTGGTGGTCGCTGGCAGCGCCTTCGTCAGCGAGGGCGAGCAGGTCGCCATTATTGCCAATCACTCGCTGGAACAGGTGGCTATCATGGCAAACCAATCACTGGAAAAGGTCGACAAATCATGAATCTCTCGACCTTTGTGCTACGCCAGAAGACCTTCGTGATCTTCTTCACCCTGCTCTGCACCCTCGTCGGGTTGGTCTCCTACTTCCAACTTGGCAAGCTGGAAGACCCCGCCTTCACCGTCAAAAGTGCGGTGATTGTCACCCTCTATCCCGGTGCCGATGCCGGTGAGGTGGAGCGGCTGGTCACCGATCAGGTCGAAACCAAATTGCAGGAGATGGCGCCGCTATGGAAGCTGCGCTCCCTCTCCCGCCCCGGCAGTTCGATGATTTTTGTCGATCTGCAGGAGCAGGTTAACTCTGCCGAGCTCCCCCAGCAGTGGGACTTGCTGCGCCGCAAGGTGGAGGACGTCAAGCTGTCCCTGCCACCCCAGGCCCAGCTCACCATAGTGCAGGATGAATTTTCCGAAGTGTATGGCATGCTCTTCTCCCTTTATGGCGATAACGTCGCCATGGCCGATCTCAAGGATCATGCCCGCGAACTGCAACGCCGGCTCAAGGCCGTCGAGGGGGTGAAGAAAGTTCAGTTGCACGGCATTCGGGAGCAGGTGATCAACATCGATCTCGATGATGAACGGTTGGCACAAGCCAACCTGACCACCCTGCAGCTGATCGATCAGCTAACCAGTCAAAACATGCCATTGCACAGTGGGGATTTCCCCCTTGGCATCGAGCAACTGCGTGTTGAGCAGGGCGGTGCGTTCAACAGCGTGGAGGATATCCAGAACCTCAGCATCAAGACCGGTATCAATGGTCTCGAAAGCGCCACTGTGAAGCTCGGGGATATCGCCAACATCTATCTGGACTACCAGGATCCCGCCATGACCCTGAGCCGCTTCAATGGCCAGCAAGCGATCACCCTGGCGGTAAGTCCGGTCAACGGCATCAACGTGGTCAGCATTGGTGACACCCTCAAACAGGAGCTGGCACAGTTCGAAGCCACCCTGCCGGATGGCGTGCATATCGGCGTCATCGCCTATCAGCCAGAGGAAGTGGCCAAGTCGGTCAATAACTTCATCCTCAACCTGGCCGAGAGCGTGATCATCGTTGTAGTTGTATTGCTGATCTTCATGGGGTGGCGCAGTGCTGCGATCGTCGGTGCCAGCCTGTTGTTGACCATCCTGTTTACCCTGATCTACCTCAATCTGACCCAGGTCGACCTGCAGCGGGTATCGCTCGGCTCGTTTATTCTGGCGCTGGGCATGCTGGTGGACAATGCCATCGTCATCGTCGATCTCTTTGAGTCCAAATTGCGCCAGGGGATTGCTCGCCATCAGGCGGTGAGCGACAGCATCCGCGAAATGGCGCTGCCGCTGTTGGCTGCCACCCTGATCGCCGCACTGGGAACCGCACCGGTACTGTTCTCCCAGACTGATGCCGCCGAGTTTGCCCTCTCCATCGTCCAGGTGCTGTGCAGCTCCCTGCTGCTCTCATGGCTCATCGCCATGACGGTCACCCCGCTGCTCTGCTGGTATTTCATTCCAACGCCGAGCCAAACCGACGAGACGGCACGGGTCTCACCCATGGCCCAGCTCTACCAAAAAGCCGTGTTCTGGTCGGTTGACCATCCGGTCAAACTGCTGCTCGGGGTTGCCCCTGTGCTGCTGCTGACCCTGGCCGCCATTCCGCTGCTGCAGGTCAACTTCATGCCCTCCTCGGATCGCCCCATGCTGTTTCTCGACTACTGGCTGCCCAACGGGGGACGGATTGCGCAAACCTCCGCCGACATGCACAAAATTGAGCAGTGGCTGCTGCGTCAGCCCCAGGTGATCAGTATCTCCAGCCACGTTGGCGAGAGTGCCCCGCGCTTCTCGGTCACCGTAGAGCCTGAGCCTTTTGACAACAGCTATGGCCAGATCCTGATCAATACCCGCAGTTATGACGATATCGCTTCCCTGACGGCGGCAGGAGATGCCTGGCTGCAGGCCGAGTTCCCTTATGCCGAGCCCAGATTCCGTCCGCTCAAGCTGGCCACCAAAGACAAATTTGCCATTGAAGCCCGCTTCGTCGGACCGGATCCTCAAGAGCTGCACCGGCTGGCCAATCAGGCCAAGCAGTTGCTGGCGGCTAACCCCCACCTCATCTACATCCGCGATAACTGGCGGCAGGAGAGCAAGGTGCTGGTGCCCCTCATCAACCAGGATGCGGCAAGAATGGCCGGCGTCAATCGCACTGATATTGCCAACGCCATTTCCCGGGCAACCGATGGTAGCCTGATTGGCCTGATGCGCCGCGATGATGATCTGATCCCCATCAAACTGCGCAGCAGCAACGCCTCGCTGGAGCACTTTGACAATATTCCGGTGCGATCCCTGCTCGGTAGCCACAGCGTCCCGATGGGACAGGTTGTCGATGGTATCGAATTCAAAGGAGAAGAGAGCATGCGCTGGCGCTACAACCGTCAACCGGCCATCACAGTGCAGGCTGACGTGCGCGGCGATACCCCTTCCAATGTGCGCAAGGCCGTGGCCAGTGAGCTGGAAGCCATTGCCCTGCCCCCCGGCTACACCATGGAGTGGGGCGGCGAATACTATGACGAGAAGCGGTCGGTCGATGATCTGATGACCCAGACCCCCAAGGCGATGATCTTGATGACCATCATCCTGGTCGCCATGTTCAGTGCCTACCGCCAGCCGTTCATCATTTTGGTGACCCTGCCATTGGCCTCCATCGGCGTTGTCTGGAGTCTGTTGTTGCTGGACAAACCGTTCGGCTTTATGGCGATTGTCGGCCTGATCTGTCTGAGTGGCATGATCATCAAAAACGGCATAGTGCTGATCGACCAGATCGAGCTGGAACGCAAGCATGGCAGAGCGCTGGCAGAGGCGGTGAAAGTCGCGACCCTCAACCGCACCATGGCCATCTCGATGGCGGCCCTCACCACGGTACTCGGTATGATACCGCTGCTGACCGACCGGCTGTTTGATCAGATGGCGGCCACCATAGTGGGCGGGCTCTCGGCCGCCTCATTCCTCTCCCTTTTCGTGATGCCAGCCCTCTATCAACTGCTCTATCGCGGCGACAAGCAGGCAGCCATCACCCCTTCGATCAGCAAGGAGCAGTGCCATGATTGACTATCGACTCACCATGGTGGCCGCCGCCCTGCTGCTGTGCGGTTGCAGCATGACCCCAGACTATGAGGTGCCGCTGGTGGCAGTGGGAAATGTCTATCTCAATAGCCAGGGAACAGCGGGGATCAGCGCGGTCAAGCCCGTGGCTGGGGTCCACTGGTGGCAGCAGTTCAATGATCCGCAGCTCGACCAGCTGATCGTGGCCACCCAGCAACAGAACATCCCCATCAGGATGGCCAAGGAGCGGATCAACGCTGCGCAATCCTATCAGGCGGCGGTGTCCTCCCTGAAAGTGCCTACCGTCTCCCTTAATGCCGGTTATCTGGATATGCGGCTGAGCGAGAATGGGCCGCTGAGCGGCCCTGCCGTCACCGAATATGCGCTGCCGCCGCAACTGGGGGGCAGTAGCATCAGCCTGATCGATCGCGACAGCCATACCCATCTGGCCAGCGCATCCATCGGCTGGGAGGCAGACCTGTTTGGCCGCATCGATGCCATGAGCCAAGCCGCCAGCATCCGGGTTGAGCAGGCCGAGCTGCTGCAGCGCAACCTCACCACCCTGATGACCGCCGAGGTGATCAACAACTACTTGCAGTACCGCGCCGCTGAAGAGCGCATGGCCATCACCCGCCAGACCATCACCGAACAGCAACAGGTGCTGGATCTGGTGCTCTCCCTCCAGCGCCACGGCTATGGATCTGAGCTGGATATAGCCAATGCCCGCGCCGCCCAGGCCACCACAGAAGCCATGCTGCCGATGCTCGACAGTGCCCGCGCCGTCCATCTTGGTCGGCTGGCCATTTTACTGGGGGAGACCACCACCCAGACCCGCACCCGGCTCGGTGACGGCGTCTTGCCACAGATGAAGGGGTTGATCCCGGTGGGCCTGCCATCGGATCTGCTGACCAGACGATGGGATATCGCCCTGGCCGAGCGGGAGATGGCCGCGCGCAACCAGCAACTGGGTGCAGCCATCGCCAACCAGTATCCGAAACTGATGTTGACCGGTACCCCCGGGGTATCGGCCCACAATCTGGACGATCTGCTCTCCTCGGGTTCCGTGGGTTGGTCCCTGGGTGCTGGCATAAGCTGGAACCTGTTCGACGGCGGGCGAGGTGCTGCCATGGTGGATCTGCAAGAAGCGGCATTTAGGGAGTCCGCCCTCGCCTATCAGCAGGTCGTCAATGGCGCCTTCAACGAGGTAGATACGGTGCTCAATGCCTATGCAAACAGCCAGGAGTATTACCGCTTGATCAACCAAGCCGACGAGCAGGCGCGCCTGGCGGTCAACAAAGCAACCAGCCTCTATCGGGCCGGGCTCGAAAACCATCTGAGCGTGCTCAATGCCCAGCGCGTAAGCAACAACCTGCAGGATGCCAAAGTACAGGCCAGGCTCAATACCGCCACCACAGTGGTGATGTTGCACAAGGCGCTGGGTGGCGAATGGACAGTGCCACAAACCCCCGCGCATGAGGGAGCGGCAGGATAAGCAAGATAAAAAAAGAGCCCGGCCAATTGGCCGGGCTCTTTTTATCGATGGGATTCAGGCATTCACAATAACTGTTGCAGCGCTGCCATGGTATCCACTACTGCCGATGGCCGGTGACGACTGAGGGCATCACGGTTATCAACTCCCCAGCTGACGCCAATCCGCGGCATGGCAATCGCCTCGGCCATCGCCATATCATGCACCGAGTCACCGATCATCACCGCCTGCCGGGGCAATAGCCCCAACTCGGCCAGGATCTGCTCAAGCATCAAGGGATCAGGCTTGGAGCGCGCCTCATCGGCCCCCCGGCTGGTGATGAACAAGGGGCGCAACCCAGTCTCGTCCAATACCCGGTCAAGGCCACGACGTGATTTTCCGGTGGCGACTGCCAACAGCAGCCCCTGGGCGTGCCAGCCACGCAACAACGCCTCTGCCCCAACAAATAAAGGGCTGGGAGTCACATCGTGCAGATAGTGATGGCGATAGCGATCGGTCAGCCCGGTGATCTGACGCTCATCATCGCCACAGCCAAACAGGCTGGACATGGCCAAATCAAGACTCAAACCGATAATTTGCCGGATCTGGGCTGGGGCTGGCACCGCCAGTTCGCAATCGCTGGCAGCCCCTTGTACACAGGCAACAATCCGGCCCACCGAATCCATCAGGGTACCGTCCCAATCGAAAATGGCGAGCCGGATATCTTGCATTAGCGAGCCAGTTTTTCCAGGAAGCCGTCAAGCTCAGGAGCAAGAGGAGCCTCCATCTGCATCTCGCGACCATCGGCAGGATGAATAAAGCTCAGCTTCCAGGCATGCAAAAACAGTCTTTTCAGCCCTTGGCTGCGCATTTTCTCGTCAAACGCCGCTTCGCCATACTTATCGTCGCAAGCGATCGGGTGACCGGCATGCAGGGTGTGAACGCGGATCTGGTGGGTGCGGCCGGTGATCGGGCTACATTCGACCAGGGTCGCTTCGGCGAATTGGCGCACGATGCGGAACCGGGTTTCAGACGGCTTGCCATCAGCACTGACCCGCACCACCCGTTCACCGGATTGCAGATCGTTTTTGCGCAGCGGTGCATTGACCACTTTGACGTGAGCCTGCCACTTGCCACGAACCAGCGCCAGATACTGCTTGCGCATGGTCTTGACTCGCAGTTGTTCATGCAGGCTACGCAAGGCGCTGCGCTTTTTGGCAACCAGCAGCACGCCGGAGGTATCGCGGTCGAGACGGTGTACCAGCTCGAGGAAGCGGGCGTCCGGACGCAAAGCACGAAGTCCCTCGATAACGCCAAAGCTGAGACCACTGCCACCGTGTACGGCCATGCCAGAGGGCTTGTTCAGTACGATCATGGCCTCGTCTTCGAACAGGATCTGGCTCTCCAGACGCTGGATAACCCCCAGATTAGCCGACGGCAGTTCATTTTTTTCGGCAACGCGGACAGGGGGTACCCTTATCACGTCACCCGCGCAGAGTTTGTACTCCGGTTTGATGCGCTTTTTGTTTACCCGCACTTCGCCTTTGCGAAGGATGCGATAGATCAGGCTCTTGGGGACGCCCTTTAGCTGAGTCTTGAGAAAATTGTCGATGCGCTGCCCGTCATGCTCAGCTTCGATGGTGAGCAGCTGCACTTGTTGTTGTATCTGTGTCATGGCGCGGATTTTAACACTGCCAAGGCCCCTTGGCTGCATGGTTTGTTGAAAAATGGCGCCTTGCTATAAAAGAGGTTTAAATGGGATAATAAACAAGGTTTTGTCATTGTGTTCAAGCCTTGTACTAAGTGGCCAAATAGTATGCCACCCAATCCCGAAACACCGTGTATACAAGAACATGACGGTTCCCGGGTGCGAGGTACAACGCATGGAGAACACAAACATTACCGTTTATTTGTCTCCACTGCGGCACCCTTAACTCGTCACCTCTCGAGAAGTGACGACCAGAGCGCCCTTAGTTTGCGCCTCATGCATACCCCAGCCGGGAGGTTGCCCAAGTATGCTGAAGACCCGAGGCCGGCGCCGGCAGGACCCAAGTGGAGGAAATCAAAATGACACAATAATGAGAACTCAATGAAAAGAATGCTAATCAACGCAACTCAAGAAGAGGAGTTGCGCGTAGCGCTGGTTGACGGACAACAGCTTTACGATTTGGATATTGAAAGTCCGGGACACGAGCAAAAGAAAGCGAATATTTACAAAGGTAAAATCACCCGCGTAGAGCCCAGCCTTGAAGCTGCTTTTGTCGACTACGGCGCAGAACGACACGGTTTTCTGCCGTTGAAAGAGATCGCCCGCAACTATTTCCCCTCCGGTTACTCCTATCAGGGTCGTCCCAACATCAAAGAAGTGGTCCGCGAAGGCCAGGAAGTGATCGTTCAGATTGATAAAGAAGAGCGTGGCACCAAGGGTGCAGCCCTCACTACCTTTATCAGCCTGGCTGGTAGCTATCTGGTACTGATGCCGAACAACCCCCGTGCCGGTGGTATCTCCCGCCGCATTGAGGGTGATGAGAGAACGGAACTGAAAGAAGCCCTGAACGGACTGACCGTGCCGGAAGGCATGGGTCTGATAGTGCGTACTGCCGGTGTTGGTAAGTCTCCGGAAGAGCTGGAATGGGATCTGAATGTTCTGCTCAACCACTGGGACTCCATCCACAAGGCATCACAAGAGCGCACTGCGCCTGTGCTTATCCACCAGGAAAGCAACGTGATCGTGCGTGCCATTCGCGATTATCTGCGTCGCGATGTGGGTGAAATCCTGATCGATGACCCGGTAATTTTTGAACGTGCCCGTGCTCACATCGAGCTGGTTCGTCCCGATTTCCTCAATCGGGTGAAGTTGTACAAGGGTGAAGTTGCCCTGTTCAACCACTTCCAGATTGAGAGCCAAATCGAGTCGGCCTTCCAGCGCGAAGTGCGCCTGCCCTCTGGCGGCAGCATCGTCATCGATCCGACCGAAGCACTGACCTCCATCGATATCAACTCCTCCCGCGCCACCAAGGGCGGCGATATCGAAGAGACTGCGCTGCAAACCAACCTGGAAGCGGCCGACGAAATTGCCCGTCAATTGCGTCTGCGCGACCTGGGTGGCCTGATCGTCATCGACTTCATCGACATGACCCCGGTTCGCAACCAACGCGAAGTGGAAAACCGTCTGCGTGAAGCTGTGCATCAGGATCGCGCCCGCATTCAGCTGGGACGTATTTCCCGCTTCGGTCTGCTCGAAATGTCGCGTCAACGTCTGCGCCCCTCTCTCAACGAGTCCAGCAGCCACATCTGCCCTCGTTGCCAGGGTCAAGGTGTCATTCGTGACAACGAATCCCTCGCATTGTCCATCCTGCGTCTCATCGAAGAAGAGGCCATGAAAGACAATACCGAGCAGGTACACGGTCAAGTGCCGGTCGATGTTGCAGCCTATCTGCTCAACGAGAAGCGCGCCGCCATCGCCAGCCTGGAACAACGCAATGATGTCCGTGTTTACATCATTCCGAACCAGCATCTGGAAACGCCGCACTACGAAGTCACCCGCATTCGTCAAAACGAGATTGCGGAAGCGGCCAGCTATGAACTGAAAACCGAAGTGGCCAAGCCGACCTACCAGCCGAAACAGGCCCAGGTGATAGAACGTGAACAGCCACTGTTGCAAGGTTTTGCCCAACCGGTACAACCTGCTCCTGTAGCCGCTCCGGCCCCCGTTGCAGCAGCCACTGCCGCAGCAGCCCAAGCCGGTTTCTTTGGCAAACTGATCAAGGGTATTGCAGGTCTGTTCAGCAATGATGCCGCCCCTGCCGCAGTGAAAGCGCCTGCCGAACAACCGGTTGAGCGGGAAGTTCGCAAGGATGACGGTCATCGTCACCAGCGTGATGACGCCCGTGGCCGTGGTCAGCGTCCTCGTCGTGACGACAATCGCAATAACCGCAACAATGCGGAAGCTGGCGAGAAACGTGAAAACGGTAACCGTGAAGGTGCTGAAAACCGCAATCGCCGTCCTCGTAAAGAGCGTGAACCCCGTCAGGAACGCGAACCACGCGCTGAAGCTCGTAATGAGCAGCGCATGGAGCGTGAACCCCGTGCTGACGTGCAACCGCGCGTTGAACGTGAGCCTCGCGAACCTCGTCAAGAGCGCGAGCCCCGTGCACCACGTCCGGCCCGTGAGCCCCGCGCTCCTCGTGAGCAGCGTGCTGAAGTCGTTGTTGAAGCAGTAGAAGCCATTGACACTGTGGAAGCCGCGATCGAACCGCGTCAGGAAAAAGAGCAGAAAGTGGCTGAGCGCCGCGAACGTCGTCAACTGCGTAAGCAGATCCGTGTCGATGTCGTTGCTACCGATGCCCCTGCCCTGCCGGTTGACGAGGCGCCAGCTGAAGTGAACGAGGCAACCGTGGGTAATGAGCAGGAAGAGCAGACCGAAGGTCAACGCCGCTCCCGTCGTACCCCGCGTAGTCAGCGCATTGAAGGTCAGCGTCGCAAGCGTATCAACGAAGATACCCGTAGCCAGCGTGATGAAGAGCAGCAAGCAGATGTCACTCTGACAGCCGCGGCCCAGGCCGATGCTGCGCAGGTTAAAGTGGAAGAGCCTGCTGTGCCTGTCGTCACTATTCCTAGCGCAGACGCCATTGCTGCGGCACTGCAGGCATCTTCAGCCTTGACTGAACATGTGGTTGTAGAAGCTGTTGCCGATGACATCCGTGATCAGGTCGTCGCAACCGAGGTTCACACTGCCGTGGCTGACGTTACTCCAACAGCACCGACTGCCGCACCTGCGCAGATTGTTGCTGATGTGGTAGTCGCTCCTGTTGTTGCCGAGATGACACCTGTCATTGAAGTCGCGCCGGTTGCCGAAGTCGTTGCAGTGGCTGACGTGGTGATTGCACCTGCTCCGGTGGTAGAAACTGCCTCAGTAGCTGCAGTTGCCGTTGAAGCTGCGCCAACTACCGAAGTAACAGCACCTGTGGTCATTGCTGAAGTAGCCGTGATCGAGCCCGTCGTTGTGGCCGCTGTTGAGCCTGTTGCCAAGGAAGCGGTTGCCGCCCCTGTGGCCAAGCAGGTCAACAAAGGTGCCGGTTTGCTGGCTCGTGCTCGCAAAGCCTCTGCACCTATGGCCACCCCTGCCGAGGTGCCTGTCGTGCAGGTTAACAGTGAGCCAGTGAGCCATCCGCCACTCGTTCGCAGTGAAGTGGCCAGTTCTGGCCGTCACGGTGGCAGCACTGCTGCTGTTAACGTGGCAACCAGCCCTGCTGGTCGACCATAACAGACCAGGGTTACCTGATTTGCCAAAAGCCACACCATCCGGTGTGGCTTTTTTTATTGCCTATCACACGCTCATCTTGGCGCTCTCTTTTAGTACCACCCTGCTAGTCCTGACGGCCCTTTTAGCCTTTGCTCAACCGGTTTGATCAAAGCGCAAAGATCTTTCGATAGAGAACTCGATGCTTAACTTTATGTGTTGTGTTCAACATCTAAATAACTGATCCTAATAGTGCTACACCTTCGCTGTGCCATAGCCATTCCCGGGGAAAGGAGACACGGTATCCATGAAGTGTTTCACTCGAGCCAGCAGGTTGGCCATCCCTCTGCATTGATGATTGCGCGTGATGGTTTCATGTAACTTGTGCCACAGCCGTTCGATGTGATTGACCCAAGGGCTGTAAACAGGCTGGAATACCAGGCAGAACTTGGGGTTCTTCTTCAACCATCGCTCGGTCTGTTTGCTTTTGTGAATGATGTAGTTATCGAGGATCAGCGTGATGGTTTTGGCTCGTCGGTAGTGGTGGCGCAGCTTTTCCAGCATGGCGATAAACAGCGATGAGTTTTTCTTTATCCCGCTGACGTAAAGCACTCTTCCGTTGCCTGCATGGAGAACGCCTGCCAGGTAATGCTTGGCATTCTGCCCTGGTGTGACAACACGCTTTTGCTGCGCTTTAAACATCCAGTCGGCCCCTAATTTTGGATTGAGGTCTATATCGACTTCATCCTCATAAAACACCGGATTATCGGCATCACAACGGGCCAGCGCGGCGTCGATATTCGCCATTTTCTCCTGATAGGCCGGGTCTTTTATCCGCAAGGTCGGCACGGGCCTGCGCCAGACAATCCCCATACGAGGTAACCATCGACGAAGTGTGGAGGCGGCCACATTGAGCCCTGTTAACCGATTGATTTTGATAGCTGTCAACGCCGACCGAAAACTGATCCACTCTGGCTAATTTCGCCGATTGAAAAGTGATCCACCCGGACATGGGGTTAATTGGTTTTGGGTGTGGCCCCCGCTTTGCGTTTCTCTTTCAAACGATAGCTTTCACCGCTGATCTGAA
Source organism: Aeromonas sp. 160P (assembly GCF_055193095.1). Classification (NCBI taxonomy): domain Bacteria; kingdom Pseudomonadati; phylum Pseudomonadota; class Gammaproteobacteria; order Aeromonadales; family Aeromonadaceae; genus Aeromonas; species Aeromonas sp. 160P. The sequence continues at coordinate 3,003,318 of NZ_JBUXKV010000001.1, read as the reverse complement.
CGATGTGTGCATGATGTAACAGTCTATCGAGCATAGCTGCCGTCAGTGTCTGATCATCGGCAAAGGTGCTGGCCCACTGGCTAAAGGGCAGATTGCTCGTCAAGATCAGGCTCCCTTTCTCATAACGTTTGGCGATCACATTGAAAAACAGGTTTGCTTCCTCACGCCCAAACGGCAAGTAGCCTATCTCATCGATCACCAGTAAACGCGGCCCCATCACGACACGGCTGAAGTAGGCATTAAGCCGCTCCTGTCGTTGAGCTGCTTGAAGCTGCAACATCAGGTCTGCTGCGCTGATAAATCTGGTCTTGATGCCAGCCATCAGAGCCCGATAGGCCAGTGCGATGGCAAGATGCGTCTTGCCCACTCCGCTTGGGCCCAGCAGCACTATGTTTTCGCTCCGCTCGATAAAGGCCAGACTGGCCAACTCCTGCAACTGGCTGCGAGGTGCGCCACTGGCAAAGCCGAAGTCGTACTGCTCCAGCGTTTTGACCACGGGTAAAGTGGCCAGTTTGAGCAAGGTCTGGCGGGTGCGCTCGGTCCTCAAGGTCTGCTCTGCGTGCAGCAACCACTCCAGATAATCGGCGAAGCTCGCCTCCTCGTTGGCCGCCTTCTGAGCTAGTGCTGACCACTGGGCAGCAATCCCTTCCAAGCGCAGCGCCTGACTCAGGGCCATCAGGCGTTCATGCTGCAAGTTCATACGTTCACCTCCAGCAGGTCTTGGTATACCGATAGCGGATGCTGCAAGCTCTCCAGCGGCATGGGGCGCGCAGTGGCCGTGGTGCCGGGACTAACGGGTAGCGTCTGTGGCAGGGGTAGAAAATGAGGCAGCTCTTGTTGCAATCGGATAGCCGGGACTTCACCGGTAGTACCATGGCTACGCTGGTTGGCGATGTCTTCCAACCAGGGGCCGATATGGGCATTGGCGGTTGACACATCTAGCGCCAGTCCTGCCTGCTTGAGGGTGGCTGCCAGTGGTGTGACAAAACTGCGTTTGAGGTAGCCGTTGAAGCGCTCGACCTTGCCTTTGGTCTGGGCCCGGTAGGGACGGCAGACGCGGGGGCGAAAACCGAACTCTTCGGCCAAGGCGAGCAGGGCCGGGTGCCAACGATGGTCACCTTCACCGTAAGCATCCCGTTCGCGGATGATGGTGCTGGCATTATCAAATAGCACCTCCTGCGGGACCCCACCGAAGAAATGACAAGCCTCACGCAGTCCGGTCAACCAGGCATCATTACGTTCGTGATCGAAGAAACGGACATAGCTGGCGCGGCTAAATCCCAGGGTAGCAACAAAGGCCTTTAGAGGCCGATTGCCGCGGCGGATAATGGTGAAATCGACCTGCATCTGTTTACCGGGGGCCGTTTCAAAACGGACGATGGTGCCAGAGGCGTCATGGCGCAGAGGCGATAACCAGGTCTTGAGCTGGGAGAGCCCGCCAGTGTAACCATGCTCTCGCAGTTCCCTGAGCAGAACCGTCGCCGGGATCCAGTGTGGCTTCGCTGCCTGGATACGCGCTTGCAGATAGGGTTTAAAAGGATCGAGCTTGGTTGGTCGGGCTGCTCGGCTGGGATAGATTGGCAGGCCCGGGTTGCGCAGATACTTGCGAACCGTGTTACGGGACACCCGCAATTGCTGGGCGATAGCCCGGATGCTCATGCCCTGACGGGCCAACACTCTGATTTCCACTGATAACTCCTGGGTCAACATGGGCGTGGCTCAAAAGCCACGATCTTGGCCCAGGTGGGTCAACTTTACTCCGGCGTTAGTGGGTCATTTTTACATCGGCGGTGACAGATAGCCAATAGTTCGGTACACCAGCGGCTGCGCTGATAACCAAAATCTTGCGGAGAAAACTGCATGAGCAGCACCAGTAAGGTGACAATCTTGGCGACAGGTAAGACTGGGGCACGGCCAGCCGGTAAGGCTTCTAGCGCATCTATGCCTTCATCTCGATACCACCGAAGCCAACGGCCGATGGTCGAGCGCGCAGCGCCGGTAAGGTGATGAACCTCGGTGACCGTACGTCCTTCATGTAACAGCAAGATGGCCATCAAGCGACGAGCATGTCCTTTATCACGCGTGGCATGGATGATTTTGTGAATGCGGCGGCGTTGTGACCGTGGCAGGGGTGGTAGGATAGGCATCAACTCAGTCCTTTGGGTGTGGCTTGTTTTGTTTGGCGACTAATGAGATCGCACAAACTGGACTGAGTTCCCTTCCTCCGGTGATCTACTATTCGGAACAGCTATTTAGTTTGTTGGCATATAAACAGGTGGCGAATGGTGAGCCAGCATCTGCGCCCAATTCACCCACTACAATAAGTGGTTTCCCTATGGGTGCTATATCGCGATATGGGCGTGCTTGCCGATATCGAGTTAACCCCTCTCTTCTGCGGATTTAAAAAAGAAACAGCCCAGCAAACTTAGCTTGCTGGGCTGTTGATCTGGCTGACCATGATCTGAATACGAACCCCGGTAACAGGGTCAAATTGCCTCATCGGCGCTTATTGTGCCAGCAGGTGACCTACCAGCTCATGACGCCACCCTTGCAGCAGCATCGGCTTGTCGCTGCGAGCCCGCTCTTCGTCGTTCATCCGCCAGCTCCAGGTGAAGTACTGGTGAATGATCTTCTTGCTGGCAATCAGCTCGGGCGGAATGTTGCTGGCCTTGGCCTTCTCTTCCACCATGGCCTTGATGCGCTTGAGCTCGGCCTTGTACTGGGGGAAGTCCACCAGCCGGCGGATCGGCTCGGGCCAGCTGTCAGGATCGCTCTGCTGGGCGCGGGCGACGATATCGAGCATCCGCTTGCCGTGGATCTTGATCTCGATGGGGGCCAGCCCCAACTCGTTGAGATCCCGCATGGAGGTCGGACGACGCTCCGCCACCTTGAACAGGTGCAGCTCTTTGACCACGAAGTTGAGAGCCAGATCACGGCGTACCGCCTCTTGCTGGCGCCAGGTGGCCAACTCGCGCAGGATGGCAAGCTCGCGGCGCCCCAGCTGCCAGGCGTTGACGATTTCAAGATAAGCCTGACGGGGATCGCTACCCTGGGTCTTGCGGGCGGAGTGGTTCTGGCACTCCTGCTCGAACCAGGCAAACTTGCCGCTTTCGCGCAGCTTGGCCATCACCTTCTCGTAGAGCGGCATCAGGTAGAACACATCTGCCGCCGCATATTCCAGCTGACGTTCGGTGAGCGGACGGGCCAACCAGTCGGTACGCGCCTGATCTTTTTCCAGCTCGACCCCGAGAAATTCGTTAACCAGCGCACCAAAACCGACCGACACGCCGTAACCGAGAAATGCGGTAGCCAACTGGGTATCGTGCATCTGGTTGGGCAGGTGGCCCGCCTGATGCTGAATCAGCTCCAGATCTTCGCCAGAGGCGTGCAGGATGGCGATCTGCCCTTCCCTGCCCAGTCGCTGCCAGAGATCGGAGAGATCCAGCGTCAGCGGATCCAGCAGCGCCAGATGCTCGCCGTCATAGATCTGGAACAGGCCAAGCTGGGGATAGTAAGTGCGGGTGCGAACGAATTCAGTATCGATAGCCAGGGGAACGTCGGCCAGAGAAGCGAGATAGTGCTCAAGTTCGGCTTGCTGAGTGATAAGTTGATATTGCATCTGTGCCTGCGCGGTTGATCAGGGCCAAAAAGAAAAAACCGTGGGATGACCCACGGTTTTGCATAACGACAGTACTGGTTTGCAGAGGGTTCTGCAGCCGCAGTCCGGTTATTGCTTGGCAATCTCCTCGTCGCGCAGTACGCGGCGCAGGATCTTGCCCACATTGGTCTTGGGAAGTTCGTCGCGAAATTCTACCAGTTTCGGCACCTTATAGGCAGTCAGATGTTTGCGGCAGTGGGCAATAATCTCGTCTTCCTGCAATGTTGCATCTTTCTTGACCACAAAGATCTTCACCAGCTCGCCAGAAACCGGGTGCGGCACGCCGACGGCGGCCACTTCCAGCACTTTCGGGTGCAACGCCACCACATCTTCAATCTCGTTCGGATAGACGTTGAAACCGGAGACCAGGATCATGTCCTTCTTGCGGTCAACGATCTTGAAGAAGCCCTGCTCGTCGCACACGGCGATATCACCGGTACAGAGCCAGCCATCCTGCATCACTTCGGCGGTCGCCTCGGGGCGCTGCCAGTAGCCGGTCATCACCTGCGGGCCGCGAACCTGCATCTCGCCGGGAGTGCCGAGGGCGTGGATCACCTGACCGTTGTCATCCACCAGACGGATCTCGGTGGAGCAGACCGGCAAACCGATAGAGCCGTTATAGTCGGTCAGATCGTAGGGGCAAACGCTCACCAGTGGCGAGCACTCGGTCAGGCCGTAGCCTTCCAGCAACGGGGTATGGGTCAGCGTCTTCCACTTTTCGGCTACCGCACGTTGCACCGCCATGCCACCGCCGATGGTCAGCTTGAGCTTGTCAAAGGAGATGCCTTGAAACTCTTCGTTGTTGACCAGCGCATTGAACAGGGTGTTGACACCGGTAATGCAGGTGAAGGGGTACTTCTTGATCTCTTTGACAAAGCCCGGGATGTCGCGCGGGTTGCTGATCAGCAAGTTGTAGCCGCCGACTCGCATAAAGAGCAGGCAGTTCACGGTAAGGGCAAAGACGTGATAGAGCGGCAGCGCCGTTACCACGAACTCCTTGCCGCGCTCCAGCATGGGGCCATAGACGCCGAGGCACTGCTCGACGTTGGCAATCATGTTGCGATGGGTCAGCATGGCCCCTTTGGAGAGGCCGGTGGTGCCACCGGTGTACTGCAGGAAGGCGAGATCGTCGTTGGTGATCTCTGGCTTGATGTACTGCAGGAAACGCCCCTTGGTGAGCGCCTGACGCATGGTGGTGGCGTGGGGCAGATTGTATTTCGGCACCAGCTTCTTGACATACTTGACCACGAAGTTGACCAGGGTGCCCTTGGCCAGCCCCAGGTTGTCCCCCATCCGGGTCAGGATGACATGCTTGATCGGGGTGTCATAAACCACTTTTTCCAGGGTATGGGCAAAGTTGGAGACGATAACGATGGCCTTGGCGCCAGAGTCTTTGAGCTGATGCTCCAGCTCGCGCGGGGTATAGAGCGGGTTGACGTTGACCACTATCATGCCGGCGCGCAGGATGCCGAACACAGCGATGGGATATTGCAGCAGGTTCGGCATCATCACCGCCACCCGATCACCCTTCTCCAGCTTCAGCTCGTTTTGCAGATAGGCAGCAAAGGCGCGGGACTGCTCTTCCAGTCGGCGGTAGGTGATGGTCTGTCCCATGTTGACGAAGGCTGGCTGGTCGGCAAACTGGGTCACCGAGGATTCGAACATCTCGACCAGGGAGCTGTATTGGTCTGGATTAATCTCGGCGGGAACCCCTTTTGGATAACGCTTCAGCCAGACTTTTTCCACGGACTTCTCCTGCATAACTAGCACCTGTGCACTCACTGTGTTGCCTCCGTCCCTGTTCACATCCATTTAAATCGGTCGTTTTAAGCTGATACTCTAATGCGCCCATACTTACACAGCGCAACATTGATTAACAGCGAATTAACAATGAAAAAATGTGAGGGGGATGACAAACTTGGAATTATTGAAAGCCGGTGATTCTACCGAACTTGACAAAACTTTACGATACAAACGGCCGTATCAGCCGAATTTTCCATATGAAAATGGTGGTTTCCACCCAATATGACCCGCTCGATCTGCTGGAAGGCATCCTGACGGACTTGCCATTGGCTTTCCAGCGCAGCAAAGCCCTGTTCCCCCTGGATCAACAGCACCGGACAACAAATAGCCGCCATCAGTGCTCGGGCCTGCCCTTCGCTCATTCTTAGGGGCGAAAGATCCCGCAAACGGGGATCGCTGCGCCAGTGCCAGCGCCCTGCCCGCTTTTCAAGCTGTCGTTCACAGATCAGGCGCGCCGCCTGCGGCGTGATATCCGCCACTTTGCAGCGGGCGGCCACTGCTTCATCGATGGAGGCAAAGCCGTTGGCACTGCGCTCCCGGGTGCGACTGCGGTTTAAAATCGCTCGTCGCAGCTGGGCAGGCACCTCCTCATCGGGCTGGCTGAGCGGGCCCAACCCCTCCAGCATGATCAGCCGATCCACCTGCTCGGGAAATACTCCGGCATAGGCCGAGGCGATCAGCGCCCCGAGGGAGTGGCCGAGCAGAGTGAAACGCGACCAGCCTGCCGCCTGCACGATCTGGTAGAGATCGTCCAACCAGTCGACAAAGACATAGGGGGTAGCTTTGTGATCGGAGTGACCGTGACCCGGCAGATCGACACAGATGAGATGAAAATCACCGAGATACGGCGCCAGCGGCAAGAAGCTGGCACTGTTATCGAGCCAGCCATGCAGGGCAATCAGCAGGGGTTTGCCCGGCTGATCCTGATCTGCGGGCTGATTTTCAAGCAGGGCCACCTGCCGCCCGTCTGCCAGGGTGAGCAGACGCTCGTGCAGAGTGTTCATCATGGGGTTGATCATGGCCAGCCTTAGCGACGCAACGGCCGTCTCGGCCAGAAGGGATCATAGAAGGGGTCGTAGAAGTAGGGGGCCATATAGCGCACCTCCACCTCTTTGACTGGCGGCCACAGCTTGCTGGAGGTGGCATCAATCACCGAGAAGCGATACTTGTGCTGGCCAATCTGACCATCCACCGGCTGGCCTATGGTGCCGAGCACCGTCAGGCTGCGCCCCTTGGCATAGAGGGTCGGATCGACAAACCCCTTCATAACAGCGAAAAATCGACCCGGGCTCTGCTCGGTCTGCTCCGGTACGCCATTGGCTTTGAGCGGCAGATAGACCATTTCGATGACGCTCTTTTCCGCTAAATTGTGCACCGCCGAGATAACGCCGCTCCAGCGGGCCGGTTTGCCCTCCATCCCGCCAAGGGCAGGTTGATAGGCCACCAACTGGTTTTCTGGCTCATAGGCCAACTCCTTGGGGACCGAGCTGCAGGCCCCGAGCAGCAGGGCCAGCGCCCCTACTATCATCCCGCGTGTCATCATGTCGCTCCTGATATTACGCATCATGTCACTCTCCTGTTGCCAGCATGGCCCGTCGGGCCATCCGCTGGTGTTGCAGCTGATGAGCGGCAAGAGCGACATGCCTCTTGCCCTTATTCGCGACCCGGTAGTTTTTTCCAGGTCACCTTGTCACGTAAATAGACCGGCGTAGCCTGCTCCACCGGCACCGCCTCCCCCGCCAGCCAGGCGGCGCGGGCCAGCGGCAGCATGTCTTCTGCTGCCGGGAAACGCACCTGACTCACCGCCAGCTCATCGGCAAGAGCACTCAAGGTCTCGCCATAGGTTTCAAAACCGGTGCCGACGCAGGTCACAGGGCCCGCCTGCTTGCCACGGGCGTCAACCAGTGCCGCGGGATCGCTCACCACCTCGTCACCCACCAGTTGCATGCGACCATCGATCAGCTCATAGCGGCCAAAATAGACCTCGTTCATCCGTGCATCGATGGCGGTCAGCACCTGTTCAGCGCCATCCAGTCGATAGGCACCTTGCGCCATAGCGGCCAGGGTCGAGATGCCAATCAACGGCACACCCACCCCGAACGCCAGCCCCTGCGCCACGCTGATGCCGATCCGCACGCCGGTAAAGGAGCCCGGGCCACGGCCAAACGCGATGGCATCAAGGTCACTCAAGGTTATCCCTGCATCCTCTAACACAGCCTGAACCATCGGCAGAATTTTTCGGGTGTGATCCCGTGGCGCCTCCTCCCAGCGAGAAAACAGCGTGTCACCCACCAACAAGGCGGCGGAGCAGGCTTCGGTGGCGGTATCTACGGCCAGGATCTTCAACTCGTTCATGCTTTCCAATCTCTATAAAATCAGTCAATTACATAACCGGCAAGCGAGATATGCTCACCCGTTGTTCAAATCTGTTATCGGGCGGCAAACTTATTCACCGCGATCGAAAAAGCTCCCCAGCGTCCCCAACTCCCGGGTACGAGGGATGGCGGGCAGGCTCTTGATAAAGGTGGCGCCGTAAGGTTTGTTGACCATTCGTGGATCACAGATCACCAGCACCCCGTGATCACTGCGATCACGAATAAGCCGCCCCACCCCCTGTTTGAGGGCAATCACCGCCTTGGGCAGTTGTAACTCGGCGAAGGGATCGCCGCCCTTGAGCTTGCAATCATCGACCCGCGCCTTGAGCAGCGGATCATCGGGGCTGGCAAACGGCAGCTTGTCGATGATAACACACGACAACGCCGCCCCTCGCACGTCGATCCCCTCCCAGAAGCTGCTGGTCGCCACCAGCACGGCGCGGCCATTTTCGACAAACTCCTTGAGCAGCCGCTGCTTGTTGTCCTCTCCTTGCAGCAGCACGGTGCGGCCAATCTCCCGGCGCAGCACCTCGGCCACCTGACGCATCACCTGATGACTGGTACAGAGAAAGAAACAGCCACCCGGCGTCTTGTTGATGAGCGGGATCATCAGATTAGCCAACTGCTCGCCGCGACCAAAGGCGTTGGGCTCCGGCAGATAGCGGGGCACACAGAGCCGCGCCTGCTCGGCATAGTCGAACGGACTGTCGAGGATCAGCTCGGCGCTGCCCGCCAGCCCCAGCTCGGCTTTAAAATGATCGAAACGCATATCCACCGTCAGGGTGGCGGAGGTAAAGACCCAGGCCACCTCCGGTTTTTGCACCTCGGCACTGAATCGCTCGGCCACCGAGAGCGGCGTCAAATTGAGGGAAAAATGCAGCCGTGAGCAGTCATACCAGTAGGAGAAGCCAGTCTGGTTGACCGCCAGCACTTCTCCAAGGCGGGTGCGCAGCTCGCAGATCCGCTCGAAGGCGTGATCCAGCTGCTCACCACGGCCGAGCGCCAGCTTGAGCACCTCGTAGCAGAGCCCGATGGCATCGTTAAGACGGGCCAACGCCTGCCCCCAAAGCGATTGGCGCAGCATGTCGCGGGTATTGCCGCGACCGCCATCCACCCCGAAGGCCAGACGCAGATCCTGACTGGCGATGGAGAGCCGGTCCGCCGCCTTGCCGAGCTGGGCCATGTCGTGGGCCTCGGCCCGATAGGCCAGCTGGATATCCTGCGCCAGATCCTGAATGGTGCGACTGCCCACCGACTTGCCGAAGTAGTTGGTGGCGATCTCCGCCAGCTGGTGCGCCTCGTCAAAGACATAGACTTGCGCTTGGGGCACCAACTCACCAAATCCGGTGTCTTTCACCGCCATATCGGCGAAAAAGAGGTGATGATTGATCACCACCACCTGGGCATCCATGGCGCGGCGCCGGGCCACCACCAGATGGCAGTCGTCGTAATAGGGGCAGTCGCGACCGAGACAATTGTCGTTGGTGCTGGTGACGTGGGCGAGGATCTCGGCGTTCTCCTGCAATCCCGGAATATCCCCCACATCGCCGTTATCGGTAGCGGTGGACCAGGATTTGACCTTCACCAGATCGTTGAGGATTTCAGGCTTTTGCAGATGGGATTCGCTCAAGAGCCGGTTCATCCGCTCGATGCAGAGATAGTTGCTGCGCCCCTTGAGCAGGGCCACTGGCGGGGTGTAGGAGAGCGCACCTGTGATGGTCGGTAGATCCCGATAGAAGAGCTGCTCCTGCAAGTTCTTGGAGCCGGTGCTGATCACTACCCGCTTGCCGGACTCCAGCGCAGGGACCAGATAGGCGTAGGTCTTGCCGGTACCGGTCCCCGCCTCCACCAGCAGACGGCCACCACTTTTGATGGCGCGCGCGACCGCTTCGGCCATCTCCAGTTGGGGAGCGCGGGCTTTGAAACCGTCGATATGGCTGGCCAGAGGGCCATCTGGCTTGAACAGGGTCTGGATGGTCAAAAGGGCGTCCCGCAGCAAAAGCGGTCATTATGCCAAAAGCACGGCAAAAGCGGGACAGATAATCTGCTTAGACGAACAGATCGATCTGGTGCTCGGGATCCGGTTTGTGATCGTCCTCTTCCACCTTGGGCTGATCACGCTTGGTGGGGGTGTTATACGCCTGCTGGCGCTGCTGGGAGTCACTGTTGTCAGTGCTGGTCTTGCGCAGCTGATGCTTTTTGCTGATCTGATTCACTTCCCGCTTGATCTCTTCGCTGCCGGGCGCGGCGGGAGCCCGGGGCAAAATGGGGAACAACAGGTCCTGGCTGGGCATGATGGCGACTCCGTGCAGGGGTTATTGTCTAGTTATCGACCAGAAAACCGTTTTCTCCACTTTAATCGATCAAATCACAATTTCGGGTTGCATTTTCTGTCAAGGCAGGTAGTTTAAATCAGGCGTCAATTACGACATCTTATTTTGTAAAGGATTGATTACATGAAGTTCACCACCCTGAAGACTCATCACCACCATCATCATCCCGACTAGTCTTTCAGGAGGTTGACTGCTGGAAGACACTTAACTGGTGACTTCCAAAAGGACCGCAAGATTCATAAACCCTCGGAAGCACACACTTCCGAGGGTTTTTTCGTTTTTGACTAGAAGGAAATAGAGCAAATGGAAACACAACGTCTGCGTATCGCCATGCAAAAGTCCGGTCGTCTGAGCCAGGATTCCCAAGCCCTGTTCAAGAGCTGCGGCCTCAAGATCAACCTGCGCGAGCAGCGCCTTATCGCCCATGTCGAGAACATGCCCATCGATATCCTGCGGGTGCGCGATGACGATATCCCGGGTCTGGTGATGGAAGGGGTGGTCGACCTTGGCATCATCGGCGAGAACGTGCTGGAAGAGGCACAGCTTATTCGCGCGTCCCAAGGATTGCCTGCACAGGTCAAAACCCTCAAGCAGCTCGATTTCGGCGGCTGCCGCCTCTCGCTGGCAGTGCCGGAAGATGTGGCCTACACAGGGCCACAAAGTCTGGCAGGCAAGCGCATCGCTACCTCCTACCCCGGGCTGCTCAAGCGCTTCTTTGATGAAAAGGGTCTTGGCTTCAAGAGCGTGATGCTGGGCGGCTCGGTTGAAGTGGCACCCCGTGCGGGCCTGGCTGATGCCATCTGCGATCTGGTCTCCACCGGCGCGACCCTGGAAGCCAATGGCCTCAAAGAGGTAGAGGTGATCTACCGCTCCAAGGCGGTGCTGGTTCAGGCTCCCAACCCCTTGTCCGATGCCAAACAAAAACTCATCGACAAACTGCTGCCCCGCATTCAGGGGATGCAGCAGGCGCGCGAGAGCAAGTACATCATGCTGCACGCCCCCAAAGACAAGCTCGATGCCATCACTGATCTGCTGCCGGGAGCCGAGCGCCCCACCATCATGCAGCTGGCCGGTGACACCAATCAGGTGGCGTTGCACGTCGTCTCCAGCGAGACCCTGTTCTGGGAGACCATGGAGCAGCTCAAGGCCCTCGGCGCCAGCTCCATTCTGGTGCTGCCCATCGAAAAAATGATGGAATAAGGAAGGGACATCATGCAGACCCTGATCTGGAAGACCCTCTCTCCTGCCCAGCAGACCGACGTACTGACCCGCCCCGCCCTCAATGACGAGGCCGATATCGGCGCCGTGGTCAAAGAGATCATCGCAGCAGTGCGCAGCCGGGGCGATGAGGCCCTGCGCGAGCTGAGCCTGCGCTTCGAGCGCGCGCCCCGTGAGCAGTTGCGCGTCAGCGAAGCCGAGATTGAGGCCGCCTGCGCGCGGCTGGATGACGACATAAAAAGCGCCATCGAAGCAGCCATTGCCAACATTCGCACCTTCCACGCCGCGCAAGCGCAGCCTGTGGTGCGAGTGGAAACCCAGCCCGGCGTGGTGTGCGAGCTGCGCACACAGCCCATCAGCCGGGTTGGCCTCTATGTACCGGGGGGCAGCGCGCCGCTCCCCTCCACCGTGATGATGCTGGCCATTCCGGCTGCTATCGCCGGTTGCCGTGAAGTGGTGCTCTGCACCCCGTCCCCCGCCAGCGACGAGATCCTGTTTGCAGCCCGCGCCTGCGGCGTCGAGAAGGTGTTCGCCATCGGCGGTGCGCAGGCTATCGCCGCCATGGCTTACGGCACGCAAACGATCCCCAAGGTGGACAAGATCTTTGGCCCGGGCAACGCCTTTGTTACCGAAGCCAAGGGGCAAGTCTCTACGGATTGGCGTGGCGCCGCCATCGATATGCCCGCTGGCCCCTCCGAGGTGCTGGTGATTGCCGACGAGAGCGCCAACCCTGCCTTCGTGGCGGCAGACCTGCTCTCTCAGGCCGAGCACGGCCCCGACAGTCAGGTAGTGCTGGTGACCACCTCACCCCTGCTGGCCGATGCCATCGCAGGGGAAATCAAAAGCCAGTTGGCCAAGCTGAGCCGCCGCGATATCGCCGCGCAGGCGCTCGGCAGCAGTCTGGTGATCCTCTGTGACGATCTGACAGAAGCCTGCGCCATCTCCAACGCCTATGCGCCGGAGCACCTGATTGTGCAGACCCGAGCACCCCGCGATCTGCTGGATAAACTCGAGAACGCCGGTTCCATCTTCCTCGGGGCATGGACCCCCGAGTCGGTCGGCGATTACGCCAGCGGCACCAACCACACATTGCCCACCTATGGCTATGCCCGTACCTGCTCCAGCCTTGGCCTCGCCGATTATCAGCGCCGCTACACGGTGCAGGAGTTGAGCGCCGAAGGCATTCAGGGGCTCGGCCCCATCGTCCAGCGCATCGCCCAGGCCGAGGGGCTCGATGGCCACAAAAATGCCGTCACCCTCAGATTGAACGCCCTGGCCGCCGCGCCCCAACAAACAGCACAGCAGAAGGATTTGTCATGAGCATTGCCAATCTGGCGCGCCGCGTGGTGCGGGCCCTTACCCCTTATCAATCCGCTCGCCGCATCGGCGGCAAGGGCCACGTCTGGCTCAACGCCAACGAAGCGCCGCAGGCCTATCCCTTCACCATCGAGGGGAGCCGTCTCAATCGTTACCCCGAGTGCCAGCCGGCCGAGGTAGTGAACGGCTATGCAGCTTACGCCGGGGTCAACCCCGATCAGGTGCTGGTCAGTCGCGGCGCCGACGAGGCCATCGAGCTGCTAATCCGCACCTTCTGCGAAGCGGGTGAAGATCAGATCCTCATCTGCCCGCCCACTTACGGCATGTACGCCATCAGCGCCGAGACCTGCGGCGTCGGCATCGTCGAGCAGCCGCTGACCGCCAGCCGCCAGCCTGACTGGCCCGCTATCGCCGATCGCCTCGGCGACGTGAAGCTGGTGTTCCTCTGCTCCCCCAACAACCCCACCGGGGATCTGGTGGGTCGCGATGGCCTGATTGCCCTGCTGGAGAAGGCGCGGGATCGCGCCATCGTGGTGGTGGACGAGGCCTATATCGAATTCTGCCCCGAGGCGTCCGTGGTGGACCTGCTGGCCCGCTTCCCCAATCTGGTGGTGACCCGCACCCTCTCCAAAGCCTTTGCGCTGGCGGGGATCCGCTGCGGCTTTACCTTAGGCCATCCCGAGGTGATCGCCATGCTGGCCAAGGTGATCGCCCCCTATCCCATCCCCGAGCCCATCGCCCAGATCGCGGCGCAGGCCCTCTCCCCCATGGGACTGGAACTGATGCAGGAGCGAGTGATGGAGCTCAACAAGCAAAAAGCCGCCTTCAAGGCAGAGCTGGCCAAGCTTGCCTGCGTCAAAGCGGTGTTCGAGGACAAAGGCAACTTCGTGCTGGTGCGCTTTGTGGATGGCGCCGCCGTCTTTGCCGCCATGAAGGCCGCTGGCATCATCTTGCGCGATTTCTCCAGCAAACCCGGCCTTGATAACAGCATTCGCGTCACCATTGGCTATCAGGGCGAGATGGATGCCGTGCTGGCGGTATTGCGTGATCTGCCCTCTCCCACTTTGTAAGACAAGGATGTAGCGATGAAGACCCCGTTTTTGTTTATCGACCGCGACGGCACTTTGATAGAAGAGCCGGTGACCGACAAGCAGGTGGATAGCCTCGCCAAGCTGCGCTTCGAGCCCATGGTCATTCCGGTGCTGCGCGAGTTGCAGGCCGCCGGTTACGTGCTGGTGATGGTGACCAATCAGGATGGGCTGGGCACCGCCAGCCTGCCGCTGGAGAACTTCCAGCCACCCCACGACCTGATGATGCACCTGTTTGAATCGCAAGGGGTGAAGTGGGAGCAGGTGCTGATCTGCCCGCACTTCCCCACCGACGGCTGCAGCTGCCGCAAGCCCCACCTCGGGCTGGTGAAGGAGTATCTCGCCTCCGGTCGCATCGACTTTGCCAACTCCTTCGTGATTGGCGATCGCCAGACCGATCTGCAACTTGCCGAGAACATGGGCATTGGCGGTATCCGCTACCACCCGCAGGATCACGACTGGCTCGCTATCCGTGATCAGCTGCTCACTGTTCTCAGTCCAAATAAGGGCCGCGTAGCCTCGGTGGAGCGCAACACCAAAGAGACCCACATTCAGGTAGCAGTGGATCTCGACCCTTCTGCCACCAACAAGAGCAGCGGCAACCAGATCGCCACCGGCATCGGCTTCTTTGATCACATGCTGGATCAGATTGCCACCCACGCCGGTTTCCAGCTCAAGCTGAACGTCAGCGGCGATCTGCATATCGACGATCACCACACTGTGGAAGACGTCGGACTGGCGCTGGGTCAAGCGCTGCGTCAGGCCCTTGGCAACAAGCGCGGCATCGGCCGATTCGGCTTCGTACTGGCGATGGATGAGGTGCAGGCAGTGATCGATGCGCGTCCGCTGACCGAGCAGGAGGTAAGCACAGCGCTGGATCTCAGCGGTCGCCCCTACTTCGTGTTTGACTGCCCGAGCGGTTTTGGCCGCGACAACGTGGGCGAGATGGCCACCGAGATGGTGCCCCACTTCTTCCGCTCCCTCTCCGATGCCATGGCCATCACCTTGCAGATGAAGGTGGGCAGCGGCAACACCCACCATCAGGTGGAGGCGCTGTTCAAAGGCTTTGGCCGCGCCCTGCGTCAGGCCATTCGGGTGGAAGGGAGCGAGCTTCCCTCCAGCAAGGGAGTGCTGTGATGGAGGTGAGCAAGCAAAAGCTGGTCATCATCGATACCGGCTGCGCCAATCTGGCCTCGGTCAGAATGGCGTTCGAGCGCCTCGGCGTGCAGCCGCTGGTCTCCAGCCAAGCGGCTGATATCGAGCAAGCGGACAAGCTGATCCTGCCCGGTGTCGGCACTGCGGTGGCCGCCATGAAGAACCTCAACGAACGGGGGCTGGTGCCCCTTATTCGCGCCGCCAAGCAGCCGCTGCTGGGCTTTTGCCTCGGCATGCAGATGCTGGCGGAGTCCTCCGAAGAGAGCATGGGCACGCAGGGTTCGCCAGATACGCTTATCGACTGCCTTGGCATAGTGCCGGGCAAGATCCGGCTGATGGAGGTCGGTAATCTGCGCCTGCCCCATATGGGCTGGAACCAGATTGAGCATGACGAGACCCATCCTCTGCTCAAAGGGATCCCGAGCGGCAGCTACTTCTACTTCGTTCACTCCTATGCGCTGGAAGTGACCGACGCGACGCTGGCGACCTGCGACTACGGCAAGCCTTTTACCGCGATTGTCGCCCGTGACAACTTCTTTGGCGCCCAATTCCACCCGGAGCGCTCAGGCGCAGCCGGTGCCCGTTTGCTGCAAAATTTTCTGGAGCTATGAATGATCATTCCCGCAATTGACCTTATCAATGGTCATGAGGCTTGCTCGCCTCTATCAGGGCGATGATGAGATACAGGCAATAACCCATTCAACGACTTGGAGTTTGAACAAGATGATTATTCCTGCAATCGATCTCATCAACGGTCAGGTAGTTCGTCTCTATCAGGGGGACTACGAGCAGAAGACCGAATACAGCAGCAGCCCGCAGGCCCGCTTCGACGAATATGTCTCCCAGGGGGCGGTGCAGCTCCATCTGGTGGATCTGGACGGTGCCAAGGATGCCAAGGCGCGCCAGCTGCCCCTGCTGACCCAACTGCTGTCGGCCACCGAAGCGCCGGTGCAGGTGGGCGGAGGCGTGCGCACCGAACAGGATGTGGCCGATCTGCTGGCCGCCGGTGCCAGCCGGGTGGTGATCGGCTCCACAGCCGTCAAATCCCCGGATCTGGTAGCGAGCTGGATGGAGAAATATGGCCCCGAGCAGATAGTGCTGGCGCTGGACGTCAATATCGATGAGCAGGGCAATCGCCATATCGCGGTGGCAGGCTGGCAGGAGAACAGCGGCGTGACCATCGAAGCGCTGATCGAGCGCTTCCTCCCCGCCGGTCTCAAGCACGTGCTCTGCACCGACATCAGCCGTGACGGCACCCTGGCTGGCACCAACGTCGCGCTCTATCGGGATCTCTGCGCCCGCTACCCGAGCGTCGCCTTTCAGGCCTCAGGCGGCATTGGCGGCATCGCGGATATCGAGGCGCTCAAGGGCTCCGGCGTCAAGGGGATCATCCTTGGCCGCGCCCTGCTGGAGGGCAAGTTCTCGGTGGGTGACGCCATCGCCTGCTGGCAAATGCCCGCAGCCGATACCACAGGAGGCAACTGATGCTGGCAAGACGCATTATCCCCTGCCTCGACGTGAAAGATGGCGTGGTAGTCAAAGGGGTGCAGTTTCGCAACCACGAGGTGATGGGCGGCATTGTCGAGCTGGCGCGCCGCTACGCCGAAGAGGGGGCAGACGAGCTGGTGTTCTATGACATCACCGCCTCCAGCGATGCGCGGGTGGTGGACAAGAGCTGGGTGAGCCGGGTAGCGGAGGTGATAGATATCCCCTTCTGCGTCGCCGGTGGCATCAAGAGCGTGGAGGATGCCCGCCAGATCCTCGAATTTGGCGCCGACAAGGTCTCCATCAACTCTCCGGCGCTGGCCGACCCGACCCTCATCAGCCGACTGGCCGAGCGCTTTGGCGTGCAGTGCGTGGTGGTGGGCATTGACTCCTACTTCGACGCCGAAACGGGCCACTATCAGGTCAAACAGTTTACCGGTGACGAGAGTCGCACCCGCACCACCGCCTGGCACACCCTCGACTGGGTGCAGGAGGTGCAAAAGCGCGGCGCGGGCGAAATCGTGCTGAACGTGATGAATCAGGACGGCATGCGTCAGGGTTATGATCTCGACCAGCTCAAGCTGGTGCGCAGCGTCTGCAAGGTGCCGCTGATTGCCTCCGGCGGCGCCGGTGCCATGGCACACTTTCGCGATGCCTTTACCCTCGCCGATGTGGACGGGGCGCTGGCCGCTTCTGTGTTCCACAAGGGCCTTATCCCCATTCCCGAATTAAAACGCTGGCTGAAAACCGAAGGAGTCGCCATCCGTGAATAACTTCTCTGATAACACACAAACAACCGCCAGCGCGCGCCCCCTTGCCGAGCAGCTCGACTGGGCCAAGTGCGATGGAATGATCCCCGCCATCGTCCAGCACGCCGCCAGTGGCGAGGTGCTGATGCAGGGCTTTATGACCCGCGAAGCGCTGGAAAAGACCCAGACCACAGGTCAGGTCACCTTCTTTAGCCGTAGCAAACAGCGGCTCTGGACCAAGGGTGAAAGCTCGGGCAATGTGCTCAACCTCGTCGCCATCAGCACCGACTGCGATCAGGATTCCCTGCTGATTGCCGCCAACCCCGTCGGCCCCACCTGCCACAAGGGCACTCCCTCCTGCTTCCATGGTCACCCGCTGCCGCCGCTCGGTTTTCTGGCAGAGCTGGAACAGATCCTGGCCGCCCGCAAAGGGGCCGATCCGGCCACCAGCTACACCGCCAGCCTCTACGGCAAAGGCACCAAGCGCATCGCCCAGAAGGTAGGTGAAGAGGGCGTAGAAGTGGCGCTGGCCGCCATGGCCAAGGATCGGGAGGAGCTGATTAACGAATCCGCCGATCTGCTCTACCACCTGACCGTGCTGTTGCAAAACGAAGGGCTGGGATTACAGGATGTGGTACAGCGGCTTTATGAGCGGCACAATAAATAAACTGAGAGTAAAGCCGGGATTTCCCGGCTTTATGTAAAGAATATCCCATTCGACTGGCTACAACCGAACGTTCTTGTGGCTTCAGGCATCACTTGAAATGAGCTTGCTGGATGAGATACGCAACAAGATCATGATAGCTGCCTGATAAAACATAGGTTTCGAAATTTAGAATCGCTTTCTTGAAATCAAAGCGGCCTTCTCCCGAAAGCCGCAATGAATCAATCTTTAACTATGCTCAGCGCGCTGAGTGTAGTGGGATTTCAGGATCTGGTTCGTGGGTGATCCTGTTTCGCAAGTCGCGACGAATAATTTCAATCGACCAGAACCAAACCAGATGTCCGACGATCTCGGATACATGTTCGTACCAAGGTAACGCTGCCAGCGGTGGGGTCAAACCCATCAACGGGAATGAAATCATATGCACAAATAGTTGAGCCAGAGCCCCAGCCAACAAACCTTGCATTAATTTAATTTTTGGAAAACGCTCTGCAACTACACAATACCCGACAGCAAAAACAATCGAGAAAATAATATGTGTTACACCAACCCAGTTAAAGGCATGACCTGCGAAGGTGTAGACTGCAGCATTGGGATCTGCGATACCCAACCAGTCACGTAGAAAAACATATGGTGGATTCAGGAAGTTTCGAGAACAATCAATCTGATCTGCGGCACGAATCAATGATTCGTTGGAGCAGGCTGCGTTGAATATATCACTTGGGCTGCGTGGTGGGAGTGGATGCTCAGCACCCCATTTAACAAACGCGGATACAATACCTGCTATAACACCAATGAATGCAGCCAACCCATAGCGTCTACGGGAAACGGGTGTTTGTTCAAAAATACTCATTTAGTTTCCTATTAAATACAATTTAGATATAACATAAAAAATAGTATCACCGAATACAGATGTCGGCAAAAATTAATTTTTAAAATTTAGTGTAGATGGATTCGACTCCATGGTATATACCATAATTTACACCATTATTATGTTATATGTTTTTGTTTATCTTTTACATAATCCACTCATTAAAGCTACAAAGAGGAATACACTGCAACCTAAGGCAAAAACTTGATATTTTTGTGCGCTTTTAGCCCCATGAGGTTAAGCACATAGTTGCGCTGCTTGCCTTCGGCGGCGAGGTAGTTGGTAAGAAATTCAGCATAGCGGGCGCGATCCAGCCGATCGGCACTCAATTCCATTTAAACGGTGCCACTGTCATCTCGCATCCTCTTTGCTATATTGCTGCAGGTAATAACAGCAGTGGGTTGTCAATTGTGTACTAAAAGTATCTTTCCATATCCCTTCACCTCACGCAAAGGGGAAATCTGAATACGCTCTTGAACATCAATATCGTTTTAATGGCCCTTGCAAGCAGTCACAGTACCTCAACCTTTACCTTGATAATCCCTTCGCGAATATTGCCGATGGTGCTAAAGGCAGATTTGGAGAGATCAATAATTCGCCCGTTTTTAAAAGCGCCGCGGTCATTGACCTTGACCACCACACTCTTGCCGTTGGCGAGGTTGGTGACCCGCACCATTGAGCCAAAGGGCAATTCCATATGGGCGGCGCTATTGAGGTTGTTGCGATAGAGCTCGCCGCTGGCGGTCTTTTTGCCGTGATAGCGGTCGGCATAATAGCTGGCATAGCCGGTCTCGCTATAGCCGCGCCAGCTGCCGCCGTGGCTCTGGTCATAACGGCTGCTACAGGCCGCCAGCAACAGGCAAAGAGATAACAGCAGCCCTTTCTGAATATGTTGCACCTTTCCCTCTCCTCTCTTCTTATTTCTGCTCTGCTCTATTTTTTGTTCTTCTATGTGGTCCGTGACGCTGGCTGCCAGTTCGCTCGCAAGCTCTCTCGCCTTGCCATCGGTCCAACGCACTCGCCATGTTACTCGCCTTGCTGCCAGGCAACAGCGACCGCGCGGCTACTTTGCCATATCTTTCATGCAAAAAGGGAGGCAAATGCCTCCCTTTCATCTATTTACCCGTCATCCCATGTCAGGATGGGCCAGACATTGATCAGGCAATCAGCTTGTCGTCGCTAAAGCCAAAGCCACGCAGACCCACCACATGCACGTGCTCGTGCTTGCCCTGCACTTTACGGATGAGCTTGTAAGTGGTGCCCTTCTCGGGGCTGATGTTCTCGGGCGCGGCGATCAGCAGCTGCATATCCTGCCGCTCGCACAGCTCGAACAGGGTGGCGATGGATTTGCCATCCAGACGAGCCGCTTCGTCGAGGAACAACAGACGGCAGGGGGCGATATCCTTGCCGCGCAGACGGCGGGACTCCTCCTCCCAGCTGATCAGCACCATCAAGAGGATGGCCTGACCGGTACCGATCGCCTCCCCGGTGGAGAGCGCACCGCTCTCGGCACGCAGCCAGCCATCGGCCCCGCGCTGCACCTCGATCTCCAGCTCCAGATAGTTGCGATAGTCGAGCAGCACGTCGCCCATCACCTGATAGCTGCGATCCCCCTGCTCTACTTGCGGGTTCAGGCGCTGGAACAGCTTGGCCATCGCCTCGGAGAAGCTGAGCTCCTTGTCGGCGAACAGATCGTTGTGCATGGCACTCTGATCGGCCAGCGCCGTCAGCAGACGGGTGTGGGCCTCGCGGATATTGACGTTGAGGCGCACCCCGCGCACCAGACCGAAGGCGATGTTCTGCAAGCCCTGGTTGAGCACCCGGATGCGGTTCTGCTCGCGGCGGATGATGTTGGTGATCTTGGCCGCCACCTCGTGGGAGGAGAGCGACAGATGGGTTTCCCGCTGCTTGAGCTCGTCAGCCAGACGGGCCAGCTCGATCTCCATCTCCTCGATGGCCTCAACCGGATCATCGGAGCGGATGATGTCGTTGCGGATGCGATCTTTGAGGTAACGGTAGACCTGCACATAGAAGGCGACCTTCTGCTCGGTGCTGCGGTTGCCCTCGGAGAGACGCAGCGCATCGCGCAGGGCCTCGTCGTGAGCCACCGCCACCCGCAGGGCGCCGAGTGCCTTGTCCGACATGGAGCGCAGCTCGTCGCTGTCGAGGTAAGCCAGCTCGCGCTTATTTAAACGCTTCTCGACGTCGGTCTCCCGCGCCAGCCGCACCACCCGCGACCAGCTCGCCTTGTGACCCACCAGGGATTTACGGGCGCTGAAGTAATCCTTGCCTTCGAGCGTGAGACGACCACCCAAAGATTCAATCTCACGCTTGGTCACCTGCAACTGAGCCTCGGCGCTGGTGCGACGGGAACGGGTGCGGATCAGCAGCTCTTCGATCTCTTTCTTGTGGGCGCGTGCCTTATCTTCCATATCGTCAGAGAGCGTCAGGCCCATGGCCCCTAGCTCCTGCTCGAATTCGGTCAGGGTCTGGCGCTTGGCCGAGGCGCTGGAATCGAGCGCGGTGCGCAGTTGCAGTGCCTCGGTATGACGCTGGGCAATCTGCTTGTGCTGCTCGCCAGCGGTGCGGGCCGCCAGCTCGGCAGCTTTAAGCTTCTCTTTGAGTCGCTCGCTCATCTCGGAGGCCTTGCCCAGCAGGTCTTGCGCATCCTGATAGGCAAAATGCGGCAGGCGGGCCACCAGCTGATCAAGGGCATAGCAGCGGCGCTTCTGCTCGGCCAGCAGCTCGCTCACCTCATCATAGGCAGCCTGAAGGGCAGCGAGATCTTGCGGATCCTGACGCAGTACCTGCACCACTGTCTCGAGCTTCTCCAGCGCCTTACCATGCTTGGCGATAAAGGCTTCGGCCTGTTTCAGGGCTTCCACGTCGGCGTGGGCCGCTTCGAGGCGGGCTGCCAGATCGGCTTCGGCAAACAGGTGAGCAAAGGGCAACATCCCCTGCACCAGCTGGATATGGCGGGCCAGCTGAGCGGTGGCCGCTTTGGCCTCGGCCAGCTGCTTGTCGCACTCGGTAATAGCCCCCTGCAATCCCCGCAGTTCGGCCTGTTTGGCCTGCACTTCGGCTTCGGGATCGGGGCGGAAGGCGATATCCAGATGCTGGCCGATAAAGTCGCGGAAGTGGCCGTAGAGACGGTGGTACTTCTGCTGCTCGAAGGCGGCTTTGGCGTAACCCTCGATCAGGCTCTCGCGCTCAAGATCAAGCTGCTCGATGCGTTTTTCCCGGGCGGCGCGGCCAAACAGCGGCAGCTCGGGGTAGCGGGAGAAGCGCACCTGACGCTTGCTGGTGCGCACCAGCACGGCGTCCCCCAGCTCGTCCGCTTCCACCAGATCCTCGTCAAAGGAGTCGGGGTTGCCCTGGATCAGGTAGATATCTTCCGGGCAATCTTCCAGCTTTTTCAGCCGCTCGATGGCGCCCTCAAGGTCGAGCACCACCAGAGCGCTGCGAGCCGGGCCGTAGAGCGCGGAGTAGTAAGGGGCATCGTCGATGGAGATGTCGTCATAGACATCGGAGAGCAACACGCCCCCCACCTGCTCGGCAATGCGGGCAAGGCGAGGATCCGCCTCGCCAGCACCCAGCTGCAGGTTGCGAATTTGCAGCTCCAGCGCCTGTTTCTGCGCCGCGATGCGGTTGCTCTCCTGCTCGAACTCGCGCTCCTTGTCGAGCACGCTCTGCATGCCGGACGACAGCTCCTCGGCGGTGGCGAGCGGCAATCCGCTCTGCTCGCGCAACTGCTCGAGTTTTTCAAAGGATTTAAGCCAGCGCGGGGCCAGCTTGGTGAGATCGCTAATATCGCGGCCGAGCTGGGCGCCCTGATGCTCCAGACTGGCGCGGCGCTGGTTCACTTCCGCCTGCTGCTCACTCAGCTCTTCCTGACGGGTGCGCTGGGCTTCGAGGAAGATCTCCAGCTCGTCCTGGCTGGCGATCAGCTGGCCGGAAGCCTGCTGCAGTTCGTCACGCAAGCGGAACAACGCCTTTTGGCTTTCGCTCTCTTTCTCGAGGCGAGCCAGCGCGGCGCGCAGCCCCTGCCCCTGGGCAATACGGGCCTTGTCTTCGATGTGACGCTTGAGCAGCGCCTGCGCGGTAGGCCAGGCGGCCTCACGCACTGTCTCGGGGGCGATGCTCAAAAGCAGCGCCAGCGCCGCTTCGTGTTCGGCCACCGCCGCCTTGGCCAACGCCAGCTGTTGCTCGGCCCCCAGCACCCGGCTGGTGAGGCTCTGCTCGGCGCTGCGGAACTGATGCAAAGTGTCGCTCGCCTGTTCGGCAGTCAGCCCCGGCAGTTCGCACTGCTCGCGGGCATTTTCCAGCGCCTGCACCGCCTGACGGTACTGGATGGCGCGGGTCTGCTGAATATCGAGCGCCTGCTGGTAGTCGGCCAGCTGGGTCTTGAGGCTGTCTACCTCGGCCTGCGCCAGCTCCTTGCGCTCTTCCACCTCCAGCAGCTGACTGTGGATCTCTTCCACGATCGCTTGCTGTTGCTCCAGCTTGTCGACCAGCTCCGCCAGATCGGCGCGATACATCTCGATCTTCTTTTGCAGCGCTACCGCAGCCAACACTTTGGCCAAGTGATCGGCGGCTGACTCAGCCTCGGCAGTGAGCAATTTTTCACGATTGGTAAGCTGCTCCACCTCGTCGGCCAGATAGATGGCGCGCTGGCGCTCTTCGGCCAAGATGCGGCGTTTCTCCGCCAACTCCTGACGCGCCTTGAGGGCCAGCTCGGAGAGACGGCTCTTTTCGGCGGCGTTGCGCACATAGTCCGCCGCCACATAGTGGGTGGTCTCGGTGATCAGGTTCTTGAACAGATCCCGCTGACCCTGGGTCTCTTTAATGGCTTCCAGAGTGCGGCGGTTTTCATAGATGGCCGCCTCCATGTCCTGAAACGCCTTGCGCACCCCGGAGTTCTCCGGCAGCAGGTATTCCCGCAAGGAACGGCTGATGGACGAGGAGATACCGCCATAGAGAGAGGCTTCGATCAGGCGATAGAACTTGCCGCGATCCTTCTGATCACGCAGTTTTTTCGGGGTGATGCCGAACTCGAACATGAAGTTGTGGTAGTCGGTCACCGTATTGAACTTGGCGACCTTCATGGCCCCCAGCTCGGCGGCGGCCCCTTTCAGATCGGAAAACGCCCGTACCCGCCCCTTGCCGTCATCGAGTTTTTCCAGCAGCAGATCGGTGGGTTGCAGCTGCTCGGGCACATCCACCAGCGCGAACGGGGTGATGTTGACCTTGTTGTCGCGGTTGGCCACCTGCTCGAGGTGGACGCCGACCCAGATCCGCTGTTCGCGGCTGTTCATCACTTCCAACAGGGAGTAGCAGTGGCCGCGCTGCAGCTTGCCGTAGAGCCCCTTGTCACGGGAGGCGCTGCTGGAGCCCGCTTCCGTGGTGTTACGAAAATGGAGCAGCGACTGGTCGGGAATAAGCGCGGCAATAAAGGCTGCCATGGTGGTGGACTTGCCCGCGCCGTTGCCGCCAGAGAGGGTGGTGACCAGTTGATCGAGATCGAAGGTGCGGGCGAAGAAGCCGTTCCAGTTGACCATGGTCAGGGATTTGAATTTTCCTCTCACGCCACACTCTCCATCACACTCTCAATCACACCAAGGGGCTTCATCAGTACCGGTAAATTAACGCTGCAGGTCATCTTCTACCTCCAGTTCAAGCTGTTCTTCATCTAGATCCGCTTCGATATCGTCAAACAGCGAATCGCTGCTCGGCATCTCGTCGTCGTGGAAGATGGCTTCCCCTTCCTGGATCATCCGCAGCTGCACGGCGCGCGGATCTTCGTCAGAGCGCACGTCGGCGGCAAAGCGGAACACAGATTCGTTGACCCGGAATTTGTCGCTGTTGCCAAGGGCGGTGATCATGCCAAGGCGACGCAGGCGACGCATGGAGGTGCGGATCTTCTCCAAGAGCTTCTTCTTGTCGAGATCGGTACCGCCAGAGCGGCTGTTGACCATCCGCAGCAGCTGCTTCTCGTCCGCGAGGCTCAGCACCTCTTCTTGCAGCTCGCCCATGGCGAACACCCCTTCCGAGGCGAGGCGATCCGGACTCAGGTAGAGGTAGCAGAGCACCTTGCCCACCAGCATATCGAGCTCAGACAAAACAGTGGTGCCGATGTCGGCGCTGGGGCGCGGACGCAGGTAGAAGAAGCCTTCCGGCGCCTTGATCAGTTCAACCTGATAGCGGCCGTAGAAGATCTCCAGCTCGTTGTGGTACTCCACCAGCGCCGAATGCGGTTCGAACTCGTCGGCAGTGATATGACGGCCGGAGCGCAAGGCGGTGTCGATGCGCGGAAACAAGGGGTTGGCAATCGCCTCTGCGAGCCGCAGCGGCAAGGGAAACTCAGTATTGATCAATGACATAGGCCTGAACCTTGGATCCAGCTTGGTTAATGGGTTTCCATGCGGGTTGGCGGTGCAGATCGCGCTCGCCGCTGGCATGGCCCAGGCGCACGGCCTGGTCGATCAGAAGACGCGCCACATCGAAATGGGCGTGAGCCGGGTAATCCAGCAGGTATTCGCGCAAGACATCGGCCAAATCCAGCTGCTGACCCTGCTCGGGATAGCGGGCCAGATAGCGCTCGATGCGCTCCGCCAGCTCCTGGTTAATATCCACCATCTCCATGTACTCCATCTCGAGGGGCACCTCGCCGGTCACCTCCTCGTCGTGAATGGCGATGGTTTCATCCCGCAGCTCCAGCAGACGGGGCTCCTCGGCGATACGCAGCAGCCAGTTATGCTGCTCGAAATTGCGGATGGAGTCGCGCAGCCGCTGGCTGAAGGCGCGGTTCTTGTCCATGTCGATGGCGTTGCGGATGAATTTGTGGACGTGGCGGTCATAGCGGGACCACAGCTCGATACACTGCTGGCCCCAGCTGGTGATCACATCCAAGCGCCCCTGCAGGGCGTGAGTCAGCTCCTCGACGTGGAACAGATCGTCGCGCCCTTGCGCCGCTTCCTGAATGTTGAGCAGCCCCGCCTGCAGGCGGTGGCCGGCGGCGTCCAGGGTATCTTGCAGCTCGCGCAGGGTCTGGCCGGTCTCGTGCAGCAGTTTTTCGCAGCTGTGAATGGCATCGACCCAGTTCTGGGTCAGCAGGGCCGCGATCTCGCTCTTGACCTGATTTTGCTGCTCATCCATGGCGCGCTGGGTCAGATCGATGCGCCCCAGGGTCTCTTCCAGCGAGAAGGTAAGCCGTGGCAGCACCTCGGCATCCCACTGCTCGCGGGTGTTGGTTTCAAGCGCCGCCTTGCGGGCGGTGTCGAGCTCGGCCGCCAAGTGCTCGAGCAAAATGGAGAGCTTGATGGAATCAACCGGACGCTGATCGAGAAAGAAGTCAACGATGCCGACCCCAAGGCGCGACAGGCGATAGAGGCTCTCCCCCGCCACCATGTCGGTGTTGAAGCGCGACAGCATCTGCTGGCGAATAAGGTCGTTGATGGCATTGTTGGCGCGACCGGTGAGGGTCTCGTCCATCTGGCCAAAGGCGTTGCTGACGTAGCCAAAGGCATCGTGCAGCGCCGCTTCCGACAAGTCCGACTCATCTTCGGACAGTGTCTTGATTGCAATCAGAAAGGCCAGCCGGTCGGTAGGCAGGCTCAGCGCCAACCCCTCCTGCCTGACCCACCCCACTATCTCCGGCAAAGAACGCTCGGGCAGGGTACGGGATGTACTCATCATGACGTTGTCATCTCGTTGTTGTAATTGAGCGCACAAACTTGCGCGCGGCTACATCCGGTAGCATCAAAAAATCACGTTATTCCGGGCATCAGCTGGCCGGTTTTTGCGCCATCACATGGATATAGCGCCCCAGTCCGACAAACGGCTCCTGACGGCAATATTGCTGCTCCATGGCCAGCAGATCGTCGAACTTCTCACTCTGATCCTGCCGGTTGCGCATATAGTCGTGGATCACCCGCACCCCGGTCTTGCCGATGATCTTGAGCCCCCCTCGCCCGATCCAGTCATAGACCTGCTCCGGCAACTGGGGATTGGTGGGGGTCAACGGCAGTTGACGCTTCTTGCGCAGGCCGAGCCGCACATAGTCAAAATTGCCCACCACCAGACTCTGAAACAGCAAGCCATGGCGGTTGTAAAAAAGCAGCGACAGTATGCCCCCTGCCTTGACGAAAGGGAACAGACCTAGCAGGGTCTGGCGCGGCTCGGCGAGCCACTCCAGCACCGCATGGCAGAGCACCAGATCAAAGGTGCCGGTCACATGGGCCTTGAGATCCTGAATGGGGCAATGGATGAGACGAATTCTGTCTTGCAGCCCCTTTTCGGCGATCTGGCTGCGAGCCAGCTCAAGCATGTCGGCAGAGAGATCGCACAGCTCCACCTGATGGCCCATGGCCGCCAGCTTCTGGGCAAAATAGCCAAAACCGCCCCCCGCATCGAGGATGCGCAGCGGTCGATTGCCAAGCCGGGCCAGGCAGGCTTCGATGTCACTCCAGACGATGGTGGTGCGAATGCGCCCCTTGGTGGAGTCATAAATGTTACGGGCGAACTTGTCGGTGCGGCCGTCAAAACTTTGATCTTGCTTCAAAAACACTCAACTTTAGCCGCTGCATTGGGCATGACGAAAAAGAAGGGTATTCTGTCACATCCCGAATTTGCTGAAAACTCAAGGAAGTGTGACTCGTGTTTGAGCTCAACCTGTTTGTGGTCAAAAAATGGCTAGGCCAACTGCTGATGCCACTCCCCTTCTCTCTCTCCCTGCTACTGCTCGCCCTGCTGCTGCTCTGGTTCACCCGTTTCCAAAAAACCGGCAAGCTGCTGGCCACCTTATCACTGCTGATTGTCACCGTGATGGGGATGCGACCGGTGAGCTATGAACTGGCCAGAGGGCTGGAGCAGACCTTCCCACCGTTCGAGGTGAGCCAGCATCCCAAGATCGAGGCGATCGTGGTGCTTGGCAACGGCCATGTCAGCGATCCGGCGGTGCCCGAGCGCTCCTGGCAGAACAATATCGCCCTGGCCCGCACCCTCGAAGGGGTACGCCTCGCCCTGGCCTATCCGCAAGCCGAGCTGATTTTCTCCGGCTATGTATCGGGGGATCCTCTCTCCAACGCCGAGGTCAACGCCCGGATGGCGATGAGCCTCGGCATCCCCCGCGCGCGAATGACGTTGTTTGAAAACAACAAAGACACCCATGACGAAGCGGTCAGCATCAGTGCCCATCTCAAGGGCAAAGAGGTGGCACTGGTGAGTTCGGCCACTCACCTGCCCCGCGCCATGGCGCTTTATCAGAGCCAAGGACTCAATGCCGTGCCAGCCCCCACCGACTACACCGCCAAGCAGAGCCAGGAAGCACAGCCGCTCTACAGCTATTTACCCAAAGGGCGTTATCTGATGTATTCCGAGGCTGCCATCCACGAATGGATTGGGGTATGGTGGGCCCGCTTGCGGGGGCAGGTTAACGAATGAGCGATCAAGCGTTTCATTCCTGATTTGGATCAGGAAAGCGAAAAAAAATTACGTCATTTGCCGCCGGGTCAGCTATCTTGGGCTCGGTTCAATTCATATAATGTCGCGCAATCAAATGCCTAGGAGATATACAAGATGAGACAGCACCTGGTAATGGGTAACTGGAAACTGAACGGCACCAAAGCTTCTGTTGAAGCTCTGATCAAAGGACTGACCCCGGCTGCTGCCGCTCATCCTTCTGTGCAAGTCGCCGTCTGCCCGCCGGTTATCTTTTTGGGTCTGGTTGAGCAGCTGACCGCTGACAGCAAAATTGCTTACGGTGCCCAGAATGCTGACCTTCACGAGTCTGGCGCCTTCACCGGCGAAAACGCCCCCTCCATGCTGAAAGCGTTCGGTTGCACCTACTCCCTGGTTGGCCACAGCGAGCGTCGTACCCTGCACGCAGAGACCGACGACGTGGTTGCTGCCAAGTACGAAGCGATCCAGAAAGGTGGCCTGGTGCCAGTTCTGTGCATCGGTGAAACTCTGGAGCAGTTCGAAGCCGGTGTGACCAAGAAAGTGGTTGAGACCCAGCTGAAAGCCGTTATCGACCGTTGCGGCATCGCCTCTTTCAGCAACGCCGTTGTTGCATATGAGCCGGTATGGGCCATCGGTACTGGCAAGACTGCCACTCCGGAGATCGCTCAGTCCGTTCACGCTCACATCCGTCAGTATCTGGCCGGTTTTGACGCTGCTATCGCTGCTAAAGTACAGGTTCTGTACGGCGGTTCCGTCACTGGCGCCACTGCTGCCGACCTGTTCGGTCAGCCGGACATCGACGGTGGCCTGGTCGGTGGCGCGTCCCTGAAAGTGGACGACTTCTCCCAGATCATCGCGGGCGCAGCCCAGTAATCCTCGATTACTAATAAGAGAGGGGCTCGTCCCCTCTCTATATCGCTTTTCCTATGGTCACCCCGCATTCCATAGGAAAGCCGATATAGTAAAAGTGGCTTGTCTATTTCAACATTCGTATTTGACAACTCAGATCCAGAGGCACTCATGACCAAACAAATCAAACGTATTGGTGTTTTGACCAGTGGTGGCGACGCACCGGGTATGAACGCAGCTATTCGCGCCGTGGTTCGCGCCGGTTTGCATCATGGCCTGGAAGTTTACGGTATTTATGATGGCTACCTCGGCCTGCACCAGGATCGCATCGTCAAGCTGGAGCGCCACAGCGTCTCCGACGTGGTAAACCGTGGTGGTACTTTCCTCGGTTCTGCCCGTTTCCCTGCCTTTAAAGATCCGGCGGTACGTGCCGAAGCTATCCAGAACCTGAAAAAGCATGGCATCGATGCGCTGGTGGTAATTGGCGGTGACGGCTCCTACATGGGTGCCAAAAAGCTGACCGAAGAGGGTTTCCCCTGCATCGGCCTGCCGGGCACCATCGACAACGACATCGCCGGTACCGACTTCACCATCGGCTTTGATACTGCACTGAACGTGGTTGTTGACGCCATCGACCGTCTGCGCGACACCTGCAGCTCCCACCACCGCATCTCAGTGGTCGAGATCATGGGCCGCCACTGTGGCGATCTGGCCATGTCTGCTGCCGTTGCTGGCGGTGCCGAGTATGTGATCGTGCCGGAAGTGGCTTTTGACAAAGAGAAGCTGCTGCAACAGATCAAGGAAGGCGAAGCCAAAGGCAAGCGTCACGCCATCATCACCATCTGTGAGCACGTCACCGACGTCAATGTACTGGCCAAAGACATTGAAGCGCTGACCGGTCGTGAAACCCGCGCCACCATTTTGGGCCATATCCAGCGTGGCGGAGCCCCGAGCGCCCGTGACCGTATCATGTCCAGCCGTATGGGTGCCTTCGCTGTTGAGCAACTGCTGGCTGGCGAGGGTGGCCGCTGCGTCGGTATTCAAGGTAACGTCATGGTGCATCACGACATCATCGACTGCATCGAGAATCTGAAACGTCCGTTCAATCAGGAACTCTACGATCTCTCTACCACCCTGTTCTAAGCGGCTGCCGTTTAGATAGCTTGGTAATGCAAAAAACCCTCCGCTGGAGGGTTTTTTCTATTTGAAGCAACCAGCCATGGCGCCAGCATGGCTGCTCATCCATCGGCCAGAGCGGCTAACATCCTCTCTTGGTAACGTGCCGCCATCATCCTGCTCCTATGCCGCAACCATGCGCACGGCAAGCGCTGTCATCCTCCCCTGCATTATCTCGGCGCTCCCCCTTGGCCCTATCAGGGAATATGGGCATGCCGCTGCTGTTACAACAGGCAGATCCACCGCAACTATCCCATTCATCCAACCCATATCAAGGACGACGGGCTCTGGCGGCCCCTCTTGATGGTTGACGATCACACAGATCTCTCAATGCCCGATAGCTGACTGTCCACCACCTATCGTCCCTATGTCAGCGGGATTGCAGTGACTTGGCGGCTCAACCAGAGGCATGTCGTGCAAGCAGCCCCCGATTTGCGGTCATCATTACCAGTGGTTACTTTTTTTGGCGGGGTTATCTTCGCCAGAAATGGTCAACAGCATGATTGCGACAGTTTTCATCACCCATCCAGGGCCATAATAGCCATGTTAATTTACCTAAAACAAAGATGGAGCCACATAACCCCCACCTAAAGCATTCACTCTAAAAACATAAAACATTGATTTGTAATGAATTTAATCAAACCAATTGATTAAAAGATCACCGCACAGCCAAATGGTCGATAAAAACAGCGCAAGATGACAAAAATAGACCGTTCGCCTACAGCAACCACCAAAACACCCATTTAAACAATAATGCGCTTGTTTTGAGGGCTGATTATGGTATCTTGACTGCATCAACTAACAATCTGGGTAGAAGAAAATGAAAGAATTTGTTGTTACTGCCGTCTTTACGGTGTTTTTTACCCTGGTTGCTGTCTCTCTGCCCTCACTGTCACAGTTCTGAGCCGGATAGAGAGACATCAATCCGGAACATCCCTGTCAGGCATGCCTGTTTCATCGCCACTAACTGGCGTTTTTCAACAGCACTGCCGCGATAGCCAACATAGATATGATTTCTGTACGTTGACGCTGTTTCTTTCGCCACAAGGGTGTAACCAGGATGGTTTAACCACACTCTGTTTGACTTGATGAAAGACAACCAGCAGCAGATCATATCCGAGGGGAGCCAAGCTCCCCTTTTTGTTGCCTGCCATTTAGCAACCCTCCAGCCGCCGCTACAGGCTGACCGTCTCTACCCTCGACATTGTTCCCCTGCCAGTGCTCACCATTCACTCCAGCGCAAGCAGCCCCTTGCTCACGCTTTCCCCCTGATACCTGTCCGGCAGATATAAAAAAGCCCCCACCATAATGGCAGGGGCTCGCGTCACACAGTTTCAGTTCAGGGCTGTTTATCTCAGCGCTGTTTTAGTTCAACTCAAAGCTGTTATGCCTTGTTCCAACGCTGTGGGTCATATTCCGGGCTAAAGCGGTCAACAATGACAGCACAAGCCGCATCACCGGTGATATTGAGGGAGGTGCGGATCATGTCGAACAGACGATCCAGCGCAAACAGCAGCGGCAACCCTTCGATGGGGATCCCGGCTGCCAGCAGCACGGCAACTACCAGGAAGCTTGGGCCCGGCACACCGGCCTGACCGATCGCCCCCAGGGTGGAGGTCACTATGATGGCAGCCCAGGCACCAACACTCAGGTCGATGTTGTAGACCTGCGCAAAGAAGATGGCGACCAGACCGTAATAGATGGCGTTGCCGCTCATGTTGATGGTGGCCCCCAGCGGCAGCACAAAGGAGGCAGTCGCGTTGGTCACTTTCAGATCATGCTCGCAGGTCTCCATGTTGACCGGCAGGGTCGCCATGGAAGAGGCGGTGGAGAAGGCCACGATCTGCGGCTTCTTCATGGCGGAGAGGTACTTCATCACCGGCGTATTGGAAAACGCCATCACCAGCAGCGGATAGACCACAAAGCCGAAGATCAGGATGGCAGCCACATAAACCACGAACAGCTTGAGCACCAGCGTCAACACGTCGAAGCCATAGGTACCGATGGCTTCGGCCATCAGACCAAACACCCCGAGCGGCGCAATGATCATCACTTTGTTGATCATCCAGACGAAGGCATCCACCAGGGTATTGAGCCCATCGACCAGCGGCTTGGCGCGCTCGCGCGGCTGTTTGGCCAGCGCAATGCCGAGGAACATGCAGAACACCAGGATCTGCAGGATGTTCGCCTCGTTGAGCGACTGGAACACGTTGGTGGGGATCATGCCAAGCAGGGTGGCAACCGCATCCGGCAGCGCCCCTTTATCGGCGTAGTCACCGCTAAACATGGCGGAGGCTGAACCGAAATCGACCCCGACCCCGGGTTTGAAGATCTGTCCCATCACCAGCGCCAGCAGCACAGCCAGAGCTGATGTGCCGAGGAAGAAGGCCAGGGTGGCAGCGCCGATCTTGCCAGCAGCCGGGCTAGCACCCAGATTGGCTGCACCCGAGAGGATGGCAACCGCCACCAGCGGGATCACCAGCATCTTGATCAGCTGGATAAACAGGGTACCGAGCGGTGCAAACACAGTGGCTTGTTCACCCATGAGGGCCCCGACTACTGCGCCCAATACCATGGCCACCACAACCTGGAAGCCGATGTTTTTAATGAGTCCTTTAGTTAACACAATACGTTCCTTTATGTAGCAGAATTCACACTTTCCCAGTGCAATTAACCAAATAGGGGAATGAGCATCGGCTCATTCCCCTATTTGGTCGTGTTATCTCACATTTAATAGCTGTTTTAAATCAGCAAGTCGTTAACCTTAACTATTAATAAGTTTGCTAAAAAGTAAAGATTCAACGCGGCCACTGTGATTTTTAGCCCATCCCCCCATGACAATTGGCAAAAGATTGTGCTAGCTTGGCTGCACAAACGTACACACAGGGATGTAAAGATGCTGAAAGTTAACGAATATTTTGACGGAAATGTAAAATCCATCGGTTTCGAACAAAAAGGCGAAAAATCTACCGTTGGGGTGATGAACGTCGGTGACTACCAGTTCAACACCGCCGCCCCCGAGCGGATGACAGTGATCAAAGGCGCACTCACCATTCAGCTGGCGGATGAAGATCAGTGGCACACCTATCACCAGGGTGAATCCTTCCTGGTCGCGGGCCACTCCTCCTTCAAGCTGGAAGTGAAAACCCCTACCGCCTATCTGTGCGAATTTCTCGACTGATCCCGCCGGTTGAAGGGGCCAGTCCCCTTCAACCCGGATGAACACGCCGTCACCACTTTATCTGTGCCCATGTCACAGCACTGCATCTCCCCCCTTTCTATCTACGGCAAAAATCCTAGAATAAACAGACATAAACCATCACCGGATTGATGTCATGATCAGCGTGTTTGACCTGTTTTCCATCGGCATTGGCCCCTCCTCTTCCCACACCGTCGGTCCTATGCGGGCCTCTTATGCCTTCGTCCAGCTGCTCCGCCAGCAAGGTCATCTGCCACACACTGCGCGGGTCGAAGTGGAGTGCTACGGCTCGTTGGGCCAGACCGGAAAAGGGCATGCGACCGGCAAGGCGATCATTCTGGGGCTGGCCGGTTTTGAACCGGAATCGGTCGATATCGATGCTATTCCGGATCTGCTGGCCAAGGTGGATAAAGAGCAGCGCCTGCTACTGGCCGGTGAACAGCCGAGCCACTTCCCCCGCAGCGGAGCCATCATCTTCAACCGCCGCAAGACGCTGGCGGCCCACACCAACGGCATGACCCTGCGCGCCTTTGCCGCCGACAACGTCCTGCTGTTTAGCCAGACCTACTACTCCATCGGGGGCGGTTTCATCATTGAAGAGAGCCACTTCGCCACCGCCAAAGAAGAGGCCATCAAAACGGATGCCGAGCACCCGGTCCCCTACCCGTTTGATAGCGGGGCCGAACTGCTCGCCCACTGCCAGGAGAGCGGCCTCTCTATCTCTGGCCTGATCCTGGCTAACGAACGGGTGTTTCGCAGTGATGAACAGATAAAAACGGGGCTGCGCAAGATCTGGCAGGCGATGCAAGGCTGTGTCGAGCGGGGCTGCAAGAGCGAAGGGGTACTGCCGGGCGGCCTCAAAGTGCTACGCCGCGCGCCGGGGTTGTTCCGTCAGCTCAGCTGCGAAACCAACTTCAACAAGGATCCGCTGATGGTGATGGAGTGGGTCGATCTGTTTGCCCTCGCGGTCAATGAAGAGAACGCGGCCGGTGGCCGGGTGGTCACAGCCCCCACCAATGGTGCTGCTGGCATTATTCCTGCGGTACTGCACTACTACGATCGTTTCGTCCACAAGGTGGATGACGAGATGCTGGTACGCTACTTCCTCACCGCGGCCGCCATCGGCATCTTATATAAGAAGAACGCCTCGCTATCGGGGGCGGAAGTGGGCTGTCAGGGTGAGGTCGGGGTCGCCTGCTCCATGGCTGCCGGGGCACTGACTGAGTTGTTTGGTGGCAGCCCGGCCATGGTCGAGAACGCCGCAGAGATCGGTATGGAGCACAATCTTGGCCTCACCTGCGATCCCATCGGCGGGCTGGTGCAGGTGCCCTGCATTGAGCGTAACGCCATGGGGGCGGTCAAGGCGATCAATGCCGCCCGCCTTGCCCTGCGTGGCACTGGCGAGCACAAGGTATCGCTGGATAAGGTGATCAAAACCATGTGGGAGACCGGCAACGACATGAAGACCAAATACAAGGAGACCGCCCGCGGTGGCCTGGCAGTTAACATTACTGAATGTTAAAAAACAGAAACTGACTCCATTTGGTTCCTAAATGCCCGGCATCGCCGGGTATTTTTATGGGCAAACGCTTAACAAAATGGATAAGCAACAAAATTAATTTTATAATCCAGCCTCAGATTCAACAAAAATAGATCTATTTCAACTTTTTTTAGGTCTTGAGCCGTTACACTACGGTTATCTGGTTCAGTGACCGCGTTCTACCAAGAGCGCTCCATGGATCTCCCAAATTTCTGTGAGTGGGCATGCCGCCCCCTTCTACCCTGAGGTAATTGTGACATGATCAGCGTTTTTGATATCTTCAAAATCGGTGTAGGCCCCTCTTCTTCCCACACGGTTGGCCCGATGAAAGCGGCCAAGCAGTTTGTTGACGAGCTGCGCGCAGGCGGCAAAATCCGCGAGATCACCCGCATCAAAGTGGATGTTTACGGCTCCCTCTCCTGGACCGGTAAAGGCCACCACACCGACACCGCTATCATCATGGGTCTGGCAGGCAACTTGCCGGAAAACGTCGATATCGATGCGATCCCCGAGTTTATCTCTCGCGTCGAGCAGACCGAGCGTCTGCCGATCGGTCTGCACTGCCACACCGTCAGCTTTCCGCGCAATGCCATGGTGTTCCATGACGAAGCCCTGCCGCTGCACGAAAATGGCATGAAGCTGACCGCGTTCATTGAAGATGAAGCGGTTTACAGCAAGACCTATTACTCCATCGGCGGTGGTTTCATCGTTGATGAAGAGAACTTTGGCAAAGCAGACAGCGGCGACATGTCGGTCCGTTATCCGTTCAAGAGCGCAGCCGAACTGATTGCCCACAGCAGCCAGACCGGTCTCTCCATCTCCGCCCTGATGCTGGAGAACGAGAAGTGCTTCAATACCCCGGAAGAGATCTACAAGAAGTTCGGCAAGATCTGGAACACCATGCGTGAAGGGATCGAGCGCGGCTGCCGCACCGAAGGTGTACTGGCCGGCCCGCTGCGGGTTCCCCGCCGTGCTGCCCCGCTGTTCCGTCAGCTCAGCACCAACGAGAATCTCTCCAACGATCCGATGAACATCATTGACTGGGTCAACATGTTCGCGCTGGCCGTGAGTGAAGAGAACGCGGCCGGTGGCCGTGTGGTGACTGCACCGACCAACGGTGCCGCAGGTATCATCCCGGCCGTGCTGGCCTACTACGACAAGTTCATCCAGCCGGTTGGCCGCGACGAGTACACCCGTTTCTATCTGGCTGCCGGTGCCGTCGGTATTCTCTACAAGATGAACGCTTCCATCTCCGGTGCCGAAGTGGGTTGCCAGGGTGAAGTGGGCGTATCCTGCTCCATGGCCGCAGCTGGTCTGACCGAGCTGATGGGCGGTAGCCCGGAGCACGTCTGTGAAGCCGCCGAGATCGGCATGGAGCATAACCTGGGTCTGACTTGTGATCCGGTTGCCGGTCAGGTACAGGTACCTTGCATCGAGCGTAACGCCATTGCCGCCATGAAGGCGGTCAACGCCTCCCGCATGGCCCTGCGTCGTACCTCCAAGCCGCGTGTATCACTGGACAAGGTCATCGAGACCATGTACATCACCGGCAAGGACATGGACTCCAAGTACCGTGAAACGTCCCGTGGTGGTCTGGCCATCAAGGTGATGCAGGTTGCTTGCGAATAAGGGTTCACCCTCTTGTTCAAAGGGGGATCGCAGATGATGGCTGGCAGTTAAGGCGCCATTGACCGATCCCCCACAATGAAAAATCCGAAACCTGTTGCAGGGTTTCGGATTTTTTTCTGCCTGTCGAACAGGGTCAGGAAGCGAGCCACCGGCGGCCAGCAGTAGGCAAGCGGGCCTGCGATCACTACAATGGCGCTCTTTTGGATGTAACGAGTAATAGACATGGCGGAACTGACCTATCTGGGTGGCTATCCAGATCCCCTCAAAGCCCAGGTACAACAACTGATCAGCGCAGGCAAGCTGGGGGATATGCTGGCCAAACGCTATCCCGATAGCCATCAAGTCCAGAGTGACAAGGCGCTGCTGGCCTATACCATGGAGCTGAAGAACCGCTACCTCAAAAGTTCGGCGCCGTTATCCAAGGTGGTCTTCGATGGCAAGATCAATGTCATCAAGGATGCCCTCGGCCTGCACACCTATATCAGCCGGATCCAGGGCAACAAGCTCAAGGCCAAGAACGAGATCCGCATCGCCGCCCTGTTCAAGGAGGCGCCACCGCCCTTTCTGAAGATGATCGTGGTACACGAGCTGGCCCACATCAAAGAGAAGGATCACAACAAGAGCTTCTATCAGCTCTGCCAGCACATGGAGCCGGACTATCATCAACTGGAGTTTGATCTCAGACTCTGGCTCACCTGGCGCGATATCGACAAGGCCAGCCGCTAGGCTGACAACCGTTTCAAGGAGGAAACATGTCATTTACCGCCATCCCCTTTAGCGCCACGCGCTTTATTACCACTGTGGTCATTGCCAATTTGAGCAGCGCTGCCCGCCTCCGCCGCGGGTCACGCGGGCTACTGGCCTTGCTGCTTCTGCTCGCGGGCCACAGCGCCCAGGCCAATGAGCGCTGGCAGAGCGATAGCTATCTTATCGAGAGCTTTATGGCCATCGCCATGGAGCGGGAGTATGGCGAAGCCAAGCAGACCCGCTTCGCCCGCTGGCAGCAGCCAATCCGGTTGCAGCTCATCAACGAGTCGGGGGACAAGCCGCTGCAGGCGGAGGTGGTCAAGGTGCAGGCGGCCCATCTGGCCCGCATCACCGGTCACCCCATCAGCATGGTGACCGCAAAGCCCAATCTGACCCTGATCATGACCGACTACAGCAAGATGAAGAGCTGGGCCAACCGCACCATGGGCAACGACCCGTCGGTCAACATCGCCCTCAAGGAGGGACTCTGCCTTGCCAACTTCGCCACCAACCCGCAGCACGAGATCAGCCGTGCCACCATCATCATTCCGGTGGACTACAGCCGAGCCAAGGGGCGTTTTCTCGACTGCGTGGTGGAGGAGTTCACCCAGGTGATGGGGCTGCCCAACGACTCGGACAAGGTGTTCCCCTCCATCTTCAATGACAACAGCATCGACAGTTTTTTGACCGGGCTGGACTATGTGCTGCTCAAGATGGCCTATCACCCGGCCCTCAAGCCGGGGATGAGCAGTGACGAGATCCGCGCAGCGCTGCCCACTGCGCTGGCGGATCTGCGCGCCAAGGGGGAGATCCGCCAAGCCAATCGCCGGGTGCAGCAGCAGAGTTTGAAAAGCTGGGCGGGGCTGTGAATACCTCCCCTGCCGGTGCTATCAGGCAGCAGTGGCGGCCATCACCTCAGCCACTGGTTCGCAGTGGGGCTCGAAGCGTAGCACCCGATGGCAGATCTGGCGCAGCAGCGCCTGTTGGTGGCTAAAAATCAGGATGCCAAGCCCGCGCTGTTCGCACTCGCGCATCAACTCCCGCCAAATATGGCGCTGAATTTGCGGATCCAGCTGGGCGGTCACCTCATCTGCAATAAGCAGACGAGTGCGGGGATCGAGGGCGCGCAGCAGCGCAATGCGGGCCAACTCGCCGCCGGAGAGCTGGCCCGGCTTGCGACTTAGCCATTCGGGCTTGACCATAAAGCGGGCCAGCATGGCGTCATCGGGGCGCCACACATCCCACAACGCCTGGCCGGTAGTGCGATAGGGATTGAAAGTGAGTTCCGGGTGCTGGGGCACCAGCTGGATGGGGTTATAGCCTTTAACCTGTTCAGGCACCGGTTGCCCATCCAACCGCATTTCCCCACTTCCCCGAACCGGTTGCCAACCGGCCAATACCCGCCCCAATGTGGTCTTGCCATAACCGCTCGGGGCGGAGATGCCGAGCCGCTCGCCCGCTTTGACCGTCAGGACAAGCCCCTGCCAGAGGGGGCGTTCCCCTTGGGCGATGGTGAGATCTCGTACTTCAAACATCAGGAAACCTCCGGCACAGAGAAGAGTGTGTTGAACTCCAGCAATGCCTGCCACTGAACAGTCGCAACCAGAAAGACGATCCATTCCTGCGACTCAATCATCAGGAGATCTCCGACGTAGCAGGAAAGAGCGCGTTGAACTCCGGCAGCGCCTGCCAGTGGGCACGGAGCATCTCGCTCCCCTGCCCCTGGCGCAGATGGTGGCTGCTCAAGGTGTCGCTCACCTGGCCCTGATGCAGCGCCACGATGCGATCGGCAAAGCGGGCCGCCAGCGCCAGATCGTGGGTGACCCAGAGTATACCGCTGCCCTGATTGGCCAATTCACGCAACTGGCCGAGCAGCAGGCAGGCAAGCCCTTCGTCGAGCCAGGCGGTGATCTCGTCCGCCAGAATGTAGCGGGCGCCACCAAGCGCCGCAGTGCAGGCCAGAATGCGCTTGGCCATGCCGCCGGAGAGCTGGCGCGGATAGTTGTCCAGGGTGGCTGCGGGCAGCTGGTAGCGCAGCAGTTGCTCGCCGAGCCGCTCGCGAGAACCGTTCTGACCACACAGACGCGCCGCGCGCCCCAGCTGGCGCTCCACCGTCAGCAACGGATTGAGGGCGCTCACCCCTTGCGGCACATAACAGAGGGTGTGGCCGCGCAGACGGGCCCGGCTGGCATCGCACAGGGGCGTGCCATCAAGGGAGATGGCGCCGCGCATCCGCAGGTTGTCCGGCAGCAAGGTCAG
Organism: Aeromonas sp. 160P; assembly: GCF_055193095.1. Taxonomy (NCBI): domain Bacteria; kingdom Pseudomonadati; phylum Pseudomonadota; class Gammaproteobacteria; order Aeromonadales; family Aeromonadaceae; genus Aeromonas; species Aeromonas sp. 160P. The sequence continues at coordinate 2,963,744 of NZ_JBUXKV010000001.1, read as the reverse complement.
GGCGCTTTGCAGCAGCAGGCTCTTGCCCTCACCGCTGCCCCCCACCAGCGCCACTATCTCCCCCGGTGCCAGTTGCAGGCTGATATCGGTCAGCAAAGGCTGCCAACTGCGCCGTCCCAGCCACGAGTAGTGGGCCGCCTCTATGGTCACATGGTCAAAACTCAGCATGATTCACTCCTGTGCCACAGCAGCTGCTGCAGGGCGCGGGTAGCCTGATCAAACAGTAAAACCAACGTCAGCAGCATCACCCCGGGGAAAAGAGCCAGCCACCAGCCGCCACCGGCCAGATAACGCAAGGCATCGGCCAGCAACAGGCCAAGGGAAGCCTCATGGGCCGCCAGCCCAAAGCCGAGAAAGCTCAAGGCCGCGCTGTGCAGCACCGCATGGGGAAACATCAACAAGGTGCCGATAAACCACTGGGGCAACAGCCCCGGCAGCAGGTGGGTGCGCCAGCGGCGCAGCGCCCCCATCCCCTGACAGCGGGCCAGCACCACATAGTCGCTGCAGGCGATCCGCCGCGCTTCAGCGCAGAGAATGAGCGCCAGCTTGGGCCAGTGGGTCAGCGCCACCGCCAGGATCACTCCGCGCATGCCGCCCCCCACGGTAAAGCAGATCAGGATCAGCAGCAGCATATGGGGCAGCGCCAGCATGGCATCGATCAGCAGCCGCACCGCCACATCGCATCTGGGATGAATGAGCGAGACGCTTGCCGCCACCATGGCCAGCAGCCCGCTGCACAGCGCCGTGCTGATCCCCAGCTCCAGACTGGTGAGGGTGCTCTGAAAAGCTCGCAGCCAGAGATCCCGCCCCATCTGATCGGTGCCAAACCAGTGGACCAGCGAGGGGGGCTGCTGGCGCGCCAGCAGATCCATCGGCACATCCTGATGAGAGAGGGTCCAGCCGTAGGCGGCCAGCAGCGCCAATCCGATCAGGGCCACGGCTAGGCGCACTATGGAGGGAAGCGGATTAAACAGCATGCTCACCCTCCCAACCCAGATTGATGCGCGCCAGCAGCAAACTGGCCACTGTGTTGCCAATAAAGACCAGCAGGGTGCAGAAGAGCACTATGCCCATCAGCAAGGGGATATCCCCCCGCAGCCCCGCATCCACGGTGGCTTGCCCGAGCCCCGGATAAGAGAAAACTTTCTCCGCCAACAGCGACCCGCCAATCAGCTCCCCCAGCGATGCAAACTGCAGGCAGATCGCTGGGGTCAGGGCATGGCGCAGCACGTGAAAACGCAGCATGGGCCAGCCGCCATCCCCCTGGGCGCGGGCGTAGCGGATAAAGTCACTCTCCAGCACCTCGGCCACCCGTCCCCGGGTATGCAGGGCAATGTTGCCCACCCCGAGTAGCGCCAGGGTGGTGACCGGCAGCAGCAGATGACGCAATCGCATCAGCCAGTCCACCTCATCGGCTGAGAGCCCCGGCGTCCAGGCGCAGCAGACCGGCAACAGCGGCCAGTGCACCGCAAACAGCGCGAGCAGCAAGAGGCCAACCCAGAAGGTGGGCAAGGAAGCGAGCAGATAGGCAAAGCGGCAGATAAAGCGATCGGGCCAGCGGTTGAGATAGCGACCGGCGCAGAGACCCAGCAGGATGCCGAAAAAACCGGAGAGCAACCAGGCGCCCGCCAGCAGCAGGAAGGAGGCGACAAAACGCTGGCCGATCACCTGAGCCACAGGCGCGTTGTAGAGCATGGAGTAACCGAAATCCCCCTGCAGCACTTGGGTAAACCAGTGCCAGTAGCGCAGCCAAAGCGGCTGATCCAGCCCCCAGCGGGCGGCAATGCGGGCGTACTGCTCGGGCGGTACATGGAGCAGATCGTTGCCGATATAGGCCTTGATGGGATCAATGGGGGAGTAGCTCAGCAGCACAAAGGTGGCGACAGAGACCAGACACAACAGCCCTGCCAGACGCAGCAGGGCTTTTACCAAGATGTAACCGGAAGCGCTAACGGGCGAACTTAACGGCACGTCCACCGCCAATCCTGCAGGTTGTTGAGCAGGGACCAGCTACCGTGAATTTCCGGCGCCCCCTTGCCAAGATCGATACAGCTGTTGGCGAGATAAGTGTGCTGCACATTGAGCAGCCAGGCCCAGGCGGCATCCCCCTGCACTCCGGCGCCACTCTTGCCATCCCACTCCACCTGCTGCCAGAACGGCACCGCCGCCTGCCAGTTGGGGGCATCCAGCGCCTGCTTGAGGTGGCCATCCACCACCGGATTGCTGTAGTAGCCCGGGTTGTAGAACTCCACCCCGCCGGAACCACTCTGGTAGTGGTGATAGAGCTCCATGGGATCCAGACTCCCCCACCCCATCAGCACCGGATTGGCGTGCATCTCCCGCTCCACCTGCTCCCAACTGCCGGATTTGAGGCTCACTTCGAGACCGATGGGTTTGAGCATGGCCCTCACCGCTTCCGCCAGATCCCGGCGGGTGCTGTCGCCACTGGTGTACCAGAGGGTAACGGCGGCGCGTAGATCGCCCTTGTGGCGAATGCCATCGTTGCCCATCTTCCAGCCAGCCTCATCGAGCAGGGCGTTGGCATGGGCGGAATCGCCATCCTTAAAGGCGGTGGCTTTATTTAGCCAGGGCAACCCTTCCACCGCGCTATAGGCGGGGATGGCGTGCCCTTCCAGCAGCTGATCGGCCAGCAGCTTGCGGTCGATGGCATAGTTGATGGCGCGGCGCACCGCCACATCGGCGGTCACGTCGTTGCCGATGGGATAACCCTTGGCATCCTTGCCACCCGCAGGCGGAATGGGGAAGACGATGCCACGGTTCTCCACGCTCGGCCGTACCCACAGTTTGAGGGAGGCCGGCACAGTGGGCGCCAGCGACGGGGGAATGCGCACCAGATCGAGCTGGCTGCTCTGGGCGGCGGCATAGGCGCTCTCTTCATCGATAAAGACAAACACCAGCCGTTTGAAATCATTGTTGCCACCGGCGTAATAGGGGTTCGCCTCCACCACCAGTTGCTGACCGGGCAGGAAGCTCACCAGCCGGTAAGGGCCGGCGCCGACAGGCTTTTGAGCGTACGCTTTTGCGTCGTAATCGCGAGCCGAGACAATCCCCAACGATCCCAGCACGTTGACGAAGGTGCTCTGGGGAGCACTCAGGGTGATGGCAACCTCGGTAGGCGATAGCACGTTGGCCGAGACAAAGTTGCCCATGTCGATCTTGCCGCCGCCCTTGGCCGCGCTGTTGTAGGTAAAGGCCACATCCTCGGCGGTGAGCGGTGCGCCATTGGAGAATTTCAGATCGGGCTTGAGAGTAATAAGCCACCCCTTGCCATCCTTGCTCGGGGTCACCGATTGGGTAAGTACATTCTGCCAGCTGAGATCGGCGTTTTGTTTGAGCAACGGGCTGTGCAGCAGCAGATAGCTACCGTGACTCCAGCCCAGCAGAGGGTCAAACCCTTCGGTGGGCTCGGCGCCGATAGCAAGCTTGAGTTCGGCAGGCACAGGTTGGGCGGCGGCCAGCGCGACGTGAGAGCCGGTGCCCAGCAGCAGGGTCAACAGGGTGGCAGCACTGGGGCCGACGTAATGGCGAAGGGGATTGCGAGAAACAGCCATGGGGATCCTTTTTATTGTTCCACTCACTCTTTATCTCTGAAAGAAGAGGTTGAATGCGTGCTGGTAAATGCGAGTGAGGGGCCAAAGTGGCCCCCTATTCTAAACTTGATTTCGCGTGAAACCTAGCGACTATGCCGGTTGGCCGCGCCGGGCACCGAATAGCCGTCTGCGGCCCAGATCCACGCCGCCAGCCCCTTGCTGCACCGGCAAGGAGTGCAGCATCTTGAGGGTGCTGCTCACCAGTGAGCGCCCCTCCCCGGCCCCAAGATGGGGATCGAGCGGCGACATCAGGGAGCAGGCCAGCAACTGACCACTTTCGGGCAATTCACCCACCATAAAGGTCATGTTGCCGCAGGGGAGCTGCAGGGCGAGTCGATCGCTGTTGCTGCGCACCGGCCAAAGCTGCTCCGGCCCCGGCAGCACCACCACGCTCAGCATCCAGGGGGTGAGCACACAGCCGAGCCACTGACCTTCAAACAGCACGCACTCGGCCACTATGGGCATGGCAGCGTGATAGAAGGGCAACGCCTGCATCTCTTCGCGAGCGATCCGCTCGTACTGGGCCACCAGCAAAGGCGCGGGATTGCTGGCAAAGCCAGCAAACTCCTGCACGGCATCAACCTCGCTTAAATGGGACTGCGCCATAGCCCCTCCTGCTCTTGTTTTGCCCGCTCGGCGGCGGAGAGTGTAACGGCAGGGGCGCCAACGCTGGCCAGCAGGGTCAAAATCCGATCCTTGGCCTCCCCCATCGCCGCCGCTACCACAGGGGTGAGGCCGATGCGCGGTTCGAGGGATTCAGGCTCTATGCCAATCAGGGTGAGCCGCTTGGGCGACTCCCCCGTCATGTGCAGCGCCGAGAGCACATCCGCCAGCCCCAGCTGGTGCGGGGAGATCTTGCGGCCAAACAGGGTCGGGATCTCCTCATCCTTCAGGGTCACCACTGTGCCCGGCGGATTACCGCTGCGCACCGCATCCGCCAGAATGATGTGGTCGCGACTGGCCATCGCTTCGAGCAGCTCCATACCGGCGGTGCCGCCGTCCAGCAGTTCGATGCCGGGGGCGAAACGGTATTCGCGCCCCAGCGCCTCGACGATGCGCACACCTACCGCCTCGTCGCTCAGCAGCAGGTTGCCCACTCCCAGGATCAAGGTGTTCATCACAGCACCTTCACCTGAGTCACTTCGCCATTTTGGGTATCCACCACGTGGACCGCGCAGGACATGCAGGGGTCGAACGAGTGGATGGTGCGTACCACCTCCAGCGGTTTGGCCGGATCCGCCACCGGTGTGCCCACCAGCGCCTGCTCGTAGGGGCCGGGCTCGTCATTGAAGTTGCGCGGACCCGAGTTCCAGGTCGACGGCACCACCGCCTGATAGTTGGCGATCTTGCCCTCCTTGATGACGATCCAGTGGGAGAGCATGCCGCGCGGCGCCTCTTCAAAGCCCACCCCGCGAAACTCCTTGTCCGCCGGGATCTCGGCCTTGATGTAGGCGGTGAAATCCCCCTTGCCGATGTTGTCGATCAGCGCCTGCCACTGCTGCGCCAGGGTATCTTTCAGCACGCAGCAACGCACCGCGCGGCCGATGATACGGCCCATGGTGGAGTGCAGCTGTTCGGTCTTGATGGCCGAGCCGGTGAGCGCTTTATAAATGCCGTTCAACTGGTCGAAGTGAGTGACCGTTTCCGGGTGTTTGGCGGCCAGTTTCACCAAGAGATCTGCGAGCGGCCCTACTTCCACCACCTTGCCGTAGAAGGTGGGGGATTTGACCCAGGAGTATTTGCCATCATCCTGCCAGCCGGTGTAGTTGGGCTCGGTTTTGCCCTCCCATGGCTTGAGGGGCTCGTCATCCTTGTACCAGGCGTGCTTGTTGCTCTCGGCGATGCCATCCATCAGCCAGGCATCCTGATGGCTCTCGATGGGGCGATAACCCGCCAGATTGCCATTCTCGATATAGCCGCCCGGCATCAGGAAGCTGCCGCCGTCGGCGTCGGTGGGGAGCTCGGGCACGCTCAGGTAGTGCTTGGCCCCCTGCCCCAGACTCAGCCACTCGGGGTAGTGAGCGGCGATGATGGCGGCATCCACCTTGTAGACCTGCTCGATAAACTCGCCGAGCCGGTCGATAAAGCTCTTCACATAGAGCAGCCGCTCCAGGTTGAGCACGCTCGGTGCATCCAGATTGATCGGGTTGGCAACCCCGCCCACCGCCAGGTTTTGAATGTGTGGGGTCTTGCCACCCAAAATGGCGACGATGCGGTTGGCATCGCGCTGGCACTCCAGTGCCTGCAGGTAGTGAGCCACGGCGATCAGGTTCACCTCCGGGCTCAGCTTCATCTCCTTGTGACCCCAGTAGCCGTTGGCAAAGATGCCGAGCTGGCCACTGGCCACCAGGGCGCGGATCTTGTCTTGCACCTTGGTCAACTCTTCGGCGCTGTTGAGGGACCAGGTAGAGACCCCCTTGAGGATATCCGCCGCTTTTTGTGGATTGGCCTGCAGCGCTGCCGTGATGTCCACCCAGTCCAGCGCGGAGAGCTGGTAGAAGTGGACGATGTGATCGTGGATGTTGTGGGCCGCGATGATGAGGTTGCGGATGAACTGGGCATTGACCGGCACCTTGGCACCGATGGCGTTCTCTACCGCCCGCACCGAGGCGATGGCGTGAATGGAGGTACATACCCCGCAGATCCGCTGCACTATCATCCAGGCATCCCGTGGGTCTTGCCCTTTGACAATCTCCTCCATCCCGCGCCACATGGTGCCGGACGACCAGGCTTTGGTCACGACGCCGCCTTCGATTTCGCAGTCGATACGCAGGTGCCCCTCAATGCGGGTGATGGGGTCTATGGTGATTCGTTGGCTCATACGTTGACTTTCCCTCGGGCCTGATAATCTTGGTGAACACGTTCAAGTGATGGCAGTACCGGCAACAGCCGGATTAACAGCAAATAGGCACACACCTCGATGGCGACGAAGCCAACGGAGATCAGCACCTCCTCCGCGGAGGGGAAGTAGTGGTAGCCATTGCCGGGGTTAAAGGCGAGCAGGGAGTAATCCAGTCGCCAGAGGGCTGCGCCCAGCAGCATGCTGAGGGCCCCCAGAAACAACATGCGCGAATCGCGGCGGCTCTTGTCCCAGTGGAACACCAGCAGCGGGAAGATCATCAGCGCAATCTCGCTCCAGAACATGATGGAGAAGCGGTTGAACTCGGAGAGATAGGCCGACTTGTCATTGATGACGATCTCGGCAAAGCGCAGCGCCACAAACAGGATCAGGAAGATATCGATCACCTGGGTCAGTTTGTAGAAGAGCGACTTCTCGTTGGGGCCACGCCCCGCCAGTCCCGCTTGCACCAAAGAGCCCTCAAACACCACGATGGAAAAGCCCATTATGAAGGCGGTCAGAAGCGAGAAGACCGGCAGCAACTCGTAGCTTTGCCAGAGCGGATGGATCTTCTCCCCCGCCACTATCATCAGGGAGCCCATGGAGGATTGGTGCATGGTTGGCAACAGTGCCCCCAGCGCCAGCACGAAGAACATGATCTTGTTGAGGCGAATAAGTGACGCCTTCCAGCCAAACTTCTCCAACAATACCGGCGCGAACTCCAGCGCCATCACCCCGATATAGATGGTCATGCAGACCGCCGTCTCGAACAGCACCGAGGAGGTGTTGAAGTGACCGGGCAGGTAGAAGTACGGCAGGTTCCAGTAACGCCCCACGTCGATGGTGATGGAGAGACCACCCAGCGAGTAGCCGAACAGGCTAGCCAGCAGGGCCGGTCGCACCAGCGGGTGATACTCGCCGCGGTTGAACACATAGACAGCCCAGGCCAGCGCCCAGCCGCCACAGGCGAAACCGGTGCCGATCAAGAGATCGAACGAGATCCACAGCCCCCAGGGATAACCGCCGTTCAAGTCAGTGACCGAGCCCAGCCCGAAGACGAGACGTTTCAAGATCAACATGCCGCACAGCACGGCAAAAGGGGCCAGCACCAGCACCGGCCAGCTGACCAACTTGCCGCCGAGGGGATGAGCCTTATGGTTACTCATGATCCTTGCCTCCCTTTGTTACACCCTGATCCTTGCTCTGCGCACTCCCCTGATCATGGTCATCGTCATGATGGTGATCGTGACCGTTCTTCTTGGTATTGCGGCGGATCAGCACCGAGAGGCCGGTCAGCACCACCATGGGCAACACCATCCCCTTGTAGAGGGTGTGCTGGATATGCTCGGAGCGGGCACCGGAGGAGAGCTCCGGCAGATCGGGCATGTCGAGCTTGGTGTAGGGCACCCCGGCCAGCACCAGCACCTGAGTGCCGCCCCCCTCCTTCTCGCCATAGACGTAAGGCTGGTAGTTGGGCACTTCGTGCAAGTAAGGGTCGTTGGCGGAGAGTGCCTGGCGCGGATAGGCGTATTCGCTGCCCGGGCTCGCCAGCAGGCGGCGCTTGGCCTCGGCCATCAGCTCCTCACGGGTACCGAAAATCACGGCGCCGGTGGGGCACACCTCGACACAGCCGGGCAACTTGCCCTGATCAATCCGCTCAAGCCCTTTCTGATTGCAGAGCTCGCACTTGTGGATCGCCCCCAGCGGGTTATCGTAGTCATATTTGGGCACATCGAACGGGCAGCCCACCATGCAGTAGCGACAACCGGTGCAGACGCTTGGGTCGTAATGAACGATACCGGTCTTGGGATCTTTGGTAAGGGCCTGCACCGGGCAGACCGAGACGCAGTTGGGATCGACGCAGTGCATGCACTGCTTCTTGATGTAGGCATAGCCATCCACCAGCTGATCCTTGTGCTCACCCGTACCGCTCTTCCACACCTGAATGATGTTGTTGGTGTAGGGGGTCAGCTTGTCGTTGGTGGACCAGGTCTGTGCTCCCTCCGGATTGGACGGGTTGCCATTCAAACGCTGACACTCCGCCACACAGGCTTGACAGCCGACGCAGAGGGTGGAGTCATACAACATGCCGAGCGACCCGGGAATGGGCGGTTTGTTCTTGGCCGCCGCCATGGCACTGCCGGGCACGGCAGCCCCTGCCGCCAGCGCGCTGGCGGAGGCAAATTTGAGGAAATTGCGTCTGTTCACGGTTACTCCTCCCGTGATGGGTGCTGCCCGGCTTCGTGGCGCTTCTGCTGGCGACCGAGTTCACGCACCGTCATCAGACTCACCCCCACCAGCACCCCGAGGGCGCCACCGATCAGGCCAGTCGCGGTGGGCGAGGTATAGCCCCCCTCCTGGATCTTCACATCGGGTTTATCCACCCGCGGGGTCGGGTTCTCTACCTTGGCGAGCTGGAAGATCCCCTTGCTGAAACCGACCCCCTGCTCGTTACAGCCGTAGCAAGGGTGACCGATGCCGACCGGCCAGATGCCGCCGCCCACATCGCAGAACTCCAGGGTCGAACAGTTACCGTAGGTCTCCGGCCCCTTGCAGCCCAGATGGTAGAGACACCAGCCCTGACGGTGGCCCTCATCGCCAAACTCCTTGGCAAAACGGCCTGCATCGAAGTGCGGACGACGCTCGCAGTTCTCATGGATCAGCCGCTCATAGGCAAACAGCGGGCGCTTCTTGCTATCCAGCGCCGGCAGCTTGCCGTAGGTGATGTAGTAGGCAACCGTGGTGAGGAAGTTGTGGGGATTGGGCGGGCAACCCGGGATATTGATGATCGGGGTGCCGATATTGCCGAGGGCCTCTTCCAAACTGACGGCGCCGGTCGGGTTGCTACCGCTGGCAGGCACGCCGCCCCAAGCGGAGCAGGAGCCGATAGCGATAACGGCAGCCGCATCGACGGCCGCACGGCGAATATGGTCGACGATGGGCTCACCGGCCACCATGCAGTAGACGCCGCCATCCTTGAGCGGAATGGAGCCATCCACCACCAGCAGATATTTGCCTTTATAGCGCTTGATGGCGTTGTGCTTGTTCTCTTCCGCCTGATGACCAAAAGCCGCCGAGAGCACCTCGTGGTACTCCAGCGAAATGGTATTGAGGATCAGGTTCTCGATGGTGGGGTGCGTGGCGCGCAGCAGCGACTCGGTACAACCGGTGCACTCCTGCGCCCCAATCCAGATCACCGGCGGCCGCTCGGGGCTGGTGAGCGCGGTGGCCATCTTGGCGACGGCATTCTGACTTAATCCCAGGGTTGCGGCCATCCCGGCACACAATTTCATAAAATCACGGCGATTAATCCCATGAGCCGATAAAAAATTATCCTCGACCATTCTTCTTATTCCCGTAGTGAGCACTTGTTTGGTAAATGCTTAATAGCGGAAATGCTAAGGACTCACCCACCCTGCAGTATTGATCTCTATCAATTTCGACCGGCTTACCCCTATTTTCGAGGCGAGCCACATCACAAATAAAATTATTTACCCCTAAAGAGATACTCGCCGAGCCATAAATTTAATGAATTTAATGAATTTAATTGGATGCCAAATAATTAATCGCACAACGGGACAATCTTTGCCAGATAGTTAAATTAATATGGGCGGTGACTTGGTTTTTTCTTGATTTCACAAGCCGGATACGCCGTCATAAATGTCCTACTGGATATATCTTCATGCACCCATTAGCATATTTTTGTCGTCCACTTTTGTCGCCCCCTTTGCTGGCCCCAATCTGACTGGATGCCTGGCCCCCTTGCCTGATGCGCCTTCACCGGCAGCGCGGATCAGGCTTGCGTCAGGCCATTGTGTACACTTGCAGGCACCCACCACGCTAACAATGGAAAAACAGCCCCTACAACCGCCCTGCTTATCCAATGGGAAAAATTTTCTCAAATGGCGAAATTTACGCACAAAAATGAATGGTGATTCACATTTGATGGTGCTGCCAAAAACGCCAGCACCGCATCATTAACATATTGGCAATGTCGTTATTGTTGATGATTTGTTCGTTAATATACAAGTTACATTGTTAAACAGCGCAATATTTACCTTAACGTCACCTCACGTAATTAACCAACACGTAAATGGACATAAACACACCACGATAATGATAAAAGCTCTTATTCAATGGCCATGCTGGAATATTTATACCTCCCTCATCATGGCAAGATGATAATAGTAGCCACCCGAAGATTCACTCTGACATGACCATAGCATCACTACTATTCTGCAGATGAGTGACGCTCTGATGAGTTCAACTCGACCTTGCCAATGGCCAGCACCGCCAAGCTGACGCGGTAATCAATACCTCCTGCTCGAGCCACCGGGCCTGACGCCTCAGCGCATCCAGCCAGGGGAGCGCTTCCGTTCCCCCTTCATCCTCAGTCAACGGCAGCGCACGCCAGGGGATCTTGCCACTGCCAGCGGTGAAGGATCCCACAGGCCGGGCGTAATGACCCAGATAGGGCTGCAGCTCGCAAGGTAGCCAGAGCAGCGCGGGGCGATCAAGGTCGCGCGCCAGCTCGATGGCGATATCAATACCACGTTGATCGAGATCGCCAAAGTGAGCCCACTGCACCCCCTGCGGCAATAGCGGGATAAACCGTTTGGCAAGGGTGGTATTGCGCCCGGGGGCAAACAGCAGCAGTTGCCCGGGCTGGAGCGGGTAGTCAACAAAGGCGCCCTTGTTCTCCACCGTGATGACCTGATGCCCTTGCCACCAGATGGCCGCCAGAGTGGCCAGCGCCCGCTCAGGCAAGGCCAGCTCACCCAGTAACGTTATCACCGCCGTCATATCCTGCGGTTGACCGTGCTGATCGACCAAGGAGAGCGGATCCAGCGTGCGCAGGCGGATCACCTCATCCTGCGTCAAGGTCATGTTCGCACACTGTGGGTTGGCGTTATCCCCGACGCGCGGATGCTTGCTATCCCCGTGCCAGAGCGCATGAAAGCTGGCCTGATTGAGCCGTGACGGCAACGCTATCCCCAAGCTTTGCAACTGCTCACCCTTGTCCGGTTCGGGGGGCGGTAGCTGCGCCAACTGTCCGATCAGATAAACGCGTCCCACCTCGGTCAGCACATAACGGGCACTGCGACCAACCGGCCTTACCCCGCCCACCGCCTGCAGCAGAGCCTGCAACTCGTGGCCATGCTTGCTATTGAACGAACAACCCTTCCCGTTCTGGCTATCGAGCAGCCGGGCACACAGCTCCTGTACCCGGACTTCATCAAACAGCGACATCCTCACCTCCCCACATGGCTTCATATGACGAAGTAGAGGTGATTTTCCCTGTCATTACCGTGACCGGCTTCGCAAGCGGTTCTCATCAGCCCCACCATGCCCGGCCCGATACTGGTAAACCCGCCACAAACGGCGCAAGCTCACAGAGATGCACATCACATGGCCACCATCTGGCAGGGGTACTGGCCGATACCTTCATTTGGACTTTTAAAAGGGCTGCCCATGACCCAGTCGACAGACAAACCACAACCCTCCTCGTGGCATGTTTCGGATCTTCGCGAACTGGCGCAGTTACTCACCCTGGCCCTGCCCGCCGCAGTACAGATGACCGAAGCTGTGCATCAAGCGATATTGAGCGGCATGGGGTTTAAGGGGCGGGACAAAGGGAAGACAGCGGGGATCACCGGGCTGGTTTACAAGGGGGTGCATGGAGCGGCCAACACTTTGAGCTATGGCATTAATGGGCTGCTGACGCACCTGCCGCCGACCCCGCCGTTGCACCATATTCCCGAGACCCCCAAACGCGCCGCCCTGATCGCCACCCTCAACGGGATAATGGGGGACAAGCTGGTCGAGAGCGACAACGCCCTCGCCACCCCCATGACCCTGCGCTATCAAGGCAAGCCTCTTGATTGGCAGGCTATGCCCGCAGATCTTCCTCCCGAAGGACGGGTACTGTTGATGGTGCATGGCCTGTGCATGAATGATCTGCAGTGGCAAACCCGCGATCAGGACCAGCCCGTCAATCATGGGGAACAGCTGGCGAATACCCTGGGTTATGTGCCGCTCTATCTGCGCTACAACTCGGGGCTGCCCATTGCCCAAAATGGCCAACAGCTGGCCCTGTTGCTGGAACAGTTGACCAGCCACTGGCCGGGGCAACTCAAGGAGATCAGCGTACTGGGCTACAGCATGGGGGGGCTGGTTGCCCGCAGCGCTTGTCATTATGCCAGCCACGGCGATCTCGCCTGGCCCGCACACCTGCGCAACCTGCTCTTTATCGGCACTCCCCACCATGGGGCGCCGCTGGAACATGCAGGCCATTGGCTAGAGCAACTGTTGCCCGCTACAGCCTACACAGACCCCTTTGTCAGGCTGGCAAGGGTGCGCAGCATCGGGATCAAGGATCTGCGCCACGGCAAGGTGATCGAGCCGCTCGCAGCGCCCGACCACCCCACGCACTTGCGGGATCCGCGCACGCCACTACCCCTGCCTGCCGGGGTGAACTGCTTTGCCATCGCGGCCACCACCGCCGCCAAACGCAGTCTGCTGGCAGACAGATTGATTGGCGATGGGCTGGTTCCCTTGCGTAGCGCCCTCGGCCAGCACAACGAGGCTCGCCACCAACTGGCCTTCCCCCCTTCTCATACCATGATTGCCTATCGCACCAGCCATATGGCCCTGCTCGCCAGCCCGCAAGTGGGCCAACAACTGCTACAGTGGCTTACCCCCCATAAGGCATAAGGATCGGCCTACCAACAAGGGGGCGGCGACACTGCTTATTCGTCCGCCATGGGACGACGGTCATGGCATCGTGAATGTGGCAACCGGTGGACGCAACACCGAAAAGTACCATGCCTGCCTGCAGGTCTGCCCACCGCTGTGTCACTGAGGTGGATGAATTTTCGACGACCTGGTATATCGTCGCCACCAGCGAAAACTGTCTATTAATACAACAGAGTGCTGGCCCAGAGCGGGCGCCTGTGGCAGGCTGGGTTGTCGAAGGACAGACCACCATGACACCTTATGTGTCCCCATAGCAAAGGAGCGCCACCGATGGCCAAAGTGAACAAAAAAGAGATCAAGAAGAAGATCGCCGCACGTCTTGAGAAAATTGCCAAACATGAAGGCAAGATCAAGAAACTGAAAAAGGCCCTGAAATAGCGGCTTGAACATACCTCAATAAGAAAAACCGCCAGCTTGAAGTGAGCCCGATATGTTGGCCACCTTAAGCTGGCGGTTTTGCACATCAGCGGCCTGGGTTAACCAGGTTGCGGCTACCACCCAACACCCCGGTTCAACCCGATTTTCCTGCTTTTTGATCTAACGGCGCCATTCGGGCGCCGCGTATGGCCTTGCCAGCAGCTACCTTCAACAGAGTGTTTGATATGAGCCAGCAGTGGAGCGCCATATGTACTCTTACACCCTCACCTTCAAAGAAGATGTCGATCGCCTGACCACCCCGGAGCAGGATATCACCCTGCAGAGCCCCGCCATGACGGGCGACTTTATTATCCTCTCCGACGGTAGCCGTCATCAGGTGATGTTCGTCACCCATCGCTCCCACTACAGCAGCCTCTATCTTGATAAAGGGGTCAGAATACCGCAGGGGTAACCACATAGATCCGGTCGGCCTCGTCAATAATGACCGCTCCCTCGGCGCCACAGGTACTGGCTGCCTTCACAAAGGGCTCGTATAAATTCCGCCATGTCACCCACAACAGGCGTTTTGTGATATGGCGCTGATCCTGCGGGAATAATCGGGAATGATCTCGGGATCCGTGCTTAATTTAAAGCAGTTGATACCCATTGTATCGGTATACAACGCTTGCATTGTAATGACCAAGGATGGCCAACCCCATGAAGGATGCCCCCTTATCCACCCGATTAGAATATGAGCTGGATCACCTCAAATCGATCTTCAACGAGATCGGTGCCTATCTCTTCACCAAAGATCTGGATGGCCGCTACGTCTATGCCAATCAGGCCGTGCTGGATCTCTTTGGTTGCACCCTGGCCGAGCTGCAGGGCCAAGATGACAGTGCTTTTTTTGACCTCGACCACTCGGATACCCTGCAACGTCATGATCGTCAGGTACTGGCACAGCAGATCGAGATCTGTCAGGAGGAGATCAACTACCTCAAGGAGACCGGTGAGAAACGCATCTACTGGAGCGTCAAAAAGCCCATGTATGGCAGGGATGGCGCACTGATTGGCCTGTGCGGTATCTCTACCGATATCACCGAAAAGAAGCGGATCGAGGCCCATCTGGCAGAGCAGCATCAATTGCTGGAAATCATCCTCGCCAACGTGGATGCCCATATCTATATGAAAGACAGCCAGCACCGCTTTCTTTATGTCAATCAGAAGGTCGCCGAACTGCTTGGCTTGCCTGCCGAGCAGATCATCAACCGGCGTGATGACGAGGTGATCCCTGCGGCCAGCGCCTGCCAGCTGTGGCAGCTGGACAACCGGGTTTTCGAAACCGGCGAGCTGCAAGCCGGGGAAGAGTTATTGACCAATGTTGAGGGCAATCAGCACTACTACTGGTCCGTCAAGGTGCCCTTTTTACTGGCCGATGGCACCCCGACCCTGATCGGTATATCCTCCGATATCACCGAGCTGCATCAACTGAAGGAACAACTGCATCAGCAGTCGGTGCAAGATGACCTCACCGGTCTCTATAATCGCCGTTTCTTCTTTGAGGTATGCGAAAAGAACCTGAGTTTGAATGCCCGCCACCACCTCAAATCGGTACTGATGGTACTGGACGTGGATCAGTTCAAGTGCATCAACGATCGCTATGGTCACCCGCTGGGAGATCGAGCGTTGACCCACCTTGGCAAGGTCATGCAATCGGTACTGCGCAGCGAAGATGTGCTAGCCCGCATCGGCGGCGACGAGTTTGCCATTTGGCTGCCCAACACCAGGTTGTCGGCGGCCTCAGCGATGGCCGAACGGCTGTGCCAACAGGTGATGCAAAGCCCGTTAGCCCTGCACGATGGCGATGAACTCATCATCACCATCAGCGCCGGGCTGGTGGAAAATAGTGAGGGCGAATTGATGGAAAGCCTCTACGCCCGCGCCGACCAGATGCTCTATCAAGCCAAACAGGCTGGCCGCAATTGCGTGGTGTGCGCACCAAGCTAAGTGCGCGTTTATCTTATCCCGTCGATTAACCCCCATCACTGAGCCATGGAGCCCTGCGTTACCAATGGATGCGAGTAGTGCAAGTGATGATGGTCTGATTGGCCAGCTGAGGCTGTGATACATATGTGATACATCAGTGGCAACACCCCGTGCCTGGCGCGGGTTGTTCTCTTTTTAGCCTTAGTGGCGCACCCGGCTCTGCTGGCGGAAGCAGTAGAGTTTGAGGCTGATGTCGGCGATATCGGCGGGTAACTCCTCCCCCTGTTCGGCAAGAGGCTGGTAGAGCGATGAGAGCAGACGTTCGGCCTGCTGCACCGTGATGATGTCGGCCTGGATGGCCGGGGTGATCCAGCTCGGTAACATTGACATATCTCCCCCTTATTGATCAGGTGACCTCGGGTGAACACATCCATTTCAGGTCTCACGGGGCTGTCACACTTCCTCTGCCCCTGCCGACCCGTTCACCCTCTGCCTGTCATCCGATCAAAGCAAAATGCTTGCCGTGATCTCTTATCGGCCAACATCCAATGGGGCTATAGCGATTTATCAACCACTTGCGGGTCATATCGGAGGGCAGATCACCACCACCACCCCTTGACCGCCCTCCGTCAACACCTTGCCACTCTTGCTTTTCCCCCGCGTCTTTCATTGCAGAATGCGACTCACAGCTTGCTTATTTCAGGATCAGGAGCAGCCAGGTGTCAGAATCTGGTCACTTTTACATCATTGTCGCCAAAGTCAGACACTTTTTCAGGGTGGCTATTTTTTGACCTTGTCAGCGACTGTCGCAGACCCGCGCAGCTGACCTTGTCCAACCAACCGGTTATGACAAGATGACGCCAAGCTCGATGAGCACCCTATACACGGCAGGAGAACAACATGAACACGTCCATGATGGCAGGTATCGGTATTGGCATCGCCTCGGCCCTGGCGCTCTCGGCAGCGGCCAGCGGCTCCCTCTTCACCCCAGAGCCCACTTTTGCCGAGGTGATCGCCAGCAAGCCGATCACCGAGACCATCAAGACCCCGAAGCAGGAGTGCCGCAACGTCACTGTGACCCACCGCAAGCCGGTACAGGATGAGCACAAGATCCTGGGTTCAGTGGTCGGTGCCGCGCTGGGAGGTGTGGTTGGCCACCAGTTTGGCGGTGGCAGCGGCAAAAAAGTGGCGACCGCTGCCGGAGCTGTGGCGGGGGGATATGCCGGTAATCAGGTGCAGGGCAATATGCAGGCTAGCGACACCTATACCACCACCGAGCAGCGCTGCAAAACCGTGCAACAGAGCAGCGTCAACACCATAGGTTATGACGTGACCTATCGCCTCGCCGGTCAGGAGGGGGTGATCCGCATGAAGCAAGCCCCCGGTGCCACCATCCCGGTCAAGGAGGGCAAACTGGTGATCGAGCCACAAAAAGGCTAACCACCCGTTAAAGAGAGAAGGCCCGTCTCTTGCGAGGCGGGCCTTCTTTTATCGCGATTTACTCTGCTCCCTTCAACGAAGCGCCACTCAGGCCGTCACCCCTTGCAGCATTTTTTCACCGCCCGCACCACGTTCTGATAACCGGTGCAACGGCATAGGTTGCCCGAAAGGCCGCGGCGGATCTCCGCATCGGTCAGCGGACGGCGCTCGGTCTTGTCGAGCAGAGCCGCACTCGCCATCACCAGCCCAGGGGTGCAAAAACCACACTGCACCGCCCCCTCGTCAATAAAGGCCTGCTGCACGTCAGAAAGCTCATTACCTTTGCGCTCCCCCTCCACGGTGCGAATGGACTTGCCATCGGCCCACACCGCCAGATAGAGGCAGCTGTCGATGGCGATGCCATCCACCCGCACGGTACAGGCGCCGCATTCGCCGACGCTGCACCCCTCTTTCACGCTGATCAGCCCCTGCCCGCGCAGGAAGTAGAGCAGTGACATGGTGGGCGACACCGCGTAGGAGTATGGCTTGCCGTTGATCTCGCACTGGATCGCCACGGCGGGACAGGTTTGCGGTTGCATCATAAAATTTTGCCTCCGGCACGTTCGACAGCGCAGGCGACCACCCGCTGCGCCAAGGTTTTGATAAGGTGCAGGCGAAAGGCTTTCTCTGCCCGCCAGGAGGAGCGCGGTGCCACATCGGCCACCACCGCCTCGGCAATGGCCGCCAGCGTCGCCCGGGTTAGCGGTTGCCCCTCGGCAGCCGCCTCTGCATGCGGCGTTCGGATCGGGGTCGGAGCCGCTACCCCGTAGGCCAGACGCAGGCGCTTGAAGTGGCCATTTTCAATCTGGCAGTAGGCGGCGCAGCCGATGGTGGCGATATCCATGGCACCGCGCATGGCGTACTTGAAGTAGTGGGAGCCCACATGAGGATGGGGATCCGGGGCAAAGTGAAAGGCCACCAGGATCTCTGCCGGTTGCAGCGCCACCTTGCCGGGGCCGGTGTGAAAACCGGCGATGGGGATACGGCGCGTGCCGTCAGGTCCGGCGATCTCCAACTCTGCCTCCAGCGCCACTGTGGGCGCTGCCGCGTCGGCACTGGTGGCGCCGTTGCAGATGTTGCCGCCATAGGTGGCGACGTTGCGGATCTGCGGACCGGCTATGGTGGCAGCGGCCTCGGCCAGCATCGGCAGGCGGCGCTGCACCAGCTCGTTTTCGATGATCTCGGTAAAGGTGGTGCCAGAGCCGATGCGGATCGATCCATCAGCCAGCTCGCTCACCCCTTTGAGCTCGGGCAAGTCGTGAATATCGACGATATGGCGATAGGCTGGGTTGAGGTGATGAAGCTGGATCATCACATCGGTGCCACCGGCCAGCAAGCGCGCCTCGGGGTCGGCTTGGCGCAGGGCGAGCGCCTCGGCCACACTGTGCGCCTTGTAGTAACGGGCAATATCAAACATGGTGTTGCTCCTCCCGTGATCCCTCGGCAATCAAACCCGCCGCGACAAACTCCCGAAACAGGGTCTTGGGGGTGATGGGCAGCTCATTGATGGCCACCCCGGTCGCCATGCGAATGGCGTTACGGATGGCGGGCCCCGGGGAGATGATGGGCGGCTCGCCCAGTGATTTGTGGCCATAGACCGACTGGGGCTCGTAGGTCTGCACGAAGTCGCATTCGAGCTCCGGCAAATCCAGCATGGTGGGGAACTTGTAGTCGAGCAGGTTGGGGTTGCGCACCACGCCAGTCTTGGCGTCGATGATCATCTCCTCAAACAGCGACCAGCCGATCCCCATCCCCATGCCGCCATGCACCTGCCCCTCTGCCAACTGTGGATTGAGGATCTTGCCGGCATCGTGCAGGTTGATGATGCGATTGATGGTCACCTTGCAGAGATCAATATCGACGCTGAGATCGACAAAGGTACAGCCGAAACTGGGCGGGTTGGTGGTGGTCTTGTGAGAAACTTCGGCGGTGATCTGGCCGCCGATGGTGAGGTGATAATAGGCGTTGACCGACACCTCGGCGACGCTGATCAGCACCTTGTCCGGCGCACCGGCCAGCACCACGTAGCCGTCGATCAGGGCCAGCGACCCCACATCCTGATGGCAAAGCTGGGCCGCCAGCGACAGAATGCGGGCCCGCAGTTGCAGCGCCGCCTGATGGATGGCAGGGGCCGCTACATAACTCTGGCGCGAGGCAAATGAGCCCGGATCGTAGGCGGTGATGTCGGTATCCTGGGTCGAGATGACCCGGATCTGCTCAAACGGAATGCCCAGAGTCTGGGCCGCCATCTGGGCAAAGACGGTATCCGACCCCTGCCCTATCTCGGTGGCGCCGATCTGCAGATTGACGGTGCCATCCTGATTGAGCAGCATGCGGGCGCCGGCAATTTCGACCCCCACCGGATAGGTGTTGGAGCCGTAGCTGAAACAGGCCACCCCGATGCCGCGCCGCACCCGGCTCGCCGGATCCTGCCCCAAACACTCGGCCTTGAGCCGATCCCACTCAAACATCTCGCGACCACGCAACAGACACTCGGGCAATCCGGCACTGTAGATGGTCTTCTGGTTGACCTGATTGACATCCCCTTCCCGCGCCACGTTGGCGATACGCACATCGAGCGGGTCGAGTCCCAATTCGGCGCAGGCGTCATCCAGCATGCTCTCGAGGGCAAAAATCACCTGGGGCGCGCCGTAGCCGCGCATGGCACCGGCGGTGGGCAGGTTGCTGTAGAAGGTCGTGGCGTCATAACCAAAGGCGCTGCGCGGATAGAGGTAGCTGATCTTGTTGCCACCGGCGCTGGCGATGGAGTGACCGTGCGAGGCATACCCGCCGGTGTTGGAGAGCACATCGAGCTGATAGCCCTTGAGGGTGCCGTCGCGGTTGAGGCCAATCTTGCCGTCGATGGCAAAGCCGTGGCGGGTGCGGGAGGCAAAGAAGCACTCTTCCCGGCTCAAGGTCACCTTGACCGGCACGCCGCCCAGCTTATAGCTCAAAAACGCGGCCATCGGCTCTTCCAGCACATCCTGCTTGTTGCCAAAACCGCCGCCCATATAGGGCTTGATCACCCGCACGCTGGACCAGGGCAGGCCGAGGGATTTGGCCACCCGGCTGCGCACTATCTGGGGGATCTGGGTGCTGCTGACCACTATGATGTGGTCCGGCTGATCCATGTAGGCGTAGCAGGTCACCGTCTCCAGATGGCAGTGCTGCACCACCGGCGTCCGGTAGTGCCCCTGAAACTGCAGATCGGCGGCGGCAATGGCCTGCTCAGGATCATTGGCGCGAAGCTGGCTCTGGCGCAGCAGGTTGCCGCTCGGGTGGATGGGATAAGCCCCCTCCGCGAGGGCGCTCCCGGCATCCGTCATCACCGGCAACGGCTCGTAGGTCACCTTGACCAGCGAGGCCGCTTTTTCCGCCACCAGCGGATCGCGCGCCACCACTATGGCGACCCCATCGCCGAAGTGGCGCACATGGTCGGTGAGCAGACGGCGGTCTTTCACATCCCGTTTGGTCTCATCGAGGGACCAGGCGTGACCGGCGGTACGAAAACAGGTGGTGGGCACATCTTCATGGGTAAACACGGCCTCGACCCCGTGCAGGGCCAGCGCCTCGGTGGCATCGATGGCGAGCACCTTGCCGTGGGCGATGGAGCTTCGCACATACTTGGCGTGGCGCATCCCGAGCATGATGTTGTCATCGGTATAGCGGGCGCTGCCGGTCACCTTGGCCTCGGCATCCACCCGCTTGAGCGGTAATCCTATGGACATATGCAAGTCCTTTTTCGAAGGGAAAAATCTGGAACCGGCATAAAAAACAGCAAGATATGCGCCTGTTTCCCGCCATCGTCAGAACAATAGGGAGAAGTGTGAAGGGGATCCCGTCTCGCCCCCCGTTACTGGTCTGCAGTGGCGAACAGTTGGTAAACAGCGGCAAATTTGCGGTGAAAAAAACGGCAGCACGGGGACAGCAAGGGCCAGACCCTATCAATCTGGTAGGGGGATTTATCAAAATGGTATCGCAATGGTACCACTCCACTGCAGAAGCGGCTTAGGCGTGATAGCCAATGCGGGCGGGCTGAGCGCCGCAGGCATAAAAATGGGGCCGCCAGCGTGGCCCCAAGCGGGGGGGTTATCCCTAAATAGCCCAGCCCCCAGCATAAAAGAGCACCAGCATCAGGGCGATGATGACGGTGCCTATATTGAGCTTGTGCCACTCCTTCGAGCAGATGCGACCGATCACCAGCGAACTGAAGCCCAGCATGATGCCGGTGACGATATTGCAGGTGAGCACGATAAAGACGGCGCACATCAGACCGGACATGGCGCCGACAAAGTCATCGAAATCGAGCTTGGTGACATTACTCAGCATCAACAGCCCCACATACATCAGGGCCGGCGCGGTGGCATAGGCCGGCACCAGATAGGAGAGCGGCGAGAGGAACAGCATCAACAGGAACAGGCCGCCGACCACGGTGGCAGTCAGGCCGGTTTTTCCCCCCGCCGCCGTGCCCGCTGCCGATTCGATATAGACGGCAGCCGGCGCCGCCCCCACCAGACTGGAGAAGATGCTGCTGACCGAGTCGGCACTGAGCGCCTTGCCGCTGTTGATGATGTGGCCATCTTTATCCAGCAGGTTGGCCTGCCCCGCCACCGCCCGGATGGTGCCGGTGGCATCAAACACCGCCGTCATCACCAGCGCCAGCACGCTGGGCAGTACCAGCGGCGAGAGGGCCCCCATGATATCCAGACTGAAGATCAGGGACTTGCCCTGCTCATCCGAGAGGCTCGGCAGGGCGAACAGCCCCTGATATTTCACCGCCGGATCGAAGATGAGGCCAAAGATGGAGATGGCGATGATCACCAACAGGATCCCCCCCGGTACTTTCAGCTTCTCCAGCCCGAAGATCACCGCCAGGCCGATCAGGGACATGATGACCGGCATGGAGGTAAAGGCCCCCAGCGCCACCGGCAGCCCCTCCAGCGGGTTCTTGATCACCAGCCCCACTCCGTTGGCGGCGATGAGCAGCAGGAAGAGACCGATACCGATGCCGGTGCCGTGGGCAATCCCCATCGGCAGGTTGTCGAGGATCCAGCTACGCACCCCGGTCACCGAGATGGCGGTAAAGATCACCCCCATCAGGAACACGGCACCCAGCGCCACCGGAATGGGGATCTGCTGCCCCAGCACCAGACTGAAGGCGGTAAAGGCGGTGAGCGAAATAGCGCAGCCGATGGCCATCGGCAACTTGGCCCAGAGCCCCATCAAGAGCGAACCGAACCCCGCCACCAGACAGGTGGCGACAAACACCGCGCCGGGGGGAAAGCCCGCCTTGCCGAGCATGCTCGGCACCACGATCACCGAGTAGACCATGGCAAGGAAGGTGGTGAGCCCCGCCAGTACCTCCTGCCTGATATTGCTGCCCCGCTCGCTGATCATAAAGTAGCGATCAAGAGCCGTGAGCTGCTGTTGCTTTGGTGCGCTGCTGCCGGCGTCATCATTGGCCAGCTGTTCCACGCTGTTTGTCCTGCTGTTTGCTTGGGTCATACCCAACTCCTTCACTCGCGCCTGAATGTTCCATGACGAAATGGCGACAGGATCTGCGGGTCTGCCGAGCGCCAGTCTGATGAGAAACAGGCGATGGCGGCAGAGGATGCGACAGACAGACCAGGGCTGGCAGCCTTGACTCAAACGTTTGCCTTTCTGGTCAAAAAACCGGGCCATTTCACGTTCTATGCGGGGAGATCCCCTGTCGTGCGGCAAGACTGGCGCCCCGTGGGGTACGCCAGCCGCCGTATTCGTTGGGGCTGCGCCGAGGCAGCCCCCTCTATTCCCTACCCCCGTTCGTGTACCAGTTGGCCATCCACATAGGTGCGGTAGATGGATCTGTCATCCCCCAGGGTCAGCAACACAAAGAGCTTGTCCCGCAGGGTGGTGGAGTTGTCATAACGCAGCTGCTGCAGCGGGGTGGCGACCGGGTCGAGCACCACGAAATCCGCCTCCTTGCCCACCGCAAAACTGCCGATCTTCTCATCCAGCCCCAGCGCATGGGCGCCGCCCAGAGTGGCCAGATAGAAAGCCTGATAGGCCGAGAGCCGCTCCCCTTGCAACTGCATCACCTTGTAGGCCTCGTTGAGGGTCTGCAGCATGTTGAAGGTGGTGCCCGCGCCGATGTCGGTGCCCATCCCCACCTTTATCTGCTTGCGCCACGCCTTGTGCAGCTTGAACAACCCACTGCCGAGATAAAGGTTGGAGGTGGGGCAAAAGGCGATGGTGGATCCAGTCTCTTTCAGGCAATCCCACTCCTGCTCTTCCAGATGGACGCAGTGGGCAAAGACGCAGTTGTGGCCGGTGAGCCCATGCTGGTGATAGACATCGAGATAGCCCTGATGCGCCGGGAACAGGGATTTCACCCAGGCGATCTCCTCCTTGTTCTCGCACAAATGGGTGTGCAGATAGGTGGTGGGAAACTCTTCGCGCAGTCGCCGCGCCATCGTCAGCTGCTCGGGTGTCGAGGTGGGTGCAAAACGTGGTGTGATGGCATAGAGCAGGCGACCATTGCCGTGCCAGCGCTCGATAAGCTGCTTGCTCTGCTCATAACTGCTCTGCGCAGTATCCAGCAGATAGTCGGGGGCGTTGCGATCCATCATCACCTTACCGGCGATCATCCGCATATTGATGCGGCTCGCCGCCTCGAACAGGGCATCCACCGACTCGGGATGAACGGTGCCGAACACCAGCGCCGTGGTGGTGCCGTTGCGCAGCAGCTGCTTGATAAAGAAGGTAGACATCTCGCGGGCATATTCGAGATCGTTGTAGCGCCGCTCGGCCGGGAAGGTGTGACTGTTAAGCCACTCCAGCAGCTGCTCGCCGTAGGCCCCCACCATTTCGCTCTGGGGATAGTGAATGTGGGTATCGACAAAGCCCGGCACTATCATCTTGCCGCGATAATCCCGCACCCGCACTTCGGCCGGAATACGCTCCCGGCCCTCCTCCCACTGACCGAACCAGTCGATGCAGCCGTTGCGAATGATCAGCAGGCCATCCTCGACCAGACGGGCATTGGCCTCAATCTCTTCGGGCTGATCCACCACCCGGGTGATATCGAAGAAACTGCCGCGCACCGCTTTGACAGAGTTGTCGTTTTTCATAACCGTTTCCCTGTTTTTCTTGTTCTGTTGACGTTTTTTGCCGGTTTAACCGTCAGATCCGTTCCACTTGTGGCGCCACCGCTCGCCCGGGCACTTCGTCTGATGAACCATCTGGCTCACCCTTGCTGGCCGATGGCTGGCCCGCACTGCGGGCGGTAAAGATCACATCCGGCTTGTCGCTCAGCTGGATCACCTCCACTGCATCGGCATCCTTGGCGGCCGCCTTGCGCTTGCGACTTTGCGGCAACACCAGATTCATGATGATGGCGGTGATCCCCCCGGCGCAGATGGGGTTTTCAACCAAGACATAGAGAGCATCTGGCAGCACCCTGAACACACTCGGGTCATAGGAGACACCAAGCCCCAACCCGAGCGAGGTAGCCACAATCAGCGTCTCCCGCCGATCCATGCCGTGGGTCATGATGATCCGGCACCCCGCGATGGCGATCATGGAGAACATCAGGGTCATGGCCCCGCCGAGGACGGGGGATGGAATGGTGGTAAAGAAGCGACCCACCACCGGGAAGATGCCCATGATCACCAGGATCATGGCGATAAATTTGCCCACATGACGGGAGGCGACCCCGGTCATCTGGATCACCCCGTTATTTTGGGAGAAGGTGGTGAGCGGCAGGGAACCCAGCGCCGAGGCAATCACCGATACCAAGCCATCGGCCAGCACCCCACCGGAGAGGCGGCGAGTGTACTCCTCCCCCTCCACCGGACGATGAGAGACCATGGCGGTGGCGGTCAGCGCCCCGACCGCTTCCAACACACTCAGCAGATAGATGGTGCCCGCCACCAGAAAGGCACCGAAATCAAAGGAGAAACCATATTTGAACAACATGGGAACGGTGATCAGGGGCAACCCCTGCAAGACAGAAAAGTCCACCATCCCCAGCATCATGGAGACCAGATAGCCCACCAGCAAGCCGATGGCGATCCCCCCCATGCGCAGCAGGGGGCTCTTGCAGCAGTTAAAACCGATGACCACCGCCAACACCAGCAAACCGACACCGAGATTTTCATAGTTACCGAAGGTACCGCTGCTCTTGGCCGCCATACCGCCAGCAAAGTCGATGATGCCAACCTTGATGAGACACAGACCGATCATCAGCACCACGATACCGCTCACTGTGGGGGTGATGACCCGGGTCAGATAGGGCAGCACGAACGATGCCCCCATTACCAGAAAGGCTCCGACGAAGGAGATCCCCATCAACGAGGAGATGATCTGGGCTTCGTCGATCCCCTCCTTCCCCATGGCGGTCCCGATCGAGATCATCACGGTGACGAACGAGAAGTTGACCGACTGGATGGAAAGGAGGCCCGAGCCAATGGGCCCGTAACGATGAACTTGCAACCAGGTGCCGATGCCGGAGGCGATCATCGACATCGAGACCAGATAGGTGGTGATCTCTTGGGAAAGATTAAGGGCGGCCCCAACGATCAGGGCCGGAGCAACCATAGGAACCAGTATGGCCAGCAGATGGGTCACCGCCCCGACCAGCGACTGGCCAAAGGGGGGCTTATCTTCCAAGGCGTAGATAAGGTCAGAGTCCTTGCGCGATTTCTTAGACATCCTTCATTACTCCCGGCGTATCGAAAACGATCCAATAACCCCGGAGCATCACACCCCACAGTGACCCGGGTTGATCCGGCAGGGGGAACTTGCTCCCCCTGCCGGTCTCTGCCTCTGTTGTGACTACAGCTTGCCCAACTCGCGCAGGATCTGTTCCGGCGTGAAGTGCCACTTGCGCAGCCAGACACCGCAGGCGTCGTGGATGGCGGTGGCGATGGCGGGCGCTGCCCCGTTCACCCCGATCTCCGAGATGGACTTGGCGCCGTAAGGGCCGACCTTGTCATCACTCGGCACCAGGAAGGCCCGGAAGTCGCGGGGAATATCGCCAATCTTGGGCGCACCATAGCTCTTGAGATCCCGGGTGAGCGGGATGCCCTTGCTGTCGTAGCAGATCTCCTCGGTCATGGTGTGGCCGATGGCCCGCATGGTCGCCCCGTAGATCTGGCCGAGGGCCAGTTCCGGATTGATGGGGGTGCCGCAGTCGAGCAGGGCGTAGAACTTGTCGAGGCGGATCTGGCCGGTTCTGACGTTGACCGCCACCTCGGCGAAGTTGGCGCCATACGGGAAGGCGAGCTCAGAGGTGATGTAGCTGGCGGTGCCCACCAGAATGCCAAAACCGGTGCCGGTCTCCGACTTGTGGGCGATCTTGGCAAGAGAGACCTCCCCCAGCTTGCCGCGCACAATGCCCGGGTGAACCAGCTCTACATCCGCCACCGGCTCGCCCAACATGGCGGCGCCGTGGAACAGGATCTTCGCCTTGAGGTTCTCGGCCGCCATCTTGGCCGCATTGCCGGAGAAGCAGGTACCGGACGAGGCGTAGGCCCCCTTGTCGAACAGGGCGTGGTCGGTGTCACCAGAGATCACATGCACATCGCTGAGCGGGCAACCGAGCACTTCGGCGGTCAGCTTGGCGACCACGGTATCGAGGCCGGTGCCGATATCGGCGCCACCGGAGTGGACGATAAAGGTGCCGTCCGATTCCAGCTTGACCATGCAGTTGGCCTGATCGATATCGGGGATCCCCGATTTTTGCATGATGATGGCGACGCCACGACCGATGCGCCAATCCCCGTCGGCAGGTTTGGGGCTGTCCCAGGCGATCAGCTCGCGACCCTGCTTGAGGATGGGTTCGAGGGCACAGCTGGCGGCGTGGGGCACAGAAGTCGGCATCTTGCCCTCGCCGATGGCACCCAGCACCTTGAGGATGTCCCCTTCGCGCACCCGGTTGTGCTCCACCATGTCGAGCTGATCGATGCCCAGTTTTTCGGCCAGTTCGGCGATAGCCATGGTCAGGGCAAAGTTGCCCTTGGGCGCGCCGTAACCCTGATAGGCGCCAGTTGGACAGATGTTGCTGTAGTAGGTGTTGACGGTAAAGCGCACGTTGTCGCACGGATAGAGCGGCAGGGAGAGCGCCGGGCCGTTGCTTGGCACCGTCAATGAGTGGTTGCCGTAAGGGCCGGTGTTGGCGCGAAAATCCATCTCGATGGCGGTGATGGTGCCATCTTTTTTGGCCCCCACTTTCACCTTCACCTTGGCCACATGGCGGGAGGTGTTGCTGATGAACTCCTCTTCACGGGTGTAGCGGAAGGTGACCGGACGGCCGGTGACCCTGGTCGCCCAGGCGCACACCTCTTCCAGCAGGATATCTTGCTTGGAGCCAAAGCCGCCCCCTACCCGCTCCTTGATCACATGCACCTGATGTTGCTTGAGGCCGACGATGCGTGCCACCTGACGGCGCACGTGCCACGGCACCTGGGTGGAGGCGTGAATGACCAGACGATCCCCATCCATGTAGGTAAAGCAGATGTGCGGCTCGGTCGGGCACTGCTGGGCCTGAGTCGATTCGTAGGTGCGCTCGACAATCTCGTCCGCCTCGGCAAAGCCTTTTGCCACGTCACCGATCTGACCATGGACGCTGGCGGCGATGTTCTCGTGCGGGCGGGAGCCGATGGGGAAGTTGATGATCATGTGCTCGTCGCCGCGGCGCACCGAGCAGGCGTTCTGCTGCTCCAGATCCGCTGGCGCACCAGCCATGTAGATGATGGGCTCGTCATGCACCAGCGGTGCATTGGGGGCCATCGCCTCGTCGATGTTCATGACCGCAGGCAGCACCTGATACTCGACCTCGATGAGTTTGAGGGCCGCCAGCGCCACCGCTTCGCTCTCGGCCACCACGGCGGCCACCCGGTCACCGACGTGGCGCACCTTGCGGCTGAACATGCGGCGATCGAGCGGTGACGGCTCGGGGGCGCTCTGGCCACCCGGGGTGTAAAACACATCCGGGCAGTTGAGATAAGTAATGACGTGCACCACACCCGGCAGCACTTCGGCGCGGCTCACATCGAGTTTGGTGATCACCGCATGGGGATGGGGGCTGCGCAGCATCTTGATGATCAGCGCATCCTCGGTAACCCTGTCCTCCACGTAGCAGGGCTTGGCCTGCACCATCTTGGCGGCGTCCACTTTCGGGCAGCTCTTGCCGATATGGCGCAGATCGTCACGAAACTCGGGGGCGATCTGGCACAGATAATCCGGGTTCTTCATCCGCGAACAGGCAAGATCTATGGCCTGATAGAACTGCTGGTAGCCACCGTCCCGATGAAACAGGCCCGAGAGGGCATCGTCAATTTGATCACGGGTGGGCTCGGGGTGACGATCAAGCAGGTCGGTGACAATCAGCGCGGCGGCCGGATCGTTGTAACCGGACTGCACCACCCCCACATCCACCATGGCCTGCTGCACCAGACTGAGCTGGTTCCAGCTACCCAGCGACTCGGCGGTGCGCACCTGCGCCCCCTCCAGCTGGGCGGCGATCAGCAGGGAGGCGTTGATCACCTTGCCGTTGAAAAGAATGGCGTCGGAACCGGCAAAACCGAAGCCGTCGTCGCTGTTGCGCACCGAGTGCATCCGGCACTGGTTGAACAGCACCCGCTGGGCATTGTCACCGGCCTTGCAGATGACGGTACGCAGGGCACCGTTCAGGGTAAAGTTGAGTTCCATCATGCTTGCACCTCCTGCTGCTGGCAGTCCACCAGCAGATCCGCCACGACCACGCCGCTGATATACCGCTTGTAACTTATGCTGCCCGCCAGATCCTCACGGGGCGAAATCAGCTCGCTCACGGCGGCCTCCAGCGCGGCATCGTGCAGATCGCGGCGCTCCAGATCCCGCAAACGCATCGGCTGCGGGGTGACACCAGCGACGGCAACCCGCATCTCGCCAATGCTGTCGAGGGCCACCGCGGCGGTCATCACCGCCAAGCCATCGGCGTTGCGGCTGATGCGGCGAGTGACGCAGCGCAGTTCAGGCTCCGGCAGCACAACGCCCAGCACCAGGGCATTGCGCTGACCCGTCAGATAGGCGTCGATGGGTTGCAGCAGGTTGTTCTCCAGCACCACTACCGCTTCGAGTACCAGCAGCACCGGCAGCAAGGGGGAGTCCTGCTGCTGGCAGGCAAGTTCGCCGCCGAGGGTGGCCTGATTGCGCAGATGGCGGGAGTAGACAAATCCCAGCGCCTCGCACAGGGCGGCCGGGGTGCGGGGATCATCCTTGAGGGTCTGCAGGGTGACGGTGGCGCCGATATGAAGCTGGCCCTGCTGCTGTTCAATCTGGTTCAGTCCCAGCTGCTCCAGCGAAATGGCCACCTTCTTGTCGGTGCGGGTCGGGGCGGCGTTAAGCTTGCTGCCGCCCCCCATGTAGACGGCGTCGTTGCCGAAGCTGGCCTTGAGTTCCAAAGCCTGACCCAGTTGCTCGGGTCGGAAGAATTGCTCAATCATGTGTCGTCCTTACTCTTGCTGCCCGCCGCCGGCGGTGAATCCACTGGGCGGGCAATCCGGTCCAAAACTGTGGAAGGTGGCCTTAGGCCAGCTGATCCATCCGTTGCCACAAGCGGCTAGCCACCTTGCTGGCCTGCTGATAAATGGGCGCGACATCGAACGGGAACTCGCGATCCTGATAGACCATGCGCCCCTCCACCATCACGCTGTTGACGCTGGCAGATCCCATACCGAAGGCGAGGTGGCCGCCGAGGTTGCGCGGCGCCAGCGGAGTCGGTGAGTCGTAGTCGCAGATGGTGAGGTCGGCCTTGTAGCCCGGCTCCAGGCGGCCAAACTTGGCGCCGAAGTTGCGCTCCAGCAGGGTGTTGCCGTTCCACAGGAAGCGGGCAAAGCTGTCGGGCCACAGCGCCCCACCGGCATCCTTGTGCTTGAAGTAGGCGAACTTGAGCTCTTCGAGCATGTCGGAGCCGATGCCGTCGGTGCCGAGCGCCAGATTGCGATACTCAGGCAGGTGCATGTTGTAGCCCACGTGGTTGTTCATGTTGGAGCGGGCGTTGTGCACCAGGAAGGCATCGCGGCTGTTGAGCAGCTCGATGTCGGCCGGGCTCAGGTAGATGCCGTGGGCCACCAAGGATTTGCTGTCGATAAGGCCAAACTCGTCGAGCCGGGCGATGGGCTCCTTGCCATGGTGGTGGTGGCCGTGAGCCATGTCGTAGCGGTCTTCCGCCACATGGATATGCAGACCGCGACCGGTGACCTGCACCGCTTCGCGCAGCATGGTCAGCCCCTCGTCGGGCACAGTGAAGGGGGCGTGGGCACCGATGTGCGCTTCCACCAGATAGGGTTCGCTCCCCTTGGCCTTGGCGGCATCGATCTGTTGGGCGAACAGGATGTTCTCCTCCACCCCTGCCTGCAGCTCGGCCAGACCGCCGTTGCGATCCGTGGTCTCGAAGCAGGTCATGCCGCGCAGACCCGCCTCCATAAACCCTTTACGCAACACGTTCAGGGAGCCCTTGATGAAGTTGGGCGAAGCGTGGTGGTCGATCACCGCGCTGCAACCGCTCTTGATCGCCTCCAGCGAGCAGATGAGGCCGCTGTAGTAGAGGGATTCCTCATCAAGGGCTCGGTCTAGCCGCCACCAGAGGTTTTTCAGGGTGGAGATAAAGTCCGGACAGGGGGCGATGTTGGCCATGATCCCCCGCGACAAGCCGGAGTAGAAGTGGTTGTGGGCACAGACGATGCCCGGCATCACCAGCTTGCCCCCCATCTCCCGATAGTTGGCATCCGGGTAGATAGCCCGCAGATTGGGCCCCACCGCTTTAATAAGCGTCCCTTCGATGGCGATATCCACCCCTTCCAGTACCCGGGTCGGCTCCAGCTGGACGGCGGTGACGTTTTTCAGAATAAACATGGTGTGCTCCTTCGCTTATTCGTTGTTCGCTCAGGCCTCGACGGCCCCCAGCAGGTAGTGGTGATGGGCGTGGACATGGCTGATGATCCGGCACATGTCGCCAAGGGCCGCAGGCGCATCCTTGATCCGGCTCTGGGCGTCTATGGTCAGGCGATAGATCTCGCCATCCTGACGCACCTGCAGCTCACCACACCCTTCGCCGGTTTGGGCCAGATAGAAACCGGGGTTGCGGCTGTTGTCGAAGTCCTGCGGCAGGCTGAAGATGGTGACCTTGTCCTGATAGGGCTTGCCCTGCCACGGGCAGAACTGGGCGCAGTTGCCGCACTCGTTGCAGTAGGCGTCCAGGTGCAATGTCTGGAACTGATCCTTGAAGCCCGGTACCGCGATGGCGACGTTGGCCCGGTTGGGGCAGACATCCACGCACTTGCTGCAGAGGTAGTTGCACTCAAGGCAACGGTGCGCCTCTTGCGCCACGAAGGCCTCCCGCTCGTTCTTGTCGACCATGGTGACGGCGATGCTCCCCTTGCGGCGGTAGATCTCGTCCTTGCCCGACGGCTGGATTGATACTTCGGCATGGCTACCGGCGATATGCTCGCGAGAGAGCACCAGATCCGCGGCGCGGCGGGCACCACCGATGGCACCGACGATGGAGGACGGGCCACTCTGCACGTCTCCAATGAGGAAGACGTTGCGACGGCTGGTTTCGCCGCTCTGGCTATCTACCTCGGGCCAGCCATCGCTGCCCAGGGGAATGCCCATGGCTTTCAATATTTCGCAATCAGGCTGCTCGCCGATGGCGGTGATCAGGGCATCCATCTGCATCACTTCGGTCTGCTCGGTGGGCACCGGACGGCGGCGGCCCTGCTCGTCAGGATCCCCCAGTGCCATCATCCGCACGACAAGCTTGCCATCTTTGTCAAAGCGCTCCGGATTGGTGAGGAAGCAAAAACGCACCCCATCCTCCACCGCTTCCAGATACTCCTCACGGTAAGCAGGCATCTCTTTTTCGCTGCGACGGTAGATCACAGTCACATCGCTGACACCGGGTACCTTGAGGGCGGCGCGGGCGCAGTCCATGGCGGTGTTGCCTGCCCCAATCACCGCCACATGGCGGCCGAGCGGCAACGGTTTGCCCTGATTGAAGCTGCGCAGGAAGTTAAAGGATTTGTAGACCCGATCATGACCCCCTTCGAGGCGCATGCCGCCATTCTTGTCGGCACCGATACCGACGAAGACATAGGTAAAGCCCTGGGCGTGCAGCTTGTCGACGGTGAGCGCCGGATCGCAGCCAAACTCGAACTTGACCCCGTGGGCGGCGACAAAGTCGATATCGTGCTGAATAAGCTTCGCCGGAATACGGAACTCGGGGATGATGTGTTTAACCACGCCACCGGCATCGGCTTCACGCTCGAACACGGTGACCGGATGACCGGCACGGGCCAGGAAGTAACCGGCGGAGAGACCGGCCGGGCCTGCGCCAATCACCGCAACCGGGTGCTTGTCACCGCTGCCTGCCGGTTTGTGCCAGCGGGCCTTGTACCCTTCCCAGCCGCGCTCCAGCGCGACCTTCTTGAGCTCGCGGATATTGAGCGGGCTGTCGTAATCGAGACGGGTGCAGTTGTACTGGCACTGGTGATCGCAGATATGACCGGTGATGGCGGGCAAGGCGTTGCGCTGATAAATCAGCTCAAGGGCAGCCACATACTCCCCCTCGCCCATCAGGCGAATGTACTCGGGAATATCCTGATGCACGGCGCAGGCGGTAACGCACGGCGCCACATAGCAATCGGTCAGCGGCAGGCCGCCACCCACTTCGATACGATCGTCAGACTTCCACTCCTTCTGGGTGTAATCCATGGTGAGGGCCTTGGCGGCAAGCGCCTCCAGCTTGGCCACATCCACCTGACTCATGCCCCAGCTGTCCGACGCATCTATCTCTTTGAGGCACTCAATCTGGCGCAGGTAGCCGCCCGGTTTCAGCAGGTCGGTGGCCATGGTAATGGGACGAATGCCGGTCTCGAAGATATCGCTGATGTTGAACTTGCTGGCACCGCCCGAGTAGGAGATGGGCAGCTTGCCATCGAAGGCGCGGGAGAGCACAGCCGCCACGTTGATGGAGAGCGGGAACAGCGCACGGCCAGACATGTACATCTCATCGCCGGGCAGTGCCCCCTTGCGGTTAATGGTGCCCAGGGTGTTGGTCAGCTTGACCCCGAAGGTGAGTCCCTTCTCGGCCCCCAGCGCCATCAGGCGGGCCAACATGGCCTTGGCCTGATCCAGCTTGAGGTCGTGATCGAACGACGCTTCGCTCAGACCGATGTAATCAAAGCCGCAGGTGTCGAGGATCTCGCGCACCCGCGGGTAGCCCAGCAGGGTCGGGTTGAGTTTGACGAAGGTGTTGAGCCCCTTCTCTTCCAGCATGTAGCGGCAGATGGCCTCGATCTCGTTGGGCGGGCAGCCGTGCATGGTGGAGAGGGTGAGGCCGTGCACCATATCGGCTGGAATGCGATCCGCCAGCTGTTGCAGTCGATCGCGGCGCCCCCCCAGTCCCAGCTCGGCGATGAACTGCGGGTCGGCCACCAGTTCCCGCAGCACTTGCTGATACTCGGCAAATTTCGGGCTGGTGCTGGCATCCTTCAGGCTGTGGATGAACTGCTGCATCGGCGGCTGCTTGATGCCATCGAGGTTGTAACCCACGCTCATGTTGAAAATGAAGGACTTGGCCTCCCCCTCAAGGCGCGGGTCGAACACCTCCTCCAGCAGATAGAGGGCAAACCAGGCTTTCAGGTACTCGTCAAACGCCTTGGGCAGGGTGAACTCGGTGGACCACTCGGTGTTGAAGCACTCATCCTCGGCATCGATGCAGGGCTTTGCCAGTTCGAGACGGTCCAGGATCTGCACCGTCTTGAGCTCGATAAAGCGCCCGCCGGTCAGCCAGGAGGTGACGATATTCTGGGCCAGCTGGGTATGGGGGCCAGCCGCCGGACCTATGGGGGTTTCGCAGGTTTCACCGAACACCTTGATCTTGCGCTCATCCTGCTTGCGATAAAATTGCGTGGCGGGAATACCGAAAATACTCTGACTCTCTTTATATTCCGCGAAAATACGGGTCAGAAGGTTCTTGAACGGAACGGGTCGCATAATATCGCCCATGGCAATCTCCTTGCAGCTGTTCTGCCCATTGGCAGCATGAATAAATGGGGTATCCCGCACGGGCTTTACCCCTTGAAAAGGAGAGGAGCAACTATCAGGCCACACCAGTTACAAACCTATTTTTTAGGGTAAAAGCGTGAGACAGCTCCAATTAATGAGGGGGATTTGTGACGCCACCATTATGGATGTTGCGAGTAGTTATCAATCACTCTGAAATTTACTTGATGAGTGGATTAAAAAGAGCTCACCCTATCAACTCAAACGCGAGAAATATCACTTTGATACGCCATTTATCTCCCCGTTATCTTTTTAAAACAGGTTATTTCGCGCGCTCGCGCTCATTTTCCAGCGTGCCGCCCAGCAGCGCCTGATAGCGCTCAGGGGTATCCACATCAAACAGGATGGCGGGGCTGTCGACCGGCACCAGACGGTGGGGATGCCCTTGCAACCAGCGCCGTACCGACGGCTGCACCGGGGCGGCGGCCAGCTCGCGGGCAAGGGATTTGGGCAGCAACACCGGGTGGCCCGCCTCCCCCTGCCAGGTGGGAAAGATCGCCTCCTGGCCCCGTTCCAGCCAGAGCTGTTGATAGACCTCGCGCGGGATACAGGGGAGATCCCCGTGGCTGATAAAGAGGTAGTCAGCGTCACTGGCGGCCAGGGCGCAGCGGATGGAGCTGCCCAGCCCCTGCTGATAGTCGGGGTTGTGGACGACAACAATATCCGGCCGCTCAAGGTAGCGCGCTTCAAGCTCGTTGCCACGATGGCCCACCACCAGAATAACCCGCTGACAAAAGGCCAGGGCATTTTTGAGACTTGCATCAAGCATTGTCCCCTGGCAATAAGGTAGCATCATTTTCCAGGTACCCATTCGGGAAGATAAACCCGCCGCCGTTATTATACAGTCACACTGAACTTGTTCCTGGCAACGTTGTTTTCCACTCCCTTCGATATTTATTTTGGTCGTCATCATGTCGCTACCACACGCTGTTTCTGTCGCATTTCCAGATATAGAACTGCTATTAAACCCGCTCACCAAAAATATTGATAGCCATACCACCTTAATTAGCCTTTGCGGCGCCGGTGGCAAAACCAGCACCCTGTTCTGGCTGGCGGAATATTTTTATAAACAGGGTAAGAGGGTGCTAATTACCACCACCACCCGGATGTTTCTGCCTGCCCCGTCACACTATCGGGAATTGATCCTGGAAACGGATCCCGTCCGCCAGCTGACCCGCAGTCAACAACTGTCCGATGAACCGACCCTGGTCGCCCTGTTCAGCCATATCGATCAGGCCAGCGGCAAGGTGGCGGGCCCCACGCCCCAGCAGATTGATCTCATCAAGGGGCAGCAGCGCTTCGATCTCATCCTGGTCGAGGCGGATGGTGCCAATCACAAGTTATTGAAAGTGCCCGCCTTGCACGAACCTTGCATTCCCCAGAGCAGTGATTGGGTGATCGCCCTGACGGGTGGCGCCATGGTGGGGGCCAAGGCCGACCCGCAGCAGATCCACCGCTGGGCCGAGCTTCAGGCCCTGTGCGGGATAGAGGCCGGTGACCCCCTCGACTGGGCACTGTTTCACCAGCTGCTCGCCCACCCGCAGGGGGTGTTCAAGGGCACCCCGGCCAGGGCGCGCCGGATCTGGTTTATCAATGGCGATTATCAAAATGAGGCGTCATGGCAACCGCACTTGATAAAGCTGCTGGCTCGGCACCCCGAGCTCCACGCCATCTGGCAGGGGGCGGTTCGCGAGCCACAACCCATTCGCCACGCACTCGGCTACTTCGCCCAGGATGAGGCACAGCCGCCTCGCCCATGATGGTTTAAGGATAAGAAGAGGTACCTTATGAATCTTTTTTCACACGCAGCCCGACTGGAACAAGCTAACACCCCGTTCGCCATTGCCCAGATCATCGAGAGCCGTGGCTCTACGCCCCGCCATCAAGCCCAGATGCTGGTGATGGCCGATGGCCAGATCCTCGGCACCATAGGCGGCGGCATGATAGAGCGGCTGGTGATCGAAGAGGCAGTGGCGGCCATTGGTGAGCGCAAGCCCCGCATCTTCCACGGGCGGATGGCCCGCAACGGCGAACATGCGGTGGGGTCGGATTGCGGCGGCGCCATGTCGGTCTATATCGATGTCTATGGCCTGCGCCCCCGTCTGGTACTGATCGGCGCAGGTCACGTCAACCGGGCGCTGGCCCATGCCGCCGCGCCGCTGGGTTTTGATATCCATGTGGGCGACTGTTTTGAAGGGAGCCTCAATCCCGACCACTTCCCCGCCGGCACCCATCTCAAGCAGGCCGATACCATCAGCGCGGTGATCGAGGCGCTGGCCATCGAGCCCGCCAACTTCGTCATCATCGCCACCAACCATCAGGACAAGGAGGCGCTGGAGCGGCTGATCAACCGTCCCCTCGCCTATCTGGGGCTGCTCGCCAGCAAGCGCAAGGTGCAGACCTTCACCCAGGCCCTGCGCCAGCAAGGGATAAGCCAGACCCAACTGCAGCGCTTGCACGCCCCCATCGGCTACAACATCGGCGCCGAGACCCCCGAGGAGATCGCCATCAGCATCCTCGCCGAGCTGCTGCAGGTGAAAAACGGCAAATCGGGTGGGCTGATGCAGGATGACGTGCGCCTCAAGCGGGATCAACTGGTGGTGATGCGTGGCTCCGGCGATATCGCCACCGGCGTCGCGCTGCGGCTGCACAATGCCGGCTTCAAGGTGGTGATGCTGGATCTCGACAAGCCCACGGTGATCCGCCGCACCGTCGCCTTCGCCCAGGGGATGTTTGACGGCGAAACCAGCGTCGAAGGGGTACGCGCCAAGCGGGTCGAGTGCGTCGAGCAGGCGTTCGAGCAGCTGGATCGGGGCATAATCCCACTGCTGGTTGACCCCGAGTGTGCGTTTTTAAGCGAACTCAAACCGCGCTATCTGGTGGATGCCATCCTCGCCAAGCAGAACCTCGGCACCCACAAGGAGATGGCCCCCATCACGGTGGCCCTTGGCCCGGGTTTTGAGGCGGGGCGCGACTGCGATGCGGTGATCGAGACCAACCGTGGTCACCATCTGGGGCGGGTCATCTATCAGGGCCCCGCCCAGCCCAACACCGGCATTCCCGGGGTCATTGAGGGGCACTCCGCCCGCCGGGTGGTGCGCGCCCCCGCCCCCGGAATGATGAAAAGCCTGATCAAGCTCGGCGAGCTGGTGCAGGAAGGAGATGTAATTGCCCATGTGGGTGATGCCCCCATTATCGCGCCGCTCTCGGGCATGGTGCGGGGGCTGCTCAGCGATGGCATCGAGGTGCCGGTTGGCTTCAAGATTGGCGATATCGACCCCCGCGGCGAGCGCGCCGATGCGACTACTGTCTCTGACAAGGCCCGCGCTATTGGCGGCGCGGTGCTCGAAGCCATGATGCATTTGGCCAAGCGCAGATAAGGGCCGACTCACAACCTGTCGGCAAGGCCCGCGTTATCTACTGGCGGCGCCGTGCTGGAAGCCATGATGCACTTGGCCAAGCGCAGATAAGGAATGAGCAACGCGTCGCTGACTCGCAACCCGCCACACAAAGGAAAGCCCCACCGTCAAGGTGGGGCTTTTTTGGTCGGTCGCGTTACTGCGCTCAAACATGTATCACGGCGTGACCCGCTGCAAACGCCAGGCACGAAACGCCAGCACCGCCAGGGTAATCGCCGTCAGGGGTAACACGAAGCCGATAAGCGCCGCACTGAACTGACTTTGCAGCGGACTGGATGTGGCGTGGAGGATAAGCCAGGTGGTGTAGCCGATGTAAAAGGCCAGAAACAGCGCCCCTTCCCAGCGGGCGATGGTGTAACCGGTAAAGAAGATGGGCAGGCAGGCGATCGCCACCGCAATCATCACCGGAATATCGAACTGCAGAGCGGTGGCCGACACCTCAAGTCCCCCCGGCGTCACCATGGAGGTAAGCCCCAGTACGCAGAGAATATTGAAAATATTGCTGCCTACCACGTTGCCCACCGCGATATCCCGCTCACCGCGCAGGGCGGCGACGATGGAGGTCACCACTTCCGGCAGCGAGGTACCGGCAGCCACTATGGTGAGGCCAATCACCAGGTCGCTGACCCCGAAGTAGTGGGCAATCTCTACCGCGCTGCCGACCAGCAGCCGGGAGCCCAGGATCAACAGCCCCAATCCTGCCACGATAAAGCACAGGTTACGGGGCAAGCTTGCCGGGGTCACCGGCTCTTTTTGGCCAAACTCCTGCTCATACTCGGCCTGCACGGCCTTGGTTTCACGGCGGCTCTGGACAAACAGAAAGACGGTGTAAGCAACGATACCGGCAAACAGCAAGGCACCTTCGAAGAAAGAGATACGGCCATCCCAACCAAACATCAGTACCAGCACTGAAATGGCGATCATCAAGGGCACATCGAAACGCACCAACTGCTGGGAGACCACCAACGGTACGATCAAGGCCGAGACGCCGAGAATAAACAGCACGTTGAAGATATTGCTGCCAACCACGTTACCCACCGCGATACCCGCCTGTCCCTCGAGGCCAGACTGAATGCTCACCGCCAGTTCAGGGGCACTGGTCCCAAAAGCTACTATGGTCAATCCCACCACCAGCGGGGAGATACCCATCATGGTGGCGAGGCGCGATGCGCCCCGCACCAGAGATTCAGCCCCCACCACCAGACACACCAGGCCTATGGCCAACCACATCAGCGTCATCATACGGTTTCATCCTTGCCGTTAAGTTCGTTGAAATAATCACATTGAATCATATACCTGCGCGCCAACGCAGCTATGTAGCGCCATTGTAACGAGAGGCGGGTCTGCTGTCGCGGGCTCTTTCAAGAGCACCTTGAACCACGCCAGATTAGCCCCAGCGCCGGATCGCTGACCGCTCAACCGTGCTTGATGCGGGTCTCCCCCGCCACCGACACCACGGAGCGTTTGCCCTTGCGGCTGATCACCAACAGCGCCAGCACGATAAGGGCGATGCCGCTCCCCTCCACCGGCCCCGGGTTTTCCCCCAGCAGCCACCAGGAGAGCAGCACGCCGGTCACCGGCACCGCCAGGGTGCTGAGGCTGGCTACCCCTGCCGGCAATTTTTTCAGCACAAACAGCCAGAGACTCCAGGCGATGGCGGTGGCAAAAATGGCGCTATAGGCCAGCGCCCCCATCACGTAGGGCTGCCAATCGATGGGCCGCTCCGGCACCAGCGCCGCCACCAGCGTCATCACGATAGTGGCGTAGATCATCTGCCAGGTGGTGAGGGACATCAGATCCACTCCGGGATGGCGGGCATACATCCGCTTGGCGATGATAGCGCTGATCCCCCAGCAGATGCCGGAGGCAATCCCCAGCAGCGCGCTCTTGAGGGATTCAAGGTGCAGCAACCAGGGCTGGATCACCAACAGCAGCCCACAGGCCGCCACCCCGACCGCCAGATAGTGCAGCTTGCGCAACCGCTCCCCGAGAAACAGCGCCGCGAGGATCACCACCCAGAACGGCATGGTGTAACTCAAAATGGCCACCTTGCCCGCCCCGCCGCTGATCAGCGCCCACTGGGCCAACCCCACCATGCCGCAGGTCTGGAACAGGGCGATGGCCAGGGTATAGCGAAACGGGGTGGGTTTGAGATAACGGCGCCCACGCAGGGCCTGCACCAGCAACAACACCAGGGAACCGCACAGACAGCGCAGGGCGGTGAACTCGAAGGCCCCCGCATAGAGCATCACCTGCTTCATCACGATCCAGCTGTAACTCCAGATGGCGGTGAGCAGGATTAACCCCACCAGCGCCGCCATATTGATCTTTGTACTCATTTCGTACCACGCATTGCTCTGCCCTTCGTCTTTTTCTGCTGGTGGGTCAATCCCTTATCGGGGTGGCCATCTTACCCCTGTGCTGGCGGGCTGCCCACGATCTACGTGGCAAATAGCCTGCGAGCAAATCGACCTCAGCCACGGCAGCGCCCGTGCCAAAAACAGCAGGGGGCCAAGGCCCCCTGTCTATCAAGCTGCCACCTCGCAGCACGCTACAGGCTGATCAGGGTGCCGGTCTTGCCAGCGATCCCCTCGGCAGCCTTCTCCAGCAAGGTGATCAGGGATTTGCGCCCCGGCAGGGAGGTGGCGAACGAGAGCGCCGCCTCCACCTTGGGCAGCATAGAGCCTTTGGCAAACTGCCCCTGAGCGATAAAGCTGTTGGCATCGGCCACGCTCAGCTGATCGAGCCACTGCACATCAGGCTTGCCGAAGTTGATGGCCACTTTCTCTACCGCGGTGAGGATGATCAGCATGTCGGCGTCGATCAGTTCCGCCAGCTTGGCACTGGCCCAATCCTTGTCGATCACCGCGCTGGCGCCGCGCAGGTGGTTGCCTTCGCGCAGCACCGGAATACCGCCGCCCCCGACGGTGATCACCACCTGACCGGCGGCCAGCATGGCGGTAACTGTCTCTTTTTCGATGATGTTAATGGGCTTGGGGGATGCCACCACCCGGCGATAACCACGACCGGCGTCCTCCTTGAGGTGCTCACCCTGCGCCATCAGTACCTCGGCCTCCTCCTTGCTGAAGAAACCGCCGATGGGTTTGCTCGGATCGAGGAAGGCGGGGTCGTTCTTATCCACCTCAACTTGCGTCACCAGAGTAGCGACCGGCTTGTGGATGCC
Organism: Aeromonas sp. 160P; assembly: GCF_055193095.1. Lineage (NCBI taxonomy): Bacteria > Pseudomonadati > Pseudomonadota > Gammaproteobacteria > Aeromonadales > Aeromonadaceae > Aeromonas > Aeromonas sp. 160P. The sequence goes on along the minus strand of NZ_JBUXKV010000001.1, from coordinate 2,923,025 downwards.
GCGCGCAAGCAGCGCTTCGCGCAGGGCGTTTTGCAGGTCATAACCGATGTAGCCCTGACTCAGGGCCACGCAGACCGACATCGGCAGATGGGGGGACTTGGGCTCGTGGCGGGCCGCCACCTCGAACGCCTGCTGGATCATCCCCACCTGCGGTCCGTTGCCGTGGGTGACCACCACTTCGTGCCCCTGGGCGATCAGGTCGGCGATGGTGTGAGCCGTGCTCTGCACCGCCTTCATCTGCTCGGGCAGGTTGTTACCCAGAGCGTTGCCCCCCAGGGCCAGTACGATACGCTGTTTCATCTTGTGCTCTCCGATGATAAGGGTTGGCCGGCGCCATACCGGCTCGATTGTTCTGTCTATTGCTGCGCTGATGTTTGCTTTTTACCGCAGCAAACGCCTGCCCTAGCGGGTTGCCAACTGTGTGGCGCAAGGGGATGGCGCACTGACCGCTTTGCCCAGCAGCGGATCAACCAGCTGCGGATCAAAAGGTGCCCGCGCCAAAAAGCGGCCGTGACCCCGTTGTCCGGTAAACTCGCCATCGCGGGCCACGATCTCGCCGCGACTGAGGGTCATCCTGATCTGGCCGGGGCAGCGCATCCCCTCGTAGGGGCTGTAGTCGCCGTTGTCGTGCAGCGCGGCGTGGCGGATCTGGGTCTCGCCACGGGGATCCATCAGCACCAGATCGGCGTCGGCCCCCGGTTGCAGGTTGCCCTTGCGCGGCCAGAGGCCAAACAGGCGCGCCGAATTGGCGCTGGTGAGCGCCACAAAGCGCGATGGCGAGATGCGCCCGCCGAGTACCCCGTGGGCAAACAGCAGCAACATCCGGTTCTCGACCCCGGGCAAGCCGTTGGGGCAGCGGCTGAAATCGCCGCCCGAGAGGGTCATGCGCTGGGCGTGGGAGAAGTTGCAGTGATCGGTCGCCACCGTATCGATATCGCCAGCAGCGATGCCGACCCACAGCTTGTCCTGCTCGCGGCGTGAGCGCAGCGGCGGGCTCAACAGGAAGTCGACCCCGTCTTCGCGGTAATAGCAGCTGTCATCGAGCAGCAGATATTGCGGGCAGGTCTCCACCCAGACCGGCTGACCCTGACGGCGCGCCAGTTTCAGATACTCCAGCCCCAAGCCGTTGGAGAGGTGAACGATATAGAGCGGCGCATTGCCCGCCAGCCCCGCCAGATTGATCATCCGGGCGATAGCCTCCGCCTCGCACTCCAGCGGGCGACTTTGCGGGTGATACCAGGGTTCATGGTGGCCCGCGGCCAGCAGGGCCGCACGGCGCGCCGTGATGGCGGCATCGTTCTCGGGGTGGACGGTGGCGAGCGCCCCCACCTCTTTGAGGCGGGCCAGGGCGCGCAGCACGTCATGATCCCCCAGCTTGTACTGGTAGGTGAGGTAGAGCTTGAAGCTGCTGATCCCCTCCTCCTGCACCATGGCGGCCATTTCGTGGAGGATGGCGTCATCCACATGCTGGATCACGCCATGAAAGCTGTAGTCGATCACCGCCTTATCGGCGGCGTAATCGTGATAGCGGGCCAGCTGGTGATGCAGATTGCACCCCGCCGGGCCAAATCCCATGTGATCGACGATGGTGGTGGTGCCACCACAGGCGGCGGCACGGGTACCGCTGAAAAAGTCATCGCAACTGCGGGCGATGCCCACATCGATGTTGAAGTGGGTGTGGACGTCGATGCCACCCGGCATCACATAACAGCCGCTGGCATCGATCACGTCGGTCTCGCCATCGGGCTGGATAGCGGTGGCCCGCGCGCGGATCACCCCGTTATCGATCAGCAGATCCTGACGATATTCACCCTGTGCATCGACCAGCACACCGTTTTTGATCAGCCGTTTCATCCCCACCACCTCGAACATCACTTCAAACAGCAAAGCCCCGCCTCAATGGAGACGGGGCACTTGCCACACTTGCAACAGCTGGGCGGCGATAGCGCTCACCGCCCTGCAGCCCCCTTACTTGTCCAGCTCGGCCAGATAGAGCATGGGGATCACGGCGTACATGGCGGCGCACTTGACCAGATGCTCTTTCCAGGTCTTCTCGTTTGGCGCGTGGGCTTCCGGCTCTTTACCCGGGCCAAAGCCGATGACCGGAATGCCGTGGCGACCCATGATGGAGACCCCGTTGGTCGAGAAGGTCCACTTGTCCACCACCGGCTCCTTACGGAACAGCTGGGTATAGGCCTTGGAGAGGGTCCGGACTGTGATGTGATCCTCTTCCACCTTCCAGGTCGGGAAGTAGCACTCGGTCGGGTAGACCAGACCGGTATAGGCCGGACGGTCGTACTGGTACATGGAGACCTCGGCACCGGCGGCTTGCACCGCAGGCAGGGCGCGGATCTCGTCCAGCGCACCTTGCCAGCTCTCGCCCCAGGTCAGACGGCGGTCGATGGAGACAGCACAGCTGTCCGCTACGGCGCAGCGGCTTGGCGAAGTGAAGAAGATCTCGGAGACAGTCAGGGTGCCCTTGCCGAGGAAGTCATCGTTGCCAAGGTTGTGGCTCAGCGCCTGCAACTCGCCGAGGATCGGGCCCATTTTGAAGATGGCGTTGTCACCGCGCTCCGGCGCGGAGCCGTGGCAGCTGACACCCTGCACCTCGACGCGGATCTCCATGCGGCCACGCTGGCCACGGTAGATCTGGCAATCGGTCGGCTCGGTACTGACCACAAACTCGGGGCGGATCTTGCTCTGCTCGATGATGTACTGCCAGCACAGACCGTCGCAATCCTCCTCCTGCACGGTACCGGTCACCAGCAGGGTGTATTTATCTTCCAGCCCCAGATCCTTGATGATCTTGCCGGCATAGACCATGGAGGCCATGCCCCCTTCCTGATCGGAGGCGCCACGGCCGCCGATGATCTCGTGATCTTCCATCCCCTCATAGGGGTCGAAGGTCCAGTTGGCGCGGTTGCCGACCCCGACGGTATCGATGTGGGCATCCATGGCGATAAGATGCGGGCCGTGGCCGATATAGCCCAGCACGTTGCCCATGGGGTCGATCTCGACCTTGTCGAAGCCAACCTTCTCCATCTCCTGCTTGATACGCAGCACAACGCGCTCCTCGTCGCAGCTTTCACTCGGGATGGCGATCATATCGCGCAAGAACTGACTCATCTCGGCCTTGTACTGGTAGGCCTTCTCCAACACCATTTCAAACGGAATTTGCTTGCTCATTGTGATTCTCCATAACAACTGAGAGTGCGCGGCCTGTTCATCGGCAGCGCCCTGTGCCCGTTACCGCGCCCCGTTGGCGAGGCGCAATCTGTTCTTCAATTCGTGTATCTGCTCTTGCAGGGAGTGACTCGCAGCCGGGGTTAGTCGCAGGCTGGATGTTTGCCTTCCCACACCACTTCGCGGTAGTGCTTCACGTCGGTATCCCCTTCGGTGTTGATGATCAGTACCACCGAGTTGCTATCCAGCCCGAGACGCGCCATCAGCGCCGCGCGATCCGGGTGGTGACGCACCGCTGCCAGCACGCCGGTACCGACCGAGCCGGATTCGCCGGAGATGATGCGCGGATCATTGCCAAGGGGGTTGCCCAGCACCCGCATGCCCAGCGCCGACACCTTGTCGTGACAGGAGATGAACTGGGTGGTGCAGCTTCTGAGCAGCGGCCAGCCGAGGGGATTGGGTTCGCCACAGGCGAGACCGGCCATGATGGTGCGCATATCGCCCCCCACGTTGACCATCTCCCCCGCCACACCGGAGCGGTAGATGCAGTCGGCCTGATCCGGCTCGATAACTATGCTGTGCAGGTTTTTCGCCCCGAAGCAGTCCACCAGATAGCCGAGCACCCCGCCCGCCAGCGCGCCAACACCGGCCTGCAGCAGCACGTGGGTGGGCTGCTTGATGCCCATATCCTGCATCTGCTCGACCGCTTCGTCGGCCAGGGTGGAGTAGCCCTGCATGATCCAGGTCGGGATCTTGGTGTAACCCTCCCAGGCGGTGTCCTGAACGATATGCCAGCCGCGCTCTTCGGCCATCTTCATGGTCAGGCGCACGGTGTCGTCGTAGTTCATGTCGGTGACGATGCACTCGGCACCCAAATTCAGGATGTGATCCACCCGCTCCTGCGCCGAGCCCTTGGGCATGTAGACCACCGCATGCTGGCCCACCTGTTTGGCGGCCCAGGCGACGCCGCGACCGTGGTTGCCATCTGTGGTGGTGGCGAAGGTCATCGGCTCCTTGATGGTGCGTTTGATCAGATCGAAGGAGAAATCCTCGACGGCTACCCCGTATTTTTCACAGAGCAGGTTGGCGATGGCATAGACGCCACCCAGCATCTTGAAGGCATTGAGGCCAAAGCGCTTTGACTCGTCCTTGACCAATATATTTTTCACCCCGATATAGGCGGCCAGATCGATAAGATCGCACAATGGGGTCGGCTCATAACCGGCCAGTTTTTTATGAAAGGCACGAGCCTTTTGTGCTTCGGCGCGAGAAAACAGCGGTGATGGCTCGGCGGTAAAAAAGCGGTTATCGGCAATATCCATCTTCAGCGAAAATTGGGACATGCTTACCTCACTAGGCGTTACCTGACAAAGAGCTGCCTCGCCGGGAGATCCGTTATTCAGATACCACGGGGAGAAAACTCGAAATAATGGATTCGACAGCGTGGGCAGGATGAATACTCACCCTGCCCTGCCGTTATTTATTTCACCCGCTTTTGCGCCTCTTTAATCAGATTCTCCAGAGTTTCTGCCGGGGCGGAGAATTTACGGGCCATGATCATGGCGGCGATAATATAGGGCTTCCAGCTCGCCTCTTTGTAGGTGGCGATACGGTATTTCTCGAACACCCCTTCGGTCACTTCGCCCTCTTTGCAGGAGACACCGGAAATATCGGCTGGCAGGCAGTGCATATAGAGCGCTTCGCCCCCCTTGGTGAGCTTCATCATCTCCTCGGTGCAGTGCCAATCCTTGTGCTTGGCGTTCTGCTCCAGACAATGTTTCTCCAGATCTTTCAGGCCGGCGTGGTCATTGGCGCGCAGCAGCTCGGTGCGCTGCTCCATCACCTTGTAGGGAGCCCAGGACTTCGGATAGACGATATCGGCGTCCTTGAACGCCTCTTCCATGGAGGTAACCTGACGGAAGCTGCCGCCGGAGGCCTTGGCGTTCTCCTTGGCCACTTCGATCACGTCCGGGATCAGGTCATACCCTTCCGGATGGGCCAGGGTCACGTCCATGCCAAAACGGGTCATCAGACCTATGATGCCTTGCGGTACGGAGAGCGGCTTGCCGTAGCTGGGTGAATAGGCCCAGGTCATGGCAATCTTCTTGCCCTTGAGGCTCTCCAGGCTGCCGAAGTGCTCCTGCAACCAGGCGAGATCAGCCATGGACTGGGTCGGGTGATCAATGTCGCACTGCAGGTTGACCAGCGCTGGACGCTGAGGCAGCACACCTTTTTCGAACCCTTCGTCCAGTGCCGCGCCCACTTCGCGCATATAGGCGTTACCGGCACCGAGGAACATGTCGTCACGGATCCCGATGGCATCGGCGCAGAAGGAGATCATGTTGGCCGTTTCACGGACGGTCTCGCCGTGGGCGATCTGGGATTTACCCTCATCCAGATCCTGCTGGGCCAGACCGAGCAGGTTGAGGGCGGAGGCGTAAGAGAAGCGGGTTCGGGTGGAGTTATCGCGGAAAACCGAGATACCGAGCCCGCTATTAAACAGTTTGGTAGAGATATTTTCGGCGCGCAGGGTCTTGAGGGATTCGGCCAGTTTCAATACCAGCTCCAGCTCCTGAGGGGTTTGCTCCCAGGTCAGCAGAAAATCTTTTTCATGCAGGTTGGATTTGAGTGCTCTGATCTCTTTGATTAATTCGTTAACTGCTTTCATCGTTCGCCCCAATCATTGGATGAGATATGGATAGCTCCCCTTTCACTCACGATGTCACCAGCATCCCGGTTGTGGGTGAGCTCATCGGTTAGCGTCGATGTAAGGCAATCAATAACCGTGCCAAACCAATAAAATGCAGGCAGATATTAATAAATGGCGAAAGTATGTGATGCCAACCACAAAAACAGCGGCTATTTCAGCGGTTTATTCCATAAAACGCCGAATACCTCTGGCCAACTCATCCCCTCCAGATAATCATAAAAAAATTGCCTATCCCGATGGGGGTGAGAATTATCATTCGGCCCATTCTACAGGGGTTGAAATGATATAATCTGGCTGACCATTATCATTATGAGAATTCAACAGAGCGCGTTGATATCTGCGCTATATATCCCGAGCCCCGGAGACCAGGGGCAACGCCGTCCTGCCGCAACCCTTCATCTTCAGCACATCGGCGCTCATCACGATGGGGCGAGGCACGACGCAATAGCGCAGCTCCCCGTGTTTGCCTGGGGGGTTGCAGCGGTTGTTCACTGCCATAGGCTCGCCGCTACACCAGGCTGCCGGGTTGATTGAGATCACCAAGCGTTCACTGTGCCACAACAGAGGGATGAGCTCTCCCGTTACTGACACCTGATAGGCAGCGTGATAAGCTCTCGCACTCACCATAAGCACACCTTCTCTACCTACTAAGTGAAAGCAGACCAGTTCGGCAGCTGAAAGCGGGTAGACTTGGTGCCAGTTTTTCCAGACGAGATGAATTAATGAGAAGAGCAGTGATCACCGGTATCGGCGTCATCTCCAGTATCGGCAACAACAAGGAAGAAGTGCTGGCCTCCCTGAAAGCAGGTAAATCCGGCATCACCTATTCCGAGCAGTTCGAGCAGCACAGCCTGCGCAGCCGTGTCTGGGGTAACATCAAACTCGAGCCGTCTGAACTGATCGACCGTAAAGTCATGCGTTTCATGGGTGACGCTGCGGCCTACGCCTACCTCTCCATGCAGCAGGCCATTGAAGATGCCGGTCTGCCGGAAGATCAGGTCTCCAACGAGCGTACCGGCCTGGTGGTTGGTTCTGGTGGTGCCTCCGGCAAAAACACCTCCGAATCTTGCGATATCGCTCGCGAGAAAGGGGTCAAGCGTGTGGGCCCGTACATGGTGCCGCGCACCATGTCTTCCACCACCTCTGCCTGCCTGGCGACCCCGTTCCAGATCAAGGGTGTCAACTACTCCATCAGCTCTGCCTGCGCCACCTCTGCTCACTGCATCGGTCACGCCATGGAGCTGATCCAGCTTGGCAAACAGGATGTGGTGTTCGCTGGCGGCGGTGAAGAGCTGGACTGGTCCTCTACCATCCAGTTTGACGCCATGGGCGCCCTCTCCACCAAGTACAACGACACCCCGGAAAAAGCCTCCCGTACCTATGATGCGAACCGCGATGGTTTTGTTATCTCCGGTGGCGGTGGCATTCTGGTGGTTGAAGAGCTGGAACATGCGCTGGCCCGTGGTGCTCACATCTATGCCGAACTGACCGGCTACGGTGCCACCTCCGATGGCTACGACATGGTCGCCCCGAGCGGTGAAGGCGCGGTGCGTTGCATGAAGATGGCGATGCAAGGTGTTGGCCAGGTTGATTACATCAACACCCACGGCACCTCCACTCCGGTGGGTGATACCAAAGAGCTGGAAGCTATCCAGACACTGTTTGGCACCAAGGGTCCCAAGATCTCCGCCACCAAGGCGATGACCGGCCATGCGCTGGGCGCCGCTGGCGTGCATGAGGCTGTCTACTCCCTGCTGATGATGGAACACGGCTTTATTGCCCCCAGCATCAACATCGAGACCCTGGACGAGAAGGCTGAAGGTCTGCCCATCGTACGCGAGTACGAAGAGGCCGAGCTCAATACCATCATGTCCAACAGCTTTGGCTTTGGCGGTACCAACGCCTCTCTGGTGTTCAGCAAGTTCAAAGGCTGATATCCGGGCGATATAAAAAGCGCCTCCGGGCGTAATCACCATCAGCTTGGGATCTTTTGATTGGTCCTCCAGATCTGAAAAAATCCGAAACCACGTGAGTTGGTTTCGGATTTTTTATTTGCCTCTATTCGTATTACCCCAACATCTCCTCACTCCATCATCCCCCACTTATCCCTCTCTACCGCCCTATAACCCCGGATATCCCCATCCCGTTTTTCAACCAGAGAGCGCAGTAATCTCTGATGGCCTACGTCAATATGAGCCTTTCAACACATCATTGGGACATAGCCATCAAGAACCTTATTTGACCTAATCCCGTTCTGAAAGAACCGGGATTTTCGATGCAACATGCAGAAAACAGCTTCACTCAACAAGCCGTCACTGTGGTAAATTGGACCAAAATGGAACTTGTTGAGGATCCTATGCCTATTCCCCCGCCCCCTTCTACCTTTCACTGCCCCAAATGTGGCTGGCACAAGACGGTCGCCCCCAAGAGTGACGTCATGGTAGGGGGCTACAACTGGTTTGAGGTCTGTCCCGAGTGCAATCATGGGTCACTGGAAAGAACCCCAGCCACTATGGTTGAGCGAGCAATGGCAAAGCTCAGGGATGTGGTGGGGAAGTGACCATCATAAGCAGATGGCCACTCAAGCTGATTCACCACATGCAAAATTAGCCAGAAGCCATGGCGTAAGCTGATTGCGTAGCCGCAGATGCCAGCTATTCATCCGATAGAAAAGGAGATCGTCGTTGAATTTTGAACAGTTGAAAACCCGTCACCGCACCCTGCGTGAGCACTCCCCCGCCAACCTCAACCTGCGGGTGCATCGTGCATTAAGCTGGCTGCAGCGCGCTGAAATGGCCGAAGATGAAGATGGCCGCTTTATCTTTCTCTGGATTGCGTTCAATGCGGCCTATGCCACTGAAATCGATGACGATCGTCGCCTCTCGGAACAGGAGACCTTCAAAGGCTTTCTGGAGAAACTGTGCGACCTGGATGCGCACAAAAAGATCGAGCAGCTGGTCTGGCAGGAGTTCTCGGGCAGTATCCGCATACTGCTGGACACCCCGTTTGTGCTGCAAAGCTTCTGGGATTATCACAGCGGCAAGATCAGCGAAGCCCAGTGGAAGGAGCGGCTGGCACAGGGTAAGAAGATGGCGACCCTGGCGCTTGCCAGCGGCAACACACCGCAGTTGCTGGGTGTGGTCTTTAACCGCCTCTATACCTTGCGCAACCAGCTGATCCATGGCGGTGCAACCTGGAACAGTTCGGTCAATCGCAAACAACTGAAGGATTGTGCCAACCTGCTCGGTAAACTGGTGCCGGTGATCATCGAGTTGATGATGGCTCACCCCGATACCCTGTGGGGGGATGCCTGTTATCCGGTGGTAGAGATGGCTGGGTAACCAGAAACACGATGGCGGGGACGTGAGTGCCCCGCCTCTTCAATCCGTCCAATCTGACAGATAGAAAGCCCCGGCCAGCAGACCATAGACCAACCGCACTCGCTCATCCCGGCCCAGCAGGACGCCGAGCAATACTTCGCCGCTGGCCAGGGAGTCCCCATGCCAGAAGCACCAGATGGCCGCTTCTACCACATCCAGCCAGCTGGCATGGCCCAGCTGATTGCGTGACTTGCGTCGCCAGCTGCCGCGCACCACGGCGCCGCTATTCGGTGATCTGGCCGCCAGCCCCCGCTGCTCCATCACACTTGGCGTGAGTCCATCCAACCTGGCCTGACGACTGCCCCGCCCTCCTCGCAACAATTTATCGAGTAGCAGCGCCAGCAAGCGAAACGCATCCTGATCTTCAAAACAGGCCTCTACCCCCAGCAAATCGGCAGCACCGGCCATCAGTAGCTCACGTCCCTGATAGATGGGCAGTAACGTGCGATCCAGCCGATGTTGCTCGACATGGATGGCTAATGCCGTCATAACCGCCAGCGGTGACGTTTCACCCTCTTGGTGAGACGCTCCTTTGCTAAGCAAATATGTCAGCTCGGTGACTCGCTCGGCTGACAACAGGCAACAGATCCCCTTGATCAGGGGCATGGCCGCCTGACCCGATAACAGAGTTGAGTTCATAGCGCCTCAGTGACGATCGCGTTTGAAGTGAGTGGTTTTATGACCGACGGTGACAATCTCTCCGTCTTGCAGTACCAGATAGTGACGGCGCAGACGCTGGCAGTATTCCGCTGGCAATCCGCACTCGGCTTGCAGCATGACCAACCCTTTGCGATCGAGATAAACCAGTTCACGCCCCTGGTGATAAGCAGAGCGCCCGATGCTCAAAAGCAGCTCCACCAGCTCGGAAGCAATGCCACGCTGCTGCATCCGGCACGCGGCATGATTGCTGTATGCACCGTCCAACTTACCGTTCATGACATGCTCCTTTGGCGCTCATTTCGATGGCCTCATTATATGTAGCCTGTATACTCATGCCGATACTGGTTACATACACATGTCGCATTTTGGAGCACATATGACACCCAAAGAGCTAACCTGGGATCAAACCCTGCGTTTTCGTCTGCTGGAAATCGTGTTGCAGTGGGAGGGACGGCTGACCACCAATCATTTGATGACCGCCTTCAATATCGGCCGCCAACAGGCGTCACGGGATATCAACCACTACCTGACTCACTACGCCCCAGAGGGGCTGGTCTATGACAAAAGCCTGAAGGGATACAAACCCACCGAGCAATTTGAGCCGCGCTTTAGTGAAGGCAAGGTAGACGAGTACCTGATGCTGCTGCATCGGGAAAAACAGCACCTGCGCCAACATGAAGCCGGACTCCTGATGCCTTTGATGGATCTACGCTATGGCCATATCGAAATCCTGGATGTGCCCAACCGCCATATCGACCCCAGGATTGTGCGGGGCCTGGTGCAAGCTGCTCGTGGCCAACTGCGGGTCGATGTCGATTACGTATCACTCAGTTCAGAAGAGCAGAGTGGCCGCAACATCGTGCCCCACACCCTGGTCTATGACGGGATCCGCTGGCACGTACGCGCCTACTGCGAGAAGAAAGGGGAGTATCTGGATTTCGTGATGAGTCGTTTTCGCGGCGAACCGGATCTGCTGGATGCCTCCCCTCACGGCCGGGATCAGGACCTAGAGTGGAACACCCAAGTCACCGCAGTAGTCGTTCCCAATCCTAGTCTTAGTCAAGGGCAGCAAGCCATCATCGCCAACGACTACGGCATGCCAGATGACAAACTGTTGCTGAGCCAGCGCATCCCTTTGATGCACTATGCGCTGGAGCGGATGCAAGTGAGCTATAACGGCGAACACCAACAACATCCCCTACTCTACCCGCTGGTGCTGGCCAACCGGGAGGAGCTAATTGAGCAAGGATGTACCTTCAAGCTCAAGAGTGCGGATTTGCAAGTGCTGCCGCGCTAGTGGCGCTCCCTGCACTCAGCACATCTGGGAAAGACAATTATACAAGAAGGGCTCCCGCCATGACGGAAGCCTTTTCCAATCAAAGTCCCAAAATTACATAGTGCCAAGACGAGTCAGCAATTGATCATAATTGGCCAATTCCTGCTCTTTATGCTGCAAACCCTGACGAACCTGTTCCAATTCATTTTGAATATCTTGAGTCAGCTCATTCTGGATGCTTGTCTGCAAGTGCTCCAGCTGCACGATCACATCGGTTACCCCTCTTTTCAAGCGCGTTTCCAGCAGTGCGAAAACATTCGAGAGGGCTTGATCCAGATAGCTTCGTAGCCTGTTCATCTCCCCCTGATCTTTCAGCTCACCACTGAAGGGGATAATGGTGGTGGCATCTCCCAGTGATAATTCAAGGGTGGGCAGAGCCAACCTATTGATCGCCCCCTCCAACGTCCCCTTGAACAGAGCTGGGTTGAAATGGTCATTGCCCGTATCCAGATGCTTTATCAGTGCCTTGCGCAAACTGTTTTTCAACTCAAGCGGCGAGATAAGTCGGTTTATATGGTTACGCATCTGTTCGGCGCACTGGTGGCCATAGTCACGAACCTGCTCAATAGCATCAGATGCACTGAGATAGTCATAACTGACGGTGCGAGTGTAATACTCCCTTCTGGTATCACCCCATGTCCAAGGCTTATACCATGTGGAGTCACCGACCGTTCGGTAGCGCTCCTCCTCATGCGTAGCGGTCCGAGTTTGCAGGCGGCTGAAACGTCCACGGTCCGCATCAAGCTGCGTCAACATTGCTCGGCTATCCTGCTGCGCTTTGGTTTTCACTCCCTCAATCAGAGTTCGCAGCTCATTGGCAATTGCCGAAAGTCGCTTATCACAGCCCTGTTGCTGCTTGGCCAAAGATTGCAGATCCTGAGTTCTCAGCAGCGTGATGCGCTGCTGCACCCGCTCGGCCAAACCATCGCGCCACTGGCTGAGGCGCTCCGCGGTTTCTTGCTCAAATCCAGCGCGCTGCTGCTCGAGAAGCGGCAGACGATCCTTACGGGCCTGTTGGTAAGCCCCCGTTAACGCATCAAAGTTGGCGATCTGCTGCCACTGCGGCTGGTTAATCGGCTCGCCCCAGCACTCTTCAGCCATATCTTGCAACTGGCTATAAGTGTGGTGCATGCTGCGCCCCCAACTCGTCTCTGGCCAGTGGGCAAAGCCGTAAGCAAAGGTACTGGAAAAAATCGGATCAGCCAGTTGTGCCAGCACCTCAGCCAAGCGGGTTTGGCCCCGCTCGCGGCGCAGCTTCACCAGTTCTGCGACCTTCTCGCTGGCTCCTCGCTGCAGACGGCGACGAATATTGCTTTCGGTCTCGGCCAGAGAGCTGCGATCATAACCATCATCCAGAATGGCGGAATCAAATTGACCCGCCACCAGCACCAGTCGCTTCACCCCCTTGTTTGGCAATTGCTCGCTGAGCAAGCGCACATCCGACTCGTCAAGAAACTGGCTACAACGGGAGAGAAAGAAGACCACGTCGCAGTTAGCCATATAGTCGCGAGTTTTTTGGGAACGGCTCTGCACCGGATCATTCATGCCGGGGGTATCAACCACCTCAAAACCCTTAAGATCTTCACTCGGCAGGGTCAGAATGGTCGATTTGACTAGGGCAGTATAATGGCCATCATTACCAGCGTATTGATTGAGCAACCCCTGCAAACCTGCCACATCCTCGGCAAACAGGATCTCGGTCGCCTCGTTATCCGAAAAACGTTGCCAATGCTCAGCCAGATCCAGCCCAGAGGCTCTGGCCATGGTCACCAGCTCACGAGCAACCTTGATCTCATCGCTATCCCCTTGCCGTTCGGCCAAGTCGGTGATCTCGCGCCACTCATTCTGGTTGTAATACTCAACGTGCAAGCTATGGCGCTCGCCATAGACCACCTTGGTCAAGTTGGCCGTCTTGGGCGTGGCCGCTTCTGGCAGGATCGGGCGGCCATCAAACAGCAGCGCATTAAGAAAGGTGCTTTTCCCCGCTTTGACCTGCCCCATAATACCGATATTGAGGGTCTGCTCCTGTTGCTGCCAGCGGGAAAGTTTTGTCTGGTAATCAACATAGATATCCTTTAATACGTCGCTATCTTGACTGAAACCAGACAATCGCTTGCATTCATTTTCCAGAAACGATTCAAAATAATTTTTATTCATTTTTCTTCCACCGTCATTAAATATAGTTGTCACTCTCGAGGATCATGAGCTTGGACCCTGTTGAAATATTTTCACCTACCTCTACGAGGATATCGGCCACAAAGCCGGTAGCAGGCGATGCTATCTCCATACAGGTCTTGTCACTTTCCACCTCAATAATGGACTGACCAGACATGACCCGATCTCCTTGTGAAACCATAACTTTGACAACCTCAAACTCTCCTGAACCGGTGTATGGCACAATGATTTTTTGGCCAACGGAATCATCATAAATATAATCAAGCCACACATTGTACGGAGACAAAAATACACGACTTAATTGTGGTTTAGTTAGTACATCAGTCGGTAGACCAAGGATCAAAGCTGCCAAATAAACGATATCATTCAGCACCTTCTCTTTAAGTTCAAAAAAACTCGCCAATATTTCTAATAGTGATATAGTACTATCCGTTAATGCCTTGTCCAAGCGAGAAAATATCATAGCATCAAGCAACAAGGATCTTATAATACGTGGATCTTGTTGTAGTAACCTCGTGGCTTCACCCAATTTATCTTTAGCCAGATGCCCTGCCAAATCACACAATTCAGCCTGCCGCCCGACCAGATTTATACTTGGCAACCAGAGATCCAGCATACGTTGTTGCCGCTCGCTGATGGCCCCCTCACTCAGCAAGACCATCAATAGCAAAGCACTGTAGTGACAACGAGTCACCTCATCCTTACTGGCAGCATAATGACTCTTATATGGCCTATCTAACAGACGCAACGAATCAAGCTGCTCTTGCACATTATTTATGATCACTGTTATTATCCTTTTTGTTACTCTGCTTTAGCATAGGCCACCATGCTTTAAATTCACTTAAAAATGGGATTATGCTCATCGTGATTAGCTTGCCTTTGCCATCGACATTTAAATATTTATGTGCAGTTTTATCAACGATATTATATCTATCCACAACCATCCCTGCTGGATGGGAAACCCTATGATACACGTAGTTAAATTTATTATGTTGGTGGTGAATAACAAAATTGTCTTTTTGACATATGTCCCCCACCTGATAGGGTATGCTAGATATTGACGAATGACGTGATTCTGGAAAAGGAGTGGGATATGCCTCAATAAAATCACCGGTTATATCTACCTTTATTTCATCTTTACTTTCATCAGCATGTCCTGTCAGCATAGTCATACACCAGAATATAATTTCCTGAATGCGTTTATTGTTGACTGATAACATTGATAGCAGTTGTGTCAATACCTCTATTCTCTGTTTGTCCAATATGTCTTTTACTCGTAGCAGTACCATCCAATCGAATAAATAGGCGTTACCTGCTTGTTCATCCTTTTTCAAAAACGTGATAGTTTCTTTCAATTCCACGCAATCGAGAGAAGCTGCTTGTTGCAGGTAAAAAACAGATGATTGTTTGACTACCATCGAAGCCACTAACATATCAAACAAGCGGCTTTGGGATTCGTTCAGCCCACCATCATCCAGCAAATTAGCCGCTAATAGTGTTAAATAGCGATCCTTTGTGACAGTTTCCTTATTTGCCATGTAGTGAGCGTCAAGCGGTTCCAGCTCAGGCCATATTTGATCCAGCAAGTCAAGTAACGGTTTTTTACGCATTAGTCATCAACTCCTTAAATAGTTCTAGCGGCCTAGACTTGAAGAGCCTGTAAAGCAGGATAGGCAACAACATCTCGACGCAATAACCGAGCCAAATTAGCTAACGGCAAATCCCGCATAAGTGGTGACCAGATCGTGGTGTCATACTCGATTGCAGTGACATTCAATTCATCTTTCACTTGCTTGAGCAAACCGGAAAGGTGTATTGACTCCAGATTGAGCAGAGTTAAGTCGTCAGGCTCCGGCAACGGAATACCGACTTCCTCCCCAATTTTTTTGAGTTGTGTGAAAAATTGCCTCTGTATTTCCGCCAAGCGCTTGGCTATCTGCTCCCATTGCTCCAGTTCATTCTTGATCTTGCGTTGCAGGCTGTTGATATCGCTCTGCACATCGCTGTCATCGCTCAAGGCAAGAATGCGATTGAACTTGCTGAGCTGGCGTTGCGCCTCCTGCCTTTTATCGTCAATAAAGCGCTGATAGGCCATAAACTGGCGCTTGAACTGCTGGGCAAAACCCAACTCACGGTGAGCCTTATTCCACTGGGCAAAATAGTCCAATAACGGCTCGACGCTATACACAGAGCGCGGGCGATTGGAGAAGGGGATCACATCGAGCACAGACAGCCCGCGTTTGGCCAAAGTGTCACGCACCAACACCACAATCTTCTCGATCTCCTCGGCCGGATGCTTGTCAGCACGGCTGATCACCACCAGCTTGGGAATGGCGCGATCCAGCGAGCCAAGGAAGGCAATATCCTCCTCGGTGATGGTGCCCTTATCCGCCGGTACCAGCCAGACGATAAACTGGGCGTTATTGAGCTGAGTACGAGCCAGATTGGCGTCGGTGCGTTCACTGCCAGCCTGATCAGCCTTGCTATAACCCGGAGTATCAAGCAGAGCCAGATTGTCCCAAGACAGCGCCGGATGAGCCACCACGACCGATTTGAGCAGGCTGCTGATCTGGCTACCATAGCGGGATTTCTCATCATGGGTCAGTGTACGAAACTGCTCATGGCTTAAAGAAACTACCCGATTGAACAGGTTGATGGCATGCACCTCGGTCTGCTCCCCCTTCCCCTGCACCAAATAAGTGGGGAGTGAAGTGGTCGGGTCCACCTCGGTGACCAAGCATTGACGATCACCGATTAGTGCATTGATAAGCGATGATTTACCCGCACTAAAACTGCCCCCCAGCCCCACGACCACCTTGCTTGGCAAGGCCGGGTATTCGCAAAACTCGCGAAAGCGCACCATCTCCAACTGCAGCGCCCGCAGCAGGTCGGTAATGTTATCCGGGCTCCCCTTGCGGGCCAGCGCGGGCAACTCCTGCTCAATAATCTGCTCCAGGGCTTGTAACTGCAGCTCAAGCTGCTGATTGCCCTCACCGGCAACAGATTCACAAACCTGACAGATCAGGGCATAGCGCTCACGCATAGCGTGATCATCAATTTGGGTAAACACGACATTAGTCACGGAAAATTGTCCTTCTATTTGGTCCATAACACGTATAGGAAAGTGGCTTTTACTCCCAGACAAAGTGTGAGTCAGCTCAAATAAAACAAGCCGTTTAATAAACGAAACTCTTAAACTGACTTGAATTCATTTTGCTTGTTTAGCAAGCCGAATCTGGCTATTAATGGCTCAAGTTAAGCCTAAGAATTCTAACTCCCCTTGAACTAGGGCATGTTTACCACACCCTTCAATTAATATCTCCATCATTAATTACTTTACGGATCTGAGCAATATTATCCTTGGCGCACCAGGCAACCCATGAAGGTGTGTTAATATATTTCTCATAGGAAACCGAGGACCAATGATAAATTTTTCTCAACTCATCAACACCCCACTCATCATGAAATTTGCCTTCTGAAAAAATACTTGTAATAGTAATTACTTCACCTCTTTCAGCTAAGGCCAACGCCCATTTAAAAGCAACTTCTTTGTTTGGCTTGCAGATTTCATTATAAGTGTATGCGCTACTTAAATAGCGCATCGCTCTTAAACAACCGGTTTCGGCCAAGCTCGTCATCAACTCAATATAATTGTTTGTTTTTTGGGGTATATCGAGTTCGTCTCGATACATTAGAGCCAATTCAAAGCCAGCCTCAAGGTGGCCTTGTGAATACGCATCATTTAAATAATCAAATGCGATTTTGTAATTTCTGTGAATGCCTTCTCCAAACCGATACAAGCGACCAATACTATATTTTGATTCTAGATTTGAACAATCATCCTTCATTGCATCCATATAGAATGAAAGGGCTTTTTCAGCGTCACTCGAAACACCAAATCCAGAACGATAACAATTCCCTAAAAAAATACAATCATGAAATGCATTTGGAATTGATAGTATATGACAAACAAGGCTTATTATTAATGTAACGCGGTCATCATCTATACCTAAAAAATGAGACAGCTTATTTAAAAATAAAACATCCCTCTCAACAAGAGGGTGATCCATACGAAGGAAAATAATAACATCCAAGAACAAATCATCTTTTGACAAATTATTCCCGTTCAAAAAAAACAACAATTCACTTCGCAGCTCTAAAATTAACTGCTCAGCAAACATACATAGTGTTTTTTTTCTCCCATGCAACCCTATTCCATCTAAAAATACATCGATGTTACTTAACTTGGAATCAATCAGTATTTGGCTATCAAATAATGCCGCTAAAAACAATGAGGCATAAACGGTACGAGTCACTTCATCATATGTTGAAATGAAACCCCACCATCTAATTTGATTTAAATTCACATCATGCAGTTCTACTGCATGACAAAGTGCCTGCCACTTACCAAGAGATACTCCACTTTCATGCATACTATTGCTTTCAGATGAGTAAAAAAGGCTTTTATATTTTTCACTAAACCTGAATCGCTCATATTCCTTCTCTTTTTCTGTAAAAGAAATCGAAAAATGATTGTAGATTGTGTACAATTGTGATTGTATATTTTTGCGAACACTAATTACACTACGCCCCAGCTCACTTAACTGCTTTATTTCCTGCGAGCATTCTTCTGCTGCATTCTCAATTAACTCCCAGCTCCCTACATTTCTAGTAACCCACTCATAGTTACCATATTCACAAATAGTGTCGTACAATGAAAAAATCTTACATTTGAAATTTTCAATTAGAATGGCAACATCAACATGACTTTGACAACCAAGAAGATAATCATGAATTTCTCTTGCCGCACCACATTCAAAACAACTATCATTCCATCTTGATAAATAACGATGCAAATCATCTTTTACAGAATTTGAGCGATCTGAGAATGATATTACATCAACTATCGCAATCTCTTTGTTTTTTAGAGATTCTCGAATCAAGGAAACTATATTTTCAATATTTTCTTGAAGATGTTTATCGCTTTTACTAACCACTATTAATTTTGGAATCGTAATATCTAGTCTTGCCAAAAAACTAATATCTTCCTCGGTGATGGTGCCCTTATCCGCCGGTATCAACCAAACGATAAACTGGGCGCTATTGAGCTTGGCACGAGCCAGATTGGCATCGGTACGCTCACTACCCGCCTGGTCAGCCTTGCTATAACCCGGAGTGTCAAGCAGAGCCAAATTGCCCCATGGCAGACCCGGATGAGCGACGACGACCGATTTGAGCAGGCTGCTGACCTGGCTACCATAGCGGGATTTCTCATCATGGGTCAGGGTACGAAACTGCTCATGGCTTAAAGAAACGACCCGATTGAACAGGTTGATGGCATGCACCTCGGTCTGCTCACTCTTGCTCTGCACTAAATAAGTGGGCAATGAAGTGGTCGGATCCACCTCGGTGACCAGACATTGACGATCACCGATCAGTGCATTGATAAGCGATGATTTGCCCGCACTAAAACTCCCCCCCAGCCCCACAACCACCTTGCTTGGCAAGACCGGGTATTCGCAAAATTCGCGAAAGCGGGTCATCTCCAACCGCAGAGCTTGCAGCAGATCGGTAATATTATCCGGGCTTCCTTTGCGGGCCAGAGCTGGCAGCTCCTGATCAATGATCTGCTCCAAGGCTTGTAACTGCTGCTCAAGCTGTTGATTACCCTTACCAACCGCAGATTCACAAACCTGACTCAGCAGTGCATAGCGCTCACGCACCGCTTGCTCACTCAATTGGGTACACAGGTGATCAGCCACGGGCAAACTCCTTCAGTTTGGTCTGTAACACGACCAGTTCAGCCTGTTCACCTTGGTAACGTGTTTTGTTGTTGGCGTCAGTTTCTTGCTCGGCTGCCAACTGCTCGGTCAATTGTTGCAGCGACAGTTGCAGATGACTGATATTGCGATCTGCCTCGATCTTCACCTGCTCCATTACCTGCTCAATGCTCTTGCTTAGTGCTGCGGTAATTGGCACCTGAACCTGAGCAAGACAATCGGGGATCAAGGTCGTCAGCACGTATTGACGTGCCTCTTCCCTTTGCTCGCGCTTAGCCATCTCTTCGGCGGCATTGTCAAACAGCGAGCCGAGAATGGACTTGAGGATCGGGGCAAATATCATCAAAGCGGGTATGCGTGTCAGTGCCGCCAGCGCAAGGGGCAACAGGCCACTCAGCACATCCTGGAACATGCCACTCCCCTTGCCCTCCCACTGGAAATCATGTGAAAAATTCAGTTCACCGAACGAGACCTCCGCAAGACGCTCCAGCTGGCTTAACTTGCCACTGATCAATGGCTTGAGTCGTTCTTCCATACCCGTCGCATACGCCATACGCAGAGAAGCCCCGACGATGCCA
Organism: Aeromonas sp. 160P; assembly: GCF_055193095.1. NCBI lineage: Bacteria > Pseudomonadati > Pseudomonadota > Gammaproteobacteria > Aeromonadales > Aeromonadaceae > Aeromonas > Aeromonas sp. 160P. The sequence continues at coordinate 2,903,223 of NZ_JBUXKV010000001.1, read as the reverse complement.
TTGATATCCCCCTGATGGAGCAGGCTATTGGCAAGGCTTTCGAGTTGTGCTTTCAGTCGACTTGAAAACTGCTCACAGATAAAGGTGGCAATGGGCGTTACCTGTTCCTGTAACTGCTGTTCAGTTCGTTGCAGATCCTGAAGTAGCTGATCCTGCTGCTGGCGTAACAGCGCCTGCTTGCTTTTGAGTTCTTCAATCGTGAGGTTCTCGCTGTTGAGCAATTGCTGTAGATGACGTACCAGAGTTTCAATCAATCGCTCTGCCCGTATGCCGACACGTTGATGAAAAAACGCTTGGTTTAGCGGCAACAATTGCTGCAATGCGCGCGCCCACCCTTCCGTGGTATCGCCACTCGACTTGGTTTTACGGCTTACCGTACTGATGGAGAGCAACGGTGTCCCGCTGATGGCTTCAATCTGCCCCTTCACCTTAGCCAGCACGCTCGCTACGTCCTCCGGCGTTTTTTTGTCACATTTGGTAAGCACCAGCATCATCGGCTTCTTGCTGATGGCCAACTCTTCAATAATTTTTTTCAGACTATCCTTGAGCCCTCCTTCATCGACACTCACAACGATGCAGTATGCCGAACTGCGTTCCAGGTAATTATCAATGGCCTCCGAGTGTTGCTCGATGCCAGACTCCCAACCCGGCATGTCGACCAGAGTCATGCCATCCAGCCGAGCGAGTACCGGAGAAGGCGTTGCGACCTCAACCCAGCTGCCACTTTCAACATTGCCAAAATCCTGAGCCTTAAGTACAGCACGGTCCAGCGGCACACCTTCCTTGGTGGGATGATGCAGAATAAGTAATTCATCATCAGCAAAGCGAAGCTCGGTTGGCAGGCAGGTTTCGGGGTTGACGGCAACGGAGAGGAGGCTCTCATCGAGCAAGAAGTTGATCAGTGACGACTTGCCAGCACTGAATGAACCGATTAGGGGCAGTCGAACCGCAAACCGGCTTAGCTCAGCTGTTAATGCAGCCAATTCCTCAAGAGGAAACTTATGTGAAGCCCAAATGGACTCGATGCGGGGGAGACTTTCCTTAAGAAATACCTGTTCGTGGAGCATAGAATCCTCATGTTCTATAGATGGCCGCTTTTCGTGCTAACTTATTGAAGAAAAACTAACAAGCGCCTAGTGGAACCATCATACAGAGGATGCCTGAACCTTTTAAGGAGTGTATAAATTCACATGTCACATTTTCAGACAGAAGTGAGCGTAGGATCATATAAATCTGTGCATCTATTTTAGGCTCCCACCACCACGCCGTATCTTCCGCCCAATAAACCACCACCTGCACGGCTCGCCCTTCGTTCTGCCTGCGCTATGGTTTACCATGCGAACAATTGTGGTGCATGGCACCGCCCACCCAGGCGCATAGTGTCGCCGTCATCGGACCCCCTCTCGAGCAACATGAGCAAAACAGCACACGCGGGCAACGAGCCAACTTTTTTCATTCATGATTACGAAACCTTCGGCATCAGTCCCGCCAAGGACAGGCCGTCGCAGTTTGCCGGTATTCGTACCGATGCAGATTTCAACATCATTGGCGAGCCGTTAGTTGTCTATTGCAAGCCGCCGGCGGACTATCTGCCGGATCCGGAGGCGTGTCTTATCACCGGCATCACGCCACAAAAAGCGATGAAGGACGGGCTGTGCGAGGCGGATTTCATTCGCCAGATCCACGAGCAGTTCGCCACTCCGAATACCTGCGTACTGGGCTACAACAGCATCCGCTTCGATGATGAAGTGACCCGCTACACCCTCTATCGCAACTTCTATGACCCCTATGCCTACGCTTGGCAAAACGGCAACTCCCGCTGGGATATCCTTGACATGCTGCGGGCCTGCTATGCCCTGCGGCCAGAAGGGATCGAGTGGGCCTTTGACGATGAGGGCAAGCCAAGTTTCCGGCTGGAGAAGTTGACGGTGGCCAACGGCGTGGCACACGCCAATGCCCACGATGCACTCTCCGACGTGCTGGCCACCATCGAGATGGCCAAACTGGTCAAAAAAGCCCAGCCCAAACTGTTTGGTTATCTCTTTGATCTGCGCAACAAGAACAAGGTGAAGGCGCTGATTGATGTGGTAACCATGAAGCCGCTGGTACACGTCTCCGGCATGTTCTCCCCGTGGCAAGGGTGTGTGAGCTGGGTTTCACCGCTCGCCTGGCACCCCACCAACCAGAATGCGGTGATCATGGTCGATCTCACCCGTGACCCCACCCCGCTCATCGAGCTTTCCAGCGAGGAGATCCGCGAGCGCCTCTATACCAAGAAAGAGGAGCTGGGGGATCTGGCAGGTATTCCGGTGAAACTGGTGCACATCAACAAGTGCCCGGTGCTGGCACCGGCCGCCACCCTGACCCCTGAGCGGGCCGACCAGCTTGGCATCGATCGGGAGCAGTGCCGCAAGAGCCTGGATCTGCTGCGCGCCCATCCCGAGGTGCGGGAAAAACTGGTAGAAGTGTTCAATCAGGAGTTTGCCGGCAGCAATGACAGCGACCCCGATACCCAGCTCTACGCCGGATTCTTTGGCCACGGCGACAAATCCACCATGGATCTGGTGCGTGCCACCCCCGCAGATCAGCTGGGAGAGCGGGAGTTTGCCTTCACCGACTCGCGCCTGCCGGAGATGCTGTTCCGCTACCGTGCCCGCAACTGGCCGCACACCCTGAGCGAGGCGGAGCAGAAACGCTGGCGCCTGCACTGCAGCGACTATTTCAGCCGCCGTTTGCCAGACTATGTACCCCGTCTCGAGGCGCTGGCGGAGCAGAATCAGAGTAACGAACGGAACTTTGCGATCCTCAAGAGTCTCTATCGCTATCTGGAAGATTTATGAGTTGTGAGTAGTTTCACAATAAATCCTTCCCGCCCATCCCCTTCTTCAGGTCATAATGACGAAGGGGATTTCCCAAAAAAACCAATATCTTGCAACATCCTGGGCGGATGTCTCCCAAGCAAGAGATCTCTTTGGCCGAACGGAAGCCATTTGCTGATGCCTCGTCACCACGCACTGCTCGGATTACTGGCCCTGCTGCCACTGGCAGCCAACGCCGCATACCGGTTCGATGTGCCGGATTATCTTGCTCGTCTGCCAGAGCAGACCTACCAGATCGTCGAACGCAACTTCAGCACCCTTTACCAGCAAACTGACTTCACCCCCCAGATCACCAACAGCTACTTTAACGACTCCAACCTCTACAAGTTTGTCGGGGTGCCATTAGTCATCACTGCCCAAGCGGGTTTTCAACTGGAGGTGTTTGGCCAGGTCTATAACCGCGCCTCTCAGGCTTATACCCACTTGAGCCAGGATATGTCCCTCTATCGGGTGATGCGGGTCGATCTGATGGGAAACCCCAATGATCAGCTGGCCATCGGTTTTGGCCTCGGCGTGCCGCTCAGCCCCCAACTGACCCTCAAGGCGATCGCCTCCGGCAGCGATATCCCGGGCTATGGCTCCGCCAAATATGCCGTCGGCTTTGAGTGGCATTACTGACCGCCGCCGCTGACCACCGCTGATTGAAACAATTCAGGCTCCGTGATGGAGCCTGAATTGTGAGTGGGAATGACTTATCAGAGGTAGCGGATCACCCGCCCCTCGCCCCCTTGCAGGGTTACGGCCGTACCGACTGCCTGCCCTTGCCAAAAATCGGTGCCCCCTTCTGGCAGCAGAAACTCTTGTGGTTGCCCCTCCCAGTTGAACAGGCAGAGCAAGGATCCCCCCTGCGGCAGGTTCACTTCACCACAGGCAAAGTCCATCGATTCAAAACGGGCAGAGGGTGTCCGGGCCGCGCAGAGTGCCAGCAGCTTGCCCAGTTGCGCCGCCTGCTCCTCGTCGAGATCTTGCAGCCGATCACCTGCCAGCATCATGCCGCCGCTCGCCACCAGCACTGCCAGATGGAAGCGATAATCCGCCTTGCTGGCCTGCTGGGTCGGCAGATCCCGCAGACAGATGCAGTCGGGGTCGAGGGCCCAGAGCTTGTCGTTCTGCCAGGCGCGACAGAAGGCCTCGCGGGCGATCTGGCGATAACGGTGGCCGTTGCGCTCCACGTCATCACTCACCCGCATCCCGTGCACCAGGCCAAGACTTGGCCAGATCGGGGCGTTGCAACCGAGCAAGAAGGCTCCCTCCCCTGCGCCGCGCAGAATGGCGGCCATGCCGCGCCGATAGGCCTCTACCCGGGTGGCAGCCGGATCGTGGAAGCGACCACCGTGGATAGCGCCCCAGAAGTTGGCATCGAGCTTGAAGTAGTGGATGCCCCACTGCTCGCGCAGAGTGCGGAACACCTGCTCAAGGTGAGCCTGCACCTCGGGGTGGGTACCGTCCAGCACATACCAGGGGGTGCAGCGCCAGCCGCCATAGGTCACCCGTTCGGAGGGGATCGGCAGGCCATCATCCCCCTTCACGAACCAGTCGGGGTGATCCTGAAACACCTGCGAAGTGGGCTCGGCAATAAAAGGGGCGACCCAGAGAGCAGGCTCACAGCCAGCCTGTTTGATCTCGGCAGCCAATGAGGCCACCCCTTGCTCGAACTTGGCGGAGGGGGTGAGCCAGTCACCCATTTTTGCCTGATAGCCATCGTCGATCTGCACATAGCGCAGGGCCGGGAAACGCTCGGCACGCACCTGCAGGTTTTCGCGAATGTCGGCAGCGCTCACCTCGGCATAGTAGTGGTACCAGGAGCACCAGCCGCTCGGGCGATCACTCACCTTGCCGATCAGCGAGCCATGCTCGACCTCGATCATCCGTGCCAACTCGGCCAGCAGATCCTCGCGCTCCGCCCCTTCGAGGCAGATCAGCGGCTCGCTCTGCCAATGCTCACCGGCTGCGAGTTCGCGCCCTTCGCAGTTCATCAGGATCTGCAAACGACCATCGGGGGAGAGGCGAAACTCCCCGCCAAAACGGTGGCAGCTGGCAAAGGCCAGCAGCAGCCACCCTTTGTTATGCTCCACCAGCAGCAGGTTGTGAACGGTATGGTAGCCATTGTCATCGGTAATGCGATAGACGCTGGCATCGGGGCAACGGCCGACATGCTGCGGTGATTGCCAGCTGCCCATGGTCTGGGCCAGCATCTGAAACCCTTCGCCGTAAATAGCGCTCTCCAGCGGCAGGCCAAGCTTGCCGTCAAACAGCACCCAGCAGTCCACCGAGGTGGCATCAGCGCCGGTGTTATCGAGCCGCACCCGGCACAGAGGCCCTTCCCACTGACGGGTTTGCAGCAGATGGGATGGCAACGCATTATCGCTCGCCAACTGGCGAACTCGGGACAAGAGGGATGTCATCACTACTCCTTGTAGTTCGAAAAGGGTGCTATCAGACGATGTTCAAAAGATTGTTCAACAGATCATCGTCATACAAATCAGCTTCAAACGAACTGATTTCAGTTGTTATTGTTTTAATGCCGCGACCCGGCCTCTCTGGTAAACTGCATTTTTCTTCACAGTCGATGGGGCTCACGTGATCGCGCAACGTGCCTTGCTGTTCCTTCGTGACTTTATGGTCATCGTCGCCTGCCTGCTGGCAGGCAAAACCGTGGCAGCCATCCTGCCTTTTGCCTTCCCCGGCAGCATCATCGGCATGCTGCTGCTGTTTGTGCTGCTCTCCCTGCAACTGATCAAGCTGCACTGGGTCGAGCAGGGAGCAGGCTTACTGCTGCGCCACATGGGCGTACTGTTCGTGCCTGTAGCGGTCGGGCTGGTGGCCTGGCTTGAGCCCCTGCGCCAATCTTTCGGCCTGATCATGCTCTGCATCGTGCTCGGGATCGTGCTGATCCTCGCCACCGTCGGTCGGCTCTACCAGAGGATGAACAAATGATCTTCTGGTGCGCTATCCCCCTGACCCTGGCGCTCTATTTCACCACCCGCGCCCTCTATCGCCGCCTGCCCTGGCCCATCATCAATCCGGTGCTGGTGCCGACCGCGGTGATCATCGGCCTGCTGCTCTGGTTCGATCTGCCTCTTGAACAGTACGAGCGCGGCAGCAGCCCCATTACCATGCTGCTGGAGCCCGCCGTGGTGGCGCTGGCGCTGCCGCTCTATCAGCAGGCGCGCCAAATTCAGGCCAAGCTCAAGCCCATCCTAATCTGTACCCTCTCCTCCGTCTTGATCTCGGTGTGCACAACCCTGCTGATCGGTCATTTTATGGGCGCAGATCCGGCACTGCTGGCATCACTTGCCACCAAATCGATTACTACCCCGCTCGCCATGAGTGTCAGCCACTCCATCGGCGGCATTCCCGCTATCGCGGCGGCGGTGGTAGTGGTGGTGGGAATTGTCGGCGCGCTGATCGGCTACCCATTGCTCAAACTGCTGAAAGTAACCGATCCGGAAGCCCAAGGTCTTGCCATGGGAGCCTGTGCCCACGCCATCGGCACCGCCACCTCCGCCGAGAAGGGGATCACCCAGGGAGCCTTTGCATCGCTGGCCATGGTGGTGTGCGGGATCCTCACCGCTGCCGTCGCCCCCCTGTTGTTTGCCATCTATCACTGGCTGATCTGATCGTACTATTGACCAACGATTGACCACAGATTGACCATCTATTGACGACCCCGAGAGGCCTGCAGGCCTCTCAGGGTGCGACCTGCCGCACAATTTGCACAAGACAAACGTTTCCATTACCATCTCCCTCCGTTTGCCCGTCAGGGCGTGAGCCTGCTCACATATTTACCCGAGCTGGCTCCCTACAATGGCCGCCCAATTGGCCTTTGAGGACACACTATGCATCCCCGTTTTGCCAAGCCATTCGATACCCTCTCTGCTCCGCTCAAAGCAGCCGTACAGCCCATGCTGGATAGTGCCGACTTCAATGCCCGTTTCACCCCGGAGCAAGTCGCCACCCTGAAAGCCGCCACCGGGCTGGATGAGCGCGCTCTGCGCCTCGCTCTGTTGCCGCTGGCTGCCGCCTGCTCGGTGGCGCCCATCTCCAAATTTTATGTCGGTGCCATCGCCTGCGGCCTGAGCGGCAGCTGGTACTTCGGCGCCAACATGGAGTTCGCGGGGCAAGGTCTGTTCCACTCGGTTCATGCCGAGCAGTCTGCCATCTCCAACGCATGGCTGGGCGGCGAGACCGGGATCAGCGAGATCACCGTCAACTACACCCCCTGTGGCCACTGCCGTCAGTTTATGAATGAGCTGAGCACCGCCAAGATCCTCAAAGTTTCTCTGCCCGATGACTTGAGCACCCTGCACTCTTTCCTGCCCCACTCGTTCGGCCCGGCGGATCTCGACATCACAGATGCGCTGATGAGCCCACAGGACCACGCCGAGCTAACGCTGGAGAGCGAAGACCCGCTGTGGCAAGCCGTGCTGACTGCCGCCCGTCAAAGCTATGCCCCTTACAGCCAAGGCTATGCCGCAGTGGCGCTGCAGTTTGCCGATGGCCGTATGTTCACTGGCCGTTACGCCGAGAACGCCGCCTTCAACCCCAGCCTGCCGCCGATGCAGATGGCCTGTGCCCACGCGGTATTGGGTGGTGAAGATCTCGCTACCATCAAACGCGCCGTGCTGCTGGAGAGCAAAAACGGCCAGATCAGCCAGCGTGACTCCGCCCAGTCCACCCTCAAGGCACTGGGCTCCGTCGAGCTGGAGTATCAGGCGGTCTAACCCCTGCTCCGCCTCGATAAACAAAAGCCCCCGCACCTTGGTGCGGGGGCTTTTTTACTGGGCGGTTTAACCGGGAGCTGCCCTTGATCTTCACCGCTCTGCGCGGTTGATCAATTCCTCAAGCCTGTTGCTGATCAAACCGGCTTGAGCCGTGCGGTAAAGTGGCGCAGCAGCGGCGGCTCATAGTCAAAGGTGAGCCCGCGAATGTCGCTGGCCCGCGCTTTCACCGCGATCAGGCAGTCGGCCACATAGTCCATGTGATCCCGGGTGTAGACCCGCCGTGGAATGGTGAGACGCAGCAGCTCAAAGTCCGCCGCCTCCTGCTTGCCGGTGGCGGGATCGCGCCCCAGCAGCAGGGAGCCGATCTCCACCCCGCGCACGCCCCCTTCCAGATAGAGCGCGCAGGCCAGCGCATGGGCCGGGAACTGCTCGGCCGGAATCTGGGGCAGCAGCTTTTTGGCATCGACAAACACCGCATGACCGCCAGTGGGGCTCTGGATGGGGATGCCCGCCTCGGCCAACCGCTCACCCAGATAGGCCACCTGACTGATGCGATAGGTCAGATACTCCTCGTCCATCCCCTCCCGCAGGCCGATGGCAAGCGCCGCCATATCCCGCCCGGCGAGACCGCCATAAGTGACAAAACCCTCCATTGCCACGCAGCGCACCTGCACCGCACGGAACAGGTCGAGATCCGCCTTAAAGCAGCAAAGACCGCCGATATTGACCAGCCCGTCCTTTTTGGCCGACATGGTGAACATGTCCCCCAGCGCAAACATCTGACGCACTATCTCCCCGATGCTGCTCTTGGCATAAGCCGGGTCGCGCGTCTTGATAAACCAGGCGTTCTCGGCAAAGCGGGCGGCATCGATCACCACCGGAATATGGTGGCGACGAGCCAGCTCGGAGACCGCCTGCATGTTGGCCATGGAGACCGGCTGGCCACCGGCGCTGTTGCAGGTGATCGTGATGATGACACCGGCCACGTTGTCGGCCCCCAGGGTCTCGATGGTGTCGGTCAGGCGACCGAGATCGAAATCCCCCTTCCAGGCGTAAGGGGCCGTGGTGTCGAGGGCTTTCGGGGTGAGCAGGTTGATGGCCCGCGCGCCAGCCAACTCCACATGGGCCTTGGTGGTGTCGAAGTGGTAGTTGGAGATAAAGACCGGCGCCTTGCCCTTGCAGCGCTTGACCAGTTCGGGGAAGAGGATCTGCTCCGCCCCACGCCCCTGGTGGGTCGGCATCACATGTTGATAGCCGAAAATGTCGCGCACTGCGCGCTCCAGCTCGACGAAGTTACGGCTGCCCGCATAGGCCTCATCCCCCATCATGATGCCGGCCCACTGGCGATCGGACATGGCACCGGTGCCGCTGTCGGTCAGCAGATCGATATAGACATCTTCGGCCAGCAGCAGGAAGGGGTTCCAGCCTGCGGCCTCGAGGGCGACGCGACGCTCGGCGCCAGTGGTCTGTTTGATGGGTTCAACCATCTTGATACGAAACGGTTCGGGTATACGACGCATATAAGACTCCTCACCGGCGCGGGGCCAGTGCTCGTGAAAAACGGATAGGTAACGGGGCCGGGGCGATCAGCGTCATCCGGCTGGTTTTCTCGAGTGGCGGGTGCCGCCTTTCAGCGGTGAGGAAAGTCGAAGGTGAGAATGGGATCTCGGGTATACCAGTGGGCGAGCAGGCAAGCTGCCCGGGGCGTAGCTGTCATAATTGGCATCACTCCCCTCCATGTCGGTTGTAAAAAGAAGTTGGTTACCAAAAAAATGATTGCGCTGCCAACTGGCAGCTTCGCCACGTTAGCGGGGGTGGTTCGGCGACACAAGGGGCATACCGGCTAGCTGTGCGCCTGCTCACAAAGTGCGCATCTGCGCGGCAAACCGGCAGTGAGGTTGATCCGCCCGCGCCTCCTGTTCGTTATCTTACCCAAGCGCACGCCACCTCACTCATCAGCCAAGGCCGGAAGCCATCATGCATCGCAAACCCCATCTGCCCGAGAAGAACTGCCCCATCTGCCAGCGCCCCTTCAGCTGGCGGCGCAAGTGGGCACACAGCTGGGAGGAGGTTCGCTACTGCAGCGAGCGCTGTCGCCACGCGCGTCACCGCAGCCGTCAACATAATGGGGAGCAAGCCTGATGGAGCTACGCCTTGTACTCGGCGATCAGCTGAACGCCGGTCACAGCTGGTTTCGCACCCCGAATCCGGCCGTCTGCTATCTGATGGCAGAGCTGCGTCAGGAGACCGACTACTGCCGCCACCATCGCCAGAAGGTGCTGGCCTTCTTAGCCGCCATGCGCGCCTTTGCGGCGGCCCTTGGCAAGGCAGGTCACCGCGTCTGTTACCTGACTCTCGATGAGAGTGCCCGCTGGCCCGACTTGCCCAGCTTGCTGGAAGCTCAGCTCGCACTCCATCAAGCCAGCAGCTTTGCCTGGCAGAGCCCGGATGAGTGGCGCCTCGCCAGCCAGTTGAAAAGCTGGGCAGCGAGCCTTGCCATGCCGACCACGGAGGTGGAGAGCGAGCATTTTCTCACTCCCCGCGATGGTTGGCAGCGCTATCCCCACAGCCGGATGGAGTTCTTCTACCGCGCCCTGCGCAAGCAATACAAGGTGTTGCTGGATGAGGACGGCAAACCCCTTGGCGGGCGCTGGAATTTTGATGACGAGAATCGTGCCAAGCTGCCGGAGCGTCAGCCCATTCCCGCCCCCCTGCTTTTTGCCAACGAGGTGAGCGAGATTGATGCCATGCTGACACGCCATGGGGTCAAGACGCTGGGGAGCGCCGATGCCAGCAAACTGCCGTGGCCCATCACCCGGCGCCAGAGCCGCGAGCTGCTGGAGCACTTTCTGACGCACTGCCTGCCGCACTTTGGCCGCTATCAGGATGCCCTGAGCGAGCGAGGCTGGAGTCTGTTTCACAGCCGCTTGTCGTTTTCCCTCAACAGCAAGATGCTCCACCCCCTCGAGGTGATCCGCGCCGCGCAATCCCATTGGCAGACCAATCAGGACACCATCACCCTGGCGCAAGTGGAGGGCTTTATTCGCCAGATCCTCGGCTGGCGCGAGTTTGTCCGCGCCCTCTATTGGGAAAAAATGCCCGCCTATGGCAGCAGCAATTTTCTGGGCGCAGATCGGCCGCTGCCAGGCTTTTTCTGGAGCGGTGAGACCAAGATGGCCTGCGTACGCCACGCCATTCGCCAGTCTTTGGATCACGGCTACGCCCACCATATTCAGCGACTGATGGTGACTGGCAACTTTGCCCTGCTGGCGGGGATAGATCCTGACCAGGTCGATGAGTGGTATCTGGGGATCTATGTCGATGCCATCGAGTGGGTGGAGCTACCCAATACCCGCGGCATGAGTCAGTTTGCCGATGGCGGCCTGATGGGCAGCAAACCCTACGTCAGCAGCGGCGCTTATCTCGAGCGGATGGGCCACTACTGCAAAGGGTGTCACTATCAGGTCAAGGCCCGCAGCGGTGAGGGGAGTTGCCCGTTCAACAGCCTCTATTGGCACTTTTTATGGCGCAATCGGGATAAACTTGGCAGCAATCCCCGCCTCACCCTGCCCTATGCCAATTGGGATGGGCAACCCGAGCCACAACAACAAGCCATATTGGCCAGCGCAGAATACCATTTGATCCACCTTGAGCAGCTTTAGGCACATTCATATCCCCCTCGTTGACGCTATGGATAACCGCGACGGCCTGCTTGCGGCGCCGTGGCAATCAACCATCAACTCACGGAAGGGTTTTGCGATCATACAGTATGTACATGGGGCACCGAAGCGCCCCATGCAACACACCACGTAAAGTCGGCCTCAAAAAGGCCACCACCTCGGGCACAAAAAACACCCACCCTATCAGGGGTGCTGAGTGATCAGACTGTGGTTATCCAGCATGCTCTGCAGCACATCGTGGGACGAGGTACTGGCCAGATTCCAGCTGCTCAAGTCCACATCCTTCAACGTAATCTGCTGGGTTACCTGCCCATCCCCTGCTGGTGCCACCGAGAGGCTCACATCACTCAGACCGTTACTACCTGCCGTAACCGAAGCGGAAAGGTGATTGAGCAGATCATCAACATCATTGCTAGTCACCCCCTGTAGCATATCGGCCAGATCGATCTTGTCCCCCTGCTCCGGGTGGAAGTCGGTGATGGTATCGATCGCGGGCTGACCCTGACTCCCCTCGTCCCCGTGCTGCCAGACGAAGAGATCGCTGCCAGCCCCACCGGTGAGGATGTCGTTGCCCTGACCACCAAACAAGCGGTCATCACCGGAGGAGCCAAACAGCCAATCCCCCTGATCGGAACCGATCAGCTCATGACCACTCTGGCCGTGCACCGTGATGGTATCAAGGGGCGTGCTAACGGTTGAACCGCCGACACTGGACTCGGCACTAATCCCCAGCACATGGTCACCCGCGCCAAAACCGCTGAAGAAGAGCGGAACCGAGTGATCGGCAGGGATCAGCCAGTCGCCATTGCCATCGGCATGACCGACGCTCTGGCCATGCTCGTCCTGCACCTGAGCCCCATCCAGACCGCTGATACGGATGGAGAGCTCGCCGGTTGCCGGATTGACCACGCTGGCGTTGAGACCCAGCGGGATCACAGCCCCCTGCAAGGCATGGAACGCATGCTGATCCACCGTCAGATTTGGCATATCCGGCTCGGCCGTGACCGTGATAGCCAGCTGATCGGTGTCGGTTTTCGCACCGCCAGCACCACTGTTACCCTGATCCGAGGTGGTGATAGTGAGATTATCCTGCCCCCAGAAATCTTTGGCCGGTTCATAGTGCAACTGGCTGGCCAGCAACTGGTTTAGATCGGCCAGCGACCCCACCAGGGAGATCTCGCTGGTACCCGCCCCCTGCACCACCACAGCGCCAGTTGCGCCAAGCAGGGTCAGCACACCATGCTCGACCCGCAGCACCATGGAGACGGGCGCACTGCCTGCATCCACATCCTTAACACTGACGCCGGAGAGCGACAGGGAGCCATCCTCCTTCACCGTCATGCTGGCAGGCAGCTGATTGACCGGGGCATCGTTTACCGGCTGCACCTCGATGGCCACCACGTCGGCATCACTCAGCGCGCCACCGCTGCCGCTATTGCCAAGATCACTGGTCACCATGGTGAGCTGATCCTGACCATTGAAGTCCTGCTTACCCTGATAGGTCACCCCACCGGACAGCAGCGCATTGATGGCATCCTGCGGCCCGCTGAGCACCAGCGTACCGCTACCGTTGCCGGTCACCGTCACCCCGCTACCCGCCACCAGATTGAGGGTGCCGTGCGCCACCGAGAGGCGAACCTCGATGGCGCTGCTGCCTGCATCTACATCCTTCACCTGCAGGCCGTGGATGGTATACGGCTGATCTTCCTGCGCCACCAGCGGCGCCGTTGGCAGCTGATTAACCGGCGCATCGTTGACCGGCTGCACCTCGATGAGCAGCACATCGGTATCGCTGAGTGCCCCGCCGCTACCGGTGTTCCCCTGATCGTTGGTGACCATGGTCAGGGCGTCACTGCCGTGGAAATCACTGTTGCCCTGATAGGTCACCCCACCAGAGAGCAAGGCATTGAGAGCGGCCAGCGTGCCGGTCAGCACCAGAGAACCAGTGCCGTTGCCGACCACAGTCACGCCGCTGCCTGCAGGCAGCGTCAGAGTGCCATGTTCCACCGACAGGGTGATCTTGATGGGGCTGCTGCCCGCATCCACATCTTTCACCTGCAAGCCCTGAATGACGAAAGGTTGATCTTCCTGCGCGACCTGAGAGGTCGTTGGCAATACGTTAATGGGCGCATCGTTGACCGGGCTCACATCCACATGGATGGTGCCACTGACCACGGGGCCAAGGGCACCGTTATCGAGGCTCTGGGCCGTGATCTTGAGCTCCAGCGCACCGTTGGCATCATTGGTCACCAGCTCGACAGCGCCAAGCTTGCCGCCCTCGGTGGTGACCTGCCAGCGACCGCCACCCAGATCAACAACGCTCCCCGCTACGCCATTTGGCAAGCGGATCTGGGCACCATCAGGGACCCCTTCGATGGTGACCCGCACCTGCTCCGGCTTGTTCTCATGCACATTACCCGCACTGCCGCCGGTTGGCTGGGTATCCCGGGTCTCCAGCCCCAGATCCAGGGTGATCACATCCCCCTCGGTACCGCTCGCCTGACCTTGAATGTCGGCGATGATGGCATCCCCAACCGGCGTCACGGTGACGGTAAAGCTGCCACTGGTTTCGAGCGGGATGGTGAGCCCCTTGTCCAGAGTAAAGGCGCTCAGCGACAGCTCCACTGTGCCACTGAAGTCCGCTGGCGGGATCAGGGTCAGTTTGGAGAAATCGGTCCCCACCGGGATCTGCCAAACGCCGCCGCCATTGTTGACCGCCGGAGCCGACAGGGTGAAGCCATCCGGTACCCCCTTGATCTGCAGCGCGACGATCTGCTCGGAGCCATCGTTGTCGATAAGGGTTGCGCTAAATCCGGCAAGGTTGGCCGTACCATCCTCACTCCCCGTGACACTGTGCACCGTGAGCTTGGCCGGATCGTTGACCGGCTTGATCTCAAATTCTGCCTGCCCGTTCCAGCTGGCTTGCGCCGTGCCGGTGGTGGCGGTATCAATGATATCGACCTTGATATCCAGCGGCACCTTGCCGCTAAAGTGCTCTTTGGGCACAAACACCAGATCTTTAAGCGCCGCCACATCGCTGACCACCAGGGTGGTCAGTTGCTGGTTACCGACCAGGAAATAGCCGAACCTGGGATCGACGGTAATGGTCACCGCCTTCACCGTCTCGAGACCGCCGTCAGCCACGCTCGGGCTGATATCAGCCAGTTTGACCGACAAGTCGAGGTGAATGTGGGTATCTTCCAGATTGTCCGGCTGACCATCGTTGTTGGTATCGAGCACCGTCAGGGTAAGCTCGGGTTGGCCGTCAGCACCGCCGTTCACATCTACCACCGGGGCCACATCAACCCGGACAGTGCTGCTATCTGTCTTGATATCACCGCTGGCAGTATCGGTATTGACCACCTTCACCTCGATATTGAGGGAACCGGCAAAATCAGAGGGTACTCCCAGCGTCAGCCCTTCCAGGCCCGCCAGTGACGGCGGCACTTTGATCACATACTCACCGGTCGAGATGTTGTACTCGGCCCCGCTGATGGTCACGCCCGCTGGTAACCCCTTGAGGATGATGGTCACTTCGTCGCTGCCCTGATCAGCCGCGCCGATATGGATCACGCCTTTGAGCTGTTCACCAAAGTTAACCCGAATGTCTTCCTTGCCAACCAACACAGTATTGTCGTCAATATCCACGGTGGCAGCCGGTGTCAGTGGAGTAACAGGGGTGCTACCAAATACGGCGCTGGTCTCCAGACTCAATTTGGCGTGGGCACTCGGATCACCATCTTCACTGCGGTCTATCACCATGGCATCGATGCGAATGGGGTCGACTTTCCCGATGTAGCCATCTGGTGCATGCAACTGGAAGCTACCAAGGTTACCCGCTGGCACAATCCAGCTGCCATTGCCATTGTTGATACCGCCGATCACCACAAACTGATCGCCCACCCCGCCGTTCAACACCGGCAGGTTGACGACCAGATAATCGATCTCTTCCACACTGGAGGGATCCAGGTCGGTAAAGGTAAAGCGACCCGAGAGATCGATATCGCTACCACCCAGACCAACAAGAGGCCCCCCTGTCTGTGCCAATGTCCCATCAGGCTCGACTACCGCCTGAATATCGACGTGCAGCTGACCATCAATCACCTTGTTAACCACCACACTGGAATCCACGTCCTGTTGAGTCACGGTGACATGACTCTTGATGGTGGTATCCCGGTCGCTATCTTCTGGCGCTTTCACCAGCAGTTGGCCGCCGTTTAACAGGCTCTTCAGATCTGCGTCACTCAAGTCCACCACACCGCCATTCACGGTGAGCTGGGTCTCTACCCCGCCCACCCGGATCCAGATTTCGTAGCCGGGCTCGATACCTGAGAGGCTAAGATGCGTCACCTTCTCAGCACCATCGCTCAGCACCGGATGCCAGTCGAGCACCACGAACTGGTCTTCCAGCCCATGACTGGTCTTGTTGTAGTTGGTTGCATCGATTTCCGGTTCCACCTTGATGTGCAAGGGCACCTCAAAGCTCTTGTGATCACCATCGTTCTCGGTCACCACCACCTTGGCAATCAGGTTCAAATCCGCCGTGCTATTATGAGGAGGCTGGATCACCAGGTTGCCTAGCTCTTTAATATCAACCTGATAGGTGGGCTTGCCATGGGCATCGAGTCCTGCAAAGGTGAGCGTCAACTCATTCCCTTTACCATCAAACACCTTGGCCCCTTCCGGTAAGCCGCTGAGCACCAGATTAAGACTCTCAGATGTGTCGGATGGGGTATCAGCCAGTTCACCGGAAACTAGCTTGAAGTTGAGCGGTGCCTGACCATCTTCGGCCACTGTTATGCTGTAGCCTTGACCAATACCATCATGGGTCCAGTCAGTACCATTGAGGATAAAGTCCGGTCTATCGACCACCCCCACCAGATCCACATGGAGCGCCTGACTACCAGTCTCTTTCTCGTTGACCACTATGTGGGTCTGACCATTGGCATCGGTCAAGGTGGCGGTGTCTTTCACCACCCCCTTGATGGTGAGGTCAAAATCGACGTTGCTGTTTTTCAGCGGTTGCAGCTTGAGTTCGCCAATGCGATCAAAAGGAACCTCATAGTAACCCGCCGCGTTCTGCGCCACAGCGGCGCCACCCAGCAACAAAGTTGCACCGGCAGGCAGGCCACTGATGCGGACAAACATCTGCTCGGAACCATCGAGTTTGTCACCCAGATGGGCCAGGGAGATCTTGCTGCCCAGATCGAGCAGGGTATCTTCCTTGCCCTGGATCTCGCGCACTGTCAGCTTGGCGTCATCCGCCTGCGGATTGACGTTGATCACCAGCTCAATCTTGTCTCCCTGCGCCGTACCCTGACCCGGAGCGATCGGGTTCTGCTCCGTGCTGATCGGGGTCACCGACAGCTTGATGTCACCACTGAAATCCTTGCCCGGAACCACGGTCACCTTGTTAATGTCACTGGCAAAGACGGTGTAGAGTCCGCTGGCGTTTGGCTTGAGTTCAACCCCGTTGAGCATGAGCGTGCCCTTGCCCGACTCCCACTTGATCTGGTAGCTCAGGGTTTCGGAGCCATCGGTATCGGTGAGCGCAGCCTTCACATTGAGCGCGATGCCGGCACTGTCTTCATTGGTGATGTAGTGCTGATTCGTGCTCGCCCCATCCCAGAGCGGCTTGTCGGCAATGCCCGCGACCGTAATGTCCAGATTGCCGGTCAACACCGGGGGCTTGCTCCCCTCGGTGACGCCCACCTGTAATTGCACCGAGAAGCGCAGCGCACTGCCTCCGTTGTTGAAGCTCGAGTAGTCATGATTTGGTACGAAGGTGACGCCGGTCAGCTGGAACTTGTCGTTGGTATTGGCCACCGCCACCATGGCCTCTGGCGGCACCTGATACCAGGTCTTGCCACCCTGGGTGATGGTGGTCAGTGCGACACCGTTGAAATAGAAGGTGCCCTGGGCATTGGCAGGCGCCTGGATAAGCAACTGCTCCACATGCTCGCCCCGATCGAAATCCCCCACATCCAGGCTCATGGTGATGGGGATCCCCTGGCCGGGAGTGGTCGCCCCCGCATCCTCTTGGCCGGTGACCGCGCTCACGATGAGCTTGCCAGCCTCGTCCCGGATGGTCAGGGTCAGGACCCCATCATCAGTATCTCGGTCCCCGTCCACCAGATGAAATTCAATCTGCTGCACCAGCGTGGTGTTGCTGTGATCGATGCCCGGTTTCGCGGTGAAGCTGTAGGTACCCTCGGCATTGATCACCAGGGTGCCGATAACTTGCCCTGTGCTGTCTGCCACCGCGATGGTGGTGTTGCCGCTAGCCGCGATAGGGTGTTCGGTACCATTGATGGTCACCGATTTCACCACCGCATCGTCCGCCCCTTCGCTGGCGATGGCCAGCAGATCGCCGGTCACTTTCGCACCTTCATTCAGGGTCTTTCTCGCATCCACAGCCACGGGGACATCATCCTGCACGCTCACATGGCCAATCACTTCGGCACTGAGGTCTCCGTCACGGTCCAATGCCTGTAGCGGCAACTGAATGTCCAGCAGATCCTTGCCCTGGACGCTGTGATCCAGATTGCCGGTGAGCTCGAAGGTATAACGGCCGGAGACATCCAGAGTCAGCTTGAAGATAAGCTTGCCCGCACTGTCCTTGCCAAGATACACGCCCAGCTGGCTATCGGCGCCTATGGAGACCGCTTTGCCCCCCGAGGTGAGGCTGTTGAGGGCGTTGAAACGGGCCACATCCAGTTGCAGAGAGACCACCCGGTCACTCCCGGCGGCAATCGTCACCTGGCCGATGGCAACTTCTCCCGTACCTGAGGGGCTGGTGCCACCATGCTGGCCACCGCCACCATTGAGATCCGACTCCTTGACGGTTCCCCCCTCGACGTTGGTGATCACGGGATCGGCGGCATCGGTGATCACCGCAGTGGTACTGCCTGTGATCACGCTGCCGTCGCTGTCGGTCACCTTGATTGGCAAGGTCAGGTTGAGTTTGTCATCCGCCCTGTGATCCAGATTGGTATGCACCGTCACCTGATAGCCGATATCCACACTGGTGTGGGCGGCGATGCTGGCGGGTACAGTGGGGATGGACACCGTCATCACTACCAGACCACCGCTGGTCACTGCCTGGAAAGTGTGGCCATCGGTGCCAACCGCTTTCCAGCTCAAGCTCTCGCCATTGTGAGTAATGGGCTTGCCGCTGGCATCCATGACCTGACCGGAGAGGGTCAGTCGCACATCGGTCACCGGATCCGAGTCGGCTTTGATGGTGATCTTGCCGCTCGCTTGCTGATCATCCGCCGTCTGGTTATTGGCGGAGCCATCGAAGCGCCCTTCATTGAGGGTCACACCGGTCAGGGTGAGGGTCGGTTTCTCCCCTTCCCCAATCTTGATATTGAGGATGCCGCTGGTGCTGTCGTTGTTGCCACCCGCCTTGTCGTAGTCGTTGACGATCACCTTGATCGGCAGCTCGGTCACCGCATTGCCGCCTTGATGGAGCCCTTGATAAAGGGTCACCTGATAGTCAAACCCGTTCTTGCCAGCCTGATCGAGGCTGCCAACCAGCTTGACCTCGAACACCTCGACCCGCTGGCCATCCACCATCACATAGCCCTTGAGCAGCTGACTGCCGGGGATGGCGCTATTGCCGTCAACCAGCTCGTATTTGACGCTCTGGCCGAGGGCAGTGAGGACCGGTTGCTGGTTGGCATCGGCAAACGCCACCTCGACGACCCGATCCGACCCGGCTTGTACGTCAAAGTGACCGGTTTGGTTCAGGCTGTTGCTGCCGGTGAGGTTCCCCTCATCCAGGGTCACACCAGCGCCCGGGATAAAGCTCGGTGCCTTGCCATCGGCGATGGTGAGCGGCAGCGTGGTCCCGATACGATCGCCATCCTTGTCGGCAAGGGTGACAGCCAGCGGCAGGTTGAGGGATTCGCTCCCCTTGTGGTCCAGCTCGCCACTCAGTGTCACCTTGGCGGTGACACTCCAGTTGCCGTTGTTGTCGACCAGAGTCAGCTCGGCACGTAGCACCATCTGCCCACCCGCGCTCCCGACCAACTGGCCGTTGGCGTCGAGGGAGAAGGTGACCGGGTTACCGTGGCTGGTGAGTCCGGTCAGGGTGCTCTGAATGGCGGCGATATCAAAACCAAGGGAGTTGGGGTCGAGGGCATCGCTGCCGTGCGCCACCGAGAAACTCATGGTGCTGACGGCGGCCGCCTCCCCTTGCGCCATCTCGGTGATCGTGGTGCCGGTCACGGCGGAGATGGTCGGGTTGGCGCCATCTCCTACCGCCACGGTAATGGTGGAAGAGACCTTGTCACCATCGCTGTCGAGCAGGGTAAAACCCGCCTTGAGCAGGCTGTCGGCATTGCCCTGATCCAGCGGCTGATGGAGGGTGAAGCTGTATTTGCCATCGTTGCCGAGGGTCAGCGCAAACACCAGCTTGCCATCGGGGGTACGCCCCTCGATACGCTGATCAGCCACCGTGATGGTCACGGCCTGCTTGCCCGAAGTGAAGCCTTGCAGCCCCGGCTGACTGGCATCAAAAGTAATGCTGGCCAGTGGATCACTGCCCGCTGTGATAGCCAGATCGCCGTTAAGGGTCTGGCCCTGCTGCCAGTTGCTATCTTCGGTCAGGGTGAGGGAAACAGGATCTACCTGCGGCAAGGCACCGTCGGTAACGGTGATATTGAGGGTGCCGAGGTTGCTCTTGTCCCCGTCAAAATCGCTGCCCTGCACCTTAAGACCAAGATCGAGTCGATCGGTGGTAGTCGGCTCATCAAACACACCGGTCAAGGAGACGCTGTATTTGCCATCCAGCCCGATGGTAACGGTGAGGATCGGCTTGCCGTGCCAATCCTTGACGATCAGCTGGTTATCTTGCACCTCATAGGTTGTCGCCTTGCCCTGGCTGGTGAGCCCCGCCAGCGCCGGTTGGTTGCTGTCAAAGTTGAGGGAGGCCAGACGATCGCTGCCCACCGTCACCGGCAGCTGGCCATCAATGCTCTGGTTGCCCCCCTCTTGCAGGGCGACGCCTTTATCGAGACCGAGCACAGGGTCTGCGCTATCACTCACCGTGATAGTAGCGGTTCCCTGATTTTTGCTGCCATCGCTGTCGGTGACTTCGACCGGCAGGGTCAGCGCCAACTTGTTGTCGGCACCGTGATCCAGGTTGGTATGCACCGTCACCTGATAGCCGATATCCACACTGGTGTGGGCGGCGATGCTGGCGGGTACAGTGGGGATGGACACCGTCATCACTACCAGACCACCGCTGGTCACTGCCTGGAAAGTGTGGCCATCGGTGCCAACCGCTTTCCAGCTCAAGCTCTCGCCATTGTGAGTAATGGGCTTGCCGCTGGCATCCATGACCTGACCGGAGAGGGTCAGTCGCACATCGGTCACCGGATCCGAGTCGGCTTTGATGGTGATCTTGCCGCTCGCTTGCTGATCATCCGCCGTCTGGTTATTGGCGGAGCCATCGAAGCGCCCTTCATTGAGGGTCACACCGGTCAGGGTGAGGGTCGGTTTCTCCCCTTCCCCAATCTTGATATTGAGGATGCCGCTGGTGCTGTCGTTGTTGCCACCCGCCTTGTCGTAGTCGTTGACGATCACCTTGATCGGCAGCTCGGTCACGGCGTTGCCGTTCTGATGGAGTCCCTGATAGAGGGTCACCTGATAGTCAAACCCGTTCTTGCCAGCCTGATCGAGGCTACCAACAAGCTTGACCTCGAACACCTCGACCCGCAGGCCATCCACCATCACATAGCCCTTGAGCAACTGACTGCCGGGGATGGCGCTATTGCCGTCAACCAGCTCGTATTGCACCGGTTTACCCAATGCGGTCAGCGCAGGCTGTTCGCCGGCATCGGCAAACGCCACTTCGACGACCCGATCCGACCCGGCTTGCACGTCAAAGTGACCGGTTTGGCTCAGGCTGTTGTTGCTGGTGAGGTTCCCCTCATCCAGGGTTACACCGATGCCGGGGATAAAGCTCGGCGCCGTGCCGTCCGCGATGGTGAGCGACAGCGTAGTGCCAATGCGGTCGCCATCCTTGTCGGCGAGAGTAATGGCAAGGGGCAGGTTGAGGGATTCGCTCCCCTTGTGATCCAGCTCGCCGCTCAGTGTCACCTTGGCGGTGACACTCCAGTTGCCGTTGTTGTCGAGCAGACTCAGCTCGGCACGCAGCACCACCTGCCCACCCGCGCTCCCGACCAACTGGCCGTTGGCGTCGAGGGAGAAGGTGACCGGGTTGCCGTGACTGGTCAGTCCGGTCAGGGTGCTCTGAATGGCGGCGATATCAAAACCAAGGGAGTTGGGGTCGAGGGCATCGCTGCCGTGCGCCACCGAGAAACTCATGGTGCTGACCGCGGCCGCCTCCCCTTGCGCCATTTCAGTAATCGTGGTGCCGGTCACGGCGGAGATGGTCGGATTGGCGCCATCACCTAATGCCACGGTAATGGTGGAAGAGACCTTGTCACCATCGCTGTCGAGCAGGGTAAAGCCCGCCTTGAGCAGGCTGTCGGCACTGCCCTGATCCAGCGGTTGATGGAGGGTGAAGCTGTATTTGCCATCGTTACCGAGGGTCAGCTCAAACACCAGCTTGCCATCGGGGGTGCGCCCCTCGATCAGATGATCGGCCACCGTGATGGTCACGGCCTGCTTGCCCGAGGTGAACCCTTGCAGCCCCGGCTGATTGGCATCGAAGGTGATGCTGGTCAGCGGATCGCTGCCCGCGGTGATGGCCAGCTCCCCGTTAAGGGTCTGGCCCTGCTGCCAGTTGCTATCTTCGGTCAAGGTGACCGAAACAGGATTAACCTGTGGCAAGGCGCCGTCGGTAATGGTGATGTTAAGGGTGCCGAGGTTGCTCTTGTCCCCATCAAAATCGCTGCCCTGCACCTTAAGACCAAGATCGAGGCGATCGGTGGTGGTCGGCTCGTCAAACACACCGGTCAGGGAGACGCTGTATTTGCCATCCAGCCCGATGGTGACGGTGAGGATCGCCTTACCTTGCCAATCCTTGACGATCAGCTGGTTGTCTTGAACCTCGTAAGTCGTCGCCTTGCCCTGACTGGTAAGCCCCGCCAGCGCCGGTTGGTTGGCCTCAAAGTTGAGGGAGACCAGACGATCGCTGCCCACCGTCACCGGCAACTGGCCATCGATGCTCTGGCTGGCCCCCTCTTGCAGGGCGACCCCCTTGTCGATACCCAATGCGGGATCACTGCCATCATTGACGGTCAGCGTCAGGTTGGCGCTGGTGCTGTCGCCATCGATCTCTTTGGCGATCACCTGCAAGCCGAGGGAGAGGCTGTCACTGCCCTTGTGATCCAGCGGCCCGGTGAGGGTGACAACTACCCGACCGCCCACATCGCTGCCTTGCTGCTCCGCCTTCAGCTCGGCACGCAGTACCTCCACCCGTTTGCCACTGCCATCCAGGTAGTAACCCAACAGGGTGCGATCACCGGCAAATTCGAATGTCAGCGGATGGCCATCACTGCCCAGCCCAGCACCGTTGAGGGTGGCCAGGGTCTGACTCTGGTTACTGAACACCAGCGAATCCACCAACAGGGGATCGGCGGTGTGTTTGACCACAAAGCTGCTCTCGCCCACCACGGCGGCACCGTTGGTAAAGGCATCTTCGGTCAGGGGAATGGCCGAGATCTCGAAGCTGGGCGGATTGCTGTCCACCAGATTGATCACCAGTGGCGCCTTCACCAGATCGCCGTCGCTATCGCTATATTCGAGGTTGAACGGCAGACGCAACGCATCCTGGCCGTGATCCAGACTCTGACTCCAGACGATGCGGTAGCTGCCGTCATTGTTGAGGGTCAGGGTAAAGACTGTCGCCCCACCGGCGGTGGCAGTCAGGGTCTGGCCATTGATGGTGTAGCCAAGGGGCGCGCCGTGGCTGACAAGCCCCAGCCCTTCTAGCGCACTCTGATCAGCGGCGAACCGGACTTGCAGATTGCCATCCTGACCGGCACCGGTGTTGAGGCTACCGATGGCGGTCACCGGGCCATCGGCCAACCCGGCTTCAGAGAGGGTCAGGGTCTCGCTCTGACCGATCAGTGGCACGCCATCGCTGGCACTGTTGCCCGCCAGATCGGTGACGCTGGCACGCACTTCAAAGGATTGATTGATACCGGAGAGATCCAGGCCGCTCACCTGCCAGCGGCCATCGGCCCCCACCAGTGCCGAGGTGGTCAGCAGCGGCTGGCCATTGCTGTCGACCAGAGTGATGGTGACGCTCTGACCCGCTTCCACATTGCTGGTGGTGCCGCTCAGGGTGGCGCTGCTGTTGCCAAACAGGGCTGCAGCATCGAGATCATCGATGTCGATGAAGGCCTGGGTATCGACATTGATAACGAGGGTATCGCTGGCGCGGTTGCCAGCAATATCCACTGAATTGACCTGCAACTGGTACTGGCCATCGGCCAGGGTCTGCGGCAGCTGATATTGCCAGTTACCGGCTGCATCCACCGTCAGGACGGTGAGCACGCTGCCGCCAAGGCTCAGGGTCACGGTGGCGCCGGGCTCCCCCTTCCCTTGCAGCAGCGGGGTATTGTCGCGGGTCAGATCATCGGTCTGGCTGGCGCCGCTGTCGCTCTCATCGGCGAGATCGAGGGTAATGGTGGTGATGGTATCGAGCAGAGTCTGGCCGGTGTCGCTGGCATTATTGCCCGCCTGATCCTGGGTGTTGGCCACAATCTGCAGCGGGCCATCCACCAGCTTGCCGGTCACATCGCCAAAATTGGCTTCCCACACCAAGCCGGGCAGCACCACGGTCGTCACCGTCAGTGAATTGCCCGCCTGATCAATAAGGGTGACGGTGACCGGCTGGCCCACCTCCACGTCCTCCACTACACCACGAATAATGACGCCCGCCGCTTCATCGGCGTTGATGATGTTGTCGCTGGTTTGGGGCTCGGTGATGGTGATGGCCGCAAAGAAATCGCGCTCTTCGGAAAACAGCAGCTCATCGCCCACAGGTTGCACCGCATAATCGGTATCGAACCCGGCCTCGGCCAGGGTGGCATCATTGGTACGATCGACCACCACAAAACCACCCGAGCTGGAACCGGCAACACCACCGATATTGCCTGCTGCAGGGGCTGCGTTACCGGCGGCGGTCTCCTGGAACAGCTCGGTCGGGTCGATCCCCTGACGGATCGCCTCTTGCAAAGAGGCCAATTCTGGATCGGCCGGTTGTCCATCCGCAGCAGGAGTGGCGGGCTCAGGTTTGGCGGCAACCGCTTGCTCACCGGCGGTATCACTGCCCGGCTCGGCTAGTTGAAAATCGCCCCCTTGGGCGGTTTGCAGGCGATCCCCCGGCTGCAACGCCATCCCCACCGTTGCTCGCATGACAGAGCCATCGGCGCTGATGACAAACACGGAACCCTCGAGTTGAGCAATCACCGTGGACTTTTCAATTTGCAACTCAGCCATACAACCTCCAGCAAAACCTTAACCAGCCCCTGTCACTGCACTATAGAGGCACATCTAATTGTTCATTTTACAACCATTATCAAGACGGGTCTGTTCGATATTTTCGACAAAAGCAGCAGTAAACAACCCGAACCTTGCGGCTTGTCGGCATAAACCTCTTTTTGAGGCAAGAAGCGCCTCACAAGAGACCAACCAATGGCCTGATATAGCCGCAAAACCAGACTTCATATGACAAATATTGACACAGGGATGGGAGGTTCTGTTGGTCCAGCTATTTAAACGAACAACCATCACTACCAGATGAGTTTGTCACCACCAAATAAAACTGCATATCCATGCAACACAGGGATCAAGCAACACAAAATATGCATTTATTTTGACGCTATTTATCCCGTTCGAGACCCCGCCCCCTATCTCACAATGTGAACCGGTCACATTGGCGAAACAACGCCTGCATAGGCTGCCAACAGGCTGAGATATCAGAAAAGTTAACCAGGATCTCATTTCTGCACTTTGCTGCTCTGGCCAATTGATCTGGCGCAAAATCGACCACGATAAATCATTATTTACTTTACCCATTTGTTAGCATCTGGCTGGCATATCGCATAGAACACCAAATTTATGCACACATAACAATTAATCGACCTGACAACCATCCAGCGCAGGCCCAGCCCGCACAACGAGATGGCACGGATCAGGCCAGCTCAAGACATTTATCTGGGAGTGATACACGTGGGTTCACAACACAGGCATACCAAACTGGGGCTCGCCGCCCTGCTGCTGACCAGCTGGCTTGGCGCCAGCGGCTGGGCACTGGCTGATGAAGCAACCACCCAGGGCAAGATAGAGGCGCGCAGCGAGCTGTTCGCCAAGGATCACGCCGATCAGTTCACCAGCTGGCAGGCCACCCGCGAGAGCGAGACACGCACCGACGCGCTGGCGGAAGATCCCAATATGATCGTGCTGTGGGGCGGTTACCCCTTTGCCAAGGATTACAACAAGCCACGCGGCCACTTTTATGCCCTGACCGACGTGCGCGAGACCCTGCGCACCGGCGCCCCCAAGACTGCCGAAGATGGCCCGCTGCCAATGGCCTGCTGGAGCTGCAAAGGCCCGGATGTGGCCCGCGTTATCGACGAAAAAGGCGAAGATGGCTACTTCAAGGGAATGTGGGCAAAAGGTGGGCCGGAGATCGTCAATACCATCGGCTGCGCCGACTGCCACGACACCGCCGCGAAGGAGTTCAAGGAGGGCAAACCGGCCCTGCACCTCTCCCGTCCCTATGCCGACCGGGCCATGACCGCCATCGGCAAGCCGTTCAAGGAGCAAGGTCGATTCGATCAGCAGTCCCAGGTGTGTGGTCAGTGCCACGTGGAGTACTACTTCAGCGGCCCCAGCAAGGCGGTGAAATTCCCCTGGGACAAAGGCACCACGGTTGAGCAGATGGAAGCCTACTACGACGAGCTGGGTTTCGCCGACTGGACCCATGCCCTCTCCAAGACTCCCATGCTGAAAGCCCAACACCCCGAGTACGAAACCTGGCGCGCCGGTATTCACGGCCAGAATAACGTCGCCTGCGTCGACTGCCACATGCCCAAGGTGCAGAACGAGCAGGGCAAGGTCTACACCGATCACAAGGTGGGCAACCCCTTCGATCGCTTCGAGCAGACCTGCCGCAACTGCCACACCCAGAGCAAGGAGATGCTGCAAGGGATCGTCAAGCAGCGTAAAGAGGCGGTGATCGAGACCAAGCTGAAGGTCGAGAAGCAACTGGTACACGCCCACTTTGAAGCCAAGGCCGCCTGGGATGCCGGTGCCACCGAGACCGAGATGAAGGATATTCTGCAGGACATCCGTCACGCCCAGTGGCGTTGGGATTACGCCATCGCCTCCCACGGGGTGCAGATGCACGCCCCCGAAGTGGCGCTCAAGGTACTTGGCAGCGCGCTGGACAAGGCCGCTGACGCCCGTACCAAGCTGGCACGCCTGTTGGCCACTAAGGGGATCAGCCACGAGATCGCCATCCCTGACATCTCCACCAAGGAGAAAGCGCAAGCGGCCCTTGGCATGGACATGAAACAGTTCAACAGCGACAAGGCCCAGTTCCTCAAGACCACGGTCCCCGCCTGGGATGCCGAGGCCAAAGCGGCCGGACGGCTGGCACAGTAACGGCGCCTGCGGGTCCGGCCAGATCGGGCTCGCAGCGGATGGAGGCTTCCTATGGGTGATTTAACGATGGATTTTTTACGACTGATGCTGATGGCAGCCATGCTGCTCACCAGCCTGCAGGGTCAGGCGGCCGAATCGGTTGCCGCCCCTGTTCCGACCACAGCTGTCTCAGCCACACCTGTCTCAGCAACACAAGAGGTGGCGTTTTTACGCAATCCCGACAAGGCCTGCACCGACTGTCACAAGGAGCAGAGCGAAGGGATGCACGGCAAGCATGGTCAGGCGACCAATCCCAACAACCTGGCGCCTGTCACCTGCACCAACTGCCACGGCCTGCCCTCTCCCCAACATCGGGAAGGGGTTAAGGATGTGATGCGCTTCAGCCACAGCCTTAAAGATAAAGAGAGCATCAAGCTCTACCCCATCACCGAGCAGAACGGCGTCTGCATGAGCTGCCACGAGCCCAAACCACTGCGCGAGGCGCTCTGGGCCCACGATGTGCACGCCACCAAGCTCACCTGCACCAGCTGTCACCAGTTGCATCCGGCCAAGGAGCCCATGCTGGGTATCCCGGAAACATCACGCATCAAGCTCTGTGTCGACTGCCACAGCAAGCAGCATGCGGCCAGCAAGGCTCGGCAGGAGCAGTCCAAACCGGCTACCGGCAAGGAGGCATCATGAGCTGCTCTCGCCGTGATTTTATGGCGAGCATGGGCGCAGGGGCCCTTATCATGATGACGGGGTCGACTCGCTCCCTTGCCACCCCCCTCGCCCACAGCCAGACCATAGACGGAGTGCGCTACGGCATGCTCCACGATGAGACGGCCTGCATCGGCTGTACCGCCTGCATGGATGCTTGCCGGGAGGTGAACAAGGTGCCGGAAGGGGTCTCGCGCCTCGAGATCATCCGCTCCGGGCCGGTCGGTGAATATCCCGACGCCGAGTACCGCTTCTTTCGCAAATCGTGCCAGCACTGTGACAACGCCCCCTGCGTGCACGTCTGCCCCACTGGCGCCTCCCATATTCGCAAGGAGGATGGCATCGTCGATGTGGACGCAGATCTCTGCGTCGGCTGCATGTATTGCCTCGCCGCCTGCCCCTATCAGGTGCGCTTTATCAACCCGGTGACCCGGGTAGCGGACAAGTGCGACTTTTGCCGCAAGACCAATCTGGCGGCGGGCAAGGAGCCGGCGTGCGTGGAATCCTGCCCCACCAAGGCGCTGGTGTTCGGCAATCTGGATGATCCGGGCAGCCCGATTGCCAAACGGCTGGTGAAGGAGACCACCTATCGCTACAAGCAGGCGCTCGGCACCTCGCCCAAGATGTACCGCGTGCCCAAAGGGGAGATAACGTCATGACCATGCAAGCGGCATTTCACTTTCCCTCTCTGGTATGGGGATTTGCCCCATCGCCATCTACCGCAGTAACAGAAGGAGGAATGGATCATGTGGTATGACGCATTTCATTTTCCTTCCCTTGTCTGGGACTGGCCTATCGCTATCTATCTCTTTCTGCTCGGCATCTCTGCGGGGGCCACCACCCTCTCGGTGCTATTGCGCCGCAAGGGGGCTGGCAGCGAGAGCGGCATCATCAAGGCGACTGCCATTCTGGCACCGGCGAGCGTGGTGCTGGGGTTACTGATCCTTATCTTCCATCTGGCCCGCCCCTGGACCTTCTGGAAGCTGATGTTTCACTACCAGTTCGACTCCGTGATGTCGATGGGGGTCATGCTGTTCCAGCTCTATATGGCGGTGCTGTTCGCCTGGCTGGCGGTGGTGTTTCGCTCCGAGATCGAGACCCTGCGCAGCCGGTTGCTGAAAGAGAAGTTCGCCTTTGTGGATGGACTGATCGCCCTGTTGGCACGCGTTGAAACCTTGCTGGCACCGCTGTTGCTGCTACTCGCCGTGCTGCTGGGGGCCTACACCGGCTTTCTGCTCTCGGCGCTCAAGACCTATCCGCTGCTCAACAACCCGGTGCTACCGGTGCTGTTTCTGGTCTCGGGCATCAGCTCCGGCATCGCCGCCACCATCTTGCTGGCGGTGACGATCTTCAAGGAGAACCATCACAGCCAAGGGGTGAGCTTTGTCCACCGCTTCGAGCGGCCGCTGCTGGCGGTGGAGGTGCTGCTGCTGATCTGCTTCTTTACCGGCCTCTATTTTGGTGGTGGTCAGAAAGAGGTGGCGATGTGGGCCGCCATCGGCAGCGGTTTCTGGGCTCAGGTGTTCTGGGTCGGGGTGGTGGGGATCGGCATGCTGCTGCCCCAGCTGCTCGCCCTGTTGACCCCGGCGCCCCTGCGGGAGCGAAACGGCCATCTGGTGCTGGTCTGCAGCCTGACCCTGGTGGGGATCCTGCTGCTGCGCTACTTCGTGCTATACGCCGGTCAGATGACGGTCGTATAACAACCCGTTCACGCTCCTGCTGCGAGGCCGTGATCAAGGCTCATGTGCTGCTCGGAATCCTCATGTATTCACATACACTCCGGTTCCTGCGCTGCTCTTTACCTTGCTGACAACCTCTCGCGACGGATCGTGGACAGGTTATAAAAGTGGGGAACAAGCACCAACCACCTTCAGGTGACTGGTGCTGGTTTGTTGCTGGCCCAATGAATTTCTGGTGATGCCACACCCGCTGCCTGCCGAGTCTCCCCGCCAAACAGGAGACAACGCGGCGTATGTGCCATGACATGAATGAGATCAAAGATTGAACCTGGAGGTTTTGTGCTGGCAGAGCTTGGCTATCTCTCACTGCTACTGGCAGCGGTACTCTCGCTGCTGCAGGGCACCTTGCCCTGGCTGGGATTGCGGCTCGCCTCCCCGACTCTGCTGCGCAGCGCCACGCCGCTGGCGCTGAGCAACGCCATCCTGCTGGGGGCAGCCCTGCTGCTGCTCGCCAGCTGCTTTGCCCGGGATGATTTTACCGTCAGCTATGTGGCCCAACACGCCAACAGCGCCCTGCCCCTTGGTTTCAAGCTCGCTGCGGTCTGGGGCGGCCATGAAGGCTCTATGCTCTTTTTCGTCTTTGCACTGGCCCTGTGGGGGGCCTTGGTGGCGCTTTGTTCGAAGCGGGTCGATCCGCTGATCACCGCCCGGGTACTGGCCATCATGGGGCTGATCGTCGGTTTGTTCGCCCTCTATACCCTGATCTTCTCCAGCCCGTTTGACCGCCAGTTTCCGGGGCCGCTGGAGGGGCGCGATCTCAACCCCATGCTGCAAGATATCGGTCTTATCATCCACCCGCCCCTGCTCTATCTCGGTTACGTCGGCTTTGCGGTCAACTTCGCCTTCGCCATGGCGGCGCTGCACTCGGGCAGGCTGGATGGCGCCGTGGCCCACTGGAGTCGCCCCTGGGCGCTCGGCTCCTGGGTGTTTCTCACCGCCGGTATCGTACTGGGCTCCTGGTGGGCCTATTACGAGCTCGGCTGGGGCGGCTGGTGGTTCTGGGATCCGGTAGAAAACGCCTCCCTGCTGCCCTGGCTGCTGGGCACTGCCCTGCTGCACGCGCTTGTAGTGTGCGAGAAGCGCGGCGCCTATGGTCACGCCGTGCTGTTGCTCTCCATCTTCACCTTCACCTTGAGCCTGCTCGGCACCTTTGTGGTGCGCTCCGGGGTACTCACCTCGGTGCACGCCTTTGCGGTGGATCCCGACCGCGGCCTCACCCTGTTGCTGCTGCTCGGTATTCTGCTCACCACGGCGCTCACCCTGTTTGCCCTGCGTGCCGACACCCGCGCTCCTTACGCCCGCTTCGGCCTCTGGTCAAAGGAGGGGCTGCTCGGCGGCGCCATCCTGCTGCTTTGCGTGGCCTGCGCCAGTGTGCTGCTCGGCACCTTCTACCCCATGGTGTTCCAGTCCCTCCATCTGGGCTCCCTCTCGGTAGGCGCCCCCTACTTCAATACCATCTTCGTGCCGCTGGCCCTGCTGCTGATGGGGCTGATGACCCAGCTGCCGCGCCTGCGCTGGCAGCAGCTTGCCGCAGGTTCCCAGCTCAACACCCTGTTGCCGCCACTGTTTGGCCTGCTTGGTGGCGGTCTGCTTAGCCTTGCCTATCTGGAACAGGGATCGTTTTCCGGTAGCTGGAGCGGTATCCTCGCCAATATGGTGAGCCTCTGGCTGATGGCCAGCCTGCTACTCAATACCCCATGGCGCGAGCTGACCCTAAATCGACTAGGCAGTCTGCTGGCCCACCTCGGGGTGGCGGTGTGCGCCCTCGGCATTGCCCAAGTGAGCCACCACAGTCAGGAGGGGGGTACTGTGCTTGGCGCCAACCAACCCTACCAGCTCGACGCGTTCGAATTTCGCTATGAAGGGCGCGAACCGGTGATCGGCCCCAACTATACCGCCGAGCGGATCACTCTTAGCGTGCATCAGGACGGTAAAGAGGTGGCGCGGCTGACGCCGGAGCGGCGCCACTACAGCGTGCGTACCATGAACATGAACGAGCCCGGCATCGCGTGGGGGCTGTTGGGCGATCTCTACGTAGTGCTTGGCGAGAAGATGGGGCCAGATGCCTATGCCATGCGGCTGCACTACAAGCCGCTGGTGCGCTGGATCTGGCTCGGCGGCCTGCTGATGATGGCGGGCGGCACCCTGCGCCTGCTCGCCCGTCGCCCCTTGCTCGCCTCCCGCCCCATTACGGTTGGCGAGTCCAACCCCCGACTCGAACTGGAGGCGTTATGAGATCCCGCCTGCGCCTCTTTCTTCCCCTGCTGCTGACCCTGGCCCTCGGCGCTCTGCTCTGGCTTGGCCTTGGCAACAATCCCTACAGCCAGGATGAGGCGACCCTGGGGCGTACCCTGCCTGCGTGGCAGAGCGACAATCTGCTGGGTGGAAGTCCGATCCAGACCGCCAGCCTCAAGGGCGAGCCCTTTGTGCTTAACGTCTGGGCCAGCTGGTGCGTCAACTGCCGCGCCGAGCATCCGCTGCTCACCGAGCTGGCGGGCACAGTGCCCCTCTACGGTCTCAACTATCGGGACAAGGGGGATGCGGCCCGCGCCTGGCTTATCCAGGCGGGCAACCCCTATCGCGCCGTGCTGGCCGACCCAGAAGGGAAACTGGCACTAGAGCTCGGCGTCTATGGCACGCCGGAGACCTATCTGTTTGACGCCGATGGCGCCCTGCTTGCCCGCCACACCGGCGAGCTTACCAAAGGGATCTGGCAACGTCAGTTTGCCCCCCTGCTCGACAAGGCACGAACTGACGCACAGATGAAGACCGCCACAACGGCACCAGCAATTGCGCCATCAGCTCGGGAGACACAGCCATGATGTGCCGTTCTCTTGCCTGCGCCCTGCTGGCCCTCGGCATGCTGCTGAGTGCAACTGCATTTGCCAGCGGAGTCGATACCTATCAGTTTCGCCACCCCGAGCGGCAGATCCGCGCTCAGGAGCTGGCCCGCGCCTTGCGCTGCCCCCAGTGTCAGAACCAGAATCTGGTGGAGTCCAACTCCCCCATCGCCCGGGATCTGCGACTCGAGGTCTATCGCTGGGTGGATGAGGGGCAGAGCAACGAGCAAGTGATCGCCCGCATGACGGAGCGCTTTGGCGATTTCGTCCGCTACGATCCCCCCTTCAAAGCCAGTACCCTGCTGCTGTGGGGCGGCCCCCTGCTGCTGTTGGGGCTGGCGCTGTTGACTCTGTTTCGCCGCCTGACACGCACAAAGACGCAGACCATCCCTGTCGTTAAGGCAATTGTTGAGGCAATCGTTGAGTCAATCCATCAACCCGCGGCCGATCCGCGCAGCGAATTGAATTTGCTGATCATGCACAGGGAGCAGGCAGGCCTATCTCCAGACCAACCGCTATACGGGGAGCTGAGCTCCGCCCGCCTGGCCAATGCCATCCCGGCGGCGGAGCTGACCCTGCGCGCGCGACTGGCCAGCCAGCATGACAATCGCGGGTGCAATAACCGGCACACCCGCGCCTTGTTGCTGCTTGGCATCATGGTACTCGCGGCCGTTGCCGCTGTGTATATAAGCAGCGGCCGTTATCAGGCATGGCAGGCTCATGCATCCCGTCCCGATCCACTGGCCGGGCTGAGCCCGCGGGATCTGCAAGACAAGGAGCTGGGCGCCCTGCACCAGCGCCTGCAGACCAACCCCGCCGATCTCGACGGTTGGGCGGCGCTCGGCCAGCTCTATCTCTATCGGAACGAGTACGACAACGCCCTGCTTGCCTATCAGCGTCTTGCCCTGCTGGAAGGGGGCGCCAGCGCAGCGACCCAGGCCGCGCAAGCCACCGTGCTCTTCTACCAGGCGGGCCAGCAGCTTACTCCCGAGGCAACCCGCCTGCTGGAGAGCGCCCTCAAGCAAGATGCGGGGGAAGTGAGCGCCCTGATGCTGCTCGCCTCCGATCACTTTCTGCATGGTCGCTACAGCCAGGCCATCGCCCTTTGGCAGCAACTGCTCGATGACGAGCGCCCTCGCATCAACCGGGCCGCGCTGATTGAGGCGATCCAGACAGCGAGAATAATGGGCGGGTAACCCCTTGATTGGGGAGAGATAATCGTGGTGATATGGCGCCGCGACCACGCAAGTGGCTCAGCCCCATATTTCAATAGACAAGGATGTCTGGATGCAACTCACCCTGTTAAACGACTCGGGCAAATTCGATGGGCTCGATGACACCATTACCCACGTCTTTGCCGAGACGGCGAACAAATTGAATGCCTTGTTCGATCTCTCCCAACTGGATGTCACCTTCAGCCCTTTTGCCGAGGGGGATGCTCCCGACTCGGGTATCGGTGGCTGGGCCATCAACATGTATCGAATAGAACTCCAGCTTGCTCTGGAGAGGCCCGACATCAAAGAGGTGATCATCACCGAATTGCCTGCCGTGCTGGCCCACGAAGTCCACCATATCGTGCAAAAGAAGAACAAGGTGACCGCAGAGACACTGGCCGAAAACCTGATTTTTGAAGGGCTGGCCTGCTACTTTGAGCAAAGGTTCAATGGTGGCACACTCCCCTCGCTGTTCAAGGAGTCTCATCATCATGACTGGCAATCGATCCTGGCAGAGATGACGCCCCATCTATCCAGCAAGCAGTTCAACTTTTTAGACTTTTTCTACTGCCGTGATAACCGGCCATTTCCCAAATATGCCGGTTACTGGGTGGGGTTCAATCTGGTGGCCAACTATCTGGCCAAAAATGGACTGAATGAAATAGAGGTCATGGGCCTACCCGCCGAGGCGTATTTCAATTAACACGCCTTCACACTGTTCGTGGCTATCACAGAGCCCAAATCCGGAGAGAAGATCATGATCCCCATTCGCTGCAAGGCCGTCTCCGGCGTTGCCCTTACCACTGTCGATGGCGAAACAAAATTGCTGGTGATGAAACGGGTCAAGGGGGGCTTCTGGTGTCATGTGGCGGGCACGGTGGAGGCGGGTGAAACCGGCTGGCAGACCATTATTCGGGAGTTTGGCGAGGAGACGGGGATCAGGGTCACCGAACTCTACAACGGCCAGTATCTGGAGCAGTTCTACGAGGCGAGCCTCAATACAATAGAGATGGTGCCGGTCTTTGTGGTCTATTGCCCGCCCAATCAGGCGGTGACCCTCAACGACGAGCACACAGACTATCGCTGGTGTTCCCTGGCCGAGGCCAAGGCGCTGGTGAGTTTCCCCGGCCAGCAGGCGCTCTACGACCATATCTGGCACCATTTTGTCGATAACGCCCCCTCTCACCTAATGCGGGTCGATATCCGCTGACCGCGCGCAATCCCTCCCCCACAAATGCAACACGCCCCCGGATGGGGGCGTGTTGTATCTAAAGCCAGTGGAGCTCTTTCATTAGACCACGCCGATGGCCTACGGCCGCTCGCCAGCGGCCAGACGGCGGTTGATATCGGTGATAACCGGGGCGATGTCGGCAAGGGTATCAATCACATAGTGCGCACCCGCCGCCCGCAGTTTAGCCTCGGCCGGTGCGCGCCGGGCGGCGATATCCGCCTCGCTCATGGCGGCAAACTCTTTCCAGGTAGCGCCAAACCCGTTGCCGGAGACCGACAGCCCCACAGTCCACATACCGGCGTTCAGCCCTTCGCTAATACCCGGCACAGCGTCATCCACCTTGATGCAGCGATGCACGGCGCTTATTCCCAGCTCAATCACGTTGGCCAGCGCCATCCAGGGGCCGGGGCGACCACCCGCCTTGAGATCGTCGGTGGCGACCCAGTGATCCGGCCGATAGCCGTGATCGGCCGCGGCTGGCACCAGTGCCTCCATCACCGGGCGGGGGTAGCCGGAGCAGGAGCCAATGCGCAGCCCCTGCGCTCGCAGCCCATCCAGCACCGGCAGCACACCGGGGATCGGGGCAGCAAAGCGGGTCACGGCGGCAATCTGTAGCGGCATAAAGGTGTGATAGAGGTGGTCCACCTCGGCGTGGCTCATGGGGTGACCAAAGCGAGCCTGCCAGCGCGCATCCACCGAGGGCAGACGGCCCAGCGCGGCGATATGATCCCACTTGCCCAACCCCATGGGCTGGCGCGCTTCATCCAGGGTCACAGCAAAGTCATAGGCGCGGGCGAAGGCCTCGACGAAGATGGAGGTGGGGGCGAAGGAGCCGAAATCGACGACGGTGCCAGCCCAGTCGAGGATCAGCGCCTCTACGTCAGTGGTCGGGTGGATGGCAATCTGCAAGTCAGTCATGGTGGTGTTCCTGTTCCGGTGAAAGTGCGATCTCGCCAAGGGCGCGATCGAGAATGGTGATGGCGCGCACCAGATCGGCGCGGGCGATATTGAGCGGCGGCGAGAGTTGGATGACGTTGCCCTGGGAGACCTTGAAGCTGAGCCCCAGTTCCAGACAGCGGTAGAGCAGCCGCTCGGCAGCCTGGCTATTGCGGGTGCGACTCTGGTGATCGACCACCAGATCGAGCGCCCACAAGAGACCGATACCGCGCACCTGCCCGATCAGCGGGTGACGCTCGGCAAGCGCCGCGAGCTCTACCGCCATAAAGCGGCCATCCTCCTGCGCTTTTGCCAACAATCCAGCTTCGCGGATTGTCTCTATAGTGGCGAGGGCCGCCGCGCAGCCGATAGGGCTCTTCTCGTGGGTGTAGTGACCGAGTGAAATAGCTGCCGCCTGATTGAAATGGTCGCGGGTGATGAGCGCTGCAAACGGCACCACCCCGCCCCCCAACCCCTTGCCCAAACAGATGATGTCGGGCTCGATGCCAAACTCTTCAAAGCTGAACCAGTGGCCGGTGCGGCCCAAGGCATTCGGGATCTCATCGACAATCAGCAGCACCTTGTGGCGATCACAGATCTCCCGCACCCGTTGCCAGTAGGCTTTTGAGGGCACCTGAACATCGGTGTTGCGGATCGGCTCGGCGATAAAGGCACCTATTCCTCCCTCCTTCTCGATGACGTACTCCAGATAATCGGCGTAATGCACATCATCCCCCTCCCCGCGATACCAGACGCCGCGATAGCGGGTAGGCGGCGGGATGCGCTCCACCCCGGCCATCAGCGGGCCCATACCGGCGCGAAAGCAGGCCTCGCCGCCGACCGAAATGGCATCGAGGGAGGCGCCGTGAAAGGCATCCCACAGGGACACCACCTTGCTGTTGCCGGTGATGAAACGGGCGAGCTTCAAGGCAATCCCCACCACCTCGCTGCCGCCGGGGGCGAACAGCACCCGATTGAGATCGCCGGGGGCCAGCTCGGCCAGAGTGCGGGCGCAGTCGATGGCGACCTGATGGGTGTAGCGGCGAGGCGCGAACGGCAGATCGGCGAGTTGCTGCTGCACCGCGGCCACCACCCTGGGGTGGCCGTGGCCCAGCTGATGGACGCTGTTGCCGTGAAAATCGAGGTACTGTTTGCCCGATGCGCTGGTCAGCCAGCTCCCCTGCGCGTGCTCAAGCAGATCGAGACAGGGGGTGGAGAGCGCCTGATGGAGGAAGTAGCGGCTATCTTCCGCCAATCCCGCCTGCACCCCGTCACTCTGGCCTGCCCACCAGCGCGCCCGCCCCTCGCCGAGGTTGATATCCCCTTC
Organism: Aeromonas sp. 160P; assembly: GCF_055193095.1. Classification (NCBI taxonomy): domain Bacteria; kingdom Pseudomonadati; phylum Pseudomonadota; class Gammaproteobacteria; order Aeromonadales; family Aeromonadaceae; genus Aeromonas; species Aeromonas sp. 160P. Next base: position 2,866,363 of record NZ_JBUXKV010000001.1, on the reverse strand, counting down.
GCTGTCGGCGCGGCCGCTGCCGTGCAGCTCGTGAGGGTGATACACCATGTCCGCCATCACGCATCCCCTTGCCAGTAGCAGGCGCTGGCCATGGCGGCGAGCAGATCGCGCACCCGCTCTGGGGTCACGTCACCGATATTGCCGATACGGAAGCAGTCGGCTTGCGAGACCTTGCCCGGGTAGATAACAAAGCCCTGCGCCTTGAGTCGCTGGTAGAAGTCGGCGAAGCGGTAGTCCGGGTGGGCCGGGGAGTAGAAGGCGGTAATGATGGGGGATTGCCACTTTGCCTGCAGCAGGGGCACAAAACCCAATGCCGCCATGCCATCCACCAGCGTGCGCTGATTGTCGCTGTAGCGCTGATGGCGGGCGGCAATGCCCCCCTCTTCGTCCAGCTCGCGCAGCGCCTGGGCAAAAGCGAGTACGGTATGGGTGGGCGAGGTAAAGCGCCACTTGCCCCCCTGCTGCTCCATGGTCTGCCACTGGGCATGCAGGTCGAGGGAGACCGAGCGGGCGCGACCGGCACAGGCCGTCAGCGCGGCGCGGCGAGCGATGACGAAGCCAAAACCCGGCACCCCCTGAATACACTTGTTGGCGGAGCTGATCAGAAACTCGATGCCAAGGCGCCCCATGTCGATGGGGATACCGCCAAAGCTGCTCATGGCATCGACGATCAGGCGAATGCCGCAGCGCTGGCAGAGCGCGGCCACCTCCTCGAGCGGATTGAGCATGCCGGTGGTGGTCTCGCAGTGCACCATGGCCAGATGGGTGATCTCGGGGTGACGCACCAGCATGGCTTCAATGGCGGCAGGTTCGGGGCGGGTGGTCTCGCCGCAGTCCAGCTCATGGTGGCGCAGGCCAAGACAGCGGGCCATCTCCCCCATGCGAGCGCCATAGGCACCGTTGTTGATGATCAGCAGGCACTCGTCGGCGCCGATCGCCGAGCCCAGCACGCTCTCCACCACATAGCTGCCGCTCCCCTGCAGCAGCACGGCGCTATAGTCGCTTTCATATTCCGGGCCAGCCGCCAGCCGTACCAGCTCGCGGCGGATGGGCTCCACCACACCAAGATTGTAGTCAGCATCCCAGGTGCAGCTGTCTTGCAGCATGGCGGCGCGCACCGTGGCAGTGGTCGAGAGGGGGCCCGGGGTCAGCAGCAGGTAATCGACAGCGGCAGGGGCCGCAGGAATATGGGTCATGACTTCGCTCCTTTTGGTATATACCAGAATGAGCGCATTGTGGGTAACTGCCCCGCCAAGGTCAAAGGGGTGACGCTACGTGCAACAAAAAATTCATTTTCAGCGCCGGGATCGCGATAATCTAGGAAGCCTGAACAGCAGGGGAAATACTGGTATCTACCAATGCATTTTGACGCCGACGATTAGTGACCAGACCGACGACAAACCCTGTGCCCAACTCATTGCACAACCAGGGATTTTCATGAGCAAACCGCAATATCTGCAGATCAAAGATGCCCTCGCCAACCAGATCCTGGCGGGTGGCCTAGCCCCCAACGACAAGCTCCCCTCCGAGCGACTGCTGGGGGAACTCTACGGCACCACCCGGGTTACCATCCGCGAGGCACTGGTGCAGCTGGAGGCCAACGGCCTTATCTATCGGGAGGATCGCCGCGGCTGGTTCGTCACCCCGCCACGCTTTCGCTTGAACCCCAGACTCACCTCCAACTTTCACCAGATAGTGCGGGAGCAAGGGGGCGAGCCGCGCACCGAGCTGCTGGAGAAAAGCCGCCAGGCGGTGCCGCCCGCGTTGATGGCGCAATTGCAGCTCAAGCCGTTCGACAGCCTGTTTCTGCTCAAACGGCTGCGCTACGCCAACGGGCGCGCCATCTGCTACTGCGAGAACCACTGCCTGCCCGAGCGGGTGCCCGGCCTGCTGGAGCGGGATCTCAACGGCAGTCTGACCGAGATCTACCAGGCCCATTACGCTCTCCACTACGCCCGCATGCAGGTGCGCTTTTTTCCCACCGCCCTGCCGGATGAGGTGGCCAAGGCGCTGGGGGCCACCGCCGGTCTGCCCGCCCTGCGCCTCGAGCGACTCAACTTCGATCAGCACGGCCGGGTGCTCGACTTCGATCTGGAGTACTGGCGCCATGACAGTCTGGAGATCGAAGTGGATACCCAGGATTAGTCACGGACAAATCAGGAACGGCAAAACGTCACGGGGCTGTCACGGTTACGTCATAAAGATCCCCTAGCCTCTCTCTCGACCAATCTGGTTTATACCAAACCAATTTAACTGGAGAAGAGGATGAAACAGGGAACCCATCTGCTGGCCGCCGCCGTGCTGGCTGCCATGACCGCCCCGGCACTGGCCGCGACCGATCTCACCGTCTACACCGCCTTCGAACCGGAGCAGCTCAACGAGCTGAAAACCGCGTTCGAACGCCAGCATCCGGATATCAACATCAAGTGGGTGCGTGACTCCACCGGCGTGGTCACCGCCCGCTTGCTGGCAGAAAAAGCGCAGCCTAAGGCGGATGTGGTGTGGGGACTGGCCGCCACCAGCCTGATGCAACTCGATCAGCAGCAGATGCTCAATGCCTATGCACCGAAAGGGCTGGAGAAGCTCGACAGCCGCTTTCGCGACAGCAAGGCCGAGCCGCACTGGATCGGTCTGGACGCCTTCTTCAGCGCCATCTGCTTCAACAAGGTAGAGGCTGAGAAACAGGGGATCCCGGCACCCACCAGCTGGGCCGACCTCACCAAGCCGATCTACAAGGGCAAGGTGATCATGCCCAACCCCAGCTCCTCCGGCACCGGTTACCTGAGCGTCGCTGGCTGGCTGCAGACCATGGGCGAGCAGCAGGGCTGGCAATTTATGAACGGCCTGCACCAGAATATCGACCGCTACACCCACTCGGGCTCAGCCCCCTGCAAGCTGGCTGCCAGCGGCGAGACGGTGATCGGTATCTCCTTTGACTTCCCGGCCACCAGCCTCAAAGCCAAGGGAGCCCCCATCGAGGTGGTGTTCCCGAAAGAGGGTTCGGGCTGGGACATGGAAGCCGCCGCCATCATCAAGGGCACCCCCAAGCTGGAGGCCGCCAAACAGCTGCTCGACTTTGCCGCCACCGAACAGGCCAACGCCCTCTACAACAAGTCGTTCGCGGTAGTCGCCATCCCCGGGGTTGCCCAACCGAGAGCGGGCTATCCGGCAGATATCAAGGGCCAGATGATCGACAACGACTTTGGCTGGGCTGCCCGCGAGCGCAACGCCATCCTGACCCAGTGGAGCGCCAGCTTCGACGGCAAGACCGAAGCCAAGCAGTAAGCGTGAAGGGCGGCGGTTTGTTCACGCCAGACACACAGCTGCCAATAAACTGCCAGTCGAAGGCCAACAGGTGTTGGCCTTCGTTTTTGGCATAACCCCCCATGTTTGTGTCGCCCTTGATGGGTGGCACGCCACCTGTCTGAACTCGACCATGCCACCCGTTTGCGATCCGCCGTCATCTGACTGTCATCAAGCTGTCATCCCCCGATCACCTGACCGTCACACTTCACCGGCAAACTGGTATATACCAAATCAGTAGCGAGTCGAACCATGACCCAGCCCTATCTGGACATTCAACATCTCAACAAGCAGTTCGGTGCTTTTCAGGCCCTCAAGGGGATCTCTCTGACCATTGAGCCGGGGGAGTTTATCTGCTTTCTTGGCCCCTCCGGCTGCGGCAAAACCACCTTGCTCAGAGCCATCGCCGGGCTGGATCTGCCAGACAGCGGCGAGATCTGGCAAGGGGGGCGCAATATCTCCCGCCTGCCGCCCCAGCAGCGCGACTTTGGCATCGTGTTTCAGTCCTACGCCCTCTTCCCCAACCTGACGGTGGCCCAGAATATCGCCTTCGGCCTTGAGAATCAGGGGCTGGCACGGGATCTCATCAAGGAGCGGGTCGATCACTGGCTGGAGCTGGTGGATCTCACTGCCCAATCCCATAAATACCCGAGCCAGATCTCCGGCGGCCAGCAGCAACGGGTGGCGCTAGCCCGGGCCTTGGCCCTCTCCCCCGGCCTGCTGCTGCTGGACGAACCGCTCAGTGCGCTAGATGCGCTGGTGCGCACCCATCTTCGCAGCGAGATCCGCGCCCTGCAGCAGCGCCTTGGCATCACCACCATCATGGTGACCCACGATCAGGAAGAGGCGCTGACCATGGCCGATCGCATCGTGGTGATGGAGGGCGGCCGCATCGTACAGGTGGGTACCCCGCAGGAGATCTACCACCAGCCTGCCAGCCGCTTTGTGGCGAGCTTCGTCGGCACCATGAACTTTCTCGAGACCCTGGTGCTGAGCCCCACTCAGGTGCGCCTCAACGAACAACCGCTGCAACTCGCCAATCAGGCCGCGGCCGGCAGCAAATTGCAGGTGGCGATCCGCCCCGAGGCGATCACCCTGAGTGCGCCGAGCGAGCCGTATCTTGGCCAGCACGGCATCGAAGCGCTGATTGATCAGGTGGAGTTTCTCGGCGCCGCCCAGCGCCTGATCTGCACCGCCGACACCTATCTGGGGCCGCAACAAATTCTGGTGGAGCGCCCGACCCACGAGCTGCCCCGCCACGAACAGGGGGGGTGGCGCAGCGGTATGCGCTGCTCGCTGCACTGGCCCGCCGGGGCGATGCAACTGTTTGAAGGAGAGCGCCCATGACAGCCCCCCTTGCGACCTCCTCCCTGTTGGCGCCAACGACAGTCCGGCAAGACTCCCGCTGGCAGCGGCTTTGTCGCGGCTGGAGCCGGGATCAACTGCTGCAACTCCTGCTGCTTGTGCTAGGTATTGCCCTGCTCACTGGCGGTCTGCTGCTGCCACTGCTCACCATGCTGCAAAAGAGCCTGCAGGATGAGAACGGCCTCTGGGTGGGCCTTGCCAACTTCAGCGCCTACTTCGACTCCCCTCATCTGGGGCGCACCATAGGAAACACACTCTGGCTCGGGGTGCTGATCACCACGCTGGTGGTGACCATCGCCTTTGGCTACGCCTATGCCCTCACCCGCACCTGCATGCCGGGCAAGGGCCTGTTTCGCCTCATTGGTTTGATCCCGCTGTTGATGCCCTCCCTGCTGCCCGCCATCAGTCTGGTCTACTGGTTCGGCAATCAGGGGATAGCCAAGGGGCTGCTCGGCGGCGAGAGCATCTACGGCCCCATCGGCCTCGTTATTGGTCTGGGCTTCTGGTGCTTTCCCCACGCCCTGATGATCCTTATCACGGCGCTCGGTCAGAGCGATGCCCGCCTCTATGAAGCCTCCCGGGTGCTGGGCAGCAGCGGCTGGCGCACCTTTGTCACCGTCACCCTGCCCACCGCCCGCTATGGCCTGCTCAGCGCCGCCATCGCGGTCTTCACCCTCACCATCTGCGACTTCGGGGTGGCCAAGGTGATTGGCGGCCAGTACAGCGTGCTGGCCACCGACATCTACCGGCAGGTGATCGGGATGCAGAACTTCTCGCTGGGCGCAGTGGCCAGCGTCACCCTGCTGCTGCCAGCGCTCTTGAGCTTTGCCCTGGAGCACAGAGTACGCAGCAAGATGCAGGAGCAGAGCAGCACCAAGGCGGTGCCCTATCAGCCCAAACCCCATCGGCTGCGGGATCTACTGGCGCTCGGCTGGTGTTCGCTGTGGGCGCTGCTGTTTCTGGCACTGGTCGGGATGGCGGTTTACGGCTCGCTGGTGCAGTTCTGGCCCTATAACCTGACACTGACGCTCGATCACTACGCCTTTGACAGCAACAGCGTCTATGGCTGGCAGCCCTTTACCAACACCTTGCAACTTGGTCTCTATACCGCCCTTGTGGGCACAGTGCTGGTGATGGTGCTGGCTTGGGCGCAGGAGAAGGGGCGCCACTTCGCGCCGCTGCGCCAGTTGCTGCATCTGCTTGCCATGCTATCGCTGGCGGTGCCCGGCATGGTGCTGGGGCTGGGTTACATCTTCTTTTTCAACGGCAATCCGCTGTTTGGCGGTCTCTACGGCACTCTCTATGGCACTCTGCCGCTGATGGTGCTCTCCTGCGTCATCCACTACTACACGGTGGGTCATATGACGGCGCTGACCAGCCTGAAACAGTTGCCCAAGGAGCTGGAACTGGTGGCCATCTCATTACGCATTCCGCTCTGGAAGGCGTTCTGGCGAGTCACCCTGCCCGCCTCCCTGCCCGCACTGCTGGAGATCTTTATCTATCTGTTCGTCAACGCCATGACCACCACCTCGGCGGTGATCTTCCTCTATTCGAGCGACAGCGTGCTCGCCTCCATTGCCGTGCTCAACATGGAAGATTCCGGTGACACCGCCGCGGCCGCCGCCATGGCCACCCTGATCCTGCTGGCCGCCGCCACCGTCAAGCTGCTTCAGCTCTTTTTGAGCCGCGCCCTGCTGGATCGTACCCAGCGCTGGCGCCACCAATAACCTTATCGAGGAGTCATCATGTCCACTCTCCCCTTCTGGCTGGCCGAGGCGCTGGCCGCCGAACAGCCCGCGCCCCCCACGCCCCTTCACGGCAACCACGAGGTCGATGTTTGCATCGTCGGTGGCGGCTTTACCGGGCTGTGGAGCGCCATCGCCCTTAAACAAGCCGAGCCACACTTGCGCATCCTGGTGCTGGAAAAAGATCGCTGTGGCAGCGGCGCCTCCGGGCGCAACGGCGGCTGCCTGCTCACTTGGTCGGCCAAGTACCTGACGTTAAAGCGTCTGTTTGGCGAGCAGCAGGCAGCCTGGCTGGTGCAAGGCTCCGAGCAGGCGGTGCACGAAATAGCCCGCTTCTGCGAGGCGCACCAGATAAACGCGGAACTGAGGGTCGAGGGCTCCTGCTACACCGCCACCAGCGAGGCCCAGCGCGGCCTGATGGATCCGGTATTGCGGGAGCTGGAGCGAGCCGACCTTAACCAGTGGCAGGCGATTGCGGATGATGAACTGGCGAGCCAGAGCGGCTCCCACGTCCATCTGGAGGGGCTCTACAGCCCCCACGCGGGTTCGGTGCAACCGGCGCTGTTGGTGCGCGGCCTGCTGCGGGTGGCGCGGGAACTGGGGGTCGAGGTTTATGAACACTCTCCCATGCAGCGCCTCGACGCTGGCCAGCCTGCGCGGGTGCAAACCCCACAGGCAAACGTGCTCGCCCGCAAGGTGGTGCTGGCCCTCAACAGTGCCATGGTGCAGCACTTTCGCGAATTTCGCCGCAGCATAGTGCTGGTCTCCTCCGATATGGTGATAACCGACCCCGCGCCGGATGCACTGGCCGCCCAGCAGCTTGCGCACGGCCGCAGCGTGGTGGATGGCCGCACCTTTGTGCACTACTACCGCTCGACCCCACAAGGGCGGCTGATGCTGGGCAAGGGGGGCAACACCTTCGCCTTTGCCAACCGCCATCTGGCCGAGTTCGATGCCCCCAGCCGTTATCTTACCCCCCTCACCCACACTCTGCGTCGCTTCTTTCCAGCACTTGCAGAGGTGCCCATCGCTGCCAGCTGGTGCGGTGCCTCCGACCGCTCGGTGGATGGCCTCCCCTTCTTCGGCCACTGGCGAGGGCAGCCCAATATCGTCTATGGCCTCGGCTATTCTGGCAACGGAGTGGCACAGAGCTGGATCGGCGGCCAGATCCTGGCGGCTTTGGTGCGCGATGAAGTGCGGGAAGCGGACAAGCCGTGGCTCGAATGCGCCCTAGTCAGCGGACCGCGCGGCTATTTTCCGCCCGAACCGTTTCGCTGGCTGGGCGCCATGGCGGTGCGCAATGCCATCCGGCGCAAAGAACGGGCGGAAGATGAGAACCGCCCGGTGGCCTGGTATGACAAACAGCTGGCCAAACTTGCCGATGCGGCGGGCAAAGCGGATAAATAACCCGGCGATACCGGGCTACCATTGCCCATATTGCTCAACTCTGCTCCCGCTTATTCAAATGCCGACCCGAGGGTCGGCATTTTTATGGCGCGGCGTGACTGGCCGATCTTATTGCGAGGCAAGATCCGCAGTGCCCTCTCACCGAGTGTAAATTGACAGGAAAAAAGAGATGAGCATCTCTTGATCCCCGTTTGCCTGTGACATGACCCCGCCCGTGTTGCATGCTCGTTGGCATGACCAAAAAACAATTATCGAGTTGGCGAAACGCCTCATCCCACACACTGATAACGCTTCCAAACCGCCATCCAGTAACGGGACTGGCAGCACGCCACCTGTTCGGCCGCGTACGACTTCCGGTAGAAAACGCGGTGCCCAGCTCGGTTCGATAACCCCGAAGGTGGCGTTGGCGAGCGACAATACACATTTGGCATGCATGTCCTGCCCGAATATGTCATCAATGTGGCTGAGAATGCTTTCGTGATTACGCTTTCGACTACTCAGCTCGGTATTAGCGGGGCAAGAACGCAGTTCATACCTCAGACGCCTCGCTCATATGAGAAGATGGCTAAGGCGATTATTGGTGCAGGATAAATGGCGGCTGGTTTTAAAAACAGCTACAGGATAGGCCCGGATGAAAGATCTTTCATCTTGGCTGGCAGACATTATCAGGCAGCTCAATATTGCGGAGCGGGCGCCTGCGCACCTTAAAAATTAAACTCCGCGGCACTGTTCTCGGCTCTGGGCGCAGCGGAGATAATTTATCAGAATGACTTTTTCAAATGGGATTTATGCTGTTCCAGCAAATTCTCGGGAGGGGGTGGCACCTGCAGGTAGAACCCCTGGGTGGTCAGCGCGGCCATCACCTTGTTGACATCGGCCATCCCCAAGGGCTTGCTCGGGTCCAACTTGCTCATCAAGACCAGCTCGGGACGCCCGAATGCGGTCAATAATGGCTCTGGTACGCGGGAGAAATCCTCTCTTCTTTCAACAAAAAGGTAGGTCTCGGCTTTTTTGCGACTTTTATAGACTGCACACAACATGGAAATTGATATAATCCGACGAGTTTATTGCCTCTGGTGGGGGCAAACTATAACATCAGGAATTGAATAACAATAACGGATTAGCATCTCTGCCTCGGGGAAGATTCATGGTTGATCGCGATAACGAATTGAAAGGGACTACCTTCACTATTTCTGTGTTGCATATCAGCGATGGCGAGCCTGAGCGGATCCGTCAGTTGTTGGCCGAAAAAGTGGCTCAGGCACCCTACTTTTTTAATTGTGCGCCACTGGTGGTCAATGTTTCCCGGCTGGAACATATCCCCGATTTCGAACAGCTCAAGGAGCTGGTGGAGTCTGAGGAGTTTGTGCTGGTCGGTATCACAGGGGCGCGCACTGAAGAGATGAAGACCGCCGCCAAGGCGGTTGGGCTGGCAGTCATGGCCTCGGGAAAAAGTCGCAGTAGCGAGTTCGAACCGACACTGGCACCGGCTGCGCCCGTGGTAATCCCCGAGCCAGAGCCTGCCCCCGTGATCCCGACCAAGGTGCATGTGGGGCCGGTGCGTTCCGGCCAGCAGATTTATGCTGCTGGCAGCTCGCTGGTGGTGCTCGGCTCCGTCAGTCCGGGCGCTGAAGTGCTCGCCGATGACAGCATTCATATTTATGGCACCCTGCGTGGCAGAGCCATTGCCGGTGCCCGGGGCAATGCCCAGGCCCGGATCTATTGCCAGCAATTACAGGCCGAGCTGCTTTCCATCGCAGGCACGTTCCAGTTGAGCGATGCACTGCCAGCAGGCCTGATCCAGCAACCGGTACACGTCCGGCTGGACAACGAACAACTCCGAATAGACCGTATCAAATAGAGTTACAAGGAAGCGAGAATGGCGCGAATCATAGTCGTTACATCGGGTAAAGGTGGCGTTGGCAAGACCACAACCAGTGCGGCCCTGAGCACCGGTTTAGCCCAGCGCGGTCACAAGACTGTGGTCATTGATTTTGACATAGGCCTGAGAAATCTGGATCTCATCATGGGCTGCGAACGGCGCGTGGTGTATGACTTTGTCAATGTCATCAACGGGGAAGCAAACCTCAATCAGGCACTGATCAAGGATAAACGCTCAGAAAATCTGTTTATCCTGCCCGCCTCCCAGACCCGCGATAAAGACGCCCTCACCCGTGAAGGGGTTGAAAAGATCCTGGATCAGCTGGCCGAAATGAAGTTCGATTACATCGTCTGCGACTCCCCGGCAGGGATCGAGGCAGGTGCGCTGATGGCGCTCTATTTTGCCGATGAGGCCATCGTTACCACCAACCCGGAAGTCTCTTCCGTGCGTGACTCGGATCGTATCCTCGGCATCCTGGCCTCCAAGTCCCGTCGCGCCGAACGTGGCGAAGACCCCATCAAGGAGCACCTGCTACTGACCCGCTACTGCCCGACCCGCGTTAACCGTGGTGATATGCTGAGCGTGCAGGATGTGCAGGAGATCCTGGCGATCCCGTTACTTGGGGTGATCCCCGAGTCCCAGGCGGTACTGCGCGCCTCCAACTCCGGCGAACCCGTCATACTGGACAAGGAATCTGACGCAGGCAAAGCATACGAAGATGCGGTTTCCCGTTTGCTGGGTGATGCCAAAGAATTTCGTTTTCTGGAAGAAGAAAAGAAGGGCTTCTTTAGCCGACTGTTCGGGAGTTAATCATGTCATTATTGGATTATTTTCGTTCCAGCAAGAAACCGAATACCGCACAGATGGCCAAAGAGCGGTTGCAGATCATTGTTGCTCACGAGCGTTCATCCAGAGGGGGGCCGGATTACCTGCCCCAGCTCAAGCAGGACATCCTTGATGTCATTCGTAAATACGTCAACATTGATCCGGAGAAGATCACCGTCCAACTGGATCAGAAGAGTGATGAGCTGTCAGTGCTGGAGCTTAATATCACCTTCGCTGATGACAAAAAGGGATAAGCTGACGCCCTATGCGTAACCCAGTTCCCCAATAAAGACCGGATCCTTAACCAGGATCCGGTCTTTTATTTGCTCAAACAGCCACAGCGATGCACCTCACCTCGCCAAGGTGGCCGCTGATCGCTAGAATAGCGCCGCCCCCACTGGCATGGGTCAGTGCAGGCACCTTCTTCTCTTTTTTGGAACCGACCGTTTATGCCTTTGAATGACGAAATGCACAGCGTCGAAGAGCTGCTCGACACCGCTCTCGAACTTTTTATGGAGCTGGCCTCCGATAATCTGCCAGAGCAGGAGATCGCCCGTTTTAATCAGGAGTTCAACGATCACGGCCTGCTGGCTGAAACAGACCCGGCAGATGACTGGGAAGCGGACGTGGGTTTTGCGGTGAGCGACACCGATTATGCCGAGATCTGGATCGGCCTTGGCAATGAAGAACAAGAGTACGAGCACCTGTTTGCCCGCATGCTGCTCTCCCGCCGTGTTGATGAAAAGTTCTGCCACATCGAATGGCTGCCCCAATAATTCCGGATCCCGATGATCCCAGCCACTATCAGTGGCAGTCAGATCCTGACTCCGTGGCTCCCGTGCGCGCATCTGCATCGCTTGGCCGCCGGGTGCTGAGGTGGGCAGGCAGAATCGCGCTGACCGGGCTGCTCTGCTCGGTCGGTTCGATCGCCCTGTTGCGCTTTATCGATCCACCGATGTGGAGCTGGCGCATCGAGCGGGCAATGTTTCCGCCCGCCAAGATCACTCAGGTTCGCCATGAGTGGGTCGATCTGGCGTCCATCTCCAAAGAGCTGCAGCTGGCGGTGATCGCCGCAGAAGATCAGCGTTTTGCCGACCATAACGGCTTTGACATGGATGCCATCAGCGCCGCATTCAAACACAACCAGCGCAGCGAACGGGTACGCGGTGCCAGCACGCTGAGCCAGCAGACCGCCAAGAACCTGTTTATGTGGAGTGATCGCAGCTTCCTGCGCAAGGGGCTGGAGGCCTGGTTTACCCTGTTGATGGAGCTGGGCTGGGACAAATCCCGCATTCTCGAGGTCTATCTCAATATCGTGGAGTTCGGCCCCGGCATCTATGGCGCCGAAGCCGCTGCCCGCACCTATTTTGGCAAACCGGCCAGCCGCTTGACCCGTTACGAATCATCGCTGCTGGCGGCGGTACTGCCCAATCCGTGGCGCTATCGGATCAAGCCCCCTTCACCCTATGTGCAGAAGCGCTCAGTCTGGATCCGCCGCCAGATGGGGCAGCTGGGCCAGATCACCCTCAATCGGGTGCATCAGGCCGATTAATCGTCAGACTCATCGGATCTCCCTGGTGGGCCCAAATGCCCCCCCACCATCCCTCTGTGGAGGGGCAGATAGTGCCACCACCAGGTCTCCCTGCGCCGTTTGATCTGCTGCCGCCGCACCCGCTGTTTCATACCCTCGCCCCCTTCGCTGAACCGAGTAGTAACCATACGCCGACCACAGCGACTTTGACAGGCTGACGCACTGGTCTGGCTGCCATCGCCAATAATTGCTACAGTAGCGCACCCCGATGTATCTGGAGTGATTTCATGGAACAACGTACCCCGGATCAGCTGGTCGAATGGGCCTATGATCTGTTTCTGGAGCAGGCAGCCGATATGCTGGCCCCTGAGCAAATAGTCGATATCACCCTGGAATTTGAGCAGCGTGGCGCCGTGGAAGCGACCCTGCCCAATGCCGACTGGTCGGCAGAGCTCGGTGAGCCGGTCGATATGGAGCGCTGGGTCGAAGTGTGGGTTGGGTTGCTGGATCATCAGGATGAGTTTGAGGTGATCTTCGCCACCTTCCTGCTGCCCCGGCTGCAAACCGAAGATGAGGTGCATGTGCGCTGGCATCGCCAGCAGCAACCATAAGAAAGGCGCCCTGGGCGCCTTTCTCGTTTCAGATTGTCCTCTCCCGCTCAGGGCTGAGCGGCGATAGCCTTGGCCAGGCAGCGACGGCACCAGCAGACGCTGGCGTCGTTGATCGGCAGTGCTAACAAGTGACTGCACCAGCACTGCTCGATGGTCTGACCGGCAGACACTGCGCAATAGGCGGGTTCACCACAACCAGGACAGGTGTGGCTGCACTTGCTGCCATCCAGCTCGGCCATCACTGCCAACTGGGCTTTGCTATCCATTGCCGACCAGTGACCGATCTCGGTCAGGGTCCGACCGCAACCCAGACAGAGCCCGTCTTTGGCTTTGCACAGACCGATGCAGGGGCTTGGCATCTTATTCGCTGTCCTGAGCCTGCTCGCCTGCTTGCGCTGCACCCGCGTCGGTGAGGGTGATGGCGTTATCTTCGATGACAATCTTGCCCTGCTTGTAGAGGCCGCCGATCGCCTTCTTGAAGGTGCCCTTGCTGATGCCCAGCAGCTTGTAGATGAGTTCTGGCTCGCTCTTGTCACCCACCGCCAGACTGCCACCCTGCTTTTTCATCCGGATCAGAATACGCTCACCAGCATCATCCAACCGGGCCAGACCCGGCTTTTGCAGGGTCAGATCCAGCTTGCCATCTTCGCGCACCTGCTTGACCCAGGCGGTTTGCGGCCGACCGGTCATCACCCGGCCAAACACTTCATTCTTGAACAGCATGCCGGGATATTGACCGTTGACGATCACCTTGATGCCCAGAGGCGAATGTTCGCCCGGCAGCGCGCTCACTTCGTCGCCGACCTTGAACGCGTGATCAGCAGGGGTCAAAAAGCGCTCGATGCGGCTGGTGCCCACCATGCGCCCTTCGTTATCGAGCTGCAGACGCACCAGATAGACATGCCCCACCTGCATCGGTTTGTTCTGCTCGCGGCTGGGCACGAACAGATCCTTTTTCATGCCCCAGTCGAGGAAGGCCCCGATCTTGTTGGCATTGACCACCTTCAGGCCAGCAAATTCGTCCACCATGGCAAACGGCTTGTCAGTGGTGATCACCGGTTCACAATCGGCATCCAGATAGAGAAATACCTGTACGGTATCCTCTGCTTTGATCCCTTCTGGCAATTGGCGTTTAGGCAGCAGCAGTTCACCGTACTCACCGGCTGCCAGCCAGGCACCACGGTCTTCAAGTTCAACGACGGTGAGGGTGTTCATCTTGCCAATCTGCATCATGGAGCTCTCTTTTTTCATTACCCGGATGGACCAATTGAACATGGCCCCTATGGGCGCGCATGTTACCTCAAGAGCGGTGATCTGGCCTAGTCCCCCAGCCACTGCATCCACTCCTTTCGTCGCGACGCCAGTCATTTGTGGTGATTAAATCGCCAAGCAGGTGCCCGTTTACTGTAAATACCCCCTTTTTTAGGTAGACTTCTCGGCTGTTCAAATTCAGAGGAACTGTCGATGACCCCATCCACTCGCACCCGCCAGCTTAATCAATGGATCCAGAGCCACAGTGATCAGGACATGACCTACCCGGCCCTGCACGGTTTTCTTTGTGCCCGTCTGGTGGGGCCACATAGCCCTGACTGGCAACATCCGCTGATGGGCCTGCTGGAACAGGATGCCGAGCTGGATGAAAAAAGTGCCGAGGCGCTGCGCCACCTCATCGCCGAACTGGAAGCGCAGGCTGATGACGCCCAGCTGGCCCTGCCCAGCCAGTGCCGCCTGCCCAGCGACAACCCGGAGCAGGTGTTTGAGCAGAGCCATCCCCTCGGTCAGTGGTGCTACGGTTTCAGCCAGGGGTTTGCCACCTGGCCCAAGCCGAAGGATTTGAACGACCTGACGACCCAATACCGATTCAGCTTGGCCGCCGAGCTCTGTCTGTTTCGTGATAAACCCATGGCCCAGATGCTCTATAGCGCTGCCGCCAGCGAGCTCCCCTTTGTCGAGTTTTGCAAACGCCAGCGTCAGAATATGAAAACCACCCTTAATCAGTTACTTAATATCGACCAATATCAGCCAGCCCCCAGCACCACTGTGGCGATGAGCAGCGAGCAGGCCCAGCAGTGGCAGCAATGGTTCGAACTGGCCGACCGTTGCCGGGACCATCAAGCCCGCCTTGGCTGGTTCGAGAAGATCATCGCCGATGCTACGCCGCTGTTTGACCAGGCCTTCTGGCAGCAGAATGCTGGCCACGGCTGGAGTGCCCCCGAGCTGCGTCCTCTGCTGGCGGCCCGCGCCGGACGTGCCGACTGCCTGCTGCGCCTTGGCAAGCTGGATGAAGCCAAAGCGGAGTATCTGGCGCTGCTGACAATCTGCATGGCCGATGAACCGGGTTGCCGCTACAACCTATCCTCCCTTTACGCATTGCAAGGGGATTGGCTGGCACTGGCCGCCCTGCTGGTACGCTTCGATGAAGCCTCCAGCTGGCTGCTCTACAACAAGGCGCTGATGCTCTTTGCCACCGAAGGAGCCGAGGCAGCCAAGCCCCATCTGCTGGCGGCCATCGAGGCGAATCCACACATTCCTGCCTGCCTGCTGGGCCAACGCAAGCTACCCAAACAGGATCCCGAAAGCTGGCAAGCGGGCAGCCGTGACGAAGCCGCGCTCTATGCCTTGCACACCCGCGAGGCCTGGCTCACCCAGAGTGCCCTGATTTGGTTGCGCAAAGGCTGAACAGCGATGGATTAAAAACCCGCCGGTCAGACCCGGTTTTTCCTTGATGGCGTGCGCCACCGCACATTTCATCGCAACCGGGTCAGACAAATCAGCTTGAGTTTCGTATCATCAATGTCAAAGTATCAAAAGAAACTGCATCTGATGCAGCCGTCACAGCAGGGTGTAATATGTCAAAAATCATAGCGTTACTCGCTCACTACCCGCCCTATCAGTTGGTTCATGCCGCCGAGATGCTGCGGGATACCTTCGAGCAGTTTTATGAACAGCGTTACCAGCTGACCGTACCGCAATGGCGCCTGATGATGGTGCTTGGCCCCAACTACCCCATCAGCCAAAAAGAGCTGGTCGAGGCGAGCGGCATGGACAAGGTGCGGATCTCCCGCGAGATCCGCCGGCTAGTCGAAAAAGGGATCATCTTTACCGAGAGCAGCGCGCAGGACAAACGGATCAGTCTGGTCTCCCTCACCAACGCTGGCCTCGCCCTCTTCCTGCAGCTCAAAAGCGAAGCTGGTAGCTGGCAACATACCCTGACCGACTATCTGCCGAGCGAATCCCGCGAGGCGATCCGCCAGCATCTGCACAGTGTCAGCGCAGCCATCGAGCAGTTGCAATCACTGGATCAGGAGCGGTAATCATGGATTTGAAAAAGTTCGCCACCATGGAGATCAACATGCTGCTGAGCGTCGTCAATATGCAGCTGCGTGATCGCTATGACGATCTGGACGATCTCTGCAAGGCGCAGGAGATCGATCAGGCGGCACTGGAGGCGCGGCTCGCCAGCGGCGCTTTTCACTACCAGCCAGCGCAGAAACAGTTCAGATAAAGACAGGTAGCGGGATCGGGATCACAGCGCCAACCATGGCGCTGGCTCTGCGGTAAAAAACTGATATGGTCTGACAAGCCCCGAACAAGAGGTGATGTACGGATACATCACGCTGTCACAAGAGGGCGCTAGATTGATTTCAGGTGAACAACGCAAGGATGACCCCATGATATTGATGACCCGCCAGAGCCTGTTGATCACGCTCTGTGCCCTGTTGATGATCAGTCTCTTCACCCCCCAGTTACCGCAAGGTACCGAGCAGTGGCTAACCACCCTGTTGCTGGGCCTGCTGGTTGCCGTTGCGCTCCTGCTCTTGCGCGGTTTTCGCCGCTTTATGATGGAGTAGTGACTCAGCCAGAGCTTCTATGCGGCCCGCTTGCCGCGATACTCTCTGTAGCAGTAACGCCTGTACCAATAACGTCTGTCGCAATCACATCGCTCCAAAAAACAAACGCAGCCTGATGGCTGCGTTGTGGTATCTGGCGGGGCAACCCCTTGAAGAGATAGCCCTTCTGGGTAGAGAACTCTTAGATAGCCAGGGTTTCCAGCTGCGCCTTGGCTGCGTCCATCCCCTTGCTCTGGGCATCCGGGCCCATCCCCATCCCCTCGGCGTAGATGAAATCCACCGCTTTGATGCCAATAAAGCCCAGCACGGTACGCATGTAAGGGGTCACCAGATCGGTGGCGCTGCCAACGTGCATACCGCCACGGGGGCTGATCACCAGCGCGCGGGTGTTTTCAACCATGCCGACCGGGCCCGTCTCGGTATAACGGAAGGTAACACCGGCGCGAGCCACCAGATCAATCCAGTTCTTCAGCTGGGTCGGGATGTTGAAGTTGTACATAGGGGCCGCAATCACCACCAGATCGCTCGCTTTCAGTTCAGCGATCAGCTCGTCGGACTGGGCGATCACCGCCAGTTGACGCTCATTGAGGTTGTCACCACCGCGCAGGCCGGAGGCCAGCTCGCCATCCAGCACCGGCAGGTTGAGGGCGGCCAGATCCCGCACGGTGACGGTGTCGCTTTGATGCTGGGCGAGGAAACCGTCGATCAGGGCGTTGGATTGGGAATATTGACCCAGGATGCTGGATTTGAGTACGAGGATATTGGCCATGGTGAAACTCCATTTGGTTGTCGGTTGAACAGCTTGGCTGTCGATGGAGGTCACTCTAAACATTGTGCTTATTTGCTGATAGCGAAAATAGATGCTCAACTTGTTCAAAATTTTTGATATTGGGCCACTTCCTCGCCAGCCGGTCTCATCCCTGCGCTTCAACCCTTGGCAGAACAAACGATTGCCGTTATGATCCGCCGCACTTTTTTCCAGCGACCCGGATCCCATGATACCCTCGCGCAGGCACTCTCCTTTGGCCGGTGCAGTCTGGATGATGGTGGCAGGACTCTGCTTCGCCGCCGTCAACAGCCTGAGCCAGTATGTCAGTTTCAAACTCGGCCTCCCCTCCACTCAGGTCGCCTTTCATCAATACCTGATCGCCCTGGTTTGCCTCGTCCCTTGGCTGATCCGCCACGGCTTGCGCCAATCCCTGCAGACCAATCAGTTTCGTCTGCACCTGTTGCGGGTGTTGCTGGCGGTGATCGGCATCCAGCTCTGGCTGTGGGCGCTGGCGGTGCCGATCCCCATCTGGCAGGGGATCGCCCTGCTGATGACCTCGCCGCTGTTTGCCACCCTGGGCTCCGCCCTGCTGCTCAAGGAGCAGGTGAGCCGCGCCCGTATTCTGGCCACCCTGGCGGGCTTTGCCGGCGCCATGCTGATCCTGGCCCCCTGGACCGACGAGTTCAGCTGGGCCTCCCTGTTGCCAGTGGCGGCGGCGCTGTTCTGGGCCGGTTACTCCCTGATGGTGCGCTATCAGGCGGCCAACGAATCATCCCACACCATAGTGGTCTACCTGCTGATCTTCAGCACCCCGTTCAACGTCATGCTGGCAATGCCACAGTGGCAGTGGCCAAGCGAGAGCCAATGGCTGCTGGTGGCCGCGTCCGGCGTGCTGACGGCGCTGGCCCAGATGTCCATCGCTCGCGCCTATAGCGTGGCGGAGGCTTCCTTCGTGCAGCCTTTCGATTTTGCCAAGCTGCCGATGAACGTGCTGGCGGGCTGGCTGGTATTTGGCTGGGCGCCACCCGGCCGACTGTGGCTGGGCGCCGCCATCATCATTGGCGCCATTACCCTGCTGACCCATCTGGAGCAGCGCGCTCACAAACCGGTTTCCTGAGGTACGCCATGCGTGCCTCTTTTTTTGCCCGCTATTCCCGCGATAGCGATTATCAACAGTGACCATCGACATCAGGAGAGATCGTATGTTTGGAACCGCAACCCGCCCCGGCGCCACCCGTGCCCTGCTGCTGGGCTCCGGCGAACTTGGCAAAGAAGTCGCCATCGAGTTGCAACGGTTCGGCATCGAAGTGATCGCCGCCGACCGCTACCCCAATGCCCCCGCCATGCAGGTGGCCCACGCCGCTCACGTGCTGGACATGCTCGATGGCAACGCCCTGCGCGAACTGGTCGCCCTGGTCAAACCCGACTTCATCATCCCCGAGATTGAAGCGATCGCCACCGATACCCTGGCCGCCCTTGAGCAAGAAGGGGTCAAGGTGGTGCCCAACGCCCGCGCCACCCAGCTCACCATGAACCGGGAAGGGATCCGCCGCCTCGCCGCCGAGACCCTGGGTCTGCCCACCTCCCCCTACCGCTTTGCCCAGAGCAAAGAGGAGTTTGTCGCCGCGGTCGAGGCCATTGGCATGCCTTGCGTGATAAAACCAGTGATGAGCTCATCCGGCAAGGGGCAGAGCGTATTGCGCGATCTTGCCAAACTGGACGAGAGCTGGACCTATGCTCAGGAGGGTGGCCGCGCCGGTCGTGGCAAGGTAATTGTCGAAGGATTCGTTCCTTTCGAGTACGAAATCACCCTGCTCACGGTGCGCGCCGTCGATGGCATTCACTTCTGCGAGCCGATCGGCCACCGTCAGGAAGATGGCGACTACCGCGAATCCTGGCAGCCGCAGGTGATGAGCGAACTGGCACTGGCCCGCTCCAAAGAGGTCGCTGCCAAGGTGGTCGAGGCGCTGGGCGGCTACGGTCTGTTCGGGGTCGAGCTCTTTATCAGAGGCGATGAGGTGTGGTTCAGCGAAGTCTCCCCCCGCCCCCACGATACCGGCATGGTGACCCTGATTTCCCAGGATCTCTCCGAATTCGCCCTCCATGTGCGCGCCATTCTGGGGCTGCCGATCGGCACCATCACCCAGTACGGGCCGAGCGCCTCTGCCGTGGTGCTACGCGAAGGGCACAGCCAGAATATCCGCTATCAGGGGATTGGCGAGGCGTTAGCGCTGGTACCGGGTGCCCAGCTGCGGCTGTTTGGCAAACCGGAGATCGCCGGTCGCCGTCGTCTCGGCGTGGCGCTGGCCCGCGCAGCGGATTGCCCGGATGCGGTAGAACAAGCCAAAGCGGTCGCTGCCAAGGTAGAGGTTGTTTTCTAAGGGCTTTTTTTGCCACAGCAAAACAAACGTTTGCCGATGTGATCGGGCGCAAGGGGCATGGCAATGCCCCTTTTGCATTTCCCCCTCAGGCTTATAATCCCCTCTTCAAATTTGTCAGGAGTACAAGATGTTAGCTGCCGTGATCTTCGATATGGATGGTGTTCTGATCGACTCGGAACCCTTTTGGCAACAGGCCCAGATGGCCGTTTTCTCCGAACTGGGTCACCCCCACACGGTAGAGGATTGTGAATCGACCATAGGCGTGCGCATCGATCAGCTGGTCGCCCACTGGTATCGCTTGCGCCCGTGGAGCGGCCCGACCCAGGAAGAGGTGATGCAGCGTATTCTGGATCGGGTCAATGCCCTCATTCTGAGTGAAGGTCAGGCCAAGGCTGGCGTGCTGGACGCGCTCGACCTTATCGAAGCGCGCGGGCTGAAAGTGGGTCTGGCCACCTCCTCCCCCTTTGCCATGGTAGAGGCGGTGCTCGGCAAGCTCGGCATTCGCGATCGCTTTATGGCTGTTCACTCCGCCGAGGTGGAGCGTTTCGGCAAACCGCACCCGGATGTCTATATCCACGCGGCCGAGAAGCTCGGCATCGAACCGGTGCACTGTCTTGCCATTGAAGACAGCTTTACCGGTCTGCTGGCAGCCAAGGCGGCCTCCATGACAGCGCTGATCGTGCCCGATCCTGCTCTAGTTGGCGATCCGCGTCTGGCCATCGCCAACTACCAGCTCAGCTCGCTAGCCGAGCTCAATGCTGAAATGCTGGCCAGCTGGGTCAAGTAACGCCTCCCGACGCCCCGTTGCGCACGCTTTCTCCTACTCGCGGGGGGCATCCAGCCCCCTGTTATTGCCAAACAACGTTGGCAATCCCCCTCTTTTCACCCGCGTTCCGCCACCAGATGGCCCCTATCGCACAGGACCCGCCCACCCGGTTGCGGCTTGCCATCGCTCAGGCTTGATCTCTGTCATAAACGTGCGTTTGCTCGCGGTTAACTCTCTGCAGCCCGACTAGAATCAGGGTAGATAGGCGGCCCCAGGGCCCGAGGAGGTTATCATGATCGAGTACACCAGCAAGCGCATCGTCTGCCCCCACTGCGGCCACCATACCCGGGTCGAGCTGGATGCCAGCCAGGGTGATCAGGAGTTCTATGAGGATTGCATGGCCTGTTGCAATCCGATCCACCTGCGGCTTCACCGCGACGAAGTGCGCGACTGCCTGCAACTGTTTGTGGATGCCGACGACGAGCAGATGTTTTGACGCCTATTTTCAATAGGTTAACTGAATATCTGCCTCAGTATGGTATGCCGTAGAGACAAGCCAGTAAGTAATGTATCTGTGTGGATTTTTAGTTTTATGATTCGCACGGTGATGCGTAATGGTTGTGCAATTTTCTACAAAATATCTCACTCTGCTCGGTATAGGTTCATTCTGAATTGGGGAATAGCAATAACTAGTCGCCTTCCCCATCTCAAAACCCGCATATGGTGAGCAACATAGAACTCCGACTCACTCCGTTAATTCATCGCCTAGGTCTAGATTGGTTACTGATCTTGTCGCTGGCATACTAGGGACTCCATCAACAACCAGAGAATGCAATCGTTATGACACTCAAACCGCCAAAGGCAACTAAAGGTGATGCTGCACACGCTATTGTGAAGGCTGGTCTTTCAGTCATACCAATAATAGGCGGACCAGCCGTAGAACTGTTCCAGTATGTTATACAGCCTCCCCTAGACCGTCGTCGTGGTGAGTGGATGCAGGAAGTTGGTGAAAGACTTCAGGAGTTGGAAGGCAACCAAGGGATCAACCTCGAAAAACTTGGACAAAATGAAGAGTTCATATCTGCCGTGCTGCACGCAACAACCATTGCTATGCGTACTCACAAAGAAGAGAAACGCGAAGCCTTACGTAATGCAGTGATGAATGTGGCTATAGGGCAATCACCCGATGAAGCACTTGAGCACATGTTTTTTGAATGGATCGACTCTTTCTCCGTTCTACATCTTCAAGTGCTGAGAGCGGCAGATAATCCCGTCCCTCCCCAAGGTATGTTTATGGGTGGGCTGATCGATGTTCTTGAAAATAGTCTCCCAAACATCAGACAGAGTCGGGATGTTTTCGAACAAATATGGAAAGATCTCTATTCTCGCAGTCTCGTAGACATTGAGAGGTTGGGTGGAACGATGAGCGGTTCTGGCCTAGCACAGAGACGGACAACTACTATTGGTCGTCAATTCCTCACCTTCATCTCAGAACCTGCCATCAATTAATTACCTCTTATCGCAACTACGTGTAGTTGTTTATGGATGCCGACGACGAGCAACTGTTTTAGTTGTGAGTCATAACCAGCCGAGCGGCTGTTAAGGGCAATTGAACAAGCCTAAAAATCAACAAGGGCCTGCATGGTGCAGGCCCTTGTTGTTTGCGTGATAACCGCAATGGCAGTGAGCGTTACCCGTCTGCACGGGCCGCCAACACCCGTTCCACGGTATCGACAATGGCCTGGGTCTGGGGATCAATCTCGATATTGGTCTGCCAGCCAGCCTTGACCCAACCGAGGTTGGTGCGGGCCAGAGTCTCGGGAATAAGGTG
This sequence comes from Aeromonas sp. 160P, assembly GCF_055193095.1. Lineage (NCBI taxonomy): Bacteria > Pseudomonadati > Pseudomonadota > Gammaproteobacteria > Aeromonadales > Aeromonadaceae > Aeromonas > Aeromonas sp. 160P. Next base: position 2,844,096 of record NZ_JBUXKV010000001.1, on the reverse strand, counting down.
AACGCAAAACTCACCCTCGCGCACCTCACCAATGGTCAGACTGATGCCGTCGATGCCGATGTAGCCCTTGGTCAGCACATATTTCATCAGCGCGGGGGCAAGGCGATACCACACCTGCCGGTTGTTGGGGGTGTCAATCACACCAGTGACCTCTGCCATGCCGATGATATGGCCAGACATGGCGTGCCCGCCAATCTCGTCGCCAAAGCGGGCAGCCCGCTCCACATTGACCTTGTCCCCTACCTGCAACAAGCCGAGGTTGGTGAGACGCAGGGTCTCCTGCATCAGATCGAAGCTGACCAGATCCCCCTCGACCCGGGTGACGGTCAAGCAGCAGCCGTTGTGGGCAACCGAGGCACCGAGGGCCAACCCTTGCCCCCACGCCGGGCTCGGCATGCGGATCACATGGGTACGGAAGTTGGGTTGCGCCTCGATGGCCACCAGTTCGGCGGTCCCCTGCACTATGCCAGTGAACATCTCTCGTCTCCTGCTACGGCAAAAAGGGCAGGTTAACCTCGGGCAGAGGGTGAGACAAGGGTACAGGCTGACAAGCTTGCGCCCGATCGCTATAGTGACGCCGTTCAAATCAGGGTAAACAAGGAAAAAGAAATGCAGGTATATCAATGTTGCGAAGCGATCCGCATCGCCTATAACCAGATTGGCTCCGGTGAGCAGGGCTATGTTCCTAATGCCATTGCCGCCACCATCCGCGCCCTCAACGCCGTTGCCGCCGACGAGCGGGTGCCCGCAGATCTCCGTGAACAAGCCGCCTATGCCGCTGCCAACCTGCTGATCAGCGATCACGAAGACGCCTGATCCTGCCCTCGGGGGCGGCAACTATTTCGTCCTGGATGAATTTCAGGCTAGAATGCCTCCCCCCCCTTTGCACCTTCGTCCGAACGTGCAAAGGATCTTCCCGATTTCCGCTCTTTTTACTCTTATCTGATCCACTCGGAGGTGTCAGTGCAACGTTATTGGTCCGAGGCGAAGCAGCTCGTTCGTTTAGCCAGCCCCATTCTGGTCGCTCAAGTGGCTCAGGTCGCCATGAACTTCGTCGACACCGTGATGGCAGGTCAGGTCAGCGCTGTGGACCTGGCAGCGGTCTCCGTGGCGTCCAGCTTCTGGTTACCGATCATTTTGCTGGTGCAGGGGATCATCATGGCACTGACGCCCATCGTCTCCCAGCTCAATGGCGCCCGTAAGCGAGACGAGATCCGCCCGGCGGTGCATCAGGGCTTCTGGCTCGCCTTGATGGTGACGCCGCTGGCGATGATCGCCCTCTACTACAGCCCGCTGGCGTTGGCACATATGAATGTGGATCCGGTGATGGCGGCCAAAACGACGGGTTATCTACACGCCATCCTGTGGGGCCTGCCCGCCTTTGCAATGTTCCAGGTGCTGCGCAACTTTAGCGAGGGGCTCTCCCACACCATGCCCACCATGGTGATCGGCTTTGTCGGGTTGGCGGTCAATATTCCTGCCAACTACATCTTCATTCACGGTCACTTCGGCATGCCAAAGCTCGGTGGAGTAGGTTGTGGTGTGGCGACGGCCCTCGTGCTGTGGGCCATGCTGCTGGCGATGATCCTCTATGTGAAACTCTCCCCTCACTTCAGCAAGATCCGCCTCTTCTCCCAGCTGGTTCGCCCCAATGGCAGCCGGATCTGGCGGCTGTTTCGCTTGGGGTTCCCCATCGCCATGGCGATCTTCTGCGAGGTGACCCTGTTTGCCGTGGTGGCGCTGATGCTGGCACCGTTCGGCGCTGAAATCGTGGCCAGCCACCAGATTGCCCTGAACTTTTCCAGTCTGGTGTTTATGCTGCCGCTCTCTATCGGGGTGGGTGTCACCATCCGGGTGGGCCACAGCATAGGTGAAGGTCAGCCCCATCACGCCCGGGTGGCGGCCCGCACCGGTCTGCTACTGGGGGTGAGTGTCGCGGCACTCACCGCGGCGGTTACCGTGCTGCTACGGGAGCAGATCGCCAGCATCTATACCGATGACCAGCAAGTGATCACCCTGGCGGCCACCTTGCTGTTCTTCGCCGCCATCTACCAGCTCTCCGACTCGGTGCAGGTGGTTGCGGCTGCCGCACTGCGCGGTTACAAGGATACCCAGGCGGTCTTCTACGTCACCATCGTCGCCTACTGGGGTCTGGGACTGCCCACCGGCATGATCCTGGGTCTCACCGACTGGCTGGTGCCGCGGATGGGGCCGCAGGGCTTCTGGATCGGCTTTATCGTCGGCCTCACCAGTGCCGCCCTGATGCTGGGGGCAAGATTGCGCTACATCTACGGCCGCTTCGCCACCCCGGAGGCCTGCACCAGCTTGTCGCGGGCCCAGTAACCGAGCCCTGAAAAGCGACAACTCGCCTGCAAAATCAACAGGCTGCACAAGAACTGGGCAAACAGTCTGCTTTGTGCATATGGCTTGTTGACAGCCTTGGGGGGCATGGGTAGTATGCCGACCACGTCAGCAGTGCTGGCGATATGAAACGGGTATGCAGCCCGGTTCATCGAGTGGGTTTATAGCTCAGTTGGTTAGAGCACTACCTTGACATGGTAGGGGTCGTTGGTTCGAATCCAATTAAACCCACCACTTTTTCTGTGATGCGTCCTTAGCTCAGTTGGTTAGAGCACCACCTTGACATGGTGGGGGTCGGTGGTTCGAATCCACTAGGACGCACCATCTCAGAATACTGTTTATGCGTCCTTAGCTCAGTTGGTTAGAGCATCACCTTGACATGGTGGGGGTCGGTGGTTCGAATCCACTAGGACGCACCAATTTCAGTTTGAAAAAATTGAAGCTCTGAACGTAAAGCTCAGAAGATTCAATAAATGTGTTTGCAGATGTGGGTTTATAGCTCAGTTGGTTAGAGCACTACCTTGACATGGTAGGGGTCGTTGGTTCGAATCCAATTAAACCCACCACTCCCCTGCAAGCAGTAAAAGTCGCATTGCGCACCCTGCGTCCTTAGCTCAGTTGGTTAGAGCATCACCTTGACATGGTGGGGGTCGGTGGTTCGAATCCACTAGGACGCACCAAATTCTAAAAAGCCCGCTCAATTGAGCGGGCTTTTTGCATTCTCTTCTCCTGACTTGCGCCGGGTAGTAGTGACCTGATGGCCAACTGAATCACCCGGCGTGGCGGCAGTTCGGGCCCGCCACGCCCATACTATGCCCCTACTATGCGCCCCCGACAGTCACGCCAGCACAATACGTTGGCAGCCGCTGTAGATCTCGGCCCGCCCTGGGCGGCAAAAACCCACCAAGGTGAGTCCGGTCTGCTCGGCACGCTCGACCGCCAGCTCTGTGGCAGCCGAAATGGCGAGCAAAATCTCCACCCCTGCGCTGGCGCACTTTTGCACCATCTCGAAGCTGGCGCGGCTGGTCACCAGAATGGCGCCATCCCGCCGACCACTGCGGCACAGATGCCCCACCAACTTGTCCAGCGCAATATGGCGCCCCACATCTTCGCGAATGGCGAGAATATTGCCTTCCCCATCCAGATGCACAGCAGCATGGGTGGCGCCGGTGCGCTGCCCCAGCAGCTGGAGCGGGCGCAACGCCGTCAGCACCTTGTCGATATGAGCCACTGCCAGACGCTGGCTGTCGGGCAATCTTGGCTGGCTGCGGATCACCTGCTCCAGACTCTCGCTGCCACAGATACCGCAGCCGGTGCGGCCCGCCATGGTGCGCCGCTTCTCTTTGAGGCGATGGACGCAGCGGTTGGCCAGGGTAATGTGCAGCTCAATCCCCTGACAGCCCTCTATCTGCTCGATGTCGTGGATATCGAGCAGGCTGTCGATGATCCCCTCAGAGAGGGAAAAACCGATGGCGAAATCCTCCAGATCGGAGGCCGAACACATCATCACGCTGTGGGCGATGCCGTTGTAGACCAGCGCCACCGGCGTCTCGGAGGGGAGCGCCATCTCACTGTCGCTGGTTACCGTATCGGCGCGGTAGTGCACCACCTCGCGATGGATGGCGCAGCGGGCCAGCTCGCTCTGATCTGGGCTTTGCAGGCGCGGCTCGCCTTTCGCCTCCGGCAGTGCGGCATCTGATCCACCACTCATGGTGCGACCCCATCGATGATCTCGGGATCCCGGGCCGAGATGCCGAGCCGCTTCATCTTGGAGAGCAGCGTGGTGCGCTTCATGCCAAGGCGAGTGGCCGCCCCCCGCTCACCGGCCACGATGCCGTTGCAGTCGCGCAGGGCGGCGATGATCGCCTCGCGCTCCTCATGGGGGGCCTCGTTGGCAAACAGCGACGAGGCAGGTTCGTCATAGACCAGGGTCTCAATCTTGTGGTAGCCCTTGAGGGGCATCAGCTCGTCCGGCGAGAGGTTGAGCACATGGCCACGGGTCATCACCACCGCGCGCTCGATGACGTTCTCCAGCTCGCGGATATTGCCGTACCAGGGCAGCGACACCAGCATCTTCATGGCATCGGCGGGGATCGAGGTGATGGTGCGGCGCATCCGCTTGGCGATCTTCTTGATAAAGAAATTGACCAGCAGCGGGATATCCTCACGCCGTTCGCGCAGGGGCGGCAACTCGATGGGAAAGACGTTGAGGCGGTAGTAAAGGTCGCTTCGAAAGCGCTTGTTCTTGACCATGGAGAGCAGATCGCAGTTGGTGGCAGCCACCAGCCGCACATCCACCGCGATGGGGTTGCTGTTACCCACCCGCTCCAGCTCGTGCTCCTGCAATACCCGCAGCAGTTTGGGCTGCAGATCCAGCGGCATGTCCCCCACTTCATCGAGGAACAGGGTGCCCTTGTGGGCCCGCTCGAAGCGGCCGATGCGCTGGGTCAAGGCACCGGTAAAGGCCCCCTTCTCGTGGCCAAACAGATCGCTCTCGATAAGACCGGTGGGAATGGCGGCGCAGTTCACCTTCACCATCTCGTGGTCGCGGCGCTCACTCAGTTGATGAATGGCCTGGGCGATCAGCTCCTTGCCGGTGCCGGTCTCGCCGAGGATCAGCACGGTACTGTCGCTCTCGGCCACCAGCCGCAGCTTCTCCAGCACGCTCTCCATCACCGCGCTCTGGTAGATGATATGGGGGAACTCCCCCTGCATCTGCGGCTCGTTGATGCGAATGGTCTTCTCTTTGGCACCGTTGGTGTTGGAGATCTCCTGCTGCGCCTGCACGTTGTTCATGGCAATCGCGGTGCGCGCCGCCACCTGCTCCAGCAGAGAGATATCGATATCGGCAAAGAAATCGGCGTTCGGGTGGGAGAGGATCAACACCCCCAGCAGGTTGCCCCGATAGCGTAGCGGCAAAATGCAGGAACTCTCGGCTTCCGGCGGCAGGATCTGGGAGGTAAAGCGGCAGCGATTGCTGCAGCCGTGGCCGTGATCGCGATAGACAAAAAACGGCTCGCTGTGGCCGAGCGCCCCCTGCAGGCACTTCTGCTCGAAACAGGAGTGATCGATGATACCCGGCTGCTCACTCTGCTCGTTATTAGCCAGATAGCTTTTGAAACTGTCGGAGGTAGCGTTGTACTCGGCCAGACACAAGCTGCTGATGGCGAAGTGGTGCTGCAAGATGGTAAACAGGCTCTTGGGCAGCTCGGCGATGCGCACCAGTTTGATCACCGCATTGGTGACATCCACCAGAATTTTGCAGCTGTCCCGTTCAAGGCGCAGGGAGTTGGCCTGCTCCAGGGTGCGCTCCTTGTCGAGCACGTTTTCCAGCGCAATGGCCACGATGGCCGCCAGCTGGGTCAGTTTTGCCAGCGTCTCCATGGTGAAGCTGTCGAGCCGGGTGTTGATAAACTCGACTCCACCAAGATGGCTGCGGGCGGTGGTAATGGGGAGCTGGCAGTAGGAGCGCAGCCCGGCATAAATCCCTGCTGCATCGAGGGCGGGGCAGCGATTCTCAAAGCGGGCGGCTGAAAGAACGATGGCTTGCTCCTGGGTTTCCCGGGTAGGACGAGGGAAAACATGAAGCTCCGCTTTGGGGAAGACCAGGTGCTTTGGGCCGATCGCCCCCATAAAACAGAACGTGGCCTCCTCGCTCGTGCCCATATTGAGGATCAGATTGACCCGGGTCACGCCGCCGAAGCTGGCATCTATCTTGTTGAGTTTGTGGATAAAATCATCGAGCGTCACGGCCGACAAGAGGGATTTGGAGAGCAGGAGGAAACCGTCGTCCCAGATGGGAGAGATGTCGTCCAGAGGAATGGCACTCACATTTAGCATTCTGGTCTCACGTTACAGCTAGGCAGGAAAAACATCAGCAAGGACGGGGCGCTCCGTCAGATGTCGCAATAAAACACGTAGTCCATTAACGTTTAATCATAAAAATCAATACTCATTGGAATAGCATTGTATTGAGCGTTGAATCATAAGGTAGCCCTATTTTCAATACAACCATGGGGGCAAATAAGTGGACTCATGGCTCTGGATAGATGCCTTCCACACGTTTATTCGCCGCTCCACTCAGATCAGAATCGTTATCGCCAGTGGGCGGTCATTTTCAGCAACCTTTTGTCACGGGTTGTCGCGCGCCCGCACCAAGCCAACCATCTGATATTCCGCCATGAATGGGCCATCCTTCGTCCGAATGCGGGTCTTGCGTCTCCCGAACCCGATGACAGCTCCGGTGGCTAACCAGATCCCGTGTCATCCCTGCAACAGGGGGCATATCAGCATCATCGAGGTGAGGTTGTCAGCGGCATTCATTGGCGATGAGAGGTTGCCCTTCGACAAGGCTGGGCTGCCAGACGGCGTCAAGCATCAATTTGAGTAGCAGCTCGGGCGGATTATCGAGAAATCGGCCCGTTGCCTGCAGCAAACAGCCATCGGCCCGATACGCCTGGCTGGCCTGAACCTGCCCGGTTGCATCGACAATCTGGATGATACCGTTGAGTTTTCCCCGCTCGCCTGGCTGACAAGAGAGTCTGAGCTCGCGCGTCTCCCCCAACAGGGTGAACGCCCGGCACAGTGGCGGGGTATCCTCGTAATCGGGCCAATTGAAGAACTTGTATTGCTTGGCGAGTGTGCCCGCCCGCTGGCAAAACTGGTCAAACAGCAGGGCGATGCCCTGATACTCCAGATCCAGCAGTTGCGCTTGCTCTTCAATACGTTTCATATATTTGACTCCTTACTACCGATTTGTTCGAAAATTGATTTTCCAATATTGCCCGGATGGAGCTTGAGTCCACCGAAAATAAAGCCAGCTGATAGCAGCTGAAACGCCACCAATAACCAACTGATATTTTGCGATATGTCTACCGACACCACCTGATGAGTCAAATAGACCACCAGGGCAGAAAGACCCAGCAGCAGGGTATTGACCAGCGTGGTGGAGAGGAAGGCAACGAGCCAGGCCAACTGCACGCTCAGGGCCGCCAGCACGGCGCCCATGGCGATGCGCGCGGCGATAAAACAGCCGAAGAAACCAAAGCCCAGCAGAAATATCAATTCGTCGTACCAGAGGTAACACCCCATCCCCAATAACATTGCCAACAAATAGGCTGAAACATAAAAAATCCCGAACGAGATCGTTAATTCACGGCTCATGGTGGATACCTGCCAGCTGAAAAAAGGATGAGGGGATCCGGGCCCTGTAAACAGAGCCTGGATCCACTTTATTTAACGATGATTACCCTTTGGCGGCGCTGCGCAATTTCGCCTTGAGCGCGCTGTATTCAGTCTGGACGTACACTTCCGCCTCAGCCTGACCTTCAATACGCTCAATCTTGACCGCGCAGTACTTGTACTCGGGGGTGTAGGAGACCGGATCAAGGTGCTCGATGGTCAGCTCGTTACAAGCCCCAATCCACCACTGGTAGGTCATGTAGACCACACCGGCGTTGACCCGATCGTTGTAGTTGGCCCGGGTGATCACCTTGCCGCGTCGCGACGAGATCCACACCAGCGCCTGATCCTTCACCCCAAGCTTTTGTGCATCGCTCGGATGGATCTGCACATAGCCCGGCTCATCGGCCAGGGTCTGCAACGCCGAGCAGTTACCGGTCATGGAGCGGCAGGAGTAGTGCCCTACCTCCCGCACGGTGGAGAGCACCAGCGGATACTCGGCACAGGGCTGCTCCAGCGGCGCCCGCCACTCGGCGGCAATCAGCTGACCCTTGCCGCTCGGGGTAGTGAACACATTCCCCTCGAACAGGGTGCTGGTGCCCGGGTGATCCTCGGTCGGGCAAGGCCACTGCACGCTCTTGAGATCCGCTATCTTGTCGTAGCTGACCCCGGTATAGAGCGGGCAAAGGGCGCGCATCTCGTCCCAGATCTGTTGGGTGTCGCGATACTCCATGGGATACCCCATGGCGGTGGCCATCAGCGAGAAGATTGCCCAGTCTGGCTTGACGTTCTCAGGCGGTGTCACCGCCTTGTAGAAGCGCTGGAAGCCGCGATCTGCCGAGCTGTAAACCCCCTCGTGCTCGCCCCAACTGGTGGCGGGCAAAATGACATCCGCCATCTCGGCGGTCTGGGTCATGAAGATATCCTGCACGATCACCAGATCCATCCCCGCCAGGGTGCGGCGGAACTGGGCCAGATCGGCTTCAGTCTGCGCCGGATCTTCGCCAAAGATATAGAAGGCCTTGCACTTGCCCTCCTCCACCTTGTGACTCAGCTCGGTCAGACGGTAGCCGGGCTTTTGGGACAGCGCTGGCACGCCCCACGCCTTGGCAAACTTGGCACTGATCTCGGGATCGCTCACCGACTGATAACCCGGGAACTGGTGCGGCAGCATCCCCATGTCGCAGGTGCCCTGCACGTTGTTCTGCCCGCGCACCGGACCGCAACCGGTGCCACGGCGACCGAAGTTGCCGGTCAGCAGCGCCAGACCCGCCAGCCCCTTGACCACATCCACTGCCTGACCGTATTGAGTCACCCCCATGCCCCACAGGATCATGGAAGCAGGCGACGCGGCATAGGTGCGAATGGCGGCGCGGATATCGGCGGCCTTGAGGCCAGTGATCCCCTCGACATATTCCGGAGTGTACTTGGCGACTGTCGCCTTGAAGGTGTCAAACCCTTCGGTGTAGTTGGCGACGAACTCCTTGTTGTAGAGCCCTTCACTGATCAACACGTTGGCAAAGGCATTAACCAGCGCCATATTGGAACCGTTTTTGAGCGGCAGCCACTGATCGGCGATGCGGGCGGTCTCCACCATACGGGGATCACACACAATCACCTTGGCCCCGTTCGCCTTCGCCTTGAGGATATGGCGGGCGACGATGGGGTGAGAGTCAGCAGCGTTGTAACCAAACACCAGCAGGCACTTGGTCTCTTGAATTTCGGGAATGGCGTTGCTCATGGCGCCGTTGCCTACAGTTGTCTCCAGACCGGAGACTGAGGGTGCGTGTCACACCCTCGCGCAGTGGTCGACGTTGTTCGTCCCCAGCACTGCGCGGGCAAATTTCTGCATCACATAGTTGGCTTCGTTACCCGGGCCACGGGCAGAGCCGGTGGTCATGATGGCGTCGGCACCGTAGGTCGCCTTGATGGCAGCCAGACGGCTGCTGGCAAAGCCGATTGCCTCATCCCAGGAGACGGATTCGAGCTTGCCACCGCGCTCGCGGCGGATCATCGGGCTCTTGAGACGGGGGGTCAGCAGGTTGGTGTCGTTCAAGAAATCCCAACCGTAATAACCCTTGAGGCAGAGCTGCCCCTCGTTGGTCCGGCCGTTGGCGCCTTCGGCCCCCACCACCTTGTCGTTTTCAACCAGCAGGTTGATCTTGCAACCGGTGCCGCAATAGGGGCAGACGGTAATGACTTTTTTCATGACTCACACTCTTGTTTGTTAACGGTAAAAGGCGGTTAACGCTAAAAGGCCTTTAACAAGAAACGGCTGACAGACGGCGCCCAGAGCCAGCAAGGACCAAATGCGCACGCTACTCTGATGCCTCAACCCTGTGCCAACACCGGCTGGCGCTGGCAGACCGCCATCGCCTCGGCACTGGCCAGCTGCTTCTGGCGATTCAGCTCGCCCAGCGACTCCGGGGTCACCAGACGCAGCGCCTGGGTCGGGCACACCTCGACACAGGCCGGGCCCGCTTCACGGTGACGGCAGAGATCGCACTTCAAGGCTTGCGCCTTGGTCTGCGGGCGCTTGAACAGCGCACCGGCAGCGGGCGCCACCTCTTTCACCACCACCGCCATGGCACCGTAAGGACAGGCCACCACGCAGGATTTGCAGCCGATGCAGCGCTCCTGCAACACCTTGATGCAACCATCTTCGGTCACGATGGCATTGTTGGGGCAGGCCACGGCGCACGGCTTGTCTTCACACTGGCGGCAGAGCACAGGCGTGGTCACCTTGCTGCCGACGATCACCTTCAGGCGCGGCTGAAAATAGCTGTCCTTGGAGACCAGATGTCCATCCTCGATGGCAAGACGCAGGCCGCCCTCCCGCTCAACGGTACCCGTGCAGGACGTTGACTGGTGTGAAACGGCGCAGGCCACCTCACAGGTACGACACCCAATACAAAGACTGGGATCTGCAATCACGAAGCTGTTCATAGAGAGGGATCCTAAATGTTTCGTTACTGCCGCACTGGCATCGCCCGGTGTGGCCAAGTGCTAACCCCGGGGGGCCCACACTCGCACAGCGACGATACAGCCGGCTCACCCACAAAGCATTTATCAGACCAAAAACGGGAATGAGCGAAATAAAATTCGCAAGATACTGAAGTTAAAGGAGTAATGCGAATGGAGAACAGAAATTTTCAGGCCAGTGACGATGACGACCGACTCGCAGAACTGTGATCGACACGACAAAAGTGACGAGCTCGACACCGGCTGTCACTCCCCTGCCCCGTCTGATTATCGGGAGGATAAAAGGCTTAATCGGAGAGGATGCCGGTGTGGCTTATTGTTTGGTTTTACTGTCGCGCCAGCCCAGCTGCATCAAGCCAAACCGAACAATAAATCGCCCTTTAGTGACCATTTTATTGAACCAGAACGGGTTTTAGGCACCTGCCCCTTCAGTTTTTCATCTATCCGGTTACTATGTGCCACTTGGCAACCAGCTTCGTTGGGGTCGTTTTACATGAGGCTACGTAATCAAATCGCGCAGATTAAAAATAGCAGCCTGGAATTTTGAAAATGACTGAATGCAACTATAAAAACCAAAATAAAATACTGACTAAAGGAGGATTATTAATCCTCTATGCATACTTCAGAATATATATTGTATATTTATAGTGCAACTTAATTAAATTCATATGATTTTATAACCTTCTTGAAAATAGCTTGCTATAAAGAAGTGTTCATATGGAATTCATTCCACTAATTTAATAAGTAGAGTACACAGTGAAAAATATCATCAAGGCGTTGTCAGTATTAGCATTTTTCCTCTCAATAATATGGGCAATAGCAGAATTTAGCTATGAGCCCCTGATTGTCTCGATAGGTAGTGCGATTGCTTTGTTTACTGTTATTACACCAGAAAAGAAAAAGCGTAAAATATATCAGCGTGATCAAGCATCTTGTTTCTATGGGAAAATTGCCAATGACTATGATAAACGTAACACTCAATTCCTAAAAGAATCACATATTAATACAGTTAAACATTTGAAACGTGCAATAGATGGTCTTGAACATGCAAGTATTCTAGACTTAGGTGGTGGAACTGGGATTAATGTTGCTGCTCATTTTTTTAGTCGTAAAAATGTCACGTGGAATTATGTCGATGCAACCCCAGAAATGAAGACTACATTTGAGAAAAATGTTGTCATGGCAGATTTCAATCACACTGCCATGACCTGTGATTTAGATGAATTCATGCGCTCATGTGAGGAGCAATTTGATGCAATAGTTGTTTCATTTGTTCTTACATCACTTCCATATCCATTTGATTTAAAAAAAGCGGCCTCATTATTAAAGCCAAATGGCTCACTAATAATTGCAGATATCGAGCCAGAATACACAGCAAAATACCCAGAGTACAGTGTAAAAGTTGGTACCGAAGAACACGCTCTTTTGGTTACTCCAGTAAACCCTCTTGATTTAATCGAAAAGGGGTTGAGCGAAAAATTGGAGTTAAAGTTTTGCCAAAGTATCAAAAAAAATGGGGGAGACAGATATGCATATGTCGTAAATATGAAGCGACCATCTGCATAGTACCGTAGGGTGCAATAAGCGTAGCGCATTGCACCTCTATCGTTGGTGTTTATCAATGGTGCAATTCACTTCGTTCATTGCACCCTACGACTGTTGAGTTTGCTGGTTATGCTTTGCCAGCCCCTTAAGGAGCACGTTGAATTCATGGAGGATAAATGACATCTCAGGAGCTACTTGAAAAATCCGTACACAGCAGTGCTGTTATTCACCAGCCACATGCACTGAAAGCCTATTTATCGGCTCACTTTCTTGCGAAGCACCTTGGGCAACCGGAAGCCTTGTGGCAACAAACCGGTAAATTGATTGCCAAGGATGGGTTGCAGGTTTCAACAGTGCTCACCGAGCACGTGCAGCATGTCGCTTTTCCCGATATTCGCAGACTCAGGATTCTGGCGCGTGGTATCTATCCCGCTGCCTATCAGGCTGTTTCCCAGTGGCATGCCGAGTGCGGCTTTCACGATATCTTTGCATTCTATATCGCCAAGGCGACCAGAAAGCCTGAGTATTTATCCCATAATGTCACCATTTTGCTGGCGCTTAATGAGGTCTACAACATCCTTCCTCCCGAGTGGGTGCCTGCATTTTTAAATCGGGTCACGGAATTTGTCACGGCCACTTTCCCTCATGAAGAGATGAAAGAAAGTGGTGAGACCATTAAAACTTCACACTCGGTAGCATTGGAGGATGTATTGCACGCCTGCCTGCAGCAGCCCGGTTTTTTTGGCCATAACCTGATCACCCTTGCCTGGATAGTTCGTTGCAAAACCTCGTTATCTGATGCTCAATATGACGCCATGCTGGGTAATCTCTATTTACAAGCCAACAGTCCCCTTGCAGATCCTGAAGATGAACTTGATTTAAATTTGTGGGGCTTGTGCGCCACCCATCATGCCTCTGATGCGTTTATAGAACAAATACGGTCGTTGGTTTTTAACAGCAGCGTTAATCTGCACCAGATTACGTTAGCAGATACTCTCTGTTTCTTTCAGAAACAATACCCTGAGCATACGGCTGAATTAATAAGAGTGGCTGAGTATCAAACAAGAAAGTGTGATGAGTTGAGCTCACAAAAATGATGGTACGGCCCCACCGACATATATCAGCGTAGGGTGCAATAAGCGCAGCGCAGCGCATTGCACCTCTACTCTTACGCATTTAATGAGTGGTGCAATTCACTTCGTTCATTGCACCCTACCTATATATCCACTCTCGTTTTACTTGATAGTGGCTGCTGTTGTGACGGCCACGTTACGTTTCCGTCACCCCTTCCCTCTCGCACATCAAATAAAGACTCGATTACCACCCTACCCCAGCCTTTTTATCCACCTCACCATCCATTTATTAGTCAGCATTTTATCGTCTGTTTTTCAGCCGCTTCGATAAAAAATAGCGGCCAAAAAAGATCCGCAGATAAAGCAAACGGTTGTCGGCGTTGTCGTGGTCTATTTCAATCGCCGGAAGATTAATAATCTTACTCAAATTGAACTTTTGATTATTTATAACTGAGCATAGTCCCGCAGAGTGTGTGTCATTATAAGCTTAACAGCAGATGAACAGACTGTGTTCCATGACAAGCAGATCACCATTCGGTTAGTCCCCTTTCCCATCGCAAGCCATTAATTCTATCCCGATTAAATATCACTATTTTGCTGATATGTCGGGCCCCTGTGCGTTGGCAAACGTGTAAACATCAAACTGACAAGATGAACTCATGAACTGTGATAAACAACAAGCCATGTCCGGCGTGATGCTGGCGGCGATTGGCGTGGTCTATGGCGATATCGGCACCAGCCCGCTCTACACCCTGCGCGAGTGCCTGTCAGGGCAATTCGGGTTTGGCGTTGAACCCGCCTCCATTCTCGGTTTTCTGTCGCTGATCTTCTGGCTGCTGATCCTGGTGGTGTCGGTCAAGTACCTCTCCTTTGTGATGCGGGCCGACAACGCCGGTGAAGGGGGCATTCTCACCCTGATGTCGCTGGCCACCCGCAATACGCCAGAGAAGCTGGTCCCCTTGCTGATCATCCTCGGCCTGATTGGCGGCAGCTTCTTCTATGGGGAGGTGGTGATCACCCCGGCGATGTCGGTGATGTCGGCCATCGAGGGGCTGCGGCTGGTCGCCCCCTCCCTCGACCCCTATATAGTGCCGCTCTCGGTCTTGGTGCTGACCCTGCTATTTGCCATTCAAAAACACGGTACTGCCATGGTGGGCAAGCTGTTTGCCCCCATCATGCTGATCTGGTTTGCGACGCTGGCGCTGCTGGGGCTGCGCAGCATCATTCACAACCCCGAGGTGCTGGCGGCGCTCAACCCCGTCTGGGCGATGCGCTTCTTTATGACCTATCAGGGCGCCTCTTTCTTTGCCCTCGGCGCCGTGGTGCTGGCCATCACCGGTGTGGAGGCGCTCTACGCCGATATGGGCCACTTTGGCAAAAAGCCGATCCGCCGCGCCTGGTTTATGGTGGTGCTGCCCTCACTGGTGCTCAACTACTTCGGGCAAGGGGCGCTGCTGCTCGATAACCCCGCCGCCATTGCCAACCCCTTCTTCCTGCTCGCGCCGAAATGGGCGCTGCTGCCGCTGCTGGTGCTGGCGACCATGGCGACGGTCATTGCTTCGCAGGCGGTGATCTCCGGGGTATTTTCCCTCACCCGACAGGCAGTGCGGCTCGGTTATCTCTCACCCATTCGCATCGTTCACACCTCCGAACTGGAATCCGGCCAGATCTATATTCCGGTGATCAACTGGCTGCTCTATATCTCGGTGGTGATTGTGATCGTGAGTTTCGAGCACTCCAGCAATCTGGCGGCCGCTTATGGCATCGCGGTGACCGGCACCATGGTGCTCACCTCGATCCTGTTCTGCTCGGTGGCGAAAAACAGCTGGGGCTGGAACGGTTATCTGGTGGCCGCCCTGCTCGCCGCACTGCTGGCCATCGATGTGCCGCTGTTTGCCGCCAACCTCGCCAAGATCTGGTCCGGTGGCTGGCTGCCACTCACCCTGGGGGCGGTGATGTTCACCCTGATGACCAGCTGGAAGAGCGAGCGTTTCCAGCTTATTCGCCGCTTGAACGAGCACGGCAACTCCCTTGAGCCAATGATCGCCTCGCTGGAAAAATCCCCGCCGACCCGGGTGGCCGGTACTGCGGTCTATATGTCGCGGGTGGTCAATGTGATCCCCCATGCGCTGCTCCATAACCTCAAGCACAACAAGGTGCTGCACGAGCGGATCATCCTGCTCACCCTGCGGGTGGAAGAGGTGCCCTACGTCCACAATGTGCGACGGGTCTGCATCGAGCAGCTCTCCCCCACCTTCTGGCGGGTGGTGGCGAGCTACGGCTGGCGCGAGACCCCCAACGTGGAGGATATCTTCCTGCGCTGCAACGCCGAGGGGTTGAGCTGCCGGATGCTGGAGACCTCGTTCTTTATGGCCCACGAGTCGCTGATCATGAAGGAGCGCCCCTGGTACATCTACCTGCGCGGCAAGCTCTTTATGCTGCTGCAACGCAACGCCCTGCGCGCCCCGGATCAGTTTCAGATCCCACCCAATCGGGTGATCGAGCTGGGCTCGCAGGTGGATATCTGATGGCATTTTTGCTGGCCTAAAGAACGCCAACAAAAAGAGAGGGAGGCTTTGGCCTCCCTCTCTTTTTACGGTTAGGCACGGGGATGTTCCCCCTTCACCTTCACCTTCACCCTCATCCCCACCCCTTCTCCCGCGAGGGGTGCTGGTAGCGTACCGCAGGTGTGGCAAGGCGGCTGCCATATGCAGGGCTGATACCACTGACCCACAGCCGGTGTGCGACAAAAACAAAAAGCCCTGCCAGATTGGCAGGGCTTTTTAGATCAACCATACAGCTGTGGAGCCAGGCTCCCGAGCCGCTTACTGGTTGTGAGTGGAGCGACGGGGGCGACGGGCTTGCGCCGGTTTGCCAGCACCATCAGCCGGACGCTGGCCACCTTGCGGCTTGGGCTTGCCACCGTTACCGGTACGCGCGCCACCGGCGTTAGCACCGGAAGAGGTACGACCTGCACCCTGACGCTGACCTTGCGGACGGGGCGCACGACGCTCTTCACTGGGATCGCGAGGCTCTTTGCGCAGCGGCGCGCCGATACCACGGGCGATGTTGTCCAGGGTCTCGCGGGAGGCTTCAAAACCGGCCACCTGCTCGCACGGGATGTTCTGCTTGGTCAGACGCTCTATCGCCTTAATCAGCTTGCCTTCATCGGCAGCGACCAGGGAGATGGCGTGACCGGCAGCACCGGCACGGCCAGTACGGCCGATACGGTGAACGTAGTCTTCTGCCACGTTCGGCAGCTCGAAGTTGACCACTTGCGGCAACTTGTCGATATCCAGACCACGGGCGGCGATGTCAGTCGCCACCAGCACCTTGACGCTACCATCTTTGAAACCGGCCAGCGCGCGAGTACGGGCACCCTGGCTCTTGTTGCCATGGATGGCGGCTGCACTGACACCGGTCTTGTCGAGGGTCTCGGCAACGCGGTTGGCCATGTGCTTGGTACGGGTGAACACCAGTACCTGCTGCCAATCGTTGCTGGTGACCAAATGGCTCAGCAGGCCGATCTTGTTGGCCTTGTCGCACGGGTGCACCAGCTGCTCGATACGCTCGGCAGTGCTGTTGCGCGGGGCAACTTCGATCACCGCCGGGTTGTTGAGCAGGCCAGTGGCCAGCTCGCGGATCTCTTCGGCAAAGGTCGCGGAGAACAGCAGGTTCTGACGCTGTTTCGGCATCAGTGCCAGGATCTTGCGGATGTCGCGGATAAAGCCCATGTCGAGCATGCGGTCCGCTTCGTCCAGTACCAGGATCTCCACTTCGTCAAACTTGACGGCATTCTGGTTGTAGAGATCCATCAGGCGGCCAGGGCAGGCCACCAGCACGTCCAGACCACGGCGAGTTGCCATCATCTGCGGGTTGATGCTGACGCCGCCAAAGACAACGTGGCTGCGCATCGGCAAGTGTTTGCCGTAGTTACGCACGCTCTCGCCGACCTGGGCAGCCAGCTCGCGAGTCGGAGTCAACACCAGCGCACGAATGCGGTTGGGCGAAACCCGGCGCTTGCTCTCCATCAGACGTTGCAGCATCGGCAGGGTAAAGCCTGCGGTCTTGCCGGTCCCGGTTTGGGCCGCCGCCATCAGGTCACGACCAGCCAGAACGGCGGGGATCGCTTGCAACTGAATGGGAGACGGGGTGTCGTAGCCTTGCTCGGCAACAGCACGCAACAAGGGTTCGGACAGACCGAGGGAAGTAAAACTCATAGATACCTGCTAGGGATAGTGGCGCCGGATAACGTTGTGGTGGGGCTCCTCTGCTGAGCCGATGCCATCTCACAAGTCTGGGCCTATTGAGAAAACAACGATTTCCCCGGGGAGCAGAGCAAAGGGGAAAGAATAGAGGCGCAGTCTAACGGAGTTGCCCGGGATAAACGAGAAAAATGTGACATTCCTCCCAGCACGAACAGAAAAGTCCTCTGCAGCCTCCCGAATAATCCCGTTAATCGGTGACACAAGCACCACACTATTAACTGACAACTTAATATCTGCCCCCGCAGCCATGGTGAGCGGCAGGCAGAGGCTCGGGATAGCACAACAAAATAATGAGGTTTAGCGATGACCACGCGATGTTTTCCCCATGGTCGCAGGCTTACCCTGATGAGCTTGTTACTACTACTGGCCCCGACGCTGCAGGCCGATCCATCCCTGACGGTGGCCTGGAGTCACTGGCCCCCTTTCAGCCAGATAGATGACAAAGGGCAACTCGATGGCCTGGATGTCAGCCTGACCCGCCAGATTTTGCAACGGGCGGGCTTTACCCCCAAATTTCGTGAGTTCCCCTGGGCGCGGGCGCTGCATCTGGTGGAGCACGATCAGCTGGATGTGGCGATGGCCGCCCTGCCACTGCCTGAGCGCCAGAGCTATGCCCGCTTCTCGGCACCCTACCGCCAGAGCGCCTATGTACTGCTGAGCAATAACCCCATCCCCGGCCATCAGGATCGCTGGGACAAGCTCGATAATCTGGCCGCGTTGTGCAACGAGAAAGGGCTAAAGATCGGCAAGTTGCGGGGTACCCGCCCCATGCATCAGATGGATAGCTGCCCGGCGCTTAAAATGGCGACCGAATACAATGCCGATGACCGACTTATCGATCTGCTGCTGGCCCGTCGTCTCGATGGCGTCATCATGGAGTGGCAATATGCCCACTATCGGCTGGCCCAACTGGGGGCCGACCGGTTTATCAGCTGCCAGTTGTTGCTGCACCACCAACCGGTCAGCCTGATGTTTGCCAAAAACAGCGTGAGCGAAGAACAGCTCCTCAAGGTCAACGAGGCCATTCACGCCTTGCCCAAACCCCACAGCAAGTTCTCGCCACCCAGCTGTCGCCTCAATGCCGATCCGGGGGCTGCGGATCTGCTGACCCGCACCCTCCGCAAACATTGACGGAGTAAGCCGTCCCCCGGAAATAGCAAAGGCGACCCGAAGGTCGCCTTTGTGTTAGTTATCAAACCGGAACCCCGAACAGGGGGTGATCAGCCGATAGGCAGCAGCACCGATCAGCGCAGCTGCGGGGTGTGAGTTAACACCCCTTGATTCTGGCCGCGATGGCGCAGCAGGTGATCCATCAATACCAGCGCCAGCATGGCTTCGGCGATGGGCACCGCGCGGATGCCGACGCAAGGATCATGGCGACCCTTGGTGATCATTTCGATTGCCTCACCCTCGGTATTGATGGTCTTGCCCGGTACTGTGATGCTGGAGGTCGGTTTGAGCGCCATGCTCACCACAATATCCTGACCAGACGAAATGCCACCCAGAATGCCGCCCGCATGGTTGCTGGCAAAGCCCGCCGGGGTCATCTCGTCGCGGTGCTCGGAGCCTTTTTGCTCCACCACCGCGAAGCCGTCACCGATCTCCACCCCTTTCACCGCATTGATGCCCATCATGGCATGGGCGATGTCGGCGTCGAGACGATCGAACACCGGCTCACCGAGCCCCACCGGCACATGGCGCGCAATGACCTGCACCTTGGCACCTATGCTGTTGCCCTCTTTTTTCAGGTCGCGCATGTATTGATCGAGCTCCTCCAGCTTGCCCGCATCGGGGAAGAAGAAGGGATTTTGCTCAATCTGCGCCGCGTCGAACGCCTCGGCCTTGATGGGGCCGAGCTGGGAGAGGAAACCGGTGATCTCGATGCCATGCACCTGTTTGAGGTACTTCTTGGCAATGGCCCCTGCCGCCACCCGCATCGCGGTCTCACGGGCAGAAGATCGACCGCCGCCACGATAGTCGCGCTGACCATACTTCTGGTGGTAGGTGTAGTCCGCATGGCCGGGCCGGAACAGATCCTTGATGTCGGAGTAATCCTTGGAGCGCTGATCGGTATTCTCGATGAGCAGCCCGATGGAGGTGCCGGTGGTCTTGCCCTCGAACACCCCGGAGAGGATCTTCACCTCATCCGGCTCACGGCGCGGCGTGGTGTAGCGGGAAGTGCCCGGCTTGCGCCGATCCAGATCCCCCTGCAGATCCGCTTCGCTTATCTCCAGCCCCGGTGGGCAGCCATCGACCACGGCGCCCAGCGCCAGACCGTGGCTCTCGCCAAAGGTGGTGACCCGAAAGAGAAGACCAAAACTGTTCCCTGCCATGCGTGCTCCTGCTTAGTTCTTGTAGATGGCGAAATGATCCTGATACTGCACCAGCTCTTCACGGGTCATCACGAACACCCCGTGACCGCCGTTCTCGAATTCAACCCAGGTAAAGGGGATCTCGGGGAACTGGGCTTCCAGATGGATCATGCTGTTGCCTACTTCGACCACCAGCACGCCGTTATCCTTGAGGAAGTCGGCGGCATGGGCCAGCATGCGCTTGGTCAGTTTCAGGCCGTCAGAGCCCGACGCCAGTGCCAATTCAGGCTCGTGACGGAACTCTTCCGGCAGATCCGACATATCTTCGGAGTCCACATAAGGCGGGTTGGAGACAATCAAATCGTACTTGTCACCGGCTGGCAGATCGCGGAACAGATCGGAGCGGATCGGAATAACCTGCTGCTCCACCCCGTGATCGTCAATATTGCGCTCGGCCACGTTCAACGCATCGATGCTGATGTCGATGGCATCAACCTCGGCTTCCGGGAACTCGTGGGCCATGATGATGGCAATGCAACCGGATCCGGTGCACAAGTCCATGATGCGGGTCGGCTCATGCTTGAGGAACGGCGCGAAACGGTTAGCCACCATTTCGGAAATCGGCGAGCGCGGGATCAGCACCCGTTCATCGACATAAAACTCCCAGCCGGCGTACCAGGCCTTGTTGGTCAGGTAGGCGGCAGGCACCCGCTCCTGTACCCGACGAATGATCAGCTCCGCCAAACGATGGCGCTCGCTGCTGGTCAAACGGGAGTGGCGCATGGCCGGGTCTACATCCGGTGGCAGATGTAACGCGGGCAGTACCAATTGCACAGCCTCATCCCAGGCGTTGTCGGTTCCGTGTCCGTAGAAAATCCCGGCGTCGTTGAAACGACTCATGGCCCAACGCAACATGTCCTGGATGGTGTGCATCTCGGCAACCACCTCATCGATAAATATCTTGTCCAAATCCACCTCCAAGTCGAGTAATATCCGGCCCGAGCACCCACTGCATAGCGGGCACGACGCATACCTAATAAAAAAATGAGCATCTGATGAAAAAAACGCCCTCACAGACAGAAGAGGAAACCCTGCTGTTCCGCGATGCGATAAAAGGTACCCGGAAAATCAAGCAAGATACCATAAGGGCCGAGTTACGCCCGGTCAAGCAGAAACGCGAATTGCGTGAAACCCGCGAAAAGCTTGGGGTTGACCACTATTTCAGCGATGAGTATCAGCCTCATCTCGACGAAGATGGGCCGACCCGTTACGTGCGGGAGGATGTATCAAAATTTGAGCTTAAAAAGCTCAAGCGGGGCATTTATCCGCCGGAGATCTATCTCGATCTGCACGGCATGAACCAGCAACAAGCAAAACAGGAGCTGGCCGCCCTGCTCACCCTCTGCCAAAAAGAGAACATTCACGTTGCATCCGTGATGCACGGCATCGGCAAGCATATTCTCAAACAGCGTATTCCCAGCTGGCTGGCCCAGCACCCCAATGTCCGCGCCTTCCATCAATCCCCCCGTGAATGGGGTGGCGACAGCGCCATTCTGGTATTACTCGATATCGAAGAGTAGTTGGCCATCCATGCGCCCTATACTGACTATCAATAGGTTATTGACAGTGGAGGTCGCATGTTTACACAAGGCTCCCATGCCGACATCAAGGCATCCCTCGATGCCATCGGCGCCGCCGTGGCAGTGTTCAGCCTCGACAAGGATGACCACTTTGTACTGGTCTCAGCCAACGATACCTTCGCCAATGCCTTCGAGCTGGATGTGCTTGGCTGCATTGGCAAGCCGCTAAGCGAGCTGTTCCCCCGCTACATCACCAACACCATCGAACAACCAATGCACGAGTGCGTCAGTCAACAGACGGGGATCGAAAGCGAGCTGCCCATCGATACCCTCTCTCGCACCAGTTGGTGGCGCTTTGTGCTCTCTCCCATCATGCCCGAACAACCGCGCATCATCCGCATTATCGTCACCGCCATCGACATCACCGCCAAAAAGCAGCTGGAAGAAGCGCTCGCCACCAGCCGACGTCGCTTTGAAGCCGTCGTCAACTCAGCCTATGACGGCATCATCAGCGTCAGCAGCGACTCGCGCATCGAGCTGATTAATACCGCCGCCTGCGAGATGTTTGGCGTCGATCAAAGTTATCTTGGCAAACCTGTTACCACAACGTTTTCGGGCGAACCATGAGGGCTATTTCAAAGCCTTCAGCAACTCCCCTATCAACTCGCGCCCCATGCATGCCCGCGCCTCGGTGATGGGACTGCGCCGCGATGGCAGCGAATTCCCGCTTGAAGTGACCATCGCCAAGATCAACCTTGGTCAGACCACAGAGATGACCGCCATCTTGCGGGATATCTCAGAGCGAGCCCGACTGGTGGAAGAGTTAAAAGTGGCCGCCACCACGGATCCGCTTACCGGTATTGCCAACCGGCGCCGTTTCAGTGAACTGGTCAATGCCGAGATGCAGCGCTGCCAACGTTTTGGCCGCACCATGAGTCTGCTGATGATCGACATCGATCACTTCAAACAAGTCAACGACACCTATGGCCACCAGCAGGGGGATCAAGCCTTGTTGAGTCTGGTTAAGCGGATCGGCAAACAGCTGCGGGAGGTCGACATGCTGGGCCGCTGGGGCGGAGAAGAATTTATCGTGCTGTTGCCGGAGACGGCGCTGGATCAGGCCTGGGCCGGCGCAGAGCGGATCCGGCTGGCGGTGGCGTCGGCGGCCCACCCACTGGCAGACTCCCTTGAGGTAACCCTCACCATCAGTATCGGGATCAGCACCAGCAAGGGTCCCCTCGACAGCGTCGAACAGATGATCACCCGGGCCGACACCGCCCTCTATCTGGCCAAAAAACAGGGCCGTAACTGCTGCCGCAAGGAGGAGCAGGAACCGACCTGATGGCACACTCCCCTGCCCTTTGGTGACTCCGGCACTATTACCCCTTGGTGGCTCCGCCACCATTGCCCGAACAGCAATAGCCAACAGCAGCGTTACCTCTTCGGGGCGCTGCTTTTTTGGATGGAAGCCCCCTGTCGCACACCTTCTCTGCTGACCCTCGCTGCATATCACATTGATTACCCCGCTCGCAGTCAAAATAAAATACGCTTAACTACGCCCCATCCTCCGTCAAGAAATAGGGACATGAAATCTTTACATCCGATATTTCGACGTTCTATAAAAATACGCAAAATATGTGCATAACAGGCGTAACCTGCAGCCAGATTGCCTAGCAAAAAACCAAACGCAACATGATTAAATTGCTCGATAGCAGGCATTAACACAGCGCTCGGCCATTAACCATCAAGGTTGTTTGATAGTCGTAGCCCGACGAAAATTAAAATGCGAAAAAAATAAAGATGCTCAATAAATAGAGCGATGCCCCCGGCTGACTCATCACATTGATAGATGGATATCTGCATCAACACTGCCAAATATTATCTGCCATTAATCAAATATGTAAAAAAGGGGGCCAAGCCCCCTCTCTTTAACCCATTAACGGCTGGACTATCTCTTTATTTGGCCGTCACCAACGCCCATGGGCCACCTTTGGCGGGATCATCCCCCTGCGTCCACCATTTGGCCTGATAGACGGCACCCTTGTAGCTCACCTTGCTGCCAGCGGTATAGACCTTGCTGACATCCCAGGCCGCATTGCCATTAATGGGCGGATCGACCGGATCTATCGGTGCAGGATCAAGCTTGGCGACGATCCGCACTTTAGGCCAACTGGCGTGCGATCCATAAAAATTGGTCACGCACTTCTCGTAATCACCCGGCACCAGCGCGGAGTAAGCGGTCTGGAAGCCCACCAGCTCGCACTCAAAGGAGTAACCACCCGGGCGATCCGGATAGTATTTCCAGTTACCATCCCAGTTGGTGTAGAGCACATCGGTGGCGCCGTTGAGATTGAGGCTGCCATAAGGGGTCTGCTGCCAGCAGGTGTTCTTCTCATCCCCCTTGACCGGGATCTGGTAGTGCTTGGCCAGCCCTTCCCAGTAGCGAATACGGTTAACCGGTTGCCCCTTCTCCTTGTTCTGCTCGCCGCATTCGATGCCACCGTTGATGACATTGATGGTGGTGCCAAAGCCGTAGCCGATACCGGCATCAGTTTCCCGCGTGGAGGGCACCCAGGTGCGATCAATCACGTGCAGCATGGCCGGTTTCGGGGCCTGCGGAGTGAGGAAGAACCAGATGGCCGAAGCGAGGTTGAGCCAGGAGTCGGCCACCAACCCAGGGTTATTGAGCAGCACCGAGGCATCGCCATCAAACATCACCTCGGAGAAGGCGCCGTAGTTAAAGTGGTAGGAGAGCTGCTTGGCGCCGCGGCCGAAGTATCCCTGACCGGTGCTGCAGGGCCACTTCTTGTTCTGCCAGTCGTTCTGGCCGCAGCCGGTGGTGTAGCCGGTCTGTCCCTCTGACCAGCCCATCTCCCGTACATGCACCAGCGCCTGCTGCCACTCTTCCAACCCCTGCGGGTTATCGGAGACGTTCTCCTTGGCGATATGGCCACCGGTCTCCTGCGAGAAGTGGGCAAACGCCGTCACAATGGATTTTTTACAGATGGCATCGGCATCACGCCCGTCGCTATATTCCCCGCAGAATGCCGGGAATTTACCGATGGCCCGCAAGAAGCGGACATAGGTATATTCCGGCGCCGCCATCTGGGTTAAATATTCCCATTCAGATTGGGGAAACACCCGTTCAACCCGTTTTACGTTGTCAGGATTGCTTGCCAGACCCGGTTCAATGGCATCGACTATTTTATTGGACCGGGTGGCCAATGCCTTGGCCCATATTGCATACATGGGATTGGCCGTCTTGGCTTTTTCCACGGCGGCCAGATCCGGTGCCGCAATCACATATCCTCCCGCATTTTGCGGATCGGGTTGAATATTCATGGCTGCACTCATTGCGGCATAGCTTGGCAATGTGCAGGCAGCAGCGATCAGCCAGGCGCAACGCTTGGGTTTGAACATGTGTACCATCCTTGTTTGGGAATAACGCGCTCCAAGAGTAGGTGTTTCAACCACTAAGTTCACGATGAGAATTAAGAGATAGACGGAATTTGTGAGCCATTTCACCTTGTGATATCCAGCACACCTGAAACGAAGAAAAAGAACTCAAATGACAACACAAAAGCGTGATCTGTCGCCAGTTTTTGCCAGAGTGAGACGGTCAGATGAACTGTCAGCAATTCATTATTCGAGATACAAAAAATGGCTGACACGCTCAGCCTGTCAGCCATCATCAATGTTCAAGAAAAATGCTCAAGAGAGCCCGGCGTCAGGCGCGCACGGCGCGGATCAGAATATTGCGCGGGGTCATTGGTTTGGCGCAGAACTCCCCCACTTCGACCCGATAGCCCTGCTCTTGCATAAAGAGCGCGCGATCCAGAGCCAGCCAGATCTCGAGGGGACGGCGAAACAGGTGGCGCACCAGCTCCATGCGGGCAACATCACCAAAGCGGCGCTCCCCTTGCGCCAGCAATGCTGGATAGTCGAGTCCGGCAGGCAAGGTTATGCCCTTGCGCTCTGCCGCCCACACGCAAAATGCCTCGAAACTGCCGGTCAGCAGGCTCTTTTGCATATTGGGCACCGGCAGATACTCATCCACCCCGCGCACCTGCCGCTGCAGGCAGTCAAATCCGAGCCGCCATATCACCTCCAGCTCTCGCAAGCGGGCGATCCGCGCCCCGCCAGTCACCGTCTCCTGCAACGGCAGCTTGAGATCTGCCTTGCTCAACATCAGCGCACTGGCCTTTGCCGCCGCAGACAGCGGGCGATAGTGGCTGGTGCGGATCAGGTGATAACAACAGGGAGAAATAGTCACCCCGCTGGCACTGCGCTCGGCCACCCGCTCCAGCAGATGGGTATGCAGCTCGCCGCAGGCATGAAGTGCCATAGCGTGGTGCTCGGGGGCGATCAGCGCCGCCGACTCGGGGGCAAAGGCATCGGCGCAGGTAAAGGTCATATTGGCGCCATCCCGCTCTGCCAGCAGCCGCCCTTCGTCGCAGAGCTGCGGTTGCAGTTCAAGGCTCAGGATCGGAGCTTGTCGATGGAGCGACACCAGCCGCCCGAGGTGGCCCTTGCCGGCACACCACTCCAGATAGGGGCCCTGATGGGCGGGCAAGCAGGCAGTGAATGACTCGATCTGGGCCTGTTTGCGCCCCGGCATATTCAATGCCATTGCCTTGCTGCAGGTGATGGGTTCAGGGGGAAACAGGGCAAGCTGGCTAAGTTGTTGCAGCTCGGCCCCTTCGGCAATCCAGGGCGCCAGCAAGCAACTGAGGGCCCCCATATCCCCATCAAACTCGGCCAGCTGGGCCAGGGTCAATCCATTGAGCAGGGCAGCCAGATCAGGGGCCTCATCAGCAAAGGCCATCGCCAAATGATGGTATGGCTGATATTGCCACCAGCGCCGGTAGCGGGTGAGCAGTCGATCCAGTTGTTGAAAACGTTGAGCCAGCACGAATGCCCCTGCCTTGCAGTCAAAAAGGAGGCTCATTCTAGCGATCCCGCTTCAAAATGCACCCTCAATACCCGGTAAATCCATCGTTAACAGCAAGCTGTGCGCCTTTCGCTCGCAACCATCAACCAGGGTGACCTGACAAAGTAGGGGGTTTTATGCTATATTCCGCCCCCTCTTTCACGCGCCCCGCCCCTCGCGGGTCGCTTTACCACTAGCTATGGGACCAACAACATGACCATCAACGCCATCCTGCAAGCGCGCGCGGGCGCCAAGTGTGAACTGTGCAGCGCCGAGCAGGCGCTGACCGCCTTCGTGGTGCCTCACTCCCCCGCCAGCGACGATGATCACAGCGTTGCCATCTGCGACACCTGCCGTGGTCAGCTGGAACAACCGGATACCCTGGTGGTCAACCACTGGCGTGGCCTGAGTGACAGCATGTGGAGCCAGGTGCCTGCGGTGCAGGTGATGGCATGGCGTCAGCTGAAAGCACTCTCCGCTAAGGGTGAAGTGTGGGCTCAGGATCTGCTGGACATGATGTACATGGAAGACGACGCCAAGGCCTGGGCCGAAGCCGGACTGGCTGACGAAGATGACGACAGCGTGCCGACCATTGACTCCAACGGCGCCGTGCTGCAAGAGGGCGACTCCGTCACCCTGATCAAGGATCTGGAAGTGAAAGGCGGCGGTTTCACCGCCAAGCGCGGCACCCTGGTCAAGGGCATCCGTCTGACCAACAACCCGCTCCATATCGAAGGCAAGGTCAACGGCGTGCAGATCGTACTGGTTGCTGCCTACCTGAAAAAGGCCTAAGCCAGGCGCGATAGCTCTGCTGGCAGCAGCATGAGCACAACGAGAAAGGATGGCGTCACGCCATCCTTTTTTATGGCTGCTTTTATGCCTACTTGCCGCTCTCGGCCAAGCTAAGCCAGCCATTTGCCAACAACAGAACAGCAAAAAGGCGCATCCGGATGGATGCGCCTTTTTTACATTGCCACTGCCGTTAACCGGCAGCGGGCACGGTCACTCAGGAGGAGAGTTTGCCGTCCAGCTCTGCAATCTTGGCAGACCAGTAGGCCGGGCCGGTTTCGTGGATATTGTTGCCTTCGGAGTCGACCGCAACGGTCACCGGCATATCTTCCACTTCAAACTCGTAGATCGCTTCCATGCCGAGATCGGCAAAGGCCACGACCCGCGCCTTCTTGATGGCCTTGGCCACCAGATAGGCGGCGCCGCCCACCGCCATCAGATAGACGGCCTTGTGCTGCTTGATGCTCTCGACGGTTTTCGGGCCACGCTCGGATTTGCCGATCATGCCGATAAGGCCGGTGTCACCCAGCATCATGTCGGTGAACTTGTCCATCCGGGTGGAGGTGGTGGGGCCCGCCGGGCCAACCACTTCGTCACGGACCGCATCGACCGGGCCAACGTAATAGATGAAGCGGTTGGTGAAATCGACCCCTTCCGGCAACCCTTCACCATTTTTCAGCATGTCGGCGATGCGCTTGTGGGCCGCATCACGACCGGTGAGGATCTTGCCGGACAGCAGCACAGTATCACCGCTCTTCCAGCTGGCCAGCTCTGCCTTGGTGATGCCATCAACGTTCACGCGGCGCACGTTAGCGCCCGCTTCACGGGTGATTTCCGGCCAGTCGCTCAGTTTCGGCGGGGTCAGTTCGGCGGGGCCAGAACCATCCAGCTCGAAGTGAACGTGACGGGTGGCGGCACAGTTGGGGATCATCACTACTGGCTTGGAGGCGGCGTGAGTCGGTGCGGATTTGACCTTCACATCCAGCACTGTGGTGAGGCCGCCCAGACCCTGGGCACCGATCCCCAGCTTGTTGACCTTGTCGTAAAGCTCGACCCGCAGCTTCTCTTCGGTGGTCTTGGGACCACGGACGATCAGCTCCTGAATGTCGATGTGCTCCATCAGGGCCTCTTTGGCCAGTACCGCGGCTTTCTCGGCGGTACCGCCGATGCCGATGCCCAGCATGCCGGGTGGGCACCAGCCTGCCCCCATGGTCGGCACAGTTTTCAGCACCCACTCGACGATATCGTCAGAGGGGTTGAGCATCGCCATCTTGGATTTGTTCTCGGAGCCGCCGCCTTTGGCCGCGATGCTCACTTCTACCTTGTTGCCGGGGATCATGTCGATATGCACCACGGCAGGGGTATTGTCTTTGGTGTTCTTGCGACTGCCCGCCGGATCGGCCAGCACCGAGGCGCGCAGCGGGTTGTCAGGATTGGTGTAGGCACGGCGGGTACCTTCGTCCACCATCTCCTGCACTGTCATGTCGCTGTCCCACTGGACTTGCATGCCGATCTTGACGAAACAGGTCACGATGCCGGTGTCCTGGCAGAGTGGACGATGACCTTCGGCGGACATGCGGGAGTTGATCAGGATCTGGGCCAGCGCATCTTTGGCGGCCGGGTTGGCCTCGCGGTCATACGCTGCTTTGGCAGCCTGAACAAAATCTAACGGGTGGTAATAGGAGATGTACTGGAGGGCATCTGCGATAGAATCGATGAAATCCTGTTTTTTTATAATGCTCATATCATCCTCACTGGTCCTTTTCCCTGCCAGACGGCAGAGCAAGGGCTTCCATATGATGGGCCGTGCTGACGTGCTGGCTAAAAACTATCAACCAGCAAAAAACGAACGACACGGCAGTTTTTTCTTAAGTCACCGACACCTATGATACGCTTGCCCACCAGCACCGACTAGGGTTCAGGGACTAAACTGTTGCCTGTGTAACATAAAATGACGCCAACACTTCATATCCATCATCTAGACCATAGCGCTGAACTCCATCAGCTTTTTGCCCGCCTGCAACATCAGCCGTGGGCCATGTTGCTGGAATCGGCGGGGCCACTCGGCGCCGACAACGGCTTTGACATCATCAGCGCCGATCCACTGGCGACCCTCGAGACCCGAGGTCTTGTCACCACCCTCAGCCAGCATAACCACGTCAGCGAACACCATGAGGATCCCCTCGCCCTGCTGGCTCGCACCCAGCAACAACTGCTGGGGGTGCTGGATCTGTGCGCCACTCGCCTTCCCTTTATTGGCGGCGCCCTCGGTCTGTTTGGCTATGATCTGGGCCGCCGCTTCGAGCGGCTCCCCGTGCAGGCCGCCGCCGATATCGCGGTACCCGACATGGCGGTGGGCATTTATGACTGGGCGCTGCTGCGTAGTGTGGCGACCGGTGAATGGCAGCTGGTGCACTGGGGGGATGAAGCGGGCCTTGCCAAACGGCTGGCCTGGCTTGAGCAACAACAAGCCAAACCGGCCCCCGCTTTCGCCTTGCAGGGGTCATGGCAGAGCAATATGAGCCGCGCGGAATATGGCGAGAAGTTTGCCCGCATTCAGGAATACCTCGCCGCGGGGGATTGCTACCAGATCAACCTGACCCAGCGTTTCAGCGCACCCTATCAGGGGGGGGAGTGGCAGGCCTATTGCCTGCTGGCGGCCGCCAACAAAGCTCCTTTCTCGGCCTTTATCCGCTTGCCGGACAGCGCGCTGCTCAGCCTCTCCCCCGAGCGGTTTCTGCTACTCGATGGCCGCCATATCGAGACCAAGCCCATCAAGGGCACTCGCCCTCGCCACCCTGATCCGACTACCGATCAGCAAGTTGCGCTGGAGCTGGCCCGGGCCGACAAGGACAGATCAGAAAATCTGATGATCGTTGATCTGCTGCGCAACGACATCGGTCGGGTCAGCCGCCCGGGCTCGGTCAGCGTGCCTCATCTCTTTGCGGTGGAGTCGTTTCCGGCGGTGCACCATCTGGTCTCTACCATCCACGGTGAGCTCGATGCGCGCTGGCAAGGGGTCGATCTGCTGCGCGCCTGTTTCCCGGGCGGATCGATCACCGGCGCCCCCAAGATCCGCGCCATGGGGATCATTGAGGAGCTGGAGCCCCAGCGGCGCAATGCCTATTGCGGCAGCATCGGCTATCTCAGCCAGCACGGCCGGATGGATACCAGCATCTGCATTCGCACCCTGATCGCCGAAGCGGGTCGCCTGCACTGCTGGGCCGGTGGCGGCATCATCGCCGACTCCGATGCCGACAGCGAATATCAGGAGACCTATGACAAGGTCGCCCGCATCCTGCCGCCCCTCTCGGCGCTGTAACCGTCCCCACTGTCACGCTACCACACAGGAGAACGCCCCCGCCATGGATCGCCACGAACTGTTGACCCGCTTCCAGTTGCAGCAGCCCGCCCCGGCCCATCGCCTCGCCATTGGCGGGCTCAGTCCGGCTGCGGTGTTGATCCCGGTGGTGATGCGCGACGAGGGGCTCAGCGTGTTATTGACTCGGCGCAGCCCCCAGCTGCGTCATCATGGGGGGCAGATCAGCTTCCCCGGCGGACGGCAGGATCCCGGCGATGAGAACCTGATTGCCACGGCACTGCGGGAAACCGAAGAGGAGCTCGGCATTCCGGCGCAGCTGATCGAGGTGATCGGCACCCTCAACCCGCTCAATACGGTGTCGCGATTCGAAGTGCTGCCGGTGCTGGGGCTGCTCGATGGCAACTACCCCCTCATCCTGAGTCCAGATGAAGTGGATCACGCCTTCGAAGTGCCGCTGACCCGTCTGCTGGATCGGCGCAACCACATCCCCCTGACCATTACCAGAGGGGGAAAACAGCACACCCTCTACTGGATCCCCTGGCAACAGCACTTTATCTGGGGGGCTACCGCCAGCATGATCTGCCAACTTGCCCAGCACCTTGCAAGATAACAATTCACCTACATTTGCCAGAGCGAAATTTAATCATTAACACTAAACTAACGTGCCAGATGGTAAACAAAAATTGAATTTTTAGTATTTCGCTCACATTTCCATAAAAAAGTAGGGTTTTTAGCCTTTAAAAAATGAATCTGATCAACATTTTTGATTAAAAAAACCGTATCCTTGCGCCGACTTAATAAGAACCACACATTCGGGGTGAGATAGATGTCTAATACTGTCACTGGCACGCAAGATGCTGCGACTGCAACGAAGCCACAAACCGGCTTCACTCAATCCACTGGTTGGCAAAAACGTGACTCTACCTGGGTCATCAGCCTGTTCGGCACCGCGGTCGGCGCAGGTATCCTGTTCCTGCCGATCAACGCGGGCATGGGCGGCTTCTGGCCGCTGGTAGTGATGGCGCTGCTGGTTGGCCCCATGACCTATTTGGCCCACCGTGGTCTGGCTCGTTTCGTACTCTCCTCCAGCAAGCCCAATGCTGACATCACTGAAGTGGTAGAAGAGCACTTCGGCGTGGGTGCCGGTAAATTAATCACCCTGCTCTACTTCTTCGCTATCTACCCCATAGTGCTGATCTACGGCGTTGGTATTACCAACACCGTTGAGAGCTTCATGGTCAACCAGCTGCAGATGAGTGCACCACCGCGCTGGATCCTCTCTATCGTGCTGATCCTGGGCATGATGTCGGTGATGCTGGCCGGTGAGAAGCTGATGCTGAAAGTGACCGAGTTTCTGGTCTACCCGCTCATTGCCATTCTGGCCGGTATCTCTTTGTACCTGATCCCGGACTGGACCGGTGCTGCACTGGCGCAAGTGCCCTCCGCCAAGGATTTCGCCTCTACCCTGTGGCTGACCATCCCGGTACTGGTGTTCTCTTTCAACCACAGCCCGGCTATTTCCAGCTTTGCAGTGGCCCAGCGCCGTGACTACGGTGATCAGGCGGTCCAGAAATCTGATGCCATCCTCAAGCGCACCGCTGGCGTACTGCTCTGCTTCGTGATGTTCTTCGTCTTCTCTTGTGTGATGAGCCTGACGCCTGCCCAGCTGGCTGAAGCCAAGTCCCAGAACATCGCCGTGCTCTCCTATCTGGCCAACCAGCATGCGAGCCCCATCATCTCCTACTTCGGTCCGCTGGTTGCGTTTGTGGCCATCGTATCCTCCTTCTTCGGTCACTATCTGGGTGCCCGTGAAGGTCTGAAAGGGATGATAGTGCAGAACATGCGCAAATCTGGCAGAGAGCCGAATGCCAAGAAAGTCGAGATGTTCATCATCGCCTTCTTCATCTTGACCCTGTGGGGCACCGCCATTGCTAACCCCTCTATTCTGGGCATGATTGAATCCTTGGGCGGCCCGATCATCGCCACCATCCTGTTCATCATGCCGATGTACGCCATCAAGCGTGTACCGGCCATGGCGAAATATCAGGGCCATATCAGCAACGTCTTTGTCGCTGTGATGGGGATGATCGCTATCTCCGCTATCCTGTTCCAGCTGGTTGGTTAATCCCCCAACCTGCCGCAGATAGCAAAAAGCCAGCCGGTTAACCGGCTGGCTTTTTTTATTGCGTTTATCCTGCCCTGAATATGTTTGACTCCTCATCATGCGGTTATTGCGGTGTCGTAATCCGAACTCACGCAGCAACCTGGTACACAGTCCTTATCTGGCAACAGCATCATGATGTTGTCAGCAAGCTGCTGCGAACCTCAGCCAACAAAAATGCCAGTCGGGTAAGCGACTGGCATCTCTTGCAAAGCACGCACTATCTCTGGCTGATTAAAGCGGCTGCACTTCCAACACGAATGGCGTCAAGCCGGTGATTTCAGGGATACCGATCATCAGCGTATCTTTCTGACCATTGCTGTTACCCGGCTTCATGGTCAGATAAGCGGTGACACTGGCGTTGCGATTGGCAAAATCGCGCATCTTTGTTTCCCAAAGCCCCTCATAAATTTTTCCGTCTTTGATATCAGCAGACCCTTTTAAGGTATTGAAGCTGCATGAGCGATTATTCCAACCGGTCAGCGTCAGCTTGTTCAGACCTTTAGTGTTGGCCTCTGTCTCACCGCTGACAGAACACCCCTCTTTAAACAGGATGGTCAGCTTGACTCCCGAGCCATTGTTGCTGCGCTCGGTTTTGAAATCCTGAAACAGTGCGCTCTCCCCAAGGTTGTACCAAGAGTCCGCGTTTATCGGCGCGGTAACCATCGGCTGCAATGCCACTTGGCCGCCCCAATTCTGAATAGTGAGCGCTGAATCGATTTTGGCTTTGACGGCTCGATAATCGAGCACCCAGAGTGACTGGCTGCTTCCCGCCGTACCAGGCACAGACGCCATCTTGACCAATCCATCGACATTGGTGTTGGACTTTTGCTCTGCCGAGTCAAAGACACTGGGCTGGCTTTTGCTCACCAGCAGCGACAACGTCAGGGGGTAGCCCTCACCTTTGTTCAGAGAAGAAAAGCCTTGAGGGAAGGTATAAGTGCTGACTGTGGTGCTTCTTTTTTCAGCAATGTTCATCGCCCAACCCGTGCCCTCTGTAGAGGCCGGATAGACAAAACCGACCGCACGATAGCTGTCGTTGACCGGACGATTGATTAACTGTCCCTGAGCGTCCATCAGGACGGGGAGATAGGCACCAGCATCCGGCAGCACCCTCGGTTGCGGCTCCGGTGGTGTGGTACCACCACCACTATCCCCACCACCGCCGCCACAACCGGCCAACCCCAATGCCCCTACCATGGCCAACCAAAGTGTTGTTTTTTTCATGATTGAATCTCTTTTTAGCCTGAACCTTATTATTTCGCTGCTATTTTAGGGGGGCGGTTCTCCCGCTGTCTGCCTGCCATTTGTAACCAAACATTTCGTCAAAATAGATGTTCTTTTGCGCACAGCTCCCCTCAACAAATCTTGGCCAGCTGATATAAAAAGCCCCTCACAGAGAGGGGCTGAATCGAATAGGCAAGCTACCGGATCACCCTTCGCGGCTGGGCAGCGCTGCGGTCTCCAGCAGGGTTTCATCTTCGGCCATGCAAGCAGCCGCGGTGAACAGCACGTCGGTGGAACTGTTGAGCGCTGTCTCGGCAGAATCCTGCAGCACGCCGATGATAAAGCCGACGGCCACCACCTGCATGGCGATGTCGTTGCCGATACCAAACAGGCTGCACGCCAGCGGGATCAGCAGCAAAGAGCCACCGGCTACGCCGGACGCGCCACAGGCACTGATGGTGGCAACCACGGAGAGCAGCACAGCAGTCGCCAGATCCACTTCCATCCCCAAGGTATGTACCGCCGCCATGGAGAGCACGGTAATGGTGATGGCCGCACCGGCCATGTTGATGGTGGCACCCAGCGGGATGGAGACCGCATAGGTATCTTCCGGCAGACGCAGTTTTTCACACAGGGTCATGTTGACCGGAATGTTGGCGGCAGAGCTGCGGGTAAAGAAGGCGGTCACGCCGCTCTCTTTGAGGCAGGTCAGTACCAGCGGATAGGGGTTGCGCTTGATCTTCCAGAACACGATCAGCGGGTTAACCACGAAGGCGATAAACAGCATGCAGCCGATCAGCACCACCAGCAGTTGGGCATAGCCAAACAGGGCGTCGAAGCCGGTCTCGGCCAGGGTCGAGGCAACCAGACCCAGAATACCGAGCGGGGCGCAGCGGATCACCGCTTTCACTATGGTGGAGACACCGTGAGAGAGATCGGTGATCAGCGCCTTGGTGCTCTCGTTGGCATGGCGCATGGCGATCCCCAGACCAATGGCCCACGCCAGGATCCCGATATAGTTGGCCTCCATCAGCGCCTTGACCGGGTTGGTCACCACGTTGAACAGCAGGGTCTGCAACACCTCGGTGATGCCACCCGGCGGGGTGATCTCGGCGGTGTTGGCCACCAGATGGAGGTTGGTGGGGAACAGGAAGCTGGCGACCACTGCGACCACGGCCGCAGAGAAGGTACCAAACAGATAGAGCAGCAAGATCGGTCGCATGTTGCTCTTCTGACCCTGCTTGTGACCAATGATGGCCGCCATGACCAGTACGAATACCAGCAGCGGCGCCACCGCTTTCAGTGCGCCAACAAACAGGCTGCCGAGCAGACCTGCCGTTTTCGCCCACTCGGGTGCAAACAGTGCCAGCAAGATACCAAATACCAGACCAACCAGGATCTGGCTGACCAGACTGGTGCTATTGACCAGCCGAAGGAGGGGGTGTTGTTGTGTCATCAAAAAAGTCCCTAAGCACCGTAGTGCATGAATCATGAGTCCTGTCAGCAATCTTGCACCCGAGAAACCCCTGTCGCCCGAGTGTGGTGTCTGTGGCCAGCCTTCTGTCGGGCCGATCCGCCAGT
The DNA here is from genome assembly GCF_055193095.1 of Aeromonas sp. 160P. Taxonomy (NCBI): domain Bacteria; kingdom Pseudomonadati; phylum Pseudomonadota; class Gammaproteobacteria; order Aeromonadales; family Aeromonadaceae; genus Aeromonas; species Aeromonas sp. 160P. The sequence continues at coordinate 2,808,784 of NZ_JBUXKV010000001.1, read as the reverse complement.
CACCGGATTGCATGACGGAATATCCCATTCGCCATCTTTTTTTTCCAGAGACTCACCAAAAAATATCCCGTTTCCATCACAAAAAACCGCAACAAAACCTTAACCACAGCGCAACCACCCATTTTTGTACGTTTTATCAACACTCTCTGCCTTCGCCTTCGCGACCATCCCTGTGCCATCCGTGACCGGCGTCGCTGTGCTATCATCCCCAATTTGCTGCGGAGCCTTGCCATGATCCCATCCCTGCTCAACCAATATTTTGGTTTCTCCGAACTCAGACCAGGTCAGGAACAGGTCATCAGCCGGGTGCTAGCTGGCCAGAGTGCCGCCGCCATCTTTCCCACCGGCTCCGGCAAGTCCCTCTGTTACCAGCTGCCTGCCCTTGCCCTGCCCCATCTGACCCTGGTTATTTCGCCACTGATTGCGCTGATGCACGATCAGCTCGCCTTCCTGAAAGGCAAGGGGATCAGCGCCGCGACCCTCGACTCAAGCCAGAGCCCGGAAGAGAGCCGCAGGGTGATGCAACAGGCGCTGGATGGTCAGCTCAAGATCCTGATGATCTCGGTGGAGCGGCTCAAAAACGAGCGTTTTCGCCGCTTTATCGAGCAAGTCCCCCTGTCACTGCTGGTGGTTGACGAAGCGCACTGCATTTCGGAGTGGGGCCACAACTTTCGCCCCGACTACCTCAAGCTGCCGAGCTATCGCCATGACCTGAAGATCCCGCAGGTATTGCTGCTGACCGCCACCGCCACACCGGCGGTTATTCAGGATATGCAGGCCAAATTTGGCATTGAGCCAGCGGGGGTCGTGGTCACCGGTTTCTACCGTTCAAATCTTGATCTGGCGGTCATGCCACTGGCGCCCGATGCGCGGGATGGCTGGCTCGCGCAGGCGCTGGCCCAAGAGCCGACAGCACCCACCATCGTCTATGTCACCTTGCAGCACACCGCCGAAGCGTGCGCTGAGCAGCTCATTGGGCAAGGGATCAACGCCCGGGCATACCATGCCGGACTCGACTCGGCGCTGCGCAGTCAGATCCAGCACGACTTTATGGCAGGCAAGGTGGCTTGCATCATCGCCACCATTGCCTTTGGCATGGGGATCGACAAAGCGGATATCCGGCGGGTCATTCACTACGATCTGCCAAAATCCATCGAGAACTACAGCCAGGAGATTGGCCGCGCCGGGCGGGATAGCCAGCCGTCACGCTGCATCGTGCTGGCCAACCAGAGCCAGTTGCCGGTGCTGGAGAACTTCGTCTACGGCGATACGCCGGACTTGAGTGCCATCCTCCAGCTGCTCGCCATCATCGGACAAAGCGGTGCCGAGTGGGAGTTCACTCTGCTGCGTCTCGCCAATGAGACCAATATTCGCCAGCTGCCCCTTAAAACCCTGCTGGTCTATCTGGAGATGGCGGGCATCATCACCCCGGCCTACAGCTACTACGCCGACTACCGCTTCAAGTTTGTGCTGGATAAAGGCGATATATTGAGTCGTTTCAATCCGGATCGACGCCAGTTTCTGGAACAGCTGTTCGCCTGCGCCCCGCAAGCACGCAGCTGGTGCACCATGGACTTCGATGCGCTTTGGCAGGGTTATCAGGGGGAGCGGCAGCGGGCCGTTGCGGCGCTCGACTACCTGCAGCAGCAGGGCTTGATCGAGCTTGAAAGCAAGCAGATGACCGAGGTCTACCGGATCACCCGTCAAGGGTGGGATAACGAACAGGAAGCCCACGCCCTGCACGGCCTGTTCTTGCAAAAAGAGCAGAGCGAGCTGGCCAGACTGCAGGCCATGCTCGACTTTTTCACCTCACAGGAGTGCCTGAGCTACCGCCTCGCCCGCTATTTCGCCGATGAGGCAGCACCGGTTCACTGCGGCCACTGTTCGGTCTGTCGCGGCGAGGTGGCGCATCTGCCTCCCCTGCCCCAACTGACCATGCCAAACGAGGCAGGGATCCGCGCCTGGTGCGATCCGCTGATCGCCAAGACCGGCTCGGTAGATACCCGGGTGCTGGCCCGTTTCCTGTGTGGTATCGCTACACCGCTGACTAGCCGGGTCAAGGCCAAATCGCTGGCGGGCTCTGGCCAGTTGGCCGCACACCCGTTTGCCCGCGTCCTGGCGGCAGTGCAGCAGGCCTATCCCTGATCGGTGTTCACCCACGCCCTCTACACCCACCAGCAGACATTCACTTCTGCAGACGCCGGAAAAAGAAGACCCTCGCGGTTGCGAGGGTCAAGCCAACGGAAACGTGCTTAAACAGAGCTTGGTGAGGCAACAGTCAACTCTCTTGCTAAAGCGTCTTGCTGATCACACCTTGCCAATCTAGGGCACTCAAAATGTAGCGTCAATGTAAAAAATAGAGCTTTAACACCAAACAGATCAACTGACGTTAACGTGCACGTAATGATGATTTTGTTCATAATGGCGTTAGCCATTGTCCCCACTGATTTTCCCTTCCCGCCGTCTCACTCGCGCAACAAGTTTCCACTCCCTGATAAACATTTATTTTTTATGTCTTTGACATTTACCTCACTATCGTGGCAAAAATAATTTAACAGTCAGTAACATAGCGGTGTTGTTGACTGACCCGGCCCGCATAAGGAACGAGCTGGTTTCTTCAGAATTTAACCAATCCACCGTGATGGACTACTGGGTGCCGTTGACTAGTCTTTAACTAGGTACCACACAACAACAGTGTTCCACTTTTTCAGGGTAAGCGACTATAACGAGGGCAAAGTTATGGGCATATTCGAGCATTACCAACAGCGATATGAGAAAGCAAGGGAAGAGGAGTACACCATTCAGGAGTTCCTGGATATGTGCAAGCAGGACAAAGCCTGCTACACCTCCGCAGCAGAACGCCTGCTGACCGCCATCGGTGAACCTGAGATGGTAGATACCTCTGCCAACCACCGACTGAGCCGCCTGTTCTCCAACCGTGTCGTGGCACGCTATCCCGCATTCAAGGATTTTTACGGGATGGAAGAGGCCATCGAACAGATTGTCTCCTACCTCAAACACTCCGCTCAGGGGCTGGAAGAGAAGAAGCAGATCCTCTATCTGCTGGGTCCCGTTGGCGGCGGTAAATCCTCGCTGGCAGAGAAGCTCAAATCACTGATGCAAAAGGTACCTATCTACCGCATCAAGGGCTCACCGGTTAATGACCACCCCTTCTGCCTGTTCGACATTGAAGAGGATGGCGAGATCCTCGAAAAAGAGTACGGCATCCCACGCCGCTACCTGCGCCCCATCATGTCCCCCTGGGCAGCCAAACGGCTGCACGAGTTTGGTGGCGACATTACCCAATTCAAAGTGGAGAAGGTCAATCCTTCCATCCTCGATCAGATCGCCATCGCCAAAACTGAACCGGGGGATGACAACAACCAGGATATCTCCTCGCTGGTCGGCAAGGTCGACATCCGCATGCTGGAGCATTTCGCCCAGGATGATGCCGATGCTTACTCCTACTCCGGTGCGCTGTGCAAAGCGAACCAGGGGGTGATGGAGTTTGTCGAGATGTTCAAGGCCCCGATCAAGGTACTGCACCCGCTGCTGACCGCCACCCAGGAGGGGAACTACAACGGCACCGAAGGGCTCTCTGCCCTTCCCTTTGACGGTATTTTGCTGGCCCACTCCAACGAGTCCGAATGGCAGCAGTTCCGCAACAACAAGAACAACGAAGCCTTCCTCGACCGGGTCTACATCGTCAAGGTGCCTTACTGCCTGCGCGTGTCGGAAGAGGTGAAGATCTACGAAAAACTGCTGATCAACAGTGAACTGACCGAGGCCAAATGTGCACCGGGCACCCTCGAGCTATTGGGCCAGTTCTCGGTTCTCTCTCGTCTGAAAGAGCCAGAAAACTCCAGCCTCTACTCCAAGATGCGGGTCTATGATGGCGAGAGCCTCAAAGACACCGATCCCAAGGCCAAGAGCTATCAGGAGTACCGTGACTACGCCGGTGTGGATGAAGGGATGCATGGTCTGTCGACCCGTTTTGCGTTCAAGATCCTCTCTCGCGTCTTCAACTTTGACCACGCAGAAGTAGCGGCCAACCCGGTGCATCTCTTCTATGTACTGGAGCAGCAAATCGAGCGTGAACAGTTCCCGCAAGAGCTGCACGATCGCTATCTGGAGTTCATCAAGGGCTACCTGACCCCACGCTATGTGGAATTTATCGGCAAAGAGATCCAGACCGCCTATCTCGAGTCGTACTCAGAGTACGGTCAGAACATCTTCGATCGCTACGTCACCTACGCCGATTTCTGGATACAGGATCAGGAGTACCGTGACCCCGAAACCGGCCAGCTATTTGACCGTTCGTCGCTCAACAGCGAGTTGGAAAAAATTGAAAAACCTGCCGGGATCAGCAACCCGAAAGATTTCCGTAACGAAATCGTCAACTTCGTGCTGCGTGCCCGGGCCAACAATGCAGGCCGTAACCCCAACTGGACCAGTTACGAGAAGCTGCGCACCGTGATCGAGAAGAAGATGTTCTCCAACACGGAAGAGCTGCTGCCGGTTATCTCCTTCAACAGCAAAACCTCGGCCGAGGAGCAGAAGAAGCACGATAACTTTGTCGAACGGATGATGGAGAAAGGCTACACCCGCAAACAGGTGCGACTGCTCTCCGAATGGTATCTCAGGGTACGCAAGTCATCCTGACCCTGCCGTGGTTCAAGGGGGAGTTATGGCGCATTTTATCGACCGCAGGCTCAACGGCAAAAACAAAAGCGCTGTCAATCGGCAGCGCTTCATTCGCCGCTACAAGAAGCAGATAAAACAAGCGGTCTCGGATGCTGTCTCCAAGCGCAGCATTCAGGACGTAGACAAAGGCGAGAACATCAGCATCCCGACCAAGGATATCGGTGAACCCCATTTCCATCAGGGGCAAGGCGGTAAACGGGAGATGGTGCATCCCGGCAATGACCAGTTCATCTCAGGTGACAAGATTGACCGCCCCAAAGGAGGGGGCGGTGGTCAAGGCTCTGGTGAGGGGCAAGCATCCAATCAGGGAGAAGGGGCTGACGACTTCGTGTTCCAGATCTCCAAGGATGAATATCTCGACCTGCTGTTTGAAGATCTGGAGCTGCCACGACTGCAGAAAACCCAGCTCAACCAGCTGATGGAGATGAAAACCTACCGGGCTGGCTACACCTCCAATGGCGTACCCGCCAACATCAACGTGGTGCGTTCTCTGCAAAATTCGCTGGCACGCCGCATGGCGTTGCAAGCGGGCAAGAAACGTCAGCTCCATGAGCTGGAAGATCGGCTGGCCCTGCTGGCCACCGATCCCAACGAACACTTTGCCGAAATCGCCCAGCTTGAGAAGGAGATCAGAGAGCTGAAACGGCGGATCAATGCGGTGCCGTTTATCGACACCTTCGATCTGAAGTTCAACAACTTCGTCAAGCGGCCGGTTCCCTCCAGCCAGGCGGTGATGTTCTGTCTGATGGACGTCTCGGGTTCCATGGATCAGGCCACCAAGGAGATGGCCAAGCGTTTCTATATCCTGCTCTATCTGTTCCTGAGCCGGACCTACAAGAACGTCGAGGTGGTCTATATCCGCCACCACACCCAGGCCAAGGAGGTGGACGAACACGAGTTCTTCTACTCCCAGGAGACCGGCGGCACCATCGTCTCCAGTGCGCTCAAGATGATGAACGACATCATCAACGAGCGTTATCCGGCCAATCAGTGGAACATCTATGCGGCGCAGGCATCCGATGGGGATAACTGGGCCGATGACTCACCACAATGCAAGGAGATCCTGGCACGGGACATCATGCCGCGAGTGCGGTACTACTCCTACATCGAGATCACCACCCGCGCCCACCAGACCCTGTGGCACGAGTATGAGTCGGTGGCCAGCCAGTTCCCCCACTTTGCGATGGAACACATTCGCAAGGTTGAGGATATCTATCCGGTGTTCCGTGAACTGTTCAAGAAACAAGCGGCGTGAGGAGGTCCTATGATCGAAACCGAAAAAAGAGTAGCGCCACTGGATGACGGACCGGACTGGAACTTTGAGCTGCTGGAGACCTACCACCAGGAGATTGCCCGGGTCGCCCGATCTTACAAGCTCGACACCTATCCTAATCAGATCGAGGTGATCACCGCCGAGCAGATGATGGATGCCTACTCCAGTGTCGGTATGCCGCTCGGTTACCAACACTGGTCATTTGGCAAACGCTTTATCCATACCGAGCGCAACTACAAGCGCGGCCAGATGGGGCTGGCCTACGAGATCGTCATCAACTCGGACCCCTGCATCGCCTATCTGATGGAGGAGAACACCATGCCGATGCAGGCGCTGGTGATGGCCCACGCTTGCTATGGTCACAACTCCTTCTTCAAGAACAACTATCTGTTCAAGGCGTGGACTGATGCCTCCTCGATTATCGACTACCTGCTGTTCGCCAAAAAATACATTACCGAGTGTGAAGAAAAACACGGTATTGACGCAGTAGAGCGGTTGCTGGACTCCTGTCATGCCCTGATGAACTACGGGGTGGATCGCTACAAGCGGCCCCAGAAAATCTCGATGGCCGAGGAAAAACGGCGCCAAAAAGCACGGGAAGATTACCTGCAAACCCAGGTCAACGAGCTGTGGCGTACCCTACCCAAGCAGCATAAAGCGGCGGGGGTCGAGGACAGACGCTACCCTGCCGAACCTCAGGAGAACATTCTCTACTTCATCGAGAAGAATGCCCCCTTGCTGGAGCCCTGGCAGCGGGAAGTGGTGCGCATCGTGCGCAAGATCAGCCAGTATTTTTATCCGCAAAAGCAGACCCAGGTGATGAACGAGGGGTGGGCCACCTTCTGGCACTACACCATCCTCAACCACCTCTATGACGAGGGCAAGCTGAGCGATAGCTTCATGATGGAGGTGCTGCACAGCCACACCAACGTGGTCTATCAACCGGCCTATAACAGTCGCTACTACTCGGGGATCAACCCCTATGCGCTGGGGTTTGCCATGTTTACCGACCTGCGCCGCATCTGTGAGAACCCGACCGAGGAGGACAGATACTGGTTCCCCGATTATGCTGGCAGCAACTGGGTCGAGACCCTCCATTTTGCCATGCAGAACTTCAAGGATGAGAGCTTTATCAGCCAGTTCTTAAGCCCCAAGGTGATGCGGGACCTGAAGCTGTTCGCCATTGATGACGATGACCTCAAAAACTATCTCAAGGTCTCCGCCATCCATAATGACGAGGGGTACCGTCAGGTGCGCAATACCCTGTCGGCCCAGTACAATCTCAGCAATCTGGAGCCCAATATTCAGGTCTACAACGTGGCAGTGAAGGGGGATCGCTCCCTCACCCTGCGCTACGTGCCACACAACCGCATCCCCCTTGGCGACTCGCGCCATGAGGTGCTCAAGCACCTGCATCAACTGTGGGGGTTCGACGTGGTGCTGGAGCAGGATAACGGCGATCTGCCAGCAGACATCATCGGCCGCTGCCCGGAGCGAAAACCGGGGATCTGACCGGTTACCAGATCTCTCTACGGCTCACTTCGGTGGGCCGTTTTTTTATCTGCTCTCAACCACCTTGCGTGTTTTCTCTGCTCAGATCACGGCCGCAGACACCACACATGCAATAGAAAGAGGCCCGCACTGTGGTACGGGCCTCTTTGTCTTGCGGTCAATCTGCCACGGTTATCAGTAGAAGGTCTGCTGCTCTGCCGCCATCGCCTTGAGGCGGGCACAGGGGGCGAACCGGTCGCCGTGACGCTTCTGGTAATACTCAAGACGACCAACCAGATGATCGATCCCGAGCTTGTCCATATAGCGGAACGGGCCGCCGAGGAACGGCGGGAAACCGATGCCGAAGATGGCACCGATATCGCCATCACGGGCCGAGGCTACCACACCGCTATCCAGCGCCATGGCGGCTTCGTTGAGCATCAACAGCACGCAGCGCTCGGCGATTTCTTGGCGGGCAAGCTTGGCTGAAGGTTTGATCCCTAGCACGCCATAGACGCTCTCGTCCACCTTCTTCTTGCCCTCTTTACCGGTCAAGCGATTACGCGGGGCCGCCTTGCCGTAGAGGTAGAAGCCCTTGCCGTTCTTGCGGCCCTTGCGATCGTTTTGCAGCAGCTTGTCGAACGCCTTGGGCGCCTGGAACTGCTCGCCGCCCAGCTCTTGCTCGAGGATGGGGGAGATCTTGGCACCCACATCGATCCCCACCTCATCGAGCAGGGTGATGGGGCCAACCGGGAAGCCGAAGTCCAGCAACGCGCTGTCCAGCACCTCCACCGGCTCCCCTTCCAGCACCAGTCGCGCCGCTTCGTTCATGTAAGGGGCGAGGATGCGGTTGACGTAGAAACCGGCTTCGTCTTTCACCACAATGGGCGTCTTGCCCTGAGCACGGGCAAAAGCCAGGGTGGTAGCGACCGTCTCGGCACTGGTGCCGGCGTGGGGGATGATCTCCGCCAGCGGCATCTTGTCCACCGGGCTGAAGTAGTGCAGCCCCACGACTCGCTCCGGGTGCGCCGCCTCTGCCGCAATCTGGTTGATGGGCAGAGAAGAGGTGTTAGAGGCAAACACTGTGTGCTCACCGCACTCGCGCTCCACATCCTTCACCATCTGGTGCTTGAGCGCGAGATCTTCAAATACCGCCTCCACCACCATGTCGATCCGATGAAAACCGGAGTAGTCGACGGTACCGGTCAGCAGGCTCATCTGTTTTTCCAGCTCGCTGCGCAGTAGTTGGCGACGCTTGAGCTTCTTGGCCAGAATGTCGTAGCTGTAGCGCATGGCATTGCCGATACCGGTGCTTGCCACATCCTTGATCCGCACCGGCACGCCCGCCTTGGTGGCGGTGACAAACGCAATGCCGCCGCCCATCAGACCACCGCCCAATACGGCGGCATGGGCCACCTTGCGCGGCTCGGCCCCTTGATAAGTGACCTCTTTCTTCATCTCGGTAGTGGCAAAGAAGATGGAGCGCAGAGCGGCAGATTCCGCCGTCATCACCAACTCGCCAAAGTGACGGGATTCGGCGGCAAGACCGGCCTTCATCCCCTCCTCCACGCCGATCCGCACTACCTCGAGGATCCGCTCTGGCGCAGGATAGTTACCACGGGTCTTGGCTTTCACCCCTTTGCTGGCCTGATCGAACAGCACCTTGCGGCCCAACTTGTTGGTCTCCAGCACCTTGCCTTGCAGATCCCGCTTCAATTGATGACGCGGTTTGCCTTTTTTGGCCAGCTTGATGGCGGCATCCAGCAGGATGGAGGGCGGTACCAGATCGTCCACCAGCCCCAGCTTTTTAGCTTGTTTGGCCCGCACCTGCTTGCCGGTCAGCATCAGATCCAGCGCCTTGGCCACCCCAATGAGGCGCGGCAAGCGCTGGGTACCACCCGAGCCTGGCAGCAGGCCAAGCTGGACTTCCGGCAATCCCAACACAGTTTTACCGTGATCCGTCACCACCCGGCCATGACAGGCCAGCGCCAGCTCCAACCCGCCACCGAGGCAAGGGCCGTGGATGGCGGCGATCACCGGAATGGTCAGTGCTTCGATCTCGGCAAAGATCTCCTGCCCTTCTCGCGACAGGGTCTCGGCATCCTTGGCACTGGTGCAGGCGGCCAGCATGGTGATGTCGGCGCCGGCGATGAAGGAGTCCTTCTTGCCAGAGGTGATCACCAGCCCAATCAGATCCTTGTTACGCTTCACCTCGGCCAGCACGGTGCGGATCTCCTCCACAAAGGCAGCCTTGAGGGTATTCATGCTCTCGCCCGGCACATCCATGGTGAGGATGCCGATACCATCTTTGCGAACATCCAGGGAAAAAGTCTTAGCGCTCATCATTCAACCTCCAACACCATAGCCACGCCCAATCCACCCGCCGCACAGGCGGTGTTGAGCCCAAATCCCCCGCCGCGACGACGCAGCTCGTGCAGGGTCTGGGTGATCATCCGCGCACCGGTCGCGGCAAAGGGGTGGCCATAGGCCAGCGAGCCACCGAGGACGTTAAATTTATCCATGTCCACTTCACCGATGGCCTGATCACGGCCCAGCTTGTCACGGGCAAACTCGGGGCTGGCAAACATCTTGAGGTTGGCCAGGGTCTGGGCGGCAAAGGCTTCATGCATGTCGATCAAGGTTAGATCGCTGAGCGTGATCCCGGCTCTGTCCAGCGCCAGCGGCGTGGCATAGGAGGGGCCCATCAGCATGTCTTGCCACACATCGATGGCCGAGAAAGCGAAACTGCGGATATAGCCCAGCGGCTCGAGACCCAGCTCTTTGGCCCGCCCTTCCCGCATCAGCAGCACGGCGGCGGCGCCATCGGTCAGCGGCGTGGCGTTGGCCGCAGTGACAGTGCCATGGACCCGGTCAAACACCGGCTTGAGCTTGGCGTAACTCGCCAGATCGGAGCTTTCACGGATATTGTTGTCCCGCTCCAGCGGTGACTTGTAAGGGGGCACATGGGCGGTAAACACCTCGCCGCTGAGCTTGCCTTGCGCCCACGCTTCTGCAGCCAGGGTGTGGGAGCGATGAGCCAGCGCATCTTGTGCCTCACGGCTGATATGGTGGCTCTTGGCCATCTGCTCGGCGGTCTGCCCCATGGAGAGGCCAGTAGAGTATTCCGCCACCGCCGGTGGCACCGGCAGCAGATCCTTGATCCTCAATGTCCGCAGAATATTGAAGCGCTGTTGCAGATTGCGTGCCTTGTTGAGATCCACCAGAGTGCGAGCCAGCTTTTTACTCACGCCGATGGGCAGCACAGAAGAGGAGTCGGCACCGCCAGCGATGGCGATATCCACAGTGCCAGCCATGATCGATTCAGTGACGTTGGCCACCGCCTGAAAACTGGTGGCGCAGGCGCGGGAGACGCTATAGGCATCCGTGGCAATGCTCATGCCAGTGCCGAGCACGATCTCGCGGGCAATGTTGGGGGCTTCCGGCATCTGCACCACCTGACCGAACACCAGCTGATCGATGAGGGCGGGGTCGAGATCGGTGCGGGCGAGCAGCTCGCTCACCACCAGTTTGCCGAGATCGACTGCAGGCACGCCATGAAAGGCGGTGGCCTGCTTGGCAAAAGGGGTACGCAGCCCCGCCACGACGGCAATCCGTTCGCCCTGGCGAGTCGTCAGTTTCAATGGCTGTTTCATCCTGGCTCCTTGGTTAAACGCAAAGATAAAAAGGTAGAGGTCTGACCTCATTGCGCCACATCTTAACAATCCACTCACAAGTTTCATACAGCTGATTGAAACTAAATTAAGCGCAGCAAGGCCCCTTCACTCGCCCTTGGGGAGCAACTGGAGTATAAAAAGATCAACTTCCATAAAAACAACGGGTTTATCGCATGGCAGCGGCCGAGTTCAGCGCGCTTAGGGACTATCTTGGCAGTCAAATTCTGGGGCAGGAGGAGCTCATCGAAGGGCTCTTGATCGCCCTGTTATGTGAAGGACATGTATTAATCGAAGGGGCGCCCGGCCTTGCCAAAACCCGCGCCGTCAAGGCATTGGCTGGCGCCGTTGAGGGGCGCTTCGCCCGTATCCAGTTTACCCCCGATCTGCTCCCTGCCGACCTCACCGGCAGCGAAGTGTTTCACCCGCAAGATGCCAGTTTTGTATTCCAGCCGGGCCCCCTGTTCAACCATCTGGTGCTGGCAGACGAGATCAACCGGGCGCCCGCCAAGGTGCAATCAGCCCTGCTGGAAGCCATGGCCGAACATCAGATCACTGTGGGCAAAAAGAGCTGGCGGCTACCGCCACTCTTTATGGTCGCCGCCACCCAGAACCCCATCGAACAGGAGGGGACCTATCCCCTGCCGGAGGCTCAGCTCGACCGCTTTTTGCTCAAGCTGATAGTGGATTACCCCAGCCCCACCATGGAGCTGGCCATCTTGCAGCTTAACGCCAGCGGCGAGCAGCTTGGCGCTGCGCCGGTGACCCTGAGCCAGACCACCTTGCAAAGTGCCCGCAGTGAGGTGCTAGCGGTCAGCATGCAGAGCAGACTGGAGCACTATCTGGTAGAGCTGGTCTGCGCCACCCGCCCGGGCAGCGGCCTGTGCCCCGCCCTTGAGCCGCTGATTGCGGTGGGCGCCAGCCCCAGAGCGACACTGGGGCTGGCCCGATCTGCCCGCGCCCGTGCCTGGCTCGCGGGGCGTGACTATGTGCTGCCGGAAGATATCCAGCTGCAGGCCTATCCGGTGCTACGCCACCGCCTGATCCCCAGCTATCAGGCACTGGCTGACAATCTGGATAACGATATCCTGATCGCCCAACTGCTGGATCAGGTGCCATGCCCCTAGACCCCGGCCTGCATCCCGACATAGATCTGTCACTGCCACGGCTGCTCAATATCCGGCTCTGGGCCAAGGCCAGGGCCAGGCCGAAAACAGGTTTGAGCAGCAGCGAACGCGGCAAACCGGGTCGCTCGCCTGGGCTCACGTTTCGGGAACTGCGCGCCTATCAGGCTGGTGACGAGGTACGCCATATCGACTGGCGGGTCACGGCGCGCCTCGGTCGCCCCTACACCCGCCTCTACAGCGAGGAGCTTGATCAAGCGCACTGGCTGCTGCTCGATCTCTCTCCTGCCATGTATTTCGGCTCCACGCTGCAGCTCAAGGCGCGCCTCGCCTGCGAGCTGGCGGCGGCCCTGATCTGGCAAGGGGAGAAGCAGCACAACACCCTGATCTGCCACGGACTTGTTTCCCATCGCCAGAGCCAGCGCGGCAGCGTACTTCCCCTGCTAGAATCTCTCTGCCACCACTACCAGCAAGGGCTGGCACGGCGGGTACTCTCCCATTCACTGGCCGACACCTTGGCCAGCGTGAAGCTGCCCCACGGTGCCAAACTGACGCTCATCACCGACCACAGACCCTGCGAGTCGGCGCTCTGTCAGCAGTTGCAGCTGCTCTCGCGGCGCCACGATATCCACTATTGGCAGATCCGCGATCCCCTCGAAGCCGCCCTGCCCCCTGACGGCCAGCTGCCAGTGACCATCGATAGGCCAGCCCAGCACTATCAGGGCTGGCTGGATGGGGGCCATGCCGGTTTCTCCCGCCGCTACCAGCAAGCCGCCGAGCAGCAGCTGGCCCACGGCAAGCAGCAGTTATTGCCGCTGGTACAGCGCCTCTATCTGCTCGATAACAGCCAGACGCTGCAACAACAGTGGCAGGAGGGGTTATGTCATCAGGGGTAATAGCGCCAACAGATCTCGGCACTGCCAGTCCCACCTCCGAGGCCATGACCGCGCAGTTGGCCGCCCTGATGCGAGACATCCACCCGGGGCCTGATCTGATTGAGCAGAGTCTGGACCCCAGAATACAGGCGTTACTGTGGCTACTGATCACAGGTTTATTGCTGCTACTGATCGCCCTGTTTGCCCGGCGGTTGCTACGTTACCGCCGCTGGTGCCGCCAGCTGGAGGGTGATCCGGCGCTACTGGTGACGCGCATACACGAGGCGCTGCGCCATGAAGCGCTGCAACGCTGGCCCGAGGCGCGCCAGTTGCAGGGAGAGGCGTGGCTCGCCTTCGTCGATCGTCACGGCGGCAGCGATTTCAGCCAGTTCTCCCATCACTGGAGCAGTTGGCTCTATGGCAGCCAGAGCCCGACCCGCGAGCAGTGCGAACAGCTGCGGCAAGAGTACCGCCGCTGGGGTCAAACCCTCTTCTTACCGTGTTCTCCCCGCTCAGGGCGTAAAGCCGCGCGGAGACATTCATGACCCTGGCCTGGCCCTGGTTTGCGCTGGCGCTGGTGCTGCCCTTGCTGGTGCGCTTCGGTTTACCGCCCCTGCGCCGTGGTTATCTGGCTCACCCCGGGTTTGCTCTGCTTCGCCCCCACGCCGGATTGCCGCTCTGGCGCGCCATGCTGCTCTGGTGCGCCCTTATCCTCGCCCTCTGCCGCCCCCAGTTATGGGGTGAACCGGTGATCCGATATGAAGGGAGCCGGGATCTGCTGATCGCGGTCGATCTCTCCGACAGCATGCGCACCCCGGATATGCTCGACAGCGGCGAGCAGCAGGCGCGGCTAACGGCGGTGCGCCAGCAGCTCAAGGCGCTGATCGCCAAGCGGGCCGGAGACAGGGTTGGCCTCATCGTTTTTGCCGATCACGCCTACCTGCTCTCTCCCCTTACTCAAGAGATCCCGGCGCTGCTGACCTTGAGCGACGAGCTCGATTTTGATCTGGTCGGCCGCACCACCGCCCTTGGTGAGGCCATTTTGCTGGCACGCCAGCATGGGGACCCTAATCGCCCGACAGCTCTGCTGCTGGTGACCGATGGCCGCAATACTGCAGGCAATGCCGACCCACAGCAGGAGGCCAAACTCGCCGCGGCGCAGGGAATACGGATCTATACGCTGGGGGTCGGAGCCGATCCCGATACCTTTATCCAACCCTACGATGAAGCGGGCAGCGGTCAGGCCGATCCCAGCAGCGAGCTGGACGAGCCGCTGCTTAAAGAGCTGGCGCAGATCGGCAAGGGGCATTACTTTCGGGCTCGCACCCAGAGCGATCTCGATACCATCAACGCGACCCTCAATGCCCTTGAACCTGCCCCCATGCCAATTGCCCACTATCAACCGGTGACCGAGCTCTACCCCTGGCCGCTGGCACTGCTTTGTGGCTTGCTGCTTCTGCCTGCTGGACGCGGCAGGCTGGAATTTCGCAAGGTACGTAGCTGGCTTGCCCGAGGCGCGCGCAGATGGAGCTGATCTTGCTGCGCCCCCTGTGGCTGATCGCTCTCATCCCTTGGATCTGGCAAGGGTGGCGCCGTCGTCGCCAGCCCCCGCTGCTCGCGCCAGCCATGCACGCTTATCTGCTGCCATCATCCCGTTCCGAGCGCCCCTGGCTCTGGCTCTGGCTGGCGACACTGCCGATCATTTTGGCCCTGAGCGGACCGGCACTGCGCAGTGAGCTGCAACAGCAGCCTGCGGCACCGCTTGATATCTGGCTGCTGGACTTGTCACGATCGATGACCGCAACCGACCTCAAACCGGATCGGGCAACCCGGATCAGATGGCAGTTGCAGCAACTGCTCAGCCACGCCGAGGGCGAGCGCATCGCGCTGATCCTCTACGCCGGTGATGCCTACCTCGCCATGCCGCCCACCCGGGATCATCAGGCCCTCGCGTTACTGCTGCCCGACTTGCGCCCCGATATCATGCCGCTGCAGGGCAGCAACCCGGCACGGGCCATTGAACTTGCCATGCAACAACTTGCCCCCGGTGAGCAGGCTCGTCTGCTGCTGATCACCGACGACCTCACCACGAACCAGATGGAACAAATTAGCGCCTTGTGGCCTTGCCAGCAGCGCCTGCTTTGCCGCGACACCCAACCGGCTCGCCTCGATATCCTGCTCGCCAGCAGCGGCCAAGCGGCCTCCATGCCCGCCATTGCTGCCAATGAGCTGGGTTTTGCTACCCGCATGCCGGCACAACTGCCTGCCCCCGATAGTCAGGCCATGGCCGCGCTGGCCAATCGCCTCGGCGGTGAGCTGCAGTGGCTTGGCAGCGACGCGCCGCGCTTTGCGCCGCTGCCCGCCACTAGCTCGGCCCTCACCCCGGCGCCACTCGATTTGGGCCCCTGGCTGCTGATCCCCTTGTTACCGCTGGCCTTGCTGGCCAGAGTCGGCGCCCGGCTGATGGTGGCGCTGATCATGGTACTACCGCTGCTCGTCCCTCAGGATCTGCAAGCAGCAGATGGGATGGAGCTGCGCGCCATGCAGGCTTATCAACAGGGGGAATTTCAACAGGCCGCCCGCACCTTCAATGATCCGATCTGGCGCGGCAACGCTTGGTATCGGGCCGGTGCCTATCGGCAAGCCATTGCGGCCTATCAAGAAGCCGCGAGCGCCACCGCCCACTACAACCGCGGCAACGCCCTGCTGCAACTGGGTGAGTTTGCCCCCGCCAAAGAGGCCTATCTGGCGGCCCTGGCGCTGGAACCTGGCCATGAAGATGCGCTCTATAACCTCT
Organism: Aeromonas sp. 160P; assembly: GCF_055193095.1. Taxonomy (NCBI): domain Bacteria; kingdom Pseudomonadati; phylum Pseudomonadota; class Gammaproteobacteria; order Aeromonadales; family Aeromonadaceae; genus Aeromonas; species Aeromonas sp. 160P. The sequence continues at coordinate 2,792,849 of NZ_JBUXKV010000001.1, read as the reverse complement.
CGCTGTTACAAGGCGGCGCGGCGGCGGCCCCCGACCCCAACAACAGCAAACAACCCGAACCAGCGGCTGATCAGCAGGCGACGGCAATGCCCCTGCCACCCTCTCCCCCGGTGTTGCTGCTGGAACAGCGACTGCGCAAAGAGGCACTGCGCCGGGACCTGATCAAGGTGGAGGAGCCCTGGTGACGCGAGCAGGATGGGGACTGTTGCTCGCACTGGCGAGTCCGCTTGGCTGGGCCTTGCCGCCCCGCGCAGAGCTGCTGCCGGGTGCCGATCCCAGCGATTGGCTGCTGATCATCGAAGCGGATGGCGAGCGCCAGAGCAGCGAGCTGGAGATCACCCCCTTGCTGCGCCAGTTTGCGGTGGGCAGAGTGACCATGAGCCGGGTCACCACCCCGGTACAACAACTGACTCGCTGGCAGATCCCGCTGCACCAGAGCAATTCACCCGCAAATACAGAGGTGGTGATTGCCCCGCTCAAACTGGGAAATGAGTTCACTCCCTCGCTCACCCTGCCATTGAGAGAGGCGAAAACAGCAGCGCTGCCGCAGCCCGCAGCCCCCTCGCCCCTCGAGATGCAGGCAAGCCTTGATCATCAGGGCCCGCTCTATCCCGGCCAGCCAGTGATCTACCGCCTGACCCTCTGGCTGCCCACCAGCATGCAAAACCCGGGACTGAGCGAGCTGAGCTCAACCCACTTCACCATCCGCCGCCTCGGCAGTGATGAGTGGATCGCCCCTGCACAAGCTGGGCTGCCCGGCCGACTGACCCGCAGCTGGCTGATCCAGGCAAAAGCACCAGGGCTCTGGCATATCGACTCCCCCCGCTTGCAAGGCCAGTTGATACAGCAAGGGAGCAACCCACAGCGACTCTCAGCCAGGGCGGCCCCTCTTGCGATACGGGTAGACAAGGCCCCCGCCACTGCGGTGGCATCCCGCCTCACCCTGACACAACGACTGGAACCCGGCACCGCCACAGAGGTGGGGGAACCGCTGATCCGGATCCTGACCCTGACCATGGAAAATGGCGATGGCAGCCAACTCCAGCTTGCCCGGCTGATGGCGCATCAGCTGCCAACCGGGGTGCAAGCCCATCCTGATGGCGAGCAGCAACAGGAACGCTATCGCGAGGGAACACTGCTGTTTGAACGGGAGTGGCGACAAACCCTGGTCGCAGAGAACAGCGGCAAGTATCAGCTCCCCCCCATTGCGGTGCCCTGGTTCAGCACCCAAAGTGGCCGGATTGAGCAAGCCAGTCTGCCCGCTATCGACCTGACTGTCCTCGCGACGGCTCGCCCACAACCAGAGAGTCAGCCGCCACAGATGCCAAGGCCAGAGAGCCTCTGGTGGGTGCTGCTCGCGCTAGCCCTTCGTGCCGTGCAGCGCCACGGGCCACGCTGGTGCGCCTTCTCTCGACTTCAACGGGCATTGGCCCGGCATCAACCAGAGGCGAGCCGCAAGGCGCTGATCCACTGGGCTGCCTTGCGCTGGCAGGTTCCCTATTATCAATTAAGCCAGTTGCCCGGCGCTGGGCATAATCAGATCCGTGACGCGCTAAATGAGCTCGAACGAGCCTGCTTTGCCCCCCCGGCAGCTGGCCAATCCCTGCAGTGGCGCCCCCTTGCGCGTGCCCTGACACCCCATGAAACGATGGCCATTTCACAGCTGATTTACCTGTTGGCTCGCCTGAAACAATGTCCCTGCGACTAGCCTCTTGACAAGGATTGCCCCATGGCTCTGCTGTTTTTTAGCAAAAAACGCGCTCAACAGCATATGGGTGGAAATGATCCGGCCACTGCGCCGGTCTCTACTCCTATGGCTGACAAACAAACCAAATTTGAAGCACTGGTCCATGCGCTGCACGGGGATCTCTACCGGTATGGCTACTGGCTGACCCGTGATCCCAACGTGGCGGAAGATCTGGTACAAGAGACCTTTCTGCGTGCCTGGAAGGCGATCGACACCCTGCAGGATGACAAAGCAGCCAAGGGGTGGCTGATAACCATCCTCAGACGGGAGAACGCCCGCCGCTTTGAACGCAAGCAGTTCGATGTGGTCGATCTCGATGATTTCCCGCAAAGTGATCCTGACGCCTTACACAGCGAGCAAGAGATGGAAAACGAATGGCTGCGCCGTCACATCACCCGCCTGCCAGAGGAGTATCAAGAACCACTCCTGCTGCAAGTCGTAGGGGGATTCAGTGGTGAGGAGATAGCCAAGATGCTCGGCCTGAACAAAAACACTGTCATGACCCGACTGTTTCGCGCCCGCAACCAGATCAAAGAGGCGATGGAACAGAAAAACCAAGCAAGAGGACACGGACATGGATGAACTCGAATTTCGCCGCAACGCCATGATCCAGCCCAACGATCAACAGCCCGACTTTCTCGAGACTGCCGATGCCAGCCAGGCCAATCGCCACTACCTCGACGAGATGAAGCAGTTTGACAGAACCCTCAAGCGCGCCATGCAGGTAGACGTCCCCGCTGGACTGGCCGAGCGGATCCTGCTCAAACAAGCCATGTTGCAAGATATGCCCGATGACAATATTCATCCCCTCAACAGCGCCACCACATTAGCCAGCGATCGGACACAGTCCCCTTGGCGCCAGATCGCCATGGCTGCATCGGTGGCCTTCTTGTTGGGGATGAGCACTCGCTGGATCAGCCTGCCAGAAGCGACCCCCACCGCCAGCTCCCTCGCCCAAGTGGCGATGGCCCATGTCTATGACGAAGCGCCCTTTATCCAGGGAACGGATGAGAGGGTCAACTTGCACAGCATCAACAGCAAGATGGAAAAATACGGGGCAACCCTGAGCGGGATGAATGGACTTAACGTCACCTATGCCAATCACTGCTCGTTTTACCAGGGGCCGGCCTTACACATGGTGATCCAGGGGAAGATGGGACCCATCACCCTGTTTTTGGTGCCCAAACATGTCCCCCTCACCCTGCAACAGGCCAGCTTTGAAGATGGCATCCTCAAAGGGGAAATAGTCCAACTCAAAGGGGCCAACATGGTGCTGATTGGCGAGATGAAGGAGCCACTCGACCCTGTTGCCACGGCCCTGCAGTCGCGCTTGCACTGGGCCATTTAACAAAGCTTGACAGCCCCTGAATGACAGGTGGCGGTGGTAAGCCGCTGCCTGTTCTATCCCCTTGCGCCTCTTTACCGCTGATTTGCCTCAAAATTCCGAAAAATCAGTAAAATTATTTTTGTGACCGGGATCGGTTATCTCGGTCAATAATCCGGCGTTACCCCTTGAAAGTGATGAATTAAACAGCAAGTTAAAACAAATGATTAACACAGTAGTCACTTTTATGTATTCTGCTGTCACTGGTCTGATTTCTTACCTCCTACCAGATCCATAGAATCGAACCAGAATTGACAAGAAGAAGCTGAAATAAAAACGGATTTTGCCGTGATCTGCACCGGACGTGCAGCCTTCATTGGCAAAAAAATCTGCCTACAAGAGAGAACTCCATGACGACAACTATTTTCAAGAAGAGCCTGATTGCCGCCACCATCGCACTGGCCACCGGTCAAGTCCATGCTGCGGCATTCCAGTTGAACGAGCACTCAGCCTCCGGTCTGGGTCGCGCCTATGCAGGCGAAGCAGCCATCGCCGATAACGCCTCCGTGCTGGCCCGTAACCCGGCAGCCATGACCACCTTCGACAAGATGGCGGTCTCCGTCTCCGGCACCTATATCAAGCCGGATGTGGATGTGGATGGCAAAGTCGCCGGTGTCGTTCCTGCCAGCGCATCTGGCATTGCTCCCGCAGCCTTTGTTCCCGCCTCTTACTTTATTCAACCACTAAATGACCAGTGGGCTTGGGGTATCGGCCTCTTCTCCAACTACGGTTTGTCTACTGAATACGACAAGAGTTTCGCGGCTGGTGCAGGGGCAGGTGATACCTCCCTCATTACTTTGAATATCAACCCCAACATTGCATATCGAATCAATGAGCAATTCAGTATCGGCGCGGGTATTAATGCCGTTTACGGTTCCGCCGAATTAAATCGTTATGCCGGAGTCTTGGCTCCTGCCCTGTCTCGCCCGAGGAGTCAGGGCGGAACAGGCATTCCTCATAGTGCAGATAAAAATATTTCAAGTCTTAAAGGTGATACATGGGGCTTTGGCTGGAACGTTGGTACTCTCTATGAAGTTAATGAAAATCATCGCTTTGCGCTGACCTACCGCTCCCAAGTAGACCTCAGTTTCGATGGTGATTTTAATGGCACTAGATCGGGTTACAAAACCGTTGACGGCAATCTGAAGCTTGATTTGCCTGCTCAAGCCGAGTTTGCCGGTTATCACCGTCTAAACCAGCAGTTTGCCGTTCACTACTCCGTCAACTGGACCGATTGGAGTGCATTTGAAGAACTGAAGGCAACCAGTTCTCAATGCAAAGATGGTATATGTCTGCAAAAGGATGAGAAATTCAAAGACTCTACTCGTTATGCCATCGGCGGTACTTGGTACATCAACCCTGCCTGGGAAGCGCGTTTGGGCTTTGCTTATGACAAGACCCCGATCGAAGCTGAATATCGCAGCTTGAGCATTCCTGACTCTGATCGTATCTGGTATAGCGCCGGTACAACTTACCACTTCAACCCGGATATGAGCTTGGACTTCGGCCTGACCTATATCGATGGCAAGAAAGTTGACGTTGATGAAGGTCTTGTTACTCATGGCCCTGCAAGCCCAACAAACCCGCATTGGGTCGGTACTTCCCATGGCGATGCATTCCTGGCTTCTGTTGGCTTCAACATGAAGTTCTGATTATTGATAGAATGGAAAGAGCGCCGCCAGGCGCTCTTTTTTTATCCGAAAAACCCATTTCAGCGCACACATGTAGCACACACGTGTCTATTTTTCTTTTCCAATCAATCTATTAGAGTGCCTCATCCCAGCATTAAATCTTGTTTTACCTAGATACCGGCCATTACCGTTGCCTTACTGGTCATACCATATAAAATCCCGCCTCCATTCATATGACCTATTGAACCTTCGGGTAACAGCAAGGATTTTGCCATGCATCCCATCATCAAACCGTCCGCAATCGCCCTGCTGGTGATCGCGGGCCAGACCCATGCCGCCGGGTTCCAGCTGGCTGAACAGTCCGCTACAGGTCTGGGGCGCGCCTTTGCCGGTGAGGGCGCCATCGCGGATAACGCCAGTGTGCTCTCCCGCAATGCGGCTGCCATGACCCGCTTCGATCAGATGGCGCTATCTGGCGGTGCCATCTATGTCAGCCCAGACGTCAATATCGAAGGAAAAACGACCGGTTTACTGACTCATGCTGATGCTACAGCTCACGACATCGCGGCAGCAGCCTGGGTACCCAACGCCTATCTCATCATTCCACTCAATGAGCAGTGGCGCCTCGGCTTCTCGGCTACCTCTTACTACGGTCTTGGCGTCAAGATGCCGGATAACTACAGCGCCGGCCACTTTGGCAATGTCTCCGATATCAAGACCATGGATCTGGGTACCTCACTCGCTTATCGGATCAATGAGATGTGGTCGGTGGGGGCCGGAATTTCGGCCATTCAGGGCGAAGGCGAAGTCGGCGGTGTATTTAATGTCGGCAAACATAAGATAGTGAAACATCTGGAAGGCGATGGATGGGCTTTAGGCTGGAACGCTGGGGTGCTGCTAACTCCGTCGCAAAATACACGGGTAGGTCTGTCGTATCGCCACGATACAACACTGACGCTGGAAGGTAATGCTCAAGGAGCAAACGGCTTGACCCCATACGAGGATACAGGACGCCTTGATTTACCATTGCCAGCAACCTCTGAATTGGCGGTCTTCCATCAGTTGACCGACAAACTCGCACTCCATGGCAGCCTGAACTGGACCAACTGGAGTAAATTTGTGCAATTGGAAGCAGACCTAGATCACCAAGGCTCAATGCACATCAAGGATGAGCACTGGGAAGACAGTTGGCGCTATGCCGTCGGTATGACCTATCAGGTCACACCCAAGTGGCAACTGCGATCCGGTGTGGCCTATGACGCAAGTCCGGTGCCAGCCGATCGTCGTACTATCTCCATACCTGATGCCGATCGGCTCTGGTACAGCCTGGGGATGGGGTATCAGTTCACACCCAACCTGACCGTGGATCTGGGGCTGACCCTGATCGATGGCAAAAAGGTGGATGTCACTGAAAAAATGGAGCTGCAACCGGGTAATCCGCAGACGACCTCCACCTTCCAGGGCACTTCCGAAGGGGACGCCTGGCTGGCTGGTGCACAATTGAGCTATCTCTTCTAAATTCCTTCCCTGCAGAAAAACACTATGCCAATTATTGCCTTACTCCATATGGTGAGCACTGGCATAGTGTTCTGCTACACCATAAACTCAACCCAGTACCCATACTGGAGCAAGGCATGTATTCCTACGTAGCAAGACAGCCAATCCTCGATAGAGACCTCAATACCTATGCCTATGAGCTGCTCTTTCGCGATAGTTTGAATAACGTCTTCCCTGGTATCTCCTCCCAGCAGGCTACTTCGCGTCTGGTGGTCGAACAATTCCTGCAACAGAACATCGATCAGCTGCTGGGTGGCCTGCCCTGCTTTATCAACTTCCCTCACTCACTGCTGTTGGAGGGCTTGGCAGAGTGCCTGCCGCCCGAAAAAGTCGTGATCGAAATTCTGGAAGACTCGCAGCCGGATGATGCGTTGCTGGAAAAGGTGAAACAGCTGCACAAACTGGGTTATCAGCTGGCGCTCGATGACTTCACCATGTCGCCGGATTGGGAGCGTTTTCTCCCCTTTATCCATATCATCAAGTTTGATTTGCGTGCCACGTCGTTGCTGCTGATCAAGGTGTTTATCCAACGTCATACATCACTTGGATTAACCTATCTGGCAGAAAAAGTGGAGGACAAGGCCGAGTTCGAACGGGTCAAAAGCATGGGGATCCAGCTGTTCCAGGGCTTTTTCTTTAGTCGCCCAGAGATGGTCAAGCAGGCCACCATGGCACCAGCCCAGGTCGTGGTGATGCAGTTGCTCAATGTGGTCAACGAAGCCGATCCGGACTTTAACCGGATTGAACAGTTATTGAGCCAGGATGTGTCCCTCTCCCTCAAGCTGCTACGCTACGTCAACCACCTCAAAGGGCAGAGCAACCCTATCTCCTCGTTTCGCCAGGCAGCCATCTACCTCGGTGATACCCAGCTAAAACGTTTTGTTTCGCTGATCGCCACCACCAGTGCAGGTAAGGGCAAGAGCGCCGAGCTCTACCAGATGTCGCTGATCAGAGCACGTTTCTGCGAGCTGCTCGCCCATGCCCATGCCCCGGCCCAGCAGTCACAACAAGCCTTTATTACCGGCCTTTTCTCTTTGCTGGATGTGTTGATGGAACAACCCATGGACAAACTACTGGGGACGATCCCCTTAGTCGAAGATATCCGGCTGGCGTTGCTGAAACGCCAAGGCAACCTCGGTTTTTATCTGGCGTTTTGTGAAGATTATGAAAATGCCAACTGGTCGCGGATCACCGCCAAGACAGCACAGTTAGGGCTCAATGAGGACAAGGTGAGTCACCTCTACCTGACGGCAACCGCCTGGGTCAATGAACAGTGGCAAGCGATGACTGCCCCGGTTAAATGACTTCAACCGCGATGGCGGTCGCCTCTCCGCCACCGATACAGAGGGTAGCCACCCCCCGACGCAAGCCCCCTTGTCTCAACGCAGTGATCAGCGTCACCAGAATACGCGCGCCGCTCGCTCCCAGCGGATGCCCCAGCGCACAAGCCCCGCCATGCACATTGACCTTGTGATGAGGAATGCCACAACCGCTCATGGCCAGCATGGTGACCATGGCAAAGGCCTCGTTGATCTCGAACAGATCCACCTCGTCCACCGACCAGGCCAACCGTTCAAGCAAGCGTGATATTGCGCCGATAGGTGCAGAGGTAAACTCGGCGGGCAACGCCGCATGGCTCTGATAACCGACAATCCGTGCCAGCACCGGTATCTGCCACGCGCGCGCGGTGGCGCCATCCATCAAGATCAGCGCCGCCGCGCCATCCGAGATTGAGCTCGAATTGGCAGCTGTGATGGTTCCGCCCTTGCCAAACGCAGGTTTCAGGGTAGGTATTTTATCCGGTCGCCCCTTGCCCGGCTGTTCATCTTCGGCCAGCAACAGCTGGCCATCGCGATAACATGGCGCTAGCTCCATGGCAAAAGAGCCCGCTTGCTGCGCCTGACGAGCCCGTTGCAATGATGCCAGAGCAAACGCATCCATGGCGCTGCGGGTTAGCCCGGCATGATCCGCACTGTGCTGGGCATGCACGCCCATCAGCTGGCCATCATAGGCATCCTGCAAGCCATCAAGAAAGAGGTGGTCCAGCACCTGTTGATGACCCATCCGAAAGCCGCTGCGGGCATTCTCCAGCAAATAGGGGGCGCGGCTCATGCTCTCCATTCCGCCCGCCACCACCACCCGGTTATCTCCCAGGCGAATGGAATCTGCCGCCAGCATCACCGCCTTCATGCCGGAACCGCACACCTTGTTGACCGTGGTGGCGGGTACACTAGCAGGCAGCCCTGCCTTCAACAGCGCCTGTCTGGCTGGTGCTTGGCCCATCCCTGCAGCCAGCACGTTACCCATGAACCCTTCATCGATCTGCGCAGGATCAAGCCCGCTTTGAGTCAGTGCTGCCGCAATGGCGCAGGCCCCCAGCTCAGGGGCCGTCATCGCTGCCAAGGCCCCCTGAAATGCCCCCATGGGGGTACGCTTTGCCGCCACAATCACAATATCCATCTGCTGCTCCTTCCTTGTTACATGGCCATAACATAGGCTGTCTGGCGCGATGGAACAAGAGTTGCAGTGCCGTTTACGTTTAGGTAAGGTGCCCATCAGGAACGTTCGCCAAGAAGCCTGTATGAACAAAAGCAAGGATGATAAACGGCGCTACAGCATCAGTGAGCTGGCCCGGGAATTTGATATTACAACGCGCAGCATTCGCTTCTATGAAGATCAGGGGCTACTGGATCCAGGCAGAGAGGGCCAGACCCGGATCTACAGCAAGCAGGATCGGGTACGCCTCAAGCTCACCTTGCGTGGCAAACGGCTTGGTTTCAGTCTGGCGGAGATCCGCGAATTGTTTGATCTCTACGATGCCGACAAGAGCAGCCGCAGCCAGCTGCAGACCATGCTGGGGCTGGTCGCAGAGAAGCGGGAGACGCTGCAACAGCAGATGGAAGATATCAGGATGGTACTGCTGGAGCTGGATGCTGCCGAACAGCGTTGCCAGCAAGCACTCTGTCAATTGAGATAGCCAGGATCAACTAGCACCGCCCGGCATCTCATGCTTCGGGTCGCTGTTAGCTGGCTTTATGAAATACCAGATAGCAAAAAGCCACTCCTGAGAGTGGCTTTTTCTTCAACTGAATAGCTCGCGATTAAACGCGAACGAAGTCCAGGTGAACCAGCTTGTAACGTACCGGGTGACGCTGGATAGCTTTCACTTTTACGTTAACTTCTTCGCCATTGATAACCATGGTCAGTACAGACTCATAGAATTCCGGCTTCTCTTGAGCCAGAACAATTTTCTTGTGGTCAACAGCGATGGACAGAGCTTCTTTACCAGCACCATAGATGATGGCAGGAACTTGGTCAGCGTGACGCAGGCGGCGGCTCGCACCTTTCCCCAGGTCAGTACGGACTTCAGCTTGGAATACGAAAGACATAGTGTGTATCTCTTTTAAGATGAATTTATGGTGTTGACTGCGACCGGTCAACACCTCGCAAAACGAGCGCGAATACTACCACGGGCTAAATAGGGATACAAGGTAGATGCCCCTTACCTCCGCTGCCCCTGCTCCAGGCGGGCAAATTGCTGCTGGCGCTGGGCCGGACTCAAGGCATCAAACTGCGCCAGTGTCTCGGCGCGAGGGCAATAAAGTCCATCCCCCGTCCTGACATGGATGCTGTTACCGAGCTGCCCCTGATTTTCGGCTACCAGCGCCAGCAAATAGCTATAGGTATCCGCCCCTTGGGCACTGGATAACTGGTTGGCAATGCGCCACAGGGTCTCGCCCGCGGCGACCTGATGGCACACCGTATGCTGCATACCCGCTGCCGGAGCAGAGAGGGTGAGCATGGTATCGCTGGTTACTGATGACTCAGCCACGGGACTGGCCAGCGTCATGTCGGCAGGCTTCATCCCGCTGGTGGACAGCATTCCCGCTGCTCGCGGCGTCAGCCCAAGCATTGCCAGCAGGGGTTCGCTGTTGTCAGCAGGAATGGGAATATCAATGCCGCCAAACGCCCCTTGGGGGATATGAAACTCGGCGATAAAAGGGGCCACAGACTGCGCAGTATCAACATCAACCGGCGAACGGCTCCCCTGCCGCATCATGGCAACGGCCTGGCCGGGCGCGACCCCATAGGCCATCTCATCGATACGCTGCAACCTTGCCAGATAGGTTTTGGAAAGCTGCGCCTCCCCCTCGAACAGATCAAAGGGGGGCACTAATCTGGCAGGAAACAGGATCTGCCAGCGACCTTGTTTCTGCTTTTGAGCCAAAGGCGGAAACTGATTGCCGCGCCAGGCAACAAACATCGCAGGCGGGGTACGCGCCAATGGGTAGTATTCCGGGTTTAATTGCACCCATGTGTGTTCCGCAATGGGTTGATAGCCGCTGATCATCACCTGCGCGACACCTAACCAGATCCCCAGCATCCTTGCCTCCTGATCCCCAGAGGAAGGGAGCCGCCACACAGCAGCCCCTTCTCATTCTCTATATCACGCTGTTAAAACAGACAGATAGCAGCTTAGCACTGCGCAATGGCGTTAAGCACCCGTTTATCTGAAACCGGATAGGGGGTCCCCAGATTCTGGGCAAAAAATGACACCCGCAGCTCCTCGATCATCCAGCGGATATTGGCCACCTCGGTCGGTACCAGCTGGGATTTGGGGATCTTGGCCAGCAGCCCCTTGTAATCGCTTTCCACGCTCTGCACCTTGAGCATGTAGACCCGATCCCGGTTGGGATCGATGGCCAACTTTTCCATCCTGCGCTCGATGGCGCGCAAGTAACGCAGCAAGTCCGGCAGCCGCTGCCAGCCGGTCTCGGTCACAAAGCCTTTATGGATCAGTTTGTCGAGCTGGAGCTGAATATCTGACATGGCAAACGCGGTATCGAGCTGCATCTTGCCCTTGAGCCGCTTCTTGATCTCATGGGAGAGGGTCAGCACTGCCTCTACCTGCTTGGCCACCTCCACCACGGCATCGTTGAGCTCGGCTCGGACAAACTCTTTGAGCCCCTCAAAACCGGCCTCATCCCATGCCAATCCACCATGCTGGGCGATCAACTTGTCACAACCGCAGGCGATGCAGTCATCGATCAGCTCAGCCACCTTGCCAAACGGGTTGAAGTAGAGACCCAGCTTGGCCTTGTTAGGCAGCTTTTCTTGCAGGTACTTGATGGGAGAAGGCACGTTAAGCAGCACCAGCCGGCGCTGACCCGCCCACATCAGTTGCTGCTGGGCCACCGGACTTTCCACCAGCTGGATGGAGACCGAGTCTTTCTCATCCACCAGCGCCGGATAAGCCTTCACTTCGAAACCGCCCCGCTTCTGGCTGTACTCCTGCGGCAACTCGCCAAAGCTCCACAGGGTCAGGCCGGATTGCTCGATATCGTCATCCGCCACTTGCGACAGGGTCTCCTGCACCTTGCCACGCAGGGATTCCTTCAGCGCGTCCAGATCTTTCCCTTCCGCCACCTGCTTGTGCTTGTCATCCACCACCCGGAAGGTGAGCTTCAGGTGATCGGGCACCGCATTCCAGTCCCACGACTCGCGAGGCACGGTGACACCGGTCATTCGCCGCAATTGGCGCTCCATCTCGTCCAACAGCGGCCCCTGCTCGGGATTAAGGCTGGCCAGCAGCGCATCGGCATAGTTGGGCGCTGGTACGAAGTTTTTGCGCATCGGCTTTGGCATCGACTTGATTAGCGCGACCAACAGCTCATGGCGCAGCCCGGGGATCAGCCACTCAAACCCTTGCACGTCTACCTGATTCAGTAGCGGCAATGGAATATGCAGGGTAACGCCATCGGCCGCCTCCCCCGGTTCAAACTGATAGCTCAACTTGAGCTTGAGCCGCCCCTGCTGCCAGAAGTTGGGATAATCAAGATCACTGATGTGGGCCGCATCGCCCTTCATCAACATCTCTTTCTCGAAGTTGAGCAGCTCGGGATCCTGCTTGTGGGCCTCCTTCCACCATTTGTCGAAGTGGCGGCTTGATATCACCTCCTCCGGCAGACGGGCATCGTAGAAGCGGAACAGGTCCTCATCATCCACCAGAATGTCGCGGCGACGGGATTTGTGCTCCAGCGCCTCCACCTCGGCCAGCAGCTTGCGGTTTTCGCCAAAGAAACGGTGACGGGTCTCGAAATCCCCCTCCACCAGCGCGCGGCGGATAAACAGCTCACGGCACAGGGCCGGATCCAGGGTGCTGAAGTTGATGGTCCGCTCATTGACCAGGGTCAGACCATAGAGGGTGACCTTCTCTTTGGCCATCACGGCGCCATTTTTCTTCGACCAGTGCGGGTCGCTGTGGTGCAGCTTGATGAGATGCGCCGCCAGCGGCTCCACCCATTCGGGTTCGATCTTGGCGTTGACCCGGGCGTAGAGCCGTGAGGTCTCTACAAGCTCGGCGGCCATCACCCACTTGGGCGGCTTCTTGAACAGACCAGAAGCTGGAAAGAGGTGGAAACGGCCGTTGCGCGCGCCGAGAAACTCCGGTTTTTCCAGATCCTTGTTGCCGATATGGCTGAGCAACCCGGTCAACAGCGCGCAGTGCACCGTCTTGAAGTCTGCCGGTTCATGGTTGGCTTTAAAACCGAGCTCTTTCACCGTCTGGCGCAACTGGAAGTGGATATCCTGCCATTCACGAACCCGCAGGGAGGAGAGAAACTCCTTCTGGCACATGCGACGGAACGGGTTGCTGCCCAGCAGATCCTGCTGCTCTTTGAGGTAGTTCCACAGATTGACGAAGGCGAGAAAATCCGAGTCTTTGTCTTCAAACCGTCGGTGTTGCTCGTCGGCGGCCTGCTTTTTCTCCATCGGCCGCTCGCGAGGGTCCTGGATACTGAGACCGGCGGTGATCACCATCACCTCACTCAAACAACCGGTTTGCGCTGCGGTGATCACCATCTTCGCCAGACGGGGATCCAGGGGAATGCGCGACAGCTGACGACCGGTATCGGTCAGTTGCAGTTTGGCTTCCAGCTCCTGCCCTTGTGATTCACGGGCGGGCAGTTCACGTACCGCCCCCAGCTCTTTGAGCAGCGTCAGGCCATCTTTGATGTGACGCGACTCGGGTGGCTCAACGAAGGGGAAGGCCTCCATATTGCCAAGCCCCAGCGCCAGCATCTGCAAGATGACCGACGCCAGGTTGGTACGCAAGATCTCGGGATCGGTAAAGGCCGGACGGCCGTTGAAATCCTCCTCCGAGTAAAGCCGGATACAGATACCGTCCGCCACCCGGCCGCAACGCCCTTTACGCTGGTTGGCACTGGCCTGGGAGACCGCCTCAATAGGCAGACGCTGCACCTTGGTACGCCAGGAGTAACGGCTGATCCGGGCAGTACCCGGATCGATGACATAGCGGATGCCCGGCACTGTGAGTGAGGTCTCTGCCACGTTGGTGGCGAGCACGATACGCCGTCCGGCATGCTGCTGGAACACCTTGTTCTGCTCGGCGTTGGAGAGACGGGCGTAGAGCGGCAACACCTCGGTGTCGCGCAGATTGAGCTTGCGCAAGGCATCGGCGGTATCACGGATCTCCCGCTCACCGTTCATGAAGATCAGGATGTCCCCCAGCCCTTCACGGGCCAGCTCTTCTACCGCGTCGAAGATCCCCTGCAGCTCGTCGCGCTCCTCCAACCCTTCACTTTTATCACTGGCAAGGGGGCGATAACGCACATCAACGGGATAGGTCCTGCCGGAGACCTCGATCACCGGCGCCTTGTTGAAATGGCGAGAGAAACGCTGCGGATCGATAGTGGCCGAGGTGATGATCACCTTGAGATCAGGGCGCCGTGGCAGCAGTTGCTTGAGGTAACCCAGAATGAAGTCGATGTTGAGGCTGCGCTCGTGCGCTTCATCGATGATGATGGTGTCGTACTGGGTGAGCATCCGGTCATTCTGGATCTCTGCCAGCAAAATACCGTCTGTCATCAGCTTGATGTGGGTCTGCTCGCTCACCTGATCGGTAAAGCGCACCTTGTAACCCACGTATTGACCCAGCTCGGACTCCATCTCCTCGGCAATACGAGCAGCCACGGTTCGGGCCGCCAGGCGGCGCGGCTGAGTGTGGCCGATAAAGCCCTTCACCCCGCGCCCGAGGGCCAGACAAATCTTGGGGATCTGGGTGGTTTTGCCCGAACCGGTTTCCCCGGCGATGATCACCACCTGATGTTCACTGATCGCTTTGGCGATCTCCCCCTGCTTCTGACTGACCGGCAGGTTGGCTGGATAGGTGACCTTGGGCACACCCGCCAGACGTGACTGGTAACGCGCCTCGGCGGCGACCAGATCAGCAGCAATGGTCTCAAGCACAGCAGTCTGCTTAGCCTCCGGCAGTTTCTTGACCCCGTGCAGACGGCTGGAGAGACGACGGGCGTCGAGGTTCATGCAGGCGGAAAGGCGGCGGCGCAGCGCCTCGATAGAGAGAGACAAGGTACGAATTCCTTAAATGAGAGCCCGACAAGGGGCCATATCGATAAGCTGCGGCAGATCCTAAAGAGCGAGTGACACAGGTGCAAGCCCTAACATCATGCAAGCCAAGCGGCCGGGATGTGCCACTGATGAACAGCGCACGAATTGGAACATTTTTTGTGATGGCATACATGATCGCGAATTGATGCCCCAACATAGCCAAAGCAGGCCGAAGCCTGCTTTGGGGAAGAGGATATCTGGGGATCAGCCGTGGGAATGGTGGACAAAACAACTGGTAAGCTGGGCGTGAATGGCTTGCATCACGTTGTGGCGGTTGATCACCCCGAGCAGCCGTCCATCCTGCACCACCGGATAGATCTTCGGCTTTTGCCCCATCATCATCTCTGCCAGCGCCAGAATGCTGGTATCGGGTCCGACCGTCAGCACCTCGTTGCGCATCACATCCTTGACCTGCGCTACTTGCTCGCAGTGATAGGCCTCCTTGAGCATCACAGCAATACAATCCTGCTCCGATATCCAGCCAATCAAATGCCCCTTCTCATCCACCACCGGGCCGCCCAGTTGATGACTGTTCAAAAATTTTTCGACCGCAGACTGCACCATCATGTCGGCAGTGAAGGTAATGGGCCTGCTTTGCATATAATCTTGGGCTTTTAGCGATTCCATATCAGCTCCCCTATTCACCTATTGTGGCCAGTAACGCTGGCCTCATGCGCTCATTGCTGCAAGCGCTATGCACAGCTTATTGCAAGCATAGCTGGCTCGCGGTTAGGTGTGCGCCGCCCCCCGCACGTTAGTGGTCATATAAATCAACCGCTTTGGCAACCGGAATAGCCGCCTGCATCATTGCTGGCAGATTATCAGCGAGGACCGCAACCACTGCAGGATCGACGCGCCCCTGACCTGCCAGTTGCAACATAAAGGCAAGCGCCTCACCTGTGGGCAGACCGCGCCGATAAGGCCGGTCCTGCACCATCGCCTGAAAAATATCTGCAACCCGTAAAATGCGTGCCTCCAATGCCATAGCAGAGGCGGGCAGATGAAATGGGTAGCCCTCTCCATCAGGCTCTTCGTGGTGATAGGCTGCCCAACAGGCAATCTCTTCAAATCCCTCGATATGGCGCAAGATCTGGTAAGTTTCGAAGCTGTGGGTATTGATAACGGCACGCTCAGCCCCCGTCAGACGGCCGGGTTTATCCAAAATTTCGTCCGGCACCCTGAGCTTGCCCAGATCGTGCAATAACCCCGCGATTTCGAGCATGTCGCAATGAGTCGTACTGACCCCCATATCTTCGGCTAGCAAACGTGACACACGAGCAACCCCCAGGGGGTGGGCCATGGTAAAGGGGCTCTTGGCATCAACAATGCCGGAAAAGATCCGCGCCAGCGCTTTCAGTTCTCCATTGGAGGTCAAACAAGGTTCCCGCTCCCGCAACATTTCCAACATGTAATCATTGATGGCTCTCGCTTCCAGTTGCAGCCAAAAAGCTTCCGCACGGGAGGTGTCCAAAAAGGCATCCACCAGCTCGGGGGCAAAAAACTCGCCACTACATGACTGCAATTTTGCGCGAATGTCACCGGTATGCAGCAACAGTGTGCCATCACCATAATAGGGTGCTGCCAGCGCATCACAGCGATCCACCAGAAAGATAAGGTTCGCCTGAAGAGCGACCTTGGCATCGACTTCACTCAGCTTGCACAGCTGATGCCAGTGGGTGTGATGATAACGGATGGGCAGAGCCAGAGGGGCCAGCGGTCGAAAGTCCTTGAGTAGTTGATATCCCACCTCACAGTGGCACTGGGACGACTCCCAATCGAACTCGCTAACAAGGTGATGGTGAGTCATCGTCGAGGAGACACCGATATCGTGCAGCACCCCTAACTCGAACAACAAGCAGCGTTCAACATCATTCATTCCCAAGTTCCGGCTACATTCTGCAGCCATGATCCCGACCCGCTTACCATGAGCCACATCACCGATCCCCACCAAATCGAGTGACGCCGACAGGGCATACACCACTTGGCGAAGATCTACCTGCAACGAAATTGTGCTCGTCCCTGCATGCTCATTGTTCATGATCCACATCCCATGCGGTGCTATTTTCTACGTTATGCTGAATAGAATGAGTCGATTTACACGCTCTTAAATATTAAGTTAGTCAACAAAAGCCGCTTTTACCTCATAGCCCCGATAAAGCAGGCACTGTCACCACAACGAGTTGGAAGGCCAGTCTGCAATCAGCTCGGGGAGCACCATCAAAATACACCCGCCTGCCAATACCTTGCTTCGCTATCCTGGCGTTGCCAGACTTGCCCCCGCCCTGCTGGCAGTGATTTCCCCACGGCCAAACGAATGACATACCACAGGCCCCTTGGCCAGATTAGGCCACACATAACATATAACTGGGGCATCGCCCTTTTAGCACCACAAACACCAGCCAATTCGACAGCGGCAGATGAAGATCCCAATCCTGCGCAGAGCGGTTGAATATCCTGTGGCAGCTGATTAAGGTGGTGGCCACATCAGAACATCAGTCAAGGAAAGACGGTATGAAGATTGTCATACTCGGTGGCGGCGTGATCGGAGTAACCAGTGCCTGGTATCTGGCCAAGGCGGGGCATCAAGTCACCCTGCTGGAGCGGCAGGGGGGCGTTGCCCTTGAAACCAGCCATGCCAACGCCGGGCAGATATCCCCGGGCTACGCCGCCCCTTGGGCGGCCCCCGGCATCCCCCTCAAGGCAGCCAAATGGATGCTGCAAAAGCATGCCCCCTTCACCGTGTGTCCCACCGCCGACCCCTTCCAGCTGCGCTGGATGCTGAGGATGCTCGCCAACTGCACCCCGACCGCCTATGCCACCAACAAGGGCCGCATGGTTCGCCTCGCCGAATACAGCCGCGACTGCATGAAGCTGCTGCGCGACGAGCTGAGCATCGATTACGAAGGGCGCCAGCTCGGCACCCTGCAGCTGTTTCGCAGCCAATCCCAGCTCGATGCCAGCCAGCGCGATATCGAGGTGCTGGAGGAGTATGGCGTCCCCTACCAGTCCCTCGATGCCAGCGGCTGCGAAGCGGCAGAGCCTGCGCTGGCACGAGTGCGCGGCAAAATCGTCGGCGGCCTGCGCCTGCCCGGCGATGAGACCGGCGACTGCTTCCGCTTCACCAAGGCCCTTGCCGTTGAAGCCGAGAAGCTCGGGGTCAAGTTCGTCTTCAACTGCGACATCGACGAGATAGAGCAAGCCCGGGGCCGCGCCGTGGCGGTGCGGGCGGGCGAGCAGCGCTATCGCGCCGATGCCATCGTCTGTGCGCTCGGCAGCTATGCCACCGGTTTTCTGCGCCCGCTGCTGCGCCCACTGGGGCTGGAGCTGCCGGTCTATCCGGTCAAAGGCTACTCCCTCACCCTGCCGATGATCAACGCAGACGCGGCGCCGCGCAGCACTGTGCTCGACGAGACCTACAAGGTGGCCATCACCCGTTTTGATGAGCGGATCCGGGTCGGCGGCATGGCGGAGCTGTCGGGCTACAATCTTGCCCTCAACCCGAGGCGCCACGACACCCTGGCGATGGTGGTCGGCGATCTCTTTCCCGAAGGGGGCGATATCAGCAAGGCCGAGTTCTGGACCGGTCTGCGCCCCATGACGCCGGATGGCACCCCGCTGGTGGGGCCGAGCCCCATTCCCGGCCTCTGGCTCAATACCGGCCACGGCACCCTGGGCTGGACCATGGCGGCCGGTTCGGGTCAGCTGTTGTGCGATCTGATCAGCGGCAGCGAGCCCGCCATCAGCGACGAGGGGCTGACCCTGGCCCGTTACGGCTAAATGCGTAGCCGGTCAGGCTAATTCACTCGCCCCCCAGACAACAGCAGAGGGCGTCCTCACCCGTTTTATTGACAGGCCACCGCCATAACCGGTGGCCTTTTCGTCTGATGTTGACCTTGTCCCTGCCCGCCTGACGCAGCGGCGTTGCCGCTGCCGGTTAATGCAGCAAACGGCACAGAATATTGCGCAATTCGACTTGCGCAAGCCGCCACAATCCGTAATGTGGATAGACGCATTTTTCGCAGCGCATATTTTTTAAATGACCTGTAAACCGCTTGTAAACAGGCGTCGCCAGACAAGGGGTTACGGGTGTCACCGCGAGTTTCTTTAGCAGCAATCCAGGGTAGGACAATATGAAAAAAGTAGGTTTGGTCGGTTGGCGTGGCATGGTGGGATCGGTTCTGATGAGCCGGATGCAGGAAGAGCAGGATTTCGCCCATATTCAACCCACATTCTTCACCACCTCCCAGGCCGGTGAGGCCGCTCCCAACTTCGGCGTCGATGCCGGTACCCTGCAGGACGCCTTCGATATCGAGGCGCTGGCCAAGCAGGATATCATCATCACGGCGCAAGGGGGCGACTACACCAAGGATGTCTATCCACGCCTGAAAGCCGCTGGCTGGCAGGGTTACTGGATTGACGCCGCCTCCTCCCTGCGGATGGAGAAAGACGCCGTCATCATTCTGGATCCGGTCAACGGCGACGTGATTGAGCAGGCCCTGAACGATGGCATCAAGACCTTCGTTGGCGGCAACTGCACCGTCAGCCTGATGCTGCTGGCCCTCGGCGGCCTGTTCAAGGCCGATCTGGTGGAGTGGATCAGCGTGGCAACCTATCAGGCCGCCTCCGGTGGCGGTGCCCGCCATATGCGCGAGCTGGTGACCCAGATGGGCATGCTGCGTGACGAAGTGGCGGTCGAGCTGGCCGACCCTGCCTCCGCCATCCTCGACATAGAGCGCAAGATCACCGAGAAGACCCGCTCCGGCACCCTGCCGGTGGACAACTTCGGTGTGCCGTTGGCCGGTGGCCTGATCCCCTGGATCGACACCAAGCTCGACAACGGCCAGAGCCGTGAAGAGTGGAAAGGTCAGGCCGAGACCAACAAGATTTTGGGTATCGAGCACGCCGTCATTCCGGTGGATGGTCTCTGCGTGCGGATCGGCGCCCTGCGCTGCCACAGCCAGGCGTTCACCATCAAGCTGAAAAAGGATGTGCCGCTGGCGGAGATCGAAGCGCTGCTGGCTGCCCACAACGACTGGGTGAAAGTGATCCCCAACGATCGCGACATCACCGCCCGCGAGCTGACTCCGGCAGCCGTTACCGGCACCCTCAGCATTCCGGTCGGCCGCTTGCGCAAGCTCAATATGGGCCCTGAGTATCTGGCCGCCTTTACCGTGGGTGACCAGCTGCTGTGGGGCGCCGCCGAGCCGCTGCGCCGCATGCTGCGTATCCTGCTGGCCCGTTAATCCACGAGCCAAACGCAGAAATAACAAGGGCGGGAAGTCACACTCCCCGCCCTTTTTCTTTATCTCATTTTTGCCTGCCCTCTTTGCCCGTGGAGTAGGCCCGTGGCCGTGGCCTTGCCCTCTCTCTTGCCGTCACTTAAGCAAAATGCGCTGGCAACCGCTGTAGATCTCGGCCCGCTCGGGGCGACAAAAGCCCACCAGAATCGGCCCGGTCTGCTCGGCCCGCTCGACCGCCAGTTCAGTGATGGCAGAGATGGCGAGCAAGATATCCCCCCTGCGCTGACGCACTTTTGCCCCATCTCGAAGCTGGCGCAGCTGGTCACCAGAATGGCGCCGTCATAGGGAAAGGGAATGTGGGACAGCCACCTTTTAGGACAATAGGGCGTATCCTGCAAACTGCTTTGACGGGAGCGAGCAATAGTCATAGCTAATTCCTCGACAGAGACTCATCAGGTCAAGTACAGCGCTAAGCCGCTGTCAAAAAGATGGGTGTCCCAGATTTCGACATCTGCGAACAGCACAACATTGAGGCGCAGCTGAGAGTCGAAGGCACCTGCTACACAGCCACCAGCGAGGCCCAGCGCGGCCTGATGGAGCCGGTATTGCAGGAACTCAAGCGCGCAGACCTTAACCAGTGGCAGGCGATTGAAGAAGGTGAACTGGCGAGCCAGAGCGGCTCCCACGTTCATCTGGAGGGGCTCTACAGCCCCCACGCCGGTTCGGTACAACCGGCACTGCTGGTGCGCGGCCTGCTGCGGGTGGCACGGGAGCTGGGGGTCGAGGTCTATGAACACACCCCCATGCAGCGCCTTGAGGCGGGCCAGCCTGCGCGAGTGCAGACGCCGCAAGGTGAGGTGCGTGCCAGCAAGGTGGTGCTGGCCCTCAACAGCGCCATGGTGCAGCACTTTCGCGAGTTTCGCCGCAGTATCGTGCTGGTCTCCTCCGATATGGTGATAACCGATCCCGCACCCTGCGCCGCTTCTTTCCGGCGCTCAAAGAGGTGCCCATCGCCGCCAGCTGGTGCGGCGCCTCCGACCGCTCGGTAGATGGCCTCCCCTTCTTCGGCCACTGGCGAGGGCAGCCCAATATCGTCTATGGCCTCGGCTACTCTGGCAACGGAGTGGCACAAAGCTGGATCGGCGGCCAGATCCTGGCGGCCCTGGTGAGAGACGAGGTGCGGGAGGAGGACAAGCCGTGGCGCGACTGCGCGCTGGTCAGCGGCCCGCGCGGCTATTTTCCGCCCGAGCCGTTTCGCTGGCTGGGGGCCATGGCGGTGCGCAATGCCATCCGGCGCAAGGAGCGGGCGGAAGATGAGAACCGCCCAGTGGCCTGGTATGACAAACAGCTGGCCAAACTTGCCGATGCGGCGGGCAAGGCGGATAAATAGCCCAGTCATAGAGGGCAACCATTTCTCATACTGTTTCGCCCCACACCCTATTTCTTGAAAATGCCGACCCGAGGGTCGGCATTTTTACAGGTGAAATCTGAGGGAGCATTATCGCCAAGCGTGATCCGCTGATGGGCCCCAGCGGCGGCAGGGTTGAGATAGCGTGATTTGTAGGTTGGCGCAGAGCGTAGCGAAGCCCAACAGGCGAGCGTGATTGCGCCAGCCCGAGCGGGATAAACAAGGATATAGCTAAGCCGTAAACAGATTGACAGGCATATTTCACGGTAACGTTGGGCTTCACTTCGTTCAGCACCAGCCTACTTTTTAGCCCAACATATGAAATTTATACGAGTGCTAACATCCTGTTTATGCCGTGATCAAAGCCAACCACAGGTGCTTGTGATAATGTGCCCCACTATTTTACCTTCCATCTCAGTGTATATAGCTAAGATTACTCATAAAAAAACAGTTATTAACTATGCATGAGATTCTATTTATCACAAAACAGAAAAATCATGAAGATTTATAGAGCCGAGATGATTTACTACAGAAGAGTTATCTCGTTGATACCATATCTTATGATATAAATCCCCATTATTATTTAAATTTACTCCTGATGGATGTATACACTGCCCTAACACATTAACGTTGTTCATTATTGTTTTAAACTTCCTACTTCCGACCATGAGAAAGTGAACCTTATAAGTGCTCTTTAAGTTACTCAATAACTTAGATGTATTTCCCATCAGTGATTGTCCTGAATCATCTTGTCTGTTTATTAACATTAAATTATGTTTCGATTCCAAGTAGACGGCAAACTCCCACGCTGAGATATTATTCATTCTAAGGTATGAAAGAATGCGTATTGATTTATTGGATGACCCAGACATTAGATTGAAACACATTTCTAATGAATCTTGAATTTTAACCCAACCATCAACCAAAAACGCCACTTCCTTATACCCGTAAGTTATATATCTACTATTTAATGCACGTAGAGATGGAACTTTTACCATCAAAGTCTTCCCACCTAGAGATTGTTTGTATGGCTCCTTCCCCTCTATAATAAAAAAATCATCGCGGTCTTTTACTTTTATTTCACACTCAGTCTCAAAGTTAGCCACCCAACAAAACATACAATCCACCACCTTTTTATTTATTATGTTTTTAATTAAATTTAAAATATAAGAGAGCATTATTTTACGATAATAAAGCTCATGATGTTTTACATTAATCTAAAAAGCCGCCCATCGGGCGGCTTTTTTATTAGAGATAACGGGCTAACAGGAATTA
Organism: Aeromonas sp. 160P; assembly: GCF_055193095.1. Classification (NCBI taxonomy): domain Bacteria; kingdom Pseudomonadati; phylum Pseudomonadota; class Gammaproteobacteria; order Aeromonadales; family Aeromonadaceae; genus Aeromonas; species Aeromonas sp. 160P. The sequence continues at coordinate 2,770,180 of NZ_JBUXKV010000001.1, read as the reverse complement.
CCAGCCGGTCACTTCGCGCAGAGCCTTGCCGATATCGGCCAGAGAGCGGACGGTTTTCACACCGGCATCTTCCAGCGCAGCAAACTTGTCGGCGGCGGTACCCTTGCCACCGGAGATAATGGCGCCAGCGTGGCCCATCCGCTTGCCGGGAGGCGCAGTAACACCCGCGATATAGGAGACCACCGGCTTGGTGACGTGGGCCTTGATATAGGCGGCCGCGTCTTCCTCGGCGTTACCGCCGATCTCGCCGATCATCACGATCGCTTCGGTCTGCGGGTCGTTCTGGAACATCTCCAAAATGTCGATAAAGTTGGAGCCCGGGATGGGGTCGCCACCGATACCGACGCAGGTGGACTGGCCAAAGCCCTCGTCAGTGGTCTGCTTGACCGCTTCGTAGGTCAGGGTGCCGGAGCGGGAGACGATACCCACCTTGCCCGGCTTGTGGATGTGGCCCGGCATGATGCCGATCTTGCACTCACCCGGGGTGATTACACCCGGGCAGTTGGGGCCGATCATCCGCACGCCGGTCTCTTGCAGCTTCACTTTGACATCCAGCATATCCAGAGTCGGGATGCCTTCGGTGATGGTGACGATGAGCTTGATACCCGCGTCGATCGCTTCCAGGATCGCGTCCTTGCAGAACGGCGCCGGGACATAGATGACGGAGGCAGTGGCGCCGGTCGCTTCAACCGCGTCACGGACGGTGTTGAACACCGGCAGCCCCAGATGGGTGGTGCCGCCCTTGCCCGGAGAGACGCCGCCCACCAGCTGGGTGCCGTAGGAGAGCGCCTGCTCGGAGTGGAAAGTACCCTGACCGCCGGTAAAGCCCTGGCAGATGACTCGGGTTTCCTTGTTAATCAGTACGCTCATCAGTTGGCCTCCGCTGCTTTGACGACTTGCTGCGCGGCATCGGTCAGACTCTTGGCCGCAATGATGTTGAGGCCGCTCTCGGCCAGCTTGATACCACCCAGCTCGGCATTGTTGCCTTCCAGACGCACAACCACGGGCACCTTGACCCCCACTTCCTTGACCGCACCGATAATGCCTTCTGCAATCATGTCGCAGCGCACTATGCCGCCGAAGATGTTGACCAGCACCGCTTTGACGTTGCTGTCGGAGAGGATGATCTTGAACGCTTCGGTCACCCGCTCCTTGGTGGCGCCGCCGCCAACGTCAAGGAAGTTGGCCGGCTTGCCACCGTGCAGGTTGACGATGTCCATGGTGCCCATGGCCAGACCGGCACCGTTGACCATGCAACCGATGTTGCCATCGAGGGCCACATAATTGAGCTCCCACTGGGCGGCATGCGCTTCGCGGGGGTCATCCTGTGACGGGTCGTGCATCTCGCGCAGCTTGGGCTGACGATAGAGAGCGTTGGCGTCGATGTTGATCTTGCCATCGAGGCAATGCAGGTTGCCCTGAGCGGTGATCACCAGCGGGTTGATCTCCAGCAGTGCGAAATCGCAATCCAGGAACATCTGGCCCAGCCCCAAGAAGATCTTGGTGAACTGCTTGATCTGATCGCCGACCAGACCCAGTTTGAAGGCCAGTTCGCGGGCCTGATAGGCCTGCGGACCCACCAGCGGATCGATGGCCGCCTTGTGGATCAAATGGGGGGTTTCGTGAGCAATCTTCTCGATATCCACGCCACCTTCGGTAGAGGCCATGAAGACCACGCGGCGTGAGCCACGGTCAACCACGGCACCCAGGTAGAGCTCTTTGGCGATGTCGGTGCAAGATTCAACCAGGATCTTGGTGACCGGCTGGCCGCCCGCATCTGTCTGGTAGGTCACCAGATTTTTGCCAAGCCAGTTCTGGGCGAAGGCACGGATCTCATCCTTGCTCTTGGCCACTTTCACGCCGCCCGCTTTACCGCGACCACCGGCGTGCACCTGGCATTTGACGACCCAGATATTGCCGCCAATCTTGTCAGCCGCTTCGGCCGCTTCTTGTGGGGTAGCACAGGCATAACCTTCGGAGACCGGCAGGCCATACTCGGCAAACAGCTTTTTTGCCTGATATTCATGCAGATTCATAGATGCTCTATCCGTGTTGTAGGTATTTCCGTCCGGGGTTGGTGTTTCTCAATCCCCTATGAATGGGGGCCTGGGCGGCCCCTCGTTATCTTTCGCTCACTCGGGTATTACAGTGCTCAGACGTCCAGCAACAGACGGGTTGGATCTTCCAGCAGCTCCTTGACGGAGACCAGGAAGCCGACCGATTCGCGTCCGTCGATGAGACGGTGATCGTAGGAAAGTGCCAGGTACATCATCGGCAGGATCTCGACCTTGCCGTTGACCGCCATCGGGCGATCCTGGATCTTGTGCATCCCCAGAATGGCGCTCTGGGGCGGGTTGATGATCGGGGTGGACATCAGGGAGCCAAACACGCCACCGTTGGTGATGGTGAAGTTGCCGCCCGTCAGTTCATCCACGGTCAGCTTGCCGTCACGGCCTTTTCCCGCCAGATCCTTGATGGCCTTCTCAATGTCCGACAGGCTCATGTTGTCGCAGTCGCGCAGCACCGGGGTCACCAGCCCACGCGGGGTGGAGACGGCGATGCTGACATCGAAGTAGTTGTGGTAAACCACTTCATCGCCATCCAGTGCGGCATTCACTTCCGGATAGCGCTTGAGGGACTCCACCACCGCTTTCACGTAGAAGGACATGAAGCCGAGCTTGATGCCGTGCTTCTTCTCGAAGATCTCGCCGTACTGCTTGCGCAGATCCATGATGGGCTTCATGTTGACCTCGTTGAAGGTGGTCAGCATGGCGGTGGTGTTTTTCGCTTCCAGCAGACGCTCGGCAATGCGCTTGCGCAGACGGGTCATCGGCACCCGCTTGTCGCTGCGACCGCTGAGCGGCGCCACTTTGGCAGCAGGTGCCGCGGCGGTGACCGGTGCGGCAGCAGCAGGCTGGTTCTTGGCCTTGATGTAGGCTTCCACATCTTCCTTGCTGATGCGACCGCCCTTGCCGGTGCCGCTTACCTTGCTCACATCGATGTCATGCTCGCCAATCAGGCGGCGCACCGAGGGGCTCAGACCATCGGCGCCGTCATCGGCCACCGCTTCAGCCGGTTTAGCCTTGGTCTCTTCACCCGCCACCGGGGCGGCGGTGAAGATGGCAATCAGCTGACGGGACAACACGGTCGCCCCTTCCCCTTGCAGGATCTCCCCCAGCACACCGGCTTGCGGTGCCGGCACTTCCAGCACCACCTTGTCAGTTTCGATGTCGACCAGCACTTCGTCACGGGCGACCAGATCACCGGGCTTCTTGTGCCAGGTGGCGATAGTGGCATCGGCCACTGATTCCGGCAGGTCCGGTACCTTGATCTCGATAGTCATCTAATCAGTTCCTTTTACTTCTATGCCAGAGGCTTTACAGGGTAAGGGCATCTTCCACCAAGGCTTTTTGCTGCTTGGTGTGGACAGACATATAACCAACGGCCGGCGAGGCTGACGCGGGGCGACCGGCATAACGCAGGGTGGCACCGACCGGCAGCACCCCATCGTAGTGGTGACGGGTGCAGTACCAGGCGCCCTGGTTCTGTGGCTCTTCCTGACACCAGACAAAATCGGTGACATGGCTGTAGTGGGCCAAAATGGCGCGCACTTCCTCTTCCGGGAAGGGGTAGAGCTGCTCAATCCGCACCAGTGCTACATCCTGCTGCTCGGCCTTGCGACGGGCATCGAGCAGGTCGTAGTAGACCTTGCCGGAGCAGAACACCACCCGCTTGACCGCTTGCGGATCCAGCGCGTCGATCTCGCCGATGGCATTCTGGAAGGTGCCTTCCGCCAGCTCTTCGAGCTTGCTCACCGCCAGCGGATGACGCAGCAGGGATTTGGGCGTCATCACGATCAGCGGACGGCGCATCGGGCGCACCACCTGACGACGCAGCATGTGAAATACCTGCGCCGGGGTAGAAGGCACGCACACCTGCATGTTGTGCTGGGCACACATCTGCAAGAAACGCTCGAGACGGGCGGAGGAGTGCTCCGGTCCCTGCCCCTCGTAACCGTGCGGCAGCAGCATGGTCAGGCCGCACATCCGGCCCCACTTCTGCTCGCCGGAGGAGAGGAACTGATCCACCACCACCTGGGCACAGTTGGCGAAGTCACCAAACTGGGCTTCCCAGATGGTGAGGCCAGCCGGCTCGGCGCTGGCGTAGCCATATTCAAAGGCCAGTACCGCGTTTTCGGTCAGTACCGAGTCGTAAATCTCGAACGGCCCCTGCTCGTCGTGCAGGTTGCACAGCGGGGTGTAGGTGCTGGCATCGGTCTGATTGTGGATCACGGCATGGCGGTGGAAGAAGGTGCCACGGCCGGAGTCCTCACCGGTGAAGCGGATGCGGGATCCCTTGTCCACCAGGGTGGCGTAAGCCAGGGTCTCGGCAAAGCCCCAATCCAGCAGCTTCTCGCCTGCCGCCATCAGACGACGGTCTTCGTAAATTTTTTCAACCTGACGCTGCAGCACATGGGTCGCCGGATACTGGCTCACCCGATCGCCGAGGGATTTGAGGTAATCCAGCGGCAAGGTGCTGTCATAGTGCATCGCCCAGTCGTGACCCAGATAGGGGGTCCAGTCGACGGAGTGCAGCTCCATCGGCCGCCACTCTTTGCTCACCCGCTCGCCGCGATCCAGGGTATCGCGATAGTCGTTGACCAGGGTGGTGGCCAGCTCCTGACTGACCGCGCCCTCGGCCACCAGCTGATCGGCGTAGATCTTGCGCGGGGTCGGGTGCTGTTTGATCTGCTGGTACATCAATGGCTGGGTCGCGCTCGGCTCGTCCGCCTCGTTGTGACCGTGACGACGGTAGCAGACCAGCTCGATCACCACGTCGCGCTTGAAGGTGTTGCGGTAATCCAGTGCAATCTGGGTCACCAGCACCACGGCTTCCGGATCATCGCCGTTGACGTGCAAGACTGGCGCCTGCACCGCCTTGGCGATGTCGGTGCAATATTCGGTGGAGCGCAGATCACGATGGTAAGAAGTGGTGAAACCGACCTGGTTGTTGATGACGATCCGCACCGTGCCGCCGACGCCATAAGCACGGGTCTGAGACATGTTGAAGGTCTCGGCCACCACGCCCTGGCCGGACATGGCCGAGTCACCGTGAATGGTGATAGGCAGCACGCTGGAGCCATCCTTGTCGCCATGGCGATCCATCCGCGCACGCACCGAACCGATGACCACAGGGTTGACGATCTCGAGGTGGGACGGGTTGAACGCCAGCGCCAGATGCACGTTGCCACCCGGGGTCGCGAAGTCAGAGGAGAAGCCCATGTGGTACTTCACGTCACCGGTACCCCAGGATTCCCCATGCTTGCCAGCGAACTCATCGAACAGGTCTTGTGCGCGTTTGCCGAGCACGTTGATCAGCACGTTGAGGCGGCCACGGTGGGCCATACCGATGACGGCCTCTTTGCAGCCCTGCTCACCGGCGCGACGGATCAGCTCCTTGAGCATGGGGATCATGGCATCGCCCCCTTCCAGCGAGAAGCGCTTGGCCCCCGGGAACTTGGCGCCCAGATATTTCTCCAACCCTTCGGCGGCGGTCAGGCTCTCGAGGAAGCGGGTCTTCTCTTCGAGGGTGTAGCTCCCCTTCCCTTCAATGGACTCGAGCTTGTCCTGCAGCCAGCGCTTCTCCTCGGTGGAGGTGAGGTGCATATAATCGGCACCTATGCTGCTGCAGTAGGTCTTTTTCAGGGAGGCGTAGAGATCACCAAGTACCATGGTTTCGCGACCGATGGCGTAGGAGCCCACATTGAAGGTGGCCTCCATGTCTGCGCCCTGCAGGTTGTGGAATGCGGGGTCCAGTTCGGCAACGGTTTCACGCTGCCACAGGCCCAGCGGGTCCAGATTGGCATTCTGGTGACCACGAAAACGGAAGGCATTGATCAGCTGCAGCACCCGTACCTGCTTGGCATCCACTTGGGGATCGGTAACAGGGGCGCTGTAACGGGAAGGATCCTTGGCCAGACGACGGAAATAATCGCGGACCTGGGAGTGAGGTTGTTCAACCACGTGGCCATTGACCTGGGGCAGCTCGCTAAACAGGCTGCGCCACTCGTCGGACACGGAGTCAGGATTTTCCAGAAAGGATTCGTAAAGACCCTCGATATAGCTAGCATTCGCACCAGCCAGGTGAGATGACTCCAACCAGGCCTTCATCACGCCGTTATGCATTTCTATCCCTTGTACATCTTGTTACTGCTGCGCAGCTTGTAGGGTTCAAAAAGCCATCCTGCCACGGGTGGGATGGCTCTCCAGACGTTGGGCTAGCCCAAAAACTAAACGGCCCGATTGAGCAACATCGACTTGATCTGGCCAATCGCCTTGGTCGGGTTCAAGCCTTTCGGACAGACGTTCACGCAGTTCATGATGCCGTGGCAGCGGAACACGCTAAAGGCGTCGTCCAGATTACCCAATCGTTCGGTGGTCGCGGTGTCGCGGCTGTCTGCCAGCCAGCGGTAGGCTGCGAGCAGCCCGGCCGGACCGATGAACTTGTCAGGGTTCCACCAGAAGGAGGGGCACGAAGTGGAGCAGCAGGCACAGAGAATGCACTCGTACAGGCCGTCAAGCTTGGCGCGCTCTTCGGGGGATTGCAGGTGCTCACGCACCGGCGGCAACTTGTCATCGTTGATGAGGAAGGGTTTGACCTTCTCCCACTGGGTGTAGAACTGGGTCATGTCGATCACCAGATCACGGATCACCGGCAGCCCGGGCAAGGGACGCAGCACCACGTTATTGCCCTTCTTCAGCAGATCAGAGAGCGGGGTGATACAAGCAAGACCGTTCTTGCCATTCATGTTGAGACCGTCAGATCCACAGACCCCTTCGCGGCAAGAGCGGCGGAAGGAAAGGGTGGGGTCCAGCTCTTTCAACTGGATCAGTGCATCGAGCACCATCATGTCGGAACCTTCAGGAATATCAAGACGATATTCCTTCATATGGGGGACGTTATCAACATCCGGATTGTATCTGTAGACAGAGAATGTGACGTTCATAGGGCTTGGCTCCGCAATCAGTAATACCGCACGTTGGATATAGAGGGAGGGGTGTTCCTCCCCTCTGTTCACAGACCGGCAGATGTCGCGACATACCGAGAATGTGACCTTCATTGTGCTTGTCTCCGCAATCAGTAAGTCCGCACCTTGGGTGGGAACGCTTCACGGGTTTTCGGAGACATGTTGACCGCGCGACGGGTCATGGACTCGGAGTCCGGATGATAGAGGCTGTGGCACAACCAGCTATCGTCGTCCCGATCCGGGAAGTCAAAGCGGCTATGAGCACCGCGACTCTCGGTACGGAAGTTGGCCGCCACCGCGGTGGCAAACGCCGTCTCCATCAGGTTGTCCAGCTCCAGGCACTCGATGCGCTGGGTGTTGAACTCCTTGGAGGTGTCATCCAGCCGGGCACGCTTGAGGCGCTCGCGAATGAGTTTCAGCTCGGCCAGCCCTTCGGCCATGGCATCACCTTCACGGAACACCGAGAAGTTATTCTGCATGCAGGTCTGCAAATCTTTGCGGATCTGCACCGGGTCTTCCCCGTCACGGCAATTTTCCCAGCGGTTGAAGCGTGCCATGGCGGCGTCGATATCAGACTCGGATGCTTCGCGGCCATGCTCCATCTCGCCCAGGGTGTTGACCAGATACATGCCAGCGGCACGGCCGAACACCACCAGATCCAGCAAGGAGTTGCCACCCAGGCGGTTGGCGCCGTGTACAGAAACGCAGGCAATCTCGCCCACCGCAAACAGACCGACCACAGGTACGTCATTGCCATCTTTGTCTTGTGCCAGACACTGGCCATTCACGTTGGTCGGCACGCCGCCCATCATGTAGTGGCAGGTCGGGATGATCGGAATAGGCTCTTTGACCGGATCCACGTGGGCGAAGGTACGCGACAGCTCGCAGATGCCCGGCAGACGGGATTCCAGCACCTCTTTGCCGAGGTGATCCAGCTTGAGCTTGATGTGCGGGCCCCAGGGGCCGTCACAACCACGGCCTTCGCGGATCTCGATCATGATGGAGCGGGCCACCACGTCGCGACCGGCCAGATCCTTGGCGTTGGGGGCGTAACGCTCCATGAAGCGCTCGCCATCTTTGTTCAGCAGATAACCGCCTTCACCACGACACCCTTCGGTCACCAGCACCCCGGCCCCGGCGATGCCGGTCGGGTGGAACTGCCAGAACTCCATGTCCTGCACCCCTACCCCGGCGCGCAGCGCCATGCCGACCCCGTCACCGGTGTTGATGTGGGCATTGGTGGTGGACTGGTAGATACGACCGGCGCCGCCGGTGGCCAGCACGGTGGCCTTGGCCTTGAAGTAGACCACTTCGCCGCTCTCCATATCGATGGCGGTACAGCCAACGATGTGACCGTCCTGGTTTTTCACCAGATCCAGCGCATACCACTCGGAGAAGACAGTGGTCTTGCTCTTGACGTTCTGCTGATAAAGGGTGTGCAGCAGGGCGTGACCGGTACGGTCAGCGGCCGCCGCGGTGCGAGCAGCCTGCTCGCCACCAAAATTCTTGGACTGACCACCAAACGGACGCTGGTAGACAGAACCGTTTTCAAAGCGGGAGAAGGGCAGGCCCATGTTCTCCAGCTCGTAGATGGCCTCGGGGCCCGTCTTGCACATGTACTCGATGGCTTCCTGATCACCGATGTAATCGGAACCTTTCACCGTGTCATACATGTGCCACTGCCAGTTGTCGTCGTGGGCATTGCCCAGCGCAACCGTGATCCCGCCCTGAGCGGAAACCGTGTGAGAACGGGTCGGAAAGACCTTGGATAACAGAGCGCAGCTCTTGCCAGACTGGGCAATCGAGAGCGCGGCGCGCATACCGGCACCACCGGCACCAATCACCACAGCATCAAATTCACGAGTTGGAATAGTCACCTTACACACCCCACAGCACGACGAAACCCGTCATCAGATAGACAAACAGCACCACGACCAGAGCAAATTGCAGCGCCCCGCGCAGCCCTACCGGCTTGATATAGTCAGTCAGCACCTGCCACAGACCAATCCAGGCGTGGATCAGTACGCAGAGCAGGGTCAACAGGGTGAATACTTTGGTGAATGTTTTGGCGAAGAAGCCTGCCCACACCTCGTAGGTAATGTCGTTAAACGCGACAAAGCCCACCAGATAGAGCACGTAACAGGTCATGATGAGGGCGGTGGCGCGGATCAGGATGTAATCATGAACGCCGCTGCGCCCGAAGGTTGCAGAATTGGTTACCATACAAGCACTCCCGCCAGTACCGCCAGGATCGCGGTGATCACAAAGGCCACACGGGCACTCTGATTACCGGATTCCAGCTCTTCCCAATAGCCCATATCCATGACCAGATGACGCAAGCCGCCCACAATGTGGTATGCCAGCGCAGTCAGGATCCCCCACAGCACGAGTTTGACCAGGAAGTTGTCCATGATGGCAACCACGGTGGCAAACCCTTCGGGAGAGGCGAGTGAAGTACCAAGCATCCACAGCAAGATGCCCAGTGCCACAAAGGTGATAACCCCTGAAACACGGTGCAAGATGGATGCAATGGCAGTGACAGGAAAGCTGATCGTCTGTAGGTCGAGGTTGACCGGTCTCTGTTTGTTTTTCACGCTTGCCCACTCAGCTCCATTGAGCACGTTAGTTATTGTTTTAACTCACACTTGAGGGCACGGGATGGTGATTGTTGGTTATTTGTTACCAAAACACGCTGAAAAAGCCAAAAATCCAGTTTTCGGTTTCACATCAGGCTTTGCCAACGCGTTTCAAACGCCCACAGCCATGACCCACGTGGCGCAGTATATCGGCGGCTTTAACCGAAGACAATCAAACAGCTACAAAGAAAACACAAAACCGCAAACTGGATCTCATATTTAATTTAACATTTCATTAATGTCGTTAATGGGGTCCCAGCAAAATTGACATTGATAAGGAACTCTGTTTCAAATAAGGCGCTCCAGCCGCCTCGGTATGGGTAACAACCTTTGCCAGCGTCATGAAAGTCGTAATAGAGTAGGACTGGAACCAAATTATAAAGAGCAAAGGAGACGTGCTATGGCTGATAAAATAGCCACCCTACACCTACCCGGAAAAGATCCGGTCGAACTGCCTATCCTCTCTGGTACGATCGGACCGGATGTCATCGATGTCAGAAAATTGGGCGCTCAAGGGTATTTCACCTTCGACCCCGGTTTTATGGCCACCGGTTCTTGCAAATCCGCTATTACCTACATCGACGGCGATCAGGGTGTCTTGCTGCACCGTGGTTTCCCCATCGCCCAACTGGCGACCCAATCGAGCTACCTCGAAGTCTGCTACATCCTGCTCTACGGAGAAGCACCGACCAAGGCACAATATGCCGAGTTCCACCGACTGGTGACCCGTCACACCATGGTGCACGAGCAGATCGCCTTCTTCTTCCGCGGCTTTCGTCGTGACTCCCACCCCATGGCGATCATGTGTGGTGTAGTCAGCGCCCTCTCCGCCTTCTACCACGATGCCCTCGATATCAACAACGAGCAGCACCGCGAGATCTGCGCCTTCCGTCTGCTCTCCAAGATGCCGACCCTGGCCGCCATGTGTTACAAGTACTCCATCGGTCAGCCGTTTATGCAGCCCCGTAACGCCCTCTCCTATGCGGGCAACTTCCTGCACATGATGTTTGGCGTGCCGACCGAAGAGTACAAGGTCAACCCCACTGTCGAACGGGCCATGGATCGTATTTTTACCCTCCATGCTGATCACGAGCAGAATGCCTCCACCTCTACCGTCCGTCTGGCTGGCTCCTCCGGTGCCAACCCGTTCGCCTGTATCGCTGCGGGGATCGCCTCCCTGTGGGGCCCGGCTCACGGCGGTGCCAACGAAGCCTGCCTGCGCATGCTGGAAGAGATCGGCTCGGTGGATCGCATTCCCGAGTTCATCGCCAAAGCCAAAGACAAGAACGATCCGTTCCGTCTGATGGGCTTCGGTCACCGGGTCTACAAGAACCACGACCCCCGTGCCCAGGTGATGCGTCAAACCTGTCACGAAGTGCTGACCGAATTGCAGATCAAAGATCCGCTGCTGGATGTGGCCATGGAGCTGGAGCGCATTGCGCTCTCCGACCCCTACTTCGTCGAGAAGAAGCTATACCCCAACGTGGACTTCTACTCCGGCATCATCATGAAGGCGATCGGTATCCCGATGAGCATGTTCACCGTGATCTTCGCCATCTCTCGGACCATCGGCTGGATTGCCCACTGGAACGAAATGCACTCGGATCCGGACCAGAAAATCGGTCGTCCCCGTCAGCTCTATATCGGCCAGCCACAGCGGGAATTCGTTCCGCTCGAGCAGCGCTAACAGGCTGAATCAACATAATTTGTTACAAAGGCGGTCATTGACCGCCTTTTTGTTTGCCGCTCTAATGCCCCCCTTTCCCTTTGAAGGATCCCATCATGAAACCACTGCTTATCAGCGCCGCCCTGCTGCTGACCGCCTGTCAGGGCTCGGTCGCCCCGCAGGGGGAGACCCTCTATATCAACAGCCAGCTGGTCGATTGCGTCGGGGTTGGCCCGATGCAATGCATGCAAGTGCGCAGTGACGAACAGCAACCCTGGACCTTCTTCTATCAGCAGATTGAGGGCTTCCAGTTCGAGCCTGGCTACCAGTACCAGCTCAGCGTCAGCAAGGAGCAGCTCACCGATGTACCGGCCGATGCCTCCTCTCTGCGCTATCAGCTGATCAAGGTGGTGAGCAAAGTCGCCAGCAAGTAACAGGGGGGATCAAAAAACGGGGGATGGCAGACGCCATCCCCCGTTCGTTTATGGGTACAACGCCTCATCAAGAGCAACTAGCGCGTCGCCAGCGCCATATGCAGCAGCGGATAGGGCTTGCCCTGACCATCCAGCGCTGAGCGCCCCGTCACGGTGAACCCCATCTTTAGATAGAAGCCCACCGCCTGTTCGTTCTGCTCGTTGACGTCAACCTGCGTCACGCCACCCTGACCGATGGCATGTTCCACCAGCAGACGACCCACACCGCCGCCGCGCGCCTCGGGGGCCACAAACAGCATCTCCAGCTTGCCCTCGTGCAATCCGCTAAAGCCCGCAATGTTCCCATCTTCTGTGCGGGCACAGTGCAGTGTCACCGCATCGAAGTAGTGTTCGAGAATAAGGGGTTTGAGGGCCAGGATCTCGGCCTCGGGCAGGAAGTGGTGGGTTGCCCGCACCGAGGCCTCCCACAGCTCGATAAGGGGGTGATGATCTTCCGCGTTCGCGTATCCAATCTGCATGATGATTTCTCTGTTGAGAGCGAGGCTAGCCCTCAGCGTTTTCCCCATCATCTTATCCATGACGAGGGGCGAACATGATGATAGCCATCCCTATTAAGGCAACGAAAGAGCCGACAAGATCCCACATACTGGGCCGAATACCATCCACTAGCCAGAGCCAGCAAATAGCCACGAAGATGTACACACCACCATAGGCCGCATAGACGCGTCCAGCAGCGGTCGGATGCAACGACAACAACCAGGCAAACAGCATGAGACTCAATGCTGCGGGTAGCAGTAACCAGATGCTGCGACCTTGAGTCAGCCAGAGATATGGCAAATAACAACCAAGGATCTCGAAAAAAGCCGTAACCAGAAACAAGGCTATCGTTTTGAGCTCAAGCATGAACGGCCAGCGCCCCCTGAAAAATGGGGGATTCTAAGGCAAGCCACTGGATAAAGTAAGTCGAGCGATCTATTTGACCGTCCATTCAAACAAGCCTCCCGCAACAAACCTGAGTAGTCTGCCTTGCTGGTGCAGGGCAGACTGTGGTTGATTAGCGAGCCTGCACCGCCTGCAGCAATACCGAAACGTCGGTGCCAAAGCTGCGGGTACGGATCGCCTCGCGGATATCCGCTTCGCTATAACGGCTGCCGGGGTAGACCACCACGCAGGCGGTGTCGCCCGGTTTGAGGAAGTGGGTCTCGCCAAACGGGGTATAACGGGTGGCACCGATACTGATCAGGGCGTGGGGAGGGTGTCCCGCCTGCGCCAGCAGCCCCTGAATGTGCTCCGCCGGGCCCTGGTCCTGCTGATGGTTGAACTTGTCGATGGCCCAGTCGAGCAGCTGACCGTGGAAGTAGCTGTAATCGATGGCGGCGCTGTCTACCCCGTAAGTGTGCAGCTCACCGTCCCGCTCCAGATAGCAGGCGATGCGATAGTCATCGAGTTCGCAACCGGCGGCAAAACTGGAAAGTGGCAGCAGCTTGGCCGCCAGCCCCTTGCTCTCTTCGCCCCAGTTCTTCTTCTCGCTGATCTTCTTGGCGTTGGGACGGCGGATGGAGCAGTCGTTGTAGGCACCAAAGGCGCGGGGATGGATCGCCACCACCTGCTTGTCGGCATACTCCAGCTCGCACCACAGGGCCACTTCCGGCTCGATCTGCACCTTCTCGTCACCGCTGACCGCCGCCTCCGGCAGGAACACCGCCTTGTCGCTCAGCGGGAACACCCCAAGCTGGCCCGGGTGACCCGGCACGAAGAAGGGAAACAGCGCCTTGGGCGCCGTGGTATCACGCACCACCACCGCCACGAAGTCTGATGCTTCGCCTGCCTGCTCCAGATGACCGGCGAAATTGCCCGCTACCCCGAGTCCGATAAACTTGCTCTCTGCTGCTATCTGCATCTTGCTCACCTGCATCTTGCCTACGTCAGGTAGCAGGCCATCGCCCACTACCGCTAAAGTGGCAAGATTAAACCACAAGGCCCCCACCTTCGCCCAGTCCGGGCCCGTGCTGGTGTGCGCCAACCCGCTTTTTTAGCAGCGGTGAGCCTGCACTTGCGCACCATTTCACCAACGCAGTCACCGTGCTGGAAACAGTGCGTTTCCGGCCTCTCCCCTCTTTCCCCTTGGGACTCAACTTCATATTTGTTAGGCTGCCAGCATGCAAAACAGCGGCGCGCTTGACTGCGCCCCGGCCCATCACGGCAACCCCATCGGAGAGAAAACGGATGATCGACAAACTCGCCTGGCTCACCTTTAAAGATCAGCAACTACTCTGCGCCCGCTCCCACGGCAAGGCGATCTACTACATCCCCGGCGGCAAGCGGGAACCAGGCGAGAGCGATGAGGCAGCACTTATCCGCGAGATTGAAGAGGAGCTGGCTGTCACCCTGCAACCCGACACCCTGCGCTTTGCCTGCGAGTTCAGCGCCCAGGCCGATGGCAAACCGGCAGGGGTCGAAGTGCGACTGCGCTGCTACACCGGCGAAGCCAGCGGCACCCCGCTCGCTTCGGCCGAAATTGCCGAGCTGCGCTGGCTCGACAGCACTCATCTCGATGAACTATCCCCCGTCTCCCGCCTGCTGTTTGCCTGGCTGGTTGAGCAGGGGCTGATCCGCTAACCCCACAAACGAGAGCGGTGCAAACAAAAGAGGTGAGCCAATGGCTCACCTCTTTACATCCGAAGCTACCTACATCAGGGCAGTTTCACCGCCCGCACCAGAACCTCTGGCAGGGCAAAGGCATCTTGCGTGGCGATCAGTTGCAGCTCGTAAGCCTGCTGGCGCCAGGTTTCTTGCAGCACCGCATCCACCGAGGCGTTAGTGCGCTCGAACGCGCTGACCGCATCGTGGCCTGCCAGTAAATTAGCCAGCATCAGGGCGCTGATGAGATCGCCAACCCCCACCGGCTGGCGGGCAAAGTCGTAGAGCGGACGAGCAATCAGGTAATCCCCTTGCGGGGTCGCCAGCAGCATCTCGAAGCGGCTGGAATCCTGCGCCGCGCGACCGAGATGCTTGACCAGCACCAGCTTGACGCCACGGGCCAGCAGCTGATGGGCGGCGGCGCGGGTCTGGTCCAGATCCGCCAGATGGGTATCACAGAGGGTCTCCAGCTCCAGCAGGTTGGGGGCCATCATGTCGGCCACCGGCAGTGCCTGCTCGGTCAGAAAACGGGTGACGCCGGGGGCGACGATACACCCCTTCTCCGGATGGCCCATCACGGGGTCACAGAAATAGATGGCAGCGGGGTTCGCAGCCTTGACAGCGTTGACCACGGTCAGGATCTCGTCCCCCTGCTCGGCGGAGCCAAGATAACCACTCAGCACGGCGTCACAGCCACCGAGCACCTCGATATTGCCCAATCCCTCAACCAGCGCGCTGATATGGCCCGCCGGCATCGCCATCCCCTGCCACCCCTGGGCATATTGGGTATGGTTGGAAAACTGCACCGTGTTGATGGGCCATACATCCATACCAAGGCGGCGCATGGGGAAGACGGCCGCGCTGTTACCGGCACAACCAAAGACCACGTGGGACTGAATAGAGAGAACGGATTTCATCGGGAATACCACAGCAAAGGATCAGCAAGGTGGGCAATATATCGGATGAAGATAACGATGCGCCACCTTGGCGCGGGATGAACAGGCAATTTCCTGACTAAAGACAGGTTTTTTGCACCATTTAGCCAAATTCGGAACAGTGAGCGGCGCCATGGTACGCCGCCCCCCCGTCCGTCATATCCCGTTGCGCTCAACACCACACTAGCGAGCAAAGTGATAAACCCACCCCTCATCACGAGGCATGTCACTTGGCGGTTGCACCAGTGCGGGCAGCGCAGCCACCTTGCCACCAGCGGCATATTGCAGCGCCATCAGGGCGCAGAGCGCCGCATCGTAGCGATCTGTATCCGGTACCACATCATCAGGCAGCAGCGAAGCCAGCTCGGGCCGTGCCGGAGATGCCTTGCCGCCGACTTTGGCCAGTGCCGGATAGACCTCCAGCACGGCGCGGCTGGCCAGCTCCTGCACCTTGGGCACCAGTTGCAGATCCGCAAGATTGGGCAGCATGGAGAGCGCCAAGGTAGCGTTGTTGCCGAGCCGGTCGAAGGTGGCCGAGAGAGGCTTCTTGCCGTACTGCTGATACAGCCAGCGCTCGCAGTCGCGATAGGCGTAGGGGTTGTCTATCTCCCGCTCGGGGGTGGCGCAGCTGTGTGGCTGGCCGTTGAGCAGATCGCGCAAAGCGCGGGGAAAGGCGAGCGGCGCATCGATACCAAGCGCCAGTTGCGGGCAAGCCTCGACCTGCGCCAACGCGGTCTCATTTTGCAGGGCCGGACGCAGCAGAGCGGCCAGATCCGGTGCCACCCGCGAGCTCAGGCGAAACAGCGGCGACACCCCGAGCCAGTGCAGGCTGTTTGAATCAGCCAGCCAGCCCACCACGGCCACCGCCTGGGCGCTGCCCTGCCAGCCACGCACATCCCAGCCGATCCCGATTGCACTCATCTGCCCTGCCGTCATCAATTACCTCTTTTTGCCTGTCACACGTTGCAAGGGGCACAGGGTAATCAGCAGATGCCCTTAACGCAAAGCGAACCGTCTTGTCAGAACGATTTCTGGAAGTTCACCAGCGGCAGAATGGGGAAAACGCCGTTGGCCGCGTAGTTGGCGAGCCCGATCTGCAGGCCATCGAGATGTTGGGTGGCATTGATAAAACCGATCTGGAAGGTGGTGCGCTCGGCATAGTTGACCAGACCAACGTTGGCCAGCGCGTTGCCCTTGGCGATGTTGACCGCCCCCCAGTTGAGCCCCTGCACATTGTTGGTCAGGTTGACCAGCCCCAGATTGACGCCGGTATCCTGCCCTTCGTGCCAGTTGATGGCGTTGATGGCGACCCCGTTAAACTGGTGGCGCACCCGCCCAGCGCCGAGGAAAATCCCGAGTTGCAAACCGCTGAACTGATCCACATCAGACAGCGCGAAGATCGGCAGATCAATGCCCTTCACCTGACCGGTGCGGCCATAGAGCAGCGAGGCGCGGGCCCCCTCTACCTGATGGGAGGCGGGCAAATTGACCCCGGGCAGCGAAATCTGCACCGGAGTACTGGCTTGCGCGACACCGCACAGGGTAAGGGCGCTGCACGCCACTAGCAGGCGGGCCAGTTGCAGTCGTGAAAGTGTCATGGGGATTTCCTTGGGCCGTTGAGAGTGACCCGATCCTAACAGTCAGGGGAGAGTGTGGGCACACCAGCGGGGACGAGGTGCGTCACGATACGTCACGGCCGCCAGCGGCGGTATCCCGCGATTTTTGGCGGATTGGCACACGGATCAGCACTATCTGGCACTTTTTCGCCTGACATACCGGCCTTTCCTTTCATTGCCTCACTTAACTGCCTAAAATAGCCGCCCTGCTGTAATCGGCATTCATCCATCTAGAGGATTTTCCATGGAGACGTTTTTGCTCGAAGGCCACCCCTTCGTTGCCTTGTGTGACCTTATCAAACATCAGGGTTGGGCCGACTGTGGTGGCGCATCCAAGGCGCTGATCGCCGAAGGTCTGGTAGAAGTAGACGGCCAGATCGAAACCCGCAAACGCTGCAAAATCGTGGCGGAGCAAGTCGTCAACTTCAACGGCATGAAAGTGGTGGTCAAAGAGGGCATCAGCCCGGAGATTGGCTAACGCCCCGAGTCAGGGGGGCTGCCTCTGACAACCCGCTAGCTGGCCTTGATCGACAGGGTCAGTACAAAGCGCGCCATCGCCTCATCCCCGTTCAATGACGGACAGGTGGCCACCACCTGGATGGGGCGGTTGATGCGCTGACCGGTCGCCAGCGACTCGTCGATCATGGCATCGATCTCCTCCCCCGCTGCGCAGTCAAACTGCACATCCCCTTCCGGGCGTTTCAGAAATTCCCCCTGCACATCCTTGAAAGCAAAGTGCACCTTCTTGCGCCGCTGCCGCCCCTTCTCCATCACCAGCAGACCGCCCACCAGATCGGCGCCGGTGGCCAGCGCACCAAAGTACATGCTGCCCAGGTGGTTGCGGGTACGCCAGCCAAGGGGAATGCGAATACGCAGCGCCCTGGCGTTCATCTGTTCGATAACGGGAGCGCAAAATCCGATGACGGGAATGTAGCGCCAGGCAAATAGCCGAAGCGCCAGATTGGCTTTGAAGCGTTGCAAATCCATATGCGAACTGATCCGATGAGTTTGTGTAAACAGCATGTTGCCAGCATGGCAGCTGTTCTACAAGGCTTCCGATGACGCTGGAAGCCTGTGACTCAGTTAAACGGCATTGCGGGTGGCGACACCATCCGCCAGATTGCGCAGCAGCACTTCGGTGTCGGCCCAACCGATGCAGGCATCGGTGATGCTCTGGCCCACGGTGAGTTCACACCCTTCCACCAGATCCTGACGACCTTCCACCAGATGGCTCTCCACCATCACCCCAAACACCGCCTTGCTACCGGCACGCAGCTGGCCAGCCACATCCTCGGCCACCACCATCTGGTTCTTGAACTGCTTGCTGCTGTTGGCATGGCTAAAGTCGATCATCACCTTTTGCGGCAGACCGGCTTTCTCCAGCCCCTTCACCACCTCGCTGACATGGGCCGCGCTGTAGTTCGGCTCACGGCCGCCACGCAGGATGATGTGGCAATCAGGGTTACCACGGGTCGCCACGATGGCGGAGTGACCGTATTTGGTGACCGACAGGAAGTGGTGCGGCGCACTGGCAGCCCCGATGGCATCGATGGCGACCTTGATGGTGCCGTCAGTGCCGTTCTTGAAGCCCACCGGGCAGGAGAGACCGGAGGCCAGCTCGCGGTGAACCTGAGATTCGGTGGTACGGGCACCGATAGCGCCCCAGCTCATCAGATCCGCCACATATTGCGGGGTGATCATGTCGAGGAATTCGGAGGCGGTCGGCAGCCCCATGTCGTTGAGATCCAGCAGCAGCTTGCGGCCAATGCGCAGACCGTCGTTGATCTTGCAGCTGTTGTCGAGGTACGGATCGTTGATCAGCCCCTTCCAGCCCACAGTGGTGCGCGGTTTTTCGAAGTAGACCCGCATCACGATCTCCAGCTGACCTTTCAGCTCGTCGCGCAACGCCTTGAGGCGCTTGCCGTACTCCAGCGCGGCCACCGGATCGTGGATGGAGCAAGGGCCAATCACCACCAGCAGACGCTCATCTTCACCGGTCAGGATCCGATGAATGGCCTGACGGGATTCGAAGACCGTATTTGATGCGGTCTCGGTAGCCGGAAACTTCTCAAGCACCGCGACCGGGGGTAATAACTCTTTGATTTCACTGATACGAACGTCGTCGGTTTGATGCTGCATGACAAGGCTTCCTGCTAGATGACTGCGATTAAGAAATCTCAACATAGCCCGCGACAGCGCATGTGTAAATAGGAAATTACAGCAATCGCAAAACTATTTTACGAGTCAATCTTGCAAGTTATTGAAATGATGCTAGACGAACTGGCAATGCGGGTGAGGAAGGCAAAAAGGCCCGCTCAGCGCGGGCCCGAAGCGTCGATGATGACGGATTTGTCAGTGATCAGCCACGCTGGCTGATACTGGCCAGCTTGTCGAAGTAATCGGGGAAGGTCTTCGAGGTGCACTTGGGATCATTGATGGTGACCGGGGTATCCGACAGCGCCACCAGCGAGAAGCACATGGCGATACGGTGATCGTTGTAGGTATCGATCTCGGCGTGCTTGAGCTGGGTCGGCGGGGTCACGGTGATGAAGTCCCGCCCCTCATCTACCTCAACACCCAGCTTGCGCAGTTCGGTCGCCATGGCGTGCAGACGATCGGTCTCCTTCACCCGCCAGTTGTAGATATTGCGGATGGAGGTCGGCCCCTCGGCAAACAGTGCGGCAACGGCGATGGTCATGGCCGCATCGGGAATATGGTTCATGTCCATATCCACCCCGTGCAGCGGCGCTTGCTCAGCCTCGATAAAGTCATCGCCCCAGGTGATGCGCGCGCCCATCTTCTCCAGCACGTCGGCGAAGTGAATGTCGCCCTGAATGCTGTGCTTGCCGATGCCGGTCACCCGCACCTTGCCCTTGATGGCGCCCGCCGCGAGGAAGTAGGAGGCGCTGGAAGCATCCCCTTCCACCAGAAAGTCACCCGGGCTGATGTAGGTCTGGTTGCCCTTGATGTAGAACAGCTTGTAGTTGTCGTGCTCGATGACCACCCCGAACTGCTTCATGATGTGCAGGGTGATGTCGATGTAGGGCTTGGAGACCAGCTCCCCCTTGATATGGATACGGGTATCTCCGGCCGCCATCGGCGCCGCCATCAAAAACGCCGTCAGGAACTGGCTGGAAACGGAGCCATCGACATGCACGTCACCGCCCCACAGCCCCTTGGCATCCACTACCAGTGGCGGATAGCCATCTTTTTTCAGGTACTGGATATGGGCGCCCGCTTCACGCAGGGCATCCACCAGATGACCGATGGGGCGCTCTTCCATGCGCGGCTCGCCGCCTAGGGTATATTCACCGGAGCCGAGACACAGCGCGGCGCAGAGCGGACGCATGGCGGTACCGGCGTTGCCGAGGAACAGATTGACCGGCTCTTTCACCGCAAAGCTGCGGCCCAGACCCTGCACGGTGCACTCGGTCTTGTCGGCGGAGAGCTTGTACTTGACCCCAAGCTGGGTCAGCGCAGCCAGCATATGACGAATGTCATCGCTGTCGAGCAGGTTGGTCAGACGGGTGGTGCCACGGGCCAGCGCCGCCAGCAGCAGCGCACGGTTAGAGACACTCTTGGAGCCGGGCAGATTGACCTCTCCGGCCACACGAGAAATGGGTTCCAAACGCAACGAGTTCATAGACTTCCTGTGCTATCTCAAAATAAACGCCTGTCCGGACGTTAACAGCCTGCGTCCCGCTCGGCAAGGGCACTTTCAGGGGAAATCCCACGGCGAACGCCAGTCCGCTGGTTCTGTTGAAAAAAAGACGCCGGGCTATCCCCGGCGTCTTTGGTGGCAAAAGTTCAGCCTTTAACCGTGACGCTTGGCAAAGCCATCCATAAAGCTCACCAGGGCCTTCACCCCCTCCAGCGGCATGGCGTTATAGAGGCTGGCACGCATGCCACCGACGATGCGGTGCCCCTTGAGGGCCAGCAGGCCTGCGGCTTCCGATTCAGCCAGGAACTGCTTGTCCAGCTCGGCATTTTTCAGCTGGAACGGGATGTTCATCCGCGAACGGCAGCTGACATCCACCTGATTACCGTAGAAGCTCGACTGATCGAGATAGTCATACAGGAAGTCCGCCTTCTCCTTGTTGCGCGCTTCCATCGCCTCAAGACCACCCTGCTCTTTCAGCCACTCGAACACCAGACCGGCCAGATACCAGGCGTAGGTGGGTGGCGTGTTGAACATGGAGTCGTTCTTGGCGGTGAGCTTGTAGTCAAAAATCGAGGGCACATCGGCTCTGGCCTGATCCAGCAAGTCGTCGCGCACAATGGCGATGGCAAGCCCCGACGGCCCGATATTCTTCTGGGCACCGGCATAGATGATGCCAAAGCGGCTCACGTCGAGAGGACGGGAGAGGATGGTGGAGGAGAGATCCGCCACCAGCGGCACCTCGCCGGTGGCCGGGATGTCAAACATCTCGATGCCGTCGATGGTTTCGTTCGGGCAGTAGTGAACATAGGCCGCATCGGCGCGAAACGCCGGGGTCGGCAGCAGGTGAGAGATCCCCTGCCCGTTCTTGGCAACCCCCTGGAAGGTCTGGATATCGCCATACTTTTTGGCTTCATCCACCGCACTCTGGGACCAGACGCCGGTCAGCAGGAAGTCCGCCTTCTTGTTGGCGCCACCCAGCAGGTTCATGGGCACAGCGGAGAACTGACCGCGACCACCACCGTGCATGAAGAGCACCTTGTAGTTGTCCGGTACTGCCAGCAGGGA
This sequence comes from Aeromonas sp. 160P, assembly GCF_055193095.1. Taxonomy (NCBI): domain Bacteria; kingdom Pseudomonadati; phylum Pseudomonadota; class Gammaproteobacteria; order Aeromonadales; family Aeromonadaceae; genus Aeromonas; species Aeromonas sp. 160P. The sequence goes on along the minus strand of NZ_JBUXKV010000001.1, from coordinate 2,748,500 downwards.
ACGCAGATCCGCTTCGGCCTTCTCGGCAACCGCCATGTAAGGCTTGCCGCGATGGGAAAGCTCCATGACCGAGGCTCCCAGCCCCTGAAAATTACAAAATTCGCGCTGGGCGCGCTCCATGACTTCAACCGGCAGCATGGCGGGGCCGGCGCAGAAGTTGTAAATCTGTTTGCTCATGACGCTTTCCGTGAGTGGATGAGAGGAATCGATGACTTGTCAGGTTTTACACAAGAGCCGCCACCGGATCAAAGGCTTTTTGGGAGCTGGCTCAACCTTTTACCGTCACTCTGCATCCCCCTTGCAGCAGAAAAAGCCCTGAACGGGTCAGGGCTTGCAGGGAACATGCACAGAAATGGCGGGCAGATCGCATAAACGACCACTGCTGCGCCGTTTCTGACAAATTTACAGTTTGGCGGTGAGCTCCGGCAGCAGGGTGAAGAGATCCCCCACCAGCCCGTAGTCCGCCACCTGAAAGATCGGGGCCTCGCTGTCCTTGTTGATGGCCACGATCACCTTCGACTCCTTCATCCCCGCCAGATGCTGGATGGCCCCCGAGATACCGACCGCGATATAGAGCTCGGGTGCGACCACCTTGCCGGTCTGCCCCACCTGCAGGTCGTTGGCCACATACCCCGCATCAACGGCGGCCCGCGATGCGCCGACCGCCCCCCCCAGTTTGTCGGCCAGTGCGTCAATCAAAGCAAACTGCGCCTTGGAGCCAAGGGCTCGGCCACCGGAGACCACCACCCGGGCGGCGGTCAATTCGGGCCTGCTGGAGCGCACCGCGCGGCGCTCGACCAGCCGGGTACGGCCAGCGAATTCGGGCACGGCCAAGTGCTCGATGAGAGCCGGCCCGCCTGTCGCCGCCTTGGCAAAGGCGGTCGCCCGCACCGTCATCATCTTGACCGGTGCCGAGCTTGCCACTCTGGCAATGGCATTGCCGGCATAGATGGGGCGCAGGAAGGTGTCGTTGCTTTCGATACCGATCACCTCGGAGAGCATCTCCACCCCGAGCCGGGCCGCTACCTGGGGCAGCAGTGCCTTGCCCATGGCACTCGCCGCCATCAGGCAGTGGCTGTACCCCTGACACCAGCTGACCAGCAGCTTGTCGACCCCATCCAGCAGCCCGTCGGCCAGCCGAGGATGTTCGGCAAGCAGCACCTTGTCGACACCGCCGAGTACAGCCGCCTGCTCACCCGCCTCGGTCAGCCCCTGACCCAGCAACAGCAGATCGACCTGACCACCGATGGATGCGGCGGCGGTGACCAGTTGCGCCACGTTGTCGGCCAGATGGCCCTGATGATGTTCGGCAATGATCAGCACGCTCATGGCAGCTCCTTAGCGTCATTAGTCAATCGTTCCATCCCCTGCATCAGCGCACTAGACCCAAGCTCGACGACGAGTCGCACCTGACGATGTTCAGCTATCACCAGGGCATTCATGGCAGCACCTTCGCTTCGTGTTTGAGTTTGTCCACCAGCTCGTCCACCGAGCTCACCTTGATCCCGGCGCTGCGGGCTGGCGGCGCCATCACCCCGAGCAAACGGGTCTGGTTGGCCACCTCAACGGCGAGTGTCGAGAACGGGGCGCTATCAAGCGGCTTGCGCTTGGCCTTCATGATGTTGGGCAACGAGGCAAAACGCGGTTCATTCAAACGCAGATCGGCGCTCACCACCGCAGGCAGCGGCATGCCCAGGGTCTCCAGTCCGCCGTCGATTTCACGGGTCACCAGCAGTTCCCCCGCTTCCACCTTGAGGACGGACGCGCAGGTCGCCAGCGCCCACTCATTGAGGGCTGCCAGCATCTGGGCCACCTGATTGTTATCCGAATCGATGGACTGCTTGCCGAGCAGCACCAGATCCGGCTGCTCCTGCTCACACACTTTGTGCAAGGCGCGGGCGACGGTCAGCGGGGCGAGCGTCTCATCGGTGACATAATGCAGCGCCCGATCCGCCCCCACTGCCAGCGCATGGCGCAGCTGCTCGGCCGCCGCGTCCGGGCCGAAGGTCACCACCACCAGCTCGCTGGCGATACCCGCTTCCCGCAGCCTGACCCCCTCCTCCACCGCAATTTCACAAAAGGGGTTGATCCCCATCTTCACATTGGCCAGCTCCACGTCGGAGCCGTCTCCCTTCACCCGGATCTTGACGTTGTAGTCGACTACCCGTTTGATCGCGACCAGCAGCTTCATGGGGTCATGCCTCGTCTCTTTGGATTGAATTCATTAGTGTGCCTCTGCGTTTGTTGCAGTACGCTCTTCCCTGATTTTTTGCTTTTTCTTGCTCAGTTTTGCTTACAACTACTTTACGTTTACGTAAACTACCAGCATTACCCTAGGCCAACCAGAGCGCAGAGGCAAGATGGAACGGGAAGCAATGGAATTTGATGTCGTCATCGTCGGCGGCGGTCCGGCGGGGCTCACTGCAGCCATCGCCCTGAAACAGCAGGATGCCACTCTTTCGGTCTGTCTGCTGGAGAAGGGGGCCGAAATTGGCGCCCACCTGCTCTCCGGCGCCCTGTTTGATCCCGTCGCCTTGCAAGAGCTGCTGCCGGATTGCTGGCAGCAAGCGCCGCTCGGCGTACCGGTCAGCGACGATCAGGTACATCTGCTGCAAAGCGAACAACGATCCCTGCAACTACCCGCCTGGGCCGTACCGCCCCGGATGCACAATCAGGGTTGCCATGTGGTCAGTCTTGGCAATCTCTGCCGCTGGCTCGGCCAGCAGGCGGAAAAACTGGGAGTCGAAATATACCCGGGGTTTACCGCCAGCGAACTTATCATGGAAGCGGGCCGGGTCAAGGGGGTTATCACCGGCGATCTGGGACTGGATCGCGCGGGCAACCCGAAAGCTGATCATGTGCCCGGCATGGCGCTGCTCGGCCGCTACACCCTCTTTGCCGAAGGGGCACGCGGCCATCTTGGCAAACAGCTGATCGCCGACTTCAATCTGGCAAGCCCTGCCCAGCCCCAACACTATGCCATCGGCTTCAAAGAGCTGTGGCAGCTGCCGGCAGGTCAAGGCAAGGCGGGACAGGTGCTGCACGGTAGTGGCTGGCCCCTCGGCAAGCAGGGCGGCGGCGATAGTCACGGTGGTTTCTATCTCTATCAAATGGAGGGGGATCAGGTGGCGGTCGGGCTGATTGTCGATCTCAACTACCAGAATCCCTGGCTCAGCCCGTTCGACGAATTCCAGCGCCTCAAACATCACCCGCTTATCGCCGACCTGCTGCAAGGGGGGGAGCGCATCAGCTACGGCGCCCGCGCCATCACCAAAGGGGGCTGGCACGCCCTGCCCCGCATGCACTTCCCGGGCGGCCTGCTGATCGGTTGTGATGCGGGCACCCTCGACTTCTCCCGTATCAAGGGGATCCACACCGCCATGAAATCGGGGATGCTGGCGGCAAAAACCGTCGCGATGGCACTGCGGGGGGGCGATGAGGGGGGACGGGATCTGGCCCAGTATGGCGACGAGCTGCAACAGAGCTGGCTGGCCCGCGAGCTCAAGGCGGCGCGCAACTTTGGCGCGGCCCTCCATCGCTATGGTCCCTGGTTGGGCGGCGCCTTCAACTGGCTGGAGCAGCAGCTGTTTGGCGCGAACTTGCCCTTCAAACTGCCCGGCTCTTTTACCTTATTAGATAGGGAGCCTGATTATCGCCAGCTGCGCATGGCCAGCCGCTGCGAACCCATCCATTACCCCAAACCTGATGGCAAGCTGAGCTTTGACAAGCTCTCGTCTGTGTATCTCGCCAACACCAGTCACGACGAGGATCAGCCCTGCCACCTCAAACTGCAGGACGAACGCATTCCGGTAGAGGTCAATCTGCCCACCTGGGCTGAACCCGCCCAGCGCTACTGCCCGGCCGGGGTATTTGAAGTGCTGGAAACGGAAGGCGCGGCAACACTGCAGATCAACGCCGCCAACTGCATTCACTGCAAAACCTGCGACATCAAGGATCCCAGTCAAAACATCGTCTGGACACCGCCACAGGGGGGATCCGGCCCCAATTATCCCAATATGTGATGACGTACAGCGATACCAAGATGCGGTGACATCAAGGATACTCAGCCCCAAAACATCACATGGACGCCGCCACAGGGGGGATCCGGGCCCAACTATCCCAATATGTGATGCAGCGGGGCGATAGCAAAAGATTGCCCCAGCCATCCTTCCCCCCTGTCAGGCACAGGTTCGACCCCACACGGCCGCTCAGCTGATCCGACCTCGCTGCTTTTTTAAACAAACACGCCAGACCCCCTATGAATTGGCCCTGACAAGCGCGGCCCGCCCCTGTATAGTTCGCCGCATTCAGGTTTTCCATCGGCCCGTTTTGCTTATCCACGGGATCGCTTTCTGTGCGATCTAGGCCGCATGACCTGTGCAACCATCCCTGATGACCCATGACTTTTTAAGGGGGGACAGATGATCACCGCCTACATTCTCAATAACAAGGTGCTGGACATAGTCACGCTCGGGCCTGACGACATAGTGCCTGACAACACGATCTGGCTGGATGCCTACAAACCAGACACGGCAGAGCGAGAATGGTTGACGGGCCTGTTTCTGGAAGAGGTTCCCGACAAGGAAGAGCTCGACGACATCGAAGCATCTGCCCGTTTTTACTGGGATACCGATGGTCTGCACATTCACTCTCTGTTTCCCCAGCGGATCGGCCGTGACACCAAGGGTGTCCACGTCTCCTTTACCCTGCGCAATAACCTGCTGATCAGCATTCGTGAAGATGATATCGGGCTGGTGCGCCTGCTGCGCCACTATATGCGCCAGGATCGGCTGGAGGTGGAAGATGCCCTCGATGTGTTGCTCGAGGTGCAAAATCTCAAGGTGGAGTACCTCTCTGACCTGATCGAAGATGGTTACAAGACTCTGGAAAACACCGCCGATCAAATCTTCGAGCCTGACCAAATCAATTCAATGCTCAAGGAGCTGATGGCGCAGGAAGAGGCCAACGGCCAGATCCGTCTCTCCCTGCACGATACCCGCCGCGCCCTGCGATTCCTCAAGCGCAGCCTGCGCCAGCGCATGAGCCTGGAGCAGAACAAGTGGATCGACGAGATGCTGCACGACGTGGAATCGCTGTTGCCTCACACCCAGTTCCTGTTCGACAAGATCAACTTCCAGCTGGAGGCCTCCATGGGGGTCACCAATCTGGAGCAGAACAAGGTGATCAAGATCTTCTCGGTTGCCGCGGTGATCTTCCTGCCGCCAACCCTGATCGCCAGTATCTACGGCATGAACTTTGGCCGGATGCCGGAGCTGGCCTGGGAGTATGGCTATCCCATGTCGCTGGTGCTGATGGTGATGTCATCGCTCGGCACTGGCCTCTTCTTCAAGCGCAAAGGCTGGCTGTAACACCGCTGACATGCGCGGCGATATCTGCAGAAACACATTGGGGGGCATGGCCCCCCGATTAATTCGCGCAGCTTCCAACGCCTTGCAAAGGGCGCTCCCTCGCCCCATATCCCCTCAATCACTCCATTCATGTGGATAACGGGCAACCATGACCCTCTACCCCGAACACCGATATGACGATCACGGCCAGTTGCGCCCGCCCCTCTGGTTCTGGCCCATCGCCCTGCTGCTGACCCGCTCGGTCTGGCTGTTTCTGATGGCTGGGGTGACCCGCGAGAGCGGCAGCGAGATCCTGACCCTCTTCTATCCAGACAAGATCACCCTCTACATCAGTCTGCTGACCGACGTGCCCGCCATCCTGGCGCTGCTCGCCTGCGGTGGCACCTATCAACAGACCCAAAGCATTCGTGCCAGACTCAGGCGCCACAGCCCGACCCTGTTGCTCTGCTCTGCCGTGAGCGGCCTGCTGATGCAACTGCACAGCCTCAATCTGCAGAAGTGGTCGTTCAGCTGGCCCACCGCGCTGGTGCTGGTCGCCAGCCTCTGGTCCCTCTGGTATCTGCTGCGCAGCCGCCAGCTGCGCGAATATGCCGCCGACCAGCCCCACTAGCGGGTTTGGCATCCTATTGGCGCGTGACCCGGATCTGCAGGGTCTGGCGCTCGCTCTGGCTGCCTCGCGCTCCCTGTAGCCGGGTGCCGAGGCTGCTCCCTTGATCCGCAGAACTGGTCGAAAGCTCCCCCACCGTCAACCACTGACCCGGGGCCCCGCTCACTTCGGTGGCACTCTGCCCCGTGCTGATGGTGCCCTGATCCAGCCTCACCTGTTCGCTGCTGAGCGCGATCTGCACCCGATCGCCAATCAAGGTGGCCGTGGCATAGAGGCCGTTCACCAGCGGCATCATCCCCACCACAGCCCCCCCGTTCCATTGATAGAAGGTCACAGGTTGATAGGAGCCCATCTGCAGCAGCACGGGGCGGCCCGAAAGCCCACGCACCTGCCAGCTGTCGTTCTGGCTGCGTTGGTACTGCTGGGCGTTGCCATCAAGCAGCCACTGCCGTTTGGCCTCGTCACGACTGATTGAGCCCCCCAGTTGCTGACCGCTGGCTGCCCCATCCACCCGCCACTCGATAAGCAGGCTTTGCGGCGGCTGGTTGATCTGCGCCAACGTGGCTTCAGCCTCCTGCAGTTGGGCTGGCGTACCGCTCAGTACCAGCTGGTTGCCCATGGCGCTTACCCCCAGCTGGGGGTAGATCTCCTTGAGGGTCTGCACCGCCGCCTGCGCCTCGAAGACCGGAATGACCTTCACCTCGGCCCACAGCGACGGGCTCCAGAGCCCCATCATGCAGCCAAGCCACAGCAGCACTCTGCGGCCAACCTTGCCCATCCGAACCATCGCGCTCTCCTCGTTCTCTGTACTCTTCTCGCTCTCTGTTCTTGTCTCTCTCTGCTCAGGCGTAGACCCACCCCTGCAGCCAACTGCTCGGCCCTACTCGGTTCACCCGTTGATGATGAACCCGGTGGTTGCCAAAAAACAACCGGGAATGCAGCCACCCCGTGATTTGCCACGGTATGAGGCTCTCATTCCACGCCCATTATCGCGTAAGATAGCGCCCTCATATTTGCCCACGCGGAATCTATCATGTTGAAACAGCTGTTGTTACTCCCCCTCGCCCTGCTGCTGGGGGCCTGCTCCCTGACCCAGTACAACGTCAGCGAGGCCGAAATCAACCAGTACCTCAAAGATCAGGTCTCTTTTGAAAAACAGCTGGGGATCCCCGGCATCATGTCGAGCAAGATCCGTCTGGACGAGATGCAGAGCCGCATCGGCCGCAAGCAACCGGATCGCATCGAGCTGGATGCCGCTGGCGACCTGCAGGTGAGCAGCCCGCTCGGCAGCCAGCAGATGAAGATCCGCTTTGCCCTGAGTGCCCGCCCGGACTATGTGGCCGACCAGGGCGCCATCTATCTGCGCGACCTTGAGCTGCTCTCGGTCAAGACCGAGCCAGCCGATATCGGGGCCGCCCTCACCCCGCTGCTGCCCACCTTCAATCAGTCGCTCTCCCTGTTCCTGTCGCAAACCCCGGTCTACCGCCTCGACAGCAGCCGCAAGAACGAAGCCAGGATCAAAGACAAGGTCGAAGCCCTCAAGGTAGAGCCGGGCCGTCTGGTCATCCCGTTCAAGGTGCTCTGATCCCCGCCGCACTGGCACTTTCATCGCGATCAACAGATAACCGTCCTCTTCGACAGCACACTTCCGGTTTAACGTGCTGCCGATCAGGGCGGTTTTTTACTTCTCAAGTCCCCTCCGACACAGCATAATGCAGACCATTCTCATTTAGATTCGTCATGAGAAGCGTCAATAATAAAACCAATGGTGAGAAGGGACATGAGAAAAACCGTACTGGTTCAGGCGATCGCCTGCGCACTGATCAGCGGCGCCGCACACGCAGCCGTCAAAGTCGAAGACAAGACATTCAATACCGCTGCCAACATGCTGGCCTATACCGAATTCGAGCTTTCCGGTGAGCCGCTGGCCGAAGCGCTGGGGCTGGATCTGGATGTGCTGGATGCCAACCGTGCCGATGAGCCGACCCCGTTCGACTTCGCTGCTGGCATCGAATCCTATGAATACTCCGAAGAGGCGATGTACGCCCTCAACTACCAATCCGGCATGGGTCCTCATCTGGTAAATGGGCCGCAAAACCTGGCCCGTGGCGGCACCATGGCCGATCTCGGCAAACGGGTACTGGCCATGGCTGACGCCGTTGGCTTCCCGGCTGATGAAGTACCGCAGGGCATGTATCCCCTCTCCCTGCCCTACGCCTCCGCCAATCCGGAGTTTGCCCAGGCCGTCAACGCCACCCCGGTTAATGGCGACCAGATCACCATCAAGACCGCCAAAGGCACCGAGAAAACCGTCAAGACCCAGGTGCCGGCCTACTTCCGTGACTACAGCACCCTGCGCTGGAGCGGCAGTGACAACCTGCTGGTGCCCGCAGCCGTGGGCGGCATCCTGCTCAAAGAGGTGATGTGGTCGCAAGACTTCCTTGGCGGCATGCACGTGGCCGAAACCGACGAAGAGGTAGAGGCCGCCTCCACCACCATGGATCAGGATGGCAAGCACAAGCTGGGCGTCTCTGCTGCCGACGGCTTCAACGGCATGATGCTGACCGAACAATCCATCGACAAGCTGGCCATCATGCAGAACCAGCTCGGCTTCGATGGCAAACAACTGGGCGCCAAAATCACCCCGCAGTACGATCCGGCCAAAGGCGTGATCTACTTCCCCCATCAGGTGAAAGTGACCGAAACCAGCAACAACGATGCCGGTGCCATCGGCAAGCTGGAGGTGGTGGATGGCTCCGCCCAGCTGCGCGATGCCTGGATGATGCTGTGGCCGCTCTCCGAGTTCTATGCCTTCAGCGATCAGCGCAGCGCCAACACCAACCAGAACCCGGCCTTCCACGCCGTGTTTGACGGCGCGCCGTTTGCCGCCGCACCGGCTGCCAACAAGGCCAATGACCTGGCCAAAGCCGTCGCGGGCAGCGATGCCTTCTCGCTGGCGATCAATCTCTCCAACCTCACCTTCAAGAACCTGGCCGCCCTGCACTTTGATGCCAAAGCCGGAACTCTGGTCGACAGCTGGCAGGCGGGCAAACAAGGCAAGCATGTCACTACCTTTGACGCCGCCTACGCCCTGGTCGCCCTGCAGATCTTCCAGCGCGCTCAGGATGCGCTGCCGGTCGGTTACGCCGCTGGTGACAATGGCGAGCTGAACCTCAAGACCAAGCAGGGTCAACAGGCGCTTGAGCTTATCCGCAAGCAGGCCGATTTCATCCTTGCCAACCTCAAGGGCAAAAATGGTCTGGTGCATGACGGCATCACCCTGGGTGGCAAGCTCGATTCCGGCCACTCCATCGATGCGCAGTTCGCGGCCATCCGTGGCCTGACCGCCGCCTTCCTCGCCACCTCCGATGCCAAGTACCGCACAGCCGCCCGCGAGCTGTTCATCGCGGCTGATAAGGCCTACTTCAATTCCAAAGCAGGCACCTGGCTGGCTGGCAAACAGGGTGAATACACCCCCTGGACCCAGGCTGCCATCTCCGGCGCCCTGCGCTCTGCCATGCTGAACCTGCGCAACGAAGGGGCCGAGCAGGCGCCCGAGCTGGAGCTGGCCAAGCTGACCGGTCAGTATGTCAGCTGGTTCCGTGGCACCGTCAACGGTGGCATGCAGATGGCCGAGTGGATTGGTGACTCCGGTGAGAACATCATCGAAGGTGCCGGCAGCGACACCGATGAAGATGGGGTACCGCAAGTGACCGCAGCCGGTGGCAAGCACGGCACCGCCATGGTGATGGCCGCCAAAGCGGTGGTCAGCGAGTAATCATCGCCATTCACCCACATGTAAAAGGGAGCCAATTTGGCTCCCTTTGCATTACAGCGTCTGACACAGTTTCAAGGAACTTTTTTCACAACCCGGCTAAACCAGCTTGTCCAGCATCACCTTGGTCACCAGCACGATCCCCTGCTCGGAGCGGTAGAAGCGGCGGCTATCCTCATCGGCATTCTCGCCCACCACCAGCCCATCGGGCAGGACACACCCTTTATCCACCACCACCCGGCGCAGACGGCAACCTGCCCCCACTTCAACCCCCGGGAAAATGATCGCCTGATCCAGGGTACAAAAAGAGTGAACCCGGACATTGGTAAAGATCACCGAATTGAGCACGAAGGAGCCACTGACGATGGCGCCGCCAGCAAACATCGAGTTGATGGTCATGCCGTGCTGACCGTTGCGGTCCTGCACAAACTTGGCCGGTGGCGTCAGGGTCTGGCTGGTCCAGATCGGCCAGTTTTCATCATAGATATCGAGTTCGGGCACCACAGAGGCGAGATCCATGTTCGCCTCCCAGAATGAATCCAGGGTCCCTACATCACGCCAGTAAGGCGCTTGCCCCTCACGGGCACCGACACAAGACATATTGAAGGGATGGGCATAGGCCTTGCCTTCCTCAACGATACGGGGGATCAAGTCCATCCCGAAATCATGTTTGGAGTCCTGATTGAGAATGTCTTCCTCCAGCAGTTGATAGAGGTACTCCGCCTCGAAGATATAGATCCCCATGGAGGCGAGGGAGCGATCATCCCGACCCGGCATGGCGGGCGGATTGGCCGGTTTCTCTACAAAGGCGCGGATCTTGCGCTGCTCGTCAATGTCCATGACCCCGAAGGCTGACGCCTCGGCCCGTGGCACCTCGATACAGGCCACCGTCACCTTGGCACCAAGGCGCACATGGTCGAGCAGCATGGCGGCGTAGTCCATCTTGTAGATGTGATCCCCCGCCAGCACCACTATGTATTTGGGACCGTAGTCACGAATGATATCGACGTTTTGATAAATGGCATCGGCGGTACCACGATACCAGTGCACTTCGTCCACTCTTTGCTGGGCAGGCAGCAGATCGATGAACTCGTTCATCTGATAACGCAGGAAGGACCAGCCCGATTGCAGGTGACGCAGCAGACTGTGAGATTTGTATTGTGTCACTACACCCACCCGGCGGATCCCCGAGTTGATGCAGTTGGAGAGCACAAAATCAATGATCCGGAATTGGCCACCGAAATGGACGGCAGGCTTGGCACGATTAGCGGTCAACTGCTGCAAGCGACTGCCACGTCCACCCGCCAGCACCAGTGCCATACTCTGATTTAACAATTGTCGTGCTTTGGCACTATTTTCTGGCTCTAGCAACATGATTTACCTCTGCCCTGTTTGATCTATTTTCAACCTATCTTCGCTGGTTTAGAGGACGCTGAAAGTGGTTTCACTCACATTTAACCGATCTCAATTGGCCCTTTTCGCCAAGTTGCGAGGAATAGCATGATTTGATCTGCAAGCTTGGTTAAAATTCCCCCATAAAGCAGCCACTTCAAGGATGATAAGATGGTTCACAAGCTCGGACGCCCCCTCTTTCTGATCGCTATCATAGTGGCCATACCCCTGCTACTCCTGCAAGCAGTTTGGTTGGCCCTTCAGAGCACACCGCTTACCATGGCCATTATTCTGGCAACCACACTGCTCGGCATGATCTTGCTGCTGATGCTGGCCATTCGCACCATGGATGGCATGCTCCAACATCAGGAGCTGAGCTGGGTCAAGGCGATCAGAGCGCGGGACCCGTCACAGCTCGGCGAACCTTCCTCGCAAGAGGTGCTGCAACAGCTGCTGGAGCAGTTTGACAGTGCCGAACAGAGTGCCCATCGCCAACTGACCGAACTGAGCAATCTGGCTACCACCGACGAACTGACCCAGCTACTCAACCGTCACGCATTTCGCCGTGACATGACCGAGCTGCTGCAGCGGGATCAGGATACCCAGACCGCCACCCTGGTGCTGATCCGTGCTACCGAGCTTGGCAAGATCAATGCCCAGCGTGGCTTCCAATCCGGTGATGCCTACATCAAGGACATGGCAACCCTGATCAAACGAGTCGTGAGCCGCTTCCCGGGCAATCAGGTCTATCGCATCTCGGGAGCCGATTTCGCCGTGCTGGTCCAGCCGGTCGCCAATATCCCGCCCCACTTGCTGGGGCAGGATTTGAAGATGGCCTTCGATCACTATCAGGATCAACATGAACTGGAGAGCACCGCCTACTCGGGGCTGACCAAACTCAACAGCGGCCAGAAAATCGAAGCGGTACTGGCCAGAGCAGATCTGGCGCTGGCCCGCGCCCAGACCGAAACCATCAATGGTTGGGCGATTCAGCAAGATGACAACGTCTCTGACCTGCAGGGACAGCATCACTGGCGCGAAGTGCTGACCGAGGTACTGGCACAAGAGCGCCTCAGCTTTACCTACCAGCCGATCCAGCCACTGCATCGCAGCATGCTGGCCTACAACGAGATCTACACCCGCTTCAGCGGCAACGATGGTACTGCCCTGCCCACTGACACCCTGTTTGCCATGGCACAGCGGCTCGATCTGGTGATGCGACTGGAACAACTGGTCATTACCCACATCATGCGTCAGTACCGGGCCTTTGGTGCGAATCAGAGCCGTTGGGGGATCAACCTCTCCCCCAACCTGCTGCAAAACAGTGCCTTTTTGATCTGGCTCGACCGCCAGTTGATCAAGGATCCCAACACCAGTGCCAATCTGGTATTCGAACTGGATGAAGAAAACCTTGAGCGCAACCTGACCGGTGCCAAGCGGGTGTTTGAGCTACTGCGCCGCAACGGCAGTCGCTCGGCCATCGCCAACTTCGGCAAGGGGATCGGCTCCTTCACTCTGTTTCGCGAACTCAAACCTGACTATATCAAGCTGGATCCGGCCCTGATCACCGGGCTGGAGCAAGATCAAACCAATCAGCAGTTCGTGCGGATGATCGTTGATGTGTCTCACCGGATGGGATGCCAGGTGATTGCAGAAGGAGTAGAGCAGCTTGGCCAGAAACAGCTGCTGCAGGGGATGTATGTGGATGGCTTGCAAGGCTATCTGATCGCCCGGCCGCAACCGTTGCGACCGGATATCAGCCAGATCGGACTGTTTACTGAGGATGTTTCAACTTCAACAGGGTCAGAATGATGTCGTTGAGCTGGCGGTAACGTTCCAGCTCCTTCTGATCGTAGCGGGTCGCCAGCGTGGTGGGGTTATGGCGATTTTTGAGGTAACGGTTGATCTGCAACCGGTTGAACCCCGCCACCTGATAGACCTGCCCCAACAGGGTATTGAGCTCATCATGCGCCAGACCTGCTCGGGCCAGATATTGGCTATCGGCCGGACTCTCGGTCTGGTGGCTCCACTTGCCGATACGACCGCTCTCCTGCAAATAGCTCAGCCACTGCTCAAGATACACCGGCTTGCAGCCCGCCAGCAGACTGAAAAATCCCACCGCATCGCAACGGCAGCCGCTCAAGAGTATCACCGCCAATTCATCGTCGTCACACTGGAAGGTCACAGGCCCAGCTTGCGCCCAGTCAAGCGCCTGCAGCCGGATCTCGGCTCGTCCTCCCGCCACTCCTGTTACGTCGAATACAAACATGGCGCGCCCCCTTTGGCAAAAGGTTGATGATGGACCATCCCCCAGGCAGGTGCAAAGGCAAATCGTCGTTTAACGCATCATTGGGCCCAATCGACCATAAAAAAGACCGGTATCTTCGCAGATACCGGTCTTTAACCAAGGATGGGCCGATCTTGTCAGGCCATCAATGGAGGTGCTTTCAGGCGTTCAGTTCAACCAGTGCCTTGGCCAGCTCGATCGGTTCGAGCTCCTGACCTTCCAGATCGGCGTTCCAGTTCGGGCCGACCAGCACATCATCTTCATCCAGATCGTTGATCCAGATATCGAGGAACTCTTCCAGCTCGATCACTTCCGGCTCATAGTCAGCCCACTCGTCCACGCAGTGCAGACGGGCATCTTCTTCGGCAGACCAGAGCGGCATCACGTCGGCATCTTCAAATTCGGCGGAACGGCAGACGACCCAGTCTTCCCCATAGCGCAAACCCCACACCTGACCCGACTCGCGGACTTGTTCGATAAACAGTTGGAAATTGGCGTCAAGGTTGTCGTTAAGCATGCTCATGGGGCTCTCTCTTTCTTTCGGGTGCTGCGGCATTGTCGGGCGACAATACGATGGCCAAATGGTGTCGTAAAAGTGACATGGACTCAAGCATATTGGGGTTATTGATGGAAAAAAGCCGGGATAACCGCCATTTGCCTGCAAAAGCGCCTCCCGGGGGAGGCGCGTGATAACAACCTGGGATCAACGCTCCCAGTAAACCTCTTCCAGGCTGTCCTCTTTTTCCGGCAAGCCGCGCGAAAGACGCGGGCTGCTCTGGGCCAGCACTTCATAGCTGACTCGGTTGGCGTACTTGCACACCTGAGCCAAAGAGGAATAGGTGAGGAACTCGGAGATATGCTTGGCCGAGTTGGGCACATTCATCCGGTGATAGGAGTTGGCTACCATGTCGTGCAGCACGGCAGAGAGGGCGCCATCCCCTGCCCCGTTGGTGTTCTTGATCTTCTCCGGGCCACCCATGTACGGGGAGATGTGGGAGTAGATCCGGGCAGGCTTGCGGCACTTGGCGCGGGCCATCGGGCGGCTGAACTCATACATGTTGAACTCGGGGATAACGCCAGGCAACAGGGTATGGGTGGTTTCGCGCTTGTAATCTTCGTCGGTGTAGCTCGCCATATAGAGGCCAATGGGGCCGGCAGTGCAGAGCACCATGTCGGCCCAGTCGAGCGCCTTGTCGGCAGCACCGAGTGGATCTTTGATCCCGGTAAGGGCCTCACCTTCATCTTCGTTCATCGCCAGCACGGTCACGTTCTCGGCAATGAAGTCACGCCACCACTGGGGGTTTTCGTCGATGACAAAGCGGGTACCCAGGGTCAAGATGACCGGCACCCCGGCCTCGCGAGCATGACGAACGGCAGCCATCGCCGCCTCTTTCATCGGGTCACCATCATCACCACGTACCAGATAGGCAGTGATCACCAGGGCCGAAGCACCTTTGATCACCTCTGCCGGGATATGATTGACATCCAGCTGATTCATCTTGCCCGCGTTGATACCAAAGCTGCGCTCACCGCACTCGGTAATGAAGGTAAAGCAACGACCGATGGGGCCATCGACCGGCTGCAAATAGTCGAGATTGACGCGGGAAGAGGTGTTGCACAGATAGCGGTAGGCGTAGCAGCCGATGCGAATATCCTGACTCATCACACCCAGCAGGATGGAGTGAGAATCCGCCAGCACCGAGTAGTTGTGAACCGTGTTGCCGATGGTGCCACCGGCAAACTCGCTCACCACCATATTGTTGGCTTTGAGCTCATCATAAATCCGTTCAGCCACGTCATCCTTGATCACCACAGAATGACCTTTGCTCAAACCATAACGGGTCAGAAAGTCTTCATCCACATGGGCTTCGATATCTACCAGGGTCTGATCGATCCCGACCACATAGGCTTTGCCCAATTCGGTCAACAGCGGATTGTGCGATACCAGCGGATCACGTCTGTCGACAGGGAAATAGTGTTTGGACTTGCGCTGACCGGGAAATTTCATGGCAATGTTCTGTGCTCTGGGGGAAAGAGGGGCGGGATTTTAACACAATCCGCCGCCCCGAAAAGTCGCCCTGATTAAATTATGGGGTCAGTATAGCCAAGGGCTACCAGAGAAAACGTTTGTCTTTTCACCATAAAAAAACCACCCCGCCCGGGGTGGTTCTCAAGCACAACAAAGCATCAGTTTTCAGGCTGCCGCAACGCCCTGCAACAGGGCCAGCACCGAGAACAGCCCGAGGGCAAGCCAGAACAGCAAGGTCCCCAGAAAACGGGGCACATTGGGCGCTTTCGGGATCTGGATGCCGATGGCATGGAGGATGCGACCGACCAGCAACATGGCACCACCGACATGTAACCAGAGCGCATCGGCACCGGCAAGCTCACACAGCGCCATCAGCAGCAGGGTCAGCGGCACATACTCGGCGAAGTTGCCGTGAGCCCGGATCGCCGCCAGCAGCTCGGGAGCCTGCCCCTGCCCTATCATCACCCCGAACTGGGCGCGGCGTCTGACCACCCAAAAAGAGAGCCCCAAAAACAGCAACCCCAGCAGGCCTGCATAAATCAGCGTGATATGGATCATCTTGTCACTCCTGCTATTGCAAGGTTCACTCAGGCCAGCTCGCGGCAGATAAGAGAGACCATCATCCTGATATGGGCCTGATCGCTGTTGAGTGCCGGAATATATTCAAATTGTTCGCCACCGGCTTCCATGAAGATCTCCCGGTTCTGCACCTGGATCTCTTCCAAGGTTTCCAGGCAATCAGCGGAAAACGCCGGACAGATCACATCGAGCCGCTTGATCCCGCTCGCTGGCAGCCCTGCGATGGTCACGTCGGTGTAAGGCTTGAGCCACTCCTCCTTGCCAAAGCGGGACTGGAAGCTGGCTGTCCATTGCCCCGCCGCCAGCCCGAGCGCCTCGGCCAGCAGGGCTGCGGTACTGCGGCACTGGTGGCCATAGGGATCCCCTTCGTTCTCATAACGCTCGGGAATACCGTGGAATGACATCAGCAGATGCTCGCCCTGGCCGTGTTGCTCCCAGTGACGGCGCACGCTCATGGCCAGCGCCTGAATGTATTCAGGATGGGCGTGATAATCACGGATCAGCCGCACCACCGGCAGATTGCGCTCTTGCTTCATCGCCCGCCCCCAGGCATCAAACACCGACGCCGTGGTGCTGACCGAATATTGCGGATAGAGCGGCAACAGGATCACCCGGTTGACCCCTTTAGCCTTGAGTGCTTGCCAGCCATCGCTCACCGAGGGGGCACCATAGGTCATGGCCAGCTCCACCGGCACCTCGAGCCCTTCCCGCTTGAGCTCCTGCTCCAGCGCGGCGCGCTGCTGCTTGCTGATCACCATCAGCGGTGAGCCCTGCTCGGTCCACACCTGCTGATAGAGCTTGGCCACTTTGGGGGAACGCGTCGGCAAGATGATGAAGTGCAGCAGCGGGCACCAGAGGTAACGGGGCAAGTCCACCACCCGGGGATCGTGCAGGAACTGGCTGAGGAACGCTTTGACGGCGGCAGTGGTCGGCGCGGCTGGGGTACCCAGATTGACCAGCAATATTCCGGTTTTCGTGGTCACATTGGCTTCCTGTCTATCTGTCATGAACCAAAAAAAGGCCCCTAGGGGGCCTTTTCTTCATTTACCTGATGGCACAGAGGCGCTGTACCGACAGCAAAGATCAGCCCAGAATGGTGGCAAGCTGCTTGCTGACCAGATCAACCGGCTGGGTGCCGTCGATCTTGACGTAACGGGTGTGGCCCGCTTCCGCCTCTTTGCCGTAGAAACCGATCAGCGGCGCGGTCTGCTGATGGTATACATCCAGACGCTTGCGTACTGTGGTCTCTTCGTCGTCGGCGCGGATCACCAGATCTTCGCCGGTCACGTCATCCTTGCCTTCCACTTTCGGCGGGTTGAACACCACGTGGTAGGTACGGCCGGAGCCGGAGTGAACGCGACGGCCGCTCATCCGCTTGACGATCTCTTCGTCCGGCACCGCAAACTCCAGCACGAAATCAACCACAACACCGGCATCCTTCATGGCTTGCGCCTGGGGAATGGTGCGCGGGAAACCGTCCAACAGGAAGCCTTTCACGCAATCTGCTTGAGCAATACGCTCTTTGACCAGACCAATGATAATGTCGTCAGAGACCAGCTGACCTGCGTCCATCACAGCTTTGGCTTTCAGACCCAGCTCGGTGCCCGCCTTGATTGCTGCACGCAGCATGTCGCCGGTGGAGATCTGGGGAATACCGTGGTTTTCCATGATGAACTGAGCCTGAGTACCTTTGCCGGCGCCCGGAGCCCCCAACAGAACAATGCGCATACACGCTCCTATTGATTGGTTATTCAAATATTGCGAAGGCAAAAAAGTACACGGTTTCGCCCGTTTCTACAAGCTCGAGCCGCCTGAGTGAGCAGTTTCTCACCATTATTGCCCGCTGACCGAACAGGATTTCACCGTAAGGAAGATGCGCAAAAATAATGAGGGTTTAGGCAGAGTGCGCCAATTGGCTGTCAGCAGGCTAGCGATAAAAAAATCCCGGCTCAGGGCCGGGAATTGCGCTCAAAAATAACTACTTGTCGCTCGTAGTAGGAACAGGGCAATCGTAGTTTGCCCCCTGTGCGTCAACAACTGTCAGATGTGACAGGGAGGCCGCTATGGAACCGGAACTGCGGATCCGGCGAGCAGATAAGCTCGGCTTCCAGTTTGCCAAAGAAGGCCACCCGCTCGCTGATATCCTCCCCTGCATACTGTTCAGCCAGGTTCAGGTAATCCTGATAGTGGCGGGCCTCGGAGCGCAGTAAAGAGACATAGAAGCGGCTCAGCTCTTCGTCCAGATGGGGCGCCAGCTTGGCAAACCGCTCGCAGGAGCGCGCCTCGATGTAGGCGCCGATGATCATCTTGTCGACTATGGTGGCCGGTTCATGGGTGCGCACATGCTGCATCAGTTGGCGAGCGTAACGGGAGGCTGTCACCGGCCCGTATTCGATGCCGCGGGCCTGCATGATCGCCAGCACCTGCTCGAAGTGGTGCAACTCCTCCTGAATGAGCCGCACCATGGGAAACAGCAACGGGTTGCGCTCCAGCTCGGCAAACACGGTGCGATCAGACTCCCCCATGCTGCGCTTGCCAAGGATCTCGGCCTTCTCCGGAATGGCATCCAGCTCGCGATAGAACTCCAGTTTGGGCAGCAGATGACGCTTGCCCTTGGGCAGGCAGTAGCGGCGCACCAGACTGTGGGCGGTGAGCGCGGCCTTGGTCTCGCAGTTGGCGTGATCGATAAGCAGGGTCGGCAAACGGGCAGGATCCCGCGCCATTTCGACCCACTCATCCGGGGTCTCGCACTGCAGAAACTGGCGCACAGGGGCTAGCAGATCGTCCATCACAACTCTCGTCGGTTAAAAGCGTATCGGTCATACAGGTTGGCCCCTATGCTAACGGATCCTGCCAGACATGCCCATATCCAGCAAAATAAGTGCTTAATTTTCAATCTGATGCGCACTACTTTTGCCATCTCCCCCGAGCAGACATAACAATGGGGGCCTTAGCCCCCATCTCATCTCAAGCACCGCCAGCGAAAACGTTTAACTTCCTTCGTTAAAAATTTCCAGATTGCTGGTGCCTTCCTGCCACTCACGCACCGCTTTGGTGTCATCGTTGCGCAGGGCATTGAGGTGATCCAGATAGGATTGGTCCACGTCGGAGGTCACGTAGTGGCCGTTGAACACCGATGTCTCAAAGTGGCGCAGATCCGGGTTGAGCTCCCGCACCGCCTCTTCCAGATCTTCCAGATCCTGGAAAATCAGGCCGTCGGCACCAATCAGCGCACACACCTCTTCCACTTCACGGCCATGGGCGATCAGCTCGTTGGCGGTGGGCATGTCGATACCGTAGACGTTGGGGAAACGGATCTCCGGCGCTGCCGAGGCGAAGTAGACCTTGGCGGCACCCGCTTCACGGGCCATCTGGATGATCTGCTCGGACGTGGTACCACGGACGATGGAGTCATCCACCAGCAATACCTTCTTGCCCTTGAATTCGGAACCAATGGCATTGAGCTTGCGACGTACTGACTTCTTGCGCTGGGTCTGGCCCGGCATGATGAAGGTACGGCCGATGTAGCGGTTCTTCACGAAGCCCTGACGGTATGGCAGGTTGAGGGTGTGGGCTATTTCCAGCGCCACGTCACAGGAGGTCTCGGGGATGGGGATAACCACATCGACGTCGAGATCTTCCCATTCGCGGGCAATCTTCTGACCCAGCTTGCGACCCATGTTGAGACGAGCGGCATACACTGACACCTTGTCGATGCACGAGTCAGGACGGGCAAAGTAGACATATTCGAAGATGCAGGTACTCATCTGCGGATTCTCCGCACACTGCTCGGAGAAGAGCTGGCCCTGCTCGGTGATGTAGATGGCTTCACCCGGTGCAATATCCCGCACCGTCTCGAAACCGATGGCATCGAGTGCCACGCTCTCGGAGGCCAGCATGTACTCCAGATGTCCTTGCTCGTCCTGACGACGACCGAGGATCAGCGGGCGGATGCCGTTGGGATCGCGAAAGCCAATCAGGCCATGACCAATCACCAGCGAGACCACTGCATAAGCGCCGCGGATCTGCTGATGGGTTCGGCGCACCGCAGCGAAGATATCTTCGGGACGCAGGGCCATCTTGTCGCAGAGATCCAGCTCGTGAGCCAGCACATTCAACAACACTTCCGAATCAGAGGTGGTATTGATGTGACGGCGGGCGACCTTGAACTGCTGCTCTTTGAGCTCCTTGGCGTTGGTGAGGTTGCCATTATGGGCCAGCACCATGCCGTAGGGAGAGTTCACATAAAAAGGTTGGGCTTCCGCGGCACTGGAGCTGCCTGCGGTGGGGTATCTGACATGACCTATGCCGATGTTCCCCTGCAGACGCTGCATGTGGCGCACTTCAAACACATCCTTCACCAGGCCATTGGCCTTGCGTTGCCGGAAGTTTCCACTATCAATGGTCACGATCCCGGCGGCATCCTGTCCCCTGTGCTGCAACACCGTCAAGGCGTCGTAGAGGGCCTGATTGACGGGGGTGGTGCCAACTATACCGACAATACCGCACATGTCTTTGCTACCTCGAAGTCACTGTACCTGTTGAAGAAAGCTTGATGAGTTCAACATGAACCCGAAAAACCACTGGATCACCGGTTTGAACTCGGGCACCAGCTTGGACGCCACCCACCAGTCGCTCTGGGAGAGGCTGGTGAAGGTATCCATAAAAAACAACAGGGCACTGACAATCAGTACCCCGCGAATTGCACCGAAGCAGACCCCCAACACCCGATCGGTGCCAGAGAGCCCGGTTTTTTCAACCAGCAACCCCACTACGTAGTTCACCACTCCCCCCAGGATCAGGGTCGCCACGAACAAGGCTGCAATAGCCAGCCCATTGCGCACCATGGCATCGGAGAACGAAGTGAAGTAGACGGCGAGATCGGGATAAAAATGGCTGGCAATAAAGAAGGCGATAAACCAGGTGACAAGAGACATGGCCTCCTTGACGAAGCCGCGCACCAGGCTGATGAGAGCAGAAAAACCGACGATGCCGATGATGGTGTAATCAATCCAGACCATAGAAAAAGATGTCCTGCGAAATTGCGGCGCAGTCTAACAAAAACGATTGCGCATTGCTTGATAAAATTGTGTTAACTGTTCAAAGCAGTGCCGAACAGCCGATTTTCTTGACCACTCAAACAGGTGGCCGGCGCCAAAATGCACAACGCCATGGCAATGCCATGGCGTTGTGGTCAGCAGCGTGAGCTTACCCGATGTGGGTCAGGCCACCCATGTAGGATTGCAGCGCAGCCGGGATGGCGATGCGGCCATCTTCCTGCTGGTAGTTCTCCATCACGGCAACCAGGGTACGACCCACAGCCAGACCGGAACCGTTCAGGGTGTGCAGCAACTGCGGCTTGCCGTCGATGCGCACGCGAGCCTGCATGCGGCGCGCCTGGAAGTCGGTGCAGTTGGAGACAGAGGAGATCTCGCGGTAGGTGTTCTGGGCTGGCAGCCACACTTCCAGATCGTAGGTCTTGGACGCGCAGAAGCCCATGTCACCGGTAGAGAGCGCCATCACGCGATACGGCAGCTCCAGCAGTTGCAGTACCTTCTCGGCGTGACCCACCATCTCTTCCAGCGCTTCCCAGGATTGCTCCGGGTGAACCAGCTGAACCATCTCGACCTTGTCGAACTGGTGCATACGGATGAGGCCACGGGTATCACGACCGTAGGAACCCGCTTCAGAACGGAAGCAGGGGCTGTGGGCGGTCATCTTGATCGGCAGCTCTTGCGCGTCAAAAATCTCGTCACGGGCCATGTTGGTGAGTGGCACTTCAGAGGTCGGGATCAGCGAGAACTTGCGCACCTTGCCCTCTTCTTCCCCTTCGCCCTCGATACCGGTGTTAAACAGGTCTTGAGCAAATTTTGGCAACTGACCGGTACCATAGAGGCTGTCCGGGTTCACCAGATAAGGCACGTAGCACTCGGTGTAGCCGTGCTGCAGGGTGTGCAGGTCCAGCATGAACTGGGCCAGGGCGCGGTGCAGACGGGCAATCTGACCCTTCATCACCACGAAACGGGTACCGGAGAGCTTGACGCCGTTCTTGAAGTCAACGCCCTTGGCCGCTTCGCCCAGATCGATATGGTCGCGTACCGGGAAGCTGAACTCGCGCGGGGTACCCCAGCGACGTGCTTCCACGTTGTCATTCTCGTCACGGCCAACCGGGGTGGTCTCGCTCGGCAGGTTCGGGATCGCATCGGCAATGGCTTTCAGCTGGGCCAGCAGGGCATCCAGCTCGACTTTGCTGGTCTCCAGCTCGTCGTTGATCTTGGTCACGTCGGCCTTGAGCGGGGCAACATCTTCACCACGACGGGCAGCTTCACCGATGGATTTGGAGCGGGCGTTGCGCTCGGCCTGCAGCTCCTGAGTGCGGGACTGCAGATCCTTGCGTTTCTCTTCCAGAGCGTTGACAGCCGCTACGTCCAGAACGTAGCCACGTGTCGCCAGACGAGCGGCAGCCTCTTCGATATCGCTGCGCAGATATTTGGGATCCAGCATGGTTTACCTACTTTTTTTAAAATGGGATCTGGGCCTGAGTCATCATGACGGGCTGGGAAACAGATCCGGAAGTTAACATCGGTTGGCGCACCCCAATCGTCTTCAGGATCGGGCCTTAACAATCAGGCCTTCGAAATCAGGAAGATGGCGCAAGGCCAAGACAAACGGGGTCGGATGGGCAGTGTAGCAGACCGCCCCCCCGCCCGAACAGGGACTATTTGTGTCGTTTTTACCGACGTTGGCACACATACCGTCCTGCATATTCAAACAGCTGACCAATTTTCAGCCACAAGGGGTGACAAAGGGGCTATTGACCCCGTTGCTGCGGACTCTGCCTGTCCAGCTCATGAAGATAATCGAGCTTCTGGCCGATCTGCTTTTCAAGGCCGCGATCGGTGGGCTGGTAGTACTGCTTGCCAGCCAGTTCCGGTGGGAGATACTCCTCGCCCGCGGCATAGGCCCCCGGCTCGTCGTGGGCATAGCGATACTCGGCGCCATAGCCCAGCTCGCTCATCAGCTTGGTGGGCGCATTGCGAAGATGGGGCGGCACCTCGAAGTCCGGCAGGTTTTTGGCATCATAAAGCGCCGCCTTCCAGGCGGTATAGACCGCATTGCTTTTCGGGGCGCAGGCGAGATAGACGATCGCCTGGGCAATGGCACGTTCCCCTTCCGCCGGACCGATCCGATGGAAGCAATCCCAGGCAGACAGGGCGACCTGCATGGCGCGCGGATCGGCATTGCCCACATCTTCCGAGGCAATCGCCAGCAGGCGGCGGGCGATATAGAGCGGATCGCAACCGGCACTCACCATGCGGGCATACCAGTAGAGCGCCGCATCCGGCGCCGAACCACGAATGGATTTGTGCACCGCCGAGATGAGGTCATAGAAGTGATCCCCCCCTTTGTCGAAGCGGGCCACGTGCTCCCCCACCACGGCGGCGAGCAGGGCGCTGTCAATTTGTTTGTGACCGCAGCTATCTTGCTCGGCCATGTCGGCCAACAGCTCCAGATAGTTGAGGGATTTGCGCCCGTCTCCATCCACCGCCTTGGCCAACGCCTCTTTGACGCCGGGGGCAAAGGTGAGCGCCTGATCATTGAGGCCACGGGGGTCCTGCATCGCCTGATCGATCATGGCGAGAATGTCGCGCTCTTCCAGCCGCTTGAGCAGATAGACCCGTGCCCGCGAGAGCAGTGCGTTATTGAGTTCGAACGAGGGATTTTCGGTAGTGGCACCGATAAAGGTGATGGTGCCATCTTCGATGTGGGGCAGGAACACATCCTGCTGGCTCTTGTTGAAGCGGTGCACTTCATCCACGAACAGTATGGTACGCACCCCGCGCCAGCTGTTCTCCTTCGCCTTGTCGATGGCGGCGCGGATCTCCTTGATGCCGGAGGTCACCGCAGAGAGCCGCTCCACTTCCGCCTGGCAGTAGTGCGCCATCAGCTCCGCCAGGGTGGTCTTGCCGGTACCGGGCGGCCCCCACAGGATCATCGAGTGGCAGTGCCCCGCCAGGATCGCTTTGCGCAGGGGCTTGTCAGCCCCCAGAATATGCTGCTGACCTATATACTGGTCGAGGTTTTGCGGCCGCATTCGGGCCGCCAGCGGACGAAAGTCCGATGAGAAATCCAACGACAAGTTGCTCATCTGTATTGACCGTTCAGTATCACGGATACCGCCATGGAAAAACGGTCCGACGAGAAATCCAACAAGAGGTTGCTCATCTGTATTGACCACCCAGCGTCACGCCACTCGCCTTTGACTGGCGCAGTGGCGAGCAATCCAACGACCGGGTGCGCATTAGCGCTGGTCGTCCAGCTCGACCCCCTTCGGGATCTTGAACACAAACTCGTTGCCCTTGAGCAGCGGCTTGCGGTTAAAGCTGCTCAGGGTGAATTCGCTCCACTGCCCCTGCGCCTCTTTTACATCGAAGCGACTGATGTTGTTGGCCCGATCGAAGGTGACGCGGAAGGAGGCGATCAGCTCATCCTTGTTACGGCTGGTGACGGTATAGACATCCCCTTGCTGGGTCACGTCATAGTTCTTCCAGAACTTGTCGTCATTACCGGCAATCAGAATGAAGGGGGTGTTGAGCACCGCATCCTTCAGCTTGAGGGCGGTCACCTGCTCGACGAAGGGATCATAGACCCACACATCCTGACCATCGGCCACGATCAGGCTCTCGTCCGGTGAGGTGGTGTGCCAGTTGAAACGATTGGGGCGCTGCACCAGCAGATCACCGCTGGCCTTTTGCAGCTCCTTGCCCTTGCTGTCATAGACGGTCTGGGCAAACTTGGCGGAGAAGAGGCTGACATCTGCCAGCTTTTGCTTGAGATCGCTGGCCGCATCGGCCCACACCTGGCTGCTGGCCATCAGCAACACGGTACCCATCAACAGTTGTTTTTTCATCACGCTCTTCATAAAGACGCTCTCGATAAAAGGCCACGCCCGTGGAGGGCATGGCCAGGGATTGTATGAAACGGTGAGGCTTAGTCCCGCACCGGCGGCGGTGCCAGCACGTCGCGCTGACCATTGCCACCCGGTGAGCTGACGATGCCCTGATTCTCCATCTGTTCGATGAGACGGGCCGCCCGGTTGTAACCTATTTTGAACTTGCGCTGGACGCTGGAGGTCGAGCCACGGCGGGACTCCACCACAAAGGCGACCGCTTCGTCGAACAAGGGGTCGAGCTCTTCATCGCCACCGCCGCCAAACTCGCTGCTGCCACCCTCGCTGCTTTCACCGGCGAGGATCTCCTCGATATAATTTGGCTCGCCGCGCAGTTTCCAGTCTGCCACCACCTTGTGCACCTCGTGGTCATCGACAAAGGCGCCGTGCACTCGGGTCGGGTTGGAGGTACCGGCCGGCATGTAGAGCATGTCGCCCATACCGAGCAGGGATTCAGCACCACCCTGATCGATAATGGTGCGGGAATCGATCTTGCTCGATACCTGGAACGAGATGCGGGTCGGGATGTTGGCCTTAATAAGACCGGTAATGACATCCACCGACGGGCGCTGGGTCGCCAGAATGAGGTGAATACCGGCCGCTCGTGCCTTCTGGGCGATCCGGGCGATCAGCTCTTCCACCTTCTTGCCGACGATCATCATCATGTCGGCAAATTCGTCCACCACCACCACGATGTGGGGCAGCTTCTCCAGCTCCGGCGCTATCTGATCCATGGAGTCACCCGGACGCCACAGCGGATCACGCAAAGGCTCACCTGCGGCGGCCGCTGCCAACACCTTGTCGTTGTAGCCCTTGAGGTTACGCACCCCGACTGCCGACATCAGCTTGTAACGACGCTCCATCTCGCCCACGCACCAGCGCAGGGCGTTGGCAGCGTCCTTCATATCAGTCACCACCTCGGTCAGCAGATGGGGGATCCCTTCGTAGACCGAGAGTTCCAGCATCTTGGGGTCGATCATGATAAAGCGCAGATCATCGGGGGATGACTTGTAGAGCATCGAGATGATCATGGTGTTGACCCCCACCGACTTACCGGAACCTGTGGTACCGGCCACCAGCAGGTGGGGCATCTTGGCCAGGTTCACCACCACCGGCTCCCCTGCGATGTCCTGACCCAAGCCCATGGAAAGAGGGTGATGGCTATCGCGAAATGCATCGCAGTCGAGGGTTTCCCGCAGATAAACCGTCTGGCGCACCCGGTTGGGCAGTTCGATGCCGACGAAGGTCTTGCCCGGGATCACTTCCACCACCCGCACACTGCTGGCCGAGAGGGAACGGGCAAGATCCCGCGACAGGTTGGTGATCTTGCTCGCCTTCATGCCCGGCGCCAAGTCCAGCTCGAAACGGGTGATGACCGGGCCTGGATAGACGCCGACCACCTTGGCCTGCACGTTGTAATCCGCCAGCTTGGCCTCAACCAGACGAGCCATACGATCCAGCTCGTCCTTGCTCATCATCTGGGTCTTGGCAGGCGGGCGGTCGAGCAGCTCAATGCTTGGCAAAGGAGCCATGGCAGGCTGAGGCCGGCGCTTGGGTTTGCCCGGTGTGACGGCGACGGGTGCCGGGGCATCTTCGTTCCCCTCCGCCCAGGGCAGATCCAGCTCATCCTCATCGTCATCATCGGCCACAGCCAGTACCGGCTGACGGCGCCCATTGGCGGCAGCTACCGCTCGTTTGGGCTTGGCAGCAGGGGCTGGCTCGTCATCTTCATCATCAAATTGCGGATCAAATTCGAAGGTGTCGTCGTCCAGCTCCGGCAGCCACTCTTCACCGGCTGCCTTCTGATCCTTGGCCTTGGGTCGACGAGTCCAGCTGGTGTGAGGCTCATCTTCCTCGTCATCAAACTCAATAGTCCCTACCCCGCCTTCCAGCAAGGGATCTGGCCCCTCGTTGCGAGGTTGACGCCAGCCGCCAGTCAACCAGCGGCCGAGGGTGGTCGGGAAGTGGTAAATTGCGCTGACCGAACCGGTGCAAGTGGCACCGATCCGTTCGACAATGGTGAGCCAGGACCAGCCGGTAAACAGGGTAATGCCGGTTGCCACGAAGCAGAGCAGCATCAGGTTGGCTCCGACGCCGCCAAACAGCGGCACTACCGCAGAGGCGATCACATCCCCCACCAGACCACCCGCGGAGAAGTTCTGCATATCGTTGAAGTTCATGCTGGCAATGGCCGACATGCCAAGCACCGTCAGGATAAAACCGATAATCCGCACCCCCAGGGTGAGGTAATCCACTTCAAGCAAGCGGCTGGGGCGCCAGAACAAGCTCCAGCCCAGCAATACCACCAGCGGCGGCACCAGATAGGAAAAAGCACCGAAGGTGAACATGGTGATGTCGGCGAGCCAGGCTCCGGCGCTGCCGGAGAGGTTCTTCACCTCCCCCTGCCAGGAGGTCTGGGACCAGCCGGGATCGGCAGGATGATAGGACAACAGGGCAAGCAGAAGATACGCGGCCATCAGGGTGATGGCGATCAAGACGGCTTCGAAGATCCGTTGTGTACCTGATAAAGGAGTAAACAGCTTTTTATCGGCCAAACTCCGGCTCCTTTCTGAAAACATGTAATGCAGGAAATAGGGGGCCTAGTATCCCCGAAAAGCCCACCGATTGTCAGCCAATGCCTGATGGGACGGGGCTATATTTGCACTTCTCTTTACAAGAAGAAACGAGCGGACCGGCCGCTCGTTTCTGACTGTCATGGTGCCTCATATGGACAATACACCACGGCATAACCTGCTTTATCGGGTGCTGATCACCAGACGACAGCTCTGCTTGACCTCTTCCATCACCACATAGGTGCGGGTGTCGTTGACACCGGGCAGACGCAGCAGGGTTTCACCCAACAGGCGGCGGTAAGCCGACATGTCGCTGACTCGGGTCTTGAGCAGATAGTCGAAATCACCGGAGACCAGATGACACTCCTGGATCTCTTCGAGCACCTGAACAGCTTTGTTGAACTGTTCAAATACATCGGGCGCCCCACGATTAAGGGTTATCTCGACAAACACCAGCAGAGATGCATCCAGATAATGAGGGTTCAGAATAGCGGCATATCCTTCGATATAACCTTGTCGCTCAAGGCGACGAACCCGTTCCAGACACGGTGTAGGACTTAGGCCAACTCGTTTGGACAACTCAACATTCGAAATCCTGCCATCCTTTTGCAGTTCATTAAGAATGTTGCGGTCAATCCTGTCCAAATCCTTTAGCCGACTCTTAGCTTCCATCATTTTATTCCATCCTTTGGCTATTTTTTGGTAAGAATCACCAGTCATTTTATAATTATGGTCACAAATCCTGTCAATACCTGAATATACTAGGCGCAAATGTTGGTTAACATTTTGGCAACATGAAACACCAATCGATAGACGAGGGATAGCATGATTATCGGTGTACCTAAAGAGATAAAAAACCATGAATACCGCGTAGGCATGGTTCCGGCCAGTGTACGTGAACTGACAGCACGAAACCATACTGTTTTCGTCCAAAGCGGTGCCGGAAACGGCATTGGCTTCAGCGATACAGATTATATTGCTGTTGGTGCCGAAATTTTGGCCTCTGCCACAGAGGTTTTCGCCAAAGCCGAGATGATCGTCAAGGTCAAGGAACCTCAGCCGGTCGAATGTGCCATGCTGCGCCCAGGTCAAACCCTGTTCACCTACCTGCATCTGGCGCCAGACTTGCCCCAGACCGAAGCCCTGCTGCAAAGCGGCGCTATCTGTATCGCCTATGAAACCGTCACCGACAGCCGTGGCGGCCTGCCCCTGCTGGCCCCGATGTCAGAAGTCGCTGGGCGCATGTCTATTCAGGCTGGCGCCCAGGCACTGGAAAAATCCCGCGGCGGAAGCGGCGTGTTACTCGGCGGCGTGCCAGGGGTCGAACCGGCCAAGGTGGTGATCATCGGCGGCGGGGTGGTCGGCTCCAATGCAGCCCGCATGGCCATCGGCCTGCGCGCGGATGTCACCATCCTCGACAACAACATCGATACCCTGCGTCGCCTCGACAACGAGTTTCAGGGGGCCGCCAAGGTGGTCTACTCCAATAGCGAGACCCTGGAGCGCCATCTGCTAGCAGCGGATCTGGTCATCGGCGGCGTGCTGGTACCGGGTGCCACTGCGCCAAAACTTGTCAGCCGTGACCACATTGCGCGCATGAAGCCGGGATCTGCCATCGTCGATGTGGCCATCGATCAGGGCGGCTGTGTGGAGACCTCCCACGCCACCACTCATCAGGATCCCACTTATATCGTCGATGAGGTGGTGCACTACTGTGTGGCGAACATGCCGGGGGCGGTTGCCCGTACCTCGACCGTGGCTCTCAACAATGCCACCCTCCCCTTCATCATTAAACTGGCTCAGCAAGGCTACCGCGATGCGCTGCTGTCAGACGAACATTTGCGCCATGGTCTCAACGTGATGGATGGCAAGCTGACCTGCAAGGAGGTTGCCCTGGCCCATGGCCTTGCCTATACGGATCCCCTGACCCTGCTGAACTGATCTGCTCTGGCCTGTGCCAGTTGGAGATGAGTGAAAATCCGCCCGCGATGGGCGGTTTTTTATCCCTTGAATTTGCCCCTCCTCCCTTCATGTACACGATTAATGCAATCGACTCGCCAGCCTTTGACCCCGGATCACGAATTACCTACAATCGCGCAAACTCATCACATCCCGGAAATTACATCATGAGCCAAGTCACTCACAGCAAATTGCTGATCTTAGGGTCAGGCCCGGCCGGTTACACCGCAGCCGTCTACGCCGCCCGCGCCAACCTCAACCCCCTGCTCATCACCGGCATGCAGCAAGGCGGTCAGCTGACCACCACCACCGAAGTGGAAAACTGGCCCGGCGATCCGGAAGGCCTGACCGGCCCGGCACTGATGGAGCGCATGAAAGCTCATGCAGAGAAGTTCGACACCCGCATTCTGTTTGATCACATCAACAGTGTCGAACTGACCCAGCGCCCGTTTCGCCTCAAAGGGGACAACGGCGAATACACCTGCGATGCCCTGATCATCGCCACCGGCGCCTCCGCCAAGTATTTGGGCCTGCCCTCCGAAGAGGCCTTCAAGGGCCGTGGTGTTTCTGCCTGCGCTACCTGTGACGGTTTCTTCTACCGCAATCAGGAAGTGGCGGTGATCGGCGGTGGCAACACCGCTGTTGAAGAGGCGCTGTATCTGGCCAACATCGCCAAGAAGGTGCACCTCATTCACCGCCGCGACGAGTTCCGCGCCGAGAAGATCCTGATCAAGCGTCTGCACGACAAGGTCGAGAGCGGCAACATAGTGCTGCACACCCACCAGACCCTGGACGAAGTGCTGGGCGATCAGATGGGCGTCACCGGGGTGCGTCTGCGCAGCACTCAGGACAACAGCACCAGCGAGTTACCATTGATGGGGATCTTCATCGCCATCGGCCATCAGCCCAACACCCAGATCTTCGACGGTCAGCTGGAGATGAAAAACGGCTATCTGATCGTTCGTGGCGGACTGGATGGTTTTGCCACCCAGACCAGCATCGAAGGGGTGTTCGCTGCCGGTGATGTGGCCGATCACAACTACCGTCAGGCCATCACCTCTGCCGGTACTGGCTGCATGGCGGCACTCGATGCCGAACGCTACCTCGACGCACAATAACGCACTGTCACAACACGTTAATGACTACACAAAAGGTATACTCTGGTATACCTTTTGCTCTAATTGGCGATTAAGTAACACCTAACCATCGCAGGGAATAAGCGCAATGACCAAGATCCTCCTGGTGGAAGATAGCCAGACCATCAGCCGCATGCTGGCTCAGGCAATTCGAAAGAGCCTTAATCTGGAGCTTGATGCTGTCTATACCCTGGCAGAGTGCTTGGCCAAACCCCATCAAGACTATTTTATTGCGCTCGTCGATTTGACCCTGCCAGATGCCCCCAACGGAGAAGCTGCCAGAGAATTGCTGGCCCGCCATGTTCCGGTCATTATTCTCACCGCCAACCTCAACGAAGAGTCACGCAAGTACTGGTTAGAACAGGGGGCTCTGGATTACATCATCAAGGACTCACGATTCAGCGCGCAATACACTGTTAGTATGGTGCGCCGCCTCTCCAATAACCGTCACCTCGAAGTCATGGTGGTGGATGATTCCATACTCTCCCGCCATTACATTGCAAACCATTTGCGCCGTCAGTTACTCACCGTATGGGAAGCCGAATCGGGTCAACAGGCCCTTGATCTGCTCAAAGAGCACCCGGCCATTCGTCTGATTGTCACCGACTACCTGATGCCACATATGGATGGTATTGAGTTGGTACGCAGGCTGCGAGACCAGTTTGACAAGCAGTCGCTGGCCATTCTTGGTCTCTCCAGTTCAGAAGATAAAACCCTCTCGGCCCGCTTTATTAAACTGGGGGCTAACGACTTTTTAAGTAAACCTTTTACGCCAGAAGAGCTCTACTGCCGTGTTGGGCATAATCTCGAAACCCTGGAGCTGATGGATACCATCCGCGACACCGCCAACCGTGATTACCTGACCAACCTCTACAACCGTCGCTTTCTGTTTGAGAATGGCAATAAATGGTTGCAAGAACAGCCGAAGCTAACGGCATGTCTGCTCGATATTGATCATTTCAAGCGGGTGAACGATCACTATGGTCACCATGTCGGTGACAACGTCCTGAAGCTGGTCGCCCAACAACTCGGCGAGTTCTTTAAAGGGGAGCTGGTTGCCCGCCTGGGGGGGGAAGAGTTCTGTATTTTGAGCAAGCGCCCCGACTTTTATGGCCTCATTAACCAACTAGAACAATTCAGGCTAGCGATATCAGAATTAGCCATCGCATTCGAAGATACCTTTTTTTCCATCACCATCAGCTTTGGTGTCACCAATATGGAGTCGGACGAGCTGGGCGTCTTGCTGAGCCATGCTGACCAGCTGCTCTATAAAGCCAAACATGCTGGCCGTAACTGTATCATGCAATACGAGCATCAGTAGCTCTTGTCGACCCGTACCCCATCATCGAAATAGAGAATACGTACCTTATCGCCATTACTGAAGACCATGGCGGGATCATAATCCTGGATGACGTTGATAAGGGCATTTTGCTCATTGCGGATCAGCAGTTCCACCAGCTTGTTTTCCACGACAGTTCCCCCTGACTGATACTGCTGTGCCGCTGCAGCACCCGCCAGCGCCCCGACTGCGGTGGCGATTTCACGGCCATGACCGCCGCCAAACTGGTTGCCCAGCAGGCCGCCCAACACGGCACCACCCAGCGTCTTC
Source organism: Aeromonas sp. 160P (assembly GCF_055193095.1). Taxonomy (NCBI): domain Bacteria; kingdom Pseudomonadati; phylum Pseudomonadota; class Gammaproteobacteria; order Aeromonadales; family Aeromonadaceae; genus Aeromonas; species Aeromonas sp. 160P. The sequence continues at coordinate 2,716,235 of NZ_JBUXKV010000001.1, read as the reverse complement.
CAGCCAGAGTGCTCGGACTCCAGTATCTGACGCTGGGTAATATTGCGCACCGTTTCGACCTGGCCAAATACCACCTGATTGACCGGCCGCGCGGTATTGCGCTGGTAAACTTCCGCCCCGGCGGGCGCAGTGACAAAGCAGAGCAAGCTGGATATTATCAGGATAATGGCCTTCATCTATGAACCTCGTTGCCTTATGTCTCGCTATCTTACCCAACTGGATGATGAGCTTTGCTGGTTTCCCGACCCCTGCCACGCGCTGGAAGAGCCCAACGGTTTGCTGGCGATCGGCGGTGATCTCTCCCCTGCCAGATTGCTGGCAGCTTACCACAAGGGGATCTTCCCGTGGAATGAACCCCACCAGCCTACCTTGTGGTGGTCGCCGGATCCCCGCGGGGTGATCCGCCCCGACAAATTGCACATGGGGCGCACTCTGCAGAAGATTATCCGCCGCACCCCATTCGATATTTCCGTCAATCGTGCCTTTAATGAGGTGATCACCGCCTGCGCCGCCCCTCGTCGCACCGCTGATGGCACCTGGATCAGCTCACCGATGATCGAGGCCTATCAACAATTGCACCGGCTGGGCCATGCCCACTCCATCGAAATCTGGCAAGAGGGAGTGCTGCAAGCGGGGCTCTATGGCCTCTCTATTGGTCGGCTGTTCTGCGGGGAATCCATGTTCAGCCGGATCGATAACGGTGCCAAGCTGGCGATGGTAGCACTCTGCCGCCACTTTTCCCGTCACCACGGGGCCCTCATCGATTGCCAGATGCAGAATGCGTTTCTGGCCACCCTGGGTATCGAGGAGTGGCCAAGATCGCGCTTTCTGGCCGAACTGACGCGCCTGGGTCGCCAACCATTGTTGGATTCATGCTGGCAAGAGGGAGAGATCAGCTTATGACCGAAGAAGTGATCCTCAAGGTTGGGCTCACCCCCAAGCACCCCTGCAGTTATCTGGATCATGAGCAGGAGCAACTGCTGGTGCTGATGGATCACGAGCTGCTCAACGCCACCGGCTATGAGCGCTTGTTGACCGCGGGCTTTCGCCGCAGTGGCAATGACATCTATCGCCCCCACTGTTCCGCATGTCACGCATGCCAATCTCTGCGCATTCACAGCGAACAATTTCGTCCGAGCCGGGGCCAGAAGCGGATCCGCCAGCTCAACAAGGATATCGAACTGGTCCTGAGCTACGATGACAAGCCCGAGTATTACCAGCTCTACGAACGCTATATCCGCGAACGCCACCATGATGGCAGTATGTATCCCCCCAACCGCAACCAGTACCGCGGTTTTCTCCATTGTGACTGGATGCCACCACTCTATCTGGAGATGCGCACCGAGGGCCGTCTCATTGGCGTTGCCACCACAGATTTGCTGCCCCACTCCATGAGTGCCATGTACACCTTCTTCGATCCGGACTACGCCGATCGTTCGCTGGGCACCTTTGCCATCCTCTGTCAGATCGATCTGGCCAAGCGCACCGGACGGAGCTGGCTCTATCTCGGCTATCTGGTGGAAGCGTGCCGTAAGATGAATTACAAGCGTAATTACCTCCCGCACGAGCTGTTAATTCAGGGGGAATGGAAAAATATCGGCAGCAAGCCCGAGTAAACTTTACACATAGCCTTAAATCCGGCATGATCCAGCGGTTTTTTGTTGTGGCTTATCAAGAGGATTCAATGGCTAAAGAAGACAGTATTGAGATGCAGGGCACTATTCTCGAAACCCTGCCCAATACCATGTTCCGTGTGGAACTGGAGAATGGTCACGTGGTTATCGCTCATATTTCAGGCAAGATGCGCAAAAACTACATTCGTATCCTGACTGGAGACAAAGTAACGGTAGCACTGACACCCTACGATCTCTCCAAGGGACGTATTGTTTTCCGCTCTCGCTAAGCCAGGAATTCAGCAAAAAACCCCAACCTGATCGGTTGGGGTTTTTTGTCGTTTTCTGATCACTGACGCTTAGTGGGAAACAGCTTCAACATTGACCTGAAAATCAAAGCTGAGGCTGTCATTTACCAACTCAACCTTCACAATCCCCCCGTCAACTAATGAACCGAACAGGATCTCGTTGGCCAGGGGTTTTTTGAGGTGCTCCTGGATAACCCGCCCCATCGGTCTGGCGCCCATGGCTCTGTCATATCCCTTCTCTGCCAACCAATGACGGGCTCGCTCAGACACCTCGAGAGATACCCCCTTCGCATCCAGCTGCACCTGCAACTCAACAATGAACTTGTCGACCACTTGGTGGATCACCGCCATATCCAGGTGGTTAAACCAGATAGTGTGATCAAGTCGGTTACGAAACTCCGGACTGAATGTCTTGTTGATCACCGCCATGGCATCGTGGCTCAAATCCTGTTGCTGGAAGCCTATCGATTTGCGCTGGGTCTCCTGCACACCGGCGTTAGTGGTCATCACCAGAATGACGTTACGGAAATCCGCCTTGCGCCCGTTGTTATCGGTCAGGGTACCGTTGTCCATCACCTGCAACAGCAGGTTGAACACATCGGGGTGTGCTTTCTCAATCTCGTCGAGTAACACCACCGAGTGGGGATGCTTGATCACCGCATCGGTCAGCAATCCGCCCTGCTCAAAACCGACGTAGCCGGGTGGCGCACCTATCAATCGTGAAACAGTATGACGCTCCATGTACTCGGACATATCAAAGCGCAGCATCTCGACACCCAATGCCTTACCCAACTGCTGGGTTACCTCCGTTTTACCGACCCCTGTGGGACCTGCAAACAGGAAACAACCTACCGGGCGACGTTCATTGCCAAGACCCGAGCGTGACAAGCGGATCGCGTCAGCCAGCACTTCGATAGCCTTGTCCTGACCAAAGACCACCATTTTGAGGTTACGCTCCAGGTGTTTCAGCACTTCTTTGTCAGAGGAGGAGACTGATTTCTCTGGAATGCGGGCAATCTTGGCCACAATGGACTCAATCTCCTGCACATTGATCACTTTCTTGCGTTTGCTCGCTGGTAGTAACCGTTGGCCAGCACCGGCCTCATCAATCACATCGATCGCTTTGTCAGGCAGGTGGCGATCGTTGATGTACTTGGCGGATAGCTCGGCGGCCGCACGGATCGCCTTGGCGGTGTAACGCACCCCATGGTGTGCTTCATAGCGGCTTTTAAGCCCCATCAGAATGCGGGTGGTGTCATCCACTGTCGGCTCGACAACATCGATCTTCTGGAAGCGACGCGCTAATGCACGATCTTTTTCAAAGACCTGAGCATATTCCTGATAAGTGGTTGACCCCACACAGCGCAGCAAACCATTGGAGAGCAACGGCTTGATCAGGTTAGCCGCATCCAACTGCCCACCGGATGCCGCTCCGGCACCAATGATGGTATGGATCTCATCAATGAAGAGAATGGCCCCTTCCTGACGCTCAATCTGCTTGAGCAGTACCTTGAGGCGCTTCTCGAAGTCGCCGCGATACTTGGTGCCAGCCAGCAAAGAACCCATATCGAGGGAATAGATGGTGCTACCGGCAATCACCTCGGGCACATCGCCCTTGACGATCCGGTAGGCCAACCCCTCGGCAATGGCAGTCTTGCCCACGCCAGCTTCACCCACCAGCAGTGGGTTGTTCTTGCGGCGACGGCAGAGCACCTGGATAGTCCGACTGAGTTCCTGGTCACGACCAATCAGCGGATCAATGCGTCCCTCCAGCACCAGCTGGTTGAGGTTAGTGGCAAAGCTTTCTATCTGGGCAGCCGAGACATCGTCATCAGACTCGGGATTATTGTTACTGCTGATATCCGGTTTGCTATCCTTGCGCACCCCATGGGAGAGGAAATTGACCACATCAAGGCGGCTTATCTCGGATTTTTTCAGAAAATAGGCAGCTTGAGACTCTTGCTCGCTGAAGATGGCGACCAACACGTTGGCGCCGCTGACTTCGGTATTGCCAGACGATTGCACATGGAACACTGCACGTTGCAGCACACGCTGAAAGCCCAGGGTTGGCTGAGTTTCACGATCTTCGTCATCGCGAGGGATAAGCGGGGTAGTTTGGGTGATGAATGCGCGGATCTCCTTACGCATCAGCTCGAGATCGGCACCACAGGAGCTCAGCGCTTCATGAGCTGAACTGTTATCCAGAAGGGCTAACAACAGGTGCTCGACAGTCATGAATTCATGGCGCTCATCACGGGCCAGTTTGAAAGCCTCGTTCAGCGTCTTTTCTAGATCTTTATTCAACATAGGCACCTCCCCTAGTACAGCAGCAATGTGGTGTCACACTCGCCATCAACTCATCGAATTCAAGCCTTTTCCATAGTACATAGCAGTGGATGTTCGTTGTTACGTGAATAGGTGTTGACTTGGACTACCTTGGTTTCAGCTATTTCTGCAGTAAACATGCCACAGACCCCTTTACCACTATAATGCACGCTCAGCATGACCTGAGTCGCCTTGTCCAAATCCATACCAAAGAACTTTTGCAGCACCTCTACCACAAATTCCATTGGCGTATAGTCATCGTTGTTTAACACAACTTTATACATGGATGGCGGCTGCAGTTTGGTTTTCTCTGCCTCTGCTAGTTCTTCATTAGCAAAGAGTTCTTTCTGCTTGCTCATAATCGCGCTTTGGTACCTCTAGATTACTACCGTCTAACACAAGGTTGTCAATAGACTTGTTAACCAGATCACATCAGCTGTTAACAACTCCTTGACTCGCTCAAAACTTAGACTAAATTGATTACTTGCTAATCTGTGCCCGTCTGCTAAGGGCTCATGTCCTTAGTTATAAGGGGCTGGCGCAGGTTACTCAACGACTTCTGGGTAATCAATAAAAGGATGTAGAAGTATGGCAACCGGCACAGTTAAGTGGTTTAACAACGCAAAAGGATTTGGGTTTATCTGTCCGGAAGGAGGCGGTGAAGATATCTTCGCTCACTACTCCACCATTAAGATGGAGGGCTACAAGACCTTGAAAGCAGGTCAGGCCGTCAATTTTGAGCTGCAACAGGGGCCGAAAGGGAATCACGCCTCTCTTATTGTGCCAAACGAAGCACAAAATATGTAAATAACACCCGTTGGATAAATAAAAAACCGGTTCCTCTTTGAGCAACCGGTTTTTTATTGTCAGATTTCTGGCGCATCCTGCATCCTCACGGGATCACAGGGTTATCGCCAGCCATGATCAGTCGTGATATTCGCTGCAGGCAATCAGGGTGTTTTCCATCAGGCTAGCCACTGTCATGGGGCCCACGCCACCGGGTACCGGTGTGATGAAGGAGGCATGGCTGCGGGCCGTCTCAAACTCCACATCGCCAACCAAAGAACCATCCGCCAGACGGTTGATACCCACATCGATCACCAACGCCCCCGGCTTTACCCACTCACCGGGAATGAAGTTGGGCTTGCCTACCGCGACAACCAGCAGATCGGCACGGCGCACCTGATCTTCCAGATCCCGGGTAAAGCGGTGACAAGTCGTGGTGGTACAGCCCGCCAACAACAACTCAAGGGTCATGGGACGCCCAACGATATTGGAAGCGCCCACCACAACCGCATGCAGGCCATGAGTCTTCACGCCAGTCGTCTCAATGAGCGTCATGATCCCTTTCGGGGTACAGGGGCGCAGCGCTGGAATACGCTGAGCCAGCCGACCCACATTATAAGGGTGGAAACCGTCAACATCCTTGTCAGGATTGATCCGCTCCAGCACTTGAGTGGTATCGAAGTGACCCGGTAACGGCAACTGAACCAGAATGCCGTCTACCTGGCTGTCGGCATTCAGCTTATCGATCAACGCCAGCAGATCTTCCTGACTCGCGGCCGCGCTCAGATCATAAGAGCGGGAGAGAAAACCAACCTCTTCACACGCCCGGCGTTTGCTGCCGACATAGACCTGAGAGGCGGGGTCAGCCCCCACCAGAATGACTGCCAGCCCGGGAGCCCGTTTCCCTGCCGCCAGCCGCTGTTGCACTTGCGCCGCGACCTGGCTGCGAATCGTTTGCGCAACCTGTTTTCCATCTATGATTTTGGCAGACATCGTTCTCCACTCACCCTCTGTTCAACTGCCGCGCATTGTCGCATTTTTTTAGCCGGGATGTTAGCGGCAGACGCTCGTCAGGCCTGTAGCGGGCAATAAGTAGGCACTTGAATTTACTAGGGGAAAAAGTCATTGACGCTAGCCGGTACGCTTGGCTATGATGCCCGCCCGTTGTCCAGTACATCTCTTGTGGATATGCTGGTCAGGGTTTTTCGGTGATTAGCGCAGTCCGGTAGCGCATCTGGTTTGGGACCAGAGGGTCAAAGGTTCGAATCCTTTATCACCGACCATGTTCATCGACTTGCTGCTGCAGCGAGTCGATACAGAGCGCCCTTAGCTCAGTCGGATAGAGCAACGGCCTTCTAAGCCGTGGGTCGCAGGTTCGAATCCTGCAGGGCGCACCATTTGAATGGTGTTTGAAATCAGCGCAATAACGACGGATACCGTGACTTATCACGCACTCGTTATTTATTGCCACGATCTCCCTGATAAACACAAATGGTAAAAAAGTTCAGTGGTGGCTGTAGCTCAGTTGGTAGAGTCCCGGATTGTGATTCCGGTTGTCGTGGGTTCGAGCCCCATCAGCCACCCCATTATTTTCTGTTTCGCGGTTAGCCATCCCTTTTCTAACCTCGTTCAGACCGTCAGCCTGACTGACAGCGTGCAGTGATTGCACAATTTGAAACCGGCCTTGTGCCGGTTTTTCTGTATCTGCCTTTTTAACTCCTGCCCTAAATAGGCAACCGGGAGGTATCTTGGCAAATCTCGCAGCAAAAAATGGCGCCTAAGCCGCATGATGGCGCAACAACCCTCATCTGCGCTCAGGCGCCACCCGCATCAGGATGGGACGTTCTCTTCCGGCATCCAGCTCTCGGCGTTTTCCCACACTTCCTGCACCATGGCTTCAGCCAACTCTTTATCTTCTTTGCTGGCACGGCTAACGGTCAGGGCCATGGCACTGCCCGGGGCAACCCGCACGTGGATATCGGGAAACTTCTCACCAAGCTGCTTGAGCAGCTCCTGACGCAGCGCCTCCATGGTCAAGGTCGGGATCTGGTGTTTTCTATCGATGATGATTTCAAGACGCATAGGGTACTTCTCCATGATTTATAACTGTATTTTTATCCAGTATTAAAGAGAAGTAAAGGGGCATCATGATCCAATCAGAAAAGATCCAGCTGCTGGCCGCAGATCCGGTCGAATGACTCACCGATAAAGGGCAGGATGGCGTCGGCGATAGGCCGCAACTGCTTATCGATGTAGTGCTCGTAATCGATGGCGCTGCGCCGGTACTCCAGCGGTTCCGGGCCGCCCAGCGTCATTAGATAGGCGATGGTGCCCCGATGCTGATAGCGCTGGGGCAGACCGCGGCGCAGGTTCTCCTCATCGGCCAGCCGCGCCGCTCGCACATGAGGTGGCACGTTCTTCTGGTACTCTTCGAGCTTCTGGCGCAGCCGCTTGCGGTAGATGAGCAGATCGTCATGGCGACCGGCGCGGGTCTCATCCACCATGGTGCGCACATAGCCGCTGGGATCTTCATCGTGAAACACCAGCTCATAGAGGCGGGTCTGAAACTGCTTGGCCAGCATGGTCCAGTCGGTGCGCACCGTCTCCAGTCCTTTGAACACCAAATGTGCCCTTTCCCCTTCTCCTACCAGCCCGGCATAACGCTTTTTGCTGCCCTTCTCCAGCCCGCGGATGGTGGGCATCAGAAAGCGGCGGTAGTGGGTCTCGTACTCGATCTCCAGATAACAGGGCAGGCTGAACTCACCCTTGATCAACGCCGTCCAGTTGTCGTTGATCATGGCAGCCAGCTCGCGGCCAATCTGCTCGGCCTGCTGCGGGTTGGTCTCCCTGCCCAGATGGACAAAGGTGGAATCAGTATCGCCATAGATCACCTCGAATCCCTTCGCCTCAATCCACTCGCGGGTCTGCTGCATGATGCTGTGGCCGCGTAGGGTGATGGATGAGGCAAGCCTGGGATCATAGAAGCGGCAGCCCCCCGAGCCCAGCACCCCGTAAAAAGAGTTCATGATGATCTTGATGGCCTGGGAGAGCGCCTTGTTGCTGGCCGCCTTGGCCCTATCCCGCGCCGCCCACAGGGTGGCGATGAGATCCGGCAAGAAGTGCCGCTCACGGGAGAACAGGGCGCCGCGAAAGCCGGGAATGGCGTGATCCGGATGCTGCAACCCCTCCACCAGCCCCATGGGGTCGATGCAGAAGGTGCGGATGATGCTGGGATAGAGGCTCTTGAAATCGAGCACCAGCACATGGCGATAGAGGCCGGGTTTGGAGTCCATCACATAGCCGCCAGGGCTCGCCAGCCCCCCGTCAGCAGGCAGATTGGGAGCCACGTAGCCACCGCGGTGGAGCCGCGGCAGATAGAGGTTGGTAAAGGCCGCCACCGAGCCCCCCACCCGGTCGAGCTCCAGGCCGGTGAGGGAGGCGCGTTCGATGGCAAAGGGGATGAGGTGGCAGTAGTCGAAGATCTCCCACACCAGCTTGCAATCTTCCAGGTTGTAGCGGGCCAGCGCCTCCTTGTCGGAGTGGAACAGCTCGGAGATCTTCTCCCCCCGATTGGCCACATCCTCGATATCCTTGCCACGGCCAAGCAGTTCGCTTGCCACCGCATCCAGGCTGTAGCTGGCAAACTGCCAGGTGGCGCTTTTGAGGGTATCGATGCCGTCAAGCACCATGCGCCCGGGGATGATGACGTTGCCGGTCTGGGGATCGCCCCGTGACGAGCGCCAGAAACAGAGCTCGCGCCCTCGCCCGAGCCGCAGTCGCCGCTTGTTGAGTTCGGCGCGGCGCAGCAGCAGACGAAAATCAAAATTGACCACGTTCCAGCCAATCACCAGATCGGGGTCGTGCAGGCTGAACCAGCTCTCCAGCGCGCCGAGCAGGGCGCTTTCATCCGCCACCCACTCGACCTTGGTGCCCCAACTCCCGGCATCAGCTTCCTTGGAGCCGATCATTATGACCCGCGCATCCTGCTCGCTGTAAAGGCCGACCGAGAACAGCGCCCCGTCCATGGCGCACTCCACATCCAGCGACACCCAGGAGAGGGTTGGCGTCACCGCCTGCGGCGCGCAGCGTGCCTCGTTTACTTCCCAATAGCCCTGCTTGCCCCCCTTCTTCACCGCCCGGCCATCGAAGCGCACGCCAGCGGTGATGAAGCGCTCCATCAGAAAACGCTCCGGCAGCCGGATATCCGCCTCGAAGTGCTCCAGCCCGCGAATGAGCAGCAGCTCGATGGCGCGGTGAAAAGCACTCAGGGTAGCAAAATAGCAGCCCACCACAGGGCGACCGTCGAAGGTGTGCATCGGCAGGCGGCGAAATCGCCCGCTCACCCCGGCGCCTTTGAACAGCTCGGCCGCCTCCTGCATATGGCTCTGTGGCAGGAAGAACACCGGCTCCTGCCCCGGCACCACCACCCGCACCGGCCCCTGGGCACTCCAGAGCCACATCACGATTTCGGTGGCGGCGGCGTGCCCGTTGCGGCCGCGCACGTCCCGACCGTGGCGGGTCAGGATAAAACCGTCGAGCGGCGGGGTGGCGGGTACGGTGGGCTGGGTCGCAGTCATGAAGAGTAAGGGGCTGTCCGAGAATGGGACTATTGTACGTTCATACAGTGCCAGCTCGCAATCGTCACGCAGGCTGCGGGACGCGCGTCAAACTGGTAAGCTCGATGCCGTCGTCATTCCCGTCCACCCGGTTATGACCGGGCTATTTCGCTCCATTACTGCGCTTCTTACTTCACTTTTTACTTCACTTTGCCGACGATAGGAGTCTTTGTGGCAATCTATTCCCTGCTGGATCAGCTGGCCATTCCCTACCAGCGTATCGATCACGCCCCTGTATTTACCTGCGAGGAGGCGAGCAAGCTGCTGCCAGATCTGCCCGCCGCCAAGACCAAGAACCTCTTTCTGCGCGACCCGAAGAGTGAGCGGCTGTTTCTGGTGGTAAGTCCGGAAGAGAGCCGGGTCGATCTCAAGGCGCTAGCGGCAAAACTCGGGGTCAAACGGCTGAGCTTTGGCTCCCCCGAGCGGCTCGATGCGGTGCTTGGTCTCACCCCGGGCTCGGTGACCCTGCTTGCCATGGTGCGCGATAGCGAACAGGCTGTGGAGTTGGTGGTGGATGAGACTATCTGGCAAGCCGAGCAGGTGCAGTGCCACCCGCTGGTCAACACCGCCACCCTGATCATCCGCCTCGACGACGTGCGCCGTCTGCTGACCCATTTGGGCCGGGAGGCCCGCGTGATGGCGCTGCCGATCGTGGCAGCTGATTAGATGGCCGACTTCACCATCAAGGCGCCAGACCAGCCAGAGCCGACCCGTTTCGAATGCCGCCCCGCCCGACTGGCGGATGCTCCGGCCTACCATCGCTATGTGGTCGAGTGTGCCGAGGCAGGAATGCCACTCTATCAGGTGGCGCAATTTGACCCGGATGGCTGGCTACAGAGCCTGCTGGATCACGCAGCAGGGCGCAACCTGCCCAGCGGATACCTGGCCACCACCACCTATTTTGCCCTTGATGGAGAGGAGATCCTCGCCACCTTGCGCCTGCGTCACGGTGACAATGAGGCAACCCGGCAATGGCTGGGCCATATCGGTTACGAGACCCGCCCCTCACGCCGTGGCGAAGGTGCCGCCTCCGCCTTGCTGCGCGGGATACAACAAGCGCTGAGCGCGCCGGTGCTGGTCAGCTGTGGCGAAGATAATCTGGCGTCCAAAAAGGTCATTACGGCAGCAGGCGGGGTGTGGCTGGGGCGGCGCTATCATCCGGGGGATCGCCGCTGGCTGGAGATGTACCGGGTAGATCCCCCACCCCGCCCGACAGCCGCAGATCTATTGGCAACTGCAACAAGCGATCAGCTGCAGGGATGACGCTACCACCCGACCACAGCCACCACACCACCACAGCCGACATAGCAATAAAAAGAGCGCCTCGAAGGCGCTCTTTTTATGAGGGAGAGCAGCGGTTAGTAGCTGTCTTCCTGTTCGGCATTCATCCGGGCCTGACGGGCATAGGCTTCTTCTTCGGCACTCTCGATTTCGTGCAGCACGGCATCGATATCGACCGCTTCGGTGCTCTCTTCAAACAGGCCGGTCAACTCGGTTTCAGGGGTGAGATTGCCATCTTCAAACAGCGCCCACATCTCCTTGGCGTAACGGGTTTTCAGCAGCTCGGGGGCATACATGCCGTAGTAGTTGCGCATGTTGTTGACGTCCCGCTCCAGCATCGCCTTGGCCTGGTTGTTGGCGGCAGCATCCACCACCTGAGGCAGGTCGATGATGACGGGGCCATGCTCGTCCACCAGCACGTTGAACTCGGAGAGATCCCCGTGGATCAGACCGGCGCAGAGCATCCGTACCACGTAGCGGATCACCTTGTGGTGATCGATAACCGCCTGCTCGGGGGAGAGTGCCACATCGTTGAGCCGCGGCGCCACATTGCCATCCTCGTCGGTGATGAGCTCCATCAGCAGGACGCCGTCGAGGCAGACATAAGGCTGTGGCACCCGTACACCGGCCGCGGCCAGCTTGAACAGGGCATCGACCTCGGTGTTCTGCCACACCTCTTCATGCTGCTTGCGACCGTACTTGGAGCCCTTCTCCATGGCACGGGCGCTGCGGCTGTTGCGCACCTTGCGCCCCTCCTGATAGACCACCGCCTGTTTGAAGCTGCGCTTGGAGGCCTCTTTATAGACTTTGGCGCAGCGGATCGCATCGCCGCAGCGCACCACATAGACGTCGGCTTCTTTGCCGCTCATCAACCGGCTGACGACCTCATCGACCAGGCCGTCATCAACCAGAGGTTGGATTCGATTTGGAATTTTCATGGCCGCCCTTTTACCCTATTTCCGCTCCGGAAGATAGCTCCGCGCACACTCACCTGCCTATCCCTTTCATATGACACCCTTTTATCCCCTGTTTGCCCTATTTTTGTCCACCGGCGCGCCTAAAAAAACATCACATCGAGACACCTGTGCCAACCCACCATCATCCAACGATCCATCATGTCACGATCAGATTGCAGCCCCTGGCTCACGGCTCAGGAGGAAGCCCCTGGCGGATCCGCTGGATCCCCTCTTCATAGAGACCGTTATCCCCGTGTGAGTGCTCCAGCGTTTCGAAAATTTTCAAAAACCACATGTACTGCTCCGGATGGCGAGCAACCTGTCGCTCCACCATGCGGTTCATTTCATTGATATCAGCCAGCAGATCCGTGGTGGGATAAGGGTCAAATGGCGGCTCTATCTCCAGCAGGTAGCACCCCTCATCCTCATCATAACTGGCAAAAATAGGTACGGCTTTGGCACCGGTCAGCTTCACCAGTTTGGGCAAGGCAGGCAGAGTCGCTTTCGGGCGCGTAAAAAATGGCACAAACACGCTCGCCTCGCGACCATGATCCTGGTCCGGCAGGTAGAAAAAACTGGCGCCACGGCGGATCGCCTTGATCGCCGGCTTGATACCGACACTGCGCTCGTACACCTTGCCGCCCTTGGCCCGTTCGCGGTTGATGTACCAGTCAAACACCTGATCCTTGGGGCTCTTCATCATGGTGCACATCTCTATGCCCATCATGGAAAAATAACGGCCTATCATATCGACCGCCCAGGTGTGAGGCACCACCAAAATCAGGGGACGGCCCGCCTCCTGTTCTGCCTGTATATGCTCCCAGCCGCTCACCTTGATGCGGCGGGTCAGGCGCGCCTTGCTGCGCCAACTCAGCTCGCCAAAGCCCATAAAGGTCTTGAGACCGACCCGGATCGATTTGAGCAGCAATACCTGCCGATCCGCCGCATCCAGCTCGGGAAAACAGATCTTGAGATTGGTATCGATGATATAGGCCTGCTTTTTCGAAAATCGCAGCACAGTCGGTGAGACCAGATCGGCAAAGCGATCCCTTAACCGGGCTGGAGTGAATGCTAACAGGGACAAGAGGCCCAAGGCGCACCAGCTGCCCCACCATTTGGGATGCAGCAGGCGGATATGAAATGAGGTATCAAATAGCGGATCGAATGCAGACATAACGGTCATCACGTCATCAAAAAACAAACGGATATTGTAATTATTCTGACATTTTTTTCTACCCTGAGGAGGCTGGCCGCCGACCTGCAAGGCACTGATCGGATTAGTTATCATAAGAAATGGCCCGCTTGGGGCCATGTCAGATAGCACAGTGCACGGATTAGCCCTGTGGTGGCAACCCCTGGCGGATCCGCCGGATACCCTCTTCGTAACGGCCATCCGACCCCTCTTGATCTTCACGGGTATCAAAGATCTTGAGGAACCACATGTACTGACCCGGATGGCGCGTCAGCTGTTGCTGCACCATGTCATTCATCCGGCAAGTGTCTGCCATCACATCATCGGTGGGATAGTTGTCAAACGGGGGATCAATCTCCAGCCGGTAGCAGTGATGCGCTTCATCGTAGCAAGCGAGCAATGGCACCGCCTTGACACCGCTGACCTGCACCAGACGCGGCAAGGCGGGCAAGGTTGCTTTTTGGCAATCAAAGAAGGGAGCAAAGATGCTCTTCTCGCGGCCGTGGTCCTGATCCGGCAGGTAGAAGAAACTGCGGCCTCGACGGATGGTCTTGATCACCGCTTTGATCCCGGCGCTGCGCTCATAAACGCGGCAACCGTTCTTGGCCCGAGCCCGGTTGAGGTGCCAGTCAAATACCGGATTGCGTGCCCGCTTCATCATGGTGCACATGGGCACCCCGCGCTGGGTGAAGCAGTAACCGGCAGCATCCACTGGCCAGGTGTGGGGCACCACCAGGATCACCGGACGACCGGCTGCCCGCTCCACCTCAATATGTTCCCAACCGCTCACCTGCATCCGGCTCATCAGATAACGCTGGCTACGCATGGTGAACTCACCAAATCCCAGCAGACTCTTGAGGCCAACGCGGATCGAGGTCAACGCTATGGCATCCCGCTCCTCCGGACTCTTCTGTGGGAAGCAGATCTCCAGATTGGTTCTGGCGATGTAGACCTGCTTTTTCGACAGGCGAAACACCAGCGGTGCCAGCACATCTGCCAGACGGTCACGCAACCGGACCGGCACAAACGCCAGCAACATCAGCACGCCGAGGGCCAACCAGCTAAACCAGTAACGGGGATGTAAAAAGCGGGCTTCAAAGGAGGAGTCAAATACGGGGTCTTGGGCAGACATGATTCCGGATCAAGCGAAAAAAGTGGTGCTGTATTGTAGTCGTCCTGACAGGTAATACCAGTTAATTCCAGGACGAGCGACCCAACACCGGCGCCACCTCAAGAAACCACAAAAAAATGCCCCGCACTGCGGGGCATTTTGCTCGTTACACAACCAGAGTGGTGGCTCTTTGTCCATCCATCATATGACTGGTCGCTTATCCCGTCGCTCTCTGAGCGCACTGCTTAACCATTTCCCGGTTTCACCATTTCAGATTTAACGGTGAGCACCCTGGCGGGCCATGCCGTTGTTCATTGCGCTGTCGCGCTGGGGCAGAAAAAACATCAGGTAACGCAGCGCCACATAACCGACGATGACGGTAGCAACCCCCAGCTCGAAGTGAGCCAACAGTCTGATCTGCTCCACATAGTGGGCAGCTTGCTCGAAGCCTTCAACCAGATGGGCCACTTTGAACAGGGCGGTGGCACCAATCACCAGCGGGAAGGTAAAGGCGGCATAACCCGGTGAAAAGGGCAGACGCAGCAGCTTGATGAAGGCCAGATAGATAATACCGGTCATCAGCAGAGCGATCCCCAGCAGCACGGCCACCAGCAGCAGTGACGGCTCATGGCTGACGGTCAGGTAACCGGCCAGTGAGAGACTGGCAGGGGCCGCCAGAATGGCGATGGTCGGTTTGGCCGCATCCGGCACTTCATGGCTGAAGATCAGGCGATAGAGCATCAGCGGCAGCATCAGGCCGTAACAGATGATCCCGAACCAGAGCAGGCCGTTGGCCAGCGGGGCAAACTGACCGCCCGGGAAGGCAACATCAGCCACTATGATCCCCACCGGCGGTACGAACCAGCTCGGCACCATGTGGTGGATTTCAAACTCTTTGGCGCGATGCCAGATAAAGGTGGCCAGGAACAGCAGGTGAACCACCACGGCAAACAGCCAGAGGGCCTCGCCCGCTTGCGGCGCAATCATACCCAACGCTTTTGAGACCACCATGGTGCCCATGGCATAGGTCGGCACCACGCTGCCCACCACGGGGTGCGCAAGATCTTGCAGCAACAGACGGGGGTGCAGCAAAAACTTGAAGGTCAGGATCACCAGCAACACGGCAGCGACAGCGGCACCCAGTAGTTGCATCCGGCCATCGAAGTGACCGGCATTCTCCCAACACCAACCGAGACTGGCGATGCCCAGCGCCAGACCCGCCATGGGAGTCGGAGCGGCAGCCAGAGATTTACGGGTTCTTGCGATCATGATGACACCTTTCTATTGATGACTATGGCGATAGGATAATGGCCCCTTATCGTTTACGATATCTAAATGAATTAAATCAATCATTCAGGAATACCAAACACCATGAAGCTGACCCTGCAGCAGTTAAAAGTGTTCGCCACCATCGCCCGCTACGGCAACCTCGGTCTTGCCGCCAACGAGCTATTCCTGAGTAAAGGGGCCGTCTCCCAGTCATTGCAGGAGCTGGAGCGCCAGCTCGCCACCCCGCTGTTTGACCGCATCCACCCCAGATTGCAGCTCAACAACGAAGGGCGGCTGCTACAGCCTGCAGCCGAAGAGCTGCTGACCCGGATCCAGGATATCGAGAACCTGTTTAGCCCCGATGCCGAGCCAAGCGGTCAACTGCGCCTGGGGGCCAGTCAGACCATTGGCAACTATCTGCTGCCGACCCTGCTCGCCAGCAGCAAGCAGGAGCTGGGGCTGCCCCCCAAGGTGACCATCACCAACACCCACCTGCTTTGCCATGCGCTGGCCAACTTCGAACTGGATCTGGCACTGATCGAAGGGGAGAACCACCACCCCGACCTCATCAGCGAGCACTGGCTGCAAGATGAGATGCTGGTGGTGGCCCAGCCCGGCCATCCCCTCGCCAATCAGGTGGCGATCCCCCTCGCCCGACTGGGGGGCGAAACCTGGGTACTGCGTGAACCCCAATCGGGTAGCCGCGAGCAGTTTATCCAGCAGGTGCAGCCCGAGCTGCCCAACTGGCAGGCGGGGCTTGAGCTCAATACTCTGGAGGCGGTGATGCTGGCCGTGGAGAAGGGGCTGGGGATCTCCTTCATCTCCCGGCTAGCGGTCTCTGATCGGCTCAAGGATGGTCGACTGGTGGCCCTACCCCTCACCCGCCGCTTTCCGCGCCAGCTCTCCCTGATTTGGCACAAACAGAAGTACCACTCCGCCTCCCTGCGCCACTTTATTCACTTCTGCCGGGCTCAGGTGAACGATGCCGAGGTGATCAGTACGGAGTAACCTATGGCCAGAACGCCGCTGGCAGACCAACATGCCAATGGCGGAAAAGCAAAACGCAGAGAGGGAGCCATGGCTCCCTCTCTTTGACTCGCTCGCTGGCTATCACTTCGCCAGACTGCGCAACCAGCTGATCTCCTCGCCCCAGATGGACTCGTCAATGGTCTCGAGGATCAGCGGAATACGATCGAAGCGAACATCGTTCATGATGTGGTGGAATACCGCCTCCCCCAGATTGCCCTCCCGCAGGCTGTGGTGGCGATCGACCCGGCTGCCGAAGGTGCACTTGGCGCCGTTGATATGCATCCCCTTGAGATACTGGAAACCCACAGTGCGGTCGAACTCGGCAAACACGGCGGCGCAGCTCTCGGCGCTGCGCAGATCGTAGCCAGCGGCAAAGGCGTGGCAGGTATCGAAACAGATCCCGACCCGACTCTTGTCCTCCACTCCCTCGATGAGGGTGGCGAGCTGCTCGAACGACCAGCCGAGGTTGGTCCCCTGCCCGGCGGTGTTCTCGATCACCGCCGTCACCCCGGCACTGCGCTCCAGCGCCCAGTTGATCGACTCGCTCACCAGTTTGAGGCTGGCCGCTTCGGGAATTTGCTTGAGATGACTGCCAGGGTGGAAGTTGAGATAACAGAGCCCCAACTGCTCGCAGCGCTTCATCTCATCAAGGAACGCATCGCGGGATTTGGCCAGACCATCAGGGTCAGGATGGCCCAGATTGATCAGGTAACTGTCGTGGGGCAGGATCTGCTGTGGCAGAAAACCGGCCTTGTCACAGGCCGCCTTGAAGGCACTAATAGTGGCATCCGACAAAGGGGCCGCCTGCCACTGACGCTGATTTTTGGTAAAGAGGGCAAACGCGTTGGCCCCGATGGCCTGGGCGCGGGCGATGGTATTCTCCACCCCGCCGGCCGCACTGACGTGGGCTCCGATATATTTCATACAATCTCCTCAATACGGCAAGCCGCCATTATGCCGATCCTGCCCGCCCACGCCAAACCGGGATATCCGATAGCGGGTATCGACAAATAGCGGCGGCCTTCCCCGAGGTGCAGCGGGCCATGGCGCTATTTGCCCACCCGGTGGCGACAGCGACCCACAAGAGTGCGGATCAATCCCGGCAACGTCAGCAAGCCCCCCAGGGCTACAAACAGAAAACCGATGGGGATCAATCCGAAAGGTTCATGCAAGGTGCCATTCTCATCGACCGTCGAGCCAATCAGCTCGAAGGCCACAAAACAGGCCAATCCCATGGCGGCCAGCACGGCCCCGATACGCATCATCATGGTCATCATTATCGCGCACACCTTTGTTTCACCTTGAACGAGTCACCCATTCTCCACCCCGATGTGAAGAGAACATGAAGTGGATAGGTTTTCCGGCAAGGTCGCCGGTATGTGATGCAAAGCAGGCCGATCAGACAGATAACGATCCACAAATAAAAACGCAGCTGCATCGCCTGGGCGATAGCAACTGCGTTTTTTGTCTCTCTGCCATCCCTCTTAAGTTGGCCCGAACGGCCTGCATAAAGGGATCAAGAATGCGCGAAGAGAGGCGCCTTAGAACGGCATCTTGAAGCCAGGTGGCAACTGCATGCCGCCGGTCAATTCACCCATCTTGGTCTTGTTCTGCTCTTCCACACGACGTACGGCATCGTTGCAAGCGGCGGCAACCAGATCTTCCAGCAGCTCCTTGTCATCTTCCATCAGCGAAGGATCGATCTCGATACGACGGACGCTGTGGCTGCCGGTCATGGTGACCTTGACCATACCTGCGCCAGCTTCACCGGTCACTTCCATCTGAGCCAGTTGCTCTTGCGCCTTCTGCATGCGCTCTTGCATCTGTTGGGCCTGTTTCATCAGGTTCCCCATTCCACCTTTACCAAACATATGTCGTCTCTCGTCTTGAAATCCGGCATCCAGCGCCGGGCTGTGGGCTTGTCTGTCCTAGATGGGGACAGCCAAACTGCTTTTCAACCGGGAGCGAGCTCCCGGCCACGGAATTTAGCGGTTGAGGGGCTCGATGCTCTCGTGATGAAGCACGGCACCAAACCGCTGAACTAAAAACTGTACGTTAGGATCCTGATCCAGATCCCGCGCGACCTGCTCGCGCACCCCAATATAGAGGCGGTGTTCGATCTCAAGGGGGGTCTCCTGATCTGGCACCACACCGAGGGTTACCTCCACCTGCACCGGTTGCCCCAACGCTGGCCCAATGATCTCCGCCAGATCGGCCCGCGCCTTATCACTCACCAGATGGCGCTGCTCAGGTTTGAGGGTCAGCAACACCCGATCCCCTTCCTGTTTCATCACCGAATTGATGGCAAGCTGGCGCAGTCGCCCACCCACCTGGGTATGAGCAATCAGTTCGGACCAGGCATCACCACAGTTGTTGAGCAGGGATGAGGGCATCAGACGGCTCACTTCACCCTCTTGCGGTTCCTCGTCGCTCTCAATCTCATCCCAATCGATAGTCTCCAGCACCGGTTGAGATGGGAGGCTCTCCGCTACCGGGGCGCTCACCACAGCGGCTACCGGCACAGCAGCAACCGACTGCGGCGCTGACGCTGGCGCAACAGCAGGAGCCACGGCGGCGCGCTCACCGGGCCGATAGCTCGGCTGACCCTCGAGATCCCAGGGGGGCAGATCGGTTGGCTGGGCCGGTGCCGTGACCGGGGCGTGGCTCATGGCCGGAGCATGCTCCGCAAAGCCCTGATTGAGGTACTCTTCGTATTCCCCGTTGTCACCCTGCAGCTCACCACCGTCGCCATAGAGATCCAGCGGCGGCAGATCATCATAGTGACCCATCGCCGCCATCCCCTGCCCGACCGGTTGGCTGACAGGGGCAGGCGGCTGGGTGACAACCGGTGCGGCGGTGGGCGCGACAGGGCGCGCTGGCGCAACCGGTACTGCGCGCGGCGCGGGCGCCGCCGGGGCATCCTGACCACGCTGGCGGCTGCGCAGCATGTTTCGTTTGCCAAGCAGGCTCTGCATGCTCGACACCGCCGAAACGGCTTCAGCAGCGGCAACCGGCTCGGCTGTCGGTTCGGCTATCGGTTCGGCTATCGGTTCGGCTATCGGTTCGAGCGCGGGCTCGGCTGCAGACTCAAAGGCGGCGGTCAGCGGCTCGCCACCAGAATAGTCGGCATCGACTGCAGCAGGCGCGCCATCATCTGCGGCTTGCACGGCAGAGTGCGCAGGCACAGCGGGCTGCGCATTTGGCAGAGCCGGCTCGGGTTGATACCCCATGCCAGCAGCTTCACGCAGCAGCTCATCCTGCTGGCTAAACAGCTCGGCGGTTTGTACCGCCTCCTCGCTGTCGGCGGGGTTGTCGGTCTCATCCACCATCGCGGGTGCCATCGCAGGCAGGGCGGCATCAGCCGCTGGTGCAGCCGTGTTGGCAACAGGCATGTTGGCAACGGGAGGACTGGCTAGCGGTGCGGGCACGGCGCCGCTGATCGGTGCCAGTGCGGCCGATTCAGCGGCCGGGCGCTTTCCCGGCAAGGAGGCTACCGGCGTGGCGCTGCTCGCCGCACTGCTCGTCATGGACGGGGGCAGTGCGGTGAGGCTGGCCGGATGCAGGGCATCACGGCGGGGCGAGAAGGCGAGCATCCGCAGGCAGGTCATCTCCAGCGCGGTGCGGCCATCAGGGGCCCAGGGCAGATCTTTACGGCCCCCCAGCACGATCTGGTAGCAGAGCTGCACCTCTTCCGGGCTCATCGCCTTGGCCAGTTGCAGCAGGGAATCGGCATCCGCCCCCTGCTCCTGCACGCTGGCAGGCAGCAACTGCGCCATGGCGATGCGATGGAGCAACCCCTCCAACTCGGCATGGAGCTGATCAAAATCGGGGCCTAGCGTGGCAATCTCGGTGATCTTGGCCATGGTCGCGGGAGCATCCTGGCGCAAAATGGCTTCCAGCAGCTGGTGCAGGTGGCGGTGATCGAGCGTCCCCAGCATCGCCAGCACGCTCTCAAGACGCACGCTGCCGTTGCCGTGGGCCAGCGCCTGATCGGTCAGGCTCAGGGCATCGCGCATACTGCCGTCGGCGGCCTTGGCCAGTGCCAGCAGGGCGCGCGGCTCAAACGGCTGCCCCTCCTGATCCAGCACCCATTCGAGCTGCTTGGCGATCTGGGTCTGATCCAGACTCTTCAGATGAAACTGCAGGCAGCGCGAGAGGATGGTAATCGGCAGTTTCTGTGGATCCGTGGTGGCCAGCAGAAACTTCACATAGGGGGGCGGCTCTTCCAGGGTTTTCAGCAGCGCGTTGAAGCTGTGGCGCGACAACATGTGCACTTCATCGATGAGGTAGACCTTGAAGCGGCCACGGGCCGGCCGGTACTGCACGTTGTCGAGCAGTTCGCGGGTATCTTCCACCTTGGTGCGGGACGCCGCGTCAATCTCCAGCAGGTCGACAAAGTTGCCCTGATCGATCTCGCGGCAGGTATCGCAGACGCCACACGGGTGGCTGCTGATCCCCTGCTCGCAGTTGAGGCTCTTGGCCAGAATGCGGGCGATGGTGGTTTTGCCGACCCCGCGGGTACCGCTCAGCAGATAGGCGTGATGCAGCCGTCCCTGATCCAGGGCGTTGGTCAAGGCGGTCAGCACATGGTGCTGGCCTACCACTTGTTCAAACGTATGGGGGCGCCATTTACGCGCCAGAACCTGATAGCTCATAAATCCATCATGCTGGGAAGACAGGGCATTGAGGCCGGATGCTAACACAAATGGCGAGCGGGCTGTATCGGCTATCGGTCAGGGTCGGAGGGATCGCTTGATTTTCAAACCGATGCCCGCAAGGGCACCGGTTCAACGCAGGCCCGATGCAGAGGATCGGGCCGAAGAGGTATTACTCGCCAGCCAATTCGACCAGTGAGAGCACCTTGATGCCTGCAGCGGTCAAACGAGCATCACCACCCAGAGACGGCAGGGAGATAATGAACGCAGCGTCAGCCACGTCACCACCGGCACGGCGGATCAGCTTGACGGTCGCATCGACGGTGCCGCCGGTCGCCAGCAGATCGTCAACCACCAGCACCTTGTCACCGGGCACGATGGCATCGGTGTGCAGTTGCAGGGTGTCGGTGCCGTATTCGAGGGCATAGGACTCCTCGATCACTGCGCGCGGCAGCTTGCCCGGTTTGCGTACTGGCACGAAGCCCAGTCCCATGGCGAAGGCAACTGGTGCACCGAAAATGAAGCCACGGGCCTCGGTGCCGACAATTTTGGTGATCCCTTGACCACGGTAATGCTCTGCCAGCAGATCGATGGTGGCTTTGAAAGCCTCTGCATTCTCGATCAGGCTGGTGATGTCGCGAAACAAAATGCCCGGCTTCGGATAGTCGGGAATGGTCTTGATGCTCGCTTCAATAAACTTCAGGGTTTCCGGATTCATGTGTTGACCGCTTATTTTTTTGACCCAGGGGTGGCCATTTTTCTCAATTCCCTTCTGCGGGAAATAAAAAAGCCTGTCACGCAAAAATGACAGGCCGACTCCATAGCATTATTGCAGCAATAGCTTAGGGACTTCACTTCTCCATTGCAACCGGCTCCAGCACCGGCAGACGCATTAACCAGGTGAGCAGGATCACCATTATGACCACCAGCAGCCCCTTGACCCACAGCAGGGGTACCACCGCCAGCGATACCGAAAAGGTGAGCAAAATGAAGATAATGGCGCGTCGCCGGGCATGGCGCCGAATGCCGCGATATTGCTGCCAATCCACAATGGGCGGACCGAACCAGCGGTGGGTCAGCAACCAGCGATGAAAACGCGGGGATGAGCGGGCAAACAGGGCGGCAGCCAGCAACATAAAGGGGGTGGTCGGCAGTAGCGGCAACACAATACCAACGATACCGGTGGCAAATGCCAACCACCCGAGTGCCATCAAAAACCAACGCTTCACTGCCGATCCTCGCTTTATGGGTCTTCTCATAGCGTAACAGCATTTGGGTGATAGCTGACAGCGGGCATCAATCCCACTACAATCTGCGCTCTTTTTTACCCTTCTCTTCGGAAGCAGTTATGCGCGTAATTTTGGCCCCCATGCAGGGGGTGCTGGATCACCTGATGAGGGAGGTACTCACCTCCGTCAATGAGTACGATCTCTGCGTGAGCGAGTTTATTCGGGTGGTCGATCAACTGCTGCCTGCCAAGGTGTTCTACCGCCTCTGCCCCGAGCTCAAGCAGGATGGCAAGACCCGTGTAGGCACCCCGGTAAGGGTTCAACTGCTGGGTCAGCACCCCGAGTGGCTGGCCGAGAACGCGGTGCGCGCCATTGAGCTGGGCTCCCCCGGCGTCGATCTCAACTTCGGCTGCCCCGCCCCCACGGTCAATAAAAGCAAGGGGGGCGCCGTGCTGCTCAAAGAGCCCGAGACCATCTACCGCATCGTCAAAGCGGTGCGCGAGGCGGTGCCCGCCCACCTGCCGGTAAGCGCCAAAATTCGCCTCGGTTACGATGACAAGGAGCTCTATCTGGAGAACGCCCAGGCGGTCTTTCAGGGGGGCGCCAACGAGCTGGCCGTCCATGCCCGCACCAAGCGTGAAGGGTACAAGGCTCCTGCTCACTGGGAGTATGTAGACGCCATCCGCCGCGCCCTGCCCATTCCCGTCACCGCCAACGGCGAGATCTGGGATCATAAAGATGCCCTCGCCTGCGCCAGCGTCTCCGGTTGCGATGCCCTGATGGTCGGGCGTGGTGCTATCTCTTTGCCCAATCTGGCCAACGTGATGAAAACCGGCTGCCCGCACATGAGCTGGGCCGAAGTGCTGCAGCTGATGGTGAGCTACACCGAGCAAGATCTCGCCAGCGAGAAAGCGGACTATTACCCCAGCCGCATCAAGCAGTGGTTTAGCTATCTCAAACGGGAATATCCCGAAGCGGATCTGTTATTTCAGGATCTGCGGGTACTCAAAGAGACGGCGCCCATCCGTGATGCCCTGCTGCAAGCAGCCAAAAGCCATGGCTAACCACGTTTAACTTGACGCATATCATCCTGATAGAGTTATCGGATCCCTATACTGCCTCGCATCTGTGGTTTGTCTCTGGGGGATAATGTGTGTGAAATGACGCAAGCACAGTTGGCTGTCTGGCGTAATCGCCTGCTGTTCGACTGGGCACAAGTACGAGAAACGCTGATCGGTCAGCTCAAAGCCTCTCGCCGTGACGATTGGGCAGAAAAGGTGGATCACTGCGAACCCGATCAGCTGGTTGAACTCACCAGTCGGCTGGATCTGCCCAAGGTCGAGTTGAGCGTGGTACGGCTCAAGCGGATCGACGCGGCACTCTGCCAGATGGATCTCGGCCTCTATGGCCTCTGCTCCGATTGTGAAGAGCAACTGGCCATCGAACAGCTGGAGCAGGATCCAACCCTGCAACGCTGCCCACGCTGCGAAGCCCGCTATCGCAAGGGATTCCACGCCCACGAACTCTAAAGAGCGCCATGCTCTGCTGTCAGCCTTCATCGAATCTGCTGCTCTGGCAAAAAAGTGCGTCCCCCTAACGCAGGCCATGGCCGGTCACCCCGAACACCAAGAAAAAGCCCGTGTCATCACTCACATGACACGGGCCAAATTCACGCCGCCGGACCATCAGGCCTGCACGGCAATCTCGTACTTCTTTATCTTGCGATAGAGGGTGGCAATGCCAATCCCCAGCGCCTGGGCGGCCAGCTTCTTGTTGCCAAGCCGCTGCAGGGTCTCTTCAATCATCTGTTTCTCCATGCTCTCAAGGCCGCTCTCACCCGGAACAGGGTCAGGCAGCTTCTCCGGCATGGCAACTAGCGGGGCGGCAGCAGGCACATTGAATGCCGCATCCAGATTGGTTAGCGGGATCGACTGAGCGGTGACGCGATGGGGCTCCTGATTGCGGATGATATTGGGGGGCAGCAAACTGGCGTCAATCACCTCGCCCGCCTGACTGACGTTGACCAGATATTCGATGAGGTTGCTGAGTTCACGCACGTTACCCGGCCAGCGATACCCCTTGAGCAGTGCCATTACCTCGGGCGCCAAACCGGGATAAACGATGCCGATCCGGCTGGTGTGGCGGTTGAGGAAGTAGTGGGTCAGCAGCTCCACGTCCCCTTCCCGCTCCCGCAGCGGCGGCAGATTGAGAGGGATGACGTTGATGCGATAAAACAGGTCTTCGCGAAACTTCCCTTCGGCAATGCACTGCTCAAGATGCTGATGGGTGGCGGCAATGATGCGAATATCCACCGGCACCGGTCGGCTGGCCCCGATGGGGGTCACCTCCCGCAGTTCCAGCACCCGCAGCAGCTTGGCCTGCATGGTGAGCGGCATGTCGCCGATCTCGTCGAGGAACAGGGTGCCCTGATGAGCCGCCTGAATAAGGCCCTGCTTGCCGCCACTGGAGGCGCCGGTAAAGGAGCCCTTCACATAGCCAAACAGCTCGCTCTCCAGCAGTTGCTCGGGAATGGCGGCGCAGTTGATGGCGATGAACGGCTTGTCCTGACGCGGACTCAGACGATGGACCGCACGGGCCACCACCTCTTTACCGGTGCCGCTCTCACCGCAAATAAGCACGCTGGAGGGACTCTGGGCGATGCGGTGCAGCAATCGCTTGAGGGTGCGGATCGCCTTGCTTTCGCCGATGAGCTGATCAATCCGCGTGTCCGGATCAGGCTCCTGAACCAGACCGGAGTGGGACTGGTGAAACGCCATCAGAAACAGCTGCTGACCCTGCACATGGTGCAGTTGGCCGATGATCAGCTCCTGACGATCTTCAAAGGTGATGATGTGCTGCAGGTGGCCGCTCAGTCCCTGCTGGGAAAAAGTGAGTGGGCG
The DNA here is from genome assembly GCF_055193095.1 of Aeromonas sp. 160P. Lineage (NCBI taxonomy): Bacteria > Pseudomonadati > Pseudomonadota > Gammaproteobacteria > Aeromonadales > Aeromonadaceae > Aeromonas > Aeromonas sp. 160P. The sequence goes on along the minus strand of NZ_JBUXKV010000001.1, from coordinate 2,690,965 downwards.
GATCCCCAGCTCGCGCCCCTGCAGTTGCTCCTGCTGGCAACCCAGGTGATGGAGCGCCGCCTCGTTGGCGTAGAGCAGCTGACTCTTGTCATCGAGCAGCAGGCAACCCTGATCCATGTTGGTCATCAGGTTGAGGAACACCTTGTTGACCCCGTCCGACAGCCCGCGCGAATCGAGCAGCTTGGCCACAAAGATGGTGGAGATGTGGCGCACATAGTCGCACACATCCTGCAAATTATTGTTAAGGCGGGCCTGCTGCTCGGCGTTGAACGCCACCAAACTGATCACCCCGATGCAGCGCTCGTCCACCATGATCGGCACCCCGAGAAAGGCGCGCTCACGGCAGCTCTCCTTGCAGGTACAGCCGTCACACACAGGGTCATCGCTGGTGTGGGTAACGATCTTCTCCCGCTGGTTATCAATCACATAGCGCAGCAGGCGGGAATCCCCCTCCAGCTGACGCCCGAAGAACTTGCCATAGGGCCCGGTGCCAGCCACCCGCACCATATCGGCATCCACAATCTCGACCTCAAGCTGCAGCACACTCGCCAGCATCTTGGCAAAACGCAAGATGGTCGGCTGGATCTGCATCAACAGACATTGGTTGCTCACGGAGCTCATCCATCATTCCTTTTTGTTCTTGTTATCATCCCCCTAAAGGGAGTCATGCTGGCCAGATACTAAGGGATATCAGCCGCTACAACTTCGGGAAGGATCACGAAAAGAAGAAATGGAGTGCCGTTGATAGAAGCACTCTGGACTGGCTAGGTGGCGGGGAAGGATATGACGGGTTGAAATCGGCAATGGCCTGCAGGGAATTCGGCAAACCATTGCCGCCAATAGCAATTTTTCAACTGAGTGAGCCTGAGTCAGGATTGGATTGCCGCTCCTCATCTCCACGCGCCTGACGCCGCTCGATTGCTTCCTTGATGAGCTCCTCCTTTTGCTTGTCGAGATCCGCCAATAACTGCTGCTTCTTTTCATCGGACAGCTCGCTATTATGCTCAATCTCTTTCTTCTTCTGCTCGAGCTCATCGAGCTTTTCCCGGCTCAGCCCGATACGCTGTGCCAGCAAATTATCCCAGGCGATCTGGGTCAGACTTCGATCCGGATCCTTGCGAGCTAGCGCGGGGCGTTCATAGGTCGCAGAAAAATCATCACGACTCGAATTCAACGTCACCTTGTCGTCCGCAAGCTGGATACTTTTCTGCTGCGGTTCGGCATATTCGCTCGTCCGGGTCGCACCCAGCGCAGGTTGCACTAATTGATATCGGGCTGCACCAATGATCATTGTTCGCTCTCCATTCTCATCTCAACGGCGAACACAGCAATATCTGCGCCATTAATGCATTTATGGAATAGCGAAAACACGGGAGAAGGCTCCCCGAGCCAAGGTTGTTCAGCTCGGCAAATGGAGCGCTAGCCAGACCGCCAGCGGGATCACCAGCACCGAGAGAGCATTGCCGCCGAGTACGATACTGGCCACCTTGTCCGGCTGACAGTGGTACTGCTCGCAGAGCATGTAATTCAGCACGGCTGGCGGCAGCGAGACCGACAACATCAACAGCGGGATCCACTCTGTTTTGAGCGGCAACAGCCAGATCGCCAGCAGCAGCGACAATCCCCCCGCCAGCAGATAGAGCAGGTTGCATTTGAGTGCAAGACCAAGGTGATCAAGCTTCCCTTCCATCAGCCGAATGCCTAACGCAAACAGCATCAAGGGCACCGAGATCTGGCCAAGCAAGGAGGCCGTGGTCACCACATACTCCGGCAGCGCGATGTGCAGGTTGGCCACCAGCAAGCCGGCCAGCGCGGCCCACAGCACAGGGCTGCGCAACCAGAGCCAGCGGGAGGTATTGGCAGAGAGAATGAACATGCCAACCGAGAAGTGGAGCAGGTTGGAGAGCACAAACAGGATCACGATGGCCCCCAACTGCTGCTCACCAAAGGCAAGCACCATCAGGGGAATACCGAGGTTGCCGGTATTGCGGAACATGGCGGGCAGGATCAGCGCCGCCCGCGCAATCCCCTTGAACCTGAGCAGGGAAAGCAGCAGACCGGGCAACAAAATAACCAGCGCCCCCGCCGCAATCAGCGGCAGATGAGCCCCCAACGCCAGCGGATACTTGACCAGCGCCGAGAAGACCAGCGCCGGGGTAAACAGTTCGATATTGGCCAGATTGACGTAACCGAGCGCCGCCCCCGGTCGCCATCGCCCATACAGCGCCCCGAGCATCACGACACCGAACACCGGAATGACGATATTGAGCAGGGCGCTGAACATGACCAGACTCCGTTATAGCTCGTGAGCCGGCTTGCCCATCAGCACGACCGGATCCAGCGTCACATCCAGTGTGCCATTGCTGACCCACAGTTGGCCTTCAGAGATGGTGCAGGTCAGGTGCATGGTGCGCTCAACCATGGCGGTCAACGGCAAGGTCTGGCTATCTGACAGCTCGATGATGCTGAGGTTGTCGTGCTGGCTCAGTTTGCCCTGGTTCTGCTTCCACCAGACGGCGGTACCACGGCCGCCGTAGAGATAGAGCACCACGTGGCGGGCCCGGTTGCAGGCCTTTTTGAGGCGCTTCTCGTCGGGCTGCCCCAGCTCGATCCACAGTTCAATTTCGTCGGTGTAGTTCTTGTGCCAGAGCTCGGGCTCATCATCGGCACTCAGCCCTTTGGTAAACTCCAGCCGTTCGGCCGCATGCCAGGCAAAGGCAGCGAGGCGGATCATCATCCGCTCATCGGTTTCGGAAGGGTGGCGGGCCAGCGTGAGAGAAAAATCCTGATACACATTGCGGTCCATATCAGACAAGCTGATTTGGGCCTTGAATACGGTAGCCTTGAGCGCCATAGATAACCTTGAACACCTGAGTAAAAACGTGTGAATGGAAAATACGGCCGCCAGTGTAATCAAAATAGCGGTCAGGTTCGACCATCTCAGCCAAAGTTTCCCCCACGTCAGCGCAGATAAGTGCTTTAAAAGACTCAAAAAACAAATGCCAGTCCGAAGACTGGCATTTGGCGGTCATGAGAAGCGACTCACTTCTCGGCGGACTGTACCCCGAACGCATTGAGCAGCACACAGCAGGTTACTGCCACCGCCACAAATCCGCTCAGAAAGATAAAGGGCATCACCCCATATCCCAGTACTGTCCAGATGGTGTGTTCAAGAAAACTCATTTTCTGTCCTTCATCCGGTGAAAGGTGTGTTCCTTTTGGCGGATAGGGGCTCCGCTCTTGATGCCACTATTTGAACTCAATAAGCGGTTGGGTCCTATGCCACCAAAGTGATAAATGCAGGGTTCATTTGCGCTGGATCAACGTTTCGCCCTCTCTTTGCACCATTCAATCCATTACCCGCACTTGCCAAAGATGATCCGCCGTGTCCCCTTTCAGGCTAGCCGCCATCTTCACCGTCTGGCAAAGCATGTGCATCCGGGGATAGTTCGATACGCATAAAAAATCCGAAACCCATTACTGGGTTTCGGATTTTCACACATCACAAGGCTTGGTCAATGGCGCCTTACCTGCTCGGCATTAGCCGATATGGCGCCCCTTTCTGTGTTCAGGCGGCAGTGACGATCAGTTGCAGCAGCGTCCTTTCACCAGATTTCCTATGGCTACCACGGTAAACACCAACAGGTAGGCGGCAAAGATGATCACGAGCCACTGGGGCATGGAGAGCGTCATGAATTGCCAGGTCACTTCAGCGCAATCCCCTTGTGGCATAAACAACCAGGGGATCCACTGATCAAGCGGTGCCCAACTCGGAAAGTCAGCATAAGGGCTGCACACATTAAAGGGTGAGGGATTAACCTGATAATCCACATGCTGTAGCGCCAGCTGCAGGCCACGGAATGCGCTATAACCCCACAGCAGCAGGGCACTCCAGCGAACATACCACTTCTCTGGCGCCACCATGCCGAGCAGACCGGCCGCCAGCACACCCAGTGTTGCCAGCCGCTCGTACACGCACATCACGCAAGGATGCAAGCCTAATACATGCTGGAAAAAGAGGGCGCACAACTCAAGGAACAGGGCTGAGGCAGCCAGCAGCCCCCAGGCCAGTCGATTGGCTGCTAAACGGCGGAGAAACTCGATCATCTGATTGATCTCACAGAAAAAATAGTGGCTGAATTAGAGCAGAGCATGACCGAAAAGAAAAGAGCCCCAACGGGGCATCAGCTTGCTGACCCCCCTGGATCGGCGGCCAGGGGGTTGTCATCAGTAAAAAGGGCCCTGAGGGCCCTTGAGCTGTGTTGCCCGGGATTAATGGAGCGCTGACTGCACCGCTGGCAGGGCACTTTCCATCACCAGCCATCCGTGCTGATAGAACCACTCGGTGGTTGGGGCAAGCAGCAATTCTACGGCGAAGAACCCGACCAGCCCCAGTACCAAGGTGTAGGGAAGCGCCATCCAGACCATGCGACCATAGGAGAGACGTAGCAGCGGTGCCAGTGCCGAGGTGAGCATGAACAGGAACGCCGCTTGGCCATTGGGAGTGGCGACGGACGGCAAGTTGGTACCTGTATTGATGGCGACCGCCAGCAAATCGAACTGGGCACGGTCGATGGCGCCATTGAGCAGCGCTGTTTTCACTTCGTTGATATAGACGGTGCCGACGAAGACGTTGTCACTGACCATGGAGAGCAGACCGTTCGCCACATAGAAGAGCGCCAATTGTTGATCCTGCTCGGCAGACAGTACCCAGTGGATCACCGGTTTGAATAACTGCTGATCGATAATGACTGCCACTATGCTAAAAAACACCGCCAACAGTGCCGTAAAGGGGAGCGCCTCTTCAAAGGCCTTACCCAGGGCATGCTCTTCGGTAATACCGGTGAACGAGGTCGCCAGCACTATTACGGATAAGCCAATCAGGCCCACAGCAGCAAGATGGAGCGCCAGACCGACGATCAGCCAGACCGCGATCAAGGCTTGTACCATCAACTTGGCTTTGTCTTGCGGTGTGCGTTTGGCATTCTCATGGCGGTTGTACTCCTCCATGATCTTGCGTACCGAGTCAGGCAATTTGGCGCCATAGCCGAACCACTGCATCTTCTCAAGAAGTACGCAGGTCAGCAGGCCACAGATAAAGACAGGCACAGAAACGGGGGCCATGCGAATGGCAAACTCACCAAAGTGCCAGCCAGCCTGTTCGCCGATGATCAGGTTCTGCGGCTCACCGACCAGGGTGCAGACGCCACCCAGTGCGGTACCAATGGCAGCATGCATCATCAGACTGCGCAGAAACGCACGAAATTGCTCGAGGGTCTGATACTGATCCTCTGCCACCTCCTGGTCATGGCTATGGTCATGTTCATGACCAAAACCCTTGCCGGATGACACCCTGTGGTAAATGGCGTAGAAGCCGGTCGCAACGCTGATCACCACGGCAATGACCGTCAGGGCATCAAGGAAGGCTGACAGAAAGGCAGATACCAGACAAAAAGAGAGGGAGAGCAGGATTTTTGAACGCACTCCGACCAGCAGCTTGGTAAAGACATAAAGCAGCAGCTGCTTCATGAAGTAGATACCAGCCACCATGAAGACCAGCAGCAGTAGCACTTCTATGTTGGCCACCAGTTCATGTTTGACTTGCTCTGCCGAGGTCATGCCGATCAGCACGGCTTCAATCGCCAGCAGACCACCGGGTTGCAAAGGGTAACATTTCAGGGCCATGGCCAGAGTGAAGATAAATTCAACAACCAGCAGCCAGCCGGCCATGAAAGGATCGAGGTGAAAAGCGATCGGATTGATCACCAGAAATAGCAAAATGGCGTTTTTATACCACTGTGGTGCATTGCCCAAGAAGTTCTTGGCGAATGCCTGCCCTAGGCTTATTGGCATGATGATGGGTCTCAACTCTGTTGTTAGGATCTGCTTCTATGCAGTGAAGGATAGTGTCGCCTGTTCCGCTCGATATTGGCTTTTATCTATCTGATTCCTCGTGATTTTAATCAAAAAAGGGGCTGTTTATAAATAATAGTGGATGAATATTTCTTCATGTGGTTGTTTTGCGACCACCGCTGGGCGGCGTCATCTGGCTTCTTTCATGGGGTAAACAGCACGGCCATCACACTATATTTGGCATATGTGAGCAGAGGACTGACCTTATACTTGCCACACTTCCTTGCTTTGATATGATTCAGCCGCCTTTTTGCGTACTACAACAGAGTTAATCCATGGTCATAAAAGCGCAGAGCCCAGCAGGGTTTGCCGAGGAATACATCATCGAGTCCATCTGGAACAATCGCTTTCCTCCCGGATCAATTCTGCCCGCCGAGCGTGAATTATCCGAGTTGATCGGGGTGACTCGCACTACGTTGCGTGAAGTGTTGCAGCGGCTGGCCCGTGATGGCTGGTTGACCATCCAGCATGGCAAACCAACCAAGGTAAACAATTTTTGGGAAACCTCTGGTCTCAATATTCTGGAGACCCTTGCCCGTCTGGATCAAGACAAGGTACCTGAGCTGGTCGCACAGTTGCTCTCTGCCCGTACCCATATCTGCACGATCTTCATTCGGGGGGCGATCCGTCATAACCCGGAGCAGGCAGCAGAGATCCTGCGTGGTGCAGGCTCGGTTGATAAAAATGCGCAAGCCTATGCCGAGTTCGATTATCGTCTGCATCACCAGCTGGCATTTGCTTCCGGTAACCCGATCTACGCCTTGATCCTCAATGGTTTCAAGGGATTGTATAGCCGGGTCGGCAGTTACTACTTCTCTGACAAGCAGACCAGAGAAACCGCAGATGCCTATTATAAGGCGCTACTGAATCTGGCCGAGACCAAAGATCACGATGCCGTGTTCATGACGGTGCGTCAGTACGGTATCGAATCTGGCAAGCTGTGGACCCGCTTGCGGCAGGATATGCCCAGTGATTTGTGTGACAACTGATCCTGTGCTCCCCCAATCGAGTAGGAGGCGGGATCACTCCCGCCGTCCTCTCACATATTTCCCCTTGCCAGGTATGTAGAGGACTTGCTCCTCCAAGTCACCGGTTGCTCACCACAACAGCAGTACAGAGTGACAAAAGCCCATAAAAACAATGCCAGTCAGGCTTAACTGACTGGCATTGTTTTTATGGGTTAACTCTTTATGGGTTAACTCTTTATGGGTTAACTATTGCTATATCGCGGTGGTTTGGCAGGAACAGCGCCTCGAAACACGGCTCACTTGGGCCAATGTACCCCTAGCTGTTCGCCGTAGTCCGTCTGACGCTGGAATCCGTCGAGCCGTCCCTTGACCTTGTTCAGCTCGCCACTGCCCGCAACCCACGCCGCATAGCGCAGCGCCTGACAATCTGCATGGCCCGGTAACGCCGCAATCGCACCGCCCACCTGATTGGCCCCTTGCAGCACCATCTCCTTGAAGCGGGATTCGTAGTCAAACATGCTGGAAAGCAGCCGTCCCCAGCGCTGACGGGCAGGATCGTTACTGTCCGCGCTCTGACGCCAGCGGGGCAGCAACACGGTAGCGTTGGTGGTCACCGTCACCCGGTTGAGCTGGCAGCGTCCCGGCAACTGCTCGGTATCCAGCTGCCAATCCACCTGATAACTCGCCTTACCGAGCACAGGTTTGCCATTCACCTTGGGAGCACTCTGGGCAATCGCACGGGCAAGTTGATCAGGGCTGGTTGCATTGACCTCATAAAAACGGACATTGATGCGGGACTCTGGCACCACTTGCGGTCGGCTCGGCTGAGCCTGACTCATCAGGGGCAACAGCAACAACCCGACCCCCACTACTCCATAAACCTTGCTGACCATGCCAGACTACCTTCCTTGATTGCACGGGCGGAGTACCAACCTTGGTGAAACCCACCGCCACACAGATGACGGCTATAGCCTATGTGTGGCGACGAGGCGGCGCAATACCGTGATGCGCCCAGAAATCAGAGCACGCTCACAGGTTGCGTGAGCAGAGTATGGCACAAGGCCAAAACTGTATTTTTATTGAGCCTGGCGGCTGATGCGCTGCCAGTCGAGATGGTAGTTTTTCACATTGATGTCGTGACCATCTATCTGAATAAAATGATCATTTTTAAGGCGGTTGGCAAAAAAGTCCTGATCTGCCCCCTCATTGAGCCACAGCTCGCAAAGACCCCGTTTTCCCTCTTTGGCATAGAATCGCGGGGTAGCCAGCAGCGCGACCCCATCCACCCGGATGGCGTGACGGGCCAGGCAGTTTGCTGCGGTGGTTTTGGATGCCAGCGCGGCAAAACGGGGTTTGCTCCCCTCGGCGACCACCAGCACCCCGTAAGAGTGGGGCGCCATCAGACGCCGCATGGCGACCGCCTGATGGGGGCCGGTTTGATGAAAACCATCATTGGTCACCGCAAACACGCAAGTAGGTGAAAATAGCAGCGTGAGTAGGAAAAGACAGCGTTTAACGCCTATAAAATCACCAATTGCCATATAAAAGCCTCAAAAGACAACCAAGGCTGGCAAGGGTAGGTAGCCAAACCCGCTGGGTAAAGTGCCTTTACCTTTCTTTAATGCTGTTCACGGGGTTAAACGTTGATTTAGCTCACACAACATCCGGTTTCCAGTCGCCAGTCTACCCCTATCGGAATAGACTCCCTCCACTCTCATCCAATCAGAAGGCAACGTATGCTGGAACTCATCGTTGGCACCCTGGTCACCCTGGTGGTGGGCCGTGCCATTTTCAAAGGATACTCCGCGACCGGGGTGCTGCTGAGCGGCGGCTTGCTGCTGCTGGTCATCACCGCCATGATGGGCAAGCCGGTACTGCCGAGCAAGGTGGTCAGCACCGGTTACATCGCGACCGATATCTTCGAATACATCCGCTTCCTGCTCAATGACCGTGGCGGTGGACTGGGGATGCTGATCATGGTGCTGTGCGGCTTCGCCGGCTACATGAGCCATATCGGCGCCAACACCATTCTGGTCAAACTGGCCAGCAAACCGCTCGGCATCATCAAGTCTCCCTACATCCTGCTGGTGGCCGCTTATCTGGTTGCCTGCGCCATGTCGCTGGCGGTGAGCTCCGCCACCGGCCTCGGCGTCCTGTTGATGGCCACCCTGTTCCCGCTGATGGTCAACATGGGGATCTCCCGTGGCGCCGCGGCCGCCGTGTGCGCCTCGCCAGCCGCCATCATCCTGGCACCGACCTCCGGTGACGTGGTGATGGCTGCCCAGGCCGCCAACATGCCGCTGCTGGACTTCGCCTTCAAGCTGACCCTGCCCATCTCGCTGATTGCCATCGCCTGCATGGCGGTGACCCATTTCTTCTGGCAGCGCTACCTGGACCAGAAGTCTGGCGAGCACAATGAGCCGGTTGCGCCGGGTGATCTGGTCACCACAGCCCCCGCCTTCTACGCCATCCTGCCGTTCACCCCCATCATCGGGGTGCTGGTATTTGACGGTAAATGGGGCCCGCAACTGGATATCGTCACCATTATCGTGATGTGCATGGTGCTGGCCAGCCTGCTGGAGCTGGTGCGGATCCGCAACGGCAAGGAGCTGCTGGACGGGCTGCAAGTCTGCTGGCGTCACATGGCGGATGCCTTCGCCGGTGTGGTCATGCTGCTGGTCGGTGCCGGTGTCTTTGCCCAGGGTCTGATGACCATCGGCTTTATCGACACCCTGCTGACCCACGCGCAGGATCTCGGCTCGGGCGGCACGATCATGATGCTGTCTCTGGTGGTGATCACCACCCTGGCCGCCTTCACCACTGGCTCGGGCAATGCCCCCTTCTACGCCTTCGTGGAGCTGATCCCCAATCTGGCCAGCAGCCTTGGCATCAACCCGGCCTATCTGGTGATCCCGATGCTGCAAGCCTCCAACCTGGGTCGTACCATTTCGCCGGTCTCCGGGGTGGTGGTCGCCTGTGCGGGGATGGGTAAGCTCTCGCCGTTCGAAGTGGTCAAACGCACCAGTATGCCGGTCGCGGTCGGCCTGTTGGTGGTGATCATCGCCACCCAGATCATGGTGCCCGCCTGATCGTCTACCAGCCCGGCATCCTGCCGGGCTGGTATCATCCCCCCCCTTTGCAGTAGACTCGGTGCTCATTTTCCCCCTAAGGAGGACCGAGATGAGTATTACGGTTCAACTTGCCCATTTCAGTGATTGTCACTCCCATTTCGATGGCGCGCCGATGAGCTTCTCCCCTGTCGGTGAAACCCAGTGGCGCACCCAGTGCGGCGGTTATGCCCGGATCCTGACCCGACTGACCCAACTGCGCGCCCAAGCGGCGGCGGCCGGTCAGAGCTTTCTGTTTCTGCACGGTGGTGACTCCTTTCAGGGCTCGCTCTATTTCAACCGTTTCAAAGGGCGTGCCAACGCCGACCTGCTCGCCATGTTGGCACCCGATGCCATGGTGCTCGGCAACCACGAGTTCGATCTGGGCAACGGCCCGCTGGTGGAGTTTTTGCGTCAGCTCGATTTTCCGGTGCTGGCTGCCAATCTGGACAACAGCCAGGAGCCAGCCGACACGCCGCTGGGGCTGTGGGATATCCCCCATCTCTACGACGCCCATCAGCCCTGGCATCGCCGAGTGATCGACGGGGTGCCCTTTGCACTGCTCGGCATCACCCTCGCCCAGATGGCCGCCATCGCCAACCCGGATCCCCACACCCGTTTCCACGCAGTGGCCGACACCCTCACCCGAGTGCTGCGGGAGATAAAGAGCGAAGGGATCCAGCATATCGTGCTGCTGAGCCACCTCGGGCTGGATCAGGACAAGCTGCTGGCCGAGCGCTTCCCCGAGCTCAGCCTCATCATCGGCGGCCATACCCACAGCCTGCTCGGCGATCTCGCCCCCCTCGGTCTGCCAAGCGAAGGCACTTATCCCCTGATGAACAACGGGGTAGCGATTCTGCACGCAGGCCACAGTGCCCTCTGCCTCGGCGTATGCGAGCTCACCTTCGATGAGGCGGGCCGCGTAGTGCAAAGTCAGGGCCAGCTGGAGTGGCTCCCTTGGCAGCCCTGGCCGTTCGCTGCCACGCCGCCCGCCGGGCTCAGCTTCTGCGAGCCGGATGCCGGGCTGGAGCAACATCTGGCCAAACGCTACCGGCCGGAGATCGAGACCATGAGCCAGCGCATCGTCACCCGACTGGAGGCGCCACTGCCCCATCAGCGGCTGCCGGATGCCACCCTGCCCCACGGCAGCCAACTCGCCCCGCTGGTGGCACACGCCATGCTGACCGCCGCTCGTGAGCAGGTGGGCGAGGTGGACTTTGCCCTGCACAACGCCGGTGGCGTGCGCTGCTCGCTGGAGCCGGGCCCCTTGAGCGAAGCGGATATTGCCGGTCGCCTGCTGCCGTTTGCCATTCCCCTCACCCTCTATCGGGTGCACGGTCATGAGCTGGCGGAAGCAATGGAAAATGCCATCGACAACGCCACCAACAACGGCGTGGTCGGCAATGGCAACGGCAGCTTCCCCTACACCGCGGGGGTGCGCTTCACCTATCAAGCCGATCGGCCCAAGGGTCAGCGCATCACCCGACTAGAGTGGGAGTCAGCCCCCGGTCAGTGGCAGTCTGTCGATGCACAACAAATCTATCGCGGGGTATCGAGCGCCTATACTGCCTCCGGCAAGGAGGGCTACACAGCGCTGACCAGAACCCTGACCCAGCACAATCAGGAGCTCGGCATCACGCTAGCCGACGCCTTTATCCGCTGGGCTCGCCATCTGCCCACCCTGGAAGCGCAGCCACCCCTGATTGAGTACATCGGCTGATGTAGGAGGGGGATGGCGGTTACCACATGCCCCTGACGGCCAATATTGCCGCAGCAAGCGCCCGGTTCCCTTCAGGAACCGGGCTTTTTCGACAATATTTGCCCCACACGGGCCCGCCCCATTGCATCGCACTCACTAGCTCGGCAAGATAGGCCCGCTTTCAAGACCAGCTGCAGGAACAGGCGACTTCATGAATCACTCCATCCGTTTCACCCCTCCTCGCGTCAACCCGGGTATCAAGCCAGCCATCGTGCTGCTGACCGCCCTGCTGGCGCTGCTCTTCTGTCTGCGCAACCCGCTCTTCCATGCCATGGCGCCGGGCTTTGATGCCTCGCTGTTCGCGGTGATGGGCAAGATGTGGAGCGAAGGGGGTGTGCTCTATCGCGACATGATCGACATCAAGGGGCCGATGATCTTCGCCCTCGATGCGCTGGGCTATAGCCTGGGGGGATTTGTCGGGATCTGGGCGCTGGAGTGGGCGCTCTGCTGGCTCGGACTGCTGGCCAGCTGGCAAGCCTTTGCCCAACTTGGGCTCTCGTTCAAGGCCCGTCTCGGTGCCATGCTGGCGGTGCTGGCCCTCTACGGCACCCGTTACTACTACGGCAACATGACCGAGGACTGGACCTTCCACCTCGCCCTCATCGCCCAGTGGGCCTTTATCACCCTGCTGCTGGACAAGGGATTTCGCTGGTGGCCGGCGCTGGTGGCGGCCCTCACCTTCGCCATCGTCGCCTGGATGCGCGCCAACAACGGCGCCTTCTGGGGCGCCTGGTATCTGGTACTGTTCTGCCACTGGTGTCTGCACGAGAAGTGGCGCGATGCCATCTTGCTGCTCATCTCCAGCCTATTGGGGCTAGCGCTGATTGGCGGCCCGCTTTATGCCTACTTCCAGCAGCATGATCTGCTGGCGGCCTTCAAATACTACGCCTTCGACATCTTCTTCGAGGGGAGCTACGGCAACGGCTTCTCCCCCATGGTCGGCGCCGTCGGTCTGCTGCGCACCGGCCTGGTCATGCTGCTGCCCGCCTTCATCATTCTGATGCTGAGCCGCCGTCAGGAGTGGTATCTGCCCGCCCTGCTGGCGACCCTGTTTGGGGTACTGTTTACCCTGATCGCCAACTCGGTCTCCGGCCATGTGTTCGATCACTACGACGTGCTCTATCTGCAACTGGCGGTGCTGCCACTGGCGGTATTGCTGGATCGCAGCGAACAGCAGGCAGATGCCATCGGCCTGCTCTGCATCTCGCTGGTGGTGTTCACCGCCAGCTGGCTGCTGGCTCAGCAGCTCGCCTTTGGCTGGAGCACCAAGGAGTGGTCCCTCGAGCGGGTCAACGAGGTGCTTGGCACTAGCCTGCTGTGGGCGCTGCCGGTGCTGATCCTCATCCCCCTCTGGCGCGCCTGGGATGTGCGCAGTGCCACCCCCTGGCTGGCCACGCTGGCCATGCTGCTGCTGATGATCAACAACGCCTGGGAAGGGACCCTCAAGGGCCGCCCCTTCAATCCGGCGGCGCAGGTACGGGTCGATAGGATCAAGGCCGAGACCACTCCGAGCGACAAGATCTGGGTCGATGGCATCCAGCCGCAATATTATCTCTGGACCGATCGCCAGCCGGCATCCGCCTACCTCTTCTTTGCCAACGTCAATCCGCCCTATGATGTGCGCGAGCGAGTGCTGGCCGATATCCAGCGCCAGAGCCCCAAGTTCATCATCGCCAAGCCGGATCGGGTGAGCGAGGAGCTGAAAAAACCCAGCTCTCCTTCCCATCTCGCCTTCTATCAATACCTGACCAGCCACTATGAAGAGGTGGAGCCGGGTCTCTATCGCCGACGCTGAGAAGCGCGGGGATAAAGCTGGGGAACGGGCATCCTGATCAGGCAGCGAGATCAGCCACAGGATGCCAATACCCTACACGCCCAGCGGCAACGTTGGTCATACCAAGACCCCGTCATGCTGCACTTGGTACATGGTGCATCTGGGACATAGCGCACCCAGTGCATGGCCACGCACCTTAACCCCCGCCCCTGTTTCAGGTTAAGATAACGACCATTGTTTCCCCCACGGCGACCCGCCGCGGCAGACCACAGGTACGCCATTGAACCGATTTACCCCATCCAGTGCGGCAAGCGGCCGCGAGCAGCAGGTCTTTACCGTCACCCGCCTCAACAGCGCCGTGCGCATGATCCTGGAGCAGGATCTGGGGCTGGTATGGCTGACCGGCGAGCTCTCCAATCTGGCGATGCCAAGCTCCGGCCACTGGTACTTTTCGCTCAAAGATCTGGGGGCGCAGGTGCGCTGCGCCATGTTCAAGGGCAACAACCGGCGGGTGGCGTTTCGCCCGCAGGATGGCATGCAGGTATTGGTGCAGGCGCGAGTCTCCCTCTATGAGCCGCGCGGCGACTATCAGCTGATCATCGAATCGATGCAGCCCGCAGGCGATGGCGTGCTGGCCCTGCGCTTTGAAGAGCTCAAACGCCGTCTCGGCGCCGAGGGGCTGTTTGACGAGAGTCGCAAGCGGCCGCTGCCCCGCGAACCGCGTGCGGTGGGACTGGTCACCTCCTCTACCGGCGCCGCCCTGCACGACATGCTGACCGTGCTCAAACGCCGCGCGCCGGATCTGCCGGTCTTTATCTATCCGACTCAAGTGCAAGGCAGTGCCGCCATCAGCCAAATCGTCGCGGCGATCGCCAAAGCGAACCAGCGCGCCGAGGTGGATGTGCTGATCGTTGGCCGCGGTGGCGGTTCTCTCGAAGATCTCTGGTGCTTTAACGAAGAGGCGGTGGCGCGCGCCATTGCCCACTCCGCCATCCCGATTATCAGCGCGGTGGGCCACGAAGTGGATGTCACCATCAGCGACTTTGCCGCCGACTTGCGCGCTCCTACCCCGTCGGCCGCCGCCGAGCTGGTGGCGCCAGACAATCAGGCCCGCATCCAGCGCCTCGCCCACCTCCGGCAGCGACTGCTGCAGGCGATGAGTCGCCAGCAGACCGCTGCCCGCCACGATTTCATCCTGCTGCAAAAGCGGCTCGACCATCAGGATCCGCAGCGGCGACTGGAGCAGCAGTCCCAGCGCCTCGACGAGCTCTCCACCCGTTTGCAACAACTGCTGCGCCAGCGGTTGCATCAGGGTGAGCGGCGCCTCACCAATCTTGAGCTGCGCCTGCAGGGCAAGAGCCCGGAGCGCTTGCTGGCTGCCGGCAAGCGCCGCCACCAGTTGGCTGAGGAGCGGCTCTATGCCCTGATTGCCAAACGGCAAGACCTTGCTAGCCACCGCCTCGCCATGCTCACCGCCCGCCTCGACGGTGTAAGCCCGCTCGCCACCCTGGGACGGGGTTACTCCATCACCCGCACCCCGCGCGGCGAAGTCATTAGCCGCGCCGATCAGGTCAGCAGTGGCGACCAGCTCGTCACCACCCTGGCACAAGGGTGCCTGCAGGTGCGGGTCGAAGGGATCGTCAAGGAGTCCGCGCCGTAACCGATACAAGCCTTGAACGGCATCGTTTCCCAAATCGATGCCGCTTTAATGGAACTCGGAGTCGGTGATCTGATCACCACCCTCTCCTTCAAATCTGCATCATGGGCAAATCGTGTCCCCCCATCACCGAAGATGCGGTCGTAGCCAGCGCTACGCAGACCATCTGATGCTCAGAGGGATTTTTTGCCTCACTCTGCGAGCCACTACAAGCCAAGAAATATGGTCATGCTGGTGAAGCGCAAGGAAGGGAGGGAGCGAAACAGAGGGCTCCTGCATATTCCGACACGCCGAGGAAAAGGGATGCGGGGCTTATCTGGGGCTGCACGGGAAAAGCAAGATTGGAAACGCGGCTACTCCGCTGGGCAGGCACTATGGTGGCAGACAATATAGTTCGCGATTGCCCGCATCGGGTCATCTTGCGACTTGCCTCAATGTCGTTGATGTCCCTCGATACTCAGGGCGCCACGACTTGATACCTTTTGCTCACCCCCTATTTGGAGTAGATCATGGATCCCTCAAAACCGTTAAGTCTGACGACCCGCTTGCTGCACTGGTCGGTCGCCTTGCTGATGATCGCCTTGACCCTGCTGGGTTATCTGATGATGAAATTTGAAATATGGGATCTCTACGCCCTGCATAAATCTCTGGGGGTCATTGCACTGGTCTTGATCCTGCCACGCGCCATGATCCGCCTTGGCAAAGGGTGGCCAGCGCCGGTGCGCCAATACCCCGTTTACGAGGCGTTGGTAGCCAAGGCGATCCACTGGGGATTGCTTATTTCAACCCTGCTGATCCCGATTTCCGGTCTCTGTTATTCCGCGGCGGCTGGACGAGGTGTTGCGATATTTGGCTGGTTTATTATTCCGATGAATCCAGATCTCAATGATCCAGACAATGTGATCCCATACAGTGAGTCCATCAGGGATATTGCTCACACCCTTCATGTTTATTTGCCATATATCATGCTGGCATTGTTGCTGGTGCATGTTGTCGGGGCGTTAAAACATCACCTGCTGGATAGAGATAACACCTTGCTGCGAATGGTAGGTCGAAAATAATAAAAAATGGTAATCCCTGTTGCGACTGAAAATATCCATTGGTAGAGCTTCACCCCTATTGAGCCTGTAAATAATTCTGTGTAACTGCCCACTCCATTACAGGTGACCGTTCAGGCGATCACCGGACTCGATAATAAAGCGATTCAGGGCCGGCTTCCAATTCTGGATCGGCATGGTCCATTTCTTGGAGGCCTGCTGTATCGCGAGAAACGCCACTTTGAGCGCCGACTCATCGGTCGGGAAGAGCTTCCGTTGTTTGGTCGCTTTGCGCAGCACGCTGTTCAGTGACTCGATCGCATTGGTGGTGTAGATCACCTTCCGGATCGCGGGGGGATAATCGAACAGCGTGATCAGATTAACCCAGTGACTCTGCCAGGAACGCGCTATCTGCGGGTACTGGCTATCCCAGCGTTCGCCGAAGGCCGCCAGCGCCTGCTTAGCCTCACGCTCCGTCGCAGACTGGTAGATCTGCTTCAGTTCAGCCGTCACCGCCTTGTAGTCCTTCCAGGAGACGTAGCGCAACGAGTTGCGGACCATGTGGACGATACACAGTTGCACCTTGGTTTGAGGATATTCCACGGCAATGGCATCAGGGAAGCCCTTGAGACCATCCACACACGCGATCAGGATGTCTTCCAGGCCGCGGTTCTTCAGCTCGGTCAGGACCGACAGCCAGAACTTTGCCCCTTCGGTCTCGGCCAGCCACAGGCCCAACAGCTCCTTGTGCCCCTCCATATTGATGCCCAGTGCCAGATAGAGCGACTTGTTGATCACCCGCTGGTTCGCGCGGATCTTCAGCACAATGCAGTCCAGATAGACGATGGGATAGAGCGGATCCAGCGGCCGGTTTTGCCATTCGTGGACCTGCTCGATGACGCGTTCGGTCACCTTCGATACCAGCCCCGCCGAGATGTCGGCGTCATACATCTCTTTGAACGCGTCCACTATATCCCGCGTACTCAAGCCCTTGGCGTAGAGGGCGAGGATCTGGTCGTCCATCTGGGTCAGGCGTGACTGCCCCTTGCGGACAAACTGAGGCTCGAAGGAGGCGTTACGGTCACGAGGCGCCTGGATGGTGACCTCTCCATGGTGGCCTTTTAGGCGCTTGGTGGAATAGCCATTGCGATTGTTGCCGGTCCCGCGGCCTTGTGGGGCGTGTTTCTCGTAGCCCAGATGCTCGTCCATCTCGGCATTGAGCGCGGTCTCCACGGTGAGCTTGATCAGCTGTTGGGTGAGTGTGCCGAGATCTTTTTCAGATTTGATGTCTTTGGCCAGCTCAGCGGCCAGTGCTTTGAGTTTGTCTTGGTCCATTTGCTTACCCACGAAGGTATCCTTTTGAAAAAGTTACTTATTCGTGGGCGGTTACACAATTGGATTTACAGGCTCCCCCTATTTTCCAGAAATCCGAATTGGGACGCCCGCCTTTCAGACAGAGCACCCGCCATAGCTATCAATGGGCAACATATCGATTTACCTGATCGAGAGCAACGAGTCAGAGAAGGCGTTGTTGCCCAAATCAGGCAGCAAGTCATTACTTCCCCAGCCCCAGGTGACCGCTACACTCGGGGCTTTCTGACAGGCAGACCAAGGGTGTTCAGTTTGTTGATTGCACCAACATACGCCATCACTTCCCCTACCTGACCGTTGTATGTTCGCAGACTGATTTTACCCGTCATCAACTGCTTGAACCGATACATCGCCGTCTCTGCCAGCGAGCGCCGGTGATATCCCGACATCTTCTTCCAGTGCGCCAGCCCCTCCTTGCGCATCACCAGCACAGCGTCATTTCTTGGGTGTCCCTTTTTCCATAACCCCGCGTTCTTGCGAGGCTGGATACACGCCGTCGCCCCTTTACGCGCAATCAACCGATGGCTGGCTTTGCTGTCATAGGCGCCATCCGCATAAACACGCCCCAGCTTGCGCCGCAGAGGATTGAGCAAGGTCGGCAACACCTCTGCGTCATGCACATTCTCCAGCGACACTTCTGCCGCCACGATATCGTGAGTCACCGGATCTACCGCCAGATGCAACTTGCGCCAGACTCGACGTTTCTCAGCGCCGTGTTTTCTGACTTTCCACTCGCCTTCACCAAACACCTTCAGCCCGGTTGAGTCGATAACCAAGTCGGTAATGCGCCCCTTTGGGGGCTGTCGATAAGCCACCGTCACCGTGCGTGCTCGCTTGCTGACACAGCTATAGTCCGGTGCGCACAACGGCACATTCATCAACTCGAACAGGGAGTCGAGTAGTCCCTGAGTGGCCCGCAGAGTGAGGTTGAAAATCCCCTTGAGCATCAGGAAGGTACAGATGGTCTGGTCAGTGTAAAGCTGGCTGCGCCCCCGCCGCCCATGATGGTCGTGGTGAAACCAGTTGCTCATGGCCTCGGCATCAACCCAGAAGGTGAGTGAACCACGGTTAATCAAAGACTTGTTGTATTGAGGCCAGTTGGTGATGGGGTGAAGCGACGTGCCCATGATGTAGACTTGAAGAGGATGGTGGTGATCAGATCACCGCGCCCTCAGTTAGTTCCATTCAAGTTGCATCGATTTGGGCAACAACGCCGTCAGAGAAGAGATCAAGCCCTCACTGTTAAACGTAAATTTTCACGCAAACGATTGAACACAAAAAAGTGTCAGTAATGGCGTATTTTTACATTTTTTGCACAAGTGACAGCCCCTGGCGTGCGCCACGTATGTCGATTGGTGGGTTATGGGGAGATGGCTGCAACGCTGATGGCACCGGCTTGCCAGACCCTTGATCTGGTTGATGATGTGCCTGACGGCAAATGCACTGTCCGTATCACGGAACCACCACTGAACCCAAAAAATGCTATCGGTCACCGGTCAGAGGTGCTTTGGTGGTATGACCACCTGAAAGCGGTCGTTTTATGGTCAATTCACGGGTTGAAAATGTGATCTGGGCACACTCATCCAGCCACGATGGCAAGCTGTATCTGTGTGGCCCGGATCCGTGCCAACCCGGCGCAGTTGGGGCGATGGCGCCATGTCGATGGTCGGGGATGTGATGACGCAAACCTCGGGGCGAGACACGTTGAGTGGATGTCTGCTGACGATATGGATGTTGTATAAAACAGCAACTGCTTCACTCTTTTTCATCAAAACGGCCATTTCAGGAGGGATAATCTTGGGTTTTTAGCCTGTTGGCGACCTAAAGTGCGGCTAGACCATAAAAAATCAAAAAAATTTCTTTACCAACACCCGATCGGTCAGTAAACTTCGTCGGCAATATTTTACACCCCCACTTCCTCAACGGTGAGATATTGCCATGCTCAGGATTACCAAAGAAGCGTTGACCTTCGATGATGTATTGTTGGTTCCCGCCCACTCCGATGTTCTTCCCAATACTGCCGATCTGCGTACCCAGCTGACCTCCTCTATCAGCTTGAATATCCCTATGATTTCCGCTGCCATGGACACAGTAACCGATGCCCGTCTGGCTATCGCACTGGCCCAGGAAGGCGGTATCGGCTTTATCCACAAGAACATGTCCATCGAGCAGCAGGCTGCCGAAGTGCGCAAGGTCAAGAAGTACGAAAGTGGCGTGGTCTCTGACCCCGTCACCGTACGCCCTGACATGACCATCGCCCAGGTCAAGGAGCTGAGCCACAAGAACGGCTTCGCCGGTTACCCTGTGGTGACCGAAGGCAACTTGCTGGTCGGTATCATCACCGGTCGTGACGTGCGCTTCGTGATTGATCTCTCCCAGACCGTCGAACAGATCATGACCCAGAAAGATCGCCTGGTGACCGTGCGTGAAGGAGCCCCTCGCGAAGAGGTGGTCGCCCTGATGCAAAAGCACCGTATCGAAAAAGTGCTGGTAGTCAACGCGGACTTCAAACTCAAGGGCATGATCACCGTTAAAGACTTCCAAAAAGCCGAGCGCAAGCCGCACGCCTGTAAAGACGACAAGGGTCGTCTGCGGGTGGGCGCTGCTGTGGGTGCCGGTGCCGGTAACGAAGAGCGCGTTGCTGCGCTGGTGGAAGCCGGTGTGGATGTGCTGCTGATTGACTCCTCTCATGGCCACTCCCAGGGTGTACTGGATCGCATCAAGGCAACCCGCGATGCCTATCCTGAGCTGCAGATCATCGGTGGCAACGTCGCCACTGCCTCTGGCGCACTGGCGCTGGTCGCGGCTGGCGTCAATGCGGTCAAGGTCGGTATCGGCCCTGGCTCCATCTGTACTACCCGTATCGTGACCGGTGTGGGTGTGCCGCAGATCACCGCTATCTCCGACGCCGTTGAAGCGTTGGAAGGCACCGGTATTCCAGTGATTGCCGATGGTGGCATCCGTTTCTCCGGTGACGTGGCCAAGGCCATCGCAGCTGGCGCCAGCTGCGTCATGGTCGGCTCCATGTTTGCCGGTACTGAAGAAGCGCCGGGTGAAATCGAGCTCTATCAGGGTCGCTCCTTCAAATCCTACCGTGGCATGGGCTCCCTGGGCGCCATGTCCAAGGGCTCCAGCGACCGCTACTTCCAGACCGATAACGCCGCTGACAAGCTGGTGCCGGAAGGGATCGAAGGTCGCGTGCCGTACAAGGGCCGCCTCAAAGAGATCATCCACCAGCAGATGGGCGGCCTGCGCTCCTCCATGGGTTTGACCGGCTGCGCCACCATCGACGACATGCGCACCAAGGCCGAGTTCGTGCGCATCTCCGGCGCCGGGATGAAAGAGTCCCACGTCCACGATGTGACCATTACCAAAGAAGCCCCCAACTATCGGATGGGCTGATCAAGACGGGGCTACGGCCCCGTTTTGTCACCGTTTTTATCCCCGTGATTTTTGTTAAACATCCGCCTGATGCAGGAATAACATGATTAAAAATATTCACGAACACCGTATCCTTATCCTGGATTTCGGTTCTCAGTACACCCAGCTTATCGCCCGCCGTGTCCGTGAAATCGGCGTTTACTGCGAACTGTGGGCCTGGGATGTTACCGAAGCGCAGATCCGCGAATTCAATCCCAACGGCATCATCCTCTCCGGCGGTCCGGAATCCGTGACCGAAGCAGGCAGCCCGCGCGCCCCCGAGTATGTGTTCAACGCCGGTGTACCTGTATTTGGCATCTGCTACGGCATGCAGACCATGGCCGAGCAGCTGGGTGGCAAGGTGCAATCCTCCACCGAGCGTGAGTTCGGTTACGCCAAGGTGGAAGTGCTGGGCGACTCTGGCAAGACCAGCGCCCTGCTGCGCAACATCGAAGATGCCATCGCTGACAACGGCAACGCGCTGCTGGATGTGTGGATGAGCCACGGTGACAAGGTCACCGACATTCCGGCCGATTTCAGCACCATCGCCAGCACCCCGACCTGCCCCCATGCGGCCATGGCCAATGAAGCCAAGCGCTTCTACGGCGTGCAGTTCCACCCGGAAGTGACCCACACCCGTCAGGGTGCCCGCATGCTGGAGCACTTCGTCAAAGATATCTGCGGTTGTGAATGCCTCTGGACCCCGGCCACCATCATCGACGACGCCGTTGCCCGCATCCGCGAGCAGGTGGGTGACGATGAGGTGATCCTCGGCCTCTCTGGTGGTGTCGACTCCTCCGTGGTCGCTATGCTGGTGCATCGTGCCATCGGTGATCGCCTCACCTGTGTGTTCGTTGACAACGGTCTGCTGCGTCTGAACGAAGGTGAGCAAGTGATGGAGATGTTCGGTGATCACTTCGGTCTCAACATCATCAAGGTTGCCGCTGAAGAGCGCTTCCTCTCTGCCCTGGCCGGTGAAGCCGAGCCGGAAGCCAAGCGCAAGATCATCGGCCGCGTGTTCGTGGAAGTGTTCGACGACGAAGCCAAGAAGCTGAAAAACGCCCGCTGGCTGGCACAAGGCACCATCTACCCGGATGTGATCGAATCTGCCGCCAGCGCCACTGGCAAGGCCCACGTCATCAAGTCTCACCACAACGTCGGCGGCCTGCCGGCAGAGATGAAGATGGGTCTGGTCGAGCCGCTGCGCGAACTGTTCAAAGATGAAGTACGCCGCGTTGGTCTGGAGCTGGGCCTGCCCTACGACATGCTCTACCGTCATCCGTTCCCGGGCCCGGGTCTGGGTGTTCGCGTACTGGGTGAAGTGAAGAAAGAGTACTGCGATATCCTGCGCCGTGCCGATGCCGTCTTCATCGAAGAGCTGCGCAAGGCCGACCTGTACAATCAGGTCAGCCAGGCATTTGCGGTGTTCCTGCCAGTGCGCTCCGTTGGCGTGATGGGCGATGGCCGCAAATATGACTGGGTGATTGCCCTGCGCGCCGTTGAGACCATCGACTTTATGACCGCTCACTGGGCCCATCTGCCCTATGACTTCCTCGGTCACGTGTCAAACCGCATCATCAACGAGATCAGCGGTATCTCCCGGGTGGTGTACGACATCTCCGGCAAGCCGCCAGCAACCATCGAATGGGAATAAGCCTCTTACTCTGATGCAGGTCAGTTAAGAACATGTGAGTCCCCTAGCGGGATCAGGACTCAACAGGGAGGGAGGCATTATGCCTCCCTCTTTTTATTGGTAACCCGTTTACTTTTTATGGGCGCAAGCAGGATGCTACCGCCATAATGAGCCGCCACAGGCGTGATCCCTCGCTGGCTGTTCACGTCATACTCACACTATTTTCAACATCGGAGTTCTCATGCGTCGATTCAATTTCATGCTCAATGGCAGCCGGTTGATGATGTTCCCCTTCTACGTCTGCATTCTGGTGTGCGTGGCCCTGCTGATGGTGAAGTTTGCCATGCAGCTCTATCTGCTCTGCATCAACATCATCGAGATCCACTATATGGACCTCATCACCGGCGTGCTGACCCTGGTGGACTTCGTGCTGGTGGCCCAGATGCTGATCCTGGTGGCGGTCTGCGGCTATGTGCAATTTATCCAGACCCAGGAGCAGCGCGAGGCCATCGGCGACAACTGGCTCAGCAAGATCAACTTTGCCTCCCTCAAGCTCATCGTCATCAACTCGCTGGTCACCATCGCCGGGGTCGAGGTGCTCAAAGCCTTCCTCGAAGATGGCATCACCAATGAAGTGGAGATGAAGTGGTCAGTCATCGTCTTTCTCGCCTTCTCGGTCGCCGCACTCATCTATGCCGTAACCGAGCGGATGGCAGATCATAAATAGTCGGGCTTGATCACTGTGCTTGTTCAGCCTTGATTCACCAGCAATACAATTGATAACTCTTTTCATTACCCTTACTGCGTTATAAACTTGCTCCCCCCGGGCGGCACCGCCCGGGCGTTGGAGCATTTATGACAAGCCTTTCCCTCTCACCCCGACAGTTCTGGCAGTGGCTGGCCTATCACCATCAGGCCGCCGAGGGCTCCCTCTATCTGATGTTCTTCTCCGGCCTGCTGTTGTGGGAGCCACTGACCCCGATCTGGTCACTGGCGCGCTGGAGTCTGTTTCTCCATGTGATGCTCTCGCTCACCCTGTTTCCGCTGCTGTTTGGCGCCTTCTGGCTCTCCCATCGCGCATTACTGAACCGCAGCAACAAACCCTTTTTGCGCACCACGGGGCGAATTATCGAAGCCCTGCTGCTGGTCTGTCTGGCCAGCGGCCTGCTGCTGGTGCTGCACGGCACCCCGGGCGATGGCATGGGCAGCCTCGCCAGCTGGGCCCACTGGCTGAGCGCGTTAGCGTTAACTCCTCTGGTGCTGCGCCACGCCTGGCGCTGGACCATCTTGAAATGGCGCTCCTGATCCCATGTTGAAGTCATCTCTTTGTGCATGTTTGTCACCCCTGCTGGCCCTCGTCCTGCTGCTGACCAGCCCCTTTACCACTGCCCAACAGATGGGCGCCGGGATGATCGCCTATGAGGAGGGGCAAAGCCCGCACCTCGTCACCGCCAACCTGAGCGCAGGCTCGGTCACCCTGCTTGAGCGCGATAGCGGCAAGCGACTCAAAGAAGTGCAGCTGGGGGGCGATCTGCGCCAGCTTGCCCGCTCCGATGACGGCACCCTACTGGTCACCGACTACCGCGGTGATCGCCTGCTGCTGCTGGATGATGATCTCGACCTTGAGAAAGTGATTCCCACCGGCCATCGCCCATATGGCGTCATCTTCGATGCCAAGCGGCAGTGGTTCTGGGTCACGCTGTTCGAATCGGCTCGCCTGCAGGCTTACGACACCGCGGGCAACCTCCAGCTGGATGCAGAAACCGCCGAGACACCGCGCGGAGTGGCCCTGACCGACGATGATCGCCTGCTGCTGACCCACGCCATGACCGGCCAGCTCGCCATCTATGATCTCGCCAAGCTGGGGAACGGGAGCACGGGGGCCACCCTGCCCAAGCCGCGCCTGATAACCCTGGCTGAAACCCACAGCAACACGCCGAGCGACTCCCAAGGCTTGCCGCGCCTGCTCGATGGCATCGCCCTCTCCCCCGATGGCAGCGAAGCCTGGCTGCCCCACGTGCTGTGGAGCTTTGATCACCCCTTCCAGTTTCAAAGCACCGTCTTTCCGGCGGTCTCCATCATCGATCTCGATGAGGAGAGTGAGCGCATCACTGAACGAATAGACGAACGCAAGCAGCTCTTTTTGCAGATCAATCTGCCAAGCGTCGGCAACCGCAGCCAGATCGTCTCCAACCCGTTCGCGGCGCGCTTCGCCGCCGATGGCAAGCGGGTCTATCTGACCCTGGCGGGCTCGGAAGATCTGCTGGTGTTTGATCTGTCGCGCAGCGGCAAGTCCAACAACAACCGTCACCGCCGCAAGAAGTTTCAGGGGGGCGCCAAGGCGACCCAGCTCTTGCGTCACCTGCCGGGCCAGAATCCGCGGGATCTGCTGATCGATGGCTACCATATTCTGGTGCACAACGCCATGGGGCAGGATCTCACCCGCCTCAATAGCGGCGGCAGCGGTCCGTTTGCCCGGGTCACCGTCGATGTGCCCCACTTCGCCAAGCTGGTAGAGACGGATCCCCGCCCCGAACCGCTCCAGCGCGGCGAGCGGCTGTTCCATCTTGGTAACACGCTCGGCAACAACGGCGCCAATGCACGCTTCCCCATGGCGGGGGACAACTGGATGAGCTGTAACTCCTGCCATCTGGATGGGTTCAACTTCACCAACCGCTATCTGATGGCAGCCCATCGCCAGAAGAGCGGCGACAACGCCATCAACGGCCACGCCAACCTCACCAACATGGTGGCGGGGGATTTTGTCGGCGAATACCTGCGCATGACCCAGCAGACCCAGGGCGGCATGGGCCATGACACCCGCGATGGCGCCGAGGCGGTTGACCCCGCCAAGCCTCAGCCCGAGGTGAAGGCGATGATGGAGGATCTGCATGCTTTCGTGACCGCCGATGGCAACCTCCCCTATCTCGCCAACTGGCTGCGACTCGATGCCCCGCGCACGGATCCCGCCAAGGCACCGACCACCCACCCGAAAGAGTGGCTCAACTCCGCCTCCTGCCAGAACTGCCACCAACAGGCGTTTGCGGACTGGAGCGAGAGCAACCACCGGCTGATGGGCAACTCCCACCCCTACTACAAGGTGGTGCAGGCGCTGGCCCGCGAAACCGAAGGGGAAGCGTTCGGCCAGTGGTGTCAGGGCTGCCACATGCCCCAGCAGGTGATGACCGGCCAGATGGATCTGCCCAAGGGCTCCCACATGTTCGAGCAGGGCGGCGCCTCGCTGATTGCCGCCCACAAGGCTGGCGAACCTGTGGTGGAGGAAGGGACTGGCTGCGTGCTCTGCCATCGCATCACCAAAGTGGAAGACGCGGGCGGCAACAGTGCCTTTACGGTCAATTTGAAAGACCGCGAGAGCTATGTGTTCGAGGATGCCCCGGGTGGCAGCCTCCAGCACTGGCTGGCCGAGCGGCAGATCAACGCCCGTCCGGCGGCCCACAAAGCCTCCTATCAGAAGGATTTCTACCGCGACGCAGCCCTGTGCAAGTCGTGCCACAACGAGTTTGCCCCGGGCACCGGCGCCAATATTGTCAACACCTGGGACGAGTGGGAAAAATCCAGCTTTGCGAACGCGGAGGATCCTGCCAAGCGGCGCACCTGCATCGACTGCCATATGAACCCGGAGCCGGGCAATGGCGGCGCGCCGGTGGCGGGCCAATCCACCGAAAACGGCACCATGAAGGCGCGGCTCTATCGCCACAACTTTACCGGCGCCCAGCACCAGCTGGTGGGGCTGCGCAATCCCGACCTTGAGCAGGAGAGTCTGGCCCTGTTGCGCTCCAGCGCCACGCTCTCGGTCCGGATCGAACCCCTCTCTGCCCGTATCGGCCAAGCAGCCGATAGCCAGCAACTGGTGGTGCGGGTCGCCAATACCGGCGCGGGCCACGCCCTGCCCACCGGGGTGGCCGATTTTCGTGAACTCTGGCTGGAGCTGACCGTCATCGACGCTACCGGCAAGCTGGTGCTTGCCAGCGGCCAGCCGGTGGATGGTGCCGTTCCTGAGGATGCGCGACTGTTTCGCAAAGTGTTCGGCGATGCCGAGGGCAAGCCGGTGGGGCTCAAGTTCTGGCGTTACGCCAAGCTCTTGGAAGATACCCGCATTCCGGCCGATGGCTGGCGCGATGAAGCCTGGCCGCTGCCCGCGGATACCCGGGGGCCCTTCAAGACCGATATCAAACTCAATTTCCGCACCTACCCCAAGTGGGTCAATGATGCGGTGCGCGCCGCCGAGCCCAGCTTGCCGGAGCCACCCATAGTGCAGCTAAATCGGTTGCAACTTACCCTGCAACCTCTCCCCGTCACGCCCGCTACGGAGCCTCAATCCTGATGTTTGCAAGTTTTCTCATTACCCTGCGCGAGGGGCTGGAAGCCTTCCTGCTGGTCGGCATCTGCCTCTCCTACCTCGCCAAGCTGGGGGCGAGCCGCTACAACAAGTTCATCTATCTGGGGGTGGGGCTTGGCCTTATCGCTTCCCTTGTGGTCGCCTTCCTGTTCCAGGTGGTGGTGAGCCAGTTCGAGAGCGAGCGCTACAACCACCTCTTGATGGCGGGGATCCTGATCTTCGCCACCTTGGTGCTCACCTATATGGCGATCTGGATGCAAAAGCAGGCCAAATCCCAGGTGGGAGCCATGACGGCACGCATCGATGCGGCTATCGATGGCGGCAACCTGTTTGGTCTGGTGCTGCTCGCCTTCCTTGCTGTGATGCGCGAAGGGTTTGAAACCGTGCTCTTCTTCTCCGCCCTGCTCTACTCCGGGCAAGGGGTGGATCTGCAATCCGGCCTGATGGGCGCGCTGGCGGGGCTGCTGGTCTCCATCGCGCTGGTGTGGGGGCTGCTGCGCTCCACCCGCAAGGTGGCGCTGGCCCCCTTCTTCCGCTGGACCGGTCTGCTCATCATCATCATCGCCGCAGGCTTGCTCTCGTCCGCCGTCAACATGTTGCAGGCGGCAGACATCATCACCTTCTGGACCACACCGGTGTTCGACATCAGCCACATTCTCGACGATCAGGGGGTATTTGGTACCTTCCTGCGCGCCCTGTTTGGCTACAATGCCTCACCCGCTGGCTTGCAGCTGCTGACCTGGGCTCTCTATCTGGCGATCTTCGTTACCCTCTGGCAGCGCAGCTATCGACCGCAGGTGAACGCCGCATCCAGCAAGGGCTGAGCCCGCACGCCCTGTGGCAACAAGGCCACGGGGTAACAACACTATTCGGGAGCCGCGCCTTGGCGCGGTTCCCTTATCTATCAAGCAGTTTCGGAATAAGTCATGAGCGATAACAACAAGAAAAGCATTGCAGTGCTGGGCGCTGGCCCCGCCGGTTTGATGGCCGCCTGGCGCCTCTGTCAGGCCGGTTTTGCGGTCACCCTGTTCGAGCAGGAGCCGGTGGTCGGCGGCATGTGCGCCACCCAGACCTTCAAGGGGCGCGATGGGGAGTATCGCTTTGACTACGGCGGCCACCGCTTTATCACCAAGAACCCCGAGCTGCTCGCCTTTATCGACGAGCTGATGGGGGACGATCTGCTCCACGCCGAACGCAAGAGTGTGATCCGCTTTGGCGGGCGCACCTATGACTACCCCTTGAACCTGCCCAACCTGCTCAAAACGGCGCCGCTCGCCCTGATGGCCGGTGCGGTAAAAGACTTGCTGCTGTTGCCTTTTGCCAAGAAGCCCACCGATTTTGCCAAGGCGAGCTTTGCCGAGTGGATCCAGAGCCACTTTGGCCGCACCCTCTATCGCCAGTTCTTCGAGGGTTACACCGGCAAACTGTGGGGCATCAACCCGGACCAGCTCTCCGCCGACTGGGCCGGTCAGCGCATCAGCCTGATCGATCTCAAAGACGTGGCGCGCCGCCTGCTGCCAAGACGCAACGGCAGCCTCTCGGTGCGCACCTATGCCCGCAAATACCGCTACCCCAAATATGGTTTTGGCCAGATCTTTACCACTCTGGGCGAGCGGTTGGTGACAGAGGGGGTTGAGCTCAAAACCGGCGCCACCATCACCCGCCTTGAGCAGGCTGATGGCCGCATCGAACGGGTATATTGGAAACAAGATGACGTTGAGCAGAGCGAGCGTTTTGATCAGGTGATCTCCACCCTGCCGCTGCCGCTCACCTGCCAGCATCTAGGCTTGCCGTGCGATCTGCACTACCGGTCGCTTCGCTTCGTCAATATGCCCCTCAAACAGGAAAACCTGTCGGACAACACCTGGCAGTACCTCTCCGACCCTCATATTCTGGCGACCCGCCTGCAAGAGCCGCGCCGCCGCAGCCCCTTTATGGCGCCCCAGGGCCAGACCTCGGTGATGCTGGAGATCCCCTGCAACCCGGGGGATGCCACCTGGCAGGCACCGCTCGCCGATCTGCGTGGTCGGGTCACCGCTGATCTGGCGAGCCTCGGCGTCGATACCGCCAAGCTTGGCGATGAGACCTTTGAGGCCCGCAGCGAGTACGCTTATCCGCTGATGGATCTCGGCTATCAGGCCCGCCGCAACGACGCCATCAAGGCGCTGATGCCGATCAATAACCTCATCATGACTGGCCGTCAGGGGACATTCCGCTACATCTTCACCGACACCGCCATGGAGATGGGGATGATGGCCGCCGACATGGTGATCGACGGGGTGGACAGACGCCACGCCATCTTTAACCATCGCAACGAAAATACCGTGATCGAGACCCAGAGCGTGGCCTGAGGATTGTCGGTGTCCAACAGGTAGACAGACGCCGCAACACCTTCAACCATCGCAACGAGAACACCGTGATTGAAACCCAGAGCGTGGCCTGATGGCCGCGCCATTGGCATAACCTCTTGGCATAAGTAAGGAGAACAGGATGACCATACGCCCGGTTTTACTCGCCCTCACCCTGCTGTTGACGCTCAGCGGACTGACCCTCAGCGAACAAGCACAGGCATACTCCTATGCCGCCGCCGGCAAGGAGCCACTGATCGACGCCCGCGAAGCGCTGCTGGGCGCCGCCACTGATGGCAAGGATGCCAGCGCCACCTTGAGCGAGATTGCCGACGAGCTGGCCTATCTGGAACAGCACCACAAGGTGGATCTGCAAGCGCCGCTGGCGGCCGCCATCAAGGGGAAAGACGCCGCCGCCACCGCTGCCCTGCTCAACTGCGCCTACAAGGCGGAGATCGAACGCCGCCTCGAAGGGGCCAGTCAGAATCTTGGCGACTACCAGACCGCCAAGGTGCTGGTGGTCAAGAGCAAGCGCTTCCTCGATTTGATCCTCCCCTCCCTCAGTGAAGGGGATCGCAAGGCGGCCGAACAGGCGCTGGCCAAGGTGCTGGATGCCATCGGCAACCCGGGGGTATTCGGGGTGGGCGCCAAGCCTGCCGATGCCGCCGCCTTTAGCGATGCAGAAAAAGCGCTGATGGCCGTGCTGGCGCCACTTTGATGACCACCAGCCAATCACTGCGCCATCTCGCTGTGACAAACGGTGGGTTTCACTTCGCGCTACCCACCCTACGCACAGCCTGCCGATAGATGCACCCGGACGCCGGTTTGCCCCCTTCTCCCCTTGCGGTAGAAGGGTTGGGGATGAGGGGGAAGGCAAGGTCCCGGCGTTGGGCTTACCCCTGCTCAACCACCATTTTGCTGCTCATTCTGCTGCAACTGGCCTGGCTCGGCTGGCTGCTGGCCTTCCCGGTGGCGCTCGATTCCGACGATGCCCTCAATTTCGCCCACGGGGTGACGCGCTTTAGTGTGCTGGAGTTCTCCCCCCACTTTCCGGGCTACCCCGCCTTTATCTGGCTGGCGCGGCTGATCAATCTGGTGGTAGACGATCCAGCCCGCGCAGTGCAATGGGCAAGCCTGCTGGGCACAGCACTGCTGGCGCCGCTCGCCGCCTTGCTGGCGGTCAAGGTGTGGCAGCGGCCCAGCCTGCTCGCCCCCGTCTGGCTGCTGGTGCTGGCCCTGCCACTTACACCTACGCTGGCCCTCTCCGGCCTTTCGGATGGGTCCGCGCTCGCCGCCTGGCTCGGGGCGCTGCTGGCCTTGCAGCATCGCAGGATGACGCTGACAGGCCTCATGCTTGGGTTGCTGCTGGCCCTGCGCCCTTCCTATTTCGTGCTGGCGCTGCTGCCCCTTTGGCTGGGGATGGCACAGAAGGGAACGCGCGTCAGGTTTGTGCTCCCCATCGCGCTGGTGGGGCTCACCAGCCTGCTCTTTGTCTGGCAGGCCGATGGCTGGGCCTATTTCAGCGAGGGGCGACGCTTTACCGACGGCCACTTTACCCTGTGGGGCAACACGGCGGCGGCCCACGGCGATCGGCTGCTGAGCTGGGCGAGTACTTTCAACGATCAGCTCACCCCGCTTTGGCCCCTGTTGATGGGGGCCTTGCTGATGCTGCCACTTTGGCAGCGCTCAAAAGGCCACCCAGCTGCCCTCTCCACCCTTTGGTCGATCTACTGGCTCGCCCTGCAGCTCTGGACCCTGTTTGGCCAGAATCCCGATAATCCTCGCCATCTGGCCCCCATCACCCTGCTCGGTATCGTGCTGCTGGCAGGCTGGCTGCCACGCCGTGGCGAGAGACTGGCAGTGGTGGCCGGATTGCTGCTGCTCGGCGCAACCTTCACCCTGCCCCGTCCGCCCGCCATGGTGCAGGCGGCCAGAGTGGCAGAAAAAAGCTGCCCGGCGCTGGTGACCCAGTGGGGGGTGAGGCTGCTGCGGGAGACCACGGCACTGCCGGTGACGGACGGCTGGTACAAGGGGGATGCGAGCCTCGCGCTGGCACAAGGGGCCTGCCGCCTCAGTCGCCGCCCGATAGCCGCGAGCGAGATGCCCACTGCGGTGC
Source organism: Aeromonas sp. 160P (assembly GCF_055193095.1). Lineage (NCBI taxonomy): Bacteria > Pseudomonadati > Pseudomonadota > Gammaproteobacteria > Aeromonadales > Aeromonadaceae > Aeromonas > Aeromonas sp. 160P. Next base: position 2,659,502 of record NZ_JBUXKV010000001.1, on the reverse strand, counting down.
GCCAGCACTGGTTTGCCCCGCGCTTTGCCGCCGAGCCCGGACTCTGGCTCGCCATCCCTTCGCAGCAAGCAATAGCACCAATGACAAACAACATAAAAAGAGCACAAAACGCACTCAAATGACTCAAAAAGAGAGTTGCAACTCGGTTACACTCACTGCGCATCCATAACAAGTGAGTCTCCTTATGCGTATGACCAGAGAGTGGCTATGGGTTCCACTGGCACTGATGACAGCAACCGCCCTGCTATTGCTGCCGTTTTGGCTACGTGGGGGCAGTCAGGGCCATGACCTGTTTCACCACCTGCTCTCCGGTCACTTCTTTGCGGTGCAACTGTGGCAAGGGGAGCTCTATCCCCGCTGGCTGATGGAGATGAACGGCGCCTTCGGCAGCCCGGCATTCTTCTTTTATCCCCCACTCCCCTACTATGTGAGTGCCCTGTTCGCTGGCCCCGAGCCCCTCGCCCATCACGCCATGATCCCCCTGCTCTGGAGCAACACTCTGGCACTCGGTTTATCCGGGCTGTTTGCTTATCTCTGGCTGCGCCCCTTTGCCACGCCGGGGCGCGCGCTGGCCGCCAGCCTGCTCTACATGGCACTGCCCTATCATCTGGCGATCGACATCTATGCCCGCTTTGCGCTGGCCGAGAGCTGGGCCTTTGTCTGGGCACCGCTGGCGCTGCTGGCCCAGGATCGCCTCTGCCGCCGAGCCCCTTTTGCTCTGCTGCTGCTCGCACTGGCTGTCGCCTTGCTGACCCTCTCCCATCTGCCGAGCACCCTGCTCATTCTGGGGTTGCTCACCGTGCGCAGCCTGCTGTTGGCCTGGCGTAGCAAGATAACCCTGCACCTCTGGCCCACCCTGCTGGGCCAACTCTGGGGATTGGCAATGGCCAGCCTGTTGCTGCTGCCAGCCTTGTTGGATCAGGGGGGGATCTCCATGGATCAGATGCGCATTGGCATGTTCGAGTTTCACCGCAACTTCCTTGACCGTCTGCCCGAAACCAGTAGTGACTGGCGTTTTCGCGGCCATCTGGCCTGGCTGACCCTGCTCACCCTCGTCCTGCTACTGGTGGCATGGGCTGCCGCCCGCGAACCACGCCATCCGGAACTGCTGATCTGGGGCACCCTGGGCACCCTCAGCTTTTTAATGATGCTCCCCTTGAGCGAGCCACTCTGGCACCTGCTACCTCCACTACAGCTGGTGCAGTTTCCCTGGCGGCTCAATCTGCTGCTGGTGATCGCTACCGTGGCGGTGGTGGCGCTGGGTGTCCCCGCCTATCGACCATGGCAATGGCTCTGGTGGACGGTGCTGGCCCTCACCCTGCTTTCGCAGGCGGTCTATGTGCATGAATCGCCGCTCACCCAGGCGCCGCAAAAGAGCGCGCTGGACGGGGAGTTTGACAGCAAACGCAGCGCCCGCGAATACCGGCCAAAGCAGGTGCCAAAAGGCATGTTTGCCCCGACCCTGCTGGCCTGGAAAGATGAATTTCAACCCGCGGTCACCACAGAGCAGCAAGGGATCTCATGGCAGATCCTCAACTGGCAGCCACGGCAGATCGTCCTGACCGTCGATGCGCCAGCCCCTGCCAAACTGATCCTGCACCAATTTGACTACCCGGGCTGGCAAGCCAAGCTAGATGACACCTTGCCACTGACCATCAGCAGCACCCGCAATGGGCTGATACAGGTGTGGGTGCCTGCAGGTCGCCATCAGGTTACTTTCACCCTGACCGCCCGCTGGCCGGAGCGGCTCGGTTACGGCCTCTCTCTCATCGCCTGGTTGATCTGGAGCCTGCTGCTGGCCAGTCAGATCCGCACCCTGCGGCGCCAGCGCCAAGGCTAACACCTGCCCCCTCCGGTGAGGGGGCAGGAACGCCATGCCCGACGACGCTAAAGCTGATAGAATTCCCGCTCTTCTTCTGCCGCCATAGTTCACGACCGGATAACTTATGCCCCACAGACATACCCTCCCTCTCTCACCCCGCTTTCTCTTTATTCTGCTTGGCGCGTTGGCAGGCCTGACTCCGCTGGCGGTGGACATGTACCTGCCCGCCATTCCGGCCATTGCCCGGGACTTGGCTACCAGCATTGATGGGGCCCAGCTCACCATCAGCGCCTTTTTGGGCGGCTTTGCCATCGGCCAACTCTTTTACGGCCCGCTGGCCGACAGCTATGGCCGCAAGCCGGTGATCCTGATCGGGCTCACCATGTTTGCCATCGCGTCTGTGGGTTGCGCCATGGCAGACTCCCTGCCGGAACTGCTGGCTTATCGGATGTTGCAGGCGGCTGGCGGCGCAGCAGGATCTGTGGTGGTGAATGCCTTGCTGCGCGACCTTTTCGAGAAGGATGCGTTTTCCCGCGCCATGTCATTCGTCATTCTGGTGATGACGCTGGCACCGCTGGTGGCCCCCGTGATTGGCGGCTATATCAGCGCCCATACCAGCTGGCGAGTGATCTTCTGGCTGCTGGTGGGGATCAGCCTGTTGGTGTCCTTGGTGATGCAGTGGAAAATTCAGGAGACCCTCAAACCGGAACACCGCCAACCCCTTAATCTCGGCCAGATCCTCAAGAACTACTGGGGGGTGCTCTCCCATCGCGGCGCCATGGGTTACGTGCTGTGCGGTGCCCTCTCCAGCTCCGGCATGTTCGCTTTTCTCAGCGCCTCACCCTACGTCTATATCGAGTATTTCAAGGTGCCGACCGAGCACTACGGCTGGCTGTTTGGCCTCAATATCCTGCTGATGATGGTGGTCACCTTCGTCAATAGCCGACTGGTGAAAGGGGTGGGCTCAGAGCGGATGCTACAATACGGCCTGCTGGTGCTGCCCTGTGCGGGCGCCCTGCTGATCTACAACGCCTGGAGCCAGACCGGCGGCCTGTGGGGCATAGTGATTCCGGTGGTGCTCTTTATCGGCCACATCAGTCTGGTGGGGGCCAATGCCATGACCGGCCTGATGGGGCAGTTCCCCCAGTCAGCGGGCACAGCGTCCGCACTGGCGGGCACCTTGCGCTTTGGCATCGGCGCCCTGGTCGGCATTCTGGTTAACCTCAATCCCCCCCAATCGCCACTGCCCATGGCCATCGCCATCGCCTGCTGTGGCGTGGGATCGGCCCTGAGCTACTGGGTATTGAAAACGCCCAGTGAATAACCCGACTGGCCCGGAACATCTCCGGGCCAACCTCCCAATTACTTAGACCCCTCCCTGATTGATCCACACATGGGCACCGATACTGCTCAGGTAACCTAGCGTGATAGCTGGCATCCATGTCAGCTGCCCCACAAAGGTATGGATGCCGTGCGCTTGCCCCACCCCGTCAAAGGAGGGTTGCCGAGCTGTCGAACTCCTGCCCTCGTTGGGGGTGAAAGCATCTTTAATGTGATTGGTATTATCCCCCCCTTCTTGCCGTGGGGAGTGCTCCTGCGGGTTGGCTACGGCTCCCCGTTGCGACTCACGCGGCATGCTGTTGTCTAACAGACAGCATGGCCACACAATTTCGAATTCAATCCCGAATTCAATTTCGAATTTTGTATATAACTAAGAATAATTTGTTGTTTCCGTCTTTCTAAACCGCACAGTAGCATCCCCCTCATCCAAATGGCGCAATCACCTGGGCTCACTATGCCACGCTGTCGCGCCACCCCGTTTGCCGCTCATCCGTCCTGCCAACCGTGGTGGCAGGGCAAGAGATGGCGCCAGAGATAACGAAAGAGTGAGGAGGTGCACATGGAACATTCACCACTGCCGATCATCGATCTGGCCGCCCTCAAGGGGGCGCCCGACACGCGTCTCAGGATGCTGGCCAAGTTGGCCACAGCTGCCCGCGAGGTGGGCTTTTTCTATCTGACAGGACATGGTCTGAGTAACGCCGAGCAGCGGGAAACCCTGGCGCTGGCAGAGCGCTTCTTTGCCCTGCCGGAGCAGGAGAAGCTGGCGGTGCAGATGGTCAACAGCCCCCAGTTTCGCGGCTACAACCGGGTCGGTGCCGAGCTGACCCGCCAACGGCCTGATCTGCGGGAGCAGTTCGATATCATGAACGAAGCACAGGCCCTGCCTTCGGCGCAGATCCGTGCACCCTGGCAGCGGCTGATCGGCCCCAACCAGTGGCCGACCGCCCTGCCAGAAATGAAAACCCACCTACTGGCGCGGCAGGAGCGGCTGAGCAAGATCACCCTCACCCTGCTCGCCGCCTTTGCCGAGGTACTGGAGCAACAGGCCGGAGTGTTCGACGGAAGCATTCGCGGCGCCCCCTACCAGCACATGAAGCTCATTCACTACCCGGGGCAAGAGGCTGGCAGCAGCAGTCAGGGGGTCGGCGCCCACAAGGATCCCGGTTACCTGACCCTGGTAATGCAAGATGAACAATCCGGGCTTGAGGTAGAAACAGCCGACGGCTGGATCTCGGCGCCGCCCCTGCCGGGGGCGCTGGTGGTCAATATCGGCGAGCTGCTGGAGCTTGCCTCCAACGGTTATCTCAAGGCGACCCTGCATCGGGTGATGAGCCCGCCACCCGGCATCTCGCGCCTCTCTTGCGCCCTCTTTATGGCGGCGCGGCTCGATGCCACCGTGCCGCTGCTCACCCTCTCCCCCGCGCTGGCGGCGCAGGCACAAGGGCCCGAGAGCGACCCGGCCAACCAGCTCTTTTATCAGGTGGGGGAGAATGTGCTCAAGGGGCGGCTGCGCTCCCACCCGGATGTGGCGGCGCGTCACTATACCGCTCAGGATGCCAGCAACTATGCTGCGCCATCGCAGCCGAGGGAGCGGTCGAAGGAGCAGCGGGAGCGGGAACTGGCCTGATCCAGCGGAATGATGGCAATCATCCGAGCGAATATGTCACCAGAAGGGACGCCAGTTGCGCCCCTTCATATCGATTTTAAACGCGGAACATCAGGGCCAGCAGCTGGCCCGAACGGAGTAATACGATGAAATTCAAGACCATGAGCGTACACAGCGGCCAACGGATCGATCCCCAGACCGGCGCCCTCACTACCCCGCTCTACCAGAGCAGCACCTTCAGCTACTTCAATGCGCAGGCGGGCAAGGAGCGTTTCGCCGGTCAAGCACCCGGCTTTATCTACAGTCGCTTTGGCAACCCCACCACCGCCGAGCTGGAGCAGAAACTGGCCGCCCTCGAAGGGGCCGACGAGGCGCTGGTAGTGGCGAGCGGCATGGCGGCGGTGAGCGCCATTATGTATGCGCTGGCCGACAGCGGCGATGAAGTGGCCTATATCGGCCCGCTCTACGGCGGCACCGATGCCTTCCTCAAGCAGACCTTCAGCCGCGCCGGTATCAAGGTCACCGCCTACGAGAGCGATCGGGATCTGCTGGCCAATATCCGCCCCGCCACCAAGGTGGTACTGTTCGAAACCCTGACCAACCCCACCCTCAAGGTGGTGGATCCGCGAGTAGTGGTGGAAGCGGCCCGCAAGGTGGGCGCCATTACGGTGTGTGACAACACCTTCCTTACCCCCTACCTGCTGCGCCCGCTGGAGCTTGGCATCGACATCGTGATGCACAGCGGCACCAAGTATCTGGGCGGCCACGGCGACATCATTGCCGGGGTGGTTGCGGGCTCCCACGCGCTGATGAAATCTATCCGCACCGTGGCCCTCAAGCATATCGGCTCTCCCATAGGCCCACAGGAGGCCTACCTGCTGCAGCGCGGGGTCAAGACCCTGCCGCTGCGGATGGATGCCCACCTGCACAATGCGCAAAAGGTAGCCGAGTTTCTGGCAGCCCAGCCGGCGGTGAAGAAGGTGATCTATCCGGGGCTTGCCAACCATCCGGGCCACGATGCCCTCGGCGCCTTCGCCAGCGGCTTTGGCGGCATGGTAAGCATCGAGCTGGAAGGCGGCTTTGCCCGCTGCGCGACCCTGCTCGACAACCTGCAGCTGTTCGTGCAGGCGGTGAGTCTGGGTGATCTCGAGAGTCTGGCTTGCCATCCGGCCAGCACCACTCACGCCGCCATGGACGAGGCGAGCCGTCTCGCCGCCGGGGTCAATGACGATCTGATCCGCTTCAGTATCGGGGTGGAAGATGCCGACGATCTGATCGCCGATCTGGCCGCCGCGCTGGCACTGATCTAGCCCAAGGGGCACTTTTCACACGCCCGCAAAACAGGGGCGAGTGACAATCCCCAAAAACAACCGCGGCTCATAACGGGCCGCGGTTGTTTGATGCTGTGATGGGCAATAAAGGAAGCCTTACTCCTCCCAGACCACCGAGTGGGAGGATGACCAGTCATCCCCCAGTCGAGCATATTTATGCTCCAGCAGGTGACGCTTGATCTTCATGGTGGGAGTCAGCACACCATTCTCGATATTCCACGGGGTCTTCACCACCAGGATTCCGCGAATTTTGGCATGGGATTCCAGCTGATCGTTGACCCGTACCCGCGCCGCCTCCAACTTGGCATTCACCTCTTCCCGATTGCCCTTCATGGCGCTCTCGGCCAGCTGCACCAGTGCGATGGGCTGGGGCATGCCATAACCAATCACGCAAAGCTGTTCGATGATGGGCTCTTGCCCCAGCAGTCCCTCAATGGGTACCGGCGCCACATATTTGCCCTTGGCTGTCTTGAACACATCCTTCATCCGGCCAGTGATGGTGAGGTAACCCTCCCGGTCCAGCTTGCCCATGTCACCGGTGTGCAGCCACCCCTCGGCATCGATGGCCTCGGCGCTGTGCTCGGGATCCTTGTAGTAACCCAGCATCATCCCTTCACAGCGACAGAGGATCTCCCCCTCGTCGGAGATCTTGATGGTCACCCCCGGGCCCGCCTTGCCGACGGTGCCGATCTTGTCGGCGCGGAACGGGTAGTTAATGGTGGAGTAAGCGTGGTTCTCGGTCATGCCCCAAGCTTCGGTCACCTTGAGGCCGATGCTCAGATACCACTGCAACAGCGCAGGGGAGACCGGTGCAGAACCGCAGCCGAGCACCCGGGCCTGATCCAGCCCCAACCCCTTCTGCAGCTTGCGTTTGATGAGGCCCGAAATGAACGGGATCTTGAGCAGCAACTCCAGTTTCTGCTGGGGCAGCTTCTCGTGGATCTTGATGCGAAACATCGCCCACAGCCGCGGCACCGAGATAAAGACGGTGGGACGGCAGCGTTTAACGTCTTCGATAAAGGTGTCGAGGGATTCGGGGAAGGCGATTTCGGCGCAACCATACAAGCTGCCGCCGTAGACATAGACCCGCTCGGTAATGTGGGCCAGCGGCAGGTAGGAGAAGCCGCGATCAGTGGCGCACAATCCCACCGTTTCCACCAGCTTCTCGCAAGACCAGGCGTAGCGCTCGACGCTCAGCATGGCCCCTTTCGGCTTGCCGGTACTGCCGGAGGTGTAGACCAGACTCAGCAGGGAGTCAGGGGCCTGTACCGGGCTGTCAGAAATTGGTTCGTGCGCTTCCAGCAGGTCATCCCACTGATGGCTGGCTGGCATGGTGTCGTAGGGGAAAGCGATGCGCAGCAGATCGGCGGGGACGCCTGCCTCCTGACTCTTCCAGTCGTCCAGCTTGCCAATGAAAATGGCCTTGGCCTCGCTGTGGCGCAGCACGTACTCGATGGTGTCGACGTTGGCGGTCGGATAGATGGGCACGCTCACATACTGCCCCATCTGCATCGCCAGATCGGCGATAAACCACTGGGCGCAGTTTTTGGAGAGCAGCGCCACCTTGTCACCGGCCACCAGACCTAAATGACGCAAGGCCGTCACCATCCGCCGCGCTTCATCGGCCACTTCACCCCAGGTGAAGTCGACGTATTCGCGGTTGATAGTTTGACGCAGATAGGTTCGATCAGGACACTGCCGCTCCCAGTGATAGAGCATCTCGAGCGGCAGTTTTTGAGCAATACGGGGGGTGGAAGCCATAGTTTAATCCCTGAAACAAAAGGCGAAACTTATTATTAACCTTTCACTAACTTCAGGGAAGAATAAACTCAAACTTCAGTTTGAAATGTGTATCTGATCAAGCTTCTGCATCTTGTTGCAAACGAATCCACATTGCTTGCACCAATTTCTCATCCTCTTCGGATAGCTCCCCTTGCAAAATCGCCTCGTTGAGGCTGCGCAATACATAGCTTTTGATATCTCGTACCAGCGTCTTGCCTTCCAGTTCGGCCCGGGCAACCGCCAACGAGATATGACCTCGCAAGTAACCACCGGCAAACAGCTCATCTTCGGTTGCGGTGGCAACCATGCTGTCGATCAGTCCCAACAACTTGTGCTCAAAATCGTGAATTGTCATGTAACGCAGCCTCATTTCCAGAGTGGCTGGCAAAAAATTGCCGGCAAATAATTCGGGGAGTGGAACCGCAATTCGGGTGACTGCGGCTCTCTGGCGCCAGGCCAGCAGCGTCCTTGGCGTCCTATTCCGGGTTGGCCACCGGGTAGATGACCTGATCCTTGTATCCCGTGGTTATTTGCAGATAACCACGCAACGCCCGGTTCAATTGCGGATCATCGGTGTCCACCAGCAACGGCCTGCCCGCGAGGGCGGTCAGCTTGGCTTTGGTTGCCAGCACCTGGATATTCTCCAGCCCGACACACCGAATCACCTCAGGACTCAATTGCTGATTTCCGCGCCCGAACAGATGTCCCTGTCCGCCGATCAGGGTCATGATCAGTCGGCAACGACGGCCACGGATCCGGGTCAGGATCTCGACGGCGCTGAGATCCTGCCCGATAAGTCGGCCATTTTCCACCAGATCCACACCGAGCAAGCTATTTTCCAGACCCAGCTCGGCCATACAGGCCGCCACCGTGCTGCCGGAGCCCATCAGATAGAGGGTATCGGGCTCCATCTGCTCCACCACACCGGCGGCCAAGTCAGCCAGCACCAGCTCTTCGGACTCCCTACCCCCCTGTTTGACCGCCTGCACATAGCGCAGATCGCCGGGCACCTTCAGCTGGCCGTAGTGGCGGGCCCGCACCTTGCCAGCGCGAAACGCCTCCTCGTCGATATCCCGCACCTCACCATCCACCAGGCTGAGCAATTCACCGGCGATCATCCGTGCCACCACCCGCCCGCTGGCGGCCGGGGTCACCCCGTAGACCCCGGAGTGGATCTTGCAGCCAGCCGGAATACCAAGCACATGGCAGGACTCCCCGACCGCCGCGCAGATATCCCGCGCAGTGCCATCGCCACCGGCAAACAACAGCAGGTCGACCCCGGCTTCGCGCATCAGCTCAGCCGCATGGCGGGTATCGTCGGCAGAGGTACTCTCCCCTTCGGGGTGATAGATAACCCGACAGGGCAAGTCGAGGGCACGCGCAACAGCCTCCCCCATCGCCCCTGCCACCGTCAGCAGTTCAAACGGGGTGGTCAACTCACACAGCGGCAATAACGCTTGCCGCGCCCGCTCCTGCGCTTTGGGCACAGCGCCACGGGCCAGCGCCTCGGCGACCATGCCATCACTGCCCTTGAGGCCCACTGCGCCGCCGATCCCGGCGACCGGATTAATGATGAACCCTAATCGAAACATGCCAGCCTCCCTTGCGATAGCGCCCATTTTTATCTTTTCCCCACGCGGGGACAAGCACTGGTTCCTCCTGCTAAAATGCCCCGTTTCACTTTCTTCAACCAAGGTTCAATCATGCTGGAATGGGTTCTTGATCCCTCTGCCTGGGTCGCACTCGCCACCCTTACCCTGCTCGAAATCGTGCTGGGCATCGACAACATCATCTTTATCTCCATCCTGGTGGGTCGCCTGCCGGAGGCACAGCGCCAAAAAGCGCGGGTCCTGGGTCTGGGGCTCGCCATGGGTACCCGGATCCTGCTGCTGCTCTCGCTGGCCTGGGTGATGCGCCTCACCGCGCCGCTCTTCACCGTACTGGGTGAAGCCATCTCCGGCCGCGACCTGATCCTGCTGCTGGGGGGCCTGTTCCTCATCGGCAAGAGCGCCCACGAGATCCACGTCACCCTGGAAGGGGCTGCCGAGCCGGAGAGTGTCAATAAAGCGGCCTCAGGCTTTATCAGCACCCTGATCCAGATCGCCATTCTGGATATCGTATTCAGCCTCGACTCGGTGATCACCGCCGTCGGCATGGCCGATCACGTCCCCGTCATGGTGCTGGCCATCATGATCGCCGTCTTCATCATGATGTTTGCCGCCAAGTCCATCGGCGATTTTGTGGATACTCACCCCACCATCAAGATGCTGGCCCTCTCATTCCTGACGCTGGTGGGCTTTGCCCTGATGGCTGAGGGGATGGATCTGCATATTCCGAAGGGCTACATCTACTTCGCCATGGCCTTCTCACTGCTGGTGGAGATGATCAACATCCGTCTGCGCAGCCATCACGACAATAACGGGCAAAATAGCGCGCAGTGATCTCGCGCCGGATGCCCCGCGACCCCAGCTGTCACGATCAAAAAGAGCGCCTATTCAGGCGCTCTTTTGTCATGGTTGATTGCATAGCACTGTGTTTATTGATCGCTGATCACGATAGCAACCCGGCGATTGGCAGCGCGGCCATCTCTGGTGTGGTTATCGGCGATCGGCATGGTCGCCCCGCGGCCATGGATCTCCAGATTGGCGGGCTTCATGCCCACAGAAATCAGCACATCCGCCACTGACTGAGCCCGCGTCAGGGAGAGCTGCTGGTTGTAGCTGCTCTCGCCGGTGTTGTCGGTGTGGCCATCCACTCTTGCCTTGTCCAGTCCCACCCCCAGCAGGGTGTTGCCCAACTTCTCGACCACCTGACGAGTCTGAGGGGTCAGCTCACCCATGTTGTTGGCAAACAGCACCCGGTTGGCCAGATCCAGCGTCCAGCCAGCATCGCTCAGATAAAAACCTTGCTCCTTCAAAACCGCCACCTGCTCCGGGGTCAATCCCTTGGGAGGGCTCTGGCACGCCGCCAGCATAGTCAGCACCAAGCCCGTCAGTATGACTTTCAGGGAGAGAGACATGTTCATTGTTATTACTCCTGTAACACCGATTGCTGCACCCCGGCAGGGGTTGCCTGAACGTCACCACGACGATCTCGTTTTGCCAGATACATGGCTTGATCTGCCTGCGCGCACAACGCGCTGGCACTGATCCCGGCTTGATAAAGCGCAAAGCCTATGCTGACTCCCGCTATCAATGTCTGACCATCTTGTAGCACCACAGGATCACTCATCGCCTGTTGAATACGCTTAATCACCTCTTCGACATCCTGTTGCGCAAAAACCGGACTCAGCAAGATGGCAAACTCATCGCCCCCAGGCGACACACCAGATCGAGCGGACGCAACTGATGTTCTACCCGCCTGGAGAGGGTCACCAATACCTCGTCACCGGCGTTATGCCCCAGATTGTCATTAATTTGCTTGAACCGGTCGCAATCGAGGTAGAGCAAGGCGAATCCCTCCCCCGCGGTTTCGGCAAGCATGATCGCCTGACCTAACCGCGCATCAAACAGCGCCCGATTGGGTAAGCCGGTCAGGTTATCGTGGGTCGCCTGATGCAGCAGGCTGGCATTTTCGCGGGCCTGCTGAGCTTGCCAGGCTTGCAACTCATCGAGCAGGGCGTTGAAGTCATCCCCCAACTCATTGAGCTCGACGATATCGGCCGGTGCCAAGGTGCGCTGACGGCGCACCGAGTGTGCCACTTGCGCCAGTTGCCGCAACGGTGAGGTGATGGTGAACTGCATCCGCCCGGCCACATGGAGTGCCAACATGGCACTCAGGGCAAGACAGACCGCCATCACCAGCACCACCGAGAGCAAGAACAGCAACAGATACTCGCCATGACCGCGCAACTCGATGGTGGCGATCTGCTCGCCCCCTCGCAACATGGGGATCTTGACCGGCCCCGGCATCAGCAGTTGGGCCAGATAGTCCTCCAGTGTCACCAACGGGTTGCTTCTCGGGCGCGCCCAGTTGGCAAACGGCTGACCATTGTTCAGAAAGATGGTGGCCTCGGCCACCTCTTCATGGGCAACAATGCCGATCAGCGCCTCGCTCGCCGCCTCCTCATCGCGGAACACGACCGCCGCTTCGGCGCTGTAGCTGATGGCGCGAGCCACCAGTTCCAGGTTGTGATCGGCGTACAAACGCACCACCAGCAAGGTAACAAGAGTCAAAAACAGTCCCGCTACGCTGACGGCGGTGATGGCCGCCACCAGATGGGTACGCCCCAGGCTTTGACGCAGGGTCAGACGGCGGGGAGCCACATTCGGCGGTCGACTCATGGGGTCTCCTTGTCGGCATGGGCCAACTTGAGCACAGCCGGGTGCACCTTCACACCACTTAACGCCAACGCATCAAGATTAACTTTAAAACGTATCCGCTCGTGGTCCTGAGCGGTCTGCAGGCAGAACACCGAACTGCTGGTGCAGTCGTGGTTGTATTCGCTGATGCTGAGCACGGGGTGACCCTGCAGGCGGGCAAACAGCGCAATCCGGGTTGGCTCATCGAGCACGCCAAGATAGAGCACATCGCAGTTACCGCTGATGGCCGGATCGGTCGCCTCGTAGCGATTGACCTGTACCCGGCGGCCATTAGCCTGATGAGTGATGGTAAAGAGGTGGCCAGCATATTCGGTCGGGGCCGCCACGCACATGCGCAGCACCGCAGGCTCAGTGGGCCAGCGGGTGTAGCTCAGCAGATCGAGCACTAACCCCCTGACCGCCATTGCCCGGCTCTCCGCTGCGGTTTCCGACTGCACTGTTTCCGGCCGCACTGTTTCCGCCAACCCGCCACGGGGCAGCAGCAGCCCGAGTGCGACCAGCACGGGCACCAGACGGGCAATGATTCGGGGGAAAGAGCGCAACAACATGATCAGAAACTGGCCGCCTTAACAACACCGCTGCAGCTGCACTGCGGTTCGGATATATAGACGCTGATAGTAAGTGGGCCAGTGATAGTCTGACAAGGCTTCCTCTGTGGTCATTGCTCACCGCCGTATAAATAAACCAAAGAGCCCGTCTGGCGACGGGCTCTTTGGTGGCGGGCATCAAGGCACAGATCACTTCTTGCTGATACCGTATTCTCGCAGTTTATTGGCGATGGCGGTGTGCGACACACCCAGGCGCTTGGCCAGCTGACGGGTTGACGGAAAGGAGGGGTAGAGTCTTGCCAGCAACTGGCTCTCGAAGCGCTTGACCGCATCATCCAGGTCCCCCTCGAACCACTCGTCAATCAGCGGCACCGAGTCGGCGGTGACCGGCAGGTCAATCTGCTCCGGCCCCAGCTCATCCCCTTCCAGCAGCGTCATGGCGCGATAGAGACAGTTGCGCAGCTGGCGCACGTTGCCCGGCCAGCGGTAGGCGCTCAGGTAGTCGGCCATGTTGCGGGTAAAGCGCGGACGAGGCCGCTGCAATTCACTGGCAAAGCGGGAGACAAACTGCTGGGCCAGCACCATGATGTCCGCCTTGCGCTCGCGCAGGGGAGGCAGCGCCAGACTCAGCACGTTGAGGCGGTAGTAGAGATCCTCGCGGAAGGTCCCCTCGTGCACCAGATCCAGCAACTGCTTCTGGGTGGTACAAATGAAACGCACGTTGACCTTCACCTCCTGCTCGTCACCGACCCGGCGGAATACACCATCCTGCAACACCCGCAAAAACTTGGTCTGCAGATGAGGGGACATGTCGCCGATCTCGTCCAGCATCAGGGTGCCGCCACTGGCCAGCTCCAGCACGCCGCGCTTGCCCTCGGTGTTGTTGCCAAAGGCGCCGGGGGCATAGCCAAACAACTCACTCTCGGCCACGTTATCCGGCATAGCTGCGCAGTTAAGGGCCATAAAGGGGTGACTGGAACGCAGACTGGCAGCATGGCAGGCGCGGGCCAGCAGCTCCTTGCCGGTGCCGGTCTCGCCGACGATCAGCAGCGGCGCGTCCTGCATCGCCAGTTTGCGAGCCTGACCTAGCACCTCTTTCATCTTGGGACTCTCGGCCTGCAGGTGCTCGAAGCCCTCCACTTCCACCGCATGGAGCGCGCTGAAGTGCATGCCAACCCGGCGAGCCGACTTGAGTACCACCACGGCACCCGCCAGTGCCTGTTTGCCGCGCGCTTCCGCCACGAACAGCGGCATCAGATCTGCCAGATACTCTTCGCCATTGAAGCTGAGCTTGCAGGTCTGCGGCTTGATCTCGCTCGCTTCCAGCCAGCGGGCGAAAGAGAAGCCCTTGACCAGCGAACCGAGCGCCACGCCGCGCACCTCCTCCACCGGCAAGCCGAGGGTGGTAAGGGCCGACTGGTTGGCCTGAGTCACCTTGCCTTTGCTGTCGAGGGAGAAGACCAGATCCGGCAGCGCCTTGAGCAGCGCCTCGATTTCATGGTGCTCTCGCTCGGAGGGCATGTAGGGGATGGTCTTGACGTCGTAGACACCGGGAATGCGGCGGATCTCCGGCATCAGGTGCTGAAAATCGCTGAACTCCAGCTCGGGAAAGTTGAGATAGATGATGCCTGAGGTATCGATTTCGATGCCGCGCAGATCGATATTGTGCTCCACCAGACGGTCGAGCAGTTCCCGGGTCAGGCCCAGGCGGTCTTCACAGCTGACTTCAAGACGCATTCGGGACACACTTCCTAGCTAACTCTATGAATGAGCGGATAATACAGTCTCGATCCCCCCAGTGCGAGTGCCAGCCCATAAAAATGCGGGCCTACGCTGCTTTCGCAGGCAGGCCCGAGCCAGTATGTGTCACGGTTTGCGCACACCGTCAGTTGATTAATTGATCGGTACGGGCCGCCATAATGAAGTCGTTACGATGTAACCCGCCGATCTTGTGGGTCCACCAGCTGACGGTCACCTTTCCCCACTCGGTCAGAGATGCAGGAAGGGGGATACTCAGCCTCAACCTGCTCTCAACTTATCTGGACAATTGGTCGGTACGGGCAGCCATGATGAAGTCGTTGCGGTGCAAGCCGCCGATCTTGTGGGTCCACCAGCTGACGGTCACTATATCGCCCACTCGGTGCGTGGTGGCGTCTTCACTTCAGCAGCTCATCCGTACGCGCCGCCATGATGAAGTCGTTGCGATGCAAGCCGCCGATCTTGTGTGTCCACCAGCTGACGGTCACCTTACCCCACTCGGTCAAAATGGCGGGATGGTGAAACTCCGCCTCCGCCAGTTCGCCGAGACGGTTGGTAAAGGCCAGCGCCTCCTTGAAGTTGCGAAAAGTAAATTCCCGCCGCAGTTGCAGCGCCCCCTCCACCACCAGCGGCTGCCAGTCGGGGATACGCTGCATCAGCTCGCGCAGCTCCTCATCGCTCACCTTGGGGGCATCGGCGCGGCACGCTTCACACTGCTGACTGGCCAGTTCGGACATGGGTTACTCCTGCTTGGATTAATGCATATGAAATAGGGTTGTTTGCTTTTGGTTAGCTCGCCTGCTTGCCGCTGGCAACCTCAAAGCGCGGCGGATAGAGACCAAGCCGACTGGCCTCGGCCAGAGCAGCCATGATCTCCTCTCCGGTCAGCTGGTAGAGATGATCGAGACTCGGCAGCACAAAATAGGTGGGCTGCATGATGTCGATACGATACGGGGTGCGCAGCACGGTCAGCAGATCGAAGGGTTGCAGCAGCGGCTTGCCGGAAAGGGCATAGGCGGTCTCACCGATGGAGGAGAGTATGCCGCCGCCGTAGATGCGCAGCCCATCCGGCGTTGCCAACAAGCCAAACTCCACGGTGAACCAGTAGAGCCGCGCCAGAAAGACCCGTTGCTCCTTGCTCGCCTGCAGCCCCAACTGACCGTAGAGGTGGGTAAAGTGGGCAAAGGCCGGATTGGTCAACATGGCGCAGTGGCCGAAGATCTCGTGAAAGATATCGGGCTCTTGCAGGTAGTCGAGCTCGTCCCGCCGCCGGATAAAGGTCGCCACCGGAAACTGGCGATTGGCCAGCAGGGCGAAGAAGCGATCGAACGAAATCAGCGCCGGCACCGCCGCCACCGACCAGCCGGTGGCAGGCAGCAAGACGGCGTTGATCTCGGCCTGCTGGGGGATGCGATCACGGGGCAGCCCCAGCCTGTCAAGACCGGCCAGATACTCATCACACCCCTTGCCCTCAAGCGCCGCCAACTGGCGCTCGATCAGGATCTGCCAGGTGCCGTGCTCTTCGCTGCTGTAGTGGATCACCCCGTCAACATCCGGCTGGTGAGCGGTGTAAAAGGTTGCCATAGCGGTTCCATCCTCTGGCGCCACATCAAGGCGCCTTGCCGTTTCATCACGGCTTCACTGTAACGAAATGGCAACAAAAAAAGCAGCCGACCCATGAGTCGGCTGCCTGAAACAGTTGTAAACAAATTGTGACAACCAGCTATTGATGTGGAACAACCATCAAGGCTTGTTGAGATACCCCGCCAGCTGGCCGATCAGCCGCTTGCGCAGCTCCCCGAGTTTGGGTTTCTCGTCCGCACACCAGGGTAGCGGGCGGCATGCCTCTATGGTACGCAGACCCAGGCGGGCGGTGAGCAGGCCAGCTCCCACCCCCTGTGCGGCGCGGGCAGAGAGCTTGGCGGCAAACTCGGCCCCCAGCAGATCCATCCCCACCTCGGTCACCAGCTCGGTGGCACCGGCGTAGAGCATGTTGCGAAACACCTGACGGATGAGGCGTATGCGGCTCCAGTAGCCAAGCTCGATGGCGTAGACATCGGCGATGTCCTCGATCATCCGCAGGTTGCGCCACAGCATCAGCATCATGTCGACGGTGGCGAGCGGGCTGAGCGCCACCAGAACAGCGGCCTCCCCCGACCATTTGGCCACCCGCGCCTGGGCCAGCTTGTCGCGCTCGCTCAGTACCAGCTGACTATAGAGGGTGAGCACTTCCCGATCGCTGTGGCTCTCGTCGAGCTGGGCCAACCAGGTTTGATACCCCTCGCGCCCCTTGTCGCCACTTTTGACCGCCAACCCTTCGCAAAAGGTCTGCCCCTGCCCAACTCCCTGATGGGCCAGCAGATCTTCTGCCCGCGAGCGCACATCCTGGCGCCGCTTGAGGGTGCGCAGGCGCAGCCACTCGCGCCCCACTACGCTGGCGGTACCCGCCGCCACCAGCGCCGAGGCCGCCAGCCAGGCACTACCCCAGAGCGGAGTGGTGAGAAATTGCTCGTAAAGAAAGGCGCCGTACTGGCCCAAGGAGAGCAGACCGACTGCCCCCAGCCCCCACGCCAACAGCCGATGGCGGCGGTGCGGTTTGATGACGAGGGCGCTCTCCACCTCGGTGAAATCGTCCAGCTCGTCGAGGCGCTCGAAACTCGCCTCCTCCAACCGCTGGGCGGGTGCGGGTGGTCGCTCGTCACTGGCCACCGTCAAGGCAGGCTCAAGGATCACCTTGCCCTGCAGCGGCGGCCGCTCTTTTATCTGATCGTTCATCGCCTTGTTCTCCTGAAAACAGTCTCCTGCGGGCGGCGCCGGAAACAACCCCGGGCCGCACGCCACTATTCGAGGTGATCCCCGAGCAGAAACTCCAGCGCCGCATCGAGCCGGATATGGGGCAGCGCCTGATGGGCGCTCATCGCTAAGGGGCGAAACGCCTGAAAATCAAAGCCCTGATTGTTCCCCCCCTGTTTATTCCACCATTGCGCAGGGGGAATATGGGGCGGCACTTCCCCCGGGAACAGCAGCAACGGCTCACCCGCGAGGCTGGTGCCACGGATGGCGGGGAACTCACGGCCATTGGCCACCCCCTTGCCCACTTCGGTCGCCTTGATGGCAGCGAGCGCCAGACACTCGGTGGTGATCCCCTCAAAACGAGCCTGCCCGCGGCCGCTGCGCACCAGATGCTGGAGCAGGGAAACCATGGGCGCGTGCTGTTCGGGGGTGACGTGATCGGCCTTGCTCGCCACAAACAGCAGCTTGTCGATACGGGGCGAGAAGAGTCGCCGCCACCAGTTGCTCTTGCCGTAGGCAAAGCTCTCCATGATGCGGGCGATGGCCTGCTGCATGTCGCCAAAGCTGGCCGCCCCGGCGTTGAGGGGCTGCAGACAGTCCACCAGCACTATCTGGCGATCAAAACCAGCAAAGTGCTGCTCATAAAAACCCTGCACCAGATGCTGTTTGTACTGCTCGAAACGCTGTTTGAGGGTGGCGTAGAGGGTGCCATCGGCAGGCTCGCCAGCGGGCATCTCCCACACCCAGGGGACAAATTGCAGCATGGGGGCACCGGCATACTCCCCCGGCAAGACGAAGCGGCCGGGCTGGATCAGATGCAATCCCAACTCTTGTTTGCAGGCGTGCAGGTAGGCGGTGTAGCGCTCGGCAAGCTCAGCCACCGGCCGCTCTGCAAAAGGTTGCGTCGCTTGCCATTCGGGTGTCAGCCAGCTGGCGGCGAGCGCTTGCAGCTCGGGGCGACGCAGCTGATCGCGCACCTGTTCGCTCCACTGCTCGTAACTCATCTCAAGCAGCGGCAAGTCAAGCAGCCACTCCCCGGGATAGTCCACCAGATCCACGTAGAGGGTGGAGATCTCCCCCAGATGCTTGCGCAGAGGATGGCGGGTGCGATAGCGAATTTCGAGACGCACCTCGGCCACGCCGCGGGTGGGTTCGGGCCAGGCCGGTGGATCGCCAAACAGGGAGTCGAGGCCGCGCTCGTAGGCAAAGGTGGGAATGTGAGCATTGAGCTGCGGCACCCGGCGCGCACCGAGAATGCGCCCCTGACGCAGGGCATCCCACAACGGCAAACGGCCATCGATGGCCGCGTGTTCCAGCTGGTTGACCAGCGCTGTGATAAAAGCGGTTTTGCCGCTGCGAGAGAGGCCGGTCACCGCCAGCCGGATATGGCGATCCCGCACCCGGTTCACCACGTCGTTCGCCTTGTGTTGCAGGCGAGTCAACTTCTGTTCCAGTTTATTGAGTATCAAGGCTTGACCCGTTCTCCCTTGGTGTTGCATCTGGCGTGATCTGCCGTGCGATAAGGCAAACTGGCTATCCGCAGCCGGATGGTCAATCTGCCTGAGTGGCGTCGATGATGGAGTATCACAGGAGGCTCCATCATCGACATTGGGTGCTTCAGCAGGCACTACAGCTTGCTAAATTCCCGCTGCAGGGTGAACTCCCTGGAGGTCACCAACTTCTCGATCCGCTGAACTCTGGGCTCCAGCGCGTCAAGTTCCTGCGCAATACGGCCCAGCGCCTGATGAGGGGTGACCCCCGCCTGCCAGCTGCGAGCCTTCATCCGCACCTCGGCAAAATCAGCCTCCTCGCGCTGATAAAGCGTGACCGGCTTCTTGTCGAGCAGCAGCCAGGCCGCAATATAAGCGGTGAAGGTGATGAAACCGGCGAAGATCAGGCCACTGATGGCCAGGAGCCGCACGATCCAGGTCTCCACCCCGAAGTACTCTGCCAAACCGGCACAAACCCCGGCTATCTTGCCGCGCTGGGGATCCCGATACAGGTTACGCCCATCACGATTGATGCTGCTCATACCTTGTTCCTCCAACCGGGCACTTCCGCATCCAGAATCGACTCCAGCGCGCCGACTCGCTCCTGCATTTTCTCGGCACGGCCGAGCAACCCTTGCAGTTGTTCGCGTTCGCTATCGGCGAGACCGGCGCCGATGCGCCCCTTGGCTCGGTAGTGCAGCACCAGCCAGATGGGGGCCACCACCACCATGAAGACCACCATGGGAACCATCAATACACCCAGCAGATCTTCCATCTGTTACTCCCCCTGTTTGCCTTCACTTTTGCCTTCACTTTTGTGTTCACTCTGACCCAGCTTCTGGCGCATCGCTTCCAGCTCGCGGCTGATCTGATCGTCCACTTCCAGCTCGGCGAACTGCTGCGCCAACGCCTTGTCGGATTGTCCCAGATCGGCGCGCGCTTCCATTTCGTCGATGCGACGCTCCATCCGCTCGAACTTGCTCACCACCGCCTGACTCTCGCCACGGGCCACCTGGCTCTGCACGTTGAGACGGCTGCTGGCCGCTTCGGTGCGGATCGCCATCGCCTTTTGACGGGCGCGGGCATCTTCCAGCTTGGCTTCGAGCTGGCGGATCTCCTCACCCAGCTTCTCGATGCCACTGTCGACCGCTTGCTGCTCGCGATAGAGGGTCTCTGACAACTCGGTCTGTTTCTTCTTCTCGATCAGGGCGGCGCGGGCCAGATCTTCACGACCCTTGGTCAGGGCCAGTTCGGCCTTGGCCTGCCACTCGTCGACCCGCTCCTGATGACGGGTGACCTGACGGCCAATCTCTTTCTGGCTGGCGAGGAAGCGGGCCAGATTGGAGCGCTCCTTGACCAGCTCATCTTCCATCTCCTGGATGATCAGGCGCACCATCTTCTGGGGATCTTCGGCCTTGTCGAGCAGGGATGTCAGGTTGGAATTGATGATGTCGGCCAGACGGGAAAAAATACTCATGGTTGCACTCCTGTTGTTGGCATGGCGTTGTTTCTCCATTGACAATGGCAACTTGTGTGCCAATCTGGAATGAAATTTAACTTGTTGATTTATATGGGGCTGAAAGAGCGAATTACAAGATGCCTGGTGCAAGTGATGATAAGATTCACCAACTTTTGGTAAGATTGACCAGCTTTAACAACCGACAGGGATCACTATGACCACGGCCACGGAAAGCCTGCTGGGGGAATCCAACGCATTTCTCGAGATCATTGAGCAGACCTCACGGCTCGCCCCGCTGCGCAAACCTGTGCTGATCATCGGTGAGCGGGGGACGGGCAAGGAGCTGATCGCCCACCGCCTACATTATCTCTCGGCGCGCTGGGATCAAAGCTTTGTCACCATCAACTGCGCCACCTTGAGCGAGAGCCTGCTGGAGACCGAGCTGTTTGGTCACGAGGCGGGCTCCTTTACCGGCGCAGCCAAGCGCCATCAGGGCCGCTTCGAGCGGGCCGATGGTGGCACCCTGTTCCTTGATGAGCTGGCCACCACCAGCGCCCGGGTGCAGGAGAAGCTGCTGCGGGTCATCGAGTATGGCGAGTTCGAACGGGTGGGCGGGGCCAAGCCCCTCAAGGTGGATGTGCGGCTGGTCTGCGCCACCAACGAAGATCTGCCAGCGCTGGCCGACAAGGGGCAATTTCGCCACGATCTGCTCGACCGGCTCGCGTTTGATGTGATCACCCTCCCCCCCTTGCGGGAGCGGCGGGAAGATATCCTGATGCTGGCGGAGCACTTCGCCCACAGCATGACCCGGGAGCTGGGTTATCCGCTGTTTGCCGGTTTCTCCCGCAAGGCGACCCAGCTGCTGCAGGATTACCACTGGCCGGGCAACGTGCGGGAGCTGAAAAACGTGGTGGAGCGCAGTATCTACCGTCAGGGCAACCCGCAACTGCCGCTCTCGACCCTGGTGATCAACCCGTTTGATTCCCCCTGGCGCCCCGGTGTCAAGAGTAACCCGCAGCTGCCAGAGGGGCCCGCTGAGGCGCCACTCGCCACGGCGATGAGCTTGCCGCTCGAGCTGAAACAGGCGGTGGCGGAGTTCGAGATTAATTTACTCAAGCAAGCGATGCAGCAATCCCAGTATAATCAGCGCAAAGCCGCTCAACTGCTGGCCCTAAGCTATCACCAGTTCCGTGGCATGCTACGCAAGTATCAGCTGCTCAATGATGATAACGAGGCAGAACAAGAGCAAAAGGAGTCCGATTTATGACGACTCCCGCAACACGCCAGCCTTCGCGCTGGCACATTTGTATCAAAACGTGCGTACCCACATCGTATAAGAACATGGTTCAACAATGAGAATGCTCACCCCCTTGCTACTCGGCCTGCTGGTGCTGGTCACCGGCTGCCAGAAGCAACCCGAGGCCTCCAAAACCGGACTCATCTATTGTGCTGAGGGATCTCCCCTCACCTTCAATCCCCATGTTTCCAACTCCGGGGTGACGCTGGATGCCACTGCCCGTCCGCTCTACGACCGCCTGCTGGAGGTGAACCCCAACACCCTGGCGCTGGAACCGGCACTGGCCACCGATTGGCGTATCAGCGAGGATGGGCTCACCTACACCCTGACCCTGCGCAAGGGGGTGACCTTTCACCATACCCCCTGGTTCAAGCCCACTCGCACCTTCAATGCCGATGATGTGGTCTTTACCTATGCCCGCCAGCTTGACGAGCAGCACCCCTATCACAATGTCTCCGGTGGCGATTACCCCTACTTCTACAGTCTGGGGCAGGATCTGCTGATCAAGCGGGTGAGCAAGAAGGGATCGCAGACGGTGGTGTTCGAGCTGAACCAACCGAACGCCTCCTTCCTCGCCACCCTGGCCAGCGACTATGCGGTGATCCTCTCCGCCGAATACGCCGAACAGATGCTCAAGGCCGGCACGCCAGCCCTGCTGGACACCCGCCCCATCGGCACCGGCCCGTTCAGTTTCAAGGAGTATCGCCACAACGAGCTCATTCGCTATCTGCGCCATCCGGGTTACTGGGGCGGCGATGCCAAGATTGAACAGCTGGTCTACGACATAGCCCCAAAATCCTCCAAGCGGTTGGCCAAGCTGTTGACCGGTGAGTGTGACGTGATGAGCACCCCGTCTGCCAGCCAGCTCTCGGTGATCAAGCAGCACCCGGCCCTCAGCCTCTCGGTTCAGTCGGGGATGAACGTCGCCTTTTTAGCCCTCAATACCCGCAAGCCGCCGTTCAACAACATCAAGGTGCGTCAGGCCATTGCCAGCGCCATCAATATCGACAACCTGTTGCAGGCGGTCTATTTCGATACCGGTCTACCTGCCAACAGCCTGCTGCCGCCCCTCTCATGGGGTTACAACCCCAGCCTGCCCGAGCGCAAGCCTGATCTGAAACGGGCGCGCCAGCTGCTCAAGGAGGCGGGACTGGAGAATGGGTTCGAGATGCAGGTGCTGGTGCAACCGGACGCCCGCCCCTACAACCCGGATGCGGTCAAGACCGCCCAGCTGATCCGCAGTGATCTGGCCAAGGTCGGCATCAAGCTCAAAATTGTGCAACGGGAGTGGCAGGTGATCGAAGGTCGCCTTACTCAGGGGCAGTACGACAGCCTGCTCTCCGGCTGGATTGCCGACAACGCCGATCCTGATAACTTCTTCCGCCAGCTGCTGAGCTGCTCTGCGGTAGAGCGCGGCAACAACTACAGCCGCTGGTGCAGCCCGGCCTTCGATCAGCTGCTGGATGATGCGGTCACCACGCCCCAGCTCGCCTTCCGGCTGCGCAACTACTATTACGCCCAGACCCTGCTCAACGAACAGCTGCCCCTTATTCCGCTGGCCCACGCCTTGCGCACTCAGGTCAGCCGCAGCGACATCGAGGGGCTGATGCTGATGCCCTTCGGTGGTACCTCCTTCAACCAGGCTCACAGGGAGTAAGCATGCTTTTATACACCTTGCGCCGTCTCAACCTGCTGCTCATCACCCTGCTGGCGCTGACCTTCGTCGCCTATCTGCTGGACTATCGGCTGATCGGCAATCAGCTCAGCTTCTGGAGCGGTTATCCCGACTTCCTGCGCCGTATTTTCGCCGGTGATCTGGGGCTCTCCAGCGTCTCCGGCATGCCAGTGCTGGACGAGATCCGCCACTACTTCCCGGCGACCCTGATCCTCTGTCTGGCCGCCTTTGCCATCTCGCTGCTGGTGGGCATTCCGCTCGGCACCCTGGCCGCGCTCTCGCAAGGCAAGACGCTGGATATCTCCATCATGACGGCCGGCCTCATCGGCTATGCGGTGCCGGTGTTCTGGCTGGCGCTACTGGCGGTGATGCTCTTCTCCCTCGATCTCGGCTGGTTGCCGTCCTCGGGGCAACTCAGCCTGCTCTACGATGTCCCGTCGATCACCGGTATCGCGGTGATCGATGTACTACTGAGCAACGAGCCCTGGCGGCAAGCGGCGCTGCATGATGCCCTGCGCCACCTCATTCTCCCGTCACTGGTGTTGGCGGTGGTGCCCACCACCGAGGTGATCCGCCATGTGCGCAGTTCACTCATCGATGTGATGAAGCAAAACTACATCAAGGCAGCGGCGAGCCGTGGCCTCTCCAAGTGGCAGATCGTCTGGCGCCATGGTCTCAAGAACGCCCTGCCACCGGTGCTGCCGCTGCTGGGTCTGCAACTGGGCAGCGTGCTCACCTCCGCCATGATCACCGAGGTGGTGTTCGAGTGGCACGGGATCGGCCGCTGGCTCATCAGCAGCATCGCCCTGCAGGATTACGCCGCCATTCGCGGTGCAACCCTGGTGGTCGCCAGTTTTGTGATCCTGATCAGCGTCAGTACCGAGTTGCTGACCACCCTTATCTATCCGGCACGGCGCAAAGATTTATATGCCAAACAAGATTGAACGCGCTCATGGCGTGACCAAGAGCCAGGTATCCTATGCAAGATAAATCGAACATCTATCCCGAGCTCAAGATCCTCTCACCCCTTGAGCAGACGTGGGCTTCCTACAGCCGCAACCCGCTCGCCATGGCAGGGCTCTGGTGCTTTTTACTGCTGCTGCTTATCACCCTGGTAGGGCCGCTGGTGGTCCCTTACGGTATCGATGAGCAACATACAGGGCACTTGTTGCTTGCCCCCTCCTGGGCGGCAACCGGCAATATCGACTACTTTCTCGGCACCGATGATCTCGGGCGCGACATGCTCTCCCGGCTGGTGGTCGGGGCTCGCCTCACCTTTGGCTATGCGCTGGTGGTGGTGGTGATTGCCATGGTGGTGGGCTCTGCTATCGGCATCCTCGGCGGCATGAGCAAGGGGCTCAAATCGAGCGTGCTACACCACCTGCTCGATACCCTGCTCTCCATCCCCTCCCTGCTGATGGCCATCATCATGGTCGCTATCCTGGGACCGGGCCTTGGCAATACTCTGATTGCCATTACCCTGGCGTTGATCCCGCCCTTTATTCGCGCCACCTATAATGCGGTGCACACCGAAATGCAGAAGGAGTACATCACCGCCAGCCGCCTCGATGGCTCGCCTCCCTTCAGGATCATGCGCCTGGCTATTTTGCCCAATATCGTCGAGACCCTGGTGGCCCAGACCACCCGCACCCTGTCGGCGGCCATCCTCGATATCTCGGCGGTAGGCTTTCTTGGCCTCGGCGCTCAGTCACCCCAGCCGGAATGGGGCGCCATGCTGGCCGATTCGAGTGATCTGATCTACCTCGCCCCCTGGACCGTGACTCTGCCGGGCATCGCCATCCTGTTTAGTGTGTTGGTCACCAACGTGGTGGGTGAAGGGATCCGTGAAGCACTCAAAGAGGGCAATGATTGATGAGGCCCTTGTTCGAAACCCACTCTATCGGCATCGTGCTGATGCAACCCCCTGTGCCACACCGCAATGAGGAGCGCCACTGATGCCCTTGCTCGATATTCGTAATCTCACCATCGAGATAGATACCCCGCAAGGCAAGGTCAAGGCGGTAGACAAGGTGAGCCTGACCCTGACCGAGGGGGAGATCCGTGGCCTGGTGGGTGAGTCAGGCTCAGGCAAGAGTCTGATCGCCAAGGTGATCGTCGGCATCGAGAAGGACAACTGGACGGTACGCGCCGATCGGATGCGCTTCAACGACATGGATCTGCTGACCATGGCGCCCAAGGAACGGCGCCGTATCATGGGCCGCGAAATCGCCATGATCTTTCAAGACCCCATCAGTTGCCTCGACCCTTCCGAAGAGATTGGCACCCAGCTGGAAGAGGCGATCCCGACCGATTCGTACGAAGGGAAGTTCTGGCAGCGCTTCCAGTGGCGCAAGAAAAAAGCCATCGCCCTGCTGCACCGGGTCGGGGTCAAGGATCATCGCAAAGTGATGAGCGCTTATCCCCACGAGCTCTCTGACGGTATGTGCCAAAAGGTGATGATCGCCATGGCCATTGCCAACAAACCGCGCTTGCTGGTGGCCGACGAGCCCACCAGCGCCATGGAATCGACCACTCACTCCCAGATCCTGCGACTGCTGGACAAGATGAACAAGCTGGGTAACACCACCATCCTGATCATCAGTAACGACATCGCCGCCATCGCCAACCTGACCGATACCATCAACATCATGTATTGCGGCCAAATGGTCGAGGTGGGCACCCGGGAGCAGATCCTGGAAAGCCCGCGCCACCCCTATACCGACGCCCTGCTCAAATCGATCCCGGACTTTGACAAGCTGGTGCGTCACAAGTCACGACTCGACACCCTGCCCGGGATTATTCCCCCGCTGCAACACCTGCCCATCGGCTGCCGACTGGGGCCACGTTGTCCCTATGCCCAGAAGCAGTGCGTGCAGACCCCGCTGATGCAAAAGCTCAAAGGTCATCAGTTCAGCTGCCACTTCCCGCTGAATATGGAGGAGCCGAAAAAATGATGATCGTTAACGCCCCCATGAAGGAGCCCCGCTTGTGATCGAGCCATCCCTGTTGCAGGTCAGAGGCCTTAGCAAAACCTACCAGAACCGCACCGGTCTGTTCCGTCGTCAGGCAGTGGAGGCGATCAAGCCCCTGTCATTCGATCTCGAAGTGGGCCAGACCCTCGCCATCGTCGGCGAAGCGGGCTCCGGCAAGAGCACCCTCGCCCGGATTTTGGCCGGAATGATCGAGCCCACCAGCGGTGATATCGCCATCGACGGCCAGCTGATGGTGCATGGCGACTACCAGACCCGCTGCAAACTGCTGCGGATGATTTTTCAGGACCCCAATACCTCGCTCAACCGCAAGATCCGGGTTGGCCAGATCCTGGAGACCCCGCTGCGTCTCAATACCGGGATGAGTAATGAGGAGCGCAATGAGAAAGTGATCCAGACCCTGCGCATGGTCGGCATGCTGCCGGATCACGCCCTGTTCTATCCCCAGATGCTCTCTGCGGGCCAACAGCAACGGGTGGCACTGGCTCGCGCGCTGATCCTCAATCCGAAAATTGTGGTGGCTGACGAAGCGCTCTCTACCCTCGATATCTCGGTGCGCTCCCAGATCATCAATCTGCTGCTGGAGATGCAGGAGACCATGGGGCTGAGCTATGTGCTGGTGGCCAACGATCTGGGCATCGTCAGCCATATCAGTGACGAAGTACTGGTGATGCACGAGGGGCGGATCGTCGAGCGCGGCAAAACCTTGCGGGTGTTTGCCGATCCCCAGCACGACATCACCCGCCGGCTGATCCAGAACTACAACAACGAATACCGCAGATAAGCGTGACGGCTGCGCCCAAGCGAGCGCGGGACCACCGCAGATCAAAAAAGGCCACTGCAGATGCAGTGGCCTTTTGCTGTTAGCACCACGGGTTATCAGGCTTGCAGCAGCAACCGGTTAATGCGGGAGACAAAGCTCGCCGGATCATTAAGACCACCCTGATCGGCCAGTTGAGCCTGTTCGTGCAGCAGGGTGACCCACTCGCCAAACAGCGCCTCATCCTGGATGGTGTCGAGCTTCTTCACCAGCGCATGGTCGGGGTTGAGCTCCAGAATGTACTTCTGCTCCGGTACCGGCTGGCCAGCCGCACGCATCAGCTTGATCATCTGGGTGCTCATGCCATAGGCATCAGTGACGATGCAAGAGGGTGAGTCGGTCAGACGGTGCGTCACACGCACCTCTTTCACCGCTTCGCCCAAACTCTGCTTGGCGCGCTCCACCAGACCGGCATTGGCTTTTTCAGCCTCTTCTTGCGCCTGCTTGGATGCCTCATCTTCCAGCTCACCCAGATCCAGTTCGCCACGGGTGACGGAGACCAGCTGCTTGCCGTCGAACTCGGTCAGGTGGCTCATCAGCCACTCATCGACCCGCTCGGACATCAGCAGCACTTCGACACCCTTCTTGCGGAAGATCTCGAGGTGCGGGCTGTTTTTGGCGGCAGCGAAGCTGTCGGCGGTGATGAAATAAATCTTCTGCTGGCCTTCCTTCATCCGGCCAACATAATCCTCAAGGGAGACAGTCTGGGCTTCGCCCTCGCCCGCCGTGCTGGCAAAACGCAACAGCTTGGCAATCTCTTCGCGGTTGGCGTGATCTTCCGCCGGCCCCTCTTTGAGCACGTTACCGAACTCGTTCCAGAAGGTCGCGTACTTCTCGCTGTCATCCTTGGCCAGTTTGGCCAGCATGGTCAGCACCCGCTTGGAGCATGCCTTGCGCAGGGAGACAGTCACCTTGTTGTCTTGCAAAATTTCGCGGCTGACGTTAAGCGGCAGATCGTTGGAGTCCAGCACCCCTTTGACGAAGCGCAGGTAGGTCGGCATAAACTGCTCGGCATCGTCCATGATAAAGACGCGCTGCACGTAGAGCTTCAGACCATGCTTCTGTTCGCGGTTGTAGAGATCAAACGGCGCCCGGGCCGGGATATAGAGCAGGCTGGTATACTCTTGCGCCCCTTCTACCCGGTTGTGGCCCCACAGCATGGGATCTTCAAAATCGTGGGCGACGTGCTTGTAGAACTCCTGATACTCCTCATCCTTGATCTCTTTCGGGCTGCGGGTCCACAGTGCGGTGGCACGGTTGACCTGCTCCCACTCGCCAGGGGTGCCGACTATGGTCTCACCCTCTTCTTCGCGATCCGGGGTGCCCTCTTTGTACATCTCGACCGGCACACTGATGTGGTCGGAATACTTGGCAACCACGCTGCGCAGACGCCAGTCATCGAGGAACTCGCCCTCTTCTTCACGCAGATGCAGGATCACGTCAGTACCGCGACCCTCTTTGGTCACATCAGCCACGGTGAAGGAGCCTTCACCTTGTGATTCCCACTGCACGCCCTGACCTTGTTCGGTACCCGCAGCGCGGGACACCACGGTCACCTTGTCAGCAACGATAAACGCGGAGTAGAAACCGACCCCGAACTGACCGATCAGCTGGGAGTCGCGGCCCTGATCACCGGACAAGTTTTTGAAAAAGTCGGCGGTGCCGGACTTGGCAATGGTACCCAGATGCTCAATCACCTGATCCCGGCTCATACCAATGCCGTTATCAGAGATGGTCAGGGTCCGTTGTTCTTTATCAACCACCAGGCGAACGCGCAACTGGCCGTCGTTTTCAAACAAAGAGGCATCGGAAAGCGCCTTGAAACGCAGCTTGTCTGCCGCATCGGAGGCGTTGGAGATCAGCTCGCGCAGGAACACTTCTTTGTTGGAGTAGAGGCTGTGGGCCATCAGGCTCAGCAGTTGTTTGACTTCAGTCTGAAAACCGTGGGTTTCGGCATGAACGCTTTGGGTCATCGACACTATCCTCAGGCAATTCGGGTTGAACATATTCCTGATACAAGATGGGGCCGTGACTCCCCATTTCAAGGGGGAAAAAAATCTTGGCAGTGCAGATGGCGTTTTTTGCGCCAAAAAACACCATCTGCCACCTACTTCAGTCAAAAAAAACCCGCCTTGGCGGGTTAAGTGGTGATGACGAATACCGTTCAGAGGGAGCCGAGGCGGACTCAATTCAGCGGCTGTCGCCCCATCAGCGAATGAGAAAGCGTGGTGCCATCTACCAGCTCCAGCTCGCCACCCACCGGCACGCCGTGAGCAATGCGGCTCACCTTGATACCGGCTGCGCGGGCCATATCGGCGATATACCAGGCTGTTGCATCCCCTTCGATGGTGGGGTTAGTGGCCAAAATCAGCTCACCGATCGACTCTGTTTGCAAACGTCGCTCCAGGATCTCCAGCCCCAACTCTTCCGGGCCAATGCCATCAAGGGGTGACAGGTGCCCCATCAGCACGAAGTAACGACCCGAGAACTGACCGGTATGCTCGATGGCCGCCACATCTGCCGGGCTCTCAACGACGCAGAGCAGGCCACTCTCTTCACGCTTGGGATTGGCGCAGATCTCGCAAAGATCATTCTCGGTAAAGGTGCGGCAGTGGCTGCAGTGACCAATCTCGATCAGTGCCCGGCTAAGCAACTGAGCCAGCCGCAAGCCGCCACTGCGCTCGCGCTCCAGCAGGGTAAACGCCATCCGTTGGGCAGACTTGGGCCCCACCCCAGGCAATACCTGCAGGGCTTTCATCATCTCATCGAGCAGGGGACTGAACTTCATAACACTCCTTACACCGGGCCTATCTGTCGCCCCCCTCAGGGCCGCGACAGGTCAGCTGAACTGGATCACGCTATTGGCGCAGGACTATACCCGAGCAGGCGCGTCGCTGCCATCAGCTTTCCGGCCCGCCAACACCCATCCATCAACCGGGGTGGCTGGCTTTCAAAAAAGGGCGCCCCTTATACTTGGCCACAGATGGCCATTTGCATCATTGCCGCGCCAACCGTCAGGAGAGGAGCTAACCGATGAAAACACGCCACGTGAAGCCCTTGAACCGCCGTAACGGATTGACCCTGCTCTGCTCCGGTGTGCTCATCACCAGCCTGATGTTATTGCTGATCTGGCGACTTGCCAGCGATCCCCTGATCCCGGCTTATGCGCTACTACTGACCGGCCTGATGATGACCTTTATCGGCTGGCTCAAGCTCAACGAGCCTGCGGTCAGCCTCTCCCTGTGCCGGGATTATCTGCACTACCACCACAGGTATGGTGGCTGGGCGATTAAATGGAACAACATTGTGCGAGTTGATCAACCGCGCATTCATGTGGGTTGGGATCTGCATCCCCTTCCCTACATTGGCTTCAAAATCAAACGGTATGACGAGTTTTTACCCCTGATCACCCCGCGGCTGGCGGTTCATCTGCTGACCGAGCAGCGCAGTGTGCTGTTGCACGC
This sequence comes from Aeromonas sp. 160P, assembly GCF_055193095.1. NCBI lineage: Bacteria > Pseudomonadati > Pseudomonadota > Gammaproteobacteria > Aeromonadales > Aeromonadaceae > Aeromonas > Aeromonas sp. 160P. The sequence goes on along the minus strand of NZ_JBUXKV010000001.1, from coordinate 2,629,001 downwards.
AATGCAAAGCGAACAGCCTGGCTGCCTGAGCGGCAGTTGCGGCGATCCCCTGCTGGGAGGCGATCTGCTGGAAGAGGGACGATTTCGCTCCCACGAAGGGCAACACTATGACGGGGCCATTGCCATGCTGGCGCAGCGGATGAGTCGTTTGCGCCAGTTGCTCGGCTATGACCTGCTGATCCCCATCGACAGCCTGGACCGGCAACCAGAGGCCTTTCTAACCCTGCTACGCCACTATCAACAAGAGGCAACAGTGCTGATGCAGAGCGAGTCGCCCCCAACCTAGCCCCCATGACCGACGCAAGTGGCCATTCGGCGCGACAAGATTGCCACAGCCGGTTATTGGCTGATTAGTATTGACCGAGGGAATTGGGATGCAGGAAGGGATATTGTTTAAATTCAGATTGTCGGCAAATAACCCGGTAAAGGGTTTCACTCTCCCGCATCCATAGCCATAGCCATAGTGCGGTTTCCGGGTTTCCAAGTTTGCCAGAAAGCAAAAAACCGACCCTGAGGTCGGTTTTTTTAATTTGGCGGTGAGGGAGGGATTCGAACCCTCATTCTCGTACATCACAGCACAAATATAACCTTCAATTTCAATAGCTTACGCATTTTTTACCGAAATAAAAGCTACATAATTGTCTCAGGTAATTGCTATGAGACTTATCGTACTTTTATATAGGAAATTAATTAAATGTCAACCACATAGGTTGTGGCAATTGACTGCGTTGTTGATCACGACCATTTAAGTTGGATACCGTGACATTGAAGTTGGAAACCGACCATTTAAGTTGGAAACTAAAAGGCCCTGCAATAGCAGGGCCTTTTTTATGCTTGGTTTGATAAAACGTAATTAAATTACAAATTAAGAATTTATTAGACCGTCGTTAGTAGATCAGTAGCATTCATATATCAAGGGCGCGGTATACTTTATACAAAAGTTTGCGTTATTACTCAAATTTCCCTATCGGGCTAAGCACCGGCATGGTGCCAAAGGATAATCTGGGTACCGAAGGAGGGCCAACGATAGGCACATGAAGGGGTAAAGCAACTCACCAACACATAATGGTAACAACATCAGCCATTCACAACACTAAGTATGCGATGTTCCGTCGTGGGCATTGCACCTAAACATTGAGCTAACGCAAGCATAGCTTAGATAATCTAAAAAATCCTAACTTGAAAATTCACTTCGATACCTCATTTTTGGTATAGTTGAAGAGTTCTTTGTTTTCCTCATATGTATTTCCTGAGTGTAATCATGATCGTAATTATCGACCCTTTTTTCAGTAAAGATGCCATATTGCGAACTTGTTACGGGTTTGCAGGTAATTTTAATTTCGAAATTCAAATGAAAAGTGGAATGTATTTCATTACTGTTGCGGCATTGGATACCACTCCGATAGCCAGCGACTTTGAGGCTGAATTTAAAAATGCGCTGATTGACCACGAGTTGCGGGTAGTGATTGAGGAAAAAACGAAGGTAGTGAAAGAGGCGTTGGTGTGTGCTGCGCTGCGTGAAGCATGGAGCGAACCGGTTGATGCGAAATAAATTTAAGAATAAAGCCTATTTTGCTGACAAAGATAAAGACTATACACTGTTTCCTTTTAACTTTGAACGCTTGAGTCAAGATGAAGTACTCATCGTCAATGCAGTTGGTGAATTTTCATTTATTCAGGATCGAGAATTGCAAGAATTGGTGGCTGGCGAACTGCCAACTGACACTGAGTTATATCAAGAGTTAAAACGAAAGAGTTTCTTGGCAGGTTCTGAGGATTCGTATGCACTGCGCTGTTTATCAGCCAAATACAGGCAGCGCAAATCTTTCCTCAGTGGCGGGCCGGGACTGCATATCTTTGTGATCACATTGCGTTGTGGAAATTCTTGCGAGTATTGTCAGGCGAGCCGCAAATCAGTGACATCGTCACAGCACGACATGTCACAAGAGACGGCCAGAAATGCGGTAGATCGGGTGTTCGAATCACCCAACCAGCGCATCACCATTGAGTTTCAGGGAGGTGAGCCTTTGCTCGCCTTCGATTTAATTAAATTTATCGTGGACTACGCTCACGAAAAAAACAGTGTGCATGGCAAGAGCCTCGTGTTTGTCATTGCCACTAGCCTGCAATACATTACCGATGAGATGCTGGATTTTATCAAGCTCCACAGTATTCAGATCTCAACGTCGCTGGATGGCCCAGAAGCGCTACACAACAAAAATCGGCCATCCTCATGTGGTAATAGCTATCAAAGTACCCTTGCGGGTATTCGAAAGGTGAGAGAGGCCATTGGCGATGAGGCCATCGCCGCCATGACCACCATCACCAAAGACAGTCTACCTTTTCACCAGGAGATCGTAGATGAGTATGTGAAGCATGGCTTCCATTCGATATTCTTGCGGCCGCTCAACATGTATGGCTTTGCCGTCAAAAGGGAAAGCAAGGTCAGCTATACCTCTGCCGAGTATTTCGCGTTTTATCAAAAGAGCCTGCAATACATCATCGATATCAATAAAGCAGGCTACTACCTAGATGAAGTCACGGCGTCCTTGGCACTGAACAACATGCTGACCGGACGTGCGGTGGGCTATGTGGATCTGCGCTCGCCCTGTGGCGATGGCACCGGGGTGCTGGTCTATCACTACAACAGCTATGTATACCCGTCCGATGAAGCCCGAATGCTCTATGACATGGGCGATAACAAATTCTGTTTGGGCTCAGTAGAGGCGCCCTATGTGGAGCTGATTTCGTCGGATGTGATGGGTGAGATATTGATGAGCGGGGTGGCCGAATCCCTTCCGGCTTGCGCCTATTGCGCCTATTTACCCTACTGTGGTGCCAACCCCATCCAGAACTATTCCCGTACTGGCGACTTGGGTGGACACAGGGCTAAGAATGACTTCTGCAATAAGCAGAAACCGTTGTATCGCCACTTGTTCAGCCTCCTTGAAGAGAACAAGGATGTATTCACTTCATGGGTCACAAGGGGTAAGTGAGCGATGAGCTTCAAACTGAAATTAAGAGCGGTCATTCATTATCCCTCTACAACTCGCCGCCCGTTGCGGGTAACGACAGTTGATAGCTACATCGCCACAGGAAGATCACCGGACGAGTTATGCCTGATCTACCCCGACGGGCAATATAGAGGCGAAACCCTGCTTTCCATCAAGTGGGGGGCTATTGTCATTTATGACCATGCAACCCCGCTTTTTGACGGTCAAATCATTCACGTCACCGAGGAAGGTGAGCGCCTTGACGATGGCGACATCATTGTGACGTTAACGGATGCCGTGTATATCGCCTACAAGCAGCGCAGTGACTCCAACTCACTGTTCTTGACAGAGCGGTGCGATAACTTCTGCATCATGTGCTCGCAGCCGCCGAAAAATGTGGATGACGCGTGGCGGGTGAATGATGCACTGGACATCATTGATTTGTTGGACGATGAGCCGCGCACTTTGGGGATCAGCGGCGGTGAACCGACGACGTTAGGGGCGGATTTTTTGAAAATTCTGACCCATTGCCACCAGAAATTGCCGCAAACCCAGCTTCATATTTTGACCAATGGAAAAAACCTGAGTAATAGGGAGCTGATCGATGAGATTCAGCAGATTGGGCATGAGCGGGTGCTATGGGGTGTCCCATTGTATGGGGCAATGGCCCGCGATCACGATTACCATGTGCAGTCTCGCGGGGCATTCAATCAGACCATCAACGGCCTCTATCACCTAAAAACGATTGAACAGTCCATCGAACTGCGGATCGTCTTGACGAAAGATGTACTCAGAAATATCGAAGCGCTGTGTGAGTTTATTGTCAGAAATTTATCGTTTGTCTCTTTTGTTGCCCTTATGGGGATCGAATTTACGGGCTTTGCCAAGCAAAATTACGCTACGGTGTACTCTCCCATTGCTGAGCATTTGCCCGCGTTAAGCTCTGCCATGAATACCCTGAAAATGAATAATGTGCAGTACTGCCTTTACAATATTCCGCATTGTCACTTGCCGCTGAGTTTGCGCGATTTTGCCGCGCAAAGTATTTCCGACTGGAAAAATGGATTCCCGCAAGGTTGTGACGATTGTGCTTCGAAGGCAGTCTGCTGTGGCTTCTTTGCGTCGAACCTTGATCACAAGTCGGGTGTTTTAACTAAATCATTATGTAGTGTTGATGATGACTCTTATATTGGAGTAATAAATTTGTTATGAAAAAACTAATGTCCACGTTGCAGCGTTGGGGTGTACTGGGTCTGGGTGTGCTAAGTGGGCATGGGGTCACGGCTAGCGAAGCGCATCTCTCCGATGACGCCTTCAATCAGTTGAACTTAGACAACTTGCCCAACATGGAAGCCTCGTTGAACATGGATGTGAACAACCTCTATGCAGGCCACCGTTCACATCGCTCGCACAGTTCACATCGCTCGCACTCCAGTCATCGTTCTCACTACTCAGGCTACGGCACCTCGACCTATTCGGCCCCTGTCGCTGTGCCTTCGCGAGCATATGGCAGCAGTGTAAACAGCCTTAACCAAAGCTTGCAGGCCCCTCTCGAAGTCACTTCACCAGCCAGACGGCTGACAGCCAATGATAGCGCCATGATGGATCTGGTCATGCGGGTGCAATTAGCACTGTTCACCAAAGGCTATGATGTAGGTATTATCGATGGCAAGATTGGCCCGAAAACCCGCGCCCAGATAAAACGCTATCAGAGTGATAACAGGTTAAGTAGTACGGGAACACTGACGACCTCCTTACTCACAAGTTTGGGTATTCAAATTCAGTGAGTCATCCGGGCATTCTTAACTTAATTTAAAAAGGATTACAGATGAAAAAAATAACAATCACTCTAGCTTTCTTTGCTGCAATAATGTCTTCTAATATTTATGCATGGGAAGGTGTTGACAATGATTCTGGGAGTGACATTGAGATTGAAAGCGGTAATTTAGTAAGAGCTGGGGAGGAAATTGAATATTATGACCATGATTATGGAGAGTATCGTTCAGCGGATGTTGAGAGCGTAGAGTCTAGTGGTAGTGGTGCAGAGGTAGAAGTATATGATCATGAATCAGGTGAATATCGGACATTTGAAATGGAATGACTTCGCAGTTTCACTTGGGTAATACCTCTAATCGGTTGAGCACCGTGCCCTGACCAGCTAAGGAGGGTGCGAATAAGTGTCCTCTACAATAAAATTGAAATTTTTAGTCCTTAAAATTCAACTTGTTATAAAGGCATGGCATTGTGTTTGGTGGCTTATTCGCATCATCCCCCTGTGGGGGCGCTGTTCCCCCCATGGCCGGATCACGCTTAACCCACACCTCGTCAAAGCGTCTCGCGAGTGTATCGATTACGTCATCCTGCACGAGCTCTGCTACATTGCCGAGCACAACCACAGCGAGTCGTTTCGGCTGATGAGCCAAGTGATGCCAGGCTGGGAAAAGACAAAAGAGCGATTGGATGGGATGGCGGCTCGATTGTTGGCGTGAGTTATCTGATCGTCAGTCACTCCCACAGCCCGGCAGGTTACCCTTGCCGGGCTGTTTCTTTGGTACTGATGCCTTCTACTGATCCTCAAAGGATCCCTCTCATGGCCGAAAAGGCCATTTTTTCTGTGCAGAACAATCGATAGCCTCAGAATCATGCTCTATATCAGTTGTCCTCTTATATCTAAATTGGAATAAAAAACTTGTACTTATTATTTATAAAAATAAATATGCACTGTTGTGTGTATTTATGCGCATATAGGTAAGTTTTTGTTTTTAAAGGGGAAATATAAAAATTCAATACGTGTGGAGTTTTCACCACAGCAGCATCATCAGTTAATATTTATAAAAATAAATAAGATAAAACAACATCTTACGTTCATTCTTGTTGTTGACGATCCCCTGCCTGCTGACTAGGTTGTATGCAAGTCAGATAGGAGCGGTCATGAAACAAAAGATGGTTAAGCAGCCAATTATCACAGATGCGGAAATCGCCAAAACGGAGCGATACAACCGAGACATCCAGGCTTGGGGGTATCGGCCCTGGGTCACAGTGCGACAGTCCCATACCCATGGGCAGGGTCAGATTGTGTATAGTCACAAGACCAAACGTGAGCATCATCTGCTCAGCCGTGGTGAGCGACGCCCATTTTTTTACTTCGAACATGACCCAACGGTTATCGATATTCTGGAGCAGTACCCGCTGCCCCTGCATAAAACTCTAGAAATTGCTGCCTCTCTGAACATTGTCCATCCAGGTAATTACAAAGAGAGGGGCAATCATGGTGGTCGTATTCCAGCCAAAACCATGACTCAGGATTTTTTAGTGTTGAGGCAATCCGATAGTGGCAACGCGCGATTGACAGCGTACAGCTATAAATATTCCGATGCTCTGGATCCTGCCATCACCAATCCTCGAGTCGTTAATCGAACACGAGCAAAAGAGAAAATTGCCCTTGAATATTGGCGTGCTGAAAATATCGATTTTGTGATGGTAACTGAGAAAGATTTTGATGCTACATTTATCTACAATGTAGAGTTCTTGCGGGAGTGTTTTGATTCAAAAAATCTTCTCCAAGTTTCAGCAGATCTTTATGATCATGTAGTTTTAAAATTTAAAAATCACATGATTATGGCACCCTTATCCACACTTAGGATGTTAGCCTTGCTGGTCGCTCAAGAGATGAACATTGATGAGAGGCATGCTGTTTGCTTATTCCAACATGCAGTATATACCGGTCGTATTGATATGGATTTGACACAGCGTATTGAGTTATACCACCCTCTTCCCGCATTGCGAGGGTCTCATGAGAATTAACCAAAAAATTGTATCTAACACAAAAAATAAATCCGAGTTGCTTATTGTTGATATCTGTCTGGATAACAGGTTAATAGCTGTATCAGATTTGTTGACTGACTCACCTAAGCGCCCATTTTTTATTTCTTTGGAACATGTCGAGTCTGATATAAATTCTGCTAGGGTTTCTATTGCAGATCATGATTTTCCAGAGATATTCTATCAACCAGATTCAGCTTTTGATCCTAGATGGATTGATAAAAGAGATCAATGTCTTGCTACTATCAAACCACTGATAGTAGATCCAGATCTTAAACATCGTTATCTATATGGTGAATCAAACGGCATATTGAAACAACTCATAATTCAGTCAGGTCGTAGTAAAAAATATGTAAGCAGTTGTTTGAATCGCTATTTCAAATGTGGAGGGATGAAAAATTCACTATTGCCACGATATTACGAGTGTGGTTTGAATCATCAACTACCAACTAAAACTATTAAGTTGGACGATGGGAAAATCTGTCTGGCCTCAAAAAGAGGACGTGAAACTAATTACGGCAATCCTTATCGAGGTATTACCCAGCAGGACATTAAAAACATTGATTTATTCTCAAAGTCGATTCGCTCTGGAGAGGAAGTCGTTCTCTCTAAATTATATTTAGACTATTGTATGACCTATGCATCTGTCGAATTGAGTCCAAAAAGTGTTGGAGATGGTGAAGTATCAGAATCAGTGAAAGTATTACTTCCAAAAGATCACTTGATTTCTCCCCGTTCATTCAAACGACAATTAATGAAATGTATCGATAAACTAACATTTATCAAAAAGCGAGTTGGTAGCATTAATTATGCGCGAGATCATGCGGCTAAACCTGGTGTGGCTAAAAAAGGGCTGCGCGGACCAACTTATCGGTATGAAATAGATAGTACCATTGCCGACATTTATATTCGTGATGAATATTCACAAGATGAATTAGTGAGTATTGGACGACCTACAATATATTTGGTTGTTGATACGTATAGTACCATGATTGTTGGAATTCATGTGGGATTTGGCAATCCCTGCTGGCATGGTGCCAGTCAGGCTCTTTTTAATGCCATGAGTAATAAAATTGATTTCTGTCGGGAGTATGGCGTTGATATAAAGGAGTCTGAATGGCCCTGCCAAGAAGTATGTCGTGAGTTAACGATGGATCGGGGATCTGAAAATTCGGATAACAATATTACTGCAATATTGCAAGGCCAAATCGGCATCAAGGCCGCAAATTTAAATGCACTCCACCGTGGCGATATGAAAGGCACGGTCGAAAAAAGCTTCCATTTACTGCAAGAAATGGCAATACCACCTCATGCAGGAAAAGTGATGAAAGTGCCGAAAAAAGAGGACCAACATCCGTCTCGTAAACCATTGTATAGTTACAGCGACTTTATGAACCGCTTGATAAATACTATTCTCTTTTTGAATAATAATCGCGCTAGTATTAATTCTCAAAACTTTGAAATGTCACGAGATGGTGTTGGTTTTACTCCTCGTGATGTCTGGAATTGGGGGCTAAAGCAAGCTGTCATAGGTTCCAGAGTGTCCGCAGATAAGCTGCGTTTTGCATTATTGCCCGAGGCTGAGGCAACGGTTATGTCACAGGGCATTTATTTTAGAGGCTTGTACTATAGTTGCAATGAAATTGTTCGTAGGAACTATCTGGATAAAGCCAGGAATCTTGGTAGGTTTAAGATTAAAATTCGCTACTCAGATGTCACCACCAATTATATATGGCTTAAAGATGCGGTATTGGGCGATGTTATCCAGTTGGATATTAATGACCGGAGTGAGGCCTATAAAAATCATAATTGGGAGAATGTCATGCGACAGCAGGAAATCACTAAGGAACGTCTCGCAAATATGAAGGAGCGCGAGTTCAGTGAGCGAGTCGCACTTGTACAAAAGTTCGATAAACAGGATAAACAAATACAGGCCAGTATCAGGCGGCATATAAAAAGCAATGCCAAAAGCATTCAAGGCGGCATGAAAGATCGCAAAATGATAGATGCTGCCATGCAACGACATCGGGAGGGGCAGTCCATTGTTGCCGAATTGGTTCCTGTCGCTCAGCTAGATACAAATCCTCGACCATTATCGGCGATAGGCCAGCAAGATCTCACTGATCCAACAATATTCACAGTTCAGGAAAAGTAACCATGGCGGAACCGAAATATTTTGCACACCCCAATGTGAGTTATCGTGGTAATCCCTATATTGAGGGGTTAGGTATGCCACTCTCTTCGGCACAGTTTTATGCGAACTGTGAGATTCCTTTTCACTATGAATTAGATCTTAGCGGGGTAGATGAATCGCTACATTCATATTTTATCCGTACTGCCATTGACCAACTGGCGGCGGTTTATACATCTCCAGATGAGGCGTACCGTTTATACGACCAGATGCGACGGATGATCGAGGCCGGGTATGTTCGACGCAACCCAGTTGGGGCTGATGTACGTCGGATATTAGCTGCGATTGATCGTGATAAGGCTGAACCGTGGAAGGCTGCACATGTATTGGAACTGGAGTTGTCGGTTCAATACAGCCTGTTACTGCTGGGACTGAGTGGACGTGGAAAGTCCACGATGGTAAAGCAGATTTGCAGGCAGATCCCACAGACGATAGAGCATGGTGATTATACGGATCACCATGGCAACGAGTTTGTTATTAACAGAATACAGGTGACCTATCTGTATATCGAGGTACATGATCGCCGTGGCCAAAAGGCATTACTACTGAACTTGTTGGAATCGCTGGATGCAGTCACTGGCGAGGATTACAGTCATGCGCATCGAGGTAGATCTGTCAATGAATTGATTTCGGTGGTGCAAAAGGCGTTTATCAGCCATGGGGTTGGTTTGTTGATCCTCGACGAAGCACAGAATCTGGCCAAGTCGGCCAAGAGTGAGGTGATCAGCAACAACGAAAAAACCACCATGAAATTTCTGGAGGAATTATTCAATCGAGTTGGTATACCACTGATGTTTGTCGGGACGCTGGCCACGATGAAATTATTTGAAAGCGAGATGACGCTCACTCGCCGAGCGACCAAAAATGGTTCTATGCAATTGGTGAGTTGTGACCTCGAAAGCTCATTTTGGCACCGCTTTATTCGCCTGATCTGCCAGACTAGATTGCTGAAAAACCAGACAACCTCGGAAGACGTGTTGCGCCAGCACATTCATTATTTAAGCGCAGGTATTCCAGCTATTGCGACTAGCCTAGTGCGGGTCACGCTTTCGTATCTGACCCATTTGAAACCTCAAGATCAAGATCTCTCGATAGCTGCATTGGATCGCTGCTTTAATCGCGATTTTAGAATACTCAATCCTGCGCTGACCGCATTGCGTAATGGTGCCTATTACCAATTTGAGGATCTCTCACCGATGCTCATACTGGAATCGGTGGCGAGTGGTCATGAGGTCGCTCAGCAGGTGCAACCACAGTCTGGAACTCATCTGCTGCAAGGTGATGTTAAGCTCAGCAATAAGTCGCAGAAAATAGATGTAAAACAACAGAAAACATTGGAACAGTTATCGCCGGAATTATTGTTAGGCCAGCTTGGGTATCACCTGGATACAGGTAAGCCGAAATGATCCTGCATCGATTGGAGTTGCTACCGGGCGAACATCTGGGGGCGGTGGTAGGCCGGATGCATGTGTTGAGCACGCACGGAACGTTTACAGCAACGGCCCGGGCGTTGGGGCTGAGCAGCCCACAAATCCGCCCTCACCGTTTATGTCACCCCGACGATCCTACCCTCGATACCCAGTTTCGGGCACGAGACGTTCAACGTGCGTGGCAGGATCACTCTGTCGGCAATTATTTAGCCCCCTTCCTGACTCCGCACGAGCAAGGGAGCGTGGTGGCAGCGTTGGCGGGTCATACGCCGCTCCGGCTGAGGGTGACCGGCCAACATAATATACAGCACCGACACTGGCGCTGGTGCGCAGGCTGTATCGCAGAAGATCACGAGATCCATGGCATGCCGTATTACCACCGGGATCATCAGTTGCCAGGGGTGTTTCATTGTCATCGACATCAACTCGGCTTGTCCGGGTGCTGCGCAGGCTGTGGTTTTACCGCCACGCTGTTGTCGGAACAACCCATCCCTCCCTACGATAACCTCTGCTCACAGTGCGGCCACTGGGTGGGGGGATATGATGGTCATTTTACCGAGCCGATGCGCGAGATCGAGTTAGCGTCGCTGGTATTGGCCCATTCCGCCAGCGCACTTACCCTACGCTCGCTGACCCAGTTGGTGAGTGATTCGATGGGGATATCGGGCGAGGCGATGCGCACGGTCAAGAGTATTAAAGCGATCAATATGTGGTTCAAGCAGATGGATGCGCAGAGCGATCCCCAGACATTGGCTGCGTATTTCATCAACTCTGGACGGATCGGTCAGGGCTGGCAGTTACCCCCCCAACTGCGTAATGCACGGGGCTATCATGAGCAGTCAGCCCGAGATCCGTTGCATCCTCTGGCCCACCTTCTGCTATTGCAGCATGCAGGTATCGATCTGGTAGGGCTCCTGGGATCTGAGGGGTGAGCGGTGTTGACCTCAGTGAGCCCAACCTATATTCCTGGCGAATCAGCCTACAGCTGGGTTAGCCAGTGTTTCGTACATTCTGCCTACAGTGACCGAAACCGCTTCTGTGAACGATTGTTCCATCGTCCTGCCATTCGGTTGCATCCGGTATTGCCAGGCCATATTGAGGTTACTGCCCAGGCTGCTGGAGTGGATCCGCAATACCTGCTGCACTATGGCACGGGCTTCCCGCTCTATGCCTTCGCGCTGGACGAGCAATCCCAAGTCCACGCCCTAGCGGCCGCCATGCTGGGTGAGGGGAGGGGGATCATCGCCCTGTCAGGGCAGGCCGCCAGCAAACTACATTTTGGCGGTGTCTGCCTTAAATGGTGTCCCGCCTGCCTGCGGGGGGATGAACAGGTCGTGGGTTGCGGCTACTGGCATACGGCGCACCAACTGTACGGGGTCACCGCCTGTGAAACGCACCAGCTGCGTCTGCATACCCTGGTGGCCGGTGCAGGCGGCATCGACCGCCGATTGTTCCTGCCGGATCCCGCGATACCCTGTGAACCATCACGACCATCCGCACATGAAATCTATCTCTCTGCATATATCACCGCTCTGCATCGGCATCTGTGCGTCCAGTCACCAACGGAGTCGCTAGCGGAGCTGTACCAGCGATGGCTCGGGCAACAGGGCTATCTGACGGCCCGAGGCCATCTGCGCAGCCAGGCCCTGTTGCAGGCCATGACGGAGTTCTGGCAGGGGTTGTTTGCCGATATAACGCCGATAGTGCCGCCGGGACTGGCCAACTATCGATACGTCTCGGGGCTGGTGCACGGTGACCGCAGTCACCACTACCTGAAACATGTGATGCTGATGGCGTTTGTGAGTCGCAGCCCAGCGGAGTTCTTCTCCATCGAGGCGCAGCAGGTGTTGCCTGTGCCGCCAGCGCGTGACGCGCAAGCCGCCGAGCGAGCAGTGCTAAGGTGGTTGGCAGAGCCGCTCTCCATGCGCCAGATCGCCCGCCACACCGGTTACAGTGTCGGTTATATCAAGCAACTCGCGTTGCGACACAACCACCCCGTCGAACACCGAATCCAGCGCATCACTGCGGCAGTGGCGCAGGGGATATGGCGGCAGGCGTTCATGGGGGTAAGCCGACAGCAGATCGCCCATTGCCATGGCGTCTCAGTCGGTGCGGTCGAAGCCATCATTCAGAGCCATCAGGGGTTGTCTGATTGGCGGCGGCATTTGGGCAGAGTGCGCAAGCTGCGTGAGCACCGCGATACATTGACGACATATCTGGCACAGCATGTCCATGCCAGTCGCGGTGTCATCGAGCAGGCGTGCCGAACGGCATTCAGCTGGCTCTATCAGCATGATCGCGTCTGGCTGTATCAGCAGTTGCCCGCTCCCAAACGGGCTGTTCACCATCCCAGCGTGGATTGGGCACAACGGGATCTGGAACTGGCTGCACGACTTGGGCAGCTGGCCGCACAGGCAAGATCATTGTCAGCCCTGGAGCGTGCGCTTGGCAAACCGGATTGGCTCAGGAAATACAAAGCTAGATTACCGCTCAGCTATGCGCTGGCTGTGCGACTTGTCGCTGCTTACGCAGCCCAGCATGCCAAACCCTGATGGTTGCCGTCGATATAGGCACGGCTGTCAGGGGTCAACACGAGGAGTATTGCCATGAAAGTCGAAGCCATCGTCCCCACCACGCAGGTCGTCGATATTCTCTGCGATGTCTGTGGCAGTAGCACGACAACCACCATTGGTACGCAGGAGTTCGGCACGCTGGCAGCGCGCTGGGGGTATGGTTCGCAGCACGATGGTGCGCAATATCAGGTGCATCTTTGCGAAACCTGTTTTTTCGAAGCGTTGGCAAACCTGAGGCAGGCTCATCGGTTGCAAAACCTGTTCGCGGAAGACTATCAACCCGCCGATCCGGACCACTTTGGGCGAGTTGAAGGAAATCAGGAGCTTATCTAACGATGAAGCGATTGAGACCCGTCGGCTCACGCAGGAGCGTGCCAGCCTGCGCCCAACGGCAATCAGACAACAGATACTCTCGTGTTGCATGGGAATAATTGCATTCTGCCCGTCACAGCAGGTTGTCCAAGAACCTAATTTATCCTGCGCTATGAAAGGAGCCGTGGTATGAAAGTTACACCAGAGGGGTGGGTGGTATTGCGTATCCCACCAGATGAAAAGGAGGAGCGAGTTGGCGTATTCAAAATATTTGCATCTTGGCGACAAGATGACAGATGGCGACTTTCCAGCGGAACTGGAACCCTATCAACGATAGCAAGACAGGGTGACTTTCTAGTATGGAAACAGTCATCTGGTAATGATTACTGGCTGCCATTTGATGGGGAAAATGGCATGACTTTTTATACCTGCGGGGTCCTTGAGAACATGTTAAATGCGCTTGAACTAGATCAAGGCGAGGTCATCATTCATCTCCTCAGGGATGGGCAGTTTGACTACGAAGAGCTTCGTCACCTTGAGTTTTGATTGCGTCAAAATAGCTTCGGAAATACTGGCCATTCATGTTAATGGATTCGTTTGGGCTTAAGCGGGCGATTCGACACGCTGCAAGCGGTTGAAAGGGGTCGTTCTGGTATAAACGATGACATGTACGGGTGAATCAATAAGGGACGCCGTGTTCAATTCCTCCTGCAAGGTCGATAACCGCCTGAGCGCCCATCGGTGAGGTGAGCACCTCAGCGGGCCTTTCACCCCCAAATCCCCAGGCTGGTCGAGTGAGCCATCGTAATGACTTGGTAATATCGCCGTTGTACAGGGATATGACAGCCTCCAGCGCTAGTACAACCCAGTAGAGGCGATCTCCCTGAGCGGGAGATAGGTGAACTCCCCGCCTGATTTGGCGACTCAACTCATCACGGTGAATGCCGATCATCGCACAAACAGTACGAGTGTCCGACCCTAGCAGGGCAACCAACTTGATGACGACCTCAGGGGAGACTCCGGCAACAATGTGCTGATGAGCCGCCAGCCTATTGCGAGGCATATCGAGGGATGCAAGAACATCGGTCACAGATGAACTGCTAGCGGTGAGAGCGTGGTTAGCACGATTCATGTAGCCAGTTGTCTCCATATGGGCTCTGTTGATGATGGTCGTGAACGTTGTCGGGCCCAATGTAATCCATCACTCAAGAGTTCATTGGGATCTCACCTAGTTTGGCGCACTTCGTTGGCCGTCGACGAAAGCGTTGGCGCTTTTGTGACGAATCAGGACCTGATTTGGCGATGAGCCGATTAGTGACGTTAATCGGCTCATTATCTAGGCCTTTTTGAGCCGATTAGGTTCTGGCATCGGCAACGCAGGCGTGTGTCAACCGGTGAGAGGTGTCATCTGATGACGAAAGCTTTCGCTCAGTCTCCGCTTTGCCGTCTGGCATCTCGCCCGAGCAGGGCTATCAACTGGCGTTCGCGTCTGCCGGTAGCGGGTGGGTCATTGAGTTAAACCGATCAAAATACCCGCTTGATGGCTTTTCTTGGAGTAAATCAGAGTGGCCTCCTCGCTGAGTCAAACTCACCAGCGATTTGTCATAAACTTTCACGCTAATCAGGCCCAGACTAGCTTCGGCTGAGGGTGTAAAACTGGCGCTAATTTACTATTTGGCTGCGAAGTGACCATTTTGCTAAGCAAACACTGCAATTAAACATAATGGGCATTATGCGCTGACAGATTGGCATGGTGGCTTGCAATTGTGGAGGACAGTTCTTTATTCTGTTTACCATACTTTCAGTATGGCGACAGTCGTTATGGAGTAGCGTTAATACTACTCAAATAATATGGCTTGCATTGTAGGTTCTCGTAGTAGTCCAATGTGTTACATTCACAATTTCTGATGCTGTGCAACGGTCGGTTTCACGTCTAGGAATTGGGGGCATTCAGTTACCATTACCATTTAAAGAAATGGCTGTGAATTGCTCTGATTTTTCGGGTGGACTGCCCTGCCGGGATAGAAAAACCTCAGTATAGTCAGTGCAACTACATACAATCCGCATCCAACTATCCACACCCAACCATTCCAAGATTCGTGGGTTGCACTATACAAAAATGCAAAAATAAGTGGACCGATTACACCCGTGAGGTGTGTCAAACTGGTCAGCAACCCTTGCAATTGTCCCTGTGCTACCTGACCGACACGAACAGATATAATTCCCTGCAAAGCGGGAAGAGTTATGCCACCACAAGCGAGTAACAGCACAACTGGCCAAACCATCCAGCTTTGCGTAATGACTGCCAATAAAAGTAGGCCACAGCCATCAGCCAAGATGCCAACCACGATAGCTCTCTGTTCTCCCAAATGTTTAGCGATAAAACCAGCAGCAAGTCCTTGAAACAGAGCGTGTGTAAGCCCAAACACAGCCAATGAAACACCGACCATTACGCCATCCCATGCGAAGCGCTCTTCTCCGAATAAAACCCATAATGTTGCAGGGATTTGGCCAATCAATTGAATGATGAAAAAGACAACTAGCAATCCCGATAATGGGGAGATCATCTCGCGTATGGAGGATGTGGTTTCATTGATTGTTTCATTCTTTATCTCGTCACTAACCTGATTAGCATTATGGGTCTCATGTAAAATGAATAGGGAGACCAGAAATGCCAGCCCGTTAATGGCAGCAGCGAACATAAACGGTGCCTGTACCGAAAGTTGACCTGCAAAACCACCAATGACTGGTCCAGCAATCATACCGCCACCAAAACAGGCACCCATCATACCAAACCAATGTGTCCTGGATTCCTCAGGTGTGACATCGGCAATTGTTGAGGCTGCAACAGCTCCAGTCGCACCGGTAATACCAGCAATTAAGCGTCCCAGATACAACACCCACACTACGCTGGCTGTTGCCATTAATGCGTAGTCCAGTGTTGCACCTAAAAGTGAAAGTAATAATACAGGGCGACGACCTATGCGATCTGACCAGCGGCCGAGAAGAGGGGCAAAAATCACTTGCATCATTGCATACAGCGCCAATAAAACACCGTAGTTCTCCGCAACATTAGCCTTTCCAACAAACTCCCGTAATAACGCCGGTAAGACAGGCATAATTATGCCAATCCCTATGGCATCTAAAAAAATGATGACCAGTGCCATCATCACAGTGCGGTTCATAGTTAACGCTCTCTATCGGTGATAGGGTTTGAAAAGTAACTCTATCAGTGATAGATTGTCAACAGCGAAAGGAGATAGTGATGGCACGACTAAGCTTGGACGACGTAATTTCAATGGCGCTCACCCTGCTGGACAGAGAAGGGCTAGAGGGCCTGACTACGCGTAAGCTGGCGCAGTCCCTCAAAATTGAGCAACCGACTCTGTATTGGCACGTGCGCAACAAGCAGACCCTTATGAACATGCTTTCAGAGGCAATACTGGCGAAGCATCACACCCGTTCAGTACCGTTACCGACTGAGAGTTGGCAGCAGTTTCTCCAGGAAAATGCTCTGAGTTTCCGTAAAGCATTATTGGTCCATCGTGATGGAGCCCGATTGCACATAGGGACCTCTCCTACGCCCCCCCAGTTTGAACAAGCAGAGGCGCAACTACGCTGTCTATGCGATGCAGGGTTTTCGGTCGAGGAGGCTCTTTTCATTCTGCAATCTATCAGCCATTTTACGCTGGGTGCAGTATTGGAAGAGCAAGCCACAAACCCGACAGAATACAATACAGTGATGGACGCTGTGCCACCATTATTACAGGAGGCATTTAATGTTCAGACGAGAACCACTGCTGAAACGGCCTTCCATTTCGGGCTGAAATCATTAATAGTTGGATTCTCTGCACAATTAGATGAAAAATATATGTCCATCCAGGGTAATAATAAATGATGCTGTCTATGGGGCAGTGCTAACGGTAGTAATTTTAAATCTATCGCCAGTGATTTTTATTTTTCACGCGACAAGTATTCTTGAAAATGTGTATGTGCATAGCCTTTGATAAATTAGGGAGATCCGAACAAAAGGGGGATTTCTTTGCGGGTCTGGCGGTGTTTGCCATTGAACTCGTAGTCAGCGAAGGTCAGTTGATGGCTCACGTTGGTTCTCATCCATGGTACTAAGAAAATCTGATGATCTCGTGTCAAGGATTTGTTCGCACCCTCCCCATCACGTCAAATAGAGCCTGTTTTCCAACTTAAATGTCCTGTTTGCTCACGGAGCAGATGTAGTATTACTTTTGAGTTTCCAACTTAAATGTCACATTTGGTATCGTTAACTCATTGAATACTTTGATCTGCCAGTTTCCAACTTAAATGGTTGTGATCAGTTGTAGCTCCTATCTGACCGATGCAAAGGCACTTGGAGAAACTGCTTAACACAAAAATCTGTCTTGTATGGGGTCAGATAAGCTCTAAATAGCTGTTCCGAATAGTAGATCACCGGAGGAAGGGAACTCAGTCCAGTTTGTGCGATCTGATTAGTCGCTAAACAAAACAAGCCACACCCAAAGGACTGAGTTGATGCCTATCCTACCACCTCTGCCACGACCACAACGGCGCCGCATTCACAAAGCTCTCGCACAAGCCAACATGGAGCGCGACATCATAAAAAAGGCCGCCGCGTACTTTGCTCAGGAGTCACTGCCAAGTACGCGTGGATAGCCAACCAACAGGACATCTATCCCATTTCCGTTATCTGTCGTGTGCTGGAGGTCTCTCGTGCGGGCTTCTACCACTGGCGCCAGCGTCCACCGTCACAGCGCCAACAAGAAGATGAACGACTCAAGGTCGCCATTCGGGCTGCTCACAGCAAGACGCGCCAGACCTATGGCGCATCGCGTTTACAAGCTGAGTTGGCCGCCGAAGGATTTTACGCTGGGCGGGACCGGATTGGGCGATTGCGCCGTGAAATGGGGTTGTCTTGCAAACAAAAGCGCAAATTCAAGGCGACAACCCATTCTGCTCATTCCCTGCCCGTGGCGGAGAATCTCCTTGGTCAGGTCTTTGCGCCGACGAAGCCCAACGAAGTCTGGACCGGTGATATCACCTATATCGCCACCGACGAAGGCTGGCTTTATCTGGCTGGTCTCAAGGATGTGTTTACCTGTGAGATAGTGGGTTATGCGATGGGAGAGCGAATGACCACCGGGTTGGTCAGTCAGGCGCTGTTTCAGGCTGTGCAGCAGAAGAGGCCACCCGTTGGGCTTATTCATCACACAGACCGGGGCAGTCAGTACTGTGCCAAGGCTTACCGGGCTCTCCAGGTACAATTTGGCATGCAGACCTCCATGTCACGCAAGGGGAACTGCTTCGACAATGCCCCGATAGAAAGCTTCTGGGGGTCTCTTAAAAATGAACTGGTTCACCACCATAGATTCGAGACGAGAGCGGAGGCCAAGGCAGCGATTCAGGAATACATAGAGATTTTTTACAACCGCCAGCGTCGGCATTCACGACTTGGCAATGTCAGCCCGGCGGAGTTTAACAAGAGGTATTGGAGAACTGCTCAGGCTGCTTGATCCGGGACTGTCCGATCTTGTCAGGACACCTCAGAACAGCTATTTAGTATTCGGCAGACAGATACTGCCGCTCGCCTTGGCGGGGATGAATTCACTGTAATATTGGAAAACATTAAGCACGGTATTCCCGATGCCAATATGTTGGCACAAAAAATACTGGAGACCCTTCAGCACCCGATACAACTCGATTCAGTAACCGCCACCATCAGCGCGAGTATCGGAATTTCGATGCATCACCCTTATGATGAAAGATCTGCCGACCAACTGGTAAATACCGCTGATTCGGCGATGTATACCGCCAAGCATGCGGGTAAAAATCAGGTTTGTGTCCATAAGTAACTAGATGATCACAGATCAATCCTCCACGGACCAACGGCACCTCGCTCCCCAGTGAGATGCCGATTCTCACTATTCAAGCCAAATTAAATCTTTTTATGCGATACATACACGATTTCTACCTTCGTTTTTTGCATGATATAAAGCACTATCCGCTTCTAGTAGTAATGTTTCTTCAGTCTTTATATGTGAGGTATTATCTGAACAGGCAATACCAAAGCTCATGGTGACAGAAAAATTGCCTTCATTCCTTTCAAACTTTAGATCAGAAATTGCTTGACGGATACGCTCTATAATTAACAGAGCATCTGTGGCATTGGTTTCACCCAGTATAATTAAAAACTCCTCACCACCATAACGCCCAACACAATCATGACTCCTTAAGTGGTTAGTTAAACTTTTACTGACCTCCTTCAGCGCTGTATCACCAGCAACATGACCATATGTGTCGTTGACATGTTTGAAATGATCTATATCAGCAAGTATTACAGTAGTAGGCTGTTTTTTTCTTGTGTCTTTTTCGATGGTGTTTTTTAGGAATTCCATTATAGCGCCCCGATGAAAAACACCAGTAAGTGCATCCCGAGAAGACTGCTCTTTGAGTTGCGCCAATGCATTTACCAACTGATTGTTTATGTCATAGATGCGTTGATAAAGACGGCTTTTTTCGACTAAAAATGATATTTGCCTTGCAAGGTTAATAAATATTTTTTGGTGGGCATCAATGTATGTGTTTTTTTCTTTGCTAGAGAAGAAAATGAAACCGATAGGCTTACCATCTGCAATGAGCGGGCAGGTTAAACTTGATTGAATGCCTTCAGCAACTATTAATTTAGTTGATAATGAGTTAGGGTTTTCAGCTAAATATAGTTGCAGGTCGTTAAGAATGCGGGGTTGTTGCGTGGTTAGTATCCCCTCTAAACTACTACCACTTAAAAAAGCAGTATATCCCTTTTTGATCATTACTTTTTCTGGGTAATTGCTTTTTGTCCAATGAGCGAAAACCCGCTCATAATCATCAGATATTAATGCGCAGCCGATCCTATCGTAAGGTATTATTTCATGAAATGTGTCATATATGCGATTTAAAACCTCATCAAGAACACTGCCTTTACTGATTTCAGTGGATATTTCTTGAATTTTATTAAACCCATCAAGTCGGGCATCAAGCCAGGCAGCCAACTGAACAAAATCAGATTCAAAATCGAGAATGGATTCTATGTTGGTATCCTGCGGGAAAGATAAGGAACATTTGCCTTGTTTAATTTTTTTTATGGCTTCTCTGTATGAAGCTAACCGTTGAACTGATAGTGTTACATCGTTCATATCTTGTCCTTATCGGTACTGCGTTGACTTTTTGTAGCATAACATCTGTTTAATCGATGATGCGAATAATACCTTGAGATCGTGATCTCCATCTAGATCTCTATCGCAGCGTGACATAATGGGTCATCAAATCATCTTCGCCGACAGTAAATTCAGCAGCAAGCGCCATCAGACCCGTAAAGCGATTTTTGCCCCTTCATGATCCCAGAAAAAGATCGTGAATTTAATCAATTAGCTACCTGATTACCCATGACCCTCAGCCAGCTTCAAGAGCCGATATGGCATCGGAGGGCTTGCCACGACTGCATGCCCCAATTCAACCAACATGCTCTTGAGGTCAAAACGATGATTAAACCGGAAGCAGTATTCCGCAAGATGCCTTGGTAAATGCTTCGCTCCGAGCGTATGGCAACTGCCCCGCAGCGAGTTTTTCACATTTCCTATCATCGTGTTTACCCAGTTGAATGCCGGATGATCCAGCCAGTCCAGGTTGCCCCCGGTGACAACACCCAGGTGCTCACAATTGGCCTCCTTGACCGCTTTGAAACAGGCCAATCCATCGGATATCACCGCGCTACCACTGGCAATATGCCGTTTTGCCCAATCAGCAACGGACTTGGTTTTGAAACCATCGACCACCGTCATCCGCATCTTGATTGGATGTCCTTCCTTGTGCAGGGCCACTGCTGCCACAAACGGCGTCTTGCCTGCCGCGCCCCGACCCCGTTTGCCACCACGGCGCTCGCCACCCCAGTAGACATCATCGAGCTGAATGATGCCGCTGATGGGCTGCTTGTCATCGGACTCTTTCATGGCTTGCAGCAGCTTGTGCTTGAGCATCCAGGCGGTGTCATATTTGACGCCCAACTGGCGCTTTAGCTCCATCGCTGACAAGCCTGTTTTGGTTTGTGACAACAGGTGCATTGCCAGAAACCACTTGGTCAGTGGGAGCTTGGTGTTTGCGAAAATCGTGTTTCCAGTCAATGACATCTGGTGACGGCAGTGATTGCATTGCCACACACGTGGCCGCCTTCTCAGGCGACAACAGGTCTTGTTGGCACATTCAGGGCAGACAAAGCCGTTAGGAAAACGCCAAGTGAACAGCGCGTTTTCGCACTGAGCCTCAGTGCCATAGTCCTTGAGAAACTCAAACAGGCTGTAGCCTTTCTGGAATTGGGCTTTGCTTTTGGCCATGATCTCGCACCTCGATAACTGTACGTAAGATCAGTATAGTTCGTGGTGACTGCTAATCATGGATAATCAGGTCTACATATGATATATAAAAACAAGTTCTGTAAGAAGAGCTATACTTAAGCCATACAACAAAAATAAGTATTTTATGATGAAAATGACACTATCAGGAAATATAATCATCATACTAACATTATTAGTTGGCATGTTAAAATCTGCCAATGCCAATGCCAATGCCAATGCCAATGCCAATGCCAATGCCAATGCCAATGCCAATGCCAATGCCAATGCCAATGCCAATGCCAATGCCAATGCCAATGCCAATAATATTACTCTCGTTAGTTCTGAGGATACGTATAACTCGATGTATGGATGTTGGCTTCATCGAATATATAGCGAAGCATTTTCAAGGCTTGGATATAAATTATCATATCTAGCAGTCCCTGGTGGAAGAGCGCCACTAATGGCTGAACGTGGTGAAGTAGACGGAGAAATTCATAGATCGTCTGAATACCAATCACAAACAACAAATTTAATCCGAGTTAATGAACCACATTTTTTAGTAACTTATGAAACATACGTTACTAAAAAAACGCTAAAGTTTCATCATTGGAATGAACTTGGTTTATATGGCCTGAGAGTTGAATTTAGACGTGGAGCGAAGAGGGCTGAAAAAGAACTAACTAAAGTAGTACCCTCCTCATTGCTAAGTGACATAACATCCACTGAACAAGGATTAAAAAAATTAATTCGAGGCCGTACTGATGTGTTCGTAGAGCAAACTTTAGTTTTCAAAGGAGTATATGAGACTTTACAAAAAAACAACAAAGAATTCGGTTTGGTTTATTCTGCCGGAATAGTCGACACATTGCAAAATTATGTATATTTAAACAAGCGCCACAAAACTTTAGGAGAAAAACTGGCGCTAATAATAAAAGACATGAAAAGTGATGGTTCCATTAGCACCTATATGAGCGAAGACTGTACTATGAACAAATAAACATTGTGGGTGTATAGCTCTAGTTATCACCTGACACCGACCTCAAATCGGTGTCTTGTTTACGCTACTTTCGTGCGCCCTTCCTTTGGTATCAATTTCAGAGCCTTCCACCATACTGTATCCATCACCCCTCCCTGATTACCAGCCCATTCCCACGCATCCTCTAAAGCCCAATGAGCTCACCTGGGGAGTGGTCATACGTCTAAATCCAATTGGAATTTGATGAAGTTCAAAACAATTAAATGTAAGTGTATGATTTTTCATGGAAGTGTTGTAAGTACTTATGTAGTTAAAGCATCCAATTTAACTGAATAAACTGATGCGCTTTTATACATAGATCCACTTGTGGGTAGGATAGAGATGGCAAGAATCCTGATGACTCGCGCCCTTGATGACAAAGGTCATATTGTTGATGTCAAAGACGTTGTTAGTGGTAAAGGATGCAATTGCACATGCATCGGTTGTCAGGGCGCTGTCTGGGCAATGAAAGGGCAAATTAAAGCCCATTATTTTGCTCATGAGCCTAATTCAATCGAACAGAACTCCTGTACCTGGAAGCCGGAAACGGAAATACATATCCTAGCTAAAGAGGTTTTAGCAACTGACAGGCAGTTGCTACTGCCTATTGGAACTATAAATCCAATACATCAAAATATATCCTTTGATGAGATGGCATGTGAGGTTTATGAGGGTAGAGTAATCCCTGATGTAATTGGGTTCATCGAGGGAGAGAAGGTTCTCATCGAAGTTGCAGTTACGCACTTTTGTGATCGAGGGAAAATTAAAGAATTAAAAAGGATTAATGCAACCTGCGTTGAACTTGACCTTAGTGGATTTCGTGTGAAAGGAGAGATAATCTCAAAAGAAGAGATAAGAGATTATCTAAAAAAATGCCCAAAAAAATGGGTGTCTGTGGCCCCTGTTGGCAGCTTCTCCGAAATTATGTATACGCACAATAGACAGCAGTTACTATCTTTACAGAATCAGTATTCATCTTTGAGTGCAAAGCATCATGCAGAGGTTAAAAGGCTTAATGCAGAATACAACGCGATAAAAAATACGAGTCAATCTGAGCTAAGTGATATGCAGCGAGTAATTCAACAGTCTCGGCATGCAGAAGGCAAGGCTAA
This sequence comes from Aeromonas sp. 160P, assembly GCF_055193095.1. Taxonomy (NCBI): domain Bacteria; kingdom Pseudomonadati; phylum Pseudomonadota; class Gammaproteobacteria; order Aeromonadales; family Aeromonadaceae; genus Aeromonas; species Aeromonas sp. 160P. The sequence continues at coordinate 2,605,172 of NZ_JBUXKV010000001.1, read as the reverse complement.
CGCAATTTTAAAAAGATGGGAGAGAGTATTAAAAGAAAAAGAGTCGTCCATTTTAGAGGCGCAGGAAAAGATAATCCTATTGGAAGACCAATACAGAATCTTTGAAATGGAATTGAAAGACCGTCTCTATCATATACAAGATGAAATTGATAAAAAGCAAGCTTTACTAAGCGACCTTCTTAATTTAGATGAACTTAAGGCTGAGTTTTATTTACAGGTTGATGATATAAATAGAACAATTAAAGCCAAAGAGGCTCAACTTGATGCTGGTGAAGCCGAAATATGCAGGCGTTCATCTTCCTTAGATCTAATACAGAAAAATCTAAATGATAGCCTCATCTCATTACAAGAACGAGAAGATGCTCTAACAGAAAGATCTAAAGACTTGGCAAACATCGTGGATATTAAATCAAGAGAGTAGGCTAAAGTAATGTTTGAGCAGTTGTTGAAAGAAAAATCAAATGAGATAAAAGCACTAGAGGAAAAAGAAAGGAAAGCAAAAAAAGATATTGATGATTTAAGGCGAAAATATAGTTCATATATCAAAATTCCATGATTTTCAAATACTGATTGTGTAGGTGTGGTTCTCACCTGAAAACCATTTTTTATCTAACCATTGACTGACAGCACTTGATCTCAAGAGCACGCCACATAGCGTACAAGCTCTATGGGCTCTATGGGCTCTATGGGCTCTATGGGCTCTATGGGACAGCAACAATCAAGCCTCATGCTGCCGTGTATGGCGACAAGCGGGAGAGTTCGGCGTATCAACGTTCAGCACCATCCTTGACGATACAGAAAACCAGAAATTTCTGCGTTATTAGTAGGTTTACAAAAGCGCATACGTATGTCAATATTTTCTTGTGAAGATGTTAGTGTTGCTGACTAATCGCCGCACTATGGTTTATATCAATATAATAGAGAGGTGAAATTGCCATGAAAAGGATTCTTCTAATACTCATCTCTTTTATTATATCTGTCGATGTAACTGCAAAAGAGACCATACATTGGGCTCAGTATGACATTCCTCCACTTTATATAAAAGATGGCAGCTATTCAGGTAGAGGTGTGGTTGATGTTACTGACGCAATGATAAGAGCTGAATTACCTCAGTATAACCATGTAATAATATGGTCGAATATTGCCAGAATTCAACGGATGATGCAGCAAGGGAAAAAAGTTGTCTGTGGCAACATGCTAAAAACGCCTGAAAGAGAGAAGTATCAAACATTTTCTACTTTTCATAAAACACTATCAACTGCACCACATGTAATCATACCATCCAGTGAGCTTAACACTTATAAGCAGTATATAATTGATGGAGACGGTGTTGATTTGCTTCGGTTGATTCAATCGAAGGATAAACTTGGCTATTTCATAGCATCTCGTTCTTATGGAAGTAAATTTGACCTCGCAATTAAAGATAAAACAAATAAGAGAGTTAACTACTCGCTCAATGCTCCGATGGGTAATGTCCTGGATATGCTATTAAAAGATGTAAATGGTTTTACCATTGCATACCCAGAGGAAATTATCTATTACACAGAACGTAAGTTTGGGTATGGCTCATCAACAGTATCTGATTTAAATAAAAAGGCTTATCTAGGGAAGTTCAAAGTTCTTCCGATAGCTGGACAGCCAAAAGAAATATCAACTTATGTTGCCGCACCGAAAACCGAGTGGGGTGATAAAGTCATATCTGATATCAATGAAGCACTATCAAAACTAAAATCAAATCCAGCATATATTAACGAGAACTATATGTGGCGTAACTTACCTAACCATGATATGCGTTAGGTATATAGTGATTCTATCCATTGAATACATATACCCTAACGCTATCTAAGTTCATATACCAACTATCGCAACCTAACCTGGATACACCTTATTTCATCAATGTTGATTATTTATGCTTTTGTGAGATAAGACATCAACTCTAATGTGAAAGACTCGGCAGAATATCCAATAGATAACGGCGTTGTTCTAATGGTGTGTTGCTTGTCCAAAAATCGAAAACAATATGAGCAAACAATGGCATTAAGAGAAGTAAAACACACAACATTGTAAGCAGATTTTTTGCTGAAACCATTTTATTCGCAGTACCAAAATGAATCGCATTAGCTTGTTTTGGGCATGCAGAGATACAAGTTAAACAGTTTGTACACTCAATATTTCTGACTGATATAAGTTCATGAACCTGTATCCTTGATGGACATGCTCTACTGCATTTATCACAATCGTATCCCTTGCTTCGTAAACAGCTGCTGGAAGACCTGCGAATACGTAATGGTGTCAGAAGCCCCAACAAGGAAAGCCATCCACCATAAGGGCATAGGTATCTACAGAAACCTTGCTTGAAAAGCATCGTGACACTTAATACCCAGACAACAAAAATACCTGATATGAAGTTCAAGTTGAAAAAGAAGGCTCCCATTTTCATGTCAGCAGCTTGGTGAAACTGACTCATCAAGTACCCTGGCAGTGCGACATTTGGAACAGCAAGAATAACTATGAACATCAGAAATGATAGAACTAGAAATTTCTGAGACTTGAGCAGTAGGTCTAACCATTTTGGCGGAGTCCACTCACCAGGTAGCAGCAAATTTCGAAAATGATGCAGCCATTCACCGACAACCCCAAGAGGGCAAAACCATGAGCAGAAGGCACGACCTAAAATGAGTCCAGATAAGGAAATAACCAAGACTGTGATTGTTGCCGCTGGGTGGTGGTAATCAGTAATGCCCAAACTCAACAACGCCCGCAAGCCAAGACCGCCCGCTATAGGTAGAAAGCCATCTACGATATCAGGTCTAGACAGCCAAGGTAGGTCACCCTGGTGGAGTTGAAAAATATAAACACCATACTGTATTGTTACAAATCCCCACGATATAACTAAGAAATATCTAACTAAACTACGAAGTTGTTGATCACTTGAATCATAAAATGCGGATATTAATTTATATCTATAAAGCATGCCAATAGCGACAGCAAGCACGATTAAACTACTTAGTGGTGGCTTGGCTGCTACCGTCAACCATACAGCAGCGGTTAGCATCATGAACAGCTGCCAAGACCAGCCTGAACGCTCATGCCACTGGAACAACAACAGATACACCAAGCCACTCAGCATGGTTATGGTTTCAATCCCACTCATCTAGCCAACCCCCATCGAAAAAACAGCCAATCATAAACAACATTCCAGTTGTTTATTTTGATCTGGATGGGCAGTTGGCCTGGTTTGTGGCGATGACCAGATTGTAGTCTATTCTCTCGTCTTAATGAGCGGGCTATCTGAGCTTACGTTTTCAGCCCAAAAGTGGATATTGAATCTAGCATCTTCAGATAGTTCAACCCTGTGCCAATACTGAGGTGGGCTGGTTGCAAACTCTCCGGCTCGGATTACAAGCGTAATTTCAGGTGTCTCTGCTGTTTCATCAGCAAAACCGTAATATGTTACCGTCCCTTCCATTACACATAACTGACCGAATACGCCAGCAGCTGTATTGTGATGGGTTAATAGAGCCTGTGGTACGTTTTCATTTGTAAAAAATGGGGTTGAACGGCGAACAACCCAATGAGCGGGTATACTATGCAGTAGCGACATGTTTTATCCTTAATAACCTATGAAATTAAGTAAGGCTGAGCATATGCTCAGCCAGCAATTATTCATCTAGAAAGAAGGCGTAAAAGTGGGAATGCAGCGCCCATTTGGTCTCCACCTACGACAAAGCCGCACATTTCACCATCCTCGCTGCGAGCTTCTGCGACCATTCCATTTTTATTCCACTTAAACTGCCATGAAAGGTCTGCACCTTTGGTTCTACCAGCTAACTGCAAAGGATATTGAAGTGTTTTTACCTTCACTAGCATTGGAGGAAGCGTTAGTGGTGTTGGCTTACCAATCAGAGTTTTAGATAATGCATTGGCACCGAGAACAATTGGCTGCAAAAAGGGTCGCAATTCACCTTTCCACTCAACGCAATCACCAAGAGCATAAATGTGCTCACTCGATGTTCTCAGGTAATCATCTACTACAATTCCGCGTTTAACAGCCAGTCCTGCATTCATCGCTAAGGATAGATTCGGTTGTAGACCTATAGCTGAAATGACAAGATCCTGTTCACTGAAACTGCTGTCAGTGAGCTCTATCATAAAGGATTCGTTGGCATCTCTTCTTTGTATCGACTTGATACCTCGGGAAGGTGCGAATAAGTACCCTATGTGCCAAAACTAAAAAGTTTAGCCATTTAATATCAATAATTTAGAATGGTGTGTTTTTGTGCCAAGTGACTTGTTAGCACCTTCCCTAACTGTGTATAAAAGTATCGATCCATGTGACTATCATTAATGGGTAATCAGGATCCTCACTCAGTCGATAAAACCGAGAGCACGTAGCTTATCAAGGGCCCGGTCCTGGTCGGCATTGGAGAAATCGGGCTCCTGAGCAATCCGAACCAGGCGGTCAAACACCTCTTTACTCTGAGAATCCAAAACTGCACAGACCGACGCTAATGAGACAGTGTAGCGATCGCTGCAAGCAGATGCCATCGCTTGAGCAAGCAAAGCGCTTGAACGAGTGCCGTTGTGCTTTTCAATACTCCTAAAAAGATCGTCAAAAATTTTCATTATTTACTCCATTTCCCTTCAAGGGAAGATGTGAATAGGCTCCAGACGTAAAAATAGAAACGCCTGTGTGTTTAATTAAATAAATTAAAACTTCGTGTGTGGCAGGTGACACTTATTCCCTGTTAGCACCTCCTTTGAGCTGGGTTAGTTTTATGTTCTTGCGGCGATTAATTTTCCTAAACTCACTCTCAAAATCAATTAACTCAATACGAAATAGGGCTGCTATGTGTCTTTTTGAGCAGGCATGCTTCTTTGAGCTCAACGAGAACCGCTGGTTTCCAGGCACTATGTCACGGCAGCAGGCTCGCCGTTCTGTAGGGCTAAGGATAAATATCCTGTCTGAATTCATTTCACCATCCGGCAGTGCTTTCCCTGATGCCCTATCTTTAAATGATTGAGTGGCCATCATTAGTTTTTTATTATATCCCTCATCCATAAAACACCCTGCAATCTATTTCAGCAACAGGCTATCAGGCTTATTGAGATGATTCAACAGATAATTGAAGATGAACCTAATAATAATTTTTCTAATATTTTCATATATACCTGCACGCGGTATTAATCTCCGCATTATGGACTACTCTCTTGCCGACTGACGTTGATGTTATTGCAATGAAATAGGTAGGTAGGCTTGAACTAATGGAATAGATGCCGCATGCAATTGCATGCGGCAACGCACGCTGGCTAACCTTTAACTTAAGGTGCTACCGACTATGCTGTGCCTGCATAAAGTCGATTATTGAGCCACCTGCGGCGCTATAACAACACCTCAACGGGTAGGTCCGCAAAATGCATAGGAGAAAGATATTTGTGCGCTTGACGATTGCTGCTGACAAAATAGCTTTTATCGAGCATGCTTGATGACGCTACATGAAGTAGTTGAAATGAAACTTAGAATAGTCAATCTCTCTTAAATACCTTATAAAATCCTTTCACATCAAATAATTCGCTATAATATAAAAGCTCCCACTCAGGGTTGTTTTGTAGTTTCTGTGAGAATACCTCGTTAGTCACGCATGAGATACAGACGCACTCAACACTAGGCTCAGCACCTAGTGCATTAACTAATTTTGTGAAAAATCCACACCCCTGCCATTCATATGGTATTCCGATCAACTCTATTGATGGACACGCCCTGAATCCATCCCTAAACCGTGGGTATTTTTTCATTATAAAATCAGGGAGTGTTGGTGGCACTCGGATCTCCAAGGTGATCCCCCCTTCTGAGTAATACAACGGTCTGACTGGATAGCCGACCGAACGAAACATCACAATAAAAGCATTGACAAGTGCATCAACGGCTTTATCCATGAGTTCTTCATCCGTCATTTGAACATCCATAAGATTTCTCCGCAGTAGGACGCTAGTGAATTACGAGGAATGAGCCCACGGTAAACCGAGAGATTGCCACTGTCAAGGCGGACATCAAGATCATGTCATTGATTTCTAAGGGATTATTTATTGAAAAAATAATTGTACAAATTTTGCCCTTGGTTGCTTTTTGCTCTTTTTGAGTGTTGGCTGAACGACATTTAACCTATAACATGCCCATAAACAGAATGGATGTGGATGGGATGGTAAATATCGCTAATGCGGTAGTCATTACATGTGGATAATATGCTCGCAGAGCAATATAAATAAAAACATTTTTGCCGTTCGATTTAATAGACACGAGGCTTAAACAGAACATAAACAGACGAATTCCTGCATATAGAATGACATCAATGCTTGAATGACATGTTCTAGTTGTTTTCAATGTGATTCATATTTTATTTTGAAAACAAAGGCTCAATTGTTTATTTTAGCATCATAATGCATTTTAAATGCAATGTCTAAAATCAGCACTAGGCGCTCTTGTGCATGAAAGGGGGATATGTAAGGGGGGTAATTCTGGATGCAATCTATTTATAGATAGAGGTTCATTGCATGCTTGCATCCAGATGGTAGATATTGTGTGCTTAGGCTGACACATCAGTGAGTAAATCTGTGGCGATATACTCATACGTTTTATCCGGCCTCCTCTCCCGCCGAACCCAAGCATTTGCGACGCATTTTCTGATATAGTTTTTTGCCTGCCGTTCCTGTATGGAAAATTCCGCACAAAAGGAGTTCACTAACTCGGCTGCTGATACTGAGGTATGCCCACTCAGAGCTTTTTTCAGGGAAGTTAATAATGTGTTGTTATCACTATCATTCGCGCTGACGAATATCAGATGTTCTGTTCGGTTTAATAAAATCTCATCAGGAGTTTCAACCGCTCTCGAACTAAACCTGAGGCTGAATCTAGCCCCCTGCCCATCCCGTAATGCTAGTGACATAACGCCATCAGCCTCACCATGAATGGATGATGCCCCCCTGATACCAGCAGCGCCTGCGTTGTAACCCTCCGCTCCTGGCGAGGATTTTCTTGCATGATGCACAACAATGTGGGCTGCGGGCTGACTTATTTTTCTGATGGACCGCATCACCTGGCCCATCATGCTATTATCATTTTCCGCCGCCGTATGCATCCTGGCTAGTACATCCCAAATAATCAGGTCAGGCTGGATCTCATTCACGATGGAGATCATTTTTTTCGCCTCTACAGGATCCAATACATCCGTTGTCTGGAAATCACCACACCGGAAAAAATTCCGCTCAATTGTTTGGTCAGTCACATTATTATGTGCTGTCATGGTTAAAAAGCGTTTCCAAAACAACCGATCTTTTAGCTCAAAATCCATATACAACACTCGTGCTGGATTTCGATTCCTCCAGTTGAGGAACTGTCCTCCACTGGCGATAGCCAATGCGAGCTGCGTTGCGACCAGCGATTTACCAGATTTGGGGGCGCCATTGATGATCCACTGATCACCCTGCTCAATCAGTTCGTCCAACAACCAAATCGGTTTTTGCTCACTGGCAATCCGCCCCTCACTAACCCCCCAAGCTAACATTCTATTCTGGAGCATACATACTCCTCCCAAAAAAAGTTATTATTATTTGTTGTTTTTATAAATCAATGGTAGATATTCATTATTGCTATTTATAAAGATAAACATTGCAAGTAATCTTGTATTGATGATGTTCCGCAAATATAAAAAACAAACGCCATTCAGAATATTTTACAAAGAAAGATCTGAATCCATTTCATGACGTGCAGTCCTCTGGCCAGAGTGCTCGTGCTGAGATTTTAATGCATACGCTCCAGGCCTCATCCTGAAACGTGCAATTTTTTTGGCTGCTAATATAGGGTTATCCATTATGATTCTAAGACCTCGAGTAGCAATCTCACCGACCTCTGCGTACTCTCTACGGAGCCGCTCAAGGTCTGAACCTGCTCCTGCAACTGTTCGAGCGAAACGCTCATCTGATGAATGGAGTTCTCGGCAGAGACGTTGCTGTCGCTGGTATGCGTGTTCAAATGCTGCACCATGGTCAGCAAGACCTGATGGTCGTTCATTATCTGCTGCTGTGTGACATGCAGCGATTGAACCTGCTCCCTGAGTGTTGCTATCGAGCTCATCTGCTCGGTGTTGATAAAACTGAGCAACTCTAATAATTGTTTCTCTAAATTCATGATTCACTCCTAATAATGCTAAAATAGCGCTCAAAATTTTCATCAGCAGTTGAATTAATGCCTTTTCGGTGTCTACTGTTAGGGTTCCCTCAGGGTTAATTGGGGTCAGTGTGTAACCTGCATATAGCTGCATCTGCTGTTGCCAAAAAAGAGCATTTGTTGGCTGTTTGCGATGTCTCTGGGTTATCACTGCGGCCATACCTGTCGGTCGTCTCACAGGCCTCGGAGAGGGCATTGGGTGCAGCGTCTCAGTGACGTTATAGCGGCTCTGATTGAAGGCCCGGCGTTTGGCTATCCGCTCCTCAATCTGCTGCCAGAGTGCATCCAACGACGGTTGTGGAGGCGTTGTTATCGTCAACGTCGGTCTCACCACATCAATACTGGTAAACGCACGGCTAAATAAAGGTCCTTTCAGCCGAAAAGCCTTGATCTTTCCCTCTGGCACAATCCGTATGTAATCCTTTTTAGCCTCGACTTCGCTAATACCATACATTTGTCGAGTCTGAGGTTGCTCCAGCCAATCAATCACAGCTTGTCGGTTACATAACTGACCCTGAGTTACCCGTAACTGCACCGCATCAGATAACGCTGCAATCAAGTCCGCATTTTTACTGTACCGTGGTATTGTTCCTGTCAGCCTCTGGCGTCGCGGATCATCTGGACGTGCGAGGTTATATTTCAGGTTGAGGTAATCACGGATCGCATTAAAATCACCTTCCGCACCTGGTGGGTGAGGGTTGAAATATTTTCCAGTGCGCAGATTAATCCGTGGGATTAAAAAATGATTCTCCAGATTTTGTTCATGCGTATGTTGTACCCACAAGATCATCCTGTCCTCTATGGGTAATCCCGCAAAAACCAGCTCCTCCATCAATGCACGAAATTCCTGAGCAATATCAGGATTGGAACTCAGCGTCTGGTTGTCCTCAATTGCATGTGCAATGACACCGCTGGTGTATTTATATTTATGTGGCGATATCTCGATTGCATAAGCAATGTCTCGTGGATTTCCAGCCAACAGCTCAGGTGGTGGAGTCCGTTGTACACCATGGATCAGTCTCAGTTGTTGGTTCAACCGATGAACCAATGGAGCGTCATTTTTATCACGAGCAACCCTAATCGCATCAGCGATTGTACTACGCTCATTTTTTTGTTGCGGCGTCAGAGCGCTGTAGATACCCAGTAGGTAATCTATTGGGGCGCTGGACTTAGTCTGGCGATGCCCATTGGTTGCAAAAAATCTAATCACCGCCATAGCTCATGCTCCTCATACTCACTCTCGATTAATGCTGGATTTACCTCCACTGCATCCTCGTCATCCTCACCTGAGTGTGACCATGTAGTGTCTGGGGTCGCAGTATCGCTTTTGTCATGGCGTATAACCCGAGATGGCTGTGTTAATTGTGGTGATAACATCTCGTTGATTTTATCAACCTGCTCTTTATGTTGTTTTTCTAGTTCCCTGAGTTCGCATAAAATAAAAAGTAGATTTACATCGCCCTTATGGGAATTACACCATTTTACCAGCTGATTGAAATTGTTATAAAACCCGGTCTGTTGCGCAATAAGATTATTTATTGTGTCGCGTAATGTTTCTGCTGGAGAAATGACGATTTTCAATTTTGTGAGAGATTGAGATGCTAACCTCGATACAGTGATGCTTGCATTTTTAGCCTTTTTCTCCCAACGACGTTTTTCCTCATATGTGCAGCGTAGCTCGATTCGATGATCACGGATCTCTGTAAAACTCGGCAGCATTTGTCGAACGATGTCTGTATCCATATTTACATCTCTAGCTATACCGTTAATAGTGACAGCGACATCGTCATTGATGCACCTGATAACGGCCCTTTCAATGAGCAGCATGAGATCAGGATCTCTTGTAAGCTCCTCACGTAAAGTGTTATTTTTGCTATTCCTTAATTTTTTATTTTCTTTTCCCACGTATTGTCTCCTGGCTGCTGAACAGCTCTAATTTATATATTTATTTAGCGGGTCTGGGCGGCAGCCCAGGTAGGTCCAGGGCGACAGCCATGGCAAGGCTCCGTACACCGTACATTGCGGAACGCAATTTGTACGGTGTAGGAGTGACCTTGCTCTTATTACTTTTCGCCAAAAAACGATTTGTCAAAAACACACTTTTTATCCATGTGCTTTTGCCTGATACGATGCCGTACAAATTCTGCCTACAACTATCCGTACAACCAATATTCTGGCTGCTGGAAATTCTGTTTATTTTGCTAAATTCTGTTGCCCGTCACTACCGTATTGCTCAGTGCCTGTTGTAGCCACGTCATTAATTGCTGGTGCATCTGTGGGTTAGCCATCAGTGCATTCAAATCAACAGGTGGTAATATGGCTGGCACGGATTTGGATGCCTCAACCAGTCCGGGATCATCACCATGAATACAATCGTGTAGGGCCACTTCTGCTTTGGCACCAAAGTCAGCCGCATCCTCGGTCAACCATCGACCATAGTGGCGCTCGATCATCGCAGTCCCGTTGTGCCCCATTTGCCGGGCAATCCACTCTACGTTCACGCCAGCAGACAACAGTTGGCTCGCGTAGGTGTGGCGCAGCTGAGATGGTCCACGGTAATTGACACCCACCAGGTCACAATGCGGCTGAAAAAATGTTTCCCTGTACTCGTCAACCGAGGCGTAGGGTCGCCTTGCTGGGCGGTTATAGGCTACCAAGGTACGGCTAATTATCTTTTTAGTGCGATTATCTGTCTGGGTTACCGTGATCGATCTGGGCCTACGATGGCTAGCCTGTGCTATCAAGATACGTGCGGCTATTATTCCCTGTTCAGTCAGCTCAATCTTCCGCAGCGATCCTTTGGTTTTTGGCGTCTTATAAGCACCATCAACCAACGCGAGATCTACCGTCAAGATCCGTTTGTCTAGATCAAATGCTTCAACGCTCACAGCCAGTAATTCACTGATCCGCAATCCGGTTGCAAGCCCTAATTGGATTAATGCCACTTCAATCGGATTGCTTTCTTGCCGTTGCAGCAAGAGTTTTATCTCTTTTTTTAGAAAGGGTTGCGGCTCTTCAATCTCAAACCGGCATTTCTTGATGCTATCCATCGGGCTCAATGCTATCAGGCCATCACTCTTGGCTCTGGCAAACACCTGCCTGAGAATATCGAGGTAATGATTAACGGTATTACCCTTATACCTCTTAAGGAGTTTGGCAATCATTAACTCTAATTTGGTCGTGGTGACCGTAACCAATAGCTCTTTTCCAATCAGCGTCTGAAGTTGCTTTGTCTTTCGATAATAGGCCTTAAATGTTGATTGGGCGTACTGGTTTTTCTTGATCGTCAGGTTTTCAGTCAATGCATCTGCAACAGTTTTTCGATCTAGTTCTGTGGCCTGCGGGTTCTTGTCATAGGTCATTTGCTCTCATTCCAGCTAACTCTTGCCAGCAGGTTACGAGCGTTCAAGCACCATGTCAACACCTTTCGATCACACATATTTATGGATGTCAATATTTATATTTACAAATATTTATAGGGGCTAATATTGACATGGGCGCATGATATTGATTGGCACTGCAACGACCCACCGTATTGAGATGGGTTGGCTCCTGCGCCCTGGCTATGGCACCAGATGTCATGCTGTCTGGGAGGGGCGCTAACCGCTACATACAGCGCTTAGCGACATATCCAGAGCTCAGGTGGCCTCTCTTCAAATGACGGTCACTAGATCCGCCGGTATCAACTCGATCTTCGCTTTCAACAGGGCAATGCTCACCCGTTTGCCGTAGCGGCCAAAGGTCAGCCCCTCCTTGCTGTGTCCTACCAGCTCCGCCACGATGTGCTCTGCCACATCCGCCTGCTGCAACTCATCAACAAAGGTGTGGCGCATGCCATAGATCGTCGGCCGCCCCTTACCGACAATGCCTGCATTGGTGAGATGGCGCTGGAACCGACACACCAGGTTGTGTGACCAGTCGGCGTCCTGGCCCGAGGGTTTATCGTCAAACAGGTACTGGTTGCCCTGGCTACGGCAGTGGCCGACATACTCTAAGAAGTGATGTCCGATCAGTGCACTGTGCAGCGGAACATCACGGTAGGCGTTGGCCGTCTTGAGCTGCTGATCTTCTTCGCCCGCCTCGACCACCAGACACCAGATCCCCTCGATCTGTTTGACGTTCCGGGTCTTGAGTTGACATGCCTCAGACGGGCGCAGTCCGGCGTAGAGGCAGAGCAGCGGCACCCAGAAGTCCTGGGGCTTGAGTTTTTTGCCTTTTTGGGATTGTTTGGCTCGCAGGCTCGCAAACAGGGTGTCCAGTTGCGGGCGATGCCAGCGTACCCTGGCTTCATCTGCCCGCTTTTTCACTGGCTTCTTGCCCGCCGTTAAGCTGTCGAACGGGTTGCGGCTGCAATAGCCCAGGATCATGCACCAGCGGAAGAACTGCTTGGTGGCGGCAAGGTAATCTGATTTGGTTTTGAAGCTGATACTGTCGTTACGGAGCAGAGTGTTACGGAAGGCTTGAGCTAGGGCAGGCGTTATCTCATCGACCTTGTGCCCCTTGGCCCAAGTGACGAACGCCTGAACCCGCAGTTGGAGTTGTCCGACGGATTTATGCTGGATCCCCTCACTGGCCTTACTCTCAATAAACTTCGTCAGCGCCTGTCTGAGGGGGACCCCTGTAGTAGGTGGAGAGGTATCGACGGGTTGCTTGATGGTCTGGGGAACGGACGAAAGCGCAACAGAAAGAGCATGATATTGCGGTACGGTAAAGCCCGCCGCTTTGAATGCATCGATCTCAGCTCTGATCCAGGCATGAAAACTATGGGTCGTGGCATCGGCAGGTGTCGCCGCAATGAGGGTGCGGACACGCGCCGCCAGCACCAGATTACGGTCTACGGCAACTTGACGTTCTTTGGTAAGGAGGGAAGTGCGGATAGCAAACGGCAAGCCTCGGTCACGCAAATTCTTGGGCAAGGGAAGCCGAGTGTAGTAGGTGCCGGAGGCATTTTTACTCAGATACATGATTGTTCCACCCAGTTGATCCAGGAAAAAAATCACGTAAGTCTAGAAATGAAAAAACCCGTTGAAATTCAACGGGTTATATTTGGCGGTGAGGGAGGGATTCGAACCCTCGATACGTTGCCGTATACACACTTTCCAGGCGTGCTCCTTCAGCCACTCGGACACCTCACCAAATTTTCACTTCTTTGAAGTGGCTTTCGGATCACGCTACGCGTGCTTTCTTGCCGACTTCGTCGGTGGGCAGCCACTGGAGCCGCTCACCAAATTTTGGTCTGTAGTTTTACGTGTTCAGCCAACACGGAGTTCACTGCGCTGTTGCGCTGGAACGGGGCGTAATGTAGGAGAAAGCCCCTCCTTCGTCAACGGCTTTTTTCAATTACCGGTTCGTTTGCACGCTTAATGCACAGATTCCGGTGATACCTGAATGTCTGCGAGGTTGAGGAAACCTGAGCGCTCGCACTCTGCAACCAGTTCATGGGTCGCGGCTATGGTGCTCTGCACGAACAGCAGGAACTGTTCAACCGTCAGTCCGGCATTGGTAAAGATGGTATGACCAACCACCAGTCGCGGCAGGTTGTCATCGATAATGTCGAGGAACACCTTGAGCGAGGGGTACTGCATATTGAGTCGACCCAGATCCGCCACCAGCGGCAGCATAGCGGAAGGGCGTACTTCCAGCTCGGAGGAGAACAGCAGTCCCTCCTCTTCGACAAAAATTCGACTCTCCTGAATACCATCTACCGATTGCAAAGAGACAATGTGGATACCATGACACTGGTCGCAGACATAGTGTTCGATACGAGCCTGTTGTAACCAACGCATTACCATTTCGGAGCTGGGGATATTCATCATTTCCACGACAAGATTTGGATCAAGGGGCGCAGTCTAAACCAATTCTCTATCAACCAAAAGCACACCAGCCCGATAACCCTGCCGCCTGCTTCTTTTTGGCAAGCACTATGCATATACTCAGCCCAATCCACGGCTACGCTTGCCCCACAGGGGGCCCCATGACCATCCAAGAAAAGTACCGCCTGCATCTGAAGTCTCTCTCGGATGAGCTGCTTGCCCTGCAAAAACCGATCCGCATTCTGGATGCCATCAAGTGGCCACGCCACCTGCAGGCTGATTTTCTGGCCAAAGGGGGGCGAGAACTACCCGCTATTGATCACCATTTCTACGATACCCTCTCCCTTGGTTTCGACCCGCGCAACAAGTATCTGGAGCTAAAGGAACTGCGCGACAGGATCCGCAGAAAGCTGGGGCCACAGGATGATTTGGGTCGCATTTTGCAAGAAACCGTCGACCAGTACATGGTGGTGAGCGAGATGCTGCGCCAGCGCGGGCAACCGGATTTTTTGCGCTATAGCCAACTACTGTATGGCTCTGCCAGCGATCACCTGCGCGGGGATCGCAAAACCCTCAAGGAGTTGGGCTCCCGCCTGTGCGATATCTTCTCCCTGCCTGGCGCCCGTCATCTGGTGCGCCCCTACCCCAAGGCATTTTCAGGGGACGCGGCCGTTGCCAAGTTGCAAAACAAGCTATCGACCTATTTCAGCGATGGCACAGTGCAGGTGAAGCTGAGCGACGGGATTGTCTCAGATGCGGCTGCCGGTGGGGATTACATCAAGCTCAACTCCCACGCCAGCTTCTCCGAGCTGGATCTACAGGTGCTGGAGGTACACGAGGGGTGGGTGCATGTCGGCACCACCCTCAATGGCCGTCAGCAGCCCTATGCCACCTGGCTGAGCGCTGGCTCGCCGCGCATCACCGCCTGTCAGGAAGGGCTGGCGGTATTGATTGAGACGCTCACCTTCAGCTCCTTTCCGGACCGGGCCAAGCGCATCTCCGATCGGGTGATGGCCATCGACATGGCCGAGCGCGGTGCCAACTTTATCGAGGTGTTTCGCCACTTCGTCGAGCAAGGCACCAGCGAGCACGATGCCTACAAGATCACCCAACGGGTGTTTCGGGGTGGCATGGTGGGCGGCGGCGCCTGCTTTACCAAGGATCTCTCCTACGTGCGTGGCTATGTGGAGACGGTCAACTTCATCCGCAGCGCGGTGCTGGAGGGAGTACCGGAGATCCTGCCGATGCTGTTTGTCGGTAAGGTGACGCTGGATGACATTCCAGTGCTCTATCAGCACTATCTGGAAGGACTGATTGCGGCCCCCCGCTACCTGCCGCCGATGTTTCGCGATCTCACCGGGCTCTACGTCTGGTTCGGTTTTTCGTCCGGCATGTCGCTGATCGACATAGGGCGAGTTCAGCGCCATTTCCGTCAACTGTTTCACCACCTGCCGGTCGCAAATCCCATCATAGCGCCAGTGGATATCGAGATAGACTGAGCAACAGATAAAGAAGGGGCACCCTAATCGGTGCCCCTGCAGATAACGAAAGCCCCCTAGTGCAACGAGGGGGCTTTTTTGGCAACGCTTTAGCTCAGACCAACCATCACGGATTGTAAGCGACCACTGAACCGCTCAGCCCGGTCATCTGGGAAACCCGACCCTGTATGCCTTGCAGCTTGTCCTTGGAGACATCAGGACCGATAAAGACCCGGTTGATCTGCCCCTGCACCGGCGTGCGTGGCGAGGTGTGGGCCGAATAACCGGCTGCCCGCAGCTTGCCCACCAGCGCATTGACGCTGTCGACGTTCTTGAACGCACCGAGCTGCAGGATCCAGCTGCCCTGAGCTGGCGCTGCAGCAGCTGGCGCAGGCTTGGTCGGCTGCGTCATCTTGCTCTCAATCAGATCGTCGAGGGATTTGATCTGACCCGCCTGCGACTTGGCTGGCGCAGGTGCTTTGGCGACCTCAACCGGTTTGGCTGGCACAGGCTTGGGCACCGGCTTAGGAGCAGGCTTCGGTTGCTCAACCGGTTTCTTGGCAACCACGTCCGGTTTGGGCTGGGGCTTGACCGTTGGGGTAACCAGCTGCGCGGCAGAATTGCCCTGCCCTTGACCCGCCAGAGTCATGGGATCGGCCACCTCTTCCACTTGCCACTGTTGGGCCGCCGAGGCCTGTTGCTGACTAGCCAGATGCTCGGCGGGCAAGCTGGTCGCCGCCGACACCTGCAATGCAGGCTTGGCAGGCTCCAGATCAGGGCGCAGCGGGATCTTGGCAAAGGCCTCCTCCTTTTGCGCCAGCTTGTGACCATCCAGCAAGTCCGGCAGGAAAATAACAACCAGGGCCACCAGGATGACGGTGCCCACCAGACGGTTTTGAAACTTCGAGGCCAAGTTGAATCCTACCTTTACTTAACTCAATACGCGGTTTAACTCCCCTGCAGTGGGCAGGAAAGCGGCAGTGTGGCCTAGGAGGCGACACCCGCCAGAATGTCGGCGACAGTGTAAAACGAACCAAACACAATGACCATATCGTCCGGACTCGAGGCGGCCAACGCGGCCTGATAAGCGCCGCTCACCTCATCAAAGCAGTGCACTGGCCCCTTGCCTGCCCCCAGCGCCGCAGCAAGCTGCTCGGCAGTGGCGGCGCGCGGGCCGGTGAGGCTGGCCAGATACCACTGGCCAATCAGGCCATCGAGCTCGGCCAGCGACCCCGCCATGTCCTTGTCTTTGAGCATGCCGACCACGGCGCGGCGCACACCTGCACAGGGCATTTGGCGCAGCTGGGTGGCAAGGTAAGCGGCCGAATGGGGATTGTGGGCCACATCAACGATGACCAACGGCGCGCTTTGCAGCCGCTGCATCCGGCCAGCCAGCTGGGCATTGGCCAGCCCGTCACGAATGGCGGACTCCGGCAGCGGCAAGCCCAGCGACTCCAGCGCTGCCAGCACAGTCACCGCGTTCATCAGCGGCAACACCGGCTTGGGCAGATCCCGCCACCGGTTGAGGCCGTGGTAATCCCAGCAGCTCTCATGCTCTTTACCAGAGAAGTCGACCCCGACCTGACGCAGGGAGGCACCGAGGCGCAGCGCCTCGCTGGCGATGGTCGCTGGCGGGTTGGGCTCGCCGCTAATGGCGGGTTTGCCAGCGCGATAGACGCCTGCTTTCTCCACCGCCACGGCTTCACGGGTATCCCCCAGCCAGTCGCAGTGATCGAGGGCAATGGAGGTGATCATCGCCACATCGGACTCCACCACATTGGTGGCGTCGAGCCGACCGCCCAACCCCACTTCCAGCAGCAGCACGTCCGGTGCGGCGCGGCGAAAGAGCCACAAGCCAGCCAGGGTGGCGAACTCGAAGAAGGTAAGGGCGATCTCGCCACGAGCGGCTTCCACTTCGGCAAACGCCGCGCAGTGCTCGTTATCGGCCAGCTCTTGCCCATTGACCCGCACCCGCTCGGTAAAACGCAGCAAATGGGGGGAGGAGTAGACCCCGACCTGGTAGCCAGCCGCCATCAGAATGCTGGCCGCCATGGCACAGCTGGAGCCCTTGCCGTTAGTGCCGGCCACAGTGATCACCTTGAACGGCAGCTGGGTGAGACCCATACGCCGGGCAACGGCACCGACCCGATCCAGCCCCATGTCGATATTGACCGGGTGGATCTGCTCCAAATAAGAAAGCCAGTCGACAAGCGACCGGCTTTGGGATTGTTGCATGTTTGAACTCATCTTCACTCTTCGATGATGTGAGTATTCAGCATTTTGGCGAGCAAGCTGGCCAGACGATTACGCATCTCGCGGCGATCGATAATCAGATCGATAGCGCCCTTCTCCAGCAAGAACTCGGAGCGCTGGAAGCCTTCTGGCAGCTTCTCGCGCACGGTCTGCTCGATGACGCGCGGGCCGGCAAAGCCGATCAGCGCCTTGGGCTCGCCCACGTTGATGTCACCCAGCATCGCCAGGCTGGCGGAAACACCACCCATGGTGGGGTCGGTCAGCACAGAGATATAGGGCAGACCCGCCTTGGTAAGGCGATCCAGCGCGGCGCTGGTCTTGGCCATCTGCATCAGGGAGAACAAGGCTTCCTGCATGCGGGCACCACCGGAGGTGGAGAAGCAGACCAGACCGCGGCCATCCTTGATGCACTCCTCGACGGCGCGCACGAAACGGGCACCGACCACGGAGGCCATAGAGCCACCCATGAAGGAGAATTCGAACGAACAGGCGACGACTGGCACCCCTTTGAGGGTCCCTTTCATCACCACCAGCGCATCTTTTTCAGCCGTCTCTTTCTGAGCGGCAGACAAACGATCCTTGTAGCGCTTGGAATCCTTGAATTTCAATACATCCTGCGGCTCCAGCTCGGCACCGATCTCGGTACGACCCTGCTCATCGAGGAAACTCTCGAGACGGGCACGGGCGCTGATGCGCATATGATGATCACACTTGGGGCACACTTCGAGATTGCGCTCCAACTCTGCCCGGTAGAGCACCTGTTCACAAGCACTGCATTTGGTCCACACTCCTTCCGGAATGTTGTGACGACGGGGCGCAGTGATCTTGCTCTTGGGAAGAATCTTCTCAAGCCAGCTCATGGAATTCCTTAATGCTTTTGTGCCTGACAACACGCATCGAGACTAGATTGTTCAATGACTTACTAGCTCGATGGCAACAAATGACGGGTCATTAAACCACAATTTTTTGGGCGCAGTTACTAAAAACTGGTCGTACCCGGTGCCGAGTCCGGCAGCCACAGCGGGCCAAGCGGCAGCTGGGGCAGGGCAAACTCGGCCGGGTAATCGACATCCACCAGATAGAGGCCACCGGCCTTGGCAGTCGGCCCGGCCAGGTTGCGATCCTTGGCCGCCAGCACCTCGGCAATCCACTCCACCGGTTTGAGCCCCTGCCCCACCAGCAGCAGGGAGCCGGTGATGTTGCGCACCATGTGGTGCAAAAAGGCGTTGGCACAGATATCCAGCACGATATAGGGCCCCTGACGACTGACGCAGAGGTGAGTCACATTGCGCCACGGGGTGTTGGACTGACAGGCAATGGCCCTGAATGTGGTGAAGTCATGCTCCCCAATCAGGCTCTGGCCCGCCTGATGCATCAATTCAGCATCGATGGTCTCATGGTAGTGGCTAACCCCACTGCCGAGGATCGCCGGACGGTAGTTATGGTTGTAGATGACATAACGGTAGCGACGGGCGGTGGCGCTGAAACGGGCGTGGAACGACTCATCCACCTCCTTGACCCAGCGCACCGCGATATCCGGTGGCAGGTTAGAGTTCAGCCCCAGGGTCCAGGCCCCTTCGGCGCGGTTTGCATCGGTATCAAAGTGGATCACCTGACCGGTTGCATGGACCCCGGCATCGGTGCGTCCGGCGCACTGGATGGAGACAGGGTGGTTGGCAATCCGGCTCAGGGCCTTTTCCAGTTCAGCCTGTACGCTGATCACTTCTCGTTGACGCTGCCAACCGAAATACCGGCTGCCGTCATATTCAATGCCAAGGGCAATTCGCATGGATAAACTTGTCTTGTAGTGAAAGTAAGCGATGAAAGAAACGGGGCGGATTATACGCGCTCAGCCCGAAAAGTCCCACAAACCGCGAAATGGGTTCAAATGCTCGCCTTGCATTGTCGGGCACCATCGCAATAAGGCATCACCATAAACAAGGGCAGCCTGCTGGCTGCCCTCATGGTGTTAATCGGTGACTGGAAAGTGACTCACGCCAAGCGCTTGAGCAGCTTCTCCGCCTCAGCGCGCTGGTGATCACTACCCTGCTCTGCCGCCTCCTGCAGCAGCTCGCGGGCACTATCCTTGTCATCGATTTCCAGGTAAGCCCGGGCCAGATCCAGCTTGGCCCCCACGCCACCGTCATCGGCATCGACGTCAAAGCCGGTGGATTCGGGCAGCACCTCGGGGAAGCCATCCAGCCCCACATCCAGCGAGAAGCCCTGATAAGGCTCCGGCTCCGACGCAGTGGCATCCGCTTCAGCCAGCAGCTTGTCGATCTCGACATAACCGCCTTCGTTAGCCTGTGCACGCGGCTTCACATCCCCCTGATGGGACTCCACCTCAGCAAAGGCATCCTCAAAATCAGAGAGCGCCAACTCGTTAGGATCCCACTCCAGATCCAGCTCGGCCTCCTTGACCTTGGTGGGCTCGAGACCCAGCTCGGCCAGCATCGCATCCGCGCTCTCGTCCGCGGCACTGAGATCAATGGCGTGATCATCGCCTTTTTTGCCAGTGGTCGGCTCATCGAGGGCATTTTCGAAATCGCTGAGATCGAAGCTGGCCAGATCGTCGTCAGCAACGCCAACCTCGTCAATGGAGCTCAAATCGGGGTCGAGATCGGCAGAGAGGTCCGCATCAAGCTCGGCAAACAGGGCCGCCTGTAGCTCCTCTTCGCTCATTACCTCATTGCTCGCCTTGGGCTTGTACTCGCTGGCCAAGTCCATGGCCGGTTGCTTGAGCTGCACCTTGGGTTCGTCATGGATAAGATCCAGATCAGGCACCAAATCCGGATCCCGGCTGGCGGACTGGGCGGGCATCCGCTCGGGCTCGAAACCCTCCAGCTCCACCTCACCATCATCGCTGAACACCAGATCCACATCTGGCCGCTGCGGTGCATCAGGCTCAATCGGCATAAAGCCATCAGGGGTATTGAGATCCGCGACCGGACGCACAGGCTCGTTATCGGTCACATCGATGCTGAGCAGATCATCAAACTCGCTCTGCTCCTGATCCATCATCATGGCGGTGGATTCGGAGAGACTCTTCTCTTGCTCTTCCAGCTCGCGACGGGCACGGGCACGCAACCACAGGGTCACCAGTGCCAATACCAGCAGCACTGGCAGCAAGATGATCATGGCGAGGTTGAGCGGTGAGGCGAGCAGATCCATCAACCAGTTTTTTTCTGGTTCAGGCGCGGCCGCCACCGGCGCGACTGGCTGTGTTTTGAGCTCGGCAATCTCTTTTTGCAGCGAGGTTTGGTCCTGCAGTTGGGCCTTGAGGGTTTCCACCTCTTCGGTCAGGGATTGCAGACGCAGCTTGAGCCTGTGGTTCATCTCGGTGACCTGACCGAGCTGGGCATTGGCATCTTCCAGCGCCAGCGCCATCTCTGTGGCCGGTTTGCCAATCGGCTTATCCAGGTCAGATGGCAGCGGTGCTGGCGTGGTGCTCTGCGCTGCACTGGGCACAGCTGCGGGAGCCACCGCCTCTTTTGGCGCCGGTTCGCTGACCTTGGCCACTTCTTTGGTTTCAGCTGCCGGTTGCGGTGTCACCACCGGGGCTGGAATGGGTGCAGCTTTCGCCACTGGCAGCGGTGCCGGGGCGGCTTTCACCGGCTCGGTCTTGGCAGCTTCAACCTTCGCCGGTTTGGCGGCAACCGGTTTGGCGGTGTGGGCCTGCTTGTCAGCCAGATATTTGGGGCTCAGCCCCTTCCAGCTGGCGTTGTCACTGTTGAAACGCTGACGGGCCTGAGCATCGGTTATCACACTCGCTTCTGCTGCACTGGGCAGCAAAATCCGAGATCCCACCAGAATGTGGTTGATATTGCCATCGGCAAAACTGCGGGGATTTTTCTCGTAAATCGCCACCATGGTCTGGTAAACGCTGACACCGCTGGCGGGGCGATATTTGCTCGCCAGACTCCAGAGAGTGTCGGTAGGACGAACAGGGCCATAGCTACCGGCATTGGCAGTGGCCTGACGCACCACCGGCTGGGCGGTTGCGCGCACCGGTTGCGCCACGGGTCTTGCTTGTGGCTGGACCAGCGGCTGACGATTAACGGCAGGAGGTGCCGGCTCGTCAGGGCCTTTTAGCTCGACAAAAAAAGGCTCTCGCGCCGAGTCTTCAGCCTGGACGGTGCCCAGCAGACCCAATGCGAGTAGTGTTGCCAATGTTATGCGGGAATGTCCCATATTCGTTCCTTCGTATGACGGCCCTATCACATTGAAAAATCTGGATAGTTACCCCAAAACAGTCGGTTCAATATAAATCAGGCTCGCCTGGCAAGCCAGCTGTCCGACACATTTAGCACCCAATGTGTCACTGAATGTGCCACTGAGTGTAGGAAAAAACTTAATCAGTTGATATCCCAACAGAATCTGGATGCAGTAGAGTGCGGCTCAGGTCACAGACGCCCCGCTGTTACTGTGAGAGCGCAGCACTCCTTGCTGCGCCTTTGCCAAGGCTATCTGGCCTTACAGATAGTCGCGAACCAGCAACTCGGCAATCTGCACGCTGTTGGTTGCCGCGCCCTTACGAACGTTATCGGCCACGATCCACATATTGATACCACTCGGGTGAGAAATATCCTGACGCACCCGTCCCACCAGCACCTCATCCTTGCCAGTCCCATCGCGTACCGGGGTCGGATAATCCCCTTCGTCATCAAACAGGGTCACACCTGGCGCATTGCGCAGCAGATCTTTGGCCTGTTCGGCATCAAGCGGCTGGTGCAACTCGACGTGTACCGCCTCGGCGTGACCATAAAAGACCGGCACCCGCACACAGGTAGGATTCACGGCAATGCTGGCATCCCCCAGAATCTTCTGGGTTTCCCACACCATCTTCATCTCTTCACGGGTGTAACCGTTGTCGGTAAAGCTGTCGATCTGCGGGATCAGGTTGAAGGCAATCTGATGCGGATAGATGGTCGGCTCTACCGGACGGCCGTTGAGCAGATGGGCGGTCTGGCCTGCCAGCTCGCTGACCCCCTCTTTACCGGAGCCTGACACGGACTGATAAGTCGCCACGTTGATGCGGGCAATACCCACCTCGTCGTGCAGCGGCTTCAGGGCCACCAGCATCTGGATGGTGGAGCAGTTCGGGTTGGCGATGATGTTGCGATTGCGAAAATCGGCCAGGGCGCCCGGGTTCACTTCCGGGATCACCAGCGGGATATCTTCGTCGTAACGGAAGCAGGAGGTGTTGTCGATGACGATGCAGCCGTGCTCGGCAGCAATCGGCGCCCACTTGGCAGAGACCTCGGCACCGGCGGAGAACAGCGCGATCTGCACCTGGCTCCAGTCAAACTCCTCGACATCGAGGATCTCGAGGTTCTTGCCGCCAAAACGCACGGTATCACCGGCGCTGCGGCTGGAAGCCAGCGGATAGAGGGTCGCTACCGGAAATTCGCGCTCTTCCAGGATCTCGATCATCGCCTGACCCACGGCGCCGCTGGCACCCAATACCGCTACGTTAAACTGCTGGCTCATTCTGTTCTCCTCTGATAATGCTGCAATGGCACCGGCTGGCGCCATAGTCGGCAGGGCCTCCTGGATCGAGACGCCCTCGCCTGAGATGGCTGTTCCGGCGCAGAAGACGCTGCGCCGGAACAGTAAAAATGGCGGCGATGTGGCACGAACGGCTCACACCTGCCGGTTATCTTTCAAATCATAAGAGCCCCGACTCAGGGGCGTGACAGCGCAAATCCCAGTGCACCCAGCGCCTTGTCGGCAAACGCCCCCTCAACCTGCAGGGAGGATAGTTCACGGCGCTCGGGATAGTGTTTGCGCTGCTCATCAAAGCTGCCAGGCAGGCCGAGTCGGGCCCGAAAACGGGCATCATCGCGGCGCACGTCATAGACCAGATGCACCAGCTGCTTGATCAGCGCCTGATCCGGCGCGCGGCCCGGCACCACCGCCTGCACATCGGGGGCAGGCAACAGCTGACCCAGATCCTGACGCGGCAGGCGCCCCAACTGCTGGCAGAGCGCCTGATAGAGCATCCAGGTGCCACGTGCCTTCCCCTCCAGGCTGTAACCGGCGATATGGGGGGTGGCAAGCTCGGTATGGGGCACCAGATCTACCAATGGCTCGGGCTCGTTCTCCCACACATCCATCACCAGTCGAAGTGGCTTATCGTCTAACTGCCGCGCCAGCAGAGCGCTGTTATCCCATACCTCGCCTCGTGAGGCGTTGATCAGGATCTGCCCGGCAGGACGGGCGGCAATCTGTTCGGCATCCAGCAGATGGTAGGTGGCATCCGCCCCTTCACGGGTGATGGGCACATGAAAGCTGACGATATGGGCCTTAAGCGCGGTGTGATAGTCGACAAAGCCGCCGGCGGGATTATCCCGCGCCTTGGGCGGATCGCAGCGCAGTACCCGCATGCCGAGCGCTTGGGCCTTGCTCGCCACGCACTCGCCGGTATTGCCCGCGCCAATCACCGCCAGGGACATGGCCGAGAGGTCGAGTTCGTAGCGCTCCGCCAGCACCAGCAGGGCGGAGAGCACATAATCCCCTACCGAATACTTGTTGCAACCGGGGGCGCTGAAGAAGGGAATATTGCGGCTCGCCAGCAAAGCCTTGTCCACATGGTCGGTCCCTATGGTGGCGGTGCCGACAAACCCGAGTTTAGGGCTGGTCGCCAGCAAATCGCCGTTGACGCAGGTGACCGAACGCACCAGCAGCACATCGGCATCCTGCAGATCGCTGGCCTGCATCTGCCGTCCGGGCAAGGCAACCACCTCGCCAAATTCGGCAAACAGCTCCACAGCATGGGGCATATTCTCATCAACGACTATCTTCATCGGGCTCTCTTTGGTCACAACCGCCACGGGGGCGCCATTCTAGCGCAAAGCCGCCCGAGATTTCAGCCTGTGATGCAATCTGGTGCGAAAGGGCGCGACATTCCCTTATCGCAGAGCCACAAGCCGCAGATAACCCGCTCAGGGCGCGGGATCGGGTCGCAAATATGTAAGCAGAGGTAACAAATCATCCGCCCGACTTTGCCCGCAGATCGGCTAATGGCACAATGCGCCACTTTCTCACTACCGCCCAACGACCATGCCTCCTTGCACCACGTCACTCTCTCGCAGCCAGGTCCTCGGCTTCACTGCCCTACTAACCCTGCCCCTGCTGCTGCTCGCCACGCTACCCTGGCAGCCCTTTCTGACCGGCTCCCTGCAATCTGGCTGGCTATGGTGGTCATACGCCCTGACCCGCATGGTCGATATTCCCGGGATCGGGGTCAGTGGCGCCCTCTTGCTGCTGCTGACCCGCTACAAACTCAAACTGGAGCTGGCGCCCTTTATTGCGCTGGGGTGCGCACTGGCGGCCCTGCTTGCCAGCGACTGGGTGCTCAAGAGCCTGATCAAGCACCTGACCGAAGAGCCCAGACCCTACCTGCTCTGGCTGGAGAGTCAGGCGCTGATCCCGGCAATCAAGAGCTTCTACGCTAGTAGCGTCGATGTGCGCAGCGAACAGGTTCACGCCGCCAGCCAGTTGCTGGCCCTGCCCGAGTGGCTCGGCCACCATTGGCAAAAGGAGGTGAATTACGCCTTCCCCTCTGGCCACAGCATCGCCGCCATCAGCCTGGCCCAGTTTTTCGGCCTGATCTGGCTGGCCCGCGCCCCCACCGGTGTCTGGCTGTTGCCACTGTGGGCCTTAGGGGTTGGCATGTCGCGCATGGTGATGGGGATGCACTGGCCGGTGGATGTGCTGGCCAGCGCTCTGCTGGGCACGCTCACGGCGCTGATCGCCGCCCGCTGGTGGCTGCACAGATATTAAATCCTGCGGCATGTTGCCGCGGTCTCCTGCATGGGATGGGGGGACAAGCCTGTGCTTTTTTGCCATAATGCCGCCTCATTTTATCCCGACCGAGATCCCATGACCGACGCAGTTCATACCCTCAAGGGCCGTTTCCGTGGTTTTTACCCCGTCGTCATCGATGTTGAAACAGCCGGGTTCAATGCCAAGACCGATGCCCTGCTCGAAATCGCCGCTTACACCCTGAAAATGGATGAGCAGGGCTGGCTCGTTCCCGATCAGGTGTTCCACTTTCATGTCGAGCCCTTCGAAGGGGCCAACCTGGAAAAGGCCGCGCTGGAGTTCACCGGCATCGATCCCTACAACCCGTTGCGTGGCGCAGTCTCGGAAAAAGAGGCCCTGACCGAGATCTTCAAGGGGATCCGCAAAGGGATGAAGGAGCAGGATTGCGGTCGCGCCATCATAGTGGCCCACAACGCCACCTTCGATCACGGCTTTGTGATAGCCGCTGCCGAACGGGCTGGCCTCAAGCGCAATCCGTTCCACCCGTTTGCCACCTTCGACACCGCCGCCCTCTCCGGGCTGGCACTGGGTCAGACCGTGCTGGCCAAGGCGTGCCAGAGCGCTCGCATCCCGTTTGACAATAAAGAGGCCCACTCTGCCCTCTATGACACCGAGCGCACCACCGAGCTGTTCTGTCATATCGTCAACCGCTGGAAGAGCATGGGGGGCTGGCCGCCCGCCCATCCGGATGACAACACGCCGGATACCCCTGCCGACCATGAAGGGCAGGAATAAGCGCAAGAAGGCTGCCACTGGCAGCCTTCGTTTTTTGGGAAGTGATTGATTGCACGGCGCACCAGAAATCACCATCACCTCACTATCAACCGCTGTGCGCGCGATGCACGGAGACAAACAGGTCACAAACCCTCATGTTGATCACCCTTGTGCTACCTGCTGCTGTGATATGAGGGGTTTGACTGATTTTTTTCTCGACATTTGTCACATTTTTCGCAAACTAACTCCCCTTCACATGACAGACAGCAATAACAAACTATAAGGAAATCAAATGAATCCAGTTGTTATCGCAGTCGGACTGATGCTGGTGCTCAGTCTGCTGCGGATCAATGTGGTGGTCTCACTGGCGCTGGGCGCCATTGCGGGCGGCCTGGTCGGTGGGCTGTCGTTGACAGAGACCCTCACCACCTTCAGCGGTGGCCTGGGCGGTGGCGCCGAGATTGCGCTCTCCTACGCCATGCTGGGTGCCTTTGCGGTTGCCATCTCCCGCTCCGGGATCACCGACCTGCTGGCCCGCAAGGTGATCAGCCAATTGGGCAAAGATGCCAGCTCGACCCGCATCATGTGGGTCAAAACCCTGCTGCTCTCTTCCGTGCTAGCCGTGGCGATCTCGTCCCAAAACCTGATCCCGGTTCATATCGCCTTTATCCCCATTCTGATCCCGCCGCTGTTGCATGTGATGGCACAGATGCAGATCGACCGTCGTCAGGTCGCCTGTGTCCTCACCTTTGGCCTGACCGCCACCTATATGGTGTTGCCGGTCGGCTTTGGCGGCATCTTCCTGAACAATATTCTGGCCAAAAACCTGATCGATAACGGCGTGCCGATCACCTCCGGTCAGATCCCGCTGGCCATGGCCATTCCGGTCTGTGGCATGGTGCTGGGTCTGCTCATCGCGGTGTTCATCAGCTATCGCAAACCGCGCCAATATGATCTGGCCAAGATCCTGGAAGCCGAACCAGAGACAGTTGAACTCAATCTCACCCATATCTGGGTGGCCCTGCTGGCCATTGGCGTTGCACTCGGGTTGCAGCTGATGACCAACAGCATCGTACTGGGTGCGCTGGCCGGTTTTGTCATCTTCACCTGTGGCGGTGTCATCAAGTTTCGCGAAAGCCAGGATGCCTTCACCCAGGGGGTGCGCATGATGTCGCTGATCGGCTTCATCATGATCTCCGCCGCCGGTTTTGCTGCCGTGATGAAGGCGACCCACGGGGTCGATAGTCTGGTCGAGGTGGTCGCCTCCGGCATCGGCCAGCACAAGGGCATCGCCGCCTTCCTGATGCTGCTGGTGGGCCTGCTGATCACCATGGGGATCGGTTCTTCCTTCTCCACCGTGCCCATCATCGCCACCATCTATGTGCCGCTCTGTCTGCAGCTCGGCTTCTCCCCGATGGCAATCATCGCACTGGTCGGCACCGCAGGCGCGCTGGGGGATGCCGGTTCACCGGCCTCCGACTCGACCCTGGGCCCTACCTCCGGCCTCAACGCCGATGGTCAGCACGACCATATCTGGGACAGCGTGGTGCCCACCTTTATTCACTACAATATCCCGCTCATCCTGTTCGGCTGGGTGGCAGCCATGGTGCTCTGACCCACATATCTGGCTAAGGCACTATGCATAAAACGAAGGCGACCTCAGGGTCGCCTTCTTCATTCGCGCTAACAATGGCCAAGCTCAACCCTGCTCAGAGCCGTCAGTCAGATATGACATCGAAGCCATCAGCGCACCGCCACGTATCCCGGTATCCTAAGTTACCCTGCGCCCTGTTCGGCAATCGCTTGAACAAGGAATGCCACAGCCTGAGCTGAAAACCATAGATATTGCACATCTCTTCTCTTTCTTCTCTTCTGACTGCCCACACGACAGATATCGCAGCTCTTCGCACACATGGCTCCCGCCACTCTCAGGACTCTCGGTAATAAGCACAACCGCAGCCCAGCGGCCTCGGTAGCAGAGCGACGGTTGACGTCAGATAGCACCATAACCGCCCTGGAACAGGGTTATATAGAGCGACACAACACCTCCGAACGCTGTCGCCATGTGATCAAGCCATGGCCCGCTTGATGGTGTTGTGCTGACCGGGGGCAAACTGCAGCCATAAAAAAAAGCCGCTCGATGAGCGGCCTTTTTATCACTGGGTCAGCAATTAACCTTCGCGGCGCTTGCCACCGAATTTACGCTTGTCAGCACCACCTTCACGGCGATCCCCACCCTTATTGAACGGGCGGTCACCACTCGGACGACGATCCTTGTTGAAAGGACGATCACTGCGCGGCGGACGGCTGGCAGTGTTGCTACCAGCAGGCACTTCGGTGTAGCGGCTGATCTGCAGCGGACGCTGGCAAACACGAGCTTTCTTGATCACTTCCAGCACGTCGCCGGTCATGCCCTTCGGCAGATCAACGGTGGAGAAGTCATCAGCGATGTCGATGTTACCGATGAAACGGCTCTCGATGTTCGCTTCGTTAGCGATAGCGCCAACGATCTGGCCCGGCTTGACGCCGTGGTTAGCACCCACGTCTACGCGGTAGCGCTCCATCTCTACATCCGGGTTGTCTTTCAACGGACGCGGCTCGAGGGAAGGCATACGACGGGCAGGACGATCACCACGGTCAGCGAAGTCACGACCACCGAAATCACGGCCACCATCGCGACGTTCAAAGTCACGACCACCGCGATCATTGCTGGCGTTCAGCAGCGGATCAGGGATGGAGTCATCCAGCAGCAGCGGTTGGTCACCCTGAACCAGCTTGGCCAGTGCGGCAGCCAGTTCCAGCGGATCGGCAGAATCTTCTTCGATCAGCTCGTTCACCAGGTTGTGATAGATCTCAAGCTCTTCGCCCATCATGGTTTCACGAATGCGCTCTTTGAACTTGGTCATACGGTGCTGGTTGATGTCTTCGGTGCTCGGCATCTTCATCGGCTCGATGGCCTGACGAGTTGCTTGCTCGATGGCACGCAGCATACGACGCTCACGGGGAGCCACAAACAGAATGGCCTCGCCCTTACGGCCAGCACGACCGGTACGGCCGATACGGTGAACGTAGGATTCGGTATCGTAAGGGATGTCGTAGTTCACCACGTGGGTGATACGCTCAACGTCCAGACCACGGGCAACTACGTCGGTCGCGATCAGGATGTCCAGTTGACCTTGACGCAGCTTGTCAACGGTACGCTCACGCAACTTCTGCGGGATGTCACCGTGCAGCGCTTCACAAGCGTGGCCGCGGGCGGCCAGTTTGCCAGCCAGCTCTTCGGCAGCATTCTTGGTACGCACAAAGACCAGTACTGCTTCGTACGGCTCTACTTCAAGCAGACGGGTCATGGCGTCCAGCTTGTGCAGACCGGTTACCTGCCAGTAGCGCTGACGAATGGTCGGTGCAGTGGAGGTTTTGGAGACAATCTTGATCTCTTTCGGCTGCTTCAGGTGCTTCTGGGCAACACGACGGATCTGGTCCGGCATGGTGGCAGAGAACAGGGCAACCTGACGGGTGCTAGGGCACTGATCCATGATCCAGTCAACGTCGTCGATGAAGCCCATACGCAGCATTTCATCAGCTTCGTCCAGAACCAGGGCTTTCAGGCCGGAGAGGTCCAGGTTCTTGCGACGGATCAGATCCATCACACGGCCAGGAGTACCTACAACAACCTGAGCGCCACGACGCAGTGCGCGGGTCTGGGTTTCGTAAGAGGAACCGCCGTAGATAGGCAGAACGTGGAAATCAGGCATGTGCTTGGCGTAACGTTGGCACGCCTCAGCAACTTGCAGCGCCAGTTCACGGGTAGGTGCCAACACCAAAACCTGGGTGTTGCGGTTACCAGCTTCCAGACGAGATAAAAGAGGCAAGGCAAAAGCAGCGGTCTTCCCTGTACCGGTTTGCGCCTGCCCCAGCAGATCGTGTCCCGCCATCAGGTGGGGAATTGCTGCGGCCTGGATCGGTGACGGGCGCTCATAGCCCACGTCCTGCAGCGCTTTCAATACAGGCGCGGCCAGTCCAAGCTCACTAAAAAGGGGCAGTTGTTCGGTATCAGACATAGATTCTTCCAGATTAAGGCAGGCGGCTAAACACCGCGGAATAGCAAAAAGGCGGCGATTATAGCGCCACTTTGTTCTGCTGTCTTGAAAAATGTGATAAGCCTCTCAAGACGTTGGCAATTATAGAGGGATCTGGCGACTATAGCTTGCTTATTTTGCACCCTTAGGGCGTTATTGCAGATCACTCCTCGCTGGAGTCCTTGCCCCGCTTGTGTTTGAGCACCGCCATGGTCAGTCGGCTGGTGCACAATAAACGCTCACGTTCATCCCGAATTTCAATTTGCCACACCTGAGTCGTCGCCCCCAGATGCAACGGTGAGCAACGCCCGCTGACCACCCCTTCCCGTTTGGCCCGCAGGTGATTGGCATTCACCTCCAGTCCCACGCAATAGCTATCTGGCCCCACCGCCATGTTGGCGGCAATCGATCCCAAGGTTTCCGCCAATACCACGGACGCGCCGCCATGCAGCATGCCAAGGGGCTGGTGGGTGCGATGATCCACCGGCATGGTTGCTTCCAGCCAATCGGGGCCAAAGGCGGTATAGACGATGTCGAGATGGGCCATCAGGGTGTTGCGAGAGGTGGCATTGAGCCCATCCAGACTCATGGGTTTACGCCAGATGGGGGCAATATCGTGACTCATGGCAAGCAACTCCTTAAATCAATAATGGATTGGTGCCGATGGGGTGACACACCCCGCATCGGCAAACCGGGTCAGAAAACAAGCGGCCCCGAGCAAGGGGCCGCTTGATAAGTGATAACAGCAACCGGGATGTCACCAGGGATAAGTCACCCCTGGCCACTCGTCCCAAGGCTCTTCCCGCCCCGGCAGCCGGGGTTCAGGCCACTGCCAGACGTTGGCGAGCCAGTCGCGCAGCAGCGCCTCCAGATCCTCATCGGTGATGGGCGCCTCGGCCACCTTCCAGAAGAAGAGCTCCACCTCTACCTCCGGCAACACCGAGGGGTAGAGATAAACCCCGCCCCAGAATTGCGGCTCTCGAGCTGAGCTCCATAGACCATAGGCAAAGGAGCGCTTGGCAAGAAACTCCGACTGCTGCCACTCCAGATCCCCTTGGTGCTGACTCAGGCTGAAATTGGCGGAGGGCCAGATATCGTTCGGGCGAAACAGCTGATGAAGCTGCTCGCGCTCGCGCAACATGGCGACAAACTCCACCACCGCCTGAGCGGGGGTAGCAGGCAACAACAAGAAATGCGGGTGCCGATAGGCCTTCGGCACCCTAAACCGCTTGGGAAAACGCAGCATCAGAGCAGCTCCAGCAGCGCTTGCAATGGATGTTTGAGCTTCTCCCCCTCCATCCGCTTGACCTGACTGCGGCACGAATAACCGGTGGCCAGACAGCGCCCTTTGGGCAGGCGGGCGAGCGGTTCGGCCCAGCTCAGCCCGTAGATCCCCTTGGAGTTCTCCACCTGTTTGACGTCGTGACCATAGGTGCCCGCCATGCCGCAACACCCCACAGAGACCGGCTGCAAGCTGGCCCCGAAGCGGCCAAACAGGGTGCTCCAGTCGCCGTGGGTCGAGGGTTTGGCGGTCTTCTCGGTGCAGTGGGCAAACAGATACCAAGGTTCGGATTCGCTCCCCTCCTCGTTCTTTGCCTTGTTGGCGCTAACGGGCAGTTGATCTGTCGGCAGCGAGAGCAGCCACTCCTGTGGCAGCAGCACCTGAAAATCGCCGCGGGCCGAACCCAACGCCTTGGCATACTCGTCGCGATAGCAGAGCACCATGGCCGGATCCACCCCCACCATGGGGATGCCGAGCGCCGCCACCTTGTTGAGGAACTGGGCGCTGTTGGCGGCGGTGCGGGCAAAGGCGCGCAGGAACCCCTTGATATGCTGGGGTTTGCCGTTGGGTTTGAAGGGCAGCAGGTAGGGCTGGAACCCGAGCTTGCTGGCCAGTTTCACCAGGTCGCGCACCACAGGGGCATCGTAATAGCTGGTGAAGGGATCCTGCACAATCAGCACCACCTGCTGGCGCTGCTCGGCGCTCATCCGCTCCAACCCCGGCAAATCAAAATAGCGGGCGCGGTTGTCGTGCAGGCTCTCGGCCAGGGTCGGCACCGAGAGCAGCGGCACATCAACCATGCCAATGCTCTTCTCGGTCGCCTTCTGGGCCCACTCTTTTTCCAGGAAGAAGTTGACCAGCTTCGGCGCTTTGGCGAGTAGCGGCGCATAGCTTTCGACGGTACCGACGAAGTAATCCTTGGGCGCGCGCAGGTAGCGGCCATGGTAAAGCTGCATAAAGCGGGCGCGAAAATCGGGCACATCCACCTTGATCGGACACTGGCTGGTGCACGCCTTGCAGGCCAGACAGCCAGCCATCGCCTCCATCACCTCGTGGGAGAAGTCATATTCGCCGCGCTGTTTGGCCCAGCTGTTGCGCACCTTGTCCACCAGCTGTTTGAAGCGCACGCCACCGGATTGCAGCGCCACCTCTTCCGCCAGCGGATCGAAGCCCTGCTCTGCCAGCTGGCGCAGCCATTCGCGCATCAGGCCCGCCCGTCCCTTGGGGGAGTGGCGGCGATCGCGGCTGATCTTGACCGAGGGGCACATGGGAGAATCGGTCTCGAAGGTGAAACAGAGACCGTTGCCGTTGCAATCCATGGCGCGGGTGTAGCTGGTGCGCACAGCGAGCGGGATCTGGCGGTCATACTTGCCGCGTTTGGGGCCATCCACCGACACCAGCTCGGCACCGCTGCCATAGGGGATGCAGATCTTGCCCGGGTTGATACGGTTGGCCGGATCGAACGCCCCCTTGACCCGCTGCAGCTCTTCCCACAGCTCGCCAAAGAAGGCGGGGCTGTATTCGGAGCGAAAACCCTTGCCGTGCTCCCCCCACATCAAGCCGCCATATTTGGCGGTGAGCGCCACCACCTGATCGGAGATCCGGCGCAGTAGCACCTCCTGCTCCGGGTCACAGAGATCCAGCGCCGGGCGCACGTGCAGCACACCGGCATCGACGTGGCCAAACATGCCGTAGTCGAGGCCGTGGGCGTCCAGCAGGGCGCGAAACTCCATGATGAAATCGGCCAGGGATTCTGGCGGCACCGCGGTATCTTCGGTGAAGGCCACCGGCTTCTTGCGCCCTTCGGCGTTGCCCAGCAGCCCCACCGACTTCTTGCGCATGGTGTAGATGGTCTCGATGCTCGGCAGGTGGTCACACAGCTGATAGCCGATGATCCCGGCTTCACCCTTGGCCAGCAGCGCGTCGATGCGGCGGCACAGCTCCGCCACCTTGGCGTGGTGCTCTGCTTCATCGGTATCGGCAAACTCGACGATGTTGAGCCCCTGCAGATCCTTGCCGGGCACATCCTGGATCAGGTTTTTCACCGAATGCCAGATGATGTCGGCACGGGCCAACCCCAGTACCCGGGAGTCCACGGTTTCCACCGACAGGGCCTCTGCCGCCACCATAAAGGGGGCATTGCGCAGGGCCGAGGGGAAGCTGTCGTACTTGACGTTGACCAGGGTGCGGTAGCGCGGGATGAGGGTGATGTTGAGCTTGGCTTCGGTGATGAATCCCAAGGATCCTTCCGAGCCGCACAGCACCCGGCTCACATCCAGGGTGTCGCTATCAGGTTGATAGAGGTGCTTGAGATCGTAGCCAGTCAGAAAGCGGTTGAGCTTGGGGAAGGTGGCTTCGATGTCGGCGCGCCGCTCCTTGCCGATGCGATAGAGGGTGCGATAGATCTCCCCTTCGCGATTCTCCAGCGCCAGCTTGTCCGCCAGCCGTGGGCCAGTCAGCGGCTCGGTGGCCATGATCTCGCCGTTCTCCAACACCGCTTTGAGCCCCAGCACATGATCCGAGGTTTTGCCGTAGACCAGTGACCCCTGCCCCGAGGCATCGGTGTTGATCATGCCGCCCAGGGTGGCGCGGTTGGAGGTGGAGAGATCTGGCGAGAAGAAGTAACCGTGAGGCTTGAGATAGGCGTTGAGCTGGTCTTTCACCACCCCGGCCTGGGCGCGCACCCACCCCTGTTCCAGATTAATTTCCATGATCTGGTTCATATAACGGGAGAGATCGACGATAATGCCGCCGCCCAATGACTGACCATTGGTGCCGGTACCGCCACCACGAGGGAAAAAACTCAAGGAAGCGAACGCCGGTTCCGCGGCCAGCTTGAGCATTGCTGCTATGTCGTCCGCACTGCGCGGATAGAGAACCGCCTGGGGTACTACCTGATAGACGCTGTTATCCGTCGCCATCGCCAACCGGCTTGCATAAGACTTTTCGATATCACCACGAAATGCGCTGCGCTCTAGCAACTCAAGATACTGCAGGGTTGCGGGTGACAAACTGTCCTGGTAATCGAGTCTCGGGATCATGAATCCTTGTTCCCATCCTTTGCTTGATGCCGGCACGCCGGCGACAACGACTGGCCAGCCGCCTATCAATGGCAATCAGACCAGTCCGCTCACATGTGAGCGGGCAGTATATCAGCAAGAAAACCGCTTGCCCTTGGCAATATTCACCATTTGAATGGAGGACTTTTATGGCTCACTACCGCCATGTTATCAG
Organism: Aeromonas sp. 160P; assembly: GCF_055193095.1. Classification (NCBI taxonomy): domain Bacteria; kingdom Pseudomonadati; phylum Pseudomonadota; class Gammaproteobacteria; order Aeromonadales; family Aeromonadaceae; genus Aeromonas; species Aeromonas sp. 160P. Next base: position 2,570,268 of record NZ_JBUXKV010000001.1, on the reverse strand, counting down.
TACGTTTATCACCACCGAAAAGCAGGCGTTGACCCTGTCGCTGTTCGGCAGCATAGGGTTTGCCATCTTCGGCATCGGCTATGGCCTGCTGGTGGGATCCCACGCCATCATGCTCGATGGTATTTTTAGCCTGTTCAGTATGGGCATGACCGGCCTTGGCCTCATCACCGCCTACCTCGTTACCCGCCCCTCCGATGCCCGCTTCCAGTACGGCTACGCCCATTTCGAACCCATTGCCAATGTGATCAACGGGGTCATCATTCTACTGCTCTGTCTGGGGGCACTTTATAGCGGCATCACTACCCTGCTGGCGGGTGGCCGTGACATTGACCTCGGCCACGCGCTGATCTGCGCCGCCATCTCCACCTTTTTATGCTCCCTGTTTTATCTGGTCGAAACGCGGTTGGCCAAGCAGTTCAACTCCGAACTGGTGCGGGTCGATTCAGAGGAGTGGCTGGTTGATACCATACTGAGTGCCACCCTGCTGGTAGGTTTTTTGGTCGCGATGGGGCTAGATACCATCGGCTATGGCCAATACAACCGTTACATAGACCCGGTGCTGGTCTCCTTGCTGGCCCTGTGTGCCACCCTCATTCCCATCAAGGTGCTCAGTCGCAACCTGCGGGAAGTGTTGAAGATCGCCCCCAAGGGGGATGTGCCCCGCCAAGTCGAGCGGGAAATCGAGGCGCTGCGCCAACGCCACGGCATCGAGTGCTACAGCCATCTGGCCAAGAGCGGTCGGCGCTTTGATCTCGAGCTCAATATCCTGATTGCACCGGATCAAGAGTGGTCGGTGGATCGCCAGGATGCCTTGCGCCATGAGCTCTGGTCTCGCCTCGGCGATACCCTGGGCGATGCCTGGCTCTCGGTCTGTTTCACCCGCGAAAAGCGCTGGTTGTAACAACCGCACGGGGAGTGCGGCTTGGCCGCCTCCCCCAGTCTTGCTATTCGCCCATCACCTCCCGCTGACGCTGTGCTTGCCAAATTGGCGCCAACCGTTATCATCAGGGCTCATTTTTCACCCGAGGTTTTATTGCCCATCATGGACAATCCCCGAAGTTGCTCTTCGTTCATTCCCTTCACGCACTCTCTTTATCTGCTTAATCCGCGCCTCTGAATAACGCCATTGCCTTGCTGTTACTGCGGCCACCACGCGCCGTGATCACTGTTTGCTCTGTCTGTTTTTATCGAGGTCGTCATAATGGAATTGCTGCTGGATCCCCACATCTGGGTTGGTCTGTTTACCCTGATCATTCTGGAAATCGTGCTGGGGATCGACAATCTGGTCTTTATCGCCATCTTGGTGAAAAAACTGCCCCCCGCCCAACGGGACAAAGCCCGCGTCATCGGTCTCTCACTCGCCTTGCTGATGCGACTCGCGCTGCTGAGCGTCATGTCATGGCTGGTTACCCTGACCACCCCGATTTTACATCTGTGGGATCACCCCTTCTCCGGTCGGGACCTGATCCTGATGGGCGGTGGCCTGTTCCTGCTGTTCAAGGCCACCTCCGAGCTGCACGAGCGGCTGGAAGCCAAACCCCAGGATGACGGCCCAGTCGGCGCCTACGCCAGCTTTGGCGTGGTGATCGCCCAGATCCTGGTGCTCGATGCGGTCTTCTCGCTCGACTCCATCATCACCGCCGTCGGCATGGTGGAACACCTTGGCGTCATGATGGCTGCCGTGACCATCGCCATGGTGGTGATGGTACTCGCCTCCAAGCCACTGACTCGCTTCGTCAATGCCCACCCGACCGTGGTGGTGCTCTGCCTGAGCTTCCTGCTGATGATCGGTTTTAGCCTGGTGGCGGAAGGCTTCGGCTTCCACATTCCCAAGGGTTACCTCTACGCGGCCATCGGCTTCTCGGTGCTGATCGAGTTTTTCAACCAACTGTCCCAGCGCAGCGCCGAACGTCATGAATTGAAACAGCCCCTGCGCGAGCGCACTACCGCCGCCATCTTCAAGCTGATGGGCAGCAAGGCCTACCAGGATCAGCCGGACGACGATCTGGATGCGCCAGCGCCTGCGCCACTGAGCTTTGGGGAAGAGGAGCGTTATATGGTGACCGGTGTGCTGTCGCTGGCCGAGCGTTCCATTCGCACCATCATGACGCCACGTTCAGACATGGCCTGGATCGATATCAACGACTCCAACGACGAGATCCGCGCCCTGCTGCAGCGCGAACCCCACAGCCTGTTTCCTATCTGCGACGGGGATCTCGATGAGGTGATCGGGGTACTTAAAGCCCGCGATCTGCTGTTTGCCCTCAACGAGGGGCAATCCTTAAGCGAATTGGCCAAGCAGAACGACCCCATTATCGTGCCGCAGACCATCAACGTGATCCGCCTGCTGGCAGAGCTGCGCAAAGCCAAGGGGAGCCTGATCCTGGTCTCCGATGAGTTTGGCGTGATTCAGGGGCTGGTCACCACCCACGATCTGCTGGAGGCCATCGTCGGCGAACTGCCGGACGAGGACGAAACCCCGGATATAGTGCGCGATGGCGAAGGCTGGCTGATCAACGGCAGCACCAACATCCACCATGTGGAGCAGGTACTGGAGCACGAGGGTCTGGTGAGCGACAACGACGAGTATGTGACCCTGGCGGGCATGCTGCTTTCCCACTTTGGCATCCTGCCCAGCCCGGGCCAGCAGTTGCAACTGCAGCAACTCAGCTTCGAGGTGGTCGAGGTGAGCGAGCGGCGCATCGAGCGGGTGCGGGTGATCCCGCAGGCAGTGTAAGCTGCCCACTATCATGACAAGAGGGCCACACGGCCCTCTTTTTTGCCTCTGGATCCGGCACGGGTATGGCTAGCCTCCCCTGTTTAAGAGCCGGTTGGCCTGATTGCTGCATTTTTCGCAATTCAATTATGCAATTACCCCTCTTTTTCACAACAAGATGCAGGCATAGAGTGGCGTCACTCCCACATTCAGGAACTCAAGATGAGCCACGATCACCTGTTCTGCCCGCTGCGCCTCGGCCAGCTGCACCTTGCCAACCGCATCGTCATGCCCCCCATGACCCGCTCCCGTGCCAGTCAGCCCGGTGACGTGGCCAACGCCATGATGGCCAGCTACTACGCCCAGCGCGCCGACGCGGGGCTGATCATCAGCGAAGGCACCCAAATCGACCCCATGGGCAAGGGCTATGCCTGGACGCCGGGGATCTACAGCGCCGAGCAGATTGCAGGCTGGAAGTTGGTGACCGATGCCGTCCACGCCAAGGGGGGCACCATCTTCGCCCAGCTCTGGCACGTCGGCCGGGTCACCCACCCAGACAACATCGGCGGCACCCAGCCCATCTCCTCGTCAGCCATTGCTGCCGTGGGGGTCAAGGTGTTCGTCGATAACGGCAGCAGCGATGGGCCGGGTTTTGTCGAGACCGTCACCCCGCGCGCCATGACTCAAGCCGATATCGATGCGGTAGTGGGCCAGTTCCGTCAGGCGGCTCGCAACGCCATCAGCGCCGGTTTTGACGGCATCGAGCTGCACGCCGCCAACGGTTATCTGATCAACCAGTTCCTCGACTCCGAATCCAATGCCCGCACCGACAGTTACGGCGGTTCGCTGGAGAATCGGCTGCGCTTCCTCAAAGAGGTGACCGAGGCAGTCAATAGCGAAATCGGCGCCGATCGGGTTGGGGTGCGCCTCGCGCCGCTCACCACCCTCAACGGCACCGTCGATGCCAACCCGCAGCAGACCTATCTGGCGGCTGCCCGCCTGCTAGGCCAGCTCAATGTCACCTACCTGCACATTGCCGAAGCGGACTGGGATGATGCCCCCCTGATGCCGGAGAACTTCAAGCAGGGGCTGCGGGATGCCTTCCCCAACACCCTGATCTATGCCGGTAAATATGATGGGGCCCGTGCCCGCGCCGCCCTTGAGGCGGGTTGGGCCGACATGATTGGCTTTGGCCGCCCCTTCGTCGCCAACCCGGATCTGCCGAACCGGCTGCGCCACGGCTATCCGCTGGCCGCCCACGATCCAGCCACCCTGTTTGGCGGCGCGGAGAAAGGGCTGACCGACTACCCCGTCTATCAGACCGATGACGCAACCACCGACCGTTGATTACCGATGGCCAACCGGCCACTTAAAGCAGGCCCCACAGCTTGGGGCCTGCGGTATTGTTGCGCAATCGCAACAGTGATATGTCTGACCGCATCCCTGTTGCAATCATCTTGTTGTTCTCTCCCCCACAGTTTTGCAAGGAGTCCCCATGAATCACACCCAAGCCTGGTGCTGGCATGCCCCCGGTGAACCGACCCAGCTTACCCTCGCCGAGCTGCCTCTGGCGCCGCTCGCCCCAGATGAGGTACTGGTAGCCAACCGGGTCATCGCCTTCAATCCGGTGGACTGGAAGCTGATCGAATATGGCCACTCCAACTGGCAGGACGGTCAGGTGCCCGGCGTCGATGGCATGGGCACCATAGTGGCGCTCGGCGCCAACGTCAGCCATCTGCGTCTCGGCGCCCGGGTCGCCTACCACACCGACCTGCGCCACCACGGCAGCTTTGCCCGCCACACCCGGGTACCGGCGCGCGCCCTGCTGCCGGTGCCCGATGCCCTGAGTGACGAGGCGGCGGCCGCTCTGCCCTGTCCCGGCCTCACCGCCTGGCAGGCACTGGCCAAGCTGCCGCGCCTGCACGGGGAAGCGCTGCTCATCACAGGTACCGGCAGCAGCGTCGGCCGCGTTGCGGTGCAACTGGCCCTTAAACAGGGAGCGCGGGTCTTTGCCAGCGCCAGCCCACGCCACCATCAGTGGCTCAAACAGATCGGCGTGCAGGGGGTAGCCGATTATCGGGCTCCCGACTGGCTGGCCGCCCTGCAGGCCGCCAACGGCAACGAGCCGTTTGAGGGGATCATCGATCTGGTCTCCAGCCAGCAGGCAGAAAGCTTGTTGTCTACTCTGGGCTACTACGGCCATATGGTGACTGTGCTCGGGCGTATCCCGCACAACCCGCAGCCCGCCTTTAGCCATTGCCTCTCATTGCACGAGATTGCGCTGGGTGCCCAACACGCCTTTGGCACCGGCAAGCAGTGGAGCCGACTGGTCGCTGCCGGAGTGGCGATGATGGATCAAATGGCGAGCGGCGAGCTGACCCTGCCGCCGCTGGTGGTCGGCAATTTCGAGGAGCTGCCTACCCTGCTCGACCGCTTCAAGCGCGAAGGACAGGGCGAGAAGTTTCTGGTGCGAGTGGCGTAACGGTGCCCTCCCCCGACAACCACACCAGCCATTGAAACGAAACAGGCCCGCCAGTGATGGCGGGCCTCTTTTTATATCGACTGCTTTTCATATCGACGGCATTAGCGCCTGACTCAGTGCAGGATCACCCCGTGGGTCTCGGCATAACTGCGGATCTCCCGGGTCAGCCGCGCCTTGTCGGCCAAAGAGAGCCAGCTCGCCTCAACGGCATTGAGCGACAAGCGGCAGAGCTGACTCATGGTTGCGCCGAGGCCATCGGCCAGCGCCGCAAAGTTGGCCACCATGTAGCCGCCAAAATAGGCGGGATCGTCCGAGTTGATGGTGACGCAGAGCCCCTGCTCCAGCAGCCGTAACACATTGTGCTGGGCCATATTGCCAAACACCTTGAGTCGGGTGTTGGAAAGGGGGCAGACGGTGAGCGGCAACCGGGTATCGGCCAGATAGCGCAGCAGCGCGAGATCCTCTGCCGAGCGCACTCCGTGATCGATACGGCACACCTGCAGCTCGTTGATCGCCTGCCAGATGTAGTCGGCAGGCCCCTCTTCGCCGGCGTGGGCCACCACCGGCAGCCCCAGCTCGCGGCAGCGGGCAAAGACCCGGGCAAACTTGCTGGGCGGATTGCCCTGCTCCCCCGAGTCGAGGCCGATACCGTGAATGCGGGCAAGGAACGGCTCCGCCTGCGCCAGCGTAGCAAAGGCATCCTCCTCACTCAGGTGGCGCAAAAAGCTCATGATCAGCCGCCAGCTGATGCCAAACGCCTTCTCCCCGGTCTGCAGCGCCCGCTCGATGCCGCCGAGCACAGTGGCAAAGGGGACGCCGCGGGCGGTGTGGGTCTGCGGGTCGAAGAAGATCTCCACATGCACCACCTTGTCAGCGGCGCAGCGTTCCAGATAGGCCCAGGTGAGGTCGAAAAAATCCTGCTCGGTCACCAGCACGCTGGCACCGCGGTAGTAGAGGTCGAGAAAGGATTGCAGGCAGTCAAAGTCATAGGCGGCGCGCACGCTGGCCACATCGGGCCAAGGCAGTGGCACACCGTTGCGGCAGCCCAGCTCAAACATCAGCTCGGGCTCTAGGCTGCCCTCGATATGCAGGTGCAGCTCCAGCTTCGGCAGTCCGGCGATAAATTGCGCGGCGGTGAGCTGTTCGGTTGTGACTGGCTTGGGAATTGGGGTGTCCATGGTGACGGCTCCATCAGCAAAGTGATCCGGCGCCAGCCCCTCCACCAGACTGACCCGACGGCAGCTTTATTGTGCACCTAAGTGGCGCGACAGGGGAGACTTGTCATCAAACAGACTTATAATGGCGTCACAAAAATCATAAATGATTGAACATCTTAACGATTGGCGGCTCGCCTGCGCCCTGACAAGGAGTTTTCATGAAGAAGAACGTCATCTGCGATATCGACGGTGTCATCCTGCACAACAACGATCTCATCCCCGGTGCCGACCGTTTCGTCCACCGCCTGCTGGAGCAGGGTAGTAAGCTGCTGTTCCTCACCAACTACCCGGCCCAGACCCAGAAAGATCTGCAAAACCGCTTCCGCTCCGCCGGGATCGAGGTGCCGGAGGAGAGCTTCTACACCTCCGCCATGGGCACCGCCGATTTTCTCAAGCGCCAGGATGGCAAGAAGGCCTATGTGATCGGTGAAGGGGCCCTGACCCACGAGCTCTACAAGGCCGGTTTCACCATCACCGACATCGACCCCGACTTCGTGGTGGTGGGGGAGACCCGCAACTACAACTGGACCATGATGCAGCTGGGCGCCAAGTTCGTCGATCAGGGGGCCCGCTTTATCGCCACCAACCCCGATACCCACGGCCCCATGATGCACCCAGCCTGCGGCGCCCTGTGCGCTCCCATCGAGCGGATGACCGGCAAGAAGCCGTTCTATGTCGGCAAGCCGAGCGCCTGGATCATCCGTGCGGCACTGAACCGGATGGAGGCCCACTCCGACGACACCATCATCATCGGCGACAACCTGCGCACCGACATTCTGGCGGGCTTTCAGGCCGGTCTCGAGACGGTGCTGGTGCTCTCCGGGGTGAGCAAGGTGGCGGATATCGACCGCATGCCGTTCAGGCCGAACCATATTTTCGACTCCGTGGTCGACATCAATATCGTCTAATCACCACCCAAGCGTTAAACAGGGCAGGCCTCTCCTGCCCTTGCAGGATCTGTTATGGAACCCATTATGATCGCCGTGGCCTTTGGCTGCGGCATGCTGGTCAATCTCATCGGATTGCCCCCTCTGCTCGGCTTTCTGGCCGCCGGTTTTATCCTCAACGGCATGGGATATGAAAACACCCCCGCCCTGAGCGAGGTGGCCGATCTCGGCGTCACCCTGCTGCTGTTCACCATCGGCCTAAAGCTCAATATCAAGACCCTGATGCGGCGCGATGTGTGGGGCACCACCAGCCTGCACCTGCTGCTCTCCACCCTGCTTTTCACCGTGGTGTTGCTGGTCTGCAAGGGGCTGGGGCTCCACCTCGCCCTGTCGCTGGACTGGAAGCTGGCGCTGCTGCTTGGCTTTGCCCTCTCCTTCTCCAGCACCGTCTTCGCGGTCAAGGTATTGGAAGATCGCAGCGACATGAACGCCCTCTACGCCCGCATCGCCATCGGGGTACTGGTCATGCAGGATGTGTTCGCCGTGGCATTCCTGGCCTTCTCCAGTGGCAAGTGGCCCAGCATCTGGGCGCTCTGGGTGCTGGGGTTGCCACTGCTGCGCCCGCTGCTGTTCAAGCTGCTGGAGCGGGCCGGGCACGGTGAGTTGCAGGTGCTGTTCGGGGTGTTTCTGGCGCTGGTCGTCGGAGCCGCCGGTTTTGAAGTGGTTGGGCTCAAGCCAGATCTCGGGGCGCTGATCATCGGCATGCTGCTCGCCTCCCATCCGGCGGCGACGGGATTGGCCAAGGCGCTCTTTAACCTCAAAGACCTCTTTCTGGTCTGCTTCTTTCTCACCATCGGCCTCAACGGCCTGCCGACCCACGACACCATGTTGCTGGCACTGGCGCTGGTGCTGGCCCTGCCGCTGAAAAGCGCCCTCTACTATCTGGTCTACAGCGGCGCCCACCTGCGGGTGCGCACCGCCCTGCTCTCCACCCTGGCGCTCAGCAACTTCTCGGAGTTTGGCCTGATCGTCGCCGCCATCGCCGCCAAGGCGGGCTGGATCTCCCACGAGTGGCTGGTGGCGGTCTCGCTGGCGCTGGCGGCAAGCTTTATGATCTCGGCTCCGCTCAATGCCCAGAGCGAGCGGATCTACCATCGCATCGGTCACTGGCTCAAGGGACTGCAGGCGAGCAACCTCCATCCGGAAGACAGGCCCATCGAGCTTGGCGATGCGGAGGTGATCATCCTCGGCATGGGGCGGATTGGTCAGGGGGCCTACTTCGAGCTGGAGAACAAATACGGCAACGTCATCCTCGGGGTGGAGAACGACAGTGAGAAGCTACCCACCCTGCGCGATCAGGGGATGAACGTCATCGAAGGGGATGCCACCGATACCGACTTTTGGGACAAGGTGCTGCTCTCCAATCAGGTCAAGCTGGTGCTGCTGGCGATGCCCCACCACTCGGGTAACCTCTACGCCATCGAGAAGCTGCGCAGCCACGGATTCAACGGCAAGATCGCCGCCATCGTCCGCTTCGAGGATGATATCGCCTCCCTGCAGGAGCAGGGGGTGGATGCGGTGTTCAACGTCTACAATGAGGCGGGCAGCGGCTTTGCCCGCCATGTGATCCACCGCTTGCAGCCGCGCTAGCGCGCGGGCATCGGGTGCTTGGCCAGGGCTCTTGGCAAGGAGATGTGCATCGTTTAAGTTATGCACAACCTCGTTTAATAAAACGAACAAACGCGGGGCCGGGATGGCCCCGCTTTCATATCTCAACTGCCAGGGAGGCACCATGAAGACCCTCAACGACTGGATCCTGCTCGATCGCCACGAGGCGGCCCCTACCCCGCTGATGCCCGCCCCCGAGCGCATTAAAGGGGGCAACCCGACGCAAAATATCTGGAATCACTACTCCGACCCCAGCCAGCAGTTTCATGTGGGCCTCTGGGCTTGCGAACCCGGCCGCTGGGCCATCCACTACACCGAGCACGAGTATTGCCAGCTGCTGGAAGGGGATGTGGTGATCCACGACAGTCAGGGTGGCCAGCTTGCCCTCAAACCCGGCGATCAATTTGTCATTCCGGCAGGCTTTGTCGGCGAGTGGGAGACCCTCACCCCCTGTCGCAAGGTCTATGTGATCTTCGAACCCGCCTCGGCTTGACGCTCACGTCACCCTACCCCGTTGCGGCAGCCCGTATCCTGTTGATCTGCTTGACGCTTACGGCATGATTTTCTGCGGTTTTCCCGCTTGCAAAAGGTTTTTCCGCTAGGCATTGTGTCTGACGAGGAATGTAAATGGAATTTCGAGCCCGGACGTGGGGGGCTCATATAAAAATCAAGAGGATTACCGCCAATGTGTTCTATTTTCGGCATTCTGGACATCAAAACCGACCCGGCTCTATTGCGTAAATCGGCGCTGGAGATGTCCAAGCGATTGCGTCACCGCGGGCCTGACTGGTCCGGTGTCTACAGCTGTGACAAAGCGATCCTGGTGCACGAGCGCCTGGCCATCGTCGATCCGGGCAATGGCGCCCAGCCGCTCTACAACCCCGAGCGCACTCACGTCTTGGCCGTCAACGGCGAGATCTACAACCACAAAGAGCTGGAGACAAACCTCAAGGTCGACTTCCAGTTCCAGACCCAATCCGACTGTGAAGTGCTGCTGGCCCTCTACAAGGAGAAAGGCCCGGCGTTTCTCGACGATCTCAACGGCATCTTCGCCTTTATCCTCTATGACGCCGAGCAGGATGCCTACCTGATTGGTCGTGACCATATGGGGATCATCCCCCTCTATACCGGTCGCGATGAACACGGCAACTTCTATGTCGCCTCCGAGATGAAAGCGCTGGTGCCTGTGTGCAAGAGCGTTGAAACCTTCCCACCAGGACACTACCTGTGGAGCAAGGATGGCGAGCTTAAACAGTGGTACCAGCGTGACTGGATGGAGTACGGCGCGGTCGAACACAACGTCAGTGACAAAGCCGAGCTGAAAGCGGCGCTGGAAGCAGCGGTCAGACGCCAGCTGATGTGCGACGTCCCTTATGGCGTGCTGCTCTCCGGCGGGCTCGATTCATCGGTGATCTCCGCCATCACCAAGATCTACGCCGCCCGTCGGGTGGAAGACGATGGCAACAGCGAAGCCTGGTGGCCGCAGTTGCACTCCTTCGCCGTCGGCCTGGAAGGCTCGCCTGACTTGGCTGCCGCCCGTAAGGTGGCCGACCATCTGGGCACCATCCACCACCAGATCCACTTCACCGTGCAAGAGGGGCTGGATGCCCTGCGGGATGTCATCTATCACCTCGAGACCTATGACGTCACCACCATCCGCGCCTCCACGCCGATGTACCTGATGGCCCGTTATATCAAGGCGATGGGGATCAAGATGGTACTCTCCGGTGAAGGCTCCGACGAGCTGTTCGGTGGCTACCTCTACTTCCACAAGGCGCCCAACGCCCGCGAGTTCCACGAAGAGAACGTGCGCAAGCTCGCATCACTGCACCTCTATGACTGCCTGCGCGCCAACAAATCGATGGCCGCCTGGGGAGTGGAAGGTCGCGTGCCCTTCCTCGACAAAGAGTTCATGGACGTGGCGATGCGCCTGCAGCCTGCCGACAAGATGTGTGGCAACGGCAAGATCGAGAAGCATATTCTGCGCGAAGCCTTCGAGGAGCTGCTGCCCCATGAAGTGGCATGGCGCCAGAAGGAGCAGTTCTCCGATGGCGTGGGCTACTCCTGGATTGACAGCCTGAAAGCCATGGTCGAGACCGAAGTGACGGATCAGATGTTCGAGGCGGCGGCGTTCCGCTTCCCCGTCAACACCCCGCTCACCAAGGAGGCCTACTTCTATCGCGCCATCTTCGACGAGCACTTCCCGCTGGAATCTGCCGCCCGTACCGTGCCCTATGGCAAGTCGGTCGCCTGCTCCACCCCCACCGCGCTGGAGTGGGATGCCAAGTTCAAAGAGATGGCCGACCCGTCAGGTCGCGCCGTAATGGACGTCCACCAGCAAGGCTACTAAGCCCGAACGGGTTCACCCGAGCGGATAACGCCAGATAGCAAAAAGCCCTTCACCATGGTGAAGGGCTTTTTCATGTCCCCGCATCCTCGCCAGCCAAACCACATCAGACCACCGCAGATAGTTGATTTTTCATAAATATTTAATTTTTTTACCTGCTAACCATTCATTGACAGGGCGCGCTCCGATTGACTATGCCTGAAGGGTGATCAACAGGATCACCACGATGACAACAAGGATCGGGAGAAAGCATGGACGCTAACACTCTTTCAAGGATTGGCCTGCTGGCAGCACTGCTCACCAGCCCGGCGGCGATGGCCAACGACAACATCGTGGTACTGCAGCTTGGCAACGCCTTCAGCAATGAAAAGCTCGACATAAAAATTGCTGATGCCAAGTTCCACCATATGTTTTGGCGTTGGGGAGACTCAGGCTGCCAATTTGGGCTGGGGGTGCGTGGCGGCATGCTCAAGGTAGAAGAGGAAGAGACAGCCAGACTGGGGGGCGGGGGACGTATCGAATGCCAATGGGGTAACTGGGTGACCTGGCTCCCCGGCGAAATGGTCTGGCTCGATCAGCATCAATTTGGTACTCGCGGCCACGGCTACAAGGATTACGGCGGCCCTTTCCAGTTCACACTGGGTATCGGCCTCGGTTACGCCATCACCAAAAATTGGCTGATCGGCTATCAATACGAACACATGTCCAACGCCTATATGTATGACAAGAACCCGGGGCTCGACAGCCATACCCTCCATATCGAATACCGTTTTTAGCAAACCAGGCTCCGCCAATATCAATACTACGAGATGCAAAAAGCCTTCACTCTCGTGAAGGCTTTTTTGCTATTTCATCGCCTCATCACTGTGGCGGTAACTACAGATAGAAGATCCCCACGATCAGGGTATGGAAAACAAAGCCCACCATCAGCGGCACCGAGGTGCGCTTGATCACCGCAAACGGCGTCAGCTTGGCGCCGCTGGCGACGGCAATGATCACCCCGGAGACCGGCGACATGGCCCGCCCCATATGAGAGGCCTGCTGCATTGGCAGGATCATAGCGGCAGTATTGACCCCCATGCTGGCCGCGATCTGCGGGATCAGCTCGACAAAGGCGAGGAAGGGGGCATTGCCGGAGCCCATGATGATCGCTGCTGCCAGGGTCACCAGCGCAAACAAGATCGCCATGGCGAACGCGGGCAACCCCACATGCTCGGCGCCGACAATCATGATATCGATTACCCCCAGCACCTTGATGCCGTGGGCGAAGATCCCCGCGGCTACCAGCAGTCCCACCACGTTGCTGAACGCTGACCCCATGCCGTTGAGGAAGTGGCTAAAACCGCCGCACACTTCCTTCATGTCGCGGGTTCTGGCCGCCTCCACCACCATGCTGATAAACATCGAGATCATCACTATGGTGATGACATTGAGCTTGATGTGATCAACAAACAGAGAGGAGAACCCCACCGCCATGATGATCGGCAACATCGGCAAAATGGCATAAAAGCCGGGAACCCCCGCCTCTTTTGCCTTGTCATCGACCATAGCGGCGCCCTGATGTTGGTGCCCATCGAGCCGATCGCAGCGACGCTGCCAGACGATATGCATCAAGCCCACCACCAGCACGGTCGCCAACGCGGCAGGACCCTGATAGGTATAGACATACTCGATCACGTTATGCCCCATGCCCACTGCCTCGGTCGCCCGAATGGCATCGATGGCGGTTGGGGTATAGGCAACCCCTAGAGAAGTGGCAATCACCCCGGCCGACGAAGCGGCAGAGAGCCCCAGCCCCACCATGATGGGGAACAGGGTCGCCATCAACAGCACCGCCAGACCGGTCGCCGAGGGGATCGCCAGTTGCAGCGCGCTGGCCAGCAGATAGGAGAAAAAGAGCAACACATAGGGGGAGCGCAACCGGCGCAGCGGGCGGATGGCGATGCGCACCACCGCATCATTGGCCCCTATATGATCCATGTAATGGGCAAAGCCCATCAGCGCCATGATCATCAGGCCCAGATCCGCCGCCCGCGAGCTGAACAGATCCCGCATTACTTCAAAGGGATCAAACAGGGCAACCCCGGTGCTCTCGACCCCTTTGGGCAACACACTGCCCCACCCTGCCAGCTGGCTGGCCACCATCAGCACCAGACCGGCGGCAAACAGCACCGGCTCGGCCCGATAGCCCTTCAGGATCAATCTGGCCACCAGCACTATGACCAGTACTGCAATAACTACCTGAAACATGACGACTCCTTAGCGGCTGAAACGGGCGTGGGTGAGCTTGACTATCTCGATCACCACGGCACTGGCCGCTTCCAGAGATTTGACCGGTAGGTACTCGTAGATGGAGTGGAAGTTGTGGGCACCGGTGAAGAGGTTCGGACAGGGCAACCCCTTCTGGGAGAGCACGGCGCCGTCATAACCGCCGCGCATCGGGATGGGCTTGGCGGTGATCCCCAGCGTCTCGTAAGCGGCCAGCGCCAGCTCGATGGGATAGCGGTTCTCCCCCTGCAGGCTGTTGAATACATTGCTGTAGCGATCGCTTAAACTGTAACTCACGCTCTGCTCGCCCCAGAGGGCCTGACAGCTCTTGCCGAGGGTATCGAGCAAGGCCATTCGCTGCTGATAACCTTCTTGAGTGAAGTCGCGCACATCCAGCTTGAGCACTGTGTTGGCGCTGTTGCCCTGCATCTGCTTGACCCAGTAGTAACCCTCACGCCCTTCGGTATATTCAGGTGCTTCGCCCCCCGGTAGCATGGCGATGAACTTGTGGGCCATCAGCAGGGAGTTCTTCAGCTTGCCCTTGGCCGACATGGGGTGAGCCGAAGCGCCGTGAAAGACAAACTCCGCATCCCCCGCATTCCAGTTCTCATAGACCAGCTCGCCAATGCCGCAGCAGTCGAGGGTGTAGGCAAAATCGGCGCCAAAGCTCTCGGTATCAAACGCCTTGGCTCCCCGCAGCCCCTGCTCCTCATCAGGCACCAGACCAATTTTGATGGTGCCGTGGGGGATCTCCGGGTGCGCCTGCAGGTAAGCCACTGCATTGACGATGGCGGCGATGGCCGCCTTGTCATCGGCCCCCAGCAGGCTGGTGCCATCGGTCACGATGATCTGATCACCGACGTAATTGGCAAGCTCCGGGAACTCGCTCTGGCGCAAGGTGATCTGCAGCTCTGGATTGAGGCAGATATCCCCCCCTTCATAGCTCACCACCTGGGCATGGGTATCGGCGGTGTGCTCGGCACTGGTATCGAGATGGGCAAAGAAGGCCACGGTGGGCAGATCCCCTGCCACATTGGCGGGCAGAGTGGCGGTCAGGATGGCGTTATCCGCCACCGCCACGGTCAGCCCCAAGGCGATCAGCTCCTGCGCCACCTTGTCAGCCAGCACCCGCTGCCCCGGTGAAGAGGGCATCACCCCGGCGGCGCCCGCTTCACGGTTGGTGGTGGTATTGATGGCGGTGTATCCCAAAAATCGGTCGACAATATGCATTGCGGTAGTCCTGTGAGTAGTGACGGATATGATGCAGTGACGAGATCCGGCGGCGCGGTCACCTTATTCAGAAAGCAGCCGCCTTTTTCTGCAAACAGCCGTCTGATGAAGCGATAACGCCTTGGATTAACGAGAAAAAATGAGCTGGATAAAGAGAGTGCCCATCACAGTCGAATCAATGGGTAGTGATAAATAACACAGGAAAGATGCATAAAACCCACCAAATAGCCAAAAATGGGTAGCTGATCACATGACTGATATACCGAAAGGCGAAATAAAAACCTGAATGAAAGCATCCACTTTCGTATTTGGTAGCGCAATCCACTGCCCATGCCAGACACATTGACGGGATCTCATAGAGAAAAAATGCCGGAGCACAGGCTCCGGCATCGATAGAGGAAACGTGAGCAGGGGAGTCGGTCAGCCCGGCGGCTGCTCAAACCGACCATCGCCCCCCTTCTGCATCATGAGTGCGTCGCGGTTAATCCTTCTTCGCCTTGTTGGCGAAGAAGATATCGGCCTGAATATCCTGGGTGCGTACCGTAAAGATCTGGTTGGTCAGATCGTCGGTCAGCGTTTCGGCCTCCTGCATCACCCGCAGATTGAAGTCGTTGAGCATGCTGTTGGCGGCAACCTTGTCGGTCTTGACCGTTTTCAGATAGTTGGCCTCCATCTCTTTCTGCTCTTTGGCGATCTTCGCCTCCCAGCTCTGGTAAGCCTGCTTCACCATGGGGGCCAATTTGGGGTAATCGGTCATCACCAGGGTCTGCAGCTTGCGATATTTCCAGTAAATAGAGTCGCTGTCGGCCTTGTCGCTACCCATGGCATAGTGGGCCGGATAGGCTTCCAGCCCGCTGTAGTAGGGAACGAAAGCGGTCAAGTCCGCCATGCCGAGGCCCACATAGGTCACCTCCCCTACTTCGCGCGGCATCCAGGGGCGCACCTGCATCACGTGGGACTCGTAGGTGCGAAACACACTGACAGGGCGCCACGGCTCCTGACCGTTCAACCCCTTGCTGTAGGGATCGTGCTCGCTGCCGTCATAGTGATTGCGCAGCACCGCCTTGACCTCCTCCAGCGTCATCTTCTTCTCGGGGGAGAGGGTGACCGGGAACTGGCGACCGGCATCCACCGCCTGCTTGAGCGAGGGGTTGAACATCTGCTGGATGGTCCAGACTCGCGGATCGTTATAGCTGCGATCCCGCTCGTCATCGCGGGTATAGGCTTTCGAGAAGTTGAATGCCCCCTCCTTCTGCGGATGGTAAAGCCCCTTCTCGGTGGCAAATTCGATCAGATTTTTTGAGCCCATCATGTCGGCACTGGCCGGATCGTACTGCTGCAGGCGGCCCTGATTGCCGGTGGCAAAATAGTGATTTTTCGGCAGGCGCTGCGCCATCCAGTGATGACCGGTGGCTGTCTCCAGATACCAGAGCTCGTTATCATCCACCACCGCGACGCCAAATCCCTCTCCCGCGCCGATAGTCTCGATGATGTTGCCAAGCAATGCGATCGCCTCGCGGGCCGACGTAGACCGGGAGAGCAGCACATCGGGAATGTCATCCTCGGTGATCCCCTTGTCCTCGACATAAGGGTCGACGGCGAGCGCTTCGGGTGAGGCGAAAATCGACTCGGTGCCGCTCACCCCTACCCCCTTCTCATTAAACCCGGTGGCGCCGTGCAGCTGGGTCTTCCAGTTCGGCACTGTGGTATAGCGCAGGGAATTTTTCGGCAAGGGATAGCTGAAATCATTGGCGCCGTTGTGGGCCTTGGAACTGTGCACACCGCTCTGCCCCTGCTTGGCCGGATGGATCACAAAATGCTGGGCTTTCATGGCATCGCTGTCGGCGCTGCGGGCCACCATCATGGAGCCATCGGCGCTGGCCTCACTGCCAACCAGCAAGGTGGTACAGGCGAATGCCGACGAGAAGAGGGCAAGGTTGATGGAGAGCGCGACGACGCACTTTTTGAAGGAATGCATGAGATCTCCTTGTTACCAATAAACGGTGACGTGCCCGTGTGGGCAGAACGGGACAAAAAAGAGTGGATAACGCATGAAGAGAGGTGCAGGCAGCGCGGTTGAGCAGTCACGCCCCCAAACACCTGATTTGCGACCTGTTCGTATCTCCCCAGGGCGTGGCGATACTAGGCCCAATTAACTGGCACAAATGTGATTAACAACTCAAAACACCTATTAAATAGGCAGAAGCGATGCTAAATGTCAGTAAATGTGACAAATGCGGCACTTCTAACCATATCTTACAAGAGCCGTAGAGTGCAGCGCGCACCAACCCGCCAGAGTTCAGCGAACAACCGGAAAACCCGCAGCAAAATAGACCTGCAGCGCAGGGCAACGCTGAGATAACGGGAGAAGGTGATGCCATCTGCTGGCAAAGATGTGAACGAGCGGTAACAACAAAACTCGCCGGGAAGGCGGGCTGATCCACTGGGTCGAGACGGGCTTATCAGCCAGCTATAGCGTGTGTTGCAAGCGGGATGACGTGCTCATCCATCCCGTTACTGTTGATATATCAGCCGATCACTGCGCGTCTGGCTGACTGGCGGGGGCCGCCTTGATAAAGGCTTGCAACTGCTCGCAGTTGGCGACAATGCGGCGGATGGTGGGGTAATCGTCGAGGGTCATGTCGTAGCGACGGGCATTGTAGACCTGAGGCACCAGCATGCAGTCGGCCAGGGTCACTTCGTTGCCGACGCAGTAGACACCGGCGGTAGTCATCAACAGCTGCTCAAGCGCGGTGAAGGTCTCGTCAATCCAGTGGCGATACCAGTCCGCTTGCTGTGCTTTGCTGGCCCTGACCTGCTCTTCCAGATAGTTGAGCACCCGCAGATTGTTGAGGGGATGAGTATCACAGGCGATCATGTTGACGATCTGGCGCACCCGGGCCCGCGCCTCGGGGGCCGAGGGCATCAGGGAGTAGGCGGGATAGGTCTCGTCGAGGTACTCCATGATGGCAACCGACTGACCCAGCTGCACATCGCCATCCACCAGAAATGGCACCAACCCTTGCGGGTTGACTCGGCGATAGGCCTTCTCGCGCTGCTCGCCCTGTCGCAAATTGATCGGATGCTGCTCATAAGTGAGCCCCTTGAGCTGCAACACGATCCGCACCCGAAAACTTGCCGACGAACGCCAATAGCCAAACAACTGCAACATAATCTGTCCCTGCTTTTTATCTGGGCCCGAAGCCCGACAGGTGCTCGCCACCTGCCTCCTTGTGTATCCGGCACCGGTTGACGGCTTGTCGTTATCCAGAAAAATCGGGATATCCTTACCGCCAACCGGCGCTGGCCATCAACCTCCCTGACCGTTCGCTGGCACCACTTGTTGAGAGATGGTGCCAAACAGGTTTTGGCCAGAGCGATCCTCCATCGCGATCGACACTCTATCACCAAACTGCAAATAGGAGGTTGTAGCTTGATCACAATCAAGAATTTCCAACATGCGGCGCTCGGCGATGCAGGATGAACCGGCGCTGCGATCGTAGTTGGAGACGGTGCCCGAGCCGATGATGCAGCCAGCGCCAAGGGGACGGGTCTTGGCGGCGTGGGCAATCAGCTCGAAAAAGCTGAAGGTCATGTCCACCCCGGCATCCGGTGCACCGAACAGGGCGCCATTCAGATGGGTGCGCAGGGGCAGCAGCACCTTGCCATCGCGCCACTCATCCCCCAGCTCGTCCGGGGTGATGGCCACCGGCGAGAAGGTGCTGGACGGCTTGGACTGGAAGAAGCCAAAGCCCTTGGCCAGCTCCCCCGGGATCAGGTTGCGCAGGCTCACGTCGTTGACCAGCATCAGCAGCTTGACGTGGCTGGCGGCACCCTGCGGGCTCACCCCCATCGGCACGTCGTCGGTGATGATGGCCACTTCCGACTCGAAATCGATCCCCCACTCTTCCGAGCCCATCACGATGGGGCCACGGGGAGCGAGGAAGCTGTCGGAGCCCCCCTGATACATCAGGGGATCGTGCCAGAAGCTCTCGGGCATCTCGGCGCCGCGCGCCTTGCGCACCAGCTCCACATGGTTGACGTAGGCGCTGCCATCGGCCCACTGGTAGGCGCGCGGCAAGGGAGAGAGGCAAGACGCTTCGTCAAAGGGGAACGCCTCGGCGGCGTGGCCCTCGTTAAGCTGCTGATAGACAGCCTCAAGCTTGGAGGCGACCTCAACCCACTCGTCGAGGGCGGCCTGCAAGGTCGGAGCAATCTCGCTCACCCGCACCGTCCTAGTCAGATCCCGGCTCACCACCACCAAAGCGCCATCGCGCTTGCCATTGTTCAATGTTGCCAATTTCATAAGCGATTCCTTATTTGCTGGCAGCAGCGTCCGGGCGCTGCCAGCTGGAGACATAACGGGGGTTCTCGATCCCTTCGCACAGGCTGCCGACATGGAGCGCATCGCGGGTATCGAGCATCACCGCTACCTCGTCGGTGAACTTCTTGGCATAGGCCTGCCCCGCCGCAAACGCCTTGGGATGGGGGCCGTGGGTAAAACCGGCGGGGTGGAAGGTGACCATGCCCCGCTCGATATTGTCCCGACTGAAGAAGTCCCCCGCGTGGTAGAAGAGCACCTCGTCGTAATCGTCATTGCTGTGGTAGAAGGGCACCTTGAGGGCGCCGGGATCGCTCTCGATGGGGCGCGGCACGAAGGTACAAATCACGAAGCGGCTTGCCACAAAGGTGGAGTGGGCCGATGGCGGCAGATGGTAGCGGTGGCTCATCAGCGGCCGGATATCCCGCCAGTTGAGGCGCACCACGCACAAGTCCCCGTGCCACCCTTGCGCATCCAGCGGATTGAAGGGCCAGGTGATGACCGACACCTGATCGTGGCGCTTCACCTGCAGCGACCAGGGGTTCTCATCCTGCTGGGCCAGAAAGCGCGCGTTGATGGCGGGCACATCCAGCGCCGCCGGGTCGAAGATGGCGTGATTGCCCACCAGCCCCTTGTCCGGCAACTGATAGCTGTCGTTGGTTGCCTCGATCATCAGGATGAACATGGGCGAGCTAGGTTCGATGCGCCACATGGTGCCACGGGGGATCACCACGTAGTCGCCGTCCCGCAGGGTCAGGTGGCCGTAATCGCAGAAGAACTCGCCGCCCCCCTCGTGGATAAAGAGCAGCTCGTCGCCGTCGGCGTTGCGTACCAGAAACGGCATCGCCTCTTGCAGGCGCCAGATCCGGTAGCGACAGTGGGGGTTGCTGAGAATGTCGGGAGCCACCCAGGGGGAGAGTGAACTCACTTCTTCTTGCAGGGCATTTAGGTCAAACAGCCGTGGTCGCAGCGGCCCCTCCCAGTTGCTCCACTCGGTGGGGGCATGCTTGTGGTGCATGTGGGTAGCGGGGCCGAAAAAACCGCTGCGCCCCAGCTCGCGCTCATAGATGGCCTGCTCGGGCAGGTCGGCATGGGCCTGGCGGGAGTGGGTTCCCTCCCGATGGGGGAAGTTAATCCAGTTACGCATCGCTCGCTCCCTCTTTGCGGGCACCCTTCTCATCCTCGCCGCCATCCAGCACGCCACGGCGGATCTGGTCCAGCTCGATCGATTCAAACAGCGCCTTGAAATTGCCCTCGCCAAACCCTTCGTTGCCCTTGCGCTGGATGATCTCGAAGAACACCGGGCCAATCACGGTATCGGTAAAGATCTGCAGCAGGATGCCATCCTTGGTGGGGGAACCATCGATGAGGATGCGCAGATCTTTCAGGGCCGCCAGATCCTCCTGATGCCCCTCGACCCGGCTGTTCACCTGCTCATAGTAGGTATCTGGCGTCGGCATAAAGCCGGTACCGCGGCTGCGCAGGGTACGGATGGTCTGGTAGATATCGCTGGAGGCCATGGCGATGTGCTGGATCCCCTCCCCCTTGTACTGGCGCAGATACTCCTCGATCTGGGACTTGTCATCCGCCGACTCGTTGATGGGGATGCGGATCTTGCCGCAGGGAGCGGTCATGGCGCGTGAATGCAGCCCGGTCAGCTTGCCTTCGATATCGAAGTAGCGAATTTCACGGAAGTTGCCGATCCGCTCATAGAAATTGGACCAGACATCCATGTTGCCGCGATGGACGTTGTGGGTCAGGTGATCGATCTCGATAAGGCTGGCATCCACCGCGGCCATCCGAGCCTGCCAGTCGGGATAAAACACAAAATCCACGTCATAGATGGAGCCCTTGGCGCCATAGCGGTCAACAAAGGAGAGGGTGCTCTCGCCGATACCGTAGATGGCGGGAATGTTGAGCTCCATCGGGCCAATCTTGCCGACGAACGGCTTGGACCCCTTGGCGATGGCGAACTGCTGGGCCTTGCCCGCATCGCTCACCCGAAATGCCATGCCGCAAACGCTCGGCCCGTGCAGGCTGGCAAACTGCTCCGCCTGGGAGTGGGGCTCGGCATTGACCACAAAGTTGATATCCCCCTGCCGATAGAGCCAGCACTGCTTGTGTTTGTGCTTGGCGACCTCGGCAAACCCGAGCGACACGAACAGGCTCTTGAGAGCGGCAATCCCTTTGGCATCGGGGGCCGTGTACTCGACAAACTCGAAGCCGTCCGTCCCTAATGGATTAAGGCCTAGCGGATTGATGGTATGAGTGGCGGAAGAGGTGGCATTCATCGGGCGCTCCTTGCTCTAAGCAGGTTAAAACGAATTGCCGGGCGACTTGGTCGCGGCAAGTGTTAACAACTTGTTTCATTAGAGGCAGGGCGTAGCAGGAAGAGAAGAGGCGGGCTGCAGATAGTTTTTCGCAGCTGGCAGCAAAAAGATGTAAATGAATTGTGACATTCAAGCCACAACCTTGCGGATCAACCCATGACGACCCACATGGCTGTCAGCTTTGCCTTACAGCTGCCAGTTTTTGACTATCAGCTGGGGCAAGCGGGCCCGGGCTTTTTCCAGTCGAGCCGGAGTGGGATTGATCAACCATGCCTGCTCCCCCAACCCCAGCAACGGCAGATCGTGCAGACTGTCGCTCAGGGCCAACTCGGTATCGAGGGCGCAGAGCTCCGGCAGCAGCTTGTGCTGACCATGGCAATAGAAGCGCGGCATCAGGCCGCCAAAACGGTAGTGCATCTGCGAGCCAATGATCCGGTGGGGCAGCTGGCCGGGCAGTTGCTGATAAAGCTGGGCTCGCACCAGCGCGCAGGGGCTGGCGGAGATCACCCAGCAGCGCGCCCCCTCCCTTTGCAACAGATCGCGAGCCTGACGAAACAGTCCCGGCCTGGTGCGGCAATAGGCGCGCACCAGCTTGCGCCACTCCAAGGGGGAGAGCCCCAGGGTGATGGCCCACCAGATAAGGGAGATACCGCGCCGCCGCTGGCTGGGAACAAGATAGACCAAACCGCCCAACGCAATCACCGGCAGCAACAGCAGCGGCCAGATCCGGCGGCGCAGAATATAGCGCAGCAGACCGGCGTGGCTGTCGCCGGGGGCCAGGGTGTCGTCAAAGTCGGCCAGGATCCAGCGTGGAGTGCCCCCGTCAGGATCACGATCTATCAATGAATGGATCATAGTGTCAGGCGCTGGGCGCATAAGCATCAGGGCGCAAGGGTCGCGATGGCTGCCGTGAGCTCGGGGGTGACAAATTCACTCCCCACATCGGGCGGGCAGACAAAATCGAACGGCTCCCCCGCCAGCGTGAAGCTGAGCCGCCAGGCGTGCAGATAACCGCGCTCGGCTGGCGTGCCGCCATAGCGTTCATCCCCGAGAATAGGAGCGCCGATGCTTTTGAGGGCAACCCGGATCTGGTGGGTCTTGCCGGTCTGCGGCTTGATGCGATAGAGCCGCAGCCCCTCGCGCACCGACACCGAATCAAACCAGCTGATGGCGGGGTTTTCCAGCGTCCGCGCCAGCATCCAGCTGCCACCGCGCCCCTTTTGCATATCCCCTTTCACCCAGCCCTGCTTCTTCTTCGGTTTGCGATCGGAGAGCGCCAGATACTGCTTGCTCACTTCGCGGGCCGCAAAGGCCATGCTCAGCTCACGGTTCGCCTCTGTGGTGCGGGCCAGCAGCAGCAACCCGGAGGTCATCTTGTCGAGGCGGTGCACCGGATAGAGGGTCAGCCCGGTATCGGCCTTCACGCGATTAACCAGCCCCGGATTGACCGCCTCACCGTCGCCCTTCTCGTCATGCATGCCGATGCCGGGCTGCTTGTCGATAACCAGGAAAGCGGGATGCTCAAACAATATCCGGTACATAAAACCTCGGGAACTGGGGGATAAGACACGCAGCCAACGGCTGGCTGCGCTCGGGAGTGCTGCATTCTCCCTGCTCCGCCGCCATTTGGCAAACCGGGCGGACAGACGAAGAAGATGAAAAAAGCCGATAAGGATGAAAATGGCCCCGCCTGCAACAGACGGGGCCATTTTCGGTCATCTTGGCAACTCAACCCTCACACATTGCGCGGGCGCAGGTGGGCGTGCCAACGCGCCTCCCACTTCTTGAACAGCCAGACGATGACAAAGGTGAGCAGCATATAGAGCAGTCCGGCGGTCAAAAACGCCTCGAACGGACTGTAGTAGCGGGAGTTGATGATCCGCGCCGCGCCGGTCAAATCCACGATGGTGATGATGCCCGCCACCGCCGAGCCTTGCAGCATAAAGATCACCTCGTTGCTGTAAGCCGGCAGTGCCCGGCGAAACGAGTTGGGCAAAATGATCCGGGTCAGGGTCTGCCAGCGGCTCATGCCAAAGGCGTTGGCCGCTTCAATCTGGCCACGCGGCATATTCTGTACCGCCCCGCGCACAATCTCGGCAGTGTAGGCGCCGGTGTTGAGGGTAAAGGCCAGCAGGGCGCAGAACCACGCCTCCGCAAACAGCGACCAGGCAGCACTGTTCTTCAGCCACTCCCACTGGGCGGCGCCGTAGTAGATGATAAAGAGCTGCACCAGCAGCGGGGTGCCACGAAAGAAGTAGATATAAGCCCAGATCGGCCCCTTGATCAGCCAGTTGCGACTGTTGCGCAGGATGCCCATGGGCACCGCCAGCATCAGCCCAAGGATCAGCGAGACCGCCACCAGCCAGACGGTGGTATAGAGCCCCTCCCAGTAGGTGGGCCACTCTTGGATAATGATTGAGAAATCCATGGCTTACCTCATCTTCATCGTGATGTAGTGACGCTCGGCACTGGCACCGCGACGATCACTGTAAACGGATGACCGCATTGAGTACGACATGGCTTACCTCGTCTTGATGGCATAGTGACGCTCGGCCCACTTGAGCGCCGAGGTGGAGACTGCGGTGAAGATCAGGAAGATCAGCGCCACCGCCATGTAGAAGGTGAAGGGTTGCTGGGTCGAGCCCGCCGCCAAGGAGGCTTTGCGCACCATGTCATCGAGGCCGATGATGGAGACCAGCGCGGTGGTTTTCAGCAGTACCAGCCAGTTGTTGCCAAACCCCGGCAAAGCGTGGCGCATCATCTGGGGGAAGAGGATCCGCACAAACACCTGGGTTGCCCGCATGCCAAAGGCCCGTGCGGCCTCAAGTTCGCCTTTGTCCACTGCCAGAATGGCGCCGCGAAAGGTCTCGGTCATGTAGGCGCCGAAGATAAAGCCGATGGTCGCGACACCGGCCACAAAGGGGCTGATGTCGATATAGTCCGGAAGCAGGGAGACCCACTCCTGATTGGGATTACTCTCCAGTAACCAGCTGTTGTAAGTCTCGTTGACCCAACTGCAGATGCCGTTGATCAGCACCTGGCCGCCAAAGAAGAGCAGCATCATCAGCACCAGATCGGGGATGCCGCGAATGATGGTGGTGTAGCCGGTGGCGATGGCCCGGGCCCACTTGTAGGGAGAGAGTTTGGCCAGCGCCCCCAGCATCCCCAGCAGCAACGCCAGCAGCAGGGAGGCCAGCGCCACTTCCAGGGTGACCCAGGCACCCTCCAGCAGCGAGGCTTCGTATCCTTTCAAATCAAACATGGGCAGCTCCATTGCAATTAATAGGGCCCATTGCTTCACACAGAAAGCACGGGCCCCAGGACTACTGGCGAGGTGAGCCGATCGGCCTGTTACTTGTCGTTGAGCAACACGTCACAAGTCCCCTCACCCAGCCCTCTCCCAAAGGGAGAGGGCACTGCCTTTACTCGCCGTAAACGTCCTCTGGTTTTATTCGCCGTACACGTCGAACTCGAAGTACTTGTCGTTGATCGCCTTGTACTTGCCGTTGGCACGCAGCGCCAGAATGGCGGCGTTGAATTTCTCTTTCAGATCCTTGTCAGCCTTGCGCACCGCAATACCGGCACCCTCGCCAAACCACTTGGGGTCGGTCAGTTTCGGGCCGACGAATTCGAAGGCCTCACCGCCCTCTTTCTTCAGCAGACCGTCGGTGATGGCGGCAGAGTCGGCCAACACATAGTCCACACGACCGGATTTCAGATCGAGATAAGCCTCATCGGCAGTGCCGTAACGCTTGATGCTGGCGTTGGGGAAGTTGTCGGTAATAAAGGTATCCATGGAGGTCGCACGCTGCACCGCGACGGACTTGCCTTCCATAAAGGCTTTGTCGAGCTGTACGTCAGTGCCCTTCTTGGCGGCGAAACGGGCCGGAATGTGCTGGTACTTCTGGGAGAAGTCCACCTTCTTCTTGCGCTCGGCGGTGATGTCCATGGTGGCGATGATGGCGTCAAACTTGCGCGACAGCAGCGCCGGAATGATGCCGTCCCAGTCCTGTTTGACCAGGGTGCACTTCACCTTCATCTCTTCGCACAGGGCGTTGGCGATGTCGATATCAAAGCCTTTCACCTCACCACTGGGCTCGGTCCAGGAGAAGGGGGGATAGGCACCCTCAACCCCGATCCGTACCTCTTTCCACTCCTTGGCCATCAGGCTACCGGACGCGAGGGCAGTGACTACGGCAGTGGCCAGCATCAGCTTGTTCATGTATCTCTCCTTGATAAAACAGTTGATTGGATAAGTCGGCATCCCGCCATCAGTAGATGGAGGAGATAAATTGCTTGAACCGTTCAGACTTGGGATGGGCAAAAATCTCCTTGGGGTTGCCCTCCTCTTCCACTCGCCCCTGATGCAGAAACATCACCTTGTTCGATACATCACGGGCAAACGACATCTCGTGGGTCACCACCAGCATAGTGCGCCCCTCTTCGGCCAGCTCACGCATCAGGCCGAGCACCTCCCCCACCAGCTCGGGATCCAGCGCCGAGGTGGGTTCATCAAACAGCATCACCTCGGGCTCCACCGCCAGCGCACGGGCAATAGCCGCCCGCTGCTGCTGACCACCGGAAAGGTGGCCGGGATAGTAGTCGCGCCGCTCCCACAACCCGACCCGGTTGAGCAGATGCTCGGCTCTGGCGATCGCCTCGGCACGGGGCACCTTGAGCACCTGGATCGGCACTTCGATGATGTTCTGCATGATGGTCATGTGTGACCAGAGGTTGAAACTTTGAAACACCATGGCCAGCCGGCTGCGGATCCGCTCCACCTGACGCATGTCTTGTGGCTGCCGCTCACCGGCCCGGTTGGTTTTCATGGCGATCAGCTCGCCATGGAGCGAGACGGTGCCGGATGAGGGGGTTTCGAGCAGATTGATGCAGCGAAGAAAGGTCGATTTCCCCGAACCGGAGGAGCCGATAAGGGAGATCACATCCCCCTTGTGGGCGGTCATGTCGATGCCCTTGAGCACTTCGTGGGTGCCAAAATATTTGTGCAGATCACGTACTTCCAGTGCGGCAACGTCGCTCATCCATTACAACCTTGTCTGTCCCTAGACGCCGCAGGGGCGTGCCTCAACCATCGTCCATTTAACAAAAAGTTAACCGATGGCAACCTTCAGCGAAAATATCACCCGGATAGTGAAAAAACAATACAGAACGAGGGTCTGCAGGGGATTCGCTCTATTTTTATTCGCTCTTTGCGTATTTTTCAGCACTTTGTTTGCATAAACAGCCGTTTCAATGGCCGCTTCGATACCGCATTTTTATACCCCAATCATCTCAGTGGCAAGATAAAAGCGTGATGTGTGCCAAACCGCCACCAAAATGGCTTTATGCACACCCTTGCAGAGCGAAATATCAGCCCCCCAGCCGGATCAACTTGATTTCATTGGTTCACTCGGGCTCGCACAGAACCTTAACAAACAGCCGGGTTGTGGCAAAAAAGTAACAATCCCCTCAAAAAAGGGCTGTTTTCAGCCATGAAAGCGAGAGATATGTGACACAGAGCCAATAAGTAATGATAAGGTGGTATTTTTATCAGTTTTTGTGATCGAGGCCTCGATGTTGCTCAATGTGTTGCTGATCCTGTTGCCACTGGCAATCGGCTATCTGGTTCCCCTCTCCTCTGCCCGACTGATCAAGCTGGTCAACCAGAGTCTGGGCAAGATGGT
The DNA here is from genome assembly GCF_055193095.1 of Aeromonas sp. 160P. Lineage (NCBI taxonomy): Bacteria > Pseudomonadati > Pseudomonadota > Gammaproteobacteria > Aeromonadales > Aeromonadaceae > Aeromonas > Aeromonas sp. 160P. Next base: position 2,543,118 of record NZ_JBUXKV010000001.1, on the reverse strand, counting down.
CTACCTCATCCTGTTTCTGATGGGGCTCGGGCTTGCCTATGTGGAGAACCTAGGCAGCAATCTGGCGGTGATCTTCAAGGTCGCCGGGGTGATGCTGGCGGCGATCACGGTCTGCAACCTGCTGGCTCTCTGGTGGCTCGACCAGCGCACGCCGCCGACCCACGAGGCGAACGATGCCAAGATGCCGAGCAAGCTGCACCTGTTGTGGGAGTCGCTGCAGCTCTGCTTTGTGGTGCTCGGCGGCGTGCTGCTCGGGCTGCTGGTGGATCTGCGCGCCCTGCCCATCGACAAGTGGAGCGAATGGTCACTGATGCTGCTGCTGTTTCTGATCGGGGTGCAGATGCGCAACTCCGGCATGCGGCTGCGCCAGATCCTGCTCAATCCGTGGGGGATGAAGATCGCCTTCACCGTCATCATCAGCAGCTGGATCGGCAGCCTGCTGGCCGCCCAGCTATTGGGCATGCCACTGAGCCACGGGTTGGCCCTCAGTTCCAGCTTCGGCTGGTACTCCCTGTCGGGCATTCTGGTGGCCGACAAACTGGGGCCTGTGCTGGGCTCGGCCGCCTTTATCAACGATCTGGGCCGTGAGCTTATCGCCATCCTGATCATCCCGGTGTTGATGCGTCGCCACCCCTCGGCCGCCATCGGTTACGGCGGCGCCACCGCCCTCGACTTCACCCTGCCGGTCATCCAGAAATCGGGGGGTATTCAAGTGGTGCCAGTGGCCATTGTCTCCGGCTTTATCCTGAGCCTGCTCGGCCCGATCCTGATCCTCGGGTTTCTGGCGATCTAAGCGCCGCCGATACATTGAACCACCTGAAATAGAACCATCATGAAATAGAACCACCATTAAATAGAACGAACCACCATGGCATAAAACCACCATGAATTTTCTGGCTCATCTCCATTTAGCGGCCCATACCCGCAGCTCTCTCACCGGCAACCTGCTGGGGGATTTCGTCAAGGGGCCGCTGCCCACTGGTCTTGCAGCCCACTTCGATGAGGGGATCTGGCTGCACCGCAAAATCGACGCTTTCACCGACAGCCACCCCGAGCACAAGGCGGCCGTCGCCTGTTTCGAGGCTCCCTGGCGCCGCTTTGGCGGGATTGTGGTGGATATGATCTACGACCACTGGCTGAGCCAGCACTGGGGGCTGTTCAGTACAGAACCCCTGCCCCGCTTCCTGCAACACAGTTATGGCCAGCTATTGGCGGATCACCCACGCCTGCCTGACGGACTGCCGCTCCCCCTCACGCGAATGGCCGAGCAGAACTGGATCGCCTCCTACCGCCACAGGGAGGGGCTGGAGCAAGCGCTTAACGGCATCGGCCGCCGACTGCGCCGCCCGGTACTGCTGGGAGAGGCGCTGCTGACCCTCGATGAGCCGCAGTGGCAAACATGCGAAGCGGGGTTTCTGCGCTTCTATCCCGCGCTGATGGCGTTTAGCGAGCAGCAACTGGCCCACTTTCGGGCAGGACAAGAGGCCGAACAATTCCCTCCGAATAGCGCCTCTTCGCCATAAAAAACGCCCCTTGCGGGGCGTTTGCCATCAGTTGGCTTCATCTTTCTTCTTGCGAATGCTGAGGCCAAGTTCCCGGCCACGCAGTCGGGCGTAGTAGATGGTGCCGACAAAGGCGAGGGTAGTGAACAGCAGCTCCACCACCGCCAACCAGCGCTCCCCCTCATCCGTGGTAATAAGGGTGAGGGCGTGCAGGAAATAGGGCATCAACACGAAGTTGCCCCAGGCGTGGGTGTAGGGTTTGCCCTGCACAATGCCCTTGAGGGGGAACAGCAGCGGCACCGTCCAGATCACCGGCAGCAGCCAGGGATTGAGGTCCGGGTGGGGAGAGAGCCACAGGTGCCACAGCAGCACCCAACCCAGCAGACCGAAGAAGCCGACCAGAGTCAGCCAACGCGCGAAGCGGGTACTCACGGGAGGATCTCCAGCACCTGCTCAGGCGGGCGACCAATGCGAGCCTGGCCATCCTTGATGACGATGGGGCGCTCGATCAGCTTGGGATGCTGGTGCATAGCGCGAATGAGGGCATCACCGCTGACATCGGCCAATCCCAACTCCTTGTAGAGATCCTCCTTGGTGCGCATCAGCTGGCGCGGATCGCTAAAACCGAGCAGAGAGAGCAGGTTGCGGATCTCATCTTCGCTCGGGGCCTGCTCCAGATAGAGCACCACATCAGGGGCGATCCCGTGCTGTTCCAGCAGGGCCAGGGTTTCGCGACTCTTGGAGCAGCGCGGATTGTGGTAGATTTGGGTCTCGCTCATGGTAACTCCCTGATTAATCGCAAGATGGGACTAGAAACGGCGCTATTGTAGGGGAAAGTGATGGTCAGGGTAAGCGGCAGTGGAAAGGAATTGAAACGAATTTGTTGGCTGATTGTGGCTGGCCTGCTGGGTGCCTGCACACCCGCCGCCGAATTTACCGCTGCCACAGGGCAGCCGGTCAGCTTGCGCCACTTTGTCGGCAAGCCGCTGCTGGTCAACTACTTCGCCCCCTGGTGCGCCCCCTGCCTGCGGGAGATGCCCCACCTCAACGCGCTGGCGGCGCAGGGCCAGATCGCCGTGGTGGCCATCAACTACGACCCGACCACCCCGGCAGAGCTGGGCCAGCTGGCAACCCGATATCAGATCAAGGTGCCGCTGCTGATCGCCAATGCGGATGCCAGCCTCCCCTTCCCGCGCCCGGGCGCCCTGCCCACCAGCTATCTGCTCGACAGTGAGGGCAAACTCAAACAGACGCTGGTCGGTGAGCTGGACCCGTCGAAAATCGAGATGCTCAAGGCGACCGCCAGCAGCGTGAGTCACTAGCGCATCGCGCTATCAACCTCATCCAACCTCACCGCCATAAACAACAAGGGCGCACCGTGGTGCGCCCTTGTTTGCTTGGCCAATGCCCGGGGTCGTTAGCCCTTGAGGCTGTCGAGATCCTTCTTGGCCCGCTCCAGCTCGGTGATCCGTGCCTCCAGACGAGCCAGGGTCATCCGGTCGCTGGTGGTGCCGCGCGCCACGATCAGCTCGTCGATGGCCGCCTGGTAATCCCCACGCAGCGCGAGCATCTCGGCCCGCGCCATATGCAGATCGGTCATCCGGCCCGCCTTGCGATAGGCATCGGCCAGCAGGTTCCAGGCCAGATTGTTCTCTTCATTGGCACGGGCATAGGGGTCGAGGATAGCGATGGACTTCTTGTAGTTACCGCTCTCGAGATAGGCGTTGCCAAGGTTGACCACCACCACTTCGTTATCCGGCATCCGGCTGCGGAACTTCTCGAGGCGAGCGATGGCCTGAGCGCTGCGCCCCTTGGCCAGATCGATGTCGGTCAGGGCATCGACGATAAAGAGATCTTCCGGATGACGGGCAGCCAGCTCCTGCATCAGGGTGTCAGCTTCATCGGTGCGTTTGAGCTGCAGCAACGCCAACGCCTTGCCATAGATGGCCGCATCCTTGAGCGGGTAATCCCCCTTCTGGATCCGGGTATCGAAGTAGCTCAGCAACCCCTGCGGGGTATCGGTGCCGTAGCGCACCTGAATGCGCACCTTGGCCAGCCAGAAATCGAGGCTGGGCGGCAAATCGCGGCGGCCGTAGCTGCCGGCACGGGCGCGGGCCTCGCTGATCCGGGTCTCCGGCAGCGGGTGAGTCAGCAGCATTTCCGGCGGCTTGCTGGCGTAACGGTACTCGGCAGCCAGCTTCTGGAAGAAGTTGGCCATCCCCATGGGGTCGAAACCGGCATCATAGAGGGTCTTCATGCCGATGCGATCCGCTTCGTATTCGTTGTCGCGGGTGTAGTTGATGGCCGACTGCATCGACAACCCGAGGGTGGTCTGCAGCGCGGCGATACCGGCGGTCGGGTTGATCACCGCCAGTGCGATGGAGCCCACCAGACCGGCCAGTGTTATCGCCGAGCTGCTCGCCTGCGCTTCCATGTAGCGGGCAATGTGGCGCTGGGTCACGTGGGTAATTTCGTGCGCCAGTACCGACGCCAGCTCGCTCTCGCTGTCGGCGTAGAGGAACAGGCCGGTGTGTACCTTGACCCGCCCGCCGAGGAAAGCGGCCGCGTTGATGGTGGGATCGTTGATGAGGAAGAAGGTAAACGGAAAACGCACCCCATCGGCGTTGGTCAGCAGTCGCTGGCCCAGATCGTCGACGTATTGGCTCAGTACCGGATCATCGATGATCGGCAGGCCCGCCCGGGCAAAGCGCATAAAGGCGTTGCCGTAACGCACTTCCTGCTCGATAGGCAGGGCAGAGACCCCGGCCGTGCCGATATCGGGAAGCTGGTTGTTAGCCTCGGCATGAAAGGTGGCACCCATCAGGGAAGCCAGCAGGGGAAGCGATGCCATCAGGGGGGAAAAGCGTGCCACGTTATCTCTATCTCCATCAGAAAGGGCTTCGGCAGAATACCCTTGCCCATCAAGGGCTACAAGCGTTGTTTCACGCTCTTATCACGGCCATAATAGCGGCCACCTGCCTGATGGAGTCCCCATGGAAGTTCTCGACCTGACCCCCTGGCGCTGCCCCGAGCCGCTGATCCGGCTCAAGCTCTGGTTAAAGGATGCCAAAAGCGGTCAAACCGTCACCATCCGGCTGGCCGATGCGGGCTCCCGGCAGGATATTCCGGTCTATCTGCAGCGTCAGGGCCACCATGTCGAGCTGCAGCAACAATCGGACAATACCCTCTCTTTGCAGTTGGTTGTCGGGGCAAAACAGCCATCTTGAGCCCCAGTGATGTAAGGATGCAGTCATGTTAGAAGTATTGAAGCATTGGTATCAGACCCGTTTCTCCGATCCCGATGCCGTTACCCTTTTCCTGTTGCTGGTGTTCTGCTTTGCCATCATCTGGCTGTTTGGCGATCTGCTGGCCCCCCTGCTGGTGGCGCTGGTGATGGCCTATCTGCTGGAGTGGCCGGTCGCCCGGCTGCAAAAAGCGGGGTTGTCGCGCACTCCAGCCACCAGTCTGGTGCTGCTGCTCTTTATTGCGGTGGCGGTAGCCTCCTTGCTTGGTCTTATTCCGACGCTGGTCAGTCAGGGGATCAATCTGGCCAAAGAGGCGCCGGCCATGCTGACCCATGCCCAGGATTATGTGCGCACCCTGCCGGACAAATATCCCGAACTGATTGATGTCAGTCTGGTAGAGACCGTCATCGACAATATCCGCCAACGCATTCTCAGTGGTGGCGAGCATCTGGTGAGCGCCTCCCTCAGCTCGCTGGTCAATGTGGTGGCCATCATGATCTACCTGATCCTGGTGCCGCTGATGGTCTTCTTTATGCTCAAGGACAAGCGGGTACTGATGGGCAGCCTGCGCCGCTTCCTGCCACGCAACCGCACTCTGGTCAACCGGGTCTGGGTGGAGATGAACAACCAGATCATCAACTACATCCGTGGCAAGGTGATCGAGATCCTCATCGTCGGGATTGCCACTTATATCCCCTTCGCCCTGATGGGGCTGCGCTACTCAGTGCTGCTGGCAGTGGCCGTCGGCTTCTCGGTGTTGATCCCCTATATCGGCGCCGCGGTGGTGACCGTGCCGGTGGCCATGGTGGCCCTGTTCCAGTGGGGGCTCACCCCCGAGTTTGCCTGGCTGATGGTGGCCTATCTGGTGATCCAGGCCCTCGACGGCAACCTGCTGGTACCGGTGCTCTTCTCGGAAGCGGTAAACCTCCATCCGGTGGCCATCATCATCGCCGTGCTGGTGTTTGGCGGCTTGTGGGGATTCTGGGGGGTCTTCTTTGCCATCCCCCTCGCCACCCTGGTCAAGGCGGTGATCAACGCCTGGCCAAAGCGGGAAGATAGCGCCCATGCCGTTAAATGATCGACGATACAAACCACTGACTCACTACTGATACGAGATCGCTCATGACCCTTTCACGCCACATCACCCTTGGCGGGCTTATGGCCCTGCTGCTCGCCACCGTGACCCCGGCACAGGCCGAGATCAACCTCGGCTCGGTCGATATGCTGGCCAGTGACAGCCCAACCAGTCCGGTGCCGCAGGGGCTGGTGGTGGGGGCTACCGTGCTCGGGGGCCAGGCCCGCTACGAGGCGCAGGACAACGCCATCTATGCCATCCCCGGCTTTATCTACTTCGGCGACGACTTCATGTTTCTGGGAGATCGGGCCCGCTACTACTTCCACAAAGACGAGAATATCGCCCTCTATGGCTATGGCCGGGTGCGTTTTGGCAATCTAGATCCCGAGGATTCTCCCGCCTTCAGCGGTATGGAGCAGCGCAAGTGGCAGCTGGAAGGGGGGATTGGCGGCAATATCGTCACCCCTTACGCCCTGCTGACCATCCGCGCCAACAGTGACGTCACCGGCCGCAGCAAGGGGCAGGAGCTGCTGCTGTGGGCCGATTTCCCGATCCTGCGTGACAATCTGCTGATCATGCCGGGCATGGGGCTGATGCTGCGCAGCGACAAGATGGCCAACTACTACTTCGGCGGCATCTCCGGGAGCGAAGCGACCGCCCAGCGACCCGCTTGGGATACCGGCACCACCCTCTCCCCGATGGCGGCGCTCATCACCAGCTATCGCTTCAGCCCCAACTGGATTGGCATGTTTGCCATGAACTATGAATTGTATGATCGGGACATCAAAAACAGCCCCATCGTCCAGCACGATGGCGAGCTCTATGCCGGTTTTGCGCTGGGCTATATCTGGTAACGTCCTGTCAGATAACAAGCTGTGCCGATAGGTTCCGGCCTACTCACTAAACGCAAAAGAGCAAAAAGGGAGCCAATGGCTCCCTTTTTCATCCCTTGCGTCTGGCTTACTGCGCAGCCAGAAACTCAGCCAGCGCCTGATTGACGAAGGCGGGATTTTCCAGGGTCGAGATATGACCGGCCGCCGGGATCTCTTTAAACAGGCAAGCCAGCACCTCGGCCATCAGATAGCCCTCCAGCACCGGACGGGCCTTGTCCTCGCAGCCGGTCATCACCAACGCAGGCACAGTGATCTCTTCCAGCCACTCGATGCGATCCTCACGGGTGACAAAACTGCGACCCACCGCCACCATGGCGGCAATCTTCTCAGCAGGCCAGGCGGCCAGCCGCGCCTTGAAATCAGCCAGCAAGGTCGCATCGGGCTGGTTGGCAAAGAAGATCGGGGCCACCTGTTCGATGATGGGGGCCGGCACTGTGCCCTGCTGCTCGATCATCGCCAGCATAGCAAGGTAGCGTTCGCAGGTGATCTGGGGCTCGAGGCCGACAAAGCTGTCCATCAGCACCAGACCTTTGATGCGGTTTGGCGCCATTCTGGCCAGCTCCACACCCCACATGCCGCCAATGGAGAGGCCCACCAGCACGCACTCCTCAATGCCGAGGGCATCGAGCAGCGCCAGGTGATCGCGCGCCAGGGTTGCCAGGGTGCAAGCACCTTCCGGAAGCACATCGGAATCACCGTGGCCCCACAGCTCGGGCACAATACAGCGGTACTGACCTTTGAGCGCGGCAATCTGCGGCGCCCACATGGCGCTGTCCCACAGGTAACTGTGGCCAAACAGCAGCACCGGGCCCTGTCCTTCGTCCAGATAGGCCATCTGGCGGCCCGCTATCTCCATAAAATGCTTCATGTTATCTCCTGTTGCCAGCTGCTGATGATGAGACGGCAGTGCAAATTGCCATAAATGGCGTCATGTTTTTCTATTGCCAGCGGCTGATGAGGCGGCAGGATAAATCGCCATCATTGCCCCATGTTTTCTTCTGTTTCTGTTGCCAGCAGTTGATGGGGCGGCAGTGTATCACGTCCCCCTTGGCAGTGGCGCCTCCCTGGTGCAAGCTGGAAGTGACTCAAAGAAGTCACCCATGAAAGGATGCCAAAAGGAGAAGCGCATGACGAAGGAGAAGAGCAAGAAGCGGCCGCGTCTGGACAAGAAGTGTTACGAGCACCACCTCGCCCATCTGCAGGAGGAGCTGGTCAAGCTGCAGGAGTGGGTCAAGCAAGAAGGGCTAAAAGTGGTGGTGCTGTTCGAAGGTCGGGACGCAGCAGGTAAAGGGGGCGTCATCAAGGCGATCACCGAGCCCCTCAACCCCCGGGTCTGCCGGATCAGTGCGCTGCCCGCGCCGTCGGATCGGGAGCGTTCCCAGTGGTATTTTCAGCGCTATGCGGCCCAGTTACCTGCCGCTGGCGAGATGGTGCTGTTTGATCGCTCCTGGTACAACCGGGCCGGGGTCGAGCGGGTGATGGGGTTTTGCAGTGACGCGGAATATCGCGAGTTTCTGCGCGCCTGCCCCGAGTTCGAGCGGATGCTGATCCGCTCGGGCATTACGTTGATCAAATACTGGTTCTCGGTCAGTGACGAGGAGCAGGAGAAGCGCTTCAAGGAACGCATTAATACCCCGATCAAACGCTGGAAGTTCAGCCCGATGGACTTGCAATCCCGCTCGCGCTGGGTCGAGTACTCCCGTGCCAAGGATGACATGTTCACTTATACCGACACCGAGGATTGCCCCTGGTTTGTGGTGGAGGCGGACGACAAACGCCGTTCCCGCCTCAACTGCATCGCCCACCTGCTCGGCAAGGTGCCCTATCAGGCGCTCCACTATGAGCCCATCAAGCTCCCCCCCATCCATACCGAAGGCTACGAGCGACCGCCGCTGACCAGCCAGACCTTTGTGCCCGATATTACTGCCGAGCTCGAGGCCTGAACCCTGCCGGTTTTACCGCACGGCAGGCACTGAATATCAGACAATAAAAAGCCGGTCTGACGACCGGCAAAAAGGCATTGAATACTAGGAAAACCAGCACAACAAAACGATCAGGTACGGATATATTTGGCGGTACGGGGGAACGCCTGCTCCTTGGCATCGAACAGGTAGCAGGCCTCTGCCGGGATACCCACGCTGTAGGTCTGGCCGGTGACCACATCCACATCCGAGGTGGCCTTGACGGTAAAGTCGTGACCATCCACATCCATATAGACGAAGGACTCGGCGCCCAGGTGTTCTGCCACCTGCACTATGCCGCTGACCTTGCTGTGCGCATGGGGGTGATCAAGCGGGAACAGATGCTCGGGACGGATCCCCAGCTCCACCTTGTCACCCACCGCGCCGCTGCGGGCATCGACCCGGGCACGCACGGTATCACCGGAAGTCAGCTTGACCACGCACTCCTGCTCGCCAATCTCCAGCAACTCGCCGGTCAGGAAGTTCATCTTGGGTGAGCCGATGAAGCCCGCCACGAACTTGTTGTCCGGGTTGTGGTAGAGATCCAGCGGTGAACCGAACTGCTCCAGGTTAGTGGTGGCGTCGGCCTTGAGCGGGCTGAGCACCACGATCTTGTCCGCCAGGGTCATCGCTTCCACCTGATCGTGGGTCACGTAGATGATGGTGGAGTTCAGCTCTTTGTGCAGTTTGGCGATCTCGATCCGCATCTTGACCCGCAGGGCGGCATCCAGGTTGGAAAGCGGTTCGTCAAACAGGAACACCTGCGGCTGCTGCACTATGGAGCGACCGATGGCGACCCGCTGACGCTGACCACCGGAGAGCGCCTTGGGCTTGCGGTCCAGCAGCGGCTCGAGACCGAGGATCTCGGCAGCACGCATCACCCGCTTGTGGATGTTCTCTTTGTCCATCTTCTTGAGCTTGAGGCCAAAGGCCATGTTCTCGTAGATGTTCATGTGGGGATAGAGGGCGTAGGACTGGAACACCATGCCGACGTTGCGCTCTACCGGCGGCACATCGTTCATGTAACGGCCGCCGATGGTCAGCTCACCGCTGGTGATGTCTTCCAGACCGGCGATCATCCGCAGCAGGGTGGATTTACCGCAGCCGGACGGGCCGACGAAGACGATGAACTCCCCTTCCTTGATGGAGAGGTTGATATTGCGCAGGGTGTCCTTGTGAACAGCCGGATCGTAATTTTTGCGAACGTTGTTGAGTACTACTTCAGCCATGACGAGCTCCGCTCTTGAATCTTTGCAAATCGTGATAGCGGGGGGAGTCAGCTCCCCCGGCCATAAACCTTAACTTTTATATCTCACCCGCAGGGTGCCGCGAGCCAACCGCTCACGGCACGCCCATTTAGCCTTTCACCCCGCCGGCAGTGAGACCACCGACTAACCAGCCCTGTGATAGACCATCAGGAACACCTTGGTGCTGGCTGCGTGGCACCACCTAACCTTTCACCCCGCCAGCGGTGAGACCACCGACCAGCCAGCCCTGTGATAGACCATCAGGAACACCTTGGTGCTGGCTGCGTGGCACCACCTAACCTTTCACCCCGCCGGCAGTGAGACCACCGACCAGCCAGCCCTGTGATAGACCATCAGGAACACCTTGGTGCTGGCTGCGTGGTGCCACCTAACCTTTCACCCCGCCAGCGGTCAGGCCACCGACTAACCAGCGTTGCGCCATGAGGAACACCACTGTAATGGGGAAGCCGGAGAGCACGGCTGCCGCAGCAAAATCACCCCACAGGTAGTTCTGCGGATAGAGGTACTGCTGGGCCCCGACCGCCAGGGTCAGATTATTCACATCCTGCAGCAGGATGGAGGCCATGGGCACCTCGGTGATGGTGCCGATAAAGGCCAGAATGAACACCACCGCCAGAATGGGCACCGACAGGGGCAGCAGGATCAGCCGGAATGCCTGCCATGGGGTGGCTCCGTCGATGGCTGCAGCCTCCTCCAGAGAGGAGTCGATGGTCTCGAAGTAGCCCTTGATGGTCCAGACATGCAGGGCAATACCGCCCATGTACGCCAGGATCAAGCCACCGTGGGTATTGAGACCCAGCCAGGGGATGTAGTCACCAATCTTGTTAAAGAGCGCGTAGATAGCCACCAGCGCCAGTACCGCCGGGAACATCTGGAAAATCAGCATCCCTTGCAAGATGGTGGACTTGCCACGAAAACGCAGGCGGGCAAAGGCGTAGGCACAGGTGGTGGAGAGCACCACGATCATCAGGGCTGTGATGCCGGCGATCTTGATGGAGTTCCACAACCAGGTCAGCACCGGGAACGGCGGCGGCGTCAGGCTGCCATCGGCGTTGGTGACCGTCATGCCCAAGGCAAGGCGCCAGTGATCCAGGGTCGGATTGGTGGGAATGATCTCCCCGACCGAGAAATTACCGCTGCGCAGTGAAATGGCGATAACCATGATCAACGGGAAGATGATCAGCGCCAGAAAGCCCCACATGACCAGGTGGGTTGCCCACACCCGGTATTTGACTGATTTGGGTTGTACGATTGCCATAATGACGCCTCCTTACAGTTGCTTGTCGGCTTTGGACAATTTCAGGTTGAGCAGCGCCAGCGCACCGACGATGAGGAAGATGGCAGTAGCGATGGCACTGGCCAGACCGTAGTCCTGACCGCCCGATCCCTGGAACGCAATCCGGTAGGTGTAGCTCACCAGCAAGTCGGTGGTACCGGCCGGGGTGGTGGCACCTATGATGTCCGGTGCGCCGTTGGTCAACAACTGGATAAGCACGAAGTTGTTGAAGTTAAAGGCAAACGAGGCAATCAACAGCGGTGTCAGCGGCTTCATCAACAGCGGTACTGTGATCTTGAAGAAGTTCTGCACCGGACCGGCACCGTCCATGGCGGACGCTTCATAGAGATCTTCCGGAATGGCTTTGAGCAAGCCCATGCAGAGGATCAACATGTAGGGATAGCCGAGCCAGGTATTGACGATCAGGATCATCACCTTGGCCAGGAAGGGGTTGGTATACCAGTCCGGCTTGATGCCAAACGCCGCCTCCAGGAACATGTTGATCTCACCGAAGTTCTGGTTGAACAACCCCTTGAACACCAGGATGGAGATAAACGCCGGAATCGCATAGGGCAGGATCAGCATGACCCGATAGAAACCGCGCCCCTTGAGGGATTCCCACTGCACCAGACTGGCCAACACCATGCCGATTGCCAGTGTCAGCGCCACAGAGCAGCTGGAGAAGATCACGGTCCAGATGAAGATCTGCAGGAACGGCGACTGGATGCCCGGATCGTTGACGATGCGCGCGAAGTTCTTCCAGCCCACGCTCACCACAAAGCCAGGTGCAACGCCCTTGCCGACAAACTCACCCTGTTCGTCGATGTACTGATAGAAGCCGGTCTCACCGTTAGGCAGCATCAGCTCGCCATTCTGGGTATCACGCAGCAGGTTGCTGTCTTTGATCACCACGCCGGACTTGAGCACAGCGCCATCCATCAGACGGGTGTACTGCTGCTTCTGGGCGGCAAACTTGCGCAGGCTGCTCAGGGTAAGATGAGTGCCGCCATCCGGTAGCACCAGATCCAGGTCACTCAGGTGGGTACGATGCTCAACAATGGCGCGGATCGGCGCGGCCTTGCTGGCGGCTTCGCCAGTGAAGGGCTGCAGTTCGACCACTTGTTGGGTGTTCTGCACCCGGCCCTCGCGGGACGCCAGCTCACGAGCCTTGTTGGTCATCAGGGAAACAGGTTGGCTGATAAAGGAGTGATCATCCTGGGTCAGCAGCAGCTGGAACTGGCCATTGTCACCACCCAGCAGGGTAAAATCGAATTCACCGCCCGCCACCTTGTAGCTTTTCTTCAGATGGTAATCTCGCGCCTGCTCCACGGAGAGCAAGTTGGCCCCCGAATAGTTGGTGAAGGCGATACCAATCGTGTAGGCGAGAGGAAAGATGATAAATACAACCATGCCCGCAACACCCGGAAAGATGTAGCGATGGGCATAGGTCTTCTTGTTCATGAAGACATACAGACCGACGGATACCACCACCAGATCCAGCAGCGCGAATACCCACTCGCCACTGGCGTACATCATCACGGCAGCGTAGCCGTTGAGGATGGCGACCAGGGCCGCTATGGTCCACTTAAGCCAGGTGTGCTTATCCTTCGGACCGGCATAGGACTCAACAGAAGGTACTACTTCCATGCCAATTAACCTTTATAACGCCAAGAGAAATTTGAGAGAGTGGGAGGCCATGGCGGCCTCCCGGGTAGTGCGTGCTTACTGAACGATACGCTTGGCAGCGGTATCCAGTGCTTCGTCAACACCCTGACGACCAGAGGTCACGTTCTTGAGGGCAGTTTCGAAGGAAGACCAGAAACGGCTCATCTCGGGAACGGACGGCATCGGCTCACCGGCCTGGGCGTTTTGCATGGTGGCCTTGATGTTCGCATCGGATTCCAGGGTTTTCTGGAACGATTTCAGCGCAACGGCGCCCAGCGGCTTGTCGGCGTTAACCGGTGCCAGACCGGCATCGGTCAGCAGGTAGTTTTCCAGGAACTCGATGGCCAGATCCTTGTTCGGGCTGGCAGCGTTGATGGTGGCACCCAGTACGCCAACGAAGGCTTTGGCCGGCTTGCCATTCAGGGTCGGCAGCGGCGCTACGCCGTACTTGATGCCGCTCTTGTCCAGGTTGCTCCAGGCCCAGGGACCGTTGATCATCATGGCCACTTCGCCCTTGTTGAACTTGGCGTCCATCACACCGTAGTCGATGCCTTTTTCCAGGTGACCTGACTTGATCATCTCGGAGATATAGCCCACGCCCATCTTGGCACCCGCGTTGTTCACGCCGGTATCTTTGACGTCATAACCGGTCGCGGTTTTCTTGAAGGCGTAACCACCGTTGGCAGCCACCAGCGGATAGCTGAAGTAGGGAGTGTCATAAGCCCACATGATGGCGCGCTTGCCATTTTTCTTCAGAGTCTCGTCAATTTTGGCGATCTCTTCGAAGGTTTTCGGCGGCTCAGGCAACAGATCCTTGTTATAGATCAGGCTGACCGCTTCCATGGCAACCGGGTAGCCATAGGTTTTGCCATCAACAGTCATGGCATCCCATGCCAGCTGTTCAAATTTACCTTTGGTCTCGGCATTCGGACTAACCGGAACCAGCAAACCGGCTTTGACCCACTCACCGTAACGGTCGTGAGCCCAGAAGAAGATGTCCGGACCGTTGCCAGTGGCAGCGGCTTGCTGGAATTTCACTTCAACCTGATCCGGGTGAGCCACAGTTACCTTGATGCCAGTTTCTGCTTCGAATTTTTTGCCCACTTCGGCCAGACCGTTGTATCCCTTGTCACCGTTGATCCAGATGGTCAGCTGGCCTTCATCGATGGCCGCAGTAGCAGAGCAAGCGACGCCAAGAGTGGCCAGACCGATCAGGGATGACAGCAATTTCTTTTTCATGAGCCTTTCCTTGTATTAGTTCCGCGCTGTAAGAGCATTGTGTGCGAGATGGATATTATCCCAAGCGGCAAACGGCTCACATGACGCAACTCGCATTTTTGAAATGCAATTACGTATTTCCTTCCAGAAAGTTCTGAAAACATTTTCTTAAAATGGGTAATTAGCCCCAATTATTGGCTTATTTCAGTACAAGCAAGGAAATATAATTACCAAAATGAAAATTTATTACCGCAATGAAAGGGTTTTCACTTCAATGAAAACCCTTTCAGGTGATTTATTTTGTTTGATTTGTTAACAAAGTACCGCGCCAGTTTCGAGGCCTGCCGTGGCGCAATAAAAAAAGAGACTCCGCCGGGGCGGAGTCTCTTTTTGCCAGAAATCACGACTTGATCACACTACAGGCCCCACTACGACTGGCGCAGCAGCTGATCCTTGAGATTGGGCGGCACTCCCTTGATGGTCAGGGTGTCGGTCTGGGGATCGTAAAAGATCCGGCTGTTCAACAGTTTCTGTTCAAAGCTCAGGGTCAGGCCGCCGCCGGAGCCGACAAACTTGGTCAGACCGCGCAGGGTAGAACGATCGGCCGGGAAGCGCTCTTCCAGCTGATACTCCTGACCGATAAAGCTGTAAAAATCGAGGTCGCCATCCCCCGGCAATTCGGCAGAGAGCTCCTTGATTTCGATCTCTTCACCGGCACTGGCCTGTTCGGTGCAATATTTGAAGACCTGTTTTTTGTAATCGTTGCGCTCGGTCGCTTCGAGCTGCTGACTGTCGCAATAATCTTCCACCGCCTGCAGCAAGCCTTTATTTTGCACCTTGGCATCCATGCCCTCACGGGCACCGAGCAGATCCATAAAAAAGTCGCCCAGTTTACGACCGATACGCCCCTTGCTGAAGGTGATATAGCGGCGTGAATCGGCTTGGGTTTTCCATTCAGTCAAATCAATGCGGGCCACCAGATTGAGTTTGCCGATATCCAGATACTGGATATGGCGCAATTCCAGTGCTTCGCTGACGGTAACGCTCTCCTTGCCCTCCAGCAGGGCAATCAGCAGATAGTCGACCCCGACGTAGTTGTATTTGGCAAACAGCAGCACCCCTTGCTCATCGAGGGCGTGTTCCACCAGCTGCTTCACCAGCATCTGGGTCACAGTGATCGAAAAAGGGACAAATTCCGTCTGTTCGGCCAGCAGTTGCTCAAGGGCGATACGAAATGCAGGTGAAGGCTGCTTGGCAGCCTCTTCACCGTCAGCCAGCTCGGCGACGGCCGTTTCAGGGTCAGCAAAGAAGCCAAAGCCCTTGCCCCCCTTGCCGTTGTAGATACGATGCAGTTCCGCCATCAGCCCCTGTACTGCCTCATCAGCAGGGAGGGTCTGACTGCGAGTGTCGGCGTGGGGTTGACCATCGCCGCCCTGGCGCAAGGAGTGAAGAATGATCTTGTCGATATCGAGACTCATGTCACAAAGCCATAGTGTTAGCCGAAAGGGTGAAGTATTATAAGGCGCTTTGAACCGAGATGAACTGAAGATTATGCCCATCGTATCAAAGTACAAGAACGAGCAGTTTGACGCCCTGATGAACGACCTGATCACCGTGCTGGAAAAACATAAAGCACCGGTGGATCTCAGCCTGATGGTGCTTGGCAACCTGACCACCAATATCATCAACGGTATGGCCCCGGCTCAGCGCCACGCCATCACTGAAAAATTTGTCCAGGCCCTGACCGCATCGGTCGATAATCGCCACGACGCACACTGAGTCCCCGACTCTGTTGATTTGACGTTTCTCAACGCAGATGGATCACTATGGTCGAAACCGGTAACCCCTATCGTGATAATGTCTCTCGCCTGATCACCTGGGGGCATTGGTTCTCCTTCTTCAACATTATCCTGGCCATGCTTATTGCCACCCGTTATCTGGGTGCCATCAGCTGGCCATCGACCACGCTTGGCGTGATCTATCTCGTTGTAAGCTGGATTGGCCACTTCTCGTTCCTGAGTTTTGTCACCTACCTGTTGACGATCTTCCCGCTCAGCTTCGTGCTGCCCAAGGAAAAATCGTTGCGGTTCATCTCGGCCATTATCGCCACCCTGGCGCTGGTGTTGCTGCTGATCGACACCCAGGTATTCCGGCTGTTCAAGTTCCACCTCAACAGTCAGGTATGGCAGTTGCTGCTGGATCAGGCACAAACCGAGGAGGGCTCAATCTGGAGCATCATCTTCGTCGCCGTGCCTACCATCTTCCTGCTGCAACTGCTGCTGTCGGCCTATGTCTGGCGCAAGATCAACAAGCGCAAGCGCCGCCAGTACGGCAATCAGGTAGGGCTGGCCCTGCTGGTCTGCTTTATTCTGACCCACGTGGTCAACAGCTGGGCGGATGCCACCCTCTATCA
Source organism: Aeromonas sp. 160P (assembly GCF_055193095.1). Classification (NCBI taxonomy): domain Bacteria; kingdom Pseudomonadati; phylum Pseudomonadota; class Gammaproteobacteria; order Aeromonadales; family Aeromonadaceae; genus Aeromonas; species Aeromonas sp. 160P. The sequence goes on along the minus strand of NZ_JBUXKV010000001.1, from coordinate 2,526,602 downwards.
GCCCATCACCATGCAGAGAGCCAACTTCCCACTCTCCTACCCGATGACGGCCCGCTCCTTCCTGGCCAAACATGGTTGGCTGGATCTGGATCAGTACCAAAAACAAGCGGCATCCCAGCACGAAAGTAGCGACAGCCGGATGATCTACCCGCTACGCCCGCTAAACGTCAATGCGCCCGCCAGCCACAATAATCTGTTGATCGTGGTACTCGACTCCCTGCGCTTTGACATGCTCAACAACATCAACATGCCCAATTTGCAGCGTTATGCCGATCAGCACATCACGTTTCGCAATCACTTGAGTGGTGGCAACGACGATCTGATGGGGATGTTCAGCCTGTTCTACGGGTTGCCGGGTCACTATTACAAGGACATCAGCAGCGACAAGCGTCCGCCGGTGCTGTTCGACGAGATGCTGCGCCAGGATTACCAGTTCGGGCTGTTTGGCGCGATGGAAGATGCCCAGAAGTATCGCAAGAGCATTCTGGCGGGCCTGCGCAAACAAGTGTTTGTCTCCGAGCAAATCGACGATGGCCAACTGCTGAGCGACTGGCAGTTGTGGCTAGAAAAACGCACAGCGGAGCGCCCCTGGTTCTCGCTGGTCTATCTCTCGAGCCCGGGTGATTATCAGTTACCAGCCTCGATGAAAGGGCCATTCCAACCGGAGCTCGCCCACTTCAATCCGGCGACCGCCTATCGGGCGGAGAATCTGCAAAAACTGGAGAACCGCTACAAAAACTCGGTCTTCTATACCGACCAGTTGCTTGAGCAGATGCTGACCAAATTGCAGTCGCAGGGGATGGATAGCAACACCATAGTCGTGATCACCGCCAACCACGGTCAGGAGTTCAACGATACCCAGAGCAACAGCTGGGGCGCCGGCAGCAACTACTCACCCTATCAGGTCCAGGTGCCACTGGTGCTGGCCTGGCCAGGCCGTGACAGTCAGCTCCTGGATCAACCCAGTAGCCATCTTGATCTGGCCCCGACTCTGATGCAAGGGATGCTGGGGGTGCGCAATCAGGCTCGGGATTACAGCATTGGTCGCAATCTGTTTGATAGCGCGCCACGCCCCTGGCGGCTGGCGGGGGATCAGAACGACTTTGCCATCTATCAGGGCGACACCATTACCCACTTCAACAAGCAGGGTGACTTCGAGCTGCTGGAGCGTAACAGTTACCGCCCGATCAAGCACGGCACCCCCGATATGGGCGCCATGATCCAGGTAATGAACGAGCTCAATCGCTTCTATCGCCACCCCTGATCAGAGCCACTCCCCTATAAAAACGCCCCCGAATTCGGGGGCGTTTTACGTTATATGAATCAACCATCTGCTGCGGGAGGTGAGTTAACTCCCCCACCCTTGGGGATACTTGTACCCGGCGAAACGCTTGGCCGCATAGGCCTTGAAGGCCGCCGAGTTGTAGGCCGCCGCCACATCTCTGGCAAACTGCTGATCCGCATCCGCGCTTTTCACCACCACCCAGTTGATGAAGTCGTAGCTGCGCTCCAGAAACAGCCCTTCGCTAAACGGGATACCGCTGGAGGCGGCAAAATTACCGTTGATCACCGAAAAGTCCACATCCTCCCGCGAGCGGGGCAGCTGCGCGGCTTCCAGCAGCACCAACTTGAGACGGTGCGGGTTGTTCACCACATCAAACTCGCTCGCCTTGAGCGGGTTGATCCCCTCCTTGAGGGTGAGCCAACCGAGATCCTGCAGCATCAACAGCGCCCGCGCCTGATTGCTGGGATCGTTGGGGATAGCCACCGTACCCCCCTCTTTCACCTGGTCGAGTGCCGCCAGCTTGCCGGAATAGAGCCCCATCGGACCGGTTGGTACCTGGGTAATCGGCGCCAGCGACAAGCCTCGGTCTTTGGCAAAACTTTCAAGATAGGGTTTGTGCTGGAAACAGTTCACATCCAGTGACCCGTCGGCCAGGGCGATATTGGGAGTCACGTAGTCGGTAAACTCCACCAGCTTGACATTGTACCCCCTGGCCTCCAGCTGCGGCTTGATGGAGTCGGTCACCATGTCGGCAAAATCCCCCACAGTAGTGCCAATCACTATCTCCTGTTTGGTGGGCAAGGGGGTATCGGCGGCAACCGCGGAAAAAGAGATACTCCCGACGGCCATCGCGGCAATAAAGGTGCTGGCGCCAGCAGTTGCGCACAAGGAAGCAGTAAAAGAAGAAGGTAAGAAGGAACGAAACGGCATAGGGACTCCCTGTCAGGTACGCATCAAGATCTGGGCCTGCGGCGGGGTTGCCCCCAGAGGCAACGCCCTTCACACTACAGCAATCTAGCCATCCAAACGGCTAATTTAATTACCATAACAGAGCCATCCACCACAGCCAAGCAATAAAGCGGTGGCACAAACCCCACCTCATCGCCCTTGCTCTGACTCCCCCACACATACCTTCGCTCATGGCTACATGCCGTGCACTTTACAGGATGCACGATGCCCCCTCGGGATTGCCCCGTATCGAGATTGATGCTGCGAAAGAGAGTAACAAGAGGGTGAATTACAGACAAAAAGATCCGTAACAAAAAATGAGATCCATTATCAATAGAACACATAATAGGCGCCATTGGAATACCTACAAAAAACCAGATCGGATTTCTTTGAACCTCGTAGATGTTTTTGAAAAAGGCTCTTTTTGAATCTCAATTACCCGAGTATAGATTTCCGTCGCACCCAGGATGGTGCGATCCAAGATGGAGTTTAAAAATAATGAAGCAAACATCGTTAGCACTGGCGATCACAGCACTGCTGTCGACCCTGCCCAGTGCGCTCGTTCAGGCAAATGAAGGTTGTGCGCCGCTCACCGGCAAGGAGAGTGGCGTGGATATCGGACGCAGCAGCACCGAACGCTGTCTGCCAGGTACCAATCCGCTGCAGGATCAGCAATGGTATCTGCTCAACAGCGGGCAGGATGGGTTCAGTGCCCGTGGCGGGGTAGCGGGCAATGATCTCAACCTCTGGTGGGCTCATCGCAGCGGGATATTGGGACAGGGAGTCAACGTCGCAGTCGTCGACGATGGCTTGGCCATCGCCCACCCGGATCTGGCGGACAACGTGCGCCCGGGCTCGAAAAACGTGGTGACCGGCAGCGATGACCCGACCCCGACCGATCCGGATACGGCGCACGGCACCTCGGTCTCCGGCATTATTGCGGCGGTGGACAACGTCATCGGCACCAAGGGGATCGCCCCGCAAGCCCAACTGCAGGGGTTCAACCTGCTGGATGACAACAGCCAACAGTTGCAGAAGGATTGGCTCTACGCCCTTGGCGACAGCGATGCCAGCCGCGACAACCGAGTGTTCAACCAGAGCTACGGCATGAGTGTGGTGGATCCCCGCCCCGCCAACGATCTCGATCAATCCCAGCTTGACCGCCTGTTCGAACAGCAGACCCTCAAGGTACAGGGCGCGGCCTATATCAAGGCGGCGGGTAACGGCTTCAACAGAATAGCGGCAGGTGGTTATATCCTGAACCGCACCGGCAACGGCCCCAAATTGCCGTTTGAGAACAGCAACCTCGACCCCTCCAACAGCAACTTCTGGAACCTGGTGGTGAGCGCCCTCAACGCCGACGGAGTCAGATCGTCTTACTCCAGCGTCGGCAGCAACGTCTTCCTGAGCGCCACCGGTGGCGAATATGGCACTGACTCACCGGCGATGGTCACCACGGATCTGCCCAGCTGCGACATGGGCTACAACCGCACCAATGATCCCAGCACCAACCGGCTGCACGGCAACCAACAACTGGATGCCAGCTGCGACTACAACGGCGTGATGAACGGCACCTCCTCCGCCACCCCCAGTACCTCCGGCGCCATGGCGCTGCTGATGTCCACCTACCCGGACTTGCCGGTGCGGGACCTGCGGGATCTGCTGGCGCGCAGCGCAACCCGGGTCGATGCCACACATAAACCTGTGATGGTCAGCTACACCAGCAGCACCGGCAAGGTGCGCGATGTGAAAGGGCTGGAAGGGTGGGAGCGCAATGCCGCTGGCATGTGGTTCAGCCCCACTTACGGCTTTGGCCTGATCGACGTCAACAAGGCCCTTGAGCTGGCAGCCAATCACCAGCCGCTGCCACCGCTGGTGCAGCTGCCGTGGCAGAAGATCAATGTCACCGGCAGTACCGCCGCCATTGCGGATGCAGGCAACAGCCCGACCAGCTCGACAACCCGCATCGCCACACCATTGACGGTGGAAGCGGTTCAGGTGATGGTGAGTCTGGATCATCAGCGCCTGCCCGATCTGCTGATCGAACTGGTCTCCCCCGCCGGCACCCGCAGCATCCTGCTGAACCCGTTCAACAGCCTGGTCGGCCAATCCCTTGATCAGCAAAAACTGGGATATGTGCGCACCAAAGGGCTGCGTGACATGCGCCTGCTCTCCCACAAGTTCTACGGTGAAGCAGCCGAGGGCGACTGGCGACTGGAAGTAACCGATGTTGCCAACGGTACCCGTCAGGTCTCGCTGCTCAATCGCGAAACCGGGGAGCGTACCACCCTGATCGAGCGCAACAATCGCCAACCGGGCAAGCTGATCTCATGGTCCCTGCGGGTCCTGGGTCACGATGCCAACCACAGCTAACACGCTAGGAGTATTACCATGAACAAACCTGTTACCTTGCTTCTGGCAACCCTGCTGGCCCCCCTCTCGGGACAGCTCTGCGCCGAGGAGTCCGTCACCATGGATGGCAAACAATACAGCACCATAGAGGTGAATGGCCAGACCTACCTCATTCCTGACAACGGCAGCAAGAAGCGGGTCGCCCGCAGCCTTGACAGCAAGGTCCCGCAACAGACCCTGCGCCGCGGTGACGTGTTGATGCAAGGGGCCGCCAGCCCGGAGCTGACTGTAAGCGGCACCCTGCTGGTGGAAGCTGACGATGCCAGCGCCAAGGCACTGGCGACTCGCTACGGCCTGAACTTCAAACAGAGCAGCGGCGGTATCGCCCTGCTGGAGGCCAAACCGGGCACCGATCTCAACGCCATCGCCACCAAGCTCAAGAGCGAAGGGGTGAAGGTGCAGATCGAGCTGTCGGGAGCCGAGCAGCAACCGAAATAAGCCACGCCACACAGATAACAAAGGGGGCCATCATGGCTAATGCCAGTCAGTTAAGCCTGACTGGCATTGTTTTTATTGGCTTTTTTAACTCCATACTTCTGTGGCCTTGGCTTCACGCAGCGGGGATAACTTCGCTCCCTTCGGGCCGGCAACACAAACTGGCCCGCCTGTTTCTCCAGCTCCGCAACGCGTCCCGGGATATTCCCCGGCGACACATACGGCATGCAGCTCAACTCATGGATGAGGTAGACCGAGGCCATGTGAAAACTCAGCTGACTCGCCGTGTATCCCTTCAGGCTCGCCGCCATCTTTACCATCTGGCTGCGCAGCAGGTTGTACGCCAGCAACACACCCCATAGCTCTTGCCGTATCCCCGCCGCCTTCTTGCTGCGCAGCGTCAGCCGGTGTTGTTGCAGGCTGTGCTTCATCTCCCGATAGCCCAACTCGATTTCCCAGCGGTGGCCATACAGTTCGACGATATCGGCGCCAGGGAAGCGCATCGGGTCGACCATTGAGGTCAGCACCTGCCGCTCTTTGCCGTTGATAGTGCGAGTCAGCAAGCGGGCTTCTAGCGTCTCTGGCAGTTGCGGCCACTTCTTCCTCGCCTGTGGGCTGGTTTTGAGACGCACCAGGGCATCCTGACGCCCCAGCTTGCGCACCACCTCGTATTGCGTGCCCTTTTTGAGTGGCAGCAACCAGTGACGCTCGCTGCCAGTGGTCTGCCATGCATGGAGCAAGCCGAGGGAGTAAAACCCCTTGTCGAACAGGGTGAGCGAGTGGTCTGGCGTACGCGCGACAAGCTGTTCGGCCAGCACCATCTCGTTGACGGCGCAGCTCTCCATGACCGCCTGAACAAGCAGGTGACTGGTCAGCTCCATCTGGCAGAGCATGCGTACCTGCGGATAAGCGGTCTCCCCATGCTGGGTACCGGGCTTGGCAAACGCGGCGGCATTGTCCGGGGTATCGGGCGTGCGCCACATCACGCCATCGACGGCGAGCAGTTGCAGCCCGGCCCAGCCGGGGTGATTGGCCTGCTGGTGCCAGCCTGCGGCGGTCTCGTGAAACAGCCGTTCGATGCTCTTGTGGCCAAGCTTTTGGCGAGCTTGCAGGAAGGCGCTGGGGGCGACGAAGGGGCGGTCACCGGGCAAGAGGATATCGAGCTGATTGACCAGCTGGGTCATGGGGACGTTGCGGAAGATGGCCATGCCGATGATGGCCCAGACCAGTCGCTCCATGGGCATGCGGCGACGGCGGAGGGTAGCAACGCCCTCTTCGCCGAGCAGGGTGGTGATGAGCTCGGTGGGAATGAGGTCGGAGAGTGACGCAAACTGAGCGGCCTTGCTGGCGTGTAGGAAGTCGAGAGCTTGAGCGATACGCATAAAAAATCCGAAACCAATCAACAGGTTTCGGATTTTCACACATCAGAAGGATCGGTCAATGGATCCTTAACTGATCGGCATTAGGCCATCACGGCCCCCTTTCTGTGCTGCTTATTGTGGCAGTGGCTTACTTGGCGCCATGCTGCTGCGCCAGATAGAGCCAGGTGTCGACCACTGTATCCGGGTTCAGCGACACCGAATCAATCCCCTGCTCTACCAGCCAGGCGGCGAAATCCGGATGATCGGATGGCCCCTGACCGCAGATCCCCACGTACTTGCCCGCCTTGCGCGCAGCCTGAATGGCCATCGACAGCAGCGCCTTGACCGCCTCGTCGCGCTCGTCGAACAGGTGGGCAATCAGCCCGGAATCCCGATCCAGCCCAAGGGTCAGCTGGGTCATGTCGTTGGAGCCGATGGAGAAGCCGTCCACGTGCTCGAGGAATTTGTCCGCCAGCAGGGCGTTGCTCGGGATCTCGCACATCATGATCACCTTGAGCCCCCGCTCGCCCCGGCGCAGGCCGTTTTCGGCCAGAATGTCGATCACCTGCTCCACCTCGCCCACGGTGCGCACGAAGGGGATCATCACCTCGACGTTGGTCAACCCCATCACATCGCGCACCCTTTTTATCGCCTCGCATTCGAGGGCAAAGCAGGGGCGGAAGCTGTCGGCTATGTAGCGGGATGCGCCACGAAAACCGATCATCGGGTTCTCCTCGTGGGGCTCGTAGCCACGACCGCCCACCAGATTGGCGTACTCGTTGGACTTGAAGTCCGACATCCGCACGATCACCCGCTCCGGCCAGAACGCCGCCCCCAGGGTGGCGATGCCCTCGGTCAGCTTGGCCACGTAGAACTCCCGCGGGCTGTCGTAACCGGCGATCATCTTGGCGATGGTGGCCTTGAGCTCTGGCGTTTGCTGGTCAAACTCCAGCAGCGCCTTGGGGTGCACCCCAATCATCCGGTTGATGATGAACTCCAGGCGCGCCAGCCCTACCCCGGCATTGGGCAACTGGGCAAAGTCGAAGGCCCGATCCGGGTTGCCGACGTTCATCATGATCTTGATGGGCAGGCGCGGCATGTTGCCCACCTCGGTCACCGCCACGTCGAAGTCCAGCTCGCCGTCATAGATAAAACCGGTATCCCCTTCTGCGCAGGAAGCGGTGATCAGCTGACCCGGCTGGATATGGTCGGTGGCGTTGCCACAGCCCACCACCGCCGGAATACCCAGCTCGCGGGCGATGATGGCGGCGTGACAGGTGCGGCCGCCACGATTGGTGACGATGGCGGAGGCCCGCTTCATGATGGGCTCCCAATCCGGGTCGGTCATGTCGGTCACCAGCACATCGCCGGGCTGCACCTCGTCCATCTGGCTGATGGAGGAGATAACCCGTGCCGGACCGGCACCAATCTTGTGGCCGATGGCCCGCCCCTCGATCAGCACCTTGCCGGCTTGTTTGAGTGCAAAACGCTCGAGGGTGTTGGCCTCCTGCCGGCTGCGCACGGTTTCCGGGCGCGCCTGCACGATATAGAGCTGGCCATCCTGACCATCCTTAGCCCACTCGATATCCATCGGGCGGCCGTAGTGTTGCTCTATGATGAGGGCCTGTTTCGCCAGCGCCATCACCTCCTCATCGGTGATGCAGAAGCGGCTGCGCTCGGCCTCATCGGTATCGACAATCTTCACCTGACGGCCGTGACCGGCATCGTCCGAGTAGGTCATCTTGATTAACTTGGAGCCAAGGGTCTTGCGCACCACCGCCGGGCGGCCGCCCCTGAGGGTCGGCTTGTGCACGTAGAACTCGTCCGGGTTGACGGCCCCCTGCACCACCATCTCCCCCAGCCCCTGACTGCCAGTGATAAAGACCACATCGTTGAAGCCGGACTCGGTATCCAGGGTAAACATCACGCCGGAGGCGGCGAGATCCGAGCGCACCATCCGCTGCACCCCGGCCGAGAGGGCAACACCTTTGTGGTCATAGCCCTGATGCACCCGATAGGAGATGGCGCGATCGTTGAACAGAGAAGCAAACACATGCTTGACCGCCGTCATGACGGCATCAATGCCACGTACGTTGAGGAAGGTCTCCTGCTGACCAGCAAAGGAGGCGTCCGGCATATCCTCGGCAGTGGCGGAGGAGCGCACCGCAAAAGACGCACTCATGCCATCACCCAAGCCCCCACTCAGCTTGTCATAGGCCACCTGAATGGCCTGCTCCAGCGCCGGCTGGAACGGGGCGTCCACCACCCAGTCGCGGATCTGCTGACCGGCCCGGTTGAGGGCGGCGATATCGTCCACATCCAGATTGTCGAGCAGATGGTGGATCTTACCGTTGAGGCCGCTTGACTCCAGAAACTCGTTAAACGCAAAGGCGGTGGTGGCAAAGCCCCCCGGCACGGATACTCCGGCGCCGGAGAGGTTGCTGATCATCTCGCCAAGGGATGCGTTCTTGCCGCCAACGCGTTCTACGTCCTGCATTCCGAGCTGTTCGTACCAGAGCACGTACTGTTGCACTTGGATGTCTCCAGGTTGGTGGACGCCGATGCCATGGCACCACGTGCGCCCGATTTTATCGATGTGGTTATGGGTAAGTCAGGTGCGTTATTGTCTGTTTTTCTGTTGCCAACGACCATGAAAACGTTTTCTACTTGTTTTCAAAAAAATCCCCGAACAAGGGTTGGGGATGGTCGAACGACCGGAACATTCTACAATGGCGACACACAAAGATAGCGATTCAGGTTTGCAAGCCACGTCACAACTTGGGCAGAGCAGACCGGTTGACAAAACTGGTATGGTTTCGAGAGATACTTATCACCCTTTACCCCATGCAGCCCCACCCGCCGGTATCACAGGAGCCCCACGTGCACACCGTATTTTATGTTTCAGACGGCACCGCCATCACCGCCGAAGTGTTCGGCCACGCGGTACTGAGCCAGTTTCCACTGGCCTTCGAGCAGATCACTATCCCCTTTGTGGAGACCCAGGAGAAGGCCCGTCAGGTACGGATGCGGATCGACGAACAGTTCCGCCAAACCGGGGTGCGCCCCATCCTGTTTCACACCATCGTCGACCCGCAGGTAAGGGAAGAGGTGCTCAAATCAGAAGCGTGCGGCCACGATTTTCTCAACACCTTCGTCAGCCCGCTGGAGCAGGAGTTGGGGGTAAAAGCCGAGCCCCGCCTCCACCGCACCCACGGTATGGAGAATCGCAAGCTCTATGACGATCGCATCGAAGCGGTCAACTTCGCGCTGGCCAACGACGATGGCATCACCACCAAAGAGTACGACGAGGCGGACATCATCCTGATCGGGGTCTCCCGCTGCGGCAAAACCCCCACCAGCCTCTATCTGGCGCTGCAGTTCGGCATTCGTGCCGCCAACTACCCCTTTATCGAACAGGATATGGGCATGCTGGAGCTGCCTGCTCCCCTCAAGGCCAACCGTCACAAGCTGTTTGGCCTCACCATAGCGCCGCAGCGGCTGCACGAGATCCGCAACCAGCGCCGCGCCAACAGCCGCTACTCCTCCATCGAGCAGTGCGAGCAGGAGCTGGCCTGCGTGGAGCGGCTGTTTCGCCAGGAGGCGATCCGCTTCCTCGATACCAGTTCCCACTCGGTGGAGGAGATCAGCGCCAAAGTCCTCGAGGCGACCGGTCTGCGCCGCCAGCTCTGTTAAGCCAGCTTGACAGCTACCGGCATCAACAGCAGATAAAAATCACACCTACACTGTAAAAGTCAGGCACTGTGAGCTGTGATTTGGATAGATGACAGTGAAAAGCGTGGATGAAAAAGGGATAAGCACCACAAATGCTTATCCCTATTCTTGCCAACCTTGTCATTGCACTCTTGTCACCTGCCGCCAGTTAGCCGTCGTTCTGTTCCGCTCTGCTCTGCTCTGCTCTGCTCTGCTCTGCTCTGCTCTACTGTGCTCTGCTCTGCGCACAGCCAGAGTTAACTAACGATTGAGCTCAGGGTTGTTCATCAACCGGGCATAGAAGGCCAGCAAGCCGTGGCGCAGACGAACCCGCTCCGCCAGCCAGCCGCCAGCAACAGCCCCCGTCACCCCGCCGACCAGCAACAGCAGCTGCCAGTAGTGCAGCAACCCCTGATCACCGAGCAACAACCAGCCCAGCAGTATGGTGGCGGCCACCAGCAACAACAGCGGACTTGCGGCTATTGCCAACCAGAGCGCTACCAGCAGACCCCGGGCCACCCCTTGTTGCAGCACGCTTTCACTCTCTCGGTACTCCAACTCCCCGCACTCTTCCCTGCACTCTTTCCTGCACTCTCGCTTGCCTGGCATCATTTGCATCCATTTATGGCCCAGCACAACAAAAGCCCACCAATCAGACAAGATGTCAACGAAATCGAATTCGATTGCACAAACATCAACCAAAAACTACCAACAAGCCTCTCCAGATCATAAAAACGCTGCCACTGGTACAAAATACGACCATTCAACATGGAAAACAGGTGCATTCATGGCGGATTATCACTATTCTGCTTCGGTTGCCAGCCAACACCAAAAATTGAAAACGGCATGGCGTAACGAAATAAATACGGCTTTCGTCAGGTTTTGGCTACGCACTGCGGCCTGCTCAGGATGAGCCCAACACCGACAAGAGACAACAGAGACGTAAGGACAGACCCATGGATTTGAAACAAGACGGTGAGGAGCTGAAGCGCGGCCTTAAAAACCGCCACATTCAGTTGATTGCTTTGGGCGGCGCCATCGGCACCGGCCTCTTTCTGGGCATTGCCCAAACCATCAAGATGGCAGGCCCCTCGGTATTGCTGGGCTACGCCATCGGCGGCTTTATCGCCTTCCTGATCATGCGCCAGCTCGGTGAAATGGTGGTGGAAGAGCCGGTAGCCGGTTCATTCAGCCACTTTGCCTACAAATACTGGGGTGAGTTTGCCGGTTTTGCGTCCGGCTGGAACTACTGGGTGCTCTACGTGCTGGTGAGCATGGCCGAGCTGACTGCGGTGGGCATCTATGTCCAGTACTGGTGGCCCGAGATCCCGACCTGGATGTCGGCGGCCGTCTTCTTCGTGCTGATCAACGCCATCAACCTCTCCAACGTCAAAGCGTTTGGCGAGATGGAGTTCTGGTTCGCCATCATCAAGGTGGTCGCCATCATCGGCATGATTGGCTTCGGTGGCTATCTGCTCATCTCTGGCACCGGCGGCCCCGAGGCGAGCGTCACCAACCTGTGGGCACAAGGGGGCTTCTTCCCCAACGGCATCAGCGGTCTGGTGATGGCGATGGCGGTGATCATGTTCTCCTTCGGCGGTCTGGAGCTGGTGGGCATTACCGCCGCCGAAGCAGACAACCCCGAGAAGAGCATTCCCAAAGCCACCAATCAGGTGATCTACCGCATCCTGATCTTCTACATCGGTGCCCTGGCTATCCTGATGTCCCTCTACCCCTGGGGTAAAGTGGTGGAAGGCGGCAGCCCGTTCGTGATGATCTTCCACGCACTGGACAGCAATCTGGTCGCCACCGTGCTCAATATCGTGGTACTGACGGCAGCACTGTCGGTCTACAACAGCTGCGTCTACTGCAACAGCCGGATGCTGTTCGGTCTGGCCAAGCAGGGCAACGGCCCGAAAGCCCTGCTCAAGACCAACAAGAGCGGCGTACCGCTGGTTGCCCTCTCGGTCTCGGCCATCGCCACCCTGCTCTGCGTGCTGATCAACTACCTGATGCCGGGCAAGGCGTTCGGTCTGCTGATGGCGCTGGTGGTCTCCGCACTGGTGATCAACTGGGCGATGATCAGCCTGGCGCACCTCAAGTTCCGCAAAGCCAAGGTCGCAGAAGGTGTCCAGCCCAAGTTCAAGGCGTTCTGGTACCCCTTCGGCAACTACCTCTGCCTCGCCTTTATGGCTGGCATCCTGGTGATCATGTATATGACCCCTGATTTTCGGATCTCGGTCGAGCTGATCCCCGCTTGGCTGGTGGTACTGGGCATTGGCTTTGTCATCAAGCGCAAAGGGCAAGCCCAAAGCAAGGTCGCCGCCAATCTGGGTTAATGCCCGCAGCTGACGACATCAATGCAAAACGCCGATCGGATGATCGGCGTTTTTTTATCTGGCGACTTCAGCTGCTCTTGCCATCACTCATAAACCACACGATAGTGCAGATCACTTGATCCGTTTTCCTTGTGCATCCACTACCGGCTCCCCATCTTCCTTGCTGAAGGCACCTTGCTGAGGGCTCGGCAGAATATCCAGCACTACTTCGGATGGACGACACAGTTTGGTGCCAAGGGGCGTCACCACTATGGGGCGGTTGATCAAAATGGGATGCGCCAGCATGGCATCGACAAGTTCATCGTCGCTGAAGCGCTCCTCCGCCAGCCCAAGTTCCTCAAAAGGCGGCACATTCTTGCGCAGCAGATCCCGCACCGGCATCCCCATGGCCGCAATCAGCGCGACCAGCGTCGCGCGGCTCGGCGGGGTTTCCAGATAGTGGATGACGGTCGGCTCAACACCGGCGTTGCGGATGATCTCCAGGGTATTGCGCGAGGTGCCACACCCCGGGTTGTGATAAATGGTGATCCGGGTGTCATTCATGATTAAGCCTCTGCGTTGAGATAGTTGCGTTTCATTCTAAGGGCTACGTTGACCAGGGCGATCAGCACCGGAACCTCCACCAGCGGGCCTATCACCCCGGCGAATGCTTGATCCGAGTTCAGGCCAAATACCGCGATAGAGACCGCAATGGCCAGCTCGAAATTATTACCGGTGGCAGTAAACGCGATAGACGCATTCTTGTCATAGGGGATCCCGAGCTTCTTGCCGACCAGAAAGCTGGTGAAAAACATCAGCACAAAGTAGACCACCAGCGGAATGGCGACCCGCACCACATCCATCGGCAGTTCGACGATCATCTCCCCCTTGAGGCTGAACATCAGCACGATAGTGGCCAGCAGGGCGATCAGGGTGATGGGGGAAATCGCCGGAATGAAGCGCTCGGTGTACCACTGCTCCCCCTTGGCCTTGACCAGATAGTGACGGCTCAAAAAGCCAGCCAGGAAGGGAATGCCCAGATAGATCAGCACGCTTTGGGCGATATCCAGCATGGTGATATCCACTGCAAACCCCTGCAAACCGAACAGGGGCGGCAGGACGGTAATAAACAACCAGGCCATAAAGCTGTAGGTGAGGATCTGAAATCCGCTATTGAGCGCCACCAGACCGGCACCGTACTCCTTGTTGCCACCGCCAAGGTCGTTCCACACCAGCACCATGGCGATGCAGCGCGCTAAACCTATCAGGATCAGGCCCACCATGTAGTCCGGGTGGTCATGCAAAAACAGCAGGGCAATAACGAACATCAGGACGGGCCCGACCAGCCAGTTCATCACCAAAGAGAGGGTGATCGCCTGCCGATCGCGGGTCATGGTGCCCATGGTGGCGTAATTCACTTTGGCCAGCGGCGGATACATCATCAGGATCAGGCCGATGGCCAGCGGGATATTGGTGGTGCCGACCGACATCGCCTCGTTCCACTGGGCCACTTGCGGGAACAGATAGCCAATCCCCACCCCGATGGCCATGGCGACAAAGATCCAGAGGGTGAGATTACGGTCGAGAAAACTCATTTTTTTGCTGACGGGCAGATCGCAGCAATCGTTGGTACTCATCAAAAGACTCCAAACGCATTGGGGGAGATGAAAGGCTCAACGCGAACAGAGGCCGCGCTTGATGGTGCCTTCCATGGAATATGGTGGGGCGCTATCTCACGCCTCCTGATGGATCGGGTGACATAACCCTTGTAATGCGGCCACTCCCACCGGCTCGACGGCCTGCAAGGGCACCACCGCATAACGCTTCGCATGGCGCTCTTTGACCGCAGCGATATGGGGCTGCTGGCAACCGGCGCGCTGGGCCAGCAGCGGGGATCGCACAGTGGCCGGAGAGAGCAGGTGATTCACCACCCAGGCCCAGGGCTCGATACCGGCACGGCGCAGATCCGCTTGCAAGTTGGCCGCCTCCTGCACCGGAGTCGGCTCTGGCAGGGTGACGATCATCACCTTGGTCTGCTTCGGGTCTTGCAACTGCATCATGGGGGTAGTGAAGTGCAGGCCTTTGTTGCCCATCTGGCGGGCAATCACCCTGTGATAGGCGCCGGTCGCATCGAGCAGCAGCAGGGTATGGCCAGTGGGGGCGGTATCCATCACCACGAAGCGCTTGCCAGCCTCGCGAATGATCCGTGAGAAGGCCTGAAACACGGCGATCTCTTCGGTGCAGGGGGAACGCAAATCTTCTTCCAACAGGGCGCGACCCTGTGCATCGAGACTCGCCCCCTTGGTGGCCAGCACCTGGGCGCGGTAACGCTCGGTCTCGGCGTGGGGATCGATGCGGCTCACCTCCAGACTGGGCAAGGCCCCGGCCAGGGTCTCCCCCAGATGGGCGGCGGGATCTGAGGTAGTGAGATGAACAGGTAGCCCGCGACTGGCGAGCTCCACCGCCACGGCCGCCGCCAGAGTCGTTTTCCCCACCCCGCCCTTGCCCATCAGCATGATGAGCCCGTGGCCATCGCTGGCCAGCTCATCGACCAGTTGCTGCAACCCCGGGTGCTGCGGGGGCGGCTCGGCGGTGGTGCGTTCGACCGCATCAGCACCATCAACGCCAGCGGCAGACACTGCGCCCAGTAACTGACGCAGGCTCTCTACCCCCACCAGATTGGTCGCCAGCAGCGGTACTCTCTCTTGTGGCAAGCGTGCCAGCAGCGCGGGCATCTGTGCCAGCGCCTGCTGCTCTCGCTGCCAGACGGCAGTCGCTAGGGGGTCATCCGACAGCTCGCTTTGGGGGAAGATGCCATTGATGACCAGTTGCTGATTGGCAAGACCTATGGTCGCCAGTTCATCATGGGTGCGCGCCACTTCCCGCAAGGTGGAGGCTTGTGGCCGGGCCACCAGAATAAGCCGGGTTTTCAACCCATCCGACAAGGCTGCGACCGCCTCGGCATATTGGCTGCGCTGTTTTTCCAGCCCGGCCAATGGCCCCAGACAAGAGGCATCGCCCTTGCCTTGCTCCAGAAACTCGCTCCATGCACCCGGCAGTTGCAGCAGACGGATGGTGTGACCGGTGGGGGCCGTGTCAAATACGATATGGTCATACTGATCCACCAGCTGGCGGTCTGTCAGCAGGGCGGTGAACTCGTCAAAGGCGGCAATCTCTGTGGTGCAGGCGCCGGAGAGCTGCTCTTCAATGCTGCGCACCACGCTCTCGGGCAACTTGCCACGCACCGGGCCGACGATCCGCTCCCGATACGCTTGCGCCGCCGCTTGCGGGTCAATCTCCAGTGCTGACAAGCCGCTGACGGCCGCGATGGCGGTGATCGTGTTGCCGATGGTTGTGTCAAATACCTGACCGACGTTTGAAGCCGGATCCGTGCTGACCAGCAGCACCCGTTTGCCACTGTCACACAAGGCGACCGCACTGGCGCAGGCTAGCGAAGTTTTACCCACGCCCCCCTTGCCGGTGAAAAAGAGAAACGGCGGGGCATCTGTTACAAACGAATAGCTCAGCAACGCGTTACTCAAAGACGAGGACATAAGCGGCTCCAATCAGGCAAAACAAGGCAATTCACCGCACAGGCGGCAGGGATGTGGTCAGCAACACTCAGGGGTTAGCAGCAACCACTGTTGCCGCAACAGCCGCCGCTCTTGGCGATCCCTTTGATGACGGATTGCGGCGCGGGCAAACCGGCATAACGGGCCAGCTCACTGCGGTCGGGATAACGGCCGGTGAGCACCACCTGACCATCCACCAACACCAGCGGCAACCCCGCCTCCCCTGCGTGCATCAAGAAAGCGCTGACCGCAGCGGTCTCGGCAAACACCATCGGCTGCTGAGCCAGATTGAAGCGCTCGATAGCAACCCCCTGCCCCTTGGCCCACGCCACATCGGCCGCAAAGTTCACCAACCGCTGCTCTACCTCGGTACCGCATACGCCGCTGGCACAGCACAGTGCCGGATCAAAAATCTGGATAACAGACATGGCATTACTCCTTATTGCAGCAAGATTGCTCGGGCAACACATGGGGCGAACAGCTCGACTCGGCGCGCATCATCCCGCACGCTTCGGGATGCCCGGCGCAACACTCTTCCGTGAGGTAGCCGATAAGATCCAGCATCAGGGGAATGTTGGCCCGATAACGTAAAAAACGACCTTCTTGCTCCACCGACAACAGGTCGGCATGCAGCATGGCTTTCAGATGAAATGACAGTGTGTTCGGGGCGATATCCAGTTCACTGGCCAACTGGCCAGCAACCCTGCCTTCCAACCCGGCCTTGACCAGCAGCCGCCAGACATCGAGACGGATCCCGGATGCAAGAGACTCGAACACTTTAGTGGCTGTATCTTTATTCATGGGAACCTCTTCATCTCATTTCATAGTTACAACTATACAAGAACTATTGAAATGATCAAACGGTAATCCCCCCATTTTTAGGGGCATTCAAAAGTAGAGGTCATGCAGCCTTTGCCAGATGCTGCTTCGGGGGGTAATCCCCCCATTTTTAGGGGCATTCAAAAGTAGAGGTCATGCAGCCTTTGCCAGATGCTGCTTCGGGGTATAACCATCCAGCGCCATATTGGGCCGCTCATGGTTATAAACCCACAGCCATTGGGTTGCAAACTCTTGGAGCTCCTCCAGCGTGCCAAACAGATGATGAGCCAACCAATCGTAACGTACCGTTCTGTTAAACCGCTCTATGTACGCGTTCTGCTGAGGATTGCCTGGTTGGATATACCCCAAGGTGATCTCCTGTTTCGCCGCCCACGCCTTGAGCACTTCGCTGATATATTCTGGTCCATTATCGCACCGGATCATCGCCGGTTTGCCACGCCACTCAATCACCTGTTCCAGTGCGCGCTTGATCCGTGAAGCGGGCAATGAAAAATCGACCTCAATGCACAGCGCCTCGCGGTTAAAATCATCGATCACATTAAACAGTCGCACTGACCGGCCATCGCTCAGTTGATCGTGCATAAAATCCATCGACCAGCAGTGGTTAGGCTGGGCAGGCACGGCCAGAGCCTGTGGCTTTTCACGTACCAGTCGCTTCTTGGGCTTGATGCGCAAGTTCAGTTCAAGCTCCCGATAGATCCGGTAGACCCGCTTGTGGTTCCAAGCAAACCCTTTGACGTTACGCAGGTAGAGGAAGCAGAGGCCAAAGCCCCAGTTCCGCTGGCTGTTGGTGATACGCAGCAACCAATCCGCAATAAGCTGGTTTTCATCGGCGAGCATGGGTTGATAGCGATAACAGCCTTCGCTGACCTTGAAGATGTTGCAGGCTAGCCGGATAGAAATGGCAAAGAGCGACACGGCTTTGATAGCCATCTCCCTGCGGGCAGATGGCGTCACCACTTTTTTGCTATGGCCTCGGCGATAATCTCGGCTTTGAGGCGCTCCTCGGCATACATCTTCTTGAGGCGGCGGTTTTCCTCCTCCAGCTCTTTGAGGCGAGCCATGAGAGAGGCATCCATGCCACCGAATTTGGCGCGCCACTTGTAAAAGGTCGCGGAACTGATGCCATGCTCGCGGCAGAGTTCAGGGACGGGTGAGCCAGACTCGGCCTGTTTGAGGATGGCGATGATTTGGGCATCGCTAAAGCGTGATGTTTTCATGTTAGAACCTCCTGCGTTCAAGATACGAGAAAATTCTACTTATGAGCACCCCAGGTTTTCGGGGGGATTACCAAACCACCGCCATTGCCTCTCTCCTCTGGTAATCCCCCACCAAAAATGACACAAGGGTAAAACGTAGACTCTTTATCCTGATTCGTTAATGCCCCAGACGATGCAGCATTGCCATCTCGCGAAAACCGCTAGGTCAACAAGCGGTTAGCCATGCCATCCAGCCGCTCTTTGGTTTTTTCCCAACCAGGCATCACCTGACTCATCAGCCGGTAAAAGTGCTCGCGGTGGTAATATGGCAGAGCCCGTGCAGGATCACCTAATCGATGCACTCGCGGGGCACTTTGACCAGATGTGGGTTAAGCGTGATCCGGCCATGGGGGGAACAACTGCCCCACTGGGTCTGCAGGGTCAGGGCCGGGATCTTGGCGCTGTACTCTTCTTGAAATTTCGGCAAGGCCTTCATAACGGGGATGCCTCAAACTGGTTGTCAATTTTTTGCTGAAAGCCGATCAACTCATGAATGGTACTCGTCGTCGGGTTATACACCCACTCATGGTCAAAGAGGCGCTTTAGCCGCTGAACCATATAAGCAGAGCCGACCACCAGAGAGTAAAAGCGGTTACCCTTACCACGCTGTTGCTCGATATTTGCCAGGGTCTCCGGTGGCAGATCCGCCATGATGAAGTCAGAAATCATCAACAGGTCGGCCTTTTGGTAGGTCTCTGCGGCCATGGTTTTCAACGCATGGCCAAGGGCTGGTGTCGCATCAGTACCACCATGAAACGACATTTTCAGAAAGTCGATTATCGACGCAAGGCCCCATTTTCCACTCAACTCCAAGGTCCTGATACCCGTAGAGAAGTTAATCAGGTAACAGGGGCGTTGCTCCTCTCTCGCTTTGGTTGCCAGAAATAGCGTCATCGCTTTGGCGATCGTCTCGGGCGCACCGCTCATTGAGCCACTGGTATCAACGCAGAGGATCATGGGGCCGCGCTTCTCCTCTTCGTTGACCTGCCTCTCCTCTTCTCGTTCAACATGCAGATGTTGAGTCTGCATACCTGCCATATCAAAGCTCATCAGTCGTGACTCGACGAACTTCAAATCAAACAGCAATGCGGTCTCGTCATCAGCCAACAGGGCTTTCTCGCTGGGCAATACATGCTCCAGATCTCGTCCCAACCGAATACCCACTATCTCCTCTCGGGAGTTGATATCGGGCAGACAGAGATCCAGAACGTGGTTGACCTTCACCCGCTCAATCTTTTCGGAGAGTTCAATCTGCCGGATCTTGCCGAGCAAGTCGCATAACGCATGCAACCCCTTGTCGTTTGCCAGATAGCTTGCCCACTTCTGGAACTGGGCCAGATCTTGGGCAGAGAGCTGGCCACTGGAGAGATCAACCAGTCGCCCCGGATCCAGCCCCAACGCTTCAAGCAGCGGTTGCAACTGCTGCAACAGCTTGAGCATGCTCTCCAATTGTTCCATTAACTGGCGACGCAGCTGCTCGATCCTGGCCAGCTCCCAACTATTGCGGGCTTTATCCAGCACCTTTTGCCATTCAGTGGCCAGCAGTTGGCAACTGACGACCTTATCCGCACTCGGCGGCTCTACGTCCTGACAGAAACTATCGGCAACCTGCTTTTGCCAAAATGGCGGGTCCACCGGGTGCTGGCTGGCTTTACAGAGCGCGAGATAATCCTTCACCGCCCCTTGAAAAGAGGCTTTGGATATATCGCCAAGCGCACTCTCTCTTCGCCAATGGTTCAGCTTGTGGGCATGCTCAGCGAATGGACACTCGTTGGTCAACGCTGCCTCAGTATCTCTCCTCCACTCCTCAATGTGCTGCCTGACCTGGCTGGTCAGCGAGCTGGAGTGAGCCAGCAATCCACCATAGCTGTCGCGGAGTTCTCTGTGAGTGAGAAGCGAAGCACTCTCCACCTGGCTTATTTGCATAAGGCTTCCAGCCGTTCACAATCTTTGATACGCAATTTGAGCCGCGCAATCTGCTCGGTAATGCCATCAATAGCCAATGCGCTCTGCTGGGCAGGAACGAAAATGGATGCCAATTTTTTCTCATAGCCTTGGCACTGTTTTTCTATCTTATTCAGAGTGGCTATAAGCTGTTCTCTGGTTTTTGCCACCGACTCAGCCAATGAGGTGATAAGCCGCTTGTTAATATTTGGTTTCTTGTCACCTTTATGGAAGAGAACTTCTGGTTTGAAATTAAAACTGCCATATCGGCTCTTCATTGATATCCGACAAGTACCCTGGCCATCAAATTGACAGACAATATAATTTAGTTCATTACCCGTTTCACTTGTCGGGTGGAATTCATGTGTGTTCTTAAGGTTATCCAATGGAATAAAAATGTAAGAACCAATCCTAGTATTATCAAAGTCGTTCTTCACTTTGAAAAAAGCGTGCCCATTAATAATCTGTGTATCGTAAATATCAGTGGCACTGAAAAGTTCATTATGGATCTCTTTCTCCAATGATTCTTTTTCGGCATCAATCTGCGCGAGATTAATACCACTGTCAAAACCGGTATCCTTGACGGCTTGCTCGACGATATCGTTAACGGCAAGACGGTTCTCTCCATGGGTCCACAAGCAGTGCCGCAATAGCAAGGCATCACTGTGATTGGTTTCGCTGCGGCCATTAAAGAGGGCGGCGGCCTTGATCAATTGGGTCGCCCGCTGCCAGCGGCGGTCGGAAACATAGACCTTCAGTTCGTCATATCTGGTAGAGAGTTCACTGCGGATCAGGCGAATAATGGTCAGGGTTTCCGGTGACAAGCTCACCTCATGCAGTTGCTCTCGCCATTTAGCCCACTCATCAGCCTTCACAATAAGCGAGTCATCAACCCTGATGGCCGCCTCAGTCGGTTTGCACGCCAGCAATCGTTCAAAATTATCAGACTGCTCAATGGGCCCGACCATCAGGCGGATGATAAAGCGATCATACAGCGCATCCAGCCCCTGATTGGCATCGGGCGTTTCATTCGATGCTGCCACCAAGGCTTTCAGTGGGGCCTGTTCGATCTGTTCGCCGTTGCGAAAGGTGTGCTCATTGATAAGTGTCAGCAGGGTATTGAGGATCGCCGGGCTCGATTTCCATATCTCGTCCAGAAACGCGAAATCGGCCTGGGGCAGATAATGCTCGGTTTTACGAACATACCTATCCTCTTTGAGTGCCTTGATCGAGATGGGGCCAAAGACCTCCTCGGGGGTACTGAACCGGTTCATCAGGTACTCGAAGTAGGCCGGATTGGCAAAGGCACAGGCGATGCGACGGGAGATCAGGCTTTTGGCCGTGCCGGGTGGGCCGTAAAGAAAGGTATTCTGACCACATAAGGCACCCAGCAGCGCCACCGAGATCACCTCCTCCCGCTCGAACATCCCCTCACATACCGCGTTTACCAGCCGTTCCATCCGTTGTTGTAATTTCATGTTTATCCCTAACTGACTGACTGTTTGTTTTATTAAATTTTTTTATGGCAATGCGGATGCTGCCAATGCTTGCCATTCGCCGCGGCCATCACCTCTCTGAGGTGACGGCCCAAGGGCCGAGCGCCTGATCAGTGCAGACAGCACTGCTTGTACTTCTTGCCGCTGCCACAGGGGCATGGCTCATTGCGCCCGACCTTGGCGGGGGTGTTGACCGGTTTCACCGATGACACCGCGACAGGCGCCCTGTTTGGCCCCCGTTGGGCGAGAAAATAGGCGTGCAGCCGCAGCGCGGCGGGGGCCACCTCGGCCACGCTCTGTTGGTATTGCGTCAGCGAGAGACGGGTCAACTGCGCCAGTTGCTCATCGCTGCCATGCAGGCGAATAAGCGCCAGCGCCTCTTGCTGTGGATGGGGGAGCACGGGCCAGTTGCCCAATGCTACGCCGCGCAGATAACCCGCACACCACCATTTAGCGATCTCGACGGGGGGTTCCATATTGGGGGCAAGGGTAAAAATGGGCTCGAACTCGTCGTGCTGCTCGGTAAGGGCATAGGAGAGGAATGCCAGCTGGATCATCACCTGTTGCATCACGCGATCCCGCTCGGCCCGATCACGCCATGCGGGCTCGACCCCGCCCCAGATGGCGGGCCACCAGCGATCAATGGGCGGCTGCTGTGGGCCGGAGATAACGGCGGTCAGAAAGCCATCCAGCTCGGAGAGGTTGCGAATGGCATTGGGGTTGCCATATTCGCGCAAGCGCGCTTCCAGCCAGAGGTTCTCCGCCTCATCGGCGGCATCGATCGTGAGTAGGTTCATCTTAAGCGGCCTCCTCGACCTTGACTTGCCGGTCAGCAGTTGTTGCATCAGGTTTTTTTTCTCTTGTTTTAGGGCTGACAGTGCCTCGGAAGGTATCGCAGGCAGACCAGAGGGCCTTGTTGATATCGTCCTGGTTTATCGAGGTAGTCATAAGTCACAATTCCTTGGGCAGTTGCCGGATAAACGGGAAAGCGCTGGCGCTTGAGCTGGGTGCAGGATGAATAGTTCAAGCCAGCGGGCCGCGCGGGAGAGGCCCGGCACTTAGGGTGGCAAGCGGCGGCACGTTCACAACATTTCGCGTTATCGCCAATGATGCGGCGGCAGTCTGTCGCAACTGGCGCAGGTGCGTCAAGCGTGCCAGCTCGCATTTTGCCTCTATCGTTATGATCGCGATAAAGATCCGACGGTGAGCGGAGCATCGACGCGGGTCACGTCACTTATATTGCTCAATCAACGCCCGGCTGTTGCGCAATTCATGCCCGCGCAAATAGAAAGACCCTGCGATGCAGGGTCTTTCAGTTTCCAACTTAAATGTCCGTGCTCACCAACCGAGATCATTTTTGTAATTTAATTACAGATAATCACCGCACAAAATAAAAAGGCCCTGCTGTTGCAGGGCCTTTGAGTTTCCAACTCAATTGTCGGTTTCCAACTTCAATGTCACGGTTTCCAACTTAAATGTCCGTGATCAGTAACCGCGCTTACTTGGCGTAATCCTCGGTGGGGATACAGGCACAGAACAGGTTGCGATCGCCGTAGACGTCGTCGATGCGGTTGACCGAGGGCCACAGTTTGGCAGCGCGCACGGCGTCGGACGGGAACACCGCCTCGGCGCGGCTGTAGCCACGGGACCACTCTGCATCCATCACGTCATCCTGGGTGTGCGGGGCGTGCACCAGCGGGTTGTCGGTCAGGCTCCACTGCCCCTCCTGCACCTTGGCAATCTCGGCGCGGATGGACGTCATCGCCTCGACGAAGCGATCCAGCTCGCGCTTGGATTCGGATTCGGTCGGTTCGACCATCAGGGTACCCGCTACCGGGAAGCTCATGGTCGGCGCGTGGAAGCCGTAATCCATCAACCGCTTGGCCACGTCCATCTCGCTGATGCCGGAGGCCTCTTTGAGCGGGCGGATATCCAGGATGCACTCGTGAGCCACCCGACCGTTGCGACCGGAGTAGAGCACCGGGAAGGATTCACCCAGCTTCTTGGCCAGATAGTTGGCGTTGAGGATGGCCACCTGAGTGGATTTTTTGAGTCCCTCGTCACCCAGCATGGCGATGTACATCCAGCTGATGGGCAGGATGCTGGCCGAACCGAACGGAGCCGCGGACACGGCGCCGTTGTTGCGGCTCTCCTTGTCGGTCTTGACTACAGCGTGACCGGCCACGAACGGTGCCAGATGTTGCTTCACGCCGATGGGGCCCATGCCCGGGCCGCCACCGCCATGAGGGATGGCGAAGGTCTTGTGCAGGTTGAGGTGAGAGACATCCGCCCCGATAAAGCCCGGCGCCGTCAACCCAACTTGCGCGTTCATATTGGCGCCGTCGAGGTAGACCTGACCACCGTGCTGGTGAACGATGTCGCACACCTCCTTGATGGTCTCCTCATACACCCCGTGGGTGGAGGGGTAGGTCACCATCAAACAGGAGAGCTGATCTCCCGCCTCGGCCGCCTTGGCGCGCAGGTCATCCAGATCCACGTTGCCGGACTTGTCACAGGCGGTGACGATCACCTTGAGCCCCGCCATCTGGGCAGAGGCCGGGTTGGTGCCGTGGGCAGAAGCAGGAATGAGGCAGATATCGCGATGCCCCTCACCGCGGAACTCGTGATACTTCTTAATGGCCAAGAGACCAGCGTACTCGCCCTGAGCACCGGAGTTAGGCTGCATGCAGACCGCATCGTAACCGGTCACCTTCACCAGCCAGTTCTCGAGGTCGGCCAGCAGCAGCTGGTAGCCCTTGGCCTGCGCCAGCGGGGCAAACGGGTGCAGCTTGCCAAACTCGGGCCAGGTCACCGGGATCATCTCGGCGGTGGCGTTGAGCTTCATGGTGCAGGAGCCCAAGGAGATCATGGCGTAGTTGAGGGCCAGATCTTTGGCTTCGAGACGGTGGATGTAACGCAGCATCTCGGTTTCGGAGTGGTACTTGTTGAACACCTCGTGGGTCAGCACAGCATCGCTGCGCAGCAGATCCTGCGGGATGGCGTGATGGGCCTGAGCCGCCTTGTCGAGGGCCTCGATATCGAGCCCATGACCTTGACCGATGAACAGCTCAAACAGCTCGGCCACATCGCCGCGAGTGGTGGTTTCAGAGAGCGACACCCCCACCGCGCCGTCAAGATCCGCACGCAGGTTGATGCCATGGGCTTCAGCCTTGGCAATCAGCGCCGCCTTGTCAGCAGTTTGCACGGTGATCGTATCGAACCAGCTGGCATGCTTGAGGGCGACCCCCTTGGCCTTGAGGCCGAGCGCCAGAATGGTGGTGAGACGGTGCACGCGGGAGGCGATGGTTTTCAGCCCCACCGGGCCGTGGTAGACGGCGTAGAAGCTCGCCATGTTGGCCAACAGCACCTGTGCGGTACAGATGTTGGAGTTGGCCTTCTCGCGGCGGATGTGCTGCTCGCGGGTCTGCATCGCCATGCGCAGGGCACTCTTGCCACGGGCATCCTTGGAGACACCGATGATGCGACCCGGCATGGAGCGCTTGTAGGCATCGCGGGTGGCAAAGAAGGCAGCGTGGGGGCCACCGTAACCCATGGGCACGCCAAAGCGCTGGGCGGAGCCCAACACCACGTCGGCGCCCAGCTCACCCGGGGATTTGAGCAGCAGCAGGGAGAGCAGATCGGCGCTGACGCAGGCCAGCCCTTTCTGGGCCTGTACCGCGGCGACAAGCGCCCGCAGATCTTTCACCTCACCTGTGGTGGTGGGGTACTGGAACAGGGCACCAAACACCTCTTCACTCACCGCATCGCTGGCGGCGCCGACTGCCACGTCGAAACCGAAGTGAACGGCGCGCTCCTTGACCACGTCGATCACCTGCGGATGCACATCATCGGCCACGAAGAAGAGGTTGGATTTGGACTTGGCCATCCGCTTGGCCAGCGCCATCGCCTCGGCAGCGGCGGTCGCTTCATCCAGCAGGGAGGCGCTCGCCAGATCCATGCCGGTGAGATCCAGCGTCAGCTGCTGGAAGTTGAGCAGGGCTTCGAGACGGCCCTGCGCCAGCTCGGGCTGGTACGGGGTGTAGGCGGTATACCAGCCCGGGTTTTCCAGCACGTTGCGCAAAATGACGTGGGGCACATGGGTATCGTGATAACCCATGCCGATATAGCTCTTGGCAATCTTGTTCTGGGCGGCATAGCCCCTGAGCTTGGCCAGCGCCTCCACTTCGGTCATGCCCGCACCGATCCCCAGCGGGCCCGGCAGGCGAATGGCGGCGGGCACGGTCTGGGCAATCAGATCGTCCAGGCTCTCGGCCCCGACGGTGGCCAGCAGCTGGCGCAGCTCTTCCTCGCCCGGGCCGATATGGCGGCGGACAAAATCGGTTTTTTGCTCGAGTTCAAACAGTGACTGGGTCATTTCCCTATTTCCTGGTAAATAAGTCCTGGTATGAAATCCTGATAACCAAGACCTGATGTTCCTGATGGTCGGCTGATACCGACTCCACTCATGTTCGCTATGCCGCAGCCAAGAGAGCACGGCACCGGATGCTCGCTGGCACCCCGGGGATCACCCTGTAAACCGCGCGCTGGCTAAACCCCAACACGCCGGATACGGGTGACTTCTCCCTGCTGTCGACCCTGTCGGCAGCCATACAAAAGGGCCCCGCACGTTGGTGCAGGGCCCGGGGCATTACTATTCGTCCACCACGTTCTGGTAGCCTTCGGCATCCAGCAGGTTGGCCAGCTCGCTTTCGTCATCGAGCTTGATGCGGAACAACCAACCGGCATCGTAAGGATCTGAGTTGACCAGCTCGGGGCTCCCTTCCAGCTCTTCGTTGACGGCGATGATCTCGCCGCTCACCGGGCTGTAGATGTCAGAGGCGGCCTTGACCGACTCGGCCACGGCGCAGTCGTCACCGGCACTGACCTGCTTGCCCACTTCCGGCAGCTCGACAAACACCATGTCACCCAGCAGCTCCTGGGCGTGCTCGGTGATACCGACCACGGCCTCGCCGTTGGCTTCAACACGGATCCACTCGTGGGAAGTGGCATATTTCAGTTCGCTCGGGATATGGCTCATTTGTGCTTCCTTTGATCTTTGAGTCGCGTTTAAAAACGAATATGAAAAGCGGCGGGGAAGGCACTGCCCTCCACCGACATTCTGTTAAACCAGCTTCTGGCCGTTACGGACGAAAGCGGGCTTGCTGACCTTCACGGTGACCAGTTTCTTGCGGATCTCCACCTCGGCCTGTTCACCGATATCACGGGGCACCCGCGCCAGGGCAATACTGTATCCCAGAGTGGGAGAGAAAGAGCCGGAGGTGATCACACCTTCCCGCTTCTCACCGTTTACCGCGGTGAAGGTGACCGGCATGCCGGCACGCAGCACTCCTTTCTCTTCCATCACCAGCCCCACCAGCTTGGGCTGATTGCCCGCCGCTTTCTGCGCTTCCAGCACGTCGCGGCCGATGAAGTTGCGATCGCTAGGCTCCCAGGCGATGGTCCAGGCCATGTTGGCGGCGAGCGGAGAGATTGACTCGTCCATGTCCTGACCGTAGAGGTTCATCCCCGCTTCGAGGCGCAGGGTATCGCGGGCACCAAGACCACACGGGGCTACGCCGTTATCCAGCAGCGCTTGCCACAGCTCGCAGGCTTTCTCTTGCGGCACCACGATCTCGTAGCCATCCTCGCCGGTGTAGCCGGTGGTGGCGATAAAGAGATCGCCAGCCTGCACGCCGAAGAAGGGCTTCATCCCTACCACGGCAGTGCGCTGGGCGGCGCTCAGCACGGCAGCCGCCTTGAGCTTGGCGTTGGGGCCTTGCACCGCGATCATCGCCAGCTCCGGACGCTCGGTGACGGCGATATCGAAATCGATGGCGTGATGGCGGATCCAGGCCAGATCTTTTTCGCGGGTGGCGGAGTTGACCACCAGCCGGTAGAAGGTATCGGTCAGGTAATAGGTGATGAGGTCATCGATCACGCCGCCGTCCGGATTGAGCATGCCGCTGTAGAGCGCCTTGCCGGAGACGGTGAGTTTGGCCACGTCGTTGGCCAGCAGGTGTTGCAAAAAGGCTTTGACCCGTTCGCCGGTCAAATCGACGATGGTCATGTGGGAGACATCGAACATACCGGCATCGCTGCGCACCGCGTGGTGCTCTTCCAACTGGGAGCCGTAGTTGATGGGCATTTCCCAACCGTGGAAGTCCACCATCTTGGCGCCGGCTTCCAGGTGTTTGGGATGCAGTACAGTAGTCTGGATCATCGCATTCTTTCCTTAGCAAAAAGCCTTTTCGCTGTAGCGACCACCCTTGCGACCCGCGCCACCGCTCTGACTGCACTGCGCGCAGCAAAAAGCGACCGGATCCCAGAGTGTGTGCTCGCTCCTGCCCTTGCCAGGCAAGAGGGATTCCTTGAACGGAGCGGATTATATGACAAGCAGGCGAGCGCGCCGCTCAAAAAAAACTAATCCCCTCCCGTAAAACTGACTCCAGACACTAAGATAAATGCAGTGATAAAAACAGCTGTAAGCCGGATCAGGCGAGATTAAATTTTGATTTTTACCGTTTCGTCACAATTTACAGAAAAACGTTTCGCGCCAGAGCAAAATTAAAGGCTGACACCCAAAACGGGTCATCAGCCTTGTCGGATTACTTTTGTTGCCAAAAACAGCGGGTAATATTAGTTTTTTTCACCCTTGGCCTGCATGGCACCGCCCTTGGTCGCCGTAACAGCCCAGTCAGGACGGGCCAGCTCGGGCAACTCCCCCTCCAGCCCCATGGCGGCGCGGATCACCCCCTCCTTGAAGGGCGTCAGCAGGTTGGCGGCCCGCAATCCGACGCCCCGCACCAGCTTCTTGAGCGGGTTGGCGCCGCTAAACAGCCGTTTGAGCCCCTCCATCGCCGCCAACATGCGGGCCGCCTCGCTCTTGCGCCAGCGCTCGTAGCTGCGCAGGTTGGCGAGCAGGCCGATATCCTTGCCCGCGGCATGATTGTGCAAAATCTGCTCCGCCAGCGCGGCGGCATCCAGCAGGCCGAGGTTGACCCCCTGCCCCGCCAGCGGGTGGATGGTATGGGCCGCATCTCCCACCAGCACCAGCCGCTCGCGGGCAAAGTCACGGGCATAGCGGGCGGTGAGTGGAATGGCGCTGCGCGCCCCCTCCACCTTGCACAGACCGAGGCGGGCATCGAAGGCGGCGGTGAGCTGGCGGTTGAACTGCTCGTCGTCGCAAGCACAGAGCGCCTCGGCACGGGCTGCTGGCAGCGACCAGACGATGGAGCAGAGGTTCTCCTGCCACAGCGGCAAAAAGGCGAGCGGGCCATCCGGGGTGAAGATCTGGCGAGCAACAGCTTCATGGGGTTCGGCGCAGCGCACCGTCGCCACCAGCGCGTGGTGGCCATAATCCCAGCTGGTGAGCGGGATATCGGCCTGACGGCGCACCCAGGAGTGGGCACCATCGGCGGCCACCACCAGTTTGGCCGAGATGGCCTGCCCATCTTCAAGCAGCAGCAGGGCACCCGCCGGGCCGCTCTGCAGGCTCTTGGCTCTGGCGGGGGTCAACAACTGGATATTGCTGGCCCCCCGTGTCCCGTCAGCGAGAATAGCTTCGAGCAGCGCCAGCTGGATCACCCGATTCTCGACGATATGGCCGAGGCTGGCCTGACGCAGGCTGGCGGCATCGAAGTCGATGTGGCCGAAACTGTCCTGCTCCCACACCGCCATCTTGTCATAGGCCTGCAGGCGGCGCGCTGCCATGCCGTCCCAGGCGCCGACATGGCGCAGGATCTGCTGGCTGGCCAGGCTCAGGGCGCTGACCCGGTTGTCGGCCACCTCCCCCAGCTGCGGATCGGGCAGTTGCCCCTCCACCACCAGCACCTTGAGGGCGCTATGTTTAAGGGCCGCAGCGAGCCCCAGCCCCACCATGCCGCCACCGACAATCACCACATCCACATTTTGCATCTGCATCATCTCATCCTTTCAGGGCTGACCGGCTGGCCAGCGAGGGGACGCCTGCTGGCATCCCCTCTTTTTCAACACGTTCTGATCAACGAATGTTGGTCAACAGGTCCCAGTCAACAAACGCTGGCTAGTTGCCGCACACATCGGCGACAAAACCCAGGGTGCGCGAGGCAAGCGGCGCCTTGAGGCACGGGAGCCGCCCCATCAGGGTAAGCGCCAGATTGCGCCCAGCCACCAACGGATCGTGACCATTGGAGAAGAGCTGGGCCAGCGAGGAGGTGAGCCAGACGGTCTGCGCCTGATCGCGCTTGCGCTGCTGCCAGTAGCCGCTCAGCACCTTGAAGCTGCCGATATCCTCCCCCTCTGCCAGCGCCTTGGCCACCGCCCCGGTGAGCAGGTCGAGATCCCGCATCCCGAGGTTGAAGCCCTGTCCGGCAATAGGGTGCAGGGCGTGGGCAGCATTGCCCACCAGCACGGTACGCTGGGCCAGCGGATAGCCGCAGGCAGTCAGGATCAAGGGATAAACGTTACGCACGCCGCATCGCTCGAAGCGGCCGAGCCGCCAACCGAAGGCCTGCTGCAGCCGGGCGAGAAACGCCCCTTCATCGAGGGCCATCAGCTCATCCACCTCATGCTGCCCGACGCTCCACACCAGCGAGGAGAGCCCATCCTGCATCGGCAGCAGCGCCAGCGGGCCCCCTTCGGTAAAGCGCTCGAAGGCACGCCCCTCAGGGTCCTGCGCCGTTTTGACCGTGGCGATGATGGCGTGCTGCTCAAAGTCGTGGCGGGTCACCGGCAACTTGAAGTGCTGACGCACAAAGGAGTTGCCCCCGTCTGCCGCCACCAGCAGGCGGGTCTCAATCTGTTCACCGCTCTCGAGGGTGAGGGTCACCTTCTCCTCATCGGGCGCAATCTGGCTCACCCGGGCCGGACAACAGACCCGGATATTGGTAGCGGCGGCCATCGCCCGTTGCAGCTCGTTACCGGCGGACGCCAGCTCGATCACCTGACCCAGCGCGGGCAGACCATATTCGGCGGCCGAGAGGCGAGCCTGACCGCAGTGGCCTCGATCCGAGACATGGATATGGGTAATGGGGGCGCAGTGGGGGGCAAACAGCGGCCAGAGTCCACGCCGCAATAATGCATCGCAGGTACCGGCCGAGAGCGCAATGGCGCGGGCGTCAAATCCTGAATGGGTATGCTGTTCGGGGACGCTCGCCTCCAGCAGCAGGATCTCGAGGGGGGAGCCATCGGATCGAAGCAGGGCCGCCAGCGAGAGCGCCAGCACGGCACCGCTCATTCCACCGCCGACCAGGGTGACATCGACCTGTCGCACATCAGATTGAGACATAAGCTGAGAAGAAGAAGTGAAAAAGGTGGCCTCATGCTATCACAAAGCCGCAAGCTGAATGCGAGGCCAGCGGCAAAAAACCGGTTGCGTCTCACAGGGTTAGCCACCACAAGGGGATAAAAAAGAGCGCCATCAGGCGCTCTTGCAGATCAGTGATGGCCGCAGTGGTCCGATCCTCAATGGAGGGTCGGCGGCGTGCTCGGGGTCTCGGGGCGCTTGCCAAACTCT
This sequence comes from Aeromonas sp. 160P, assembly GCF_055193095.1. Lineage (NCBI taxonomy): Bacteria > Pseudomonadati > Pseudomonadota > Gammaproteobacteria > Aeromonadales > Aeromonadaceae > Aeromonas > Aeromonas sp. 160P. The sequence continues at coordinate 2,495,528 of NZ_JBUXKV010000001.1, read as the reverse complement.
TCGAAGGTCATCATCACCCCCAGCTTGACGTGTTCATAGAGCACCAGGAAAGAGGCTTCGTTCTCGTCATCTTCCTGATCGAACTCGGCAGAGACCTGAGTGATGCTGGCGATATCCTGGATCATCTCCTGCAGCTCTTCCGACGCGCGGGAGAGCTCCTGCTGCACCACGCCAAAACCGGCCAGAAATGCCTGTGACCAATCCACCAGCGAATCGATGCGCTCGTCCAGCGGCGCATCGTCACTTGGCAGCAGCAGCTCGACCCCTTTCTGGGCCATCAGGCTCTCGACCACATTGTGATAAAGATCGGTCATCACCTGGCGCACCGGGGCCGGCAGGCCGAAACCGTCGTTCACCAGGTCGTTAAAAGGAGGCAGCCAGCTCTTGTCATCCAGGGCCACACCACCACATACCAGACCACAGATCACGCCGTGGGCTTCTACTGCCGTTGCCATCAACTCATGTTGCTCCATGAGGTCAGATACGGCGGTATATTCAAGGGGGTTCGTTTTGCTCATCGAGGATCCGCTCAAAGTTCAGTCAAATTTGCAGAATTAATGGTCAGGATCCTAGCATTCTCCCTCTTCCAGAGCCAGCAAGGCCTTGAAACTTATGCATCTGCGCTATATAGTCCCGCCCAGTTGTCCACGTGGATAAAGGCGGAAATCAGCTCCGCCGTATTGAGGAAGGCATGAGCACAGAGGCCGTAGAAATCGTCATTTTGGGACGTCCCTACAAGGTATCCTGTCCCTTGGGACAGCAGGATGCCCTGCGCCAGGCCGCCGAGCAGCTGACCGACAAGCTGATCGACCTGCGTCAACGCTCCAAAGTTTCGAGCAATGAGCAATTGGCGATCATGGCGGCGCTTAACTTCTGTCATGAGCTCTGCCTTGAAAAAGATAAGAATCACCAATACTCTGAAACCATGGACAAGCGGATCAAGATGCTGCAACGCACCATCGAAGCTGCCTTGATCGAGCATGGTCAGTATGGTGATTCCAGCGAAGAGGGGCAGCAGCCCTAATCGCAAACCGTTTTAAAATTCCCTGGGATGTTTGTCAGCCGGTTCAAGTCCCCGAGCCGATAATCATACCCAACAGGGGATCGGCCTTCTGGCTATTGCGCATGCTCGGCACGACCGAGAAGCCTGCGGTCAGATTCGATTCCCGCCTTGAACCTACGGTTCAAGGGCCCAAACCGGCAACGGCATCTCGGGGTACCAATAGCAAAAAGCCCGTCACCAAGGTGACGGGCTTTTTCTTTTTCCTCGCATAAACGGTCATGGAGCCCCGCTCTATCAAGCTGCAGTAGCGCAGTGATCTGTGCTCTTTCTGGCAAACAAAAGCCCACCAGTAACGGTGGGCTTATCGAGGTTGATCCCGTAGATCAGATCGCCATCTGCTCGTGGGAGGAGCCATGGTGGCGCAACCAGGCAAAGCTCAGGGCAACCAGCAAGACCATCAGGGTCATGATAGCGCCCAAGGTCACCTGCCCTGTCATCGGGAAGCCAGCCGCCAGCAGCGTCACTATGCCCGCCCCCAGATTTTGCATCCCGCCGAGAATAGCACCGGCCGTGCCAGCCTGACCGGGGAACGGCTCAATGGCGCAGGAGGTGGCGGTCGGATAGAGAATGCCGCTACCGATGAAGTAAACCGCCGCGCCGCCAACCAGCGAGGCGGCACTCACGATACCGAACAACCCTGGCAGCAGAATGATCAGAGAACCGAGCGCCAAAAAAACAATGCCCAGACGCATCAACTTACCCTGGCTCAGGCGAAAACTGAGCTTGGCAGAGAGCCAGGCGCCAAACAGATAGCCGGGCAGTGGCAATACGAACAATACGCTCACGGTGCGGGCGCTCAGCTTGAGCACATCGCCCAGCAGCACCCCGGCGGCCGCTTCAAACACCGCCAGACCGGCGAAGGTTGCCATCAGGCAGAGCAGATTGCCCTGAAAGCGTGGATTACTCAGCACATGACGATAAGCCGCGCTAACCCGCAGTGGCTGTTGACGTGCCGCCACCGGCAGCGTTTCACCAAACCAGGCCAGCAGCGCCAGGGTCGTTACCGCACCAAAGCCGAACAGAAACCAGTAACCGGCACGCCAGTTGAACAACTCGGTCAGCCAACCACCGAGCACCGGTGCCAGCAGCGGGGAGAAGATCACCCCCATGCTCACCAGACTGTTGGCACGATTGAGCTCGGCCCCGTTATAGCGATCGCGCATTACGGTGCGGCTCATTGCGCCGCCAGAACCGGTCCCCAGCCCTTGAATGAAGCTTCCCACCAGCAGGGCGGTGAAGTGTGGAATGAGCTGAATGATCAGGGTCCCCACCAGAAACACCATCATGCCGACGATCAGCACCGGACGACGGCCAATGCGATCCGACAACGGCCCGTAGACAAATTGGGAGAGACCATAGGGGATCAGGTAACAAGCCATCACCGCCTGCAACTGACTCGAGGCAACATTAAAATCCCCCGCCATCATGGGAATCGACGGTACATACAGGGTCTGGGTCATCTGGCCCACAGCGACCATCAGTATGGTCAATAAAAACAACGGATAAAAACTGTGCCGATCCATATCAGTCCCACTAAATCGTAAAAATGCGGCCGCCCCTCCGGGGTAATATGCCCAGAGGGATCTGATCACAAACACTGTGATGCCATCATAAAAAAATGCTGGAAACAGGAGGCGGGGAGCCCGCCAGACCACCGCACAGAACGTACGGTGGGATGGGGGCATCATAGTGATTCAGCTCACAAAAAACGAGCCAATCTTTATAATCAGCTTGCCTTAGTTTTTCTAATATTATGGGGCGTAGTGCCCCGTCTGCAGTTAAAAATCAACGCGTTACCATCTGTTGAGCCTGCTTGATCAGCTCATCTGGCTGCTCTTTGCGTGGCGGTATAGTGATCCCCTTCTGGCAAGCAGGCTTCTCTGCCATGCGGGCCATCCAGGCTTGCAGATGGGTCAGCCCTTCGATGGAGATACCGCTCCAGTCATAAATACGCACCCAGGGCCAGGTGGCAATGTCGGCGATGCTGTATTCATCCGCCAGATATTCATGGTGGGCCAGATGGCTATCGAGCACCTCGAATAGACGGCGCCCTTCCTTCTGATAACGCTCGATGGCGGCGGGGATCTTCTCGGGGAAGTAACGGTAGAAGACGTTGGCCTGCCCCATCATGGGGCCCACGCCCCCCATCTGAAACATCAACCACTGGAGAGCCTGGGAGCGGCGTTTGGGATCGGCCGGCAGCAACTTGCCAGCTTTCTCCGCCAGATAGATGAGGATGGCACCTGATTCGAATACCGCGAAATCGTCGTTATCCCGGTCGACAATGGCCGGAATGCGACCATTGGGGTTGATGGCAAGAAATTCGGGCTGTTTCTGATCCAGCGCCGACAAGTCGAGGGGAATGACCCGATAGGGCAAGCCCAGCTCTTCGAGGGCTATCGCTACCTTGAAACCATTGGGGGTCGCGGCTGTGTAAAAGTCGATCATGATTTACTCCTTGTTACTCATAACCAGATTGTACGGTTCGATGTAGTTGAAAAATGGTTGCCGCTTCATCTTGCAACAAGTGGCCGGCTCCAGACCATTAAAAAGCGGCGCACCGCTGGCCAAAAAAGGCACACGGTGAGCCGCTGGTGCGCTCTGACAATGGTAAATGCTAGTTGAGCATGGCGACCGGCTTGCGCTGGCGCAGCATGATCAGGCGGGAAAGCAGCGGGAAGTAAGACTCCAGCTTGCGTAGCAACACCCGGCTGCAGGCAGGCTCGGCCAGCTCCGACTCATCCAGCACGATGCCGTTTGAGACAAAATAGAAACGGGGGTCACGCACATCCGGCCCGCAGACCGTCAGCTCTTTGTCCCCCTTGCGGATCAGCAGCGGCAAGACCGGCAAGCCGATCGTCTCGTCCTCTCCCCGGGTAAATCCGGCATCCTGCCAGGAAGCATCGCCGTCGATCAACAGGATCGCCGCCTCCGTCTTGGCCGGTTGCCACTGGGCAAGGGGGGTCACGGTGATGTGGGCAAAGTGATCACCATACTCGGGTGATGACCGCAAGATGGCCAACAGTCCCTCGCTGGCCGCTGACACGTTCTGACTCACTAATGACAAATTCATGGCTCATATCCCTATGCTCATGACAGCCTGTATCCGGCTGCTGGGATAAGACTAGCGCAGATCTGGTCTATATTGGAGCCGTCAAATCTGGCAGTGGTAATCAATTGGTCGTAGGGGGATTACAGTTGCCATCGATAAAAATACTGGTATTATACGCCGTCCTTTTATCCCCCGTTCTTTAACATCCAGTGGTGAACCTATGCATCCGATGCTGAATATCGCCGTGCGCGCTGCGCGCAACGCCGGTCAAGTTGTAGTAAAAGCCTTCTCCCAGCCCGAGAACATTGAGGCTATCCAAAAAGGCAGCAATGACTTCGTGACCAACGTTGACCGTGAAGCCGAAGCGGCCATCATTCATACCATCAAAAAATCTTACCCAGAGCACAGCATTATTGCTGAAGAATCTGGTGAGATTGCCGGTACCAATCCGGACTACCAATGGATCATTGACCCACTGGATGGCACGACCAACCTTGTTAAAGGCATTCCACACTTTGCTGTTTCCATCGCCCTGCGCGTGAAAGGCAAAACTGAACAAGCTGTCGTTTATGATCCCATCCGTGATGAGCTGTTTACCTCTACCCGTGGTAACGGCGCACAGCTGAACGGCTACCGCATCCGTGTGGGCAAAGCCCGAGAGATGGCTGGTACCGTACTGGCAACTGGTTTCCCATATAAGCAGAAGCACCACATTGCCCCCTACCTGAAAATGTTCCAGAGCATGTTTATCGAGTGTGCTGACATTCGTCGCTCTGGTTCTGTCGCGCTGGATCTGGCCTACGTTGCCGCCGGTCGCATCGACGGTTTCTGGGAAATCGGCCTTAAGCCTTGGGAAACTGCGGCAGGTGAGCTGCTGGCCAAAGAAGCCGGTGCCATCATGACCGATTTCGTGGGTGGTCATAACTACGAGAACTCAGGTAACACTGTCGTGGCTAACCCGCGCGTACTGAAAGAGATGCTCGCCAAAATTCGTGACGAACTGCCGGAGTCTCTGGCTAAATAAGCCAGCTTACTCAGCAACCAAAAAAACCGGCGCAAGCCGGTTTTTTTGTATCAGCCAAGCGAAGTTACGTTAGTCATCTACTCCCTCTATCCTGTCTCTCTATACACCCCTTTGGCCATCTCGCTCACCATCCCTCGCTTTCACGTCTACCCCTCGGCGCCGACGCCATCTTTTGTTATGATCTACAGCAACTTAAACTCAGCCATACGGCTAGCAAGACGAGGTCAGCAATGAAAGTAGGTATTATCGGCGCCATGGAGCAAGAAGTAGCCCTGCTGCGCAGCCAGATGAGCAACCCCACAACTCTGCAACTGGGCGGCTGCGAGTTCTATCAAGGGATGCTGGCAGGCAAAGAGGTGATCCTGACCCGCTCCGGCATCGGTAAAGTCGCCGCCAGCGTGGCCACCAGCCTGCTGCTGGAAAAATTCGCCCCCGACTGCGTCATCAATACCGGCTCTGCGGGCGGCTTTGCCCAGGATCTGCACATTGGTGACGTGGTGATTGCCAGCGAGATGCGCTTCCACGATGTCGACGTAACAGCCTTTGGTTACGAGATGGGCCAGATGGCACAGCAACCCGCCACCTTCCCCTGCGACGAGAAGCTCATCGCGGTAGCTCAGGATTGCATAGCCGAGCAGGGCAAGCATCAGACCAAGATCGGCCTCATCTGCACCGGTGATCAGTTCATGTGCAAACCGGACGCCATCGCCAAAGCCCGCACCGACTTCCCGCAGATGCTGGCAGTCGAGATGGAAGGTGCCGCCATCGGCCAGGTGTGCCACATGTTCAAGGTGCCCTATCTGGTAGTGCGCGCCATGTCCGACATCGCGGGCAAGGAACAGGTTGAATCCTTCGACGCCTTTATCGAAGTGGCTGGAAAGCACTCCGCCGAAATGATCATCAAGATGCTCGGCAAGCTGTGATCGAAACCGGCTCGCTCGAACTGATGGCCGACGCCCTCCTCTCGACGACGGCGGCCATTCTGGTGGGTGCTGCCCTGCTTGAGGCGGTGATCCCCTGGCCATCCCATCTGCGGCTCTCGGCCATTGCGCCTCTGCTGACCCGACTGGGTCACAAGGTGCACAGAGCCGATGGCACGCCACGCCAGCAGCTGCAAGCGGGTATGCTGGCAATGCTGGTGGTCTGGGTACCCTGCGCAGCCGGGCTCTGGTCGTTGCGCAATCTGGCTCTGAGCGAGCCGCTGTTTGACCTGCTGTTTCTGCTGCTGATGCTCGAATCCCGTCCGCTACGCGAACTTGCCCATGCCACCCGCTCGCTCGCCACGCAGGAGACCCTGCCGCTGGCAAGATTGCAGGCGGCTCCTTGGCTCAAACGTGAGACCGGCAAGCTCTCGGCCATGGGCATTGCCAAAGCGGTGACCGAAAGCTGCTCCCTGCGTCTGGTGGGCCAATGGGCTGGCCCGCTGCTGGGGTACGCTCTCGCCGGGGTACAGGGCGCCCTGCTCTGGCGGCTGACCCAGTTGATGAGTCAAGGCTGGAGCATGAAGGATCCCGCCTTTAGCTATTTTGGCCGTGCTGCCAGCGCCCTCTATCAGGGGCTCAATGCCCCCACCATCCTGCTGCTAGGGCTGCCGCTCCTGTTGCCCCGTATCAGGCAGGCTACTCAGCTGCTGCGAAGTGGTGCGATCTGGCCCTACCCTGCTATCGGGATGCTGCTGACGCTACTTGCTGACAAGTGCCGGATCCGCCTTGGCGGCCCCCGCTACTATCAGGGAGCTCTGCAACGCTGGCCGGTACTCGGCAGTGGTGATGACCCCAGTGGCGAGTCACCGCGCAAGGTACTCAATATTTTGCAAGCAATTGGCTGGGGCTGGTTGATACTGGCGCTGCTTGTCACGGTGGCGGGGTTACTTCATGGCTAGATGGCTGCGATTGCCAATCTGGCTGCCCTGCGTACTGCTGGCCTGGTTACCCGATGCGCTGCTGGCCGCGACCCCGAGCCGGGTGGTGAGCGTGGTTCCCCATCTTACCGAGCTGCTTTATGACATCGGTGCCGGTGACAAGTTAGTCGCTATCGACGATGCCTCCGACTATCCCGCCGAAGTGAAAACCAAGCCCAAGGTGGCCAATTATCGCAGCATCAATGTCGAGGCGCTGCTGGCGCAACAACCGGATCTGATCCTGGGCTGGCGATCGGCCCAGTCACGAATGCTGGCACCGCTGGAGCAGCTGGGTATCCCGGTTTTCTACTCGGAGCCTACCGATTTTGCCTCGCTGGCCAGCGAGATGCGGGCGCTCGGCAAATTGCTGGGGGTGGAGAAGAGTGCCAACGAAGCCGCCGATCGCTATCTCGCACGTCTGCATGACCTGCAACAGCATTATGGCCAGCCAACCGGCGTCAAGGTGTTCTACCAGCTCTGGTACCCACCGCTCACCAGCGTCAGTGGCCATGCTTGGCCTGCTCAAGCCATCGAACTCTGCGGGGGGATCAACATCATGGCGAATGCCAAGACCCCCTACCCTCAAGTGGACATGGAACAGGTGATCAGAGCCAACCCCGCGCTGATCCTGGCGGGGAGTCAAGATCCTGACGCCCTGCGTCACTGGCAGAAGTGGCCCAATCTGGACGCCGTGCAACATCAGCGACTCGATTTGATCAACTCGGATGAGCTGCACCGCTTCACCCCCAGAGCCCTCAATGCGGTGGAACAGGTATGCCAAGCCATTGCCCAACGCGACAGCAAGTAGCCAAAAAACAGCCATTCAGATCACACCTGCCAATATACGTCTGCAAATGGCATAAAAAGTGCTTTAGAATTCTATAGATACCAATCTTCATCATGGGACACCGTCATGTTTAATGGAAAAACAATCCTGGTTACCGGTGGCACTGGGTCATTTGGCAAGAAATTCATTGCAACCGTGCTATCCCGCTACCAACCCGCACGACTGATCGTCTACTCCCGTGATGAGCTCAAGCAGTTTGAAATGCAGCAGCGTTTCAACCATCCCTGCATGCGCTACTTTATCGGCGATGTTCGCGATGCCGAGCGCCTCGACATGGCGATGCGCGATGTTGACTTCGTGGTGCATGCTGCGGCGCTCAAGCAAGTGCCAGCAGCCGAATACAACCCGATGGAGTGCATCAAGACCAACGTCGGGGGGGCCGAAAACGTTATCAAGGCCGCCCTCAACAATGGCGTACAGAAGGTCATTGCACTCTCGACCGACAAGGCGGCCAATCCAATCAACCTTTACGGGGCTACCAAGCTCTGCTCCGACAAGCTCTTTGTCGCCGCCAACAATATGGCGGGCAAAAACCCGACCATCTTCTCGGTGGTGCGTTATGGCAACGTGGTGGGATCCCGTGGATCTGTGGTGCCCTTCTTCGATCGGCTGATCAAGGAAGGCGCCAGCCGCCTGCCCATCACCCATGGGGAGATGACCCGCTTCTGGCTCACCCTGCAACAGGGGGTGGAATTCGTGCTTACCAACTTTGTCCGCATGAAGGGGGGGGAAGTGTTCGTTCCCAAGATCCCGTCGGTGCGCATCACGGACCTCGCCAACGCCATGGCCCCCGAGCTGCCCCAGGAGATCATCGGCATCCGCCCGGGCGAGAAGCTGCACGAGGTGATGTGCCCGGCCGATGACTCCTACCATACCTATGAGTTCAAGGACTATTACGTCATCGCCCCAAGCATCACCTTCAATCACCGTAGTGATGACTTCTCTGTCAGTGCCATAGGAGAGCAAGGTTGCAGCGTGCCTATAGGATTTGAATACAACTCTCTCAATAATCCCATCTTCATGTCTCAGGTTGAGTTGCAACAGCTCAACCAGGAGGTATTGGCGGAATGATCCCCTATGGTAAACAGGACATTTCAGCGGCAGATATAGCCGCAGTCAATGCAGTGCTAAGCTCCGACTTCTTGACTCAAGGCCCGAAAGTTGCCGAATTCGAACAGGCACTTTGTGCCTACACAGGGGCTAGGTACTGTCTGGTGGTCGCAAGCGGCACAGCGGCCTTGCATCTGGCAGTCGCAGCGATGGAATTACCCGAAGGTAGCGAAGGGATCACTACACCCAATACCTTTGCTGCCACGGCCAACAGTATGGCTTACTGTGGTATCAAGCCTGTATTCGCCGATATAGACCCAATCAGCTATAACCTATCCCCCAGCTCAGTATCGGCCCGTATTACTCCAGCTACTCGGTTACTCAGCCCCGTCCATTTTGCAGGCCAACCTGCGGACATGCCGGCTCTTTCCCTCATCGCAAAAAAGCATGGTCTAAAGATCATCGAAGATGCGGCCCATGCAATTGGTTCCCGCTATTCCGACGGCAGTCCGGTGGGCAATTGCCTGTTTTCGGATGCAACAGTGTTCTCATTCCATCCAGTCAAAACGATCACCAGTGGTGAGGGAGGGGCCGTGATGACCAATGATCCTGTGTTGTATCAGCGCATGTTGTTGCTACGCAGCCATGGCATTACCAAAGATTCTGCTCTCCTCAGCCAACAATCGGGGCCCTGGTATCACGAGATGCAGAGGCTTGGCTGGCATTACCGCATGACTGACATGCAGGCGGCTTTGGGCTTAAGCCAGTTACAACGCCTAGACCTGTTCAAGGCGCGCCGTCGTACCTTGGTAGCGCAATATAACCAGGCACTGGCAGAACTTCCCTGGCTGAAGACCCCCCAGGAAATGGAGGGGTTCTCCTCTTGTTTCCATCTCTATGTGGTAGAGATAGATTATGCAGCTATTGGTAAGAGTCGCAGCCAGGTCATGGATTCATTGATGGCTGACGGCATTGGCACTCAAGTTCACTATATTCCTGTTTATCATCATCCTTGGTATCGTGAGCAATATGGAGACAAAACAGGATCATGTCCGGTAGCAGAGCGTTATTATCAGCATTGTCTCTCTTTGCCTCTCTATTTCACTCTGAGTGACGAAGAGCAGAGCCACGTGATCCAAGCTATACAACGCTTGGCCCGCTAGTCATAAAATAGTGTGTATCACTCTCGACAGCCCGACCTCGATGACATGGAAACTCCTATGACCACATCACAGATCCTGGCCATCATCCCCGCGCGGGGAGGCAGCAAACGCATTCCGGGTAAGAATATCCGTCCTTTTGCTGGTGTCCCTATGATTGTGCATTCAATTAGGGCTGCACAGGACGCGGGCTGTTTTGATCAAATCATCGTCTCAACCGATGATGAGCAGATCGCAGACGTGGCCCACAAACATGGGGCCAGTGTGCCATTTATCCGTCCTCCGGAATTGGCAGATGACCATGCTGGAACCCAAGAAGTGATCGCACACGCCATCAACTGGGCCATCTCACAAGGATGGCAACTCGGTTCTGTGTGCTGTCTTTATGCAACAGCACCTTTCGTGCGTGCAGATGATCTACGCACTGGCCTAAAGATGCTTGAGGAGAGCCATCAGCATTTTGTTTTTAGTGCCGGTACATTTGATTACTCTCCTTACAGAGGATTTGTACGATCTGGTGATGGTGTCGAAATGCTTTTCCCCGAACACTTTCCCACCCGCTCTCAGGACCTCCCCTTGGTTTTACATGACGCAGGGCAATTTTATTGGGGTACCCAATATGCTTGGCTTGAGAGTAATATTTTGTTCGGCAGTCTAGCTACACCACTGATATTACCACGTCATCTGGTTATAGATATCGATACACTTGAGGATTGGCATCAGGCTGAACTTATGTGGCAACTTCAAAAACAGCAAGGTCTTATCGTATGACAACATCCTCTCGAAAAGTGCTTGTCGTTGCCGCACACCCTGATGATGAAGTTTTGGGATGCGGAGCAACAATTGCTAACCATAGCGAGCGAGGTGACCAAGTATCGGTTCTTATCATGGCTGAAGGTGCAACTTCTAGACTCTCCAAACGGGAACGCTCGGTGGTAATGACGGAGTTAACTGAGCTAAATAGCGCTGCACAGATGGCAAATAGCATTCTAGGTGTAAAGAGACTCAACTTACTAGACTTCCCAGATAACAGGATGGATAGTGTCGATCTGCTTGATGTCATTAAAGTTGTCGAAACCGAGATAAATGAATGGCAACCAGATATTGTTTATACCCATCATGTTGGTGATGTTAACATAGATCATAGAGTAATACATGATGCCGTTATCGCAGCAACCCGCCCCTTGCCCGGAAGAAAACTCCAAACAGTTCTCTTTTTTGAAATTGCATCAAGTACAGAATGGCGCCCTGCGGCATCTGCTTATCCCTTCTCACCCAATTGGTTCGTCGACATTACGTCACACTGGCAGAAAAAAAAGCTGGCTCTCGAAGCATATGCTTCAGAGATGCGCTCCTACCCGCATCCTCGATCACTTGAAGCTGTAGAATACTTAGCAAAATGGCGAGGGGCCTCTGTAGGATATCATTATGCTGAGGCCTTCATGCTTGGCCGACACATATTAGGTGCCTAATGATTATATTTCGTACCGACGCATCAATGAGCTTAGGATATGGGCATGTTATGCGCTGCCTTGCACTTGCTGACGCATTTAAGAAATTAGGTAAAAAATCTGTCTTTATTTTTTCACCTAATGGGGATGCACTCTATAAGGAGGTGGTTAGAAAGGGGCATGAATATAGAATATTGACCTCCTCACCTCTACATCCTCTTGGTGAAAGCGAGCAAGCTGATGCTTATGCTACGCTATCTAACCTATCGACCTCCACGAAACTTGTGGTAGTCGATCATTACCAGCTGGGCATGGATTGGGAAGAAGTAATTATTTCATCCGACATTTCGTTACTGGCAATAGATGATATTTTCCGTTCCCATTGCAGCCAGTTTCTTCTAGACCAGAATGTCATTAAAAGTGAAAATTTCTATGTGGATAATATCTCTAAAGAGTGTGTCTGCTTCTTCGGACCTCGCTATGCCCTATTGTCTGAATCCTTCCAACACCTCAGACATCGTGTAAAGACAAGAAGCAAGCTGGAAAAAATAATTATTTTCTTTGGTGGCACAGATCCAGATAATGAAACGGAAAAAGCTCTGCTAGGGGTATTGGCTGCAAATAAAAACTTTAAAATAGATGTCGTTATTGGTGGCAACAATCCACATCGAAGCCGGTTATTAAAGTTATGTAGTTCAACACACTCTACTCTGCATATACAGACTCCACATATGGCTAGGCTGATGCTCGATGCAGACCTTGCTATAGGTGCTGGAGGGAGTGCGTCCTGGGAACGTTGCTGTATGGGGCTACCTGCATTAATCAGCACTCAGGCGGATAACCAGGTCCCTATTGCAGCAACACTACATGAATTGGGTGCAGTAATTAATTTAGGTATGGTAGATAACCTTACTGCCACAGATTATCGTACCGCAGTTGAGCGCCTTGACCCCAACCTAATAAATAATATGTCCATAGCGGCTATGTCGATTACCGATGGTAACGGAGCAAGCTATGTTGCGTCATCTATTATATCTACTCTGGAGAAGATGAAATGACAGTTGATATCAACACTCTATTTTCTAACAAACCGGTAGAGAATAGGGAGCCGTATATCATACTTGAGGCAGGGATTAATCATAATGGTGATATAAATATCGCAAAAAAAATGATATCTGTCGCTAAATCGGCGGGTGCCAATGCTATTAAATTTCAAACCTTCAAAGCTGATGAATTTGTCGGCGATCCGGAGTTACTCTTTACCTACAGCTCACAAGGTAAAAAAGTGACTGAGTCGATGCGGGATATGTTCCGTCGCTACGAGTTTTCAGTAGCAGAATGGCATAGCATAAAAAATTTCTGCGACGAGAAAAAGATAACTTTTTTATCTACACCGCAAAATGTTACTGATATGGAGTTGCTACTTCAACTAGGTGTTTCTGCGCTAAAAGTAGGTTCTGATGACTTTACCAATATTCCCTTACTTAAGCAGTATAGTGCCACTGGATTACCACTTCTCATCTCTTGTGGAATGGCTAATCTTGGGGAAGTTTATCAGGCTCTTGATGTTACAGGTGCAATGGAAGGTAAACCTGTCGTATTGATGCTATGTACATCTCAATACCCGACACCAGTAGCTGATGTAAATCTGAGTAAATTAAAAACTCTAGCGGCAGCGTTCCCAAATTTAGTATTGGGATTTTCAGATCATACCCAAGGGCCCTTGGCTGCAGCAATTGCATATGGTTTAGGCGCTGTGGTATTCGAGAAGCACTTCACACTCGATCATCAATTACCTGGTCCAGACCATTGGTTTTCAGAAGATCCCAACGGGGCTCGAGAATGGATATCTGCGATCAGAGACGCACACCTGATGCTTGGCTCTCCTCTTATAAGACCTACGATTGCAGAGCAAGATATGAAAGTATTGGCTCGCCGAAGTATCACTGCATTAAAAGACATTACGCCAGGTGAGATACTCAGTAATATAAACATTGGATTGCGTAGACCTGGTAATGGGCTACCACCAATTCATCTCGACGATGTGCTGGGGAGAGTGGCAAAACACAGTCTTCAGAAGGGCACATTACTTTCTTGGGAAGACATATCATGATGAAGCAAGATGAATACAAGCAGCATTTTTATGATTTGACTACTTTCAAAGAAAATCCTTACCATCCCTTAGTATGGATATTAGGCGCTCCTGATATTGGAGAAAATGTTTATATTGGTGCCTTTAGCGAAGTTAATGCTACAGGTGCTAACGTTGTCATTGGTGCTCACTGCGATATTGCATCCTTTGTTACTATTAACTGCGCAGATTCTCACTTGAAGTGCATTGAGCTAGCAAAGTCTATTGATAGAAAAGATATTATATTGGAAAATAATGTCTTTGTGGGATCCCATTGCGTAATAAAAGGTGGTGTCTATATAGGGCATCATTCTGTTATTGCTGCTGGCACTATTGTTGACGCTGGCCATATACCACCATATTCATTAGTAATTGGTAATCCCATGATTGTAAAGGAAGGCTACTATTTGGAGGAGATCATAAAAAATGATCCCACATAATAGGCCGACACTTGGTCATGAGGAGTCTCAAGCAGCCGCTAGAGTAATAGCATCCGGGTGGGTTGCACAAGGCGAAGAGGTCTTATCCCTAGAGCGTGAGTTTGGTAACCATATAAACTTACCAGCAGAAAATATTGTCGCTGTCAGTAGTGGCTCTGCAGCACTTTATATTTCATTGGCGATAGCAAGCGCAAAAAATAGATGTGTATCTGCCTCTGCCTACTCATGCCGCTCCATATTTAATGCGATACAGTTATCTGGTGGTATACCCAATTTTTTGGATATAGAAGAGGTATCAGTAAATGCCTCATTAAAAAAAAGCAATGCGGATATTTACATCATAGCCCATATGTTTGGTCTGCCAGATTTGAACGTGGAAAAAAAACGAAGCTATTTTTTAGTTGAAGATGCTGCACAAGCCCTTGGCGCTACGATAAAAAATATACAAGTAGGTCTTTTCGGAGATATCGGTGTGTTTTCTCTCAGCGCAACTAAAATAATAACAAGTGGTGGGCAAGGTGGAATTATAATATCGAGGAATAGTGATATCTCCGATATGGCAAGAAAAATGAGAGATTATGACTCAATTGTCGATGCCATACCAAGATTTAATTTTCAAATGACCGACATTCAGGCTGCAATTGCCAGAGAGCAATTAAAAAAACTACCTGAATTTATTTTTCGTCGCGCTAGTATATTTAAAAAATATCAGGAAGCAGGCCTACCTGTCATTGACAACATAAGCCAAGATGTGAAACCGGTTAGGTTTAGAGCCGTGATGTTCACTGATAGTACAAAGGTCATATCCTGTCAAAATGCTTTGCTTGAAAGTGGTATCAGATCCATAGTACCAGTCACAGAGGATGAACTGCTTACTACAAATACATTGGTACCTAATGCAGCCGATTTAAGTAAAAAAACACTCTCAATACCTATCTACCCTTCCCTTTCAGATAATGACGTCAATAAAATCATTTCTGTCTGTACGAGGGCACTAAAATTATGATCATCAGCATCCATCAACCCGCATATCTACCTTGGCTAGGATACATAGAGCGTATCAAGAAGAGCGACTTATTTATATTTCTCGACACGGTACAATTTGAAAAGAATAGTTTTACCAACCGAAATTTAATTAAGGGGGCCAATGGCCCATACTGGCTAACTATACCTGTCAAAAAAAAGGGCCACTTAAGCAAGAGTCTCTTAGAGACTGAAATCGCAAGAGATATAGACTGGCGAAAAAATCATTTAATGTCTATCAAAAGCAGCTACTCGAACACCGCTTCATTTCATGAAAAATATGAAAAGATATATAAAGTCTATGACAATAATGAGACTCTCCTTGCCGAACTGTGTTTTAACCATCTGTTATTTTGGCTAGGTGAACTAAATATTAAAACAAAAATAATCAGGTCTTCATCACTGAATATTTCATCAAAAAAGTCAGATCTTATCTTAGATATCTGCCAAGAAGTAGGTGCAACGACCTATCTTTCTGGTCCTATGGGAAAAAACTATCTGGAGGAAAATAATTTCATCTCAAATGGGGTAAAGCTGGATTACGATTACTTCGAACCAACGCCCTACCCGCAATTGTTTGGTTCGTTCATCCCTTTCATGGGCATTGTTGACTACTGGTTCAACGTTAAATAAAGGCTTGTTCAATGGAATATTCTAATGAATGGAATGAAGCATACAAAAACAACTCTCATATGAGCATCTGGCCATGGAGTGATCTTGTATCGTGCATATATAGATATGC
The DNA here is from genome assembly GCF_055193095.1 of Aeromonas sp. 160P. Taxonomy (NCBI): domain Bacteria; kingdom Pseudomonadati; phylum Pseudomonadota; class Gammaproteobacteria; order Aeromonadales; family Aeromonadaceae; genus Aeromonas; species Aeromonas sp. 160P. The sequence continues at coordinate 2,479,645 of NZ_JBUXKV010000001.1, read as the reverse complement.
AAATCCTAAAGATGGCTATCAACGCGTATTGGAACTAGGCTGTGGTGCCGGCGCTAATATTCCATTGTTTCTTGCACTAGATTGTAGTTATTATGGCGTTGATGGTAGTCAGATTATTACAACCAAGCTCGTTGAAACCTATCCACAGCTGAAGGGAAAAATTATAACGAGCGATTTTTCAAAAGTACATCACTCCAAATTTGATAACTATTTTGATCTTGTAATCGACAGGGCATCTATTACCCATAACGACACCTTCGCTATAAAACGAATTCTTGAATCTGTCATTATATATCTAAGACCAGGAGGAAAATTCATTGGAATAGACTGGTTTTCCACACAACATAGTGACTTTGAAAAAGGTCGTGCTATCGATAGCTACACAAAAATCGACCTTCCTCACAAGAGTCAATTTTCAGGAGTAGGTCAAGTACATTTTAGTGATAAAGAACATATAATTGAATTATTTACAGATGCTGGCTTTATTATTGAGCGACTGGAACATAAAGAAAGAGTATCTATATTGCCAGACAATGACCACCATTTTGCAAGCTGGGATATTATTGCATATAAGTCAACCTAAATTAAAAGACCCAGTTTGTATTTTTCTGGGTCATTTTTTATTGCTCTTCAAATTTTATTTCCAAAGACGATATTCTATTTCTCAAGCAAGAACCAAGTAATATCATCTTGAGGGAAATTCGTGTCCCCATGATATATAAAGCCATAATCAACCAATGACAAATCAGGAAATTTTTTCAACATTTCCCCTGCAAAATCTCTTTTAAAGAGCTTTCCGGAATGCCCTCGATAACTAACTTCAGTTGGTGTTTGATTGTAGTACTCGGCAATGAGTATATAGCGCGATGATTTCTGATACATTAACTCATACACTTTAGGTAGTTGATCTGGATTTATATGGATCAATACCCCTTTTGTAAAAATAAAATCCCAGACTTCATTAGAAGTGAAATCAACTATTGATTTTTGGTATATGTCAATATCTGGAACATTACGTTTTAATGCCAATGCAGCCTTCTCATTTATCTCAACTGCCGAAAATTCCACATTTGGTAATAAGTGCTTCAGAGCCATTAAATTAAGGCCTACATTAGCACCGAGCTCAAGAATTTTATTAACCCTCTGTGTGCGTGCTATAACTTTGCTAAAAAATGCTAAATTATCGGCCACATAATGTTCATTTTTATTACGTTCAACGTACGCATTGCCAAATTCACCGGCCCAGAAGTCTTCCTGCTCCGTACTCGGCGTGTTTATATTTTGTAAATCAGAATGATATTCCATCACGACCTCTTACCGTTAAGGCATTCTAAGTATAATTATTAAACTTCCAGAAATTAATATTGTTAGTTACAGATATAAAGAAATAAAAATTTCATTTCTTGAATAAATCCATAGTCTGATGATCATCAATCATATCTACACTGTCGAGCGCTCGTGGATACATATCCCTTACTTTTGACAAGAATTCCAGCCATAAACCGATAGCTGGCTCCATCAACGCCAGCGTTTTCTCCTCTCCTTCAAATGAATAAAGAAGGGTACTTAACAGACTGAAAACATAATTCATTGAGCCAATCATAACTTGTGCGATATGCTGCTGCTTTGTCGCAGCAATCTGCGCAAGATAACCAAAATTACGCAACATAAGCTGATTCAGTTCATTTCTAGACGAAAATGAGCACTGCCAATCATCAGTCATCTTGTCTATAAATACGTTAAAGAAATCAATATCTAATAGTGGGTATAAGTCCTGCTTTGACAAGACAATAGGTGCTCCTAACCCGGTGATTTCTTCAATCAAGGCTGACTTATTGATCAACTGAGAAAGATGTATTTCCGTACTAAGTAGAGGCCTAGCCATTTCAATTTTGGCGCCATCACTACAGTTGAAGCATTGGACATCGCTATTTGCGGCCAATACCTCCTCTGTCACACGGCGAGAAGTATCAAACATGATGTTACTGATAACTACACCACCAAAGTTTCCCTCACATGTTCTCTGGCTATCACCATAAACTTTCTCTCCAAAAACCTCGGCCTTATCATTATTATTATAATATGCACTAAATCTAGAATGATGATGCCCTCTCTGCCGGTAGCCATTATCCATACCAAATAAATATATGTTCTTAAAACCAAGATTAATGGGTAGACTTACACCAATATTGCCAACCAATGGGTTCATACCACTAAACGCGGCACAATGCTGCAAGTGAGGAAAATAATTCTTATAAAGAGTAACACCTGGCTCACCGAGTTTAAACGTGAGCATGGACTTGTTGAAAAGTGTAGAACAATCAGGATGGATAACATCACTACTCAAGAACAAAATTTCACGCTGATAATCAGGGTCGTTCAAATTGGCTAGGAAATCGTAAACTATCTTGGTTCTCTCAGTTTCAACATGGATATCCGGTTTTATGCCCACTTTGTGCAAAGCGGTCATGGCACTGCCGCAAGAAATCAAAATGGCCCTATCTTTATGTGCCTTGATAACCGCAATAGATTCATCTAATGAAGGTCCATTGGCAATAATAAAGACAGGGGTCTGTTGATATACTGATGAGATTTTTTTATTGTGCTGCAAAAATGGCACTGCACGCTCGATGTTATTGATGGTATGAGACAGTGCGATCAGATTGTCATCAAAGAAACCCCATCCCATCACCAGTAGGTAATATTCCTGCTGCACTATCTCTATCAATTTCCTGATTTTCTCGTTCTGATAGCCCCACATGATGAAGGCATTGGCAACCAAGAAGGAACCTCGGCGCTGAATGGCTGATGCGAAATCCTTAACGATAGTGTTTTCATCCTGCCCCAGCAGAATATGCAGGCCGAGGTTTTCCTGATGCAAATAGCCGAGCAGCGGCGCCCAGTCGAAGCAATACAAAGAGGCATAGAAGAGATCCAGGTCCGGCTCGAACAGAAAGAGAGTACCGATCTTGCACCTTTCATAGAGATAACCGAGGTGATACCCCAGACCCACCCCAAAGATCAGGGCACTAGGAACCTCATGGGGCACTTGGCCCAGCCTCTCTTCCCGCGCGGAAATGTCGTCAAGATAGGCATTCAGCTTGTTGAGGTACTCGACATGCATGAAGCCGAGGGGATTGGCCTCCTTGCTGAAGGAGAACCTGGACAATCCCCCCTTATCCATGAACTCCTTCACCAGCGTCTCACAGATGAGATAAGGTTCGGCACCGTACACGGCGACATCATCATCCAACCATGCCAGATTGGGTTGACCGTTTTCACTGCAGAAGAACTTGAATGGACGGGCGGGCTGATAATCCTCATAGATGTCGGCAATATGGGGAATATATTGGCGAAACGCCGCCATATTTTGTGCAAAGCGAAAGGGCAACGCCACCTTCATGGCTGCTTCCTGCTCTGCTTGTTGTTGAAGTCTCAGCATTTCCTGCTCAGCTTTTACCAGCACCGCATCTATATTGACCGACATCAGAACTCCTTGCTATTCAGGTTATAGGCCTGTCCAGCCTTGTTACCTTTCCCGACTTGAATCAGCTTTTTAAAAACAATTTTATGATGACTGATAGTTAATACTTTCAACCTTTCTTCTTGAATGGACAGCGTTGCAGCCAATTCCGCCACCGCCTGCTGTTGCAGCGGGCACTCTTTGGCCAGTTGTGTCAACTGATCTATTAAAGCCAATCGGTTATCCATGCACAGTACAGCCTCATCATATTGCTGCTGTTGCAATAGACCCTCTATCAAGTGGAGATTATCCTGTAATGCCTCATTGAGGGAGGTAAGAGTGACTCTCACAGCTCACCCAACTTTTGTCGCATCTGATAGCCACGCTGCTTTTCGGCTTCCGGCAATTGATCCCAAGCAGACTTGATCGTCACCATTAGTGCCATAACCTCGTCAAGGGGTGTGACATCTCGTGCCAGACTGGCATCCCGAATCCGCTCATCCATATATGCATAGAGTTTGTACAAATCTTCAGCAATCGCGCCCTGGCTCATATCAAGCGCATCCTGTAATCCATGTAATAGCCCTTGAGCTTTAGAAACTGCAATAGACTTTGCTTCCATGTCACCACGTTCTATCGCGCCTTTAGATTGCGCCAACCGCTCTAAAAAGCCTTGCATCATGAGTTGAATAACACGATGAGGATCTGCAACAGCAAGATCAGCTGCGATACTGGTTGCTTTATATGCTTTTAGATTACGTTGGTACATTATATGTGACCTCTAATAATAATTATCAGTTATTTTTACTGTTAATCTTTAATGACTGCAACGCTAATGCAGAGTTATTCATTTTTGCTATTAACACATCCAGGCTGCCATATTGTGCACGCAGTGATGCTTCATATTTTACCAGCTGAGCATTTGATGTTGCCTGCTTTTGATTCAAACTACGTAAGTCTGCATTCAGTGTATCGGTACGCTCAGCCAACATGCCACCTGACTTGGTATACTCTTTAAGTCCTTTATTCAACGTACCAGCAAGGCCATTCTCACCCCCGAATAGAGCCACAACCTGATCGAAATTCTTATCCACTGCTTGGCCAAATTTCTCTTTATCTAGAGATAACTTGCCCTTATTATCCATTTTTATGCCAATTTCGAAAATACTTGAATATGTTGTACTCGAACCCGTTTTTCCTGTGACGGTATTATCCATAAAGTTGCTAATTGTTCGCGTACTGGCATCACCGGCGAGAGCACCACCATCATCTTGTCTAACTCCACCGACAATACTGTTACGCTTGCCCAGCTCGTCCATCTTATCCTGAAGTGCGTTATAGCCATCGATGAACTGTTTCACCATACTTTCAATTGAAGATTTATCGGTAGATATATCCACTTTGTTAGGTTTGAGATCACCGCTGCTATCTTTATCAGATACTCGTAATACCGTAAGTTTCAAATCTTGAATAGAATCATCAAAAACATTGGTATCACTTTTTAGTGTATTGCCATCAACTATAATTTCGGCACTGCTCGCGGCATGTTTTTGATTCATCACGCTGCCAGGAGCACCGATGGAGAACATCCCAAGTTCTGACGTATTTCCAGTGATGGTCAGATCCTTGCCGTCTCCAGAGATACCCGAATCAATAATTAGTTTTGCCTTACCATCTGAAGTGTTAACAATGTTTGCACTTAACCCAAAGTTATCACTATTGCCGTTAATACTCTTGCGAATATCTTGCAGGGTATCCCCAGCTTTAACATCAACTTTGAACTCTTTAGCACCAGCTTTGAACGTCAGTTGGCCATCTTGAGTAATAAGTGCAGTCGTTGAGCTATCAAAGATACCCTCTTGGCGACTGGTGGTCGCCAATTTACTGACTGTGACGTTGTACTGGCCATTGGAACCGCCGCTTTTACTTTCTACTTTCATCACTGGGTTATCTTTATCTTGGGTGATATTGATAGCCCGTTTGTTGAAAGCGCCAGGTTTGCTCAATGTATCGAGAATATCAGTGAAGGTGGTGAGAGATGATTTTAGCTGACCAATACCAGAGATCGCGATCTGGGTACTGTTTTGTTTTTTGATGATCGGTTGTTGTAACTGTGCTTTTTTAGCCGCCACACTGGCCGCAATCACACTCTCTAGATCAAGCCCAGAACCCGCACCGGCAGAGGTAATTGCCATGTTATCGTCTCCTCATTTGTTCGATTTAAATCTCACTATCTAGCAACAGGCCAAGCTTCGGGTTAGCGCCCGCATCACCTTGACGCAGAGCCTGGATCCGCTTGTGAATTGCGAGCAGCTCTTCACTCGGAATTTGCCGTATAACGGATCGGGTATCAGAGTCCATCACCTTGATCACCACCTGCCCCAAGTCTTGCTCCATGCTGAAATTAACCGTCCAGCCTTGTTGCAAGCCAAATTCTTGCAAATTTTGTACCTGTTTTTCAATCTCTGCTTGGCTTTGTACCGGCTGGAGATCAGTTTTTGTCACATCCTGATTTTTCCGCAGTGCAACACCAGGTTCTTCCACTAAACCAGAAAGCAGTTGAGCGGCCACTTGGCCGCTCTTGTCACTTAGCTGTAAGGAAGCGCCATTGGCAGATGACAGATTACCGAGTTCAGTTGTCATCTTATCTCTCCCATTTCAATCAGCCACTGTCCATCGTTAGCCAAGCAGAGATAGAGCCGACTGAGGACGTTGATTGGCTTGTGCCAATACGCTTGAGGCCGCTTGCTGCAGAATGTTCTGCTTGGTCATATTGGCAGTCTCGGTGGCAAAGTCAGCATCACGAATACGGGAGCGGGCTGCGCTGACGTTTTCCGAAATGTTGGCTTGGTTGCGGATGGTTGAATCCAATCGGTTTTGTACCGCACCCAACTCTGCTCGCTTACCATCAACGACTTCCAACATGGAATCAACTGCACCCAACACATCTTGTGCTGTACTCTGAGTGCTGATATCGATAGCACCAGCTGAACCGCTGACAAAAATAGAGTCAGCCGTTCCCGCGGTCACCGCAGCAGAAATCCCGGAGATGCTGAAGCCACCGGACTGACTCAGGCTGAAGCCTATGGTCTGGTTGGCATCAGCACCAACTTGGAAACTACCACCAAATGTTCCATCAAGCAGCTTGGTACCGGCGAAAGTAGTATCTTTCGAGATCCGGTTTATTTCAGACCCCAGTTGATCCACTTCCTTCTGCAACGCTGCACGATCCTTGGCTGAGTTGGATCCGTTGGCAGATTGTTGAGCCAAGGTGCGCATACGTTGCAGCATGCCGGTCACTTCGTCCATAGCACCTTCCGCTGTTTGCGCTAGGGAGATGCCATCGTTGGCGTTACGGTTACCCTGATCCAGACCGTTGATTTGAGAGGTCAAACGGTTGGAGATCTGCAGACCGGCCGCATCGTCCTTTGCGCTATTGATGCGCAGGCCTGATGCTAAGCGGGTATATGAAGTATCCAAGGATTTACTGGTATTCATCAAATTACGCTGGGCGTTCAGTGATGACGTATTGGTGTTAATGAACATGGCCATAATAAATTCTCCCGAAGAACATACGACTGCGGGTTGCGCCGCCAAAGCGACGTCCCACCGTTAGAAGAGCAGGTTGAACATGCCTCTCTCTTCTGGCGGGTGGTTGTTTGAACGAACAGGCCACCCGCAGTAGTGCAAACGTTGGATTCCGAACACCCCTCGATTGCTTCACTTTATGTAACGGCCGCAGGAGGACAAGCTTTAGGAAAATCCTTGCCGAAAGCGGCAATTTTTATCCGGCTGGTGGCAAATCACAGATATCAGAAGAGCCGCCACACTATCCCAGGTCGGCAAGTGGCGTAAACGCAGGATTAAGGTAGTGTTGGCACGTTTTGTGCTATGTCATAGACGAGAGTGACGCCAATTTGGCGACACAATAAAAAATGGCCGGCGAACCGGCCTAACGTTGAGCATATGCTCAGGAGAATATGACCAAGAGTGACAGAACTGAACATCTGGACAACACTTGGCATTACTAGTAGAGAATTGATTTTCTCCCGATAGAACAGAGTGCTAACCCGAACACCCCTTTGTTCCATCTCTTGACCAGGGCGGCCTGAACAACCGCCCTGTTTTCTTTTGTTAGCCTTGCAACAGTTGGAGTGCGGCCTGCGGGCGCTGGTTGGCTTGCGACAGAACGCTGGATGCCGCCTGCTGCAAAATATTTTGTTTGGTCATATTGGCTGTCTCGGTGGCAAAGTCCGCATCGCGAATACGAGAGCGGGCTGCGCTGACGTTTTCCGAAATGTTGGCTTGGTTGCGGATGGTCGAGTCCATCCGGTTTTGTACCGCACCCAACTCTGCTCGCTTACCATCAACGACTTCCAACATGGAATCAACTGCACCCAACACAGCTTGTGCTGTACTCTGACTGCTGATATCGATAGCACCAGCTGAACCGCTGACAAAAATAGCGCCAACCCCTCCAGCGGTCACCGCAGCAGCAATCCCGGAGATGCTGAAGCCACCGGACTGACTCAGGCTGAAGCCTATGGTCTGGTTGGCATCCGCACCGACCTGGAAGGTGCCACCGAAGGAACCATCGAGCAGCTTGGTACCCGCAAAGGTGGTCGCGCTGGAGATACGATTAACCTCAGCCCCCAGTTGATCCACCTCTTTTTGCAGGGCTTGACGATCCTTGGCGGAGTTGGAGCCGTTGGCCGACTGCTGAGCCAGAGTACGCATCCGCTGCAGCATACCGGTCACTTCATCCATGGCCCCTTCGGCAGTTTGCGCCAGAGAGATACCATCGTTGGCATTACGGTTACCTTGATCCAGCCCGTTTATCTGAGAGGTCAGACGGTTGGATATTTGCAGACCCGCCGCATCATCCTTGGCGCTGTTGATGCGCAGGCCAGATGCCAAGCGAGTATACGAAGTATCCAATGATTTGGTCGAGTTTGTCATATTACGCTGAGCGTTGAGTGACGAAACGTTAGTGTTGATATACATGGCCATGACTATTCTCCTAAGCTATTAAAATTACTCTTCTATTTGCTCAGGCTTTATTATTTTCTGTGCCCGATGCGTCTTATTTAACGGCTCGTTTTTGGATGTCTTTAGCATTTTTTTCAACGCTTCATCGCATTAACGCCGCTTACCTTATGTATCGGCGGGTCAGGGGGAAACTTAAGGAAAAAAACGGGCCAAAACACACGATAGCAGCAACGTCATGAGCCCCGCCAACGGCAGGGTCAAGCAGGCGCACACGAGACTCTCCCGGTTCATGCCGCAAGAAAAAATTCGTGTCGACTCGCAATTTTGTCGAGCTCAGTTGGCGATTGGGCTCGCCAGCCCCTAAAATCGCGGCCCCATCAACAATTTGGCGTGAGTTGTTCTCCATGCAGACACTGGTTGAGCAGATTGTTTACATCAGCGACATGTTTGGTACTGCGGTATTCGCGTTTTCAGGGGTATTGGTGGCTGGCCGGCTCAGAATGGACGGGTTTGGCGTCATGGTTTTGGCGGCGGTCACCGCCATCGGCGGCGGCACCATCCGTGACATGATCCTGGGGGCAACCCCCGTGTTCTGGGTACGCGATCCGCTCTATATCTGGGTCGTCATCGCGACGGCGCTGATCGGCATGTGGATGGTTAAACTGCCCCGCAGGATGCCCTGGTATGTGCTGCCAGTAGCAGATGCCTTCGGACTGGCCCTCTTTACCGTGATTGGTGCCCAAAAGGCCCTCAACTTTGGCACCCCAGGGCTGATTGCCGTGATCATGGGCACCATGACCGGCGTTGCCGGCGGCATGATCCGCGATGTGCTAGCGCGAGAAGTGCCCATGGTGCTGCAAAAAGAGATCTATGCCACCGCCTGTATCCTCGGCGGCATTCTCTATACCCTGGCGCTGGAGGCGAACATGGACAGGGTAACCGCCATGCTCATCTGCATGACGGCGGTGTTTGGCCTGCGGGTTGCCGCTATCTACTGGCACTTGTCGCTGCCAACCTTCTCGCTGCAACGCAATTGAGAGCGGGCCCACAGCGCCATCATGTCGCTGTGGGCCTTGCGTTGAACCAAATCGGCTTTTCTGTTGTCATAGAAGCAGTCGTTGTTAGCCGGAACTTCTCATGCGCAAAATCGGTATGCTTACCACTCTCATCCTGGCGAACGTGACGGCAGCCCACGCCGAAGCACAAGCTGTATTTGGACGCCTGGCCTCGGCGCCGGTGCAGCAGTTCAACCAGCAGATACGTCAGGCAAGCCATCAACAGCAGCACTGGGTCAATGACTACCGTGAGGTAGCACTACGATTCGTTGGCCATGGCGACATACCCAGTCGCATCCACGCCCAGCAGCTGGACAATGATCTGGTGCTCTCGGTCGCCCTCAATGGCAGCAAGAGCGACATGATCTACATCCTGACCCTCTATCGCAACGACAACCTGTGGCAGATGCGGGAGGCGGAAATGGGCTGGCGTTGCCAGGGGCAAGACTCCTTCACCCCGGTTCCCTGCCCCTGATGGTCATGGCTGACTCTGTGAAATAAAAAAATCCGGCACAGTGGCCGGATTTTTTGTGGGCAGTGAAAACCGTGATTACGGGCGGTACACCTTGACGTTGTCAAAGCCCTTCTCTTTCAGATAGAGCGCCTGCAGCTTGCTCATCACGCCGCGATCGCAGTAGAGCAGATAGGTCTTCTCTTTGGGCAGATCGCCAAAGGCGGTGGCCAGCTTGAAGAAGGGAAGGTGCAGCACGTCACGGCCTTCCACCACCAGCGGCTTCTCGTCGTGCTCGTCGGCAGAGCGGATATCCAGGATCACCTCGTCAGCGCCCAGCACCTGAGTCGTTTCCACCTCTTGTACTTCAGCAGCGGTCTCTTCACCGATACGGCGAATATCAAGATAACGGGCCTCGGAGACCACCTTGTCCAGAATGGAGAAGTCGAAGTTGGCCTCTTCCGCTTCAATGCGAGAAAGCTCAGCTTTCACGGTCGGCTTCTTGGAGATGACGCCGCAATACTCCGGCATGGTCTCGGCAAACTCCAGGGTGCCGATGCGGCGCGCTTCGCTGATGATATCCGGCTTGTCCCAGGTGATGAGCGGGCGCAGGATCACCTTGTCGATCACCCGATCGATGACGTTGAGGTTGGTCAGCGTCTGGCTGGATACCTGGCCCACACACTCACCGGTCACCAGTGCCGGGATCTGGAAGTAGTCGGCAACCTGACCGGCGGCACGCATCATCATCCGCTTGAGCACCACGCCCATCTGGCCGTTGTCGACCTTTTCGAGGATCTCGGCCACCACGGGTTCAAAGTCGATGGCGGTGAAGCGCACCTTGTGGGAGGCGCCAAACTTGTTCCACAGGTAATAGGCGACCTGCTTGACCCCAATCTCGTGGGCAGCGCCACCCAGATTGAAGAAGCAGTAATGGACGCGGCAACCGCGCTTGATGAACTGGTAGGAGGCGACACCGGAGTCAAAACCACCGGAGAGCAGGCTCAGTACATCTTCCTGGGTGGCCATGGGGAAACCGCCCATGCCGTGGTGCACCGCACTGATGATATAGAGCTCGTCATTTTCCACTTCCAGATTGACCTGAATGTCCGGCTTTTTCAGGCGCACCCCAGCGGTTTCACAATGCTGGTTGAGGCCACCGCCCACATAACGCTCCAGCTCCAGCGAGCTGAAGTCGTGTTTACCGACGCGACGGGCACGGACGCAGAAGGTCTTTCCTTTCAGCCGATCGCCCCAGACGGCGCGGGTCTGTTCGAAGATGTCGTGCAGGTCGGTAAAGTTGCTCAGTTTCACTTCGAGGAAGTACTGAATGCCCGGGATACAGGCCAGGGTCTCGAGATACTGGGCGTGGAACTGATCGTTGCGGGAGCTCACTACCAGCTTGTCCCAATCCATCCGTACCCGGGCATCTTCGTCGAAGCGACGCAACACGTTGCGAATGTTGCCCTGCAACATCTTGGTGAAGCGCTGGCGAACTGATTTGCTCTTGATGGTGATTTCCGGGAACAGCTTGATAATGAACTTCATGGTTTTGACTCGGGTGGCCTTGATTTAAGGGCGCGGATTATATCAGAACTTTGTGGCAAGCGGCTACTGAATGAGCGCTTGCTCACATTACGCCATGCTATGTTTGCCGCACGCCCGCAATCTTGCGTATATTCCCGAGCCTGCGCCTCGCCAGATTTTTGACAACAGACTGATCCGATGAAGACCCACATCTACTATCCCGGCATGGAGGTACGCGACGAGCGCTGGCTCAAGTTTGCCCTGCTCTATCTGGAGCGACTCGCCTTCGTCTTCACCGTCAGTGAAAAAAGTGGCCTCACCGCCTTGTTGGACACGCTTGAAGATCAGACAGATCTGCTGGCCGCACGTCCAGACCCCGCCTTCTTCGCAACCATCACCCCGCAACTGGAGAGCCAGATCAGCGGCCTTATCGCCCCCGATTTCGTGCGCCACAAGGTGTTTGGCAACAAGGAGCTGATTGGTCGCTGGCGCCAGCCTACCAACCATGACTGCTTCTGCCCGGCTCAGGCGGGGCTGGAGCAACTGCACGGTTTTTGTCTGACTCACGGCTTTGCTACGCAAGATGAAGGGGGGATCAAAATGGCACGACGCTTTGCCAACCTGCTCTCCATGCGCCTCGCCCGTGAGTGGGCACTCGCCAATGACGGCGCCCTCATCACCGATCACGACTATCTCGACCGGCTGCTCCACCTGCTGGAATCCCGCTACCACAACCGGGGTGGGCAGGATTGCTTCCACCTCGAGATCCCGTTGCAAGTGCCCACTCACCTCGCCGACATTCCGTTTGCAGCGCTGATTGCCCTGCGCGGGCGCAGCGGCTTTCGCCAGCAGCTGGCCGAATTTCATCAGGCCCTCGACCACCTGCTCGCCATGCTGGGTAGCGGCTATGCCGACCCGGCGGTTCTGACCCGCTTTGAGCAGGCACAGCAGGGGCTCAATCAACTGCTGGGGCCCGAGACCATCAGCATGCCACTCACCACGCTAGTCAGCACCAGCCTGCCCGCCATGGCGATGATCCATCAGTTAAAGGCAAGCCATCCCGAGAGCCACCTCATCTTCCATCCCATCAAGAAGAGCCACTTTCACCAGCGCAAGAGTCAGCACTTATTCACCCGGCTCGGCCATCTGCGCCAACCGGGCTGAATCGGCGGAATGAAAAAGGGGTTGGCATCTGCCAACCCCTCTCGTTATCTGCGGCCTACCAGTCATCACCTCGGTGATTGGCCTGCTCTTGCGCCTGCCTACGGGCCTCCATCGCCCTGTCACGGCGGATATTGGAAGGGGTACAGGCAAACTGTTTCTCGTAACAGCGTACAAAGCTTTCTGAGCCAGGCTCGAAAGGTGAATAGAACCCGGTACGTTCGGGAGAAACATGGTGATCACCATGATTTGTAGTGGCACAGCCCGAACTCATCAGCACCAGCAAGGGACAAAGAACACGCAGCAAAAGAGAACTCCCGATTGGATTTGAATGAACTCGTAATTATTCATGAATTAATTTAGCCAATCAAATATTGATGCATTTCAAATGTTTAATTACATCCACCTCAATAATTGCCGACAAAACGCTCAACGGGTGATGGTGCCAGTCTCACTGTCAGGATGCACCACGCGAAACTCGATGCGATCGCTGTTGCCTGCTTCATCCACCACCACCAACTGGTAACGCCCCGCCACGCTCAGCACCTGATCCCCGTCCCAGCGCAGCCGCTGGCCGTTGAGAAACCAGAACGGCTTGCCAACGCCACCCAGCACCTTGGGTTGCAGCCGATAGCGCTGACTGCGAATGAGGTTGCCCTCCCCCAGCGCCACGATACGAATGGGGGCCTGCAGCTCGGCGCTTTGCTCCTCCCCCGCACAACTGCTGGCCAGCAGCGCCTGTCGCCGCTCGCCGGGTAACCGCCACGGCTCCAGCGACAGCGGCCACAGGGCCCGAAAACCGGACTGCGCCGCATCCTGGCAGCGGGCCAGAGTCGGCTTGCCCTCCTTGGTCAACGCCACTTGCCGCAGCGGCGAGGGCCAATCCATGGGATCCGGCAAGGTGGGAGGATCACGCCCCTCCAGCAACCAGGCGCTCTGGCGCTGCAAACAGCCCTCTGGCAGGGTCGCGCTGGCCTTGCGCCCCAGCGGCCAGCAAACTTCGGCCTCGCTCACCGTGTTGGGCTGTGCCGGCAAGGGGCTGTTGTCGGCAAGTCGCGAATAGACCGAGAGCAACAGCGGCACCGCTGCGCTCTGGCCGTAAAAACCGGGCATGGGGGTGCCGTCGGGGCGCCCCAGCCAGACGCCGATGGTCCAGCGACCGGAGACCCCCATCGCCCAGCTGTCGCGATAGCCGTAGCTGGTGCCGGTCTTCCAGGCCAGCCGGTTGACCCGACCGGTCGCCTCGCTGGCAAAGGGCTGATCCGCCCGTCCCTGGGCGCTCAGGATTTGCCAGATGATCCAGGCCGCCCCCGGGCTCAGCAAGGGGCGGGGCACCGCCTGCTGCCCAGCCAGCCAGACCGGCATCGCCACCTGTCCCTGCCGAGTGAGCGAGCTGTAGAGCGCCACCAGCTGCTCGAGCCGAATACCTGCCGCCCCCAGCGCAATGGCCGGATTGGGTTTATCGGAGAGCGCCAGCCGCACTCCAGCGTTGTCGAGGCGATTAACCAGTTTGTCAGGCCCGAGCGCCTCCAGCACCTGCACCGCCGGCACGTTGAGGGATTGCTGCAGCGCTTGAGCGAGCGTCACCGGCCCCTGAAAGGCGCCGGAAAAGTTGGCGGGTCTATAATCCGAGCCCAGCCTTGGCGCGTCGGAGAGCAGGGAGGCCGAATGAACCAGCCCCTCATCCATCGCCAGACCGTAGATAAAGGGCTTGAGGGTGGAGCCGGGGGAGCGGATCGCCTGCACCATGTCGAGATAACCGTGGCGGCGCAAATTGCCATACTCGGCGCTGCCCACATAGGCGCGCACCGCCATGGTTTTGTTGTCCACCAGCAGCAGCGCAGCAGAGGTCTGCTCGGGGAAGCGGCGAATGTAGCTTGCCACCCGCGTCTCCAGCCAGCGCTGCAGATCGCCGTCTATGGTGGTGTGCACCAGTGCCCCCGCCTGATGATCAGCGACGAGGCGGGCGAAGAGCGGCGCCTCCATCGGCGTGAAGTGACCGCGGGCCAACACAGGTTCGATGCGTCCCTCCTGCCACACCTGCTCGGGCCAGACGCCCTGCGCTACCAGTCGTAGCATCACCTTGTCGCGGGCGGCGCGGGCTCGCTCGGGATGGCGATCTGGCCGGTTGCGGCTGGGGGCCTGCGGCAGCACCGCCAACAGCGCCGCCTCGGCGTAGGTCAGCTTGGCCGCGCTCTTGCCAAGATAGGCAAAACTTGCCGCCTGCACCCCCTCCAGATTGCCGCCAAAGGGAGCACGGTTGAGGTAGACGGTGAGCAGGGTGCGCTTGTCGTAGTGCCACTCCAGCTGCAGCGCGCGGGCCATCTGGCGCAGCTTGCCGGGTATCGACCTCTGATAGGGCTCGATCAGACGCGCCACCTGCATGGTGAGGGTCGAGCCGCCCGAGACGGCCCGCCCGTAGCGTAGCCATTGCCAGACCCCGCGCACCATGGCCAGCGGATTGACCCCGGGATGGCGCCAGAAATAGCGATCCTCGTAGCCCAGCAGCGCCTCGATATAACGTGGGGAGACCTGATCCAACGTCACGGGGTAGCGCCATACGCCGCTGGTATCGGCAAAGGCGCGCAGCGGCCTCCCCTTCATGTCGAGCACTACCCGCGCATAGGCAGGATCGAGCGGCGGCGGCGGGAAGATACGATCCAGCGCGAGTAGCGACAGGCATAGGGTGATGATCCCCAATACCGAGAAACGCAGCCAGCGCGGTAACCGACCCAGCCTGCTCCAACAAGCGCGGCCACAGCGACCCAATTTCAGCCAGCCGCGCTGCCAGCGAGTGAGCGGGCGAACCCGCTCAAGGGAGGGGACGTTACTCAGAGATGCTCACCTCATGAATATCCTCCCCCACAGCCCGCAGTTCAGGCCGATACATATCCTCCACCTGGGTCGGCGGCACCTGATAGCGACCCGGCGTCACCGCCCGCATCAGGTAGACCAGCTGCTGGTTGCTCCCCTCGCTCAGGTCCAGCGCCGCCGTATAGCGGTCATCGCGAAACGCCTGATGTTTGAGGTAGTCGTTCCACTCGCTCTGCCACGCCGGTTTCCCCTCAATGGAGAGCTCTTCCAGCTTGATGCTATTGCCAAGGGCCAGGTTCTCCAGCTCGAAGCCAGCGGGCACCATCTCCACCAGCAGAGCATCGGGCACCGCCGATTCGCTGCTGACATTGAGCCGCACCACCACCAGATCGCCGACCTTTACCTTGGCGGGATCAAGCGGCTGACCGTCACTGTTGAACCAGCTACGGGCCACACTCATCCCTTTGCTGATCCGTGCTGGCGCTTGTTCGGGGTAGCCGATCAGGGTGCGCTGCACATAGAGGGATCCCTTGCCCTCGTTGCTGACGGCACTGGCAGCCAGCGCCTCGTGGGTGCCCAGCTGCAACGGGGCCGAACCGCTCAGGGATTCGCTGCCAAGGGATGAGGCGACCCTGGCCTGCCAGTCGACAGCAGGGTCAACGCGGGCGAGTCGCAACAGGGCGAGCCGCTCTTGGGTACTGAGCCACTGACGGTGGGCCAGGGTGTCGGCCACCTTGGCACTGAGAGCAGACCAGCTATCCGCAGCCAACTTGTGCCGGCGCAGCAAGGAGAGCTCAAGGGCCTGATCGCGAAGCGGCGAACCGTAATCCCCCAAATAGTCGTCACCGCGCTCGGTCGCCAATGCCCGGCTGAGGGCCTTGGCGGCGTTCTGCTCATCCCCCATGGCCGAGAGTGCCAGCGAGAGGTGCAAGAGCGGCAAGCCAGATCTTGCGTGATCGGCCTGCTGCTCCCAGATAAGGCGCAGGGTAGCGAGCGGCGCCTTGCCCACACGAGCCAGCACATAGGCGCTGTAAGCCTGATAGGCCAGCCGGCTGTGCTCGGGGGCACTGCTCCAGCGCTCGCCGTACTGGCTGTCGGTGAGATAGCTCTGCAGCCGGTTCAGGGCCTGATTGAGCATCGCCTCCGGCACCGCATCGCCTGCCTCCTTGCGGGCCAGCAGGTAGTCGGCGGCATAGGCGGTGAGCCACTGCTCCTCGTCGGAGCGGCCATCCCAGAGGCCAAAACCGCCGCTTGGCAGTTGTAACCGCTGTAGCCGTTGCAGCAGGGCGCGCTGCACATCCGCCTCGCTCGCAGGTGTCTTGCCCTCTGCGGGTTTGCTCCAGGCGATGCGCTCATCTGCCGTGGTCAGCAGATAGGGCCAGGCGCGCGACAAGGTCTGCTCCAGACAGGCGTAGGGGTAGTCAGCCAGCGCCTGCCACTGGGCTGCCGGATCCCAGGGCGGGGTGCCGGAGAGGCTGAGCAGCCCCTGCAGATTGGTGGGATCCAGCCCGGCCAGCTCACCTGGCGCAAAGCTCATCTGCTGGCCGGGAGCCAGCATCTGGTAGCGCTGGCGAGTCTGGGCAGGCCAGGGGGAGCGCAGCGGCAGAGACCAGTCGCGGCTGATGGCAAAATCCTTGCCGCTGGCCGCCAACTGCAGGCTTGCCACACCGCTCGCCCCGGTCACGGTGAGCGGCAGGGTCAGCCACTGCTCCTCGCCGTTTTTGAGGGAAAGGGTGCTAGGCAGCTCGCCGCTTGCCTTGAGCCCGCCATTGAGGGTCCACACTAGGGAGAGGGCCTGATCCTCGCCACTCATGTTGCGCAGCTGCACCAGCGCCCGGGTCTCATCCCCTCTGGCGCCAAAGCGCGGCCAGCCAATCTCGGCCACCAAGGGGGCCACCACCTTGACGGCGCGCTCGGCCTCGCCGACTTGCTGTTCGTTCCAGGCCAGCGCCATCAGTGCCAGCTCACCGTTGAAGTTGGGCAGATCGAGCGGGATCACCGCCTTGCCCTGCTCGTCAAAAGTCACCTCGCCACTCCAGAGCGCCGCTACTTCGACCCGGCTCTCCAGCGCGCCGCCCTTTTTCAGCGGCGCCCGATCGCCCCCATAGTTGAGGCGGGCCAGCTTACCATCCTGCGGCGGGATCACCTGGCCGTAGTTGTCGAACAAATCTTGGGCGAAGCGCTTGCGGCCAAAGAAGATCTCGAACGGGTCGAGGGGCTGGTAGTCGCTGATGTTGAGCACGCCCCGATCCACCGCGGCCAGCACCACGCGCCCCTGACTGTTGGGGATGGAGGTGGCGGTCACTTCCAGTCGGGTGAGTGGCACCGCTTTATCAGGCGCGCTCAGGGTCAGCGGCAGACGGCGCGCTTCTCGATCGAGGGTGAGCGGCACCAGACCGACCGAACGCAGGCTCTGCACACTCTTTTGGTTCACCGGCTTGGAGTCGCTGTCTGGCGCGGCGATCTGGGCCGAGATATGTAGATCGTGACGCTGCCACTCGGGGCTGATCGGGATCTCGAACTCGCCGCGGGCATCCTTGGCATCACCATCGGCCCCCTTGAGCTCGATACGCTGCCACCAGCGCAGACCGTCGCCATCCTCCACCAGCAACAACCCCTTGCCGGGGCGCGGGGCCACCAGCGTCACTTTGGCCTTGTCACCCGCCAGATAGGCACGCTTGTCGAGGGTGATGGCAATCTTGTCGGGCCGTGCCTGCTCGCCACCGCCGCCCCAGGCGTAACTGCCGATCTCTACCCGCAGGCTCGATTGATGGCCCTGACTGTTCTCCACCTCCAACCGATACCAGCCCGCCGCCAGCTGCAAACTGAGGGGGGTCGGCCCCTTGCCGTCCAGCATCAGGGTCTGCTCCTGTTCCAGATAGGGCTGACTGTTGAACTCGTACTTCCACCCCTCCCCATCGGCGTAGTGCCAGTAGTAGTCGCGGTACTCGTTGATGAGGCGCACCTTCACCGCCCCCGCCACCGGCTGACCTTGCTCATCGAAGTTGAGGATCTGGAAGGGGAGCGGTTTGCCTCCGTCCACCCGATCAGCAACGAAATCGGCCCTGAGCGCTGGCCACTGGCTGCCCGCGGGCCAGCCAAACTGGGTGCGACTGCGATTGACGGCACGGCCACCGGGCTCGGACAAGGAAACCCGATAGGCCACCTCCAGCGGCCCGAGGGCACGCACACCATCGAGTTCATCTTGCAGCGAGAAGGTCCCCTGCCCCTGCGCATTGAGGGTGAGACTCCGCGGCTCGAGATCCTTGGCCTGCTCGGCCAGCAGCACGTCACCCAGAGTGAACTCCTGCCATTGGGTAAAAGGCATGGTGGCGCGGCTGATTTTCACCTCCGCCTTCGCCTTGGTGGCGCTCGCTGGCGCGCCGTAGAGATAGTCCCCTTGCAGCGGCAGGGTGAGCGCCTGTTGCGGGGTCAGCAATTCCCCATCCGGCCCCTTGCCAAGCTGCAGTTTCAAGCGCTCTGGCAGAAACTCCTCCACCAGAAAGGGCCACTCGAAGCGGCTGCCAGCAGCGGTCTTGAGGTTGATGGTCCAGCGCCCCAGCGGCGCATCGTCCGGCAAGCGCAGACCGTAGTGGGCGGCGCCAAGATTGTCCGGTAGCAGTCGTTTCTGTTCGAGCAGCTGACCGTCCGGCTGTTTCACCTCCAGCTCCACCGCCATCCCCGGCAACAGCTGGCCATCTTGGCCCTTGAGCAGGATCTCGCTATCGAGCCGCTCACCGGGGCGATAGAGATCGCGCCCGCTGAACAGATAGAGCTGCTGGGCCTGCCAAGGCTGGGTGCCGAGATCGAAGGTGGAGAGATCGAGCGCAGCACCATCGAGGCGCAGCACCGCCAGATGCTTGCCCTGCTCGGCCAGCAGCAGGCGGGCCCCCTGCACCTGATCGAAACGACGATGACCCTGCAGATCCGTAGTTTGCACCTGCAGCCGGTTGCCCTTCTCGTCGAGCAGGGAGAGCTGCACATCCTTGAGCGAATCTGCGCTGGCCAGCGAGCTGACGAACACCTCCAGCTGATCGCGGTAACGGCGGGCACTGAGCCCCATGTCGCTCACCGCGAAATAGGTGGTCTCCTTGCGCCAGTCGTAGTTGCCAAGGGGCGACATCACCGCAAAGTAGACACCAGCCTCGGCCAGCTGCGGCTCCTTCACATTGATAAGGCGGGTCTCACGCCGGTTGGCATCGAGCTCAAGGGCGTAGCGGCCACTGAACACCCGCTTGGCGCGCTGGGTGATCTGCTCAAGCTCCCAGTTGCCCATGCCGGCGCCGGGGCGATACTCCGCCAGGAAACGGGGCAGGTATTCGGCATCGACCCGGAAGAAGTCGATATTGACCTCATCCACGTTGACTGCGCTGATGGGCAGGCGAAGTTCCTGCCGCAGCGGCAATACCATGCCGCTGGCGGTAAAGGAGGCCCCCGCCTCCAGCGGCCGGGTCTTG
This sequence comes from Aeromonas sp. 160P, assembly GCF_055193095.1. Lineage (NCBI taxonomy): Bacteria > Pseudomonadati > Pseudomonadota > Gammaproteobacteria > Aeromonadales > Aeromonadaceae > Aeromonas > Aeromonas sp. 160P. Next base: position 2,459,728 of record NZ_JBUXKV010000001.1, on the reverse strand, counting down.
AGGGTCCAGCTCTGGGGCCCAGGGCCCAACCCCGACTTGAGGCTCACCTCGTAGCTTTTATCGGGCTGAACGTTCGGAAAATAGAGGGTGCGGCCATCGTCGGCGAGGATCCACTCCCCCTGCACCTGCTTGCCCCCTTCACTGACAGAGAGCCAGCTCTGCCAGTTTGCCTTGGGCGCCAATGGGCCGGAGAAGACCAGCGCCAGCGCCGGGGCATCCCGATATTGGCGGGCATTGGCTTGTACCACAGAATCCGGTGTGCCCGCCTCTTGCTGCGCGGCAGGTTGCGTGATCGGCCCATTAGTTGTGACATGAGTGACAGGCTTGTCAGGGCCGCAACCGGCCAGCAGCAAACCGGCCAGCCCACAGAGCAGCAGGGCCGACCAGCGCTGGCGCAGGGAGCCGGTTACAGCAGTAGATCTGTGAGAAGCAGGGGGAGAGTCGAAGAGGCGCATAGGTTCCATCCCGAGTTGGAGCGCTGCAAGCACAGCGTGGCAGGAAACAGGATAAGGCATCCTGCTCACCCGACACAAAGCTCATTACCCGGATGGGCACAATTCAGCACCCCGGCTGCACCATAACCCCCTTGCACACTCATTTAGTGCGGCAAGGGTTGTCATCTAGTCGTGGGTGGTCTGGTTTTTTGCCCCGCCTTTGAACCAGCGGAACAGGATGGCCATGACGGCAGCCAGAAACAGCACCAGCGAAGTAATCAGCAGGGCGCGGGTCAACAGCTCGCTGTGGTGGAGGAAGAAGGGGGTATTCATCGCCAGCTTGCCCACCAAACTCAGACACAGTGACCAGAGCACGGCACTGGCAAAGCTGGCCACGCACATGCGCACTATGCTCAGGCGGCTAATCCCCATCAGCATGGGGGTCAGCACCCGCACGAACGGGATAAAGCGGGAGGAGAACATCGCCAGAAAACCGTACTTTTTCAGCAGCCGGGTCGCCTTGGGCAGGCTGTCGGGGGGCAACATCCGCTCGATATGATCCATAAAGCAGGTGCGCTGCAGTGCCCGTCCCTGCCAGTACGCCAGCACGGATCCCAGACCCGCCGCCAGCGGCAGATAGATGAGCGTGACCTCAGTGCCAAATACTCCCATGCCCACCAACCCACCGGCCAGCAGTACCAGGCTGTCCCCCGGCAGGGGCAGGAAGACGAATGCGGACTCCAGCAGCAGTACCAGCATCAGGCAACTGATCAGCAGGGGTACCGCCTGCATCTGAACCAGGGCGTCAAAATCCTGATGCCAAATGGCCATCAGCATATCCAGCATGTCACTCTCCCTACTACACGGTTCATCATGAACGAGGCAGGGGTTATAACACCCATCCCCTGAACAAAACGTTAATTTTGTCCGGCACAGGAAAAAAAGTGTGTCGAAATATTGCCGCAACAAGGGGGGATGCAAGGAGGGCAAACTGCAGAGACAAAAAGCCCCTCATCTTGCACGCACAAGGGAGAGGGGCAAACAGGCACAGAAATAAAACGGTTACTCGGCGGTGGCCATCTGCCAGGTTTTGAAACCGCCGGAGAGATTCTTCACTTTAAAGCCGTGCTGGCTCAGCAGGCGGCAAGCGACGTGACCGCGCAACCCAACCTGACAGCTGATCAGCAGCTCTTTGTCCTTGGGCAGCTCATGGAGGCGACCACGCAACTCGTCGAGGGGGATATGCAGGGCACCGGGGATGCGGCCCAGCTTGTCGAGCTCGGGGCCGTTGCGCACATCCACCACCAGTTGATGGGGGTTGCGGGCCTGCACCTCGGCCACGTGGCAGAGCAGGGTGTCCCCCTTCAGGTGGTTGCTCGCCACAAAGCCCGCCATGTTGATCACATCCTTGGCCGAGCCAAAGGGCGGCGCATAGGTGAGCTCCAGATCCTGCAGGTCAAACACGGTGAGACCGGCACGCTGGGCCACCGCCAGTACGTCGATGCGCTTGTCGATGCCATCCTTGCCGATGGCCTGTGCGCCATAAATCTTGCCATCCGGGGCAAACAGCAGCTTGAGGCTGACCGGATGGGCCCCCGGGTAGTAACCGGCGTGGCTGCCCGGGTGGACATAGACCTTCTCGAACGGCAGCCCCAGCTGTACCAGTCGCTTCTCGTTGAGGCCCGTGCTGGCCACCGCCAGATCGAACAGCTTGCAGATGGCCGTGCCCTGGGTCTTCTTATAGGTTTCGCTGCGGCCCAGCATGTTGTCGGCGGCGATGCGTCCCTGCCGGTTGGCCGGGCCCGCCAGCGGGATCAGCACAGACTCGCCGGTGACAAAATCAGTCTCTTCCACCGCATCCCCCACCGCATAGATAAAGGGATCCGAGGTGCGCATCCCGGCATCCACCTTGATGCCACCACGCGGGCCCAGCTCCAGCCCCGCCTTGGCGGCGAGCAGGGTTTCCGGTTTGACGCCGATGGCGAGGATCAGCAGACCGGTATCAAGGTGTGAACCGTCATTGAGGGTCAGACGCAGGCCACCGCTGTTGGCGGTCGGCACGGCGGAGGTCTTCTCGGCAGGCAGATCCAGACTCTCGATGGCGGAGAGGCCGGTGCGCAGCCGCAGATCGATCCCCTCTTCGCGGATGCGGGCATGGAGCATGTTGGCCATCTCCTTGTCCACCGGTGCCATCACCTGATCGGCCAGCTCCAGCAGGGTGACATCCAGCTTGCGCTGGTGCAGCGCCTCCATCATCTCCAGCCCGATAAAGCCGCCTCCCACCACGGTGACGTGGCGCGGCTGATCGTGGTGCAGGCCCGCCAGAATGCGATCCATGTCCGGGATATTGCGCAGGGTATAGACATGGGGGCTGTCGATGCCGGGGAAAGGAGGACGGATCGGCGCCGCCCCCGGGCTCAACAACAGCACATCGTAATGCTCGCGCTGCTCTTCACCGGTTTGCAGGTTGCGCACCAGCAAGGTCTTGCCCGCCTTGTCGATCTCGATCACATCGTGGAACACCCGCACATCGACGTTGAAACGGCGCTTGAAACTCTGGGGAGTCTGCAGCAACAAGGCATCCCGATTGGGGATATCGCCCCCGATGTGGTAGGGCAGACCGCAGTTGGCGAAGCTGACAAATTCGCCCCGCTCGAACATTACTATCTCAGCCTCTTCACTCAAACGACGAGCGCGAGCCGCTGCCGATGCGCCCCCCGCGACACCACCGATAATCAGGATCCGTTTCATCTGCAAGACTCCTCATACGTGATAATTGGCAATAAATTAGACTTTTCTAATTTAGAATTCAATGAAATTTTGTTTCACACAATTTTGCAGTATTCTTGCAACCCCGACAGTTGTTTAACAGGATGTTGTTTGTTCATGTCGTCTACCGCACTGAGTCATCTTCCTCCTGCCCTCCAGACGCCGCTCTTTTTCCGGCTGGATCTGCGCAGTCAACGGCTGGTCGCCCTGACCGACGTGATGCAAACCCCGCTCTACTGGCTCGACGAGCCGCGCGCCCCCTGGCCTGCCCAGCTGCCCGATGCCCTGCGACTGCCCATTGAACAACTGTTGGCCAATGGCCAGGGCGGCAAGATCACAGTGCGCTTTGCCAACCAGCTGTGGCACATCGCCCTTGCCCACGAGCAGGATGGCTTTTGGCTCATCTGCCTGCAAAACCTGCGACAAGCGCCGGTTGCCGATCTGGGCTTGCAGTTGCCACGGCTCAGCCAGATGGCGAGCCAGCAGCAGTATGCGCTGCTGCTTGAGGCCCTTAAAGAGAGTTTGGGGGCCGATCGGCTCATCCTTTGGCACTATCAGGCCAATGGCGATCTGGGCTGCGAGCAGCTCACCCCGGTGTTCACCTTGGGGGTCGAGGCGCTCTACCCCATTCGCGGGGACAGCCGCTATATTCGCGCCCTGCGCACCCGCAAATCGTTGAGCTTCTCGGAAGCGGCCCACCAGCCGATGCTGAGCAACCATCTCTATCTGACCAGTGCCGGTGTTCGCTCGCGCCTCGATGGCGCCCTGCTGGAGCAGGACAAGCTGTTCGGGGTGCTGAGTCTGGAATATCTCGACCCCACGCCATTCAGTGACGATATGTTGCTGCTGGTTCGCCACTGTGCCCAGTTGCTCGGCAACTGGCAGCCCAGCCAGCAGGAGCCTGAACTGGCATTGCCTGCCGAGCTCAATCACCTGACCGGGATCCGTTATTGCGAAACCCTGGTTCACTGGGCCATGGCCACCAGCGGTGCTCGCATTGGCTGGGTCGGCGAGTTTCAGCCCCGCGGCCAGGAACTCTGGATTATTCCCCGCTACGTCTGTAACGAAGAGGCATTATGCCCCCGTAAACCTATCCAGCTAGATCCCGGTCCTGCCCTGGAGCTGTTCCAGCATGGCAAGGCTATCTATGTGGAAGATCTGCCATTGCGCTACCCCAAAGCGCCGCGCTTACTGGCCCTCAATGCCAGCGCTTATATAGGCATTCCACTACATGGCCCGGATAGTACCCCGATCGGGCAGCTCACTCTGCTGCTAGACACGCCGTTGAGCGATCCTGACACCTTGCTCGACTTGCTGAGCAGCCAGCACGAGCGGGCCGCTATCGAGCTGCAGCGTCTGGCTGCCGACGACGCCCTGCGGCTGGCGGAAGTGGCCTTCAATACCCATGATGGTCTGCTGGTGATGGATCAGAGCGGCATCGTTCTCAAGGTTAACCACTCCTTCAGCCGGATCACCGGATTCAGTGACGTTGAGGTGATCGGTCACTCCATTCGTAAACTGCGCCCCACCTACTACGGGGATAACCTGAGGGTGGATGTCACCCGCACCGTCACCGAGCAGGCATTCTGGCTCGGAGAAGAGCGCTGCCTGCACCGGGATGGCCACCTGTTGCCAATCCGGTTGATGGTCAGTGGCGTCAACAATGATCTGGGGGAGCTGAGCCATTTCATCTGCAGCTTCTACGACATCACTCAAGAGAAAGAGGCGGCCAGGCACATCGAGCAGCTTGCCTACTATGACGAGCTTTGTGGCCTGCGTAATCGGCGCAGCCTCAACACGATTTTGCAGCAAACCCTGAGCGAACCCAGTGGTCAGTGGGGCGCCCTGCTGCTGCTGGATCTCGATAACTTCAAGTCGATCAACGACTCCCTCGGCCACGCCTGTGGCGATCAACTGCTGCAGGCAGTGGTGCTGCGTTTCCAGGATCTTCCCCAGGACAATCTGGTGCAGGCGCGCATTTCAGGGGATGAGTTTGCCCTGCTCTTTACCCAGCTTGGACAGGGGGCAGTCACCGCCAAAATTTTGGCCGAGCACTTTGCCCGCGAGCTGATGGGGCTGTTTCGCACCCCGTTCGACATCGGCGATCACAAGCTGCACTGCAGCGCCTCGGTGGGGATCAGCCTCTTCTCCAGCAACGAGACGGATCATCTGATCCTGATGCAACAGGCCGACACCGCGACCCACATGGCCAAGCGAGCCGGTCAGGGCAACTATGTCTTCTTCACCGAGGCGATGGCCCAGCACGAGAAGAACCGGCTGACCCTCACCAATGAGCTGCGCGATGCCCTGCGTCATCACGAGCTGCACCTGCACTACCAGCCGCAATACCGGGTCGATAATGGCTCGCTGTCGGGCATAGAGGCGCTGCTGCGCTGGCAGCGTAGCGATGGCACCATGGTGCCGCCCGCCGAGTTTATCCCCATCGCCGAGGAGACCAGCCTGATCCTCGAGATTGGCTACTGGGTGATGAAAACCGCCTGCGCCCAATACAGCTTCTGGCTCAACCGTGGCTTGCAGATCCCCCATCTGTCGGTCAACGTCAGTGCCCGCCAGTTCCACACCCAGGGCTTCGTGCAACAGGTGGAGTACATACTGCGCGATACCGGCGTGCCCCCCTCCCGCCTGCTGCTGGAGGTGACCGAATCGGTGGTGCTGGAAAATCGGCGCGAGAGCATAGCCCGAATGCGCCAATTGAAGGAGCTGGGTATCCTCATCTCCATCGATGATTTTGGCACCGGCTACTCGTCACTGGCCTATTTGCGGGATCTGCCCGCCGATGAGGTGAAGCTGGACAGAAGCTTCATTCAGACCCTGGTGCACAGCGAACAGGACAGGGCCATCGTCAAGGCGATCCTCGACCTGGCTCAGGTATTCCGCTTTACCGTCACCGCCGAAGGGGTGGAAGAGGAGGCGCAGCTGGCCATCCTCAAAGGGCTGGGATGCCAGCATTATCAGGGATACCTCACCAGCCGCCCGCTCACCGTCAAGGCCCTTGAGCAGCTGCTCGGCAGCCGGGCGCCAGACTAAAGGTGTAGGATCAATAGGGGTTTATGTAATAAAATAACGTCCTGCTCGAATCGTTGGAGTTGTCTATGACTGTCATTAATCGGATCCCAGCCGTTGAAATCAGCCAACCGGCCGCATCTCAAGGCACCCTTGGCCGGATCCATTCCGTTGAAACCTGCGGCACTGTCGATGGTCCGGGAATACGCTTTATCGTATTCATGCAAGGCTGCCTGATGCGCTGCAAGTACTGCCATAATCGCGATACCTGGGATACCCAGGGTGGTCGTGAAGTGACAGTGCCGGAGTTGATGAAGGACATCACCAGCTATCGTCACTTCATGAACGCTTCTGGCGGCGGGGTGACCGCCTCCGGCGGTGAAGCCATGCTGCAACCGGCCTTCATCACCGAACTGTTTGCCGCCTGTAAAGAGCAGGGTATTCACACCTGCCTCGACACCAACGGCTTCGTCCGTCATCTCGATGAACAGGTCGACAAGCTGCTTGAACATACCGATCTGGTCTTGCTCGACATCAAGCAGATCAATGACGATAAACACATTCCGCTGACCCACGTCAGCAACCGCTATACCCTGGAGTTTGCCCGCTATCTGGCCGCCAAAGGCAAGACTATCTGGATCCGCTACGTGGTGGTGCCAACCTGGAGCGACGATGAAGAGAGCGCCGAAGGGCTCGGCCAGTTTATCGCCGAACTGGGCGACAGCGTCGAGAAGATCGAACTGCTCCCCTACCATGAACTGGGCAAACACAAGTGGGATGTGTTGGGCGACCCTTACGAGCTGAGCGGGATCAAGCCCCCCAGCAAAGAGGTCATGGAACGGGTCAAGGGCATCCTCGGCAAGTACCATCACAACGTCAAATATTGATGGTGAAAGCAGGCTGACTCGTCAGCCTGCTTTGCTATGGGCAGGTCAGGAAGGCCGCCCGGAGTCACCCCTTACTGCATGAATGGACGACAAGATGAGTGAAGGACAACTCGCCGCCCTCCTGATCTGGCTGGTACTACTGGCCTTTAGCCTGCGCCGCTCTTTGTGGCAAACCCTCCATGGCACCCCACTCTATCAGCACCTGTTGCTCGGCAGTGCCATCGCTCTCGTTCCTCTCTGGTATTTGCGGGCCGGTTTGCATGAGGGGCTGGAAGTGCATTTTCTCGGGCTCACCACCCTCACCCTGCTGCTGGGCTGGCGACTGGCGTTGCTCGCCCCTTGTCTGACCCTGCTGGTGCTCGGTTACTTCGGGGTCACCAATCTGGCTGACTTTGGCTGGCAAGCGCTGCTTGGTATCGCCCTGCCGGTGGCTACCAGCTGGCTGCTGTTTCTGGCCAGCTGGGCCTGGCTGCCACGCCATCTCTTTGTCTATATCTTCGTGGCGGCGTTTCTCGGCGGCGCCATCACCATCTCGGTCAAGGTGGCGGCCAGCGCGTTGCTGATGGGGCTGAGCGACAGCTACCCCTGGCACACCATCACGGCGGATTACCTCTCCATCTGGCCACTGCTGCTGTTCCCCGAAGCCCTGCTCAACGGCATGGCGATGACGGTGCTGGCCATCTACCGTCCCCACTGGGTCAACACCTTCTTCGATCGCACCTATCTGGGCCAATAGCTCCCTTTTTCCCTGACAAGCGCCGATAAAAAAGGAGAGACCATAGTCTCTCCTTTTTCCATTCTGAATTCTGCTTAGTGCAGCTTCAGGGTCGGGCGCAGTACGCGGTTGATGCGGCCCACCAGCATGATAAGGCCGGTCTTGACGTAGCCGTGCAGGGCGACCTGGTGCATCCGGTACAGCGAGATGTAGACCATACGCGCCATGTAGCCTTCCACCATCATGGAGCCACGCATCAGGTTACCCATCAGGCTGCCCACGGTGGAGAAGCGGCTCAGGGACACCAGCGAACCGTGGTCGTGGTAGAGGTAAGGCTTCATCTCGCCACCGTTCATCTTGGCCAGAATGTTCTTGAACGCCTGGCTGGCCATCTGGTGGGCAGACTGGGCACGCGGCGGCACAAACTTGCCATCCGGCTGCGGGCAGGCGGCGCAGTCACCGATCACGAAGATGTTCTCGTCACGGGTGGTCTGCAGAGTCTCTTTCACCACCAGCTGATTGATGCGGTTGCTCTCAAGGCCAGCGATATCCTTCATGAAGTCCGGCGCCTTGATACCGGCGGCCCACACCATCAGATCCGCTTCAATCAGCTCGCCATCCTTGGTGTGCAGACCTTCGCTGGTCGCTTCGGTGATCATGGTGGCGGTACGCACGTCCACCCCCAGCTTGACCAGCTCCTGATGGGCGGCGCCGCTGATACGCTCCGGCAGGGCAGGCAGGATGCGGGGGCCCGCTTCCACCAGTGTCACTTTCAAACTATCGGCCGTGAGGTTTTTGAAGCCGTAGGCATAAAGCTGCTCAACCGCGTTGTAGAGCTCGGCAGAGAGTTCAACACCGGTGGCGCCGCCGCCGACGATGGCGATCTTCACCTTGTCACCCGGCTGGTATTCAGTGGCGAACTGCAGGAAGCGGTTCATCATGCTGTTGTGGAAACGGTGCGCCTGGGAGGGGCTATCGAGGAAGATGCAGTGATCCTTGATCCCCTTGGTGTTGAAATCGTTGGAAACAGAGCCGATGGCCATCACCAGCATGTCATAAGGCACGGCGCGCTCATTGACCACGATCTCGCCATTTTCGTCATGGATCGGTGCCAGCACGATGCGCTTTTCGTCGCGCTGGATGTCGGTCAGGGTGCCGAGCTGGAAATCAAACCCGTGGTTCTTGGCATGGGACTGGTAGCTCAGGGCATCGATGCCCGCGTCCATGGAGCCGGTGGCCACTTCGTGCAGCAACGGCTTCCACAAGTGGGTACGGTTACGATCAACCAGGGTGATCTTGGCCTTGTTCTTCTTGCCCAGCTTGCGACCCAGACTGGTGGCCAGCTCCAGACCACCGGCGCCGCCGCCGACAACGACAATATTCATCATGATGATTTTTCCTTGGTTCCTCAAAACGAAAGGGAGCCAGTGGCTCCCTAAAACGAAATCGGTCGACGTGATGATTCAAGCTTCTTTGAAGGCCTTCATCCGCTGCAGATGGTGCGAGATATTCTTGAATTTATGGGTCTCGCGCTCATCCCACACAATGTCGTAATAGTTCTTCAATTCACGTTCAGTGTCCCGATTATCGCGCACTTCATCCTGAACGGAAAGGATGCACAGGCAGTTTCCTGAATTTTTCTTACGAAATTCAGTTACACACTTGGTGCCTATATCGTCATATTCCTCTGGCCGGTCGATCTTGCCCTGCATGGTCTCTGCCGGATGGAGGTTGGGGTTGAAAATCACCTGGCGAATGCCGCACAGAAAGCCGATCCGCTCACTCCAGTAGCCACCGAGCCCCACACCGCAGATCAGCGGCTTGGGATCGGTACTCATGTCGAGCTGCTTCTTCACTTCCTTGAGCAGGTGGCTCATGTCATGACGGGGATGAACCGTGCTGTAGTGCACGAAACGCACATCATCATCAATAAACTGCAACTGCAGCACTTTTTCGTGATTGCCGTGGCTGGTGGCATCAAAGCCATGCAGATAGATGATCATGGATAAGACCTCAGGATCTGTGTCGGTTTTATCGAAACTACCCCAGCGGCGGCCCCGTGCGCCACCAAAACATCGCACTTTCTTGCTTTGGATCACGCCCTGCCCCCTGATTACATCGTGGGGCAAGGGGGCGCCATCAGGCTCTTGCCCGGCCGCAGCTATCAAAGTGAGATCGCCAGACCGATAATGATAAAACGCTTACCAATCTGAGATGCCGCTGCGCACTCCCGCCCCCTGACCAGAACATTTATTAGGCCGGGATGTGGCTCACCCCACAAAAACAAGGCGTTACAGCCAAACGTTTTCGCTCATGACCGGAGTTGTGCATGTTTTGTGCACTGACCAAGGCCAGCACCAGATCCCCTCATCACACCTGCGGATGGATCGGGTACGTCAGACCATGCTCGCTATCAATGACCGGGAAAGCTGCGGCTTTCACTATCTTGCCTGTGGCGGTTGCGCGGGCTTCAAGGAGTGCTGTGTTCATGAACGAGACCAATCCCCCCTCCCCCCGACCGGGTACGCGCAAGTGCCCGGTGGATGAAGTGGAGCGCATGCTCCCCATGGGCCAGCTCTTTACCCTGGGCCTGCAACATGTGTTGGTGATGTATGCCGGTGCCGTGGCGGTGCCACTGGTGATTGGCGGCAGTCTGGGGCTGCCCAAGGATCAAATATCCTATCTGATCAGTTCTGATCTCTTCTGCTGTGGCATCGTCACCCTGCTGCAATGTGTCGGGATTGGCCGCTTTGCCGGGATCCGGCTGCCGGTCATCATGTCGGTCACCTTTGCCGCCGTGATGCCAATGCTGGCCATCGGTGCCAACCCGGATCTGGGGCTGACCGGCATCTTTGGCGCCACCATCGCCGCCGGTATCATCTCCACCCTGCTGGTGCCGCTGATCGGCCGACTGATGCCACTCTTCCCCACCGTCGTGACCGGGGTGGTCATCACCTCCATCGGGATCAGCATCATGCAGGTGGGGATCGACTGGATGGCGGGGGGCAAGGGCAATCCGGAATATGGCAGCCTGCGCTATATCGGCACCAGCTTTGCGGTGCTCGCCTTCATCTTGCTGGTGACCCGTTTCACCAAGGGTTTTTTCAGCAATATCTCGGTGCTGCTGGGGATCATCTTCGGCTTCGTGGTGGCCATCGGTATGGGCGAAGTGAGCCTTGATGGCCTTGGCGACGCGGCCTGGTTTGCTCCCATAGTGCCGTTCGCCTTTGGTTGGCCCACCTTCGACCCTATCTCCATCGCCACCCTAACGGTGATCATGCTCATCACCTTTATCGAATCGATGGGAATGTTTCTGGCCCTTGGCGACATCGTCGGCCATCCGGCCAGTCGCGGCGACATAGTGCGCGGGCTACGGGTTGATGCCATCGGCACCATTATCGGCGGGGTCTTCAACAGCTTTCCCCACACCTCCTTTTCCCAAAATATCGGGCTGGTAAGCGTGACCGGTGTGTCGAGTCGCTGGGTCTGCGTGATGTCGGGAGGGATCTTGCTCGCCTTTGGCCTGATCCCAAAAATGTCATTGATGGTTGCCTCCATCCCTCCTTTCGTACTGGGGGGCGCTGGCATAGTGATGTTTGGCATGGTGCTGGCGACCGGCATTCGCATCCTGGCCCGTGCTGATTACAACGGCAATCGCCACAACCTTTACATTGTCGCTATCAGCCTCGGTCTTGGCATGATCCCGACTGTCTCGGGGAACTTCTTCCAGCACTTTCCGGCAGCGCTGCAACCACTGGTCCATAGCGGCATCCTGCTGGCTACCATCAGCTCGGTGGTGCTCAACCTCTTCTTCAACGGCTACCAACCGGATCTGACCCACCAGACCAAGCCATTGCTGGTCGGCCCGGTCCAACCAAAGCAGGAGCAGGCATAACCAACAGGCCCCCGGACAGCAAAACTGTCCGGGGGCCTGTGACTCACATCACCACTCAGCCAATCAGGCGGGCAGCTGTGCGAAGCGCTCTACCGCCTGCGCTACCTGTGCCAGACTCCCCTGCCAGAAGGCAGCCTCACGGATATCCTGCCCCAGATGTTTGGCCACCAGATCTTCGGCGCTCATCCGGCCGGTATCGCGCAGCAAGGCGCGGTAGGCCTCTGCCACGTTCTCTTCCCCTGCCGCTTTGCGGCTCATCAACTGCTGATAGACCCCGAGGCTGAACAGATAGCCAAACAGATAGGGGTAGTTGTAAAAGCCGAGCCCCGCGATGGAGAAGTGCGCCTTGGCGGCCCAAAACATCGGGTGATAGCGGGTCAGGCTCCCCTCATACCAGCGCCCCCACGCCTCATCGGTCAATACCTTGAGCCGCTCGGCAGACACGTAGCCATCAGCACGCTCCGCTACCAGCGTCTGCTCGAAATCGAAGCGGGCCGGGATATTGACCAGGAAGGTGGCGGCGCCGTCGGCTTCCGCCCAGGCGATGGCCAGCTGCTCTTGCGGGCTTTGCGCCAGTTCAAACAGAGCGCTGCGCACCAATGTTTCGGCGAAGATGGAGGCGGTTTCGGCCAGCGTCATGGGGTAGCTGCGCTGGCTCATCGGCAGGTCGCGAATGACCCAGTTGTGCCAGGCGTGACCCAGCTCGTGTGCCAGGGTGATGACGTTATCCATGGTACCGGCATAGGTGACAAACACCCGCGGCTCCACCGGCGCGGCAAACTTGGTGCAATAGGCGCCGGTGCGGCGATTTGGCGTGGGGGCCGCATCAATCCACCCCTTCTCGGCCATCATGCGGGCAAATTCCCCCATTTCGGGATCGAAACGGCTAAAGGCATCGGCAATCAGCGCGATCGCCTCATCAAAAGGAATGTCGCGGCTGCTAGCAGCCGGAGGCGGCGCAAAGAGATCCTCCGGCCCCAGCTCGTCAAGGCCGAGCCGCGAGGCCATCAGCCCCAAGGCGCGCTGACCCAGCCCACGGGCCCGGTATGTTTCGCTCATCAGGGCATCGAGGGTGGTGCGCTCGATGTGGCTCTGGTGGCAAGAGAGATCCAGCGCATCGAGCAAACGGGTTTTGCCGCGCTGGCGGGCCAGCTCCAGCCGCCAGCCGTTGAGGGCATTGAGGATGGCGGCGACCGTCTCCTGCTCCCCTTGCCAACCGGCACTGATGGCATCAAACGCCTCAAGACGCAACGCGCGCACCGGGCTGGAGAGCTGATTGCTCGCCTCGGCCAGCCCCATCTCGCGGCCATCAATGGTTAAGCGGATCTTGCCCACCAGATCGTTGTAGAGGTTGCCCCAGCCGTGCAGGCCATCGGTGCCCAGACCAATCACCAGCTGCTCCGCCTCCACCGGCAGGCGCTGATCCTGCAAGCGACGCTCATGGCGCAAGCGGTACGCCTCCTCACCGAGCAGCGGCTCTCTCATCAGTTCGACGAATTCCTCTTCCGGCAGCGCCAGCATCAGATCTTCCACCGGCGCCAGGGTCTTGAACAGATCGGCATTGAGGGCGCGGGCACGGGACGCCAGCTGTTTGGCCTGCGGATCCCGCGCATCTTGGCTACCGCGACACGCAGCCAGAATGGCGACGTTCCAGCCGATATGGCGGATATCACGGGCGCGCAGCCGCACTTCCCGCAAAAAATCCTGTAGCGCGGCATCATCACCGCGCACCTCGTCCAGACCCGTCATATAGCTGGCAAGCTGCTCCAGCGCGCCGCGGGCGGCACTCATGTCCGCTTCCAGCTCGGGGCTGTCGAGGCCCGGGTAGATATGGTCGTTATTCCACTGTTGTTGATACATAGCTTCTCGCAAAGGCCTTTATCGGGAGGCGCAACAGGCCTGCGGGCACCGGGCCCGAGGCCCCGCGTCCCGCAGACAGAACAAGCCCGAAGGCAGAAAAATGAAAAGAGAAAAAGAGACAATGGCCTGCAAGCTCATTTATCCCTTGGCCGGGGCAAGGCGGCTCACCAGGGTCATCACCGCAACCAGCAGCAGACCAGCCACCACACCGGCCACGGCGTTGAGCAGGGTCGGTGTCACCGCTGCCAGCACGGCCCCCACGGTGGGCAGAGTGGCAACAACGGCGGCAGCGCCTTCAATCAGGTGATGGGCAAAAGGCCAGCCATGCACCAGAATGCCACCCCCCACCATAAACATGGCGATGGTGCCGACCAGTGCCAGCAGGTGCATCAGACGTGGCGCCGTCACCAGCAGCCCCTGCCCCACCGCGCGGCGCAGGGCGCTGCCATCGGGCTTTTGCAACAGATGCAGACCAATGTCGTCGAGCTTGACGATCAGCCCCACCAACCCGTAGACCCCCACCGTCATCAGCAAGGCGATGCCCGCCACCACCGAGAGTTGCAGGGCGAGGCTTGCCCCTTGTACCGTGCCAAGGGCGATGACGATGATCTCGGCAGAGAGAATAAAATCGGTGCGGATCGCCCCTTTCACCTTCTGCTGCTCAAAAGCGACCAGATCGTCGGGAATGGGGTCGGCGTGTGCCTCACCCTCGCTCGCTTCATGGGGCAGGAACTTGTGGGCCAGCTTCTCGGCCCCCTCAAAGCAGAGGTAGGCGCCCCCCAGCATCAACAGCGGGGTGATAAGCCAGGGCACCAGCGCACTGATGGCGATGGCGGCGGGCACCAGAATAAGCTTGTTGCGAAATGAGCCCTTGGCCACCGCCCACACCACCGGCAGCTCCCGCTCGGCCCGCACCCCGGAGACCTGCTCCGCGTTGAGGGCGAGATCGTCCCCCAGCACCCCTGCGGTCTTTTTGGCCGCCACCTTGGTCATCAGCGCCACGTCATCGAGCACGCTGGCGATATCATCGAGCAGGGCCAACAAACTGGTTCCGGCCATATCAAAGATTCCTTATATCAGTGGTAACCCCCCTTGGCATCGCCACCCGCCACCGTCATCCCGAACCGCAGGAGTCAGGGTGCCGGCGGGCTATCGTCACAGGCTGCGCCGATAAACGGGCGCCTGCCATCAAAGGGTCATTATTTGCGGCAAAAGATGGCACAGTGTAACGAGAAGCCGCCGCTTCGGCAGCATCCCAGAGCCATTTGATCTTGGTTTCCTCTTGATCTCGGTTCCCTCTGCATCACATCCAAGGAGTTCCCATGCAACCCTGGCAACCTCTGCTCGATCTCTGGTTTGGCGACGAGGCCAATGACGCCATCCGGGCCAAACGGCAAGCCCCCCTCTGGTGGGGAAAAAGCAGCGAAACGGATGCTCTGCTGGCCAGCCGCTTCGGCGAGCTGACACAGGCCGCAGCCGAGGGCTCCCTCGCCCACTGGGCCGATCTACCGGACGGCAGGCTGGCGCTGATCCTGCTGCTCGACCAGCTGCCCCGCAATATCCATCGCGGCACGCCAGCAGCCTTTGCCCAGGATCCGCTGGCACGGGATCTCTGCCTGAAAGGGGTGTCTATCGGGGCAGATACATCCCTCTCGCCACTGGCGCGGGTCTTCTTCTATCTGCCGCTGGAGCATGCCGAATCCCGCGAACAACAGACCAGAAGCGTGGCCCTGTTCGAGGCACTGGCGGCAGAGCAGGCCGGTACACCAGCGCAAGCGACCTTCGCAGGATTTGCCGACTTTGCCCGCCGCCATCAGGTGATCATCGAGCGCTTTGGCCGCTTCCCCCATCGCAACGACATACTGGGTCGCACCAGCACGCCGGAAGAGGCGGCATTTTTGCAGCAACCGGGCTCGGGATTCTAAAACCCGCCATATAAAAAAATCCCCGTCATGGTGATGACGGGGATTTTTCGTGCAACCAACCAACCTTGTGGTCAGCTCAAGCCATGGTTATGCCTTGGCCGGTTCACCGTCACCCAGCGCGTCGGTTTCGCCCAGACTGTCTTCGGTCTTGGCAACCACGCTGGCGGCGATGGCGTTACCCAGCACGTTGGTGGCAGAGCGGCCCATGTCGAGGAAGTGGTCGATACCCAGCAGCAGCAGGATGCCCGCTTCCGGAATATGGAACTGGTTGAGGGTGGCGGCAATCACCACCAGGGAGGCGCGCGGTACCCCGGCCATCCCCTTGGAGGTGACCATCAGCAGCAGCAGCATGGTGATCTGTTGGGCCATGGAGAGTTCGATGCCATACGCCTGGGCGATGAACATCACCGCGAAGGTGCAGTACATCATGGAGCCGTCGAGGTTGAAGGAGTAACCCATAGGCAGCACGAAGCTGGCGATGCGCTTGTCACAACCAAACTTCTCCAGACGATCCAGGGTCTTCGGATAGGCAGCTTCAGAGCTGGCGGTAGAGAAGGCCAACAGGATGGGTTCGCGGATCATCGCCAGCAGCTTGATGACGCGACCACGCAGGAAAATGCTGCCCATGGCGATCAGCAGCAGCCAGAGGCAGGCCAGCGCGATGTAGAACTGGGCCATAAAGCTGCCGTAAGTGACCAGAATACCCAGCCCCTCTTTGGCGACCATGGCGGCGATGGCACCGAATACCGCGAACGGCGCAAAGTTCATCACGTAACCGGTCACTTTCAGCATGATCTCGGCGGCGCTGGCCATCAGCACCACCACCGGCTTGGCCAGATCGCCGAGCGCGGCGGCAGCCAGACCGAAGAACAGCGAGAACACCACGATCTGCAGGATCTCGTTGGTGGCCATCGCCTCGACCACGCTCTTGGGAATGGCGTGAGTCACGAAATCTTTCAGGCTAATGGCACCGGCCGCAATCCCTGAACTGGCGGTGTCATTGGGCAGGGAGAGGGAGAGACCCACACCCGGCTGCATCCAGGTCACCATCACCAGACCCAGGCTCAGGGACATCAGGGAGGCCAGCATGAACCAGCCGAGGGTTTTTGCGCCGATACGGCCGACAGTGCGGGTATCGCC
The DNA here is from genome assembly GCF_055193095.1 of Aeromonas sp. 160P. NCBI lineage: Bacteria > Pseudomonadati > Pseudomonadota > Gammaproteobacteria > Aeromonadales > Aeromonadaceae > Aeromonas > Aeromonas sp. 160P. Next base: position 2,443,079 of record NZ_JBUXKV010000001.1, on the reverse strand, counting down.
CATCTTGGCGATGCCGACCACCAGCGTGGTGAACACCAGCGGGGCGATGATCATCTTGATCAGTCGCAGGAAGATATCGGTGAGGATGGTGATGTTATTGGCAAAATCCGCAGCCTGATCTGCGGCAAACATGCGATAGCCCTGGCCGGTTAGGATGCCAAACATCATGGCGATGAGAATGGCAACCGTCAGTTTATTCATTTTCATGGGGGAGTCCCGGGTTTGATTGGTGCAAGCCGTAAACAATGGCGTGGGAGCCACTACAGTCCGTTTTTGTGATCCGGGCCGTTGATTCCTGGCGGCCGGTATGCTGGGAGAATGCCTAAAAGCAGGGGCTAAATCCAGAGGCTTGACTAGAATTTTATGCTGTCATTAGGTGTATGTGATATGGATCTTGCAAAAAGGCACTATTAATCACTGCTTGTTTTTATTTCTGCCAGATATTTAGCAGACAGACTCTGCTGATCGACAGCCTGTCGCAACAAACGGAAAGTGAGCAGCGCCGAGATACGGTGCTGCACCTGCATCTGGGCCATAAAGAGATCCGGCTCATCTTCGTCAAAACCGAAGACCGGCCGTGATGGGGTCACGCTGACGGCATCGCGGGTAATGGTCAGCTCATCGACCTTGAGCCAGGAGTAGCCCTCTGCCAGCGCCAACTCCCCTGCCCGCTTGAGCACATATTTGCGGGCGGTCTCTCTGTCCACCAGGTCGTTGCCGACAAACTCCAGCTGCCACTTGTCAGGGCTAAGCCGGGTCTGGGAGAAACCGGTCTGGCCGTTCCAGAACGACTTTTGACTCTCGTAGGGAGTGGCGCAGCCCACCAGCAGCAGGGTGAGCATCAGCAGGCAACAGGGTTTAGATACGGATGCAGACACGAGGGGCCTCTACAGGCAAATGAGCAACAGAGTTGTTACTACACCACAAAGCGCGGTGACTGCACAATCTGCTCGCGCTAACAGCGACCAGCGCGCACCACCACTGGCTTCGCACCTGTGCGTCGAATTGCGCGCAAAAGAAAAGGCCTTGTCGTTTGACAAGGCCTTTACCGGGGAATTTGGTCGGTGTGAGAGGATTCGAACCTCCGACCCTCTACACCCCATGCAGATGCGCTACCTGGCTGCGCTACACACCGACGGAGTCAGCTCGGCTGACGGGGGCAGAGTTTATGGAGATGACCCCGCCCTGTCAACAAGGAAAAGAGAGCAAAACCCCGTCTATGGTGCGTTCGCTTGCTTTACGAACGATCAGCGGTTAAAGGTCAGCCGCTTGCCCAAAATCCCGTCACTGACCTGACCGTTCTGCCAGGCGATCTGGCCGTTCACCAGAGTCATCTCCACCGTGCTATGGAAGCGGTAGCCATTGAAGGGCGACCAACCACAGTGGTAGAGAATGTTGTCATCGTTGACCACAAATGGCTTGCCCAGATCCAGCAGCACCAGATCGGCGAAGTAACCCTCGCGGATATAACCGCGATCCTCGACCTGGAAGCGCTCGGCCACCGCGTGGGAGGTTTTCTTGACGATGGTCTCCAGACTGAACACGCCGTTGTGATAGAGCTCCAGCAGTGCCTGCAGGGAGTGCTGCACCAACGGAATGCCAGACGGCGCCTTGAAGTAGCTGTTCTGCTTCTCCTCCCAGGTGTGGGGGGCGTGGTCGGTGGCGATGATATCAAGCACGTCGTTGCGCACCGCATCGAGCAGCGCATGTTGATCGGCGGTACTCTTCACCGCCGGGTTGCACTTGATCTGGCTGCCAAGGGTGTCGTAATCGGTGTCGTTAAAGAACAGATGATGGACACACACCTCGGCGGTGATGTTCTTGTCTTTCAGCTCGCTCAGATCGTGGCTGGCGGTAAACAGCGACAGCTCCTTGGCGGAGGTCAGATGCAGCACGTGCAGCTTGGCGCCGTACTGCTTGGCCAATGCCACCGCCATGCTGGAGGATTTGTAGCACGCTTCGTCACTGCGAATGCGGCCATGCTCGCCCATCGGCACATCCTCACCCCACTTGGCCCGCGCCGCCTCTTCCGCCTTGGCGATGGTCGGGGTGTCTTCGCAATGGGTGACGATCATCACCGGACAGTCGCGGAAGATAGCCGCCAGGGTCTCCTGGTTATCCACCAGCATGTTGCCGGTCGAGGAGCCCATGAACACCTTGACCCCGCAGGACTGCTTGGGATCGAGCCGTTTGATCTCTTCAAGGTTGTCGTTGGTGGCGCCGAGATAGAAGCTGTAGTTGGCCGCGGAGGAGTTGGCGGCGATCTGGTATTTGGCTTCGAGGGCATCGAGGGTAGTGGTCTGGGGATTAACGTTGGGCATTTCCATGAAACTGGTGGTGCCACCGGCGACGGCGGCCCGGGATTCACTGGCGATGGTGCCCTTGTGGGTCAACCCCGGCTCCCGGAAGTGGACCTGATCATCGATCATTCCGGGGATCAGGTGACGACCTGCGGCATCGATGACCAGTGCATCCGGCGCCTCGATATCGGGTGCAATGCGGGCAATCCGTTCCCCCTCAATCAATACGTCGGAAGCATAGATACGGCCTTCGTTGACCAGGGTGGCATTCTTGATAAGCAGTTTGTTCATGGGGGGTTCCAGTTCCTTTGCCGATAATCGCGAGTCATAATATCGCAAACTGCCCTTTCGCTATAGCAAGGCCTGACTGATGAAGTTATTTGTAAGAGATTTGACCGTGATCGACTCCAGCTACCTGTGCGAACGCCGCGGCATGGTGGGCGAGAGCTGGCTGGTAGATATCGAAATGAGCGGTGAGCTCAACGAAATGAGCATGCTGCTGGACTTTGGCCGGGTAAAGAAGCTGATCAAATCGATCATCGATGAAGAGGTGGATCACAAGCTGCTGGTGCCGACCGGCTGCCCGCTGATCCACATCGAGACCCTGGACGGTGACGAGAGCACGGTGGATCTGCTGCGCCCGGAGCGCTCCATCCACCTGCGCTGCCCGACCCAGGGCTTTGCCTTTATCCCTGCCCCCCATGTCGATAAAGAGTCGGTGACCCGCTACCTGCTGGCGGTACTGGCCAAACGGCTGCCGGACAATATCAAGGATCTCTCCCTGACCCTGCGTCAGGAGGCGATCACCGGTGCCTTCTACCACTACAGCCACGGCCTGAAAAAGCACGATGGCAACTGCCAGCGCATCGCCCACGGCCACCGCTCTCCCATCGAGATCCACGTGGATGGTGAGCGCGATGATGAACTGGAACTCAACTGGGCCGAACGCTGGGGCGATATCTACCTCGGCACCGAAGAGGACAAGGTGGCGCTGACCGAGCTCTCCTTGAGCTCTCGCGCCAATGCCCAGCTGGGTGATCACCATCTGGGTTTCAAATATGTGGCACCGCAAGGGCTGTTCCAGCTGGCCATTCCCGCCGCCGAGGTGGAGATGATCGACACCGATACCACGGTCGAGCTGCTGGCCTGCTACATCGCCCGCGAAGTGAAGCAGATGGTGGGCGATAAATTCGTCAAGATTGTCGCCTATGAAGGTGTGGGCAAGGGCGCGATCGCCTACGCCTAAGCGCTCAGCTAACCCCATTAACAACAAGGCCCCGCATCTGCAGGGCCTTGTTGTTTTAAGTGCCGACTCATCAGGCGATGAGACGGAAGCGCTTGACCAGGCTCTCCTGCTGCTCGGCAAGGGAGTCCAGCTGCTGGCTGGTCTCGGCCACCCGCTCGATCCCCTGATAGTTGAGATCCGAGATATCGGAGATGCGGTTGAGGTTGCTGGCGATATCGGCGCTGGTGGCCTGCTGCTGCTCGGCGGCAGAGGCGATCTGGCTCGACATGTCGCTGATCAGCACCACGATCCCCTGCACCTCCTCCATGGCGTTGTTGGCATGAGAGCTCTGATCGACACAGCTGTCCATCTCGCGGGAGCACTCCTGCATCACGGTCACCGCCTTGGCGACCCCCTGCTGCAGGTTCTCGATCATGGTCTGGATCTCGCTGGTGGACTGGGCGGTGCGGCCCGCCAGACTGCGCACCTCATCCGCCACCACCGCAAAGCCGCGCCCCTGCTCGCCGGCCCGCGCCGCTTCGATGGCGGCGTTGAGGGCCAGCAGATTGGTCTGCTCGGCGATGCCGCGAATAACATCGAGGATATTGCCGATCTGGCTGCTCATGGCGCTCACATCGCCAATCACCTTGCCGGTCTGTTGCAACTTGCCCGCCAGCTGGTGGGTGGTGGTGATGTTACCCGCCATCACCTTGCGCCCCATTTCGGAGGCCTTCTCCACATCCTGCACCCGCTCCAGGGTCTGGTTGGCCGCCTGCGCCACTTCACGCACCGAGGCTTCCATCTGGGTCATGGCCGCGGCGACCGAGGCGGTCTCCTGGCGCTGTTTCTCCAGATCTGCCCGCACCGCTTCGGTGGTGTGGCGGTTGCCGTGAGCGGCATCGTTAAGCTGGGTCGATGCCTGTGAAAGCTGGGCCAGCACCTCCCCCATCTGGGCGATCAGCAGGTTGATCTGGCTAGCCAACTGACCAAATTCGTTGTTGCTGCGAAAGCCGATGCGCTGGGTCATGTCGCCCCGGGTCACACAGGTCAGTACCTGCAGCAGCTCTTTGAGCGGACGGCGAATGGCCTTGCCCAGGGTGTAGGCCACCAGCATGGCGATCAGGATGGCGACCACAATGCTGGCCCCCTGGGTCAGGGTGCTCTGGCTCTGCACCGCTCTGGCGTGCGCAATGCTCTGGCCCATCAACTGCTGGCTCTGGCCGGTGATCTGCTCAAGCCGATGCTGGATCTCGACGATCAAGGCACTGGCCTGCTTGCTCTTCTCCCGCATCTGCTCTTGCTGCTTCATCAGCGCCAGATATTGGGAGAGCACCCCCTCGCTGGCGGTGGTATCACGCACAAAGCCGTGAACATAGTGGCCCATGTCGTTGTCGAAATTCTTCAGCTCCCCCTGCAGATCCTTGATGGTGCTGTTGAACCCTTCGATCTGCATCTTGTTGCGCTTGAGCGCCCCTTCGATGGGTGCCGGAATGGTCTGGTTGAGGGCATCCATGGTGGAGAGTTCGATGGCGGAGAGTTTGGTGGTCAGGGTCTCGGAGAGCATCTTGATGAAGCTATCGTCGATGGTGATCATCATGTCACCCAGACTCTTCTTGAACTGGGGCAGGCTGACCTGAAACTGCCCCTTGGCCAGATTGACCTTGTGCAGTCGGGCCAGCAACGCCTCGTGTTCACCAGGCAGGGTGTCGGTCAGTTGCAGATAGCGGTCGACCTGTTGGCCAAGGGCACCCATCTCACCCTGCAACTCAGGATGATGAGCCAGCTGCTGGCGCAGGGTGCCCAGCGTCTTGTCGACCTCGGCCTTGGCCTGCTTTAACTCCGCCACCTCGGCGGGCAACAGCTTGGGATCTTGCTCGGTGAGCACATCCCCCAGCCATTTGTTGGCGCTGAGCAGGGTGATCTGGGTCTGGCTGCTGGCGATCACCAGCGGCATCGACTGCTGGGTGACCTGATCCAGCGCATTCCCCAGGGTCTGCTGACTGCGAAATGTGAGCAGTGAACTGGCCACCATCACGGCCACTAAAATAGCGAAGCCCAGATAGACGCGCTGCAAAATGGAGAGATTTGACATTGTTTGTTTCATTATTGTCCCGCTGTATATGCAAAAGTCCCTTGCCTGAGTACCCCGTCCTTTTGATACCCTGCAGACCACCCTGAACAGGCAGTGCAGATGACGTCCCTCCGGCTATCGGTCTTTTTAACAGTAACTGAAGGGAATTGGGCATTGGCGGTGTCAAATGTCGGCTTGTGTCACACTTGCGGAGCGGCTCGCCTCCTGTCGGGAGCCTCTCGGGGCTAAAATTCAATTTTCTTTTTCATATAAGGGAGTTAGCAATGGCGAATGAAACCATTTTCAGCAAAATTATCCGCAAAGAGATCCCCGCCGACATCCTTTATCAAGACGATCTGGTCACCGCATTCCGGGATATCCAGCCCAAGGCCAAGACCCATATTCTGATCATCCCCAACATCCTGATCCCCACCGTCAACGATGTGGAAGCCGAACATGAGCTGGCCCTGGGCCGGATGTTCACCGTGGCCCGCAAGCTGGCCGCCGAGGCGGGGATCGCCGAAGATGGCTACCGCCTCATCATGAACTGCAACCGCCACGGCGGGCAGGAGGTCTACCACATCCACATGCATCTGGTCGGCGGCGAGCCGCTGGGGCCGCTGCTCAGCCTGTAATGAATCGCCACCTCGCAACCTGCCGCAGCGCCCTGCTGCTCTGCGGCTCTCTGCTGTTGCTGGGGGGCTGTGCCTCCCGCTGGCAGGATATGTTCGTCTCTTACTCCGATCAGATGGTGCCCCTGCGCAACCAGCTGCTGCTCGGCCATGCCGCCGAGGCGCTGCCCGAGGTGCGTGACTCCACCCTCGGGGATGACACCTTTGTGCTGGATCGCCTGGAACAGGGGCGCATCGCCTGGCTGGCGGGCCAGGATGCCGGCAGCAAGCAGGCGCTCGCCGCCGCCGACAGCCGCCTTCAGTGGGAAGACAATCAGGCCGAATATCGGCTGAGCCAGGGGTTGGATCAAGTGGGCAGCCTGCTTACCAACGATCAGTCAATGGCCTACCGTACTCCCGATTACGAACGCACCATGCTGCACCACTATCTGGCACTCAACTACCTGCAACGGGGTGATGCCGATGGCGCCTTGGTGGAGGTGCGCCGCGCCAATCAGGTGCAGGAGCAGGCCCTGAAACGACGAGCCGACGAGGTGCGCAAGGCGAAGGATGAGAGCGAAGAGGCCGTGACAGAAGGCGAGATGCGCCAGCTGATGTCGCGCGGCGCACCGGATCTCGACCGGTTGATCGGCAAGGTCAAGAACGGTTTTCAGAACGCCTACACCTTCTATTTTTCCGCCGTGCTCTATGAAGCGGCCGGGGATCTCAACGACGCCTGGGTCGACTATCAGCGCGGCTACCAGATAGCGCCGGACAACCGCAGCCTGCAAGATGCCTTGCTGCGACTGGCGCGGCTACGTGGCTCGCCGGACGAGATCCGCGCGACCGAAAAAAAGGTGGGCCGCAAGGCGCCGCCGCTGGCCAAGGATCAAGGCCAGCTAGTGGTGCTGTTTGAAGATGGTTTGATCCCGGCGCGGCGGGAACTGTTCCTGCCGCTGCCCATCTCCACCTCCCGCGGCGATTTTCGCACCTTTACCGTCGCCATCCCTTATTACGATAATCGGGCCAGCGACACAGGCCCGCTGACGGTAGAGGTCGGCAAGCGGGTCGAGCAGACCAGCGAGCTGGTGCGACTGGAAGCGCTGGCCGCCAAAGATCTGCAAGAGCGGCTGCCGGGCATGCTGACCCGTCAGGCGCTGCGGCTGGTGGCCAAGGAGCAGATGCGCCACACCGCCGCCAAAGAGGGGGGCGATGTGGGCAATATTCTGGTGGGGATCTTCAACACCCTCTCCGAGCGGGCCGATACCCGCAGCTGGCTGACACTGCCGGCGCAGGCCGCCAGCTGGCAGGGGATGTTGCCGGCAGGCAACGTTCAGCTCACCTTGGGCGCCGGTGCCGCCCAGCGGCAATTGCCGCTCACCATCCACAAGGGACGCACCACCCTAGTGTGGGTACAACGCCTCGGCGCCGGTCTGACCACCCGGGTGATGCCGCTTTGAACACATGTTTGAACACATGGCCAACGCAGATGAACGAGACGATTAACGGGCAGGCCCACGCGCTGCCCCACTCACCCCGATTTAAGGAGAGCAAGATGAAAGCATACGGGTTGGCCCTCGGGCTCGCGCTACTGCTCAGCGGCTGCGCCACCAATACCTCCGGCATTGCGCTCTATGGCCCGGCGGGCAGCGCACCCACGCTGGAGCAGCACCAGAATGTCAACGTCACCCTGACTGAGCTCAGCCGCCGCCAGCAAAACGGCCTGCTGCAGGTCAATGTGGCCGCCGCCAGCACCCAGCGCGGCGATAACAAGCTGCAATATATGTTCTATTGGTATGATGAGGCCGGTCAGGAGGTCGCCAGCGATGGCCGCGGCTGGACCCCCATCAAGCTGCATGGCTATCAGACCCGTACCCTCTCTGCCCTGGCACCCAGCCCAGCGGCGCAGGGTTACCGGATTTACGTACGTGAAGTGATTGAGGAATCCAACTGATGAAAATGAATCACGCCCTGCTGATCCTGACCGGCACCCTGCTGCTGGGGGGCTGCTCCAGCACCACCGTCAGTTATGGCGATCCCACTGAAACCGAAACCGTCACCGTCGATTACGGTTCAAGCGATCTGCAGGCCATCGCCGACAAAATGGCAGACTCCATGCTCGCCTCTCCGGCCACCCGCGAGATCACCGCAGGCGGTCGTCCGGTGATGTTTATGGACTCCATCCGTAACAAGACCTCCGAGCACATCGATACCGAGGCCATCACCGACACCATCCGCACCAAGTTGCTGCGCTCTGGCACCTTCCGCTTCGTCGACATGAGCAAGGTCGCAGCCGTCAAACAGCAGCTCGAATACCAGCAGAGCAGCGGCATGGTGGACCCGGCCTCCATGGTGCGGCTGGGCAAGCAGACCGGTGCCCGCTACATGGTCTATGGCAACCTCTCCAGCATCGTCAAGGACAATGGCAAGGTGAAGGATGTCTACTACCAGATGACCATGAACCTGATGGATCTGCAAAACGGCGAACTGCTGTGGGCCGATCAGAAAGAGATCCGCAAACAGGCGAAGAAATCCACCTTTGGCTGGTAACAGGCTACCGGTGAAGGGCAGCTGTGATGCGCTGCTGGCCAGCCTGCCCGCCCCCTGGCGGAACGGGCAGCTGGAACCGCTGGGCACAGGTCTCACCAACAGCAACTATCGACTGCGCCTCCCCTCGGGGCGCAGTTACTTTTTGCGCCAGGGCCACCCTGATCCGCTGCGCCTTGGCATCGATCGTGTCACCGAGTGGCAGCTTTATCAGGGGGCGATGGCCGAAGGGCTGGCGCTGCCCTGCCACTATGGTGATCCCGCTAGCGGTCTGATGCTGCTGGCGTGGTGCGATGAGCCCAACTGGGCCCACGCGGCGCCAGCGGAAGCCGAGCAGCCCCGCCTGCTGGCAGAGGTGCTGCGCAAGCTGCACCGCCTGCCGCTGCCCACGGTGGTGATGGCGGTGCGGGCTCATGCGGCGGGCTATCGCGCTCGACTGGCCCACATTCCCTCCTGGCTGCCCGGGCTGGAGCGGAGCTTGCTCGCCAGCCGTGAACCCCATGATTGCTGGCGCCCTTGCCACCACGATCTCAATCCGGCTAACTTGTTGGGAAGCAAACCCTGGGTCATCGACTGGGAGTATGGCGCGGCAGGGCATCCCGGCTTTGAGCTCGCCAGCATCCAGCGTACCCATGAGTGGCCCACCGAGCGGCGCGAAGCGCTGGAGGAGCACTATCTGCGCTCGCTCCCGCGTCATGAGCGGCCCGATTTTCAGAGCGAGGCTTTTTTACCCTGGGTTGACTACATCGGCCTGCTCTGGGCCCTGCTGATGGCCGAGCAACAGGCCTCACCCGACGATTCACCTGACTATGACACCCTGATCGCCATCAACCGGCAACGACTGGAGTAACAGATGATAAACAAGGTGCGCTGGCACAAGCCGAAAACCTGGGGTCTGCTGCTGATCGGCCTGCTGCTGACCGGCTGCTCCACCCGGGTGATCTACTACTGGCTCGATACCGCCATCATCTGGCAGCTGGATGACTACTTTGCCCTCTCCTACTCGCAAAAGGATTTGCTCAGCCGCGAAGTGAAGGGGCTGATGGCCTGGCACCGCCAGCATGAGCTGCCCCGCTACGCCAGGGATCTCGACGCGCTGGCCAAAGCCATTGCCAGCCCCATGACCCCGGCGCAGATCTCGACCAACCTCGATGCGGTGCAGCAGAGCCTGACCCGCACCCTTGAAAACACCATTCCCCGCGCGGTCAGGCTGGCGCGCACCCTGACCGACGATCAGGTGGCCCGCTTCATGACCGATCGGGTCAAGCGGCAACAAGAGCGGCAACACGACTTTGCCACCCAGCGCAAAGAGCAGATGCTGGCGGAGTTTAGCGACAAGATGAACAAACGGCTGGTGTTCTGGATTGGCGAGGTAAAACCGGCTCAGGCACCGCTGGTGGCCCAGTGGGCCGAGTGGCAATACGAGCTGATGCCCCCCTGGCTCGATTTTCAGGAGTCCTGGACCCGGGAGCTGGAGAGGTTGATGAAGCAGCGCCAGAGTCCCGACTTTACCCGTGAGCTGACTGATCTACTGGCCGAGGGGGATGGCCTGATGGATGGCCGCTTTACCGGCTATACCGAGCAGTCGCGTCAACGCACCGTCAACTGGTTGAGCGCCATGAGTCAGTCACTGGATCTCGCCCAGCGAACTCATCTTTACACTCTGCTCAAGGGCTACGCCCGCGATTTTGACCAGATGACCGGCCGCTGAACCCCCTCATCCATCAAGGACTCATCGGGCCACAACCTTGTTCTGGCCCGATGAGTGTGGTAGCTTGCCTGCTCTCTTTTTGTGGAATTCACTGCTTGCGCCTTATCGACAAAGCCAAACTGGTGCTGGTAACCCTGGTTATCGCCCTCACCCTGCTTTGTTCCATCACCCGGATGGAAGGCTCACTGCTGCCCACTTTTTCGCACAGTGAACCGCAACAAACGCTGGTGTTCAATCAGGCTAGTGATAGCGATGAGGGCATCATCAAGTTTGTCGCCAGCCATCAGAATCACCTGCTGCGGCTGGAACAATCCCTGCGCAGTGACGACCTGCCCAAAGAGGTGGTTTACGAGCTGATCCAAAGCTGGTCTACCCAGGCCATCCTGTTGCTGCTACTCGGCTGGCTGATACTGGCCGCCCAGATTTATCACCAGCGCAGCTTTCGCGATCGCTTTTGCACCATCCATCGACACCGGCTGCAACGCCAACATCTGCAATACCGCTTCAGTCAGAGCGTTCTGACCGCCTGACCCCGAGGGGTTTGGCAGCTATTTCTCGCACACCTCCTCTTCTGTTACGGGCTGCACTTCGGTGCCATCCCGCCCTGAACGCATCTATTTTTTGCGCCCGGCCGAGCCGTTATGACACTGGCCTGCGCTCCATTCTCCTGACAGAGGTTATTTGGCATGAGAAAAACCAATCGCACCGTTCTCAATCGCATGAGCAAGTGGCAGTACGCGCTGCTGCTGTTAATGCTGTTGACCTTTACCTTTTACTCCCTGCCCACCTTCTTCGGTGAGCAGCCCTCCCTCGGCCTGCACGGACAGCAGAGCCTGACGCCACAACAACAGATGCTGCTGGCCGACAAACACCTGACACCGATCAAGATGATCGAGCAATCCGAGCGAGTCGAGCTGGTCTTTGCCAGCCAGGGCGAACAACAGCGCGCCAAACAGTTACTGGAGCAGCAAGGGGTCGACAGTGCGGCCCTTACCCTGGAGTTTCACTCCAACGCCCCAGGCTGGATCACCGGTCTCGGCGCCGACCCCATCAAGCTGGGGCTGGATTTACGCGGTGGCTCCCAACTGCTGATCGGCGTCGATCTCGATTTTGTTATCGACTCCCAGACCAAGAATCTGGTGGATACCCTGCGTACCCGCTTTCGCGAAGCCAACCTGCGCGGCGCCAGCGTCCTGCGCAGCGCACAGGGCGCAGTGGCCGTGACCCTGCCGGATGTCGCCGAGCAGGAGAGCTGGCTCTCTATCATCAAGGAGAGTGCCGGTACCCGTCAGGATCAGTGGAAGCTGACCCGCTCCGGCAATGACCTGAAACTGGTGCTGAGCGACGCTGAGCGCACCCTGCTGGTCAACAACGCCGTCACCCAAAACCTGTCGATCCTCAAGAAACGGATCAACGAGCTCGGTATCGTCGAAGCCTCGGTGGTCCGTCAGGGCCAGGATGGTATCCGTATCGAACTGCCCGGGGTCCACAACCCCAAGCAGGCGAAAGAGGTGATCGGTGCCACCGCATCGCTGGCCTTCTATGAAGCCAAAGCAGACAGCCACTTCTATATCGCCGATCGCAGCGGCCAGGCCATTGGCATGGCCCGCAAGCCAGTGCTGACCGGCGAGCACATCGTCGATGCCCGCGCCAACATGGGGGAGATGGGCCAGCCTCAGGTCAATATCGTGCTCGACACCCTGGGTGGCAGCAAGATGAACCAGTTCAGCCGCCAGCATGTGGGCAAGCCGATGGCGACCGTCTTCACCGAATACAAGACCAATACCCAGGGCAAGCTGCGGGCCCAGAGCGAAGTGATCAACGTCGCCACCATCCAGACCGCCCTTGGCAACCAGTTCCGCATCACAGGTATTGGCAGTCTGCCAGAAGCACAAGAGCTGGCCATGCTGCTGCGCGCCGGCGCCCTCACTGCTCCCCTCAAGATCCTGGAGGAGCGCAGCATAGGCCCCACGTTGGGGATGCAGAATATCGAGGCGGGTTTCACCGCGCTGGCCTTTGGCATGGCGGGCATGATGCTGTTCATGATGGCCTGGTACCGCAAGTTCGGCTGGGTTGCCATCACGGCGCTGGTCGCCAACCTGTTGATGCAGGTGGGAATGCTGGCTGTGCTGCCCGGCGCCGTGCTGACCCTGCCGGGGATCGCCGGTCTGGTACTGACGGTGGGCATGGCGGTGGATACCCATGTGCTGATCTTCGAGCGGATCAAGGATCGCCTGCGTGAAGGGGGCTCACTGGCTAATGCCATCGACTTTGGCTATCGCTCGGCCTTCCACACCATCTTCGATGCCAACATCACCACCCTCATCTGCGCCGTGGTGCTCTACTCCATCGGCTCCGGTCCGCTGCAGGGCTTCTCGGTCACCCTTATTCTGGGTCTGCTCTCCAGCATGATCACCGGGATCTGGGGGACGCGCGCCATCATCAACCCCCTGTGGGGACGCAGCAGCGAACGCACCCTGAAGGTGTAACGGGACAGCTGTCCCTCTGATGAGCGGCTTTGGCAGCGCCATCGGCCATGGATATGGCCGGGGTGTGCCAAAGCAGAACCATGTTCCCCGACGTGTTGCGACACGTCGTGATAGGCCAACAGCCTCATGCTGGGTGGCCAAGGAGAGAATTATGTTGAGAATGATCGTTGCAATGGGATTGACTCGTTGGCGTTATATCGGCCTGTGGGCCTCTATCGCCCTGACTGTGGCCAGCATCGCCATCTTGCTGGTGAATGGCCTGACTCTGGGGCTCGACTTTACCGGCGGGATCCTGCTGGAGTTCAATATCCAGACCCTGAAAGAGGCCCATGATCTCAATGCCATGCTGGTCTCCCCGCTGGCGGGTGCCGTGGAACTCAGCTCTGCAGGTGTACCAGGCGAATGGCTGATCAAGTTGCCCCCCCATGAACTGCCCTGGCCCGCAGCGGATCTCGCCACCATGCTGACCCAGCAGTTGGGTATGCCAGTTGAGTTGCTGCGCACCACCATCGTCGGCCCGCAGGTGGGTGCCGAGCTGTTCCAACAGGGGATGCTGGCAGTGCTGGTGGCCTCTATCTCAATGTCAGCCTATCTGGCGTTTCGCTTCGAGTGGCGTCAGGCCATCGGCATTCTGCTCTCGGTAGTGCATGACGCCATCGTGGCGCTGGGGCTGCTCTCCCTGTGCCAGATCGAGTTTGACCTCAACATCATCGCCGGTTTGATGGCGGTGATCGGCTACTCCCTCAACGACAGCATCGTCATCTCGGACCGACTGCGGGATCTGCTGAGCTCGCGCACCCAGATGGGGATCCACGAGTGCTCCGATGTGGCGATCAAGGCAACCTTCAGTCGCACCATGATCACCTCGGGCACCACTCTGTTTACCGTGGGTGCCCTGCTGTTGTTTGGTGGTGACGCCCTCTACGGTTTCTCCTTCACCCTGTTTGCCGGCATTCTGGTGGGTACCGTCTCCTCCATCACCGTCGCCTCGACCGTGCAGGAGCTGCTGGGCCTCACCCCGCAGGCCTACCAGAAGAAGAGTGAGGAGCCACTGGCCAACGCAGCCTGATCCTGGCTAATCAGGCCCGGCTCACCGGGCCTCAACTAACAGAGCCCCTGCCAACTATTGGCAGGGGCTTTTTTCCATCTCGCCCGCCAATCTCTAGCCGCCCCTTTACCGCTCGGCTCGCCTCAATTGACAACTGACCATATTGAAAGCAATTACAGTTCAACCCGTCATTTTTAATAACAAAAAGGTCATTTTATTACGGAGAGAGCCGCAATTTTGTGACTGAAAGCACTTTCTTGAGGGCTCAAAAGAGGCAACATTGTAGTGATTTATCTACAAAGGGATATGAGATGTTGTTACAACCTGCCAATACAGCAAAATCAAGACAGTTGCTGAACGAGACCATGGCTTTGGTTCTCGCCGGAGGGCGGGGCAGTCGCCTCAAGCAATTGACCGATAACCGCGCGAAGCCTGCTGTTCATTTCGGAGGTAAATTCCGCATCATCGATTTCGTACTCTCCAATTGCATCAACTCCGGCATTCGTCGCGTTGGCGTCGTGACCCAGTACAAATCCCACAGCCTGCTGCGCCACCTGCAATCTGGCTGGTCTTTTTTGCGCTATCAGATGAACGAGTTTATTGACCTGTTGCCTGCCCAGCAGCGGGTTGACGAAGTGAGCTGGTACCGTGGTACTGCCGATGCGGTCTACCAGAATCTGGATATCATCCGCGATCACGCCCCCAAATATGTGGTAGTGCTGGCTGGCGATCACATCTACAAGATGGATTACGCCGCCATGTTGCTGGATCACGTCAACATGGGTGCCAAGGTGACCGTCGCCTGTATCGAGGTGCCACGCAGTGAAGCAAGCGCCTTCGGGGTGATGGCGGTAGACACTGATCGCAAGATCAATGCTTTCGTCGAAAAACCGGCCAACCCACCGGCAATGCCGGATAAAGCTGACACCGCGCTGGCTTCCATGGGCGTCTATATCTTCGATGCCGAGTATCTCTACCAACTGCTGGAAGAAGACATTGCCAACGCGCAATCTCATCACGATTTCGGCATGGATGTGATCCCGCGGGTAGTCAGTGAAGGCACCGCCTACGCCCATCCGTTCGGGATGTCTTGCGTTGGCTGCAGCCCGGATCGCAAACCCTACTGGCGCGATGTGGGCACCGTTGACTCCTTCTGGGAAGCCAACATGGATCTCGCTTCCGTCACCCCGGAGCTGGATATCTACGATCAGGATTGGCCCATCTGGACCAGTCAGAACATGACCCCTTCCGCCAAGTTCGTGCAGGACAAAAACGGCCAGCACGGCATGACCATCAACTCCATGTTCTCGGGCGGCACCATCGTCTGCGGCTCCTTTATCTTGAGTTCGGTGCTCTTTACCAATGTGCGGGTCGAGTCCTTCTGCACCCTGGATCAGGCGGTGATCTTCCCGGGAGTCGAGATCGGTGCCGGTTGCCGACTGCGCCGGGTGGTGATCGACAAGGGATGCAAACTGCCGGAAGGCATGGTGATCGGTGAAAATGCCGATGAAGACGCCCGTCGCTTCCACCGCTCCGAGCAGGGGATCGTGCTGGTCACTAAACCCATGCTGGATGCATTGGCTAAACAGGAGCAGGCCAGCGACAGCGTTACCGATGCCAGGCAGCCGGTATCGGCATAACGCCAACCAACCTTTCTCATCACACTGCGGGAGCCAGATGCTGGCTCCCGCATTTTTTTGCCCATAGCGCGGCCCCCCATACCGACCTCCCCCATAGCCGCTCACCGACGACGCGGCTGACACAGGCACCAATTCGTAAACAAAACAATACATAACATGTTCATAGAAAGGTAAATATCGCTCTATCTACTCTCTGAATGATGGGTAAACCCTATGGGAATGGCTGAAAATGATTACATATCAACATTTATACTTGAATATCGAGGGTGAGTTGGTATCTTGTGGCCTCATGCAACGAATTCGCACCACCGTAAACATTTAATTACAAACACTGACCAGCCGCACCGCTGGCGAGGTACCCAGCAATGCAACGAGATCCCCTGAACAACATCCATATCCAGTCTGAACAAGTGATGATCACCCCTGCCCAGCTCAAGGAGAAATTACCCATCTCCGACCAGGCGCTGGCCTTCGTGCAAGGGGCACGAGCGACGATCGCCGACATCATTCACCGCCGTGATCACCGCTTGCTGGTGATCTGTGGCCCCTGCTCGATCCACGACATGGACACCGCCAAAGAGTACGCAACCAGACTCAAAGCGCTGCATGACGCTTACCAGGACTCGCTCTACATTGTCATGCGGGTCTACTTTGAGAAGCCACGCACCACGGTCGGCTGGAAAGGCTTTATCAACGACCCGAATCTGGATGGCACCTTCGATGTCGAGCTGGGGCTGCACCGGGCCCGCGAACTGCTCTGCTGGCTGGCGGAGCTGGAGTTGCCGCTGGCGACCGAAGCGCTCGATCCCATCAGCCCGCAATACCTGGCGGAGCTCTTCTCCTGGTCTGCCATCGGCGCCCGAACCACCGAATCCCAGACCCATCGGGAGATGGCCTCCGGTCTCTCCATGCCGGTCGGTTTCAAGAACGGCACCGACGGCAACCTGAGTACCGCCATCAACGCGCTGCAATCCGCCTCTTCTCCTCACGCCTTTATGGGGATCAACCAGCAGGGTCAGGTCGCGCTGCTGCAGACCCAGGGTAACCCGGATGGCCACGTGATCCTGCGCGGCGGCAAGCACCCCAACTACGACTCGGTCAATGTGTCGCTGGCGGAAGAGGCGCTGGAAAAAGCGGGCCTGCTGCCCGGTCTGGTGGTGGATTGCAGCCACGGCAACTCCAGCAAGGATCACCGTTTGCAGCCCAAAGTGGCCGACAACGTCATCCACCAGATCCAGGAGGGCAATCGCTCCATTATCGGGGTGATGCTCGAATCCAACCTGTTCGAGGGTAGCCAGTCAAGCGAGCAGCCCAAAGCGCAGATGCGCTACGGGGTCTCCATCACCGATGCCTGCATCGACTGGGACACCACAGCCGCGCTGCTGGATCGATGCCATCGGGAGCTGGCCACCCCGCTCAACAGCAGAACTGCACGATAAGTCGTGCTATCTTGTCGTAACCTATTGAACAACCTGGGTATCACTGGCTGTAACACGCAGTGATACGCAGGTTGCATCTTGAATCACCAGGTGCCACTACCCGCGGTACCAGCAGGGACTGGATATGGCTGAAGAGTTGAATGCCCTCAGGGACAAAATTGATGTGGTGGACAAGCAGCTGATTGATCTGCTGGCCGCCCGTCTGGCGCTGGTGGGAGAAGTGGGTGAGGTGAAGAGCCGCCACGGTCTGCCCATCTATGCACCGGATCGGGAGGCGACCATGCTGGCACGCCGTCGCGCCGAGGCCGAGATGCTGGGAGTCCCCGGCGATCTCATCGAGGATGTGCTGCGCCGGGTGATGCGCGAATCCTACATTCTCGAATCGGCCAGCGAAAAAGAACACCACTTCAAATGCATGAAGCCGGACCTTGGCAAGATTGTCATCATCGGCGGTCAGGGTCAGCTTGGCCGGCTGTTCGGCCAGATGTTCGGCCTCTCCGGCTATCGGGTCGAGACGCTGGAGCAAGCCGACTGGCCGCGCGCTGACGAGATCCTCGCCGATGCCGGTCTGGTGATGGTGGCGGTGCCCATCGATATCACCTGCCAGATCATCGACCGGCTCGACAACTTGCCAGCCCACTGCCTGCTGGTGGATGTCACCAGCGTGAAGGCGGTGCCGCTCGAACACATGTTGGCGGTGCATCAAGGGCCAGTGCTGGGGCTGCACCCCATGTTCGGACCGGATGTGGCGAGCCTCGCCAAGCAGGTCATTGTCTGCTGTCAAGGTCGTGACCCCGCCGCCAGCCAGTGGTTGCTGGATCAGATGACCATCTGGGGCGCCCGGTTGCAACAGGTGGAAGCCAAGGCCCACGATGAGGCGATGACCCTTATTCAAGCACTGCGCCACTTCGCCACCTTTGCCTACGGTTGGCACCTGTCGCGGGAGCAGGCCAATCTGGATCGCCTGCTGAGCCTGAGCTCCCCCATCTACCGGCTGGAGCTGGCCATGGTTGGGCGGCTGTTTGCCCAGGATCCCCACCTCTATGCCGACATCATTTTGTCGTCACCGCAGAATCTGGCGATGATCCGCCGCTACTACCAAAACTTTGGCGAAGCACTGGGGCTGCTGGAGCGGGGGGACAGAGCCGGCTTTATCGATGCCTTCTCACAGGTCTCCGGTTTCTTTGGCGAACACGCCGACCAGTTCCTGCGTGAAAGCCGCATGCTGCTGGCCCAGGCCAACGACCGCCGCCAGCACGGCTGATCCGCCAAGAGGGGCATCGGAGCCCAAACAAACGATAAAAGGGAAGAGGCCTGAGCATCTTCCCTTTTTATTTGTTACTGATTTAAACACTGGCTGCCACCGCGCTCGGCTGCACGTCGAGTGTCCAACTCTGACTGGCTTCAATTCACTCCCCCCAGCTTTCCATACACAACCATCCAGCATGGTGCTCCCGCCAATATCAGCGCTGATAGGCTGTATCCCCTAACAAGGGGTGCCTGATCCCACGGGTCAAACCAAGCTACACATAGCCGTTCACTTCACTTCGCAAAAGAGAACAATAACCTAACCAATCACAGAGATAAGCAGGAAGCAGGAAGCAGGAAGCAGGAAGCAGGAAGCAGGAAGCAGGAAGCAGGAAGCAGGAAGCAGGAAGCAGGAAGCAGGAAGCAGGAAGCAGGAAGCAGGAAGCAGGATAGATTAGCCGGAACAAACGGTTTGCCAAATATCACCATAAAACAGCAATCCGGCAATTCACCATGGCGCCAATATGCAGCAGCGATTCCGCCAAAAAGAAAAATGGCCGAGAGATCATCTCGGCCATTCGTAGCTCGGTCAAAGACTCAAGCCAGGATATTACTCTTGTTCAACTTATTAGAAGTTGTACTGCAGAGCAACAGTCCACTCGTCGTCTTTGTCATCCAGACCAACGATTTTGTACTCGGTGTAAGCTTTCAGCTTGGAAGTGAAAGCATACTGAACACCCAGATAGGTGTAATCAGCAACGTCTGCAGGCTTGACAGTAGAGTTACTAACGCTGTCAATTTCAGAGAAGTTATAACCGGTCAGGAAAGTCCAAGCATCAACGTTATAGGTCGCTGCCAGTTCATAACCGTTGTAGTTAACTTCTTCGTTGCCACGAGTGACCTTGCTTTCGTTGTACAGACCAGCGAAGTAGAAACCGTTGATGGAGTAAGATGCAGCCAGAGCCCAATCTTCCTTATCACTGCTAACGTTAGCTACAGACTTATAGTCATTCTTGGCATAACCAGCAGCCAGACCCAGACCGAAGTCAAAATCATAACCGATGCTGGTGGCGTAGCCTTTATCCAGCTTGGAAGCCAAATCAACTGTCTTGCCACTGTTATCTGAACCGAAGGTCAGCTTGGCATTATCATCGTTGGTCTGGTAAGAAGCGTTAGCAAAGAAGCCGTTCCATTTACCCATGTAAATGATCTGACCTTCCTGACGGCCACCGTAAGCGTTGGCTTCAGAGCCCCACTCGTTGAAAATATCGGTCTTTTCAATCAAGCCGGTGTAGTAGGCAGTGTCGGTCTGGCCGAACAGCACTTTACCGTACTGGGAACCATCGAAACCAACATAGATATGACGCGGATCAATATCGCTGGTTTTGTAACCTGAATCTTCTGCAGCAACTTGCCACTCGGTTTTAGCAAAAGCAGACCAGGTGTTGTTCAGGGCGATTTTGCCTGACCAACCCAGACGGGTTTGTGCTTTCAGCTCACCATCAACATCGTTGAAGTAGCCCGCTGCAGCATCTTTCGGTTCAACCCATTTATTGGTGTCACCGTAGTAGTTAGCCTGTACACGGCCGTATACGTCGAAAGTGGTACCGTCTTTGTCATAGATCACTGCGGCGTTAGCGGCGGATGCAAACAGAGCCGGGATAGCAATAGCCAGAATTGTCTTTTTCATAGTTTCCAATGCCTACTGTAATTAAACACTAAGTTGTTGTTATTCCCTGTGTTAGCGATGTTCTTTGCATCACTATGCCGCCGAGACTAGCACCGGATTTTTTGAACCGCAATGAAAAAACTTGGAACTTTTTACGGAAACCATAGTCATGGAGGCAAAAATGTGAGCCAAGTCTCACCTGGCGGCAAGGTCAAAGGAAAACGTTTACAATGAATCCTGCTGATTATTTGGACTCAAATAGTTTGTTTTGCATGCAAATAACGCTAACCACCTGATAAACAACCAAAGTGGTCTGAGCAGCGTAAAACTGCCGTGATAATGGCAGTTGCCTCGACCTCACCAAGGGGTTGCGGGTATCCTTATCCTTCGATTAACCCCTAACTGGCCTTCTCTTCATGCTCTCGACTCGCCTCAAAGCTACCATTCGTCAAACCTATCGCCAGATTTCGGATGGACTGCCCGGTTTTGTGCCACGTAAAGAGCAGAACTTTCTGGTGGCCGAGATAGCCAAAACCCTGACTGGTGAGTACGACAAGCAGCGCCGGATCCTGGTTGCTGAAGCGGGTACCGGGATCGGCAAATCCCTCTCCTATGCTCAGGGAGCTATCCCGGTGGCCCGATTGACCCAGAAAAAGCTGGTGATCTCCACTGCCACAGTGGCCCTGCAAGAGCAGCTGATCCACAAGGACCTCCCTTTTTATCATCGCCACAGCGAGCTGCCGTTTCGCTTTATGCTGGTCAAGGGGCGCCAGCGCTATTGCTGCGAGCATCTGCTGGAGCAAGCGGCCAGTGGCGTCGAGATGGCCAACTTCGAAATCGACTTTGGTACCTTGAGCAAGCACAAGCCGTCAGATAGCGACAAGGATCGCTTTGCCCGCCTGTGGCAGGCCTACACCGATGGCAAGTGGGACGGGGATAGAGATAACTGGCCAGAACCCATATCAGACGCCTGCTGGCAGCATATCGCCGCCGACCGCCACACCTGCAACAAGGCCCTCAGCCACCATCAACACTGCCCCTTTCATCGGGCCCGCAACGACATGGACAGTGCCGATGTGCTGGTGGTCAACCATGCGCTGCTGCTCTCCGATCTCACCATGGGCGGTGGCATCATACTGCCGCCCCCCGATGAGTGTATCTATGTACTCGATGAGGCCCATCACCTGCCCACCATAGCCCGGGATCACGGCGCAGCCTCGGCCAGCGTCAAAGGCTCCCGTCGCTGGCTGGAGAAGCTGGTGCAGAGTGCAGGAAAACTGGCGCGAGCGCTCAATAAAGAGAGCCTGATCGACCCCCAACTCAAACTGCAGGATGCGCTGGCCTCCATCCAGCCTGATCTGAAGGCAGTCGAACACTGGCTCAGCGCCAACGACCAGCTGTTTGGCAGTGAGCCCCACTACCGCTTCGCCGAAGGGGTGCTGCCGGATCCCCTGCCAATGCTGGCGGAAAACCTCAAGGAGTCGAGCAAGAAGGCGTTGCGGGCACTGGATCGGATGCAGAGCGCCATCGGCGAAGCGCTGAAAGATGGCGAGATCCGTCGTAAAGAGGCCGAACCCCTGCTGGCCGAGAGTGGTTTTCACTTGCAACGGCTGGAGAGTTTCTGCACCTTGTGGGAGATGTTGGGACGCCATGTCCCGACCGGCAAGACCCCGCTCGCCCGCTGGATGGCCAAGAGTGACGATGGCGATATCTGGTTGCACGCCTCCCCCATCGAGGTGGGTTATCTGCTGGAAGAGTGGCTGTGGTCCAAGTGTCTGGGTGCCGTGCTGGTCTCCGCGACCCTCACCGCCCTCTCTTCCTTTAGCTATTTTCGCCATCAGGTGGGACTCAAGGAGCACGACGGCACCCGT
Organism: Aeromonas sp. 160P; assembly: GCF_055193095.1. Taxonomy (NCBI): domain Bacteria; kingdom Pseudomonadati; phylum Pseudomonadota; class Gammaproteobacteria; order Aeromonadales; family Aeromonadaceae; genus Aeromonas; species Aeromonas sp. 160P. Next base: position 2,421,210 of record NZ_JBUXKV010000001.1, on the reverse strand, counting down.
TACCTGCGCCTGCGTTCCCCCTTTGAATACCAGAAGGCCGAACTCTACCTGCCCAAGATGGAACACGAACCCAACTCGCCCGCCTTTACCCAAGAGCTGATCAGCGTGCTACCTCGTATTCTGGCGGGCAAGGAGGCGAGCCTGGTGCTCTTCTCCTCCTATCGACAGATGAATGAAGTGGTGGCGGGACTGCGCGCCAAGGGGCTCTCTCTGCTGGTGCAGGGGGAAGCCTCTCGCAACGCCCTGCTCACCCTGCATAAGCAAAAATGCGATGGCGGCCAGGCCAGCATTCTGTTTGGTACCGGCAGCTTCTCGGAGGGACTGGATCTGCCGGGCCACTACCTTACCAATCTGGTGATCACCAAACTCCCCTTCGCGGTGCCCAACTCACCGGTCGAAGAGGCTACCGCCGAGTGGGTCGAGCAGCGGGGGGGCAACCCTTTCCTGCAACTGACGGTGCCGGAAGCCTCCCGCAAACTCATTCAGGCCTGTGGCCGCCTCATTCGCAAAGAGGCCGATCGGGGCCGGGTCACCATTCTCGACCGGCGGCTGTTGACCAAACGCTATGGCAAAGGATTGCTCGACGCACTCCCCCCCTTCACTCGGCGGATCGAGTGAGATCTGCCCCTCCTTTATTGATATAAAAGCAGACAACAGCGTGAACGATGCGCACCAGAAAGAGCCATTGCCGCAGTGGGCCAAACCTGCAAAAATGAGCCCCTGTTTTCAGTGGGCAATCGCCTGACTGTTCAAGGAGATGAAATGAAACTGACTGTTCTGGTACCGGCGCTGGCTGGTCTGTTGTGGGCGGGTAGCGCCCTGGCTAATGCTCAATTGGAAGTGTCCAATCCCTATGTCGTCCAGCTGATCGATGGCCAATCCATCAACCCCAAGCTGCTCGACAAAACCAGTACCTTCCCCCTCACTGCCGGCAAACACCAGTTGGTCATCGCCTTTGAAGGCAACTTCTCCAACCGCAGCGATATCAAACTGGTGACCGCCGAGCCGCTGGTGCTCAACTTCACTGCCGCCGACAACCAGAAGCTGGTGCTTGACTACAAAAAGCCCCGCAACGAAACCGAGGCCAAGCAGTTTGTCAAAGAGCAGCAAGTGGCGCTGAAAGACAAGGTCACTGGCCAGCAAGTGAGCAGCGAACAGTTTGTGATGCCGAAAGTTGAAGGCTTCCAGCTGACCCGTGACTATCAGCAAGAGCTGATCAACATGGGCAAGGCTTTCAACCAGCCGACCACAGTAGCCGTCTCTACCGCTGCCGTGATGGCTGCTGCCAGCGCGCCAGTTGCTGCTGCCCCGAGCAAGGCCCAGAGCAATCCACAAGCCCTGACCCAGCTGCAAAACTGGTACAACAAGGCCGATGCAGAGACCCGCAAAGCCTTCCAGATCTGGGTTATCCAGCAGCAATAAGCTGGGCTGATATCTCTCCACAGGGGTGTCAGTACTGAGATGTTTGTATAGCAAAAGGGGAGCCGAGCTCCCCTTTTCCATATCCAGCAGTGTGATCACGCCTCACCTTGTTTGCGCACTTTACTGTACGAATTTCATCTACAAACAGTGCTGCTTGGCGCACAAGGGCAGCGCCATCTCGCTGCACATTTTCAATCCCCCCCTCTGCTACCCGAGGCGGCGTGCCAGCGCGGTGGCAAAGACCCTTCTTGCCAGACACACCAACATGGCCACCGCGCAATACCATAAAAAAATGCCATAAAACAAATACCACAAAACAGAAGAGGCGACCCTTGGGGTCGCCTCTTCCAGTTTCGTCAATGTGCTAACGCTGACTCGTCCAGCTTTTGCCGACGGTTAGCGGGCAAAACGGGATACGGGGGCGCTCACTACTTTTGACGCTTGCGGGCGTACTTGCGACGGGCTCTGGCCTGGCGCTCCTCTTCCCGTTCTGCTTTCTCACTGGCTTTTTGCGCCGCTTCTTCCGCTGCGCTAACGATCTCGACGCTCACCATCTCCGGGGTTTCCAGCGAGATGCGGCCCAGCAGACCGGAGCGGAACTCGTTAATCAGGATCTCGGACGCCTTGTGCAGATCGGCCAGACCGCCTTTGCGCACGAAGGCCCGTTGACGGGCGATCATCTCCAGCAGTTCGATCTCGGTCTCGGGCAGATCGGTGATCTGGTAGCGCGCCTTGATCCGCTCCGGATAGGCCTTGATAAAGTAATCAGCGGCAAACATGGCAATATCGGCATAGTCGAACACCGTATCCTTGATGGCGGCGGTGATCGCCAGACGATAACCGCAGGAGGGCGGGTTGAGCTTGGGCCACAGAAACCCCGGGGTATCGGTCAGGATGACGTTGTTTTCCAGCTTGATCCGCTGTTGGGACTTGGTCACCCCCGCCTCGTTGCCGGTGCGGGCTATGATGCGCCCCGCCAGGGTATTGATCAGGGTGGATTTGCCCACGTTGGGGATCCCCATGATCATCGCCCGCACGCCACGCAGGTCGAAGTTGCGTTCCGGTAGCATCTCGTGACAGAGGCTCAGCAGTTGCTTGATCTTCTCCGGCTCTTGTTGGGTCAGCGGCAGCGCCTTGATCCCCTTCTCTTTTTCCATGTGCGCCACCCACAGTTCGGTGATCGCCGGATCGGCGAGGTCCGCCTTGTTCAGCACCTTGATCACCGGGGTATCACCACGCAGCTCGGGCACCAGCGGGTTTTCGCTGGAGAAGGGGATGCGGGCATCGAGCATCTCGATGATGACATCGACCTGGGGCATGACCTCGGCAATCTCTTTGCGGGCCTTGTGCATGTGACCGGGGAACCAGTTGATGGACATTCGCGTTACTCTCTGTGGACTATGGGGGCGCGTAAGGAACTACGGCCGCTCGGTGGCAGGCATCGAACGAAGGGGGCGCATTTTACCTGCTGCAGCCGCATTTTGACAGGTCATTCTAACCATCACGCCATCAAATCAGCAAACCGCCATGACGGGCCCCCCCCAGCCGAAAAAGAGCCGTTCAGTCAAGGCAACTGATAGATAACACATTGATATGATGTAACATTTTTATCATCTTTTCACACAACCGTCACCGATAGTCAGTAAAAGTGTCATCTGCGACCTCTAGGCTGCGCTCAGGTTTTACAAGGAGCGAACCCCAATGAGAAAAATGGCAGGACTTGCAGTGATGATCGGCGCCGCCCTGGCCGCCGGCTGCAAATCAGACAATGACACTGTGGCGACCAAGCCCGACGCCCAGCCCACCAACGTTATTTTCTTCCTCGGTGACGGCATGGGACTCAACACCCTGACCGCAGCCCGCATCTACGGTGTCGGCGAAGAGGGCGATCTGACCATAGATACCCTGCCAGAGACGGCCTTTATCAAGACCTTCTCCCACGATGCCCAGGTCACTGACTCGGCCCCCTCCATGGCGGCCTACATGACCGGGGTCAAGAGCAACAATGGCGTCATCAGCATGGATGGCGATGCCACCTACGAGAGCGACTGCAGCAAGAGTGCCGGCAAACCGGTGACCACCCTGCTGGAGCTGGCCAAGGCCGATGGTCGCGGTACCGGCGTGGTGACCAGCACCCGGGTGACCCACGCCACCCCGGCCGCCACCTATGCCCATATCTGCAACCGGGATCTGGAGGCGGATATCGCCACCCAGCTGGTACCGGGCGGCAAAGGCTACAACAGCGCCCTCAAAGAGGGGCTGGATGTGGTGCTCGGTGGTGGCAGCAGCTTCTTCCTGCCCAAAGCCGACAAGGGCAAGCGGGAGGATGGCCGCAACCTCATCAGCGAAATGCAGGCCAAAGGCTACCAGTTTGCCAGCAATCTGGACGAGCTGAACAAGGCCGACGCGGGCAAGCCGCTGCTTGGGCTGTTTGGTTCCAGCCACATGAAATATGACCTCGACCGCCCCGCCAGCGAGCCGTCGCTGAGCCAGATGACCCTGGCCGCCATCAAGCAGCTCAAGGGCAAGGAGAAGGGTTACTTCCTGATGGTGGAAGGGGGTCGCATCGATCACGCCCTGCATGACACCAACGCCAAGCGGGCACTGCAAGATACCCTCGCCTTCGACAACGCCATCAAGGCTGCCATCGACGAGGTGAAAAAGAGCGACCCCGAGCTGAAAAACACCCTGATCGTGGTCACCGCCGACCATGACCATACCCTGGTGCTGAACGGCTATGCCAAGCGCACCGGCAAAACCACGGCCAATAATCCGGGGGTTCTGGGGTTGGTGAAAAACTACGAGACAGGGGATGCCAGCAAGGATAGCGAGGGTATGCCCTACACCATCATAGGTTTTGGCAACGGCTACAACCGGGTGGATGGCCCGCGCAGCAGTGTCGCTCCGCTCGACGATGCCACCGTCTCTGCCAATGACTATCGCCAGGAAGTCGTGGTCAAGGTGGGGGAGATCGGCAACGAGACCCACGGCGGCACCGATGTTTTCCTTGGCGCCATCGGCAAGGGGGCTGACAGCTTCCATGGCTCACTCGATAACACCGCCGTGTTCGGCAAGATCAAGGCTGCGGCCAAGCTGTAAGGAGCACTTTTATGAGCAAACAGATGAACACATCCATCAAGCACACGCTGGTCTGCGCCGCCCTGTTCAGTGCGCTGGGCACAACCACCCAGGCACAGGCCGGTGACGCCAAAAACGTCATCCTCTTTATCGGTGATGGCATGGGCCCCACAGTGCTCACCGCCACCCGCCTGTTCAAGGTGGGGGAAGAGGGCAATCTGGAGATGATGAAGCTGTCGCGCAGTGCCCGCATCAAGACCTTCTCCAACGATGCCCAGACCACCGACTCGGCCCCCTCGATGGCGGCCTACACCACCGGGGTCAAGATGAACAACGAGGTGATCGCCATGAGCAGCGACACCAAGGCGGTCGCCCCCGGCAAAGACAGCAACGGCAACAAAACTGACAACAAATGCAGCAGCGATAACGGCAAGCCGGTGCCCACCATCCTCGAGCTGGCCAAGGCGGCAGGCAAATCGGTTGGCGCCGTCACCACCACCGAGCTAACCCACGCCACCCCGGCGGCTACCTACTCCCATATCTGCCATCGGGATGCCGCCTATGATATCGCCGCGCAGGCCGTCCCGGGAGGCGCTGGCTTCAACCAGGCGCTGGGGGATGGGGTCGATGTGCTGATGGGGGGCGGTGCCAACCACTGGACACCTTACAGCGCAACCAACAAGGGGGGTCGCAATGATAACCGCGACCTGACCGCCGAGATGAAGGCGCAGGGATACAGCTATGTCACCACCCAAAGTGAACTGACCAAGGTCACCAGTGGCAAGGTGCTCGGTCTGTTCAGCGCCAAGTCTCACCTCGACTACGAGCTGGATCGGGTCGCCAAAGGGGCGGCCAATACCCAGCCGTCACTCTCCGAGATGACCGCCAAGGCGATCGATCTGCTGAGCCAGAACAGCCAGGGCTACTTCCTGATGGTAGAGGGTGGCCGGATCGATCACGCCCTGCACGCAACCAATGCCAAGCGCTCCCTCACCGATGCGGTGGCGCTGGATGAAGCGGTCAAGACGGCGCTCGGTAAAGTGGACCTCAGCAATACCCTGATCGTGGTCACCGCTGACCATGACCACACCATGACCATCAACGGCTACTCCGCCAAGGGAAACCCTGTGCTGGATCTGGTGAAAAATGGCGACGGCTCGACCCAGAACGATGTGGATGGCAAGCCCTTCACTACTCTGGTGTTCGGTAACGGCCCCAACCGTGCGGCCGTGCGCCCCGACCTCACCAGCGATCAGGTGATGGCCGATGATTACCTGCAGGAGACCGGCGTCAAACTGGCATCGGAAACCCACGGCGGCGGCGATGTGATGCTGTTTGCCGATGGCGCCGGCAGCAACCGCTTCAAGGGCACGCTAGATAACACCAAGGTGTTTGGCAAACTGCGGGAGGCGCTCGGCCTGTAAGCAGCGGGGGCCCGGCTGCACCCTGAGCAATATGCTCATGGCATCCGGGCCCCGGCTCTTTCGAGCGACAGATGATGATGCGACTTTTGCTTTCGATATGGCTGCTTGGCAGCACCCTCGCCTTCCCCCTTCATGCCGACGATACTCCCCCGGATCTCGCCGCCCGGATCAGCTATCACGACCGGGTCACTGGCAGCGATGGCATCGCCAGAGAGAGCGTCTGGCAGGAGAAGTGGCTGCGCGTGGGCAATCAGGTGTGGAGCCAGCGGCTCATTCCCCTCCCCCTTGCCCGTGCCTATCACGCCACTCACGACGCCACCCCCGGCCACAAGCACTTTACCCACCAGATGGCCGCCCGCTGGGTCAGTCGCAGTGAGGAGGGTGGGCTGCAACTGCGTTATGCCGACAGCTGGCACAACCAACTGGTGGAGGTGCCGGTGGAAGAGTATGGCCAAGTGGCCTTCAAACCTGACTGGCCACGGATCCGCCATCTCGTCAACCCGGCGCTGCTGGAGGGGATGACACCGCTGGATGAGGCCGCCCCCGAGCAGGCCCGCTGGTATGAAAAACGCGAAGGTCGGCAACGAACCCGCATCCTCTGGTCGAGTCAGTGGCAGATCCCGCTGGTGGTCGAGTCGGCCAGCCTCGATGGCTATCGCAGCTACCGGATGGCGGTGACCCTGCGCAAGCTGCCTGCTCAGCTCCCCTGGCTGCAACTCGCTGATTACGAAGTGCGCGATCTGCGGGATTTCTTCGACTGAGATCCCAACCCCTCTGCAGGCGGACAGACATCGCTGACAGGAATGTTACACTCTGAACATTCAACTCTGGCTAATGACCTTGATGCGCGCTCTCTGCCTGCCCTTGCTGACCCTACTGCTAATGCTGGTGAACACCGGAGTCCAGGCTATTGTGCTGGTAGCTGCCGACCTGCCCCCCTACGTCATTCAGTCCGCCCATGGTAAGCCTGGCGGCATCGCCATCGAGATCATGGAAGAAGCCGCCCGCCGACTGGGGGAGCCGCTCACTATCGAGCTGATGCCATTGCCACGAGCCCTGACCCAAACCATTCATCGCCAGGATGTGTTGATGATACCGCCCGTTCGCAGCAGTCAACGAGAACACCTCTACCAGTGGATCACCCCCATCCTGGATGAGCAGTTTCTTATCGTCAGCGATCGCCGGTTTCACCCAACGCAGCTGAAGAGCAGCGATTTACGCACCCTTGATGTGGGTGTGCTGCGCTACTCATTTGGTCAACATCTGCTCAAGCAGCGCGTCGGGATCCAGGGAAAAACGGTGGCAGACGAGCAACTGAACGCTCATAAACTCCATCGTGGTCGCATTGATGCCTGGGTCGCCGCGTGGAATGTCATCCTGTATGCCCAACAACAGGACAAGCTATCGCCACAACAGCTGGTTCGCGGGGAAGTGCTGATGAACACCCAGCTGTATCTGGCCGCAAACAAGGCGTTCCCCTTCAAGGAGGCGCAGCGCTGGCAAGCCACCATCGAGGGGATGCGCCGTGATGGCTCGCTGGCGCGGATCATCCGCCAGTACAACTATCAGCTTCCTGAGTAGTCACTCAATCGCGGTTGCCAATGCTGGCCAGAATGGTTATGGTAGCCCCATGAAAATACTCGCTATTTCTTCGCATTTGCTCACACCCTGCTGAGCCCCCGCCTCGCTCCTTCGGCCGCGAGTCGTTTGGGGGCATGGCATTTTCACTTTATTGACCCTGTAACATCCATTTTTTGACATCCAGTGTGATGGTCAGTCTGCCCAAGTCAGCCTGGCCCTTTGCGCTATTGATAAGGAATATCTTATGAAGCAACCTCATCTGGTTATCTCCAGCCTTGATCTGGACCGTATCGAACAACTGCTCGGCAACCATCCCCAGCACCTGGCCTTGCAAGAGGAGCTGAACCGCGCCGAGATCCGCGAACCGGCCGACATGCCGCCGGACGTAGTCACCATGAACAGCAAGGTGCGTTTCAAGATGCCAAGCAGCGGCAACGAGTTCTGCCTCACCCTGGTCTACCCGCGCGATGCCAAGGGTGACGATAGCAACATCTCGGTACTGGCGCCGGTGGGCAGCGCCCTGCTTGGCCTGAAAGTGGGCGACGGCATCGCCTGGCCGGGCCCGGCCGGTCGCACCATAGAGGTGGAGATCCTGGAAGTGGTCTATCAGCCGGAGCGCGCCGGCGAGCTGCACCGCTGAATACCCAAGGCCGGTCATCCCCCTGTTGACCGGCCCGCTTGGCCGCCCTTGCCAGCTGATCCCGATCAAGCTTTGCTCACCTTGCCCCCCGGTTTTTAGCCCCTTTTCCTGCTGCTGCTTGAGCCTGACTCGGGGGGCAGGTATCTTGTTGGCCGCGTCATGGTCATGACGCACCGAATTTCAGGCTGACATCATGATAAAAATTGCCCTTATCGACGATCACCAGATCGTCCGATCCGGTTTTGCCCAACTGCTCAATCTGGAGCCCGATCTGCAGGTGGTCGCCGAATTCGGCTCCGCCAGTGACGCCCTTGCCGGTCTGCCCGGCAGCGGTGCGCGGGTTTGCGTCTGTGACATTTCGATGCCAGACCAATCGGGGCTGGAGCTGCTCAAGCTGCTCCCCTCCGGTCTGGCGGTAGTGATGCTCTCGGTTCACGACAGCCCGGCGCTGATCGAGCAGGCACTGCAAACCGGTGCCAAAGGATTTCTCTCCAAGCGCTGCAGCCCGGACGAGCTGATCGCCGCCGTGCGTACCGCGGCTCTGGGTGGCTGCTACCTGACGCCGGACATCGCCCAAAAGCTTGCCAGCAGCAGCCGGGATCCCCTCACCAATCGGGAGCGGGAGATTGCCCAGTTGCTGGCACAGGGACTGGAAGTGAAGGCCATCGCCGAGCAGCTTGGCCTCTCCCCCAAGACGGTGCATGTCCATCGCGCCAACCTGATGGACAAGCTCAAGGTCAGCAACAACGTCGAGCTGGCCCACCGCATGCTGGATAGCTGGTGATCTCCCGTCTGGCCAGCTATGTCGCCATCGCCCTGGCGGCCAGCTTCATCTTTGCCGCCGGCTGGTTTTGCCTGTGGAGCATCAGCCTGCATCTGGCGGGTGGCCCGGCGCTGGCGGTGCTGCTGTTCCCCTTTGGCCTGCGCCTCGGGTTGCTGCTGCAAAGCCCCGGCCACTACTGGCCGCCGCTGCTATTGTGCGAAGGGCTGCTGCTCTACTGGCTCAATCTGGAGGTGGGGCTGCCCCACTGGCAGTGGCTGATCGTGGGCAGTGTGCTCACTCTGCTGCCCCTGTGGATTGCCCGCCGCCAACAGGTATACAACGACTGGCAGCAACTGTTGCTGCTGCTGGCCACCGTCACGGCGGCGGCGCTGCTGCAAGCCCTGCTCTGGTATCTGGTGGGGGAAGATGGCCTCTCGGCCCTGCTGCTCACCCTCACCGGTGGCCTGACCCTCACTACGACCTGCATGTTGATCTGGCACTACCTCACCCGCGCCACCTGGGTGCCGCTGGGCCCTGCGCTGGTGGATCAGCCGGTGGACTGGCGCTTTCGCCATCTGGTCTGGTATCTGCTGCTCTTTATCCTGAGCCTTGGCTTGCAACTGGGCTTGCCCAACTCGCTGGTACGCTTCACCCCGTTTTGTCTGGCCATCCCCATCATCGCCATGGCGTGGCGCTACGGCTGGCAGGGGGCGCTGCTCGCCACCCTGATGAACACCATCGCCCTGCTGGCGAGCCAAGCCTGGCACGATCACCCCCTCGATCTGCTGCTCTCCCTGCTGGCCCAGAGCCTCACCGGCCTGCTGCTCGGCGCCGGGATCCAGCGCCAGCGCGAACTCAATCAGGCGCTAACCCGCCAGCTCGCCCACAATCGCCAGCTCACCGAGCGGCTGCTGGAGACCGAAGAGAGCATCCGCAAGGAGGTGGCCCGCGAGCTGCACGATGATATCGGCCAGACCATCACCGCCATTCGTACCCAGGCGGGCATAGTGCGCCGCCTCGCTCCCGATAACGCAGGTGTGGGCCAGAGCAGCGCCCTGATCGATACCCTGTCGCTCGGGATCTATGACGCGGTACGCGGCCTGCTCGGTCGCCTGCGCCCGCGCCAGCTCGACGACATGACCCTGGAGCAGGCGGTGCGCGCCCTGCTGCGGGAGCTGGAGCTGGAGCGCCACGGCATCGTCACCCGGCTGGAGTGGCAGCTGGCGGATGGGGATCTCTCTGATGCGCAGCGGGTCACCCTGTTTCGGGTCTGTCAGGAGGGGCTCAACAACGTGGTCAAACATGCCAATGCCAACTCGGTCACCATTCGTGCCCGGGCCAGTGGCGAGCAGTTGCAACTGGTGCTGGAAGATGATGGCCGCGGCCTGCCACAGAGTCGCCCGCAACAGGGCTATGGCCTGCTCGGCATTCGCGAGCGGGTGCAGGCGCTCGGCGGCAGCTTGCAGCTCTCCTGCATCCACGGCACCCAGCTGACGGTCAACCTGCCCAGTCGCAAACGGGAGGAGAGTCATGGCTGATCACCACCATCACCAAAGGGCAAGCCTGTGCTGAGTTTTATGAGAAGCGCACCGCCCCAGCCGCTCATTCGTGAGCAGGCCGAGATCGACGCCACCTATCGCCACTGGCGACTGCATCTGCTGCTGACCATGTATCTGGGCTACGCGGTGTTCTACTTCACCCGCAAGAGCTTCAACTTCGCCATGCCGGACATGCTGGCGAGCGGCATGCTGGACAAGTCCGACATCGGCATGCTGTGGACCCTGTTCTATCTCACCTACGGCTGCTCCAAGTTTTTCTCCGGCATCATCAGTGACCGCGCCAATCCGCGCTACTTCATGGGAATTGGCTTGATGGCGACCGGGGTCATCAATATCCTGTTCGGCCTCTCGTCAGCCCTCTGGATGTTTGCCGCTCTCTGGGTCGCCAACGCCTTCTTCCAGGGCTGGGGCTGGCCCCCCTGCTCCAAGCTGCTCACCAGCTGGTATTCGCGCACCGAGCGCGGGGTCTGGTGGTCGGCCTGGAACACCGCCCACAACGTGGGCGGGGCGCTCATCCCCCTCATCGTCAGCACCATAGCCCTGCAACATGGCTGGCGCTACGGCATGATAGTGCCCGGCCTTATCGCCATCCTTGCGGGGTTGTTCCTCTGCTGGCGGCTGCGGGATACCCCGAGCGCCATGGGGCTGCCGACAGTGGGCGTGTGGCGCAATGATGCCATGGAGCTGGCCCAGCAGACCCAGGATGCGGGGCTCTCCCACCGCCAGATCCTGCGCAAATATGTGCTGGGTAACCCCTATATCTGGCTGCTGGCCTGCTGCTACGTGCTGGTCTATGTGGTGCGCACCGCCATCAATGACTGGGGCAATCTCTACATGACCGAGCAGCGCGGCTTCAATCTGATGAGCGCCAACTCCGCCATCTCCATGTTCGAGGTGGGGGGCTTTATCGGCGCGCTGGTGGCAGGCTGGGGATCGGACAAGCTATTCAACGGCAACCGTGGCCCGATGAACCTCATTTTTGCGGTGGGGATCCTGCTGGCGGTGGGATCGCTGTGGCTGATGCCCTTCTTCAGCTACGTGATGCAGGCGGCCTGCTTCTTTACCATCGGCTTCTTCGTGTTCGGCCCCCAGATGCTGATCGGCATGGCGGCGGCGGAGTGCTCCCACAAAAACTCGGCGGGGGCAGCTACCGGTTTTGTCGGCCTGTTTGCCTACATGGGGGCGGCGCTGTCGGGCTATCCGCTGGCCAAGGTGATGGAGATCTGGCACTGGAACGGCTTCTTTGTGGTGATCTCGGTGGCGGCGGGCGTCTCGGCCCTGCTGCTGCTGCCTTTTCTCAAGGCGCAGGCACCGAGAACCGCCCAAGCGGCGTCAAAGTAACGGATGGCATCTGGCAAGCCACATCCGACAAGCGGAAACAGCCAGGGCGCGGATCACCGCGCCCTGCTTTTATCCTTGAATCCATCCCAGCATCAGGCTGCCTGACAGACTCGGTTCTTCCCTTCCCGCTTGGCCCGATAGAGGGCGTCATCCGCGCGGCGAAACAGGCGGTCAAAGTGCCACTCCCCCTGCCAGTGGGCGACCCCCATGCTGACGGTGATATGGATCCCCTCGACCTCGCTGGCCGCGAGCTGAACCAGCAGTGACTGGCACCGGGCGCTCGCCTCGTCTGCGGTGGCATGGCGAAACAGCAGCACAAACTCCTCGCCACCAAAGCGACCGGCCAACACGCCCTCCCGCTCGCGCAGCACCAGCCCGACCCGCTCCAGCACCCGATCGCCCACCTCATGACCATGCCGATCGTTGATCTGCTTGAAATCATCCAGATCGAGCACCACCAGCGCCCCCTGTGGTGCAGGCCGTCCCCGGGCCAGACGTTCCATAAAACCACGGCGATTGAACAACCCGGTCAGCAGGTCATGACTGGCCTGATAGCGCAACTCTAGCGCCCGGTGCTGGTTGCAGAGCAGCAGCACCCCGAAGGTGAGCATGGAGCTACCCACCAACATGGAGACATAGGGCAACACGTTGAACAACTGGCGCTGGAACGGGCTTTCGATCACCTCGCCCCACACGGCAAACATCCGCATCAGGGTCATGGCAATCAGCACCAGATGGAGGCCAATCAGCACCCAGACTGCCACCTGATAATCGGGTCGGCCGTGACGCCAGAGCTGCCAAATGATCAGCGTACTGAGCACGAGGAAGGTGGCGCTGCTGATCATCACCCGCACCGCAATCCGGCCATCGATGGCGACCGACCAGGTCATGATGATGGCAAACAGCAGGATGAATCCCCAGCAGGCACGCCAGCCGGGCGGTTGACGGAAGAAGCAGCGCTGGGAGACCAGCAGCAACAACACATGAAAAATCAGAAAAACATTGCCAACCCAGGAGCCATAGGGGGTGGGGGTCAGCAGCAGACTGGCGAATCCCGCCTGACCCAGCATGGCAAACAGGCTGGACCACCACCAGACCCCGATGCCGGGAATATCATGGTGAGTCACGCGAATAATGGTGAGAGTGAGGAAACCGAGACAATAGCCACATAAGGCCATGATCATCAAAGTAAAAATATCCAGCTTGAGCAGTAGTGAGGCGTCCATACCAAAGCCATGCAGAGAGGGTAACTGAGTATATGAGAAGCGTTTGCCAAGACCCAGAGGGCCCTGACCGTTTTCACAATAAAAACATCCAGTTCACCTGTTTTCGCGCTGCCATATCACTATCGCCATGCCGTCACCAGATGCTCGATGCATACCCGCTGACGAGATCCACCAGACTAAAGCTACATGCGAGCCCCTCGCTGTGTAACAAAATGTCTTAAGCATAATTTGGGCTTGAACCCACCCCATTAGATAGATATGTTGTTTTCGTGTGATTTTATGAATGAAGCCATGGGCAATAAATGTCTCTAACCTGTTGAGTCTTCTGACACAATCTGTTTTTGGTACATTTTTCACTCAACCACTATTCATAGCATCTCATATGGGGCTTTTGTCCCGCTCAAGACATTCATCCTGTCTTGCCTGTTGCCGGATGCAGCAGTCTCTTGTGCCACGGAGTCGCACGGGATCAGGTTCAAGGCCGAACACACCACCGACAGAGACGTCACTTATGATCAAAAAACTGATTCTTTCTACCCTGCTGTTTTGCGGGATCGCCACGGCGGCCCCGACCCCGGCCCCCACTTCCACCCTGGATGCCGTGCTCGAACGCGGCGTGCTGCGGGTCGGCTTCGATGCGGGCTATCAACCCTTCGAGATGACCAACAAGCAGGGCCAATACATCGGCTTTGACGTGGATCTGGCCAAGATGGTCGCCAAAGAGATGGGCGTGAAGGTCGAGTTCGTCAATACCGCCTGGGATGGCATCATTCCGGCGCTGCTGACCAACAAGTTCGACGTCATCATGGGCGGCATGACCGTCACCCCCCAGCGCAACCTACGGGTCAACTTCGCCGATCCTTACATCGTGGTCGGCCAGACCATCGTCCTGCGCAAAGAGAAGGTGGGCGAAATCAAATCCTTCACCGATCTCAACGATCCCAAGTACAAGATCGCGGTCAAGCTCGGCACCACCGGCGAGCAGGCGGTCAAGCGCCTGATCCCAAAAGCCACCCTGCTGCAGTTTGAAACCCAGGATGACGCCAAGCTGGAAGTGATCAACGGCAAGGTCGATGCCTTCGTCTATGACTTGCCCTACAACGCCATCTTCGCCTCTCAAAATCAGGGCGCCGTGGTACACCTCGACAAGCCGTTCACCTTCGAGCCGCTGGCCTGGGCCATCCGCAAAGGGGATCAGGACACCCTCAACTGGTTCAACAACTATCTGCGCCAGATCAAGGGCGATGGCAGCTACGACCGTCTCTACAAGAAGTGGTTCGAATCCAATACCTGGCTGAACCAGCTCAAATAACCTCCGAGGGGCGGCACCTTGCCGCCCCTGCACCACGCAGCTCCCCACACAATAACGAGAAGAGGTTGTGACTGTGCACACACCCAAAGCGACAAGACAGATGGAAAAACAGCCCAATCAGCTGCTCTGGCATGGGGTCTTCCTGCTGATGCTGCTGGTTGCCGTCTTCGGCATCTACAAGGCTGTCCAGTCCGTGGATTACACCTGGCGCTGGGAACGTATTCCCCAATATATCGCCTATCAGGCGGAGCAGAATAATCTGGCCGAATTTGACGGCACAGTGATTGCCGGCACCACCAGCGCAGAACAAGGCAAGCTGTTCCTGCAAGACGATCTCGACCCCAATGTGCGGCAAGCCATCGCCAGCACCGGCGTACAAGTCGCTGAAGGGGATACCATCTTTCGGGGCGATACCCTCGACACCCAGCTGAGCTGGACCGCTGGCCCCATCGCCTGGGGCGTCTGGGTCACCGTCAAGCTCTCGCTGGTGGCGGGCATCTTCGCCATCCTGCTCGGCACCCTGGCCGGGCTGGCGCGCCTCTCCCCCAACCCCGCCCTGCGCAATCTGGCGGTCACCTATGTGGAGCTGATCCGCGGCACGCCGCTGCTGGTGCAGATCTTCATCGTCTACTTCTTTATCGGCACAGTGCTGAACCTCGATCGCTTCACCGCTGGGGTCGCCGCGCTGGCGGTCTTTACCGGCGCCTATGTGGCGGAGATCGTCCGCGCCGGTATCAGCTCCATCCACAAGGGGCAGATGGAGGCGGGTCGCAGCCTTGGCCTGACCTCGGCCCAGACCATGCGCTACGTCATTCTGCCGCAGGCATTCAAGCGGGTGCTGCCGCCGCTGGCGGGCCAGTTCATCAACCTGATCAAGGACTCCTCGCTGGTCTCGGTCATCTCCATCACCGATCTGACCAAGGCAGGACGCGAGGTGGTCAGCTCCACTTTCAGCCCGTTCGAGGTGTGGTTTACCGTCGCCCTGCTCTATCTGGTGCTCACCGGCACCCTCTCTTTCCTGGTACGCCGTCTGGAGGTGAAATATGCGCGCAGCAACTGATCCAATCATAAAAGCGACCGGAGTAGAGAAATTCTACGGCACCGAAGTGCACGCCCTGAAAAACGTCAGCACCGAGGTGGCCGAAGGGGAAGTGGTGGTGATCGTCGGCCCCAGCGGCTCGGGTAAATCCACCTTCCTGCGCACCCTCAACCAGCTGGAGACCATCAACGACGGCAACATAGTGGTCGACGGCATCTGCCTGACCGAGCCGGGCGACGTCAACAAGCTGCGGGAAGAGGTGGGCATGGTGTTTCAGTCCTTCAACCTCTTCCCCCACCTCAATGTGCTGGACAACATCAGTCTCGCGCCGCAAAAGGTGCGCGGCCTGTCGCGCCGTGATGCCGAAGACAGGGCCAAGGCGCTGCTGCTGAAAGTTGGGTTGTCGGTGAAAGCTGCCAGCTATCCCTCCCAGCTCTCCGGTGGTCAGCAGCAGCGGGTGGCCATCGCCCGGGCGCTCGCCATGCAGCCGCGCATCATGCTGTTTGACGAGCCGACCAGTGCACTGGACCCCGAGATGGTGGGAGAGGTGCTGGATGTGATGAAGGGGCTGGCCCGCGAGGGGATGACCATGGTGGTGGTGACTCACGAGATGGGCTTTGCCCGGGAAGTGGCGGATCGGGTGCTCTTTATGGAGAGTGGCGAACTGCTGGTGGATGAAAAACCGGCCGACTTCTTCGACAATCCCCCCTCCCCGCGCCTGCGCCAGTTCCTGAGTCAGGTGCTGTAACAAACACTCACTGCTGGATAAATGAAGAGGGACCGCAAGGTCCCTCTTGTTATGCGTCACGCTGGAGCAGACTCAACCCAGCTGAACCCGAGTCCCCATCTCATCGGCTCAGCGCGGGGACTTTCCCAGATAGCGCTCCACGATCACTTTCACCCCGTCACGTTTTTTGAGCTGATAGAGCTCCTTGTCAAACTGTTCGATAAAGGCCTGTTTGTAGGGATACTCCCCCTTGCGGCTATAGCCGAGAAACCCCTGCTCCTTGCTGAGCACCGGCCCCTGTTTGAGCAGGGACATATCGGCCACCGCCAGCTGATCCCCCTTGATCATGTTGAGCAGTTCATAGAGCAGGGAGAGGCGATCATTGACGGTGCAATCGACCCGGCCACGGACAATCTTGAGCAGGTTCTCCCGGTTGCTTTTCACCTCCTCCACGTCGATCTGCTTCTCCTTCACCGCCTGCCAGAAGGCATCGCCGCCAATGGAAAATCCGGCGTTCATGCCAAAGCGCAAGCCGTGATAGTCGAGCGGAAATTTGGCCTGCGGGGTATTGGCCGCCACACTGGCGCCACACATCACCACCAGCTCTTCATCGAGCATCGGCTGGGAGTAGGGCCAGATATAGGGTCGAGCATCAGGCAGGTAGTAGGGCGGAAAGATGGCAAAGGCGGCCCCCTGCTCGATCATGCTGAGGCCCCGCCGCCAGGGCATGGGTTTGAGCACCACCTCATAGTCACTCATGGAGGCGGTCACTTCGCGAATGATGTCGGCATAAATGCCTTTCACATCATCCTCCTCCTGCCAGGAGTAGGGGGGATAGGCGGCATCCGCCAGGATCTCGACCCGGGTCTTGGCGTGAATGCCGCTACAAAATACCAGCAATAAACAAATCCATAAGCGCATAAGCCCGATACTCCCGCAACACAGCCTGCATCAAGCATAGCCAGCCCATGTCATTTCCTGAGCACCTGTTGCAACTTTCAGTCACGGTGAACCCGACATCAAGCGTGCCGACATGTACCAGCTCCCGCGCCGATAAAATGTTAATGAAATATTAAAGCCATCCTTTATGCTGGAGAGCAATTGCTCTGAATGGATGGCCGCTTATGGATGTGCAACTGCTCCTGCTCTATCTCTCCCCGATTTTTCTGGCCTTTATCGGCTGGGAGATGCTCTACCTGCGCAAACATGGCGCCGCCTTTCCCACTGCCACCTACCAGTGGCGAGACTTGTTCGCCAACGCCGCGCTGGCCCTGATGCATCAAGGAGGGGATGCGCTGGCGGCCATCGCCATCGTTTACCTGTATGACACCCTCTGGGGCTGGCGGCTGTTCGATATCGAGCTCACCTTCTGGAGCGTGCTACTGCTGTTCTTGCTGCAGGATCTCTGCTACTGGCTGTTCCACTTCACCAGCCACCATATGCGCTGGTTGTGGGCCTCCCACGTGGTGCATCACAGCTCCGAGCGGCTCAACCTCTCCACCGCCTTTCGCCAGAGCCTGATGTATCCGGTCTCCGGTATGTGGCTGTTCTGGATCCCGATGATTGTCATCGGCTTCCCGCCCGAAGCGGTGGTCGCCACTGTGCTGCTGAGCCTGGGCTTCCAGTTCTTTGTCCACACCCAGGTGGTGGGCAAGCTTGGCCGGCTTGAGTGGATCTTCAACACCCCCTCCCACCACAGGGTGCACCACGCCAGCAATGCCAAATACATAGACCGCAACTTCGCCGGGGTGCTGGTCATCTGGGATCGGCTGTTTGGTACCTTCGTGGAAGAAGACCCGGCCGAGCCGTGCCGCTTTGGCATCACCAAACCGATCCACAGCTTCAATCCCCTCACCCTCACCTTCCACGAGTGGCGCGACATGCTGCGCGATGCCCGTGGCCTGCCGTGGCGACAAAAACTCGCCGTGCTGTTTGGCAAACCGGCCGGGCCAGCCAGCCGTTGAGCCCTCGTCCTGAATAGCAACTCCCGGATAGCAAGTTCCTGATAACAAGCCCCTGATAACAAGCCCCTGATAACCAGTCCCTGATAACAAGAGAGCGCCACTGTGGCGCTCTCTTTTATGGTCAGTCACATCTTCGATATCAGAGATGGGTAAACGACCAGACGGCGGGGATCAGGCTCAGCAAGGTCACTCCGGCCAGCCATCGCTCGCGGCCGCTCAGGCGCAGATCCGCCCCCAGCTGACGGCGGCTGTAGAGAAACAGCAGCAGGCCCGGCCCGTAGAGCAGCAAGGAGAGCAGCAGATACTCCACCCCGGCGGCATAGAGCAGCCAGAAGCCATAACCGCTCGCCACCAGCGCCACCGCCCGCATCAGGACCCTGCCCTGCCCGCCCTCACTCTTGCCACTGAAGGAGAGCTTGAGCAGGAACAGGCCGATCAGCAGGTAGGGCACCAGGATCATCGAGGTCGAGATAAGCAGCAGGCTGGTGTAGCCCTTGCCGAGCAGCCACACCAGCAGCAGGCATACCTGCACCGTCAGACTGGTGAGCCAGAGCGATGCGATGGGGGTGCCGCTGCGGTTCTGGCGCCGGAAAATGGCGGGAAACGCACCGTGACGGGCCGCGCTGAACGGCACCTCGGCCGAGAACAGGGTCCAGCTCACGTAGGAGGCGAGCACCGAGACGATCAGGCCGACGCTGATCAGCAGCTTGCCCCAGGAGCCGGTCATCTGGGCCATCAGCCCTGCCATGGAGGGGTTGGGCAGGGCTGCCAGTTCGGGTCTGCTCAATATCCCCAGCGCCAGCACCGAGATGAGCACATAGAGTAGCAGGGCCAATACCACCCCCAGCACGGTGGCCGTGCCCACATCCCGCCGGTTTCTGGCGCGGGCCGACAGCACAGCCGCCCCCTCGATACCGGTAAAGACCCAGAGGGTGATCAGCATGGTGTTGCGCACCTGCTCGGAGACCGGCACCGCCAACGTGCTGCCCTGCTGATCCGCCGCGAAGGTGACCGGGTCGAACCAGTAGCAGGCGAACAGGATAAACAGCAGCAGCGGCAGGCTCTTGGCTAGGGTCGCCACCAGATTGAACAGCGCCGCCTGCTGCACGCCACGGGCCACCAGCAGATGTACCGCCCAAAGGATGCAGGACTCGCCGACAAAAGCCGCCAGGGTATTGCCATCACCAAACCAGATCTGTTCCGGGGTATCGATAAAGCTGCCCAGCGCCGCAAAGGCGATTACCAGATAGCCCACCACGCCGATGGTGGCACAGAGCCAATAGCCCCAGGCGGAGAAGAAGCCCACCAGATCGCCAAAACCGGCGCGCGCATAGCTGTAGATGCCGCCGTCAAGATCCGGCCTGAGCCGCGACAGATAGAGAAAACTCATGGCGAGCGCCACTATGCCCACCCCGGTCACGCCCCAGCCGATCAGCACGGCGCGCGCTCCTGCGACCTCGGCCATGTTCTGGGGCAGGCTGAAAATCCCCGCCCCCACCATGGAGCTGAACACCAGCGCGGTGAGGGACCAGAGCCCAATCTTGCTCTCTTTCATGGGGACTCCTTAGCGCAACCGGCTGCTCAGCGCCTGAATATGCTCGGGGCCGATGCCACAGCAACCGCCGATCAAATTCGCCCCGGCTGCGCGCCAGCGCTCGGCCCAGCCAAGGTAATCCAGCGGCCCCAGATCGGTGCGGATCTCGTCCAGCCCGTCGTTGGCAGTGGCCTCTTTGGGTTGTGGCGGGAAGGCGTTGGCATAGGCACCGAGGCGAATATCGGTACGACCCAGCGCCTGCAATCGGGCGCGGGCAACCTCGAGGGCCCCCTCAATCACCTCGGGCTGACAGCAGTTGAACAGGATGGCATCAACCCCGACCGCCACCAGCGCGGTAACCGCATCGGCCACCCGCTCACCGGAACGTAGTCGCGGCTCGTTGCCCGGCGCCTCATCTTCCAGGGTGAAAGAGACCCAGAACGGCTTGCCATCTTCCGGCAGCAGCGCTTTCAGGGCCAGTGGCTCGGCAATCAGGCTCATGGTCTCGGCCAGCCAGATATCCACATGAGGTGACAGCGCCCGGATAAGCGGCGTTGCCAGCTCGCTCACCTTGTCCGCCTTGAACAGGTCGGCGCGGTAAGAGCCAAACAGCGGTGGCAGGGAGCCCGCCACCTGCACGGCGCCATTCTGCGCGTCAGCCACCTCACGGGCCAGTTGGCCAGCCAGCGCTGCCAGCGCCTCCCCTTCGGCAAAAAAACGCTCATCGCCGATATGAAATGGCACCAGCGCATAGCTGTTGGTGGTGATGACCCGGGCTCCGCTCGCCACATAGGCCTGATGCACTTCGCGCACCGTCTCTGGCGCCTCCATCAAGGCCAGCGCCGACCACTCGGGCTGACGAAACGGAGCCCCCCGCCGTGCCAGCTCGCGCCCCATGCCCCCATCCAGCACCCACAATTCCCTGGTTTCCATCTGTCGTGTCTCTTTGTTATGTGCGTTGTTTATTTGCGTATTTATCTGTTTGTCTTGTTGAACTGCGGTTCCGCGCTGAATCGCTGCAGATCGTCCGGCTCCATTCTGGTGAAGCACCCTTACAATTCAGCCATAAAAACATACGGATGTTTAGATGGCCAAAATAAGATAAAACAAAGCGCCACTGGCGGCAATCTGTATCAGCAGAAATCAGCATACAAACGGCGAGACAAACGCAGAAATGCAAGAGGCCACCCGAAGGTGGCCTCATCACTATCTTGATCCGCTGGCGGCTTAACGTCCGGCCAGCACTCGCTTGATCTGTTTGACCCAGTCGGAGACCCGTCCCTGTTGCGGCAAGCCACGCCAAATCTGCTCCCACTGGGCAGGACTGAGCGGACGACCGAGACGACGCTGCACACCGGCGTAGAGGTAGTCATGAGCCGTCATGGCCGCATGCTCGGAGGTGAGGAATTTGGAGACCGGATCGGTCAACCGCACATCCCGCATACCGAGCAGCGGATAGTCGTTGTGCACCGCGGCCAGCATGGTCTCGCGCATGGCGGACTCGATGTAACCGCGGGCAAATAGCGCGGTCACTGACTCCAGCGAGCCCTGATCCGGGCCGTGGTACTCCTCGTCAAAGACCGGGCTTGGCTCTGCCATGCCGCTTTGCACCACCGCATCGGGATCCGGCTGCGGCACCACCACAGCAGGCTGGGGGGCAATCGGCTTGGCTGCTACTGTGGCTTTGCGCGGGGCACTCTGGCTACAGGCACCCAGCGCCAGGGCGAGCGCGACACAGGCCAACGCACGGGAATGAGACTGCATCTTCATGACTCTTATGTTGCTCCTTTACGATTCCTGAGCTGGCTTCTCGGCCACCACCGGCTCAACCCGGGTAACCAGCAGCTGATCAATCTTGTAGCTGTCGATATCCACTACTTCAAACTTGTAACCGGCGTAGGTGACCGAGTCGGTACGCTTGGGGATCTTGCGCAGCATAAACATAATAAAACCGGCGATGGTTTCGTAGTTCTGGCTTTCCGGGAATGCCTCTATGTCGAACGATCGCATCACATCCGAGATCGGGGTCACCCCGTCCACCAGCCAGGAGTTTTCGTCGCGCTGCACAATCTGCTCTTCCACCACGTGGGTCGCCCACTCGCCCATCACGGTGCTCATCAGGTCGTTCATGGTGACAATCCCCACCACCAGCGCGTACTCGTTCATCACCACGGCAAAATCACCTCTGTGATTTTTGAAGTACTCCATCGCCTCGTAGAGGTTCAGGGTGTCGGGGATGATGATGACGTTCTGCACCAGATTGCCGCCGATGAGATCGATGCTCTGGCCACTGATGACGCGGATCAGCAGCTCTTTGGCGTCGACAAAGCCCTTGATGCTGTCGAGGTTGTGGTCACAGACCAGAAACTTGTTGTGGGGATGCTCGGCAATCTTCGCCTTGATGCTCTCTTCGCCCTCTTGCAGGGTGAAGTAGATCAGGCTCTCGCGGGCCGTCATGGCGGAGGTCACGCCAAGGGACTGCAGCTCGAACACGTTCTCGATCAGCTGATGCTCCTCGCGCTGGATAACCCCAGCCTCGGCACCGGCATCCATCACCGCATAAATATCGTCGGAGGTGATCTCGTCGTTGCGGATCATGGAGACCCGCAGCAGGCGGAACAGCCCGTTCGCCATGCCGTTGAAGAACCACACCAGCGGCATCAGCAGGGTCACGCACAGCAGCATGGGGCGTACCACCACCACGGCAACCCGCTCCGGCATACTCATGGCAAGGCGTTTGGGCATCAGGTCGGCGATCAGGATAAACAGGCTGGTAACGACGACGAAAGAGACGATCGAGCTTATCTCGGAGAGCCAGGGGCCTTGATAGAAGCGAGCGACAAACAGCTTGATAGCGGGGTTCAGGGCAGACTCGCCCAGAATACCGCCCAAAATGGCGACAGTATTGAGGCCAATCTGTACCACGGTAAAAAAGTTGCCCGGCTGGGCTTGCAGCGCCAGCACCTTTTCGGCCTGGCGATTACCTTCGTCCGCCATTACCTGCAACTTGATCTTGCGAGAGGCGGCGAGAGAGATCTCGGAGAGGGAGAAAAACACACTACCGCCAACCAGCAGCATTAAAAAAAACACACTATCGGCAAAACTCATGATGAACCTATTGCTACACCCGCCTTAGCACAAGACGGTAAACTGGGCCTGGGAGACCAGACCGTGAGCCCATCCGGGACCCACACAGGGGCGCTATTCTACCAGAAAACAGCGTATTGGGTGCTTTATCTTACTCTGTGGACAGGTGCAACAAAAAAAGGCGCTTGGCGCTAATGCCGATCAGTTAAGGATCCATTGACCGATCCTTCTGATGTGTGAAAATCCGAAACCTGTTGATTGGTTTCGGATTTTTTATGCGTATCGCTCAAGCTCTCGACTTCCTCCACGCCAGCAATGCCGCTCAGTTTGAGTCACTCTCCGACCTCATTCCCAACGAGCTCATCACCACTCTGCTCGCCGAAGAGGATGTCGTGACCCTGCGCCGTCGCCGTATGCCCATGGAGCGACTGGTCTGGGCCATCATCGGCATGGCCATCTTCCGCCACGTCCCCATGACCCAGCTGGTCAATCAGCTCGATATCCTGTTGCCCGGTGACCGCCCCTTCGTCGCCCCCAGCGCCTTCCTGCAAGCTCGCCAAAAGCTTGGCCACAAGAGCATCGAACGGCTGTTTCACGAGACCGCCGCAGGCTGGCACCAGCAGGCCAATCACCCCGGCTGGGCCGGGCTGCAACTGCTCGCCGTCGATGGCGTGATGTGGCGCACGCCCGATACCCCGGACAATGCCGCCGCGTTTGCCAAGCCCGGTACCCAGCATGGGGAGACCGCTTATCCGCAGGTACGCATGCTCTGCCAGATGGAGCTGACCAGTCACCTGCTTGTTCAGGCGGTCATGGAGAGCTGCGCCGTCAACGAGATGGTGCTGGCCGAACAGCTTGTCGCACGCACGCCGGACCACTCGCTGACCCTGTTCGACAAGGGGTTTTACTCCCTCGGTTTGCTCCATGCCTGGCAGACCACTGGCAGCGAGCGGCACTGGTTGCTGCCACTCAAAAAGGGCACGCAATACGAGGTGGTGCGCAAGCTGGGGCGTCAGGATGTGCTGGTGCATCTCAAGACCAGTCCACAGGCGAGGAAGAAGTGGCCGCAACTTCCGGACACGCTAGAAGCCCGCTTGCTGACTCGCACTATCAACGGTAAAGAGCGGCAGGTGCTGACCTCGATGGTAGACCCGATGCGCTTCCCCGGTGCCGACATCGTCGAGCTCTACGGCCATCGCTGGGAAATCGAGTTGGGCTATCGGGAGATGAAGCACAGCTTACAGCAGCACCGGCTGACCCTGCGCAGCAAGAAGGCGGCGGGGATACGGCAAGAGCTATGGGGCGTGCTGCTGGCGTACAACCTGCTGCGCAGCCAGATGGTAAAAATGGCGGCGAGCCTGAAGGGATACACGGCGAGTCAGTTAAGTTTTCACATGGCATCGGTCTATCTCATCCATGAGTTGAGCTGCATGCCGTATGTGTCGCCGGGGAATATCCCGGGACGCGTTGCGGAGCTGGAGAAACAGGCGGGACAGTTTGTATTGCCGGCCCGAAGGGAGCGAAGTTATCCCCGCTGCGTGAAGCCAAGGCCACAGAAGTATGGAGTTAAAAAAGCCAATAAAAACAATGCCAATCAGGCTTAACTGACTGGCATTAGCGCTTGGCGCGCCTTTTTATTCACTTCAGCTTAGTCCTTACCCAACAGGGCACCCAAGTCATCCCCCTTGGTATGACGCACATCCTTGCCTTTCACGTAGTAAACGATGTATTCGCAGATATGCTGGCAACGATCGCCAACCCGCTCGATGGCCCGTGCCGCCCACAGTACGTTGAGAACCTGAGGGATGGTGCGGGGATCTTCCATCATATAGGTCATCAGTTCACGAATGATCGATTCGTACTCCCGATCAACCTTGTCATCTTCCTTGTAGACCGCCAGCGCCGCATCCAGATCCATGCGGGCGAAGGCATCCAGCACATCGTGCAGCATCTTGATGGTGCGACGGCCCATGTTCTCCAAAGAGACCAGGGGTGGCTGGGGCTTGTTGGCGTTATCGGTCAGCATGCGGGCAATTTTGTCAGCCACATCGCCGATCCGCTCCAGATCTGTGATGGTTTTGATGATCGCCATCACCAGCCGCAGATCGGAGGCGGTCGGTTGACGCTTGGCGATGATGCGGGTGCACTCCTCATCGATCGCCACTTCCATCGCATTGACCGCATGGTCTTTGGCTACGATTTTGCGCGCTGCATCCAGATCTTGGTCGTGGATGGCGGCGATGGCATCGGTGAGTTGTTGCTCTACCAGCCCTCCCATCACCAACACCTGATTGCGCACGCTCTCTAGCTCGGCATTGAACTGACCGGAGATGTGTTTATTGAGGTTCATATTGTCCATACAAATAATCCTTGATGCTCCGATTATGCCTTAGCCGTTGAACTGGCTGGTAATCTGTTTATTGATGCTCATGTTACTGATACCCCTCATTACGCCACCAGTGACTTAGCCGTAACGACCGGTAATGTAATCTTCGGTCTTTTTCTTGGCCGGGGTAGTAAAAATGGTGTTGGTATTCGAGTACTCGATAAGCTCGCCCATATACATAAAGGCGGTCTGATCCGACACCCGTGCCGCCTGCTGCATGTTGTGGGTCACGATCACCACGGTGAACTGGCTTTTCAGCTCGTTGATCAGCTCCTCGATGGTGAGGGTTGAAATCGGGTCAAGTGCCGAGGTCGGCTCATCAAGTAACAATACTTCCGGCTCGATGGCGATGGCGCGGGCAATCACCAGACGCTGCTGCTGACCACCAGAAAGACCAAAGGCGTTGTCGTGCAGACGATCCTTTACCTCCTCCCACAAGGCCGCGCCGCGCAACGAACGCTCGGCGGCTTCATCCAGCGTACGGCGATCGTTGATCCCTTGCAGGCGCAAGCCATAGACCACGTTCTCATAGATGGACTTGGGGAAGGGGTTGGGGCGCTGGAACACCATGCCCACCTGACGGCGCAGGGCGGAGACATCCACGCTCTTGTCATAGATGTTGTGACCGTGCAGTTGGATTTCCCCCTCGATGCGGCAGATATCCACCAGATCATTCATCCGGTTGATGCAGCGCAGCAGGGTCGATTTGCCACAACCGGATGGCCCGATAAAGGCGGTTACCTGGCCTTTGGGGATCTTCATGTTGACGTTGAACAGCGCCTGCTTGTTGCCGTAGTACAGGTTGAGATCCTTTACCTCCAGCGCAGTCTGCTGGGGGCTCAGGTTAAGCAAGTCCAGTGCGGTATGCTGGGTGGCCGTGGTCGTTACGTTGATCATCTGTTACCTCAAATCAGTCTGGGGTGGCTGGCACAGCTCGATGCCAACGACCTGAATACCTACTTGGTAACGATGGCGGCAGGCACATTTGCCGCCAATCGATTACCGCTATATCAATCTGGGGTGGCTGGATTAATGCTCCAGCGACCGGAATTTTTCACGCAGATGGTTACGAATACCGATAGCCGTCAAGTTCAGGCCAACGATCACCGTCACCAGCAGGAAGGAAGTGGCATACACCAGCGGCCGCGCGGCTTCGACGTTAGGGCTCTGGAATCCGACATCATAGATGTGGAAGCCAAGGTGCATGAACTTACGCTCCACATGCAGGTACGGGAAGTTGCCATCCATCGGCAGGGTCGGCGCCAATTTCACCACACCGACCAGCATCAAGGGGGCCACTTCTCCCGCCGCACGGGCAATCGCCAGGATAAGACCGGTCATGATGGCCGGGCTCGCCATCGGCAACACAATGCGCCACAGGGTCTCGGCCTGGGTGGCACCGAGCGCCAGTGACCCCTGACGAATGGTACTGGGTATACGGGACAGTCCCTCTTCAGTGGAGACAATCACCACCGGCAGGGTCAGGATCGCCAGGGTCAGTGCCGACCAGATAACACCGGGTGAACCAAAGGTCGGGCTCGGCAGCGCTTCCGGGTAGAACAGCTGATCCAGTGAACCGCCTAGCGTGTAGACAAAGAAACCCAGACCAAACACGCCGTAAACGATGGAGGGCACCCCCGCCAGGTTGATCACCGCAATCCGGATAATCTTGGTCAAACTGTTCTTGCCCGCGTACTCGTGCAGGTAGACCGCAGCAACCACTCCCAGCGGCGTGACAATGATCGCCATCAGGATCACCATGAACACGGTGCCGAAGATGGCCGGGAACACGCCACCCTCGGTATTGGCCTCACGGGGATCGTCCGAGACGAATTTACCGATCTGGTGGAACCAGTAACCCACTTTGGCTATCAGGTTCATATCGTTGGGCCAGACCACATCCAGCACCTTGGACATCGGCATGGTCACCAGCTCGCCGCGCATATCCTTGACGGTAATCGAGTCGCGGTCGGCCTGGCTGCGCAGAGAGAAGAGCTCCTTCTCGAGCACCTGATAACGGTCGTTAAGCGTCTTTCTCTCGCTGGCCAGTTCGGCTTTGAGCTGATCGGTCAGCTTGTCATCCAGCTCGGCCTTGCGCTCTTTCAACCGCAGCCGCTCCAACTGATAGTTGATACTGCCAATGTCCCCTTTTTGCAGGTCGTTGGCCTGCTCGGAAAGCGAATTGGCACGGGCCAGCATCCGCAACAACGCAGGATGGAGATCCTCGGTAAACTCGCGCCCATCTTCTTTCACTGAGGCGATGTAACCATAAAAGTTACCATTGGTAGCACGCTCCACCATGGTCAGCTCAGCGGGCTGGCTTTGGGACTTGATGTCAGTCTCCAGCACCCAGCGAAAATCGAGGTCGACGAACTCGCGGTTGCCGGTCTTGACCAGATAGCGGGTCAACACCTCACGCTCTTCCCCTTCCAGCGGCAGACCTGCGGCGCGCAGTCGCTCCACGGGTACCAGCTCGCGATCGTTGATCTCGCCGATCAATACACTTTTATTGCCACTGGCATCTTCAAGTTGCCATTCATAGATGGGGTGAGGCCAGAAGTAGACCAGACCACGCCAGCCGATTAGCAGTAGCAGACCCAGCACCGCCACCAGACTCAGGCTGACGGCACCGCCGGTCATCCAGATCCAGGGGGCCCCTGATTTAAACCACTTACCCATTGTCGATTCCTTGTCCATTACAGAGTCGCCCCTTACATCGAGCTGTATTTTTCACGCAACCGCTGACGGACAAACTCGGCCAGGGTGTTGAAGAAAAAGGTGAACACAAACAGGACGAAGGCCGCGAGGAACAGCACCCGATAGTGAGAACTGCCCACTTCCGATTCAGGCATCTCCACCGCGATGTTGGCAGCCAACGTACGCAAGCCCTGGAACATGGAGAAGTCCATGATGGGGGTGTTGCCGGTCGCCATCAGTACGATCATGGTCTCGCCCACCGCGCGGCCAAGGCCCATCATCACCGCCGAGAAGATACCGGGGCTGGCGGTGAGGATCACCACCCTGCTCAAGGTCTGCCACGGGGTCGCACCGAGGGCCAGCGAGCCCTGAGTGAGATGCTTGGGCACCGAGAAGACCGCATCTTCAGCAATCGAGAAGATGGTGGGGATGACCGCAAAGCCCATGGCGATACCGACCACCAGCGAGTTGCGCTGGTCAAACTTGATGCCCATTTCGTGGGTCAGCCAGATGCGCGAATCACCGTTCATAAAGACATTCTCGATGAGCGGGCTCAAGGCAAAGGCACCCCAGCCAATCAGCAGCAGCACCGGAATAAGCAGGATGGCGTGCCACCCTTCCGGCAGCCAGGTCTTGCCGCGCTCCGGCAGATAGTTCCAGAGAAGCGCAGTCAACAGCATTCCCATCGGCAGCAATATCAGCAACAAGATGACGCCAGGCAAAGCCCCTTCAATGATGGGGGCTAACCACAGCCCGGCCAGGAAGCCGAGAATAACGGTCGGCAGCGCCGCCATGATCTCGACGGTCGGCTTGACATACTTGCGCAATCCAGCAGACATGAAGTAAGCGGTGTAGATGGCACCGGCAACGCCGAGCGGTACCGCAAACATCATGGCGTAGAACGAGGCTTTCAGGGTGCCAAACACCAGCGGCACCAGGCTCAGCTTGGCTTCGAAGTCGTTGCTGGCAGACGTGGATTGCCACACATATTGCGGCTCCGGATACCCTTCATACCACACCTCTTGCCACAGGGCAGACCAGGTGACCTCGGGGTGATCGTTCTCGACCGCAAACACGGTGAAGGTATTGCCCTGTTGCATCAGCAGCGTGTTGTGACGAGGAGAGATCGCCAACGCAGACAGCTCACCGCCCGCCACCTTTTCACTCAGCAACTTGGTCTCGCCAGTGGCATGGAAAAAGCTGATGGCGCCATCCTTGTCGGCACTGACGAAGCCTTTGCGGTAATGCTCTGGCGTCAGCAGATCCACTGCGCCATCGCCTTTAAAGTCACGGATTTGGGTAAACTGACGTTTGCCATCTTTCGCCACTTCAAACCACTGGGAGATAATGCCATTGTCGTTGCCCACTAGCAGGGAGGAGGCGCCAGAAAGCAGCTCAACCCGGGTCACGTTGGCATTGGGGGCGTTAATCTCCATCACATTACGCAACGATATTTCGCTGAGATTATGGATGTCATAGACAGAGAGGCGATTGCCTTCGCGCACCAGCAAGATGCGAAGGTTCGGGGTCAGCAGCAGCTGATCCACATGGCGCGGCAAAGCAGGAATGCTGTAGTTTTGGGCGCTCCACTCCACCTCGCCGGAGATGAAGTTCTCCTCACCGCTCATCACCGTCATCACGCCACGACCATCTTCGGTCACGGCGGCAGTGGCCATCTTGTCCTTGGTGGCTTCAAACACCAGCAGCTGCAACGGCTTGCCTTGCGGGTCGATCACCACGGGTTCTTCGCCGAAAGGATATTGCAGGCTGGGCTCGATCACCCGAACATCGTTGGGATAAGAGACCTTGAACGCCGGTTGGACCACTTGCGCCTTGCCATCGGCAAAGCCATAGGCGATAAGCTTCTGGCCCGGCGCCGGACTGGTCACGGTGGTGATGTCGCCCGTGACCTGGCCATTACCCAGAGACTGCCCGATCTTGACCTTGCCCTCTCCCTGAAGGGCGAAGAAGTTGACCAGCCCTTTATCGCTGAAGCGATAGCCGATCTCGTTCTGCTCCTCCATTCCGAGCCAGGCGGTCTTGCCTGCAACGGGCAGCGTAAATGACGCAGTCGGTTCCATGGTGGCGCCATTGAAGATGGGTTTCACCACATAGAGCAGGTAGAAGAAGATAAGCAACAGAGCCACCAGTACCAGGGCTCCGCCTGTGGTGACGCCATATTTGGCTAATTTGTCCTTGATCCGGCGTTTTCTACTACCCGCCATAACCAAATTTAACGATTCCGATGACATGCAAAACCTCAATGTAAGCTAGGCTTGGCGGGATTATATGGCAGTAACATGACAGTTTTGTTACATGAGCGCCTGTTTGAAAGAGGTTATTGCAGGGTACAAAAAGCGGGGTTTATCTCAGGAAGGGCACACTTAACCGACTGTTTATATACAGATATTTTAAATCTCCATCAGCGGGCAGTGAACACTGCCCGCTGAGTCATTCAGGAAAGAACATCGTTTGATTGTTGCAGCACCAACTTGGCTGCCTTCTTCTCGGCCCGGCGGCGTTTGAAAAACGCAGAAAGCTGGGCCGAGCAAGCCTCGGCCAGCACCCCGCCGGTTAGCTCAATCCTGTGGTTATGGCGCGGATCCTGCAAAATCTCGAACACTGACCCCGCAGCTCCGGTCTTGAGATCCTGGGCGCCATAAACCACCCGCTTGACCCGACTATGGATCAGCGCACCGGCACACATGCAGCAAGGCTCCAGGGTCACATAGAGCACGGTGTCGAGCAGCCGGTAGTTTGCCAGCTGCTTGCCCGCCGCCCGGATCGCCATAACCTCGGCATGGGCACAGGCATCGTGTTCGCTGATGGAGCGGTTCCACCCCTCCCCCACCACCTGACCATCCAGCACCAGCACGGCGCCGACCGGGATCTCGCCAATCCCTTCAGCTTGAGCTGCCAAGGCCATGGCATGGCGCATCCACTGTTCATCCTGTGCTGTGTAACTGAGTATCTCTGTGACCGCTGCTGGTTTCACGCCCATGCCTCTCTATAGATATCGATTCGCTGATCCCTCGCCCATGCCATGCGGTTATCTGAACCGGTACATGACGCCACTATCATAGGGCGGCGACGGGTCGGCGATTATGCCAAATCTCCCCTTCATGCCCAAGCCACATCTTCTCTGCACAATAAAGTAGCAGTTGGCATCTCACTGATAAAAAAGGAGTTGCACCAACAGATTCATATCATTAGACTCCCTTCCGTCAGCTCGAACTGACTCCGTCGGTGTGTAGCGCAGCCAGGTAGCGCATCTGCATGGGGTGTAGAGGGTCGGAGGTTCGAATCCTCTCACACCGACCATTTTCCCCGAGAATAGCCCAGTCAAACGACTGGGCTATTTTTATGCCTCCGATTTCTCCTCCTGACGATGCCAGCCTACCAAGAACAAAAAACAGCCAGAACCACTTGAATCTTTTTGATAAACTCATTAAGATGCGCACCTTTCCGCCGGTAGACAAAACAGGGAGGGGGAAACACCAGTGAAAGGATCACTGACCGGCTTGCGTTCAACACAGGACCAGGCATGCACCAGACCACCGATTTCACACCCGCAACTCCGCTCTATTCCGTTCCTCACGACACCCCTTGCAACAGCGAAAACGAAGATGAATATGTCATCCAGCTGGATGTGATCGACTTGGCCGAGCCGGATGATGACTATTGAGCCCGGCCAGGTGGCCGCTCAATCTTCCACGACTCCCTCCGTTTAACGTCTCTTTTTCCACCACTTGGCGACGCCCCAGCAAAAAACGACAAACTGCTAATTCTATCAAGGATGGCAGTATTATTGACTGACATTCATCCCCCTCACCTCCCTGCCATTACCCCCGACAACTGATACAAACCTACGTTATTGCGCTTCACTTTCCATCACTGCAGCAGCTGGTGCCAACAGAGCCCATCCCACCTCTACAAGTTTAAAACAGGCGTTCATTCACCAGTATCAGTAAAGGCAGAACCCTAAATGGCATATTCAAACGCGCTTTATACGGCTGTTTTGGCAAAGCCTGGAGTAAGGTCGGGATTTGTTTTTGCATTTGTAATTTTATTACGTAATAAGTTACGAAATAAGGGGCAGGGTCACAGCCCAAATTAGCCGTTGTCCGATGGGAAAAAGCAGGAGCATAACCATCTATGTAGAGCTTTTATACCAACTACATAAGTCGATAAAAAACATCGACTTAACTATATGTCAAAAACGAGCGTTTAAAAAAAACTGTTGACGTAATCAACAATATTTCGCACCTTATCAATCGTGTTATCCCGGTGTTACGGGAAGTTTGCAAGAACAGGGATCGACTTTAGTCGTAGTTAGTAAGTTCAAAATGTAATTCTCAAAGGAGTGAACCTTATGTCGGCACCGGCTCAGACCCACTGCAGCGCCCGCCTTCGCATCCAGGGCGAAATGCTGCCCGAATACGCGCAAATTCTGACGCCGGACGCGGTGGCTCTGGTCTCCGAACTGGTGGAACGTTTTGCTCCCCAAAGAGGGGAATTACTGAAACAACGTGTGGCACGCCAGGCCCGTATCGATGGCGGCGAGCTGCCGGACTTCCTGCCAGAAACCGCCCACATCCGTGACGGTGACTGGACCATTCGCGGCATTCCCGCCGACCTGCAAGACCGCCGTGTGGAGATCACCGGCCCGGTCGAGCGCAAGATGGTGATCAACGCCCTCAACGCCAACGTCAAAGTGTTCATGGCGGACTTCGAGGATTCACTGGCCCCCGCTTGGAATAAAGTGATCGAGGGGCAAATCAACCTGCGCGATGCGGTCAACGGCACCGTCTCTTACACCAGTCCGGAAGGCAAGGCCTATACCCTGAACCCCAATCCGGCCGTGCTCATCTGCCGTGTTCGTGGTCTGCACCTGCCGGAAAAACATGTCACCTTCGATGGCCAGCCGATCCCCGGCGGCCTGTTCGATTTCGCCCTCTATTTCCTGCACAACTATCAGGCGCTGCTGGCCAAAGGCTCGGGCCCCTACTTCTACGTGCCCAAGTTGCAGAGCAATCTGGAAGGACGCTGGTGGAGCGAGGTGTTTGCCTGGACCGAGGACAAGTTCGGTCTGCCCCGTGGCACCATCAAGGCCACCGTGCTGATCGAAACCCTGCCAGCAGTGTTCGAGATGGATGAGCTGCTCTATCAGATGAAGGATCACATCGTCGCCCTCAACTGCGGCCGCTGGGACTACATCTTCAGCTACATCAAGACCTTGAAGAACCACCCGGATCGGGTACTGCCTGATCGTCAGGTGGTGACCATGGACAAACCGTTCCTCTCCGCCTACTCACGGCTGCTGATCAAGACCTGCCACAAGCGCGGCGCGCTGGCGATGGGGGGCATGGCCGCCTTTATTCCCGCCAAGGATGCCGCCGTCAACGAGCAGGTGTTTGCCAAGGTCAAAGCCGACAAGGAGCGCGAAGCCAACAACGGCCACGATGGTACTTGGGTCGCCCACCCCGGCCTCGCCGATACTGCGATGGCGGTGTTCAATGCCACCATTGCGGCTGGCACCAAGAACCAGATCGGCGTGCTGCGCGAGCAGGATGCCCCCATCACCGCCGCCGACCTGCTGGCCCCCTGTGAGGGCGAGCGCACCGAGGCGGGCATGCGCACCAATATTCGGGTCGCGCTGCAATATCTGGAGGCCTGGATCAATGGCAATGGCTGTGTGCCCATCTACGGTCTGATGGAAGATGCCGCCACCGCCGAGATCTCCCGCACCTCCATCTGGCAGTGGATCCGCCACGGCAAGAGCCTCGCCAACGGCAAGGTGGTGACCAAGGAGCTGTTCCGCCAATTGCTGGCCGAAGAGCAGGAGGTGGTCAAAGCCGAGGTGGGGACCGAGCGCTGGCAGGCAGGACGCTTTGCCGAGGCAAGCGAGCTGATGGAGCAGATCACTTGCGCTGATACCCTGATCGATTTTCTGACGCTGCCCGGTTACGAGCGGCTCTGAATCACGGGCCCCGGGCGGGGCTCGCCAATAACAAGTCAATGGAAACGTGAAATCAATGAAAGAGGGAACTGATATGGCACTGACCCGTGAACAACAGATCCAGGCTATCGAGAAAGACTGGGCAGAAAACCCCCGCTGGAAAGGGATCAAGCGCGGCTACAGCGCCGAAGATGTGGTGAACCTGCGTGGCAGCTTGCAGCCTGCACATACCCTGGCCCAACGTGGCGCCGACAAACTGTGGGAGCTGATCCACGGCAGCGCCAAAAAGGGCTACGTCAACTGTCTCGGCGCCCTGACTGGCGGCCAGGCGGTGCAGCAGGCCAAGGCTGGAATCGAGGCGATCTACCTCTCGGGCTGGCAGGTGGCGGCGGACAATAACTTGTCCTCCACCATGTACCCGGATCAGTCCCTCTACCCGGCCAACTCGGTACCGTCCGTCGTTGATCGCATCAACAACTCCTTCGCCCGTGCCGACCAGATCCAGTGGGCCAACAAGGTCGGTCCGCAAGATGCCGGCTTTATCGACTACTTCCTGCCGATCGTGGCCGATGCCGAAGCCGGTTTCGGTGGCGTGCTGAACGCCTTCGAACTGATGAAGGGGATGATTGAAGCGGGCGCCGCTGGCGTGCACTTCGAAGATCAGCTGGCGTCCGTCAAGAAGTGCGGCCATATGGGCGGCAAAGTGCTGGTGCCGACCCAGGAAGCGGTACAAAAGCTGGTTGCCGCCCGTCTGGCAGCCGATGTGTGCGGCACCACCACCCTGGTGATCGCCCGTACCGACGCTAACGCTGCGGATCTGCTGACCACCGACGCCGACCCTTATGATGCAGGCTTCCTGACCGGTGAGCGCACTGCCGAAGGCTTCTACAAGGTGCAGGCAGGCATCGAGCAAGCTATCTCCCGCGGTCTGGCTTACGCTCCTTACGCCGACATGGTGTGGTGCGAAACCGCCAAGCCGGATCTGGACGAGGCGCGCAAGTTTGCCGAAGCGATCAAGGCGCAGTACCCGGATACCATCCTGGCCTATAACTGTTCACCCAGCTTCAACTGGAAAAAGAATCTGGACGATGCCACCATCGCCCGCTTCCAACAGGCGCTCTCCGACATGGGCTACAAGTACCAGTTCATTACCTTGGCGGGTATCCACAACATGTGGTTCCACATGTATGAACTGGCCTACCAGTACGCCCGTGGCGAAGGGATGAAGCACTACGTCGAAATGGTGCAGGAGCCGGAATTTGCCGCCGCCAGCCGTGGCTACACCTTCGTGGCGCACCAGCAAGAGGTCGGTACCGGATACTTCGACAAGGTGACCACCGTCATCCAGGGTGGCCAATCCTCGGTCACCGCGCTGACCGGATCCACCGAAGAAGATCAGTTCCACTGATAGGCAGAACTCTTTGAGAGAGTCCTTGAGATAGCAAAACCCCGGCCTGAAGCCGGGGTTTCTTTTTATCTACCATTTAAACGTAGGTCAGACGCGCAACAGCACACCATCGACAGGATCAGAGCTCGAGGATCTCTTTGACAAAGGGGATTGTGAGTTTGCGCTTGGCGCGAAATGAGGCGTTGTCGAGCTGATTGAGGGTGGTGAGCAGAGTGCGCATGTCGCGGGAAAGTCGGTTGAGCAGGAAACGACCCACATCAATCGGCAATTTGAAGCCCCGCAGCTCGGCACGCAGTTGCAGGGCGCTGAGCTTGCCTTCATCATCCAGTTCGTCGAGATGAAAGCTTACCCCCCAGTCGAGACGAGAGGCGAGATCCGGCAACTGTAGTCCCAGCTTGCGCGGTGCACTGCAGCCAGTGACCACCAGCGTCCCCTCGCCCTTCTCCTGCCAGCGATTGTAGAAGTCGAACAGCGCTCGCTCCCACACCGCATTCCCGGCGATCGCTTCGAGGCTGTCGAGACAGACCAGCGGCAGGCTTTCGAGGGCATCGAGCATGCTGGGATCGAGCTGTTCGAACTGATCGAGAGAGAGATAGGCCGCCGCCGCATCGCGGGCATTGACCTCGGCACAGGTGGCATGGAGCAGATGAGAGCGCCCGGATCCCTTGGCCCCCCAAAAATAGAGGAAAGGCGATCCCTGACCGATGGCCGCATTCTTGAGGGCGGTGATCAGATGAGCATTGTTGCCGGGATAAAAACTGACGAAGGTTTCATCATCCGGTAGTTGTACGGCTAAAGACAGTTGGGCCGGTTGCTTCACTCGTTAGGCTTTGACTGTGACATTTGTGGCTAAGTGTATCATCGCAAAGGCAGATAGAGAACCGCCCGGACAAGCCGGGCGGTATGGAAAAGCCTTATAAAATCAGGGCTGCGACCATTGGTAACGCAAACCGCTGCCATTATCGTCAACCTTGCGCAGTCGACTCTCGAGTTGCAACGCTCGCCCCAGCTCTGCCGGATCGCCTTGCAGGGTGAAGTTGAAGGTCACCTGATCCCCCTCCAGCTGGCCGATCGCCACCTTGCTGACGCTGGCCATCCCCTGCAGCATTTTCTGCACCGCGATCATGCTGTCCACCTCTGAGAGCCCATCCACCACCAGAGTCTGGCTGGTTGCCGGGCCCGAGATACGGGCGCCATAATTTTTCACCAGCCAGGCTGCCAAAGTATCGGCAAACCCTTGTGCCACCTCGGCCTGGGTGCCACTGCTGTTACCACGGGTCAGTTCGGCCACTTCGCCAGCTGCTTTGGCCCCGTAGAGTCCCCAGTCGATGCTCCACTTGTCACCTTCCGGAGTCAGCTTGCCCAGCACCACCATCTCGGCGCCATAGCGCTCGCTCGCCTGCAGAATCGGATCGGCAAAACGACCCCACACATCGGTGGTACTGACCGCCATGTTGTCGTCAAGATCCATCAGCGGAATACTGATAGGCAGCCCCAAGGTCTGGGCCTGCTCACGCAAGGCTTGCGCCCAGCCATCGCTCGATTGATCCGCCAACAGGCGACGTTCACCCTGATCCATCACCAACCAAATCGCCATCTGGGGTCGCGCCGCGCCCAGCAGGGCAAACTGGCTCTCGGAGACCAGACTGTTGATCTTGTCACTGTTGAACTCGGCTTTCAGATACTTGACCGCGTCCAGATCCTGATAGCCATAGCTCTTTACATAGTCACCCGGCGCAGCCAACGCCTTGACGACCACCGGCTGGGTGAGGATATCCCGTTTACCGGTCACCTTGATCAATACCTGCCCCAGCGCCTGAGACTGAGCGGTAACCATGTCGCCGCTGGTCGGTGCCTTGCCCTGATAAAGGTCGGCGACCTGAGCGGCCGAGGCCATGAATGACAAGCCGCAGCAGAGGGCGGTCACAACACGTTTGAACATCAACAGAGTCTCGAAATGGGGGCGTGTGCTTATGGTAGCGGCAAGGCACCTCTTGCGGCAAGGCGGGCACAAGCAGCCACAAACAACAGAGCCGGCACAACGCCGGCTCAGATCACCACTCCCGATGAGGAAGCAGGTTAAAGCATCAACTTATTTGGTACCGAAGATCTTGTCGCCGGCATCGCCCAGACCCGGCACTATGTAGCCTTTCTCGTTCAGGCCCTGATCGACAGAGGCACAGTAGAGTTCTACATCGGGGTGAGCCGCTTCAAGCGCCTTGATCCCTTCCGGCGCGGCAACCAGTACCAGCACCTTTATGGATTGGCAGCCCTTCTTCTTCAACAGATCGATGGTGGCGATCATAGAGCCACCGGTGGCCAGCATGGGATCGATAACCAGTGCCAGACGCTCTTCGATATTGCTGACAATCTTCTCGAAATAGGGAACCGGTTGCAGGGTCTCTTCATCGCGATAGATACCGACCACGCTGACGCGGGCGCTCGGCATGTGCTCCAGCACGCCATCCATCATGCCAAGACCGGCACGCAGGATCGGCACGACAGTTACCTTCTTGCCCTTGATCTGGTCAACTTCCACTGGCCCGTTCCAGCCGTCGATGGTAACCTTCTCGGTTTCGAAGTCAGAGGTGGCTTCATAGGTCAACAAACTGCCCACTTCTTTGGCCAGTTCACGGAAACGCTTGGTGCTGATATCGCCTTCACGCATTAGCCCGATCTTGTGTTTGACTAGGGGGTGTTTGACTTCAACCACTTTCATTATTGTCTCCTCTAACTCGCCGCAAAAAAATCGCGGAATCATACAATAAAAGCCCGCACTTGTAGAGCCTTTCCGCGCAAAAACGCGCAAACGATTTCCTTTCTGATTTATCACTGCCGCTGGTAGTATATGCCCCGAATTTTACCCTCCACTTCGATACATGACGGGGAATACGCGTGACTGACAAAACCTCACTGAGCTACAAAGATGCTGGCGTAGATATTGATGCTGGCAATGCACTGGTTGAACGGATCAAGGGCGTCTCCAAGCGCACTCGTCGTCCTGAAGTGCTGGGTGGTCTTGGCGGCTTTGGGGCCCTGTGTCAAATCCCTGCGGGCTACAAGGAGCCGGTACTGGTCTCCGGTACCGACGGTGTGGGCACCAAGCTGCGGCTGGCCATCGACCTGAAGAAGCACGACACGGTCGGCATCGATCTGGTGGCCATGTGCGTCAATGACCTGATCGTACAGGGTGCCGAGCCGCTGTTTTTCCTCGACTACTATGCCACCGGCAAGCTGGACGTGGACACCGCGGCTGCTGTGGTCACCGGGATCGGTGTTGGTTGCGAGCAATCGGGCTGTGCCCTGGTGGGCGGTGAGACCGCCGAGATGCCGGGCATGTATGAAGGGGAAGACTACGACATCGCCGGTTTCTGCGTTGGTGTGGTTGAGAAGAGCGAAATCATTGACGGCTCCAAGGTCGGTGAAGGGGATGCCCTGATCGCGCTGGCCGCCAGCGGCCCTCACTCCAACGGCTTCTCGCTGGTGCGCAAGATCCTGGAAGTCTCCAAGGCCGACGTGCATCAGCCGCTGGGTGACACCACCCTGGCCAACGCCCTGCTGGAGCCGACCCGCATCTACGTCAAGCCGGTGCTCAAACTCATCAAGGAGTGCGAGATCCACGCCCTGTCCCACATCACTGGTGGCGGCTTCTGGGAGAACATCCCCCGCGTACTGCCCGCCAACACCCAAGCGGTGATCGACGAGCAGAGCTGGCAGTGGCCGGCAGTATTCAGCTGGCTGCAGCAGGCTGGCAACGTCACCCGCTTTGAGATGTATCGCACCTTCAACTGCGGCGTCGGCATGATCATCGCCCTGCCTGCCAACCAGCTGGAGAAGGCGCTGACCCTGCTCAAGGCGGAAGGGGAGAACGCATGGCACATCGGTCATATCGCCAAGGCCGCCGATGGTGAGGAGCAGGTCATCATCAAATGATGCGGATCATCGTCCTTATCTCCGGCAACGGCAGTAATCTGCAGGCGATCCTCGACCACTGCGCCAGCGGCAAGATTGCCGGTGAGGTGGTCGGCGTCATCAGCAACAAGGCTGACGCCTATGGTCTGGTTCGCGCCAAAGAGGCCGGGGTGGCGACCGCTATCCTGACCCAGCAGCAGTTTGCCAGCCGGGAGGAGTATGACACCGCCCTGCTGGCGCTGATGGCGGACTATCAGCCGGATCTGGTGGTGTTGGCGGGGTTTATGCGGATCCTGAGCGCCCAACTGGTGCACCACTTCGCCGGGCGGATGCTCAATATCCACCCCTCCCTGCTGCCCAAGTATCAGGGTTTGCACACCCACCAGCGCGCTATCGACGCCGGTGACAGCGAGCATGGCACCAGCGTCCACTTCGTCACCGAAGAGCTGGACGGTGGCCCGATGATCCTGCAGGCCCGCGTCCCCATCTTCGAAGGAGATGAGGCCGATGAGGTAGCAGCCCGGGTACAGGCGCAGGAGCACAGCATCTACCCACTGGTGGTGCGCTGGTTCTGCGAAGGCAGGCTGCAGATGGTGGATGGCGCCGTGCAACTGGATGGCGCCCTGCTGGGCCCCGCGGGTTATGCCAGCGAGTAACCGCTAACGACTGCATGTAAGAGGTAACAAGGGAGGCCTCGGCCTCCCTTGTCATTTCTACCTATCCGCACGATCTATCCGCACGCTATCCACGCGATGGCTGCGGTCAGGTCCGATTACGCCGCTACGCGGCCAAGCGACCCTACACCGGATTGTCGATATCGATAAAGGTGACATCCAACCCGTGCACCGTCGCCAGCCACTCTCCCAACGCCTTGACGCCGTAACGCTCGGTGGCGTGATGGCCAGCGGCGTAGAAGTGCATCCCCATCTCGCGGGCGGTGTGAATGGTCTGCTCGGAGGCTTCACCGGAGATAAAGGCATCGATACCCTGCTCCGCCGCCAGATTGATGTAGCTCTGACCGCCGCCGGTGCACCAGGCCACCGAGCGGATAAGCTCGGGGCCGCTATCACCACAGTGCAGTGGTTCACGACCAAGTCGCTCGGCAATCAGCTGGGCAAAGTCACTGCCGCTCATCGGCTGCTCCAGCTTGCCCACCATGGCGACGCTCTTGCTGTTCCAGGGCTCCAGACCGCGGCGCACCTTGATGTCGAGCAGCTTGGCGAGCTGGGCGTTGTTGCCCACCTCGGGGTGCACATCCAGCGGCAAATGGTAGGCAAACAGATTGATATCGTGGGTCAGCAGGGTCTTGAGCCGACGCTGCTTCATACCGATGATCTGGGCCGGTTCACCGCTCCAGAAATAACCGTGATGGACCAGAATGGCATCGGCCTCGGCAGCCACCGCCGCATCGATGAGTGCCTGACTGGCGGTGACACCGGTCACCACCTTGCGAATGCGCTCGCGCCCCTCTACCTGCAAGCCATTGGGGCAGTAATCCTTGATGGCGTGGGGTTCGAGCAGATGGTTCAGTACAGTTTCGAGTTTTCGATGAGAGATCATAGGGGTCCCTTTTTAAGGCTCGGTCCCCTGCTTTAGCAATAAAAACAGGGCTCAGGCGCCAAACGCCAAGAGCCCCATGATAATCGAGCGGGGCCGCCAAGACCATGACGCCCCCCACATGATGACAGTTATCCGCCACCGGATTCAGGCAGGCAGGTCGATCCCCGCTTCCCGCATCTGGGCCAGCTTGTAGCGCAAGGTGCGTGGACTGATACCAAGCCGATCCGCGACATCTTTACGGCTGCCGTTACAATCTTGCAGGGTGTCGAGGATGATCTGGTGCTCCTGCTGCTTGAGCTCACTGCCGAGGCGATCGCCACCATAGCTGCGATCCACACTGACCAACTCCATCTCCTGCTCGTCCAGCTCCTCCAAAATCAGGTGGCCACTATCAATGACCCCATCCGGGCTCAGGATCAGCGCGCGCTGCACCACGTTGTCCAGCTCCCGCACGTTGCCGGGCCAGGGGTGGGCCAGCAGTCGCTCCCGCGAGGCGTCCGTCAACTGTGGGGTCGGCAACCCCTGCTGACTGGCATGGAGCGCCAACAGGTGCTCCGCCAGCGGCAGAATGTCGCCGGGTCGCTCACACAAGGCGGACCAACGCAGCGGGAAAACATTGAGGCGATAGTAGAGATCTTCGCGAAACAGCCCATCCTGCACCGCCTTTTTCACATCCCGGTTGCTGGTGGCGATGACCCGCACATCCAGCGGGATCATCTTGCGGCTGCCGAGCCGCTCCACCTCTTTCTCCTGTAACACCCGCAGCAACTTGGCTTGCAGCCCCTGATCCATTTCGGTGATCTCGTCGAGCAGCAAAGTGCCGCCCTGCGCCTGCTCGAACTTGCCGGGGCACCCCTGCACCGCGCCGGTAAACGCCCCCTTCTCATAGCCAAACAGGGTCGCCTCCAGCATGTTTTCCGGAATGGCGGCGCAGTTGATGGCGACGAAGGTCTGCTCGGCGCGATTGGAGTTATCGTGGATATAACGAGCCAGTACCTCTTTGCCCGTCCCGCTCGGGCCGGTCACCATCACGGTCGCTTCGCTTCTGGCCACCCGGGTCGCCAGCTGGAACAGCTCGGCGGTTTTGGGATCCCCGTAGACCACGGCGCGCTTCTCCACCTTCTGGGCGGGCACGTAGCGGCTGACCTGATTGAGCAGCACCTCCGGCGAGAACGGCTTGGCCAGATAGTCGATGGCCCCTTCGCGCATGGCGCGCACCGCGCCGTCGATATTGGCGTAGGCAGTCATCAGCAGCACGGGAATTTGCGGATATTGCTGACGGATGGTGGCCAGCAAGGTGAGGCCATCCATCCCCCCCATCTGGATATCGGAGATCACCATGTCAAATGGCTGACGGGAGAGGATCAGCAGAGCCCGCTCGCCGCTGTCTGCTTCACGGCACTCATAACCGCCCAGCAACAGGGTGTCCACCAGCGCTTCGCGCAGGCCATTGTCATCCTCAACTACCAGAATTCTGGCCTGTGTCATGCTACACCTCCAAGCTGCACCGGTTGCTGATGCAGGGGGAACGACAGAGTAAAGCAGGTGCCCTCACCGGGCACCGAGGCCACGCCGACCTCCCCCTGATGGGCACGTACTACTGATTGCACCACCGCCAGACCGAGGCCAGTGCCTTGGGAACGGGTGGTAAAAAAGGGTTCGAATACCTGACCAAGCTGGTGAGAGGGGATCCCCTTGCCATTGTCGATAATACGCATCTCCACCCGGGCGCCGCTGCGCACCGCACTGACCAAGAGTGAAGTGGCCCCCGCCTGCTGGGCATTGGCGATCAGGTTGTTGATGGCGCCCGCCAGCGCGCTGCTGTTGGCCAGCAGGCAGAGATCGGGCTCCGGCGCTTCCATGTGCAGCTCGCAGCCTTGCTGGGCACAAAATGCCTCGGCACCGGCCTGCACTTCGGCCAGCAGCCCTTGTACCGAGATGGGGGTGACCACCTGATTGTCGCCGTTGCGGGCAAACAGCAGGATGTCGTTGATCTGCTTCTCCAGATCCTGCAAACGGGCCATCAGCTTTTGCTGAAACTGGCTGCGGGATTCCGGCTTGAGGGTACGGTTGGCCAGGTTGGCGGCATAGAGCATGGCGGCAGAGAGCGGGGTGCGGATCTGGTGGGCGAGCGAGGCCGCCATATTACCCAGCGCCGACAGCCGCTTCATATGGTTAATACGGTCTTGCAGCTTGCGGGTTTCGGTCAGGTCGTTGATAAAGACCAGCTGGCCCGGCTGATCCGGCAGCGGCTGGGTCGAGAGTTGCACCCGGCGCCCGTCGCGCAGGGAGATCTCGTGGCCATCATCTTCACGCGGCTCAAAGCAGCGGGCGATGATATGGCGCCAGAGCTCCCCTTCCAGCGGCTCACCCAGCAGGGAGATGGCCGCCGGATTCGCGCGGGTGACCACCCCTGCCCCATCAAGCAGCAATACCCCGGTGGGGAGCGCCTTGAAAATGGCATAGAGCTGGCTCACTTCATGGGACTGGAGTGGCATGTCCTGCTGCTGGATTGTCATAAAGCTGACCTCAAACTGGCTATTGGGTCAGGTTATTCAATTTCCATGCCACTAAAATATTCAAATTAAAACAAAGACTTACACGCTAGCGTCAAGGCTTTGACCCTTATGCGTCTTTGCTCATACCGTATTTTTTCATCTTCTCCACCAGGGTGGTACGGCGCATGCCAAGCAGGTCCGCCGCGCGGGCAACTACCCCGTCCTGCGACTCCAGCGCCTGGCGGATCAGCTCCACTTCGAGGTCGGCCAGCATCTCTTTGAGGTTGACCCCCTCCTCCGGCAACTGCATGGTGCGGGGCGAGGTCATTGCGTGATCCAGTTCGATCGGCTGTTGGAATACCGCCGCCAGCGCATCCCGTTCATCCATCTCGGTCAACCGCTCATCCCGTGGCTCGCAAGGCAGCAGCCGATAACGGCTCGGCAAGTCTGCCACATCGACAATCTGGTGCGGATAGAGGATCAGCAGCCGCTCCAGCAGGTTGGAGAGCTCGCGCACGTTGCCAGGCCAGGGGTACTGCATCAGCGACTCCATCGCCCGCTGGGTCAGCCGGATAAAACCGTGATGCTGCTCGGCATGGCGGTTGAGCAGCTCTTGCAACAACAG
The DNA here is from genome assembly GCF_055193095.1 of Aeromonas sp. 160P. Classification (NCBI taxonomy): domain Bacteria; kingdom Pseudomonadati; phylum Pseudomonadota; class Gammaproteobacteria; order Aeromonadales; family Aeromonadaceae; genus Aeromonas; species Aeromonas sp. 160P. The sequence continues at coordinate 2,377,468 of NZ_JBUXKV010000001.1, read as the reverse complement.
CGGAATATCGTTGATGCGATCCCGCAGTGGCGGCGTCTCAATGGGAAATACGTTGAGGCGATAGTAGAGATCTTCACGAAATCCCTGGGTGCGGATCATCGCCTCCAGATCCCGGTGGGTCGCCGCAATAATGCGCACATCGGCCTGAATGGGCTTGCTGCCCCCCACCCGATCGAACAGCCGCTCCTGCAGCACCCGCAGCAGTTTGACCTGCATCGGCATCGGCATGTCGCCTATTTCGTCCAGAAACAGGGTGCCGCCCTGAGCTAACTCGAAGCGGCCACGACGGGCAGCCACAGCACCGGTAAACGATCCCTTCTCATGACCAAACAGTTCGCTCTCCAGCAGCTCGGCGGGGATGGCACCGCAGTTGATGGGCACGAAAGGACCGGCACTGCGGGGAGAGAGTTCATGAATGGCACGGGCCACCACCTCTTTGCCGGTGCCGGATTCGCCGAGGATCAGCACGTTGGCATCGGTCTCGGCCACCTGGCTGATGAGGCGGCGCACCTCCTGGATCCCCTTCCCTTTGCCCACCAGCAGACGTAGCAGGGCCTGCCCCTTGTCATGGGTCTGCTGGCGAGGATGTAAGGAGACAAAAGCCTGGCAAAAATGCAGATGGCGGGTAAGGGACTCATAGGTAAAAGGAGAGAGCGCTACCCCGATGAAATTGTTGTTGGGCAGCTCCGCCGCGACCAGCGAGAGGAAGGGGGTTCGCGGGAAGGCTGTCAGCAGTTCCGGCAACTCCCGACCAGCCAGATCGCCCACCAGCACCCCTTGCAGCGGACCTGAGGATTCGATGGCCACATCCAGATCGCTTTGCGCCACCTCTTGCCACGGGATCCCCATAAACGAGAGCACAGTTCCCAATTGCTGACGTCGTTGCCCATCGGCATCAACAATCAACACGCCCATCTCCACCATATCCATCCCTCTCGATAGCCTGAACTAATTTATTGTTTTTTCTCATCAAACAGTTTTTGACTGTTTTGTTGCTGGTGCACAAAGTGCCAAAATTCCGACGCATTGTCAAAAACTGTCGCGTCAGGCTAAGTGTATCGACAGAAACGGGAGACTAGTTGAATTTTGTCGACGATTCTTCTGCGGCCAAGGCAGCCAGAGGCAGCAAGCAAACTGCCCTCGTCAGAGGGCAGCATACAGCACAGTGAGACAAACTCAGTGGGGATGACGGTGGTGGGGCGCCGCATAGCGGCAATCGGGAAAACGACTACACGCCAAAAATAGCTGACCTGCATGTGGCCCTTTCTTTGCTTCCCGCTCCAGCAGGGGCGCATCACAACGGGGGCAGTGGTGAACTTCTTGCTCTTCATCATCCTCCGTATCGATGAATAAGCCCTCAGCCAGATCCCCTTCCATCGCAGGTAATTCAGCCGTCAACTTATTGTACCTGAATGACTCGCTCGCTGATTGAACGGCGGTCGTAGCATTCGACTCGGGCTCTGAACGACCATGGGGACGGGAGCCGACATCAACTCCATCGAGCAACAATGAATTGAAGGTTGGCTCGCGGCGCTGCCCCGCTATCGGCGCATCCACCACAGGCTCGCTACGTTTGATCAGTAACGGCAAAATCAGCTCACGCAGCTCTTGCTCAAGACCGTGGCCACGGTCTGCGATCTGCAGCAGGGGCAGGCCCGCGCTATCGCAGGCGGTTTGCAGCACCGAGTCGCGAACCTTGCGTTTCTGATGACGGTGGGTGTTGTCACCGAGCTCGATGGCACAAATAAAAGAGAGGTCGGCGGGATGACACAGCAGATAGTCGAAATGCTTGCCGCTGATCTTGCCGAGGTGTTGTTGCCATTTACTTTTGCCAAGCCCCGCCTCGGGGGTCAGCACTGCCGCTACCTGCACCTTGGCAAATACCCGAACCTTGTCGCCAACCGCCATTTCTAGCACGCCGAGGAAAGCGTGCTCTTCAGGGCTGAGCAAGGTCTCCCGAAGATCGTAGGGAAGACGTTTTTTCGGCCGGAATCGCAGCCAGAAAATCGCCATCACCAGCAGTGCAAACAACAGCAATCCCGATACGACAAAGGTATTCATCAGAGCACGTTCCAGTTCACAACACGAAAGGGGCACCACTTTACCACAGCCGCAACAGGGCAAGGCAGCAGTCAAGCACCTGGAGAATGTCAAAGCACCGGATTTTTATCTATTGGTCAGTCTGCGGGGCTTCATATGACCAGCCACTGCAGGCACAATGGCAACAGGCATAACATCCCATATCAAGGAGAGCAGGATGCAAAAGCAATTGGTGGTCACCGTGATCGGTGCAGACAAACCCGGTATCGTCGAAAGTCTGGCTGCCGTCATCAGCCGCGAACAGGGCAACTGGCTGGGCAGTGCCATGAGCGAGCTGGCGGGCCAATTTGCCGGTATCCTCCATGTCTCGGTCCCCGATGATCACTATCGCAGCCTGTGCGAAGCGCTGGCCCTGTTACCTGGGCTCACCATCAGCTTTGCCGAAGGGACGCCCACCGCGGAACCGGCTCATCAGGTGATGATGACGGTGACCGGCAACGACCGCCCCGGTATCGTCCACGAAGTGGCCAGCATCCTGCGCCAGCTCGAGATCAATGTGGCCGACCTGACCACTGGCTGCGAACCGGCCCCTCACTCCGGCGCCCCACTCTTCTATGCCCACGCGCTGGTTGCCCTGCCTGACGGACTGGCAATGGAGACCCTGATCACCGCGCTGGAGTCCCTCTCCGACGATCTGGTGGTTGATATCGATGAGGCGTTGCACGAGTAACTCGCTTGTCATCAATCTGACATATTCTCACGCCATAACTGCCGCGCAGACGCGACCTGATACAGAGGCATAACATGAGCACCGACAAGCAGTATGAAGAGAAAGAGCTGAGCTGGCTCTCATTCAATGAACGGGTGTTGCAAGAGGCAATGGACAAAACAGTGCCCCTCATCGAGCGGGTCCGTTTTTTGGGGATCTTCTCCTCCAACCAGGATGAGTTTTTCAAGGTGCGGGTCTCCGACGTCAAGCGCCGCATCCTCATCAGTGAAGTTCACGGTGGCGGGGACGATGCCAAGGTGCTGCTGCGCGCCATCCAGCAGAAGGTAATGGCCCTTGGCGAAGCGTTCGACAACACCTACAAGGAGCTGTTGATCGCGCTGGCCCGTCACAACATTTTTCTGGTCAATGAGAGCCAGATCTCCGAATCGATCCAGCAGTGGCTGCGGGTCTTTTTCCGGGAGAAGGTGCTGCGCCACATCATCCCGATCCTGCTCAACAAGGAGGTCAATCCGGTCAAGTTTCTCAAGGATGAACACACTTATCTGGCCGTCGAAATGAAAAAAGATGGTCAGGTGATCCAGTACGCGCTGGTGGAAGTGCCGACCGACGATCTGCCCCGCTTCTTCCAGTTGCCGCCGGAAGGGACCCGCCGCAAGAAACAGATCATCATTCTGGATAACGTCATCCGCTTCTGTCTCGACGAGATCTTCAAGGGCTTCTTCGACTACGACGAGATTGCCGCCTATGCGGTGAAGCTGACCCGGGATGCCGAATATGATCTCTCAGACCAGCTGGACTTGAGCCTGGTAGACAAGATGAGTGACGGCTTGAAGCAGCGCCTCACCGCCATGCCGGTGCGCTTCGTCTACGAGCGGGAGATGCCCGCCGCCATGATCAGCTTCCTCAAGCTCAAGCTGCAGATCAGCTCCTACGACGCCATCATGCCGGGTGGGCGCTACCACAACTTCAAGGATTTCATCGGCTTCCCCAACGTGGGCCGAGATTATCTGGAAAACCCCAAGCTGCCAGCGCTCGATTGCCGCGATTTTGACGGCTTCGTCAACGCCTTCGATGCGATTACCAAGCAGGATATTCTGCTCTACTACCCGTACCACAAGTTCCACCACTTCACCGAGCTGGTACGCCAGGCAGCGTTCGATCCGGCGGTGAGCGCCATTCGCATCAATATCTACCGGGTAGCCAAGAAGTCGCGGATCATCCACTCCCTCATCGATGCCGCCAACAACGGCAAGAAGGTGACCGTGGTGGTCGAACTGCGCGCCCGTTTCGACGAAGCGGCCAACATCGACTGGGCCAACATTCTCACCGATGCCGGGGTCAAGGTGGTGTTTGGGGTGCCGAGCCTCAAGATCCACTCCAAGCTCTGCCTCATCACTCGCCATGAACATGGCGAGGCGGTGCGCTACGCCCATATCGGCACCGGCAACTTCAACGAGAAGACCGCCAAGATCTACACCGACTTCTCGTTGCTGACCCGCCACCCTGATATCACCGCCGAGGTGGAGGGGGTATTTGAATACATCGAATACCCCTATAAGCGTTACAAATTCAACCACCTGCTAGTCTCCCCCATCAACAGCCGCCGTCAGCTCTACCGCCTCATCGACAACGAGCTCTCCAACGCCAAGGCGGGCCAACCGAGCGGCATCATCCTCAAGATCAACAATCTGGTGGATAAGGATCTCATCAACCGCCTCTATGCCGCCGGTCAGGCGGGGGTGCCGATCCAGATGATCATCCGTGGCATGTGCGCCCTGCGTCCGGGCGTACCGGGCCTCAGTGACAACATCAAGGTGATCAGCATCATCGACCGCTTCCTCGAGCACCCGCGGGTGATGGTGTTCCACAACAAGGGCAACCCCCAGCTCTATATCTCCAGCGCCGACTGGATGAGCCGCAACATCGACGGCCGGATCGAGGTGGGTACCCCCATTTATGATGAGCGCCTCAAGCAGCGCATCATGGACATTCTCGAACTACAACTGAGTGATACCTGCAAGGCGCGGGTGATCGATGCCGACCAGCAGAACGAGTATGTGAAGCGGGGCAACCGCCGCAAGATCCGCTCTCAGGTGGCGATTTACGACTATCTCAAACGTATCGAGTCAAACAATGGACAATAGTCTCTATGCCGCCGTGGATCTCGGCTCCAACAGTTTTCACATGGTGATCGCCCACCTGAGCGAAGGGCGTTTTCGCATCGTCGATCGCATCAAGGAGCGAGTCCGTCTGGCCGAGGGGATGGATGAACAGAAGCGGATGAGCCCCGAGGCGATGGCCCGTGGCCTCGCCTGCCTGTCGCTGTTTGCCGAGCGCCTCACCAATATCAAGCCGGATCAGATCCGTATTGCCGGTACCTATACCCTGCGCCGCGCCAGCAACGCCCGCGAATTCGTGAGCGAGGCAGCCATGGTGCTCAACCACCCCATCGAAATCATCAGCGGTCAGGAGGAGGCGCGCCTCATCTATCAGGGGGTCGCCCATACCCAGCACATCGAAGGTCAGGTGCTGGTGGTGGATATCGGTGGTGGCAGCACCGAGCTCATCATCGGTGAGGGGTTTGACCACAAAGCCCTCACCAGCCGCAAGATGGGTTGCGTCAGCTTTACCCAGAGCTTCTTTGCCAGCGGCAAACTGAGCGACAAACACTTCAGCAATGCGGTGCTGGAGGCGCAGCACCAGCTCGCCCCCATCATCAACCAGTATCGCAAGCTAGGCTGGCAGAGCTGCCTTGGCAGCTCCGGCTCGATCCGCACCGTGCGCGACGTGCTGCAAGGGGAAGGGCTGACTGATGGCAGCATTACCCTGGAGGGGCTGGAGCGACTCAAGGCAATGATGATCGAGCGCAAACGGGTCGACAACCTCAAGCTGGCGGGGCTCACCGAAGAGCGACAAGAGGTGTTTGCCGCTGCCGTGGCTATCCTGCTCGGGCTGTTTACCTCGCTGCCCATCGAGCGCCTGGACTACTCTGACGGCGCCCTGCGCGAAGGGCTCCTTTACGAGTTCGAGGAGCGCTTGCAGCACCACGATATTCGCGAGCGCACCGCACAAGCCCTCGGCACTCACTACCGGATGGACCGCAAGCAGGCAGCCCGGGTGGAACAGAGCGTATTGACCCTGTTCGATGCCTTGCAAGAGCCGTGGCAGATGGCGATAGAGCCCTATCGCGCCATCCTCGGCTGGGCGGCGCGGCTACACGAGATTGGCCTTGCCATCAACTACAGCGGCATTCATCGCCACTCCGCCTATATCCTGCAACACACCGACCTGCCCGGCTTCAACCAGGACGATCAGGCGTTGCTCGCCGCGCTGGCACGCTTTCAGCGCAAGGGGCTCAAGCTCTCCGAACTGCCTGCCTTGCCCAACCACGACCTGCAGACAGTGCTGCGCTGCATCCGTATTCTGCGCCTCGCGGTCGCCGCCCATCACAAGCGGCAGGATCACTTGCTGCCTGAGTGGAAAGTCGCAGTGCAAGGCGATGAGCTGGTAGTGACCCTGCCGATCGACTGGTGCGAGGATAACCGTCTCTTGATGCAGAATCTGGAGAAGGAGCATCGCTATTGCCAGGAGCAGGGCTGGCCACTGTTGTTCCAGCTCGGCTAAACCGCGTTTTTTGGCAAAACAGCCCAAAAGCAGCTGAGGCCTGTCTCTTATAAAAAACGCCCCAAGCATCGCTTGGGGAGTTTGTTGAGCTTTGTTCCCCTTCCGGGATCTGAACCTTTCATCACCCCATCAAGGTGCTAATACCAATGGTATTAAGGATGCTCTTCACCGAGCAGGGTGATAATGAACGCGGAGGGAATGGGGTCGGATTGTAGTGGTCTAGATAGTGACTCAAACTGGGCAGCATGCGTGGCATGAAGGAAGTCGAGAGCCTGTTCGATACCCATAAAAAATCCGAAACCAGTCAACTGGTTTCGGATTTTCACGCCTAAGAAGGATCGGTCAATAGATCCTTAACTGATCGGCATTACGCCATGTGTGCCGGTTTTTTGTGAGTGAAGAGCTAGTGGGCCTTATTGCGCCTGCTCTATGTGTTGCTGGTAGCGCTGCTGCCACTTACTGGTTTCAGCTTCATCTCCCTGATCCTTCCAGAAGGCACAGATGGAGTTGGCAAGTTCGGAGGCCATGGCGTGGTCCCCGTCACGGCGACTCATTAAATAATCAGCCAGCCAGCTTTGATATTGCTTCATTACCCGATCTCCTTATCTCATGAGCTCTTGATGGTGTCGTTGCTAACAGTATCTTGTTAGCTCGCTATCCGAGGTGACATCATCAGGCATGATGGTGCAAAGTCACGACCCGTGCAGACAGCCCGATGGGCAATCTGGCGGCGAACGTGGAGTGAGATGTCAAAAAACGAGCGCTATGGTAGCACAAACTGACCAACTTGGGGGGATTGTCGCCACACTTGGCTGCTGTTCGGCCCCATCTCCTTGTTCTCAAAACAGAAAAACCGCCGTGATGACAGGATTATTTGCTGATCAAGGCGCTGAAATTGACTAGCGCTGGCCAGGCACTTGGCCATCCCATCCAGTGGCCCCTCCCCGCTGCGTGCAGCCAAGGCCATAGCTGTACAGTGTGAAAAAAACCAATAAAAATGCCAGTCAGGCTTAACTGACTGGCATCAGGGCCTCGGCCCCTCTCATGATACTAAATTGCGCTATTAGCGAATTTGCAAGATGGTCTGCTGCAGCGAACTATTGACCTCCAGGGAACGGGAGTTTGCCTGGAAGTTACGCTGGGCGGTGATCAAATCAACCAGTTCGGAGGTCAAATCCACGTTGGACTGCTCCAGCGAGGATGACTTGATGGTGCCAAAAGTTCCTGAGTTGGGCGTCCCTGGCAAGGCATCGCCAGAGAGCAGGGATTGTCGCCAGGAGGTATCGCCAACCTGAGTCAATCCTTGCGAGTTGGCAAACTTTGCCATGGCAACCATCGCCACCTTGATGGTGGTGGCGTTACTGTAAGTCGCGGACACAATGCCATCCGGGGTGATCTCCACCTTGGTCAAACGGCCGACAGTGGAACCATCCTGAGTCAACTTGTTGACTTCAAACGGTGAGGCATACTGGGTCACAGTTCCGAAGCTGATATCCACCTGCTGGGTGGGATCTGCACCGTTAGTGATAATGCCAGCGCCTGCCGGGGGCGCGGCTCCCAATTGCTCTGTCTTGATGGTCGCCGGTGTGGTCGGGGTAATCATCTTGCCATCTGCCCCGAAGGTGATTCGGGCACCAGAAGGTGCAGGGGTCAAACCTGCGGCCATGGTTGGCGTTACACCACCGACAATATCAATGGGCTTATCGCCTTGGTAGAGATACATACGCCAAGCGGTCGGATTGGCAGGCTTGGTCAAATCTGCCGGATCAGCCTCTTTGACAAAATATTGCGTGATGGTGTGGGGCTCCCCCAGTGAGTCATAAATCACCACAGAGGTAGAAGAGGAGTACGTTTTTGAATCCTTTATATTAAATGTAGAGGCATCCCCGGCACCTGTACCGGCAGGCAAAGGCGACGCTGTCGACGGCAAGTTGAAACTGGCGTCAATCTTGGAGGTCTTAATTGGTTCTCCAGCACGGTCAGGGATCTGGATCGGCTTGGTCGCATTGATACTGACCGCCTTAGGCGTACCATCGGCGTTAATTTCATACCCCTGCAGATAATGCCCCTGATTGTTGACCATATAGCTGTTTTCATTGAGCTTGAAGGCACCGGCACGGGTGTAAGTACGGTCCAGGTTGGTCAGACCGTCGGAGGTCACAAAGAAGCCATTACCCTGAATCGCCAGATCCAGTGCGTTATTGGTAAATTGCAGCGCCCCTTGATGAAACTGTTGAGCCACCGCCCCCGTTGCCACACCATTACCGACCTGGGTCTTGGCATTAACAAAGATGGAGTTGGCATACACATCCGCAAACTCCGCACGAGACTCTTTAAAGCCCATGGTGTTGACGTTGGCAATGTTGTTAGCGGTAACGTTCAAATCTTTTTGTGCCGCGTTGACACCGCTCAAGGCATTGTTAAATGACATATCCAGCTCCTTAGATCGATGCTGTCGACGTGGTTTTTGACTGAGTAGTTGGTTTGTTTTGATTAGATCCTGAAATTTGCAGGATACTGTTAAGCGTTGTGGTGCCGAGACCTCTCAGGTTGAGCTGGGTCGGATTGGTTCCATTACCGAGAACCACACTATCGACCTTGCCATACGTCAGGGCCGAGATGCTCTCAGACTTTCCATCCATGGTGCCGTTGGCTTTAATCACATATTTTCCAGACTTGGCTGGATTGCCAGACTTGTCTTTCCCATCCCAAGAGAATTCAACGTTGCCCCGCAAATCACCTTCCAGAGGGAACTCCTGAATAACCTGACCTTTTTCATCTTCCACTGTTATCTTGACGTTCGAGTACTTGTTCTCGACACCGACTGCCACAACACCGTTGACGGAGCCATCCTTTTCCAGATAACCGATATTGCTAGGTAGCAACACATTCTGTCCTACCAAAGCAGAGGCTTGCAGCGCCTGGCTAGAGGTCATCAGGGTATTGAGGTTACCCATCTGGGTCGACAAACTGTTGATCCCCTCCGAAGTTGACATTGACGTCATCTGGGAGAGCATCTGAGCGTTATCAACCGGCTTAAAGGGGTCCTGATACGACAGTTGCATAGTGAGAAGTTTCAAAAAGGAAGCCTGGTCCAGCTCTTTTTTGGGGGCTGTCGTCGTCTGAGGTGTGGTACGGCTGATACCGTTCACACTGTTGGTTGTATCGACCATATTGCATCCCTCCTATCAGGACTTGCCAAGCTGGAGCGTCTGCTGCAACATTTTCTTGGCCGAGTCAGCAACCTGAACGTTAGTCTGGTAACTGCGGGACGCGTTGATCATGTCAGCCATCTCTTCCACCATGTTGACGTTCGGTTTGAAGATGAAGCCATCTTTGTCCGCCATCGGGTGGTTCGGGTTAAATTCCTTAAGCAGAGGGGCCTTACTCTCAACAATGCCCTTCACCTCAACCCCGACTGCCCCCTGTTTATCAGACATTGCCTGGTCAAGCTGAGCGGCAAATATTGGCCGCCGGGCATGGTAAGTATTTTCCACACTGGAGCTGACACTGTCTGCGTTGGCCATATTGCTGGCAACCGTGTTGAGCCGCACAGACTGTGCACTCATAGCCGAGCCTGCTATGTCAAAGACCTTGAACAAACTCATCACTGTTCTCCTTTCAGGGCCTTGAGCAGGCCGCTGATCTTGCCATTCATAAATTCCAGGGAGGTTTGATACTCAAGACTGTTACGCAAGAAATCGCTACGTTCCTGCTGCACGTCAACGGTATTGCCATCGCCGGTGTCCGGTTGTAACGGATTGCGATATTGCACAGTACCTGAGGCGTCCATATTCAAGGCAAAGTGCTTCTCGCTGGTGGTTGCCAGTCCAAAACCCTGCTGATGTTGGGCATCCTGCAGCGCCTGAGCAAAATTGATATCCCTGGCTTTGAACCCCGGGGTATCAGCATTGGCAATATTGCTTGCAAGCACCTCAGCACGCTTGGCGCGAACGCTGATCGTGTGTTGATGCACACCAAATACCTTGTCAAATGAAAGAGCCATAGCACACCTCCTGCTTGGTATTTGTATTGCAAGAGGTATGCCAGAAGAGAGTACACGGCAGCGTGGTTCGAAATAGCGGCACCTGACATAGCAAAAAGATCACAGGATCCTGCCCATAACGGGGAGAGCCGATCCTATTTTTCCACCTGTATCGACGTGATTTTGAAGTCAAACATAAAGAAAGAGGGAAGCAGAATGCTTCCCTCGGGTATCACAGTAAGAGTCGATACAACCCTCAGATTGCGCGGTTACCGAGCCTATTTGACCTTATAAACGATCCCAGGATTACAACGGATCATCTCGAATCTGTCGGTCAGGCCGGCCAATGATTCTGACGCGCCCAGCATCAGATAACCACCAGGGTTAAGGCTGCTGGCAAACTGGTTGAGGATCTTCGACTTCACATCCGGAGCAAAGTAGATAAGCACATTACGACAAAAAATAATGTCAAATTTTCCGAGCAAGCTGTAACTTTCCAGCAGATTTATTGGCCGGAAAGTGGTCAATTTTCTGACTCGCTCAACTACGCGCATCTTGCTATCACCATAGGGCTCAAAAAACATTTTTTTGCGCTCTGGTGACAACCCCCGAGCCAAGGCCAGGCTGTCATAGACACCCTCCTTGCACTGGTTCAACATAGTTGTCGAAATATCCGTTCCCACAATCTGCACGCCACCAGGCAAGGTGCCGGGTTTTTTCATCTGTTGCTCAATGGCTGTCATGGCAATTGAGTAGGGCTCCTGCCCGGATGATGACGCAGCAGACCAGATCTTGATGGGACGACCACTTTTTCCCAACTCTGGGAAAATTTTATCGGTCAGTAACTGAAACGGATAGGTATCACGAAACCAAAGGGTCTCGTTGGTGGTCATGGCATCAACCACCGCCATTTTCAGGTCACGCTCTCGTACACTCATTGCACGAGTGACCAGATCAGACAAACTCTCGATGCCAAACTGCGCCATCAACGGTGAAAGACGGCTCTTCACCAGATACTGTTTGTTATCACCCAGCACAATCCCGCTCTGTACCGCCAGAAAGTTGCTGAACTGTTTGTATAAGTCGTCCGAAAGTGTCTTCATGCAGCGATTCTTCTTTATTAGAGTGCGTTTTGTACGGCTTTGGCCAACTCATCCGGTTGAAACTTGGCGATGAAGTTGTTCGCACCGACTTTCTGCACCATTGCCTGGTTAAATACCCCACTGAGGGATGTATGCAGAATAACATGCAAATCCTTAAGATTTGGATTATTCCGGATCTCGGCAGTAAAGGTATAGCCATCCATTTCCGGCATTTCGATATCTGAAATCACCAGCGCAATCTGATCCTTGATAGGACCATTCTTGGCCATTTCCAGCAGCATGTTTAACGCTTCTCGGCCATCTTTTGCCAGCACACACTCAACCCCAATCGCTGCAAGTGCACGTTGCACCTGTTTACGCGCGACAGACGAGTCATCTGCAACCAGCACAGGGCGCCCCAACGTCGGATGATCGGAACTGGCTTCCACCAACTCTTGGCTTACTTCAGTAGATACCGGAGAAATTTCGTTGAGGATCCGCTCAACGTCCAGGATCTCTACCAGCTCACCATCGACCTCAGTGACTGCGGTCATGTAGTTGATACGGCCAGCCCCCTTAGGAGGCGGCAAGATGGATTCCCAGTTCATATTGATGATGCGCTCGACCGAGTGCACCAGAAAACCCTGAACAGATCGGTTGTACTCGGAGATAATGATGAAGCACTTGCTCAAATCTTCAATCGGACGCTTACCCACCGCCATGCTGAGGTCGATGACAGAAATAGTCTGGCCACGAATATGGGCAACCCCGCGAATGCAGGAGTTCAACTTGGGCATCACGGTCAAATGCGGACATTGCAACACCTCACGTACTTTAAATACGTTAATGCCAAATCTTTGACGTCCATTGAGACGAAATAACAATAACTCCAGCCGGTTTTGCCCCACTAGCTGGGTACGTTGGTTGACCGAGTCCAGGATACTGGCCATAAACACTCCCTAAAAGACGCTTGGCATTAATCATGCATGTGTAATGGATTGCATCAGACTATCGATGTGACCACAAACAGATTCTGAAGCAATCATAGTTAAATATGGTGATATGCGTGAACAACTTATCGACCAACGAGCGAAAATGATTAACCGTCTTTTACTCATCAGCCTCTTTTTAGGTAGCATCTCTTCCAGCTATGCCTCGGACGTCACCACCTATCTGCAAGAAAAAGCGCAAGAGTTCGTTTATGGCCAGCTAGAAGTGCCCTTGGATGCCAGGGCTGATGTCACCTCGGCAACGCTGGATGAACGGCTCCCACTGACCCGCTGCGAAGACCGATTAACCATCAGCTTACCCGCTAAAATGGAAATTCGTCGAAATACAACTGTTTACCTTAAGTGTGAAGAAGACAAACCTTGGGATGTCTATTTGCCTGTACGGGTTAGCATTCAAAAACCCTATGTCACCGTCGCCAACCCTATTGCCAAAGGGGATCTGCTGACCGAGCCGCAACTTATACTTGCCTATCAGGATCAAACCCTGATCCGTGGCGACTATCTGACCGACCCCACCCCACTCATAGGGGTACGTAGCAAACGCGAAATCAAACCGGGGCAGCCCATCCGTTTGAGCCAGGTGTGTGTGGTATGCAAAGGGGATCAAGTCACCCTGACAGCAGAAAACAACAACTTCCAGATCAAAACCATGGCCCGAGCCTTGCAAGATGGCAGCTTCGGAGAGATCATCAAACTCGTCAATATTCGATCCGGCAAAACTGTTGAGGGTAAAGTAAGTGGTGTAGGTGCTGTATCGATCACTTTCTAATGCCAGATGTTCGATAATTTTTCTAAAGTTCTGACCTGCTGCACCGATAAACAGGTAAGCAAACCTTAAAGCAGACGAAGGTAACTAAAATGGCCATCAACAATATCAACAACTTGGCGAACAATCGGTTGCAAAATACCGGTAACAGCCAGGGGACAGGCAGCAAGTCAGTCACCTCATCGCCCGAAAACAAAGCGGCTACTGTCAAGCTGGACTCAGTCTCCTTGACCAGTGAGGCGCAACAATTGCAAAAGATGCAACAGACCCTCAATACCGCGTCTACCGGTAATGAAAGCAAGGTCGAACAGCTGAAAAAAGCCGTCGCAAGTGGCGAATATCAGGTCAATAGCGATGCAGTAGCCAAGAAGATGTTCAGTTTCGAAGCTAATCTGGACAAAGTTCTTAGATGATGGACTTACCTTCGTTACTGCACACCCAAGATGATTATCTCACCCAGATGCAAGGCATTCTGGAAGAGGAGTTCCGCTTGCTCGAGCAGCATCAGGCACTGGCCCTGCCTGCACTGACCGAGCGCAAACAGCAGTTGCTTGCTGCGATAGAAACCCTGGACAAGACGCTGGCAGAGATGCCGGAACTGGCACTACAGCTGGCAGCCTATCCCGATGAGATGGCACGGCTGAGTGCAAAACTGGATGCCTGCCAGGCACAAAATGATATCAACGGTCGGCTGCTTGAATTGAGCATCGTCTCCAACCGTCGTCTGGCAACCTTTCTGAGTCAGCTGCGCGATCGCAACAGCCTGACCTATGACGCCAAAGGCAACACGCGCTCTGGCACCCGCTCCTACGGTATCAAGGCCTGACATCTCTTATCAGGCCTTGCATTTTTTCTGTCCGTTTTTTATAGCGCCAGTCGCAGCAACTCTCGTCCATCCTCACAAGCATTCACTCGCAGCACCCCGGCCTCATAGCTACCGTAACTGGCAGGCAATTCACCGCGCGGAAAACAGATTGAGCCCGGATTCATCAATACTCGCTCCCCCTGCCATTCCAATACCGGCACATGGGTATGGCCGCTCAGGAACAGACTGCCTGGCGGCAGTTGTACCTCGTCAGGATGATAAAGATGGCCATGGCTGACAAACCAGCGCCGTTCATCGACCAGCAGCTGGTTGTAGGGGGCGGTGATGGGGAAACGCAATAACATCTGATCCACTTCAGAATCACAGTTGCCACGCACAGCGATGATCTGCGAGGCCAACTCGTTGAGCCGATCGGCCACGGCTGGCGGGTTATACCCGTCAGGCAGAGGGTTGCGCGGCCCATGATTGAGCAGATCACCGAGCAGCAGGTAGTGATCGGGCTGCCATGGCTCAAGCAGGGTCAGCACCCGCTCCAGCGCAATGATGCTGCCGTGGATATCGGAAATAATAGCAAGTTTCATGAAATGCTCCTCACTGCTGGCTGAAATAGAGATCCTTGGTGGCAATCGTCCCTCTCAAACTCTCGCTGGGCAGCCCACGCAGGGTGGGATCGACCAGCCTCATCTGATTGTAATGATACACGGGAAGGATCGGCGCCTCCTCAAGCAGCAACTGCTCGGCATGTCGATAGAGTTCGACTCGACTCGCGCTGTCCAGCGTGTTGCCAGCCTGCTCCAGCAACAGATCAAAATCGGCATTGCAGTAGCCACTCTCGTTGCGCAGATCCTGACAACGGAAACTCCCCAGCATGGCTGACGGCTCCACGTAATCGCCGAACAGGAAGCTTCTGGCTATCTGGAAATCACCACTATCCTTGGCCATCTGATAGCCCCCCCACTCCAGATGGTTGAGGGTGACCTGCACCCCCAGCTTCTGCCACATGGCCGCGATAGCCAGCGCCATCTGCTTGTGGGTCTCGGCGGTGTTGTAGGTAATGCTCAGCTTGAGTGGATTCGCGCTGTTATACCCGGCCGCTGACAGCAGTGCTGCCGCTTTGGCCTGCCGAGTCGGCATATCCTCCAGCGCAACAGGCAATACCACCTGGGGATAACCCGGCATCTCCGGCAACAGCGACCATGCCGCCGGCTCATCCTGCCCGCTCACCGCTCCAATAAGCTGCTGCCGATCAACCGCCATGGAGAGCGCCTGACGCACCCGCACATCCTGCAGTTCGGGACGTTTCAGATTGAAGGCGTAGAGATAGGTACCAAACAGCGGCAAGCCCCACAGCCGCTCCGGGGATTCGCGCTTCATCTTCTGGTAATAGCCGAGAGACACCTTGTTGGTGAGCTGTATTTCTCCGGCCTCATAGCGCAGCCGTTCTGCATGCTGCGAGGCGATAGGCAGATAGGTGACCCGGGCAATCCGGGTATGGAGATCGTCCCAGTATTGGATATTACGCTCTGCTTCAAGCCGCTCATGGGGTACCCAGTCTACTAACCGGTAAGCACCATTGCTCACCAGTTTGCCTGGCGCCGTCCACTGCTTGCCAAACTTGGCTATCGCCTTCTGGCTAACCGGCACGAAGGGGCGCTGGCTGATAAGCTGCAGGAAATAGGGGGAGGGTCGTTCCAGAGTAATTTTCAGGATCTGATCGCTTTGCGCTTCAATCCCCAGGTTGTCGAGTTCCAGTGCCCCCGCATAAATGGATTGGCCGTTGTTGATGCCAGTCGCCAGCAACAGCTCAGCGGAAGGGGAACCCATTGCCGGATCAAGCAAACGGCGCCAGGCATAGACAAAATCAGCGGCAACCAAGGGGTCGCCATTGGACCACTTCAGTTGGGGACGCAGGAAGAATCGCCACTCCAGTCCATCTTGACTCACCTCCCAGCGCTGCGCCTGCGCCGGAACGATATGCCCTTGCCCATCGTCGCTGACCAGCCCTTCAAACAGATCGACCAGTACCGCCTCCCCCGGGAAACCGGATCGCACCAGCGCAGGATCCAGCGACTCTGGCTCACCACCATTACCTTTGACCAGGGTTTGTCGATCGGCAAGCAGAGGCTGTTGCTCGACTGTGGTTGCATGGGCCAAGGGCCCTGCCAGCACGGCAAGCAATAGCGGGGAGAGCCAGCGTTGCGCCAGCTTGGGGAAGAAACCATAGCTCATGATAAAACCTCGAATAAAACCACTGCCGGAGGGGAAGGCCGAGGGCGCGCCTGATGAATGCCTGATGCCGCTCTTGTTATCCCCGAAAACGCCCCGTATTGTATCGAGCTTGCCCGAGAGATGGAGTCTTTCGGGCTATTTTTTTCAGGAGTATTTATGAGGTATGAGTGGCTGGCACTGGGTTCGGCCAGTTTATGGGCAGTTGCGGCACTAATTTCGGTCAAACCGGCCCGTCATCTGGGGGCATTTGCCTACAGCCGCTGGCGTATGTTTCTGGTCAGCCTGATGCTCGGCAGCGTGAGTCTGCTCACTGGTGGCTGGCAAACACTCACTGCCAGTGCACTGCCCTTGCTTGCCATCTCGGGGCTGATCGGCATTTTTGTTGGCGATACAGCGCTATTTGCCTGCATGAACCGGCTGGGGCCAAGACGCAGTGCCCTGCTCTTCTCCTGTCATGCGCTGTTTTCTGCCCTGCTCGGGCTCTGGCTGTTTAACGAAACACTCACTGATTGGCGACTGCTGGGGGCCATGCTGGTGTTTGCCGGCGTAATGCTGGCGATCCTGTTTGGCAGACGCAGTAGCAGTAACGAGTGGGAGCAGATCCGGGGCAATCTGGCGCTGGGGATTGGCCTTGGCCTGACCGCCGCGCTTTGTCAGAGCCTGGGGGCCATTATCGCCAAACCGGTGATGATGAGTGGTGAGGTGGATGCGGTGAGCGCATCGGGTATCCGGATGGGCAGTGCCCTGCTGGCCCACTGCGTCCTGCGACTGGGGCGCTTGCCGCTGGCCATGCCGCTCAAACCGGTCAATCGCCAGATCCTTGCCATGATCGCCACCAACGGTTTTCTGGCGATGGGGCTGGGCATGACCCTGATCCTGATGGCCTTGCGTAAGGGCGAAGTGGGCATGGTGGCCATACTCTCCTCCTCCACTCCCGTGCTACTGCTGCCGCTGTTGTGGTGGCACTCGGGGGAGCGGCCATCCGTTGCCGCTTGGGCTGGTGCCCTGATTGCCACACTCGGCACCGCACTGGTACTGGGTTTCAGCGGTCACTGAAACCGGATAAGGCAGGCGCAATCAGAACAGCGCGATCTCCTCAGCTGTGAGTTCGCGATAGTCACCCGGCGCCAGCGCATCATCCAGCACCAGGCTACCAATTTGCTCACGATGCAGGCCCACCACCTTGTTGCCGATCGAGGCAAACATTCGCTTGACCTGATGGTACTTGCCTTCATGGATGGTCAGGCGGGCCTCGCACTCGTCGAGGATTTCAAGCTGGGCAGGACGCGTTTTGTCATCCTCATTGCGCAGGAATACACCTTCGGCAAACAGCTCGATGGCATCCGGGCTTACCGGGTCGGCAAGCCAGACGTGATACGTCTTGGCACACTCGTGGCGCGGCGATGTGATGCGGTGGGACCATTTACCATCATCGGTCACCAGCACCAGACCTGTGGTATCGAGGTCAAGGCGACCCACCACATGCAGTTTGCCCATCGCAGGCTCATCCATCAGGAAAAACACTGTCGGGTGATCAGGGTCTTCGTTTGAGCAGACGTAACCGACCGGTTTGTGCAGCATGAAATAGCGGTTGCGCTGCTCTAGCATCAAGGTGACACCGTCAAATTCGATCTGGCTCTGCTCATTGATATGAAAAGCGGGTTGCTTGACCACAATGCCATCCACCATGACCTCACCCTGACGGATCAGTTTGCCGGCCAGCGAGCGGGTCAAATCAGAACAATCGCAAAGAAATTTATCAAGCCGCATTCACAACCTCAGGTCCAACAAGTAAAGGGGCGTCATTATATCGGGCGGGGGCCACAACGCCACTGTTAAGGGGCTACCAATCATGACGAGCTGGTCTTCCAATGTTACACTTATCACTAATACCTCATCCGCACGATGCTCATAATAATAAACGCCAGGAAAAATCCATGAAGTCCCAAGCATCCTATCCCGTGATCCCCGTCAACCAGCTGAAACCCGGCATGTATGTCATTGCTATCGCCAGCCAGACCGGTGGAATGGAGATCGCCCAGATGGGAATGGTGACGAATGTGGCGCAAATTGCCAATCTGGTGCGACAGGGGGTGCTGACGGTGCGTATCGATCTGGCCCGCAGCAAACTGGGCAGTGCCGAGAGCGAAGCGATAACCTCTCCCGACCTCAATGCCAATAGCGCGCAAGTGGGACGCAGGGCCAGTGCCAACGGCGAAGGACGGGAGCTGAAGATCCGCCGTCTTTATCAGGAGGCACGCGAGCTACAGAGCAAATTCATTAGCCACCTCAAGGCGGGTGAACCCATCGACATCACCCCGCTGGCCGCAGTGGCCGAGGAGATGGTGGACACCATGTTCACCCATGGCGATGCCATGCTCTGTCTGGCCCGTATCCGTGCCAAGGATGCCTACCTGATGGAGCACTCCATGAACGTGGCCATTCTGCTGGCCAACTTCGGGCGCTATCTGGGGCTGGAGCGCAGCGTGCTCAAAGAGTTGACCCTGGGAGGCCTGCTGCACGACGTGGGCAAGATCATGACCCCGGACGAGGTGCTCAACAAACCGGGCAAACTGACCGACGAGGAGTTCGTCATCATGCGCCAGCATGTGGTGCACAGTTACGAGATCCTCAGCAATACCCAGGGCATCACCCCCACCATGCTGGAGGTAGCCGCCAACCATCACGAGCGGCTCGATGGCACCGGCTACCCGCAGCGGCTCAAGGGTGATCAACTCTCCCTCTATACCCGCATGAGCGGCATCGTCGATGTCTATGATGCCATCACCGCGGATCGGGTCTACAAAGCGGGGATGCAACCCACCCAGGCATTTCGTATCTTGCTCAAGGGGGCAAACCAGCATTTTGATGCCGAACTGGTCACCAAATTCATCAAGTGCATGGGGGTCTATCCGGTAGGAACGCTGGTGCAACTTTCCAACCAGCGGTTGGCCATCGTAATGCAGCGCAACGAACAGCAGCCACTCAAGCCGCTGGTCAAGGTGATCTACCACGCAACCCAGCGCCACTACCTCGATGTGCAATGGCTGGACTTGGCAAAATCTGGCGTGCAGGAGAACATCGAAAACACCGTCGACCCCAAAGAATTTGGCATCAGCCTCGCCAACTTCGTCTAGGGGCAGCCGTCCATTTCACCACCCTATCTGCCTCGTCAACGGAACTATGTACAGCGACATGACAGCACCTGTACTCACTGCCACGATATCTCTGGCCGAGTATGGACCTTACTCGATGCTCATATATTGGGGAAGAAGGCTGGCTGGCGCCGTTGATATAGGCAACGCATTGTTTATTAACTGATTTATTCTGGCGCCCCTCTCTGGCGAGACTTGCCATCTGATTGTGGCTGGGCCGTTAGGGTAGAAGGGTTCTGGGCGTATCACCGCTGTTGCTTGAGCTGCTTGCAAGAATCAATCTGTAGGAGACGCCACTCTTTCTATCTTTCCTTACATCCGAAATCCCCCTGAACCCACTTATTACACTCCTCCCCTCATCTGTTGGCATTCTAATTGCTTTCTTCCGGTCAGAGTCATCTGTTTGACGGAGAATGCCATGGATCACCTGCTTTATATCGCCATGTCCGGGGCCAAAGAGACCATGAACAGCCTGGCTGTTCGGGGTAACAACCTCGCCAATGCCAATACCACGGGTTTCAAGTCTGACTTTGAGCAGGCCAGAAGCATGCAGGCGTTTGGCGAGGGCTTACCGACTCGTGTGTTCGCCATGGCGGAACGTCCGGGTCAGAATCTGCAGCATGGCATGCTGATGACCACCGGACGGGATCTGGACGTGGCAGTTGATGGCCCGGGCTGGATTGCGGTGCAAGACCCCAAAGGAGGCGAAGCCTATACCCGCATGGGGAATTTACAGGTCAATGCGACCGGCAATTTGCAAACGTCGACCGGGTTGAACCTGGTGGATGACGGTGGCCAGCCTATCGTGCTGCCGATGCCGATGGAAAAACTCGAGATCAATCGTGACGGTACCATCAGTGGCCGCCCAGAAGGGGCTGCCGCCAATTTGCCGGAAGATTTTCAGCGGATCAAACTGGTCAATCCGGCTGCCGATGCCGTGGAAAAGGGACAGGATGGTCTGTTTCGCCGCAAGGATGGTCAAAATGAGGCCGCCTCAGCCAATGTTGGCTTGATTGCCGGCTCTCTTGAAGGGAGCAACGTCAATGTGGTGGACGAAATGACCAACCTGATCCGGTTGCAACGCCAGTTCGAAACCCAGGTCAAAATAATGAAGACGGCCGAAGAGAATGATGAAGCCCAAACCCAGCTGCTGCGTATCAGCTAATCAAGGAGTTACACCATGAATCCTGCACTCTGGATCAGCAAGACCGGGTTGGATGCACAGCAGACCAATATTTCGGTCACCTCCAACAACCTGGCGAACGCCAGCACCGTGGGCTTCAAAAAGTCGCGGGCCATCTTCGAAGATTTGCTTTATCAGAACATCAATCAGCCCGGTGGCCGTTCCTCTGCCGATACCGAACTCCCCTCCGGCTTGATGCTGGGAGCTGGCGCCAAAGTTGTGGCGACCCAGAAAAACCACAGCCAGGGTAATGTGCAAACCACCGACAACTCGCTGGATCTGATGATCAGTGGCCGCGGCTACTTTGAAATTCAGCTGCCCGATGGCAGCGCGGCTTATACCCGTAATGGCCAGTTTACCCTCAATGATGAAGGCACCATTGTCACCCCTGGTAATGGTTACCCTCTGCAGCCGGAAATCCAGATCCCGGAAAACGCCCAGAGCGTCACTGTGGGTGAAGATGGTCAGGTCTCGGTGCAGCTCAAAGGAGACGGCGCCTCACAGGTGGTGGGGCAGGTCAATATCTCCGACTTTGTCAACGCCAGCGGCTTGCAGCCGATGGGGGAGAACATGTTTGTCGAGACCCAATCCAGTGGCGCCGCGATTCAGGGGGTTGCCGGGGCGGATGGTCTGGGGGTGATCAAGCAGGGGATGCTGGAGACCTCCAACGTCAACGTGACCGAAGAGCTGGTGAACCTGATCCAGGCCCAGCGGGTGTACGAGATGAACTCCAAGGTTCTCTCGGCAGTGGATGGCATGATGTCCTTCCTGATCCAGCGTACCTAATTAGGAGGCGCATGATGAAAGCCGTATGGATGCTGGGATTGCTGGTGCTGGGAGGGTGTAGCAGTACCCCCAATACGCCCAGGCCGGATGATCCCGAGTTCTCCCCCGTCTACGGGGAGTCGGATCCTGTCTCGGTGCGACCGACAGGGGCCATTTTTCAGCCGGATCAGGTCAATGGCATCTATTCGGATATCAAGGCGCACAAGGTAGGCGACATCATCACCATTGAACTGTCGGAATCGACCTCCGCCTCGAAAAAGGCCAATACCCAGAGTGGCAAGGACAACAAGTTCAATCTGGATCCAGTCAAGTTGGGCGGCGTGCCAGTCACCGCCAGCCCCTACGACCTCTCTGCCTCTATTGGTCAAAACAGCGCGTTCAAGGGCCAAGCCAAGGCGGATCAGAGCAATAGCCTGCAGGGTAATATTTCGGTCAGCGTGGCCAAGGTGCTGCCCAACGGCAATCTGGTGGTGCGTGGTGAGAAGTGGATCATGCTCAACAATGGTAATGAGTACATCCGTATTACCGGCCTCATCCGTCCTGGTGATGTGACCTCGGATAATAGTGTCTCGTCACAGAAGGTGGCCAATGCCCGAATTTACTATGGTGGTACCGGCGATCTGGCCAATAGCCAGGAGCAAGGGTGGCTTACCAGCTTTTTCAATGGCCCCTGGTGGCCGCTCTAGGAGATGTTATGAAGTCACTCCGTCTCGTTACCCTGCTCTGCTGTCTGCTGCCCTTGGGGGCGGCGAACGCGGCCCGGATCAAGGACATCAGTTCGGTTGATGGGGTGCGCAACAACCAGTTGATTGGCTATGGTCTGGTGGTCGGTCTGCCCGGTACTGGCGAGAAGAACAACGCCTTTACCGAACAAACGTTCCGCACCATGCTCAATAACTTTGGTATCAAGGTGCCGGATAACATCAAACCCAAGATCAAGGATGTGGCACCGGTGGCGATCCACGCTGACTTGCCCCCCTTCTCCAAGCCGGGCCAGACCATCGATGTGACGGTTTCCGCCATCGGGGAAGCCAAGAGCCTGCGCGGCGGTACCTTGCTGCAAAGCTTTTTGAAGGGGCTTGATGGGCGGGTATATGCAGTGGCACAAGGCAGTCTGGTGGTCGGTGGCTTGGGGGCGGAAGGGGCTGACGGTTCCAAGGTGGTCGTCAATACGCCGACCGTGGGACGTATCGCCAATGGCGCGACGGTAGAGCGGGAGGTGCCCAACTCCTTCAGCCAGGGCGACACCATTACCTTCAACCTCAATCGTCCCGATTTTACCACTGCCCGTCGCCTGGCTGATGTGGTCAATGACCTGGTCGGCCCCAACATGGCGCAGGCACTCGACGCCACCTCGATCAAGGTTTACGCCCCGCGCGATCCGAGCCAGCGGGTGGCTTATCTGGCCACTATCGAGAATCTGGAAGTCGATCCGGCCAATGAAGCAGCCAAGATCATCGTCAACTCCCGTACCGGCACCATCGTCATCGGCAGTCAGGTCAAGCTCAAACCGGCGGCCATCAGCCATGGTGGGCTGACGGTGACCATCGCCGAAAACCAGCAGGTCTCCCAGCCCAACCCATTGGCGGGAGGAGAGACAACGGTCACCAACAACTCGACTATCAATGTGCAACAGGAGCCGGGGCGGATGTTCAAGTTTGATACCGGTGCGACCCTGGATGATCTGGTGCGGGCGGTGAATCAGGTCGGGGTGGCCCCCGGAGATTTGATGGCGATCCTTGAGGCGTTGCAGCAGGCCGGAGCCATCGAAGGACAACTGGTCATATTGTAACAAGCGGCAAGTGATTGCCATGGGTGGCAATGAGGTAAGCAAAATGGCGGAGTTTGACACCAACAGCGGCATGAATCTCGGGATGGTGCAGGACATCAAGAACCTGGATCGTCTGCGCCAGATGAGCCAAAGCAAAGAGGGACAGGCCGAAGCACTCCAGAGTGCGTCGCGTCAGTTCGAGTCAATCTTTACCCAGATGCTGTTTCAGGGCATGCGTCAGGCCAATGCGGTACTGACCCAGGACAACCCGATGAACAGCAGTTATACCCAGTTTTATGAAGGAATGCTGGATGAACAACGGGTAGCCGACCTATCCAGCAAGGGCGGATTGGGGTTGGCCCAGATGGTCGTCAAGCAATTCTCCCCGGAGGCGTTTACTCACCAGGATGGTCGGGTGCTCAAGATGCCGCAGCGCACCGAGCGGGTCTATAAACCCTACGAACCACCCAAGGCCGCCGCAGATGAATTGATCACTGCGTCAAAAGTTGGCAAAGATTTTGCTGAGAAAGAGATGGCTGTGCCCCATGGGCTCGCCATGCCCAGTCGGCCACATCGCAGCGTACCGCCAATGGGACACCCCACCAGCGAAGCGGGCACGGCCCCTGGCAGTGGTAGCAAAGAGTTTGAAACCCCGGAAGAGTTCGTCAATCGCCTGATGCCGCTGGCCAAGAAAGCGGCCGACAAGTTGGGATTGAGCCCGGCGGTACTGGTCGCCCAAGCGGCATTAGAAAGTGGCTGGGGCAAGCGAGTGATCAAGGATGGTGACGGCCAGATGACCCATAACCTGTTTGGCATCAAGGCAGATCCTCGCTGGGAAGGGCCCAAAGCAGTGGTCAGCACCCTGGAGTATGAAGAGGGCGTCGCCTCCCGTCAGAAAGCAGCATTTCGCTCCTATGAGTCGTTTGAAGAGAGCTTCAATGACTACGTGGACTTCCTCACCTGCGGCTCTCGCTACAAGGGGGCCCTGACAAAAGTGGATAGTCCGGACCGCTACTTCGAGGCGCTGCAACAGGCGGGTTATGCCACCGACCCGCAGTACGCCAGTAAACTGAAACAGGTATTGCGCAGTGATGCCATTGCCCAATACAACGAGATGGAGCTGTAACATATGGCAAGCGACCTGCTTGGGATTGGTTCATCGGGCGTGCTGGCGCAGCAACGTCTGCTGCAGACCACCAGTAACAACATAGTGAACGTCAATAGCCAGGGCTATGTGCGTGAGCGTACGCTGGTGTTTACCAATTCCATCGGTCTTGGTACCGGTGACATCAAGACCCAGCGGGTGATCAACGACTATATGCAGGGGGAGGTGCGCCGTGATACCTCCGCCTATCACGCTTCTATGACCCATTACGAACAGCTGGCGGGTGTTGACAGCTTGCTGGGGGATACCAGCAACAGTGTGGGGGCGGCCATCACCTCCTATTTCAAGTCATTTCACTCTGCCAATGAATCGCCCGCCGAGATTGGGGGTCGCAAGGTGGCGATGACGGAGTTGAGCGGCATGGTCAACCGTTTCCATACCCTCTCGGCGCAGCTCGACAAGCAGAGCGTTACCCTCAACACCCGTATCGAAGATGAAGCCAAGCAGGTCAACAGCCTGCTCACCAGCATCAATGATCTCAATCAGGCCATACTCCGCACTCAGGGCTCTCCCGAAGAGAACCTGATGCTATTTGATCAGCGGGATGAAGCGATCCGCCAACTGTCTGAGAAGATGGATATTCGCACCGTTGCTCAACCCAACGGCAGCATGCTGGTCAATATGAGCACCGGCCATTCGTTGATCCTCGATGGTGGCGTCGCCCAGTTCAAGCTGATTGCGGGAGATCCTGACTCACGGGATCAGGAGTTGCAGCTGACGTTGGGGGATAATCAGGCCACTATCGATCACGATACATTTGGTGGGGCCATGGGCGGGCTGTTCAAGGCGCGAACCGACCTTGAGCCCACCAAGCGTGAGCTGGGGCAGTTGGCTGTCGCGATGGCTGATGCGATGAATCAGCAGAACCGCCTCGGGATGGATCTGGATAACGAGATTGGCGGCGATATCTTCACCCTACCTACCAACAAGGGATTGCCATACGGCAGTAATACCGGGACGGTCGGGGCCAATGTCAGTTTCGTGCCGGGCAAGGGGACGTCAGTCACGCCATTTGATTACGAAGTGCGCTTTAGCAGCGCAACCGGTTATGAGGTGTTTTCGCTGGACAAGTCGGGCAATCGCACCTCTGTGGCGACCGGCATAACGCCTCCGCCTCCTGCAACGTTTGAACTCACCGGTCACGGTATTTCAATCGAGCTCACCGGTAATCCGGCTGCCGGTGACAAATTGTTGTTGCAACCTACCAAGAGTGCTGCGGCGGGCCTTGGCCAGCTGATCACCCGGCCGGAAGATCTTGCTCTGGCTTCTCCGCTTAAAGCCGAGAAGACGACCAATAACATCGGCAGTGCTGATATCAAGCTGGGGGGGGTGTTCAATACAGGGGCGGGATCTGGCTTTGGCACCAATACGCTTGATCCCGCGGCTCCTCAGGTGGTCAAGATTGACGCCAACGGCAACTATCAGGTTTTTCAAGCCGATGGTACCACACTGAAAGGTACGGCGCCTGCGAGCAGCAAGGGGCAAAACCTGATGTCGGCTATCGTCGACCCCTTTCCCGGCGGGTCTCCCGTTTACGTAAATCCTAAAGAGGATCCCGGTTACGAATTCAGCATTACCGGCACAGTGCAAGCCAAGGACAGCTTCAAGCTCAGTTACAACAGCAACGGCTTTGCCGATAACAGCAATGGTCTGGCATTGGCCGAACTGCAAAACAAGGATCTGGTGCGCAAGAGCACCAATGGTGGTACCACCAATGACAAGATGACCTTTAATCAGGCTTATTCCGGATTGGTGATGGAGGTAGGCAACAATACCAGTCAGGCAAAAACCTTGCTCAAGGCCAATGAATCCAAGCTGATCCAGAGCACCGGCATCTTTGAAAGCGTGTCAGGGGTCAATCTGGAGGAGGAGGCAGCCAATCTGATCCGCTTCCAGCAATCCTATGCCGCTTCGGCGCAAATCGTCAGTACCGCCAAAACCATTTTCGATACACTGCTCTCGTCCGTGAGGTAACGTCATGCGCATTACCACCAACATGATCTACGACCGGAATATCTATTCCCTCAACAGTGCCAATGAGCGGTTGAGTACCGCCTATCAACAGCTGCAGACCGGTAATAAATTTCAGACTGCTGGCGAAGATCCCGCAGGGATGAGCCAGAAGATGGCACTGACCAAGGAGATCGACCTGTTCAAGCAGTATGGGGTCAATGGCAGCTTGCTGGAAAACAGTCTGGGGCATGAGGAGACGGTATTAACGTCGATTAATAATGCGATGCTCAGTGCCCAGACCCTGATCCAGAAGTCAAATAACGGCTCTATCAGCATGGATGATCGCAAGGCTATTGCCAGCGAGCTGGAAGGGTTACAGCAGCAGATGTTCGACCTGATGAATAGCAAAAACTCGTCCGGTGAGTTTATCTTTGGCGGCAATCAGAGCAAGACCCAGCCATATATCAAAGATGCCAACGGAAAATATATTTATCAGGGTGATCCTGGTCAGCGAAATATTCAGGTGTCACCCACAGTACAAATTGCTGCCAATGATTCTGGGCAGGATCTGTTTGAAATTGTGGCGACCAGAAGAACAGCTAGTGCGTTGACTCCTGACATCAAGGTGGATGTATCTGATCAGGATAATTTCGATAATTTTTATAGAGCAAATTACAATTCATCCTTGGCAATTAATTCATATACAGTGTCGACAACTGCCGGAACACCCGACACCTATGAGATTAAGGATGCTGCTGGTAATTCTGTTGCAAACGGTAATTATATTTCAGGTAATGGTATTCCGTTTAATGGGCTGGAGTTAACTCTTAATGTACCTGTCGGAGGCACTCCACAGCAATTTGAGCTAAAAAAACCAGAAAATGATAACATTCTCAACGGGATGTCAGATTTTATTACCGCTTTACGTAACCCCAGTATTACCGCTGATAACTTTGCGCTGGAAGTGGCTGATGCCACCGTCCATATGAAAAATGCTCGCCTGAATATCGATCATGGGTTGGGTGAGCTGGGTGGCCGGATGAACAGTCTCGAGGCGGTCATGGGCTCCAATGAAGGGCTCAGCACCCTCAACTCAGAGGCGAGAGCCAAGGTGTCAGAAGCAGACCTCTATGAGGTTATTTCGACACTGTCAAAAGAGGATGCGGCACTGAGTGCTTCGCAACTCTCTTTCAGCAAAATAAGTCGCTTGACGCTATTTGACTATATCCGCTAATAAAAGGCCCGCTTGGGGCCTTTTATTTTAGCTTCGATCTGCAAACAGGTTCTGTGCCATCACCAGCCAATTGTAACAAGCTGTTGCCATTTTCCATTTAATGGTTGCTGCGGGGTTGACCTCCCCACGGGATTGGATAATCATGCCGCCGGCACAACCCAGAGTTGTGCAGATTATTTGCAGCATCTCGTTAGGCGAGGCTCCTGTATAAACACAGGCCACTGATCTCACGACGTCCAGAGACGCCCAAGATCAGGACAGTTTTCATCGGATTAAGGTGTAAACCCAAGTGGCTTCCGGCATGCCGGATACGTTATACAGTGCTAAAGCTGGTACGTGGGGATGATGACACGCCGAACGGCGTCATTTCCTGCCTATTACTCGTCAATCAAATTGCTGTTTTCTTTCAGACTGCGATCGGATATTCGATCGTGTTCAGGCCTAGCCTGAAATCACATAAGGTCATTTGTGATGAAGAAAACACATACCATTCTTAACCGTCATCAACTGCTCGATCTGGCTGCCCTGCAGGGTTGGCTGGAACATAATCTGGATCCGGTTCAGCGCGCCGATCAACTGCTAACCCTGCGTCCGGAAGAGCTCAACTGCATCTTTGATACCCTGCCCGTTTCGCAAGGGGCCGAACTACTTGGCTCGCTCTCGGCCGAGAGTGCGGCCCGCTTGCTACAGCGACTGCATGGCAGCATTGTCAGCGTGTTGCAGGAGGCCATTCCCCGTCGCGAGATGGTGGCCATCCTGCGCAAACTGGGCCGTCAGGATCGCACTATCTTGCTGGCTCGATTCCCGACCCAAGCGCAGGCCATGTACTACTCCCTGCTGGATTGGCCCACCGAATCGGTCGGGGCCAACATGCGCCACGAGTATCTGGCAGTAAGGGAAGAGGACTCCATCGGTCATGCCAAACAGCTGATCCACGATGCCTGGGACAATGCCCAGCTGTTTCGCCACATCTATGTGATCAATGGGGATGGTCGTCTGCAGGGGAGTATCTCTCTCAAGACGCTGCTGATCGCCGATCCGCTGGCTAAAGTGGCCAACCTGATGGATCGGGAGACGGTACGGATCAACGCCCGGGCAGATCAGGAGTTGGCCGCGCGCCTGCTGATCGACCGCGACCTCTCGGTCCTGCCGGTCGAGGAGCAGGGGCGCCTGGTCGGTATTTTCCACGTCGATGACGCGGCGGATATTCTGGAGCTCGAATCCACCGAGGATGCCGAGATGCAGGGGGGCTCATCGCCGCTCGATACCCCCTACCTGCAAGCGACACCGTGGCAGCTGTGGCGCAAGCGGGTGGGCTGGCTGCTTATCCTGTTTGTGGCGGAAGCCTACACCGGCACTGTGCTGCGGGCATTTGAGGAGCAGCTGGAGGCCGCCATCGCGCTGGCCTTCTTTATCCCCCTGTTGATCGGCACCGGTGGTAACAGTGGTACCCAGATCACCACCACCATAGTCCGCGCCATGGCGGTCGGAGAGGTGAGCCTGCGCAATCTCGGCACAGTGCTGAAAAAGGAGCTTTCCACTGGCCTCTTGATCTCGGGGGCCATTGCCATGGCCGCCTGGGTGCGCGCCTGGAGCTTAGGGGTTGGCCCCGAAATAGGCATGGTGGTGACCTTTACCATCATCGCCATCGTGCTGTGGAGTGCCACGGTCGCCTCTATCATCCCCATGGTGCTGCGTCGTTTCCGCATCGATCCGGCGGTGGTCTCTGCGCCGTTTATTGCGACCCTGGTGGATGGTACCGGTCTTATCATCTACTTCGAGATGGCCAAATGGTTATTGCCTGAGTTGCAGTAACGAAAGGTGAAACCCTGTTGATGAGGCCTGGATAAATAAGCGGGGCAGTTTGTATTGCCGGAACCTTGTATTGCCGAAAAGAAGGGAGCGAAGCTATCCCCGCAGCGTGAAGCCAAGGCCACAGAAGAACAGAGTGAAAAAAGCCAATAAAAAATGCCAGTCAGGCTTAACTGACTGGCATTTTTCTCATGACACAGGTCTTCGTTTCAGACCATCAACCCATCATTACATCTGGTCGATCATGTCCTGGGCGAACTGGGAGCAGGAACGCAGAGTGGCCCCTTCCATCAGACGCTCGAAGTCATAGGTGACGGTCTTGTTGGCGATGGCCGCTTCCATCCCCTTGATGATGAGATCGGCCGCTTCGACCCAGCCCATGTGGCGCAGCATCATCTCGGCAGAGAGGATCAGGGAGCCCGGGTTGACCTTGTCCTGACCGGCATATTTCGGCGCAGTACCGTGGGTCGCTTCGAACAGCGCCACGCCGTCACCGATGTTGGCACCCGGCGCGATGCCGATACCGCCAACCTGAGCGGCCAGCGCATCGGAGATGTAGTCGCCGTTGAGGTTCATACAGGCGATGACATCATACTCGGCCGGACGCAGCAGGATCTGCTGCAGGAAGGCGTCAGCGATGACATCCTTGATAACGATGGTCTTGCCGGTTTTCGGGTTCTTGAAGGAGCACCAGGGGCCACCGTCAATCAGCTGAGCACCGTACTCGCTTTGGGCCAGAGCATAACCCCAATCCTTGAAGGCACCTTCGGTGAACTTCATGATGTTGCCCTTGTGCACCAGGGTCACGGAGTCGCGATCGTTGTCGATGGCATACTCGATGGCGGCACGCACCAGACGCTCGGTACCGGCCTTGGACATCGGCTTGATGCCGATACCGCAAGACTCGGGGAAGCGAATTTTCTTCACGCCCATCTCGTTTTGCAGGAAGGCGATCACCTTCTTGGCTTCTTCGCTATCCGCCTTCCACTCGATACCGGCGTAGATGTCTTCGGCGTTCTCGCGGAAGATCACCATGTCGGTCAGGTCAGGGCGCTTGACCGGGCTCGGGGTCCCTTCGTAGTAACGAACCGGGCGCAGGCAGATGTAGAGATCCAGCTCCTGACGCAGGGCCACGTTGAGGGAGCGAATACCGCCGCCGACCGGCGTGGTCAGCGGGCCCTTGATGGCCACGCAATATTCACGAATGAAATCCAGGGTTTCGGCCGGCAGCCAGGCACCTTCGCCATAGATATGAGTCGACTTCTCGCCGGTATAGATCTCCATCCAGGCGATCTTGCGCTCGCCCTTGTAGGCTTTCTCGACCGCAGCATTCACCACATTCAACATGGCCGGGGTTACGTCAACACCGATGCCATCCCCTTCGATAAACGGAATGATCGGATGGTTGGGAACCTGCAGCTTGCCGTTGGCATCGACTGTGATTTTCTGACCCTGGGTCGGGATTACTACTTTGCTTTCCATCGGCATCTCCTAACTTCCGTTTGTTATCAACTTGTTTGTTGCGCGCGGCCATCTTAGCCCATTCATTTTCATAATAAAATGGCGAGCAAGCATGTCAGACCAAAGAGGTAGCCACCCGCCAGTGCGCCGTCACCACCCCTTCCCGACCCCGCCCCGTTACCCCTCCTGCTCGCTGGTTACGGCCTGGGGCTGACTTAACGATCGATACTGGGAAGGGGTCAGCCCGGTCTTCAGCTTGAACACCCGACAGAAATAGTTCACATCGGTAAAACCGCAGCGATTGGCCACCTCTTCCAGACGAAAGCGATATTTTTTGAGCATGAACTTGGCCCGCTCCAGCCGTACCCAGCTGATGTAATCCGCCAGCCGCATATGCCCCTGCTGGCGGAACAAACGGGAGAGGTGGCTGGGGGAGAGATTGAAGCGGGCGGCGATGCATTCGCGGCTGATGGGGCGGTGGAAGTTTTCCTGAATGTAGATACAGATGCCGTGGAAGAGATCGGAGCCGCGAGGGCGGCCGCTCTCCGACTCCACCAGCAGTTGCCGTGAATAGCTGAGCAGCGCCTGCAGCAGGTAATTGTCCATCGGCGCCCTCACCTGCTCCTGCGCCAGAGTATTAAGAGAGAGCAGGATATGATCGAGTGCCCGTCCCGCTCCGGCCTGAATGCTGTGCTTTTGCACATCGAAAAAACCGGTGTCCCCCTTGTGCTTACTCACCAGACTGAAGCCTATCTGGCGCTTGCCAAACAACAGACTCAGAACGGAGCAGTCGTTGTCCCAATCCGGCTTGTTCCAGCCGTTAGGGGGGATGTACATCGCCTCGCGCTGACCCATCTGCACCGACTGCACATCCCCCTCCGGGGACCAGATCTGGTTGAGATAGTGGCCACTGAACACCAGCTCGAGACGCGGGAAGTTGACCTGATAACTGAAGCAGGGAGGCACCCCTTTGTCAGAGGCAAACAACACCTTCTCAAAGCCCTCTCCTTCACTTAGGAAACCGTCCAACAGTTGGGTAAAGATGATACTCATGAATGATCCTGATCAAGATGCAGAGAGCAACCGATTGCGGTGCGCTGCCCCTGCCATGCTATAGTCCGCGCCAGACTGAAATTCCCAAAAAATCGTTCTGATACAAGGAGCCATCCATGAGCTACCCACCGTTTTTTCTAATGTGCAACCCGATCCAGGATTATGTCTGGGGCAGTCATGACTCTCTGACCACGCTGTTTGGCATCAAAAATCCCGAGGGCAAACCACAAGCTGAACTGTGGATGGGCGCTCACCCCAATGGCTGCTCCGAAGTGACCCTGAGCGGCGAGAAACTGAAGCTTTCCCGCCTGATTGACGCCAACCCCGTTGCCATGTTGGGCGAAGCCACCCAGGCTCGCTTCGGCTCACTCCCCTTCCTGTTCAAGGTGCTCTGCGCCGAGCAAGCGCTCTCCATTCAGGTACACCCGAGCAAGGCACAGGCAGAGGCCGGTTTTGCCAAAGAAGAGGCCGCAGGCATCGATATCAAGGCGAGCAACCGCAACTACAGGGATCCGAACCACAAGCCGGAGCTGGTCTTTGCCCTCACCCGCTATCAGGCGATGAACGGCTTTCGCGCCATCCCGGCCATCCTGGCCCTGTTCGATCGGATGGCGCTGCCAGCGCTGGCCGACCTGACCGCGGCACTGCGCCAGTCACAGGATGAAGCTGGCCTGCAGCACTTCTTCCACCAGTTGCTGATCCTCAGCGGTGATCGCAAGGATGAGGCGCTGGCTGGCCTGCTGGCCTATGCCGCCGCCCATCAGGATGAAGAGACCTTCGCCACCATCAGTAATCTGGCCAACCAGTACCCGGGGGATGTGGGGCTCTTCTCGCCGCTGCTGCTCAACGTGGTGACGCTTGAGCCAGGTCAGGCGATGTTCCTCGATGCCCAGACCCCCCACGCCTACATTCACGGCACCGGCCTCGAGATCATGGCCAACTCCGACAACGTGCTGCGTGCCGGTCTGACCCCCAAATACATGGATGTGCCGGAGCTGCTGGCCTGTACCCGCTGCATCGCCAAGCCGGACGACCAGATCCTGCTCAGCCCGCGCATGGAAGGCACTGTACAGCACTTCGACGTACCGGTACCGGACTTCACCTTCAGCGTCTATGGCGCAGGGGAACATGCCCTGACCACCGGCAATGCCGAGATCCTGTTCGCCATCGATGGGCCCATCACCCTGATTGGCCAAAATGGCGAGCATCTGACACTGACCATCGGGCAATCTGCATTTGTACCCGCCAGCACCGGCGATTATCGCGTGACGGCTGAAGGGCGTTTTGCCCGCGCCAGCAACCGCTGATCCTTGTGCGCCATCGGCTCACCACCGTCTGTTCAAAGGGCCTTTCAGGGCCCTTTTTTCCAGCTCATCTGACCACATGGGTGCCGGTATTGCTCACAAAGTTGGTCATTAAACCCAACGCCGAAGAGTAACACGTTGACTTATAATGATTAATATCAGAGTGTCAGTTAACAAACAGTTCACACTCTCAGCCTGTGCTGAAACGCTGATAGCGCCTCCACCGTCACCAAACTCAAATCACTCCCCTTGGACACATACTGCCGCAGCAGACCATTACTGCTCCCATTCTGCCCTCGCTCCCATAAGCAACAAGAGTGAGCAAACTACACCTACCCGATCATGATCTCCCACGGTCTGGAAACGCCTTCTACGACCGGGCCATCGCCCGGATCGCCAAGGCGGCCGGCAACCATCAATGGCAAACCGCTCAAGGATGGCCTCTTCTTCGAGCACAAGGAGTTTGTACCCGGTGGCAACCTCCACTTCGTGATGGGCAATACCCCGCCACAACAGTAACGAGCCATAGCATTGAAGTGACATTCAGCACGCAACCCAAAAATGTCACTTTGTGATACCCGACGGCCCACGCCAGATGGATTGATAAAATCCAATCAGCGCCGGGCCGTTTTATTTTCCAGTGGGGAGCGTCGGTGCAGCCATAAACCCGTTATTTCTCAAATCAGCCTTAAATCGGGTAATAAACCGCAAAAAATGGCCTGAAAGCTCGTTGCAAGGGTTTTTCTGCCATACCTTGACCGCTGTCACATCCCGCCATCAATTAAACAAAAACAGCTATTGAGTTGCTACTCAACACTTTGCGAGCTGGATCACACCGGCAGCACCATGCAACAAAAATCCAGTTATTGCTACATTCATCGCCTGTCCAACCCTACCTGTGAGGGCAATAATGAGCCCAATTCGCAACGCATGACTTAGCCCTGACGGGAAAGGAGAGTGAGATGTTACCCACCATGACCAACGGCAGACTCATCTGCCTGGAGTTGAAGGCCACCAGCAAGGAGGCCCTGTTCGACGAGATGGCACAGATGCTGGCGCGCGATGGCGCTGTGTCTGATCAACAGCAATTCGTCAAAGATGTCTGGGCCCGCGAGCAGCTGGACTGCACCGGCTTCGAGCAAGGTGTCGCCCTGCCCCATGCCAAGAGCAAGGCCGTCAGCCGCCCTGCCATTGCCATCGGTGTCAGCCGCCAAGGTATCGAGTACGGCGCCGAAGATGGCAAGCCGACCCAGCTGATCTTCATGATCGCCTCCCCGGATGGCGGCGCCAACCACCACATCGAAGTGCTGGCCGAGCTCTCTACCCGCCTGCTGGAACCCGGTTTTATCGAGCAGATGAAAGCGGCCGCCACCGTTGAGCAAGCGCTGACCCTGCTCAAACAAGGCCCGAAAGTGGCAAAGCCTGCCCCTGCCGCCAAACCGGCTGCCACTGCACCGGTTGAACCCATCGATCGCACCTTCAAGGATCGCCTCAATACCATGAAGCAGCACCTGCTGTTTGGTACTTCCCACATGATCCCCTTCATCGTGGCGGGCGGTGTGTTGCTGTCCCTGTCGGTGATGATGAGCGGCAAGGGCGCCGTGCCGGAAGCGGGCTTCCTCAAAGACATGGCTACCATGGGTATCGCCGGTCTGACTCTGTTTACCGCCGTGCTGGGTGGCTATATCGCCTACTCGCTGGCTGACAAACCGGGCCTGGCTCCGGGCATGATCGGCTCCTGGATTGCCGTTCAGCACTATCAAACCGGTTTCCTCGGCGCCATTCTGGTGGGCTTTATCGCA
This sequence comes from Aeromonas sp. 160P, assembly GCF_055193095.1. Classification (NCBI taxonomy): domain Bacteria; kingdom Pseudomonadati; phylum Pseudomonadota; class Gammaproteobacteria; order Aeromonadales; family Aeromonadaceae; genus Aeromonas; species Aeromonas sp. 160P. The sequence continues at coordinate 2,342,497 of NZ_JBUXKV010000001.1, read as the reverse complement.
GGTGCAGTGGTCAATCAGCTCAAGCGGATCAAGTTGCCTGACTCCATGACCTCGCTCGGTTCCATCTTCATCTATCCACTGGTCGGCACCTTCCTGGTGTGCGGCATAGTGATGTGGGGGATCGGTGCCCCGATCGCCGCCATGATGGAAGGGATGAACCACTGGCTCTCCAGCATGGCAGGCTCAGGTAAAGTGATGCTGGGTGCCATTTTGGGTGGTATGACTGCCTTCGATATGGGCGGCCCGGTCAACAAGGTTGCTACCCTGTTTGCCCAGACTCAGGTCAACACCCAGCCCTGGCTGATGGGCGGTGTCGGTATCGCCATCTGTGTGCCGCCGCTGGGCATGGCACTGGCCACCTTCATGTCTCCGAAGCGTTACAAGAAAGAAGAGCGTGAATCCGGTAAAGCGGCCGCCATCATGGGCATGATCGGTATCAGTGAAGGTGCCATCCCGTTCGCCGCAGCTGACCCCATGCGTGTTATCCCGGCCATCGTTGCTGGTGGTATCGTCGGCAACATCACCGGTTTCATGATGCACAGTATCAACCACGCCCCTTGGGGTGGCTGGATTGTACTGCCGGTGGTAGAAGGCAAGATGGGTTACATCCTGGGTACCGTACTCGGCGCCCTGACCACCGCCGTTATCGTCAACCTGCTGAAGAAGCCGGTGAGCGAAGAAGATGACGTGACCACCACCCAAACCAGCTTCGAGATCATCGAAGCCGAAGGTGAAGCAGACGTGCTGGCCATCACCGCCTGCCCGTCCGGTGTGGCCCACACCTTCCTGGCCGCCAAGAGCCTGCAGAAGGCCGCTGCCAAGCAGGGGATCAAGATCAAGGTCGAGACCCAGGGCGCCAACGGCATCATCAACCGCATCACCGCCAAGGATGTCGCCAACGCTCGCTACGTTATCTTCGCTCACGATGTGGCGATCAAATACCGCGAACGCTTCACCGATATCGAAGTCATCGATGTGAAGACCAAAGAGGCGATTCACAATCCGGAAGGTCTGCTGGCCCGCACCCAGGGCAACAAGGCCAACGCCGCCTGATAACCGCCAGACCCGACTCATCACAAGGGGCCCATCGCGGGCCCCTTTTCATTGCCTGCCGCGCAACCGCACATCATCGCACCGACCAAGCTACTGATTTAAAACATATTAACCAGTCACATCACGGATCTTGGCGAGCCGTCACAGAACGGTGACCTGTAAAAAACAGCCATTGAAGCGCTGGTCAGATCTCATGTCAAATGGCTCCGCCTACTAAACTGGAGCATCACAAAAATGATAAAAATCAATAGATTGGTTCTGGCTGTTACCCTCACTCTCACTGCTACCCCCTTGCTGGCCGCCCACTGGGCGTGCGGCGAGCACGTACGCTTCGGCCTCCCCTCCGAATCGGATCAGAAGCTCTGCCGTGAAGGGTATGCCGTCGGCTACAACTACGACTACAAGGTGGCGGACTGGGTCTCCTACCGGATGACCGCCCAGAGCGCACAGGGCACAGTGCCACGCAAGGATGCCTTCGCCGAGGACAGGGAGATCCCGGTTGCCTACCGCGCCACCCTCTCCGACTACAAGGGTTCGGGTTATGACCGTGGCCATCAGGCCCCGGCGGGGGACATGAAATCGAACAAGAACACCATGAAAGAGAGCTTCCTGCTGAGCAACATGACACCGCAGATCGGGGTGCTCAACCAGAAGGCGTGGCGTGTGCTGGAGGACAAGGTGAACAAGTGGGCGGTCTCCCGCAAGGATGTGCAGGTGATCACCGGCCCCATTTTTACCGGCTCTGAAGAGTCCATCGGTCAGGGGGTGGCAATCCCGAGCGCCTACTACAAGATCGTGATGGACCCGGCCAAACTGCAGGCCATCGCCTTTATCATGCCGCAGGAAGAGGTGCCCATCAGCCAGATCGCCGACTACCGGGTCTCGGTGCGTCAGGTGGAGGAGCAGACCCACCTCAACTTCTTCAGCGATATGCCCGAAGAGCAGCAGGAGACGCTGGAAGCCCGCGTCTCCCAGATGTGGAACTGACCGCGAACACTCACAAACCGATGGATTGACACCCCATCTATCTTGAATCGCGATAAAGAGAGGGGGAAGCCGGTTCCCCCTGCCTCTTTTAGATCCCTGCTGGCCCTTTGTTGCCACAGGGATACATCCCTGACAGTGGCAACCCTGCAACCCGCCCCGACTCACAGTTTGCCGCGCCGTTAGCTGATATATTGCCCCCTCTTTGGCACTAACAGACTGAATTGACGCACTTTTGCCTTATCCCATCGGCCCGCAAGCCGGTACATCACAGCGCGATTCAGCCCGACAGAGGACCTTTTGATGAAACAGACCCTTCTTGCCCTGACCCTCGGTGGCCTGCTGGCGCTCTCTCCCCTCGCCCTGCAGGCGGCCGAGAGCTCGATGCAGATGGAGCGCGATCTCAATACCCTGGTCAGCAAACGCCAGACGGTGGACATGCTGCTCAGCGAGGCACTGCAGATCTACAAGTCGCCAGCCAAGATCTCCCACGCCGGTTTTACCGCCAAGATGCCAAGCAATATGGAGCTGGTGACCGAGCGGCTGCTGGCCGCCTACCAGCTTGAACCCTACCGCACCGACCTGCTGATCTCGGCGGCCAACGCCCAGATCTACAACGGCAACCTGAGCCGCGCCATCACCTTGCTGGAGCAGGCGCAGGCCGTCGCCCCCGATGATCTCGACATCAACAGCTATCTCGCCATCTGGCAACTGGTGAAGGGCAACAAGGAGGCCTCCCGCAGCTATCTGGCGAAAGTGGCGGATCGCAACAGCGGCCGCGCCGCCGATCTGGAGGAGATCATCGCCCGGGTGCAGCGGATCACCGCCGCCCCGCTGCAGACCGAACTGACCGGGGATCAGCTCAAGGCCACCAAGGAGGGCAAACGCGCCATCGTCACCCTGGGCTATGCCCTTAATCCCGACGGCAGCATGGACAAGATCCTGCTGGGCCGTCTGCAAACCACTCTGGCGCTGGCCAAGGCCGACCCGGAGGCGCTGCTCATCCTGACCGGCGGCGTACCGCAGAACCGTCAGACCGAGGGCAAGCTGATGGCAGACTGGCTGGCCAACCACGGCATCGACCGCAGCCGCCTGATTGAAGAGAACTACGCCACCAGCACGGTGGATAACGCCCTCTACAGCGCCTATGCCCTCGCCCGCCACCAGATTGACTATGCGCTGCTGGTGAGCTCCGCCAGCCATGTGCGCCGTGGCCAGACGGTGCTGGAAGTAGCCTGCGACCAGATTGGTCCGGCCAACCTCAAGGTGGCGAGCGTCAGCTACCCCGACAAGCCCCTCGAGGAGCTGGCCACCCCGAGCGAAAGCGAGCTGCTCGGCATCTACCGCGACGCCCTGCGCACCTACGGCATGTGGAGCTACCGCTCCGCCCCGCTGCTGGAGCGTTGATCGAGCATCAAAATGAAAAAGAGAGGGAGGCATCATGCCTCCCTCTCTTTTTATTGGCCCAGCAGCTCCCCTTAACTGACCATAAAGCCCTGCGAGGGTAGCGCCTTGGGATCGTCACCGAAACGGTTCGGCCCCTGCTGGCCGTTGCAGACCATAAAGTAGATAAGCACCAGAGTACCGATAATGGGGATGAGCCCGAGCAGCAGCCACCAAGCGCTGCGGTCGGTGTCGTGCAGGCGACGGGCCGCCACCGCCAGCGATGGCAGCAGCACAGCCAGCGAATAGATCGAGCTGATCAGCTCCTTGTCGCCGCCAATAAGCTTGTCCACCATGCCCAGCAGCAGCATGACGATGACGTTGCACAGCACGAACATCCAGTATTCGGTGCGACGGGCCCGCCCGCTGAATACCGCATATTGCTTGAGGACCGAGATATACCAGTTCATTGCGCCTCCAGAGTGGCTATCACGCCAGTGAGTAAAAAGAGAGTCGATAAAACAAGTAGTTAAGATCTTAGCGCGATCACTCCCCCGAGTCGACAGGGATGCCCGAACGCCTCCCAAACTAATCAGCTGCGGCAATCATTGACCGGCCCAAGCCGGGAGATCTGCGCCCCTGCAACAGGGCAAATCATCCCCATCAGCGCATCACTCTCGTCACAAGCAGGAAAATGGTGCTTAATAATCCATTAGCAATCGTATGGACTCAGCGTGAGGATAACGGTAGATTCTGCGCCCAATCCTGAACAGGATCTGTGTCTCCCTCCCATAATGAATCCACTTATTCATTACTTCTCCTAACACAGGGATTGCCATGAGTATTACACGCAGAGATTTTCTCAATGGCGTTGCCATCACCATTGCGGCAGGCATCGCCCCCATCAATCTGCTCAAGGCTGCCGAAGGTGGCAGCGCGCTGGCAGATAAAACCCTGGCCTACCCGCCCGCCCTCACCGGCCTGCGCGGCAACCACCCGGGCTCTTTCGAACCGGCCCACAGCATCGCCCGCGATGGCAAGCAGTATGACTTCGCCAGTATTCCCCTTGAGGGAGAGGTCGATCTGGTGATCGTCGGCGCCGGGATCAGCGGTCTGGCCGCCGCCTGCTTCTATCAGCAGTTGCTCGGCGCGGATAAAAAGATCCTGCTGCTCGACAACCACGACGACTTTGGCGGTCACGCCAAGCGCAATGAGTTCACCACTCCCGATGGCCTGCGACTGGGTTATGGCGGCAGCGAATCCCTGCAATCGCCGCGTTCGGTCTACAGCCCGGTGGCGCTGGGGCTGCTCAAGGCGCTGGAGGTCAACATCGACGAGCTGGCCAAAGGGTTCCAGCAGACCTTCTATCCGGATCTGGGGCTCAGCCGCGGCGTCTATTTCGACGAGAAGCACTTTGGCGTCAACAAGATAGTGAACGGGGATCCGGGCCACAACGTGGCGGACGACATCCCCCGCGATCGCCTGAACGGCCGCCCGCTGGCAGAGTTTATCGGCGACTTCCCCCTCGATGATGCCGACAAGGCCGCCCTGCTGGCGCTGCACGAATCGAAGATCGACTACCTGAGCGGCATGACCCGCGAGCAGCAGGATCTGTGGGTGACCCGCAACAGCTACACCAGCTTCCTGCGCGATAAAGTGGGCCTCAGCGAGCGGGCGATCACTTACTTCCAGCAGCGCACCAACGACTTCCAGGCGGTCGGCATCGACGCCACCGCCTGCGCCGATGCGCGTCTGTGCGCCTTGCCGGGTTTCGATGGCCTCAATCTGACGCCCCTCGATGCCGAGGAGCAGGCGGAGCTGGACGACCCCTACATCTTCCACTTCCCCGATGGCAACGCCGGTCTCACCCGCCTGATGGTCCGCAAGCTCATTCCGCAAGTGGCACCGGGCCACACCATGCAGGATGTGGTGCTGGCCAAGTTTGACTACAGCAAGCTCGACCTGCCGGAGCACAAGGTGCAGCTGCGCCTTGGCAGCACGGCGCTGCAGGCCAAAAACGTGCGCCTCGCCGATGGCAAGCTGGCAGTGGATGTCACCTACATCAAGGAGGGGAAACTGCATCGGGTACGGGCCAAGCAGTCAGTCATGGCCGGCTACAACATGATGATCCCCTACATGGTGCCCGAGATGCCGGAGCCCCAGAAGGAGGCGCTGCGCCAGAACGCCAAGGCGCCGCTGGTCTACACCAAGGTGGTGATCAAGAACTGGCAAGCCTTCGTCAAGCTGGGGGTGCACGAGGTCTACTCCCCTGCCGCCCCCTACAGCCGGGTCAAGCTCGACTATCCGGTCAACCTGGGGGGCTACGAGCATCCCAAGAGCCCGGATCAGCCGATGTGCCTGCACATGGTCTATGTGCCGACCCTGCCGGGCAGCGGCCTGTCGGCCCGCGAGCAGTCCCGCAAGGGGCGCGCCATGATCCTCGGCATGCCGTTCGAGCAGCATGAGCAGATGATCCGCGAACAGCTGCAGGGGATGCTGGGCAGCGCCGGTTTCAACCATGAGCAGGATATCCTCGCCATCACGGTCAACCGCTGGTCTCACGGCTACTCCTATGTCACCAACACCCTGTTTGATGACGAAGCGCAGTGCGAAAAATGGATTGAACTGGGTCGCCAGCCAATCGGCAACATCACCATCGCCAACTCGGATGCAGGCTGGAGCCCCTACGCCCACGCCGCCATCGACGAAGCATGGCGCGCCGTCAACGAGCTGGTGGCCATCAGCAAGGGAGGTGCCCAATGAGCCGCGTCCTGTCACTGACGGCCAGCGCCCTGCTGCTGGCTCTGCCCGCCCTTGCCGCCAGCGCAGCCCCCGCCATGTCGGCCGGTGAATACGTGGCCAAGCTCGGCGATTGCGCCGCCTGTCACACCAGCGAGACCAGCAAGCCGCTGGCGGGCGGCAAAGGGTTCCCGACCCCCATCGGCACCGTATTTGCCACCAACATCACCCCCGACAAGACCCACGGCATCGGCAACTACAGCCTGCCGGAGTTCATCAAGGTGATGCGAGAAGGGGTGGCCCGCGACGGGCATCAGCTCTATCCGGCCATGCCCTACACCGCCTACGCCAAGATGAGCGATAAGGATCTCGAAGATCTCTATCACCATCTGATGAAGGAGGTGCAGCCGCTGGCCATCGCCAACAAGGAGAGCGACATCCCCTGGCCGCTCAATATGCGCTGGCCGCTGATGGGCTGGAACTGGCTCTACCACGATGACAGCCGCTTCACCCCGGTGGCTGGCAAGAGTGAAGAGTGGAATCGCGGCGCCTATCTGGTGCAGGGTGCCGGTCACTGCGGCAGCTGCCACACCCCGCGCGGGTTTGGCATGCAGGAGAAAGCGCTGACCGAGGCGGACCCCGTCTACCTGAGCGGTGCCGCCCTCGATGGCTGGTATGCCCCCGATATTCGCGGCAGCCGTTACAGCAAGCAGGCGCTGATCGACCTGCTGAAAACCGGCCGCAGCCAGCGTGAAGCAGTCGCGGGCCCCATGGCGGAAGTGATCACTCACAGCAGCCAGTATTTCAGCGACGCCGATCTGGCCAGCATCGCCACCTACCTCACCGACCTGAAAGATGAGCCGGTCACTGAGCAAGGGGCCCGCGCCTACGCCAGTGCCAGCGGCAAGGCGGACTACGCCATGTACTGCTCCACCTGTCACGGGGTCAACGGTCAGGGCAATGACCACGTCATCCCCTCGCTGGTGAACAACCGCACCGTGCTGGCGAGCGATCCGTCGAGCCTGATCAACGTGCTGCTGCACGGCGCCGAGACCCCGGTCACCCACGGCCATCTGGGTTACCACATGCCGGGTTATGGCTGGACCCTGGATAACGAGCGGCTCGCCGAGCTGGTCAACACCCTGCGCGCCTCCTGGGGCAATGAAGGCACCGCCGTCAAGGCGGCGGCGGTCAAGGCGGCGGCGGTCAAGGCGGCGGCGGTCAAGGCCCAGCGCGAGCTGCACGGCAAGGAGTAAGGGCAAGCAGCTCTCTCTTGGCCAAGCGCCATAAAAAACGGGCCTCCACTGGAGGCCCGTTTGCTATTGATGAACCGCGCTCAGCTGCTTATCCCTTGCGGGATTTGGGACCCGGCAGCGGCGCCGTTGGCTGGCGGTAATCGCCATAGGGGAAGATATTGCGAAAACGCTGAGCCACCGGCTCGGGGATGGAGCGAGAGAAGACCAGCTTCACGCCATCGCCATCGCGATGTCCCACAATGCGACCGCGCACCGTGTCGTGGCGCAGGATCTGCTTGGCATGCTCAATAAAGGCGGGCGACACCTTGCCCTGCTTGACCACCACCTTGCCGGGGGCAAGGCGGATCTCGAACAGGGCGCCACGTCCCAGCTTCATCAACCACCAGATCAGCGCAATCGCCACTATCAAGGAAATCCAGGCCATCTCCATCCCTCCCAAGGTCTTGATATCAGGCAGTATAAGCGGCGGTGCGCCCCGATTGTTTGGCGCCGATCACAGCCCCCGCGTTACCGCGATACAAGGTCACCCTCAGCAATCCTTGCCCCAGGCTACCAGCGTCTCGCGATAGAGCGCCAGCAGCGCCTCATCGCGCACCGCCACCCCGACCTGCTGGGCACGATAGTCGGCCCAGCCGTCGTGGGGGTGGGACCTGCCATCAAATTTTTGCAGGGTATGACCGATGGCGGGCCCCTCGTTGATGACCCGCACCGGCCCTTCCCGCAGAGTAAACAGGGTCGGATCTATCACGTAGGCGATGGCGGAGGGATCGTGCACGTGGCAACCATCCAGACCGATACGCTCCGAATAGAAGCGCAGGTAGAAGCGGCTGACATCCCACAGGAAGCGGCCCGGCTCCCCCGCCTTATCCTTGAGATCATCCAGATAGGCGCTGCTGAAGAAGCTCTGCTGGGTCACATCCAGCCCGATGATCACCACCGGCCAGTCTGCGGTAAAGACCCGGTCGGCGGCTTCGGGATCATCGTGAATATTGGCCTCGGCATAGGGAGTCACGTTGCCGCGATGGCCGTTGACGCCAAAGGCGCCCCCCATCACCACCACCTGTTTTACCAGCGAGACAATCTCGGGCGCCTGTTGCAGCGCCAGCGCCAGATTGGTGAGCGGGCCGATAGTGACGAGGGTGATCTCCCCCGGCGCCGCTTTCAGCGCGTCAACCATGTATTGCCAGGCGGGACGGGGATCCGGGGCTATGGTGACTGCCCCTGCCTCTATATCGCCAAAGCCGCTCATGCCGTGGACTATGGTGGTGGGGCCGACCGGTTCACGCAGCAGCGGCGCGGCCGCCCCCTTGGCCACATCCGCTTTCATACCATATTTCTGCTTGAGCCAGAGGGCGTTGTGGGTGCCATTGTCGATGGTGGCGTTGCCAAAAACGGTGGTGATGGCGAGCAGCTCGATGGCGGGGTGCGCCTCGGCAAACAGAATGGCCATGGCATCGTCGATACCCGGGTCGGTATCGAGAATAATTTTATGGGTCATGAGAAATTCCTACGGCGACAAGCCCAGCGATAAAAGGGAGAGTCTACCCGGCTGACGGCCCCGTATCCCGGCATGGGATCACAGACCGGGCCTTTGCTCCCGGCTGCGAGGGCGCGACTGGCGACAATCAGCACAAAAAACGGCGCGGCCCTGTTGCCAGCGCCGCGCCATTTATCGTTGTTCGTTATCTGCTATCTGGCACTGATCTACCTGACTGCGCCCTCAGTGCTTGCGATGCCAGCGCGGTGAGGTCGCCTTCTCCCCCCAGGGGGTAATGCAGGGCAGCAGCGCTCCTTCAATCACCACCTCGCTGCCCGCCAGCGCCTCGGCGATCTTCTGGTGCAGCACCCGCAGCACCTTGCCCTCATGCTCGGCCAGAGAGTGACCGGCAGCAAAAAACTCCGGCTGATATTGCAGTGCCAGCTTCTGGGCAAATTCATAGGTGTTGAAGCAATCCGGCATCCGCTCAACCACATCGTCAAGCCGGGTCAACAAGCTGTTCAATTCCCTGGTCATCATGATCTCTCCTTGTCGGTTAATAACCAAAACCTACCCCTTATTGGATAAGTCACCAATGAGCAAACCACAAAAATGTGGTGGGGCACACAGTTCTCTCTTGCGTCCTCCTCGTGGTGAGCGGGAAACAGCTTGCCAGCTTTACATTCTTGCAACAAAGCGCTAGATTCAGACCGACTAATCAGTCGGTTACTTTTCATGCGGAGAACAACATGGGTGCGGCGCAGCGTCAACACAATCCAGAGGATATCCTCGCCATCAAATTATCCTTACCGAACCATCTGGCTCGGCTAAAGCGGGCGAGTCTGGCCCACCCCATGCCGACACTGGCCGAGCGAAAAGCACAACTGAACAAACTCAAACAGGCGCTGCTCGCCAACAAGGGGCAGCTGTGCAAGGCCTTGGCCGAGGACTATGGCCAGCGCAGTGAATACGACAGCCTGATCGCCGATGTACTGCCCTGCATCATGCAGATCAACTACACCCAGAAGCGGCTCAAGCGCTGGATGCAACCTCACCGCCGTCATGCGGGTCTGCTGCTGGCCCCCGCCAAAGTAGAAGTACACTTTCAGCCGCTGGGGGTGGTCGGCATCATAGTGCCGTGGAATTTCCCGGTGATGCTGAGCCTAGGCCCCCTTATCACCGCCATCGCGGCCGGTAACCGGGCGATGCTGAAGCTCTCCGAGTTCACTCCCCAGACCAACACCGTATTGCGGAGCCTGCTCACCAGCGTCTTTGACGAGCACGAAATCGCCATCATCGAGGGGGATGCCCAGATGGCAGCAGCGTTCAGCTCGCTTCCGTTCGATCACCTGCTCTTTACCGGCTCCACCATGGTGGGCAAGCTGGTGATGGCTGCCGCCGCGCCCCAGCTCACCCCGCTGACCCTGGAGTTAGGTGGCAAGAGCCCCTGCCTTATCGCCCCCGACATGCCGGTGGCCACCGCGGTCGAGCGAATGATCTTCGGCAAGAGCCTCAACGCCGGGCAGATCTGCGTCGCCCCCGACTATGTGCTGCTGCCCCGCAGCGAGGTGGATAACTTTATCGCCGCTTATCGCAGCCACTTCAGCAAGCTCTACCCGCAAGGGCTCGCCAGTACCGACTACGGCGCCATCATCAACGACCGTCAGTATCAGCGCCTCGTCAGCTGGCTGGAGGAGGCCGAGCAGGCAGGGGCCCAGATCCACCCCTGTGCCAGCCCGGCCCGTGACGATCAGCGCCGCCTGCTGATCCCGCACCTGCTCACTGGAGTACCCGAGCGCTGCCAGGTGATGCAGCAGGAGATCTTCGGCCCGCTGTTGCCGCTTATTCCCTACGACACCCTGGAAGAGGCGCTCACTTATGTGGCCGAGCGGCCCCGCCCGCTGGCGCTCTATCTGATGAGTTTCGACTCCGAGCTGCAGGCACAGGTAACCCGGGAGACCCACTCCGGCGGCATGGCGATCAACGAAAGTCTGTTTCAGGTGGCTGCCGATGATGTGCCGTTTGGCGGCATCGGCGCCTCCGGCATGGGCCACTACCACGGCCACGAGGGGTTTCTCACCTTCTCCAAGGCGAAAACCGTGCTGACCCGCGGCAAGTTCACCACCGGCTCGCTGATCCACCCGCCCTACAAAGGCTGGATCCAGAAGCTGATGATGGCCTTTTTCCTGCGCTGATGGAGAACCACGCCATGAGTCAGCCCGCACAGCAGAAACCGCTGTCACCGCCGATGACCGACAAACGTCGCCAGATCCTCGATGCCGCCCTCGCCTTGTGTGCCGAGGATGGCCTGCAAGGGGCGGCCACGGCGCGGATCGCCAAGGCGGCTGGGGTCGCCAATGGCACCCTGTTCCATCACTTCCCCAGCAAGGAGGCACTGATCCTCCAGCTCTATCAGGATGTGAAAACCCGGATGGGGGCCGCTATCCATGAAGCAGACCCGGCCCTGCCGCTGTACGACCAGACCCGCCACTATTGGCAACTGGCGATGGGGTGGATGCAGGCCCACCCCAACGAGCTCAAATTTGTGTTGGGTTTCTTTCACTCCCCGCTGCTGGCCAGACCGGCTCGCAGCCAGATCTTGCACGAGGCTTTGCGTTTTCTGCCCGCCCTGCTGGCAAAAGGACAGGCCAGCGGCGAGCTGATGAACGCCCCCGCCCCACTACTGCTGGAAGTGTGTCAGGGGCAATTTCTTGCCTGTGCCTCACTGTTTGTCGATCAACCCCACCTTGGGCAGGATGCCTACTGGCAAGCCAGTGCGTTCGCCCTGTTCTGGTCAGCCATCTCAGGAGCCAATCCCTATGCAAACAAGGATGTTTGAATCTGCGGCCGCCCTTGGCCGCCGCCTCTGGATCACCACCCTGCTGTGGGTGGTGGGTCGCACCCTCTGCCGCGCCGCCCGCACCGACGCGGCGGTACGACGGGAGCTGGCGCCGCTGCAAGACGGGCAGGCAATCCGCCTTGAAGTCTGCGGTATCCCTTACGCCATGAACATGCACAAGCAGGGTGGCCGCTGGTATCCCGGTGCACCGGTCGCCCCTCATGCCACCCTCCATCCGCTGCGGGTGCGCTTCAAGCATCCCAATATCGCTTTTCGCACCCTCAGTTTTCGGCTCGGGGTCAATCAGGCATTCAGTGAAAACCGGCTGCTGGTGGAGGGGGACTTAACCGTCGCCATGCATCTGGTGCGGGGGCTGGAACAGTTGCAAGCGCTGATCCTGCCCGCCTTTATCGCGCGCACTTTGCTGCGTGACTATCCCGCCCCGACCAACAAACTCGGTCGGGCATGCAACATCTATCTGGGTCTGGTGACCGGCTAACGTGCAAGGAGCCTTTAAATGAGCCGCTACTACGATTTTTTCTGCCCGGTCAAACTGTTGGCCGGTGAACAGGCGCTGGAGCAGTTGGCCAGTGAACTGGCCAGCCTCGGGGCACGCCGCCCGCTGCTGCTGACCGACAAGGGGGTCAATGCCACCGGTCTTGCTACTCTGCTGGCCAATGTGCTGGCCGAGGGGGAGCTGCCAGTCGCCGCCATCTGGGACGAGATCCCGGCCGACTCCTCCACCGCCGTGGTGGAGCGGATCGCCAAGCGCTACCGCGAACTTGCCTGCGACAGCCTGGTGGCACTGGGGGGCGGCTCGGTCATCGACACCGCCAAAGCGGTCAATATTCTGGCATCCATGGGGGGCGAACATCTACTCGACTACTCTGGCGCAGGCTGCCTGACTCATGCACTCAAGCCGCTGGCAGTGGTGCCCACCACGGCGGGCACCGGATCAGAAGTGACACTGGTTGCCGTGATCAAGGATGAGGCCAGTGGCCGCAAGGTGCCCTTTACCTCCCCCTTCCTGCTACCCCAGCTGGCAGTGCTCGACCCGCGCCTGACCCAGGGGCTGCCGCTCAATATCACCGCCGCTACCGCCATGGATGCCATGACCCATGCCATCGAGGCCTTTCTCGGCACCGCCAAGAACCCGGTGAGCGATGCACTGGCACTGATGGCGGTGGAGAAGATAGCGAATGCCCTGCCGCAAATTCTCACCGATCCGCAGAACAAACAGCTGCGGCTGCAGCTGGCGGAAGGCTCCACCCTGGCCGGCATGGCCTTCTCCAACTCCATGGTGGGGCTGGTGCACGCCCTCGGCCACAGTCTGGGGGCCCGCTGCCATCTGCCCCACGGGCTGTGCATGAACCTCTTTTTGCCCACCGTGCTCGACTACAACCGCCCCGAGGTGGATAACGAGTTGGCCCGGCTGCTGTTGCCGCTGGTAGGGGCGGAGCGCTTTGCCGCCACCCCGGCCCACCAGCGGGCAGAGGCGACCATCACCGCCATCCGCACCCTGCGCGATACCTTGTGGCAAGCGGTCAAGCTGCCACGTACTCTCAACGAAGCAGGTGTGAGCGATCGCTCGCTGCTGGGGGAGATCCGCGATCTGGCGATCAACGACGGCGCCATGCTGTTCAATCGCAAAGATGCCGATCGTGAGCAGTTACTTACCCTGCTGGAGCGGGCCTGGGCCTGATCCCGGCACTGAACCTGTGCCCGGCGGTCAGTCGGGCACCTTTAATCAGCATCGCGATAGCAACCCTCCCGCAAACCGGATAAACCAATGCCAAACCGGATGATATTGGCCACGGGCTCTCATTATCTGTTCTATACCTTGGCTAACCGTTATCTTGTGCCAACAGACTTATCTTCATGCCAGAGGTGCCCACCATGAGCGAGATCATTCATCAGGCCAACCAGCAGCAGTTCATCTGTATGGTGGAGGGGAAAGAGTCGAGACTGCGCTACCGGCGGCTCGATGCCAAGACTATCGACGCCTACAGCACCTTCGTGCCCCCCGAGCTGCGGGTACAGGGGATTGCCGATCAGCTGGCGCGCGCCTTCTTCAACTGGACTCAGGCGGAGGGGCTCACTATAGTGCCGAGCTGCCGTTACATTGATGTCTGGTTACGCCGCAATGCCAACAACTGAACCTCTGAACACCGCCCTCGAACAGCAATTCCAAGCCAAAACCGAAGCCCTGCTGCGGACCGATCCGCAGCGGATGGCCTGCCTGCAAGCCGCCGCCGAGCTCAATCTGCCCGATTGGGCGCTGGGGGCCGGCTTTATCCGCAACCTCATCTGGGATCACCTTCACCACAAGGCGGTGCCCACCCCGCTCAACGATATCGACCTGATCTATCTCGATAACAGTGACCCGCAAGGACTGGCCGAGGTAGAGCATGAAGCCTGGCTGGCAAAGCGGCTGCCGGGCCAACTGTGGGAGGTGCGCAATCAGGCTCGCATGCACACGCGCCAACTGGTCGCGCCGTTTGCCAGCAGTCTGGAGGCGCTGAGCCACTGGGTCGAAGTGCCCACCTGCATCGGCGTGCGCCTGAACCAGGATGGTGAGTTCGAGTGGCTCGCCCCCTACGGCTTTGCCATCAACTGGTCGCTGCAAGTGAGTGCCAACCCCAGATGTCGCCAGGACAAACAGATTTTCACCCAGCGTATCAAGGAGAAACGCTGGCAGGCTATCTGGCCTGACCTTCAGGTAAACTGGCCATAACCTGATTGCAATCTTTCGATAACCTTGGGCACACTAGGGGAAAAGCTGGTTGTAACTCAATGGGTTAAATAATGCGCGACTTCTTCTCTCTCGAACGCTGGCTACCGGGCCTCGCTGCCCTGCTGCAATACCAGCGCGCCTGGTTGATGCCAGACCTTCGCGCCGGACTCTCGGTGGCGGCCGTGGCACTGCCCGTCGCCATCGCTTATGCCGAACTCGCCGGGGTGGGGGCCATCGTCGGTCTCTACTCCTGCATCCTGCCCATGTTGGTCTACGCCCTGTTTGGCACCTCCCGCCAGCTGATTGTCGGCCCCGATGCCGCCACCTGCGCGGTCATTGCCGCCGTAGTGACGCCGCTGGCCGCAGGCGACCCGACCCGTCACTGGCAGCTGGTGATGACCATGACCGCCATGACCGGCTTCTGGTGCCTGATTGCCAGCCGCTTCAAGCTGGGGGTGCTGGCGGACTTTCTCTCCCGCCCGATCCTGATGGGGCTGCTCAACGGGGTGGCCATCACCATCATGGTGGGCCAGCTCTCCAAGATCTTCGGCTTCACCTTCAGCGAGCGTTACCTCATCGAGCGGATCGCCAGCGGCGCCAGCTATATCACCCAGACCCATTTGCCGACCCTGGCCATGAGTCTGGTGGCCCTGCTCACCCTGCTGCTTGCCAAGCGCTACAAACCGGCATGGCCCTCCTCCATGGTGGCTATGGTGGTGACCGCGGCGCTGGTGTGGGGGTTCAATCTGGGCCAGTTTGATATCGCTACTCTGGGGGCGGTGGGCTCAGGTCTGCCCGCTTTCCAGATGCCGGAGTTCCCCCCAGGTCTGATGCGGGAGCTAGTGCTGCCTGCCCTTAACCTGGCCATGGTGAGCTTCGTCTCCATGATGCTGACCGCCCGCAGCTTTGCCGCCAAAAACGGTTACGAGATAGACGCGGACAAGGAGTTCCGGGCCCTCGGTATGGCCAACCTCGCCTCCGCCATCTCCCAGGGCTTTGCCATCAGCGGGGCGGATTCGCGCACCGCGGTCAACGATGCCAACGGCGGCAAGAGCCAGCTGGTCTCCATCATCGCCGCGGCGGTGATCGCCCTCATCACCTTCTACCTGACGGCGCCGCTCAAATACATTCCCACCGCCGCCCTCGGGGTGGTGCTGGTGATGGCGTCCCTATCGCTCACCGATTTTCGCGGCCTCTGGGCCCTGCGCCACTCGGATCGCTCCGCCTTCTGGCTGGCGCTGATCACCTTTATCAGCGTGCTCACCATGGGGGTGATCCCGGGGATCACCCTTGCGGTATTGCTGGGGCTGTTCCAGTTCCTGCGCAATGTGATGCGCCCCACCGATCAGCTGCTCGGCATGGATGACGAAGGGGTGGTGCGCACTCTGGGGGACAACGAGCAAGCCAAGGCAATCCCGGGCATTCTGGTCTATCGCTTCAACTCGCCGCTGACCTACTTCAACGCCCCCTACTTCAAGCGGCGGGTGCTGGCCTTGCTGGTGCAGGATCCCCGCAATCCCAAGTGTCTGGTGATCGATGCGGTGGCCTGCTTCACCCATCAGGACATCAGCGTGATGAGCATGGTGGGGGAGCTGCACAAGGATCTGAAACGGCGTGGCATCCACATGGTGATGGCGGGCCGCCACGGCCAGATGACCCACTGGCTCAAACAGGCGGGCGTGCGGGTGGGCGACGAGGGGATTATCCTCTGCCCCGATATGTATCAGGCGCTGCGCCTGACCCGCTGCTATCGCGAGCCGGTGTTCAAGGATGATGCAGTAGTGGAGAGCACCACAGATGCTATCCGCGCAAATTGGCCACAGGATGATGCCCTGCCCGACTCGGCGCGCCTCACCCTGCCGAGCGAACAGGAGGCTGGCGCTACTCCTGCCTGATCCCTTGGCCTGATCCCCGGGCCGGGCAATCCTGCACAAGGATTGCACCGGCCTCGGCCTTGGTGTTAAATGCGCCCCCAGAGGGCACTTCCCCGTGCCCGTACAGCTGTTGGACACGCCATGCAATCTCAATCCCACGCAGGCCCGGGCACGCTCTTTGCGCTGACCTGGCCGCTCTTTATCGATCTCGCCCTGCACTTTCTGACCGGCGCCCTCAACACCTTCATGGTGGGTCACGTCTCCTATCAGGGGGTAGCCGCGCTGGCGGTCGGCAATCAGGTGTTCGATCTCGCCATCACGCTGTTCAGCTTCGTCAGCATAGGTACTAGCGTGGTGATCACCCAGTATCTGGGGGCGGGCGATCGGGAGAAGAGCCGGGTGGTGATCCACACCGCCATCGGGTTCAACCTGCTGATCGGTCTGGTGGCCGCCATCGGCGTAATGGCGGGGGCCAGTACCATGCTGACACTGATGAACCTGCCCGCCCACCTGATGAGCGACGCCACGCTTTACTTACAGATCATCGGTCTCTGCCTGTTGCCTGAAGCGGCAGCCCTCTGTCTGGCCGCGACCCTGCGCGCCCACGGCCACACCCGGCAGGCGATGTATGTGACGCTCATCGTCAACCTCATCACCTTCGTCGGCAACCTGCTGCTGCTCTACGGCTGGTTCGGCCTGCCCCAGCTTGGTGTCGCCGGTGTCGCCATCAGCACGGTCGCGGGCCGACTGGTGGGCGTGGTGCTGCTGGTGTGGCTGGTGGCCCGCAAGACCGGCATTCGACTGGTGGTGCGCGATATCGTCCACCCCAGCCGGGAGATGCTGGGCAAGGTACTCCATATCGGCCTGCCGGCGGCAGGGGAGAACCTCTCCTGGATGCTGCAGTTCATGGTGGTGACCGCCTTTGTCGGACTGCTGGGTGACAAGGCGCTGGCAACCCAGTCCTACTTCTTCCAGATCTGCCTGTTTATCCTGCTGTTTGGTCTCTCCATCGGCCTTGGCAACGAGATCATCATCGGCCATCTGGCAGGCGCCCGGCGTTTCGAACAGGCCTACAAACAGCTGATGAAGAGCCTGAAGCTGGGCCTCATCGTCACCACAGTGATCGCCATCGCGGCAGCGCTCAACGGCCGCACCATCATCAGTCTGTTTACCGACGATGCGGACATCATCACCCAAGTGGCGCAGCTGTTTCTCATCAGCCTCATCCTCGAACCCGGCCGCACCTTCAATCTGGTGGTGATCAACGCCCTGCGGGCCACCGGGGATGCCCGTTTCCCCCTCTACATGGCGTTGCTCTCCATGTGGGGAATTGCCGTGCCACTCTCCTATTTCCTCGGTATCATGCAGGGCTATGGACTGGTCGGTATCTGGCTGGCGCTGGCCTGCGACGAGTGGGTGCGCGGTCTGGCCATGTTCTGGCGCTGGCGCAGTCGTCGCTGGCAAAACAAAATTCTTGTTGAAACAAAAGCGGAATCACAATGAAGAAGATAGGACTCTTGCTGGCTGCCATCCTGCTCAGCCCCCTGGCCATGGCGCAAACTGCCCCTGCCGCACCCAAGGCTCAAGCCACCCAGACCTGGTATGTGGCCCCCATCGCCATCGATGAAACCAGCGACGCCCAGAAGGCGCTGACCAAGGACTTCATGGCCCAGATGATCAAGACCATCAAGATCAACGAGTACCAGACCGGCAAGGCGGTGGGCAACACCAAGAAGCCCAAGTGGCTGATCCGTACCAAGCTGATGCCCGCCAGCAACGAGCCGCTGGTCGGCAAGAAGCACCCTCAGGGTCTCACCTACGGCAAGGGCAACCCGGCCCAGGAGATCGTCGGCGAGCTGCTGATGAACGGCACCCTGGTGGCCCACATCGGTCAGGGCTGGCGTGAGCCTATCGTCCCGGGCACCCCGGTGGCCGACAAGCTGACCATCGCCAACTATCGCTACGCCATCGGGGATCAGGCCAAGTCAGCAGATCTGGAAGAGCTGGCCGCCCAGATTGGCTTTGAAGCGGGCAAGGTGATCCACCGCGATGGCAAGCCGCTGCCCGAGAAGAAAAAGAAAAAAGAGCAGGCGGACGAAGAGAAAGAGTAACGTCGCCAGCACCCAGACAAAGGGCCATAGGGCTGTCTCTTATACAGAAATCCCCAAGCATTGCTTGGGGATTTTTTTACTTTGTCCCCCTTGCGTGATCTGAACCTGTCATAGCCCCATCCAGGTTCTAACATGCCCCTCACTCAACCGGCACAATGGGCTCGGGCTCAGTTTGGCCACGCGAACCTATAACACTCCGTACGGCTGTTCGCGCCGCGCGAGCGCAAGGTCGTTGGCATTGCCGACCAATGTATCTGGCCCCGTGATGTCAGCACCCGAGGGCTGTGCATTCGATACTGTGACTGGCTGGCGTGGCACCTGCTGACCACTGAAGTCGTGACGACATCAGAGCAGGCCAGCGAGATTATCGGCGACGACGAGCGGCGCTGGCTCATCGAGGATTATCACAAGACCTGGAAGAGTGCGGGCACCCGGGTCGAGGGGTTAAAGAGGCAGAGCAGGGAGAATCTGACTCGGATGTGCGTCATTCTGGCGTTTATCGCGGCGCGATTGCTGCCGTTGCGATGTATCAAAAAGGAACCATCCGCAGCGGTAGAAAAATGCGAAGCACTGCTTGGAACGTAAAGCTGGAAGCTGCTGTGGTTGCAGATGGATGAAGAAGCCACTGCCGGGTAAGGCTGTTTTCAGTCAATCTTCCTCCAGCCTTTATACAGCGTGGCTTGCAATAGAAAGAGGGAGGCATCATGCCTCCCTCGCTTTTTAGCCCTGATACTAGGTGGACTGGCACTCAAATTCACTTAAGTGAATAGCATTGCGCCTTTAAGCCGCCTTTTTACGGGTCACAAACAGGCTTAGCCCCATGGACGCCAGCAGGATAAGCGCAACTACACCAAGCGCAATGCCGGTCGGGATCTTGAAGATATCCAGCAGCAGCATCTTGACCCCGATAAACATCAGGATCAGCGCCAGACCATACTTGAGCAGGACGAAGCGATCAGCCACGCCAGCCAGCAGGAAGTACATGGCGCGCAGGCCCATGATGGCGAAGATGTTGGAGGTCAACACGATGAAGGGATCCGTGGTCACCGCGAAGATGGCCGGGATACTGTCCACCGCGAAGATGAGATCGCTCACCTCCACCAGCACCAGAATGAGCAGCAGCGGGGTGGCATAGCGCACACCGTCACGCCAGACGAAGAAGTTCTCCCCTTCCAGGGTCTCGGTCACCTTGAAGCGACGGCGCATCCAGCCCAGCAGCGGGTTGTTGGCCAGATCTGGCTCCTTGTCGGCCGCCCACAGCATCTTGGCACCGGTCAGCAGCAAGAAAGCGCCAAACAGATAGAGGATCCAGTGGAACTGCTCGATCAGCCAGCTGCCCGCGAACACCATACCGGCACGCATCACGATGGCACCCAGTACCCCGTAGAGCAGCACGCGACGCTGCAGCTCGGCCGGAATGGCAAAGTAGCTAAACAGCATCAGCCAGACGAAGACGTTGTCCACCGCCAGCGCTTTCTCGATAAGGTAGCCGGTGAGGAACTCCAGCCCCTTCTGGTTGGCAATTTCACGGCCTGCACTGTGATCCAGCCAGAACCAGATAGCCAGGTTGAAGAGCAGCGCCACGCTGATCCAGATCAGAGACCAGATACCGGCCTCTTTGAGAGATACCTTGTGTGACTTGCCGCCACCGACAAAGCGTATGTCTACCCATAGCAGGACCAGCACTATGCTGAAGAAACCGGTCCACATCCACCATTCACCCATGTTCACCTCTCCCAAAAACGAAAAAACCCACATCCGAGAGGCGTGGGTTTGCGTTTAGAGCAGATACACCTTGCCTCTCGGCAAGGTCTCACTTACAGCCAATTTTCATCGACTGCCCAGCTGCCGGGTTCACCTCAATGGATGCACCGTAATGACGACAAACCGGCGAGAAGTTACTCCCCTTGTTGCGCGGATATTAACAGCGGTAAAAGATAACGCCAAGGGACATCTTCATCTGTGGCCAAAATTAAGCGGGGTGCCACCTGAGCACCCCGCAAATCGGTTCAATAAATCGCCATCAGAGCGGATCAACCTTGAGGCAGGAGACCGCGTGATCGAAGTTCCCTTCCAGCTGGGGCCGGGTCTTGGCGCACTCGGGGCCTGCCACCGGGCAGCGGGTGCGGAACACGCAGCCGGATGGCGGGTTCATCGGTGAAGGCAAGTCCCCTTCCAAAATCTGAATCACCTTGTTGCGCTCCAGCTCCGGATCCGGGATCGGTACCGCTGACATCAGCGCCTTGGTATAGGGGTGTAACGGATTGGCGAAGATCTCCTTGCGGGTCCCCAGCTCAACGGCATTGCCCAGATACATCACCAGCACCCGATCGGAGATGTGTTTGACCACCGACAGATCGTGGGCGATGAAGATGAGCGACAGCCCCATCTCCTTTTGCAGGGCTTTGAGCAGGTTGACCACCTGCGCCTGAATGGAGACATCCAGCGCCGAGACCGGCTCGTCACAGATGATCATCTTGGGTTCCAGGATCAACGCACGGGCAATGCCGATCCGTTGACACTGACCGCCAGAGAACTCGTGGGGGTAACGGTTGACCAAGTTGGGCAGCAGCCCCACCTTGCTCATCATGGCGCGCACCTTCTCTTTTACCTCTTCCCGCGACAACTTGGGATAAAAGGTAATGAGCGGTTCAGCGATGATGTCACCTATGGTCATCCGCGGGTTGAGGGAAGCTAGCGGGTCCTGGAAGATCATCTGGATCTCTTTGCGTTTCTCCCGCAGCGCATTGGGGTCGAGCTTGGTCAAGTCATCCCCGAGCCACACAACCTTGCCCGCCGTAGCAGGCACCAGCCCGATGATGGCACGGGCAAAGGTAGACTTGCCGCAGCCAGACTCCCCCACTACCCCCAGGGTCTCCCCTTCGTAGAGACGCATGGTGACACCATCAACCGCTTTAAGATCAGATGGCTTGGCCCAGGGCCAAGCCTTGCCACTCTTGATACTGAAGTGGACCTTGAGATCAGACACTTCCAACAGCAATTTTTTGTCGGCACCCATTTAGTTGGCCCCCTTGTTGATGGCATCCGAAACCCAGTGACAAGCCCGCTCCCGACCGTCATTGAACGGTGTCAGGATCGGTGACTGTTGGCCGCAAATTTCGCTGACCCGGTGGCAACGCTCCTGGAAGGGGCAGCCGGTCGGCAGACGCAGCAGGTTGGGCGGATTACCCGGGATGGTGGGCAGCTCTTCTCCTTCGGTATCGAGGCGGGGAATGGCGCGCAGCAAGCCTTCGGTATAGGGGTGGCTCGGACGATAGAAGATATCGTCGACCTTGCCGTACTCCATGGTACGACCGGCATACATCACCAGTACCTTGTTGCAGATACCGGCGACCACGCCAAGGTCGTGGGTGATCATGATGATGGCGGTGTTGAACTCGCGCTTGAGCTCGTTCATCAGGGTCATGATCTGGGCCTGTACGGTCACGTCGAGGGCGGTAGTCGGCTCATCGGCGATCAGCAGCTGCGGCCTACACAGCAGTGCCATGGCGATCATCACCCGCTGGCGCATACCGCCAGAAAACTCGTGGGGATACATGGCGATCCGCTTGCGCGCTTCGGGGATCTTGACCGCGTCGAGCATCCGCACCGACTCTTCAAACGCTTCCGCCTTGCTCACCCCTTTGTGCAACATCAGCACTTCCATCAGCTGATCCTTCACCTTCATGTAGGGGTTCAGCGAGGTCATGGGGTCCTGGAAAATCATGGCGATCTTCTCGGCGCGGATCTTGTTGAGCTTGTGTTCCGGCAGGTTGAGAATTTCGTCGCCCTGAAACTTGGCAGACCCGGTGATGATGCCGTTTTTGGCCAGCAGCCCCATGATGGCAAATGCGGTCTGGGATTTGCCGGATCCCGATTCACCCACAATGCCGAGGGTCTCGCCCGCCGCGAGGGAGAAGTTGAGGTCGTTGACCGCCACCACATTGCCGTCCGGGGTCTTGAACTCGACCCGCAGATCTTTCACATCCAGTAACTTCATATAAAAACTCCTTATCGATCTTTCGTGATGCTTTCCTGTCGATCCGATGCTCGATTAACGATCCTTCGGATCGAGGGCGTCACGCAGACCATCCCCGAGGAAGTTGAAGCAAAACAGGGTCACCACCATAAAGCAGGCGGGGAACAGCAGTTGCCAGATGGCCACTTCCATCGACTTGGAGCCTTCATCCAGCAGGGCACCCCAGCTGGTCATCGGTTCCTGAACCCCAAGGCCCAGGAAACTGAGGAAGGATTCAAACATGATCATCCCCGGCACCAGCAAAGTGGCATAAACGGCCACGATACCAAGCACGTTAGGGACTATGTGACGGGTGATGATCTTCCACTTGGAGACGCCACAGACGTGGGCCGCCTCGATAAACTCCTTGCTCTTGAGGCTGAGGGTCTGACCTCGCACAATCCGCGCCATGTCGAGCCAGCTCACCGCCCCGATGGCGATAAAGATCAGCGCCAGATTACGGCCGAAGAAGGTGACCAGCATGATCACGAAGAACATGAAGGGGAAGGCGTTGAGGATCTCAAGAATGCGCATCATCAGGCTATCGACCCGCCCACCGATAAAGCCGGAAGCCGCGCCATACAAGGTGCCAATGATGACCGCCACCACAGCGCCCATGATGCCAACCATCAGCGAAATACGGCCACCGAGCAGGGTGCGCACGAACAGATCGCGCCCCAGACTGTCGGTACCGAAGTAGTGACCCGCCTCCATATCTGGCGGTGACTGCATCGCGTTCCAGTCAGGATCGTCAAAGGTGTACTGCGACAGATAGGGCCCGAAGATGACGGCCAGCCCGATGATGGTCAATATAATCAGGCTGGTCAGTGCCGCCCTGTTACGCAGAAAACGGCGGCGGGCATCCTTCCACAGGGAGCGCCCCTCCACCACTTCCACTTTTTGCGCGAACGCGTCAACGGCATCGCGTTTTTCAGTTGAAACAACCATGATGAACTCCCGAATTAGTAACGGATCTTGGGATCGATAAAGGCATAGAGAATATCGACCACAGCGTTAAAGGTGATGGTGAGGGCGCCGACCAGAATGGTCAGGCCAAGCACCATGGAGTAATCACGGTTAAGGGCACCGTTGACGAACAGCTGGCCAATCCCCGGCAAGCCGAAGATGGTCTCGATCACCACAGAGCCGGTGATGATGCCGACAAACGCCGGGCCCAGATAGGAGACCACCGGCAGCATGGCGGGACGCAGCGCGTGTTTGAGGATGATGTGACGCAGCGGCAATCCCTTGGCGCGGGCGGTGCGAATGAAGTTGGCGTTCATGGTTTCGATCATGCTGCCGCGCATGATCCGCGAGATGGCAGAGATGTAGTACATCATCATGCCGAACACCGGCAGTACCATAAACTGGATGCCGCCACCCTGCCAGCCACCGGCCGGGAACCAGCCCAGATAGATACTGAAAAACAGCACCAGCAAAGGCGCCAGCACAAAGCCCGGGATCACCACCCCGGCCATGGCCGACGACATCAACAGATAGTCGATGATGGTGTTCTGTTTCAAAGCGGCAATGGTGCCGAGGGTAACCCCCAGCAACACGGCGAAAAAGAACGCAGCCGCCCCGATCTTGGCTGAAACAGGCAGTGCCTGGCTCACCAGATCATTGACGGTGAAATCCTTGTATTTGAACGAGGGGCCCAAATCACCCTGCACCAGGTTGCCCAGGTAGGTGAGATATTGCATGCCAATGGGTTTGTCGAGCCCATATTTGGCCTCGATGTTGGCAATGACTTCGGGAGGCAGTGAACGCTCGCTGGTAAAGGGGTTACCCGGGGCGAAACGCATCATGAAAAAAGAGACGGTGATCAAGACCAGCAGAGTCGGGATCGCTTCCAATAGCCGTTTAAAAATGAATTTCAACATAGACATTACCTGTCCTGAACTGCTTCCAAATGGTCGCGGTTTTAATAAAGGCCCGCCATCTGGCGGGCCTGCTTGTTATGCGACTTGTTGCTTTAAATCAGTGAGCAATAATGTACATATCTTTGCTGTAGAGGTTATCCAGCGGGTTGGCAGGATAACCGCCCACAAAAGGCTTCACCATCCGAGCCGTCACATACTGGTAGATAGGCGCAATCGGCATGTCTTTGGCCAGGATCTCTTCACCCTGAACGTAGAGCTTGTTACGGGCAGCCACATCGACCTGATCACGGGACGAATCCATCAGCTTGTCAAACTCCGGATTGGAGTACTTACCATCGTTGTTGCCGTGGGTGGTCTGCATCAGATCCAGCATGGACGAGGCTTCGTTGTAGTCGGCGATCCAGCCGGCACGGCCCACATCAAACTGACCCTGTTTCTTGGTTTCCAGATAAGTTTTCCACTCCTGGTTAACCAGGCTCACCTGCACACCCAGCTTCTTCCACATGGAGGCAACGGCCACAGCCACTTTCTTGTGGTTGTCGTCGGTGTTGTAGAGCAGCTCGAACTTCAGCGGTTTGCTGGCATCGAAACCGGCCTCTTCCAGCAGAGCCTTGGCCTTGGCATCACGCTCGGCCTGGGTCATTTTTGACCACTCAGGCGCAACCGGTTTGAAACCATCCACAAAGTCCGGTACCAGGGTATAACCCGGGGTCTGGCCCTGACCCATCACCTTCTCGGCAATCACGTCACGGTTGATGGCGTAAGAGAGCGCGGTACGAACCCGCACGTCATCAAACGGCTTCTTCTTGACGTTGTACTGGTAGTAATAGGTGCCGACATAGCCGGTCACTTTCAGCTCGTCCGGCTTCTCTTTCTTCATCTGCTTGAAGCGCTCGATGGGCATCTGATAGGTGATGTCCACTTCGCCCGCCAGATAGCGGCTGAGATCGGCGTTGGTAGACTGGATTGGCAGATAAACCACCTTGTTGATCACTGTCTTGCCATCGTTCCAGTAGTGCTTGTTGCGCTCCACTTCGACGCGCTCGTTCACCACCCAACTCTTCAACGCATAGGCACCGTTGGATACCATGTTTTCCGGCTGGGTCCACTTGTCACCAAACTTCTCGATCACCTTCTTCGGGACCGGATAGGTCGTGGTGTGGGAAAGCATACTGACGAAATAGGGGATCGCTTTTTCAAGCTGAACTTCGAAGGTATGGTCATCTACCGCCTTCACACCCAGGGTATCAGACGGCTTCTTGCCGGCAATGATCTCGCTGGCGTTGAGGATGGTCGGGATCTCCAGATACCAGGAGTAAGGAGAGGCGGTTTTCGGATCAACGGCGCGTTTGAAGGCAAATTCGAAGTCGTGGGCGGTAACCGGATCACCGTTGGACCACTTGGCATCTTTGCGCAGGTGGAACACGTAGTGCTTGTTATCCTTGGTCTCCCAGGATTCAGCCACAGCCGGGAGAATTTCCCCTTTCGGGCCGGAAGCAACGAGACCTTCGAACAGGTCGCGCAGAATATTGGATTCGACCGTTCCTTCGGTCTTGTGCGGGTCAAGGGTGGCAGGCTCGGAGCCATTACCCTTTACCAGTTGCTGAACATCCGCCAGCTTGGTTCCCGCCGGGACATCGGCAGCCTGTGCCACATTGATGCCACCAAACAGGGCAGCCATCAGAACGGTGTTAATAATTGTTTTTTTATGAGTCATTTCCCTACTCCAACAAGAACATTCCATGCATTTACTAAAGTGACGGGGTCGAAACCCGCTCCCAGCATAATTCCCTGCCAATTGCGATAATGCAACAGATATTGTCAGGGTAATCGGCCTTTTATGGTCAAAAAATCAGCTGCAGCGGTATTTTTCAGTATTAAAATACCGCCTTAAAGCTCACTTTTTATACAAACGACCGATTCTAGAAAAAACCGGGTAAAAAGCAACCAATAAAAAGCCGGTCACCAGGACCGGCTTTGATAAAACAGAGCTGGCTCACATCAAGCTGGGGAAAACCCCCTTGATGCCGGCCACCATGATCTCGATACCGAGCGACATCATGATAAGACCCATGATACGGGTCACCACGTTGATGCCGGTATTACCCATGATCTTGAACAACAAGGGTGCGGCACGGAAGATAAGCCAGGAGCAGAAGGAGAAGACCACTACCACCACCGACATGCCAAGCAGCTGCTGCCAGTGGCTCTGGCTGGCATAGACGATGACCGAGGAGATGGCACCGGGGCCCGCCATCAATGGCAGTGCCAGCGGCACTACGGCGATGGATTCGCGCACCGCCAGTTCACCCTTCTCCTGCTTGTTGTGCTTTACCTCGCCCAGCTTGCCCTGCAGCATCGACCAGGCGATCAGGGTGATGAGCGAACCGCCAGCAATGCGAAACGACGCCAGCGAGATACCAAAACCATCGAGGATCAACTGCCCCATGTACATGGAGACCAGCAGGATCACCATTACCGCAATATTGGCGGTGGTGTTGGTCTTCATCCGCTCGGCCTGGGTATGGTGGCTGGTCAGGCTGACAAATACCGGCAACAGACCAAGCGGATTGATAATTGCGAACAAACCGACAAAAAACTTCAGATACAAAGAGACGTCAATTGCTGCCATAGGCGCCTTCCAATAGTGTTACGGGCCCGTCGGGCCAATCCATTAATTTCGTGCGTAAATTTACATCATAGCCAGAGCGGGCACCAATCAAATCATCACACTTATGCGGGTGATTGTTAGTGAGTTCACCTAATGATTGAAATCAACACGGAATAAAGTGGCAAGAAGATGCGCCTTAACCAGAGAGTTGGTAACAACAAGACAGGCCCATTGCTGACCCCCCCCGCCAGCGCCGCCAGCGCCGCCAGCGCCGCCGGTGCCTCCCGGTTCAGCGAGCCTGGTTGCACCGAGTGACACGGTTTTGCCCAACATAGGAGAGTCACAACCGTCATGATCTCGATGATACAGGGGCCATTTTGCTCTCTAACCCCCACCAGCTAAGGCCGCCACCACGCCAGTTACAATTTCATCACAATCAAAATTTACCGCGGATTAAAACAACAACCATTTACGCAACACTTGCTGTAGATTTGCGCACCACCCCGACATGGCCACCCTGTAAAAATCAAAATGGTTAACTTTAACGGGAGAAAACCGCCGTAAAACCCCCTTTAAAATGTCATTAACCACATGATTAATAGGCCCAAAAACCTTTTCATTACAACTCATATCACTTCCGCTACAATCCACTCTCCTGTAACATCCCTCGCACACGGATGATGAAATAAAATTTCTTTTGTTCTTTTGTTACACATGATCCAGATCAAGTTTTTATGGACCAACACAGCTCTATAATCGACTCGGAAAGCAATTTAGTAAGGCATGTAAATACCCCGTTATGGTCATTCGCGATTTGACTGAGGGTCTATAATTGCCGGGCATTGCCAACGTCTTACTAAACAGTTTTCAAATAATCAGGAGATAAACATGGCAGTAACCAACTTGGCTGAACTGGATGCAATGGTCGCCCGCGTTAAAGAAGCTCAGCGTGAATTCGCCAGCTTCTCGCAAGAGCAGGTAGACAAGGTTTTCCGTGCAGCCGCCCTGGCCGCCAGTAATGCTCGTATTCCCCTGGCCCAAATGGCCGTGGCTGAATCAGGCATGGGTATCATCGAAGACAAGGTTATTAAGAACCACTTCGCTTCCGAATACATCTATAACGCATACAAAGATGAGAAGACCTGCGGCATCCTGAGCCAGGATGACGAGATGGGCACCATGATCATCGCCGAGCCGGTAGGTATCATCTGCGGTATCGTTCCGACTACCAACCCGACCGCTACCGCGATCTTCAAATCTTTGATCTCCCTGAAGACTCGTAACGCCATCATCTTCTCCCCGCACCCCCGTGCCAAGAACTCCACCAATACCGCTGCCAAGCTGGTACTGGACGCAGCTGTTGCCGCTGGTGCACCGAAAGACATCATCGGCTGGATCGATCAACCGTCTGTTGAGCTGTCTAACGCACTGATGAAGCACAACGACATCAACCTGATCCTGGCCACCGGTGGCCCGGGCATGGTGAAAGCCGCTTACTCTTCCGGTAAGCCTGCTATCGGTGTGGGTGCCGGTAACGTACCCATCGTTATCGACGAAACCGCCGATGTGAAGCGCGCTGTCGCCTCTATCCTGATGTCCAAAACCTTCGACAACGGTGTGGTCTGTGCTTCCGAGCAAGCAGTTATCGTCGTTGACTCCATCTACAACCAGGTGAAAGAGCGTTTCTCCAACCACGATGGCTACATCCTGTCCAAAGATGAAGCGGACAAGGTACGTAAGGTGCTGCTGATTAACGGCGCGCTGAACGCAGATATCGTCGGTCAGCCAGCCACCAAGATCGCCGCCATGGCCGGTGTGACTGTGCCTGCCACCACCAAGATCCTGATCGGTGAAGGCCTGGAATTGTGCGCTGAAGATGAGTTCGCTCATGAGAAGCTCTCCCCGACCCTGGGTATGTTCCGCGCCAAGAATTTCGAAGACGCTGTCGAGATGGCCTGCACCATGGTCAACATCGGTGGTATCGGTCACACCTCAGGTCTGTACACCGACCAGGATCGCAATCAGGACCGCATCAGATACTTCGGCGACAAGATGAAGACCGCCCGTATCCTGATCAACACCCCTTCCACCCAAGGTGGTATCGGTGACCTGTACAACTTTGCTCTTGCTCCTTCCCTGACCCTGGGTTGCGGCTCCTGGAGTGGTAACTCCATCTCCGAGAACGTCGGTCCCAAGCACCTGATCAACAAGAAGACAGTCGCAAAACGGGCAGAAAATATGCTGTGGCACAAACTTCCGAAAT
This sequence comes from Aeromonas sp. 160P, assembly GCF_055193095.1. Taxonomy (NCBI): domain Bacteria; kingdom Pseudomonadati; phylum Pseudomonadota; class Gammaproteobacteria; order Aeromonadales; family Aeromonadaceae; genus Aeromonas; species Aeromonas sp. 160P. Next base: position 2,313,272 of record NZ_JBUXKV010000001.1, on the reverse strand, counting down.
CCATCTATTTCCGTCGTGGCTCCCTGCCGATCGCCCTGGGTGATCTGGAAGGTAAAAAGCGTGCAATGGTTGTTACCGACCGCTTCCTGTTCAACAACGGCTATGCCGATGACGTGGTTCGTCTGCTCAAGAAGCTGAACATGGAAGTGGAAGTATTCTACGAAGTAGAAGCTGACCCGACCCTGTCCATCGTCCGCAAGGGCGCCGAGATGGCCAACTCCTTCAAGCCGGACGTTATCCTGGCACTGGGTGGTGGTTCACCGATGGATGCGGCCAAGATCATGTGGGTCATGTACGAGCACCCGGATACTGCCTTCGAAGATCTGGCAATGCGCTTTATGGACATCCGCAAGCGTATCTACAAGTTCCCGAAAATGGGCGTGAAGGCCGAACTGGTCTGTATCACCACCACTTCCGGTACCGGTTCTGAAGTCACCCCGTTTGCGGTAGTAACCGACGACGCCACCGGCATGAAGTACCCGCTGGCTGACTACGAGCTGACCCCGAACATGGCCATCGTTGATGCCAACCTGGTCATGAACATGCCCAAGTCCCTGTGCGCCTTCGGTGGTGTGGATGCGGTCACTCATGCCATGGAAGCCTACGTTTCCGTACTGGCTAACGAATACTCCGATGGCCAGGCACTGCAAGCGCTGAAGCTGCTGAAAGAGTACCTGCCGTCCAGCTACCAGAATGGTGCCAACGATCCGGTTGCTCGCGAGAAGGTACACAATGCTGCCACCATCGCCGGTATCGCATTCGCCAACGCCTTCCTGGGTGTCTGCCACTCCATGGCGCACAAACTGGGTGCTGAATTCCACATTCCGCACGGCCTGGCTAACGCCTTGCTGATCAGCAACGTGATCCGTTACAACGCCAACGACAACCCGACCAAGCAGACTGCGTTCTCCCAGTACGACCGTCCGCAAGCTCGCCGTCGTTATGCCGAAGTGGCTGACCACCTGGGTCTGACTGCTGCTGGCGACCGTACCGCTGCCAAGATCGAGAAGCTGCTGACCTGGCTGGACGAGCTGAAAGCCACTCTGGGCATCCCTGCTTCCATCCGTGAAGCTGGCGTGAACGAAGCTGACTTCCTGGCCAAGGTTGACCAGCTGGCGTTGGAAGCCTTCGATGACCAGTGCACCGGTGCCAACCCGCGCTACCCGCTGATCACCGAGCTCAAAGCCATCCTGATGGATACCTACTACGGTCGTCCGTTCACCGAAGGCGCTGCCGCTGCTCCTGCCGCCGCTGCCCCGGTTGAAGCCAAGGTTGATACCAAGAAAAAATCCAAGGCCTGATAACCAGTCCTGAGATCACAAGCCCGCGCCATGCGCGGGCTTTTTTTTATCCGCAAGTTATCACTCCCCCTCCTCTCCCCCTGCATGTTGTAGTGCAAACCATCCCCTCTCCCGACCAACCTGCACGCCCAACGCCCAACGCCCAGCCAATTATCCGATATCAACATCCAGGCAATGGCTCAGCATTGATTGCCGTACCATGACAACAAGGCCCATCGACAATCGCCTCGGGCATCCTGTGTACGGAGCAATCTGCCTGACTGGCAGAGCGAGCCGTCAACGCCATCTAAAGAGTTGCTCGTGTGATAAACCGGATAAGAGGAGCCATACCATGATCACGTAACGCAACCCGGCTAGCGTGTCGGGCTGACCAGCCAACAGGATCCGTGAAATGGTAAGGCGCAGATGAGGCGGGAAAAGTATTGAGCGAAGAGAGCTGTTGCATTGGTGGATCAAACGACTCGTCAGAGGCTTCACCCATGCAAAGATAAAAAAATGGCAGCCATCCGGCTGCCATCTCAAGTACCTAGGTCAGCGATCAGAGGGTCGCTGCAACTTCATCAGAGATGGAGCCGTTGTGATACACCTCTTGCACATCGTCCAGATCTTCCAGCATGTCGATCAGACGCATCAGCTTGGGAGCGGTTTCCGCATCCAACTCGGCTTCGGTAGAGGGGATCATGGTCACTTCGGCGTTAGCTGCCTTGAAACCCGCCGCTTCCAGCGCATCCAGCACGGTACCAAAATCGTTCGGGCTGGTGTACACCTCGATGGAACCATCCTCTTCGGTGACCACGTCATCGGCGCCCGCTTCCAGTGCCGCATCCATCAATGCATCTTCATCGGCACCCACGAAGGTCAGCAGCCCTTTCTTGCTGAACAGATAGGCGACGGAGCCGTCGGTACCCAGGTTGCCGCCACTCTTGCTGAAGGCATGACGCACTTCGGCAACAGTCCGGTTCCGGTTGTCTGTCAGGCACTCGACCATCACGGCAGATCCAGCCGGACCGTAACCTTCATAGACGATGGTTTCCAGCTGCTCACCATCACCACCACCGGCCCCGCGCGCGATGGCGCGGTTGATGGTCTCGCGGGTCATGTTGCTGGTCAGGGCGGCAGTCACCGCCGCACGCAGGCGCGGGTTGTTGGCCGGGTCAGGATCACCGATCCGGGCGGAAGTGGTGATTTCCCGGATCAGTTTGGTGAAGATCTTGCCCCGCTTGGCATCTTGCGCAGCCTTACGGTGTTTGATGTTGGCCCATTTGCTGTGACCTGCCATAGAGATTCTCCGTTATTTTTTAAATGTCAGTAACACACTTCATTGCTCACCAAAGGGGAGAGAAAGGCCACCTGTGGCGGCCTTTGCTGCCGGTATCGGCTTACTCGTCGCCCTTGACGGTAGTTGCAATCGCCAATTCACCCAGCTGGGCTGCGTTGGCAAGGCTGGGGGCGTCAGTCATCAGACAGGCAGCCGCAGTGGTTTTCGGGAAGGCAATCACGTCCCGAATGTTTTCAGTACCGGTCAGCAGCATGCTGAGACGATCCAGACCGAAGGCCAGACCGGCGTGCGGCGGGGTACCGTACTTCAGGGCATCCAGCAGGAAGCCAAACTTCAGGCGCTGCTCGGCCGGGGTAATGCCCAGGATGTCGAACACGGTGGCCTGCATCTCGCTGTTGTGGATACGGACAGAACCGCCACCCACTTCATAGCCGTTGATCACCATGTCGTAGGCGTTGGCGTAAGCACTCAGCGGGCTGGCTTTCAGATCGCTCGGGCCCATGTTGCTCGGGGCGGTGAACGGGTGGTGCATGGCGGCCAGACCACCTTCACTGTCCTCTTCAAACATCGGGAAATCGATGACCCACAGCGGCTTCCAGCTGTTCTCCAGCAGACCCAGATCGCGGCCCACTTTCAGACGCAGGGCGCCCATGGCATCGCAGACCACTTTCTTGCTGTCAGCGCCAAAGAAGATGATGTCGCCGTCAGCGGCACCGGTACGGGCCAGGATCTCGCGCACGATCTCGTCGGAGAGGAATTTGGCAACCGGAGACTGCACGCCTTCGAGGCCATTAGCGGCTTCGTTGACCTTCATCCAGGCCAGGCCCTTGGCACCGTAGATGCCGACAAACTTGGTGTATTCGTCGATTTGCTTGCGGGACAGCTCGGCGCCGCCCGGTACTTTCAGGGCTGCTACGCGGCCTTTCGGGTCGTTGGCAGGGCCAGCGAACACCGCAAACTCAACCGCAGTCAGCAGATCCGCGACATCGACCAGCTCCATCGGCAGACGCAGATCCGGCTTGTCGGAGCCAAAGCGACGCATGGCTTCATCGAAGGTCATCACCGGGAAGTCACCGAGATCGACGGCCAGCACGTGTTGCCACAGCTTGCGGATCATCTCTTCCATCAGCTCACGCACTTGCGGCGCAGTCATGAAAGAGGTCTCCACGTCGATCTGGGTAAATTCCGGCTGACGGTCGGCACGCAGGTCTTCGTCACGGAAGCACTTGACGATCTGGTAGTAACGGTCGAAGCCGGACATCATCAGCAACTGCTTGAACAGCTGCGGTGATTGCGGCAGGGCGTAGAACTTGCCCTTGTGGACGCGGCTCGGTACCAGATAGTCACGGGCACCTTCCGGGGTCGCCTTGGTCAGCATCGGGGTCTCGATGTCGAGGAAGCCCTGCTCATCCATGAAGCGACGCACGAAAGCACTGGCCTTGGCACGGGTCTTCAGATACTTGGCCATCTCGGGGCGACGCAAGTCCAGATAACGGAACTTGAGACGTTGCTCTTCGCTGTTGACCTGATTGAAGTCCAGCGGCAACGGCTCGGCACGGTTGATGATGTTGAGCTCGTGAGCGAACACTTCGATGGCGCCGGTGGCCATGTCGCTGTTGCGCTGGGAGTCAGGGCGGGTACGCACCACGCCGGTCACCTGGATGCAGAACTCGCCGCGCAGCTCGGAAGCCAGCGCGAATGCGTCCGGCTTGTCCGGATCGAAGAACACCTGCACGATCCCTTCCCGGTCGCGCATGTCGATAAAGATCAGGCCGCCAAGATCACGACGACGATGAACCCAACCGCACAATGTAATGGTCTGCCCGGCATGGGCCTCATTGACCTGTCCGCAATAGATAGAGCGCATGGACTTCTTCCTTCGAAATTGTAGAGAGACGGTTAACCTTGGGCCGCCGGGCACGACTGGCAAGCACCGTCTGTCTCACAGCTGGCCAGATTCTTTTCTTACCCGGTTTGAAATCAGTCTCGTACCATCCGGTTCCCTTGAGCCGGAAGCCTGCCGCCGATATCAGCTTGACCCGATGTGGCTTGCTACAGGCCAGACAGTCGGTCAGGGGGGCATCGGAAAGCTTTTGCAGTTTTGCCAATTCAGGACCACAGACATCGCAACGATCTGCGTAGACAGGCATGGGCCACTAGAAATTGGTAAACAAAAGGGCTGGCATTATAGAGGAAAACCCCCTTTTGGGTAAAATGGCCAGCAGCCTCCTTTCAGCAGTTTTTTGCACTCGGTGGCAAAAAAATCGACAAAAACGGGCATGCGAGCCCCAAGACCGACGAGAATAGCCGCCATGAGCCTCTATTTGGGCCTGCCACAGTGGTCCCACCCCAGCTGGCCCGGCCAGTTGCTGGGCCTTGGCGCCAAGCCTGCCGAACACCTCGCTCACTACGCCACCGTGTTCAATTCGGTGGAGGGTAACACCACCTTCTATGCCCTGCCGACGGCGGAGACGGTACAACGCTGGGCCGATGCGGTGCCCGCCCACTTTCGCTTCAACTTCAAGTTTCCACAAACCATCAGCCACCAGAGCGATCTGGTGAGTGCAGATAAGCAGGTGGCCGACTTTATCCGCCTGCTCGCCCCGCTGCACCACAAGCTGGGGTTGCTCACCCTGCAACTGCCCGCCCGCTTCGGCCCGGAGGGGCTGCCCCGGCTTGCGGCCTTTATCGAGCGGCTGCCGGCACAGTTCACCTACGCCCTCGAAGTACGCCACCCCGACTTCTTCGCCAAAGGGGACGCCGAGCGGGCATTGAACCGGCTGCTGATGGAGAAGGGGGTAAATCGCATCATGCTCGACAGCCGGCCACTCTTCTCGGTGCAAGCAACCACGCCAGCCCTTGTCGATGCCCAGGGCAAGAAGCCGCGGCTGCCGGTGCATCTGCTGGCCACCGCCAGCGCTCCCATGGTGCGCTTTATCGGCCTGCCGGATCCGGCGGCCAACCACCCCTTCCTGCCCAGCTGGCTTCCCCACTGGCGCCAGTGGCTCGCGGAGGGGAAGGATCTCTACCTCTATATACATACTGCCGACAACGCCCAGGCACCTGAGCTGGCGCGCCAGATCACCCGCCTGCTGGAGCAGGAGATGGCCCCCTGGCCGGGGGAAAACGATCGCGCACGTCAGGGAGTGCTGCGCTTTTAGCCAACCCATTCTGCGGCCATCGAACTGCGGCAAAAAAAGCGCTTTTTTGTGGCGAGGCAAGCCCTGGCGTCAAGACAAATGGTCATCAATCCTCTACACTACCGCCCCAAGTAAGGGTCCGGAACATGACCCATACGAACAGGGTCGGTCCAAAGGATTTCATGACCAGCCACCCCGTTCGTAAACAGGTGATTAATCTACTCTGATGAGTGTCACCCAACGACTCAATTGAACAATACAGCCGGGTTATTCCCCGACTGTCAGGTTGCGCCAGCATGCAGACCAAAGACCAAATTTTTGCCGCCCCGATCGCCCGATTGGGGGATTTCTGTTTTGACGAACAGGTCGTCGACGTATTTCCCGATATGATCCAGCGCTCGGTGCCGGGCTACAGCAACATCATCTCCGCCATCGGTATGATGGCCGCCCGTTACGCCCAACCGATGAGCCGGCTCTATGATCTCGGCTGTTCGCTGGGCGCTGCGACTCAGGCCATGCGTCGCCATATCAGCCAGCCCGGTTGCCGCATCACCGCGGTGGATCTCTCCCACCCGATGATCGAACGCGCCCGCGCCCACCTCTCCGGTTTCAAATCCGAGGTACCGGTGGAACTGGTGGAAGCTGACATCTGCGACATCGAGATCGAGAACGCCTCTGTGGTGGTGCTCAACTTCACCCTGCAATTTGTCGAGCCCGAGCAGCGGGCAGCCCTGATCCAGCGCATTTTTGATGGGCTGCGTCCGGGCGGGATCCTGATCCTGAGCGAAAAGTTTCGCTTCGAGGATGAGCCGGTCAACGAACTGCTGATCGACCTGCACCTCGACTTCAAACGGGCCAATGGCTACAGCGAGCTGGAGATCAGCCAGAAGCGCACCGCCCTTGAGAATGTGATGCGCACCGACAGCCTGCAGACCCACCGTGATCGCCTGCGGGATGCCGGTTTCGTTCATCAGGACCTCTGGTTCCAGTGCTTCAATTTCGGCTCCATGATTGCCATCAAATCGAGCGAGCCCACCCAGCCATGATCGACTTTGCCAACTTCTATCAACTGATTGCCAAGAACCGGCTGAGCCACTGGCTGCATACCCTGCCCGCCCAGCTGCACACCTGGCAACATGACAACCAGCACGGCGATCTGCCGCGCTGGAACCGCGCCCTCAACAAGCTGCCGGTGGTATCCCCCGGCAACATCGAGCTGAAAAACCGGGTCGAGATAGGCTCGGCCGAGAGCCTTGGCGAAGGGGAGCGCAAAAAAGTCGAAAGCCTGCTGCGCCACTTCATGCCATGGCGCAAGGGGCCGTTCACGGTGCACGGCATCCACATCGATACCGAGTGGCGATCCGACTGGAAGTGGGATCGGGTGCTGCCCCATATCAGCCCGCTGGCAGGCCGTTACGTGCTGGATGTGGGCTGCGGCAGTGGCTATCACCTCTGGCGCATGGTGGGTGAAGGGGCCAAGCTGGCGGTCGGCATCGATCCGAGTCCGCTGTTCCTCTGCCAGTTCGAAGCCATTCGCCACTTCGCAGGCAATGATCAGCGCGCCCACCTGTTGCCGCTCGGCATTCAGGAGTTGCCTGAGCTGCGCGCCTTTGACACCGTCTTCTCCATGGGGGTGCTCTATCACCGTAAATCCCCCATCGAGCACATCGAGCAGCTGCGCAACCAACTGAAAGACGATGGTGAACTGGTACTGGAGACGCTGGTGGTTGATGGTGGCGTCAATGAAGTATTGGTGCCGACAGATCGCTACGGCAAAATGCGCAATGTCTGGTTTATTCCCTCAAGTAGCGCCCTCAAGCTGTGGGTTGAGCGTTGCGGCTTCACCGACGTGCGGATTGTAGACGAGAATATGACCAGCACCGACGAACAACGTCGTACCGACTGGATGATTAATGAATCCCTGAGTGACTATCTGGACCCAGACAATCCGGCACTCACGGTAGAAGGACACCCGGCGCCCAAACGTGCCGTGCTGATTGCCCGCAAGGCCAAAGACTAGCCGCTGGCGATTCAGAAAGTTACACTGACCCAATTCCAGGAAGCACAGTTAAATGAATGACATGAAAAGCAAATTAAAAGGAATGACCCTGCTCTCCCTGCTTAGTCTCGGCGGGTGTGTCAATATGGAAAAAACGCCTCAGGTTCCTGTACTGACCCTGGCCGAGCTCCGTAGTGAACTCGACCAGAGCGAGCAGCGCCTGCAAACCTCCATGGAACAGCAACAAAAGCACTATGTGCAGCAACAGCACCTGCTGGTTCAGCTCAACACTGATGTCACCAACATGAAAGAGTCAGTCAAAAAACTCGATACCAAGCTCACCGCAATTCCCGCTGAGCCGCCCAAACCCATGGCCCTCCCGACTGAGCAATGCGCGGCTCCCACTCAGGGCCACACCATCGATGGCAAACTGATGGTCGGTGAAGCGGAGTGGATCTGGGTTGATGCCGCCAACGACGCCTTCCAGGCGCGGGTGGATACCGGTGCCACCACCTCCTCCATCAGCGCCCAGGAGATCACCATTTTCGAGCGCAATGGCAAGAACTGGGTGCGCTTCTTCCTGAGTCATCAGGATGTTGATGACAAGATCCAGATCGAAGCGCCGCTGGTGCGCCATGTGCGGGTGCGTCAGGCCTCTGCCGATGATCTCGACCGCCGTCCGGTGGTGCGTCTGGCCGTGCGGATCGGTGACATGACCGAGAAAGCCGAATTTACCCTGAAAGACCGTAGCGACATGACCTTCCCGGTGCTGCTGGGTCGTGAATTTTTGAAAGACATCGCCGTGGTTGATGTGGCCCGCGAATATATCCAACCCAAACCCAAGCTCAAGGATGTGAAATAATCCATGGTTTCCCGTAAGCCGTTCTATTTGCTGGTAGCCCTGCTGTACATTGTCGGCCTGGGGATGACGATCTACCACCATATCGCGTTGGATGTGCCACTCACCCCCGGTGAAAAGCGCCAGATCTGGTCCATCGAAGCCAAGCTGGAGTTCGAGGCGACCGGTGATCCGGTGATCGCCTCACTGGCCATTCCGGGCACCCAGCCCGGTTTCACCCTGATGAACGAAAACGCCGCCAGCCCGGGCTACGGCCTCTCCTTTGTCGAGAAAGATGGCGATGCCCGCGCCGAGTGGTCTATTCGCACCGCTTCCGGTCGTCAAGAGCTCTACTACCGCGTCGACATGATGGCGGATGCCCATGCCAAACCGGCTGCCAATCCGCAGCCGCCCGCCATCGAGAAGCAGATCGAGAGTGAGCCCTACGCCACTGCGATGAAACAGATCGTCGAGCGGGCGCAAGAGCGCTCAGCAGATGGCTACACCTTGACTCGCGAGATCATCAAGGAGATCGAGAAGCAGGAGCAAAATGCCGAGCTGCTGAAAAAGAACAAGAGCCGCGCCAACCTGATCGCCGAACTGCTCAACAATGCTGACGTGCCGACCCGGGTGGTGCATGCCCTGAACCTGGAAGATGGCCGCCGTCGTCAGGAGCTGGTGGATTACCTGCAGGTGTTCAACAGCCCGACCGACTACAAGCTGTTCAACCCGCAAACCGGTGAACAGGGCCGCCCTGCCAACCTGCTGCTGTGGGAATACAACTCAGGCGCGCTGCTGGATGTGACCGGTGGCCACAACTCCCGTGTCAGTTTCTCGATGATCGAGCAAGAGCAGCCGGTCAGTGTGGCGCTGGCCCAGAAGTTCGAAAAATCCGAGATGATGAACTTCTCCATCCACAGCCTGCCGCTGGAAGAGCAGACCCTGTTCAAGGGCTTGCTGCTGATCCCGATCGGCGTGCTGATGGTGGTGTTCCTGCGGGTACTGGTGGGGATCAAAACGTCGGGCACCTTCATGCCGGTGCTGATCGCGGTCGCCTTTATCCAGACCTCGCTGGTCACCGGTCTCATTGGTTTCCTGCTGATTGTCGGCACAGGTCTCATCATCCGCTCCTATCTGTCGCGGCTCAACCTGCTACTGGTTGCCCGAATATCGGCCATCATCATCATGGTGATTTCGATGATCGGCATCTTCTCGGCGTTCGCCTTCAAGCTGGGGCTGACCGATGGCATGAAGATCACCTTCTTCCCGATGATCATCCTCTCCTGGACCATCGAACGTATGTCAATCCTGTGGGAAGAAGAGGGTCCGAAAGAGGTGGTACGTCAGGGCGGCGGTTCACTGCTGGTCGCCGTTATCGCCTATCTGGCCATGGATAACGAGTTGATCCGTCACCTTACCTTCAACTTCCTCGGTCTGCAGCTGGTGCTGATGGCAACCGTGCTGCTGATGGGTAACTACACCGGCTACAAGCTGAGCGAACTGAAGCGCTTCAAGCCGCTGGTGGACGAGATGAAGTCAGGCGCCACTCCGGGTAAGGACAAGTAACAGATGTGGTTCTGGGAAAAATACACCACCCCGTGGAGCCTGTCCCAATCAGGCATCCTCGGTATGAACAAGCGTAACCACTCCTACATCAGCCGCTACAATCCGCGCAGCCTCTATCCGCTGGTGGATGACAAGCTGCAGACCAAGCGCATCGCACTGGATGCCGGTGTCACCGTGCCTGAGCTGATCGGTACCATCCGTGCCCAGCACGATGTAGTGCGGATCACCAAGCTGGTCAAGGATTGGCCGGGTTTCTGCATCAAACCGGCCCGCGGCTCGGGCGGCAAGGGGATCCTGGTGATCTTGCGTCAGGAAGATGGCCTCTTCTACAAGCCCAACGGCAGTGCCTCCAACGGTCAGGATCTGGAGCGCCATGTCTCCAACATTCTGGCGGGCCTCTATTCGCTGGGCGGCAAGCCCGACGTGGCGCTGGTGGAAGGCCTCATCAACTTTGACGATGTGTTCGACGGCTACTCCTTTGAAGGGGTCCCCGATGCTCGGGTGATCATCTTCAAGGGCTTCCCGGTGATGGCGATGATGCGCCTCTCTACCGCCGCCTCGGACGGCAAGGCGAACCTGCACCAGGGCGCCGTGGGGGTAGGCCTGTGCCTGCGTACCGGTCGCGCCCTGCGGGCAGTGCAGTTTGGCAATCCGCTGCGTCACCACCCGGATACCGGCCTTGACCTCTATGACCTCAAGGTGCCCCACTGGGATACCCTGCTGACCTTGGCAGCATCCTGCTACGAGATGTCGGGTCTGGGCTATATCGGCACCGACATGGTGCTGGACAAGTTCCGTGGCCCCATGCTGCTGGAGCTCAACGCCCGACCCGGTCTTGCCATCCAGATCGCCAACGGTCGCGGCCTGGTGCCCAATCTCAAGACCATCGAGAAGCTGGACCAAGTGAAAATGAACGTCGAGCAGCGGGTCAACTTCGCCAAGGATCACTTCGGGATCTTTGACGAGTAGCCACAAGCAGATAGCAAAACGCGCCAACTGGCGCGTTTTTTTATGCCTAACCACTGGCTATCCCACTCTGATTGAGCAGCCATCACTTGGGTTCTGCTGATTACACACATAAAAAAACCGGCGCCAAGGCACCGGTTCTTCAAGCTGAGTGCGATCCGATTACAGGGAGTCAGCATTCTCGGACAGGTACTTGGCCACGCCATCCGGTGAAGCTGTCATGCCTTTTTTGCCTTTTTCCCACTGAGCCGGACACACTTCGCCGTGCTCTTCGTGGAATTGCAGGGCATCGACCATGCGCAGCATCTCGTCGATGTTGCGACCCAGCGGCAGATCGTTGACCACCTGATGACGCACAACACCGCTCTTGTCGATCAGGAAGGAGCCACGGAAAGCCACACCGGCTTCCGGGTGCTCAACGTCATAGGCTTTGCAGATCTCGTGCTTGATGTCAGCAACCAGCGGGTACTTGACCGGGCCTATGCCACCATCTTCGATCTTGGTGTTGCGCCATGCGTTGTGGGAGAACTCGGAATCGATAGAAACACCGATCACTTCCACGCCACGCTTGTTGAACTCTTCCAGACGATGATCGAAGGCAATCAGCTCGGACGGGCAGACGAAAGTGAAGTCGAGCGGATAGAAGAACAGGACGGCTGCTTTGCCTTTGATGCGGGAAGAGAGGTTGAATGAATCAACGATCTCGCCATTACCCAGAACGGCTGCGGCGGTAAAATCGGGTGCGGGACGGCCTACCAATACCATATTCAATTCCTCTTTATGTGAAGTGAACAATCCGGTCAGGATTGGGCTACCTAGAGCCAAGTCCATCTAATTCGAGCGACAAACTTTAGACCCAGTGGTAGATTAGTAAATCAAATTAAATAGATAGCATCTATCGGGTTTTTCTATGCAACGTTGGCCCAGCCTCAAACAGCTGCAATATCTGGTCGCTCTCGACGAGCACAAGAACTTCAATCGCGCCGCCAAAGCCTGCCATGTCAGTCAGTCGACCCTGAGTACCGGGATCCAGACGCTGGAGGACATGATGAGCCTGCAACTGGTGGAACGGGACCACAAGAGCTTCATTATGACCCCGGTCGGCATGGAAATCGTCGAGCGAGCTCGCAATTTACTCTCCGATGCGCGGGATCTGATGGAGCTCGGGCAACATCAGGGCGGCGTGATGCAGGGCACAGTGCGTCTTGGCTGTATTCCCACCATTGCCCCCTTTCTGCTCAGCAAACTGCTGAAAGTGTGCAGCAAGACCTATCCTGAGCTGGAATTGTTGCTGCGCGAAGACACCACCAGCAATTTGCTCAAGCAGCTGGAGCAAGGTCAGCTCGATCTGCTGATCCTGGCGTTGCCCATCGAGATCGGCGGTTTTCACTGCAAGACTGTTGGTCAGGATCCGTTCCATATGGTGATGCCCGCCAGCATGGCGGCCGGTCTGCATACCCCGTTCGACTATAAAGAGCTGCCGAATCAAAGCATCTTTCTGCTGGAGCGGGAGCACTGCCTCACCGAGCATGCAGTGAGCGCCTGTAGCTTGCGGGACAAGAGCAAGATCAACCCGTTTGCCGCGACCAGCCTGCATACCCTGGTGCAGATGGTGGAAGCAGGTCTCGGCACCACCTTCTTGCCGCAGATGGCCATCGATGCCGGCATTCTCGCCAACTCCGATCTGGTGGCCATCCCGCTTCCCGGAGAGATGCCCTATCGCGAAATCGGGCTGGTATGGCGCCCCAGCACCACCCGGGTGCAGACCTTCTACAAGCTGGCGGAACTGCTCAAACCGTTGATAACCCCAGCCTCATAACGCAGACGCCAGCCCTCGGGCTGGCTTTTTTTGAGCCCCCGCCGCATTTTTCCGTTCCGCTGCTAGGTATGGAGCCAGATCCCTGTTTATGATGGAAAAGTTGTCGCATCAGCGCCTCCAGCCCTACACCTAGGTGGTTGAACGCAGCTGTTGATGTACTTTGCTATTGGTTAAACATGTCTGTGAAGAGAGCCCCGATGTATCGCAAGCTGTCGCTATTCCTGCTGACCCTGCTGCTGGCCGCCTGCTCCAGCACGCCGGAGCCGCCTCCGCCCCCCCGGCAGAGCAGTGCCTTTGATGGCTTCTACCAGCAGTGGCGCGGTGTCCCTTACCGGATGGGCGGCGCCAGCCGCGCCGGGCTCGACTGCTCTGCCTTCACCCAACTCGCCTACAACCAGGTTCTCGGCTTCAACCTGCCAAGAACCACCGAGTCCCAGGCCAGCATAGGCAAGCCGGTGGATCGCTACCGCCTGCAGCACGGGGACCTGGTCTTTTTCAAGACCGGCTGGCAGCAATATCATGTGGGGGTCTATACCGGTGCAGGGGAGTTTATCCACGCCTCCACCAGCAAAGGCGTGATCCGCTCCCGTCTCGACAACGTCTACTGGAACAGCCGCTACTGGCAAGCCCGCCGGGTGACCCAGTAACGGCCACTGGCCTCCTCATCGCACCAGCCGCCAGCCCACTGACTCAGTCAATCCTTGACGTTGCTCTGGGCCCCCACCCTCTGCTTATAACTCAATTGGCCCCAAAACCTGTCATTCACACCATTTCGTGATAAGGTGGTAGCCAATTTTTAACACTTTCGCACTGTTTTTATACGCCAGTTATCAAAGTTGACAGTAAGGATGGCAATAGAAACAACCGCTCACCATAAGGCGTGGCGAAAGTGGCTGTGGTAGCGCGCTCCGGGAAGGACCGCCCACAGCAGCTGTATCAAGGGTTAAATGGATAAGGAGATCATGCAATGAAGCAATACCAAAGCTGGCTGGGGCAATACCTGATGAGTCGCCGTGACGGTGACCACGCCATGGCATGCGAGATGGCGAGTTCCATCTGCGAGTTCTGGCAGCAACAGGGTGATGAAAACGAACTGGACAAGTGGCAGCAGATTTACCAAAACCACCTGGAAAAGACCACCTAACCTCACTTGCCACCTTGCTGCCAGCCATCTGGTGTGGCAGCAAGGCCATAGCTCCCGTCTCGCCTTCTGACCCACTCTCCCACTGCCTTAACCCTGTTCCCAGGGGCTGTCGTCCAATGACAGAACGCTGCCGTCTTACCTCAGGATTGGCGCTGGTTGTCGAGCCAGTGCTGGATCAGAAATTCTTCATCAAGTGGCGAGAGATCAAAACGCAGGCTGGCCTCTTCAATGGCGGCGATATCGTGCAGGTGGTGTTCGCTGAGCCAACGCACCGCACGACGCAAATCTTCACCATGGGGGAGTAGCAGATGGTCGCTCATGGGATACCTCCGGTAGACTGCAAGGCGGCCAGCGAAGGTGGCCACCTGTTTCAAGTCTAGTCGGTCAATCCCCATCACCCGCGCTTCTTCACCCTCCCCCAGCTATCACTGCAATTAGCGACCGAAAGCGCGCTGCCAATCCTGATCAAACTTCACCAGCGCCGCATCCACCGCAGGCACGTTCAGCAGCTGCTCCGCCACATCGAGCGGCAATGTGATGGATTGGCAACCGGCCAGCAGGCAGTCAAGCGCCTGACGGGGAGTGCGGAATGACGCCGCCAACACCTTGCTGTTCGGTGCGTGCAGCGCAAGCAGCTGTTGCAGCTCCTGCACGGTGGCAATGCCATCACCGCCCTGAGCGTCCAGCCGGTTGACATAAGGGGCGACATATTCCGCCCCCGCCACCGCCGCCAGCCAGCCTTGCAGCGGGGTATAGACCGCCGTGCCCAGGGTCGGCACGCCGTTGGCAGTCAGGCTCTTGATCGCCGCCAGCCCCTCTGCGCATACCGGGATCTTGATCACCAGATCCGGGTCCAGCTCACGCAGGGCGAACGCCTCGCGCACCATCTCGGTTTCAGTTTTGGCCATCACCTGGGCAAACAAGCGTGCCTTGGGCCCCAGTACATCGCGCAGGGCGGGCAGCAGCTCGGAGAGCGGCAATCCCCCGGCGGCAGTAATGGAAGGATTGGTGGTAACACCGGCCAACGGCAGGATCCGTGACCAGCGACGCACTGCCGCCACATCGGCGGTATCGAGATACAGCTCCATCTCTAACTCCTTAACGGGATGTTTAATATGTCGTCATTCTAGCGATAAAACATCTGCGAAACACTTGATCGAAATCAAATCAACTTTCGAGTGAAAGCAAATAGAATGAAAAAACAAAAGGAGGCGGTATGATTTTCGACCTGCAACGATATTCGACTCACGATGGCACCGGCATTCGCACCCTGGTGTTTCTCAAGGGGTGCTCGCTAGCTTGCCTGTGGTGTCAAAACCCGGAAAGCCGCTCTCCCAAGCCGGACATACTACTCGACCGGCGCCAATGCATCGAGGGATGCCAGCTCTGCAGCCAGACCTGTCCGGCAATCTTGCGTGACAGCGAGGGCATCCAGCTCAGCCGTTCAGCTCTCAAGGCAGAAGATATGGAACGGCTGCGCGGCCTCTGCCCCAGCGAAGCGCTGCAGGTGTGCGGCCGGGATGAAACCCTGGACACCCTGATGGACACCATCTTGCGGGATCGCCCCTTCTTCGAGCGCAGCGGCGGTGGCGTCACCCTCTCCGGTGGCGAGCCGTTTATGCAGCCCGATTTTGCCGCCGCCCTGCTGGCCCGCTGCAAGGCAGAAGGGCTGCACACCGCAGTCGAGAGCTGCCTCCATGTGCCCTGGCACCAGATTGAGCCAAGCCTCCCCTCACTGGATCTGGTGCTGGCAGATCTCAAACACGTGGATAAAGATCGCTTCTTCAACTGGACCCGCGGCAAGGTGGAGCTGCCCATCGCGAACCTCAAACGCCTCGCCGAGCACGGCGTGCCGATGCAGATCCGGGTGCCACTCATTCCCGGATTCAATGCCGACCGCGCATCGATCACCGCCATCACCGACACCGCCGCCAGTCTCGGCACGGTACAGGAGATCCACTTCCTCCCCTACCACACCTTGGGGATGGGCAAATATGCCCTGCTGGATCTGCCCTATCAGGCGCCGGAGACACCACTCGACGACCCCGATTTACTCAGCTTTGCCCACGCATACGCCCAACGTCAGGGGCTGACCCCTGTGACCAGAGGATAAGATCATGACCCAGCTCGACCTCAATACCCTCAGCCCGCGGATCCGCGCCCACAAAGAGAGCCTGATCCACATCGTTCAGCCACCGGTTTGCACCGAGCGTGCCCGCCACTACACGCAGGCCTATCAGGCTCACCTCGCCCGGCCACTGCCGGTGCGCCGCGCGCTGGCGCTGGCCCATCACCTCAAGGAGCGATCCATCTGGATCAAGCACGAGGAGCTAATCGTCGGCAATCAAGCCAGTCAGGTGCGGGCGGCACCGCTGTTTCCCGAATACACGGTGAGCTGGATTGAGAAGGAGATCGACGAGCTGGCAGACAGACCCGGCGCCGGTTTTGCTGTCAGCGAAACCGACAAGGAGATCATCCACGCCCTCACCCCCTTCTGGCGCGGCCAGACGGTGCAGGATCGCTGTTTCGGCCTCTTTACCGACGAGCAGAAAGCGCTGCTGGAGAGCGGCATCATCAAGGCCGAGGGCAACATGACCTCGGGGGATGCTCACCTCGCGGTCAACTATGAGGAGTTGCTCACACTGGGTCTCGATGGCTTCAAGGCCAAGGTGGCCGAGCGGCGCAGTCGGCTGGATCTGGCGGACTGGGCCGATCTGCAGCGCGAGCAGTTCCTGCACGCCGTCGCCATCACTCTGGATGCGGTCAGCGATCACATAGCGCGCTACGCCACTCTTGCCCACAAGATGGCCAGCGACATGGCCAGTGACATGGCCGCGCAAGAGCCACGCCCCGAGCGCCGCAGCGAGCTTGAGACCATAGCGCTCAACTGCGCCCACATCGCCCACCAGCCCCCCGAGACCTTCTGGCAAGCGCTGCAGCTCTGCTACTTTATCCAGCTCATCCTGCAGATCGAATCCAACGGCCACTCGGTGTCGTTTGGCCGGATGGATCAGTACCTATACCCCTGGTATCGCCGCGAGGTGGAGCTGTCAGAATCCCTGTCACGCCCCCGCGCCATCGAACTGCTGCAAGGGTGCTGGCTCAAGTTGCTGGAGGTGAACAAGATCCGCTCCGGCACCCACTCCAAGGCCTCAGCCGGCAGCCCGCTCTACCAGAACGTCACCATTGGCGGCCAGAACTGGCGGGATGGCAGTGCCCATGACGCGGTCAACGGCCTCTCCTACGCGATTCTGGAGTCCTGCGGCCAGCTGCGCTCCACCCAGCCCAACCTCTCGGTGCGCTACCACGCCGGGATGAGCGAGGATTTCCTCGACGCCTGCATTCAGGTGATCCGCTGCGGCTTTGGCATGCCCGCCTTCAACAACGACGAGGTGGTGATCCCCGAGTTCATCAAGCTCGGGGTGAGCGTGGAGGATGCCCACCACTACGCCGCCATCGGCTGCATCGAGACCGCGGTGCCCGGCAAGTGGGGCTACCGCTGCACCGGCATGAGCTTTATCAACTTCGCCCGCATCCTGCTGGCCTCTCTCGATGGCGGCCGCGATGCCACCACAGGCCAAGTATTCCTGCCCCAGCCCCAGTCGCTGCGAGACGGGAACTTTGGCAACTTTGACGAAGTGATGGCCCGCTGGGATGAGCAGGTACGCTACTTCACCCGCAAATCCATCGAGATCGACTGCGTGGTCGACAGCGTGCTGGAAGCGCAGGCCCACGACATCCTCTGCAGCACCCTGGTGGATGACTGCATCGAGCGCGGCAAGACCGTCAAGGAGGGGGGCGCCGTCTATGACTGGGTATCCGGTCTGCAGGTGGGGATTGCCAACCTCGGCAACAGTCTGGCGGCCCTGAAGAAACTGGTGTTCGAACAGGGTGTGGTGGATCAGGCTGAACTGGCTGCCGCGCTGGAGCAGGACTTTGCCGGGCTGGCAGGGGAGCAGTTGCGCCAGCGCCTCACCAACGCCGCCCCCAAATATGGCAACGATCTGGACGAGGTTGACCTGCTGCTGGTGCAGGCTTACCAGAGCTACATCGACGAGCTCAAGGGGCTGCACAACACCCGCTTCGGCCGCGGCCCCATCGGCGGTACCTACTATGCCGGCACCTCCTCCATCTCCGCCAACGTGCCGTTTGGTGCCGCCACTCTGGCCACCCCTGATGGTCGCCACGCCCGCACCCCGCTGGCGGAGGGGGCCAGCCCTTCTTCGGGTTCGGATCGCCTCGGCCCGACGGCGGTGTTCAACTCCATCGGCAAGCTGCCCACGGCCGCCATCCTCGGCGGGGTGCTGCTCAACCAGAAGCTGAGTCCGGCCAGCCTTGAGAACGAGCGGGACAAGGCCAAGCTGATGAGCCTGCTGCGCACCTTCTTCGAGGTGCACAAGGGATGGCACGTGCAGTACAACATCGTCTCGCGCGAAACCCTGCTGGCAGCCAAGGCCAATCCGGATCAGTACCGGGATCTGGTGGTACGGGTGGCGGGCTATTCAGCCTTCTTCACCGCCTTATCCCCGGATGCGCAAGATGATATCATCGCCCGCACCGAGCACAGTCTCTGACGGGGCGCTCCCCATGGCGCCTGTGACGTCATATGATTGGCAAGCCACCCTCGGGTGGCTTGCCGCTATCTACCACCTTGCATGCGAGCGCACCATGAATCCACGCCACCAACTGATCCTCACTCTGGTCCATCAGGCTCGCAAGATGAGCGTGAGTGAGCTCTCCCAACACACCGGCGTGTCAGAGGTGACGGTGCGCAACGACCTCACCGCACTGGAGAAACAGGGACTGCTCAGACGGGTACACGGCTCGGCCATGGCGCTGGAGACCGATGACCCGGATGCCCGGATGAACATCAACTACCTGCTCAAGGAGCGCCTCGCCGAGCGGGCCGCCCAACTGGTGGAAGATGGCGAGACGGTCTTTATCGAAGGGGGCAGCGCCAACGCCATGCTGGCGCGCCATCTGGCCCTGCACAAGCGGGTCACCATCATCACCATCAGCAGCTATATCGCCCACCTGCTCAAGGACACCCCGGCTCAGGTGGTGCTGCTCGGCGGGCTGTTCCAGCATCAGAGCGAAAGCGTAGTGGGGCCGCTGACCCGCCTCTGTATCGAGCAGGTGCACTTCTCCAAGGCCTTTATCGGGGTCGACGGTTTTCACCC
Organism: Aeromonas sp. 160P; assembly: GCF_055193095.1. Lineage (NCBI taxonomy): Bacteria > Pseudomonadati > Pseudomonadota > Gammaproteobacteria > Aeromonadales > Aeromonadaceae > Aeromonas > Aeromonas sp. 160P. Next base: position 2,294,040 of record NZ_JBUXKV010000001.1, on the reverse strand, counting down.
CGAGGTGGGCTTTACCGGCCGCGACATGATGCGGGCCGACGTGGTCAACAGCGTGCTGGCCAAGGGGATAACCAATGTGGTGATCACCGACAGCAGCAAATTTGGCGCCATCCACCCGAGCCAACTTGGCGCGCCGGGCCAGATCACCGTGCTGGTCACCGATGATGCCCTGCCCGCCCACATGCGGGCTGCCATCGCGGCCCGCGGCATAGCCCTGCATTGCGTTACCGCCTGATCTGCCCTGATCTTGCCACCAGAACCCACCACCGGCCCCTCTACCAGGAACTCCCAAACGGGTCTTTAGCCTTGACACGCACCACCTGCCCAAGGGTATGCTCTCCCTCTTGCCGATCGCGCCGGGCTGTGTAAATCCACCCGAGCGCCGCACTGCTGATGACAGGGATTTCAACCATGCAAACCAAGGACAAGTGTCTGGCCGCTCTGGTCATCCTCTGCTGGGGGCTCAACTTCGTCGCCATCAAGTGGGGGCTGGAGGGCATTCCCCCTCTGCTGCTGGGGGCACTGCGCTTCGTCGGCGTGGTCTTTCCCGCCATCTTGCTGGTGCCCAAGCCCGCCATGCCCTGGCGCTGGCTGCTGGCCTACGGCGGCGCCATCAGCCTCGGCCAGTTCGCGTTTTTGTTCAGTGCCATGAAGTTCGGTATGCCAGCGGGCATGGCCTCGCTGGTGCTGCAATCCCAGGTGGTGTTCACCCTGCTGTTTGCCATGATCTGGCTCGGGGAGCGCTGGCAACCCCACCACTGGGTAGCGTTGCCCTTGGCGGGATTCGGCCTCTATCTCATCGCCACCCACGGCGAAGGCAACCTCACCCTGATCGGCTTCGTGCTGACCCTCTGTGCCGCAGCCTGCTGGGGCTTGGGCAACGTCATCAATCGCCAGATTGGTCTGCGCTACCACACCTCCCTGCCGAGCCTGATCGCCTGGGGTGGGCTGGTGCCCATACTGCCGTTTTTCGCCTTATCCTGGCTGTTCGAAGGGCCGGCGCTGATAGCCAGCAGCCTGCTCAACTTCAGCTGGCAGGGATTGCTGTGCGTGCTCTATCTCTCGTATGTCGCGACCTGGCTGGGTTACGGCCTGTGGGGACGGCTGCTGATGCGCTATCCGGTGGCACAAGTGGCACCGCTCTCCCTGCTGATCCCCTGTGTCGGCATGGTGGCGGCCGCCCTGCTACTCGATGAACACCCGACCCCCTTGCAGTGGCTGGGTTCAGGTCTGGTGCTGCTCGGCTTTGTGGTGCATCTGCTGGGTAGCCGACTGCGCTGGTTCAAACCACAGAGTGCGACCTGATGAGCGCCAGCCAATTTGCGCTATTTCATTGACCTGACAGGATAAAATTTTCATGATGAGCCAGTCCCCATCGGGACTGACATCACCAGTGCGTGAGCTGCAGGAAGCAGACTTTCAGGAGAGCAAGGACATGCCATCGACCATCACCGCCGGGGGGCGCAGCCTCCCTCCAATCATTCGCGCCACCGCCATCACCCTAACCCTGTGCTGGAGCCCGTTTGGCTGGAGTGCCACGCTGCCCGCCGACTTGAAGTGGGAGAGCAACAACCAGGATCCTCTCTATGCCGATCCGGCCGCCAAGGGCGGCGGCACCTTTCGCACCTTTATGACCAGCTTCCCCCTGACCTTGCGCAAATATGGCCCCGACTCCAACGGCGGCTTTGCCGGTTACGTGCGAGAAAGCAACCTGCCACTGCTGAGCACCCACCCCGTCACCGGCAACCCCATGCCGATGCTGGCGAACGAGTGGGCCTTCGGCGCCGACAACAAGACTCTCTATTTTCGCATCAATCCCAAGGCGCGCTGGTCAGACGGCCAACCGGTCACCGCCGATGACTGGCTCTTTACCCTCAAGATGATGCGCAGCAAGGAGATCAACGACCCCTGGTACAACAACTACTACAGCACCCAAATAACCGATATCACCAAGTTTGATGATCACACCCTGGCCATCACCAGCGGCACCGAAAAGAGCCGCCAGGATCTGCTCGAGTCACTGCCCATCAGCCCGGAGCCGAGCCACGCCATCAAGCTCACCGCCAACTGGGTCAAGGAGTACAACTGGAAGGTGTTGCCGGTCACCGGCCCCTATCAGCTCGATCAGGTGAAAAAGGGCAAGTCGGTTACCTTCAAGCGAATTGAAAACTGGTGGGGGGATGACGAGCGTTACTTCCAGCATCGCTTCAATCCCGCGCGGATCGAGATCAAGGTGCTCAGGGATCTGAACATCGCCTGGCAGCACTTCCTGCGCGGCGATCTCGACAGCTTCCCGCTGGTGATGCCCAACTGGTGGCACGACAAGACCAAAACCGCAGAGTTCGAAAAGGGTTATATCGAGCGTACCTGGTTCTACAACCAGACCCCGCAATCGCCGATGGGGCTCTATCTCAACACCGCCGATCCACTGCTGAGCAATCTCGATGTACGGCTCGGGATCCAGCATGCCCTCAACCTCGACAAGATGCTCACCACCCTGCTGCGGGGGGACTACCAGCGCCTCAACAGTTATGGCTCCGGCCAGGGGGAGTTTACCAACAGCGAGATAAAGGCCCGTCCGTTCGATCCCAAACTGGCACGGCAATACTTTGCCAAGGCCGGTTTCAACAAGGCAGGGCCACAGGGAATTTTGCAAAACGACAAGGGGCTGTCACTGACCCTCGCCATCACCTACACCACCGCAGAGCACGCCCAGCGGCTCACTTTGCTGCGGGAAGAGGCCAAGAAGGCGGGGCTCAATCTCGAACTCAATCTGATGGATGCCTCGGCCGGTTTCAAATCGATGCTGGAGAAAAAACACCAGAGTGCCTGGATGGCCTGGAGCGGCGGTCGCTATCCCGCTTATTGGGAGTTCTTCCACAAGGTCAACGCCAACAAGCCGCAAACCAACAACATCATGAACATCGATGACGACACCATCACGGCGCTGGTGGAGCAGTACGACAAGGAGTTTGATTTTGCCAAAAAGGCGACCCTGTCGCGGCAGATCCAGCAGCGGCTCTATGAGCTGGCCAGCTTCGTCCCCGCCTATCAGGTGCCCTACACCCGGGAAGGGGCCTGGCGCTGGCTCAAACTGCCCAAGGTGCCCGCAACCCCCAAGAGCGAGTTGCTCTACTGGCCCCTCGGTGGCGACAACAGCGGTTACAGCTATGGCGGCCTGTTGTGGATCGACCAACAGGTGAAAACTGAAACAAAAGCAGCCATCAAGAGCGGCCAGACCTTCCCTGCCGATCCCATTATTGACACCACCTATCGCCAGCCCTGATAGCGCCAGTTCACTCGGCAAAAGGCCTTAAAACAAAAGACCCCGCTAGCTAGCGGGGTCTTTGTTGGCAACCGGTGTTGCGAATGCAGCGGTGATCAGGCGCGCTTGGCCTGCTTCTCGGCAATGGCGTCAGCCACGTCGCCCGGCTCCAGTACGATGCCTTCCTGATCCGGGGTCGGGAACACGGCAACACACAGCTCGTCCTGCTCCATACCGTCAACCCAGCGCTCCAGCCACACCTTGAGGGTGATGGACTGCGGCTTGCACTCAGCCCACTCCCCTTCGGCCCACGCCTGGGCGTACTCAGGGTGCGGCCATACCGGGATGCAATCTTCATCGTCGGTGGTCAGCATCATGACGCCATGCTCGTCGGTCAGCACGAACAGCTCTTCATGCTCGACCAGCTTGCTGATGAAGTGCTCGTAACGGTAGTCAGCATTCAGTTGCAGCGCGGCATTGCGCTCGGTGTCACTCAGTTCATAGCTCATTGGCCAAGTCTCTCTCTCGATAAAGGGCGTCATGTTCACATCTTGTCGGCAGCTTGTCCAGCTTGCACCCACGCCAGGCTGGCGGGATCGCACTACGAATATGCGCGAGTAACGCACTCACTTTGCGCGGCTGCCGCCCATAAGGATAGAGCAATCCCATCTGCCAGGGCGCAGCCTGCCACCCGGGCAAGCAAGGCACCAGGCTGTCCGGATGAGCCTGGTTCAACGCCCGGACACGGATATCTGGCACAATTCCGATACCTCGTCCACGGCACATGGCGCTCATCCTCATGCCGACATCATCAAACAGCAAACGGGCAGAGGTTGGCTGGCACAGATACTCTCCTTGCTGCCGATGCCGTAGTAGCACCCCCTCGCTGACACACAGCTCCCCGCCGATCCAGTCATGGGTGATCAGATCTCCGGGATGCAGCAGCGGCGGTTGCTGGGCCAGATATGCGGGACTGGCATAGAGTGACGCAGGCAGTTGCACCAACGACTCATAACGCAGATCACTCTCGGGATCGGCGCCAAACCAGCACCAGATAGCACCCTGGCTGGCACCATTGACGGGCAGCTTATCCTCGGTCTTGAGGGTGATCCGCGCCCCCGGGTAGCGATCCAGAAATGATTCCAGCGCGGCCACAAACCATGGCTCGGCACAGACGGGATGACAGCGCACCTGCAGCTCCCCGCTCACCTCTTCCCGCAGATCTTCTATCACCTGCAATCCTTGCTGCGAGAGTCGCAACATTTGCCGGGCATAGGATTCAAATAGTCGACCGGCTTCGGTTAACTGCAGCCGATTGCTCTGCCGACGTAATAACGGCTGACCAACCCGCCGTTCCAGTTGGGCCAGGCGCCGACTCATGGTCGATTTCGGCATGCCAAGGGTATCGGCGGCAGCCGTCAGCCCACGGCTATCGACCACGGCACAAAATATTTTTATCTCGATCAGATCCAGCATTCAGCGACCTTGCTCAATCTGCTGATGGGGCAAGCTGGTGACTCAACGCCTGCTGGTTTTGCGCCAACCAGACCTCGATCGATTGCCCCCCCATCCGCAGCAAGGGATCCGGTTGCCACATCCGACGCGCCTCCCCCTTGGCGGGACGGCTGGTCAACACCAGATCTGCATCCTGTTCCGCCACCAGCGGCAAACCGAGCGCCAACGCCAGTGGCATCAAGCGCTCATCAGCCACCGCCAGACTGGCCACATTGTGTTCGAGCAACAGGTTATCGATGGCCATGGCACTGCCCTGCACCGCCCGCAGCAGTCGCTGGCGATTGCGTTCAATCTGCTCGCTCTGGGCTGGCCACACCCGCGCCAGATCCCGCGCGGCCACATTGCCCATCAGGGTCAGGTTGCCAAAATCGAGCCAGAAGTAATCGCCCTCCCCGTCCGGTCGCAGGGTCACTTTGGCGCCTGCTGGCGCCAACTCCTGGGCCACATCGATCGGTACAATGCGGATCTGACGCTGGCGCAACAGGGGATACATCGCCAGCTCGGGTTGCAACGACTCCATGGTCAGCAGGGCATCCGCCTGCCCCAGGGTGGCCACATCCACCTTGTTCAGCCAGCCGGGGATCCGGTTAAGGGGCAATCTGGCGGGTGGCAGGTAACGTGCCTCGATGCCGGTATCGGCCAACAGTGACAGGTTGATCCCGTGCAGCACGGGTACGGCACTGACCACAGTCGGCGCGGCCCAGAGCGGTAATGCCAACACGCTGAGCAGCAGAGGGATAAGAAACTTCATTCAATGGTTCTCCAGCGACGATAGCCGAGGGCAAGCACAAAAAAGAGCGAGGCAAACATCACGATGGCCGCCCCGGAAGGGAGTGGCAGGGCACCAGCCATCGGTATCAAAATGCCCAATAAACAGCTGAGGGTAGAAAACAGCACCGATAGCCAGAAAAACTGGGCACCACTGCGGCTCACCAGTCGGGCTGCGGTCGCGGGGATAAGCAGCAGCGCCCCCACCAGAATGGCGCCAATCACCTTGACCGAGGCAACCGTCATCAACGCAATCAGCAATACAAACAGATAGTCATAGAGACGCACCGACACCCCGCGACTGCGGGCCAGTTCAGGGGCCAGACTCGCCAGCAGGGCGGTATTGGTGCCTCGCAGCAACATCAACAGTGCCGGGATGGCAATGACCAGCAACACCAGCAGATCGAGATCCTTGACGGTCAGAATGGAGCCAAACAGCACGTTTTCCAGAATGTGTACGTTGACCCGTTTGGCCACATAGAGCAGCAAGGCCGCCCCCAGCGCGATGGCAAACGAGAGGAACACCCCCACCAACGCATCATAGGGGATCTGGGTGCGGCTCTTGACCCAGTGCAACAGCAAGGCAAACAGGGTGCAAAAACAAAACAGCGCCACCAGCGGCGCCGTGGCGGGTTCCCCCAGCAGGATCCCCAGCGCGACGCCAGTCAGGGCACCATGCCCGACCGCTTCGGAGAAAAACGCCAGTCGTTTGACCACCACCAGCGGGCCCAGTGCCCCGAGCAAAGGCCCCATCAACAAGGCCGCCACCAGGGCATTGGTCAGGAAGGCATACTGGAACATCTCGGGCAAATAGCCGCTTTCAAAGAGGGCGAAGACCCATTGACGCAAACCCTCCATCACGCGACCTCCTGCGGGGAGTGAGCAAATATCTCATCCGGCGTGCCGACCGCAACCAGACCACCATCGATGAGCCACACCCGATCGGCATAGCGCCTCACCCAGGCCATATCATGGTGAACCACCAGCATGGTGACCCCCTGTGCACGCAGTTGTAGCAGCAAGCGGTTAACCATCTCTTGTCCTTCTTGATCGAGCCCGGTCATGGGTTCATCCAGACACCAGAGTTGACTCTGCTGATCCAGCCCCTGCGCCAACAGCAACCGCTGGCGTTCCCCCCCAGAGAGTTGACCGAGACGCAAGTGCCCCTTGCCGCTGAGCCCGACGTGCGCCAACAGGCGCTCGATCCGGCTTTTTGCCGCAGTGCTCATCGGTAACCAGAGCGGACGACGAGAGAAGGTGGCGAGCAGAAATTCGTTGATGGTAATGGGTAGGGATGGCTCAAACTGGCTCTGCTGAGGCACGTAGGCCACCGGCCCCGGCGCCCCCGGCCACTCTCTGAATACCTCGCCGCTATGGGGTCTCAGACCGAGCACACTCTTGAGCAGAGAGGATTTGCCCGCCCCGTTGGGACCGACGATGGCATGCAGTTTTCCCGCCTCGAAGGTGCCATCGATCGGCTTGAGAATAGATACCCGATTGAGTGACAAGGCCAGCCCTTGCAAGATGATTGAGGGCCCCATCAGCTCGCCTGCGCCGCCAGTGACAGCGCCTTGACCAGGGTCTTGAGGTTGTGCTCCATCTCCCGGCTCACCAGGGCCGGGTCATAGTCACCAAAGGTCATGTGGGAGAAGTGGTAAATCCGGATCCCGGTGGCGTCCTGGATCAGTTCTACGTAGCGGTTATCCATATCGAGTTCGGTAAACAGCACCTGAATATTGGCCGCTTTGATCCGCGCTATGGTCTGTTGTAACTGGGTTGCATTCGGCTCAACCCCATGGGCAGGTTCAATGACGGTGTCGATGCCGATGCCAAACTCTTGCAGCAGGTAGCCGTAGGCATTATGGGTACTGGCAATACGCACACTGGCCAGATCCAGCGCCAGCAACTCGGCCCGGTAACGATTCTTGATGGCACGCAAACTGCGGGCATAGGTCAGGGCATTTTGCTGAAAGTAATCCCGATTTTCCGGGTCGAGCCGTCCCAATTCGCGGGCAATGGTATAGACCTGACGCACCGCCGCATCAATGGAGACAAAGGTATGGGGGTTGTAACTCCCTTTGCCGGTGGCGAGCAGCGGCAAATCGGCATTGGCATAAATGCGGGTCAGGTTGGGCAACGCCAGACCATCCAGGGCATGCACCGCAAACTCATCATGGCCGATACCATTGAGTACCAGCGCATCCATGGTGGCCAGTCGCTTGAGGTCGCTCGGTTGCAGCTCATAACTGTGGGGATTGAAGCCACTCTCGATAAGCGGAATGACCTTGGCCCGATCACCGACAATATGGTGCACATAACTGTAATAAGGGTGCAGGGTGATCCCCACGGTCAGCGGTTTGCTCCACACCGTAAGGCTGGTCAGCAGCAAGGTCAGGCTCAGAAAGAAACGCATCATGGTGTCATCGAAATCCAGTGGGTAGGTGTAGTGCAATCAGGGGTACCGGATACCCCCTCGCCAGCCATAAAAATGGCGTTGGCAGGCAGCGACAATAGCCAGCGCCCATCAGCATGGCCAAGGCGAGGCCCCAGCCAGCAGCCATTGGCCAGCTCCTGCCAGTCACCCTCGTGAAAAGGCGGGATCTGTGCTTGCGCCATGGCGGCCAGCGCAGGCCAGCGCCCGTCACTGGCCATAAAGCGGGCTTCATCAAGGGCGATGGTGAGCTCGGTGAGCTGCTGACGCGCGGACAGGGTCAGTTGCGGAGTCTGCACCACTGGCGTGGCAGGCTCCTGGCGCAGCCAGATCCCCACCACGCCACACAACAAGAGTGCGATGGTGAAGATCGCCACCCAACGGTTCTCGTTGCGACCATCGTCCGGCGCCACCCGCTCCCGGTAACCGGTCATGTCAGAGCAACTCGGCATAATCAAATTCAGCTGGATCTTCATGTCCGGCATCGAAGCGGATGTAAAACTCCCCTTTCGGCTCGGTGAAACGTGCTTGGGAATGACCATTGGCCTTGACGGTAGCCAGCACTTCATCGTCATAGCTATACATGACGACCTCGGCACCGGTCGCGAACGTGCCATCGCTATAGCCCACCTTGCAGACCAGCTCGGCACCCTCGCGACCACAATCCATCACCGGATAGTGGGCTTGAGCGGCCAGCGGCGTCAGTAACGTCAAAGCTATCGCCAACTTGCTAAGCAGGGTCATTGCGGCAGCACCTCGAAGGTCAGCAGGTAGTTGATCTCCACCTTGTCAGCCAGTGGCGAACGGCTGACCTGCTCAATGTTGGCAGACAGCAGGTGTGGGCCCCGCTGGGCAGGGGTGAATGTCACCACACCATCCTGATCGCTCACCACGTCCTGCTGCTGGCGCCCATCACGCCACTGAGTGCCATGCCCCACCACTTCCACCTTGCGCTCAGCCAGTGGCTGACCATCGAAAGTCAGGCGGAAACGGGCGGCCTCACCGACCACCACATCGCTGGGATGGGTCAATGGTTGCAGCTCGAGCCCCTGGCCGCTGCTTTTGAACACGGTATCGCTTGGCGTGTTGCGGGTGACATAGAAGGCGCTGATATTTTGCATGGCATAGGTGGTCACCCCCTGCGCCTTGGCTGGCACCTGAGCGGCCGCCTCCTGCTTGTTGGCCATGATCCGCCGTTCGGTATTGCGCTTGCCAATGGTGTAGGTGGTGACATAACGAGGCGGATTACGCAGCTCGACCTTGTAGGTGCCCACCTCGCTCAATGCCAGATCAAACACACTGCGGCGTTGCCCTTTGTAATAGGGCCCGATCCTGGCGGGGTTGCCTGCGGGATCATAGACAGTGACATTGTCCAGCCCTATCGGCTTGTCAAAACTGAATACCCCGTGGGATGCCGTGCCATCCACTGTCACCCAATGGGCGGAATCACTCGACACATTGAACTCACTTGGCAGCATCCAGACCGGATGCGCGGAAGCGGAGGTGGCAACCAGGGCCAGCAGACCCCAGCCAAAGGAACGGTTAATCATGATTTAACTCCGGTGTGGATGGTGATCGCGCCCAGTTCAGCGACGGGTTCGAGGTGGTAACTGGTTGTTTGTCCAAGTTCAATCGCCTGGCTGACCAAAGATCGGCTGCCATGCTCGCGAGCGGCTTCAATATGCAAGGTGTAACGCCCCGGCGGCAGGGCGTTGCCCTGCTGGTCACGGCCGTCCCACTGCAATTGGTAAACCCCGGGTTTACGGGTCGCTCCGGAGACACCATCCGGCTGGCCATTCTCATAACGGCCACTCTTGCGCCACCAGCGCCGCATATCCTTGAGCCAGTCCGCCTCTTTGCGCCAGACGGCGAGCGTGGCCACCGCCTGTTGCTGGGGATTTTCTACCCAGACAGCTACATAAGGGCGGTATTGACTACCTTCATGGCGCGGTAATTCCAGTGACAAGGTCACCTCAGCGGCAACTGGCACACTCACCAGCACGAGTGCCAGCGTGGTGGATTTGAACATCCAGGACTCCGTTTAGTAGTAGAGGATAATGAGGTAGAACATGCCCATCAGGGTCGTGCCCGCCAGACTGAGACCAAACAGGCCAATCCGACGCTTGCGTTGCGACAACACCAACCAGAAACCGCTCAAGGTAAACAGCAACATGACCAGCGCTGACAGGTCGATGAACCATCGCCATAGCTCGCCACTGTAACGCCCCATATGAAGATCGTTGAGCTGGGCCAGCCAACCCGCTGGCTGAGTCTCGATCCTCACTTCTGCCAGCGCGGGTTCAATTTCTACCAGGCTGTAGCCACCGGGGCGCTTGATGTCGAGGGTGAGCAGTTGCTCATCGGCATTCCACTCCATGACGGCTTCCCCACCCGCCAGCACATCTTGCTGGCGGAGCCAGTGCAGTAGCTGCGCACCCGCCAACAGAGGGTCCTGTTGCCATAACCCGGTTTCCACCCACTGGGCGGGCAATACCAATCGTTGATGTACCAAAGGGGAGGCTGCGGGTAACCACTGACGATTGTTCAGCGTCAATCCGGTCACAGTGAAAAAGAGCATGATCACCAGCATCAGCATGGAGCTGTATGTATGCAGAGGGCGAACCCAGCGAGGCACATGATAGGGACGGGCAGACTTGCTCGACATGGTAAAGAAAAGCTCCCGCAGGTAGTCATCATAAACCGCGGCAAACTATTGCAAATACAAATCATTGTCAATACCGTTTAATTAGTTGGATTGACAATAAAAGCTTTTGCCATGGCGGGGCTCTCTTCGCCCTTATCTGCAGATAAAGAGTAACTAACTGATTTCCCTTAAATTAACTGTCGATTAATTGGCTACATCCCAGACGAGAAGCAACGTCACCCCGCCAGTTCCATTTTTTGGAACGACAGGTTCCATAAACATGACTCTCTGCGCGACCCGAGTTTGCATAGAATGCTGCCGCCATAAGATGATAATGATTATCAGTAGCGAACAATAGCGGAGTTGGCTCGTCAGTCGCATTCCAATAACAACAGGAGAGTTCACATGCCCATACCTCAACCGTCCCGACTTGGTTACGCCATCGCGATGGCTCTGCTGCCTGCCGGCGCAGTCTCGGCCCAGGCAGTCAATGAAACCATGGTGATCACGGCATCCGGATTTGAGCAGAAGGTAACCGATGCGCCCGCCAGCATCACTGTTATCACTCGCGAAGATCTGGAACAAAAACGCGTGGCGAGCATTGCTGATGCACTCAGCGATGTGGAAGGTGTGGATGTGGGAGGCAGCGTCGGCAAGACGGGTGGCCTGAATATCAGCATGCGGGGTATGCCCAGCGACTACACCCTGATCCTGATCGATGGTCGTCGGCAAAACAACGTGGGGAACGTGACCCCCAACGGCTTCGGTGAAACCGCCAACAGCTTTATGCCACCAGTCGCGGCGATTGAGCGTATCGAAGTGATCCGTGGCCCCATGTCCACCCTCTATGGTTCAGATGCCATGGGTGGGGTCGTCAACATCATTACCCGCAAACCGGCCAAAGAGTGGATGGGCGCCCTTACCCTGGAAAATACCCAACAGCAGCACCGGGAATTTGGCAACAGTGCAGCGGTCAGTTTCTATACCAGCGGCGCCCTGATCGAAGACAAATTGGGGCTGACCCTGCGCGGCAGTGTGTTTGACCGTAGTGCCTCTGATATTCGCTATCAGGACGCCAATGGCCTGGAAAAAACACCGATCATGGGGGCAAACCCGGTAAAATCTGATATTCAGAATCTGGGTGGAAGAGTGACGTTCACCCCCACCAGCAATCAGGATATCTGGCTGGACATTGATCGCGGCAATCAAAAATATGACAACAGCGAGGGCCAGCTTGGCACCCTGGATACACCGACCAAGATCGGTGGTTACGAGAAACAGCAACGCTACAGCCGCGATCAATATGTGCTGGCCCACGATGGCCGTTTCAGTTTTGGTAACCTCTCCAGCAGCATTACCCGCAGTGAAACCGATACCGAAGGACGGACCCTGCCCAAAGGTGTTCCGGGGAAAACGGCAGGTGCTCCCCGTACCCTTGCGCTGGAAAACACCATAGTCGACAGCAAGCTGGTCACAGTGCTGGGTGACAATACCCTCTCGGTCGGCGGCCAGTGGTGGAAAGCAGAGATGATCGACGGGGTTGCTACAGCACCGTTCGAGCATAAGCAACTGGCACTGTTTGCTGAAGATGAGTGGCGCTTCCTGACTGATTGGGCACTCACTGTTGGTGCTCGTTATGATGACCACAGTGTGTTTGGTAGCCAGCTCAGTCCACGTGGTTATCTGGTGTGGAATGCCAGCAGCAACTGGACCTTCAAGGGGGGGGTCAGCCAGGGTTACAAGACCCCTCGCCTGGATCAACTGACCAGCGGCATCGTCGGATTCGGCCGCCAAGGGGCCCTGCCGCTCATCGGTACCCCCAGCCTGACACCCGAGACCACCACCAGTTCGGAGCTGGCAGCCTACTATCAGGCCGATAATGGCTTTAACGCCAACCTCACCCTGTTCCAGAATAACTTCAACGACAAGATTGCCAGCGGCACGCCGGTAGCTAACTGCCACTACAGCAAGGCGCCCAATCAGCCGGGCTGTGTCGATATAGGAACCAGCTGGAACGATATCAAAGAGTTTGGTCAGACAGTCAATATCGACGAGGCCATTACCCGAGGGGTCGAGGTAGGATCTTACATTCCGCTGGCAGAGTATTGGGATCTCAAAGCCAACTACACCTTCACCGATAGCGAGCAAAAATCGGGCTCGCAAGCGGGCCAGCAGCTGACCGATACCCCCAAACACATGGTCAACATGAAGCTGAACTGGCAGACCACTGCCCAGCTGAATACCTGGCTGCAGGGTGAGTATCGCAGCAAGCGTTGGCGCGGGGTCGGTGCCGAGCAAGAGGCGTTTGGTGATTACAACGCATTTACGCTGTTCCACCTGGGTGCGTCATACCGGATCAGCGAGAATGTCACCGTCAATGGCACCATCTACAACTTGCTGGATGAAGACTTCTTGCAGTACCACGCCTATAACGACGCTGGCAAAACCGAGTATGCCAACGAATACAACAATAATCAGGAAGGGCGCCGCTTCTGGATCTCGACCAATATCACCTTCTGATCCTCTGATCTGCACTTAACAAAGATGGCCCGTCACGGGCCATCTTTCTCGACGTTAGCGGACGTCATCAGGTCATGGAGACACTCGTCTGCCGACCCCATCGCCTCACCCTTACTGCATCATTGGCAACGATTGCCAACAACCGTTCCCACCATCATTGCCATCAGGCAATTGAGGGCGAGCAAAGCGTGATATCGGTTTGCTCACTGAGCTTCTGGCGCAACCAATAGGCCGATTCAACCTCGACAAAACAGAGCAGATCACCGCCGTTAGCCGCCATCGCCATCAGCTGCTCAAAACGCAGTTGCTGTTGTTGCTCCCACGCGGCAGCGAGTTTCACCCCATGGGCCTCATCGACAACCTCACGGCGCAGCTCAAACAGGTTATCGGTGATCGGGCTGTTGATCTTGGCCGCACTGTGCCAATACATCAGCAGGTTATCCATCATCTCGGTGTCGTAGTTGGCCAACGCATCCAGCTCGGGTGTGTCACCGCTGTCACTGGCGGCAAAATCACACCAGCCGGAATTGAGTGACGCCAGCTCATGTGCCACCGCCCCTTTGACATGCTTGCGTAGCACCGCGATATCGGCGCCCTTGCGCGCAGGCAACCACACCTCCCCCTGATGAGCATCCAGCAGTGACGTCAATAAAGACGTGGGGTAGACCGGAAAACGGGGACAAAGTGAATGCAGCAGGGATACCAGAGTGATCTTGACCATGAGCGATACCTTGAACTAAGCGCACAGCCGCCAACGGGCCGCACTATGTAAAAAAGTGCCTTATCCTATCACGTTTACAGTGGTAAGACCCTTGGTGAAGCCAGTTGGCCAAGCATTTGATTCCGCCGAAAAAAACAGCATTTGAAACGAGCAATCCAGCCAAAGATCAATAATTTGAACCAGCGCCCACTAAAGTGGATTCGGGGATGCTAGTTTGCATACATCTTTAGCGTAAGGAGTGAATCCATGATTGGGATCGACCAGGTTTCTAACGAATTTGTCAACGATTTGAAAATACTGGCATGCTTTGATCCGGCCAACATGAGTTTGGGGATTAAATTACGCAGCGATATGTCTGACGAGCTGTGCCAGGCAGCTGCCCGTCTGCATCAGCAGGGGCTCATCAGCGCAGTAGATGGCGGCTATCTCACCCCGTTCGGCATGACCATGGTGGAACACCTGCAGCACCTGCTGGTCGCACTCAAGCCCCTTTAATCGGCTGTGGTGCCCAGAGCGAAAAGTTAAGTAGCTCCCAACGCTCGCCTTGATGAAGATGGCAAGCAAACAGCAAAGGACCTTCGGGTCCTTTCACTTTGCCATCGACCAACCACTCCCCCTCCCTTTCAGGCACAAGTCGCGCATTCACCTCATCGGGTTGTAACGCCGCGCCCATCCGAACTTGGACAAATTGCTGGCAGATCACCTGTGCTTCCATCGCGGATTGAACCGCTACCGGCGTATCGGAGATCGGGGTAAGAAGGGAGATAAGCAGCAACGATAGCGACATGATGAAAGAGTTTATGAATTAGTGCAGGGGCCAGATAAACAAAAAGCCGTGGCACCAGAGGTACCACGGCTTTCTTAAATTCTGTAAGAATTACAGAGCAGTTACGTTCTCAGCCTGCGGGCCTTTCTGACCAGTGGTCACGGAGAACTGTACGCGCTGACCTTCAGCCAGGGTGCGGAAGCCGGCACCTTGAATTGCGCTGAAGTGAACGAAAACGTCCGGGCCGTTTTCTTGCTGGATGAAGCCAAAACCTTTGGTTTCGTTGAAAAACTTAACGGTACCGGTGATCATGTTAGACATATCTTTAAACCTGTATTCAAAATAATTACTTATGCTTTTCAGCGGATAAAGCTTAAAAAACGGGATGACTATGAACAACAGGACAAGATGTAAAACATCGTATTCATTGACATAACTATCGCCCTTTCAAGCTGGAGTGAATTATACGCAGCTTTGTCGATTACGCAAACAAATTTGTGCCCTGCCAATGGCAGGGCACAACTGTCTATAGCGTGGCGGCTTCCAGTGCATCCACCAGCACCTTGAGAAAACGGGCAGCCTCCCCGCCAGTGCATGCTCTGTGGTCAAATGTCATCGACAGTGGCAAGGTTCTGACCGGACGCGCTTCACCATGAATGAACACCACTTTTTCGAACAGTTTGCCTGCTCCTATGATGGCCACCTGCGGCGGTGTGACGATAGGGCTGGCGTAGCGCCCTGCGATGGCGCCGAAGTTGGTGAGGGTAATGGTCGCCCCCTGCAACATCTCACGGGGCACCGCTCGCGCCTTCACATCGGCGATCATCCGATCCAGCCCCTGCCGGATATCAGCCCCCTCCCGCTCGGCCACGTTCTCCATCACCGGCACATAGAGACCATGTTTGGAGTCCACCGCAATGGCCACATTGACCTCGTTGAACAGCCGCCTTGACAGGGTTTCGCCATCAAACCAGGCGTTCATGGAGGGTTCGGCGCGGCACGCAACGCCAATGGCCTTGATAAGGCGCACCGTCACATCCTCATCAGGCCGCCAGTGACGCAAATCCACCTCGTCGGTGATACTGACCGGCACTACCGTCTGATGAGAGAGCTCCATCGCCTTGGCCATGGCCCGCCGTGACCCTTTGAGGAACTCGTTGCCGCTGCTCTGCTGGGCCTCGAATGCCTGTTGCACATCCAGCTCGGTCACCATGCCACCACTGCCACTCCCCTTTATTCGGTCGATATCCAGACCCAGCTTCTGCGCCAGCAACCGCACGGCTGGCATGGCTTGCACCAGCGCGCCACCCGGGGCTATGGCCCCCACCACGAAGTGATCCTCGATATGCTGTTGATGGGCACTGACCTTGCCCACCACAGTGCCATCATCCTCGCCCCCCTCGAACTCCACCAGCGGCGCACCGATATGGAGGATATCCCCCTCGGCGCCACAGAGACGGGCGATCACCCCGGCCACCGGAGAGGGCACATCCACCAGCGCCTTGGCGGTTTCCACCGACAACAGCACCTGATCGACCGCGACGGTATCCCCGGCACTCACCTTCCATTCGACGATCTCGGCTTCGGCCAATCCTTCACCCAGATCCGGTAATTTGAAAAATTTCATAGCCACTGGTTCTCCATCAGCTGGTGAGCGGCATCGGCAATATCCTGCTCGGTGATGAGGTAATACGCTTCGTTGCGATAGTAGGGAACGGCGGCATCCACGCCGGTCAGCCGCTTGGGCGGCGCCTTGAGGGAGGGAAGTGCCTGCTCGGTCACCCGCGCCACAATTTCAGCCCCGACCCCGAAGCTGCCGCACGCCTCGTGCACCACCAGCAGCCGGCCGGTCTTGCGCACCGAGGTGAGGATGGTCGCCATATCCAGCGGCTTGATGGTGGCCAGATCCAGCACTTCGCACTGGATGTCCTGCTCGGCCAGCAGGTTCGCCGCCCGCATCACCTCCTGAATGCAGGCTCCCCAGGCCACTACCGTGATATCCCGGCCCGAGCGCAGGGTGAAGCAAACATCCAGCGGCAGGCCGACACCGTCATCCACCACTTCGGATTTCATCGAGCGATAGATGCGATCGGGTTCGAAAAACATCACCGGATCCGGATCGCGGATGGCCGAGAGCAGCAAGCCATATGCGCGTCTCGGGCTGGAGGGGATCACCACCCGCAACCCAGGGATATGGGCAAACAGCGCCTCGACGCTCTCGCTGTGGTGTTCCGGCGAGTGAATGCCCGCGCCATAAGGGGAGCGATAGACAAGGGGGCAGGAGAGACGGCCACGGGTACGGTTTCGCATCCGCGCCGCCTGACAGATGATCTGCTCCATCCCGGGGAAGATGAAGCCCTGAAACTGGAACTCCGCCACCGGCTTGAGCCCCTGGGTCGCCATGCCGACCGCCACCCCGGCGATCAATCCCTCGGCCAGCGGCGTGTCAATCACTCGCTTGAAACCGAACTTGTCGCGCAGGCCCACAGTGGCGCGAAACACCCCGCCGTTGACCCCCACATCCTCGCCCAGCACCACCACATCCGGGTCGTGCTCCATCTCGTAGTGAAGGGCCATGTTGACCGCTTCCAGCAAACTGATCTCACTCATGGCCAACCTCCTGCTTCATCCCCTTGGCAATCACTCGCTCGCGCTGGGGCAACAGTTCGGCGGGCAGGCTAGCGTAGTGGTAGTCGAGCATTGCCTCCGGCGGCTGGGGGGGCATCGCCTCATAACGGGCCACCGCCTGTTCTACCTCTCGGGCGGCTTCAGCCAGCAGGCTCTGCTCCTGCTCCTCATCCCACCAGCCCTGGCTGTGCATAAACTGGCGCAGCCGCTTGACCGGCTCCTTGGCCCAGGCCGCCTCGACCTCGGCACCGTCGCGATAGCGGGTGGCATCGTCGGCCGTGGTGTGATCGCCGAGGCGATAACTGACCGCCTCGATCAAAGTCGGCCCCTTGCCGCTGCGGGCCCGTTCGACGGCACTGCGGGCGGCATCGTAGACCGCGACCACATCGTTGCCATCCACCTGCAGGCTGCGCACCCCTGCACCAATCCCCTTCTGGGCCAGCGTAGGAGCGCTTGATTGCAGCTTGCGTGGCACCGAGATGGCCCACTGGTTGTTGTTGACTATGATGACCATCGGCAGGTGCCATACCCCGGCGCAGTTGAGCCCCTCCAGAAAATCCCCCTTGGAGGTGCCGCCATCGCCGATGGTGACCACGGCAACCCGCGGTTGATTTCGCAGTTTGAAGGCAGACGCAATACCACAGGCGTGGGTGATCTGGGTGGCGATGGGGACGCAAATCGGGAGATCTTCAGAGGGAGTCCCATCGAGCTTGAGAAAAGAACTGCCCCGCTCGTCACCGCCCCAATATTGCAGGTTTTTCTCCATCGGTACGCCCCGCACATAGAGGGTGGGCATGTCCCGATAGTAGGGGACGTAGACATCCTGCGGCTGCATGGCCAGACCAATGCCAATCCCCACGGCTTCTGCGCCGAGATGGGAGGGAAAAGTACCGAGTTTGCCGGTTCGTTGCAGCGCAATCGCTTTTTTGTCATAGCTGCGCACCATCACCATATTGCGGTAGAAGGTGTGCAGTATCGCCTTGTCCAGCCAGGTCGGTAAGGTGGCGACCGGGCACCCTTCCGCATCGAGGTAACGAAGGAAAGGGATGTCGACATGGGTCATAACTGGCTCCTTGCCGTTGTGAGCGTCACCGATACTGGTGACACCTAGATGTAAATACCTTGTTAAATAAAAAGCAAAGGAATTCATTCAGGTAAGACCAGTAGAAACTTCTTTAAAGTAGCGAAGGAGCTGAATTTTCGGCGATGAGTGGCAAGGTATGCCGTAAATGGTGCAACTTTGCAGCGCTGAAGACAGGATGCCAACTGTGGAAAAGGGGAGCCTGGCTCCCCCTTGAGTTACTCAAGTCAGCGGTTACTCCAACCAGCAGTTACGCCAGCCAGCAGTTACGCCAGCCAGTGTTGCAGCTGGCGGGCCATGCCGGCTGGCAGCAGGTGAGCGCGACTCAGCAAGTGGCGGCGCCAGGGTTCGGCCAGCAAGGTAGGGCAAATTCGCATCTCCCGCCCCCTGTCAGCCACGCGCACCAGCCTGTCGATGAGGGTCTCCAGCGGTGGATGTTCCGGCCAGTGGGGATAGAGGTCGGCCGTCGCGATCCCGGCCAGTTCGCTCACCCTCTCCTCCTCATCTCCCATCTCATCAACCATTGGCCAGGGGTGAAGCACCTGCAGCCAACCCGGCCGTGCCGCTTCCAGCAACTGGCCCAGGGTCGGCTGCGTAAAGTGCGGATCCCCTGCAGCTTTGAGCAGATGGCGCGCCCCCGCCAGCACCACCACCCCGCGCGAGGGAAGAGTAAACAGATGGTCGGCCAGCGCCTGATCCCGCCCCCTGTTGTGCTGCTGCCACCGTTCCGGGCTCATCTTCTGCCACTCGAATGAGGGCTCGCAGAGATGCACCCGCAGCCGCACATGTGCAGGGCGCACCAGATTGCTCTGGCGCAGGGCGGTGAAGAGAGCCGGAAACTCGAGGGCCATCCAGGCGGGAAAGGCGCTGGAGTCGAGCCAGACCGGATAGAGCCGTGCCAGCGTCAGCGGCTCCCCCTGCCAGTACTCCTCCCCCGCCAGCCAGGCATCGAGCAGCCCCTGATGGCGGCGGTTGCCGCACTCCAGCACCAGATCGGTCATGATTCCCCAGAGCGCCGGATCGCACAGCCAGGCGTGCTGGCGCCGGATAAAATCCGGATGCCAATGCGGCTCCCCCAGCCCCACCAGCTTGCCCGCCAGCAAGGCTTCCCGGATGGCGGCAACCGGGGTCATGCGTCGCCCTCCTGCCGGATGTGCGGTTGTTGCCCGACCCCATCGACCCGCTCACAAATAAGGGCGCCTATCTTTGCCAGCCAGTCGGGATGCACCATCTCCTGATGCAGGCAGGGGAAGCGCTCATAGCGGATTTCACCTTTTGTCAGCGACGCCCAGCCGCGCCCATCCAGCCAGGGCTGGCGGGAGGCTAACGCCTCGATAAAGATCACCTCCCCGTGATAGCAGTAGTCGACCGGCTCACGGATCAGCCGGTTGTTGTGGCCAACCAGCTCAATCATGGCGCTCACCACCTGCTCGTCGAGCATGGCCAGCGCACTCCCCTCCGCCCCCAGCCGGGCCACCACCTCGTCACGAGTGAGGGAATCCAGCGCCTCGTCCGCAACCGCAATGCCCCCCATCCGCAGCAGCGCATCAAGCATCCGCTGTTCGTCGGGCAACGGCTGGGTCTGCCACTGTTGACAGGGGTAGGCATCGAGCAGCAGTACCATGGCCACCTCTTGTCCCTGCTCTTGCAGCATGGCGGCCATCCGGTGCACCAGCATACCCCCGAGCGACCAGCCGAGCAGCCAGTAGGGCCCCTCGCTCTGCTGACGACGCAGTTCGGTCACATAGTCGAGGGCCAGCTCGTCGAAGCTGTCGGGCAGCGGGGCATCCGGCTGGCAGAGTGCCCGCGCCTGCAGGGCATAGACCGCCATGTCGGCCGGCAGATGGGGCACCAGCGGCGCATAACACCAACCGAGCCCACCGGCGGGATGGACGCAAAAGAGGGTGGGGCCTGATGCGCCCGACTGCGCACTGGGCGCCCGCAGGGGCAACAGCATGGGCATGGCCTCCCGCTCGCCGCCAAGACGGCGCGCCAGCAGGGCGGGGCTCGGCGCTTCGAACAGGCTGGCCAGAGTGAGATCCTGTCCGATTGATTCCTCAATACGCACCACCAGCTGCGCCGCCAGCAGGGAGTGGCCGCCGAGGGCAAAGAAGTTATCGTCGGCGCCGACCCGTGCCAGCCCCAGCAGCTCGGCGAAGAGGCGACAGAGCCGCTCCTCCAGCAGGGTTTTCGGCAATGACTGACCGACCACTGACGCCATATCGGGCAACGGCAGCCCCTTGCGATCCAGCTTGCCATTGGGGGTGAGCGGCAGCTCGGCCAGGGTCACCAACAGCCCCGGCACCATGTAGTCGGGCAAGGCAGCGCCAAGGGCGGGCGTCAGCTCGGCCAGCGTCAGCTCTCTGCTATCTGCGGCCACCACATAGGCCACCAGACGGCGATCGCCGGGGGCAAATTCGGGGGCCAGCACCACAGCTTGCGCCACTAGGGGATGGCGCAGCAGCACATGCTCGATCTCCTCCAGTTCGATGCGTTGACCGCGGATCTTCACCTGAAAATCGAGGCGCCCCAGATACTCGATGGCGCCATCCTCGCGCCAGGCGGCCAGATCGCCGCTGCGATAGAGCCGCCCCGCCCCGAAGGGGTTGGCAATAAAGCGCTCGGCGGTGAGCTCGGGCTGGCCAAAGTAGCCATCCGCCACCTGCACGCCACCGATCCAGAGCTCCCCCGCCACACCGGGGGGCACCGGCTGTAACCAGGGGTCGAGAATGTGGATGCAGGTATTCCAGACCGGATAGCCAATGGGCACGCTGGTCACCGCCTCATCTGCCCGGCAGGGATACCAGGTGACATCCACCGCCGCCTCGGTCGGGCCATAGAGATTGTGCAGGGGGGCTGAAAATGCCCCATACCAGCGCGGCACCAGATCCGCGGGCAGCGCCTCACCGGAGCAGAATACTTGCCGCAGGGCGCGGCAACGGGCAGGCTCGGCCTGCGCGACGAAGATCTGCAGCATGGAGGGGACAAAGTGCAAGGTGGTGATCCCAGCCTGCTCAATCAGCTCGGCAAGGTAGGCGGGATCCTTGTGCCCCCCCGGTTTGGCGAGCACCAGCCGCGCACCGGTCATAAAGGGCCAGAAGAACTCCCAGATGGAGACATCGAAACCGGCCGGGGTCTTTTGCAGCACCCGATCCGCCGGGCCGATAGGATACATGTGCTGCATCCAGATCAGCCGGTTGACGATGGCGCCGTGGCTCACCACCACCCCTTTGGGCCGACCGGTCGAGCCGGAGGTGTAGATGATGTAGGCCGCATCTTCCGGCCTGGGGGCTGGCAGATTGCAAGGTGCTATCGCCGCCACTTCTATCGTCGCCAGCTGCTCTGCCACACCGGGGGCATCGAGGCAGACAAGTGGTACGGCCACATCGAGCGGCATCTGAAGCGTATGGCTGGTCAACACCAGCGCGGGATCGCTACTGGCCAGAATGTAGCCGATCCGCTCCGCCGGATAGTCCGGATCAACGGGCACATAGACGGCCCCCACCGCCATGATTACCTGCTGGGCGAGGATCAGCTCGGGAGAGCGCGGGATCACCACCGCAACCCGGCAACCGGGGCCCACGCCCCTCCCCGCCAGATAGCTGGCCAGCTGGCGGGTGCGCTGGCGCAGCTGGGCCACACTCCAACGCTCGGCGCCACACTCCAGCGCGATGGAGCTCTGATCTGCCGCCGCCAGCCCCTCGGCCAGCAGTGCGCTCAGGGTGGTGGTCGGCAACGGATGGTCGGTTTGGTTCCAGCGCGCCAGCTCAGCCTGCTCGCAAGGCAGCAGCAGCGGCAAACGCACCGCCAGGGCCTCGTCATCCGCCTCACTCCAGGCCGCCAGATAGGCCAGCAGTCGGGCCAGATGACGTTCACTCTCCTGTTGGCTGAAGCGCCCCTGATGTGCTTCGAGGGTCAGGGTCATAGCGCCTGCCTCCTCGGCAAAGTAGAAGGCACACTCCTCCACCGGCCCCGCCGCCAGCACCTGTACCTCGCCACGAACTTGGTTGTGTCCTTCACCAAAGGTCAGAGTGCGGGCAAAGGGCATCAGGTTGACCTGAGGGCCAAACAGCGGCTGGCCCGCCTGACGCTGTTGCAACCACTCCTGACGGCAGCCCTGATAGCGGCGCAGGGCGGCAAATTGCCGCTCAACCTGCGCCAGCCACTCCCCTACCCGGCTGGTGCCACTCAGCTCGATACGCAGGGGCAGCACATTGACCTTCATGCAGGGGGTATCGGCCGCCGCTGAGCCCAGCCGCCCCATCAGCGGAATACCCAGCACCACCTCGCCAGCACCGCTCATCCGCTGCACATAGCTGGCCACCGCCGCCAGTAGCAAGCTGTAGGGGTGACAGGCCGAGCGACTGGCCCGCGCCACCAATGCCTGCCACTGGCGGCCAACCAGCCGCTGTTCGAAACGATAAGTGGGGCCCGGCCCTTGCGCCGGACGGCGGGAGAGCGACGCCGGGTTCTCAACCCTGGCCAGCTGCTGCACGAAGAAATCGCGATCCCGTGCGGCGCGCGGCGAATCCTGATAAGCCCCCTCCTCGGCCAGCAGCTCTTGCTGGGATGCATAATGGCAGGGTGCCGGTTGCTCGCCCGCACAGAGCGCCTCATACCAATTTGCCACCCGCTGGCAGAGCAGGCTCAGGCCAAAGCCGTCGATGGCGATATGGTGCACGGCGATAAACCAGGCCCACTGCCCCTCGGCAAGGCGATAGAGGGTGGTGGCAAACAGCGGCCCCACGGCCAGATTGAAGGGAACGGCCAGCTGCGCACGCATCTCGGCCTGTGCAACTGCGAGCGGGTCGGCTTCGCTGCGCAGATCCCGCTCGGCCAGCTGCCAGCAGGCGGGATTAGCTACCATTTGCGGGCCATCGGCAGTGGTCACAAAGGCGCAGTGCAGACCGGGGATCTCGTCGATGGTCTGGCGCACCGCACGGGTGAAATAATGGGCGGCCAGCGCCCCCTCCAGCAGCCAGTACTCACCGGTATTGCAGGCCGGGCTCTGCGGGTTTTTTTGCTGGGCGAACCAGATGCCCGCCTGAGCGGTGGTAAGCGGCCAGCGCGGGTGATCACCAGGCTGGTGGGTGGCGCGCATCGCCATTGTCTGTTCCATGGGAATGTCCTTGCGCAAAGATCGAGCGAGCAGTGACTTGCCCCTGCTCGCATGGCTG
The DNA here is from genome assembly GCF_055193095.1 of Aeromonas sp. 160P. NCBI lineage: Bacteria > Pseudomonadati > Pseudomonadota > Gammaproteobacteria > Aeromonadales > Aeromonadaceae > Aeromonas > Aeromonas sp. 160P. Next base: position 2,270,524 of record NZ_JBUXKV010000001.1, on the reverse strand, counting down.
AAAAGCGAGGAGGCCAGGCCTCCTCCATAAAGAGAGTGTCACGCCTGCCAGATCGGCAGCGCGCGGGCTAGACCCCCAGGGTGGCACCGCCATCGACCACCAGATCCTGCAGGGTGATATGGCTGGCGGCATCGGAGGCAAGAAACAGCACGCAGGCGGCCACCTCGGCCGGCGTCCCAAGTTTGCCAAGGGGGATCCCCAACTTGAACTGCTCGGGCAGACCCGCGATGGTGCGCTGCTCTCCCTCTCGTTGCTCCGCCTCCCCCTCCTGCCACATGCCGTACAGCATGGGGGTACGGGTCGAGCCCGGCGACACCAGATTGCAGCGCACCCCATAGGGAGCGAGTTCCAAGCCTGCCGTTTGGGTCAGGCTGGTCAGCGCCGCCTTGGAGGCGCCATAGATGCCCATCCCCACTCGCGGCACCCGACCGGCATTGGAGGAGACATTGACGATGGCGCCCCTTCGCCGCCCCTGAAACCAGGGGGTCAGGGCCCGCATCAGGTAGAAGGGGGCGAAGGTATTGACGGCGAAGGTGCGCAACAAGAGGGCGTCATCCACCTCATCGAGCCTGCCGGTCGCCAGTACACCGGCGACATTGACCAGCACATCGGGCCCCAGCCCCTCGCCCAGCAGCTGTTCGCAGCAGCGGGTCACGGCCTGGCTGTCGCTCACATCGATCACCACCCCCTTCACGTTGCCGGGTAGCGCCTCGGCCAGTTGCAGATCGAGTGCCACCACGCTGGCTCCCGCCTCGGCGAAGGTGCGCGCCACCGAGTGGCCAATTCCCTGCGCCGCGCCGGTCACCCAGACTGTTCTGCCTTGCCACTCGCTCATGGGGTGCACTCCGGCTCGGTGACGTGACCCTCATTGACCTGATGAGCATTGGCCTGACTGACATTGAGCTGGCTGACATTGTGCTGACTGACGTGAAGCTGACGGGAGAGAAGCCACCACCAGTGAGCCAGGGTCGGCGTGCGGGCCAGCTCGGCCAGCTCCACCACCAGCCCCTGCTGACGCCACTCTTCCACCAGCCCCATCACCGCCAGCGAGTCGAGACCGTAGTCGAGCAGGTTGTCATCCTCGGTGGGCTGCTCCTGCTGCATCTCGGCGGGCAACCGCGCCAACAGCAGATCACGCAGTGACTCGCGAGTCAGGGGGCGTTTACTGGCTGCCGCCATCACTTCGGCGACCGTGATCACCCGACCGGCATTGCGACTGACGTAGGAGAGCGCCAGCAGATGATCTTCGCGGGAGAAGTCGGCGATGGCATCTGCCACCAGGAAGGGGCGGATGTCGCGCATAAAGGCGTCGACCGCCGTCTGCATCACCCCGATATGGCCATAGATGCCGCAGATCACCAGCTGATCCCGCCCCCATTCGGCCATCAGCTCGGCCAGCGGTGAGCGGTAAAAAGCGCTGTAGCGCCACTTGGTCAGCACCGTATCCTGCGGCTCGGGGGCCAGCGCCGGAACTATCGGTTGACGCTCCGGCGCTCGGGTCAACCCCGGCCCCCACATGTCATTGAGCAGGGCGCGATCGGCCTGACTCTGTTCGGCGGGCTGGGCGGTATAGACCACCGGCATGCCGAGAGCACGCGCCTGACGGATCAGGGTGGCGATATGGTCGATGACCTGATTGATCAGCGGATTGTCTGGCCCGTAGAAATCGACGAAATAGTGCTGCATATCGTGGACCAGCAAGGCAGCGCGGCCCGGTTCGAAGGGCCAGTTCACCCGCCCGGTGGGCAGCTCCTCGGCGGTGGGCAACTGATAGGCAGCGAGGGATTGAATGGTCATGCACACTCCTTGGCGAGCTGCTCGCGCAGCGTCTGTTTGTCTATCTTGCCGACCGGGGTGTGGGGCAGTTGCGCCACCAGCACCAAGCGATCGGGCAGTTTGTAATCGGCCACCCCCTGCTCGCGCAGGAAACGGCGCAAGCGGGGCAGATTAAGGGGCTCGCGGCACATCAGAAAGGCGCAGCTGCGCTCCCCGAGCATGAGGTCGGGCATGGCGACCAGCGCCGCCTGCCGCACATCGGGATGGGTAATCAGCAGCTCTTCAATTTCGAGGGCATCGATCTTCTCCCCGCCCCGGTTGATCTGATCCTTGTTGCGCCCCACCACCATCAGATGGCCGCTGGGCAAGCGGCAGACCAGATCGCCGGTGCAGTAGAAACCGTCCCGGTCGAAGGCGCGGTGATTGTGGGCATCGGCCTTGAAGTAGCCGCGAAAGGTGTAGGGGCCGCGCGTCCAGAGCTCGCCACACTCACCATCGGGCAAGGGGCGCCCGTCGCTGCCTCGCACCTCCACCTCGTCGCCCGGGCTCATCGGGCGGCCCTGGGTATTGACGATGTGCCAGTGGTCATCCTCGGTGCGGGTGTAGTTGACCAGCCCCTCGGCCATGCCGAACACCTGCTGCAAGCGGCAGCCAAGGCGGCTCGCCACCGCCTCGGCGTGAGCCGGGCTGAGGCGCGCCCCGCCCACCTGCACACACTCCAGAGAGGTCTGCGGATAGTGGCTGGCCGCCTCCAGCCAGAGCGCCAGAGCCGGTGGCACCAGTGCCGCCCAGTTGACCTGATGACGCTGCACCAGCGGCAGACAGGTTGCCGCAGAGGGATCTTTTGCCAGCACCACGTTGCCACCGGCATAAAACACTCCGAGTGCGCCGGGGGAGCTCAGGGGAAAGTTGTGGGGTGCCGGCAGGGCACAGAGATAGACCACCCGCTCATCCCAGCCGCATACCGCCACGCTCTGGCGCACGCTGTAGCCATAGTCATCGTGGGTGCGAGGGATCAGTTTGGGGGTGCCGGTGCTGCCGCCGGAGAGCTGGAAAAAGGCGACCTGATCGGCCGGGGTAGGAGTTGGCGCGATGGCCGCCAGCGGCGAACCATCAGCACGGGCCATGGTTTCAGGCTTGCGCCATGCAAATCCTGACTGAAGACCACCCCCTTCAGCCTGCTCGAAAAGCAGTGTCTGGCAGGAGGGCGGCACCAGCTCATCAAGGGCCGCCAGGCTCCCCGCTTCACCGGCAAAGCCGGAATGGGAGGGGGTTAGTACCAGCAAGGCGGGCTCAATCTGGCGGGCAAAGGCCACCAGCTCGCGCCGCTGATGGCTGTAGAGGGCATGCACTGCCACCACACCACAGCGGATCAGGGCAAACCAGCAGATATATAACTCGGCGCAATTGGGCAACTGCACCAGCGCGGTATCGCCATGACCCAGCCCGCGTGCCGCCAGCCGCGCCGCCAGCGTATCGACCTCACGCTTTAACTGGCCATAGCTGAGGGTACGTTCACCGCAGATCAGGGCCGTGCGCTCGGAATAGCGCTCGGCAGCGTCATCGAGCAGGGCGGTGAGCGGTTGCCCGCGCCACCAACCTTGTGCCCGGTAGTGGGCAGCCAGCTCGGCGGGCCAAGGGGTAAAAGGCACCAGCGGCTTCATGTTGTCACCTCCGGCTCCCGGCTCTCGAGGCCGAAGGCGCGCAGCATGGTGCCGAGCTTGGCGGCGGTCTCTTGCCACTCAGCTTCCGGCGAAGAGCCCACCACTACCCCGGCGCCGGCATAGAGCCGCAGTTGCCGGCCAGCCAGCACGCCACAGCGAATGGTGACTACCCACTCGCCATTGCCATCAGCATCCATCCAGCCGACGGCGCCACAGTAGAAGCGGCGATCGTATCCCTCAAGCCGGGCGATGGCCTGACGCGCAGCCGAGAGCGGCGTGCCGCACACCGCCGGTGTCGGGTGCAACGCCAGCGCCAGTGCCAGTACGGGAGAAGGCTCATGGAGCCGCCCGGCGATGCGGGTCGAGAGGTGCCACATGGTAGGAGTGGCGATCACCTGCGGCTCCAGAGGGACATCCAGCTCGCGGCAGAAGGGAGTGAGGGCGGCGGCGACCGCATCGGCCACCAGCGCATGTTCATAGCGATCCTTCTGGGCCCCCAGCAGCTCGGCACTGGCCGCCTGTTGATCAGGAAAAGCATGGCGCGGACGGGAGCCCGCCAATGGATTGCTCACCACCGCCATCTCGCTGCGCGATACCAGCAGCTCGGGGCTCGCACCAAGCAGGGTCTCCCCCTCCGGCAGCGGGATCTGGAACACATAGGCGCCCGGATTCTGGGCCAGCAGAGAGCCATAGGCGTGTGCGGGTGAGGTCTGCTCTGCGCTCTGCACGTCGATGGCGCGCGACAGCACCACCTTCTCGAGCTGACCCTCGCTGAACTGCTGCAACGCTGCCCGCACCGCCCCCTGATAGTGGGCAGCGCCCGTTACTTCGCTCACCTCGCCATGGAGCTGGCAACAGCGGGTGGGTAACAGTGCATCCCGTTTGACCCACTGCGATTGCGCCGGGATCACCAGATGCCAGGGGGATTGGGTATCAAACGGAATGGCGCCGATGGCGATGGGATTGACCATCCCCTGCTGGCGCAACTGACGCAGATGGGCGAGCAGCTTCTCCGGCGGGATGCCGATAAAACTGTCGTGGATACCGGAGGCGACCAGCACCCTGTCACCGCTGGCAAAACAGCACGCTTTATCCAGCCCGGCAGTTGCTGCGGGCCACTCTCCTTCCAGTGCATGGTCACACATGACGGTGCTACTCCTTGGAATGAATCACTGCCTGACACGACTTGAGGTGAGTCATTTGACTCATCAGATATCAGGGTGAACGGCATCCTAACAAGGAGCGAAAAAACGATCAATGCAAATGAGAATCAATTTCATTAACTTCTTTTTAGTCAAAAGAAGGTGACGAACGAAACTTAACTTCGCCGATAAAAAAGAGTTGCGATCGGAGCAAATTCAATTTGATAATGATAACGCTTATCATTTGTATATTATGGAAGATGTAAATAATGAAATCCTCAACCTCCCGTTTTATTGCTCCCAGCCTGCTGGCCACCACCATCGTCACTCTGCTGACCCAGCAAGCGATCGCCGCCAGCAACGCCCCTCAAGCCGATGAGGTGATCACCGTCACCACCACGGCGCACAATACCCGCTCGGCCCCCGCCTCTATCTCTGTCATCACGGCCGAACAGATCGCCGCCGCGCCAGTCAATGACCTTGCCGATCTGCTGCGCCACGAAGTGGGCATTCAGGCTGAAGCTGACACCAATGGCCGCAGCGATATCGGCATTCGCGGCATGTCGGGCAAGTACACGCTAGTGCTGGTGGATGGCAAACGCCTCTCCTCCTCCAATGCCCTGTGGCGCGGCGGCAACTTCGACAACACCCCGATGCCCCTTGGCATGATCCAGCGGGTCGAGGTGATCCGTGGCCCCATGTCGGCCCTTTACGGCTCCGATGCCATCGGGGGTGTCATCAATATCATCACCAAGCAGCCGGGCAAAACCTGGCAAGGGGCGGCCGATGCCGACTTCAAGGCCATCGAGGGCAAGGATGGCGGCGATCAGCACAGAACCAACCTGGGCTTTACCGGCCCGCTGACCGACAACCTGCTGATCCGGATGAATGGCGAAGTGTATGACCGTCAGGCATGGACCCCCACCGAAGCAGCCGATGGCATCCCCCTGATCGAAGCCAAGCAGACCCGCAACTTCGCCTCTACCCTGAGCTGGCTGGTGGATGAGCAGCAACGCTTCGAGCTGGATTACCTCTACAACCAGGATGATCGGCCTCTCGATATCTTCCGCAAGACCGGCAACAAGGTGCACAGTCGCCAGCAGCAAAACGATCGCAACCTGTTTGGTCTGACCCACAAGGGGAACTGGAGCTGGGGTGACACCACCGTCATGGCCAACTACGAGACCTCCCAGATCGACGACTTCAACACCAGCTACTCTGCCCCGCAGCAGCGGGAGCTGGAAGAGAACACCTTGACCCTCAAGGGCTATACCAACCTGGCGCTGGCCAACCACTACCTGACCTTGGGTGGTGAATATCTGGATCGGGAGCTGGTGGATGCGGTGAGCTACAAGGATATCGGCGGCAAGGAGAGTCACTCCCAGGAGGCGCTGTTCGCCCAGGACGAGATCGGCCTGACCGACAGCCTGACCTTCACGCTCGGTGGTCGTTACGATCATCACGAGATCTACGGCAGCCACTTCACCCCGCGCGGCTATCTGGTCTATGAGCTGAACGAGGTGGTGACCGTCAAGGGCGGCGTCAGCCAGGCCTTCAAGGCCCCGGCACCACACCAGTATTCCAATGGCTACAGCATCGAGAGCTGCGGCGGCAGCTGCCGCATCTACGGTAGCGACAAGGTCAAGCCCGAGACCAGCACCAACTACGAGCTGGGTGTCATCGCAGGACAAGGGATCTGGGAGACCAGCGCCACCCTGTTCTACTCAGATATCGACGACATGCTCACCTTTAAGCAGTTACCGAACTCCACTGACCGCACCTGGTACAACCTGGAGAAGGCCACCACCAAGGGGCTGGAGCTGACCGGCAAACTCGATCTGACGGACGATATCAACCTCGGCGCCAACTACACCTACCTCAAGGCTGAGGGCGATCAGGGTCAGGCTCTGCCCGAGCGACCGGAGCACAAGGCCAACGCCAAGATCACCTGGCAGGCCACCGAGCGGCTCAATGCCTTTGTCGGCACTACCTACACCGGCACCCAGTTTGCCGAGCAGACCGTCAACAAGGCTGTCGTGCTGTACAAGCTGCCCAGCTATCAGACCTTCGATCTCGGCACCGGCTTCAAGGTCACCGAGAACTTTGACCTGCGACTGGGGATCAACAACCTGACCGACGTGCGCCTGCAAGAGAAAGATACCCTCTTCCAGAATGTCGAACCGGGTCGCAGCTACTACGTCAGCGGCTCGGCCCGCTTCTAAGGCAGCCAAGGCCGATAACAGCAGCGCGGGCCCATGCCCGCGCTCTGTTAACCAAGAGAATAAGGGGAAGATCCCCACTGGACAGCAAAGAGCATGCAGATTTCCATTTTTCACCAGGATCGCTCATGTTCACCTCACTTCTGAATGCTTCACCCCTTGCCACCCTGCCCACCCCTGACGAGATGTTGCAGGCCAGACCCTGTCCGGCGCGGCTCACTCGCCAGATCGCCCGCAGCCGCCAACAAGCCCGCCATATTCTGCAGGGAGAGGATGATCGCCTGCTGCTGGTGATCGGCCCCTGCTCCATTCATGATCCAGCTGCCGCCCGCGACTATGGTGGCCGACTGGCCGAACTGCAGGGCCAATACGGGGATCAGCTACAACTGGTGATGCGCACCTATTTCGAAAAACCGCGCACGACGCTGGGCTGGAAAGGATTTATCTTCGATCCCGACCTCGACGGGAGCGATCGACTGGAAAAGGGACTGTGCCAAGCCCGGGAGTTACTGCTGGCGCTTGGGCAAGAGGGGCTCGCCTGTGCCACCGAATTTCTCGATCTCACCAGCATGCTCTATCTGGGGGATCTCATCAGTTGGGGCGCCATTGGCGCACGCACCACCGAATCCCAGCTCCACCGCCAACTGGCCTCAGCCCTCCCCTGCCCCATCGGCTTCAAGAACGGCACCGATGGCAACGTCAGGATCGCGGTCGAGGCGATCCTCGCCAGCCGGGCTGCTCACCTCTATCCGCAGCCTTCCGGTGACGGGCGGCTGGCGCTGGTGCGTAGCCATGGCAACCCCGATTGCCACCTGATCCTGCGCGGTGGCCGCCAGCCCAACTACCAGAGCAGTGCGGTTGCCGCGGCGGGCGAGTTGCTGCGCCAGCATCACCTGTCACCCCGGCTGATGATCGATTGCAGCCACGGTAACAGCCAGAAACAGCATGCACGCCAGCTGCTGGTTGCCCGGGATATTGCCGACCAACTGGGAGACGGTAGCCACGCCATCGCCGCCATCATGGTAGAAAGTTTTATCTGCGAAGGGCGTCAGGAGATTGGCAGCAAACCGCTGCACTACGGTCAGTCGATCACCGATAGCTGCATCGGCTGGGAACAGACGAAGGTATTGCTCGATCTGGTGGCTGAAGGGGTGGAGGTTCGCCGCCAGCAGCGGATCGCCTTGGCAGGATGAGTGGTCTATTCCTCAGAAAACCTGGATAAGAATGTGGCCCCGATGGGGCCACGTTGCTGTTCGCAGTATGACGCTCGTCAGGCGACTGACTCACGCTCGACCAGCTGGGCTTCAAACTTGAGCGTCAAGCCATCGACCGGCTTGTGGGCGAGCAGGCGCAGCGCCAATTCTGCGGCGCAACTGCCCATCTCCTCGATGGGATAGCGCACCGTGGTGAGCTTGGGATAGATGTAACGGGCATAGGGAATATCGTCAAACCCGACCACAGAAATCTGCTGCGGGATCTTGTAACCGCGCTCCAGCAGGCAAGAGATAGCGCCAGCCACCATGCCATCGTTAAACCCGAGCACAGCGGTGAACTCCACCCCACGGGCAAGTACCTCACACATTGCCACATAACCGCCATTTTCGTCGGCAAAGGCACGGCTGATGAGAGCAGGATCAAACGCGATCCCGGCCCTGGCCAGGGTCTGGGTGTAACCGGCCATCCGCTGCTGGCCATCGACAAACGCCTCGTCATCAGAGGTAATAAAGGCGATCTTGCTATGCCCGGCATCCAGTAGATGCTGGCACGCGGTGGTGATACCGGCCTGGTTATCGAGCCAGACACAGCGATCTTCAAAACCGGGGACCTGGCGGTTGATAAAGACGATGGGGGTTGAACCTGCGGCCAACTCGCACAGCTCCTCGTCCGGAAGAGCCTTGCTGTGCAGGATCAGGGCATCACACTGACGTTGTAACAGTGCCTGAATGGCATGACGCTCACGGGCAATATCGTGGTTACCGGACATCACTATGGTGAACTTGTTGGCCTTGTCGACCATAGTTTCGATACCACGCATCATCTGGGCAAAGAAAGGGCCGCCACAGAGATCGCCAACCAGCACGCCAATACAGTTAGAGCGCTTGCTCACCAGCGCCTGAGCAAAACTGTTGGGCCGAAAATTCAGTTCCTTCATGGCCGCCAATACGGCCTCACGCTTGTCTGGTGCTACCTGCGCCGTGCTGTTAATCACACGCGACACGGTGGAGATAGACACATTTGCCAGCTGAGAAACGTCTTTAATCGTTGCCACTATCCATTCCTTTATTGTGGGGGAACCTGTCGGTACCGACGCCCGAGTATACCCTGAGGCCAGGCACAATTACCTGCGCCAGGTCACTAGAGATGTTTCACTTGGTAACGCAATATTACCCCGCGCGCCCAGACATCAGCCTGATGAAAACAGCGGGGCCATTGATGACTACCCGGCTCAATAGGCGTGATTGAGCTCCCGCTCTGACATAAAGCGCAGCGGTTGCTGCAACTTGTGCTGATAGATGAGATCGAACGACAACACGTTCTGCACGTAGTTACGGGTCTCCTTGTAGGGGATACTCTCGACCCACACATCCATCGGCTTGTTGTCACTCTGGTCACGCCAGCGTTTTACTCTGCCCGGCCCGGCATTGTAGGCGGCGGCAGCGAGGATACGGTTGCCGTCGTAGACATCCAGCAACCGCTTGAGATAGGCGCTGCCAAGACGCACATTGAGCTCGGGATCAAACAGTTGCTGCTCATTGCGGTAAGGCACCCCCAGCTTGCCTGCGGTCTCCTTTGCCGTTGCGGGCATCAGCTGCATCAGACCACGGGCCCCCACCGGCGATTGTGCCAGGGGATAAAGCGCACTCTCCTGACGGGAAATGGCGTATAACAAGCTCATATTAACCGAACGCTCCCGCGCTATCTGGCTGAAGGTCTGTCGGTAGGGTTTGGGGAAGCGCAGCTCGAGGGCATCCCACGCCTCGGCACGGATGCTGGAGAGAATCGCCAGTTCATGCCAGCCCTGATTGAGGGCGATATGGCCAAATTCGATGCGCTGGGCCACCGGATTGCGATCCATATTGTGGATCCACTCCGAGCGTGCCGCCGTAATCTCGTTCATCGACAACAGCTCGCGTACCCGCAGTAAAAAAGGCCAACGCTGACTGGCGCTGCGCCAATCAGGCACTTGCTTGGCGCTCTGATTTTTCATGCGATAGGGTATACCGGTGCGCTGCGCCGCCATAAAACCATAGAAACCACGCAGATTGGCGGTTTCGAGATAAAGATCATGGGCCGGTTTTTTCTGCCCTTGCTCCTCCAGCGAGCGAGCAGCCCAATAACGCCAGCGATCCTCTTTCTGGCGGGCCATCGGCATCAATTTCACCCAACCGGACAGGCTACGCCAGTCTTGCTCCCAGATAGCCAACCGGGCACGCAGCTCGGTGATATCGGGATCCGCCAGCTTTTTCACCGTGCTGTCGACCCAACTGCGCTGGACAATGGCGCGATCCAGCAGCAGACGACGAGCAATGGCCCGCTCGATGGGCTTGAGCTCACTCTGGCTCAAGCCAAACCGGCTACGATACAAGGCCAATTGCCGCAGCACCGATTCCGGCTGCTGATTGGCATAACGGGCCAAGCCCAGTGACAGCAACTTTTTAGAGTAAGGGTTGGTGCTGAAGTAAGCAGGGTTCATCACCTTGGCGGGCTGTGCAAAGAGGGTCACCATCTGATCGCCATAGGGCTGCAATCCGCTCCCCAAGGTCGCGCCAAGGTGACTGATCAAATTAGGATTTTCTGCCTCGAACGCCAGCGTCATCCGTTGCCAGATCTTCTCCTGAGTACGCAGCCCTGCCCCTTGCCATAGCTGGAACAACGGGGAACAGGCATCGGGGCGTGACTGACCACTCATCCACAACTCACCCGCCCCCCTTAATGCCTCGTTTTTCTTGCCGGTGTAATAACCGGCTTGATAGTGCATGCAGAGCAGGTCAGTGGAGCTCGGTTTGGCCGGATAGAAGCGCAAGAACTGCGACCACTGCTGGCTTTGGGCCAGATAGGTCAAATAGCTGCGCTCCAGCCGGTTCGATTGCGGTGTGTCGCCGTGCTGACGAATAAAGCGGGTCACGTCGCTGTACTCGGCAGCCCCCGGGCGAAAGGCAAGCTGATAGTAATCGAGATAGGGTAACAGGGGATAATGGGTCAAACGGGCACGAATTTGCTGAAAGCGGACCTGATCATTGGCCCGTACAGCCTCATGGGCCTGACGGTATAAGGTCTGGTCTGCCGTTTGTGCCATAAGATTCGGCACAAACAGTGCCGCTAACATAATTCCCCATACAGCTTTCACTGAGCATCTCCATTGAGGGCAATACACCGCCTATCGGCGGTGGTTCTACTGCCTCTCATTCTACCCGTTGCCGGGCGGCGCTACAGCGGGGAGAAGGGACTATTTTTCTGCATCGCTCAGCTGTATTTCGCGCAATTGCTCCGGTCTGGTCAGCCGCTGTACATATTTCTCCAGATAGGGCACCGGCAACGGCTTGGAGGCGAGATAGCCCTGATAGAAATGACACCCTTGTGCCTTGAGAAACTCCAGCTGCTGGCGGGACTCGACCCCTTCCGCCGTGACGTTGAAGCCCATATGGCGGGCCATGGCGATCACCGCCTCGACAATCGCCATGTTGTCACCGTCTTTCGGAATGTCCTGAATAAAGGAGCGATCAATCTTGAGCTCGTCGGCGGGCAACCGCTTGAGGTAGCTCAGGGAGGAGTAACCGGCGCCGAAATCATCGATGGCAAAGCTGATGCCTAACCCCTTGAGGTCAGTCATTTTGCTAATCGTATCTTCGGCATGGCCGAGCACCACGGATTCGGTGATCTCCAGATTGAGGCAAGCGGGATCCATGCCGGTTTGCGCCAGCACATCGTGGATCCGCTCGACAAAATCGGTGGCGTGGAACTGCTTGGCACTGACATTGACCGAGATCTGCGGAATGTGGATGCCGTTCTCTTCCCACAGCACGTATTGGGCACACGCCTCGTGCAGCACCCAGTTACCGATGTCGACGATCAGATCCGTCTCCTCGGCAATGGGGATAAATTCGGCTGGCGAGACCAGCGCGCGTCCGGCTGGCTGCCAGCGGATCAGCGCCTCGACACCAATGATGTCGCCCCCCTCCACCATGTGCTGCGGTTGATAGTACAGCGTCAGCTCCTGCTGACTGAGGGCATTGCGCAGCTCGTTGTGAATAAGCAAGCGACGATCCGCCTGCTGCTGCATCGAGGCATCGAAGAAACGGCGGGTCTTGCGGCCAGCAGATTTGGCCTGATACATGGCGGTATCAGCCTGCTTGAGCAGATCATCAACCCCCTGCTCCCGATCAGGGAACAGGGTAATACCGACACTCGCGCCGATGTGCAATACCTGCCCCACATAGGTATAGGGGGCCGCAATTTCACTGATCAGCCGCTCGGCAATTATATCGGCCTGCATCTCGGCTTGCGGTGGGCTGGCCGACAGGGACGGTAGCAGCAGCACAAACTCGTCTCCGCCGAGGCGCGCCAGACAATCCCCTTGCCGCACCAGTCGTTTGAGGCGAGTGGCCACCTCTTTGAGCAGCCAGTCGCCGGTGGCGTGACCGAGGGAGTCGTTGATGGTCTTGAAGTGATCCAGATCGATAAAAAGCAGCGCCCCGACCAGGCCATTGCGAGTCGCCTCATTGAAGGTCTGCAACAGGGTTTCGTGCAGCTGGCGGCGATTGGGCAGGCCGGTCAGCTCATCGTAATAGGCCAGATCCTGGATCCGTTTCTCGGCCGCCTTGCGCTCGGAAATATCCTCAAAACAGATGACGAAGTGGCTGATCACCCCTTTTTCATCCTGCACCGGCGTCACTATCTCCCACTGGGGATAAGTGTGACCATCGACGTGGCGACGCTGGGTCTCCCCCTGCCAGCGACTGAGGGTGTTGAGCTCATAACCCAGCCCCCCGAGATTGGGCCAGAGATCCTCTTCCAGCTGCAGCCCCAGCACCGCCTGGCTGTCAAAGCCGGTGATCTGGCTAAAGGCATTGTTGACCCGCAGGATCTTGAACCCCGGATCGGTGATGATGATCCCTTCGTGAGTTTCAAAAGCCACGGCAGAAAGACGCATCTGGGCATCGGATTGCAGCCGCTCCAGCTCCGCCACCATCCGCACCGAAAAGGTATCAAGGACCGATTTGAGATTGGCTATCTCCGCTGGCGCCGAGTAAAGCAGTGCTAAATGGCCCAGTAGCTGGCCTCGATCATCGAACAGCGGTTGGCCATAGTAGGTCTTCCCGACCGTCAGCCAGGGCTGGTAGCACTGCGACTCATCGATGACATCGCAGCAGAGGGCACCCTGCTGATAAAGTTGCTGACAAGGGGTGCCCGCCAAGGGGTACTCCTTGAGAGCCAGGCCATCGGCGGCCAATACCCGGAGCCGATCTGCCCCGCTCAACTCCCCCACCCACACCGCATCCACCTTGAGGATATGGGCCAGTTGACTCACCAAGGTGCTGAAAAAATCGAGTCCGGTACAAGCAGAGAGTGCCTGGGCAAGCTGGGTCAGCAGGGTGGTCTGTAACAGCGGCAGGGAGATATTGAACGAGCTCGCCACGTTGTTGACTGAATCGAGGGGGGCCAACCAACCACAACACACCTGCTGATGGGGCACAAACTGGGCGCTCCAGAGCACATGATTGATAACACCCTTGCCATCGTTCAGATGACCGATAAATTGTTCCGGCAGATGTGACTCATGGAGCCGGGCGAGAAAGTCGGCAAAGCCAGCTTCATCTTCCGGTTGCAGGCGTTCGGACCAGGGATGCTTCCCTTCCCCTTGCCACTGTTGGTAGGAACCCTGATCAGAAAGACTCCACTGATCCTGTTCCCGATTGAAAAACCACATGACCTGCGTGGCTTGCTGCTTCATTTACCACTCCAACCAGACAACCGACCACGTTTGATGTCCAATCGGGCATAGCAACGCCCTCTGCATCCGCTCATGAGATCAGAGGTTGCGAGGGAAGAGTACAAACATGCGATATCAAGCAGTGGAAACCGGACATGAGGTCGACACGAAGTGCTGCCAAGAAGGGACAGAAACGATCCTATTCCCGTCATACTGCCTGCCAGTTTCATGCAGCTCAAGCTGTTTTTGGCACGAAACCGAGAAAGATCACAATTTATAGGTTACTGAATAGCAAAGGCAAAACTTCGTGACGCAGATCACATTTTCATCTTTACCAATGAGTAATCTGAAGGTGAAGACACAAGCAAGACGACCCGAAGGGGGCCAATATGAAAATCGAAATCACCAGCAAAATCATCGACATTACCCCGGCTATCCGCGAGCGCATTGAATCACGTTTTGAAAAGCTCGAACGTCTTCAGGTACCTCTCATCACTCCCCATGTGATTGTTTCCAAAGAGCGCCTGATGTTCACTGTCGAAGCCAGTGCTGGCATCCCCAACGGCAAACTGTTTGCCCAGGCAGAGCATGAGGATCTCTACGCCGCCATCAATGAACTGGGACAAAAACTGGAGCGCCAACTCAACCGTCATACCGCCAAACCGATTGCCCGTCGTGCCAACGCCGGACTGAAGGATCAGCCGCAAACGGATGAAGCTGACGCGTAACAAGGTGGCACTCAAGAACAAAGGACAGCGTGCAAAAAGGCGGGATATCCCGCCTTTTTTGTTGCCTGTGATTGACCGAATAGGTGGCAGCCACGTCAGTGCGCCCACCATCAACCGAGCCAGTGCAGACGGGTATCTACCCCCTGTTGCAAGCACTCAAGGATCGGTAGCATGACCAGCGGATCCTCTTGGCGCGGCACCACCGCCAGAGCGCCTTGCAGCCGCTCCCGCGCCAGCGGTGACAGGTTGTCATAGACAGCCTCATCAAATAACGGCGGCTTCGTAATCAGGGCTGGTCTTTGCAGTGCTAGCCAGAGCCGCACATCCATCATGCTCCCCCCCTGCTGTAGCCGCTCATTGATGGCGCAGCAATCGCTCTCCTGATCATCAGCAACCAGCACAGCACTCGGCCTCAGCTCAAAGTGTGCGCGCCAGTCACGGTCATCGGTACTGGCTGTCGGCTTGGTATCGAACCAGGGCTGCTCCTCTACCGCGTCGGTAAGCAGGGCCAGATGCAGCCGAAAATCCGCCCGGTCGCCATGTTGCAGGTCACGGTTAAGCCGTTGCCCCAACTGCCCCTCATCGACGAGTAAGTGATCACGAATTGAACTGGGCAGCATGAGATAACTCTCAAAAATGGCGATTTCATTGGTTATCGGCCACAAATCCAATTCTTTTAATAGAAAAATTTTGCTTGGGGGTTCCCAAAAGCGGAAGATCTGTTAGTATGCGCCTCGCACTTGTGGAGGGGTTCCCGAGTGGCCAAAGGGATCAGACTGTAAATCTGACGGCTCTGCCTTCGAAGGTTCGAATCCTTCTCCCTCCACCATTTCAAGTGCGACAATATGAACGTAATACCCCGTGGAGGGGTTCCCGAGCGGCCAAAGGGATCAGACTGTAAATCTGACGGCTCTGCCTTCGAAGGTTCGAATCCTTCTCCCTCCACCATCATTTAGAAAACCCGGCCTCGCGCCGGGTTTTCGCATTTCTGGCGCCCTCAATCCGCTATCCCTCTGCATTGCCAACCTCTATCGCCGTTTACCAGTTGCCGAGCGCGCAATAAATAACGGGAGGCCTGCGCCTCCCGTGTACTCTCATGTCTGCCTTGTTACTGGATTCAGCGTTACAGGGTAAACCGATAGAAGATATCGACCGCCTGAGCCACCCCGCTCATCGCCTGCAGATAGAGCCGTGGCAATACCTCATAGCGCAGCTTGAATTCGGCGATAGGGCTGAAGACCCCGACCCCGTACTGGAACTGCAAGCCCGGCAGCAGATAGGCCGACAAGGTCACCTGGGTGTCGTCGCCACTGCCCGCGGTATCGAGGGAGACATCGCTCATCCCCAGCGACTCGCCAATGCTCGACACCACGCCGTTGGCCTGACTCACAGCACCGGCCACCAGCAAGCCGTTGAAACCGCCATCCTCACCGCCGGTCTGCAACCCTTTGCCGCGCAGCAAATAGGAGAGCTGCTCCGACTGCGCCATCTGCGGCTCTGAGTAGACAGTGATCTCCGGCTTGCTGGCAGGGCCGGTCACCCGCACCCCGACAGTTACCTGACCCTCGATGGTGGCCGGGTCACGGTTGGCTTCGATGTTGAGGAACGGCCGATCCAGCGGACCGGAGAAGAGTATCCGCCCCTCCTTGATGATCAGGTTCTGGCCATAAGCCTTGAAGCGACCGTTGGTCAGCACCAGCTGGCCATTGCCTGCCAGTGGCTTTTCAGGATCCTGCCGAAGATTGATCCCGCCGGAGACATCGGTCTTCAGACCCATGGCATCGATCTTCACATCACTGCCCAACCGGATCGCCACCTTCATCGCCAACGGCAGGCTGGCCTGCTGGGGCGCGGGAGGCAGATCGTCATAGACCACGGTCACATCGTCAGAGACCGCCACCGCCGAATCCGGCAGGCTCTTGACCAGAATGCGCGCCCAGGGAATATCCACCTGACCGGTAATGCGGGTCTCCTCCCCCAGCGACACGGCAATATCGGGAGAGACTCTGACCCGACCCATGCCCGGATATTGCGCCTCCAGATCCTTGCCCTGAATGGTAAGGCTGCCACTGACCGGCATCTTGGCCCAGCTGAGCCAGCCGCCCAACGCCAGCGGCCCCTTGCCCACCAGCATGGAGCCATCGAGCTCGGCGCGGTTGCCCTCGATCTTGAGGCGGGTCACCAGCTTGGTCAGGGTCACCATGTCGGAGTGGGTCTGCACTTCACCGTCACGCAGGTTGAGCTGGCCAAACAGCAGGGGCGCCGTCAGTGTGCCGTCGAAACGGGCATCGGCGGAGATGATCCCTTGCAAGGAGCGCACCTCAGGAATGAGCGGCGCAAAGGTATTGAGCTTGAGATCGTCAAACTTGAGCTGACCGCCGAGCAGACCGCGCCCAGCAGGCTCCTTGATCAGCAGATCGGTATCGATATTGCCGATCTGTTTAGAAGCAAAATCGAGGCGGATTGCCGCCTGCTGCCGCTCGAAATCCAGGGCCAGAGCCAGCTGCTGATAGTCGGTCTTGAGGCCATCGGCGACAAAGGTGCCCGGCGTGGTGCGCACTACCGCATGCAGGGTGGGCTGATTGCCACGCCAGCTGGCACGGCCATCGGCCGAGAGCATCGCCTGCCAGCGGAAGTTGTCCGGCAACCAGGGGCGCAGCCGCTTGAGATCAAACTCGCTCAGGGCAAACTCCAGAGTACCTTGCGCGGCGGAGACCTGACTCCCCTTGACGCAGAGGCTGGCCCTCTGGGAGCCGAGGCAGAGATCCCCCATCGCCAGCCGCTGACGCGGCAGATCGAGATCCAGCGCCCAGGGGGAGCTCAAGTCCCAACGCCGCAGCGGGGTTTTCAGCTGCAACTCGGAGAGCGCCCCGCGCCAGTGATCCCCGCGCACGCCGCCACCCAGCTTGAGGTTGGCTGCAACAGGGTCACCCTTCATGGTCAGGGTCAACAGATGCTGACTGATATCGCCGCTGAGGTTCAGGGCCAGCTGGCTGAGCTTGGTCTCCCCCTGTTTCAGCTGCGCCACCAACAGTGAGAGTTCACCGGCCGGTTTGGCACCGATCGCCGCATTGCCCTTGAGGCTGATCCCCTTCAGGTCGGTGCCGGCATAGTAGAGCCGCTCGGAGGTCAGATCCGCATCAACTTTAGGGGTCTGCTGATTGCCGCTCACCTTCACCTGCCCCTTGATATCCCCCTTCAGGCCGGGATAGATGCCCCCCAGCTGGGGAGCCTGCAGGTTGGCATCAAGCTGCCACCGGGCACTGCTGATGCTGCCCTTGGCCTGCAGCTGGTTGGGGCCGCTTTGCAGCGAGAGCGCCGGGATCTGCCACTCCATCTTGTCGTTGCCGCTGAGCTCCCCCTTGAGGGCCAGCGGGTACTGATTGAGTTTGCCATCCACCTTGAGCTTGGGCAGTTTCAGCTCCCAGTGGCCCGCCTCGTTCATCACGAAACGGCTCTCCAGCTCACCGGCCAGCGTCCCTTTCAACTCGGGCACCAGCTCGGCCGGATTGATCCCCTTGAACAGGGTGGTCCCCTGCCACTCGATCCCCTTGTTCCAGGCCAGCTTGCCATCGAGCTTCAGCTCCCCCTTGAGGGCGTTGAGCTGCAAGGCGATCTTGCTGAGCCGCTCCAGATCACCCTTCCCGTCCAGCGCAAGCTTGAAGGGGGGCACATCGGTCCCCTTGCCGGAGGTATTGAGAGCAAACTGGTAGCCGGAGAGCTTGCCCTTGGCAGTCAGGCTCCCCTTGTCCAACCGATAGCTCGGCTCTTCCTTGGCAGGCTGATGAAATGGCCAGCCTAGGCTCTTCCAGTCGAGGGCCAGATCAAAAGGGAGATCCGGATCGAGGGCGGCCAGCGAGCCCTTAAGATTGGCGGCAACCGGCCCCTTGGCCGACAGTGCCAACCCCAGCTTGCCGACCGAACCGCTCAGCGCCAGCGTGGCCTGCTGCCCTTGCAGCTCGCCATCCAGCAGCCCCTTGCGGGCCTTGGCATCCAACGTCACCGCCAGCGGGTAGTCATCACTGAGCTGGATGTGGCCCTTGAGCGCCAGATCGGCCATGGCGTGGCGCAGCGAGAGCTCGCGCACCTCGATGCGATCGTCGGCGGCGGTGGCCGAGAGCAGCAGCTTGTCGAGCCCTTCAATCAGCTCGCCCTGCTGGTATTGCACCCGGGTCGCGCTGACCCCTTCCAGCTGGATAGGGAAAGGAAGGTGAATGGCGGGCAGGACAATGGGGGCGGCCTTTGCAGTTTTTGCAGCTGGCGCCCCTTTGCCCTGCTTGGCGGTCTCGGCGCTGGCCTTGTCGGTACGGGCTGCTTGCTTCTCGTTAGCGGCTGGCTGCTTGGCGGATTTGGCTGCATTGGCGGGGGCCGCGTCGTCCAGCGTCACCTTGAGGTTATCGAGCACCGGACCGCGCACAATCAGCCCCTTGCGGTTGAGGGTGGCGCCGATATCGAGCGACCCCAGGGTCACGGCCACACCGGGCACGGCCAGATCGAGATCCGCTACCTTGAGGCTGTCGACCTGAATTTTGAGCGGCAACGGACGCCAGACAAAGGGTTCAGAGGGCGCTTCCGGTGCCGGTTCAGAGTCCGCCACCTTTACCACCGGATGGGTCACTGCCAGGGATTTTATCCAGAGCTTGCCTTGCAGCAACTTGCCCAGATCCCAGTCGAGCACGGCGCGATCCACCGTCACATCCACCAGCTCATCCTGCCAACCGACCCCTTCCAGGGTCCAGCCGTAACCAAGCTGACCGGCCACCAGCTCCCCCTTGAGGGAGGGCAGCGCCCCCTTGGCCTGTTGCCACAACCACTTGTTGCCCTGATGGGTAAAGCCCAGCAGACTGACGCCGATCAGCAGCAGGAACACCAACCCCATCAGCCAGAGAAAAATGCGTTTTAGCCAGATCACAATGCAGACCCCCGCGCAAGATACAGCCGCAGCGGCCAAAGAAAAAAGCGTTTAGACAACATCATAATTCAGGCCCCAATGCGAAATGCAGCCGCAAGGGCTTGTCATCCTCCGATACCCCGACCGCCAGATCCAGCCTGACCTGACCGATGGGGGTCACCCAGCGCACACCGACCCCGGTACCAATTTTCCAAGGCTCGCTGTAGTCGATGGTCGAGGTCCCTCCATCCACAAACATGGCTCCCAACCACTTCTCGCTGAAACGATAGTTATATTCCAGACTGGCCACGCTGGTGTAGCGGCCACCGGTCAGCTTGCCATCCGGCCCGGTGGGGGAGATGGTCTCGTAATCAAAGCCGCGCACCGTCTGATCGCCACCGGTAAAGAAGCGCAACGACGGCGGCACCAGCGAGAAGCTGTCACCTATGATGGCCCCCTGCTCGGCCCGCATCAGGAATCTGTGATTATCGCCGAGGGTACGCAGCCACTTGCTGCGCCCCCACACCCGCATAAAGCTGATGTCGGAGCCCCAACGTGGGTCGGAGAACTCCAGCGTCACCTGCTGGCGATCCCCCCACTCGGGCACCAACCCACCGCGCACCCGCAGCCGGGACCAGGAGATCCCCGGGATCAACAGCAAGCTGTTTCCCTCGTCGGCGCCCTGGGTATAGATCTCGTTCTCCAGTCGGATGAACACATCCCGATCCCAGCTCTCCGGTCGCCGCGTCCAGCGGTGCACACCGACGGTGGTGAGATCGGAGCGGGTATCGTTGTTGTCTTTGTACTGATAACCGGCCTGTACCGAGTAATAGTCCCGCAGCGGATTACCCACCGGGATCTGGTAATCGAAACTGAGCTCAGACTCCGGGGCCGATACCTTGGCAGTGGCAAACAGACGGTGGCCATAACGGTTGACCCAGGGCTTTTCCCAGGTAGCGCTCATCCGCGGCCCCACGTCGGTGGCGTAGCCCACACCCGCTTCAATCTCGTGATCAACCCGGTTGTCCAGCGTCACTGCGATGGGCACCCGGTAGTTGCTCGCGTCACTGAGCACAGGTTTGATATCGACCTGACGGAATAGCTTGGTGGAAGAGACATCCTGCGACATCTCGGCCAAGCGGATGGCGAGATAGGGATCACTGCTCTGAATATTGATGAGTGGCCGGATCAGGTGCAGCGCTTCCGGGGTGGCGTCATAGCGGATCTCACCGAAACGGTAGCGATGGCCCGACTCGAACAGAATGAAGATCTCCGCCGTGCCCTTGTCCGGAAACACCTTGACCTGACTCTTGCTTAACTTGGCATCGAAGTAACCGCGGGCCAGCCCGAGGCTACCCAGATCAGCCTTGATCGATTCATATTTGGCGTGATTGAGAGGGTCGCCCTCTTTCAGGGGCAGCTTGTCCAGCAGTTCGCTATAACGCTCATCACTACCGGCATCCCCTTCGAGCAACACATCCAGTCGGGAGACGATAACCGGCTCCCCTTTATCCACCTCGATCACCACTTTGGACGGGGTCTGCTTGTCGCGACTCAGGGTAATTTTTGGCTGGTAGTAACCATAAACCTGCAGCGCTTTTTGCACGCTCTCGGTGATTTTGGCGCGGGCGGGACGGTACTGACGCTCCTGATAAACCGGCAGCGCATTGAGGTAGGCTTCGACGTTATCCTTGTTGTCCCCTCGTAATCCCTTGATCTGATAGGTGAGCTTGGCGGCCAACACCGGCGCAGCCACCAGCGACAACAATAAACCAAACCCCAGCACCCGCAGACCACGGCGTAATGCAGGGCCGAACAGTGAACGCCCTGCCAGCAGGGATGAGAAGCATCCTGTCAAAGGTCAATATTCCTGAATCTGTGGTGAAGGAAACAGCCCTTTCGAGCTCCACCCGAAAGCGGCACAACAGGCTATGCAACATAGCCGTGGCCCAACAATCTGTGCCAATAATCCGCGCCAACAATGCACGCCAACAATGCACGCCAACAACATGGCGGACCTTATCCTAACATAGGCATCGGCCAGCAACAGCGCGCCACCATTGGCAAATTCACCATATCTTTTAGGCGGTTGGCTACAAATCACACATTTTGGTAACCATGGTGCTGCCCAGCCCTCTGCCACAGGCCACCCTGACTGCCTTAAGGGGAGTCGTCCGCAGTGCCTGCCCTCCACGCGCCTTGCGGCCCAAGAGTTCGCCGCAACCGCTCGCTCCACGACAAGGCTTGACGGCATCGATGCCGTGGTGATCTCGAACGTATCCCACTGGCCGGCCCACTGCCGCTTGACGATTCAAAATATGGATTAAGAATTGCTCGTTCAGCGCAATCGAATTATCCCGCTGCCTTTGCAAGCGCCCCTCCCTCACACTTGAACCATCAACTGAAGGAGACACATCATGCATGCACGTAGCGAACAGATGGCTGACTATATTGCCGATCGTCTCGAGTTCATCACCTTTATCGCCTGTTGCAGCGCCCTGCTGGCCCTGCTGACCGGCATGAGTGGCCAACAGGCGCTGGCCTTTACCGCCCTGAACCTGCCATTTGGCCTCGGCATTCTGCTGGCGATGGCGATGCTGGCCCCCCTGCCCGTCCACTGGCGGCTGCCGGGGATCACCTTGCTGCTGGCAGGTTGCGCCCTGATGACCCTGCAACTGGGAGGTGAGTGGCTCAATCCGCTGGCCATCTGGAGCCTCTACGCCCTGCTCGGACTGGAGATCATCTGGCAAGCTCGCCCCCGCGCTGTGCTGGCCACCCGCGCTCGCCAATAATCCCGCGGACAAACACAGGTAAACAGCGGGCTGTGATGGCTGACGCCGGTGGCAAATTGGGGTACTCTTGCGCCCCGATTTGCCACCACGATTTGCCGCCATCTTGGCGTGAACAATCGCCGCCATCACTCCGAGGAGCGCCCCGATGAAAAAAGCCTGTGCCCAGCACATTCTGGTCAAGACCGAAAAACAGTGTCTGGAGATCAAGGAGAAGATCGAGAAGGGAGCCGACTTCGGCCAGATGGCCAAGCGCTTCTCCACCTGCGCCTCTTCAAAACGCAGCGGCGATCTGGGGGAGTTCAACAAAGGGGATATGGTCAAACCCTTTGACGATGCCGTCTTCAAGGGTGAGCTGCTCAAGGTACTGGGGCCGGTGCGTACCAAGTTCGGCTTTCACCTGATCAAAGTTCTCTATCGCAATTAAAGCGAGCCACAATTCTCTCGGTGAAGCTCCCAGCTGGCGGGCTTCACCGCCCTCTGCACCCCCTCGCAAAGCTGGCTGAAATCACACCAAGCTCGCATCAATTTACTAACGTTATCAGGCCATTAAGTTTATCCTTCTCGGCATTGCCCACTCTCGACGATGGATCCCGTGCTATGCCCCGCTCTTGCTTGTGGCCCCTGCTGGCCTGGTTACTCCCGCTCGCTGGCGCCCTCGGCAGCCGCTTTCATCTCTGGCCCTGGTGGATCGGTTTTGCCATCTGCCTGACGGGGGCCATTCTCTCCCTCATCTTGCTGGTGCGCCTGCCCTGGAGCCGCAACCGCTACGCCAGCAGCATTGGCGCCTTGCCACTGCTGCTGCCGCTGACCTTTGTGGTGCAGGCGCTGCGCATGCCGCTGCTCAACGATGTGAGCACCGATCCCTACAATCCCCCCCAGCTGCGTTGGGCCGCAGAGCTTAGAACAACGCAGGATCTGCCAATAAATAGCGCCCCGCTGAAAGCATTTGAGGCAAAACCCGGTCCTCTCTTTACCAAGGCCTCCCCTGTCGAAGTGGTGATTGAAGCCAACGAACTGATGCAAGAGCTGGGCTGGCAGGTGAAACCAAGCCCCGATGGCCTGGATGCGGTGGTCACCACCGGCTGGTTCGGCTTTCAGGATGATGTGGCGCTGCGAGTCTTTGCTGGCCCCAAAGAGACCCGCATCGATATGCGATCAGCCTCCCGTCAGGGGCAGAGCGATCTGGGCACCAACCGGGCGCGGATCGAGGATTTCCTGACCCGCCTGAACGAGCGCCTCGGCCAAGCCTACAAACCCAATTTGAAACCGTAAGTGTGAAACAACAAGAAGGTAACTGATGCGCGTTGAGGTCAAACCCGACCGGGAATATGCCTGGTTTATCCGCCCCTTTTTCTGGCTGCAAAAGCGCAACTATGGTCAGGTGCTTATTCCGGGCAAGTGCTGGGGCCGCTCGCCGCGCCTGTTTGCCGCCGTCGCTACCCTCTACGGGGTGATCAACCGCAAACGATCTCCCATCGACCCCGTGCTGCGATCTCTGGTGACGGTGCGGGTCTCACAGCTCAACTGGTGCCGCTTCTGTGTCGACATCAACGCCATGACCCTGATCAAGCGGGCGGGTTCCAACGAGAAGGTGGAGGCGCTGGCCAACTGGCGCGAAAGCCCCTTGTTCGACGAGCGGGAGAAAGCTGTGCTCGACTACACCGAAGCGATGACCGGGCTGGATGGGGTGAGCGATGAACAGGCGGCCCGCCTCAAGCCCTGGTTCGACGACGACGCCATGGTGGAGCTGACCGGCCTTATCGCCTTCCAGAATATGTCGGCCAAGTTCAACGCCGCCCTCGATATCGCGCCGCAGGGCTTCTGCCAGCTGCCGGTGCAACCGGAGCGCACCGCCCAGCCAGACAGCAAGGACGCCTGATGAACCGGACCCGCCTGCTGCTTGCGCTGGTGATGGGGGGCCTCATCGGCACCTTTTTTGCCCTCGATCTTGGCCGTTACCTCAGTCTGGGCGCCTTGCAGGCCCAGCAGGCGGCAGTGGCGCAATGGGTCGACAGCCACTTTGTCACGGCCAGCCTGCTGTTCGTGCTTATCTATGTGCTGAGCACCGCCCTCTCCCTGCCCGGCGCCAGCCTGCTCACCCTGGGTGGCAGCGCGGTGTTCGGCGTCGCCTGGGGATTGCTGCTGGTCTCCTTTGCCAGCACCATTGGCGCGACGTTGGCCTTTCTCAGCGCCCGTTTTCTGCTGCGCGACTGGGTCACGGCCCGCTTTGGCGACAAGCTGGCCACCTTTCAATCCGGCATGGCGAAGGAGGGGGCCTTCTATCTGCTGAGCCTGCGCCTCATCCCCGTTTTTCCCTTCTTTCTGGTCAACCTGCTGATGGGGCTCACCCCCATCAGAGTCAGCACCTACTACTGGGTGAGCCAGCTTGGCATGCTGCCCGGCACCTTCGTCTATGTGCTGGCGGGCAGCGAGCTTGGCCAATTAACCAGCACCGGCAATATCCTCTCCCCCGGCCTGATGGTGGCGCTGACCCTGCTGGGGTTGATGCCTTGGCTCATCAAGAAATTGACCACCCACCTCGCGCTGCGCCGCCAGCTCGCCCCTTACCGCAAACCCGCTCGTTATGACTACAACCTGCTGGTGATCGGTGCCGGTGCTGGTGGGCTGGTCACCAGCTATATCGCCGCGGCGGTGAAGGCCAAGGTGGCGCTCATCGAGAAACACAAGATGGGGGGCGATTGCCTCAACAGCGGCTGCGTCCCCTCCAAGGCACTGATCCGCAGTGCCCGCTTTGCCGCCGAGCAGCGCAAGGCCGACGAGCTGGGCTTTAGCCCAAGCCACTCCTGCGCCGATTTTGCTGCCGTGATGGCGCGGGTGGCTGAGGTTATCAAGGAGGTCGAGCCCCACGATTCTGTGGAACGCTACGAAGGGCTTGGGGTGGAGTGCATCGAAGGGGAAGCGCGGCTAGTCTCCCCCTGGGAGGTGGAGGTAAACGGCCAGCGCCTTGCCAGCCGCCATATTGTCATCGCCACCGGCGCCAAGCCGCTGGTGCCCAAGCTACCGGGGCTGGAGCAGGTGCCTTACCTCACCTCGGATAGCCTCTGGCAGTTGCGCACCCCGCCGCGCCGCCTGCTGGTGCTAGGCGGTGGCCCCATCGGCTGCGAGCTGGCCCAGAGCTTCGCCCTGCTCGGCATTCCCGTTACCTTGGTAGAGCTCTCGGAGCAACTGCTGCCCCGCGAAGATCGGGAGGTGGCCGAGGCGCTGGCCGAACAGATGAGCCGCGATGGCGTGCGGCTACTCACCGGCTGGCGCGCCGAGCGAGCCGACTATCTGCCTGCGGCCGAGGGGGAGCTACCGATCCGGCTGCAACTGCGCCGGGGCGATGAGACGCTGGAGGTGGAAGGAGATCAGCTGCTGCTGGCGCTGGGTCGGGTCGCCAACGTCAGCGGCTTCGGGCTCGAAGAGCTGGGGGTCGAGCTGGCCCCCCGCGGCACCATCGCAGTTGATGGCTTCCTTGCCACCAACTTCCCCAGCATATTGGCGGTGGGAGACGTAGCGGGCCCTTACCAGTTCACTCACTTCGCCGCCCATCAGGCCTGGTATGCGGCGGTTAATGCCCTGTTTGGCCAGTTCAAGCGCTTTCGGGCCGACTATCGGGTCATTCCGGCGGCCACCTACACCACGCCGGAGATTGCCCGGGTCGGCCTCAATCGCAAGGAGGCAGAGCTGCTGGGGACTCCCTTCGAGGCGACCCGTTTCGAGCTGGCCGAGCTGGATCGCGCCATTGCCGATGGCGAGCGCCACGGTTTTGTCGAAGTGCTGACCGTGCCGGGCAAAGATACTATCCTTGGCGCCACCATAGTGGGCACTCACGCCGGTGAGCGGATTGCCGAGTTCGTGCTCGCCATGCGCCACCGCCTCGGCCTTGGCAAGATCCTCGGCACCATTCACGCCTATCCCACCCTGATGGAGGGGAACAAATACGTGGCGGGTGAATGGAAACGGGCCCACCAGCCCACCCGGGTGCTGGCCCTGCTGGCCCGTTATCACCGCTGGCGCCGTGGCGCCTGACAACCAGAGAAACGTTTATGCTCAAGCCATTCTCACAGCTCAGTTCACACCTCAGCTCACACCTCAACCCTCGCCTCAAATCTCGGCTCAAGCAGCGGCTGAACGCCCTGCTGTGCGCCCTGTCACTGCTGGCCAGCGGCCCGCTGTTAGCCAATCCAGATGACAACTGGCAACAGACCCTTGAGGAGGCGAAAGGAGAGACCGTCTACTTCAACGCCTGGGGCGGCAGCCCGGAGATCAACGCCTATCTGGTGTGGGCCGGGCAGGAGCTGGCGCGTGACTATCAGGTCAAACTGGTACAGGTGAAGGTGGATGACATCGCCCAGAGCGTCAGCCAACTGCTGACCAACAAACAGGCGGGCAAGCAAGCTGGCGGCCCCATCGATCTGCTCTGGGTCAACGGCGAGAACTTCAAGGCGCTCAAGGAGCAGGGGCTGCTTGGCGCTCCCTTTACTCAAGAGCTGCCCAACATGGCGCTGGTAGATAGCAGCCTGCCGGTGAGTGAGGACTTCACCCTGCCGGTGGAGGGGCTGGAAGCCCCCTGGGGCATCGGTCAGCTCAATCTGATGGTCGATACCGAAGAGGTCACCAGCCCGCCCACCTCGGCAGCCGCCCTGCTTGCGTGGGCCAAGGCCCATCCCGGCCGCTTCAGCTACCCCAAACCGCCCCAGTTTCACGGCTCCAGCTTTCTCAAGCAGATCCTGCTGGAGTTGACGCCCGACCCAGCCCCCCTCTATCGGGAGGCGACCGAGAGCGACTTTGCCAACGTGACAGCCCCGCTCTGGGGCTGGCTCGATGAGTTGCACCCGGCGCTCTGGCGCAAGGGCAGGCTGTTCCCCACCAGCGCCGCCGAAACCCGCCAGCTGCTCGATGATGGCGAGCTGGCTATGGCCATCAGCTTCAACCCGCAGGAGGCGCAAAGTGCCGCCCAGATTGGCGCCCTGCCCCCCAGCGTGGAAGCGGTTGCCATGGCGAAAGGCGCGCTCACCAACAGCCACTTTCTCGCCATCCCCTTTAACGCCAACGCCCGTGCGGGGGCCAAGGTGGTGGCCAACTTCCTGCTAAGCCCAGCGGCACAGGCACGAAAAGCCAATCCGGCGTTTTGGGGTGACCCCAGCGTGCTGCGGGCAGATGCGCTGCCTGATTCCGCCAAAGGGCAACCGGCATTGCGCTTCAAGGCAGTAGCCGAGCCTCACCCCAGCTGGCAGCTCAAACTGGAAGCGGCCTGGGCCGAGCGTTACGGCCACTGATGAGTGCTGCTGGTCACCCGCTTTCCCGCTTCCGGCCATGGCGCCGGTTAACACGCCACCGCGGGATGGGGATGGGAGTCGTTTATCTGGCGCTCTTCGTCATCCCCCTGCTGGCGGGGCTGTGGCAGTTGCTGGCGGAGGGGCTGACCGCCTCTCATCTTGCCTTGCTGCTGGCTCAACCCGGCCTGTGGCACTCCGCTGCGCTGAGCCTGTGGATTGGCGCCGCCTCGACCCTCGGCAGCCTGCTGTTGACCGCCCTGCTGCTGGCTCACAGTGGCAGCCGGGCTTTCGGGCTGCTCCGTCGCCTGCTCTCGCCCATGCTGGCCATGCCCCACGTCGCCTTTGCCATCGGCTTTGCCTTTCTGCTCGCCCCCTCCGGCTGGCTGCTGCGGCTCGTCTCGCCAGCGCTGACCGGACTTGAACTGCCTCCCGATTGGCAGACCATTCGGGACCCTCTAGGGCTCGGGCTGATTGCACTGCTTGTTTTCAAAGAGACCCCCTTTCTGCTGTTGATGGCGATGGCCGCGCAACAGCCCATCCAGCTGGCGCGCCAGCAGTGGCTGGGGGCGAGCCTTGGCTTCAGCGCCACCCAGATCTGGTGGCGCCTGCTGTTACCGGCGCTCTGGCCCGCCCTTCGCCTGCCCATCTATGCGGTGGCGGCATATGGTGTGGCAGTGGTGGATCTGGCCCAACTGCTCGGGCCGGATGCCCCCGCCCCGCTGGCGGTGCGGTTGTGGCTCTGGTATCAGGACCCGGATCTGCTCTGGCGCGGCGCCACTGCCAGCGGCGCCCTGCTGCTGCTCGCCATCACCACGCTGTTAATCGCCCTGCTCAGATTACTGGAGTGGCTTCATCAAGAGATGGGCAAAGGTTGCTGGCTCGATGGCAAACGGGCAGCGCCCCATCCTTTTGCCAACCGGCTCGCAGCGGGCTTTGCATTCACCCTGATCACTCTCAATCTGGCGGTGCTGGCGGCCCTGCTGCTCTGGTCGCTGGCGCGCCGCTGGCCCTTTCCCGCACTCTGGCCCAGTCAATGGAGCGGTCACTACTGGCTGGATCTGCTGCCAACCCTGCTGCCGTTGCTGGCAACCAGCGCGCTGTTGGCACTGGCGAGCGGCTTGCTGGCGCTGATGATGGCGGTGTGCAGTCTGGAGGCGCAAGCGGGGCGCCGCCCCTGGCCGCTCTGGCTTATCTGCCTGCCGCTGTTGCTGCCGCAGGCGAGCCTGCTGTTTGGCATCCGGCTCGGGTTGGACTGGCTTGCACATGACTCGATCAGCAGCGGCATTGGCTGGGGCTGGGTGCTCTGGAGCCAGCTGCTGTTTGTCTTTCCCTATGTCTATTTGTGCCTGCACGGCCCCTATCGCCAGTTCGATCCGCGGATCACCCAGAGCGCCCTGCTGCTGGGAGCCACGCCATGGCGAGCCTGGTGGCAGGTCAAAGCGCCGCTGCTGGCGCGACCGCTGCTGTTTGCCTTCAGCGTCGGGGCGGCGGTGAGTTTGGCCCAGTATCTGCCGACCCTGCTCTTTGGCGCAGGCAGAGTGGTCACCATCACCACCGAAGCGGTGGCCATCGGCAGCGGCCTCAACCGGCGGCTGGCTGGGCTCTACGGCCTGCTGCAACTGCTGCTGCCGCTCGTTATCTATCTGCTGGCGCTCTGGCTGCCAGGGCGGATCAATCCGGCGCTCAAGGGGGGCCGCTGACGATGAACTCTCATGATGGAAATAGCCATATGCTGAGCACCACGCCTCTTCGACTTTACCTTGATGAAAATCTGCTGCTCTCGCTGCCTGCCCTGCAGGTGGCCCCCGGCGAAGTGTTGACCCTGATGGGGCCAAGCGGCTGTGGTAAAAGCTCCCTGCTGGCTGGGCTGGCCGGTGTACTGCCCGGCGCGCTGACGGGGAGCGGCCCGATCCGGCTGGAGGGGGAAATAAAGCTCGGCGAGCAGCTAATCAACGCCTTGCCCGCTCAGGCGCGGCGCATCGGCATGCTGTTTCAGGATGATCTCTTGTTTGACCATCTGACGGTGACGGAGAACCTGATGTTCGGCATGCCTGCGACCATCAAGGGAAAACGCGCGCGGCGGGAAAAGGCGCTGATCGCATTGGCACAGGTTGCGCTGGCGGATCAGGCTGACAAGCTGCCACAGTTGCTGTCAGGGGGTCAGCGGGCGCGAGTCAGTCTGCTGCGGGCGCTGCTTGCCGAACCCGATGCCCTGCTGCTGGACGAGCCCTTCTCCCGCCTCGACAAGCCGCTGCGGGCCGCCTTTCGCCAGCTGGTGTTCGCGCAGATCAAAGCACTGGCGATTCCCGCCATTCTGGTGACCCACGACGCAGACGACGCGCCGGGCACCATACTCCACCTCACCGAATCCTGTTTTTGACCGAGGAGTTCACCTTGTTTGATCGCCACCTGATCCCCGTGATCCGCAGCCCTCTCACCCAACTTGCCAAACCGCTCTGCCGCGCCGGGGTCAGTGCCAATCAGGTGAGCCTCACCGGCTTTGCCATCGGCATGCTGGCGCTGCCGCTGCTGGCCTTTGGCTGCTATCAATGGGCGCTGGCGGCCATCTTGCTCAACCGCTTGCTGGACGGGCTAGACGGCGCCGTGGCACGAGAGACCGGCATCACCGACTGCGGCGGCTTTCTCGACATCACGCTGGATTTCATCTTCTACGCCGCCGTGGTGCTAGGCTTTGCCCTCGCCGCCCCCGCCAATGCGCTGCCCGCCGCCACCCTGCTGTTTGCCTTTATGGGCACAGGGTCGAGCTTTCTGGCATTTGCCATCATGGCGGGCAAGCGGGGGATCGACAATCCGGTCTATCACCACAAGTCCCTCTACTATCTGGGCGGCCTCACCGAGGGGAGTGAAACCATCGCCCTCTTTGTGCTGATGTGCCTGTGGCCTGCCGTCTTCGCCCCGCTCGCCTACGGCTTTGCCCTGCTCTGCCTGTTCACTACGCTGACCCGGCTCTGGAGCGGTTATCACACCCTGCGTCACCCCCAGCACTGAACAGCGCAGCCCTCACCGGAGGGCTAATCCATCGCACGATGAATTGGCGGCCAACAAGGCGCACGGAACACTTGCACGGGGATGGCAATGTTTTACCATGACGGCACTTTTTTCAGTCTCTTTGAGAACCCTATGCGTCGCCTTGCCTCTCTTCTCACTCTGTCGTTATTCCCCCTGCTCGGTGGCTGCAGCAGCGCCCCCGCGCCAAAGCCCGTGGTCGTCCCCCAGCCCAAGAGCGCCTTTATCAATCAGGCGCCATCGAGAAAACCCGTTTATACACAAGGGGTTAGCAAGGGGGACTTCGCCAATCGCCCCAACGTGGACAGGTTCGTCCAGAAAATGGTCGAGAAGCACGGTTTTGACAACGCCCAGCTGCATCAGGTGCTGGCACAGGCAGAGCGTTACGACTGGATCATCCGCCTGATGGATGCCCAGGCGCCGACCACCGCCAAGCCCACCGGCCCGACCGGTGCCTGGAACCGCTATCGCGCCAAGTTCATCACTCCCGACAACGTACAGAACGGCGTCAACTTCTGGCGTGAATACGCAAGCGAGCTGAACCGGGCGGAGCAGATCTACGGGGTGCCGCCGGAGATCATCGTCGGCATTATCGGGGTCGAGACCCGCTGGGGCCGGGTGATGGGCAAGACCCGCATTCTGGATGCGCTGGCCACCCTGGCGTTTGATTATCCGCGTCGCGCCGAGTTCTTCACCAGCGAGCTGGAAGCCTTCCTGGTGATGACCCGCGACGAGGGGATGGACCCCACCGAACCCAAGGGCTCCTATGCAGGCGCCATGGGCTATGGCCAGTTTATGCCCTCCAGCTTCCAGCGCTATGCGGTGGACTTTGATGGCAACGGCCATACCAACCTGTGGGATCCGGTGGATGCCATCGGCAGCGTCGCCAACTACTTCAAGGCCCACGGCTGGGAGAAAGGCCAACCGGTCGCGGTGCGCGGTCAGGGCCAACTGCCCGGCTATGAGCACGGCTTCCAGACCCGCTACCCGGTGGCCACCCTGCGCCGCGCAGGGCTCACCCCCACCAGCACCCTCGGCAACCACAGCGAGTCGAGCCTGCTGCGCCTCGATGTCGGCACCGGCTACCAATACTGGTACGGTCTACCCAACTTCTACACCATCACCCGCTATAACCACAGCACCCACTACGCGATGGCGGTATGGCAGCTGGGGCTGGCGGTCAAAGCGGCACGCTAGCAACACAATGAGGCGCCATGGCGCCTCATATCAACAAACGGGAGGCAGGATCTGCTGGCTATAAACCAGTCGATCCTGCCTCCCGTGTTTTATTGTGGTTCACCATTTATGGTTCACCGTTTGTGGGTCAGGATGGTTGCGCACCGATGCGGCAACTCATCCATCACTGCTCTGGCAAGTTGAGATCCAGCTTGGCGGCAGGTTGCGCCGATTGCTGATTTTCAGCCTGCGCGGCAGCCAGGGCACGCTTGAGGGCCCGCCGTTTTTGCACCACTACGAATCCAATCCCACCCAGTATGACGGCCAATAACACCCCGCCACCGGCCAACACCCAGACTAACCAGCTTATACCTTGCTTTTTTGGTACTTCATCAGTTGCTGCAGCACTGGAGGCAACTGGCGCCACCACCACAGGCTCAGGAGGTGGTGGCGGCGGAAAGATGTTGAAGGTTTTGGCCGGTAAGGTGATTTTCAGCTCACGGCCCTGCAGGGTGGTGCCATACAGGGTGGCATTCACCACATGTTGCCCGACCGCGGTGATCATGGAGAGATCAATGTCCAATTTGGGATCAATGGCCATCTCGCTAAAAGCGTAATCCCCCCCCGCATTACTGGTCACCCGGCCTTTAACCACCACAGAGGCAGGATCCAGTTCATCACGATCAATCAGCAGTGAAAGTTTGGCTGCCAACTCTTCTGAAGGCGGCGCCAGGCTATAGGTAAACGGAGAGGGATAGAGCAGGATGTCCTGATAACGGGCCCGCACGAACACCTGATTACCGGTGCTGAACATGGCGCGGTACTTGCCGCCGGGAATATCCTGCAGGCTCACTTCCGCGGTCATGATGCCGTCGCCCGGCACTTCGTCGAGCCCCTTGCCATCATCGCGATAGTGGCCAAGTACCTCATCCAGCACCACTCTTTGCTGGCTGGCATCGCTGAAGGATTGCAGCTTGACGGTCATCCCCAGATCAGAGAGGTAATATTTATCCTTTGGCGGCTGACCATTAATCAACAGCCATGACTTGAGCTTGATCAGCTCACCCTGATAGAGCTGCATCGGTAGCGCCGCAATATCGAGCCGGATATCGGAGAGGATGCGCACCCGGTTATCGGGATCGACCTCGCCAATGGCCTGCCAGGGGCCCGGCATAGGATTGCGCAGGGTAATAAGGTCATGTTCAGGGAGTGCCAGCCAGCCGACCTCATCGGGTTTGACCTTGCCCACATAGAGCTTGCTACCATCGGGCCGCACCAGGATCACCGAGGGAGTTTGTGGCTTGCGCTTGACGATAAAGGTGATCTCCTTTACCCCGTAATCAATACGAAAACGGTTATCCAGCAACGGAATATCGGAGGGTGCAAACACCTCAGTCTCGGTCGCTGTTGCGCCCAACGAGGCTAACAGCAGCAGGCAGCCCCACCACTTGCTCACTCGCGCCACAGGCAACTACCTCCTTTTTTCTGCACCAAATCGAGTCGGGCCTCGTGCAGTGCCAGATCCTCGGCAGTGGCGCGCACAATGTTGAGCGCGGGACGGTTGCTCTCCAGCCGCCGAATACTGGTGTCCTGATTGTTTTCATTTTCGCTGTTTTCGCTCGCCAGATTCAGCTTGGTCTGGCCACCGGTCATCAGCAGATAGACATCCGCCAGGATCTCCGCATCGAGCAAAGCCCCGTGCAAGGTCCGGTGAGAGTTGTCTATGCCGTAGCGATCACAGAGCACATCCAAGTTGTTACGCTTGCCGGGAAAGATATCCCGGGCCATCGCCAGGGTATCTGTGATGCTGCAGATATCTGCCGTCTTGAAGTCGAGTCCGAGCTTGCTGAACTCATAATCCATAAAGCTGACGTCAAACGGCGCGTTGTGAGCGATAAGCTCAGCGCCACGAATAAACTCGATGAAGTCATCAGCTATCTGTCTGAAGGGAGGCTTGTCCGCCAGATACGCATCCGTAATGCCGTGCACCTGGATGGCTTCCGGGTCAACCAGCCGATCCGGCTTGATATAGACGTGGTAGTGATTACCGGTCAGCTTGCGGTTGATAACCTCCACACAGCCGATTTCGATGATGCGGTGACCCATATAGATAGGGCCGCCACTGGTGTTCATACCCGTGGTTTCAGTATCCAGGATGATCTGGCGATTCAGTTGGGGTGTGTTCATGATCCAATCTATGTCAAACTTCGGTTTT
The DNA here is from genome assembly GCF_055193095.1 of Aeromonas sp. 160P. Lineage (NCBI taxonomy): Bacteria > Pseudomonadati > Pseudomonadota > Gammaproteobacteria > Aeromonadales > Aeromonadaceae > Aeromonas > Aeromonas sp. 160P. The sequence goes on along the minus strand of NZ_JBUXKV010000001.1, from coordinate 2,236,681 downwards.
ACTCGCTAGTTTACCCCAAGCCTCATGCTAAAACAGATTGATTGCTCATGTTAAAACACATTGATGTCTATACCGATGGCTCCTGCCTCGGTAATCCCGGCCCGGGTGGTTACGGCGCCGTCATGGTCTACGGTACCCATCGTAAAGAAATTTCCGCCGGCTTTACCCTGACCACCAATAACCGGATGGAGCTGATGGCAGCCATCATGGGCCTGCGCACCCTCAACGAACCGTGCAAGGTACGTCTCACCACCGACAGCCAGTATGTGCGCCAGGGGATCACCCAGTGGATCATCGGCTGGAAGAAAAAAGGGTGGATCACCGCTAGCCGTCAGCCGGTCAAAAATGTCGATCTCTGGAAGGAGCTGGATGCGGAAGTGGCTCGCCATCAGATCGAATGGCTCTGGGTGAAAGGCCACTCGGGTCACCCCGAAAACGAGCGCTGTGACGAACTGGCCCGTGACGCCGCCTGCGGCAAGGATCTGGCCGAGGATACCGGCTACCAGCCCTGACGTGCCATTCCCGGTGTGGCAAGCGACTTTGGCAACTGCCAGCGCCGCCGCACCGGGAGCAATGGAAAGCGCCGTTTACGGGCCGCGATCACATATACCGAAGCAAACGCCCTGCAATAATCCCGCCCGACACTCTCTCTCCACCAGCTGTGCCAGCTCTGCTTGCCCATGAGCGAGTAACCAAAACGATCATCAAACATCACCTCACAGCCCAATAGATGGAGCCAGTCCGTGACCCGTCCCGGGGTGAACATCCGTGCCGACCAGGGCAGTTTTCGCCGCAAGAACGGCACACAATGACCGATCCCGACCAGACTCAAGGGGTTGTAGCCACTGATGATCAGCCAGCCGTCATCGGTCAGCACCCGTTCGGCTTCACGCAACACCTGATGGGGGTCAGCAGAGAAGTCGAGGCAGTGGGCCAGCAGGCAAGCATCGACGCTGCCGGTACGTACCGGCAGATCCAGCGGATCGCCATACATATCGAGCAAGCGCCCGCTGGGCGCCACCCCTATTTGATGGCGAATGGATGAGCGTTTACAGGAGAGTTCGGCACTCAGGGCGCCAATTTTCAGCAGATGATAACCAAACAGATTGGGACACCAGTTGTCGAGCCGATCCTGGATTTCTGCGGCTACCCAATCTCCCATAGGGAGGGCAGACCAGCTGGTCGGTATCTCGATTTGTTGTTCGGTATGTGCCACCTGCATAATAGAGCTCAACTCGGGGTTTCGAACGCCATCCTGTTATATAAGATACCCTCCCTAAAGAGAAGCAAACTCATGTATACCGTCATCACAGTTCCTGCCTTTAATGACAACTATATCTGGTTGATCCGCCACGAAAATCACTGCCTGGTGGTCGATCCTGGCGAGGCCGCGCCGGTGCTGGAGCGGCTCGCCGTGCTGGGGTTGCAACTCGATGCCATTTTGCTGACCCATCATCATCATGATCATGTGGGCGGCGTCACCGAACTGCTCGCCCACTTCCCCCATGCCAGACTCTATGGCCCCAAACTCGACCCCATGCCGGATCACCACGGCCAGTGGCTGGACGACGGCGATCAGATCACCTGGCACGGCCTCGCCCTCGAGGTGCTCCATGTGCCCGGCCACACCCGTGGTCACATCGCCTATTACGGCAATGGCATGCTGTTTTGTGGTGACACCCTCTTCTCGGCCGGGTGTGGGCGCCTTTTTGAAGGGACTGCAGAGCAGATGTGCCACTCACTGCAACGACTCGCCGCCCTGCCCGATGAGACCCTCATTTATTGTGCCCACGAATACACCCTCTCCAACCTGCGGTTTGCCTATGCGGTCGAACCGGGCAACCCGGCGATCCAGCGTCAGATCGGTCTGATCAGCAAACTGCGCCAGCAAGGGCTGCCAAGCCTGCCGACCCGACTGGCAGACGAGCGCACTTTCAACGTTTTTCTGCGCTGCGAGCAGGATTCGGTAAAATTTTCTGCTGAAAAACATGGGCTAAAATGCGTGGAAAATCCGGTAGATACCTTCACCATACTGCGCCAGTGGAAGGACGTTTTTTGAACAAACCTTGATCAGAGGGGCATTGCCCCTTATGATGCCCGCTGTTTTTCCTAAAAATGACCGGAGCGAGATGAAGGTACGAACGGCCTTATTGGCGGCGCTGTTGCTCAGCGGCTGCCAAAACCTGAACCATCAGGATGACCGGGCGCTAACGGCAATCGAGTCGATCAAGTCCCCACAAGTCAACAAAAAAGCGCACAAAAAGCACGCTTCCGGTTTTCTGTTTGGCGATGAACAGCTAGACGAAATGGAAGATACCGACAATCTGTGGGTACGTATCAGCAATGACATGCAGCTTGATACCCCAGAGAATGATCGCGTGCGTCAACAACGTGCATTGCTGTTGCGTAATGATATGCATCTGGCGACCATTGCCAGCCGGGCTGAACCCTACCTCTATTTGATGGTGGCGGAGATTGAACGGCGTGAGCTGCCAATGGAGCTTATTACTGTCCCGATGATCGAGAGCATGTTTGATCCCCATGCCCGATCCCGCAGCAATGCGGTGGGTCTGTGGCAGTTTGTGCCCGCCACGGGCAAGAACTTCGGTCTGCGCCATGACAACTGGTATGACGGTCGCCGCGATGTGATGGCCTCGACCAATGCGGCGCTCGACTATCTGGAGTACCTCAACCGCTTCTTTGATGGCGACTGGCTGCAAACCCTGGCCGCCTACAATGCCGGTGAAGGTCGGGTGCGCAACGCCATTCAACGTAACCAGCGCGCCGGTCGGCCGACCGATTACTGGTCGCTGGACCTGCCCCGCGAAACCCGGATGTATGTCCCCAAGATCCTGGCCATGGCGGACATGATCAGCAATGCCGATAAGTACAACGTCCAATTGCCGGTGCTCGCCAACCAGCCGCAGCTGCGGGTGGTAGATACCGGTAGCCGGATCGATCTGAACGTGGCGGCGCAACTGGCGGGCCTGCGCACCTCACAGCTCAAGGAGGTCAATCCGGCCTTGAGCCGTGGCGTGATGTCCCCCCGTGGCCCTTACCGTCTGCTGGTACCGGTAGAGTATGCCGATACCCTGGAGCTGGCGCTGGCCGATCTGCCCCAAAGTGAGCGCACTCGCCCCACCACAGGCTCTGGCTCCTATCTGGTCACCAGTGGCGACACCCTGTCACGGATCGCCCAGAATCACGGCGTCAGCGTCAGTGAACTGAAACTGGCCAACAATCTGCGCAGCAATAACCTGCGTCGTGGTCAGCGACTGGAGATCCCGGGCAACGGTCGGGTCAGCAGCAAAGCCACTCTTGCCAGCAAGCCTCAGCAGCTTGCCAACCGTGGCAGCAGCCAAAACAAGATCAACTATAAAGTCCGCTCAGGTGACAACCTGTGGAGCATCAGCCAGACCCATGGCGTCTCCCATAGCGAACTGGCCAAGTGGAACGGTCTGAATGCCAAATCGGCACTCAAGCCGGGCATGAAGTTGGTGGTCTATACCAAGCCAGGCAAGAAGAGCGGTAAGTCGATGGTGTATCAGGTACGCCGCGGTGACTCTGTCTCCTCCATCGCAGCCCGCTTCCAGGTTGCCATCAACGATGTGATGCGCTGGAACCAGCTGGATAAAGGGGAGTACCTCAAGCCCGGTCAGGAGCTGACCCTATTTGTGAAGAACAACAGCTAAGCGCAACCGCTTGAACCCGATACAAAACGGGGCCAGTCAGATGACTGGCCCCGTTTTTTTATCCCGCGACAAACTGCTGTGTCTGAGCCACCAACCCAAACGGTGGCTTGGCGCCGCCTGCGAACGCCTCACCGCGCTGCCGGCAAAGAACTCAAGCAGCTATTCCCAGAGCCTTGTTGGCACCACCAGCAGCACGGTGCGCTGGCCGACCGCCACGTTGGCATTGGGAAAGACGACGGCTTCTCGCGGCTGCTCGACCGTGTAGCGCAGCTCGCCATCCTCGGCCAACACGAACCCTTGGGGAAATTCGGTGAAGTTGTCCACATCGCTGGCAAACAGGAAGCGAAAGTCCGCCGATTTTTTAGTGATCACCCGATCGATGGCAAACAGGGTGAAATCCTCGGCCCGCCAAGGCTCCAGCTCCACTTCATCCTGACTCACCAGCTCTTGCAGCGCTTGCCGGGTTTCAATAAAGCGGGTCATGTCGTTCTCGCCAAATGGGCGTACCTTGCCCAGCTCCACCGTGAAGGCATGAGCACCATGCTGACGGGAACTGTAGTAGCTGAAGGTGGTGGTGGGGGCATTAGACAGCAATAGGGTGCGCACCCCGCAGGCGCCGAGGAACTGCACCTGCTCGCGGCAGTGGGGGCGTTCGTGGGGGAAGGGGTAGACGGCGAACTTCTCGTGGCGGGAGCCGCGAATGGCGGTGTGCAGATCGTAGTGATAGCGGGGCCGGGCCGGATCGGCAAAGAAGCGGCTCACATACTGCTCGAGGCGCATGGCGCGGATCCGCTCCCGATTGCAGAGCCCCTCCCCCTTGCTGTGAGCACCGGAGAAGAGCCGATTCATGTTCTCTTCTACCTCCCGCAGCCCCAGGTTCATCGCCGCCGGATTGCCAAACAGGAACAACAGCCGATGGCGGGCGCTCAGCTCGCCACAGAGCAGACGGCTCAGCAGCTGGTTGCAGATCTCGATGGGAGCGGTCTCGTTGCCGTGAATGCCGCAGGAGAGCACGATATCCTTGCGCCCGCCCGGCAATTCGCCTGCGCCTTTGGCAGGCTCCAGACAGAGCACCCCCGTATCCCAGACGCTGACCCGCGCGCCGTCGGGCAGGGCAAATTCAAAGGGCTCAAGCTGCCACTCATTGCTGCGGGTCAGGGCCAAAAAATCGTGCTGGGGAATCATCCGTCTCACCCTCTTGCTCTGGATCACTATGGCCGGATTATACGCAAGGCGTCGCGGCTTAAAATCGTTTTTTAAACAAATTCAAACATTAACGATACATCTGTGGTAACAATCGAACAACGGCAGCAATGAAAATAGCGATGTGAAATAAAGAGGAGAGGAAACAGGATCAACAAACAACAGGGGGAAAACGGGAAGAGATAAAACAGACTATTGCCAGCCCGATGGCAGGGCGCCACAGGGGCAGAACAGCAAACGAGTCAGCAGAAAAACAAGGCATCCATGCCCGGCTGATCAACCACGCCAGAACGGCTTGGTGGTCTCTTGATAACGGTCAGCTTCGTTCAGGCCGATGTCTTTGAGCAGGTACTCGGGCAGCTCGGAGAGCTGGCGACGGCTGCGGCTACGCTCCAGCCAGGTCAGAACGGACATTTTCACCCGGGCAACCAGATTCAATTGGCTGGACTGCTGGTAACCGGTTTCGGTATAAGTCATGTTGGCCATGTTGTGGCTCCTCTGGATTATGTTTGCGCACTGGGCTTAATTTGATGCGCAAAGCTTAGTCAGGGAGAACATCCGACTCAATTGACGAATTTTGATACATTACATTAGTAAAACTAATGGCATAAATCTGACTGATACGATTTTAATCATTTGATTTATAACGAGTAATTAAATCACCATTCGGCCATTCACTGCCCACAGCATATTGTGCTGCATGGCACCACCTTACATATGCAATTTACCGCGCTGCCTATGCACTCGCCAATATGCCCCCAAGCGCTGGCAACCCCACCATTACATTCGGTTGTTAATCAGGAGATCTTTTGGTGATCTCTATTTAACACAATGATACATAAAATAAACTCCAGTTCATTCACTCACATCCTGCTGCACAGCAACCTGTAAACGAGCCCCTTGGCGCGCAACCGACACAATGATATGGTTATTTATACAGTAGTTTAGTCGCCCGCCCTGACGCCATAGCTTATGCCGTCAACGGCGGATGAAACCACAGGATCATCGATGGATACCTTTACCCCGACCGCGGCCCTGCGCCAACAGATGGCAGCCATTGAAGCCTCCCTGCACCAGCTGACTGACCTGCTCGGCCAGCTCACGCTGCAAGAGGCCCATGTCTACCCCCTTCCCCCGGTGCCGCAAGGGGAAGAGCACGACCCGATCGCGCAGATTGAGGTGGGTTACCTCAGCGGTGAAGCGGCGCTGGCGGCTACCCTCACAGCCTATCGGGATCACAGTGCCCGCCCCGGCTGCTCCACCAAGGCGACTCACCGGCTGCCCGGCTGGTTGCGCTTTCCTGCCGCCGCAGCCCCCGTGCTGCAACCGCTGATCGACCAAATCAACCAGCACAAGCTCGATTTCAAGGCACTGGTGCAGCAGGCGGGGGGGCGGGACGAGAAGTTTGATCTGGTGCACACCGCCCTGCCCGGGGTGATCACCTTGCAGGTCTATCGCAAGCTGACCCTGCTGGCGGGGGATCTGCAATCCCTCGGCTTTACCTGGGCCGACAAGCAGACCATCAATCGCCTCAGTCGCGAGCAGGTGCTGGAGATGCTGGAGCGCAGCCGCCGCTACATTCCGGCCCTCTCCAACAACGAGGAGTGGAGCAAGATGGTGGATCAGGAGGTGTATGACATTCGCCGCCTGCCCGCCGATGCCGAGTTGCGGATCCGCCGCCCGGTCAAGACCCACCCGATGATCAACCTGCTCTGGCTGGAGCGCACCCCGCGCAAGCAGCAGATCAAGGCGAGCCTGCCGCTGCTGCTCTGCTCGGATACCCCGCCTGCGGTCACCCATCTGGGCAACTACCCCCCCAAGAGCCGACAGGCGCGACGGGATCGCAAGATTGGCGGCGAGCCCATCATCGAGCGGCTGCACCTCTATCTCTATCAGGGGTGACTGGAGCAGGGGTAACTGCACCGCCTTGCCGCGATAAACGGCGTATCCCGCATCAGCATCCCAAATGAGAAAGGGGAGAACATCTCAAGATGTTCTCCCCTTTTCTGTATGGATAGCCGTGTGGAAGGCGGCGTCGCCAATCAGCCCATCAGCAGGGCCCGCAGGCTCTCTACGTCCAACCCGCGCACTTCCGACTGGCCGCTCAGCAAGCCATCGGCCAGCGCGCGCTTCTCGTCGTGCAGGGCGACGATCTTCTCCTCCACCGTCTGCTCGCACACCAGCCGGTACACTGTCACCGGCTGGGTCTGCCCCATCCGGTGGGCCCGATCGCTCGCCTGATCTTCAACTGCCGGGTTCCACCAGGGATCAAGATGCAACACGGTATCGGCCTGAGTCAGGTTGAGGCCGGTGCCCCCCGCCTTGAGGCTGATCAGGAACAGCGGCACCGATTCATGGCGAAAACGCAGGATGGACTCCTGGCGGGATTTGGCCGAGCAGGCGCCATCCAGATAGCAGTAATCCCACGATTTTTGCTCGATACGGGCGCGCAGCAGGCTCAGCAGATCGACAAACTGGCTGAACACCAATACCCGATGACCGTTATCGATGGCCTCTTCCAGCAGCGCCATCGCCTCGTCCAGCTTGCTGCTGGTTTGCGACCACTCGGGCATCACCAGCTCTGGCGAGCAACAGAGCCGACGCAGCCGGGTCAGGCCACTCAGCACATGCATCAGGGCGCGGCCATCGGCACTTTGCACCTGCTGTACCACCTCGCGCCGGGTCGCCTCGTAGAGCTGACGCTCTTCGGGGGAGAGGCTGATGTGGTGGATGATCTCGGTCTTGTCCGGCAACTCGGTCAGCACCTGCTGCTTGAGACGGCGCAGGATGAAGGGGCTGATCACCGCCCGCAACAGCGCCATGTGCTGGGGATCCTTGACCGCCTTGCCAAAGCGGCGCTTGAACTCGCCCAGGCTGCCAAGCAGCCCCGGGTTGATAAAGGTAAACAGGCTCCACAGCTCCCCCAGATGGTTCTCGATGGGGGTGCCGGAGAGGGCGAGGCGAAAATCGCCGTCGAGCTGGAACAGCAGCTTGGCGCGCTGGGTGCCGGCATTTTTGATCTGCTGCGCCTCATCGAGCACCATGCTCGACCAGCGGCGGGATTTGAGTGCCTCCGCCAGACTGCCGAGCATGCCGTAGTTGATGAGGATCAACTGACCGGCCTTGGCCTCGCGAATAATCGCCTCGCGCCCGGACGCATGTTCAAACACCACCACCTCCAGTTCGGGGGCGAAGCGAGCCACCTCTTCCTGCCAGTTGGTGACCACTGACTTGGGCACCACTACCAGCGCAGGGCCCAAGTGCTGGCGCATCCGCAGTACGATCAGCGCCTGCAGTGTCTTGCCCAGACCCATGTCATCGGCCAGACAGGCGCCAAAACCGTGATGGGCCAACGTCGCCAGCCAGCGCACCCCATCCTTCTGGTAGTCTCGCAGCGCGGTGAGCAGCTCGTCCGGGCACGCGACCTCCTGCTGCCACTCCTGCTGCAGGGATTGCCACGCCGTATCCCCTTCGGTGGTGATGACCGAGAGCAGACGAGTGAGCGGATAGGCCAGCTTGTTGTTGATGCGCTGCTCTTCATCGAGCATGGCCCCCAGCATGGTAAGCCGCTCCACCAGCTTGTCGCTCAGCATCAGGCTGGTCTTCTCGTCGAGCTGAACGGTGCGCTGGCCCGGGGTCATCTGGCGCAAGATAAGGCGCAGGTCGAGGATCTGATGCTCATCGAGCGCCAGCGCGCCTTCGACCTGGAACCAGTCCTGCCGCCGCTCGATGCGCAGGCTCAGGGCCGCTTCATCAAGGCTCTTGAGGCGGGCGCTGTCCTGATGCCAGTGAATCACCACGCCGGCATCCACCAGCTCGGGCAGGGCATTGACCAGCGCCAGCGCCTGCTCCCCTTGCAGCAACCACTCGCTACCGGGCAAGCCGATGGGCAATTGATTGCGCAGCAGCTGGGCCTGTACCTTCTCGGCCGCGAGATCACGCAGCCAGTAGTGATACGCCTTGATCCCCTGCCGTACGATGGGCTCCCCCTTGCCAAGGGGCTGGGGCGGCAGCTCGTCAAAGCGGGTGACCAGCTTGACCGACAGCTGGCCATCCTGCCAATCCAGTTGCACTGACGGAATACCCGGCCAGGGGGCCAGTTCGGCATTGCCGCTAAGCCCCTCGACCTGACTGTGCCAAGGGAGTTCAGCAATACCATCCAGGGTGCGTTGCAGCTCGGCAAGTCCTTCGGCGGGCAGCAGCGGGATGGATTCGAGCGCGGGCAGCCGATCGAGCAGCGGCTGCGGGGTGAGGATCAACTGCCACAAGTCTTGCGCCAGCGGCACAATATGGGCCCCGCGCGCCGCGGCATCCGGGCAAAGCGCCGCACTCATCCCTTGCTCGGTGGCAACCACCTGCAGCAGGGGCGCACTGATGGCCAGTTGCAGCTTTTGCCCCTTGGCATTGAACAACCGCGGATGATCGGCCAGCGGTGGCCAGACATCCCGTGGCAACTGTCCCATCACCCGTGGCAGGGTGCGCACCAGCGCCCAGTCGTGCTCATCGAGCATGGCCGCATATTGGGTGGAGAGCAGCGCCGGATCGACCCGACGCCCAGCGGTCCACTCCCCCTTGGTACTCAGTTTCTGGATCTTGCACTCCAGCTCCGGGCCCTCGGCATGGAGCAGCCACACCAGCCGCTCCTGGGGCTTGCGCACCCCGCTGGAGCGACCCAACCCCTGCAACCAGTTGAGCCAACTGGCAGAGGCCGCACTGTTATCTTCGTCGACCTCCTCTTCTTGTTCATCCGCTTGACTATCCGCCGGGCCATGACTGCTGCGCAGCTGGCAAAGGGGCGCCCCTTTGGCACCCTCCCCCAGCAGAATACGCAGCAGATCCTGACAAAACGCCATCAGGCGATGATGGGGCTCGGCATCGAGCAGATGGGTAAGATCCCACTTGTGCAGCATCGCCACCTGTGGGCTCTGGGCACCGTGACGGGCCAACGCGCAGAGATCGAGCCAGAGATAACCCCAGTGAAGCTCCTCCACCGGCAGTTGCAGGGTGTCGAACAGACCGACCGCCTGACCGTGGCGATCGCCTGCCCACTGGCTGAGCAGATCAGAAAGCAGCGGGAACTGGCCGGTCAGGCTGCGCTGCCACTTCTTGCGTTGCTCGCTGGCAATGACCGGATCGGCCTGCTGCAACCAGCCAAGCCAGAGCAGGGCGCTGAACGAACGGGGCCACTGCCCGGCATGACCTTCATCACCGCCCTGCCACTGACCCAGCGCCGTCAGCAAATGCTCATCGAGCGGACCACTCTGGCTCTGCTGGGCCAGCGCCTGCAGCGCAGGCCAGCAGGTGGCGGCATCCTTGTTGCTCTCCAGCTCACCATCACCGCAAAGCCAGTGCCACTCGGCCTCACACTCTTTGGCTCGGGTCTGTACCTCGGGAGTACAGCGCACCAGGGCATTGGCCAGCGGCCAGCGCTCTTCATAAGGGGCATCGAGCAGTAGTTGCAGCGAGAAGTGCTCCAGCAGCAATTGCTGCCAGGCGGGGCTGGAGCCTGCCAACAGTTGGTATGCATCCGGGGTATCAAGCAGGGTCAGCAGATCGCTGGCGGAAAAATAGGTCGGGATCTCCCCCGCCTTGCCGCGACATAGCTCGCGCACCACCGCATGGGTGAGGTCCTGCCCGGTCAACGAGGGCACCCGGCTCCAGTCCGGTGCTGGGCAGAGTCCGGCACGCACCCCGAGGATCAAGGCCAGGGTGCCTTCGGCAGTCAAGCTCCACTGCTGCTCTCCGCGCAATCTCACCAACCCGGCCTCTTGCAGCGGAGTCAGTTTATCGATCAGCGCATGGCCAACCGCCAGTTGATCTTGCAGCAAACGGGTACTGGCGACGCGCTGCAATTGCAGGGTGCTGAGCAGGGCATAACTATCCGAAGAGAGGGTGGACGCAGACATCAAGACTCACGGGCAGGTGCAAAAGCGGAATTTTAACGGTAAAGCGTCAGCGGCTCGACCCTTAACTGCGAAATAACTCAAAAAAAAACGGCCATCCGTGATGACCGTCGAAAGTAACGAAGGAAATAGCCGGATTGTCCGGTACTTCCCACAGCGGGAAAATCGAGGGCGTGAGCCCCAAATTCGTGCCGTCATGCTAGAGCTTGGCGACGGAAAAAGCTATGAAGCAGATCACAGTTGAAAAGGATTTCTGAAAGCGATTTCAATTTTTAGCCAAAAAATGGCACGACCCAGTGGGGGTCCCCAGATAACGAGGAGGGATTACCCGGTCAAGCCAAATTTGACTCATAGGAGACTGGGCTTAAGCGCCAGGGCAGGTCACTGCATCTGCTGGCAAGCCATCACTATTTGGCACGAATCTGATTGTACCCACATCGAATTCCACTGCTTCCTCCGAGCACATCAAGAAGGGGGAATTCATCTTCTGGTAAAGCATCCCTTGCTCTGTAAAGCATGCAAGAGGCACCTTCACTGTATGCCACTTGTCAGATTGCGCCGCTACCTTTTAAGTAGCATGTTATAAACTGCACCAATGAGATTGGCATCATTTCTATGATGACATGCAACAACCTCAAACTCCATGTTTCTACCACGACTCAGTAATATTTTTAATTGATTATTAATCCCCTCAATTACTTTAGGTTGGCTGCTAATTCCACCACCGACCATAATGAGGTCAGGATCAATCGCATGCTTGATGTTGTAAATTCCTAACGCATTGATAAAGCAAAATTCATCAAGTAAAGATGCCATCAAGGGATGGCCATTTTCTACCAAGGCAAAAAAATCCTCCCCCTTAATCGTATCGACACCAAGTGCCCATGCCGCTTTGCGCAATAATATTCGCGTTGAGCCAAGATCACTCCAGTTGGCCCGACTAAATGGATCCATAATCCAGTAACCGAATTCACCACCATGCTGAGTAGCGCCACTCACTAACTGGCCATTGACCACTACACCACCACCTACACCGGTGCCAATAACAACACAGGCATATGATTTAACGTCTTTCGCTGCACCAATCCAACCTTCTGATAGCACAGCGCAGTTAGCGTCATTGGCCATCCCAACGGGCAAACCAAGTACCTCAGAGAACTTCGCCTTAATATTAAAACCATGGATATATTTTAGCGCAGTGATGCCACCAATAAAGCCAGACTCTTCATTGACTGCCCCAGGAATACTTAAGGTGATTGCAACCGGAATATATTGTTCTTGATAGGTTGACAATATCTGTTTCATTGCATCTAGCAACCCATCTAAACTATCCGGAGTTGAGAATAATCCTTTTTCGTAAATGGTTCCGCGATTATCTATCACACCATATTTCACGGCTGTACCACCAATATCGAAGGATATATAATTAGACATAATGGATCCATACTCAATAGACGATAAGTGGTTGCTGATATCACAGCAACCAGCTAATGTTAGATGATATTTATTATCTTAATCCAGTTCAGAAATGGTCTCAGCGAACTGCGGCAAATATTTTTTATGTGCCAATAACAACTCGGTTGCCACCTTTCTCGCATCATCATCAGAATGTACTAGTGGGTTGATATTCATAGCAACCAGTAAATCATTGAAGCTACCGGTCACAGCAGCCTTGGCTGCGGCAATTTCAAACGCTTTAATACCATGGATCAGACCGAGTACTTTTTCATCAAACTGGTTAAGACGTGGGTCAGGTTTCGCACCATCACGACCGATCCGGCAGGTCATCTCGACAGTCCAGTCAGCAGGGATATTTTTGATCTGACCATGATGGGGGACAATCACATAATGCTCGCTGTGGCGATCATTGTAAATAGCGCTGATCACTTCACATGCTGCATCTGAATAGTATGCGCCACCCCGCATTTCAAGTTCTTTCGGCTTGTGATTAAGATGTGGGTCCTGATACAACGTGAACAAATCTTTTTCTACCCGTTGCACGACCTGCGCCCTGGTTTCCCCTTTGTAATACTCACCCATCTCAATACTTAACATTTCTTTTTCTTTAAAATAGTAACGATGGTAGGGGCAAGGCAATAAACGTAAACCACGCAAAAAATCGGCTTCGAAGGGAATGTCAAAGATGTTTTTTACTGAGCCAGATTCATTTTGTGCACCTTCCAGCACATATTCAAACAGCTCATTGAAACGCGACTCACCATTAACGAAGGCATCTTTTATAAAAACAAAATGATTCAAACCAAACAAGTCAAGAGACAGCTCATCTTTGTCGGTTAACTGTAGCGACTTTTGCACAAACATTTTCATGCCAATGGGGACATTGCATACCCCAATAAATTTTTTGAAATTGGTATGACGTGCAACAGCTTCAGTGACCATTCCCGCTGGATTCGTGAAGTTAATAATCCATGCATCTGGACAAATGTCTTCGACATCTTTGATAATATCAAAGATGATTGGAATTGTTCGTAATCCTTTAAACAAACCACCCGCACCATTTGTTTCCTGCCCAAGCAAACCATGGCTTAATGGAATGCGTTCATCTTTTTCTCGTGCTTTGAGCAGGCCAACCCGCAACTGAGTAGTCACAAAATCTGCACCGACCAAGGCCTCACGGCGATTGAGTGTCTTATGAAGGGTAATCGGCAAGCCTGATTTAACAATCATTCGCTGGCATAGATCAAATATTATATTTTGCTTTTTTTCACCATCAGGAATATCAACCAACCAGAGTTCACTAATAGGGAGCTCTGCATGCCTTTTAATAAATCCCTCAACCAGCTCCGGAGTATAGCTACTACCACCACCAATGGTTACCACTTTGAGTTTTTTATTCATGAGAAATACCTTTAATCCTTCATTCTGATCTAGAATTGTATTTTAAATGATGATACCACTCACATTTTCATCTACTTTAGAAGCAATCTGATATTGACAACATCATCATGGATTTATTTTTGATAGGATAAAAACACCTGCAACACGAAAAGCATGACAGCCTAAGACCGGCATGAAATATTAGCCTAGACTTACCACCATGCTTCAAACATGGCGCCAAAGGTCACTGTGTCATCGTCAGATGCACCATTCAACTTACCCTTGTCATCACGACCGGTGTATTCATTATCTGCATTACCGACTGTGGCGTAGAAGCGCAACATGGGGCGAGACCAGGTTTCGCCACCGATGGCGATGTTTTGTGACAGTGTGGTTTTCCAGGAAGTGTTAGTCGCATCGATATCATCATAATCGACGACGCTATAACCACCCTCTAACCAAGTTGAATGGACATCGTTCCACTGGTAAGTAGGGCGCAGGATCAGGCTATAGTTTTTGCGGCTCTCGTCACTCTTGTCTAAATCAAGTTTTTGATAAGAGGTCAAATATTGAATATTGGCCCGCTCTGTCAAGGGAATGGCACCATCCAAGCTGAACAGCAAGGCATCTTGATTGTCAGCCAAATCAAACACACTATTTAGCGCATTGTGTGAATAACGAATAACAAACTTTTGGCCAGCCCATACCGCTTCACTTGCAATCTGATAAGCAGAGTTCGCCAGTTTAGCTTTATCAACCTCGTCCAACTTCTCTGAGGTAGTACCATAGTTTGCATAAAAGCTAAGATCAGCATCCCCTAACTTAATACCATGGACTTTACTGGTCAGGGCGTAGCGACCATTGTCTTCCACCATATCGTCATTAACTTGTCCGACACCAGAAAAATCAAATTTGATCCCCCCCAAGGTCAAATTTTTGAAACCAGTCCCTTGGCTATCATGGGTCATCCAAAAATAGTCATTAAGATCTGTCTGTGGTCTCTGATGAAAATCTCGACCAGCCCAAATATATAGATCTGGCTGCGACTCAAAAACATTAGTTACACCAGCATACATTTTTTTTACATTGACGCCACCATCGGTTGCCCAGGAGCCATCAGACCACTGATCCAGCATCAAGACTAAATCCCAGATAGCACCGCTGTCGTTTTTAAAGGCTTTAGCAAGCTGAAACTCCCCACCATTACCTTCATTACCCAAGCGACCAGTTGCATTGCCACTCAAGCTACCAAAACTGCTCACCCGCTCTTTATCATTGTTTTGATAATGTGCGCCGTAACGGGCATAACCAGAAAATACAATTCCTTCCGGAACTTTTGTCTCACTGGTCAATGTTGCTGGCTGCTGGTCATCTTTATATTTGGTTTCTGTGTTGACCTTTGTTTCCAACTCTTGAAGACGCAGTTTCAGCGCTTCAATATCATCATTGCTGTTTGCAAAAACAGATGCGGAACTCATCACTGCAGCCACGGCGACAGCGGTATACAACAAGTTAAACTTTTTCATTATAACTCCATGTTAATTTAATTATTATTTAAGAAGGTGCCAAACTAACCGGAAAATTATTGCTGCTCAATTTATTAACTGAACTGAATAAAAGTCACCTAACAAATAAAAAGTGATCAGTTAAATATCTGTACTGATTTGGATATTTGTTAATTTATTATGTATATCCTGTTTATGGCAGGGCGTTTCTAAAATTTAACACCCTGCCATAATATCGTCACAGTTGCAGTGACAATGCATCATCTTCGTCAAAAGTCTCTGTTGACTCACCTTCATTTTTACAAGCGATGTTGTCCTGCGCTTTCATAAATGGGTAGTACACACAGATCGTCATTAAAAATACGCTTATTTGGAGCAGCGCGGCTTTCCAACCACCGACAATGAAGCCACTGATGATCATCGGCGTGGTCCAAGGTACGGTAATCGCAGTGAAAGGCTCCACCAGACCTGCAGAGAGAGAAAAATAAACCATCAGTACAGAGATAATCGGGGCACCCAAAAATGGGATCAACATCAGTGGGTTAAATACGATGGGAAAGGCAAATATCACCGGTTCGTTAATATTGAACAACCCTGGCATGATCGCTATTTTACCCAAGTCCCTATATTGTGTGGACTTTGCAAACATCAGCATACACACAACCAAACCAAGGGTCAGACCTGCACCACCAAACGTCACATACTGATCGATGAACTGGTTAGTGACAATCTTGGCGTTTTCCCCGGCAATCAACTGCTCTCCCTTGATCAGCAACTCCTGGTTTTGCAGCGCGTTCGCCGTCACGATCGGCCCCATGATCCCCATCACAATGGCAGAACCATGTACACCACACCACCACAGCAAAGAGATCAGCAGGGCAACAACGATGACACCACCCAGAGAGTCTGACAAACCTTGCAATGGTATCTGCAGCAGATCGTACAACACCACCACCACGGTTTTGTCGAATGAGAACTTAAAGAAAATCCAAGTGAAGCAGGCACTCAGGATTATCAATGCTCCCGGGATCAGTGCGGTAAACGCATTCGCCACGCCCTGCGGAACGCCATCCGGCATCTTGATGGTCAGGTTCTTCTTCATGCACCAGCTATAAATCCAGCCCACTGTGATGCCGACAAAGATGGCAACGATCATTCCCTTGCCGCCCATATAGGCCTTAGGAATCACCCCACCCAAGGTGGCACCATCCGCCGCGAGAATGAAATTATCGTTGAGGATCAGCATGGCTACGATGGCAAAAATGCCTGCACTGACCCCCTGATAACCTTCATTCTGAACCCAGCTATAAGCGATACCGAATACTCCGATAAGAGCCAGAATATCAAAGGTGGCACCTACTACTTGCCACAATGGCCCCTGCCAGTTGTCACCAAAGATGCTGGCCATCAGTTCGCCATACCCAGGGATAGGAATAAATGCCAGCAGCAGGAATACCGAGCCAATAATGGTCAAAGGCATGGTATAAAGAAAGCCATCCTTAATTGCCTTGACCGGTTTGGAGTTTACAAACCCCATAACATAGGGCATGACGGCTTGTATTTTTTGGTTAAAATTACTCATTAGAGATCTTCCCCACGATTTTTAATCACCGAACTGAACCAGTGGAAAGACATTTTTTTCTTTCGTTGATAGTTGTTTTTGTGATCGACATAAATAAATCCATATTGTTTTTTATAGCCGTTGAGCCAGCTCAACAGATCAATCACAGACCAGGCAAAGTATCCTTTGACGTTAACACCATCACTGATTGCTTGTTTCAGTGCAGTTAAATGTTCGCTGATATAGTTGATGCGTGGGACATCACAAATTTCATTTTCCACAATCGGATCTTCATCGCCAAGACCATTCTCGGTAATATAAATCTTGACTTGACCATAACGCTCTTTGAGCATGTGCAAACCAGCAACAAAGCCCTCTGGTGAAATTTCCCAATCCCATTTGGTATAGCGTTTATCATCCATCTTCACCGTGCGGAAGAAACCATCAAAACTTGGATTCCCTGGCGCACCAGTCGAGTTTTCTCTAGTCACTTCGCGCTGTTCCAGCGACCCTTTTATCAATTCTACCCGGCTCGGCTGATAATAATTAATTCCCATAAAGTCATTCAAGCTAGCAGCCAACTTGATGGTTTCTAACTCTTCTGCTGTCTGCTCTGGATGGAAACCACTGGCTTTCAGTGCATCCATAACATAAGCCGGATATTCACCTTTCAAAATCGGGTCGAAGTAAAGATGGGTAGCATACGCATTGGCATGATATGCCGCTTTTTGGCTATCCTCACTTTCATCAACACCGAAAGAAGGACCAAATACATTACTGATACCAATTTCGCCATACAGATTCATGGATTTATATAGCAGGACAGCCTTGGCATGAGCATAAAAAACGTTGTGAACAGCCTGGAAGTACTTCTTCGGATCATTCTTGATTCCTGGTGGGTGAGCGCCAGCCATATAACCAAGAGAACAAAACACTATCGTTTCATTGATAGTAATGAAGTGCTTTACACGATCACCAAAGGCTTCGAAGCATACTTTGGCATAGTTAACAAATGCATTGACGGTGCGCTGACTCAACCAACCACCTTCTTTCTCCAGGGTCAGTGGATGATCCCAGTGATAAAGCGTGATAAAGGGCACAATGCCATATTTCAGGCACTCATCGATCAAGTTGTTGTAAAACTCAATCCCCTTCTGATTAATTTCGCCATCACCATTTGGGAAAATACGGGCCCATGAAATGGAGAAGCGATAGGACTCCAGTCCCATTTCGGCCATCAACGCGACATCTTCTTTGTAGCGATGATAGTGATCAACCGCGACATCACCATTCGTCCCTTCAAACGTTTTCCCCGGGATCTTGGAAAACTCATCCCAGTTAGTCATGCCTTTGCCATCTTCATTCCAAGCACCTTCCACTTGGTAAGATGCACTGGCTGCGCCCATCAGAAAATCATGTGCAAACTTCATTGATAATACTCCGATTAATTGGAAATTTTCTTGTGAAGATCGATCAACTCTTTGACCAACTCACGGGCTAACATCGATGTCATCAGGTGATCTTGGGCATGGACCATGATCAGTGTCATCGGGGTTTTTCCCTCTCCCATATCAGCTTCAATCAATTGCGTCTGTACCAGATGGGCAGCATTGGCAGCGAGACGAGCCTCTTCCATTTTGGCATCGGCCTGAGAAAAGTCCCCCTGCTTGGCAAATGCCAAAGCTTTGTAAGAACAGCTACGAGCTTCACCAGAGTTGATAATGATCCCCATTACCTGCTCTTCTAGATCCATTGACTGAAACTCTGAACCATCTTCTTTTATATCATCCAGGTTGAGATCGTCGAAATTCATACGTACCCCTAATAATTTAAATAAAAATACTTTTTATCACTAACAGGAAAGCCAACATAATTAACGTCAAGATTGTTGCTATAATAAATTTCCAATGTGCAACAATGACCTGCCTAATATAATTAGGAAAAGTTCATTTATATAATAAATTGGAATGGATTGATTTAATTATGAGAGCTATAGCTTACGCAGGCTTGGCTGCTTTTTTGATTTCTGCTATAGCAACTTTCAATACACTCAAGCCGTCAACCCGGCCATACATACCAGTATCAATCACCGCTACTGGCTTATGGGGAAAACGCGCTGCGATATCTTGACACATATAACCTACCTGAGGGCCCAGTAGAATAACGTCAGCGTCAACACCTTTTTCATTGGATTGAGATTCGGGGAAAGCTTCAATATCGACCGGCACTGAATGCTTGGCTGCCTGCTCACGCATCTTATTGACCAATAAAGAAGTAGACATGCCTGCGGCACAAAACAGATAGATTTTTTTGTTCATGACATAGTCCTCAACATACTTAAGTTTAAATGTAGTGTTCAATTACCTTGATGATGACTATAAAGAAAACTGGAACCGGTTACAGAAACCGGTTCCAGTTTTGTGCTACAACTCACAATAAATAATTGTCCACCGCATTCATAGGATGTGTCAGAGCTTAGGTGCAGCTGCGCCTGAGGGGGCTTGTATCATGGCTTTGGCACCGACAGATGCGGCTACGAAATAACGGGGCCAGGGCGGTGTATCATGAGGATGTTGAGCTCCAGGAAGTGCGTATGGGCACTCCCTGGCGCTGTGCGCAGACGTTGATCACATCAGGATTGCGTGATGCAAGTAATCCCTGACGCTCTGATTTTTAACTCCCCCTGAAACACCTTAGACTCGAAGGGTACATCATTCCCATCCATCAATTTGAGTGCGATCGCCATGGCATGATGAACCATGTCAGTAAGCGGGAAACGGTAGCTTGTCAATGAAGGGGACACATAAGCAGACAGATCTTCATCATCGATGCTGGCGATCGACATGTCGCCAGGTAGCAATAGCCCTGCCTCGCGAAATGCTTGCATAGCCCCGAACGCAATCGAATCACTCGCTGCAAAGAGCGCACTACAACCACCCCCTTTCGTGAGATATTGCTTTGCAGCACGATAACCCTCCGCGATGTTATAGCTGCTGCATTGGTACCAGTGTGCTTGATACTCAATGCCCCATTCCAATAACATTTTCCGATAAGTGTTCATTCGAACAATGCCTGTTGGCGTGACCGCTGGGGGGCCAAAATAGGCAATCTTGGTGTGGCCAAGAGAGAGCAGATGACTCATTGCTTGTTTGGTTGCGTGTTCATTATCAAAGCACATCGAATAACCACAATGGGAAGGCAGCGCTCGCCCGATAAAAATGATTGGTAGTCCAATTTCTTGCTGAATGGCCAACATATCACTTTCAGTCATATGACGGGTATACACGATCAATACACTACAGCGGCGATCTACCAGTGAATAAATAGCCTGTTTTTCTCGTTCTGGTTCATTGTGGCCATCAGTCACGATCAGCTGCTTATTGGTTTGTTCAGCAACCAAGGCAGCATTTTTCAATAAATGGCCAAAATAAGCGCCGTCAAAATCAGATAAAACCAAACCAATACTATTACCACTCTTATTTGCTAACGCCTGAGCCAACGCATTTGGACGAAAATTGAGTTGCTGCATGGCTGCATGGATAATCTCACGAGTTGACTCCTTGACCTGACCAGTTTCATTAATGGCTCGTGATACGGTTGCCTTGGAAAATCCCGTTATTTTGCAGATATCATTAATGGTTGCCATAAGAATGTGCTTTCCTGTCAATTCGATTATTAATAATTATCAATGGGGCCAGCATATCAAACTTTTTGATGTTTATAATATTTTGTTTAGCGACCATTCCGATATGTGATATTTGTTGAGCAGCAGTGCTCTTTGACCCGCGACGCCACATGCCGAGCCGCGGTCTCCCCCGCGATTTGGGGTGGAGAGCAGGATCAACCAGAGAGGCACAAAACGCGTTCCCTCTGACTATCGTTGGGCAGTGCTCAGCCATACCTATCTGTACCCAAGCCACTTTGCCGCCCGCATCCTGTACGCTTATTTTCTGGCGTAACTTTGTGAGCCCGCGCAGCGCCCACAACCTGAGATTAGCCCCTCAACGCCGGCCGTAACAATCCGAGCCCCTGCGGCAGTGGCAAGAAGTACAAACTGTGCTGTTTGCACTGACTATCAGCCTGGAAAAACCATTGCTCACCAACAAAAAACCCAGCCTGTTCAACAGGCTGGGCTTGGTATATGGCGGAGAAACAGGGATTCGAACCCTGGGTGGCATTGCTGCCACAATTGATTTCGAGTCAATCCCGTTCGGCCACTCCGGCATCTCTCCATGGAGCAGATTTTGACTCAAGCCAGGACGGGATAGCAACAAAATATGATATATATCAAATGGCTAAATAAGATATCTGGGAGCAGGCTCACAATGCGGCACGCGCTGGTCACTGTGACAGGCCGCTTGGAATAGACAAGCTCGCGAGCCTGTAAATCCAATTGTGTAACCGCCCACGAATAAGTAACTTTTTCAAAAGGATACCTTCGTGGGTAAGCAAATGGACCAAGACAAACTCAAAGCACTGGCCGCTGAGCTGGCCAAAGACATCAAATCTGAAAAAGATCTCGGCACACTCACCCAACAGCTGATCAAGCTCACCGTGGAGACCGCGCTCAATGCCGAGATGGACGAGCATCTGGGCTACGAGAAACACGCCCCACAAGGCCGCGGGACCGGCAACAATCGCAATGGCTATTCCACCAAGCGCCTAAAAGGCCACCATGGAGAGGTCACCATCCAGGCGCCTCGTGACCGTAACGCCTCCTTCGAGCCTCAGTTTGTCCGCAAGGGGCAGTCACGCCTGACCCAGATGGACGACCAGATCCTCGCCCTCTACGCCAAGGGCTTGAGTACGCGGGATATAGTGGACGCGTTCAAAGAGATGTATGACGCCGACATCTCGGCGGGGCTGGTATCGAAGGTGACCGAACGCGTCATCGAGCAGGTCCACGAATGGCAAAACCGGCCGCTGGATCCGCTCTATCCCATCGTCTATCTGGACTGCATTGTGCTGAAGATCCGCGCGAACCAGCGGGTGATCAACAAGTCGCTCTATCTGGCACTGGGCATCAATATGGAGGGGCACAAGGAGCTGTTGGGCCTGTGGCTGGCCGAGACCGAAGGGGCAAAGTTCTGGCTGTCGGTCCTGACCGAGCTGAAGAACCGCGGCCTGGAAGACATCCTGATCGCGTGTGTGGATGGTCTCAAGGGCTTCCCTGATGCCATTGCCGTGGAATATCCTCAAACCAAGGTGCAACTGTGTATCGTCCACATGGTCCGCAACTCGTTGCGCTACGTCTCCTGGAAGGACTACAAGGCGGTGACGGCTGAACTGAAGCAGATCTACCAGTCTGCGACGGAGCGTGAGGCTAAGCAGGCGCTGGCGGCCTTCGGCGAACGCTGGGATAGCCAGTACCCGCAGATAGCGCGTTCCTGGCAGAGTCACTGGGTTAATCTGATCACGCTGTTCGATTATCCCCCCGCGATCCGGAAGGTGATCTACACCACCAATGCGATCGAGTCACTGAACAGCGTGCTGCGCAAAGCGACCAAACAACGGAAGCTCTTCCCGACCGATGAGTCGGCGCTCAAAGTGGCGTTTCTCGCGATACAGCAGGCCTCCAAGAAATGGACCATGCCGATCCAGAATTGGAAGCCGGCCCTGAATCGCTTTATTATCGAGTTCGGTGATCGCCTGAACGGTCACCTGTAATGGAGTGGGCAGTTACACAGAATTATTTACAGGCTCAAGCTCGCCCCTCCCATCCGATGAGCACCGTTTCCCATTCAAGGTGAATGCACGCGAACGCTCTACTCACCCTGCTGGCGGCGTTTAGATGGACTTCCTCAACATACCGCTCTTTCGCCGCACTTATTCATCAGGTCGCAATCTTGTATCTGTTTTTCCTGCTTGGCAGCCAGAGATGCGGGAGAGGCCGATTTTGGCCGGTTTCTTATCTATCCCCAAGCGCTTCAGGGCGCGCAGCAGGCTGGTAATCATGGGCTGATTGAGGAACAATCGCGCCATCCTGGCGGCTGCTTTGATGATTTTCCGCCCCGATTGAACTGATGGATCACCCTATGCGATTGCCAAAACTCATGCCCCTCTCCATACAGCCTGCGCTTACCCTGCTGCTGGCTGCGACCATGCTCTGCGCCGCACCGGTGCAGGCCAAGCGCTACCCGCTGCCGCCGCCAGAAAGCCGCCTCGTGGGCGAACTGGAGGATTACATCATCCAGCAGGATGAGCATCTGGAGCTGGTTGGCAAACATACCCAGGTTGGTTTTTTGGCGCTGCTTGAGGCAAATCCCGGCGTAGACCCCTATTTACCCAAGCCGGGCACCCGCTTGACGCTGCCCACCCAGATGCTGTTGCCCGATGTGCCGCGCGAGGGGATCGTCATCAATCTGCCCGAGCTGCGTCTCTACTACTTCCCCAAAGGCAAGAGCGAGGTGATCGTGCTGCCCATCGGGATCGGTGACATTGGCCGCGAAACGCCGGAGATGACCACCACCGTCATCGAGAAAAATCCCGACCCGACCTGGGTGCCCGGCCCCATGGTGCGCAAATCCTGGCTGGAGCAAAAAGGGATCACCCTGCCCGCCGTGGTGCCCCCCGGCCCGGAAAATCCCCTCGGCAAGTTCGCCATGCGCCTTGGCTACGGCAAGCGCGACTACCTGATCCACGGCACCAACAAGGATTTTGGCGTAGGTCTGCGGGTGAGCGCTGGCTGCATCCGCTTGCGGCCGGACGATATCGAGGCGCTGTTCAAGATGGTGCCTGTCGGCACACCGGTGCGGGTTATCAATCAACCGGTCAAGGTGGCCATAGAACCGGATGGGCGGCGCTGGCTGGAGGTACACTCCCCGCTCTCCCGTACCGAAGAGGAGCTTGAAAATGGGGCCCCTTTGGTGCTATCACCGGCCATAGAGCACTTTATCGCGGCCCCTGAGGTCGCACAGGATGAAGTCTCCGCTGCGCTGGACAGTAAAAATGGCCTGCCCCGGCCTATCAATAGCTAGCTATCCAGCGGCAAAATCAGCAGTGGCTAAACCGCAATCAGAGCCTGAGTCATACCGGAGTTGTCATACGCCATGAAATACCTGCCCCTCGTGCTCATCCTGACCAGCCACTGCTTGTGGGCAAAGGACATTCTCTGGATGAACAACGGCGATCGCCTGACCGGCACCATTGAAGAGATCGGCGAGGAGTCGGTGCGTATCGCCCTGCCCTATACCGGCGCAGTTACCGTCCAGCGGGATGCCATCAAGCGCTGGCGGCTGGAGAAGCAGGATAAACCCAAGGCGACCGCCAAAGGGGGGATCAAGCTGTTCAAAGATGAGCAGAATGAGCGCAATGCCTGGCTCTGGACCGGCAATGGCGATCTCAACGTCAAGCTCAAAAACAAAGATAAACACACCAACAACGTCAACTTCAAGGGCAAGACCGAGCTGGCCAATCTGGACTGGCGCTACAGCCTCTCCGGTGAATACTCCTACGAAACCTCTGACAGCGTCACCGATAGCCACGACTACAAGCTGAACCCGACCCTTGACTACTTTTTCGATCAGCAGTGGTTTGTGCGCAGCTCGCTCAATGCCGAATATGACATGCTGGAGAGCAACTACCTCAGCCTCGACTATGGTACAGGCCCGGGCTACCGCTTCTGGAACGAGAAGCGCCGTCGACTGGAGTTCGTGGCACAAGGGGGCCTGCGCAAAGCCTACTTCAGGGAAGAGAGCGGGGTTGGGGCGTACTTTAAAGGCAACCGGATCATTGATTATCCCTTTGCCAGCATGAGCTGGGATTATCGCCAACCTGTCCCGCTGTGGCGGGAGAAACTGGAGCTGTTCAGTCAGGGGCGCTATCTGGTCTATCTGGATCAGCCCTCCCCCTATATCACACTGGATCGAGATGTGACCGGCAGCGTGGGGCTGCGCTACTACTTCAATGATCACCTGCGCCTCTCCTGGTCGAGCGAGATGGAGTGGGAAGATGGAAAGATTCACTTTGATGGCCCGGAGCAAAAATATAAAGAGACCGAGTTCAAGCATCTGCTCAGTCTGGGTGCCAGTTTCTAACTCGATCACTCAGTCGAGCACAAACAAGAGGAGCCAATTTGGCTCCTCTTGTCATTCGCGTGCACGGTGCAGTGCGGCCTTACCTACGCAGGACCATGGCATGACAAGCAAGAGCCACGGTCAGATCAGCCCCCAGGCCGCAATCTGGTAGATCCACACCATCGCCAGCAGGGTGCCGACCAGTCCCATGATGACGCCGATCCGCACCATCTGGCGGCTCTCCACCAGGCCGGTGGCATGGGCCAGCGCATTGGGCGGGGTACTGATGGGCAGCGACATTCCGAGCGAGACCGAGATGGTCACCGCCAGGATCAGGGTATGGCTGCCGCCCCACTCAGCCAGCTCCGGCATGCTGACCGCCAGCGCCGCCACCAGTGGCAGCAGCAAGTTAGCGGTTGCGGTATTGGACATGAAGTTTGCCATCACTACCGCTAGCAGACAGGTCCCGACCAGCACCGCCAGCGTGGAGTACTCATGGAACGGAATATGGGTGATGAGCCGCTCCGCCAGACCGGAATCCTCCAGTGCCAGCCCCAGCGCGATACCACCTGACACCAGCCAGAGCACGTCGAGAGAGATCTTGTGCAGATCATCCTTGGTGATGATGCCGGTGGTCAGGAACACCGCAACCGGGATCAGGGCAACCACATAGGAGCTCATGCCATGAAGATCCCCCAGCAGCCAGAGCACTATGGTGGTGATGAAGGTGAGGTAGACCACCCAGGCACGGGGGGTCTGCATAAAGCGCCCCTCGATCTTGAGATCAATGCGCTTGAGGGTACTGGGGAAGAAGCGCCCCAGCAGAAACCAGCCGAGCAACAGCAATACAGCGACAAAGGGCACCGCAAATCCCATCCACTGACCGAACGAGATAGCATGCTCGCCGGTCAGGTATTTGAGCGCCACCGCGTTGGGCGGAGTGCCGATGGGGGTACCGATCCCGCCCAGATTGGCCGCCAGCGGAATGGCCAGCACGAAGCCGATTTTAGCAGGGTCCTTGTCGGGAAAGACCGCCAGCACAGGTGAGAGAATGGCCAGCATCATGGCGGTGGTGGCGGTATTGCTCATGAACATGGAGAAGGTGGCAGTGATCAACATCAATCCCAGCATGACAATCTTGGGATCCCGGCCAAAGGGGCGCAGCAGCACCCGTGCCAGATTGAGGTCCAGCTGATATTTGGTGGCGGCGATAGCAAGGAAAAAACCGCCCAGAAACAGCATGATGACCGGCGAGGCAAAGGTCGCCATCACTTCGGTCGATTTGAGCAGCTCACCAAACCCCGGCTCTGCCTTGTCGGCAGTCATAAACCAGAGTCCCTTGTCGGAGAGCAGCAGCAACTCCAGCACGATGATCAGCACCGAGGTGGCGAAGATGGGGATGGGCTCCAGGATCCAGCAGAGGGCGGCCAGCACGAAAATGGCCACGACCCGCTGCTCGATCACCGTTATTCCCTCCAGCGGGATCCACTGGGTCGGGATCAGCAAGATAGCGAGGCTAAGCAGTAGTGGCAGAATAATCTTGTGATTGATGGGCACTATTGTCACCAGAATATGGAATTAGGAGCCAATAGTCGCACAACATTCTGTCTCGTCAGACCTCAATGTGGCCAAAATGGGAGCTGGATAACTGCAGTGGGTTCGGTTTTGTGAGTCATATCAAGCGGGGGTCGGCGCGCAATGGCTGACACCTCACAACTGGCAACAAACAGGCAAAAAAAACGGGCCCACTGTTAGTTGAGCACTACAGTGGGCCCGTTTCATCATTCATACCAATCAGGGCGCTTAGAAATAGATGCGGGTCACTGACTCGATCACGCAACCCGGGCGACGGATCCCTTCGATCTCGACCTTGATCTCCTTGAGCAGCTCCAACCCACCCTTTATCGGGGTCACCCGTGCCAACTTGGTACGGGCGCGGATGTTGCTGTCCACCTTGATGGGGTACGGGAAACGCACCTGATCCAACCCGAAGTTCACCACCATACGGGCGGTCGGGAACTCGGGGGTGGCCTCATCGACCGAACCGGTCAATTGCGGCAGCAGCGACAGGGTCAGAAAACCGTGAGCAATGGTGGTCTTGAAAGGCGACTCGGCGGCCGCCCGCTCAGGATTGGTGTGGATCCATTGGTTATCGCCAGTTGCCGCAGCAAACTGATCGATCATCTGTTGGCTGATATGCAGCCACTCACCCACATGGGTCTCTTCGCCAACCCGAGCCTGCAGAACCCCATAGAGCTCGCCAATCTCGCCCGACAACGCCATCGCGGGCTCTTGGGCCATGACCGGCTGACCGTTGGCCACTTGTGCCACGGTTGCTGCATCCTGTTGCTGTTCGCTCTGAGACTCACTCTGCAAGTCCAGTACACGTCCCAACAAAGGGTGAAGATGTGCCTTTTGCTGAAACTCACGCCAGTAGTCGCGGATCGCCGGAGAGAGCCAATCCTTGAGCTCAAAGGGGTGCTGCGCCAGAATTTCGCGCTTGCGCTTCAGAAAATCGACAACTTTCATTTACCGATCCCTATTTGATTCAATGCCGAATAAGAGGTCTAACCAGTCCTATTTTATTAAAGTTTCAGCAGTAAGTGCAAAAAAATCTCGGCGTACACGTGTACCACGGAATAAGTAACCACTTAAACTACAAAAAGCAGCGGTATTCGCCAGTTAAAAACCAGATTACCAAGCAAGCATCTGGCGAAGCCAGTACCAGGGCGCCCCCCTAAAAAGCACCTTGGTGAGCACGCTGGCACTCTTTAGCGCGTGGCTGACCACCAGCCGACCATGCTGGCATCATCAACAAACGACCAGGCCAGGATCCTGCTCACCTTGTTGCCTTGCGCCATGTCGATCACCCGCACCTGACAGGCCCCCACCCGTGCCAGCGCCTTTTTTGCCCCCGGCAGGTTCTCTTTTTTTGACACCAGCGAGCTGAACCAGAGGCACTGGCTGGCAAACTCCTTGCTCTGGGCAATCATATTGGCCAGAAACGCCGCCTCGCCCCCTTCGCACCAGAGCTCGGCTTTCTGACCACCGAAATTGAGCAGCGGAGTCCCGGTGACCTCTTTCCCCAGATTGCGCAGCTTGCGCTCAGAGCCTTTGCTCGCCTCTTCCAGCGATGCATGGAACGGGGGATTGCACAGGGTCAGGGCAAAGCGCTCCTTCGGCCCTATGATGCCGTGAAACACATGGCTGGCATTGCCCTGCAAGCGGCACTCAATCTGATTACCCAGCCCATTGCTCTTGGTCAGCAAGGTCGCCGCCTTGACCGACACCGGATCGATATCAGACCCCACGAAGCGCCAGCCATATTCCCGGCTACCGAGTAGTGGATAGATGCAGTTTGCCCCTACCCCGATATCCAGCACCCTCACCCCCTTGCCGGTAGGGACCTGGCCAGCGCTTTCGGCCAGCAGGTCGGCCGCCCAATGCAGATAGTCCACCCGTCCCGGAATGGGGGGACAGAGGTAACCGGCCGGCAGATCCCAGTGGGCAATGCCGTAGTGATGGGCCAGCAGGGCACGGTTAAGGGCCTTGACCCCATCAGGATTGGCAAAATCGATGGTGCGAGTCCCGTAGTCATTGGTAAAGACGTAAGCGGCCAACTCGGGAGTTCGCAGGCAAAGCGCCGCAAAGTCGTAGCCCGCCTGATGGCGATTACGGGAGTGAAGTCCGGATTTACGGTCGCCCGACTGGGGGCCACCGGCTGATGGGATGCGGGGTTTCATGCTGAGCCTGCCGAAGAAAACGGGCCCACACTATAGTGATTTGACTCGGGAAAGTCTAAACGACGGCAATAAAAAACCGGGCTATCGAGCCCGGTTCAAGTGAGGTTGGAAAAACAGTCCGTACTGCGAGCCGTTTGTCCAGCCTGACTCAGATGTCGATCCGGCGAGCTTGCCAGAACTTGCTGCGCCAGTATTGGCTGTCCAGCTTGGAGCGCGTCACCCCGGCGCGGGTCGAGGCATGGATAAATTCACCATTGCCGACGTAGATACCAACGTGGTTGAGACGACGATTGATTTTGAAGAAGACCAGATCACCTTCGACCAGATCCTGCTTGGAAACGCGCGTCCCTTCGTGGACTTGGGAGCGGGTATCACGGGGTAATTCGACACCTACGGCATTGCGGAACACTTCACGGGCAAAGGCGGAACAATCGATACCACGCTGGCTACTGCCACCCATCCGGTACGGAACGCCACGCCACTCTTTATATACAGTCAGGATTTCATTCACATCGGGTGTCTGGGAAGCTTCTGGTTCAATGACAGGTTCAACCATGGAAACTTCGATCTTGCTCGCGACCTCGGTCTGGGGTGCCGAGGCACAACCCACCATTCCGAGCGCGACCAGCAGTAGCATCAGGTGGCGCAATCCTTTATCCCCGCTAAATAGTCAATCTTGTTAAAATACGGCCCCAAAGGGCAATTTATAAGGCAACAGCACCCGACTATATCCAAGAATTCTATCGAGGCAAGTGAAAATCCCTATCGAGCTCACATTTTTGCAAGGTAATGCACTATTTTTCATAATTAATGTGATCATGCCCAAACAATATACAATCGCTAAAAGAGCCTTGGGGCTCATAGATAACTGACTTTTATCCCTGCTTCAGCACCTTTTTAAAGTGAATAACAATGATCGAAACCGATCTTTTTTTGTTAAATTCAGCCGCCGTATGCCAGCAACAACTGCTGCAATTACCACAGTGGCTGTCGGACAATGAACGACATATCTGGCAAACAATTACCCATCCCGCTCGCCGTCAGGAGTACCTGATAAGCCGCGCCCTCTTGCGCCAGCTACTGGCCGAACGGCTGCAACAAACCGCCGCCAGCTTGCAATTTTGTCAAGATGAACACGGGAAACCACGGTTGCATGATAATGGCTGGCACTTCAACCTCAGCCACAGTGGCCACTGGCTGGTGCTGGCGCTCTGCCCGCAGGGGCCGCTGGGGGTGGATCTCGAACTGGGCAAACGGCGGCATAATCCCCTCCCCCTGGCACGCCGATTTTATGCACAGAGTGAATATGAGTGGCTCTGCGCGCTGCCCGCTAACGAGCAGGAGTGCGCCTTCTACCGGCTGTGGTCGCGTAAGGAGGCGGTACTGAAAGCTCACGGTGGCGGCATAGCCGCGGGGCTCGAAAAGGTGCGTTTCATCCCGGATGAAGAGTGGCGACTCGACAATCGGCTGGATAACCTTACTTATCAGGTGCAGGATTGGCCCTTTGCCAACGGCTGGCTGAGCCTGGCCGGGGCGGCAACCACGGTGAATGTTTACCGACTGGATGAGCGCTTGAATTGCCTGCCTATCAACCCCATGTTACTTACCACCCTTATTAAAGAGTCCAACTCATGATCGTCGATATTACTCCCCAGAATTTTCACGCCGAACTGATCGATGCGTCCATGAAGAAACCGGTCGTCATCTACTTCTATGCGCCGCAGATGCCGGAGTGTCAGGGGATGACGCCGCTGATCGAGTCTTTGGTTGGGCCCGCCAATGAGCAGGTCACTCTAGCCAAGGTGGACATGAACGATCCCCAGCTGCAGCCACTGGCCAGCCAGCTTGGCCTGCGCGCCCTGCCAGCGCTGGTGCTGTTCCATCAGGGACGACCTGATGAGCAATCCATTATTGAAGGCCCGCAGGATGAAGCGACCTTGCGTCAGTACTTCGCCGCCTTCGCCCCCAAAGAAGAGGAAGAGCTGCTGAGCAAAGGACAGCAAGCGCTGACGGAGGAACAGCCCAGCATCGCCTATGCCCACCTGACCAAGGCCCACCAGCTGGCGCCCGAGCGCCACGACATCAGCCTGTGGCTGATTCAAGCGGCACTTGATCTCAATTTGCTGGATGAAGCGCAGGAGCGTCTCGGCCAGATCCCCATGGTGGCGCAGGATGATCACTTCCATACCCTAAGCTCACGACTGGCGCTGGCGCTGCAAGCGGCAGATAGCCCCGAGCTGCGTGCGCTGGAAGCCCGCCATGCAGAACAACCCGATGATTTTGCCCTGACCCAGGAGCTGGCAGTGCAATACCACCAGGCTGGCCGTCAAGAAGAGGCATTGAGCTTGTTGCTGGAGATCCTCAAGCGGGACTTGGCATTCGGCGATGCCAGAAAGACCTATCTCGATATTCTGGCGACCATGGGCAGTACAGCGGCGGCGCAGAACTACCGTCGCAAACTCTATAGTCTGCTCTACTGATCAGAGTCGAACTGCTGGTAATGATGGGGGAGTGCCGGGAGACCGGCATGACCTCATGGGTCACAGCTAAAGACAGGGACGTGCAGAGAGGGAAATGGTGAATTTCAGGCAAAAAAAAATGGCGCATAATTGCGCCATTTTTTTCGCATGGATTACTTCTTGTAAGAAGTAGCCATGTTGTCGATGCGCTGGTTAGCACGCATAGCTTCTTGCTTGGCTTCAGAAACATCAGCAGCAATTTTGGATTGATCAGCACGAACAGCGCTAACATCTTGAGCCAGTTGGTCAACTTTGTTAGACAGATTCTGAACGGAAGTTTCCAGTTCGCTGGTGTTTGCACAACCGCCCAGCAGAGCGGACAGACCAACAACACCTACCAACAACAATTTTTTCATTTTTAAAGCTCCCTTGAACTCGCCAGACGTTTAGCAAGCGGCGTGATTATGGCACAAAAAAATCATACTTTGCATAGTCCCCACCACAGATAAACGCATTAAAAGCCTCATTTTTTTTCGAGTGGACAGTTTTTATCCAAAATCTCTAAAAAATGAGTGCCGCATGGTGGAAACACAGACAAAGGTTACCCAACTTTTTGCCTTATTACAATTTCGTATGAGGCTTAAGCTGTTCGATCTGACGCCGATTGACGGTATTGCACCAGATCTTCAATGGTCAGTACCGGCATCCGGTGCTGCCGACCAAATGAAATCAGGTCAGGCAGCCGAGCCATGGAACCATCTTCTTTGGTTAATTCGCACAACACACCGAACGGTTTGAGGCCAGCCAGCTGCATCAGATCGACCGTCGCTTCGGTATGACCACGACGGGTAAGCACTCCACCGGTACGTGCCCGAAGCGGGAAGACATGCCCCGGGCGATGCAGATCCCCCGGTTTGGCGCCATCGGCAATGGCAGCACGGATGGTGGTGATGCGATCGGCCGCCGAGACACCGGTGGTCACCCCCTGCGCCGCTTCGATGGTGACGGTGAAGGCTGTCTGGTAGTGGCTGGAGTTGGCATCCACCATCATCGGCAATTCCAGCTGACGAACCCGTTGGTCGGGCAGACAGAGGCAGACGATGCCGGAACATTCGCGGATCATCATCGCCATCTGTTCATTGGTCATGGATTGAGCGGCGAAAATAAGGTCACCCTCGTTCTCCCGATCTTCATCATCGGCCACCAGCACGCCGCCACCGGCACGCAAGGCTGTCAGGGCCGCTTCGACACGGGCAATGGGATCACCGAATTCACTGAGTAGAGACTGATTCATGGTAAAACTCCTAAACAAGACAAGGACCAGAATCAGGGCACGGAAAGGCAGACAGAGATAAGCATGCAGCAGCCAGCCCACAAGGGCCAACGCGGCAATGTCTGTCTTATCCTCTTTCATCCGGACTATCACCGTCGGCTCCGGCATCTCACCGGATCTGCTGACCCCGAACCGGCAATCTGCCAGGTCGGGCGCTCGCGGGCTCCCCGAGTCAATCGGGATACCGCCGGTGGGGAATTGCACCCCGCCCTGAGAATAAGCGCAGACAGCCTAAAGAAAAACGGTTGCAGATACCAGCCAAAATCCCCCGCTGGCTGAAAACCGTTTCAACACCGGATCAAATGAGTGACCTCCGCTGCCGACTGACTACCGCACCACCCAGACTGGCGAAGTGCTTTATGGTGCGGATCGGTTTATGGCATAGTTCCCCCCCACAACAACCATAAACAGTGCCTCGAAATGAGAGCCTGAATAAATGCGCTCCCTGCGCAGACAGCGGCGCCAACACCACAAACGGAAAATGACAGAGATGGAAAAGAAAATACTGCTCACGGATTGCCCGGATGCCAAGGGCCTCATCGCCAAGATCACCAACATCTGCTACAAGCACCAGCTCAACATCATCAAGAACGATGAGTTTGTGGATCACGAAAATGGCCGCTTCTTTATGCGTACCGAGCTGGAGGGGCGTTTCAACGACGAGACCCTGCTGGCGGATCTGGATGATGCCCTGCCCGCTGGCGCCGAGCGTCGTCTGGTCAAGGCAGGCAAGAAGCGTATCGTCATTCTGGTGACCAAGGAGACCCACTGCCTTGGCGACATTCTGATGAAGAACTACGCGGGCGCGCTGGATATGGATATCGTCGCGGTGATCGGCAACTACGACACCCTCGGCGAGCTCACCGGCAAGTTCAATATTCCGTTCCACACCGTCAGCCACGAGCAGCTGAGCCGAACCGAGCATGAAGAGCAGGTGCGCGCCATCATCGACAGCTATGAGCCTGACTATGTGATCCTGGCCAAGTACATGCGGGTGCTGACCCCCAGCTTCGTTGAAGCCTACCCCCGTAAAATCCTCAACATCCACCACTCTTTCTTGCCCGCCTTCATCGGCGCCCGCCCTTATCAACAAGCGTTCGATCGCGGGGTCAAGCTGATCGGCGCTACCGCCCACTTCGTGACCAACGATCTGGATGAAGGCCCCATCGTCGAGCAGGATGTGATCCACGTCGGCCACGCCTTCAGTGCCGACGACATGGCCAAAGCGGGCCGGGATGTGGAGAAATCGGTGCTGAGCCGGGCGCTGGAGCTGGTGTTGAACGAGCGAGTATTCGTCTGCGGCAACAAGACGGTGGTGTTCAAGTAATCCGCCAACGCGGCACGTATGCAAATGCCAGAAACAACAACGGCTCCCGCGGGAGCCGTTGTTGTTTACACGCCATCTATCAAAGCGGCAAATTATTCACCGTCACGGCACCCTTCACCAGCTTCAGCTCGGAGATCAGTTTTTGCTTATCGGCCTTCAGATACCCCATCAAGGTCAACTGATCGAGCATCGGGGCCAGTTGCGGCACCGCCTTGCCCAGCTTGTCGCTCAGACTGGCATGCAGTTGGCCACTCAGTGCCTGCATCCCCTCCTCGCTATTGAACAGCTGCTCCAGCGAGGTGGACGCCAGCGCCACATCCCCTTTCATGGCAACAGCTTCACCGTTGAGCTTGGCACTCAGGTCCGCCAGCTCCAGGGTTGCGCCACGTTTGAGCATCTTGTCCAGCGCCTGCTGGATGGCGCTATCCTCAATCCCCTGACCACTGGCAGCTTGCAGACCCTGATACCCTTCCAGATCCAGCCCCTTGAGGTTAAGCGCCAGCTTGCTGTCAGTTAATGCCAAGGTATCGGTTTCACTCTCCAGATCGAGTTTGGCAATCTTCATCTGATAACTGCTGGAGAGGGTTTGGGCATTGTCCCCTGTCAGCTGGGTCGCGGTGGTCAGCCCCTGCAACGATACCTTGACGCTATCGGGCAGTTGCAAGGTCAGCGCCGCCAGTGCCATTTCACTCTGGGGAGAGAGCATGACACCGCTGATCTCGGCGATGTCGGCGCTGCCCTTCAGGTCCGCCAGCACCAGATCCATCTTGCTCTGCTCTTCGTGGACCGTCATGCCCTGCCAGGTCATGGTGAGGTGACCACTCCCCTCCAGATCGCCGTGGAACTCACCGCTAAGTGGCAAAAAATTAAACTCGTCCAGCCCCTGTTTGACCTTGAACTCGTTAGCCCAAAAGCGGCTGCTGTTAGCTTGGGTCCAGAGGCTGCTCACTGACTCCACACCTAATTGCCACTGCTCCATCCCCAGCGTGGCGAACACCGGCGCCAGAGAGCCTTGTTTGGTATCAAGCAGCACGTTGCTTTTGATATAGAGCGGCAGGATCCTGCTGGTCACGACAAACTGCAGATCCAGTGGTTGATCCCCTTGCAGATTGCTATCGAGTGCCGCCATCTCCTGCGGGCTGACCACCAGCTTCAACACCCCGTCGCGCGCAAACAGATTGCTGTTGCCCGGCAGCCACTGCAGTTCCAGGCCCGTCTCTTTCTTCACCTTGGCAATCTGCTCCGCCACTATGTTATCGAAGCTGTTTCCGGTGTACCAACAGGCAGCCAAACCACCACCTACCAATGCCGCACCCACGGCGAGGGCCACTATCTTTTTCATAAATCCATGTGTCTCCAGCGAGTTGTCACTGCACTCTACGGGGCGGACTCGGGACGAGGCAAGTCCAATCAGATGGCAAGCCAACATTCTGCCGGCTCGCCACAGCGTCACAACAAGGGACTGAAGAGATAGAAGATGTTCTCCATCGCCTTTTTGTACCAGGGACGCGCCTGCCATTTGGCCAGGGTCATCGGGGTCGCTTCCGTCATATAACCCTGCACCAGGCGAGTCATCTGAGCCACGAAGGCGGGGTTATCGACCAATAGGGTCACTTCAAAATTGAGCCAGAGGCTACGACGATCCAGGTTAACCGTGCCCACCAAAGCAAAGTCATCGTCTACCAGCACACTCTTGGTATGGAGCAAACCGGCATCATAACGATAGATCTCCACCCCTGCCGCCAACAGCTCCTCCATAAAGGCATTACAGGCATAGTTAGCCATGATGGAGTCGTTGCGTTCGGGCAATACCAGTTGCACCTGCACCCCGCGGGCCGCCGCCGAGCTGAGCGCTGCCGCCAGCGGATCATCAGGCACGAAGTAGGGGGTGGTTAGCACCAGATGGCTACGAGCTTGATAAATGGCCAGCAGCAGGCTCTGCTGAATACAATCGCCACCAACGAAAGGACCCGACGGGATAAGCTGGGCACGGTAGTTGGTCTGGGGCCAGACCTCAGGATCGTGCTGCAAACTGTCGAGCAACCGCTCGCCGGTCTCCATCTCCCAATCCCAGACGAAGATGGACCACATCAGCGGTACCATGGGGCCCTGTACCCGGATCATGATATCGACCCACTGGCCGACACCGGCATCCTGTTTGAAAAAACGGGGATCCACCATATTCATCGAGCCGGTGTAACCCACCCGGTCATCGATCACCACCAGCTTGCGGTGCATACGCAAATCCTGGCGCTGGAACAGAATGCGCCAGGCACCAACGGGCAGCACTTCCACCAGCTTGACCCCCGCCTTGCGCAGCTTTTTCGGCCAGTGTGACCGGAAGAACTGTTTGCTGCCCACCGAATCGAGCAACAAGCGACAATCCACGCCGCGCATCGCCACCTCAATCAACGCCTCGCATACCTGATCGGCATCGCCACCCGGGTGCCAGATGTAGAACTCCAGATAACAAGACTGGGAGGATTGACGAATATCACGCACTATTTCGCGTAATATCGATTCGGGTTTGTTCAGCAGCGTCATGCGATTGCCAGACAGCATCGGCATCCCCAAGCGGCTCTGGATCAAATCGTGCAATGGCAGCGCCTTGGCACCCACCTCACAACAGTGCTGGGGAAACAGACGGGCCAACTGACGCGTCCAGATAGCATAAGGGCGGTACATGGCCTGGGCACGCTCAGCGCGGCGGCGACCCAGTTTGATCTCGCCAAACAAGATGTAGAAGCCAACCCCGGCAAACGGAATGGCATAGATAAGGGCCAGCCAGGCCAGCGATACCCCGATAGGACGCCGCTTCATGATCACCCGAAACGACACCCCGGTGACGATCACGGTATGAAAAAGCAGTAGCAGCCAGCCCAAAAAACGGGAGAAAAGCAGGTGGAGATCGTATTCCAAACCGTTGAGCAACGGGGACTCCTTGTGATCGACAAACAGTGCGCTGGGCAGACCCAACATGGTCAAAATGGTATGCTGTAAGACAAATCCATTCTATCAGGTCGCCCCCATGATCCTGCAATCTATGCTGCTGAGTCTGGCCATGCTAAGCCAGGGCTCATATGACATCAATGAGCAACAGATAAACCAGTACCTGCAATCTCAGGTGCAAATCGATAAACAGCTGGAGCTGCCGGGCATCATCAAGGCCCATGTGCAGCTGGAGCAGAGCGATGTGCAAATTGGTCGCCAGCGTCCCGATACCGCCCGGGTCTATGGCAAGGGCAAGCTCAAAATAGCCCTGCCCGACAATACCGAATATGACGCTCGCCTGCAGATGACCTATGAGGCGAGACCCCGCTACGACAAGGCCCAGAGCGCACTGTTTCTCGATAACATGAAGCTGGTGGAGTACAAGCTGGAGCCGGAGGCGGCCGAGAAGAAGTTCGGGCTCATGCTCAATATGCTGCTGCAGAGCATGGAGAAACGGCTGGAGAGCAAACCTGTCTACAAACTCAATGACAAAGACCCGGATCAGGCCTGGCTGAAGGAAAACCTGCTGGGGCTGGAGCTGTCACCGGGCAAGATCCACCTGCTGACCAAGCCTCGTTGACCACTTAATTCGGGAGGAGCTGGGTGCTGTCTCGTATCAGTAGCTCAACCTGATAGCCTTGCTGCTGCTGCCGCTCATACAGTGAGAAGAGTGACCCACTCAATCGGTTGAGCGGCATATCGGCAAAACCGGCCTTGAGATAAAACGGCTTCTCGAAAGGCAGCACCTGGCAAACCACCGGCTTTTCGAGCAAATCGCGGCAAGCATGTTGCAACAGGCTGGAACCCAACCCCAACGACTGATAGTGGGGCAACAGACGAAAGCCGCACAAGTGATAGAACTCCTCTTCGTCCCGCAACCGCACCGCCCCTACCAACCAGTGCGCGTCACGTACGACAAAGATCCGCTCGGCCAGATCCGGCACATAGTGGGAAAATGTCGTCTCGTAATAGTCCCTGATGAGAGAGAGGTCTGCATCGCAGTACTCTTCAAAAACAAGCTCCATCGCCGGCTGGCTCGTCACAGATTAATCCCTTGAAATCAGTTTATTAAATTTCACTGGCTAATCAGTGCCTGTGACAGCAGCACGATAACATGGCTGCCATTCACAAAAAAGCGACTGCTATTACCATCCTGCTCGACAAAACAGGGGGATGATTGCCCATCACTACCTGAACCAAAGAGCCTGCCTCATAACAACCTCTTATTGCGGTGGATTCTTTGATCCCGGTCACTGCCATAAGCCATTTGCCCGTTTTCGTCGCTTGTTCCGCGCTCGTCATGATGCTTTACTCAACATCATCACCACGGGAAGGAGTCCAGGGTTGAAAGCATGGATGCTGGCAGGCCATATGTTGTTGTTACCGCTGGCGGGATGGAGCCAGACACCGCCTCCTGCAGAGGTGGTATTTCTCACTGTTACCCCCTCCCCCTTGCGCCCGGCCGATACTCCTCCTCCCGTGCCAACCACGGCAACCCCAGGCAGCAAACAGATCCAGGTCTATAAATCGGTGCAGCAGAACGGGGTGGTACGCTACTCCGACATGGCACCCGAACAGGGCAATTACGAGCTGCTGCTATTCAATGACTGCTTCGCCTGCAACCCCAAATCCAGCGTCAACTGGCAGACCACAGGGCTGTTTCTCTATGACTATGCCAGCACCATCAAGGCAGCCGCCAAAACCTATCAGGTTGAACCGGCGTTGATCCGGGCGCTGATCCATGCCGAGTCAGCGTTTAATCCATTGGCGGTTTCCCGCAAGGGGGCGATGGGCCTGACCCAGCTGATGCCTGCCACTGCGCAAGAGCTGGGGGTCGGCAATGCCCTGCTGGCCGAGCAGAACATCTTCGGCGGGGTAAAATACCTGGCTGGCTTGCTCAGGCAGTATGGCGGCAATGTGGCGCTGGCAACCGCTGCCTATAATGCCGGCCCGGGAGCCGTACAAAAGCATGGAGGTATCCCGCCCTACGCAGAAACACGCGCCTATGTGGAACGCGTCCAGCTATTGCACCAACGCTACAAAGATATGCTGCAGGCCAAGGGGCTCTAGTCGCTCTAGCCAACCACTGCCAACCCCCATCAGAAACAAAAAACACGCCCGCAGGCGTGTCGATACCACACTTTTGTTTGAACGATTACTTCTGCTCAGTCGCCACCAGGCGATAAGCCAGCGCACCCAGAATGGCACCGACAATCGGGGCAACCCAGAACAGCCACAGCTGGCTGACAGCCCAGTCACCGACAAACAACGCGACACCGGTACTGCGAGCCGGGTTGACCGAGGTATTGGTCACCGGAATGCTGACGAGGTGGATCAGGGTCAGGCACAGGCCGATGGCGATCGGCGCGAAACCGGCAGGAGCGCGGCTATCGGTGGCACCCATGATCACGAACAGGAAGAAGCCGGTCATCACCATTTCACACACCAGTGCTGCAGTCAGGCTGTAACCACCCGGAGAGTGCTCACCGTAGCCGTTGGAGGCAAAACCGGCTGAGAGATCAAACCCGGCCTGACCACTGGCAATCACATAAAGCACGGCTGCAGCGGCGATGCCACCCAGCACTTGCGCCACGATATAAGGCAGCACTCCGGATGCAGGGAAACGGCCACCCGCCCACAGACCGACGGTAACGGCCGGATTGAGGTGGCAACCGGAGATATGGCCGATGGCAAACGCCATGGTCAACACGGTCAGACCAAAGGCCAGCGAGACCCCCAACAGACCGATCCCCACATGCGGAAAGGCCGCGGCCAGCACAGCACTGCCGCACCCGCCCAATACCAGCCAGAAAGTGCCCATAAACTCAGCAGCAACAGGTTTCACATTCATTCTCCCAATGAGACAACAGTAAAAAAGACTCAAAAAAAGCCTTAGATTCAATAAGCGCAGCATTATGGGAGTGTCGCTCGAGAATGCGAACCTTACAGAAATGTGTGATTTTTGTGATACCCATCACAAACAATTGATTAAATGAGATATTTATCACTATCGAGGGGTGGCATATGGTGCTGCCACTACAAACATGGTGCGACAAGGGTTGACGCTACATATCAGGAGCGCTCGTATATCACTCAGCTAAGGTGCCATATGCCCGGCAGGTGTGAAGCGGCTGACAACCTGCCCCTGATGCTCGATCCACTCCATGAACATAGCGACAGGGCGAGCATAGACCTGACCATCCTGCTCGGATTGATAGATCACCAGCTGCTCCTGGGTTTCGGTATGCAGGGCGAGGGTGAGCACTTGATAGTAACCCCCCTTGAAGTGGCGATAACGGCCAGGAACGGGTGCATGCATGGGAATGCCTCAATATGGGTGGGTCGATGCGATGAGATGGCTCGCCGAGTATGGCTAACCAAATCAGCCGGTACCAGCTGGCCTCAAATCACAAAGGGGATAAGAAAGTTTTGTACACAAGCTCATCGTGCCAGCGGATACCAATATTTCAACACAGTCGGGTATCTTTGTTAATCAGCCCACCATCTTTCACTGGTAACCTCTAGTCACACAAACGATCGTGCTGAATTTAATGATTTGGCAACCCTGTTTCAGGGCTAAAAATCAGGGATTTCTTCTAAAAAGAGGATTGTTCTAGCATTCAATTCTGTGAAGAATAGGGGAAAAGAAATTTGATACTAAAAAATCGCCTTTTTCGCCAACGCGTCCCCATGGGGAAGGAATCACAGTCACCATGTTCACTATCGACAAGTCGCACAAGCTCGACGATGTCTGCTACGACATCCGCGGCCCGGTGCATAAAGAAGCCCGCCGTCTCGAAGACGAAGGCCACCGCATTCTCAAGCTCAACATCGGCAACCCGGCCCCGTTTGGTTTTGATGCCCCGGAAGAGATCATCAAGGATGTGATCCTCAACATGCCGCTAAGCCAGGGCTACTGCGACTCCAAGGGGCTGTTTTCTGCCCGCAAGGCGGTGATGCAGTACTACCAGCAAAAAGGGATGCGCAAAGTCGATATCGACGACATCTATATCGGCAATGGTGCCAGCGAGCTGATCGTGATGGCGATGCAGGCGCTGCTCAACAACGGCGACGAGATGCTGGTGCCCTCCCCTGACTACCCGCTCTGGACTGCTGCCGTCACCCTCTCCGGTGGCCATGCGGTGCACTATCGCTGCGACGAAGGTGCTGACTGGTATCCGGATCTCGACGACATCCGCGCCCGCATCACCCCGCGCACCCGCGGCCTGGTGCTGATCAACCCCAACAACCCGACCGGCGCCGTCTACGGCAGCGAGTTCCTGCTGGAAGTGATCGAGATCGCCCGCCAGCACAACCTCATCATTTTCGCCGACGAGATCTACGACAAGATCCTCTACGACGATATCTCCCACACCAGCGTCTGCACCCTGTGTGACGACGTGATCGTGGTGACCTTCAACGGTCTCTCCAAAGCCTACCGCGCCTGTGGCTTCCGTCAGGGCTGGATGGTCATTACCGGCCCCAAAGGTCGCGCCCGCGGCTATATCGAGGGGCTGGAGATGCTGGCCTCCATGCGGCTGTGTGCTAACGTGCCGATGCAACATGCCATCCAGACCGCTCTTGGTGGCTATCAGAGCATCAACGAGCTGATCCTGCCGGGCGGCCGCTTGCGCAAACAGCGGGACAAGGCGTGGGAGCTGCTCAACGACATTCCGGGGGTCTCCTGCGTCAAACCCAAGGGGGCGCTCTACATGTTCCCGCGCCTTGATCCCAAGGTGTATGACATTCGCGACGACCAGAAGATGGTGTTCGACCTGCTGCAGCAAGAGAAACTGCTGCTGGTGCAGGGTACCGGCTTCAACTGGCCGGCGCCGGATCACTTCCGGCTGGTGTTCCTGCCCCGGGAAGAGGAGCTGGAAGAGGCCATTGGCCGCCTCGCCCGCTTCCTCAAGGGTTACAAGCAGTAAGTACAACTCATCGCAACAAAAAAGGCTCCTTCGGAGCCTTTTTATCATCTTACGCGCCATGATGCTGGCAACCGATGTGGCGCTCTCCCCCTCACGACCATAGTGCGAGGCAACCACGCCACCGCAACACCATTGCGTTGATAAAAAAAGCCCCCTCTTTTTCCAAAGAGGGGGCTTTAGCAATCCCGGGGCCCCTCTTTGGAACAAGAAGGAGCCCTGTTTTCGCTTACGTCAGGATCAGAGCTCGACCACGTCGAATTTCACGTCCGGATTCACATCCGCATCGTAATCAACCTCATCCAGCCCGAAACCGAACAGGCCGAGGAAGGTCTGCTTGTAGCCGGTGTAATCGGTCAGCTCGGAGAGATTCTCGCTGGTAATGGAGGGCCACAGGTCGCGGCAGGTCTGCTGCACATCTTCGCGCAGTTCCCAGTCATCCATGCGGATGCGAGCCTGATCGTCCAGCGCCATATCAGAGGCGTAGAGACGGGTGCGCATCATGCGGTCCACCTGCTCCATGCAGCCCTCGTGAATACCCTTCTCCTTCATGATCTTGAAGGCCATGGAGATATAGAGCGGCATCACCGGAATGGCGGAGGAGGCCTGGGTCACCACAGATTTCAGCACGGCCACGTGAGCGGTGCCGCCCTTGGCAGCCAGATCGCCACGGATGGCGGTGGCGGCGCGGTCCAGATCTTCCTTGGCGCGGCCCAGAGTACCGTGCCAGTAGATTGGCCAGGTCAGATCGGTGCCGATGTAGGAGTAGGCCACCGACTTGGCGCCGTCAGCCAGCACCCCTGCATCACGCAGGGCAGCCATCCACAGCTCCCAATCCTGACCGCCCATCACTGTGATGGTGTTCTGGATCTCTTCCTCATTCGCCGGCTCGACGGTGGCGGTGATGATCTGATCCTTGTTGGTGTCGATGGCGGTGGTGGTGTAGGTCTCGCCGATCGGTTTCAGGGCAGAGCGCACCACTTCACCGGTTTCCGGCATCTTGCGCACCGGAGAGGCCAGGGAGTAAACCACCAGATCAATCTGACCCAGATCCTGCTTGATAAGCTCGATCACCTTGGCACGGCACTCGTTGGAGAAGGCATCGCCGTTGACGCTCTTGGCGTAGAGGCCCGCCTCTTTGGCAGCCTTGTCGAAGGCGGCGGAATTGTACCAGCCAGCGGTGCCGGTCTTGGACTCGGTGCCCGCTTTTTCAAAGAAGACGCCGAGGGTGGCGGCGCCGCTACCAAAGGCAGCCGCAATCCGGGAGGCCAGGCCATAACCGGTGGAAGCGCCGATCACCAGCACCTTCTTGGGACCATTCTCGATGGTGCCTTTGGCCTTGGTATAAGCAATCTGGCGACGAACATTGGCTTCACAACCGACCGGATGAGTGGTGGTGCAGATAAAGCCGCGAACCTTGGGTTTGATGATCATATGGGGTCTCGGATCCGTTTAATGGATGAAATCGGGGCATAAGATACCTCATCTTGCCGCGATAAGGTGCTCTGATGTGTTGAACTGCGGCAAAAATCCGCCGACCTGCCGTCGAAATAATCGAAAAGCCGTCATCGGTTTTGACACCAACCGCTGCTGGCCGTTATCGACCGATCCCGGCGCAATCCCCCCGCTTTGCAGCCGTTGCCAAGCCTCACTGGCGCCCTCTTGTTTACCTTGGCCCCAAAGCCAGCCCCGGCTGATGGCTGAGATATACTTGGACAACATCGTGGCGCTGGATGATTAGCCCGGCAGGGCGGAGGTAACATGACCAGATGTTGGCAAAGATGCTTGTTGTGGGCGACCGTGGCACTGTTTTCGGTCAGTGAGGTATCAGCCAAACCGACCATCGGCATGGTACTCAAATCCGTTCGCAACGAGTTTTTCATCGAGATGGCGAAAGGGGCCGAAAGCTATGCCAAAGCCCATCCGGATACCCTCACACTGCAACTTGAAGGCATCCAGCAGGAGGTGGATGTCACCGGTCAGGAGGCAATCATCCGGCGGATGATTGCTCAAAAGGTGGATGCGTTGATCGTGGTGCCGACCGATTCGGTCGCCATGCTCCCCGTGCTGATGGAGGCCATCCGTGCTGGCATTCTGGTCATCAACATGGACAACAAACTCGATGACCGGGCGCTGGTGCTGGAGGGGGTCAACATCCCCTTCGTCGGCCCCAGCAACTTTGTCGGCGCACGCAGTGTCGGGGAATATGTCGCCAAAGCGCTGCCAACGGGCAGTAAAGTCGGGCTGATTGAGGGCCCTCCCGGCGCTATCAACAGCCGGGCACGTAGCGACGGTTTCCGGGCCGCCCTGCGAGCTGCCGACATGGTGGTGGCCGGGGTGCGTAGCGGCTACTGGGTGACCGAACAGGGCAAGAGCGCCACCCTCGATCTGCTCAAAGCGACTCCAGATGTCAAAGCCCTGCTCTGTGGCAACGACAACATGGCCATCGGTGCAGCCCAAGCCCTCGCAGAGCTGGGGTTGACGGGAAAAGTGCTGATCGGCGGCTACGACAATATCCTGGGGATCCGCCCATACATCGACGATGGCCAGATAGTGGCCACCGCGGACCAGTATCCGGGCAAGCAGGCACAATACGCCCTCGATCTCGCCCTCAAGGCGCTGGCCCAGAACACGCCCCAAGCCGATCTGCCCGGTATAATTCAGACCCCGGTGGAACTTGTTGTACATCCTTAGGAGAGGCGATGAGAGGATGGTGGGTATTGCTGGCATTATGGTGTCGACTCGCATCAGCCGAGCCCGTATTGAACATCTATGCGGATGCCTACGCGCCCTTTATTCAGGTCAGCAAAGAGGGGGTGAGCGGTCCCTATATCGACGCCTTTGCCCGTCTGGCGCAGCAGCAAGATATCAAGATCCACTTTCAGGCCAAGCCGATGCGCCGCCTGCTCAAGATAGTGACGACCGAGCCAGACAGCTGTGGGCTTGCCGTGCACTTTTCTGCCGAAAATGCCGAAACCCTGCGCTATGTGGCGCGTATTGCACCCATTACTCTGGCGGTTTATGCCCGACAGGGCACAGTGAAACCTCTGAGCAATATCGAGGCGCTGCGCAACTATCGCATTGGTGCCATCGATGTGGCCGAGCTCAGAGAGATCCTCGACAATGCGGCGATCCGCTACGAACTGCTGCCCAAGGCTGGTCAGGGTATCGCCATGTTGCAGGCGGGTCGCTTCGATCTGCTGATCAGCGATGTGCTCCCCGAGCTGGTGAGCAGCCAAGCCCGGGGTAAACCGGTCCAGCGGGTGATGGTGCTGGCTCGGGTCGAACGCTGGCTGGCCTGTCACCCGCAACTGCCTGCCAGTACAGTGAAGCGCCTGCGCGCCTCTCTCACGCTGGGACTCTTCGACGACGCCATGGCCGACATCTGGCA
Source organism: Aeromonas sp. 160P (assembly GCF_055193095.1). Lineage (NCBI taxonomy): Bacteria > Pseudomonadati > Pseudomonadota > Gammaproteobacteria > Aeromonadales > Aeromonadaceae > Aeromonas > Aeromonas sp. 160P. The sequence continues at coordinate 2,191,795 of NZ_JBUXKV010000001.1, read as the reverse complement.
ACAATATGGCCTGAGCTCGGTCTACGAGGGGGTCAGACGAGAGTGGATCCTTATCCCCTGACCGCGACCCCATGGAACCCCATGCCCCGCACACTCACCGCCGCCAGCGACTGTCAGCAGGCAATGCGGGTGATATGGCCATCCTGCAGTTTATAGAAGGCATCTTGCGGCAACTCCTGTGACCAGGTCGCCTCATAGTCGAGATCGGCATAGACGCCGCGCAGCATGGCGCCGAGCAGGCCGTGGGAGATGACGATGGCCCGCTCGGCGATCGTTGGATCCTGCAACCACTGGTGTGCACGGCGCTGAATGCTCTCGAAACTCTCTGCCCCCGGCGCTTGCAGATACCAGTCCCCCCTGCAGGTATCGAGCTCGGGGTGGGCAAGCCGCAGTTCTGGGATCTGGCAGCTCTCCCACTCCCCCATCCCCAGCTCCATCAACCGATCGTCCCAGACGATGCGATCCGCCGCCAACCCCAGTTGCTCGCACACCAGCAGCGCAGTCTGGCGAGCACGCCCGAGCGGGCTGGCATAGACGGTCCAGCGGGCGGGATCCGCCAGTTCGTCGGCAAGCCGCTGTCCCATGGCGATGGCTTGCGCCTCGCCCTTGTCGGTCAGATCGGAGTTACAACGCCCTTGCAGACGCTGCTCGGCATTGAATCGGGTCTGGCCGTGGCGCAGCAGATAGATGAGTCGGGACATGGTTTCTCCAGCACGTTCAGATAGATAGAAAAATGAAGGGGGACGATGATAGCAGATAGGCAAGAGTGATGACGCAAACAGGGTGGCACAAACGGGCGTAAAAAACGGGTCACTGCTGACCCGTTTGCTACCAGAGCGACCGGATTGAACCGGCTCAGCCGTTCTTGATCTCCCGCAGATAGCGGTAGATGGAGTGAACCGAGATGCCGAGCTGGCGCGCGGCGATCTGGGCACTGTCTTTGAGCTCGAAGATCCCCATGTCGTGCAGCTGCTTGACGATGATCCGGGTCTTCTGGGACGGCGGCACCGCCTCGTTGCCACGCACCTCGGCACTGACGGTGTCGATGGTGCTGTTGAGGGCTTCGTCGATGTTACGGGCAAACACCTCCGGGGTGGCATGGCTCTCGTGGGGGTGCATGCAATCCGGCATCATGGTCCGCAGCACGGATTGCAACGGGGCATCCATATCGCTATTGATGCAGAGCAGCCCGATTGCCTGATGCTCACTATTGCGAATGACAGTGGTCAAGGATCGCAGCGTCTTGCCGGTGGCACACTTGGTCATGTAGGGGCTGGAAATATCCTGCCCGCTCTTGAGCTTCATCATCGCCAGATTGGTGATGGGGGCGCCGACACTGCGGCCAGTGATATGACCATTGGCAATCTTGATGATCGAGGGATTGCGCCCATCCAGACTGTGGAGCAGCACCTCGGTGTGCTGGCCATACATGGCGGCGATGCCATCCACTATGTTCTCCATCGACCGGAGGATCTCAAAATCGCTCGCACTCAACTCTTGCAGCTTCACAATCGGACCTTCTTGCAAGGGCTGCTGCACATGGCTTGTATGGGCGGTTATAGGGCCGTGCAGCAGCCGACAGGGACATCAGGCGGACATGATATCAATAATGGTGGTATCTGTGGCAGACATGCCGTCCTTCACCATCTGGCCAACGTTGCGGATGGTTTGATCCACGTTGTCGGAGACGATCCCCTGCCCCGATACCGAGTGGCTGTTGAGAGCCATCAGGAAGCCGCGCACCGCCGCACCGGAGGAGGTACTCACCTTCATGGCGCAGGAGGCTTTCGCCCCGTCGCACACCATACCGGCACTGTCGCTCAACACGTTCTGGATGGCGAAGCTGGATTGCTCGAAGCTGCCGCCCGCCAGATAGACCATGGCCATGGAGGCCGCCGCGCTGGTCACGGTATTGCCACAGAAGGCCGACAGCGGTGGATAGTGGGACTTGATATAGATGGCACCCAGATGACTCATGATCAGGGCGCGGGCCAGCTGCTCTTCGCTGGCACCGTAACGCTCGGCAATCACCATCACCGGGATGGTGGCGGCAATGCCCTGGTTGCCGCTGCCGAAGTTGCTCATGGCAGGCAGGGTAGCGCCCCCCATGCGGGCATCGGAGGCGGCGGCCGTCATCATCACGATGCGGTTCATCACATCCTCACCAATAAGGCCAGCCTGAATATTCTGCTGCATGGTACGGCCAATCTGCAGACCGTAGGGATTGTTCATCCCCTCGGCAGAGAGCTTGCCGTTGAGCACAGAGGCTTGGAGAATGAACTTGATCTGCTCGAACTCCACCTGGGTGGCAAACTCATAGATGGCGGCGATGCTGATATCGACCCCGTCACAGATGGCACCGGTGGCACCACCCTGGCTCTGATCAGCGGCGAAGGTTATTTCGCCATCGCGGCGCTGCTCGACGATACGGGTATGACCACCGCACAGGGTCACGTCGGCGCTGTGCTCCTCCCCTTGCTCATCAACACCAAACACGGTCACGCGGCAGAAGATAAACTCGGGGGCGGCGGTGCGGCTCACCTGCACATTGCCGGCATCGATCAGCAGTTGGGCACGGTCTACCTGATCGGGCTCAATGGCGGCCAGCACCTCCAGTCCGCCATCGGCGTTGCCGCCGATGGCGCCGGCGGCGGCCGCGATGGCCAGACCAATCTTGCCGGTGCCCGGCACATAGACACCCATCGAGTTTTTGTAGAGATTATCCGACACCACGACTTCGAGGCGGCGAGGTTCACACCCCAACTGCCGGGCGGCGACAGCCGCGGCATAGGCGGCGGCGATTGGCTCGGTACAACCCAGCGCTGGTTTGACAACCTGTTGAATAATCTGCAGATACTGCTGCCACGCTTGTTTCATCTCTGGAACCTTTTTTTCAGCATTAACGAGCGATATGGGCGATCGCTTCCACTTCAACCTTGACGCCCATCGGCAGATCCTTCACTGCGAAGCAGCTGCGCGCCGGACAATCTTTCTGGAAATAGGCTTTATAGACCTCGTTGAACGCGGCAAAATCGCTGATCTCGGCAAGGTAGCAGGTGGTTTTGAGCACGGTATCGAGCGAGCCGCCAGCGGCTTCCAGCACGGATTTCAGGTTTTCCAACGACTGGCGAGTCTGAGCAGCAATGCCCCCTTCCACCACCCCACCTTGCTGCTTGCAGACTGGCAGCTGGCCGGAGGTAAAGATGAGATCGCCATAGGCGGTGCCGTGGCTGTAAGGGCCGATAGCGTCAGGTGCCGCTGCTGCTGTGATGATGCTTTTCATTTTACCACTCCAATGCATGCAATTTTTTTTGCAGTTATGAATCTAATTTCTTGCAACATTATTTGCTTTTTATTTTATTCATTCAACAAAAATATACAAGATGGGGTCAAAAAGCATCTTTAGGTCTCAAAATAAACCGTGATCACCGTCCATATTTCAACAAAAGTATCGTTCAGGGCATTGTGTGCAAACTAATAATGCAACTATATTTGCGCCGCCCTCACTTACCCCTATAAAAAGAAGGTTTTAATGGACGCACATAGCACCACACTCACCAGCCCAACGATGGGTACCCTGGAATGGAAAGAAGCGGTTCGCTTCGACAGCACCGACTGGGGCTGGATTATCATGAGCATCGGCATGGCCATCGGCGCGGGGATCGTCTTCCTGCCGGTACAGGTGGGTCTGATGGGTTTGTGGGTCTTTTTGCTCTCAGCGGTGATCGGCTACCCGGCCATGTATATGTTCCAGCGCCTCTTTATCAACACCCTGGCCACCTCGCCAGAGTGCAAGGATTACCCCAGCGTCATCACCGGCTACCTCGGTAAAAACTGGGGAATGCTGCTCGGCGCCCTCTATTTTGTGATGCTGGTGATCTGGGTCTTTGTCTACTCCACTGCCATCACCAATGACAGCGCCTCATTCTTGCAAAGCTTCGGCGTCACCGACGGTCTGATCTCGGACAATCCCTTCTATGGTCTGGTGCTGATCTGCGGTCTGGTGGCGCTGGCCTCCCGTGGCGAGAACCTGCTGTTCAAGATCTCCACCTTTATGGTGCTGACCAAGATCAGTGTGGTAGCCGTGCTCGGCCTGATGATGGTGGACAAGTGGGATGCGGCCAACATCACCGCCATGCCTGCTGCCGGTGACTGGATGAAGGATGCCATCATCATGCTGCCCTTCACCCTCACCTCCATCCTCTTTATCCAGAGCCTGAGCCCCATGGTGATCTCCTACCGTTCACGGGAGAAGTCGCTGGAAGTGGCCCGCTTCAAGGCGATGCGCGCCATGAATATCGCCTTCGGCATCCTGTTCGTGGTGGTGTTCTTCTACGCGGTCTCCTTCACCCTGGCCATGGGTCACGATCAGGCGGTCAAAGCCTCTGAAGAGAACATCTCCGCGCTGGCCATGGTAGCCCAGGGAATGCCCGGCCAGACCCTCAAGCTGCTCAGCCTGACCCTCAACATCTTCGCGGTGATGACCGCCTACTTCGGCGTTTACCTCGGTTTCCGTGAAGCCTGTCAGGGACTGGCGATGAACCTGCTGCGTCGGGTGATGCCGGAAAACCGTATCAACCGGGATCTGGTGGGCAAAGGCATCATGGTCTTTACCGTCATGCTCTCCTGGGGTGCCATCGTGCTCAACGCACCGGTGCTGAGCTTCACCTCCATTTGCAGCCCGATCTTCGGCATGGTGGGTTGCCTGATCCCGGCCTATCTGGTCTATCAGGTACCGGCACTGCACAAGTACAAGGGCACTTCCCTTTACATCATCATCGTCACCGGCCTGCTGCTCTGCGTCTCGCCCTTCCTGGCGTTCAACTGATCGGCGGCAACCGGATATCCTCTTATCGACCACGGGTCACCTTCGGATGGCCCGTTTTCTATTGCTATCAATAGCGGAATAGATGGCTCATCCGGCTTCCCCCCACAGAGACAAAAAGCCAAGGGGATCACAACTTGCAATCGAGCCTCACCCAAGGGGGAACCGCTCAGAGTACTATTCAGGCAGCACCCATCACGCCCGCACTCAGGTATCGAGGCTTAACATGAAATGGATTTTCAACCCCGCCATCCGGCTGGGCAATCAGCTCTCCTTCAAATACAAATTCCTGCTCTGGTCCTGCCTGATGCTGCTACCGCTGGCCTACAGCATGGCCAATCTGCTGGGACGGCTACAAGATGACAGCGAGCAGGCCAACCGGGAGCTGGCGGGGGTGGTCAATCTCGCCCCCCTTCCCGCCATCGAACAGGCCCTGCTCACCCATCGCAATCTGGTGACCCGCCACGCCTATGAGGTAGATCCGGTCGGTGACGATCAGCTCAAGGCGGCCGCGCAAGCGGTGGAACAGAGCCTGCAAGCCTTTGCCGACACCCGCCAGAACAACCCCTCCTTTGATGCCCTCAAGCAGGGCTGGGCCGCCCTGCAGAGTGAAGCGGGCAAGCTGGAGGTGGAGCAGAGCAACCTGCGCCACGACAAGCTGCTGACCGGGGTGCGCCACCTCTACAAGCACATCACCGCCTCCAGCAGCCTTATTCAGGATCCGGCGCTCGGCACTTACTACATGGTGATCCTCGCCAGCGAGCGGTTGCCACAGCTGCGCGACCTGCTGGCTCAGGTGCGGGATCGCGCCGCCACCATCGCCGACTTCGGCCTGTTTCAGGCAGAGGGCTACAGCGGCCTGCGTTTTCGTCTCGACCTTATCAATGCCACCCTGCAGGAGCTGGAAGCTGACCTGACCCTGCTCTACCAGATCGAACCGGCCTACCGCGCCGAGCTGGGCCAGCAGACCGATGCCCTGATACAGCTGGTGCGTCAGGGGGTCGAGACCATGGAAAACAAGATGATGAAAGATCAGCTGGTGCAGCTCTCCACCAAGGAGGTGCAGGCACTGGGGGACAACATGGATGGCGCTATCACCGCACTGGCAGGCCATGTGCGCCAGCGGCTGGAGGCCGACCTGCACCAGCGCCTTGCCGCCAACCAACGCCACTTCTGGTGGGTCACCGGGCCGCTGACCGCCAGCTTGCTGCTCTACCTCTACCTGATGATCGGCGCCTATATCTCCCTGCGCGAAACCGTGGGGCGGGTGCGTGATATTGCCGCCCGGGTCAACGCCCGGGATCTCAGCCAGCATATCGAGATCGTCGGTCAGGACGAGCTGGCCGCCATCAGCCGGGACTACAACGTCACCCTGGAGACCCTGCGCACCCTGATGCTGCGGGTGCGGGAGAATGGCGTCACCGTGGTGGATAGTGCCACCGACATCGAAGCGCGCACCTGCCGCTCGCAAGAGGTGATTGCCGATCAGCAAGGGGAGACCCATCAGGTCGCCACCGCCATCAAGGAGCTGGCCGCCACCTCACAAGACATGGCGGGCAATGCCCTGCAAGCCGCCCGCATGACGCAGGAGGCGCAGAACGTGGTCGGTCAGGGCGAGGATGTGGTGGAGCGCACCATCAAGGCCATCGACCATATCAACCGAGAAGTGCTGCGCACCGCCGACACCATAGGCCAGCTGGAGCAGCAGTGCAGCCAGATTGGCGGCGTCATCAGCGTGATCCGCGGCATCGCCGAACAGACCAACCTGCTGGCTCTCAACGCCGCCATCGAAGCGGCCCGGGCCGGTGAGCAAGGCCGTGGCTTTGCAGTGGTGGCCGATGAGGTGCGCTCCCTGGCCAACCGTACCCAGGGGGCCACAGTCGAGATCCAGCAGATGATTGAGCAGTTGCAATCCGGCGCCCGTGCCTCGGTCACCGCCATGTCGGCGGCCAGCCATGAAGCGCAGGAGGGGGTCGGGCTGGCACAGGAGGCGAAACAGGCCTTCGGCGCTATCACCGAGAAGGTGGATCGGATGGTTGATACCAACGCCATCATCGCCAGCGCCATCGAGCAGCAGGGCGCCGTGGTCAACGAGATCGAACGCAACGTGGTGCGCATCTCAGATGGCAGCGACGAGGCGCTGCAAGTAGCCAACGCCGCCCGCGATGCCGCCCGCCAGATCCACCAGCTCACCGAACAGCTGCGCGCCATGGTGCAGAGCTTCGTGCTGTAACCCCGCGCTGACAAGCCGGGCTCAATATGAGCCCGGCATCATCCCAGCATCGCGCCTGCCCACGCCGCTGCAGATGAACAGGTCATCCAGAAAATCCCTGTGCCCCACTTGCCGGACAGATACCAACAAAGTAGTCTCGAACGAAAACAGAATGCGGTATTCCCGACACGCACAGTCTGCGATGTCGAGGCAAGCCGCCTGCGAGCCACAGATTACAACCAGCGTCACCTCATCTATCACCCGCTTCAGGCGAGGATTTACTCATGGCCAGATACCAGTTTTTTACCGTTCCGGCATCCAATCGGCAGCAATACACCTTTATCGACATGGCATCCCCGACGTTTCTACATGAAAAGGCGGCGTTGCTGACCCAAGGGTTCGAGGTGGAGGAGGACTTTATTGACGCAACCAGCCCGCGAGAGGCCGTCGAGAAGTACCAATCCAATTTTCTCTGTGTGGCGGATGAGATAGGCAAGTCCGATAGCAGCTACGCCGCGGCCGTCGCCATACTGGAGCTAGGCAAGGGGCTACTGGGCAATAAAACGCGCCGAGATTAGGTGCAGCGGTGAAAAATGGTGGCCATCGTGGCAACGCGCCCGATGGCCATATGGCCAGAAGTCAATTCGGTGATTCACGAGCCTGTAAATAATTCTGTGTAACTGCCCACTCCATTACAGGTGACCGTTCAGGCGATCACCGAACTCGATAATAAAGCGATTCAGGGCCGGCTTCCAATTCTGGATCGGCATGGTCCATTTCTTGGAGGCCTGCTGTATCGCGAGAAACGCCACTTTGAGCGCCGACTCATCGGTCGGGAAGAGCTTCCGTTGTTTGGTCGCTTTGCGCAGCACGCTGTTCAGTGACTCGATCGCATTGGTGGTGTAGATCACCTTCCGGATCGCGGGGGGATAATCGAACAGCGTGATCAGATTAACCCAGTGACTCTGCCAGGAACGCGCTATCTGCGGGTACTGGCTATCCCAGCGTTCGCCGAAGGCCGCCAGCGCCTGCTTAGCCTCACGCTCCGTCGCAGACTGGTAGATCTGCTTCAGTTCAGCCGTCACCGCCTTGTAGTCCTTCCAGGAGACGTAGCGCAACGAGTTGCGGACCATGTGGACGATACACAGTTGCACCTTGGTTTGAGGATATTCCACGGCAATGGCATCAGGGAAGCCCTTGAGACCATCCACACACGCGATCAGGATGTCTTCCAGGCCGCGGTTCTTCAGCTCGGTCAGGACCGACAGCCAGAACTTTGCCCCTTCGGTCTCGGCCAGCCACAGGCCCAACAGCTCCTTGTGCCCCTCCATATTGATGCCCAGTGCCAGATAGAGCGACTTGTTGATCACCCGCTGGTTCGCGCGGATCTTCAGCACAATGCAGTCCAGATAGACGATGGGATAGAGCGGATCCAGCGGCCGGTTTTGCCATTCGTGGACCTGCTCGATGACGCGTTCGGTCACCTTCGATACCAGCCCCGCCGAGATGTCGGCGTCATACATCTCTTTGAACGCGTCCACTATATCCCGCGTACTCAAGCCCTTGGCGTAGAGGGCGAGGATCTGGTCGTCCATCTGGGTCAGGCGTGACTGCCCCTTGCGGACAAACTGAGGCTCGAAGGAGGCGTTACGGTCACGAGGCGCCTGGATGGTGACCTCTCCATGGTGGCCTTTTAGGCGCTTGGTGGAATAGCCATTGCGATTGTTGCCGGTCCCGCGGCCTTGTGGGGCGTGTTTCTCGTAGCCCAGATGCTCGTCCATCTCGGCATTGAGCGCGGTCTCCACGGTGAGCTTGATCAGCTGTTGGGTGAGTGTGCCGAGATCTTTTTCAGATTTGATGTCTTTGGCCAGCTCAGCGGCCAGTGCTTTGAGTTTGTCTTGGTCCATTTGCTTACCCACGAAGGTATCCTTTTGAAAAAGTTACTTATTCGTGGGCGGTTACACAATTGGATTTACAGGCTCTGATTCACAAGCGCCCCAGCTGCTGGAGCATCTCGGGTCCCTTTTCAGTTCCATATGCACATCCTTTTGTTACATCCCATCAACATCACTCCTGACCGTAAAACAACCCACAGCGACCTATCTTGATACAGCTCAAGGTGTGCAACGGCTGTGCTCCTGCGGGCACAACTCCCGCTGTTTCCCTCCCTGATGGCGTTTGTACCGCAAGCATCCCTCTCTATTCTCTCCCTTCTCTTCTCTGACTTGAGCCTGACTACACTTAGCCCTGTCGACCCACACCACCATCTGGAGTCATACCGATGAAACTGAGGCTTTCCACCCCCACGATTTTCTCGCTCTTGCTCTGTGGCGCGCTGCTTGTACAACCTGCTCTTGTACAGTCTGCCAAGACCGCCATCGACCCCAAGCCCGCGAGCGAATTTACCATGAAGGCAAACCAGCAGGTGCTCACCACCCTGCCCTTCAATGACCAGCAGGACTTCGAGGATGCCAAGCGTGGCTTCATCGCCAAACCGGAGACCCTCACCATCAAGGATGACAAGGGCAACGTGGTGTGGGATCTGGAGCAGTACAAGACCTACATCGGCCTCGACAAGGCCGCGCCAGATACCGTCAACCCCAGCCTGTGGCGCAATGCCCAGCTCAACATGCAGTACGGCTTGTTCAAGGTCACCGACAAGATTTACCAAATTCGCGGCTTTGATCTCTCCAACATCACCTTTATCGAAGGCAACAAGGGATGGGTGGTGTTCGATCCACTGATCTCCCCGCAAACCGCCAAGGCGGCGCTGGCCTTCATCAACAAAACCCAAGGGGAGCGACCGGTCACCGCGGTGGTCTACAGCCACTCCCACGTGGATCACTACGGCGGTGCCGCCGGTCTGCTCAACTCACTGGACGAGGTGAAAAAGAACGGTGTCGAGATCATCGCACCGGAAGGATTTACCGAGCACGCGGTGTCGGAAAACGTCATCGCCGGCAATGCCATGGCCCGACGCGCCGTCTACATGTACGGCGCCCTGCTGCCGCGCAACCCGCAGGGGGGCGTCAACGGCGGTCTGGGGCAAACCACCTCCACCGGCGTGCCCTCACTGCTGCTGCCGACCCGCTTTATCACCAAAACCGGTGAGACGCTGACAGTGGATGGCGTCAAGATGGTCTTCCAGATGACCCCGGGCACCGAAGCCCCCGCCGAGATGAATACCTGGTTCCCGGACAGCAAAGCATTGTGGATGGCCGAAAACACCACCAACACCATGCACAACATCCTCACCCTGCGCGGCGCGCAGGTGCGCGATGCACTGAAGTGGGCCAGCTTTCTCAACGAGACCATCGAAACCTGGGGTGATCAGGCCGAGGTCAAGTTCCAGAGCCACCACTGGCCACGCTGGGGCAATGCCAACATCGTCGACTACTTCAAGAAGCAGCGGGATCTCTACAAATACATCCACGATCAATCCGTTCGCCTGATGAACATGGGTTACACCGGCGAGGAGATCTCGGAACAGATCACCCTTCCCCCCGAGCTCAACGACTTCTGGCCGAATCGCGGTTATTACGGCACCCTGCGCCACAACAGCCGCGCCGTCTATCAGCGCTATATGGGCTGGTACTCTGGCAACCCCTCCGATCTAGACAACCTGCCCCCAGAAATGGTCGGCCCCAAATATATCGAGTTCATGGGGGGTGAGCAGGAGGTACTGAAAAAGGCCAAGGCCTCGTTCGACAAGGGGGAGTATCGCTGGGTAGCAGAAGTGCTCAAGCATCTGGTGTTTGCCAACCCGAACAACACAGAGGGCAAGCTGCTGCTGGCGGATGCGCTGGAGCAGCTGGGCTATCAGGCTGAATCCGGCCCGTGGCGCTCCGTCTATCTGCAAGGCGCCTATGAGCTGCGCAATGGCGTTCCTAACGTTGGCGGAACAGTCACCGCCTCGCCGGATACCATCCGTGCCATGAGCCCCAGCATGCTGTTTGACTATCTCTCGGTCCGCATTAACCCCGAGAAAGCGGCGGGCAAGAAGATGGTCATCAACATGGACTTCACCGACATCGGCGAGAAACATACCCTGAGCCTGGAGAACTCGGTGCTGAACCACACCACCCGCTATGCCGCCAAGCCTGATGTGACCATTACCCTCAGCAAGAAGACGCTGGATGATATTCAGCTCGGTCAGGGCACTATGGAGCAGAAGATCGCCAGCGGCGAGATCAAAATCGAGGGCGAGCAGCAGACGTTCAGCGACTTCGTCACGCTGCTCGACAAGTTCAACTTCTGGTTCAACATAGTGACACCATGATGCAACGCACCTTGCGCGCCTGCATGGCTCTGCTCTGCTTCATCCCCGGGGTGGGGCAGAGCTGTGGTTATGATGCCCTCTACCCCAACCCGTTCGAACAGAGCTGGCCCGGCACGTTCAACATTGCCATGGCCACCGCCGCCGCGGTGAGCAGCGACCGGCTGGCCCCCTTGCCAACCCTGACCGGCGAAGCCGGTTTCACCCGCAGCCAGTCCTGGCTGCAAACCCTGAGGAGCCGTTTTCAGAAGGCCGGTATCAAAGGGGGGATCTCCATTTTGCTCATTGATTCGGGGCTCTGGTCCCGGGTTCGGGGCAAGGAGTCGCTACTGCTCCAGCTGCACACCCCGGGCCCAAATCCCAAAGATCGAGTGATGTTGCTAAGTGAGGCGGCCATCAACGCCATGCTGGAAGGCACCCTCACCATCGAGGGGGCACTGCAGTTGGGGGTGGTGGAGCTCCAGGGGGATGAGAGCGTGCAGTTGCAACGAGACCTGCAACTGGCGCTGAGTTCGCAGGCATAGCGTGGATATAACCGCTCAGATATGACAAAGGGAGGCAAATGCCTCCCTTTTTTATGCCTTCACGGCGAACGTCAAGCGCGGACGCTTATTCGTCTTCCAGATAGGCGTAGCCTTGCAGACCCAGCTCCAGCTCGTCGAGCAGGGCTTTGCGGGTCGCCTCGTCCAGCGCCGGATGGGCGGAGATCCGCTGATAGCTCTCGCGGATCACTGACGGGTCGATGTTGACGTAACGCAGCAGCTGGTCGACGGTGTCGCCGCGCACTATGTTGCGAATGTCCATCTTGCCTTCGTCATCCAGCCACACTTCGGCGCAGTGGGTATCACCGAACAGGTTGTGCAGATCCCCCAGGATCTCCTGATAGGCACCGACCAGGAAGAAGCCGACGTGGCACACTTCGTTCTCGGCGTACTCCGGCATCGGCAGGGTGCTCTCGACCCCCAGACCATCGACGTAGTGCTCCACCTGACCGTCAGAGTCGCAGGTGATGTCCATCAGGATGCCACGACGAGTGAGCGGACGCTCAAGCCCGGTCAGCGGCATCACCGGGAACACCTGGCCAATACCCCAGGCATCTGGCAGGGACTGGAACAGGGAGAAGTTGGCAAAACACTTGTCCGCCAGCTTTTCACTCAGTTCGTCCGCCAGCGCACGGTGGTTGCGGTTGACCGGGTTGAGCAGCTCTTTGAGCGCCAGACAGGTGTTCTGGTGCAGCATCTCAGCCCAGGCACGCTGCTCAAGGTTCAAGAGACCCATGGTGTACTGGGTATTCACATCACCCAGATCGGCCACCGAGTCGTGGAAGATCTCCAGCAGGGAGGGATCTTCGCTGCGCAGATCCAGCCAACCTTTCCACATGTTCTGCAAAATGGTGGGGGCGTCTTCGTCCGGCGCGCTGATGTCGCTCATCTCCACCCCTTCGGCACCAATCAGATTGGTGACCAGCACGGCGTGGTGGGCGGTCAGGGCACGGCCAGACTCGCTGATGATGGTGGGGTGCGGCAGGTCAAACTCGCGGCAGACATCGCCGATGCCCCACACCACGTTGTTGGCGTACTCGGAGAGGCTGTAGTTGGCGGAGCAGTGGCTCTGGGAGCGAGTGCCCTCATAGTCCACACCCAAACCACCGCCGACGTCGACCACGTCGATGGGCACACCCAGACGACGCAATTCGGAATAGAAGCGGCCGCACTCGCGGATCCCGCCCTGAATGTCACGGATGTTGGCGATCTGGGAGCCCAGATGGAAGTGCAGCAGTTGCAGGCAATCCAGCTTGTCCAGGCTGCGCAGGCGCTCGACCAGCGCCAGGATCTGGGAGGCTGAGAGGCCAAATTTGGACATGGAGCCGCCGCTCGATTCCCACATGCCGGAGCCGGTGGAGGCAAGCTTGGCGCGCACCCCGATATTGGGCTTGATGTTGAGGCGAGCTGACTCGTCCAGCACCATTTCCAGCTCGGAGGGCTTCTCTACCACTATGTAGACCTTGTGGCCCATCAGGTTGCCGAGCAGGGCATGGCGAATATATTCGCGGTCTTTGTAACCGTTACAGACGATCACCGATCCTTGATCATGGTGATGGGACAGCACGGCCAGCAGTTCCGGTTTGGACCCAGCTTCCAGGCCAAGCCGGGGCTTGTCGCTGTAGGACTGGCTGATGGTCTCGATGACGCGACGCTGCTGGTTTACCTTGATCGGGTAAACGCACAGGTACTCCCCTTGATAGCCTGACTTCTCGATGGCCTGACCAAAGGCGTTGAACAGTGCATCGACCCGGCTCTTGAGGATGTCGGGGAAACGCAGCAACACGGGGGTAGTCAGCCCGGATTGACGCAACTGTTCGATGGCATCAGAGATGACAATATGTGCATCAGGGCGCGACTTGTCGGGAGCAACGGTCACCTGACCGGCGTCATTGATATTGAAAAAACCCGCACCCCAGTAGGGAACGTTGTAGACCTTCAAGGAGTCCTTGCTGGACCAGTTAGTCATGGGCTATGCCTCGCAAATGAGCGACCAGAAATCGCCTTCGTTACCCTCTATCACATCCAGACCCTCTTTCTGTACATCGTGGCAAGCCAACGCTGTCTGGTGGATTTTGGGAAGTAACGAGTCTTGATGTGGGGCTGGTGGCTTTACATCAAGCTCAACGGTATGCGGTGCCACCTTAAACGGGGCGCCGCGGTACTTTGATGACAGACGACATCAGCCACGCCGTCAGTTCATCATTCGGCAGCCATCACGACAGAAGGAGAGGGTTTCAAGGAAGAGAAGCGAAGACGCCAGCACGCATGCGTGTTGATAGACGACAACAACCACAGCCCAGCTCACATCAAGTGACCACCCATGACAAGGGAAGATGATGAGCCATTGGCCCACTCGGTCAAATGAACGATGAGAGTCTGTTGCTCTCCCTGATACCGGAGCCTAACCGGTATTAAAGAAACCATGCCCAGCAGTGTCTGTCGTTTCTGCGTGCCTCGCCCTATAGGCGTATGATCGGTCGGGTATCTGGCGGCGCTGCCTGCTTCAGAAGTTGCCCTTGGATCGGCGCGGAGTGTACACACTTACCGCAGGCAGTGACAATAAAAAAGAGTGCTCAAAATCCCCTTTTAACCAAGGGATGAAATCTTGCTGGCGGGCAGGCGGGCTCTGGGGTGGCACTGGTTATGCGATGCAGCTATTTCCCCTTGAAAAGTGTGTTAAAACGACACGGCAAGGCTGACGCCTTGCTGTGCGGTGGCTGGGGGGAATTTCACCCCCACCACCAGCGCCTAAATATCGCGATAACGCCACATTTTATGCGCACCGGCACGCCACGGGTACCCGACTGCCATTCGGCGAGCCGCCGCGCTGTGCGTCAAAAAATGGGAAAAACCTGCGCTGACGCAATGAGTGGCCGACACGGATTGACCACAATAACCGCTCACAACCGGTTAGAGGCTGACTAATGGATACCCTGCTTGAGCGTTTTCTGCGTTACGTGACTTTTCATACCCGCTCCGATGAGACCAATCCAGCCTGCCCCAGCAGCGAAGGCCAGCTGATCTTTGCTCGTGCCCTGCAAGGGGAGATGGACGCACTGGGGCTGACCCAGGTCACCCTGGATGAGCACGGCTACCTCACCGGCTGCCTGCCGGGCAACCAGCCGGACGCCCCCGCCATCGGCCTGATTGCCCACATGGACACTGCCGACTACGAGGCGGAGCACGTGGTGCCCCAGCTCATTGAAAATTATCAGGGTGGCGACATCTGCCTTGGTAAGGGTGACGAGGTGCTCGCCATCCGTGACTACCGTTTCCTGAAAAACTACCTGGGTCAGGATCTCATCACCACCGACGGCACCACCCTGCTGGGCGCCGACGACAAGGCGGGCATCGCCGAGATCCTCACCGCCATCGACCATCTGCAAGCCCACCCCGAGATCCCGCGTGGCGATATCTGGGTCGGCTTCACCCCGGATGAAGAGATTGGCCGTGGCGCCAACCTGTTCCCGCTGGACAGATTCCCGGCCAAGTGGGCCTATACCGTGGATGGCGGCGAACTGGGGGAGCTGGAGTATGAGAACTTCAACGCCGCCAGCGCCAACCTGCATTTTGTCGGCAACAACGTCCACCCCGGCACCGCCAAGGGCAGCATGATCAACAGCCAGACCCTGGCCGCCCGCTTCCACGCCGCCATGCCCGCCGAGCAGACCCCGGAGTGTACCGAAGGCTACGAGGGCTTCTTCCATCTGGCCCAGATGAACGGCACCGTGGAGGAGTGTACCCTGCACTACATCATCCGTGACTTCGACGACCAGCATTTCGCTGCGCGCAAGGCCGAGATGGAAAGCCGGGTCGCCGCCATGCAGGCCGAGTATCCCAAGGCCCGCATCGAGCTGACCCTGACCGACAGCTATCGCAACATGCGCAGCCAGATCGAGCCGCACATGCATATCGTCGAGCTGGCGCGCGCCGCCATGGAGGCCGCCGACGTAGTGCCGAAGATCAAGCCCATTCGCGGCGGTACCGATGGCGCCCGCCTCTCCTTCATGGGTCTGCCCTGCCCCAACCTCTTCACCGGTGGCCACAACTTCCACGGCAAGCACGAGTTCATCCCGCTGCAATCCATGGAAAAATCGGTCGCCACCCTGATAGAGCTGGTGCGCCTGACCGCCGCTTGGCGCGCATAAGGTTATTGCCACATCCCCACAGGCGGGAAACTAAACAAGGAGAGGGAGGCCATGGCCTCCCTCTCCTTTTTTATATTGCTGGCAACCTTTGCGGGCGATATGCCAAGTTGACGCTACTCGGCCGCCTTGCGATCCGAGTGGCCGAGATCCCGCTCCGGTGCGATGACGTCACGCACCCGCTGCTTGATCTCCTTGGCTTCGGGGAAGCCGTCATCGACCACCCGATCCCACACCTGCACCCCGCCCACCAGAATGCGGAACTCCCCCTTGCTGGCCGGCACCAGCGCCACCTCCCCCAGATCGCTGTCGAAGGTGGAGAGCAGTTCCTGCGCCAGCCAGGCGGCGCGCAACATCCAGCGACAGAGGGTGCAGTAGCGGATTTCGATGCGGGGTTTGCTGATCAGGGTTTCGGATTCAGTCATGAGTGACTCCATAAAAAATCGGCCAATGGCAGGAAGTGGCGTACCGCCGCCCAATGGCCGCTCCCGGTTTGGTCAAATCAGTGCTGGTCAACACCATGAAAATCGGCCAGCCAATGGCGGGCAATGGTACGCATCGCCGATTCTGGCAGCTCGAACAGGCCGGGTGCAAGAGGGCCTGCCGCCAGCATCCGGATCCCTTCCATGATCTCCGCCAGCACCAGATAGACATATTCGCCAATCACGGCGCCATGGACGAAGTTGACCGCCTCGCCACGGTTGAGCAGGTAGATCTGGGTGCCATCCGGCCGGTTGAGGGCCAGCACATGGGCGCACACCTCTTCGCTCGGCCACGGCAACTGGGCCAGCGAGAAGGCAAACTCGTCGTCGGCCGAGGTGACCGAGGCCACCATGGTACCGGGGCGCAGCGCCTGCAGATCCGCCAAGTCCAGCGAGCCGTTGCCGGTGGAGCAGATCACCAGCTCGGCGCGGCCGAGGGCCTCGGCCTTGGTGATCAAGCGAAAACCATGGGAGAGCGCTTCGACCTGTCGCAGCACGTCGGTCTCCACCAGCCCGAGATGGAGGTTGCGACCACGCAAGTCGCGGGCGATGCTGCGCCCCACCTTGCCATAGCCGAACAGCACGGCTTCACAAACGTTGAAGGTGCGGTTGAGGGTGCGCGCCAGCGACTCGGCGGAGTAGACCACGCTCAAACCAATCTGGATATCCTCGGCCTGCTTGAGGGGGCTGCGCGCCACCGACACCACCGGAGTCGCCAGCACCTCCTGCTCATAGCGCTGATGGCCGTTCTCGGTCATCTCCACCACCCCGAGGAAACGGGGGCCGAAGTACTCGCTCAAGATCATCTGGGTTCTGGCGAAGTAGCCGCCGATATCGAGGATCAGCAATCGCTCGTGGGGGGCCACCAGCGGCGCAATCTGCTGGATGAGGCTGTCGGGATCATTGGTCCAGCGCCGGTTGAGGGGTAGCACCGGATAGTGTTGGGATACCCACTCGAGGGTCGGGCCGTGTACCGATTTCGGTTTGGGCAAAATGGCGCCAATCCGCCCAATCTGGGAAAGCGCCTCGATAAAACGGGGGCGATCGGGCAGCAGATGAGTGACCAGCAGAATGCAGAGCCCGTCGATGCGTCCCTGTCCGGTGAAATGGCGAAAAAACAGATGCTCAGATCCTTGACTGCGCAACTGTGGCCTCCTTATGTGCCGCAAAAAGTGTGCTGCAAGCAAACACACAGAACCCGGCATAACCGGGTTCTGTGTGTGTCCAAATAAAATGAAAATCCTTTTTATCTGAAACACATAGGGGGCTCAATCATTATCTGCCAAGAGTATGAGCGGGTATGCAAAAATGACTGTAATTGCCTGTTTTTCATGCAAAAATCAGTACAAAGAAGCAGCAGGCCACACCCACCGCAGGCTGAGTCCGGTTCCCGCGGCGGCGAGCAGGATCAGTGCCCCCCAGCGCAGCGGCAACCGCTGGTCACGCAAGGCCCACTCCAGCAGCGGCAGCAGCCAGACCGGCAGCAACACCACCAGCGGCACCTCCACATATTGCCAGGCGAGCATCTGAACGAAGGCGAGGGCCAGCGCCAGAGCGGCGGGTGCCACCTTGATGCCCGCGAAGGTGGCAAGCAACGCGCGAAAACCGGCGAAAGCCGCCAGCGCACCGGCCAGCTGGGCAATCAGCAGGCTGCCATCAATGCCGATCACCAGCGCCAGCCAGATAAAGCCGAGGGCAAAACCGAGCCCCTCGCGACTGTCACCGCGCAGACCACTCCAGCCAAACCAGAGGATGGCGGGCAGCAGCGCCAGCCAGATCAGCGGCTCGCTGGCCAGTACCGAGGCCAATCCCTGCCACCACACCAGCGCACTGAACAGTGTAAACAGCAGCAGCGATCCGCGCAGGTCGCTCACCTGAGCCGCAATGGCGGGCACCAGCAAGGTCAGTGGCAGCCACTGCCACGCCTTGGCCGGAATGCCATAGAGGCCGCCGAGCAAGGATCCCACCAGCCAGAGCGCCAGCGCGCCCCACAGATACCCCAGTCGCGGCCAGCGCCACGATAGCAAAGCGGCTCCCAGAGGAGCCGCCAGGGTTTGCAGCAGCAGTTCCGCGCCCATTACTTGCGCACGCCTTCGACAAACAGGTTGATGTTCATCTCGTCCGGGATGCCGGGCAGCATGTAGCTCACGCCAAAATCACTGCGCTTGATGGAGGTGGAAGCGTTGAAGCCGCTGCGGTAGCCGCCCCAGGGATCCTTGCCCTCACCGATCTTGACCAGATCGAAGGCCACTTCCTTGGCGACGCCGTGCAGGGTCAGGGTCCCTTTCAGCACGCCTTTATCCTTGGTGCCCTCGTAAGCGGAGCTGACGAAGGTCATCTTGGGATACTGCTTCACATCGAGGAAGTCAGGGCTGCGCAGGTGTTTGTCGCGGGCCTCGTGGTTGGAATCGACGCTGGCGGCATCCACTTCAAAGCTCGCTTTGGCCGTCGCCGGGTTGGCGTCATCCATGCTGAAGGTACCGCTGAAGGTGTTGAAGCGACCCACCAGCTCGGAGAAGCCCAGGTGACCCACCTTGAACTGCACCGTGGTGTGCGCCGCATCCACATCGTAATCCGCCGCCATCAGAGGGGTCGCCATAAACAGGCAGGAGGCCAGCAGAGCCTTGGTCATTTTCATCCGTTCGTTCCTTCATCTTGGGGTTCACTTCAGTGGCCAAAATGCTAACCTCGTTATGAAGATTAATAATCATCGATTTATTAAATTCATTATTTACTGAGGATGGAAAATGGACCAGATCGCCGCCATGCGCACCTTTATCAAGGTGGTGGAGTGCCAAAGCTTTACCAAGGCCGCCAACCAGCTCGGCATCTCGGTCGCCATGGCCTCCAAACTGATGCAGCAGCTGGAGGAGTCCCTCGCCACCCGGCTGCTGTCGCGCACCACCCGTCAGGTCAATCCCACCGAAGCGGGCCAGTTCTACTACCAGCGATCCCTCGCCCTGCTGGCGGAGCTGGAAGAGACCCACAGCCAGCTGACCCACCACAACCAGCAACCCCACGGCACCCTCAAGCTCTCGGTGCCGATGGATTTTGGCTACCTGCACCTCTCCCCCGCCCTGCCGCTGTTTCGCCAGCGCTTTCCCGATCTCAAGCTCGATATCGAGTACAGCGACCGGCGGGTGGCACTGGTGGAAGAGGGATTCGATCTGGCGCTGCGCATCGGCCATCTCAGTGACTCCTCGCTGGTGGCACGCCAGCTGGCCACCATCAAGCTGGCACTCTGCGCCAGCCCCGCCTATCTGGCTCGCAAGGGCACGCCGCAGAGCCCGGAAGATCTCAAACAGCACGACTGTCTGGTCTATACCCTGACCCAGCCGGAGTGGCACTTCAAACAGGGTGGCGAAGCGCAGAGTATCCGACCGCAGGGGCCGCTGCGGGCCAACAACGGGGTAGCGCTGACCCGCGCCGCTTGTGATGATCAGGGCATCATATTGCAGCCCACCTTTATCGTGGGGGAGCCCCTGCAGACAGGGCAGCTGGTGAGCCTGCTACCGGAGTGGGACAAGGGGGAGGTGGGGCTCTATGCAGTCTATCCGCACCGCCGCTTCGTCTCGGCCAAGGTGCGCTGCTTTATCGAGTTCGTGCAGGAGCGCTATCTCGCCCCGCAACAGTGGGATGCGCCAGCCTGATTGCCAGAGCAGAGGGTACAGCCTGCTGACCCGGCTTAAAACCTAACGCTGGTCGGGTGCGGCGGTGGATGCGGCAACAGGGATGAGCTTGGCGAGCAGACGCTCCTTCTCGAGGTGCAGCTGCCAGCGTGGCAGACGGGCGCGGATCACCGACAACTGCGGCTCACTGAGGGCATAGGGGAGCGCCACTTCCAGCTCGCTGCAGTCAAACATGGCGGCCAGTTGCAGGATCAGAATGAGGTTCGCCTCATCAGTTCTGTGCTTGTTAACCCGCTTGCGGATCTCGTGGCGCAGCTGGCTTTCTGGATCCTGGGTCATCGCCTGCCAGCCGAAACCGAACAGCGGTACCAGCGCACTGACGATCCCCAGCGCCGTCATCGGCTGCTTGGGGGGATGATAGAGTTCGTTGAGATCCAGCAGAACAGGATTCTGACGAACCTCGCCACCACCAAATAAAATCGTTTTCGTCATTGGATTACCCGTTATATTCCACTAGACTGCGCCGCATATTTTACCCCGATATGCCAACGAGGTGCTGATGCTAAGCGATATCGAGATCTCCCGCCAGTCCCCCCGTCTCTCCATTCACACGCTGGCCGAACGCCTCGCCATCCCCCAGCACCTGCTCAGCCCTCACGGTCACTACAAAGGCAAACTCAGCCTGGCACTGCTCAAGGCCCAACCCAAAAAAGCAGGCAAGCTGGTGCTGGTAAGCGCCATCACCCCCACCCCGCTCGGTGAAGGGAAGACGGTGACCACCCTTGGCCTCTCCATGGGGCTCAACCATATCGGCCAGCCCAGCATCGCCACTATCCGCCAGCCGAGTCTCGGGCCGGTATTCGGGGTCAAGGGGGGCGCAGCCGGTGGCGGCCACGCTCAGGTGGTGCCGATGGAGGAGATGAACCTTCACCTCACCGGCGATTTTCACGCCCTGACGGCAGCCCACAATCTGGCGGCGGCAGCCCTCGATGCCCGCCTGTTCCACGAGCAGAAACTGGGGGATGAGTTCAGCGCCAGAACCGGTTTGCCACGGCTCGAGATCGACCCGGCCCATATCCTCTGGCCGCGCACCCTCGACATGAATGACCGCGCCCTGCGTCACCTCACCATAGGTCAGGGTGGCGCAAGCGATGGCGTGGAGCGCAGCGATCGCTTCGTCATCACCGCCGCCTCCGAGCTGATGGCCATTCTGGCGCTGGCAAGCGATCTGAAAGATCTGCGCCAGCGCATCGGTCGCATCCAGCTGGCCCGCGATATCCACGGCAAGCCCATCACTACCGAGCAGCTGGAAGTGGCAGGGGCCATGACGGTGCTACTCAAAGAGGCGCTGCAACCGACCCTGATGCAGACCACCGAGCAGACGCCGGTGCTGGTACACGCTGGCCCCTTTGCCAATATCGCCCACGGCAACTCCTCGGTGATCGCCGATCGCCTCGCCCTTGGCCTGACCGACTATGTGGTAACCGAGGCGGGTTTTGGCTCCGACATGGGGCTGGAGAAGTTCTTCAACATCAAGAGCCGCCAATCCGGTATCACCCCCGCCTGCGTGGTGCTGGTGGCCACGGTGCGCGGCCTCAAGGCCAACAGCGGCCTGCTCGACATCCGTCCGGGCCAGCCGCTACCGGCTAGCCTGCAGGGGGAAGATCTGCCGACCCTCAAGCAAGGCTGCGCCAACCTCGCCTGGCATATCCAGAACGCCCGCCGCTACGGGGTGCCGGTGGTGGTCGCCATCAACCGCTTCCCCACCGACAGCGAGGCCGAGCTGGCGCTGCTGGCCCATGAGGCGCGCCAAGCCGGTGCCTGTGGCGCAGCTATCTCCAACGCCTTCACTCAAGGTGGCTCTGGTGCCAGCGAACTGGCCCACGCCGTGGTCGCCGCCTGCGAGCAGCCCAGCAAGGTGAAACTGCTCTACCCCGACGAGATGAGCCTCACCGCCAAGCTGGCGACCCTGGTGGAGTGCGGCTACGGCGGCCGCGGGGTGCAGCTCTCCGACAAGGCCCGCCAACAGCTGGCGCAACTCTCCGCAGAAGGGTGGGATCACTTGCCCATCTGCGTGGCCAAGACGCCGCTCTCCATCAGCCATGATCCGGCCAAAAAGGGGGTGCCGACCGATTTCGAGGTGCCCATCGATGAGGTGAAGCTCTGCGCCGGTGCCGGGTTCGTCTATGCGCTGGCGGGCCCCATCATGACCATGCCGGGGCTGGGCAGTCTGCCTGCCTATCGCCATATCGATATTGATGAAGATGGCGAGATCGTCGGCCTGAGCTGATCACTTCAGTTCACTTCACAACGCCAGAAACAACAAGGCCCCGCCAATTGGCGGGGCCTTCTGTTATCCATGCGTCACGGGTTAGAGGGTGAAACGCTGGGTCATATGATGCAGGGTGTTGGCCAGCTTGCTCAGTTCACCACACGCCTGGGCGATCTGATGGGCGCCCTGGGCATTCTCGTCCGCGGCATTGTGGATGTTGACGATATTGCGGTTGAGCTCTTCGGTCACCGCGTTCTGCTCTTCGGTGGCGGTGGCGATCAGGGTATTCATGTCAGTGATGCGCACCACGGCACCATTAATGGTGTCGATACTGGTACCCGCATCCCGCGCCAGACCGACGCTCTCCTGCATCTGGTGACGGCTCAGCTGCATGGCGTTGCCCGCCTCGGCGGCGCGGCTCTGCAACAGCTCGATCATCTTGCTGATCTCGGCGGTGGAGTCCTGGGTACGCTGGGCCAGCGAACGCACTTCATCCGCCACGACCGCAAAGCCGCGGCCCTGCTCACCGGCACGGGCCGCTTCGATGGCGGCGTTGAGGGCCAGCAGGTTGGTCTGACCGGCGATATCGCGGATCACATCCAGTACCACGCTGATGTTGGCGCTGTCGGCCTCCAGCTGCTGCACTACAGTACCCGCCTGTTCAATCTTGACCGACACCTCTTCGATGCTGGCGATGGAGCTGCGCACCACCTCGCTGCCATCGGCCGAGGTGCGGGAGGCATCCTTGGCGGCGCTCATGGCATCTGTGGTGTTGCGGGCCACTTCGTTAACGGTGGACTGCATCTCGTTCATGGCGGTCGCCACCTGGGAGACTTCGTTCTGCTGAATGGCCATGCCACTGGCAGACTGGCTGGAGATGGCGCTCACCTCCTCCACTGCGCTGCTGAGCTGGCTCACGGAACCGGCGATCTCGCTCACCAGATCGGAGAGGGAACCCTGCATCCGGTTGATGGCGGCACCCAGCTGACCCAGTTCGTCGCGGTTGAAGCGGCTGTCGCGGATCCACTGCTGCAGCTCACCCTGCCCCAGCTCGCCATTGGCAATGCGTTGGGCCTGACGGGCCAGCATAATGAGCGGATCGCGGATCTGACGAGTCAGTACCATAGAGAGCACCACGACCAGTACCAGACCGAGCACCAGCGCAATGGTGACGCTCAGCTTGGCGGAGTCATAGGAGCCAACCACTACCTTGCGCGACTCGGTCGCATAACCGTGGTTGATGCGGATCAGCTCCGCCACCGACTTGTGCAGGTTGTTGTAGAGGGGGATCCCCTGATCCATGAAGATTTGCTGGGCCTCGCTCATCAGACCGCTATCCTGCAACTGCTTCACCTGCTGGTGCAGGGCAAGGTAGCTTGCCCAGTCGGCTTTGACGATATCGAAGGTGCGACGCTCTTCCACGTCCTGCGCCCAGATGGTCTTGTCGTGGTCAATCATCTGCTGTTTGAGGCGCTCCACCAACTGGGCGGCCGTGGTGCGGTACTCGGCACGCTTCTGGGGATCCGAGGCCACCAGGAACAGGGCCAGTTCATAACGACGCAGCTCACTGATGCTGTCACCGATGTCATTAGTGCGGTTGACTGCGGGCAGGATGCTGTCGGTAAAACCGATAGCCGCCCGGTTCATGTTGCTGAATTCCAGCAACGAGAAGCCGCCGATAAAGGCGACCATCAAACCGAGCACGGCAAAGCCGGCGGTGAGTTTTTTGCCTATGGTCATGGAACTGGTATTCATGGCGTATCCTGGTGGTCGTTAAATTCGTTGCACTCGTCCGGTTCACGCCCTCCTGGCATGAACTATCTGGCCACTTGTTCAGTGGCGCACCATCCAACCTTGATGAATATCTCTGAATTCCATGAGCGGCAGCGAGAGCCGTGAGGGGGCGCTAGAGTAACCAGATCGGGGTGGTTAGGAAAGAGTCTGTTTGGTTACTTTTTGTAAGGTGAGAGAGGGCAACTGCTCACCACTGATTAAATATACCGCTCAGATGAATAAATCGAAGAACAGCATAACGTTTACCTGATGCAGCCCCCGCAGGCCAAGCCGTTGCGGGGCAAGGTTCTCATCCGCTACCAATGAAAAACGCCAGCAATGGTTGCTGGCGTCTCGTTTATTCAGAGCGGCGGTTACAAAATAACCGTTACTTTATCTTATCCGCGCAGGCCGCCGAGAAATTCGGCCCGGGTATCGGGCTGGGTCTTGAACACCCCGCCGAGGGAGGTGGTGGTGGTATGGGAGGTAGAGTCCATCACCCCGCGCGCCTTGACGCAGTAGTGGGTCGCCCTGATGCTGATGGCCACGTCTTTGGTGCCAAGCAGGGTCTGCAGCGCCAGCAAAATCTGCTGGGTCAGCCGCTCCTGCACCTGGGGACGGCGGGCGAAAAACTGCACGATGCGGTTGATTTTCGACAAGCCAATCACCTTGCCACGAGGGATATAGGCCACATGGGCCAGCCCGTCGATGGTGACGAAGTGGTGCTCGCAGGTACTGGTGAGGCTGATGTCCCGCACCATGATCATCTCGTCCACCTGCATCTTGTTCTCGATCACCGTCACCTTGGGGAAGGTGGCATAATCAAGGCCGGAGAAGATCTCGTTGACGTACATCTTGGCGATGCGGTGCGGCGTTTCGGCCAGACTGTCATCGACCAGATCCAGCCCCAGCGTCTCCATGATGGAGCGCATATGGCCTTCGATCTTCTCCCGCTTCTGCTGGCTGTTCAGCTCGTTGGCGACCAGGGGAGTTTCCAGTCCCTGGGCTTCGAGGGCAGCCCTGACCAGCAAGGCTTCCTGACTAAGTGTTGTCATTCTCTTCTCTCCCACGCTCAGGGGCTGTGAGGGTCGCTCGTCGAGCCCCCCCTTAATGTTATGGCGCCGCACAGGGCCGACGGCATCGCTGTAATGGTAGCCACATAAGATATGGCGGCGATCTGTTATGGCGGCATAGTAAACGGCCATTGCCGCCAAGATTCAAGTCAACTTGTGCGTCACCTCAGACTTTATGGCCATCTCACCCCGTTTCAGCACCGATTACCTCGAGATTCCCTTGAGATAACCTGCCCATCCCCGGAGAATTTTGTGATAATCCCGCCTTCAATCATAGAAAGAGGTCATGACGATGGGATTTGATACCAGCGGACTACTCCCCTTAAGCGATGCCCTGCAAGGGATGCTGGAACAGCTCGCCTGCTGCTGCGACAGCGAGCAGCTGCCCCTGCCAGAGGCCCTTGGCCGGGTACTTGCCAGCGATATCGCCTCCCCCCTCGCCGTGCCCCCCTTCGACAACTCCGCCATGGACGGTTACGCCGTGCGCCTGGCCGATCTCGCCACCGACACCCCGCTCATCATGGCAGGCAAGGCCTTTGCCGGTCAGCCCTATCAGGGCGAATGGCCCGCTGGCCACTGTGTGCGGATCATGACCGGCGCCCCGGTGCCCGCAGGGACGGATGCGGTGGTGATGCAGGAAGAAACGCAGGCCGATGGCGATCGGATCACTTTTTTGTGCAAGCCGACCGTCGGGCAGAACATTCGGCTGGCGGGTAGCGACATCGACAAGGGCGCCTGCGTGCTGCCAGCCGGTACTCGCCTCACCCCAAGAGAGATGCCACTGCTGGCCTCCCTTGGCGTCGCCACCGTCGCGGTACGCCGCCCGCTGAAAGTGGCCATCTTCAGCACCGGCGACGAGCTCAAACCGGTCGGCACCCCGCTTGCCCACGGTGACATCTATGACTCCAACCGCTACGGCGTGCGGGCCATGCTGGCGCGCATGGGTTGCGACTGCCTCGACCTTGGCATCATCCCGGACGATCCGGCCCAACTGCGCGCCGCCTTTATCCGCGCCGATGAAGAGGCCGACGTGCTGATCACCACCGGTGGCGTCTCGGTGGGGGAAGCGGACTTCACCAAACAGCTGCTGGACGAGCTCGGCGAGATTGGCTTTTGGAAGCTCGCCATCAAGCCGGGCAAGCCGTTTGCCTTTGGTCGCCTGCCCCGCGCCTGGTTCTTCGGCCTGCCGGGCAACCCGGTCTCCGCCATGGTCACCTTCGATCAGCTGGTGCAGCCGGCGCTGGCCAAGCTGGCGGGCCAACGTTTCGAGCGACCGCTTCAGCTGCAAGCCGTGGCGACCGAGCCGCTCAAAAAGAGCCCGGGCCGACTCGACTTCCAGCGCGGCATTCTAAGCCAGGGGCCAAACGGCCTCGAGGTGCGCAGCACCGGCTCGCAGGATTCCGCCGTGTTCAGCTCCCTGTCGCGGGCCAACTGCTACATCATCCTTGAGCGGGAACGAGGCCGCGTCGCGGCGGGCGAGACCGTCACCGTCGAGCCATTCGGAGGATTGCTGCTGTGAGCGAGATCCTCAGTGACGCCGAGCTACTGCGCTACAACCGCCAGATCATCCTCAAATCCTTCGACTTCGAGGGACAAGAGGCGCTCAAGCAGGCCAAGGTGCTGGTGATAGGTGCTGGTGGCCTTGGCTGCGCCGCCAGCCAGTATCTGGCGGTGGCTGGGGTCGGCCAGCTCACCCTGGTCGATTTCGACAAGGTGGAGCTCTCCAATCTGCAACGTCAGGTGCTGCACAGCGATGAGCGCATCGGCCACCAAAAAGTGGACTCTGCCGCCCAGTCCCTGCGCGCCCTCAACCCCTGGCTCAAGGTAGAGACCCACGCCGCCGTGGCCGACGAAGCGCTGCTCGATACCCTGCTACCCCTGCACCAGCTGGTCTTGGATTGCACCGATAATCTGGCCATTCGCAATCTATTGAATCAGAAGGCACGCCAGCACAAGGTGCCGCTGGTCAGCGGCGCCGCCATTCGGCTGGAGGGGCAGCTCTGCAGCTTCACCTGGCAGGAAGATGAACCCTGCTACGCCTGCCTCAGCGCCCTGTTTGGCGAACAGGCCCTCACCTGTGTCGAAGCGGGTGTACTCGCCCCCGTGGTCGGGCTGGTGGGCAGCCTGCAGGCGCTGGAAGCGATCAAGCTGCTGGCGGGCATGGGCAAGTGCCATAGCGGCCGCCTACTGATGATCGACGGCCTAAGCGGCACCTTCCGCGAAATGAAGCTACCCAAGCGCCCCGACTGCCCGGTCTGTTCCCATCCTTGACTCAAACGGGATCAAAAAAGCCGAACCCTGTGGTTCGGCTTTTTGTTATCTGCGCTTTTTGTTAACTACACCCTCTGTTATCTACACCCTTGGTCATCTCTACCCTAAACCTTCTCCTCAATGGGTGGAGAGGATCCGTTGCAGCAGGTGGTTAAAACCCGAGGGATCTTCTGCGGGCCAGGCGTGGTGGCCGTTGGGGGTGTGGATGGTAGCGTTGGGCAGGGCGGCAAACTGCTCCACCCGTTTGGCCAGCGGCAGGTAGTCGTGACTGGTGGAGATAATGGCCACCGGCTGCCAGATGGTGCCGAGCCGAGCGCGCACCGACCAGCCGGGTAGCGCCTCCAGCAGCGCCTTGTAGGTTTTCTTTTTATTGCGCACGAAACGCAGCCGGAAGGTGTGGCGCACCTGCGCCAGATCCGGGCTTGGGAAGAGCTCGCGCCCCAGCCACCAGGCGAGGGGGCGCATGCCAAACCAGCGCAGCCACTTGAGACGCTGGGCATAACGTTCCTGCTCTTTGGGGGTCTCCAGCAGAAACTCGCTAAAACCGTTGACCAGCACCAACCCCCGCACCTTGTGCGGCAGTTGCAGCGCCAGCTCCAGCGCCACCATGGCCCCCAGCGATAACCCTACGACCCAGGCGGGCTCAGGCTGCTCATCGAGCCAGTTCGCCACATCAGCCGCCAGGGTGGGTACGTCGAACGGCCCCTCCTGCATGCTCTGACCATGGCCACGCAAGTCCAGTGCCACCACCCGATAGTGTTCGGAAAACCTTTCGATCTGCGCCTGCCAGTCGAGACTGGAGGAGCCCAACCCGTGCAGCAGTAACAGCAAGGGGCCCTCCCCCGCGCTGCGCAGGGCAAGGCCGTTGAATTTCATCACCTGATTGCGGCGCATCAGTGTATTGCCTCTCGACTCATCACCTGAACCATCTCTTGTTGTTATGTGGCCCGTGGCTATCCTGCCACGTTATCAGCACGGCGCCCACTCAGCCTTCGCTGACCAGACTCACCGCCTTGATATAAGCGTAGATCTGCTGCTCCGGCGCCAGCGCCAGCCGCCTGGCGGAGCGGCTGGTGATCCGGGCCAGCAGTATCTGCTGACCCAGCGCCAACTGCAACAGGGTCTGGCCGGGGCGCACCTCGCGCACCGCCAGCAGACGGGTGACGAGACAGTTGGAGAGACTGGAGTGCTCGATGGGGGCGGTGGCAATCACCACATCTCGCCCCGCCACCTTGATCTGCAAGGGCCCGCTCTCATCCGGCACATGGGTCATGGTGACCCGCAGCCGCTGCTCGCCAAGCTGCAGGGTCGCCATCTGCTCGTCGTCATCGTAGTGGGCCAAGGTGGCATCCAGCATCACCCCGGCATCGTCACGGCTGGCGAGCGAGAGATCGGTGCGGGCGAAGATCTCGCTTGGCCTGCCTTGCGCCTCGACCCTGCCACCTTCCAGCAGCACCAGCTGATCGCAGAGCAGGCTCACCTCCTCCATGGCATGGCTGACGAAGATCATCGGGATGCCACTCTCCTGCTGCAAGCCCTTGAGCACATGGGCCTGATGGATGCGGCTGCGCCGATCCAGCGCAGAAAAAGGCTCATCGAGCAGCAGCAGGTCAGGCTCGGCCAGCAGCGCCCGCCCCAATGCCACCCGCTGACGTTGGCCGCCAGAGAGGGCATGGGCAGGTTGCCCCAGCAGATCGGCAAAGCCGAGTCGCGCCGCCAGCACTTCGGGTTGCCAGCGCCCTCGCCCCTTGCGGGCCGCCAGTTGCAGATTGCCAAGCACCGTCAGATGGGGGAAGAGCCGCGAATCCTGAAACACCAGCCCGATGCGGCGCGCTTCGGGTAGCAGCGCTGCACACTCCCGCCCGCGCCACCGCAAGCGATCCCCGCTTCGGCGATCGAGCCCAGCGATGATGCGCAGCAGGGTGCTCTTGCCGCAGCCGGAGGGGCCAAACAGGCCGAGGATCCCACCCAGTTCGAGGGTCAGTGCGCAATCGAGGGTAAAGGGGCCAAACTCACGCCGGGCATGGAGGTTCAGGACATGGCGGGGTGGCTCGTTCACTGACGGCATAGTGGCGGGCTGGTTCATCCAAACACTCTCCGCTGTCTGCGCTGCAGCACGCCGTAAACCAACACCAGCATCACCAGCGAGAAGACCATCAAGCCGCCAGCCAGAATATGGGCGTTCTGGTAATCCATCGCCTCCACATGATCAAACAGGGCAATCGAAAGCACCTGAGTCTCGCCGGGAATATTGCCGCCAATCATCAGCACCACGCCAAACTCCCCCAGGGTATGGGCAAAGCCGAGGGCCGCCGCCATCACGAAGCTGGGCAGGGTCATCGGCAAGATGATGTGGAAGAAGCGCTCCAGCGGGCCGAGCCCCAGCGTAGCGGCGGCCTCCAGTTCCTTGTTGCCCATGTTGACGAAAGCGGAGGTGAGCGGCTGCACCACAAACGGCAGCGAATAGAGGATGGAGGCGAACAGCAGACCGAGAAAACTGAAGGCGAGCGGGGCGCCGAAGGTGTCGCGCCACCAGGCGCCGAAGCCATATTCGGGGGAGAAGGCGAGCAGCAGATAAAACCCCAGCACTGTGGGGGGCAGCACCAGCGGCAGCGCCACCAGTGCTTCCACCAACGGCCGCAGCCGGTTCTGACTGCGCGACAGCCACCAGGCCAGTGGCGGTGCCAGCAACAGCAAAATCGCTGTGGTACAGGCCGCAAGCTTCAGGGTGAGCCAGACCGCCAGCAGATCCCCTTCACTCATTGCCGACCTCCCGGTTGATAAATGCCCCCAACGGCATGGTCTCTATCCTCATTGCAAAGAGTGGCCGACCCGAAGGCCGACCACTCAGGGTATCGCGTCAGGCCCATGCCCTTATCGGGGCAGGGCATAGCCCGCAGCCTTGATCTGCCCCTGACCCGGCCCCTTGAGCCAGGCGACCAACGCATCCACTGCGGCCCCTTTCTTCAATACCAGCCCCTGCTGCTTGATGGGGGGATAGAAGCTCGCTGGCACCGCCCAGGCTTCGCCGGTCTTGCCCGCTTCCACCAGATTGGCCCAGGCGACGAAGCCCAGCTCGGCGTTGCCGGTATCGACAAATTGCCAGGTCTGGCTGATGTTGGCGCCGGTCAGCAACCGGTACTGCTTGGGATCGATCTTGAGATGGGCGAGGGTCGCCATGGCAGCGGCACCATAAGGAGCGGTGCGGGCATTGGCGATGGCAAGGTTGCCTTTCCAGTTGCGCAGAGCCGCTTCGTCAGGGGCCGGGCCCCCCTTCTTCCACAGCCCCAGCTGACCGATGGCGTAGGTGAAGCGATCGCTCCCCTTGCCCTCTTTTTCCAGCTTCTCGGGGGTCGCCACATCGGCGGAGAGGAACAGATCGAACGGCGCACCGTGGCTGATCTGGGTGTAGAGCACCCCGGTGGCGGCAGAGGAGATGGCCAGGGTGTGGCCGGTCTTGGCGGTGAACTCCTGGCCGATACGCTCTATGGTGCCCTTGAAGTTGGCAGCCACGGCCACCTTCACCTCATCGGCCTGCACAGCACCGGTATGCAAGGTGGCGGCGCAGACCCCTGCGATGACAACAGATAACAGCGGTTTCATTCCCTTTCTCCTGATGGGGCCCGAACATCCGCGCCCCGAAGCAGGGGCCGTGGTTCCCTTTGAACCTGCGCCCCTCGTGATGAACAGGTCAGGCTTGCCAGCGGGCAGCGGCGGCGTTGTCGCTCTCCTTGGCCTCGACCCAGCGTTGCACACCCTCGGCGGTCAGCTCTTTTTTCCAGAACGGCGCCCGGGTTTTCAAGAAATCCATGATGAAGTGACAGGCATCAAAGGCGGCGTCGCGGTGGGCACTGCTCACCGCCACCAGCACGATTTGATCGCCAAGCCACAGCTCGCCGATGCGGTGGATCAGGGTGCACTCCTGCAGCGGCCAGCGGCGACGGGCCTCCTGTACGATATCGGCCAGCGCCTTCTCGGTCATGCCTGGGTAGTGCTCAAGGGCCAGCCCTTTTACCTCCTCCCCCTGATTGAAGTCGCGCACCTTGCCAACGAAGGTGACGATGGCGCCACTGTCTGCACGGGTAGCAAGACGGGCATACTCGTCGGCCAGCGAGAAGTCCTCTCGCTGCACCAGAATGCGATCCATCATGGTTGCCTCGCTCATCATCAGCCTCCGGTCGTTACTGGAGGGAGAGGGAAGAAGGCCACTTCGTCGCCATCGCACAGCTCAGTGGTACGATCCACGGTCATTATCTCATTCATTCTCAGCCTCCGGTCACCGGCGGGAAGAAAGCCACCTCATCGCCATCATTGAGGGGCGTATCGAGGGGCACCAGCGTCTGGTTGACCGCCACCAGCAGTTTGCCCGCCTCGAGGGCCAGCGCCCACTTGTCACCGCGCTCACAGAGCTCTGCACGCAGCTGCTCGGCGGTGGCGTAATCGCACGGCAGACTCAGCTCGTCACAGGCCACCAGCTCTCTTACTTGCGCAAAAAACAGTACCTTGATCATGCTTGCTCCCCGCTAGTTGACCCCAACTGAAAATGGCCGGACTTGCCGCCCCTCTTCTCTACCAGTCGCACCTGCTCGATCACCATGTCCTTTTGCACTGCCTTGCACATGTCGTAGATGGTGAGGGCCGCCACCGAGGCCGCGGTCAGCGCCTCCATCTCCACCCCGGTCTTGCCGGAGAGCTTGCAGAGGGTGCGAATATGTACCTTGTGCTGCTCGGGCAGCGGCACGATTTCCACCTCCACCCGGGTCAGGGCCAACGGATGGCAGAGCGGGATAAGATCCGAGGTCTTCTTGGCGGCCATGATGCCGGCGATGCGGGCGGTGGCGAACACGTCACCCTTGTGATGCTGGCCGCTCAGGATCAGCGCCAGGGTCTCGGGAGCCATGGCAACAAACGCCTCGGCACGGGCTTCACGCTCGGTCACCTGCTTGTCGGTCACATCCACCATATGGGCTTCGCCGCTCTGGTTAAGGTGGGTCAAGTTAGGCTGGGTCTGCTTGGGATCGATCTGGTTCATCGTTTGCTCTCAAAGGTGGGAGACAAAGTTGCACGGCTTGGTGCGGGCATCGAGCTGATCGCGAATAAGTTGCTCCCAGCCCAACCGGCACGCACCGGGGGAGCCCGGCAGGCAGCAGATCAGGGTGCGATTTGCCAGCCCCGCCAGCGCGCGGCTCTGCATGGCTGAACCTTTTATCTCGGCAAACGAAAGCTGGCGGAACTGTTCGCCAAAACCTTGCACCGTGCGCTCGAACAGCACGCCGACCGCCTCAGGCACCCAATTTTGCTCATTAAAGCCGGTGCCACCGTTAATCAGGATTGCCTGCACTTCGCTGTCGGCGATCCAGTCACTGACCAGCGCCCGAATGCGAAACAGGTTATCAGCACACAGTGCCCGACCTGCAAGCTGGTGTCCTGTTGCAGTGAGGGCTGATACCAGATAGTCGCCCGAGCTGTCATCGGCGGTAGTGCGGCTGTCGGAAACCGTCAATACGGCGATCTTGAGGGGAATAAATTCGTTGTTGTTCTGTCCCATCGGGCAGCTCCTTATGGCTATGGGCCGTCAACGAGGCAAAATGAGGAGGGGGAGCAAACAGTCATAGAGAGCAACAAGAACCCGCGTCTCCATCCCGTTAGCCCACGTGCCCAGACGTTTGACGGCGGGCTGATTCTACCAAAGGTTTCACGGGATATGGGATTTAAAAGATACACAAATCTGATGTTTGTCTCAGATATCAGTAAAACGCAGGCCGGGCGAACCCGGCCTGTGATGAGGGGGGATCAGAATCCCTTCACCCCTGTCATGTCGGGCAGCTGGTGCGCAATCCCCTTGTGGCAGTCGATGCAGGTGCCCTGCCCCTCCTTGCCAAGATTGGCGGAGTGCATCTGGGCAGCCCGTTTACCTTGCAAAGAGAAATCCATGTACTCGAAGTTGTGGCAGTTGCGGCACTCGCGCGAGTCGGTCTCTTTCATCCGCTGCCACTCCCGTTCGGCCATCGCTCGGCGATGGGTTTCGAACTTCTCGGGGGTATCCACCTTGCCGGTGATCATGCCCCACAACTCTTTGGAAGCCTGCACCTTGCGGATGATCTTGTAGGTCCACTCGTGCGGCACATGGCAATCCGGACAGCTGGCCCGCACACCGGAGCGGTTGGCGTAGTGAATGGTGTCGCGGTACTCCTCGAACACGTTGTCCTTCATCTCGTGACAGCTGGTGCAAAACTTCTCGGTGTTGGAGGCTTCCATGGCGGTGTTGAAGCCGCCCCAAAAGATCACTCCACCGAAAAAGCCCATCATCAACAGCACCCAGAGGGCCGCTTTTGACGGTGACTTGAAGGTGGTCCACAGACGCTGGATAAAGCCGGGTAATTTCATTGATGGACTCCTTAGTTCAGTGCTTCAACCGGCTTGAAAGTATTTTCCACCAGCGGCTTGGCATCCGCTTGCGGCACATGGCACTGCAGGCAGAAGTAGCGACGGGGCGACACTTCACCCAGGGTTGTACCATCACGGGTCTCGAAGTGAGTCGGGCTGATCTTGGGGGCCTTCATGGCGCTGGCATTCTTGAAGCTGTGGCAGGCCAGGCACTTGTTGACCTTGTTATCCACCTCGTAGTTACGAATATCGTGGGGGATCAGCGGCGGCTGATGAATGTACTGGCGATCATACATATCGCCGTCTTTGCGAAAATTCTTCAGGGGTGCGGCATCCGCCTCGATCACCAGATCGGTGGCCCCCCGCTCGGATTTGATCCCTCCGGTACTGTTGATGATCTCGGGGGTGGCGGCCATCAAGGAACCCGCCATCAGGCAGGCCAGCATTGCTCCAATCAGCTTTTTCATTATTTATTCTCCAACGTTTTTTCTGCCTTGACGGCAAAACCTACAGTGATTTCAAAAACTTGTTCCGCGCAAACATCGATGCAACGGCCACAGTTGGTACACTCCTGAGCCGCAATCAAGGGCCCGTGACCGCGCTTGGCTCCGTGAACCGGCCCGCGCAGGATGGGGCGTTCCGGGCAGACCGCATAACAATCCATGCAGTTGCTGCACCGCTCACGCCCCTTGGCAGAAATTTTGATAAATCCGACCCGGTTGACCAGAGCATAGAAGGCCCCCACCGGACAGAGATGACCGCACCAGCCCCGCTCCAGCACGAACAGATCGAACAGGAACAACGCCGCCAGCAGGGCCCAGCCCGCCCCCATGCCAAACAGCAGACCGCGCATGGCCAGCGACACCGGATTGACCAGCTCCCACGCCATCACCCCCACCACCGCAGGCACCACCAGCACCATGGCCAGCAGCCAGTAACGGGTAGTACGGCTGAATTGGCCGTTGCCCTTGAGGCCAAGTCGCCCCCTGAGCCAGGCCGCGGCGTCAGTGATGAGGTTGACCGGGCAGACCCAGGAGCAGAACACCCGCCCCCCGACCAGCCAGTAACCGGCCAGCACGATGGCGGCCCCCAACCAGAGGGTGGTGATGGGCCAATGGCCCGCCGCCAGCGACTGCAACAGCGTGAGGGGATCGGTCAGTGGCACCGTCTCCAGCAACAGCGAGCTGGAGAGGTTGCCCTTGAGGATCCAGATGCCCGCCAGCGGCCCCAGCAAAAACAGCCCGAGAACGCTGAACTGAATCAGCCGACGCAGCAGCAGGAAGCGGTGGGAACGCCACCACCCCAGCTTGATGCGAGCCTCTTCCCCCGGATAACGACTCATAACCCCTCCGGTTTGCGGGTGGGCAGGGTGAGTCGCTCACCAATAAGCGACTTGTTTCCCGCTTTGGCCTTCTCTTCCCAGCCGAGCCGGTAGTGATGACCCAGCTCCCCCTTGGCGAGCTGACGGGGCACCACCTTGATGGCAGACTCCTCCAGCACGCAGGCGTGCTCGCACTTGCCACAGCCGGTGCAGACATCGCTGTGTACCGTGGGCAGGAACATGGCGTGCTTGCCGGTGCGCTGGTTATGCTGCAAATCAAGGGTGATCGCCTTGTCAATCAGCGGGCAGACCCGATAACAGACATCGCAGCGCAGGCCCAGATAGTTGAGGCAGGTCTCGTGATCGATGAGCACTGCCACCCCCATCCGTGCCTGATCAATGTCGGTCATCTGTTGATCCAGCGCCCCGCTCGGGCAGGCCACCACGCAAGGGATGTCATCACACATCTCGCACGGCACGGCACGCGCCTTGAAATAAGGGGTGCCGGTAGTCACAGGGTCAAACAGCCGGGCGAGCTTGAGGGTGTCGTAGGGGCAGGCCAGGGCGCAGAGCCCGCAGCGCACGCAGGCGCTGAGAAACTCCGCTTCGTCGAGAGCCGCAGGCGGACGCAGCGCCTGGGCAGGCACCGCGTGTGCCTGCTGGCGGGCCACCCCACCGAGCCCCACGCCAAGCAGGCCCACACCGCAGGCCCCATTTGCCATGTCGGCCAGAAACTGGCGACGACTACGACTCATCTCGCGCTCCCCCGCCTTATGCCTTCATCACCTTGACGGCGCACTTCTTGTAATCGGTCTCTTTCGAGAGCGGATCGGTGGCGTCCAGGGTCAGCTTGTTGACCAGTTGGCTGGCGTCAAAGAAGGGCATGAATACCAATCCCTTAGGGGGTTTATTACGGCCACGGGTCTCGACACGGGTCTTCACCTCACCACGGCGGGAGGAGACGATCACCTCTTCACCACGCCGCACGCCACGGGCCTTGGCATCGTCCGGGTGCATGAACAGCACTGCATCCGGGAAGGCGCGATAGAGCTCGGGCACCCGACGGGTCATGGTGCCGGTGTGCCAGTGTTCCAGCACCCGACCGGTGGAGAGCCACAGATCGTACTCTTGGTCCGGCGACTCGGCGGCAGGCTCGAACGGCAGGGCGAAGATGACCGCCTTGCCATCGGGCTTGCCATAGAAGCGCACCCCCTCGCCCGCTTTGACATAGGGGTCGAACCCTTCGCGGTAGCGCCACAGGGTCTCCTTGCCATCCACCACAGGCCAGCGCAGACCGCGCGCTTCGTGGTACTGATCGAACGGCGCCAGATCGTGACCGTGGCCGCGACCGAAGGTGGCGTACTCCTCGAACAGCCCCTTCTGGACGTAGAACCCGAAGTGCTCGGCTTCGTCGTTCAGCAGCCCCTTGCTCTGCTCTTTCGGGAACTGGTTGACCTGACCGTTGGCATAGAGCACCTCGAACAGGGTTTTGCCCTTCACTTCCGGCATCTTGGCAATCAGCTCAGCTGGCCACACCTCCTCGACCTTGAAGCGCTTGGAGAACTCCATCAGCTGCCACAAGTCGGACTTGGCCCCTTCCGGCGCTTTCACCTGCTGGTGCCAGAACTGGGTGCGGCGCTCGGCGTTGCCGTAGGCCCCCTCTTTCTCCACCCACATGGCGGTGGGCAGGATCAGGTCAGCTGCCTGGGCGGTGACGGTCGGGTACGGGTCGGAGACCACGATGAAGTTGCGCGGATCACGATAGCCAGGCAGGCGATCGGTATTCATGTTGGGACCGGCCTGCATGTTGTTGTTGCACATCACCCAGTAGGCGTTGAGCTTGCCATCTTTGAGCATGCGGTCTTGCAGCACGGCGTGGAAACCCACCTTGTCAGGAATGGTCCCCTCCGGCAGTTTCCAGATCTGCTCGGCAATGGCGCGGTGCTTGGGCTCGGTCACCACCATGTCGGCAGGCAGACGGTGGGCAAAGGTGCCCACTTCCCGCGCAGTGCCGCACGCAGAAGGCTGACCGGTCAGGGAGAAGGGGCCAGAGCCCGGCTCGGAGATCTTGCCGGTCAGCAGGTGAATGTTGTAGCAGAGGTTGTTGGCCCAGACGCCACGGGTATGCTGGTTGAAACCCATGGTCCAGTAGGAGACCACCTTCTTGCTCGGGTCGGCATAGATCTGGGCCAGCTTTTCCAGCTTCTCTTTGGAGACGCCGGAGAGCTTGGCGACCGACTCCACATCGTAATCCGCCACGAACTTGGCAAACTCGTCGAAGGTCATCGGTGTGGCATCGCCGCTGTCCGGGTTCTTCGCTTTCTGCTGCAGCGGATCGGTCGGGCGCAGGCCGTAACCGATGTCGGTGACCCCCTTCTTGAACACTGTGTGCTTGTTGACGAAGTCCCAGTTCACCTTGTCGTTCTGAATGATGTAGTTGGCGACATAGTTGAGGATCGCCAGATCGGTCTGCGGGGTAAATACCATGCCGTTGTCCGCCAGCTCGAAGCTGCGGTGCTCGAAGGTGGAGAGCACGTGCACCTGCACATCCGGATTGGAGAGACGGCGATCAGACATCCGCGACCAGAGGATGGGGTGCATCTCGGCCATGTTGGAGCCCCACAGCACGAACGCATCAGCCTGCTCGATATCGTCGTAGCAGCCCATCGGCTCATCCATGCCGAAGGTACGCATGAAGCCAACTACCGCAGAGGCCATGCAGTGGCGGGCATTGGGGTCGAGGTTGTTGGAGCGGAAACCGGCCTTCATCAACTTGGCGGCGGCATAGCCTTCCCAGACGGTCCACTGGCCGGAGCCGAACATGCCGACCGCAGTCGGGCCTTTCTCTTTCAGGGTCGCCTTGAACTTCTCGGCCATGATGTCGAACGCCTGATCCCAGCTAATGGGGGCGAAATCACCGTCCTTGTCGAACTGGCCGTTCTTCATCCGCAGCATCGGCTGGGTCAGACGATCCTGGCCGTACATGATCTTGGAGAGGAAGTAGCCTTTGATGCAGTTGAGGCCACGGTTGACCGGCGCATCCGGATCACCCTGAGTCGCCACGACCCGACCATTCTGCGAACCCACCAGCACGGAGCAGCCGGTGCCGCAGAAGCGGCAGGGGGCTTTATCCCAATGGATGGCAGTCTTGTCGGTACTGGTGATGAGATTGGCCGCCAGCGTGGGGGCACTGACACCAGCCACCGCAGCGGCAGCGGCCACCGCGTTGGCCTTCATAAAGTCGCGTCGACTCAGCTTCATGGCATATCCTCGCATTGCTTATCGCGTAAGTTTAAGTTGTCGAATCTATCGAACGGGCGCCAGCCAACAGCGGCAGAGCGCACGCCCGGCATCCCATCAATCTTTTCAGTGACCGCCGAGTTCATCGAACTGGTGGTAAATCAGGGCGGCAGAGAGCACGCCCGGCATCGCCTGTATCGCATCAATGGCCGCCATGATCGGCCGCTGGCTCGGACCTTCCAGGGTCACCACCAGCTTGCCCTCGTCACTGACGGCGTGGATCTCGGCCCCTTCCAGGGCGCCAATCTGCTCGGCGAGCTGATGGCGCAAGGGGGGCTTGGTCAGCACCACCAGACTCGAGACATGGAACTCCTGATCCATTGTGGCTTCTGTGTCACACGGCTTCTGACTCATTATGACTCCTGCTTGAGGGTGGGCTGGCTGGCACCACCGGATGCGGCTGCTCGCCCGTCGACCTTGATGCTGCCAACCGGACAATCCTGCACGCAGGCGCCGCAGCCGTTACAGCGATCCAACTCGACCGTTGGGGTGGGCACGCGCCCCAGCACCGGAATAAAACGAATGGCATTAGGCTCGCAACTGTCCTGACAGCGCTGGCAGAACACCTGACCATTGGCCAGACAGTTGGCCTCGATATGGGCCTTGTAGTGCCAGGGAGATTCGGTGGTCGGGCGAAACAGCGGCGCCTTGCAGACCGTGACGCACTCGGTGCAGAAGGTGCACTCGCCACGCTGAAAATCGACCACCGGAAAACCGCCCTCGCCAATCACCAGGATCTGCTCCGGACAAGCGGCCAGACAGTCCCCGCAGCGGGTGCAGTCGGCGACAAATGCCGACCAGTTGACTGACCAGGGCAACTGCACCGGCGGTTCGGCGGTTCTCAGCCGCCCCCGAAACAGGCCGCGGCGGGCAAGATCGATCTCATCCGGCATGTTGACTCCTGTTCTGGTGAGAAAGGGTGCAGTTCGAGTCCATGATTGGCATTTTCGATACCAATTATAAGAGTGGGTGTATATTGCGGCCCTGACAAGGTCAGGGATATACCACCTGGGAGATAAACAGAGGGGATTCTTGCGCCAGATCAAAGCCTTGCAGCGCAATAAAAATGGAGGTATCGGTTAAAATACCTCCATGTGAGGATTGCTATTTAATCGTTGGGGATTTTTTGCGGTTATCCGCCGATGGAGGCGAGATGAGGTGTGATGCCGGCATTGCCCTCATGGAGCCGATGGCTAGCACTCTTGCCCGCCAGCGCGGCACGAATACGCTGTTGCAGCGCATCCGACTGCGGATCTGCGCTGAGCAGGTCCCGCAGGTCGACGCCATTGTCACCAAACAGGCACAGATGCAGCTTCCCCAGCGAGGAGACCCGCAGCCGATTGCAATCGGCACAGAAATCCTTGCTGTAGGGCATGATAAGACCGACCCCACCCTGGGATTCCGGGTGCATAAAGACCTGCGCCGGCCCGTCATCCTTGCCCCGCAACTGCTGCACCCAGCCACTTTCCAGCAAGCGCTGTTTGATCTGCTCGCCGCTGACATGGTGGTCGCGAAACAGGGTATCCATCTCGCCGGTCTGCATCAGCTCGATAAAGCGCAGCTCGATGGGCTTGTGCTTGATCCAGCCCAGAAAGGCGTCGAGCTGATAGTCGTTGAGCCCCTTGAGCAGCACCGCATTGATCTTCACCGATTTGAAACCGGCAGCCAGTGCGGCTTCGATCCCCTCCATCACCTCGGCCAGCTTGTTTTCACCGGTGATCTGGTGAAACTGGCGCGGGTCGAGACTGTCGACACTGACATTGAGGGCGTTGAGTCCGGCATCAAACCACTCTTGGGCCCGCTCCTTGAGGCGATAGCCGTTGGTGGTCATGGCGACCTTCTCGATGCCCGGGGTAGTGGCAATCACCTTGACGATCTCGGTGAAATCGCGGCGCAGGGAGGGTTCTCCCCCCGTGATGCGCACCTTGCGAGTGCCCATGGCGGCAAAACCACCCACCACGCGACGGATCTCGTCAACCGAGAGAAACGATTTACGCCCCTCTTTGTGGCCTTCCGGGGGGCGATAGCCGTCGGGCAGGCAGTAGGTGCAACGGAAATTGCACACATCGGTCACTGACAGACGCAAATAGTAAAAACGACGGGAAAAACCATCTTCAAGTGGCAACATAAACACCTTTCCAAATACGGGAGGCCAGGGCATTTCTTTCCTGACCCTTACAGCTCGACCATTAGGTTCAACAATCGGCTGACGGCTGGTTTTCCCCTATCGCAAGGACGTAGGCAAAACAGCTCGGAGTTCATCTAGTTTTTCGATGCTAACACAAGTTGAAGTACACTCCCACGCATCTTGCGGAGTCATTATTACTGTCCAGAGGTGTTCATCAGCATGGGAAAACGGTTCAGAGTCCATTCGGTCAGCGGCGCCATCGGCCGTGCCATGGTGTTGATCCTCTTCATGGCCAGCCTGATCGCGCTGGTCGCGATGGTGACGCTTTTTTACTCGGTCCCCGATGCCAAGGCGATCAACCTCTCCGGCTCACTGCGGATGCAAGCCTACCGGATGGCCTACGAGATCGAGCGAGGTGACAGCGTGTTGGGGCGGCTCGCCCAGTTTGAAGAGACCCTGCACGCCGAAGAGCTGCAGGAGACCCAGCGCTGGATCACGCCCGCCTCGTTGCGCCGCACCTATGGTGAAGTGCTCGGCCAGTGGGCGGTGATGCGCCAGCATATCGAAGAGCGCACCCCAAGACGGTACACAGATAACACCGAGCGGTTTGTGGCGGCCATCGACAATTTCGTCAATCAGATGCAATACCACGTGGAATTCAAGGTACGGATGCTGGCCTTGGCGGAGGGGCTCGGCCTGCTGGCCATCATCACCATCGCCTGGTTTACGGTGCGCTTTACCCGCCAACAGGTAGTCGCCCCCCTCAATCAGCTGGTCTACTGCGCTCGCCAAATCCAGCGCCAGGACTTCGATCTCCAGCTGCCCGCCCACGGTGAAAATGAGCTGGGGGAGCTGTCACGGGCTTTCGTCACCATGGCCGACGAGCTCGGCAAGCTCTATCGGGAGCTGGAGAACAAGGTGGAAGAGAAAACCGCCAAGCTGCAGCAGGCCAATGATACTCTCTCATTTCTCTACTCGACCGCCCAGAAGCTGCACGCGGCCCCGCTCAGCACCCGCACCCTGATCAAGTTGCTGGATCGCGCCGCCGCCCACCAGCACATCGACCATATCCGGCTGACCCGCTTCGAACACAACGCCATGCCGGTCTACATCTCGGGGCGCACCGGCTGGCCCGGCGATCTCGATGCGGTCGCCAACTTCTATCTGCAAATGGATGAGCAGGAGTTTGGCCGGCTCGACATCATCAGCCAGCATCCTATCGACGAGCGGTTGATCAAAAACTTCACCATGCTGCTGGCTCAGGTGCTGCACAAGGATCAGACTCTGCTGCAACAGCAGCGGCTGCTGCTGATGGAGGAGCGGGCGGTGATCGCCCGGGAGCTGCACGACTCGCTGGCGCAGGCCCTCTCTTATCTCAAGATCCAGTCCACCCTGCTCAAGCGCTCCTACGCCAAGGGACAGCAGGAGAAAGCACAGGAAGCGATGCAGCAGATAGACGAAGGACTCAGCAATGCCTATACCCAGCTGCGCGAACTGCTCGGCACCTTCCGCCTCACCATTGGCGATGCCAATCTGGGGGAAGCAATCCGGGTGATGCTCGATCAGCTGCAACCCCAGACCCAGGCAAAAATAAGGTGCCATTACGAACTGGCCGATAGCGATTTGGAAGCGGGCCAGCACATCCATATCCTGCAACTGATCCGCGAGGCCGTCCTCAACGCCATCAAACATGCCAACGCGCAAGTGATTGATGTTAGCTGTGAGACCCTCGCCAGTGGTAACATCAACGTTCAGATTTCAGATGACGGTGTCGGGATCGGACTCGCCAGCTCGGCGATCAACCATTACGGTTTGAGCATCATGAACGAGCGCGCCAGCAAACTGCATGGTCTGCTGACCATCAGCGAGCTACAGCCACAAGGCACCTGCGTGCATCTGACCTTCCCCACCAGTCTAGCGAGAGACGCCTGATGGACGAGATGAAATACACTGTTCTGGTCGTAGATGACCATCCCCTCATGCGCAAAGGGATTGTGCAGTTGCTGGCTCTGGAAGAGAACATGGAGGTGACCGGTGAAGCCTCCAACGGCACAGATGCCGTGGCGCTGGCCAAGGAGTCCGAGCCGGACCTGATCCTGCTCGACCTCAACATGAAGGGACTATCCGGCCTCGATACCCTCAAGGCGCTGCGAGCCGAAGAGATCACCTCCCGGGTGGTGATCCTCACCGTCTCCGATGCCCGTCAGGATGTGGTGGCCCTGCTCAAAGCCGGTGCCGATGGCTACCTGCTCAAGGATACCGAGCCTGATCTGTTGCTGGCCCAGCTGGCAGACGTGATGACCGGCAAGCAGATCCTGAGCGAACCGCTGCGACCCTATCTCGAAAATATCTACGAGCTGGACCACCTGCAGCAGAAGCTGGAAAGCTTAACGCGTCGCGAAATGCAAATCCTGCGCGAAATTGCAAAAGGCCTCTCCAACAAACAGGTCGCCTCGGTGCTCCATATCTCCGAGGGAACGGTCAAGGTTCACGTGAAGAGCCTGCTGAAGAAACTCGAGGCGCAAAGCCGCGTGGAAGCGGCTGTCATGTATCTGGAGCAGCGCAACTAAGCGCCCTCTTCCTCCCGAAAAGCCACCCTCCGGTGGCTTTTTTCATTCTCTGGCACAGTCGCTGCATTGTCATATTCAGCAACTACTCAATGGAGGATGGAACATGAAACTACAACCTTTGGCACTGTTCCCCTTGCCTTCCCACATACTACCGGGCGGCAAGCTTCCACTGCGTCTGTTCGAGCCACGCCACCTGCAGATGCTCAAGGAGTCGTTCATCAACGATCAGGGCTTTGGCATCGTGATGGAAGAGTCGACCACCTCGGGACAATCCGGCCGCATTCTGCCGGTGGGCACCCGGGTCAAGGTGACCGATTTTTACACCCTCAATGATGGCCTGCTGGGGGTGACGGTGCTGGGACTGGAGCGCTTTTGCATCCACGAGATGGAAACAGATGAGATGGGCCTGCGCCGCGCCAAAGTGGAGCTGCTGCCCAACTGGCCGAGCACCCACTCCGATTTCAACGACAAACTGCTGGTCAACCGCCTGCGGGAAGTGTTCGAGCAGTATCCGGAGCTTGATGAGCTCTATCCGGACAAGCGCTTTGAAGATGCCGCCTGGCTCTGCCAGCGCTGGCTAGAGATACTGCCGATGCCGATTTATGAAAAGCAGATGCTGATTGCCAAACAGAACAGCGAAGCGGCCCGCAAATTCCTGCATCGCCTGATTTCGCAATAACAAAACGGCGTTGCAAAATGCAATTATTCCAAAAATGAAAATCACAAATTCGCATTTTGCAACGAGGTAGGAACATAACAAGAGAGAGCCGCTGCGCTACACGGCCAATATGAACACAAAAGAGTCACTAAAAAGTTGGCATGGATTTTTCATATAAACTAATACAACCCGATTTATCCCGTGCTCTCTTCAGTATTTGCTGAAGAACTGGTCAACCCACAAAGTTGACCATTTTTTTTATCCGCGAATTGGCAAGCGCTGGC
The DNA here is from genome assembly GCF_055193095.1 of Aeromonas sp. 160P. NCBI lineage: Bacteria > Pseudomonadati > Pseudomonadota > Gammaproteobacteria > Aeromonadales > Aeromonadaceae > Aeromonas > Aeromonas sp. 160P. The sequence goes on along the minus strand of NZ_JBUXKV010000001.1, from coordinate 2,147,644 downwards.
CAAAGTGACGCTGCAAACACTCTCTCAGCCGTGACAAGGTGATGGGCTTGGCGAGGAAATCATCCATTCCCTGCGCCAAACAGCACGCCTTATCTTCGGCCATCGCATTGGCCGTCAGCGCAACAATGGGCATGGTGCAGCCCAGCTCCCGTAACCGCCTTGTGGCTTCCAGTCCGTCCATCAAAGGCATCCGCATATCCATCAGGATCAGATCCGGTAGCTGTTCATCCACCTGCGCCAGCGCTTCCAGGCCATTGGCAGCCAGACGCACCTTGCTCACCAGTTTTTGCAGCATCAGCGACACCACCAGCTGGTTGACCGGGCTATCCTCCACCACCAGTACATCCAGCGGCATCAGCGCAGCCAGGCCCTCCTCTTGCCTTGGCCGACAATCACAAGGCAGTGCCATCCCTGATAATTCGAACCAGAAACAGCTCCCCTTGCCGGGCTCACTCTCTAACCAAATCCCCCCCCCCATCAGCTCAACCAATCGCTTGCTGATGGCAAGGCCAAGGCCGGTGCCGGAGAAACGGCGGCTGGCGGAATTGTCGACCTGAGAAAAGGGCTCAAACAGCCGAGCCTGATCCGCCTGCGCGATGCCAATCCCGGTATCGGACACCGAAACCCGCAACTTGCCGTCCTGCCAGCCCAGATGCAGGCTCACCTGCCCCTGATCGGTAAATTTGATGGCGTTATCCAGCAGATTGCCCATCACCTGCGACAAACGCATGGGGTCACCCTGCAGGGCTAAAGGTACAGCCTCATCAATGCGGTAAACCAGCGAAATGCCTTTAACGCTGGCGCGGCCCTGCAGTGGCTCGATCAGGGATTGGCAAAGCTGGATTGGCTGCAGGGTCTCGCAGTGAAACGCCAGGGTTTGCGACTCGATTTTCGAAAAATCGAGCACGTCATCGATGATGGTTTGCAGCAATCTGGCCGAATGGGTGGCATGGCGCAGCAGGCTCTGCTGCTCAGGTGCCAACTCGGCATGCAGCACCAGGTCAAGCATCCCCAGCACCGCATTCATGGGGGAGCGGATCTCGTGGGTCATCATGGCCAGAAACTGGGACTTGGCACGGTTGGCTGCTTCGGCCTCATCCCGTGCCCGCGCCAGCTCCTCTTCCCGACGGATCTGGGTGCTGATATCCCGGGCGGTACCGCGATAGCCGGTAAACAGGCCATGGTGGTCAAAACAGGGCTCGGCGCTCACCTCCATCCAGCAGGGGCCATCAAGCAGCGCCACCTGCATCCGCACCCCTCGCACCGGTTTGTGCTGGGCAAGCTGCTGCAAATAATGCTGCGCCTCATCACTTTGCTTGTTGCAGAGATAGTCATAGAGGGTCGGGCGGGTCGCCAGCGGGGTCAGATTATTCAGATAACCGGGCTCGGAGGCATAACTGAGGCGATGTTCGGCATCTGTCTCCCAAAACCAGTCAGAGGCCATGGCGGCGAAACTGCGAAAACGACGCTCGCTGGTCTGCAGCGCCTCGGTTTTCACCGCGACTTGATCCTGCAGACGAGCCCGGTAGGTGATGTTGACCAGCGCCTGGGCGATTAGCGGGCGGCAACGTTCAATGGCAGCCTTGCTGTTGAGATCGAAAGTACCCGCCCGTGAGTGACGGCAGATGAGAGTGGCGGTAAACCCTGGCGCCTGCAGCCCGGTCAGCATCACGCTGGCCCAGCCAGACTCGCTCGCCAGCGGTGCCAGCTCGGGTAACTGGGAGGGGTCATAAATCACCAGGGTTTCACCCGCGATGGCACGGGTAAATGCCGGGGTCATACGCCAGCTACGAGCAAATATCATTGGCTCGGTGCTGAGGTGGGTGCTCCCGAGCTCACCTTCCCAAGCCACCACATCCGCGTGTTCAAAGCCAATAAAGGGTTTGAGCACCTGGATCAAGCTCTCCAGCACCTCTTCCAGAGTTTTGGCATCAGCGAGGGTGGCCACCCCGCCCAGCAAGGTCTGGGATTCTTGCCGATATTTGGCCTCCCGCTCGCGACAGCGCACCAGATCGACCAAGGTGGTCTGCAATTTGTCGCCAAGGGCTTCCAGTTCACTGTTGCCAATCATCTTGTTGCCTGCTCTGTTATGTTCTGCCGACTCAAGGGGTCAGGAAAATCACGCTCGATACCATCAGATTACCGTGGGCCAGCTCGCCATTGGGCAGCCGCCCCTGCTCACCGAAGGTAAAGGGGGTGATAAACGGGATCTTGCCGAGGCGAGCCTGGCTCTGCTCGACAAATTGGCACAACATATCACCTAGCGCCAAACGGCAACCAGCACAAAAAATGATAAGGGCACCGATGGGCTGCAATTCCACATCGACCCCATAACCAGGCTCGACGCGCATGGCATTGAGGCTGCGCTGCAGCAACCCCTCCTGACTGCTGTACATCAGCAGCAGACGCTCCCCTTGCACCACATCAGTAAAGAGCCGCAACCCGCCCTGTTCGGTCACCGCCTCGGGATGGGATAGCTTGTAGTAGGGAATGCCATCCAACGCCCCCACCTGACGGGCCAGCGGGGTGAGCGTGGTCTCCCGCAAAATCGCCCCTACCGACCAGGGCTGCTCCCGCCCGCACCAGCGGGCATAGACCTCGGCGGCAGGCTGGTGATCGATGGTGAGCACCTCGCGCCCCTCGCAAGCGGTGATTTCGCCGCTAAACTCGGCTGGCACATAACCGGAGTGAAACTGAAAAGCCAGCTGGCAATCCGGATAGAGTACCGCCAACGCTATGCCATCCTGACTCACCGCATCATCCCAGCAGAGCTGCCAGTCACCACTGACACTGTTGTCTGCCGCCGAGCCGCCCACCACAGGTACAGATGCACCTAGCTCTGCTTCGATACCAGCCAGCAACCCCTCTTCCTGACCGGGACTGGCGTGAAACAGGACTAACTGAGGCAGCTCGCCCGGCCGACCGCAATCGTTCATGGCGCGGCGCAGCAACTGGCGCGCATCCACCGTTGCACCGCTGGCACCGGCCACCCCGAACGCACCTTTTTCATCGTAGAGGGCCGCCACCGCCACCCCAAATCCCTCTCTGGCGTGATGTCCCATCTCGGTCATCACTCCGCCGCAGGAGCTGCATCCCAGCAGGCGGGTGGTAGGGAACTGGCGTTTGAGTGCTTCGCGCAGTATCGCCCCGTCATGGGCTTGGGTAAAATAGAGTAGCAGCAGGGAGGGGGCCTGATTGGCATGGTGGCGCAGCTGCGCGCAGAGATCTTGGGCCGCCAGCGATGAATTCTGGGCGAGGGAGTGAACGGTCAGAAATTTCAACACCATCTCCTTGTTTTATCGAATGGCGGTCTCAAGCAAAAATCATACCTTTATCAAACAATTATCTCGCTTCACTTGCTAACATAGCTGTCAACTGAGCCCAATTACAGGACGCCCATATGTGGCAAAAAAACATCAATGACTTCGAACGGGTCGTTGCCATCGGTGGTGGCCACGGCATGGGCCGAGTGCTTTCGTCCCTTTCGTTTCTCGGTCAACGACTCACCGGCATCGTCACCACCACTGATGATGGTGGCTCGACCGGACGGCTGCGTAAGAGTCAGGAGTGCATCGCCTGGGGCGATCTGCGCAACTGCCTGAACCAGCTGGTGACCGATCCCAGTATCGGCAGCCTGTTGTTCGAATACCGCTTCGCCGGCAAAGGCGAGCTGGCGGGCCACAACCTTGGCAACCTGATGCTGCTGGCGCTCGATAATCTCTGTGTCCGTCCTCTTGATGCTATCAAGCTGATCAGTGACATGCTCAAAATCGAGTCACAATTGCTACCCATGTCTGAATTTCCCACCGATCTTTGCGCCCATATGGAGTGTGGCACCCAGATCCTGGGAGAGGTCTCCATCGATCAACTGGCGACGCCGCCCCTCTCCCTCGGCCTGATGCCGGAGGTGCAAGCGACCCGGGAAGCGGTGCTGGCACTGCAACAGGCGGACATGATCATTCTGGGGCCAGGCAGTTTTCTCACCTCCATCATGCCGCCACTGCTACTGGCCGAGATCGCCCAGGCCATCAACGAGAGCAACGCCATGCTGGTCTTCGTCTGCAATCTGGTGGCGGAGAATGGCCCGGCCAGCCAGCTGGATCTGATGAGTCAGTGTCGCTGGCTGGAGTCTCGGGTCGGTCATGGGCGGCTGGATGCCATCTTGGCCCCTCAGGGCGCGGGTGATGCAGGAGCCTGGCAAGGGCGGTTGATCGAGGCCGAGCTGGGTGAACTTGAGCTGCCCCATCGGCACGATCGGTTGAAGCTGAAACTGGCGCTGGACCGGATCATCCAGCAGCTGCTCAACCAGCGTTAAGCAACGGCCACGGCGCCCGGGCATCCCTGCATGGCGCCGCTACTGATAATCGGCAAGAAACGCGAGCACCTGGGGCAAGGAGACTTCCAGCAGTTGCAACTGGCGCTCGGCCTCGGCCACATCCGCCTGCTTGCTGGCCATCTCCAGTGCCATCACCTGCTGGTAGCTCGGCATAGCGCCGTAGCTGCCACAGGATGATTTCATGCTGTGGGCCACTCGGGCCAGCGCCTCCCACTCTCCCTGCTCATAGAGGGGTCTGAGCTGACTCAACTGCTCGCCCACCTCTTCGATAAACACAGCAATAACCACCGGCAACATCTCTTGGCCTATATCATCGGCCAGCTGCTGCAACACCTTGCGATCCACCCACTCCATGTCAGGCCCCTCCAAAAAGGTATTCAAACAGACCATACTATAGATAGTTTTCGAACCCGTCACTCACCACCCGGTCACTCATCAGTGTCACTTTCAGGTCGCCAATTGGGTGACGCGGGGGATCAAACAGCAATAAATGTGATCCGCCTCGAAAGAGTGACACTGAACGCCTTATGTAAACAACAAGTTAATTGCCGATAATTAACACATGAGTAACAATCGTTGACGTCAGCGTGCTGCTGCTCAGCAACACCTCTCATCCCTTTTGCCATTTATGGCTGCTGCGAAGAACCAGGGTAGGTATCTACCCTGGTATTTTTTTATCTCACTCAGAGACGACCTGATTGGTCGCCACCCGCTCCCCCATGCGAAACAAATTAAACTCGCCGGGGGCCATCCTGACCCAGTTCTCATTACCGGTCAGCGGACGAGTGGTGATCAGGGTCACCACATCGTTGGGCGTGGTCTCACTTTGAAAGTCGATCACCACCTCTTCATCCAGCAAGCTCGCCTCGCCAAAGGGCGCGCAGCGGGTCAGCCAGTGCAGGTTGTTGCTGCAGTAGCTCATCACATACTCCCCGTCCGAGAGCAGCATGTTGAACACCCCGAAGGCTCTCAGCTCGTCACACAGGGTGGCAAGATAGCGAAACATGGCGGGAAAGTTGGCAGGACGCTTGGGGTATTTTTGCTCCAGCCGATCGAGCAGCCAGCAGAAGGCGTGTTCGCTGTCGGTATCCCCCACCGGACGGTGGCGGCCGGTTGGCAGCTTCTTATAGCCGGTCAGCTGACCGTTGTGGGCGAAGGTCCAGTAACGGCCCCACAGCTCACGGGTAAAGGGGTGGGTATTTTCCAGTGACACGCAGCCACGGTTGGCCTGCCGAATGTGGCTGACCACGGCGCAGCTCTTGATGGGCAGCGCCTGTACCAGTCTGGCGATGGGAGATTGGGCGCTGGGCTCGGGATCCTTGAAGGTGCGAAAGCCCTTCCCCTCGTAGAAGGTGATCCCCCAGCCATCCTTGTGGGGCCCTGTCTTGCCGCCGCGCAGCATCAACCCGGTAAAGCTGAAGCAGATATCGGTCGGCACATTGGCACTCATGCCGAGCAGTTCGCACATATCTGGCAGACTCCTTTCATGATTTGGCTGGTGTCATGTCCGACCCCCAGCCGCTTTGACAGACAGCAGGGGAAGGCACAATCCCCTCCCCTGTGGCTGGCAGCAACCGGCCCATGGCGAACCATACAACCGGTGCTGCCCTTGTCTCAGCGCGATAACCTGATTACTTGGCCATCTCTTTTTCGACCAGCTGGATCAGGATGTGGATCACCTTGATGTGTATTTCCTGAATGCGGTCGGCATAGCCGAAGTGCGGCACCCGGATCTCGACATCTGCCAGACCCGCCATCTTGCCGCCATCCTTGCCGGTCAGGGCGATGACCTTCATGCCTTTGGCGTGGGCAGCCTCGATAGCCTTGAGGATATTACCGGAGTTGCCACTGGTGGAGATACCAAGCAGCACGTCACCACGACGGCCTACCGCTTCCACGTAGCGTGAGAAGACATAGTCATAGCCAAAGTCGTTGGAGACACAGGAGAGGTGGCTGGGATCAGAGATAGCGATACCGGCATAACCCGGACGGTTTTCGCGGTAACGACCGGTCAGCTCTTCGGCAAAGTGCATGGCATCACAGTGGGAACCACCGTTACCACAAGAGAGCACCTTGCCCTCTTCTTTGAAAGAGGCAGCCAGCAGTTTGGCGGCCGCTTCGATGTTTTTCAGGTTCTGCTCATCAGCCAGGAAGGCCTGCAGCACGCTGGCAGCTTCGGTCAATTCATTGCGGATCAGTTCTTGATACATGATGTCTCTTCCACTATTTGGGTCGCTTATCGCTGGCGGCTATTCTCGCATAAGCCAATCCCGGAGTCGCCCCCCTACCCACCACGGCACGGGTGCCTCATGAACGTTACGGGGATCACAGAGAAGGTAATGAACTTGTAAACAGCTTGATAACTTTGTGCGTATCAATTACAACAGAGGCCATATCCAACAGGTCAGACCTCTGGATCAGTAATACCACGTTGGCAACCTAACCACGCAAGGAGCAAGCAATGACGACGACCCTCACTCTGCTCGGGGTGATCCTGGTTATCGGAGCCCTGGCTTATCGCCGGACATCCCTGTTTACCGCCACCCTGATTACCGGCGCCGCTTTGGTGCTTGGCGCTATCTATGGTCATGTGCCCTTGCTGGTCTGGGCGCTGTTTGCGGTGATCGCCATCCCGCTCAACATGGTAGAGTTTCGCCGCAACCAACTGACCAAGCCGCTGTTCAAGATCTACAAATCGATCATGCCGGAGATGTCCCGCACCGAAAAAGAGGCGATCGAAGCGGGCACCACCTGGTGGGAAGCCGATCTGTTCGCGGGCAACCCGGACTGGAAAAAGCTGCACGCCATCCCGATCGCGACCCTCTCTGCCGAAGAGCAGGCCTTTATGGATGGTCCGGTCGAGGAAGTGTGCCGCATGGTGAACGACTGGGAAGTGACCCACGAGCGCGCCGATCTCTCCCCCGAGGTATGGCAATACCTGAAGGACCACAAGTTCTTCGCCATGATCATCAAGAAGAAATATGGCGGCCTCGAGTTTTCGGCCTATGCCCAATCCTGTGTGCTGCAAAAACTGACTGGCACCAGCGCCGTGCTCGCCTCCACCGTCGGCGTGCCCAACTCCCTCGGCCCGGGCGAATTGCTGCAACACTATGGCACTGAGGCCCAGAAAGACCACTACCTGCCCCGTCTGGCAATCGGCAAAGAGATCCCCTGCTTCGCCCTGACCAGCCCGGAAGCGGGTTCTGACGCCGGCTCCATCCCCGACTTCGGTATCGTCTGCAAAGGCGAGTGGGAAGGCAAAGAGGTGCTCGGTATGCGCCTGACCTGGAACAAGCGCTACATCACCCTCGCCCCCATCGCCACCGTGCTGGGTCTGGCCTTCAAGCTGCGTGACCCTGAGCATCTGCTGGGTGACGAAGAGGAGCTCGGCATCACCTGCGCCCTCATTCCAACTCATATCAAGGGTGTCGGCATTGGCCGTCGCCACTTCCCGCTCAACGTGCCGTTCCAGAACGGCCCGACTCAGGGCAAGGATGTGTTCGTCCCGCTCGACTTCATCATCGGCGGCCCGGCCATGGCCGGTCAGGGCTGGCGCATGCTGGTGGAGTGTCTGTCGGTCGGTCGCGGTATCACCCTGCCCTCCAACAGCACCGGTGGCGTCAAAATGCTGGCCCTGGCGAGCGGCGCCTACAGCCGCATCCGTCGCCAGTTCAAGCTGCCTATCGGCAAGATGGAAGGGATCGAAGAGCCGCTGGCTCGCATCGGTGGTAACGCCTACATCATGGGCGCTGCCGCCACCCTGACAGTGACCGGTATCGATCTGGGGCAAAAGCCCTCGGTCATCTCCGCCATCGTCAAATACCACCTCACCGACCGTGCCCAGAAGTGCATCATCGATGCCATGGACATCCACGGCGGCAAGGCGATCTGCATGGGCCCCAACAACTATCTGGCCCGTGGCTATCAGGGAGCCCCCATCGCCGTCACGGTGGAAGGGGCCAACATTCTGACCCGCAGCATGATCATCTACGGTCAGGGCGCTATCCGCTGCCACCCGTATGTACTGCCGGAGATGCTGGCCGCCAGCCATCCCGACAAGGAGCAGGCACTGAAGGATTTCGACAAGGCCATGTTCAGCCACGTCGGCTTTGCCATCAGCAACCTGGTGCGCAGCTTCTGGCTCGGTATCACCGGCGCCCGCTTTGCCTCTGCACCGTACAAGGATCAGACCAAGAGCTACTACCAGCAGCTCTCCCGCCTCTCGGCTAACCTGGCATTCCTGTCAGACATGGCGATGGGCACCCTGGGTGGCGAACTCAAGCGCAAAGAGCGGGTCTCCGCTCGCCTTGGCGATGTGCTGAGCCAGCTCTATCTGGCCTCCAGCGCCCTCAAGCGCTATCAGGATGAGGGACGCCAGCAGGCCGACCTGCCGCTGCTGCACTGGGCACTGCAAGATGCCATGTTCAAGGCACAAGAGGCGATCGACGAGCTGCTGCGCAACTTCCCGAACCGCTGGATTGGCCTTGCCCTGCGCGCCGTGGTGCTGCCGCTCGGCCGTGATCTGAACCGCCCGAGCGACAAGCTCGATAGCCAGGTCGCCCGTCTGCTGCAAACCCCGAGTGAGACCCGCAGCCGTCTGGCCAAGGGGCAGTATCTGACCCGCGAAGAGGGTAACCCCTTCGGACTGCTGGAGCAGGCGCTCGATGACGTGCTGGCCGCCGAGCCGCTGTTTGACAAGGTCTGCAAGGCAGATGGCATCAAGCGTCCCTTCACCCAGCTGAACAAGGTGGCCGATATTGGCCTGGCCGCTGGCGTACTGACCCAGAGCGAAGCGGAGCTGCTGCGCCGCGCCGAAGTGAGTCGCCTGCGCACCATCAACGTCGATGATTTTGACCCCATCGATCTGGTGGCCAACAAGAAGCTGTTTGAAGCCTCCGCTTACCATCACGCGGCCTGATCACCACGCCTCGACAACGCCTCCCTTGTGGAGGCGTTTTTTATGCGCGCTCACCACCATTCAAGGCCCCCACTGCCATAACCCGCACTCGCCGCTCCCCCGACCAGCTGCAGGCCCCGTGTGGTCAGCCGGGAAAAAAGGCACAATAGCCGACAAATCGAATCACCAAGGAAGCCAAGATGACCCTTGAGCACCTGATCCTGTGGCGCCGCGACCTGCACCGCCTGCCGGAAGCCGCCTGGAAAGAGTTTCGCACCACCAGCCTGATTGCCCACCACCTGAGCGAGCTCGGCTATCGCATCGTGCTCGGCGACAAGCTGCTGGCCAGCAACCTGATGATGGGGCGCGATCTGGATGTGGCGGCCGAGAAGGCTCGCGCCCGCCGTCAGGGCGCCCATCCCGACTGGCTGGAGCGGATCGGCGATGTCACCGGGCTGATGGGGGAGCTGGATACCGGTCGTCCCGGCCCGACCCTGGCCTTTCGCTTCGATATCGATGCGGTGGAGGTAGAAGAGTCCGACGCCGAACAGCACCAGCCGCAGCAGGAGGGCTTTGCCTCCCACAACAAGGGGTGGATGCACGCCTGCGCCCACGATGGCCACACCGCCATCGGCATGGGGCTGGCCAGCCAGCTGATGGCGATGAAGGAGCAGCTGTGCGGGCGCATCAAGCTGTTCTTCCAACCCGCTGAAGAGGGGTGTCGCGGGGGCAAGGCGCTGGCGGCCGGTGGCGCACTCGATGACGTGGATGCCCTGCTCTCGCTTCATATCGGCATTCACGCCGGTAGCGGCGAGCTGGTGATCAACCCCACCGAGTTTCTCTGCTCCACCAAGTTCGACGTCCACTTTATGGGCACCGCGGCTCACGCCGGGCTTGAGCCCAACGCCGGCAGCAATGCGCTGGCCGCGGCCTGCATGGCCACCACCGCCATGCTCGGCATTCCCCGCCACCGCGATGGCATGACCCGCATCAATATCGGCCAGCTTCACGGCGGCAGCGGGCGCAACGTCATTCCCGACCATGCCGTGCTGCACGGTGAAACCCGTGGCGCCGACAGCACCCTCAACGACTACATGTTCAGTCAGGTGCAGCGCATCGTCGAAGGCACTGCCCTCACCCACGGCGTCACCTACCGCATCATCAAACAGGGTGAGGCGATTGCGCTGGAGAACAGCCCGGCGCTGCAGGCAGAGCTGGCGGCGCTAGCCCGCAAGCAGGGGCTCGCCACCATCCAGACTCGCCGCTTTGGCGCCAGCGAAGATGCCGGTTTTCTGATGGAGCGGGTGCAAAAGCAGGGGGGCGAAGCGGCTTATCTGATCCTGGGTGCCGATCTGGCGGCGCCGCACCACCACAACGCCTTCGATTTCGATGAGCGAGTGATGCAAAGCGGCGTCGAGCTGCTGGCCGCCTGGGCGCGCGCGCAGTTGGGTGTGGCAGAACCAGCCCTGGGCTGACGCAGCCCGCCCTTGATATCCCCTCGGCCAGATGAGCGGCTGACGGGATCAAAAAAAGGCGCCTCGGCGCCTTTTTTCTGCAAGAAAAACCTGAGCGCTATTCGCTGCGCTTGCGATGCACATCGGGGCGGCCACCGGTCACGCTATCGGCTCTCCCCTCCTCCTTGGCCTTTTCTGCGCGTTTCTTGCGCATTTCGCGCGGATCGGCGGTCAAGGGCCGATAAATCTCGATGCGATCGCCATCCTGCAGCAACTCGCCACCTTTCACCGGGCGGCTGTAGATGCCGAACTTGTTGACCGCCAGATCGATCTCGGGGTGCTTTTGCACAATGCCGGACTGCTCGATGGCCGCCAGCACGCAGGTCTCGGACGGCACGCGTAGCGCAATCACCGTCTGCTGTTGCGGCAAGGCATAGACAACCTCGATATTGAGCTGGTCAGACACCGTAGACCTCCTTCGCCCGCTTGGAGAAGGCTGAGACCATGGAGCTCACCAGATCGCGGAACACCTGACCAAATGCCATCTCGATCAGCTTGGAGGTAAATTCGAAATCGAGATCGAACTCCACCTTGCAGGCATCCACATCGAGCGGGGTAAAGGTCCACCAACCCGCCAACTTGCGAAACGGGCCATCTACCAGCTCCATCCTGATCTGACGGTTCACATCCAGCTGATTGCGAGTGGTAAAGGTCTTGGCAATCCCCGCCTTGGCCACATCGACCGATGCAGTCATGTAGTCATCACCCGCCTCGTGGACACGGCTGCCGACACAACCGGGCAAAAACTGCGGATAGGCATCCACATCGTTAACCAACTTGAACATCTGTTCTGCACTGAACATCACCAGGGCACTACGCGTAATCCGGGGCATGGCTTTTCCTCATCCAATCGGCGCGATTTTACCACCATGTTTCCGGTTGTGGAGCGAAAACCTCGGCCAAACCGCTCATAAAGCCACCAGTTGACTTGCAGCGCGTTTTACAGCCGCTCACGCCTACGTATAATACGAGCCTCCTAGTCATTGCCGGAAATCGCCCGTCATGAGCAAAAAAAACAGTAAAAACAAAGCCGGGTCCAGCACCATTGCTCTGAATCGAGCCGCCCGCCACGAATACTTCATCGAAGAGAGAGTGGAAGCTGGCTTGTCCCTGCAAGGGTGGGAAGTCAAATCCCTGCGGGCGGGCAAGGCCAATATCAGCGAAGCCTACGTCATCTTCTTGCAGGGTGAAGCCTTCCTGTTCGGCTCCAGCTTCTTGCCCCTGAACGCCGCGTCCAGCCATGTGGTCTGTGATCCGACTCGCACCCGCAAACTGCTGCTGAGCCGCCGTGAAATCGACAAACTCGAAAGCCTGACCGCCCGTCAGGGCTACACCATAGTGCCACTGGCTCTCTACTGGAAAGAGTGCTGGGTCAAGGTCGAGATCGGCCTAGTGAAAGGCAAGAAAGAGCACGACAAGCGCGAAGACACCAAGGCGCGCGAATGGGATCGGGAAAAATCCCGCATCATGAAGAACAAAAATCGCGGCTAATCCCCGGTTATCCGGACTCACACTCCGGATGTTCAGGGCCAGCAAGCCATTCTGCTTCCCCTGCGCAGTTGACTCGAGTCAGCTGAGCACAATAAATCAGCAAACAGCCAAATGACCAGAGGGAATGGTCATCAACGCCTTGCTATAACAGCATTTTTGCGTACAATCGCTTCTAACAACTTGGGGCTGATTCTGGATTCGACAAGATTCACGAAACCCAAGGTGCATGCCGAGGTGCGGTAGGCCTCGTTAACAAACCGCAAAAAAATAGTCGCAAACGACGAAAACTACGCACTAGCAGCTTAATAACCTGCATAGAGCCCTTCTACCCTAGCTTGCCTGTGTCCTAGGGAATCGGAAGGTCATCCTTCACAGGATCGTGTGGAAGTCCTGCTCGGGGCGGAAGCATTAAAACCAATCGAGCTAGTCAATTCGTGGCGTGTCTCTCCGCAGCGGGTTGGCGAATGTAAAGAGTGACTAAGCATGTAGTACCGCGGATGTAGTAATTTTGGACGGGGGTTCAAATCCCCCCAGCTCCACCAATTTAACTAGGACACAGACAGGACAAAACGAGTTAAAACAGCCACTTAGCCAAATCAAGGCGACCGTGACTGGCCCAAAGTGGGAACTAAAATGATCCACTGGTGATCCAAGAGCAAGAAAGCCTGCAGAAATGCAGGCTTTTTTCTTTTTACCACTCCAACACCTCCCGCCACCAAAAATCGCGCATAGAAAAGCCCGCTCAATGGCGGGCCAATCCGAACCGACCGCATCCCTATGGCGCAGCGGTCAGCTCATCGCGAAGTCTTTCAAGAATGCGCGCGATCTTCTCTTCCTCCACCCTCGTCAGGTCCAAAGTATCAAGAATATTCTCAAGCTCAGTTAGTGAATCCATCCGGTCAGGTCCCCGCTTTTCTACTCTCAGTCTCTCGACTGTGAAACACTGTATACCCATACAGTAACCAAGCGAATGTACCACTTTTTGCAGACTTAGTGGAGCAGTATCTTCTTGAGCCTCCTTTACCTTTTTCCTAGCCGTTGATAGATCCCATACTCTATAACTCGTCATAAAACCGCCACTTATGTAAATGTTGATTTTTGCGGCGACTCTCCGTGTACTCAGCCATCTATTTTTTTGACTACAATCTACACGACCACGATGTGCCATTACTGAGCAATTGCACTATAAGGATCCCAAATATGGGACAATGATAAAAACATGATCTAGAGCACGGTTTGCAACCACAGATAAGGAATGCCTATGAAGCGGTATCTGACCAGCTCTAGCCTCGAGTATGTCCATCGCACAAAGAAGAAGGTGCGCAAGCTTATGGCCGAGAGAAAACTCAGCCAGTCCAAGATCAGCCAACTGACCGATATCCCCCGCTCCAGCATTTCTCGATGGCTATCGCCGCATCACGACGACTTCATGGGATTGGCAGAGGCGGTCATGCTCTCGTCAGCAATGGGCCTATCCGTCCAGGCCATCCTTGCGGATCCTGACTGGAGCGTTTCAGATGATGAACATATGGGGCTAATCAACCGCGCAGCACGACTGCCGAAGCCACACCTGGCGTCGATGCTGAATTGCTATGCCGAGATACTTGGGGTTCGGGTGGGGTAAGGGGCGATGGCTCGCCCCCCTGTGCTGTCTTACTCATCGGAGCCTTGGCGTGATTCATCCCGGCCGCAACAATCCTTCAACTGCTCAAGGATGTTGGCGATCTCGGCACGAGTGAGGCGGGTAAGATCAAGCGATTCAATGATTTCTTCAAGTTCAGTCACGAGGAAAATGGGGTTCATTGCGAACTCCTGATAGCAAAGTTGCATGGGGTGACATCCCCAGGCACGCCTTGCTCACCTCTCAGGCGAACACCTGATTAATGAGAGCGACGTATACTGACCATCCATACCTCCAGTTCGCTAATGAAACCAACAACGAGACCATCTTATCAGTGTGGTGATGGGATTTACCACATCCCAACTCGGATCTTGTGGCTTTCAACAGGCAACAAAAATGGGGCCGAAGCCCCACCATTATTACTCTGCCTGCTCAGGCATCATGCGCTCTATCCGCGCCGTTATCTTGGCTCGCTCGACTCGCGTCATATCGACACCTTCCAGATCATCAAGCAAGGCGGCCAGCTCTACCATCAGTTGGGATGCGCTCATGACAGCAGCCTCCCTTGATCCACGGACCACAGCTGTTGCAACTTTGACAGCCCCTTCCCTGTTATCAGTGCAACGGATCGCTTCTGCAAGCCAAACTCCGGGTGATCCCAAGGGCTGATCTTCACATCCATCAACCCCTGCTCGATCTTGGCTTGGTATGGCTCATTTTTGCGGCTCACCCAGCCCATCTGGCGCAAATAGGCAAATAGCCGATTTTGGCCAGTGCCAATGATCTTGGCCGCCTTGCCGACGCTAATTGAGTCAGGCGTGACCTCCACCTGCTTGGCGAAGCGAACCAGTGGCGCATCAGTCTCGATCTTTTGCTCAAGTTCTTGGTTGACGGTCAGCAAGCGCAGGCGCTCCTGCTCTGACTGCATGGCGATCTGCAAGATCTCGATGGTAGTGAGTTGCTGCGGAACCGGTGCCAGCTTGCCAGTGCGGTAGTCAAGGAACACCTGATTGACCTGCAGATGGAAGGCTGGGCTGATCCAACTGGCATATGAAATCGCCAGCAGCTCATGAGTGAATGTGCCTGGTGCCACGCCACCATTGATAACTTTGAGCACTTCATGACCAGACTGTGAATTAGCAGTCTGGTTGGCTAGCTCGGAAATCAGCTCTTTAGCCTGCTTGGTTCGCAGCCATTGATTTGGCGCCTTATGGTCGCCGGCACCACTTGCCCGATGGAGGGCATTGAGATTGAAGCGCCCAGCTTCATCAGTGGTGATCTCAACTCCGGCAATCACCGGCATGGAATTCTGCGGCCCTGCCAAAACTTTGGTTTGCTGATACTGTTGTTGTATAGTCATACCGTAATCCTTACTTGGTGGTTGGGTTTACATTCCTCGGCCCGAGCTGCGTCAACAGCTTGGGTCGAACTATTTGAGCTACTTGCCTTCATCTTGCTCATCCTTCTCCATCTCTCTTCTCAAGATGAACAACACCTCCTTGTTCATGCTGCGCTCGTTTCCAGCAGCTCTCTTGGTTAACCAATCCTTGATCTCGTCTGGCATCCTAATGCCGGTTGGTGCGATTACCTGCTTCACAAACCCTCCCAAAAAGACTTCACCATGAAGTCACGCCTTGCAGCTTAGTTCTGACTCCAAAGTGAAGTAAAGGTGTTTTGTGGTGAAGTCAGAGTGAATTGTTAGGATGTTTTTGCTAACGTACCCACATATAAGCAAACCAGAGTTCGTGACATCATGAGCAAAGACATACAAAAAACAGCTCTACGCCTACCAAGGGCGCTTCACTCAGCAATCCATGAGTCTGCGGCGGCGGCAGGAAGAACCATGAATGCTGAAATTGTTCACCGACTTCAAAAATCTTTTGATGACGATAAAGAGAGTGTCGCCAGATCGCTACCAGACGGCGCGATTATCATTGATGACGAAGCTCACAGAACCAACTCCAGATTCAATTACCATGAGTTTGATGAGCATATCAAAGAAGTTATTGAGTTCGTCAGAAGCGAAATGAAGAAAAAAGAAGGTAATGGTGGGTGAGCTTTGATGATATTACTTAGGTTTATTTTTGTTTTTTTATTTATTGGAATGTCACACTGCGCCACTGGTGCATCCGTAAGTTCGCAGGTGGTGCATGATGACAAGTTCTGGAGTGAGTTTGATAAAAACCTAGAAGAATATGAAAGGCTTCAAGCTCAGAAAGAGCTTGGTAACGCGCAAGGACGCCAAGGGATGCAGGTTGACACCAAGGAGAAGCAATCAAAAGACAACAGCGGAACCTTCATTCTTGTAGTTGTGGTATTGGTTATAGGATGGCTTGCTGCCAATAAAAGTATGGTGCCACTCATGTCTAATGAAAAGAAAATCTATAGCGCTCTAATATCATTATTTATATTAATGAGTATCGTCCCGCCTTGGAAGTTTGTTGTGAATACAAATATGACAAGAAAGGAAATTCCTGCTGGATATTCAGTGATTTCATCACCACCATCACTTGTCGGTCACTCAAATAACACCGGCGTAACTATAGATATAGAAAGGCTTGTTATTCAGTTCGGAGTTCTAGGCGGCATCGCTGCTATTGTTTTTATAAATAGAAATGTGAAACAACATCAAAACAGCTGATCAAGCGCCGCAATAGCAAATCCAACCAGGACAAAGAAGAAGCTGAATGCCATAAAGTCATCCAGATCGCTCCGGCTGGATTTGCTAAAACACCAACACCCGGCAGCAAATGGGATCAGGGCCAGCGTAAAGCTGAAACTGAACGCCTTGAGCGCCACCACCATCATTATCAACGCAAACAGTATCCACATGGTCAGGGTCCTCACATATTAAGGCCCTAGCTTACCCCTTTCTCATGGGCTCAGCCAGGGCCGCTATTCTCCCTTACTCCCAGTTCGCCTTGTTCTTGTTTACCGCCTGATACACCAGATCATTGCGGCGGGCCAGTAGCTCGTCAATGCGCTGGCGCTTCTCCTCTGCATTCATGGTGCGGTCACGCTGGATCAGCTCAATCTTGTTGCGCACCACCCTTACCTGCTGCTGGGTGCGGCTCAGGCTGCGGCGTGCCTTCAAGATCCCGCTCTGCTCATCCATCAGCTCGTTCGCCTTGTCATCCAGCCCTTCGCTGCGGTACTGGTCAACGGTGCGCTTGAGCTGGTTCACCTCGTTTAGCATCCGGTAAAACTCTTCCATATGCTGGGTGGACTTGGCCGGACCTGTGCCACGGTACACGGCTTTCACCAGCGGGATCTCGTCAGCACGCCAGCTGGCCGACTCGCCCGGGCGAGATGCCCTGATCAGGCCGTCAGCCGTGGCCATCACATAGCTTCCCATAGTGCCGGTATAGCCAATCACCAAATGCTCAAGCTGCTTGGGTGAGAGTCCAGACAGCTCGCCGAGCTCTCGCATCAGCAAGCTGGTCTGCTCGTTGTAGCGGGCTTCTGCCTTCACAGCCAGATCCTGCGGGCTGTCAATGGGGCCGCCACGGAAGCTGTCATAGTTGAAGGCTGCCTCTACCAGCGGCTTGACGATCTGGGGGGTAGGGTTGAGGGCAAAGGTATCGCCGATCGCCCTGGCCACGGCCTTGCCGAACTGGGCGCCGGTGTCCTTGTCGCCCATGGCGCGCACCATGCGCTCCGGAATGGTGCCGAACATCACGCCAATCTCGAACGGCTTGGGGATGCGGAAGTGCTGATCGCCAATGAAGAAGTGCCAGTTGGCGTCCTTGTCCCAGTCCGGCAGCTCTTCGTATCGCTCATCGTCCCAGTTGGCGGCCAGCAGGCCGAGCGACATGGCGGTGATCATGCCAGCACGCTTGGCAATTTCGCGCGGGTTGTCACGCAGCTCCCGGGTTAATTTGCTCAACCCCTGCAGGCGGGCGTTGAAGAACGGCAGCACCAGGGACGCCCCCTGAATAAAGCGGGCCGCCCCGAGCATGGAGAAGTCCATCAGGTCTTTCGACTCAAACGCCGCCTGGGCGTGGCTCTTGCCAGCCTTGATGGCGGCGGCATAGACCGCCTCACGGTTGGCGTTCTCCAGCGCCTCACCATAGCGGCTGTACTTCTCCCATGCATCGGCCACCACGCCCTTGGCATGTGCCGCATTGCGGATGATGCTCTTTTCGTAGCGGGCGATCTGCTCCGGGGTCATCCCCTTGCGGCGCAGTGACTTGCGCACGGTGTCTGCCATGGCACCAGGGTCGTTGCCGTTGACGTAGCCACCCAGAAAGCTGGCACCGCTGAACATCACATCAATGGTGCTGCCATCCATCGCCAGGGTCTTCTTCACCCCCTTGATGGAGTCGATCACCGGCTTGAAGCCGTCCTTGCTTATCGCCCAGCTGGAGAGCGAGTCACGCAGGAAGTTGCGCAACATAAACTCTGGCGAGGCGGTCACCCCAGCCGTCAGCAGCCGCTTGGCTTTGGATGCCATGTTGACCATGGCGCCGAACGGTTGGCGATCGAAGAAGGTCATGGCGCGATACAGGTCAGGGTCCTCCACCCGCAACATGTACTCCTCCCCCTCCAGCTTGAGCATGATCCGGTCTTTGCCATTGGCAAGCGCCTGATAGTCCATCTTGTTAGGCTTGGGTATCACCTCAATGAGCCCGGTATCAGCCAGATTCCAGACGGTCTTTTGCGCCGCCATGTTCTTCATGGAGGCATCAATCAGCTTGGAGGTAGAGGTGAAGATGTTCTCGAGCAGGTCGTTGGTATTGGCTTCCCCGCCCTTGAGCTTCTTGATCCCGGCGCTCTGGTTGGCGATCCCCTTCGGCTTGAAGGGGGCGATAACGTCACCGTCATCAGATTCACGGAAAAATGGGATATACCACTCGTTTTCAAATTCGGCCCGCGCCTCTTTGGTGAAGAGGCCAGCCTCCTGCGCCAGATCCAGTGTCGCTGCGTTAAGTCGGTTCCAGCGGTCTTTGGCATCAAGGAACTTGGCCTCCTTCCCCTTGCCCTGCCCTTTGAGTGCAGCAATATCATTGGCATCGAGCAGGTTCTCGCGCCCCTGCGCCATCAGCAGTTCTGCCCGGTGACCGGCCATCCAGCCAAGCCAGTTGTGCAGATCTGCCCCAAGATCGGAGAAGATGCCAAGCAGCGCGTCCTTTTCACCGGTTCCGGCCTTGCGCTGGATCACCCCATCTTTCCATTCCGGCAGGCCATAGAGCATGGTCGCCTGCATAGTGGAGGCAGCGCCGGTGGCCATCCGTGCCGCGATATAGCCGGAGTCGGCCGCATCGGTAATGCCCGCCGCATCCTCGGCGTATTTGATGGGGGCCAGTGCGTCGATCACTTCGGTGTTGGCTTTCTTGATAAAGCGGTCCACCCATGATTCCACCACGCCGCGATCCACTTTGCGCAGCTTGTCCAGATTGGCTTTTGTCTTGTCGATGATGTCAGGCTTGGGGCCGAGATTGAGCTTTTCCATGGCCTTGTCGGCTGCGGTGGTGCTGGTCTGGCTCATCTTTACCCCTCCCTTCTTCTCCGGCTTAGCTGCCTCCTGGCTGAACTTCTGGCCACCATCCGGGCCGCTATCGTCAGGGCCGCCGTGCTTCATCTTTTTGCCCAACCCCTCGATCAGCGACCTGACCTCTGCGGCAGATACCCCATCCGGCAAAAAACCCACGACGCGCAGCGCCTTGGTCAACCACGCCACCACCTTATCCCAGCCACGCTGCCAGCCGCTCTGCTCCAGCTCGGCCAGGTGGGCAACCACCTCCTCGGCCTGCACCCCCAGCTCCTCGTCGGCGTAGTGGGTGTCAACCCAGTCCCACACCGCTTTCATGCTGGGGTCATTCTTGGATTTGATAAGGCGGCTGATCAGCTTGGTGTACTCACCATCGCCCAGCACATTGGCCAGCCCGTAGTGGGCCAGCACCTCATGGCGCAGGATTTCGCGCATCCGCTTAGGGTTGGCAATGGTGTCGGCGGCCACATGCAGGGTGCCGTTATCGTCATCGAACGCGGCGCGGCGGATCAGCCCCTCTTTGGCGGCCAGCCCCAGCGCCTGCTCAAGCTCCGCCTGGGTAGCGTGGATCTGCATATCAATGCCGCTGGCGCCCCGGTACTGCTTGAACCACTCCTTGGTGACCAGCTCCGCCTCTTTACGGGTCAGGTGTTTGTTCGGCTTATCGCCCTGATACATGGCCTGTTTGGAGAATAGGACCTTGCGATCACCCTCTTCTCTCTCTTCAATAGTGTCAAAGAACTCATCGAACCCAGCTCGAATAGCTGGGATCTCTCCAGCTGTAGGGTATGGATAACTACCATCAAGACGCATCCCAAGAGCGGCTTCCGCATCCCAAGATACCTCGCTGACAATGTTGGCCAGGTAATCGTTGCTGGCGGCCTGGTCTTGCAGCTTGGCTATAAGGTACGACTCGAACGCCCGGGCACTCAGCTCACGATCGGTGGTCCAATAATCCTTGCTGCGTTTATCGTCCAGCTTTCGAGACCGTTCTTTAAGTGCAGTCTGCTTGATGGCCCGGTTGACGGCGCCGAATGCCTCGATCATCTCTTTGCGAACAGCACCACGATGGGTGAATTGGCTGCCACGGGCAGCTAAAGATACATCCAGAGCCTCGGTCATCATGTCGCCAGACTGGCCGCGGGATCTAGCGAAATAGCCATCAAGCGCATGCCACCACTCATGGCCCAGCGAACCGGCACCATTCATCTTGGTAAGGTTGATCACTACCTTACCAGGCTCATAGTGTGCCGCAGCAGGATTTACCCCTCCCGATCCTCTTGCGCCGAATGCCAGCCCAAGCTCGCCATTGAGAGACAGTGCGTTTGGGGAGATGTCCAGCACCGCTGCCATATCCATCAATGCATCATAGGCGTTGTTCAGATCTTGCTGGCGTCGTCCCTGCTCCACCCAGTTACCGAACTCTACGCCACGAAAGCCAAATGCTTGCCCAAACAGCTCGGGGGTGACATCGGCCCCGCCACGCATGTCCTCACCAACACGAGGCTGGTTAATGTCGCGGCGCTCATGCGGGATCTCCTTGGCCTTTTCCAGTTTACTCACCAGCTCGTCATAGTTATCAGCACGATACTGGCGCGCGTCACTTACTTTCTCGAAAGGCTCTGTCAGAGCCAAATAATTGCGGCCAACCTTTTTGCCAACGATCCAGCTTCTGCGGTTGTCATTACTATAAATATCAAATGATACAGTCTTTGGTTTGCTCTCCTGGCTTGTCAGCTGTTCATAGTGGCGCTTGAACTCCGATATCACCTCAGCTTTGTTTGAACCTGATGCAATAGTGCGCGGCCAATTGCCAAACACACTGGATTTGCTCTCCCGGCTGATGGTCCAAATGCTCTTTGGCGGGTCGTATTTAATGCCGTCATAAAGGCTATAGCTGCCAGATGAAAGCTCCAGATCAGCGAGGCTTCGTTGATGACCTACAGCCTGATACAACTCCGCCCTGTTCATGACTGCGTGAGCGCTGCGCAACCTGGAGGACAACATTACTCGGCGAGCCTTATCGACATCAACGGATCCATCCAGCAGGCCGAGAGCCATGTCACGCATGTGCTTAACCGCATCAGCCCAACCATTAACCTTATAGCTAGCGCGTGGCTTTGCCGGGATAGCGTCGCGAGCAGCCCTGGCAATAGCAACAGCCTGACGATCAACACCTGACTCAATTAGTTTGTCGTAATCTGGCGCAGGCCACGCCTTGGAAAGCGGTAGTGCCTTAATCTGCTCAGCAGTTTCCCCCTCCACAGTGTCGCGATATGCAGCCCAGGAATCCTTGCGAGCCCCGCCAATGTTCTCTCCAAAATCAGTGATCTTGCCCGTAGCATCATTGCTAGCAGCTATTGGCTTGGTGGTATCCCTCTCCTTCACCCAGCGCTTGAACTCCTCCACCGGCATGGCCTTGATGGCACTGAGCCCCTTCCACCCCTTCTCATAGTTGGCAAGGTAGCCATCCCGGGCGGCCTGCTCGTCGGCAAAGCCCATCATCACCTTGTGCTCATCAAACTTGCCGGTCTTGGGGTCTACCTGATCCACCACATAAACCATTTCGCTATCTGGCTGGTCACCGATGAACACATCGACATGATCCCCATCCGCACCCAGGGTGCGCTTGATATAGCCGTAGTCGTGGGTCATGGTCGATTGCCACGCCTTGCCATCCTTGTCGGTACCGGAACGGGTAGATCCCTTGGGGTTCTCGAGCGCGATATCCAGCCCCTGTAGCGTGAGGTGGCCTTTCTTGTAGTTGCCAGCCTCCTTCTGTGCCTCGGTGGGCTCAGGCGCCACCTCGGCGCGGGCGGCCTCAATCTTCTGCACAGGCTCACTGGTGGCAGGCGCTACATACTCCCGCACCTTGGCCGCCGACGACTTGGCCACCACCATGCCGCCCTTGCCCGGGATCGCCTTCACGCCGCTCTCCTTGGCCCACTGCTTGATGGCCGGCACCTCGCCTTTCAGGGTGATGGTACCGTCAGGGTTATCAATGGCCTCCGCCCACGGAGTCGGCGCGGCGGCAGGTGCAGGCACTACCGGATCTGGTTCCGCCACCTCAGAAACAGCAGCCCCGGCATCAGGGGCCGGGGCTGTCAGTGTTGGGTCATTTTGCTGCTGTCCATCAGGTACAGGTGGAGCAGGAGTGTTGTCTGCCGGATATCCGGATCCAGCTCGGTCGGCGAGTCCGGCAATGGCTGGTCCAGCGCCTGCTGCAGCCTGGTCGCCTGCGCCAGGCAGATTGCCTTGTCCTTCACTGCTGATTGCAGGTACTGGGGTAACTGGCTCATTGCTCACCTCTGTCTGGGGTTGGTTGAGGGGGATCACCTCGCGGTATCCGGTATCGATAGCAGGTGCTAGTTGGCTGGCCTCGCCTGCTGTGGCAGACGGTGCCGAAACTGTTTCTCCGCTTACACTTTGTGCTGGAAGATCAGATGGTTGATTCGAGTCGGCGACATTAATGTCGTCGAGTCGCGGGACGCTTGGTTGCGTGGTTGCGGCAGCCTTTGCCTGCTCCACTTCGGCGATCTCGGCCACACCAAAGCCGCCACCATTGAGCGGCACCGGCATCTCCTTGCCCTTGCGGCTGGCCATGGCTGCCTCTTTCTCGCTGGCAAACGGCTTGCCTTTGCGGGTGATGCGGAGTGTCTGGAGCGGGCCAACTGCCGATTCTGTAGCGCTGCCGCGCAGCGGCTTGGCGTCAGGCTGGCGCTGATCTGCACCATAGATCACATCCCGGTGCGGTAACTCGGTACCAACCTCGCGGGCCTCGCCATCAATCACTGCCCCAGGTAGCTCGCCGGATGGCTTGGTGGTGGCCGCCTCTGGCGGCAGCAAATCCCCCTCCTGACCACTCTGCCAGCGAGTGCGCTCGGCGCCGCGGAACTGGGGCCCAGTGCCAGCCTGCTTGTCATCAAAGTGACCTTCTTGGGTGAGTTCTCGCGAAGCGTTAGCATTACCGGCAAAGATGATGTCTTTGAGTGGCAATGCGGGACGCTGGTTCTCCATGGCCACTTGCTGGGCACTTTTGTTGCCAGCGAAGGGGTCAACGCCGAGCTCGCCAGCTTGAGCCCGCTCATAAAGGCTCTTGCCCTGATCGCCACCCTGCATCTGAGCAGCAACCAGATCCTGCACTGATTGGCCAAACTCCCCAGCAAGAGCACGCTGCACCTCGCTATCATTGGCCATGCCCTTGAACCGTTCTGCGGTATCGTCGCGGCGCAGGTAGGCTGGCACATCACGCAGTTCGTCAAACTGGCTGGCGCTTGGGCCGAGCGGGGATTGCTCACCTACTGGCATCGCAGGTTCAGCAATGGCATCGACAGCAGAAGCCAGATCCGGCTCTACCGGCGCGGCAGCAGGGCTGGCCTGTACTGGTTCACCCGGCTCTATGGGGGTCACCTCTTCCGCTGTAGCGGGGTCTACCTGGGCGTTACTTTCGCCATCAGCTTGCGACTTTCCGCTGCGCATGCCACCAACTCCACCCAGGGCGCCACCGGTACCCATGCCGATCAAGCCGCCTTCCAGCGCACTGGACACAACACCTTTCATCGGGTCGATATCGGCGGCCGCCACCTCATTGAGAGATTCGTTGACGGCATATTGCTGCACCCCCTCCTCAAGGGTTTCACCGATCCCCTCGCCTGCAGCCCCCTTCGCGGCACTTTTCAGCACGCCGCCAGTTGCAACCTTACCCGCCAGCATCTTGAACAGCATGGCGTCGCCCATCATGGAACCCATCGCCGCAGCGCCCCAGGTCTTGGCATCGCTCATGGTGGCGCGACTGGCAAGATTCGCCGTCTCTTCCCGGGCTAGCGCCAGCTTTTCCTCATCAGAGAGGTGCTGCGTCTGTTGATCCTGGTCGATACGGGTGAAGGATTGGCGAAAGGTGTCACTGTCCGAGAGCTCGTCATAGCTCATACCGAGCACGGTCTCCTTGGTATTCACCCCGGCGCTACCAACAGAACCTGCCACCCCTGTGGTAGCTGCTGCCCCCGTGGCCAGTTTTGACACCGCCTTGGCTGCGACCGCTTCTGCGACCTCTTGGGTTGCGCCACGCTTGATCATGGATGCGGTAACAGCCCGACCAATGCTGGCCTTGGCAGCAACGCCGGTCACACCGCCAGCCAGCAGGGTTGGTACAATGGAGCCAACCCCCTGAGCCATCTTCATGGCCCACACATCGATATCACCCGCGCCATCCCCCATGGTGAGGCGCCCCTCTGGCGTCTCATCGACCAGGCGACGGTTGATAGCCTCTTTGGCATCACCGCTCATCCCCTCGGTCAGTGATTCAGCCCCGGACTTTGCCAGATCGCCAGCGCCAGCCACAAAATCCAGCACCGGGCTGAGCTTGTTGGCCATGTTGGCACGCGCCTGCTCCAGGTAGTCTCCGCCGCTGCTGGCTACCTCCTCTGCGTTGTGGCCACCACGCTCCTTGCCGAACTTGCTCGCTTGCCCTGCCAGCTCACCAATCCCGCCGACCAGATCCAGCGCACCAGCGCCAACCCCACGGGCCACATCACCCAGGCCAACATCGAGGTTGCGCTTTGGCTCTTGGGCTGCAGATTGGGAATAGGTGGCAGCAGATAGGCTGCTGTCGAGGTTGCCCCAGAACGGGTCGGTGCGGGTGTCAGATAGTTTCGGTTGTGGCAAGGCGTCGCGCAGTCCAGGCTTGTCCATGGTGTCCTCGGCTTTTTGCAAAAGAAAAGCCCCGACCGGCGAACCGATCAGGGCTTGATATGGTGGTGCTGGCCAATAAGCAGACTGGCCGACTATGGGGAGATGCTAACGCTGGGGGTGGGGAAAGGCAACTACTGGCGAGCCTGCGCCAGACTTATGGCCTGATAGGCATTTGTCTCTGCGTCACGCAGCCTTCCTGCTGTCACTGTTGCCTGCTCGGCCTTCTGCTGTTTGACTGCCTGCTGGCGCCACAGCTCAAACGCCGTGTTCATCCGCGTCGGGTTTTCCATCAGGCTGCTCAGCTTTCCGTGCTGATTGGCCTCCTTGATAAACTGCAGGCGCTCCGGGTCGCCGCCAGTCCACGCCTTGATGGGTGCCTCCTGCTTTGGCTCCTCAGTCTTGGTGGTCAGGCCGTAGGTGTCAGCCAGCGCCGCCTTGCTCTGCTCAAGCTGACTATCAAGTGCATCCAGTTGCAGGTCTTTATCCTCTGCGTTGCTGGAGGAGATCCTGGCGCGGTTCTGGCCGTGCTGCTTCTCAAGGTCGGCGACCGCCTTCTTGTAGCCAGTCTGATCCGGCCCTGCCGTCAGGCCAAGCGAGGTACGTAGCTGGTCGGCGTTGCCGATCATGTGCTTGGCCAGTGCTGCCCGCTGGTATGCCGGTTTCAGGAAGTCATTGATGGGGATCACCTTGGGGTGGTCATCCGGTGCAGAGGTGCGGTTATTGGTGACCGGGCGAACCGCCTTGCTGCCGTCGTCATAGGTCACCTCCACCCCCAGCACCACGCCGCGCCCATCAGGGGTGATCATGATGTTGCTCAGCTGCTTGCTGGTAATGGTCTTGCCGCTGTCCGGGTCGATGTCGCCAACCCCTTTATTAACCTCCTCCTGATAGAGGGTACCGGCAGCCTTGATAAACTGGGGGTTATTTACGGCAGCGTGCCCTTCCGGCGTGGTTGGGTCTAGCTTTCCTTCCTGAGCCTGGCGCATCAGGTTGCCAGCATGGGTGACAAAGGTCTTGCCCGCCTCGGCATAATCCTGCTGCAGGTAGCGCTCAGGGTTGAAGGAGCCAGCCCGCGGATCGCGCACCACGCTCCAGAACTGCTGGCCCGGGTCCTTGCCATCTGCAACGGCTTGCCAACCAGATTGGATGATGGGCAGGTTCTCCTGTTGGTACAGTTGCTTGCTGCGCTGCTCCTTCTGCCACTCATACTCCTGCTGCTGGCGCGCATCGCCAGCATTGGCGCGGCGTTCTGCGGCACCGGCTCGCGCTTCAGCTGCCTTAACTTGCCTCTCCGTAAGGGAAAACTGCTTTTCATAGCGATCATCAGAAACCTTATCGCGCCCCTTGCTGTAATCCAGCTCACTCTGGTAGCGAGCATCGGCCACCTTTTGCCGCTCCTGCTCGTTTTGCCACATGGCATCGCGCATGCTGATAGCCTTATCGGCTCGCGCGTCATCTTTCTGGCCGCGCTGATAGCGATCCATGGTGTTGAAGCCAGCCAGAAAGCCTTCTGCCAATCCTGATACACCCATCACTCACCCCCCATTTAAAACAAACCGTCAGCCAGAAAACCAATACCGCCGCCAATCAGCGCACCAACAGGCCCGCCAGCCAGCATCCCCATAGACGCACCAGCGCCTATTGAACTCATCGTCTGCTGCTTTTTGGCCGTCTTAAGGCTCTGGTTGGCCATTTCCACTTCCTGCTCCCGATTTGCTGCATCACGCAGCCCCATCATCCCCTGCTGGCGCGTCTGACCGCCGATATCCAAAATGCCGTACCCCATCACACACCCCCTCCGGTTTTAATTGCCTCACGCAGCCCCGCATCCGCGCCGGTCAGGATCCCCATTTGCCGGGTCTGCTCCTGTTCACGCAGGCCGTTCTCGGTGCCTGCCGTCATCAGCGCCATGCGCAGCCCCTGGCTGTTATCATTGGCATTGCTGCTGGTGCCCAGCCCCATCCGCGCATTGCGGTTGGCCGTAGCCTGCTGAGCTGAGCGGAGCGCGTTGGCGTTGTTCTCATCCACCCGCCCCAGTTGCTCCCGCAGCAACTGGCCGTTGGTGGCCAACTCCATCAGTTCCTGCTGCTTGGGGTAGAAGCGCGTCTTCCAGTCCTGGTACTGCTCTCGGGTGATTTTGGCGTAAGTGTCTGCGGCGTAACCCATGGTTACCTACCTCCCAAATACGTTTTTGCGTTGGGGTTATAGACGCGGTTATCAGCGAGCGTCTTGGTGCTATCGAGATGTGATGCAACATCACTGTTGCTGGTAACCGTCGGCGCTTTCAGGCTGGCCAGCCCATACGAGGTGGCGGATCCTGCCAGGGTTCCCACCAAACCAGCCGTCGCCTGCTGACTTTGGTAAGAGCTCTGTGCATCACTGGTTGCCTTGCGCAAGCTGGTTGTGGCCACATCGCCAATACCAGCCAGCGATTCAGCCTTCTGCCCTGCGCCAATGCTCACCACATCCTTGAGCCCAGCAACATACTTGTCCTGCTGGCTGGACTGCGCTCGGTTGGCTGTATCGGTCTGGCTCAATGCCTGGTCAGTTGCCAGGCCTTCCATTGCCTCCTGGTACCGGCCACTGGTCGGGTCTGCCCCGCTGGCAGCCATGGAATCAGCCAGCCCGGCGCGCGCTTCACCGAAGGTTTTCGCCGTTCCCAGCGACGCCGTTCCGGCCAACTTGTCGTATTCGCGTTCGCTGTTGAGGTCATCCACCTTGTCCATGAAGACGTCTTCATACTGCTGCAGGTCACTCTTGTAGATATTCCACTGCTCTGTGGCCACATCAGCCGCGGCCTTCTGGGCTTCGGTTTCCTTGATTTCGTTTGAACCACCCTTTCCCATCCCCTCACCTCACAAGTTGATCTGAAATACAAACATGCCGTCAGCATCATCTGGCTGACGCTCCCACCCCATTCTTGGCGCAACCTTGAGCCACCCCTTGCGCGTCGAATGGAAGCGAAGCCAGCGGGCGCCAATCAGGCGAGCCAGCCGCTTCACTTCCGGCAGGTGTCGCTCCGGTGCCCCGCCATCACCCCACCCCACCCAGACCAGGACACCGATCACGCCATCTTCTGCCTGTGGCTTGAGCACAAACCCGTCATCGCCACGCACAAACAAAAACGCCATCCGGTTTCGGATGGCGTCGTGTAGTTCTATGGATAAGGTAGGGTTGTTAGTATCGTTAGCAATGCGTTGTAGCATTCTTTCAATCGTGGTCATTTATGCAAAAGTCGATGAATCCTGCTTTTGCACGGTGACCAATGCAGTTGCAGTACTGAAATTAGGAATGTTGGCAGATGATGATATTGTGACTTGGACATTTGCCGGGATGGTATATGTGAACACCTCACTTTTCATATCAGCTATTGCCCCAGTTTGCCCGCCAAGCAATGGTGAAACCGATAGACTCCCAATCGAACTACCATTAACTAAGATATTGATGTGACTTCCATATCTCCCTGCAGCGATAAACGTGGACACATATATTTTTCTAACATATACAGAGGGTAGTACAGTCAGTGCTCCATTATTAGGCAATGATCTTGTTGCCGCTACATCCCCTTGAATCCGTTCAGCATATACAGTCCCCCTAACCACGCAATCCTGCTCAATCGTGCAGTTGCCTATGGTCATATTGCGAACATAGCCACCCTCTGCATTGAGCCTGTTGGTGTAGATGCTCCCATCGCTGTAAATGATGGAGTGCCACCCCCAGCCCCAGCCACCATAAGGGCCACCCTTGCCAAAACCAGCCGCACCGCCAGCCATGAAGGCGTTGCCCATATCGATCTGGCCACCGTTAATCAACGGGGTTGTGATGCTCACCCCGGCCTTGATGTAGTCGGCGGTGATCTTCTCTGACTGGATGATCTGGATGGTGGCTTTGCGGATAATGGCCTCGGCAATGACCGCCTGACCATTGTCGATGGCAAACAGCGGCGCCATGGGCGTTGAACTATTCGGGTTGAATACGAACACCTGAGAGGCAGAGATAGCCACCTGGCTGGTGCCGTCCGACTTGGCAATCAGGCCGATCCCGGCCTTGATGTCGCCAGCCTGAGCCTTGACTGACCACATGGCCTGAGCGCCGTTTTGCAGGTCGGCTATGGCTTTGCTCTGTGACTGCACTGCCGCAGCGTTGGCTGCAATACGCGGGTCATCGGTAGCCACCCATGCGGTGCCGCTGTACCGATATGGTCGGTTGTTGTTGGCGGTGTCAAACCACAGGTCGCCGGTTCCCATGCCTGTGCTTGGCGCTGTGGCCTGAAAAAATGTCTTGTTTTTGCTGCCGGCTACGGCCGATACCGTATTGATCTGGCTGGCCAAGGACTGCACGGCGTTTGCTCGCGCCTCTGACTCCGCAGTGATCTGGCCTTCTAGCCGATTATCACCATCCTGATAATTAGCCGTAACCTGCTGGATCTGGCTGGCCAGCGACTCTACCGCATCAGCCCGGGTTGTCGCCTCCTCATTGATGCGCCCAGATAGCGCGGCGTCTGCCGTTTCCATAGCGGATTTCTGCTGACTCAGCTTCTCGGTCATGGCTGAATTTGCGTCAGCGCCTGCCTTGGCCACCTCGGCAATAGAGGCAGACAGCGACTGGTCAACCCCCTCTATCTGCACCTCAAGAACCGACGTTTTTTGTGCCAGCGCCTCGTCCGCCGTGCTGCGCGCCAGCCGCTCCTCGGTGATCTGGCTGTGCAGATCGGCGCTGTCGGCCTCGTAATCTGCGGTGAGTTGTGTCACATCTCGCGCCAGCGCCTCATGGTCGTTGGCCAGCGTTTTCTGCTGAGTGACGATCTTGCCGCGCGCCTTGCGGTTCTCCCGGTCGCGTTCATCGCTGGCCAGAGCTCCCTCGACATCCGTTTTGCCACCAAGGTCGATGGATGACTCCATGTTGTCCTGACGCTGCGCCAGTGCCTGGGCGTTATCAACAACCACCTTTTCCAGGCTGGAGATGCTGGCCGCGTTGGTGGCATCCCCCTGCTTTACGCTGGCGTCCAGCGTGGTGATCCGCTGAGCCAGTGCGCCGTCCCCATCCGCCCGCGCCTGCTCCTCTTGGGCTACGCGGGCGCTCAGGTCGCCAAGTTCGCCATCCACATTGGCGGTCAACTCATCCACTCGCCGCGATATGGCTTCATCAGCCGTCGCTCTTGCCTCGGATTCACTGGCAATCCCGGCGCTCAGAACGCTGTCTGCATCGGTCATCTCGGCATGCATCTGGTCTTGGCGCAGCGCCAGCGCACTGTCGGCGTCAGTCGATACCTTTTCCAATGCCTTGATGGCTGCTGCGGTTTCGCCAAACGACCCGCTTGTTGACGCCTTAAGATCATCAATGCGTTGTGCCAGCGCACTATCTGCGTCGGCAAGCACCTCCTCCACGCCGGTGATGCGCGCTTGGGTATCTGCATCCTTACCCTCAAACTTGACGTCCATGTCGGTGATGCGCTTGGCTTGGGCGGCCTGCTCATTCACGATCACCTGCTGATTGGTGCGAATTGCGCCAAAGGCTGTGCGGTTATCCCTGTCTCGCTCATCCCCAGCCAGCGCGGCATCAATGGCGGCCTGACCGGCATCGCCAGCCCCATCAGCCTTGTCCTTGGCCAGCTCAACCTCGGCTTTAATTTCATCGAACCGCCCGGCAGTGATACCACCGTTGGACTCAATCACTTCCTCAAGTACGCTGATCTTACCTTCTGTCTCGCCCGTCCTCACCTCCAGCCCACTTACTCGCTGGGCCATTACGCCGTCAGCGTCAGCGGTGACTCGCGCCAGTTCGGTGATCCTGGCATCAAGCTTCTCATCCCCGCTATCCACGGTGGCCTGCAGCCCGTCGATGCGCTGCGCTTGGCTCGACAGCTCATCGGTGTGGACCGTCAGTTTGCTTTCGGCATTGGCCAGTCGTTCGCCCTGCTCGTCAACCTCCTGCTGCGTCGCCTTCTGCGCCAGCTCCCCTTTGGTAGCGTTCAGCTCCTGCCCGATCTGGGTAACCTTCTTCTGCTCATCGGTGAACTCGCCCTTGGTCACCGTCTGGCTCAGGCTGGCATCGAGCCCATTAATGCGCTGCTCTGCCTCTGTGATGCGCTTCCCCTGCCCATCAACCGTGACATTATCGGCCTTACTGGTGATCTGGCCAGATACCGCATCCAGCCCTTGGTGAACCTCTGTGATGGAGGTGCGCAGCTCTTCACGGACGGCGTTAACTGCGTCCATCGTAATGTTGCCGCTCTCCGGGTCAACCTCGAACACCGCATCCCGGAAGCTGTCAAAATCACCCTTATACTTGTCGATCTTGTCGTTCAGGCGATCTTGCACCATCCCGATATCGATACTGGCATTGCCAAGCTGATCCTGCGCATCCTTGAGCAGCGCCTCGCTGTCCTGCTGCTTCTGGTTCAGCGACGCCAGCTCACCCTCGATGCTGGGGATCTTGTTCTGGATTGAGTCGATAGTGACATCTACCTCATCCAGCTTTGGCTTGATCGCCTCCACATCCATGGATAGCTGCGGCACCTTCTTGATTGGGTCAAGCAGCTCCTTTGCCAAGTGACTCTCATCAATCTGCCCCTGCAGCTCATCCAGGATGTCCTGCACATCGCGGCTGGTCTCAGCCTTCACGCCGCTGGCGTTAAAGGGGCCAGCATCATCCTTGCCATTGACGAAGCGAGCCCAGTAGTAAAACGTGGCCCCCTTGCCGATGGCATCAGAGAACACATTGGCCAAGGTGGTACCGACCAGCGTGGCTGCCGGCAGGCTATCAGTCTCAGCGCGCCATATCTCGGCATAGGCGTGGCCACGGTAGTTAGGCCCATCCCAGTCGATAACCACGGTATGAAATGCGCCATTGGCCTGCACATTGACCGGTGCATGAGGCCTGTCATAGGTGCCGATTGGGAATAAATCTGGATTTTTGCCTGGCGTGAACGCGCCGCCAGCACCAGGGCGCAGAGTCGCGAGCCCCAGCGCGGTCAGCTCGCGCAGCGTGACGGCCTTATCCAGCTTGTTGCCACGTTGTCCGGTCAGCAGTTCCACGTTTTCGGCGGTGGCGGCCTGATCGCGCCCAGCCCGGTATGCTGCTTTTGCCATTACATCAACTCCGCCATTGAGCCAGCCAGGGTGATGCGCCGCACCGTGGCGGTGCCGAACACCTCGATTTGCCACCACCGGCCACGCACCGGTGGCAATCTGAATGCGCTCACCGTCAGGTTGCCGGGAGACAGCTCCATCACCAGCTGGTTATCCACAAACAGCCTGACCCCGATCTGGGAGATATCGGATGACAGGATGCGGCAACAGCCGTAAGCCGTGCCGCTGACATTCATAAACACCTTCGAGCGCCAGACGAACTGGCCATTACCAGCCTCTCCGCCGCGCCAGATATGCAGATCTCGCCCCTTGGCCACAAACAGGCTATCGCTCTCCATGTCCGAAACCGCCGCATCCCAGCGATTGGTCAGCTCACGCAGGTCGCCAGACTTGGGGTCAAAGATAAAGGCGTTGGTATCGGTCAGGCCGACGTACTTACCTTCGTGATGCCATGCCCGCAGGGTCTCAGGCTTCATTGCTCGCCACTGCTTGCGGGTGATCACCTGCTCGGTCACCACCTGCCCACCGCTGGCGCCAATGCCCACCAGACCGTCAGGGGACGCATAGAGCACGACACCATCCATGGCCACCATCGAGCGCGCACTGATACACGCCTGCGGCAGATGGCTGAGCTTCTGGTTTGTTACCGAAGAAGAGCTCACACCCTGCGCCAGATAGGGGTACCCCTTGGTGCCAATCACCAGCGCGGTATCAATGGCAGCAATGGCCACGATGTCGTGTTCGGTAGTCAGCCGGTACTTCTCCGGCCAGGCATAGGGCAGATAGGGCTCGCACAGATAGAGAGAGTTGCCAGCAAACCCGGCACACATGCCGTTGGCCATCTGGCACAGACCGCGCAGAGCGGCAGGGGGCGGCGCGTAATCGTAAGTTTCCAGCGTGGGGCCGAGCTCACCATCTGCACGGTTGTCCACAAACGCGGCTTGTGCAATGGGCAACTCTGCGACCAGCAGATAATCAGCCAAGCCACCACCGGAGACCGACCGGTAGATCCGGCGCTTGGTGATGTTGTTGTCCTGCGACTGCGGGGGTGATAGTGCCAGCGTTACCGTTGACTCAGGGATAGTGATGGACACCTTGCCGCTGGCAGGCCCGGGCGGCCCCTCCTCGCCCATCGCTGTCACATAGGTGTCAACGTAGTAGCGGGTTTCGTCGTCGGTGATGTCGTCATCCTTGCCACCCTCTGGCGGCGTGATAGCACTGACACCAACGGGAACGCCGGGCGCAGGTACACCGAGCCGATACCAGGCGGTAGGCCTGTTGCTGCCACCAGTGGCTATCTGGGCATGGGTCACCTTGGGGTATTCGCCGTCGGTATAGTAGACCCGCTGATACTCATCCCGAGCAACAGGTGAACGCATGGCCTCAACCACCTTGTTCCATACAAACCAGTGCTCGCCATAGCGAAACAGGGTTGTTGGCGTGATGGGCAGCACCACACCAGCGCTAACATCCTCCTCGATGGGAGAGATAACGCCGTGATCGAAATGGCAATCTCTGGCCACCACGGCCACTTCATCAGACAAAAGGTGAGGCTCCACGCGCGGCGTTACTCCTCGCATGGTGACGATATCAATGGCTGACATGGGATTCTCGGCGGGCAGGAAACAAAAAGGCCCACTCAGAATAGAGCGGGCCATGATGGGTAAATCCTAACGCTGACAGCGCCAGTAGGCAAGGCTCACTTGGCTGGCTGTAACACATCCTTGCAGGGATAAGGCACCAGTACAGCTTTTCCCTGGTGCAACTCCTGCACTTGGCACACCGGCCCGGGGGCTGTGGCGGTATTCCACGCCCAGCCCAGCAGCACGGCGACAACGATCGCCGTGACAGGTTCGAGACGAACGATCATGATGCCTCCAGTTTAGAGGCCCAGACATACTGGGGCGTATCCACGATGACAGTCACCGGCGCCAGCGCGGCGGCCATCGCGGGGTCTTGGGTGCGCACGTTGGCGTGACAGCCAGGTACTGGCTCGCGCACTGCAATCTCCACCCCATCGACAACAGTCACCTCGCCAGTTGGGCGAGTGACCATGCCGTGGGGTAGCAGCTGCAAGCTGGCAGTGGGGTGATAGAGAGTGCCGGTCTCAGGGTCTTTGATAAAGCCAGCGGTCAGCAGCGATTTGTTCATGGCGGCCTTATCGGCCGCTTTTAAGTTGAGGTCGATAAAGTCGGTCATGCGATTGCCTTTATTTGTGCTTCAGATAACGCTCTGTGCCAGATACGCAGATTTCGCATGTGGCCCGCACTTTGAAACAGCCCCGTGTTGTTACAAAGCAGATACAACTTGGCATTTGCAGCCTCAGCTCTTCCTGTAACTGTTGCAGTCCCAATCTTCGCTCCATTGTTGTACAGAGAAAAACTGGACCCGTTCACTACAAGTACGCAGAGACCTGACATCACAGCGGATTGTGAAACAATTTTGTTTGTTCCGAACATCGCCACTAGGCGACGCTCTTGAGAAACTCCGACATAGTGGCGGTTTGATGATGCGTCGTTATCGAGGTCTATCAGTCGGTTATCTGCTATCCTGTCGCTGACACTCAGCAAGTCCCACTCAAACGCAACAGTGAACCCTTGGAAAGCGAATCTATTACCAGCGGCTGGCAGGTACGCGGCATCAGGGGTTCGTGTCACTGCGGCGCCGGATGGCTGCATATATGACGTAGCAAACGGAAGTGCTTCAATCTGCCCGTTTGAGCACGCCCCAGCAACGGTTAACGTAAGCGCCCCTGCTGTAGCAGTAAATGTCATAGCCACCCTGTCACTCGCCCCCACACCAGCAATAGTGCCAGTCGCAGCTCCAGACAAGGTGACAGACCCGACACCAAAAAACGACAATGTGTGCGTCCCAGCTGAAACCTGAATTGTCTGCGTCGTTAGTGTGCC
The DNA here is from genome assembly GCF_055193095.1 of Aeromonas sp. 160P. Lineage (NCBI taxonomy): Bacteria > Pseudomonadati > Pseudomonadota > Gammaproteobacteria > Aeromonadales > Aeromonadaceae > Aeromonas > Aeromonas sp. 160P. Next base: position 2,112,603 of record NZ_JBUXKV010000001.1, on the reverse strand, counting down.
TGGAGTTTGTATTAGATTTGTGCTCTGCAACTCACTCAGCAACCCCTCTCGCTCAAAGCGCGGTTCATTCACGGCTGCTGATTTTTGCTGCCCATCCTTTCCTTTGTATGACGCTGTTGTGCTCCGGCTGAAATTCACCATCCGCGCCACCACATCCGAACCAACCAGCACATCCCGCCCATATCCGGTGATCATTCGCAGGCTGTCAGAGAGCGGCGCCCACACATCCGGCAGGGGGAGCGCTGCCGCAGCCACTATCCCGGCTGCACGGTCGGCCTCTGTGCCCGAGCGATCGGCTTCGGTCTTGGAGCGGTCGGCCTCGGCCTTGGCCCGCGCCGCCTGGCCCTCACCCTCGCTGGTTACTCGCTTCCAAGGGATCAGCTTGTGAGTTGTGCCGTCCGGGGCGGTTACCGTGATCTCTGCCGCATCGCTGGTAAACAACTGCTGAACCATATCAGACTGGCTCTGGTAGTAGGACAGTGAAGCGTTAAGCTTGCGTGCAAACTCCGGGATGGAGTCAGAGAAGGTGGTAATGATCTCGTAAGCCTTGCCGGTGCCAGTGGTGCCACGGAATGCCTGCACGAGATGAAGCTCGGTGTTTGACACCACGTAATCGACCTCATAGAGATCAACCGTGGTGCCGGTGGTCATACAAAAAAGGTGGCCCTTGGCCACCCCGTTCTTGGCATCTGCAAAGGTGGTTCCGGTACCGGTCACCTTCTTGCTGCCGTTGGTGACGGCTACAGTGCCGTCACGCTTCCACACTCCAGCCATCTATGCGCCCCTTACTGCCCTGTTACCCGGTTAAAGCCAGCCTGCTGGCGGGCCTCCATATTGGCGTCAGCCTGGGTTTTCTCGCCCAGCTGCTGCAGGAATGCGTTGTAGTGACCGGCCGCACGGTTGCTGTTGGCGGCGTACTCGGCATCCTTTGAGAAGCAGCGGTAGAGCATGAAGTCGATGATCGGGTTGATGTAGATATCATCCAGATCGGCCAGTGCCGGGGTGCTGACGCTCTCCACATCGGCCAGCAGCTTGGATTGCGGGGCGACCGAGTAGATCACGTCCACCTTGACCGCGGCGGCCGGGCCGGGATGCAGATAGAAGGTCTTGGGGTCGCGCTCCTCGTAGGTGTAGTTGTCCACAGAGGTCGCTATCTTGCCGGAGTGCCAGTCTGGATAGCTGTCATCCAGCGCCTTGCGCGGCACAAATCGAACCACCTTGCCGTTGGCGTTGCGCAGCACTTCAACCAGCCGCAGGGCGTCAGCTGGCAGCGCCTGTTTGGTGCCCGCTGCGCAGATAAACTCGACGTTCTTGGTGTGGGCATCGGGGCGAACCAGCACGATCGCCTTGGTGGCATCGTTGTAGTAGTCCAGCAGCTCCTGCTTGGGCCAACGGGTAAAGGTCGGATCGACCAGCAGGGTGTTAACCCGCTTGATGATGGTTGCAATAGGCACGGTAGCCATGGCGACTCCTTAGAAAAAGCTGTGTTTGCGGGGCGGGTTGTAGAACTCGACTTGCGTTGGGGCGCTGTGCTGTTTGCGGAACCGGCCAGCACGACGCCACCCCTCGACAAACTCGGCGCGATGGAAGCTGGCCCGCTTGGGGTCAGACCAAGGACGGTCTGGCTGGGCATAGAGCAGTGCGGCCACGCCGTGGGCAATGGCCTCAGCGTGGTCGTTGTAGAGCTGCGCTGGCAGCTCCTTGGCGCCTTTTACCGGGGCCGCCACATACCAGATCCGCACATTACTGAGGTCGGTCAGGATGCTCAGCTCGTTGGCAGACATGGCGAAGTAGTCACGCCCAGAGTCCAGTGGTACGCCATCATCTTCGGTGAGGTGCAGCACATTGCAGGAGGTAACCCCGTCCACATTGCACACCGCCTCAAGGCTGCCAGCTGACGCACTTGGCAGCAGGCGATCGAGGGTGATCAGCTCTGACTCGCGGCAGAAGGTGATTGCCGCCTCGGTTACCGCTTCCTCCAGCAGCATCTCGAGCGGGCCGGTGATGTGCAGCCTGACGGTAGGCAGGAACTGCTCGCGGGGCACCATCTGCATGCTTAGCCCTCCACCTTGGCGGCCTGCTTGGCTTTCAGAGCGTCACGCACACGAATGCGATATTCGTCAACCTTCTCTTTCGCGCCTTGCTGCTCGACGCCCAAATCCTCCCCCTCAACCAGGGTCGCCAACTGGGCAGAGCTGAGCTTGGCCAGATCGATCGTGCCAACCACAAAGCTCTGCTCTTCGGCAAGGCGGGCGACTTCGGCAGCAAGGCGCTCCTGCTCTTTCGCTTCCACCTTGGCGATGGTCTCCTGTCGCTCCAGTGCGCCAGCCAGCGCGTCATGGCGGATCCAGACGGTGGGGAACTCCAGCAGCTGCATGGCAATGTGGCTCTCCACATCAACCGCAGTGTGGCGCGGGAACACCAGGCGGGATCCGGTCACGGTGTCTTTCTTGCTCGGCTTGTCGCCGATATAAACCACGGCAATTTTGTCGCTCACGGCAATATCTCCAATCCAGAAATGAAAAAGCCCGGCACTGGGCCGGGCATGGCGTGACGGGCGGCCTTACAGGTTGCCGATCACCTCATAGTGCAGCTTGAGCTTGACCGTGCCCGTTGCCGCACCGCCGCCGACTGTGAGGGTGATCTCCTGGTCTGGGAGTGTCATCAGATCGTCCACCGGGAAATACTTGGCCACCGCCGCCACCGTGCTCTCGGCGTTGATGATGACCGTCGAACCGACGGTGACCGTGAGGTTGGTACTTGCGCCCAGCGCGCTGCTGATGAGGGTGGCACCAACCACTTTCAGGTTGGGCTCCACCTTGTCACCGAACGCGACGACATCACCGGACGGCACAGCCGCCAGCTTGGCCACCAGGGTCGGGGAGATAGAGAGGTTGCCGAACGAACCAATAAACCAACGGTACGCTCGGGCGAGCAGGGTAGTTTTGGCCATGATATGGCTCCTTGTCTGGTCAGATATCAACAGGAGGGGGTATCAACCCCCTCACTCGGGTGGGTGGCTTAGCGAGCGACGGCGCTGACGGCGGTATCCAGCACCATGCAGCCATGGTCCTGAATGTTGCCGTTGCGCTGCTTGAAGCGGATCTTCTGCAGACCGGATACCCATCTGATGGAGATCTCGGTGCTGTTGCCGTGGTCAGTTTTCTCTTCGTGCATGCCGAAGGAGCCGCCCTGCTCGCCAGAGCCGAAGGCGTTAGCCAGCGCCTGACCACCCAGCAGCACGGCACGGTCGATGGTGGTACCGGCAACCTTGTCCACTTCCACTCCTGTCGCGGAGTTGGCGGCGCACACCTTGACGGAGCTGCCCTGATTGAAGCGGATCGGCATGCCCTTGTAGGGCTTGACCAGAATGCCGCGCCACATCGCACCTTCACCGCGGAAGATGGGGTGATTCCAGCCCTTGCTGCGCTCCATCGCGGACGCCAGCATCGCCTGCCAGTCCTTGCCGGAGCTGGAGGTGTAGAAGTCGTGCCACTGGCGCGGGGTGACATAGAGCACGTAAAGCGGCTCGCCACCGGACGGGTCGGAGACCATGCGGATCGGCTGGATGGGGTTGGCCATCTCAGACAGGACCAGCGACATGTTGTCCACGCAGCCAAGGTTGAAGCGGTCAGCCGCATCAATGGACTCGAAGCTGGTCGCGTCACCGCCAAAGAAGTGGCGCTCGTAGGTTGGCGCGGTCAGCGGGTTGATCATGATGTCGGCAAATTCCAGATCATCCGCCAGCGGCAGAATGATATCGGTCGCGGAGTAATCACCGCGGGCACCGGCCAGCTGGGCAAAGCCGCGCTGATCAACCAGCCGACCGTAGTAGCCATCACCCAGCAGCACACGGGCAGTCTTGATCAGGTCGTGTTTGGTGCGGGACTGGCTCATCTTGCCGCCAGCATCCACGCCGTGACGGGTCTGGTTGACCTTGAGACCGAAGTCAGCGAAGGACAGAGACTCCAGGCGGCCATCCAGCTTTTTGTCGCCCATGGTCGGGCGGCCAGAGAGCTGATGGAACAGCTGCATATCCACGGAATCGCCAGCAACCTTGGACAGGTCGGTGATACGAACCACCGGAGCGCCTGCGCTGGTCTGCTTGCCGCCGTTGACCTTGGCTCCCTTAGGGGCTTCTTCGGTCAGCATGTTCACCAGCGAGTGGGAACGGTTGGCCGCTGTAAACAGGGCGGCCTGCAAAATCTTGTTGGCTTGCGCCGAGGTGACTTGGGTCATGATCCTCTCCTACATGAAAACAAAAACCCCGGCACATTGGCCGGGGTTGATTGATGTAAACGGGGTTGTGGGGTTAGAACCCGGATTGCTCCAGCAGCGCCTCGATCTGGGCTTCGCTCATGGAGCCAAACTCCCCGACCAGTTCGGCCTGAGACATGGCGCCATAACGCTCGACGCCCGTTGCCGGTGCGTGATGGGTTTGGCCGAGTTCTGATGGGCTGGACGGGATGTGATCAGCGGGTTTCTCTGCCGCCTTGCCGGGTGCCTTGGCGGGAGGCGCTTCAACCTCGTCGCCAAAGGCCAGCTTGGTGCGGCGAGCCACTTCTGCGAATCGCTCCGCCAGCGGCTTGTTGCTCCACGCGGGGTCTGCCTGCAACTTGTCATCGATAGTGAGGGCCATATCGAAGCGGTCTTGGTCGCCATCACGCCATGCTGCCAGATCAGGTACCGCCTGCAGTGCGGCCTGTACCTGGTTGGCGGATGGTTGAACCTGTTGCGACGCGGCCTGCGGCTCCAGCTTGTCGAGCTTGCTGGCAACTGCCATCAGAGCCTTCCCGATATCCGGGTAGTCCTGCGCCAGCTGCTCAAGCTCTTCCTTGCTAATGCGGTCAGGGTCAACCGATGGGTCGATCCCATTCTTCTCCAGCAGCGCCTGCAACTTATCCCGCTCCACCTGGGCCTGCTGCGCCTGAGTCAACTGCTCACGCAGTTGCTTGGCTTCATTGCGCGCCTGCTCCAGCACTTCATACGGGATGGTGTGTTGACCGTTCTTGGCCATAACGACCTTTTCAGGTGCGCTGGCCTGTTCCTCAACCTGATTGGCTGCGGCTTGTTCGTTACCGGCTGCCACCTCGCCCGCCGACGGCGCGGGTTGTACGTCCGTTTGCTTGGTGCTAGTGCCATTGTCCAGCTCAACATCGGGCGCTCGCTCAATATCGGCCAGCATGGCTTCCAGTTCGTCCAGGCTTTCAGTCCCGGTCAGGTTATCGATGCTCGTATTCATGGTCGTCCTCGTGGGTTTTCAGTGGGTGGTATCGCTGCCCAAGCGGGGGAAGGCTCTCACTGAAAGCGCTCCCCGGCTGGGGCTGGGCATAAAAAAGCCCGCACAAGGCGGGCAAAGGCTGCTGCTATCGTCTATCGCTAGGGATTCGTCGCTGCGGCAATGCGCTCGTTCAGCGCAGCAAGATATTCACGCATGGCAACCAGCTGGCGCTTCATGCGGTTCTGCTCATCTGCGCTCAGCGCGCAAAAGCTAATCGTCCCTGTGAACGATTCCAGCTTGCTGGTGCGCTCGGCCAGTTGCTCTTGTTCTTGGTGCATGCGCTCAACGTGGCCAGTCTTGGGGCTTCCACCATCAACGCCTCGCACCTCGCTAACACTGTATCGGCCAATACTGAGACTGTTGTTGTGAATAATGCCGCAAGGCATCTCAATAAGCCGCGCCATCTCATCGCTATCAATGGCCCTGTCGATAACGCGGACCGGCACCTCGAGGAGACACTTAAGCCGCCAGCCTTCCAGCTTCCACAGCTCTTGGCGGGCCTTGGCTTCGGCATCCTTGATGGCGTACTTGGCGCCAAGCTCTGCATTGAAGTTGGCCGGATCGACGCAGGCTGTCATGCCGATGGCAAGGGTGAAGCCGTTGGCAGCAATGGCAGTGGCCAGCGTGGTGGTAGTGCCAGGCACAACCTGCACCTCATAGCGAACACCACGCATCAGCGCATCGATCTGCTCAGGGGTCACGCGCGGCGCGGTCAGTCCGAGTACCTCAATATCTCGCTCCATCTCGGCATCAATCTGCTGGCGGTCAGTCATTGCCTGCTCCAAATAAAAAACCCGGCACAATGGCCGGGTCTGGAAATGAAAAGGCCCAATCTCGAAAGACTGGGCCATGATGGAGAAATCCTAACGCTGGGCGATTAGGAAAGCAACTATCAGAGCGCGATCGCGTCAATCTGCTGCTGAATGGTGTCCAACAGCTGGGCTTGAAGGGCTGCCTGTTCTGTCTTCATCGCCTGCTGCTGGGCGGCCAGCTGCTCCATCTCCTGCAGCGTCTTGCCGGTCTGGGCCTGTTTGAGGGCGTCCTCGAAGCGGATAGAGTCGGTTAGCTTGGTGATGCGCTGGGACTCTGCCTGCCACTTGGCGGCCTTGCCTTCCAGCTCAGCCAGCTTGGCCTGCATCTCTTGCATGGCCATCTGCTGCTGCATCTGGGCAAGCTGAGCCTGCTGCTCTGCGGCGGCGCGCTCCTCCTCGTTCATCTCCTCCGGGTCTTTCTGGATGTTCAGGGCATTGCGGATCCGCTCCACAAACTCAGCCTTGCGCGGCACATCCATCAGCTCGACCAGCAAATCGAAGCAGGCGGCGGCGGCTTCTGGCGGCAACTGGGACATGGCTTGCGTCATTCGCTCGGCCAGTTGCTGCTTGTAGGCGGCGGTCTGCTGGATGGGCGCCAGGGCGATATGGGCTCGCAGCCGGGTCACATCGTTGGTCAGCTTGCCCCCTTCCTGCTCCACGTTGATCACCACAGCCTTGCGGCGGCGCGGGTCGTCGCGGTTGACGGTTACCTTGTAGTTGCGCTTGCTGGCCATATCCTCAAGCAGATAGGCCAGCGCCAGTTGCCCTACCTGCTGGCAGCCCATCCGGTAGTTGTCGTTAATCTCCGACAGGGTGGTCGCGCCCTGCTCCACAAGGTTGCTGATGGCAACGCCAGATTGTCCGGTCGAACCCTGACCCAAGAAGGCGGCATAAACCCCCATGGTATCCTGAATGAGCTTCACCGAGTCCTGCATCACCTGGAACTGCTGGGCGGCAACGTTGAAATCCTGCTCCACCTTGAAGGCGTCGCTCACACTGGTCTTGTTGGCGCGGTTAGGGTTGAGCTCGATATAGCCATCCGGGCGCTCCACCTGCTCCAGCACCTGATCACGGCTCATGTTGGTAGCGTCCTTGTCCATGATGACGCGCTTGGCCTGCAGTAAGAAGGTGAGCTTGATGCGGCGCAGGTTCACCTCATCCTGTGCGGGCATGGCGCGGGCAATCAGGCCATAAGGCTCGCCGGTGCGGTCCTTGCGATACCCCCAGAACGGCACCAAAGGGTACATGTTGTGCGGCGCACCGCAGGGACGATCGACCAAGTGATGAGGGCCAACAAACCACGACTCACGGATCACAGCCACCGGGCAGCGCTCCAGCCTGGCGCGACCGCTGGCGATGGCGGCGAGGTGCAGTTGGTTGCTCTTGTCAAACTCCAACGCACGGCCAGAGTCGAGCATCAGCACCTGACGCATGGTGTAGGTGCGATAGTAGACTACCTGCAGCAGGACGCGATCCCGCTCGCGGCTGCACCACTCGACCTCCTTGCCGCTGAACTGGCTCCATTCGTCATAGGCGCTGACAAGGTTGGGGTCCAGTCCCTCTATGGCGGTCAGGCTGACCATGCCTTCCCAATCGTTGACGCCCCACTCCAGCGCCTGAGCCTTGCTCGGGAACATGGTCTTGGCTTCATCCAAATCAACCCAGCGGCGGCGCATCAGCCAACGGCAGTCGCTGAGATCTGGCTCTCGGCTGTGCCAATCCCAATACACCTCGTCACGGTGGACGTTGCTGAACTTGTAGCGCGGGCCGAACGGATCGCCACGGCGGCACACCTCAACCCAGCCCAAGCCAGTTTTAATCTGGCCGCCGTATGCCTCGCCCCGGGCGCGATCCAGCCCGCCGAGGCGGCACATGTCGGAATATTCGGCGTTGACGGCTTCGGCCAGCTGCTCGAGCTCGTCGTCGTGGTCGTCAGCGATAACCATCAGATCGGTGCGGCTCTTAGCCTCCATCCCAAGTACGCCGTCGATAGTCGGGGCAATCAGGTTGTGGATAGTGATGGGCTGACCCCGCTCTTTGAGCGCCTTGATCACCTCAGGCGGCAGCTGGTCGCCGTCGTAGTAGGCACAGGAGCGGTTGGCAAGGCTTCGCCAGTCTGGCTGGCCATTGATATCGCTCATCAGCGCGAGCAGCTTCTGCGTGTCGAGGCCGCCCTTTTCGGGGGCTTTGGGTTGTGAGTTGATCATCAGTTGGCCATCCAATGCTTGGGTTTACGGGTGGATTCGGGTTTGACGATGCGGGCAGGCATGCGGGCGCGCATCTCTTGGGCAATCATGTAGCTCATCAACTGGTCGTCATAACAGCCGGTCTGGGCGTTCATGCTGCCGGATTTGTCGTAGACGTAGGTGGTTGCTTCGGAAATGGTGCCTATCCAGCGGATCCCGGCCTGCCCGGCACGCAGCAGGGCCTTGAGACCATCCACCACGATCGGCTTGGATTGGCGGGTGGTCAGCCAGCCGAGGCGCTGGGTCTCATCATCCCGATCCCGGTCGATATACTCCTGGGTGTAGATGCGGCGGGTAGGATAGAGCTCACGCAGCTTGAGCAGGACGGCGTGGCCGTGGTTGTTACGCTCAGGGCCGATATAGGCGGGGCCATGCTCTGCGGTGCCGTAGAACTTGCCGACATGGGCCAACAGCTGGGCAAACATGCCGGGATCAAGATGGCCGAACCAGTGGGCCACCTGACGCCCGTCACTCTTGGCGATCACGTCAAAGCTGGAGCGGTCACCGTGCTCTAGACCTTCCGCCACGTCAGCGCCAATGGCGTAATCCTCCTCTGGATCTGGCAGCTCCCACACCAGCAGCATATTTTCAAGGGAGCGCTGGCCCTGCTCGTCCAGCTTCTCAGGCTTGCGAACCTTCTCGCGCTTGCCGGTGACGGGGTTCATGTCGTAGACGATGAGAGGAGCCATGCAATCGCCCTCAGCCTCCATCGTTACGATGGGGTCAAATACCCTACGCCCAGAGGTCAGGAAGGCCTCCAGCGGCGTGCTGGGGAACTCCTGCTTCATCTCTGCGCCCTGGTTAGCCTCCTTGAGTACGTACCACTGGCGCTGCTCATCGCTGATGGTGCAGCCCATCGCCTTCTCAACCGCGGCGAAGTATTCCGCCTGCGTCTTGCTCATCACCACGCCGGTCGCCGGAACATCTGCGCGATACTTAGGGTCCTGCCACCAGGCGAAGAAATGAAACTTCCAATCCAGCTGAGTCAGATCTCCGGTTGAGCGGGACAGCTCTAGCGATTTCATGCTCATGGCGTGGAAATCACCACCAACACCTTCCGCCGTACTCTCGATAAAGGCGATCGCCCCTGGGTGAATGGCGTTGAGAGTACCGGTTCGCACCTCCTTGGCCTTCTCCGGGTACTTGGCGCAGATCTTGCCGTGCTCTGACACATGCAGGCGCTGGACGGTACCGGAGCGGAAAGAGGTGGCCACCTGAATGCTGGAGCCGTGCCGGAACAGGATATGACCACCATTGGCCCCGCCGCGTCGGGTCACCACCTTGAACTGGGCCTTAAGCCAGCCGGGCAGGTTATCGAAGGGCACTTCAATCTTGGTGCGGTATATCTCGCCTGCCGCCGTCAGATCCTGAGCTATGATCCCGCACTTGATGTTCTTGTTGAACAGCGCCTCATCCAGCAAGTAGATATCGATCGCCGTGGAGAACCCGAGCTGACGCGCTTTGAGGATGATGTTCAGCCACCACATGGTCTTGAACAGCAGCTCCTGCGCCGGACGCAGCCGGAAGCGCACCAGCTTGCCCTGCTCATTCTCGATCATGTAGAGGTTGTTCATCCGCCACCACTTATCGCTGAGCTTTTCGCGGATGCAGGCAACCTGCTCCTGCTCAGTCATGGCGGAGATGTCGAGTTCGGTCATTGGAGGGTCTCAGGCAATAAAAAACCCGCCGAAGCGGGTTGGTGTGGGTGCTGTGATTATTCTCATTCTCGCCATGCAGTGGTGATGGCGTTGAACTCATCCCTGGCTGCCGCGCGCCGCTTGGCGTTATCGGCCAACATCATCACATGGTGGGGATCGGCAATCATGGCGCCCATCTCGACCAGTACGCCGTTGCGGTAAAGGCGGTATGGCTCAAGGAGGATGCGCTCATGGGTGGCGGTGGCTGCGTAATCAGGTGCGGCGTCACAGCCAATCGGTCGCGCCGCTGACATAACTGGCGGCAACTCGTATTGCACCTCGCGCCCCGAATCGATGTCATCGCATACCACTCTAGGCAATGGGTAGTCAGCAATGTAAATCGCCTGCCCTTCTTCGTCCTTGCGGTAAATTATCATCACATCCCCCAACTGATAGCGCCGGCACATTTTATCACGACATCATGCCGCCAGTCCCCATGTCATGGAGCTCCGAGAGCATCTCACTGACAGGTGTTGACTCACTGCCGCCATCTTTCTCCAGCCGGTCGGCTTCTGCCGTCAGCTTGCGAGTGGCCGCCTTGATGCGCTTGGTGTCAGCCTCGATTTTAGGGCCGGTCACCTCATCGATCCGCAGGATGCTCAAGGTGCGCTCGATGGACTCAATCCGCTGGATGTTGCGGTCGAGTGCCTGCTCCGCCCGCAGGATCTTGTCATAGAGCGCGATCCGGTCGGTCATCTCCTTCGCTTCGGTTAAATCCTGCTGCAAGACCTTCAAGGTCTTGGTGACAGAGATGACGCGAGCTCGGGTGAATATCAGCTCGTCCCGCAGCTTCAACTCCTCGGCTTGGTCGAACAACTCCTCAGCATCGAGGAACTGGGCGTAACCGCCGTGGGTCAGCGCAGGCCGGTCGCCAGGCTTCCACTTTGCGACAGGGCTCGGGTTGCCGGGATTTCCGACTGACTCACGATTACCCATGCCAAAGCGGCCATCTGGCTGGCGTCCCGATTTTCTTTTCGAGCTTTGGCCTGTGTCGTCAGGGGATTGTGTGGATGAAGATGACCTTCCACCTCTTCCCTCTCCCCCTTTAGCCTTGGCCTCATTCCCCTTGGGTTGCGCACTTTGCGCAGATTGCGCAGTTTTGCGCACTTCGGATTGCGCAGGTTGCGCAGCTACGCGAGATTTTTCGGGTTGTGCGGGTGATTGCCCCCGAGATTTCAAATAGCGACGCGCCGAGTTGTAGGTAAGGCCGCGCTTCTCGCACCAGTCTTTTGCACTGATGCCTGTCGCTTCATGCTCCTGCAGGAATTCTGCATTGAGCTGTACCCAGTCGGTCTTTGCCATTTAGAGAGATAGCTCGCCTTCGACAACGGTGTCGCCGGGTACGGGCTGATGGGTTGCCGGTACCACTACGGAAACGCCGGTATTGAGAACAACCAGGGCATGACTGCCGTCATACTCCTTAACGTGAGTGATAACCCCGGTCACGGTAACGCCATTAACCACCGCATCGCTCCAGTGCATCGAGATAGTCCAGTAGGTCGGCCGTTGAGTCCCCAGAAAGACAAACCCCGCCGTTACTGGCGGGGCTCCATGTCAGCCTGGGAGTGGGTGGCGGGCAGTTTGCTGTTTGGCTTGGTGTCGTCTGGCAGCTGGCCAGAAGCAGCACCGAAGCGAGCAGCAAAGCGCCCTTGTGGGTCACTATGGTTTTGGTCATAGCTTTCCTGCACCTCCCTTGCCCGTTCCTGCTTAAGCCAACGGCCCAGAAGGGCCGTTAGAATGTCGAGCAGTTGGAGCAAGCTGTTCATGTTATTGCTTCCGGGCTTTATCGGCCGGCAGGTTCAGGGCCAGCTTGTCCAACACCTTGATGAGACCAACCAAGAAGGCATCTACCTTCCCGATAATCTCATCATCCCGGGTGGATGGGGTGACGGCCGCAATCTTGGCCAGACCCTGCACCACCAGGGATGCGCCCCCTACCACGGCCATCAGGATGACAATCCAGTTGATGACCACCTCAACGATGTGTTCCATCGCACTCTCCTCTCTGCTGTTACCGGTTACCCGGCGATATTGGCAAGGCTGACGCCTACGCCTCTGACTTCGAAAACTCGGCAGCGGCCATTACCGGCAGCGAGCCACCAGGAATTGGCTCATCAGTAGGCCAGCGGTATGCGGTTACCCGGGAACGAGGGAATGCCTTCACATTCACGGCATCATCTTGATTACCGCCCAGCACCAGCAGGTTGCCGGAGTGGTCCTGCCCTACAACGAACCCAACGTGGCCACCACCGTCACGGCTGAACACCACCACGCACCCAGCCACCGGCTTATCCAACTTCTCCCCCCAGGAGGCATAAGAGCGCGCGCCCTCGAATCGGGTGGATGGAACGCCAACCCGCTCCAGGCAGGCGCCCACGAATCCTGCGCACCACGGGGTTTCATCGTCTTTAATCCCGCCCCGCTTGATGGCCTTCCACATCGCCACGATTTCCGGGTTGTGCTTCGGCCCCTTGATTTCAATCAGCCCGATATGTCGGCGGGCCTCTTCTACCCAACGCTGTGTCATTGCGGTCTCCCCTCATCTGACATTCCGAGCCGACGCTTAATCCACAGCTCGATCATGAAAAGACCACGGCCACCCATGTGCCCGGTGATACCGGTGGCGACTGCGGTCATGTACCAACTCATATTCATCTCGGTGCAGAGGTAGGCCATCAGCAGCCCAGCGAAACCCGAGATCGCCCATTCACCAGCCAGCTCAGCCAGAGAGAACGAGAGGGTCGGACTCTGTTTCAATCTCGACAGGTAGCTGACGGTCCCACCCCATATGGCAAGGGCAACCATCCACAGATACCCGCCGTTAGGTCCGACCATGCGGGTGATCCAACTGCCAGCCTGGTGCAACTGATCACCACCGCTTGCGTCCATACACGCTCCAGAAACGACAAAGCCCGCACGATGGCGGGCTAGAAATGAAAAAGGCCAGAGTCCCGGGGGAATCTGGCCATCTTTGATAGATACTAACGCTGGGGCGGTTGGGATTCAAGCAATCAGGGTAGTGGATTGTTACCTAGACCGGCTATCCTGGTTTGCATGCGCCGTTATGTGCATGAGACAAAAGGAACTGCCTTAAGTCCTCCATATCCCGCTGGCATCGCAGGCATTCGTCAAGCAGACGCAATGCCTCCGCGGCAACCGAAGGAACACCGCCTTTCCCGCCAAGATACGAGGTGAAACCAACCTTGGCGACCGATACATTATCAAAAAACAGCGCCTTGGCATCTTCGTTATCATTCAAGGCCCCGATCAGAGCAAATCCAGCCTGGTCACCGGTCAATCTCAAGCTGATGTCCACCAGTTTACCAACCGGAAACGCTTCTCTCATCATCTCATCGCCACTCTGCATACCCTTCTACCCCACTTGTTTTTCAATTTTGACCAAACCTACGCCGCCCGCATCTGGCGCACCTGCCGATCCATTATCTTGGACAAGTCAGACGCCTGGTGGATCACCTCATCGACCAGCCGCTCTACGCGCTGGCGCATCTCCTGGCCGAACCGGCGCGACACCATATCGGCATGCGGCACGACTCTCCCTGTGCCGTGGCACTTGGGGCACTCGTCACCCTTGCGGGGGCGGATCCCGGTTCCCTTGCAGTGCGGGCAGCGGCCGGATTGCAGCATCTCAGCGACACAGTGGTTGTGGGCGAGAGACAAGATCCCGTTACGCTCAGCCAGCAGGCGCTGATATTCGTGGTCATTACCGGCCCGGTGGGCACGCTTGGCCTTCTCCATCACCACGGCGGCGCGGCGGCGCTCCTTGTCGTAATGGGGGTGGGATGACACCAGGTTAGCCAACTGCTCAGGCAGCGGGCGACGCAGCAGGATAGCCAACGCCATGCCACCGGCCTCGGCATTACCTATCGCACCCTCAAAATGTGTCATCAGCTCAGAGATGGCGGCAGCGTCGAGCTGGTGATCGGCCATCAGGAACTGGAGCCCCTGCGGGTTGTTTTTGGCGGCCACCTGCAGAGCTCCGATAAAATCATCCCGCCCCAGGGCGTTGAAGTTGCTGGAGGTTGGCTCATGGAGCGCCCCTTTGGGCGAGAACAGGCGCAATGCCATTTCCAGTGAATTACTCATGGGGTGGTCCTCGTTTGGTCTTGGTCCTGATTGAAAGCGGTGAGCAGCCAGGCACGTAGCTGGCCTGATTGGATGTGTTCTGGCGTTGCCTCGATGACAGTCCACCCCAGCAGGGCGGCCTCGTTCATCTTGGCGCGATCCTCCACAAACCCCTTGCCGCGAGTGTGGCGCCCACCTGAGTGGATCCCACCGTGGATCTCGACGGCGATCATGCAGGTAGGCCAGGCATAGTCGAGCCGCCAGCGGCGCTTGGGGTGGAACACCAGCTCAGTGGCGGGGTCAGGGAAGCCGACCAGCTGCGCCAGCACCTTGCCGTGCAGCTCATCAACCTGCTGTGCCTTCTTGACCTTGTTCACGACAGCTTTGGCTTTCGGGTTATTGCCGAGCAGGCGACTGGCCTCGATGGCGGACAGGTAGATCATGCCGCCCCCTTCACACTGACAAGCTCACGCACCACCCAGCTGTGCAGCTGACGGGTCAGGGCGCTATAGACAACCTCCTCACGCTCTCCTGGCTGCCAGTCGTAGGCGATACGGCCATCAATGGCGTCATGGCAAGCGCAGCACGCCTCAACCGCCACCAAATCATCCCCCTTGAGCGCCATTCCATGCGGAGCGCTTGGCAGGTGAGCCAACACGGTGGTTTCAGTGCCGCCGATACAGACCCCAGCCAGCTGGATCTTGCAGAGCTGTCCGCGAGCGCCATCGCGCAGGTCACTGGATCGGATTGGGCTGGTCTCGAATCTCATCCTGCGAACCCCATCAGCTGGGAACAGGCGTTCTCAGCCTCCTCCTCGGTGGCAAACTGCTTGCTCAGCACATAGCGCCAGCAGACCCCGAACACCGCCCGGTACAGATCTGAGAACTCGACCTGCTCCATCTTGGCGAAGCTGACGCTCTTGGCCTCCTTGCGCATCCCACCATCAGGCAGCATAACAACGGTGTAATAACCGGCCTCGACGGTGAGCCACTTGCGCATCACCTCAAACGACTTCTCCGCTTGGAAGCCATGACGCTCCACGCGGCTGCTGGCCAACTGGTCGATAAACTCATCCTTGGCCTTGTCCAGCACGCTGTCAGCGCCAAACTGGGCGAGATAGCGAACAAACCCGGACAGGATCCCCTGCTCTGCCGGTGACACCATTCCGCCAGCTGGCTCCCAGTAATCGAACGTCAGATTGAGCAGAGCAAAGAAGCGGCGATGAAACGCCAGATTGCGGCGCCCTTTGCCCTTGGCCAGGATGGTGGTGCCGATCGGCATCAGCTTGATGGCTTCGGCATCGGCCGGAGTGGACGGGGCAAGTACCCCGCCGGACATTTTCAGAAGGGTGAGCTCCATCCTCACCCCCGCTTGGCTTTGTTGCGGCGCTTGGCGGCGGCACGCTGGCGTTTGGCGGCCCTGTCATTGCGCGGGTTTGGGATGCAGTATGAATCTGACGATGTGAAGTGCTGCGAGCGCATCCACGGAGCATGCGCTGATGTGGCAGCGATTGCGTATGCGATAGCGAGTGAAATTCTCATGCTGCCACCGCCTTAGCCGCAACGGCTTCCGCAGTGGGGAACTGGCTCAGGTGGTAATGCCACACCTGCTTGCCGTTGATGGTCTTGTTGCTGGAGTGTTTCACCCAGCCGTGGCAGCACACTTCGCGCAGGCGGGCGCTGATGGCAGCTTGGGTATCGGCTTGGCCGTAGCGGCGCCAGCACTCGCGCTCGATGTCGCGCAGGGTACGTGGCTTGCCGTCGCTCATGATGGCGATGACGCGGCCCAACTGGGTCGCTACAGATAGATCTCGGGTATTCGATTTTGCTGTCATGGTCAGGGGTCCTTTGGGTCAATCAGCCGGGTGGTCTAAGTCCGGCTTTCGTGCTCAGTCATAGTACGGCGCGGTATACCCCTTGTCACGGGTTGGCAAGGGCCGCGCCTCCAGAGTTATCCACAGCTCCATTTGCAACACCACCCCGCAACACCAGCACTGGCGCGCCTCTCAGCCGTTCGGCCTCCTCCGCTACTTGCTCAGGCGTCGTGTCAATCACCAGCCAATGCCCTGCCCCGCGCTGGCAATCGGTGTGCCCCAGCACGGAGATTTCGTCTGCCACCTCCAGCAGCACCCGCTCCCCACACCAGCCACGAACGGCCGGATAAATCACCACCCGGCAAAATTTCGCGGCCTTGACCGCGGCGATCACGTCTTGGTTGAACATCCCTAAATCCTCCCTGTGATGGTGTAACCGCGTTGGCGGCGGTCGGTGAGTATCCTGTCCATCTCGACCCGCACTGCATCGCGAGTAACCTCGCCGTCACGCTGCAGCACGGTAACGGTCGCCTCCATCTGGCACGCCGCGATGGAGAACTCAAGCTGGCGTGGCGCAGTCCGTACTGCGGGAGGAAAACGACGAAGTATCTCCTCCCGAACCTCAGCAGGGCGGGGCGCGAACTGGCGATCTACGTCAGCAGCCATATCCAGCACCACCTCCCGGATCTGGGCTGGAGTGAACCCACGCAATACGCCACCCCAGGCCAGCGCCACACCGCGTGCGTTGGCATCAAGCTGGTTGGCACTGACAGGCCAGCTCCCGGCCATCAGCGGCAGCAGTTCCTCAGCCATAAACGCAGCCATGCGATCGCTTATCTGCGGCGCATCTTGGTTGGCAGGAAGGGCTTTCACGTTAGAGGGGAGTGTCGTCGTCATAGCTGACAGCTCCCGATTCGATGAGGGCGCGGGCCTGCTGCTGGGCGGCGGCGATGTTGGACATCGGCTTGCGCTTACCCTCGTAGCCCTCCCACTCGCCGTTCACGCAGCGCGGGCGGCCGATCTGCTCCCAGCGCTGGGCGCCAGCCAGGTATCCAGCAAACTTCTGCGGCGCAAACAGGGTCATTGGCCGCAGGTACTCGGCCATTTTCAGGTTTGCAGACCAGTGCTCGCGCTTGAAGTCGATCACCAGTTGCAGATCGGCCACGGCGTAGCCCTCCGCCAATCTGGCGTTGATGTTCTGCAGGGTGGTGGGCTTGGCCTGATAGCGGCGACTACATGCGGCGTTGAGGTGGTTCAGCGCAGCCAGAGAATCGGCTGATGGCTCTGCCGTTTTTTTAGCCGGTTTTGTTTCGTCAGAAACAGAACAAGAGATCTGTTTATTACCTTCAGAGTTTATATTGTTATTAATGATAAGATCTTCGGCATGATACTCCGCACCTAACCAAGCACCGCTGAGTTGGAGATCCTCCTCCAACCCTATATCTGGTGCGGCTTCAAACTCCGCGCCATACTCCGCGCTAAAGTGTTGCGAAACTCCGCGCTGATACGCATCGAAATTGAGCAGGCTGATGATGGTGTAGCCACTCTTGCCCTGCTTGGTTGTCCTGCTGATCGCCCCTTCCGTCTCGAAATAATCCAGTGCCCGGCGAGCCTGATCCTCAGATACCCCGCACGCTTTACCGAGCGAACGGGCAGAGCAAGCCAGCTGGCCGCGATGGATGGTAAGGCGGTTACCATTGAAGGTGACTTCACGGCTCTCGTAGGCCGCATCCAGCAGCAAATGCAGCCACACTGACTTCTTGGCTACGTCCTTGTACCAGGGGGCGTTCAGCATCGACGAGTAAGCGAGGCGGAAGCCATTGCGGGCGTTTTCGCTCACGTTGCTACCTCTGCTGATAGGTTTGGAAATGGGGGCACCAGGCCCCGGGAATTTGATAACGGTGTTCATGCTGCCTCCTCATCGACAGCTGGAAGGTCGATTTCGGACAGGTGCAGGTCAATGCGCTGGCCAATGAATTCCATGCACGGTCTCGCCATGGAATTGCCGATCGCTTTGTAGCGCGGACCGTCCGGGCAATCTTCTGTCGATTGATCGCGTAACCCAGGCTCGTACAGCGCCGCAATTCTCGCAGCCAGAACCTCTGAGTCTGTAGCTGTGATCGGCATGCACGCCTCCGCCTTGCGCATGGCCTTCTGATAGACTGCCCATGGAATCAGGGTGTGGTTATCAGGGAATCCCTGCAGGCGCTCGCACTCAATCGGCGTCAGGCGGCGGACCCCCTTAACCAGCACCGCATTTTCCTGCCCATGATTGCGGCCGATAGTGTGCGCCAACTCGACATTGGTGTCGGGGTACTGGGTGCCGTGAACAACTAGCACCCCTGCCTCTGCGTCTTGCTGTGTGGCAGAACCAGCAGCCTTGCCGTTGGCATTGAGTGTTCCGGCAACATGGTTTGCCCATGGGATGCAGGTATAGGCGTCCACCTCTGGGGCTCCAACCTTTCCAAACCCTGCCGTGAGTGTGCCGATGCAATCAACATCAAGATGCTGCGCAATCAGATGTCCGGCTTGTCCCTGGTTGTCGTCTGCGCCACACGTTCCAACGCCGTTTGCAGTAAGGGCGGCAACTGCCTTCCCCGCTTCTCTGCTCGGCGCAGAATCCCTGCGCACGCCTTCGCACTCAAGAAGAACCTTTGCGGGATCAAACCCTTCTCGAGCACTTGCGACAACGAACACTCGGCGGCGTCGTTGGGCCACTCCGAAATGTTGGGCATCAAGGATCCGCCACGCGATTGCTCGCTGGGGTCCAAGCACACAACCAGACTTTGACCAGCGAACGAAGTGCTGCCGTGTTTCTTTGCACCAACCCCATACTTTTGACTGCTTTCCTTGCTCTGGCTTTAGGCCAGGCTCCAGCTCGATATCGCTCCCGGCAAGGAAGCCAAGGAATGCGCCAAAAGCGTTGTCTTTGGACGAGAGGACGCCCGGGACGTTTTCCCAGACGGCGATGCAGGGAACAGCTCCAGCTGCTGCTCGTTTTTGATCAATGGCATTGGCAAGCTCCACGTACTTGATAGTCAGGAAACCACGGTCATCAGCCAGCCCCTCGCGGGCACCGGCAACGGAAAACGCCTGGCATGGCGTTCCGCCGACAAGGATGTCGGGAGCCACAACATCCCCCTTGAGGACGGCGGTAGCAATCTTGGTCATATCGCCAAGGTTGGTGACATGCGGCCAGCGGTGCGCCAGCGCAGCACTCGGGAATGGCTCAATCTCGGCGAACCACGCAGGGTTCCAGCCAAGCGGCTCCCAAGCCAGCGAGGCGGCCTCGACGCCGCTGCAAACGCTGCCGTAGATCATGGCGATACCTCCCGCTCCGTATACTCGCAGCCGGGGCACTCATAGGAGCGGTCATCAGTACCGGTGCGCAGCTCGCTGCCACACATCGGGCAGTGATCCAGATCGGCACAAAGAAGTTGGCCCAGTGGGGCCGTTGGGTTCATGGTCATGTTGAGGTCCTGATTAACAGCCCGATGGTTAGGCGGGCATGGTTTGCACGGGTTGTTCGGTACGGGTTATGCGCAGGGCTGGTGCTCCGCGCGTTCAATCTTGCGGGCCTGCAGCTCGCGGGAAAGCCGGGTCGCGGTGCGGTCAGTGCCAGCGGCCTGCGCAATGGTGATCACCGAGTCATCGTCCAGAAATAATGCCAATTCGTGCATGACAGATTTCAGGATGACGTTATCCCGATCGGTGACGTGCTTGGGCGTCGGGCGTTTTTTTTGATTGCTGAACATGATGGTTATCTCCCTAAAACGAAGTTGATGAGGTCTTTGAGCTTTTGCACCGGCTTCTTGGGGCGCTCCTCGTCATAGATGGCCTCATCGCGCGGCGAGAAGGTCAGCAGGCCGCACTCTGGCAGGCCATCCCCTTGCAGGATCTCCTCGACCGTGACGGGCGGATAACCCTGCTCAATCAGGCTTCGGTTGGCTCGTTTGACGGCTCTCGCCAGTATCTGTGGCTCATGCTTTGATATGGAATTGAGCAGCATCAGCAGCGAGGTGCGGGCAAATGCGGTTTCAGTCATGCCACACTCGGCACCGACTTCCTGCCACACGGAGCGATGGGCAACGGTGCCTCTCACTCGCAGGGGTGACAGGGTGTCCATTTTTTTGTGATCAGACAGGGCTGGTCGTCCCATGGTGTTGGTCCTCTGGTGGTCGGGGTAAAGCGAGTCGCTGGTCAGGCGGCCTGCTGGGTTTCGGTTTGCTCTGGGCGGTAGTCATCAAGGCCGAAATCAAGTTTTCCACCGGAAGCAAAATGGATGCGCGTGGCATACTTGGCCGGGATGACATCTGGCCATTCGGATACAGTGCTTTTGGTCACGCCAACTGCGCGCGCCATAGCGTTACTGCCGCCAAAAAACTGGATGGCTTGGTCTTTCTTCATTGGTCGGGGTCCTTTTATGGATACTGGTAATACAGAACCCATTTTGGTTCGCTTTTCCGAACAAGTCAACCATCGGCATAGCGCACAAGAAATAGGACAAAATGAGGGAGTGTTTTTTTATTCGAACGAGAGCGACATGACCTCTTTCAGAGATCGACTGAAATACATGCTCAATGAGCGCGGCTGGAACCAGGCCGACCTGGTGCGCAAGTCAGGCGTGAGCAAGGCGGTGATATCCGTTCTGCTGTCTGACCCGCTCAAGGATCTGCGCGTCAGTAGCCTGCTCTCTATCGCCAAGGCGCTCGGCTGTGACCCGCTATGGCTCTATACCGGCAAAGAGAGCGGCACCTACGTGGCAGATACGCACCTCGGCAAAGTAGCGGTATGGGAAATGTCAGACCTCACAGAGCACCCAACCGATGCCCTGCACACCCTTGATGGGCGCGGCACCATATACAGCGATTACGATGGCCAGCTGATCGGCATCATCGCCAACGATGACAACCTTGCTGGTTCCGGCATCAAGAGCGGCGACATCTGCGTTATCGATCTTGCCGATCGGACGCCGCGCCACAACGACGTAGTGCTGGCGAGGATAGTCAGCAGCGAGCAGGATCGGTTGCTTAAGGCGCTCGATGGCCTCGCTGGCATTACGCTGGTAACTGATGATCAGCGCCTGGGCGTGGTGCCTATCAAGGATGCGATTATCTTCGGCCGCATGGTTGAACTGCGCCGCAACACGAAAGAGTAACAGCTACAACCTCAATCAAGCCCGCATCGTGCGGGCTTTTTTGTGCCCGCCATTTGGCCCCGACATCACCCACTAAAAAAATAGTTCGCAAAACCGAACATTTTCTATTGACGCAAGTGTTCGGCAATATTAACCTTTGCCTTGTTCGGTAAAGCAATCGAACAGACCAAGACCGATACAGCAAGGGGCAGCGTGGAAGGCGGCCAATCGTGGTGAAGGTCTTGGGTAATGCCACACGAACGGTGAGAGCCCGGGCCGGAGACGTAACCGGCAAACCTCTGGATCTGGCGGAGTAAAAAGCCAGAACACAACTGGGATTGCATTGGCAGGATACCGGCATCGGACCTAAGGCAGCGACAGGAAGGCCAGCAAGTTTGGCAAGACTGGATCGGTCGAACCGCCCGGACTGAAAGCAAGAGCAGTGCAATCCACAGTTGTGGTGTAGGTCTCAGCAGGTAGAGCCGTACCGACGGGTAGCGCGCGCTGGTTCGATTCCAGCCACCACACAAGATTCAGACACTCGGCAATCAGGAACCAGCCCCTAACCAGGGCAGAAGTGAAAAGCGCCTAACCAGCGCGTAAGAACGACAAAGCCCGCACAGGGCGGGCTTTGAAGGGCGGGAGACCATCCCGCCAGATGCCAGGGGACCACCCCGGCAATCAGGACCCCGACCAGTTAGACCGGCGGGTATTAGCGAGGACCTACTCACCAACGGAGTAAATGTACCATGACCAAGAGCATTTTTTCCAGAGCCGCGCATCGCGCAGACCAGATCATCGCCACTATCGCTGACCACGTAAGCGGCAACAAAGCTCGCAGAGAACGCCTCCACCGCCGCGTCAGCGAAATCGCAGACGATATCCGCCGCCAAAAGCTGGCAGAAAAGCGCGCCATCGCCAATGAACGCCTTGGCCGCATCCCGCAAGGTTACAGAGCCATGCTGAACGCGCGCATGCAGTACCACCTCGACTCCATCTGATTTTCCGGGTCTGGCGCTTCCCTGATAGCGCCGTAGCCAAAGCCTCTTTCTCAAGCACCGCAAGGATGCTTTGGCTCCGCTCACGCCAAATTCGGCTGAGCTCGCTCTTTAACAACTAGAAACCGACACACAACCACGAATCCCGAGGTCGGTAGGGATGCGCGCTAACCCGTTAGAACCGGAATGCGTGTGTGACAGTGAAGAAGGAAATACCCAAGCAATACCCAATCAAGAAATGGCTGCCCGCTGGCAACAGCGGGTATCCCAAGGCGGCTCCGGTGGAGCTGGCAACAACATAGCGTCGAAGCTGTGGCCGCCTTCGGATAACCAAGAGGACCCCGACCATGAAAAATCTGACCGAAGCCCAGGTAATGGGCTTTCGCGGCTCCATGCCGCCCCGCACTGAACACCGCTACAGCGTGAGCGTCGAACCCAGCGCAGCAGAACGCCGAAGCGCCCACGAACGTACCGCCACCCGCCGCGCCATCGAAGAGTATCAAGAGCAGCGCGCCCTGCGGCTTGAAATGGAGATGTAGCCATGAAAAACGCAGATATGCCAGCCATGCCGCTGGTTAACGAAAACGGCTCTCCAGTGCACTGGAGTAGCGCTGGAATGGCAAATGTCGGGGTTATGGCTGGCCTAACCAAGCGCGAAATGATGGCGATGCACGCTCCTGAAATGCCTGACTGGTTCAGTCGAGATTGGAGCCGCAGCAACGAGGGCAATGGGCAGTATTTTGCTGAATCGCTGTCAGAGTACGACCCGATCTGTCAAACGTTCTTCGTAGAGATGACGCCAGCCGGTCACCGCGCCATGTATTTCGCGTGGCGCACCCACTACGCAGACGCCCTGCTCGCTGAGCTGGAGAAGCAAAATGACCAATGAAACCACCCTGCTCGCCCTGCTGGAAAGCCGCGAGGCCGAGGCTAACGCCGAGGCTGAGTGGGTTGCTCAGTGGGTTGAGAGCAACCTCCCGCTGCTGCTAACCGGCCAGCTCGATACCGACGCAGCCACGCTGCTAGCCGAGGCTGATGACGATCGCGCCACTCAATTCAACCAAGCCATCTACCTGCTGATGGTCTCCGGCGACAAGGTGCCGCTCACCCTGCTGATCCAGCAGGTGATGGATGCCGCACTGAAAGCCATGGCCGAGCAGGCATGGAGTAACCACGTTGCCCAGTTGCACGACGCTATGAGCGCCGAGCAGTGGGAGCAATACCAGCACAGGAGCGCAGCATGAAACAGCACACCAATGAGCCGTGGAACGCTGTTGAAGTCGATGACGACAGCGACGCATTCGTCAAGGTATGCCATAAGAATGGTGGAACTATCGCCAAGTTGTGGATTGATGTTGACGACAGGGAGTTCAGTGACGAACAGCGTGAAAACGCCCGCCGCATCGTGGCTTGCGTTAATGCTTGCCGAGGCCTGCCGACCGATGAGATGGAGCAGAAAGGGTTGGTTGCTGCCGTCGGCACTCAGTTGCTGGATGTTGAGCAGCAGCGCGACGAGCTGCTGGCGGCGCTGGAAGAGATCCACCGTATCGCGTCTGGCAGCAACATGACCCACAACATGATGGTTATTCGTGACCAGTGCACAGATGCCATCGCCAAAGGAGATCGCACTCCCCAGCCTAACGCTCTGCATGACGATGTGTACGTCGCAGGCGGTGCAGCATGAACGCCGCCGTCGATACCAGCCTGGCCATGCCGCAAGGGCTGGTGCTGGGCCTCTCCAACGAGGATTACCACAATGGGGATGGTGTCAGCAAATCCCAGCTCGACGACATTGCCGTGAGCCCCGCCACTTACGTCTGGCGCAAGAGCGCGCCGGTAGATGAGGAAAAGCTCAAGGCGCTGGACATGGGTACCGCCCTGCACTGCCTGCTGCTGGAGCCGGAAGATTTCAAGGATCGCTTCATCATAGCGCCGAAGTTCAACCGGCAAACCAAGATTGGCAAGGAGGGTGAGGCCGAGTTTCTGGCCAATTGTGCCGATCTTGGCAAGACTATTCTCTCGTTCGAGGATGACCGCAAGCTGCAGCTGATGCGCGAAAGCGTGTTTGCCCACCCTGACGCCCGCTGGCTGCTGGAGCAGGACGGCATCTGCGAGGGGTCGCTCTACTGGACTGACCGCGAGACAGATGAGCTCTGCCGCTGCCGGCCAGACAAGAAGCTCAACAACTTCCCCATCATGGCTGACGTGAAGAAAGTGGACGACATGGGCCGCTTCGAGCGCCACGTCGAGGAGTTCCGCTACCACGTTCAAGACGCCATGTACTCCGATGGCTTTCGCGAGATTTACGGCGAGATCCCGGACTTCATCTTTATCGCGGTTAGCTCATCCATTGAGTGCGGCCGCTACCCGGTGCGGGTTCGCCCGCTGGAGCAGGATTGGAAAGAGGCTGGCAAAGACCTCTACCGCCGCGACCTGCGCAAATTCCACGAGTGCCGCGTCAATAACGACTGGCACGACCTGATACCACTTACCCGCCCGGCATGGGCAAGGAGAGCAGCGTGAACCAAGCAGTTTCAAACCCATTCGGCGCAGCAAGCCAGCGCCAAGAGCAAGGATTGGTGGCTGTTGAGCAGCAGCGGGCCATTCAGGAAGTGCAGGCGGCCATGGTTATTGCCAAGAAGTTCCCACGCAACCCTGTTGAGGCCACAGATCGCATTCTGCAAGCCTGCTCCCGCCCAACTTTGGCAGAGGGCGCGCTGTACAGCTACAACCGCGGCGGTGCCGATGTGACCGGCCCAAGCATCAGACTGGCGGAGGCGCTGGCTCAGGCGTGGGGGAATATGCAGTTCGGCATCCGCGAGCTGGAGCAGCGCAAAGGCGAATCCATCGTTGAGGCGTTTGCTTGGGACGTTGAAACCAACACCAAGCAGCTAAAGATCTTCACTGTGCCTCACATCCGCCACACCAGAAACGGGCAAAAGCGACTGGAAGATCCGCGCGATATCTACGAGTTGGTGGCAAACAATGGCGCTCGCCGGTTGCGGGCGTGCATTCTCGGGGTGATCCCGGGCGATGTCATCGAGGCCGCGCAGCGCCAGTGCGAGGTAACCCTCAACACCCACGCCGACACCAGCCCGGAGTCGATCAAGCGCATGCTTGATACGTTCAGTGCTGAGTTTGGGGTGACAACAGAGCAGGTACAGGCATATCTCGGCAGGCGTGCGGACGCAATGCTACCAGCCCAGTACGTCCAAATGCGCAAGATTTATGCCTCTCTGCGGGATGGCATGAGCAAGCCTGGCGACTGGTTCAAGTCGAAGGAGGAAGAAGCCCAGCCAGAGAAAAGCCGCGCGCTCAGCGCAATGCGCCAAGAAAGCAACCCTACCAAAGTTACTGAGGAAAAGCGCAGCGCTGAACCACAGCCACAGCCTGAACAGCCTATCGAAACAACCGATCTGGTTGACCATGCTGGCGCCTACGCCGACCACTGCGCCGCCATAGACGGGGTGTCATCGGTGGAGGAGTGGCAAAAGGCCTATACCGCCGCTTGGGAGTGGGCCAGCGGCACCGACGACCCGCAGATAGTCAAAGGCATCAAGCAGGTCGCTGGCGAGCGCAAAAAGCAACTCGACCAGCCGCAAGCGTAACCCACCACTTCAACCCATTCAGCCCGCCAACCAGCGGGCTTTTTTATGGCCGAGCGCCACAAGGACCCCAACATGACCGAACAAGCCAAGACCGACACCGCCCAGACCCAACTGGTTGTCATCGAACCTACCAGCATTAATGCCCTGTTTATTGACGGAGTTGGTCTCCAAGAGATGCTTGAATCAGTGCGTAAGCAGGTGACAAGCATCGTGCCAGACGCATCCACGCCAAAGGGGCGCAAGCAGATTGCTAGCCTGGCCCACTCCTGCGCCCGATTCAAAGTGTACGGAGAGGGCTTTGGCAAGGAGCTAGCTGACGAACTCAAAGCGAAACCCAAAAAGCTCGATGCCAACCGTAAGATTTTCCGTGATTTCATGGACGCCCTGAAAGACGAAGTGCGCGCGCCTCTCAACCAGTACGAAGCAGCAGAAGCAGCCAGGGTGGCAGCCCTGCAAGAACGTATGCTGGCCTTCTCCATAGCCAAGCAGACCTCCGCCGAGCTGCCGAGCGCCGAGTTGGAGCACTACCTGCAGCAGATTGAAGCGATCGCCATCGACGATAGCTGGGAAGAAGTGACCCCCCAAGCCAGTGTGGCCAAGGATGCCGCTGTGCTGCACCTGCGCACCGCCATTGAGAAGGCCAAGGCGCGGGAAGCGCAAGCCGCCGAGCTGGAGCGCCTGCGCCAAGAGGCTGCCGCCCGCGAGCAGGCAGACCGTGAACGCCTCATCGCAGAGCAGGCCGCCGCAGCGGAGGCCAAGCGCCAGGAGCAGGCCCGCCTCGATGCCGAGCGCCGCGAACGCGAAGCCAAAGAGCGCGAGCAGCAAGCCATCCGCGACGCCGAAGCCGCAGAGCTGGCCCGCCAGCAGGCAGAACAACGCCGCGTGCAGGCCGAAGAAAATGCCCGCCGCCAAGCCGAAGAGGCTGCAGCACGCGCAGCCGAGCAAGAGCGCCAGCGCATTGAGCACGAACAGCACCTGAAAGCAGAAGAAGATGCCCTCCGCGCAGCAGACCGCGCTCACCGTGGCCGCATCAACAGCGCCATCGTGATGGACTTGATGGGGCTGGGTCTCTCTGAGGATGTCGCCGTGAACCTCGTCAAGAAAATCGCCGGAAACAAGATCGACCACCTGACCATCAACTACTGAGGTTGACATGAAATTTGCTCAAGCCTACCTCACTACGTTGGAGCGAGATAAAGCGATGGAGGCATACCGCAAGCGCGGCGCCACCGTCAAACCGGACGGCCAGCGCGCCTTGATCGTGCTGGCTACCCGCTGGATTGACAGCGAAAACCTGCATGCCCGCTACCAGCAGCCGAGCCATCATTAACAGGACCCCGACCAATGACCACCGAACTTAACCCCAGCGAGGCAACCAGCCTCGCCCTGAATACCCTCACCAGCCAGATCCGCAACATCCTGCTAATGCCGGACGGCCCCGCTAAGGCCGCCATCGGCAGCTTTGAAAGCCTGCTCACCGCCAATTTAACCATGATCAGCGAGGCAGCCAATGCCCATATCGACGAGTTCAACGGGCTCATCGGCGAGTTAGAAGCCCGGGATGGCGAGCTGAATGACCAGATCGCACTGGTCAGCCAGCTGCGCCAGCAGGTAGCGGAGGCCGAGCAGCGCATTGCAGCAGCACGGCAAGAAGGCACAGCCGAGCTGGAGGCCAAAGAAGCCGAGCTCTACAAGGCGCAGCGAGCCCTGAACGAGGTAGAGGCCAAATTCAGCGCCCTGCAATTCACCGCCCGCCAGACAGATCGCCAACTGGCTGACTTCAAGGCCATGGATCCGGCAGCCATGAAGCGCCGCATCAAGGAGAAAAACGACCTGCTGGAGCAGCAGCGCACCGCGATCGCCAAGCACAAGAGCAACGAGGCCGCCTACCGCGCCGAGGTGCTGAAACTCGAGCGCCGCATCAAAGACCTACTGGACGCCATCAACGAGCAGGATCGCGAGCTGGAAAGCCGCCACGGCGTCATCATGGAGCTGGAGAGCTGCCGCGATGCCAAGCTGGTCTGGTTCAAGCACCTGGCCAAGACCTACAAGGGCGCGGACGGCGCGCTCTGGAACGTCTACCTGGTGGATCATGGCCTGAAATCCAACCTCCCCTACCTCATCAACGACCTCAACTGGAAGCTGCACGCCATGAAATCTGATGGCTCCGGCTGCTCGGTCATGCTGAGCCAGTGGATGAACCCCATCTACCCTACCCCGTTCGGTGCTGGCGCCCCTGACGCCATGACGCAGGATATCTTCAACTTCATGCTCGAGGCGCTGGAAAAGAGCCACCCGCACCTGCTGCCGCGCGCCACCTGGGCCAAGACGGTCAGCATTCACGAATGCGCTCTGCCGCCGCGCGTGATCAGACCGCTGGAAGAGGCCGGGCTCGACACCCTCTACAAGGTGATGAGCAACCAGGGGGCAGCCCTGAATAAGGTCAAGGGGCTTGGCGAGAAGCTGATCGGCCAGATCGTCTACGCCTGCGAGCTCAAGGTGAAGCTGTGGGAGGAGCAGTTCGCAGCCAGCCAGCAACCGGAACAGCACAAGGAGGCGGCATGACAGGCTTCTATCTGCGCGACACCAGAGGTAACACCGGCAGCTCCTGCATGTTCTGGGCGGAAAACGGCAACGGTTACACCACAAACTTGGACAAGGCCCACGTCTACACGCTGGAGGAGGCCCAGAGCCACTTCAATGACCGTTACACCGATGTGCCGCTAAGCAAGGCACTGGTCGATGAGCTCGTTACCGTGCGGGTGGATCACCAGTATCTGGATGACAGCAAGGCTGGCCTGGCAACAGGCTGCGATCAGTATGTGATCCACTGCTGTATCGGTGATTTTGACGGGAACGACGTCTACTGGAAGGCCCAGAAGGGTTCGACAGTATGCCTGTCAGATGCGCTGATCTTGACCGCCGAGGAGGTAAGACACGCCTTGTGGAACGATGATGTTGCCTTTTACCCGCTTGAGTATGTGAAGTCCATCAGCCGCCGCACATTCCAAGCGCGTAACGTCAACGAGCGCCGCATGATCACAGTTGCCGGGATCCGCAAGCCAAAGCGCCGCCGCGAGCGACCGACAACCGGCCGCCACCGCGGCAACTGCTATCACTGCGGCAAGGTGACCTGGGGACTTAACCCATACGAGGCATATTCCTGCGCCGAGGCTGCCAGAGAGAAGTATGGCGCCAGTCACCTTGATGACTGCGAGGACGCGGCCAGATACAACAAAGCCAGAAAGGAGGCTGCCAATGGCAATTCTGATTGATAGCGGCACTCCGGCCAGCGATAAGAACTTCTGGGCCACCACATGGGAGTGCTTTGCCGATGCGCAGGCGCTCTATGGTCGCAACTTCGAGTGCGATGTGGCCGCTGAGCCGCTCACCGCCAAGTGCAGCCGCTACTTCACCAGTCATCTGCTGCTGGAGCGACTGCTGGACTACCGCACCAGTGATGATGTTCGCGCCCAGATGCACGAGGCTGAGCTGGCAGGCACGGTCTGCATGGGTATCGACAGCCTCAACCTTGACTGGCCAGAGCACTGGTGGTGCAACCCGCCGTTCGACCTGAAACCAGAGTTCATCACGCAGGCCCGCCAGCAGCAGGCCAACGGCAGACCGGGGATGATGCTGCTCCCATACGAGCCGCTAACTATCTGGTGGCGCAGCTTGCTGGCCGAAGATATGATCATCTACGAGCCGGATGGCCGCTACCAGTTCTACGAGAGAGATGGTGTTACCAAGAAGAACGGGGCCAACTTCGGCTGTGCCCTGATTGCCTTTCCCACCATGAAGGTTGGCGCATCACCCCGCATCCCCTTTGTTCGCGGCATCAGCGCCAGAAAAGCAGCCTGATACCCACCGGTTACTAACCGCCTCCATCACAGATCCTGTTGATAAGTCGAGGACCACCATGAAAGACACAGGAAACCCCTACTGCGGCGCGGTAGTCATTGGGTTGGGCGTCGTCATGCCCCACCCAAAGCAGCGCGGCAAGTTTGTACTGCCTGGCGGGACCATCTGCAACCGGCCACAAGCCGAAGCAGCCGCCAAGAAACTCCACGACCTGCAGGCGAAAGCCCGCAACTAACCGACCAAAGGACCCCGACCATGTGGTTTAAAAACCTTCAAGTTTACCGCATTACCCGCCAGTTCGAGCTGACCGCCGAGCAGTTGGAAACCCAGCTCGAAGCCTGCGCCTTCACCCCCTGCGGCAGCCAGGACATGTCCCGCTTCGGCTGGACTCGCCCGCTCGGCAAGTTCGGCTCAACTCTGACCCACTCCGCCAACGGCCAAATCCTCATCTGCGCCCGCAAAGAGGAGAAGATGCTGCCCAGCACCGTAGTCAAAGAACAGCTTGCCGAGAAGGTAGAGGCGATCGAGTTCGAACAGGGACGCGCCCTCAAGAAGAAAGAGAAGGAAGCGCTGAAAGAGGAGATCCTCCACACCCTGCTGCCGCGCGCATTCAGCCGCACGACCAACACCTACGCGTGGATCAACCCGGCAGACGGCCTGCTGATGGTCGATGCCCCCTCCGCCAAGAAGGCTGACGACGTGCTGGCCCTGCTGCGCAAGTCCATCGGCAGCCTGCCGGTGGTACCGGTGGCGCTCAAGAACCCGCCAGAAATCACCATGACCGAGTGGCTGCAAGAGGGCAACCTGCCAGCCGCTTTCACTCTGGAAGATGAATCCGAGCTGCGCAGCGCCATGGAGCACGGCGGGATCGCCCGCTTCAAGCAGCAGGATTTGATGACCGATGAGGTAAAAAACCACCTCGCCAACGACAAACTGGTCACCAAGTTGGCCCTTTGCTGGGGTGAGAGCATCAGCTTCGTGCTGGGTGATGACCTCTCCATCAAGCGCCTCAAGTTCAGCGAGGAGCTGCGCGAGCAGAACGACGACATCACCAGCGAGGATCCGGTTGCCCGCATGGACGCCGACTTTGCACTGGTGACCGGCGAGCTGTCCCAGTTTATCCCAGCCCTGTTTGCCGCCTTGGGTGGCGAGGAGTCTGCAGTATGACCAGTTTCTACAAGACCACCGATGCCAGCGTGCTTGCAGCCCACGCCGCATTTGAATCCGCAAAGAGCGAACTGATTGAGAAGGCCACCGCTCTGGGCAAGGAGTTTGATGGCAAGCCGAAGTTCTGCAGTGATGTGAACCGGTTCAAGTGCGCCCATCTGGTGCTGAACAACTACTACCAGCGTGAAGATAAAGACCTCTGGACCAAGCCTGACCAGAACTACCTGTCAGCCCCACGCAGGGGGAAGGTGAAGGGTAAGGCCAAGGAGCAAAAGGAGCTGCAGGATCGCTACTGGGACATGTTCCCCGAATCTGTGGAAGCCAATCCACTTTATGAGTCCATGGGGCTGAACTGGGGTGAGCTGCTGTTTGGTGGCGGCTTCACCATGTTTGCCCATGGCGGCGCGATTTACCTGCGCACCGGTGCCAAGGTTGGGCCAATGATGACCGAGATCTTGGGTAGCGAGTTCTATGCGGCTGAGCAAAGCCTGGGACAGGAGAAGGCCGCATGACCGCACACACCAAGGGCCTTCTGGCCCTTTTTCGTAACGGCCAGTCGGTCGGATCTACCGATGGCACTGGGGTCTGTGAGCTGTGGCCCCGGGATGACGCAGGCTTTCCCAACTGCGAAGGCAAGGAAAACGGCCGCCGCATCGTCGCCTGCTGGAACCTGCTGGACGGCTACCCAACCGAGGAGCTGGAGGGCGTGACCCTGGCCGAGTTTGTGGCCAAGCACCCCGAGCTGGCAGAGAAGGCTCTTATCGCCGCTTACAGCAGCCTCTTCGTCGAGCGCGGAGCCACCAACTATCTGGAAGTGAAAGGGGCTCGGCCTGAGCTTGGCCCATTCACCATCACCCTGCAACGAACCGAAGGGCTCACGCCGGTTGAGAAGCTGGAAGCCATGACCAAGCAGCGGGATGCCTTGTCGTCAGCTCTTGAGTGGACTGACGAGCAAATCATGGAGTTTATCTCCATGGCGTTCCGGCACGCACAAATCAAAGGCGACTTTGAGCTGTCTGATGTGCGCGACGCGCTCAACATGATCAAGGCCAGAGCCATGTCCAATTCGGAAGGAGAGCAATCGTGAAGCGATACAACTGCACATCGAGCGACAAGCGCGGCGCGTTTGGGCTCTGCATGGAAGAGCATGAACAGGGGTCATTTGTCCCCTTTTCCGAAGTAGACCCACTGAATCAGCGCATCAATCAGCTCCTTGAGGAGAGGAACAGCACCGGGCTCGCAATCAGCAACGCCATCCTATCTGGCGTAGTTCCGGATAAGCACCCGCTGCGCTCGCGGCTGGAGCTGCTGGCTAACCACCACAAACGCGAGCGGGAACTGGAGAGCCTGCTGCGCGAAGCGAGAAGCCCGCTCATCTTCGCAATGGAAGAATCAAGCGAAGATAAGTCAGTGGCGATTGAAGAGCTGATTGACACCATCGACTCCGTGCTGGCAGGAAAAGTGCTGGAGCGCATCGGCAACAACGCACTCGCCATGATGATGGATGAGCTGCACGACATCTGCGTAGGGCTCGACGCACCAGGAGGTGCGCAGAACGGCGCGGAAGCGTGGGATCAGGTTAAGGGTGCTCGCGACAGAGTGCTGGCCAGCCTGAATCAGGGTCGTCCTGACACAGAATGGACTGATGCCACCACCTCACCGGTCGCCGCCGACTACCGCGAACTGCAGGAGCAGCACGACCAGTTGCAGAGTAAGCACAAGGTGGCGCTGGATCTGCTGCAGGAGTCGCATGAGGTAATGCGCCGCATTATCCCGCCATTGCCGCAAGACTGCGCCAATCGCAGTGACCTGCTGGATCGCGTTGAGGTGGCACTGGCTGGCAAGTTTCCACTGCCTGCTTGGTACCTCGATGGCGCCAAAGACTTTAAGTCCATGATGCTCGAAGCAAGCACAGCGCTTTTTCACCCGCATATTGAGGGGGTATTTGCGGTATTCGAGCGGCGATTGGCGCTTGATGAGCAGCCACAAGGAGGTGAGCCGCTCCAATCAGTGAGTCCGCCACTTAACCTGCTGATTCGGATGACAGACATCCTGAAAATGTGCCGTGCTGTGCTTATCACGGCGCATCCAGAGATAAAGGATGAAACCGGAAAAAGAGTTATCCAGTATCGAATCAAGCTGGCAACCGAGGCCATCAACATGGCTGAACATGCCATTGATGTGGCTCAGGTAAACAGCGGGCGCTTTATCACAGAAGGTCAGGAGCTCGAGCTGGTCACCGTGCTGCAGTCAATCGTGAACGGTTTCAGTGACGATCCTACCCATGATGCAGCAGCGCTGCTCAAGCGCATTACCGGTGAAGTTCCGTGGACCGGTGACTCCTTCCGGCTTCCGCCACGCCAAGGAGGTGAGCAAATCGTCAAGTGCCCTCACTGCAACGCAGAGCACCAAGACGGCAGCGATGCCGCTGAGTTTATCGGTTGGCACGGATTGTGTGCCACATGTGAGCTCAAAGGAGGTGAGCCATGCGCTACCGAGCCCCCATCATCCAGCCAGGACTGACCCGGGAGGAAGCCGCCGACGCCCGGGAGCGATACCTCAAGATCAACCCGGGCGCCCGGGTCACCATCGACAGTCAGCCAGATAACCCCCAGCTCAAAACCCTGATAGCCCACCTCCCGGTGCTGCCGTTCCGGCGCGTCATGGAGCCCGGCTTTATCGGGTACAGGGGGTGGCGATGCTGACTGACCCCAACAAGCAGGCGGCCCTCGAGCGCGCCCTGCACCAGATAGCCCAACTACAGGCCAGCCAACCAGCTGGCCTTTCTATTTCCACCGAGTCCCGCTCCGGCTTTAGCTGCCGGAGCATCGAGCGCGAGCACGGCCGCGACGTGTACCGCGCCCAGTGCCCCTACGTCGGGATCTCGATCAGCATGAAGGATGTGAAATGAACATCGACTTGGAAAAGCTGCTGGAGCTGGCTGGCAAGGCCACTCCAGCAACATGGAGCACGGACGGGCACACCAGCGTTAACGGTGATCATGGCCTGCTTGCCGATACCTGCTTTGCGCACGATGCGGCATTCATCGCCTCCGCCAACCCCGCCGCGGTCACCGAGCTGGTGAATATGGTCAAGGGCTCCACCTTGGCCTGCATCGCCGACGTTCAGGCTGAACCTGAGTTCCCTGGCGACGCGCCGCCAGAGCTGATAGCGCACATCCGCCAGTGCATCGAGGCGAAGGATGAGCAGCACCTGCTCCGCATGATGCGCATGGCCGTGTCCATCACCAAGAAGGGTATTCAGGAGCGCATCGCCGCCCGCACCGGGATCGCCATTGAAGGCATCTTTGGCCAAGTGGTGCGTGACCAGTGCAGCTGCGGTGAGCCAATCAGCGTCGAGCTGGACTGCCCGCGCCGCACCAGCCGCACCGACAAAAAGCGCCCATTCTATCCAGATCAAGGACTTCCAGAAGGACTGGATCCGCAACGCTACAGCGATCACGGATCCAGCATATTCCGCTGCCGCAAGTGTGGCGAACCAGTTGATGAGACGGTACCGGCTGCAAAGTATGGGGTGACCGCATGAGCATCGAGCTTGTGGCCGCCATAACCATTGGGTTCTTTGCCGGAATCCTCTTCTCATCCAGAGCCATGCAAAAGATCAAGGATGAGTACGCAACATCAGGCCACATGATCAACCGAGGCCAAGCATACCGGGTTACCAAAGTAGAGCAGGGGGAAGCGTGACCAAACAAAAGGCGGCCGGGATCGCAATCCTGGCCATTAACATTCTGGCCGTCATCGTGGCGGCCGAGCTGTTTATGAAGGGGTGAGTATGTGCAACTGCCAGACAATGGCGCGCGACCTGTCCGAAACGCAAGATGGCCGCTTTCCGCCTAGCCTCCACGCTCCACGATGTGAGGACTTCAAACAGTTCGAGTTCGCCTGCATCAAGTTCGATAACGCCAGCTTTATCGTACCGGCAGATGAGCGGGATGGGGTGCTCGAGAACATCGATGGGCCGCACCACGTAGAAACCGTGATGCTCACCCAAGACCAGTTCGACAAGCTGCCGGAGTTGGAGGGGTGAGCTGATGGCTGACAACAAGGAGTTTGCCGAGCAGATCACCGCAGCCATGGTGACGCTCGGGACTGAGGAGGCCCTGAGCTGCATGGCCCGCGTAATGTGCTGGGTCGCAGCAGACCAAGGCTATCCCATCCAGTTCGAGTGCGATCTCGGGGTGGTGACAATCGAACCCAAGCAGCAACCGCTGCAAAGTTGAGGGGAAAGTGAGATGTCAAAAGTTAGCTTTAGCATGAATGGCTGGCGCAGAAACCTCAGCGAGGAGGTTCGCTCGCTCAGGGATACAGTCAAGCAACTACTTGATGATGAGGAGTTAGACAGAGACGAGTTAAAGCGTGTGGTTGATGAGCTCATATGCATGAGCAACTCAGTCAACTGCGTCAGCATAGAAGGCGAAGAATTGTTCTCAGACATGTCAGATGTCTACGTGCCGATCCTTGATGAATAGGATTAACGGCCCTTCCTTCAACTCAACCGGCGCCCCATCCTCAAGGACAGGAGGGCCACGCCAATGCAACAGCTACAACTTATCGACCAGGGCAGCCAACTGCTGGACGATCTGGTGAATACCGTACTCTCCCCCACCCTTTCCCAATCGGCCAAGCTCGCCGAGATCGGCCGCATCCTGGCTCACTTCGACTTGCCAATCGAAGCGCCGCGGGTAACCGGTCAGCTCTGGAGCGCAACCGATCTGGGCAAGGAGCTGGGGGTGAGCGCCCAAGCCATCGGCAGGCTGGCCAACCAGCACAACCTGAAAACCACCGAACTGGGAGAGTACCACCTTGACCAGGCAGTCAACTCCCGCAAGCAAGTTCAAACCTTTTACTACAACCAGCTCGGGCGTCACCGGCTCGAGTCTCTTTTAACCGCGAGGACCGTACACCATGGGAACAGCAGCAGATCCGGCAGTCAGCCAAATTCAGGGCCAACTCATCATAATGAGAATGCCTGACGCCATCCCGCTCAGCACCTACCTGAGCACCATCGAGATCACCGATCGGGATACTATCAACAAGCGGATTCAGCGCGGCATCTGGCAACTGGGTGTTCATATCGTTAACGTGGACGGGGTGAAAGAGCGCTGGGTTAATATCGCGGAGGTGACAAAGTGGGCAATGAAAAACAGCTCCCACGCGGCGTGAGCCTGCGCGGTGATACCATCAATATCACCTTTACCTTCAAGGGGGTTCGCTGCCGTGAGCCCCTATCCAATCTACCCAACACCACGGCGAACGTGCGCTATGCCTCCCGCCTACTCGGTGAGATCCAGGGCAAGATAGAGCGCGGCCTGTTTGCCTACGCCGACTACTTTCCGAAATCCAAAAAGCTGCGCATGTTCGGCGGCGCGTCGATCGCCGCCAGGGTGTCCGACTATCTGGATGAATACCTGCACCGCTGCGAAAGCCGTGGTTTGAGCCCATCCACCATGGTCGGGTACCGCAAATGCCACAAGGCGCTGGCCGATCTGCATGGGATCACGGTGTCAGAGCTTACCCCGGCACAGGTAAAGAACTGGCTGGTGAGAAGCAGCACCACCGCCAAGACGGCCCGCAACAGGCTGTCGTTCCTGCGCAGCGCCATTGACGAGGCGGTAACAGATGGGCTGCTACCATCAAACCCGGTGTCGCTGGTCACCGTGTCCAGATATTTGGACGTGGATTCAACTCCTGAACAGGGAGCCAAGGACGTTGACCCATTCAACCCGGGCGAGGTGGCTGCGATCATATCGACCGCCAACGGCATCAACGAGCAGTGGGCAAACCTGTTCGCCTTCGCCTTCGCCACCGGAATGCGGCCGTCCGAAATATGCGCCTTGCGCTGGGGGTCAATCGACTGGATTGGTAACACCGTGCAGGTGTCGTCCGCCAAAGTGGTCGGGGTCATCAAGACCACCAAGACCCGGGCAGGCACCCGCACCATTGAGCTGACAAGTGAGGCGCTGGCGGCACTGGCCAGCCAGAAGCGGTTTACCTTTATGCGCGGAGAGTATGTATTTGATGACCCGAAGCTCGATAAGCCGTGGTCGGGTGCCGACGCTATTAGAAAGAAAGCCTGGCTCTACACCCTCCGGCGATCCGGTGTTCGCTATCGCCACCTCTACCAGACCAGACACACCTTCGCCACGGCCAATATCAGCCGCGGCTGCAACCTGTTTTGGCTCGCCACGCAGATGGGACACAAGGGGCCGGAGATGCTATTTCGACACTACGGATCCTACCTCGCCGAGTACGACGGCCAGACAGCAAAAGCGCCAATCCTGATCCAAAATCCAACAGGAAAATAAAAAAGCCTTATAGTTCAATTGGTAAAGCTGCACAGTCCGGGGGTTCAAATCCCCCCAGCTCCACCAAACGTTTGGAAAGGGCCACCTCGCAAGAGTTGGCCCTTTTTTATCGAGCTTGAAAGCCTCAACGTCTCATAAAAAGCGCAGGGGAATCTTCACACTAGGGGCTGTTACATCCACAAACTGGTCAATACCACACCACAGCCGGGCATGCTCACGGGCGGCTTGCTGATAGGCCCAAGTGGCGATGGAGGTAGAGCGCTCGGCATCAACGCTCACCAAGGGGCCAGCTCGCCAGTAAGGTACACCCCGTGAGTCAGGATATTCTGCTCGTACCAGGCATCCCTGTGCTCGGGAGCGGCGAGAAAATCCCGCTTGCTCCGGTTACAGTTGGCGTGTGCCAATACGAAGTTATGGCCCAAATCGATTGGATAACGACGCCAGGGGATGAAATGGTCTACCTCACCACTCCCGTGTATCGCCCTGTTACAGTAAAAACAGGTTCCCCCCTGCAAGTCCCTCAATACATCCCCTACCCGCCCCAGCGCCTGACGGCTTGAACCAAAGAGAAAATTCTCCAGCCCCACACTTGGGCCAATCAGTGGCTGATTCCCCTTGACGTCGCAGATAAGCTGCAGCCAATGCTGTCGGGAGAGGGAGACCACCAGATCATGAAAGCGGTGAAGACTGTAGAGAATGCCGGGGTTAAGGCAGATATGATCCGCGCCCCTTTGGTGCGGATAGAGGTGGCACTCCTCTCGCCCACCCAGGATCTGCAGACGCCACAAAGGACCCTCAATAAGGATGCGCCGAACTCGGGCAAGGAGAGGCCGCCAGGCATCGTGACGACGCAGTGCAGTCACCGAACGGACACCCTCTTCACGCAGCCTGGACAACTCCGTCAGCATGATGGCCTGACGACCGCTGCTCTGCTTGAGCAAGGTAGCCGTTTCTCCCGTCGCCGAGTAGGGCAGACTGTGCTGCCAATAGAGCTCCACAAACTTGGTGGCCAGTTCGTCCAGCGTAATGGTGCGCGCCGCAGTCAGATCATGGGTCTCGCTGCTGCGCTCAATTGCGATATCTGCAATCCCGTGCAGCAAGGCGCACTTGTAAGTGGCAACAAAATCTCCCTCGGTAAAGATGCGTTGCAAATAAGCAATAAAGGCGAGTTGCTGCTCAGGGGAGGCGTGCATGCTCGCCCCCAAGGATCAGACTCTGCCAACGCAACCCGCTACGCGCCAAGACATCCGTCTGTGGTTCTGACACATGGAGCAGTATCATCCCCTCCCCCAATGCAAGCCGCTCCACTTCATCGGCAGCCACCGGATACATGGCCCGCTCCCGCATCTCCAGCTCCGAGATAACCAGACGAAGACTCAGCACCAGATAACCATCTGGTGAAAGCAGCTCATGAAGACGTGCCAGAGCCAAGGGGCGAGACTCCGGTGGTAGATGCATCCAGACAGCACTGAGCAAAATCAGATCAAAAGTACCCGTCACGCGAGAGAGATCAGGCATAGCGTCATTGACCCACGCCACCGCAGCCTCACGGGTATGACATTGCCCCCGTAGAGCGAGTGCCTGACAGGGCTCGACAGCGACCACACTGTGGCCCTGATGGAGCCCGGCTAAAAACGCAGCATCCCGACCACTGCCAGCCCCCACATCGAGCAAACTGCGCGGCGCCGCCACGAGCCAAGGCTCCAGCAGAGTGAGCCAGTCACCGTGAACGGCGCGCGCAGACACCTGCTGGTAACGGGTAGCCAACTCGGTGGCGTGGCGCTGGTAGTAGTCGAGGGACACAATGCGTTCCGATCGGCGAAGGAAGGGAAATAGTCTCACAAGATCAGTGGGTTGGCCATGATAAGGACGACACTTTCCAAACATGAACGATTAAGGGGGCAGAGGCATTTACCAAAACCGGATGTCCGCCAAAAGAACTGCAACCAGAGGGCTCTGAATGATGCCACCATTCAACATTTCGGGTAATATTCGGCCAACTCACTGATCTTTTGGCACTTATTATCGCCATGAGAGGTCAACGCCAGATGGAGATGGCTATTAATGAACTCGACTGATGTCGTGGCCCTGTTTGAGGATGACAAGATCCTTTCCTTTGACCTTGAGCTGACCCGGGATGAAAAACTGCGTCATCTGGGCGCCATCCTGGCTGAGCGTGAGCTCAATCTCAAGGGCCCGCAGGATCTCTCCCTCAAGGAGTTAAATGCGCTGGCACAAGAGGCTGATAGACAGACGACGCCTACCAGGAACAATGTCGCAGTGAGCGGTGGGAACTCCCCATTATCGAGCTGGAGTTATAACGACCGGAACGGAGAGTGGTCTATCACCCTGCGCCCAGGCAAGTCGCCACAATGGCATCATGTCGCGCATATTGAGCAAACTTGAGCAATCACAACACCAATAGAACCCCTTGCTACCGGATAGAGAAGCACCGGATTACCCGCATCTCCCTGGCATGACCTTTGGCAGAAAAAAACACCGGACGCACCATCGCACTGTGGGGTACAAAGGCCTTATGATCACATTGCAATCCTGGGGCCCCGGCTCACACCTGCACGTCGGTATGTCGCGGATCCATATTGAGTAAATTGATGTTGGCCGCTGCAATTTAAAGCGCTTACAATACGCGCCCAATTTTGTTGGATTCCTTCTGATGCTCCGCCAATGTAATCGCCTATTCCTGTTTCTCCTGCTACTGCTCTGCTGCATGGGTGCGCACGCCCATACATCTTTGAATGAAGATGAACTGGATTTTGCTGAACGCGCTTGGCTCTCTTCTAACAAGGAGCTGATCATCGGGATGCCGATGATGGGAGATCCTCCCTACAGCTATAAGGATGCAGAACAGCGGTTTTCCGGTCCGGTCCCCGAGATGGCGCAACAGATCGCCAGAAAGCTTGGCTTGACCCTGCGCTACAAGAGCTACGCCTCCTACGCCAAGGCCTTGACAGGCCTGCAGCACAGTGACGTTCACATGCTGATCAACTATCAGCCTGGTGAACAATGGCGGGACAATCTTGTTTCCATCCCCTTTTTACTCACCACGCCACGGGGGGTATTGCTAGCTAATGGCAAAACTGTGCTGTCTCAGCAGGACGCCAACACCTTGCGCTGGGTCTGTGTCGCTGGCGTCAGCTCATGCAATGAATTGAAAAAATTGGGCATGAAGCGGGTGGTCGAGGCGGACAGTGATAGTGAGGCGGCCTTTATGATCAAGCAGCGGCTGGCTGATGCCTATATGGCTGATATGCCGTCGTTGCTGATGCTGCAAGAGCAACACCCCAACACCGGATTTACCCTAGCCATGCCAACGTGGGTTGCCCCCACGTCACTGGCTATCAATATGAATCAGCAACATGCGGCTCTGGTTAGCCTGGTCAGCAAGGCGTTTAACCAGATACCGGTTGAGGATCGCCGTTTCATGCTGAAGGTAACCACCACAAACCTGAATACCAGCTCCGGGGAGAGTAAATCACTGCAACTGAGTGCCGAGGAGCGGCAGTGGCTCAGTCAACATCCCATCCTCACCTACGGTGTCTCCCCTCACTGGGCATCAATGAGCGAGTTCAATTATTGGGGGCAAATGGTTGGGTTTGTGGCCGACCTGATGGAGTTGATGCATCAATATTCCGGGCTGGAGTTCTCTCTGGTACGCACGAATAACTGGAGTGAAACCCAAAATCTGCTGAAATTACAACAGATTGATTTTATTCCTGCGATAGCCCCAACTCGTGAACGCAATCATTTTTCGCTGTTTACCCCCGGATATCTGTTTATCGATCGGGTGGTCATTGGCCCCAAAGGCAGCACCGACCTCGCCACCATTTCGTCGTTACAGGGCAAGCGAGTCGGCATGGTACTGGGGTCGGTAGACAAAGCACTATTGACGACGGTTGGAGCACATGTCGTCGAAGTACACAGTGACGGCCGGTTGCTGGAGCTGCTGGATAACGGCGATGCAGATTATGTCATGCTGCCCCTGCCATCGATGGACCAACGGGTGAGTGAGCGCTACGAGGTCGTCTACACCGGGAAGGATTTGCGCCTCCCACTGGCCATGGCAACTCGAACAGACCCCATGCTGCAGCAGATCCTGACCAAGGTGCTCTATTCAATACCACCGGAGGAGCTCGACAAACTGGAAAAACGCTGGCTGTCGATGAGCGTACAAACCGGGATCAATGCCCAAACCGTGCTGCTCTGGTTCGTCATGGTTGGCACAGCTGCGACCCTGCTGTTTGCCCTGTTTTGGGCGTGGACTCGTGCCCTGCAGCGCGAGATTGCGCAACGCCAGCGGGCCGAGGAAAAACTCAACCAGCAATTGTTGTTTGTGCAGACCTTACTCGACTCCCTGCCCAATATGGTGGCCTTGCGGGATAGACAGCACCAGCTAACCCTGTGTAATCAGGCCTATCGGTCGCTGTTTATCGGGGCGGATCCCACTGGCGATGGCTGGGGTCACATGACCCCTCCCGAGCGGGAGCAGATGCTGCGCGACGAGCAGCGGGTTTGGGACACCGGAGAGATGTTTGAAGGCACCGGCCAAACACGGCGACCAGATAAAGATCCCCTTAATGTTGTCTATATCAAACAGCCTTACCGCGCATCAGATGGCACGATTCAGGGGGTATTAACGGTATTAACCGATATCAGCGCCCTGACTGCGGCCGAAGACAAAGTGCGTGAAGTGGAAGCCCGGCTGCGGGATATCACCGACAGCATGCCCGGGGTGGTCTACCAATATCTGTGGCAAGGAGTTGGCAAGGGGCGCTTTTTATACCTATCGCAAGGGGCGAGTGACATTCTGGGCATCCCCCAGCAGACCTTGCTGGCGTCAGAGTCCGGTGGCGCCATCTTCGGTCTGGACGATGAGGCCCAGACGGTATTTGCCGAGAAGGTGGCCACCCATGCCCGCACCCTTGCTCCGCTGGAGCTGGAAGTCATAGTACCAGCCCTGCAAGGCGAGCGTAATTTGCAGATACGTGGCAACTTTGTACAACAAGAGAGTGGCGCACTGTTGCTGAACGGGGTGGTGCAAGATATCACCGCCCTCAAGCAGCAAGAGCACGAACTGCGTAAAGCCCGCGCCAATGCCGAGCATGCGATGCAGGCCCGTAGCCGCTTTTTGGCGACCATGAGCCATGAGCTGAGAACCCCCATCTCGGGTATGCATGGCATGCTGGAGCTACTGCGCATGAGCGAGCTCAATGATGATCAGCGCTATCTGCTGCGCAATGTGGAGAGCTCGGCCAATAACCTGCTTTATCTGGTCAACGACATCCTCGATTTTTCCAAAATTGAAGCGGGTCAGCTCAACCTCAATCCCCAATCTTGCCGTCTGCAATCGGTCGTTTGCGATGTGATCCGAGGCCACGCCACCCTGGCCTATGGCAAAGGGTTGAAAGTGGCGATCCACTGGGATGATGCCCTGCCAGATCTGGCAGATATCGACCCGATCAGAGTCGGCCAGGTCATCTCCAACCTGCTCAATAATGCGGTGAAATTCACCG
The DNA here is from genome assembly GCF_055193095.1 of Aeromonas sp. 160P. Taxonomy (NCBI): domain Bacteria; kingdom Pseudomonadati; phylum Pseudomonadota; class Gammaproteobacteria; order Aeromonadales; family Aeromonadaceae; genus Aeromonas; species Aeromonas sp. 160P. The sequence goes on along the minus strand of NZ_JBUXKV010000001.1, from coordinate 2,070,041 downwards.
AGCGAGGCTCTGTTACTATCCGGGCCAGTTACGTCGAACAGCAGTTGGTGATCGCCGTCACTGATACCGGGATCGGCATCGCCACAGAGAAACTCGGGCTGCTCTTCACCCCGTTTGAACAGGTGGAGTCCGATATCACCCGCCGCTTTGGCGGTACCGGTCTCGGTCTGACCATCTGTGAACAGCTAGTTAAAAAAATGGGCGGTACCCTAGCGGTTAGCAGTCAGGCCGGTGAAGGCTCCTGTTTCAGTTTCACGCTCCCACTGGTGAATGGTCAGTGGGAACCGCTAGCCCTCGCGGGCAGCGAATGGTGGTTTGTAGGTGATGACCCTGGCTTGCAGGCCACCATGGCTAGGCTGGGTGCCACATTAATGCCACTGGATGCACAGCAGCTGACAGAGGGTCTGAGCGGCTTGCTACTGGCTGAAGAGTGCGCCCTTGAAACCGCGCTGGGGAGTGACTGGCACACCTTGTTGCAAAGCAGTTCACTCAAAGGGGTGGTGATCTCGCCTCGCGAAGCGCTGCGGGCACGGATGGGCTCCGAACATTGGTGGCGCCTGGGTCACTCCCCCCTCTATCCTGACCTCTTGCTCGAGAGCTGTCGCGAATTGACGACCGAGCGCGCAGTCACCCACGGGATAGCCAGCATCGAAAAACTGGGGGGCCGGGTGCTGGTAGCAGACGATCATCTGGTCAATCGTGCCCTGTTGACCCGCCAGCTGGCTATTTTGGGGGTAGATTGCCACGTGGTGGAAGATGGCGAAAAAGCGTTGCATGCCTGGCAAAATGAGCACTTCGCGCTACTGCTCACCGACTGTCATATGCCCAAGCTGGATGGTTACACTCTGACCCAAACCTTGCGGGCACAAGGGGTAGAGGCCCCGATCATCGGGGTCACCGCCGACACCTCGGAAGAAGCCTCTGCTCGTATGGAGGCCGCGGGCATGAATGGCATGCTGTTCAAACCCTACTCGCTGGAGTCGCTGCGCCAGATGTTAACCCGCTGGTTGCCTGCGGCACCTGCAGCGGCAACCCGCTTGTCAGCGGCTGATACTGCGTCCACATTAGGCGAACGCTGGCAAGGGCTGTTTGGCGATCTCGAGACCGCCAAAAGCATGGCCGGTGAGTACATCGCCTCTAATCGCAAAGATTGCCAAGATATGGAGCATGCGATCGCCGCTGGTGATAGCGAAGAATTAGTGGAGGTCGCCCACCGCATCAAGGGGGCAGCCAGAATGGTTGGTGAAGTACTGTTGGCAGAACAGGCGGCCAAGCTTGAATCTGCGGCGCGTCTGAAACAACTCAATGAGCTTGAACATTTGGGGCAAGGGGTAAGCGAATTGATGAACGACGTTGAACATAACATGGGATTGTGGCTCCATGAATAAAGCAGCAAATGAGCTGGTCATCATGGTCGTGGAAGACCATGCGTTTCAGCGCAAGACTCTGATGCACCAGATCCGGGCGCTCGGTTATCAACACCTGCTGGAGGCGGGGGACGGCATCGAGGCGCTGACCCAGTGCCAGAATCACAGCATCGACATTGTGCTGTGCGACCTGCGGATGCCCGGCATGGATGGCATGGCGCTCCTGCGCCGCCTCTCGTTGGGGGGCTTTCAAGGCGGGATCATCCTCTCCAGTGCGCTGGAAGATGATGTGGTCGATGCGGTGCTGCGCATGAGCGCCGCCTATGGCCTTCATGTGCTGGGCCGCATCGACAAGCCGTCGAGCTCACAACAGTTGCAACAATTGATCAGTGCCTGGTCACCGGTCGCAGCCCCTGCTGGCAAGGAGGATGGCCCCACCCTCACGGTGGATGAGTTGCAGCGCGCCCTCGACAATGACCAGCTGTTGCCCTGGTACCAACCCAAGGTCGCCTTTGCCTCTGGCCAATGGGTCGGGATGGAGGCGCTGGCCCGCTGGCAGCATCCGCAACATGGCCTTATTTCACCCAACGTGTTTATTCCCCTGGCCGAAAATAACGGTCTTATCGACCAGCTGACTGAGGTCATCATCAACAAGTCGCTGCAGGATTGTCACCTGTGGGAACAGACTGGCCTCTCCCTCAATCTGTCGATGAACCTGTCAAGCACCTCGCTGATCGAGGGCGATCTCTGCCACAGCCTGATCAACCAGTGCCAGCGCTTGGGCGTCAACCCTGAACTGATCACTCTGGAAGTGACCGAAAGCTCGTTTGTGCAGGATCTTGGCAAGGCACTGGAAGCGCTCACCCGACTGCGGATGCACGGCTTTGGCCTCTCTATCGACGACTTCGGTACCGGCTACTCCTCGATGCAACAGTTGAGACTGCTGCCCTTTACCGAGCTGAAACTGGATCGTTCGTTTGTCGATCGCTGCTATGCCGATCCTTCACGCCTGGCCATTATCGAGTCCAGTATCGAGCTGGCTCGCAAGCTGGGGCTCAAATCGGTTGCCGAAGGGGTTGAAGATGTACAGACCTGGCAACTGCTGGCCAAGCTGGGCTGCGATGTCTGCCAGGGATTTTTCAGTGCCCGCCCGATGCCACGCCGTGAGCTGCAAGACTGGCATCAGATTTGGCAAGCCAGATTACCGACGCTGATCTCGCACTGAGCCGACAGCCCACCCGGTGAGCGATTGAACGCCCATTGGAGCTGGCGGTTAAAGCCCTGATATGCCCCGATAGCACAGCCACCTTGCAAGAGGTGGTTGCTTATTATTGAGCTGCTGTTGTTCCCGCCCAGCCGCGGCTATCACTTGCGGCGATATTTCCGACCACTGACTCCAGCCACTGGATCCGGTCACGACCGCCGGTCATGTGGCATAACCTGAGCGGTTGCACTATCTACCACCTTCAAAAAAAGTTGAAAAAATAGGACCAATACAACCTGTTCCTGATGGAACTCTGGCCCCTGTTACAACCAACTCAAATCTGACATGCACAGTAATAAACGGCTTATCTAGTGGCGAAAAACAACGAAACCTCTCATTTGTCCATCTAACTCCGGTCGTCATCATCATTCTGAAATCGTTTTCTTGTTTAGAGCAATAACCTGTCCAAAATCAAATAAAGTTGTAAATGACCTTTGCTATGGTGAGCGTATAGCAAGCGGCCTCCCTGTCGCTTCCCCTGCTGGCTCCGCCAGATGCAGCATTTTCTGCGCCTTGAAAGCGAGTTTATGACGCCATGATCACCATCACCCTCGATGGGGCTCAGTTGACGGTTGACCCGACCAGAACCCTGCTCCAGATAGCCAAACAGCACCAGATCGATATCCCCTCCCTGTGCGGTGACAACACCAGCGCCCCCAAGACGCCCTGCGATCTCTGCGTGGTGGAGATCACTGACGTTGGCATGCGGCGCGCCTGCGAGACCCGCCCCGAGGCAGGGATGGTGATCGCAACCCAGAGCGATGCCCTGCGCGCGCACCGCCAGCAGGCACTCGGCCGCATCCTCTCGGATCACTACGCCGATTGCGAGGCCCCCTGCCAACGCGCCTGCCCGGCCGGGGTAGACATTCAATCCTATCTGCATCACATCGCCATGGGGGATCACCAGGCGGCGATGGCCGTCATCAAGCAGACCCTGCCGATGCCCCTCTCCATCGGCCGGGTCTGCCCTGCATTTTGCGAGGCAGAGTGCCGCCGCGCCCTGGTAGATGAGCCACTGGCTATTCGCCAGCTCAAGCGCCACGCCGCCGATCTCGATCTGACCGATGCAGCCCCCTATCAACCGGCCAAGAAGCCCGCCAAGGGCAAGCGGGTTGCCATTATCGGCAGCGGCCCAGGCGGCCTCACTTGTGGTTACTATCTGGGTTACGAAGGGTTCGAGGTCGACCTGTTCGAGGCGATGCCCGAAGCGGGTGGCTGGCTGCGCTACGGCATTCCCGAGTACCGGCTGCCCAAGGCGATCCTCGATCAGGAGATCGCCTTGATGTGCCAGAGTGGCATGCGGATCCACACCAAGCAGCGACTGGGCCACCAGCTCACCCTCTCGGCGCTGTGCCGCGACTATGATGCGGTCTGTCTGGCGGTCGGCGCCTCCAAGGCGGTGCCGATGGATTACCCGGGCAGCACCCTGGCTGGTTGCTATCTCGGGGTCGATTACCTCAAAGATCAGATGCTGGCCAAGCGGCTCACTACCGGCAACAAGGTTGCGGTGATCGGGGGTGGCAATACCGCCATCGACTGTGCCCGCACGGCGGTGCGGCTGGGGGCGAAAACCACCCTCATCTATCGTCGCACCCGTGCCGAGATGCCTGCCGAAGCGTATGAAATTGACGAGGCTGAGCAAGAAGGTGTGCGCTTCATGATGCTGACCAATCCGGTGGAAAACCTGCCGGATAGCCGTGGTCGCGTCAGTCAGATACGCCTCGAGAAAATGGCCCTCGGTGAGCCGGACGCCTCCGGTCGCCGCCGTCCCGAACCCACCGGCGAGTACCTCGTCGAGGAGTTCGATACCGTGATTGCGGCTGTGTCGCAGCAGCCGGATCTCAGCTTTATGGAAGGGGAGTCCCTCAGCCTCCCCTTCACCCGCTGGCAGACGTTGGAATCCCACCCCGAGACCATGCACAGCGGCCACGGCAACCTGTTCGCCATCGGCGATCTGCGCCGCGGCCCCGCCACCGCCATCGAGGCAGTCGCCGATGGCCGCAAGGCGGCGCTGGCCATCGATCAGTTCCTCCATGGCGACATGGTCGATCCGGTGCGCCCCTTCAACGCCTGCAAGGCCCCCACACTCAAGCAGGTCGATCCCGCCCAGTTTGCCCACCTCAAGCAGGTCGCCCGCAGCATCATGCCTCATCTGGCGAATGACGAACGGGAGGGAAGCTTTGCCGAGGTGGAGCGCGGTTTGAGTGACAGCGATGCCCGCAGCGAGGCCAGCCGCTGCCTCGAGTGCGGCTGTCAGGCCAACACCGATTGCGCGCTGCGCGACTACGCCACCGAATACAAGGTCGATCAAAGCGCCCTCGATACCCGCCAGTGCCAGAAGTTTGCAGTGGATAACAGCAGCGAATTTATCGTCTTTGATGCCAACCGCTGCATCGGCTGTGGCCAGTGCGTGCAGACCTGTGGTGAGCAAGCGGTGCAGGGAGTGCTGCGCTTTGCCAAGCACAGCGATGGCACCCTCTCAAGCCGCCCGCAGTTCGATACAGGGCTGGCGATGGGCGACTCCCACTGCGTGCAGTGCGGCGCCTGCGTACAGGTCTGCCCCACCGGCGCCCTGGTGGATGCCCGCGACAAGTCGCAGGGGCGCACCGAGCTGCTCACGCCGGTCAATACCATCTGCACCTACTGCGGAGTTGGCTGCGGCGTCACCCTCTATGTCGATGAGGCGCACAACCGCATCCGCTATGTAGAGGGGAATCGCAATTCGCCGGTCAATCAGGGACTGCTCTGCGTCAAGGGGCGCTTCGGCTTTGACTTTATCCAGAGCGATGAGCGCCTCACCACCCCGCTCATCCGCAAAGATGGCGAGCTGGTACCCGCCAGCTGGCAAGAGGCCATCGCGCTGGTGGCCGAGCGCTTCACCACCCTGCGCCAGCGCTATGGTAGCGATTCACTGGCGGGTTTCTCGTCGGCCAAAACCACCAACGAAGAGAACTACCTGTTCCAGAAGTTCATGCGCCGGGAGCTGGGCACCAACAACGTGGATCACTGCGCGCGGCTCTGCCACGCCTCCACCGTCACCGGGCTGGAAGCATCGCTCGGCAGCGGCGCCATGACCAACGACATCCCGAGCATTGACCACTCGGATCTCATCTTCATCATCGGCTCTGACACCTCGGCGGCCCACCCCATCATCGGCTCCCATATCAAGCGTGCGGTCACCACGGGCAAGGCGCAGCTGGTGGTAGCCGATCCGAAGCGGATCGAGATGGCCGACCATGCCAGCCTCTATCTGGCCCATCGCCCCGGCACCGACGTGATGCTACTCAACGGCCTGATGCAACAGATCATCCAGCACGGCTGGCACGACAAGGCCTACATCGCCGCACGGGTGGAGGGGTTCGAGGCGCTGCAAGCCGAGGTGCTCTCCCCCGCCTATGCACCGGACAAGGTGGCCCTCGTCACCGGCGTACCGGCCGAGCAGGTGATCGAGCTTGCGCGCCTCATCGGCACCGCCGAACGCACCGCCATCTACTACTCCATGGGGATCACCCAGCACACTACCGGCCACGACAACGTGCGCGCCATCGCCAACCTGCAACTGCTGTGCGGCAACATCGGCATCGAAGGAGGCGGCATCAACCCGCTGCGGGGTCAGTCTAACGTGCAGGGTGCCTGTGACATGGGGGCGCTGCCCAACTGCCTGCCCGGCTATCAGAAGGTGGCTAACCCCGAGGTACATGCCCGCTTCGCAGCCGCCTGGCAGCAGCCGGAGTTGCCGCGCACGCCCGGCCTCACCCTCACCGAGACTATCGATGCCGCCTGCGCAGGCAGCATCAAGGGGCTCTATGTGATGGGAGAAAACCCGGTGCTGAGCGATCCGGATCAGCATCACGTCATCGAGGGGCTCAAGCAGCTGGAGTTTCTGGTGGTGCAGGATATCTTCCTCTCCGAAACCGCCCAGCTGGCCGATGTGGTGCTCCCCTCCTGCTCCTTTGCCGAGAAGAGCGGCCACTTCACCAACACCGAGCGGCGGGTGCAGCGCATCTCCCCCGCCCTCAAGGCGCCGGGGGAAGCGCGGGAGGATTGGTGGATCATCCAGCAGATCGCCAACGCCATGGGCGGGGACTGGCGCTATCAAAACCCCCAGGAGATCACCGCCGAGATCTGCCAGGTCACCCCGCAATACGCTGGCATCCAGTGGGACAAGGTGGGGCCGGAAGGATTGCAGTGGCCCTGCAACGACGCGGCCCCCGAAGGCACTCGGCTGCTCCACGGCAAGCAGTTCACCCGTGGCAAGGGGGAAATGGTCGCCACACCGTTCCGCTATGCCGCCGAGCTACCCGACGAGACCTATCCCATAGTGCTCACCACTGGCCGCCTGCTGGAGCAGTTCCACACCGGCACCATGACCCGCAAGACCAAGGGCCTCGATAATCTGGCCGGGCCACGGGTAATGATGAGCGTGGTCGATGCGCAGCGGATGGGGATCAGCAACAGCGAGCGGGTGAAGGTCACCAGCCGCCGTGGCCATATCGAACTGCCTGCCTTCGTCACCAAGCGGATGCAAGCGGGGGTGGTCTTTATCCCGTTCCACTTTGCCGAAGCCCCGGCCAACCGGCTCACCATCAATGCCACCGATCCCCACGCCAAGATCCCCGAGTTCAAGGTCGCGGCGGTGCGGATCGATAAACTACCCGCCGCCATCACCTCACCCGATGAGACGGTGGCGACAACCTGAGCAAGCGAGTGGTTTTACACCGCTAACCCATCCGGGCAGAGCGAAAATCTGGCCATAAAAACAGAGCCACCCGACGGGTGGCTCTGAACGTATGACCAGTGAGGGTCATCAAATACGGTATGCGGTTACTTGGTGGCAGGCATGGCGTTGAAGGTGAGCAGGGCTGCCTTGTTGGCATCGCTCAGGGTCAGCTGGTTACCGTTGATGGAGTAGGTCGCCACCTTCTCCAGCTTTTGCAGATAATCCATCTCTTTGTTCATATCATCACCGATGCACATCATGCGGGTTGCCCCCATGGCGCCCAGCGTCAAGACACCGTCACCCTGCTGGGTGATACCGCCAAAATAGCGGTTGCAGCCGCCCTTGCCCGCCACTTTGCCATCGGCAACTTGCAGGGTGAAGGTATCGCCGGTGGCGCCTTGCAGCTGCCAGCTGGATGCTTGCAGTTGAGCCATGTTGGAACCGGCTGCCATTGCGCAGCCTCCCAGAGCCAGCGCGGCCAGCAGAGTCAGTTTCTTGTTCATGGATTCACCTCTTAATAAATGGAGCCATCAATACGGCAGCCTGTTTATCATGGTCAGCGACCATGCTAAAGGATTTAATTGTGATCAAGCTTCACTTTACTCCCAACTGGCATGTGCCATGCTTAGGCTCAGTTCCGGACCCAGGGAGGGGAAAAGAATGGTCAAACAGCTCATCATCACACTGCTTGCATCCTGCGCCAGCATGGCCGTACAGGCCGCCGACTGGGCAGTGGTTCAGCCACAATCCAACCCGTCTCTTTATGTCAAAAGTTACTCGGGGGTGCTGCTCAACGGCCATAGCCATCGCAGCGACAGTTTTGATCTCTGGCTGGTCAATAGCGGCTATCAATATCCGGTGGTGGATGATGTGACCCTCTTTATGGAAGCGGGGCCAGCGGTGGCGGACCAAAATCGCCAATCGGGTTTCAATATGAGCTCAGGGGTACGTTACCAGCTATCACCCGAGCTCAATGTCGGCAGCCAGATCAAGCATCTCGACCTTACGCAGGGCAGCACCCTGCTGGAGCTCAATTCGAGCCTGCTGCTGACCCCAAGACTCTCCCTCACCGCCAACTATGGCGTCAGTGCCTTCACCGCGGATCAAGCATTGAGTCTCGGAGTCGGTTTCAACTTCTGATGATCACAGCAGCGGTGTGGCGCTCACCACCACGCCGTTGCGATCCGCATAGACGTAATCACCTTCGTGGATAGTCACCCCGGCAAAGCTGACCACGGTCCCTAACTCACCCAGCCCCCGCTTCTCGGTCTTGACTGGACAAGCAGCCAACGCCTTGACCCCGAGCGCCAGGGTTGCCAGAGTACCGACATCCCGCGCCGCGCCGTGGATCAGGATCCCTTCCCACCCCTGCTCCACCGCTTTGATGGCCAGTTGATCGCCAAGCAACGCCCGACGCAGCGAGCCGCCGCCGTCGATCACCATCACCTTGCCCTGGCCGGGTCGGGCCACCAGTTCCCGTACCAGACTGTTATCTTCGTAACAGGAGAGGGTCACGGCGCGACCATAGAAGATGGCCTTTCCACCAAAATCCTGAAACACCGGGTCGGCCACTTGCAGCAGGTCGCCGTGCTGATCACAGAGGTCGGGCAAGAGATCCAGCATGATTAGATTCCTTTCAGATACATGAAGGTGTTCATTCTTTCATCAGATGGCTTTTCTGGCAATCCAATGAGATTCAATGTAACCCAGACAAACAGTTGATTTATCAGTCAATACTGGTACCAACCAGAGCTGGCCATCCTCAACCCAATAGATGGCATGCTGGCCAAAGCGGGCCGCAACCTGACGGGCTTGCAGCAGGGATAGCGCCACTGCCAGCGATGACTCCTGCCAACGTTCGCTCGGGTCAGATCCCCAAAACGGACCCGCCACAGGCACCTGCAGTTCCAACGTCAACAGACGCCACAGTGCCCGTTCCCGCCGTCGATTGCGCCGCTCACCGATCTGCTGACTGGCAGGGTTCCAGGCGGTGATGATGGCAAACCCAGGCCAGCATGGTGTCTCAAATGGCGCGATAAAGCAGATTTTCTTGTAGTTTTCCCACAAAATCATGTCAATCACATGTTACATTCCATTACATTTCATATAGGCGAAAACTGGGTTCAGGCCAAGTATGATGCCGCTATGCCAGGGTTTGACCTATATCAAAACAGAGTTAAAAAGTTGCTATCTGACAGCAAAGAGTGTTGTTATGCTCCTGTTAACTGATAAAATGCGGCCACTTTCGTAATGGATGACCTTTCCAGGTTCTGCTCGACCAGAGTTGTCGAGAACCTATAAGTGGCACAGGGATACTTGCCGGTACCAATGCCTAATTCGCGATATTCCGACCTGACACGCATACCCAGGATGACGTAATAAATTTTCAGGATCCGTCAGGAAATCGGTTTGAAACGCCAAAGAGTGTTAAATTTAAGATAATTAACTGATAAGAATCTGGGAATACTCATGCAAACACCACACATTCTGATCGTCGAAGACGAACTGGTCACACGTAATACCCTGAAAAGCATCTTCGAAGCAGAAGGCTACGCGGTTCTTGAAGCCAATAATGGCGATGAGATGCATCAAGCTCTCACCTCCCACACCATCAATCTGGTGATCATGGACATCAACCTGCCAGGCAAGAATGGCCTGTTGCTGGCTCGTGAGCTGCGTGAAAACGACAACATCGCTCTGATGTTCCTGACCGGTCGCGACAACGAAGTGGATAAAATTCTGGGCTTGGAGATCGGCGCGGATGATTACATCACCAAGCCGTTCAACCCCCGCGAGCTGACCATCCGTGCCCGTAACCTACTGAGCCGCACCATGAACGTGGCAGCCGGTGGCGAAGAGAAGAAGCTGGTTGAGCGTTACCTGTTCAACAGCTGGGCACTGGATATCAACAGCCGCGCACTGGTCAGCCCGACTGGCGACATGTTCAAGCTGCCGCGCTCCGAGTTCCGCGCCATGCTGCACTTCTGCGAAAACCCGGGCCAGATTCAGACCCGTGCCGAACTGCTCAAAAAGATGACCGGCCGTGAGCTCAAGCCCCATGACCGTACTGTCGATGTGACCATCCGTCGCATTCGCAAGCACTTCGAAAGCGTCAATGACACCCCGGAGATCATCGCCACCATCCACGGCGAAGGCTACCGTTTCTGTGGTGAGCTGGAGCAGGAATAAGCTCTCGCTACGCGGTTGATCTGAAAAGGCGCCCTCGGCGCCTTTTCTGTCTCTGCGGTTTCCCTTAATGCAGAGATACCGCAGAGAAACGGCGAGCGTTGCGTCAAACGGTGAACAAGATGAAAAACAAAAAGCCCACTCGCAGGAGTGGGCTGTTTGTTTTGAAGCTGGAGCGGGCAGCGGGAATCGAACCCGCATCATCAGCTTGGAAGGCTGAGGTAATAGCCATTATACGATGCCCGCCTGGCATCTGAAATTGTTGGAGCGGGTGATGGGAATCGAACCCACGTATGCAGCTTGGGAAGCTACCGTTCTACCATTGAACTACACCCGCGTCAGGGCTCTTACTATATGCATTTTGCCGCCGAGCGCAATGCCGCATTTGCCACTTTTTTCAATAAATCAATCTGTTCGGACAAGGATTGAGCAGTCGGTTGCTTTTTCAAGCAAACATTTTCAGCACAGATAATTTACAAGGTTGCCAAGGCCAAACGGCAAGGATAGTCTTGCGCCACTCGACGCGAGGATGGTGGTAATGGATAAAAAAACGCAAAAACGTCTCTATGGCTGGTTGCGCAAGCAATCGAGTCACGGTCGCCGCTGGATCAGTCTCTCCATCGCTTTTGGCCTGGGTCAAGGCATGCTGATGGTGGCACAAGCCTGGTTGCTGGCAACCCTGCTACACCGCTTTATTATCGAGGGCTCAACTCCCGAACAATCCATCACGCTCTTTATTACCCTGCTGCTGGTGACCCTTGGCAAGGCAGCGCTGGCCTATGGCCGCGAAGTTGCCAGTTTCAAAGCGGGCAGCGCGGTGCGCCAGACCATCCGCCAGCTGGTGCTCACCCGCCTTAGCCGGCTTGGCCCCGCCTATATCCAGCGCCGCCCGGCCGGTAGCTGGGCCAGCCTGTTGCTGGAACAGATAGAAAACATGCAGGATTTCTTCTCCCGCTATCTGCCGCAGATGGCCATCGCCGTCTTTATTCCGGTGGTGATTCTGGTGGCGGTATTCCCGGTCAACTGGGCGGCTGGATTGATCTTGCTCGGTACCGCACCCCTTATCCCATTTTTCATGATCCTGGTAGGGGTCGGCGCTGCTGATGCCAACCGCCGCAACTTTCAGTCGCTGGCCCGCCTCTCTGGCCACTTCCTTGATCGCCTGAAAGGGCTGCGCACCCTGCAGCTCTTTATGCGCACTCAGGCAGAAGGAGAAGCGATCCACGATGCCTCGGAAGATTTTCGCGAGCGCACCATGGAAGTGCTGCGCCTTGCATTTCTCAGTACCGCCGTGCTGGAATTTTTTGCCGCCCTCTCGGTAGCACTGGTCGCCGTCTACTTCGGCTTCTCTTATATCGATCACCTCAATTTTGGCCACTATGGCGGCAAGGTCACCCTCTTTACCGGCCTGTTCGTGCTGTTTCTCGCCCCCGAGTTCTACGCACCGCTGCGGGAACTGGGCGCCCACTACCACGCCAAGGCACAGGCCATCGGCGCCGCCGAGCAGTTGCTGGAGTTCCTCGAAGCCGAGGTGAGCGAACCCGCTGCAGGCAACACCCCGTTCCAGGCCGACAGCCCGGTCAAGGTAGAAGCCAAAGGGCTTGAGGTGCTGAGCGCCGAGGGCAAGGTACTGGTCGGCCCCATCGACTTCACCCTTGAGGCCGGTTCGCGCACCGCCCTCATCGGCGTCAGCGGCGCAGGCAAAAGCTCGCTGGTCAATGCCCTGCTTGGCTTTGCCCCCTATCGCGGCGAGCTCAAGGTGAACGGGCAGGAACTGGCCACCCTCGACATGACCCAGTGGCGATTGCAATTGGGCTGGCTCTCGCAAAACCCGCAGCTGTTCCACGCCTCCTTGCGTGACAACCTGCTGCTGGCCAAGCCAACGGCCAGTGACAGCGAGCTGGAAGATGCCCTGAAACGGGCACAGGCGTGGGAATTTGCCATGGAAAAAGGGCTCGACTATCCGGTTGGCGATCAGGCGGGTGGCCTCTCGGTCGGTCAGGCCCAGCGTCTCGCGCTGGCGCGAACCCTGCTCAAATCAACCCAGCTGATGGTGCTGGACGAACCGACCGCCAGTCTTGATCGCCACTCCGAGCGCGCCATCATGACCACCCTGGAACAGGTCATCGCCAACCAGACCCTGCTGATGATCACCCACCGCCTCGATCAGCTCACCAAGATGGATCAAATCCTGGTGCTGGAACGCGGCCAACTGGTGGAACAAGGCAGCTTCCAACAATTAAGTCAGGCAGAGGGGCCCTTTGCCCACCTGCTGTCCCAACGTACCGGGGGTTCTCTCGATGACTGATCTGTTGCCATTTCTGCGCCTCTATCGCCAACACTGGCTCAGCCTCACCATTGGCCTGCTGCTGGCACTGGTGACCCTGGCCGCTGGCATGGGGCTGCTATCCCTCTCCGGCTGGTTCCTCTCCGCCGCCGCCGTGGCGGGTATGACAGTTGCGAGCACCCATGCCTTTAACTACATGACCCCGGCTGGCGGCGTACGTTTCTTCTCCATCATCCGCACCGCCGGTCGTTGGGGTGAGCGGGTGGTGAGCCACGATGCCACCTTCCGGGTGCTGACCCGACTGCGGGTCTGGTTCTGGCAAAAACTCTCGCCGCTCTCCACCGGCACCCTGGCCGGTTTTCGTCAGGCGGATCTGCTCAACCGGCTGGTGGCCGACATCGATGCGATGGATCACGTCTATCTGCGGCTAATCACCCCCATCGGCGCGGCCCTGCTTAGCTGTGCTGGCTTGGTCTTCTTCCTGTCGTTTTTCGATAGCCGCCTCGCCCTCACCCTCGGTGCCATTTTGCTGTTTGGGATGATCGCCCTGCCGCTGGTGTTCTACTTCCTCGGTCGACGCCCTGGTCAGGCACTGATTGCCGAGAAATCGACCCTGCGCACCCGGCTGGTGGACTATCTGGACGGTCAGGCCGAACTGCAGATGTTTGCCGCCGCCCCCAAGGCACTGGTTGAACTGCAACAGGCCGAACAGGCACTGCTCGCCGCACAGGCACGGATGGCCAAGGTGAGCGGCTTGGCCAACTTCTCGGTGCAGCTGCTGAGCGGCTGGACCCTGACCCTGATGCTCTGGCTGGCTGGTCATGGGGTGGCGGGTGCTGCGCCCGACCCCATTACCGCACTGATGGTGTTTGCCACCCTGGCAAGCTTCGAGGCGCTGATGCCGCTGGCGGGCGCCTTCCAGCACCTCTCCACCAGCCTCACCTCGGCCCGTCGTTTGAATGAAATTTTGCAAGAGGCCAAGGCCCCCGAGTGGGGCGACGAGCAGACCCACGCTACCGGTGGCGCCCTGCAGATCAGTGACCTCTACTTCGGCTATCCCGGCAACCCCCAGCCGGTGCTGCGCGGCTGCACCCTGCAACTGCAAGCGGGCCAAAAGCTGGCGCTGCTGGGTCAGACCGGTTGCGGCAAATCGACCCTGATGGGGCTGTTGACCCGGGAGTGGAACCCGCAGGCGGGCAAGATCCTGCTCGATGGCAAACCGCTCACCGACTACAGCGAAGGGGCACTGCGCGCCTCCATCTCGGTAGTGAGCCAGCGGGTGCACCTGTTTGCCGATACCCTGCGCGGCAACCTCAAGCTGGCCGCACCAGCAGCCACTGATGAGCAGCTGGTTGCGGTACTGACTCAGGTCGGGCTGGCCAATCTGCTGGAAGATGAGGCGGGCCTCAACGCCTGGCTGGGTGACGGCGGCAGGCCGCTCTCCGGTGGCGAGCGTCGCCGCATCGGTCTTGCCCGTGCCCTGCTGCACGATGCGCCGCTCTGGCTACTCGACGAACCGACCGAAGGGCTCGACAGCAAGACCGAGCGGGAGATCATGGACCTGCTGTTCAAGCTGGGGGCGGATCGCGCCCTGCTGCTGATTTCACATCGCTTGTTGGGGATGGAGCAGATGGACCGGATTGCCCTGATGGAAGAGGGACAGATCCGCCTCTGCGCCCCTCACCAAGAGCTGCTGTCGGATGATTACTACCGTAGCCTCTATCAGCGGCTGGCTCCGGTCTGAGATATGACAGGTAGGAGGAGGGTCGCCTCTGGCTGTGCCCCCCACCACTACATGAGCGGCTGGCGGATGATTACTACCCCAATTAATCTCTCTACCAGCGGCTGGCTCCGGTTTGATATCTGTCTGATATCAAACTGATGGGGGTCACACCCTGACACCCGGGCGCAAAACGGGGCTGGTCGCCACAGGCGGCTGGCCCCTATAATGTCCCCCTCATTATTCAACAAGATGCCGACATGGATCGCCTGCGCCTTTCTACTGTCTTCATCGCCGACACAAGATACGAGATGATGAAACGCCTGATCCTGATGATGCCCCTGATTGCCTCCGGTTGTGCCAACTACGCCTTTAACAGCAATCTGGATAAAGAGAACTTCAGCGACTACTTCAAACCCGGTAGCGTGCGCATCTACGAACAAGATGAGCTGGCTGACCTCAACTACCTCTACCTCGGCACCATCGAGGGTGAATCCTGCCAGGCCGATGCCAAGCAACCGGCGCCCAACGCCGGTGATGCCCGCACTCTGGCTCGCCGCCGCGCCGCCGACATGGGCGGCAACGGCGTCACCATCGACAAGTGCGCCGAATTCAGCGACACCCCGGGTTGCCTGAAACAGGTGATCTGCTACGGACAGGCGCTGAAAGTGGCCGAATAGCAGTAACAGGCCCACGGCTTTTCATAACAAAACGGGCACGCCATCGCGTGCCCGTTTTGTTACTGCACTCTTTGTTACTGCGCTCTCCGTCACGGTAAGCGGCTGGCGACCACTAGCTGCTGGCGCAACTGCGCCTCTTGCGCCATGGTCAGGCCACTGACCACCGATCCGGCGGCAGGCTCGATGGCCAACCAGTTGGCCAGATCGACAGCCGTCTCCTCCAACGGACGGAAGTTCAACCCGTGGACGATGGCCGCCTCGGCACTGACAGCGCCGTAACCGGCAAACTCCGCCTGCTCGCAAGGCAGCAAGGTGGGATAGCTCTGCCAGGGTTCGATACCGGCCGCCATCAGGGTGGGCCAAGGCAGCCACTCGGGCTGGATGGGTCTGGCTGGCGGCAAGCGGGCGCTCAGCCGCTCCAGCCAGTCGCTCAGGGTAATGCCGGGTTTGAGCAGGTTGAAGATACCCCCCAGCTGCTGCTCGGCGGCGCGCAATACAAATTCGGCGCAATCGCGCACATCGAGATACTGCAAGCGATCCTCACCACTGCCCGGCAGCAACCAGGGCCCGCCCTGCTGCACCCGCCTCACCCACCACGCCATCCGACCGGTGGGATCATGGGGGCCGCACAGCACGCCCGGGCGCAGGATGCAGAGCCGCTCGCCCCAGCGGGCACGATACTCGGCCTCGCACAATACCTTGAGGGGGCCATAGTCGCTGGGCATTTCGCCTGCGGGGATAGGGTGCAGCGGCGCCGACTCATCCATGCCCGGCAGTGAAAAATCGCGATAGACGCTGATGGTGGAGATAAAGATCAGCCGTTCACAGCGCCCGAGCAAGGCCGCCGAGAGGCTCGCTGCCTGTTCGGGGCGATAGCAGCAGGTGTCAATGGCCAGATCCCAGCGCAACCCCGCGCCTTGCAGCGCTCCCAGATCCTTGTCTCGATCACCGGTGAGTTGCACCAGATCAGGCCAATCAGGGTGCTGACGCTGACCACGATTGAACAGGGTCACTTGATGACCCCAATTCAGCGCCAGCGTAGTGAGGTGGCGACCCAAAAAGCCGGTGCCACCGATAATCAGCAGTTTCATCCCTCTCCCTCCCCTTCGACGCCCGTGGGCGCATTTCATCCTGATACTCCCGTTGCCTCCACCCTACGCAACTTGACGGTACGGCACAGCCCCCGACTGGCCGGGATGGGACAAGGATCACGGCAGGGCAGCAGAAATGGGGTTGTGAGGCAGAGCCTGCGTTTTGGGGCAGCCTGTGCTAAATTGCCGGGGTTTTCAGTCAGGATCCGCCATGAAGTTCGAAATCGACACCCTCGGGATTATCCGCTCTCCCTACAAGGAGAAGTTCGCCATCCCTCGCCAGCCCGGTCTGGTCAAATCGGCCCGCGCCCGCCTCGAGCTGCTCCCCCCTTACGATCAGCCGGATGTGCTGCGCGGCATCGAGCAGTTCTCCCATCTGTGGCTCAGCTTCGTCTTTCACCAGACCATGGCGCAGGGCTGGCACCCGACGGTACGCCCGCCGCGCCTGGGCGGCAACGAACGGGTCGGCGTCTTTGCCACCCGCTCCACCTTCCGCCCCAACCCCCTCGGTCTCTCGGTAGTCGAGTTGCACGGGGTTGGCCGCGAGCGGGGCAATCTGTGGCTGGAGCTTGGGGCGGTGGACCTGCTCGATGGCACCCCCATCGTCGATATCAAACCCTATATCCCCTATGCCGACAGCCTGCCGGATGCCCGCGGCGGCTTTGCCCCCGATGCCCCCACCCCGCCGCTGGCGGTGAGTTTCAGTGCCGAGGCCGAGCAGCAGCTGCAACCCTGGCTCAAGGCCCATCCCGAGCTGCGCCTGTTGGTGAGCGAAGTGCTGGCGCAAGATCCCCGCCCCGCCTACAAGAAGGGCAAACCGGATGAGAAGGAGTACGGGGTGCGGCTGTTTGACTGCAACGTCCGTTTTCGTATCAGCGAACCGGATTGCGTGGTGCTGGCCATCGAGCCCGCCTGATCCTTGGCGGGTGCGAAAGGTCATCCGCCATCGCGGATGCTATTTCACGCCGCCTATTTCACGCCTTCTTCACGTCACAAAGGGCTTAATGAGCCTGTAAATTGTGTGGCATTGATCAGACTATCCACCCGGTTGCCAGTGATACCATGCAGACAGGAGAGGGCATCTCCCCTCTGACTGCAGCCAGCGGCAGGCTGCCGATTGATGGCTAGCGTGGCAGCCCGGCTGTTGCCGCCAAGGGATCTGGCCTCGCCCCGACACGTTTGAGTGCGGGGATGCCACACGGATGTGACAACACTTCGAAGGAACAAACCTATGCTGATGAACAGTGAAAAACGCTACGGCACCCTGAGTATCGGGCTGCACTGGCTGACCCTGGTGGCGATGATCGCCGTCTACGCCCTGATCGAATTTCGCGACATCTTCCCCAAAGGGGACCCGGGCCGCGACCTGATGAAGCAGTGGCACTTTATGCTGGGGCTGCTGATCTTCGCCCTGGTGCTTGTCAGGCTGGTTGTGCGCAGGATGAGCCCGACACCCCGTATCGTGCCCGAGCTCTCGCCAATGATGCACAAGCTGGCCACCCTCGCCCACCTCGCCCTCTATGGCTTTATCATTCTCACTCCGCTATTTGGCTGGCTGCTGCTGAGCGCCGCCGGCAAGCCCATCCCCTTCTTCGGGCTTGAGCTGCCTGCCCTGCTCGCCCCCAACCCGGATCTCAAGGGGCTGATCAAGGAGGTGCACGAAACCCTCGGCGATGTCGGCTATGCCCTGATCGGCCTGCACACGGTGGCAGCCCTCTATCACCACCATATTCTCAAAGACAACACCCTCACCAATATGCTGCCGCCGCGCCGCAGCTAACGAAAAACAGGAAAACGCAGAGGGGGCCATCGTGGCCCCCTCTCTGTTTTCCTGAACAACCGTCATCTGCACAGCTGGCAAACGGCATCACGCCTGCTTGGCCAGCTCCTCGGTCGGCTTGCCTTTCGGCTCGTGCGGCAGCTTTTTCACATTGCTCTTGCTCTCCGGCAGCTTGCTCCCGGATGAACTGTTTTCAGACAAGGCTTGCAACACGGGATCGGCCTTGCCGGCCACGGTGGGCTGGGACTGGCCAACAAAGTTGCCGCCCTTGCAGATGGAGAGACTGCCCCCCTTGAAGATCCCCTGCATCTTGCCGCTCTCCAGGATCTCCACCTCGGCGGAGGTACAGGTGCCTTCCAGCAGACCATTGATGATCACGTGGGGAGCACTCACCTCTCCCTCAACACTGCCGCCCTGCATGATGCGCAGCACACCACCGATGAGCTGGATGGTGCCATTGATCTGACCGCGCACCTCCAGATCCCCCTCAACCTGCAACTCGCCCTTGAAGCGGGCACCGGCTGCAATCACAGTGGCGCCGGCCGACCCAGTAGCCACACCACCTTTGTTTCTTCCAAACATCCGTACTCTCTCCACCAACCACACAAGCAGAACCAGCGGCATCGGCGCCACTGGCCACAGAAAACAGGGCGACCCCAGCACGTAGAGCAGCAAGGCAGCCCCCCAGCAGAGCCAGACAATATAGAGGAGGTCGCTGCGCTCACGCTGTTGCAGTCGCGCCAGCAGCCTCCCGGCCATCTCTCTCATCACATCAAACCTTTCGCAGCATGGCTGCCGACCAGCATGCCATCGACAACCCGGACCATGGTTAAACGACCAGTTGGCGCGAACTCTGAAGTCCCGCTGATTCAGTCCCGATACAGCCGGGATGCATTAGGATTCGAATTGACTCGAAGCGACATACACTTTCTAATTGACAGCCTGGATCCCTATGACCGCTCACATCATGAAAATTCTGTTGGTCGAAGACGACAAGCTGCTCAATCACCACCTCTCCTCTCTGCTGACCGAAGCCGACAATCAGGTCTACAGCACCGACCAGGCCGGGATTGCACTGCACTACGCCGCCGACTATCCCATTGATGTGGCCATCATCGACCTCGGTCTGCCCGATATGGACGGCCTGCAACTGATCCGGCAACTGCGTGAACGGCAGATCCCCTTCCCCATCATTGTGCTGACCGCCCGTGGCAACTGGCAGGACAAGGTCGAAGGACTGGAAGCAGGTGCTGATGACTATCTGGTCAAACCGTTCCAGAAAGATGAGCTGCTGGCCCGACTCAATGCGCTGGTGCGCCGCAGTGCCGGCTTTATTTCACCCAAGGTGAAGGCCGGTGATTATGAGCTGGACCTCTCCCGCAAGGAGCTGACCATCGCCGGTGAAGTATCTGTGCTCACCAGCTTTGAATACCTCATTCTGGAGTACCTGATGCGCAACGCCCGTCAGGTGGTCTCCAAGCAGCAACTGCTCGACCAGCTCTACGGTGATGGCGAAGGGGACCCCAACACCATAGAGGTGATGGTAAGCCGCCTGCGCAAGAAGCTGGATCCGGAAGGGACAATTCAACCCATCTCCACCATCCGGCGTCAGGGCTACATCTTCAACCTCTCGTGTAACTGATGCTGTCTCATCTGCCGCGCCCCATCAAGATGATCCATCGCTCCCTGCACATCAAACTGCTGCTCAGCTCGCTGCTGGTCATCGCGCTGAGCATGGGGTTTGCGGTGTATGCCCTCTATATTGGTCACATCGAGGAGCAGACCCAAAAAGCCAGCGCCCGGATGCAGGAGAACCTGGCCAAGCTGTTCTCCTCCACCGAACCGGACGACAAGGGGCCCACCGTCGAACTGGGGCGAATGTCCCGCAATGCCGGCGATCGCAACCTCGATACCCTGATCTGCCGGGCGGATGGAGACCTTGTCTGGTCCAGCCTCCATATGCCGGAAGTGATCAAGGCCAAACAGACCATCTGCGTTGATTTGATGCGCTACCTTGGGGGGATGGATCTCGACTACTTCTTCAAGAAGCACACCATCAAGAATGGCGAGAGCTACTTCGTCTACAGCCTGCGCTTTATCCGCAATCCCGGCAGCGGCACCACCGCCTACTACGTGGTGATGATCGACTCGGCCAAGCGCTATCACGCCGAATCCCGCGCCTACCTCTACCAGATTGCCCGTCAGGCCCTGCTCGCCTACCTGCTGCTGGCCGGGCTGCTGCTGATCACCACCTTCTGGAGTCTCGGCTCCCTGCGCACCATTGCCCGCCAGATCGACGATATCCGGGCTGGCAAACGGGATGCCCTCTCCAATGAATTTGAGCGAGAACTGGCCCCCTTGACCGACTCGGTCAACCAGCTGCTGGAGAACGAACGCCAGCAGACCCAGCGCTACCAGCACGCCCTCAACGATCTCGCCCACAGCCTGAAAACCCGGCTGGCGCTGATCCAGATGACCACCCAGGAGATCAAGCTGGGGCGGGAGATCCACGACAACATCAACGAACAGATCCTCACCATGGATCAGATGATCCAGTACCAGCTCAGACGCGCCGTCACCGGCCGTCAGCGCCTTGCCAGCAAGGGCTCCGAACCGGTGCCGCTGATTGAAAAGCTGCTGGCCAGCCTGACCAAGGTCTATCGCCACAAGAAGCTGCAAACCCACTTCAAGTTCGACGACGACGCCCTGTTTCACGGCGAACAGGGCGACCTGATGGAGCTGATGGGCAACCTGCTCGACAACGCCTGCAAGTTCGCCATCAGCGAGATCCGGGTGACAGTGTCTCGCCACCTTGAACGGCTGCATATCGAAGTGGAAGATGATGGCCCCGGCATAGACCCAGCCAAATCGGTGCAGATCTTCCAGCGCGGCGTCCGTGCCGACAGCTCCCCCGGACAGGGCATAGGGCTGGCGGTAGTGACCGAGATCGTCCACAGCTACGGCGGCCAGATCCGGGTCGATGAATCCCCCCTCGGCGGCGCCCGCTTTACCCTGGATCTGCCCTGATCGGCATGGCCCTACGCAGCCAAGCCAGTGATTGCCCTACCAAGGCCCCCGACATCGGGGGCCTTGTCTTTTCTGCACGGCGATCGATTTAATTTATTGATACGGAATTGATTATCGCCCTTCTACCATCTCATTACAGGTTACAAGCGGTATGATGGTTTTACGGTAAACAGCCTCTCACGGGAGGTCACGTTAATGATGAATACAATATTATGAAGATCGTTGGAATGTCTGTTCTACCGACTTTATTACAATATATCTAATTAACACTAAGACATGAGATAGGAGTTAAAGTGGCTGCATGGATATTCTATAAAGGGGCGGTCTAAGCTAGATTTAATTTACATCAATATTAACGATATTTAAATTAAGATGCCCCTGACTTAGAAGGGACATCTTAATTTTATTTTTATTTATTTTTTAATTTCGGCCAAATACTTTGATACCACCGGTACTACGTTCAGAACTACCATACACCTTAATGGAGTCTACGCAACGCTCGGAACCCAAGGAACGCCATTCTGTTTCCTTATTCTCGCGAATCTCTCTATTAAAGTTAATGGTGCGCTTACCGCCATTATTGAAAGTAACGACCATACGCTTTATGTTAACATCACGTTCAGCCTTAATCTTTATTGCATCGGTCATCCGACATGCTGGTATGGGGATTGTGGCTACGCGGCCACCATCCAATAGCACGGTACGACCAAGTGTAAACTGCCCCCCAGCATGAACAGTGGTTGCAGCCAGCAGCAATACACTACCAAGCAGGGCTCGGTTAGACATAGAACGACTTAATATTAATTTCATAAACATGATTTCTCCAATAAAACTTAGAGCACCATAATAATAACAACCATAACTGGAGCTGAACGAGCTTTAAATGCAAAATTAAAACCCACTTATATTCACACCTTTATGTGTTACCGGTAACATTAACAACACCACGACAATATATCTTGTATTTTCACGAGCTGATTAAATAGATTCCTATTAAATTAATCAACGCTCCTGGTTTAAACCATATGTTGGCAGCTGACCGGTATGAATTGGTCACCCTTTATTTACTCACAACATAAGCCTTTTATTATACCGAGGCATATTACTCATACATTACGCTGTTGAATAAATCTCATTGTTTCACGGCTGACCATCTGAGCCAGCCAAGCGTGTCAGCTATCGCTAAGGAAGGTGAAGACAAGTCCCTGATGTGAGATCATTGAGCCCCACTTGGAATTAGCGTCCTTCATGTAACAGCAAGATTACCATCAGGCGACGAGCATGCCCCTTATCACGTGTGGCATGGATGATTTTGTGAATGCGGCGCCGTTGTGGTCGTACCTGGGGTGGTAAGATAGGCATCAACTCAGTCCTTTGGGTGTGGCTTGTTTTGTTTGGTGACTAATCAGATCGCACAAACTGGACTGAGTTCCCTTTTTCCGGTGATCTACTATTCTAGACAGCTATTTAGTAAAACATAAAGACGCTCAATAAAGCTAAGTTAGCCCATGCAAAAGATAGGATAAATAATGAAAAAAGTGATATTGAGTGGTTTTATTATCGTACCACTCTCTGATTTGGCAGTCGTTCATGATGAACTTGATAATCATATTTTTCTCACACATTCTGAAGCAGGCTGCCTGATCTTTGAGGTGACTCAAGACCAACTCAATCCATGCCGCTTCAATGTCTATGAAGAGTTTGCTGATCAGGCTGCTTTTCAAGCGCACCAAGCCAGAGTCAAATCCTCCCGTTGGGGGGAAATAACCGTCAATGTCGAGCGTCACTATACAGTGACGGAGATGGCATAAATAACAACCTTGCCGGACTGACCAAAGCGGTCAACCGGCGCAATCCCTGCGCTCTCGCTCATCTCTACCGCGAATGCCCGATTACGCTGCGCTAATCGAGCCTACGTCATTGCGTTACTTCCACTCTTTGTAATTGAGGCCACTATGATCCGCCCATTATCTACCACCGATTTGGATGCCGCCGTCGAGCTCTGGTATCAGGCATCGCTGCAAGCCCACGACTTTATTCCCGCCACTTTTTGGCGCGAGCAACGGGCGGCGATGCGCGATATTTACCTGCCCGCCAGCGAGAGCTGGGTCTATGAGGAGGATGGCCAACTGCTGGGCTTTATCTCCTGGTATCAGGGGTCTGTCGCAGCGCTGTTTATCTCCCCTGACCAGCAGTCACACGGGCTGGGTCGTCAATTGCTCGAACACCTCAAGACACAATATGAGCGGCTCGCGTTGACGGTTTACGCAGAGAATGAGCAGGCGCGCCGCTTCTATTGCCGCAACGGTTTTAAAGAGGGTGAGTCGCAATTGTGCGCGCACAGCGGCCGCCCCGAACTGATGATGCATTGGCAACGGGGATAATCGGATCGCCAATAGTGATGGCGGGCACGCTGTGTCTGTTTTTTGGCCGCCTTGAATGCCATGACGGCATTCTCTACAATGACGCACTTTTTATTCATTTCAGGTCATATCGATGAGCGATACCAACACCAAACCAGCACTGCCGGATCACCTTGCAGGCAACCCGCGTAGCCCACACCATGTTGCTGAGTGCTTCGAACACCACATTGGTATTCGCCTCAACGGCAAAGAGCGCACCGATGTCGAAGAGTACTGCATCAGCGAAGGCTGGGTGAAGATCCCCTCCCCCAAGGCGCTGGATCGCCGTGGTCAGCCAATCCTGATCACCCTCAAAGGCACCGTTGAAGCCTACTATATCGAAGAGGTTTAACCGCCACTGTCTGTTGCCCGGGCTTATCAAGCCAGCGGCGTCAGTCAGCGCCGTTAACGACCAAGGCCACCTCGCGGTGGCCTTGTTGTTTCTGGCGTCGGTTCAGATCCGTTGCTGGGCGGTGCTTATACCCCCAAGCGGTCACGCAGGCTGTACCAGGCAGCGCCCGCGGCGGTGAAGGGGATACGGAACAGGCGGCCACCCGGGAAGGGGTAGTGCGGCAGCTTGGCAAAGGCATCGAAACGCTCCGCCTGACCGCTCAGCACTTCGGAGAGCAGTTTGCCCGCCAGATGGGTGTAGGTGACACCGTGGCCGCTGTCGCCCTGCATGTAGTAGATGTTGGGGCCGATGCGGCCAAACTGCGGCAGCCGTGACAGGGTGAGCAGGAAGTTGCCGGTCCAGGTGTACTCCACCTTGACCCCCGCCAGTTGCGGGAAGGTCTTGAGCATCTTGGGGATGATCAGCCGTTCGATATCCGCCGGATCCCGCGCGCCATAGACCACGCCGCCGCCATAGAGCAGCCGGTGATCACCGGAGGTGCGGTAGTAGTCGAGCAGGTAGTTGCAATCCTCCAGGCAGTAGTTTTGCGGCAGCAGTGAACGGGCTCGCTCCTCCCCCAGCACTTCGGTGGCGATCACCTGGGTGCCGCAGGGCATGCTCTTGGCGGCGAGCGCAGGCACCAGATTGCCAAGGTAGGCGTTGCCCGCCACCACCACAAAGCGCGCCTTCACCGCCCCCTTGGCGGTTTTGACCAGTGCCGGTTGACCCGGGGTGATGCTGGTGACGGCGGACTGTTCGAAGATCTGCCCACCCAGCATGCGGATCGCTTCGGCTTCTCCCAACGCCAGATTGAGGGGGTGGATATGGCCGCCGCTCTTGTCGAGCAGGGCGCCGACGTAGCGATCGCTCGCTACCACCTCGCGCACCCCCTTGGCGTCGAGCAGCTCCAGTTGATCGTTGCCCCACTTTTGCCAGCGCACCTGCTGGGCCTTGAGCTCGTGCAGCTGCTTCTCGGTCTCGGCGGCAAAAACGCCCCCCTGCTGCAGATCGCACTGGATGTGGTAGCGCTCGATCCGCTCGCGGATGATCTGGGCCCCCTCAAACAGCATGGAACCGAGCAGCCTGGCCTGATCCGGCGGGCAGTTCGCTTCTATGGTGTCGATGTCGCGACTGTAGGAGTTGACGATCTGGCCACCATTGCGGCCGCTGGCGCCAAAGCCGACTCGCACCGCCTCCAGCACCACCACCTTGTAACCCTTCTCCACCAGATGCAGGGCACTGGAGAGGCCGGTATAGCCCGCCCCGATGATGCAGACATCGCACTCCAGCTGCTCGGTCAGTGTCGGGTAGGGCGCGTGTTTATTGGCGCTGGCTGCGTAGTAACTGTTTACATGTTCGGTCATGATCCCTGTTTCCTTACCGGTTCTATTGCCAAACTACTGCCTAGATTAAAAGCTCGCCGGGGTGTGGGCACTGACGATGCGACAGGTCTGCCCCGACGGATTGCTGAAACTGTGGGGCTCGCCGGTGTCGATCACATAGCTGTCGCCCGCAGCCAGCGGATAACTCTGGCCCGCCACCGTCAGGATCACCGATCCCTCCAGCACGGTGCCCACCTCCTCCCCCTGATGTTTTACTTGACCGCCAGTGTCAGTGCCGGGGGGATAGGTCTCCAGCATGAAACCGAGCTGGCGACGGTTGTTGCCGTTGTGCACCAGCTTGAGGGAGACCCCCTGACTGCCCAGCTCGATCAGCTGATCAGCCTTGATCACCACCTCGGGGGTGCGGCTCTCCTCCTCGGCGAAGAAGCGTGATAGCGGCAAGCCGTAGACGGTGAGCAGCTTTTGCAGCGAGGCGACCGAGGGGCTCACCTTGTCCTGCTCGATCATGCAGATGGCGCCGTGGGTCAGGCCACTCAACTCGGCCGTCCGCCGCTGGGATAGCCCGAGCTGATGACGTACCGCCGCCAATCGTTCGCCCATGCTCTGCCGACTTGCGTCGTGCTCTGTATTGCCATGAGCGCCATGCAGGCTCTGTGGCCCGCTCATGGCAGACCGCCTTTCATGCTCTGTTTGCGTCCCTGCAACATCAGCACCTCTCTGTTGTTTCTGGTAAACGAGGCGGGTGGTTAAACGCCCCTGGCGGTTAAATCCGGGTGGTTAACATAGCGGACCAGCCTTCCCTAGCCGTTTGCTATGTTACACAGCCTGACCGTTCATTATTTTGCACACACAAATCCGCTACTTCGCTCACAGCTCCCCTTTTGACGGGGTAAACTGCGCTACACAGCCCATTTTCTAGCATGACGCCCCCCAGAAATTCAAATATATTTAACACTTGAAAAACATTTAAGCTCAATTTATGGTCTTCCTGTGCTTATTATTTTATACGGCAGCGGCGCAGGAAGGGTCGGCTCACTCCGGCAACCAGCTGCTCTGACCCACACTCGAGGCTTGCTATGTCAGTAACATTGTCAGGAACAACCACCGACTCCAGCTTGATCACATCCCGCGCCTATATAGATGGTCACTGGTGCGCTGCCGCCAGCGGCCGCACCTTCGAGGTCACCAACCCCGCCAGCGGTGCCGTCATTACCCAGGTGCCCGACATGGATGCCGAAGATACCCGCCGCGCCATCGCCGCCGCCCACGCGGCGCAACCCGGCTGGGCAGCGCTCACCGCCAAGGAGCGCAGCAACCGGCTTCATGCCTGGTTCGAGCTCATCATGGCCAATCAGGATGAGCTGGCCCGCATCATGACCTGCGAGCAGGGCAAGCCGCTGGCCGAGGCCAAAGGGGAAGTGGCCTACGGCGCCAGCTTTATCCAGTGGTTCGCCGAGGAGGGCAAGCGCGCCTATGGCCGCACCATTCCGGGCTTTAGCGGCGATCGCCGGCTGGCCACCATCAAGCAGCCGGTGGGGGTGGTGGCCGCCATCACCCCGTGGAACTTCCCGATTGCCATGATCACCCGCAAGGCGGGCCCGGCGCTGGCCGCCGGTTGCACCATCGTCATCAAGCCTGCTGCCGAGACCCCGCTCTGCGCGCTGGCACTGGCCGCCCTGGCCGAGCAGGCAGGCATCCCCGCCGGTGTCATCAATATCGTCACCAGCCATCAGGCGAGCGCGGTGGGCAACGAGCTCTGCAGCAATCCGGTGGTGCGCAAGCTCTCCTTCACCGGCTCCACCCGCATCGGCAAGCTGTTGATGCGCCAGTGCGCCGATACCATGAAGAAGCTGTCGCTGGAGCTCGGTGGCAACGCCCCCTTTATCGTCTTTGACGACGCCGACCTCGATGCTGCGGTGGCCGGGGCGCTCGCCTCCAAATACCGCAACGCCGGGCAGACCTGTGTCTGCGCCAACCGCATTCTGGTGCAGGCCAGCGTCTACGACGCCTTCGTCCAGAAGCTGACCGCCGCCGTTGCCACCTTCAAGGTGGGGGATGGCATGAGCGAGGGCACCCAGATTGGCCCGCTGATCAACCCCGCCGCCGCCAGCAAGGTGGCCGAGCTGGTGCAACAATCGGTCGCCGCCGGTGCCGAGCTGCTGCTGGGGGGCGAAGCCCATCCCGCAGGTCCCCTCTTCTACCGCCCCACCATTTTGGGCAAGGTGGATAAAACCAACCCCATCCTGCAGGAGGAGATCTTCGGCCCGGTCGCGCCGCTGGTGCGCTTCGAAACCGAAGCCGAGGCCATCGCCATTGCCAACGACACCCCCTACGGGCTCGCTGCCTACTTCTATGGCCGCGATATCGCCCGGGTCTGGCGCGTCGCCGAGCAGCTTGAATACGGCATGGTCGGCATCAACGAGGGGATCATCTCCACCGAGCTGGCCCCCTTTGGCGGGATCAAGGAGTCGGGTCTGGGCCGCGAAGGGGCCGCCGAGGGGCTGGAGGAGTATCTCGAGACCAAATACCTCTGCTTTGGTGGCATTCGCTAAGGCAGCAGAGGGCCAAGGCATCCTATTCACCGATGCCTTGACCACTTAATCCATCGTTTTGATAGATAGATGCAGGAGTTCGCCCGAAGCGGCAAGGGGCTAAATGTGGCCCACAGTGCCCCGCAAGAGGGCTGCTGCAGAGCAAACCATACGCCGCCGAATGTGCCCGATGGGCCAATCGGCGGTGTTGGGCGCCAGATCGCCCGCCACACATTCAGTCAGGGAATATCGGGGGCTGCGGCCCCTCAGGGAGGAAAGATGAGTCAGTCAGAATCAAACAAAGCGTGGCAAGCGCGCCGCGAAGCGGCGGTGGTCAACGGCGTCGGCACCCTGCTGCCAGTCTTTATCGACCGTGCGCAAAACGCCGAGCTGTGGGATGTGGAGGGTAACCGCTATATCGACTTTGCCTCCGGCATCGCCGTGCTCAATACCGGCCACAACCACCCGAAAGTGGTGGCGGCGGTGCGCGATCAGCTTGAAAAGTTCAGCCACACCTGCTTTCAGGTCACCCCCTACCCCGGCTATATCGAGCTTGCCGAGAAGCTCAATGCCCTAGTGCCCGGCCCGACCCCGAAGCGTACCTTGTTTCTCTCCACCGGCGCCGAGGCGGTCGAGAACGCCATCAAGATTGCCCGCGCCCACACCGGCCGCAGCGGCACCATCGCCTTCAAGGGGGGCTTTCACGGCCGCACCATGATGGGGATGGCGCTCACCGGCAAGGTGGTGCCCTACAAGACCGGCTTTGGTCCCTTCCCCGGCGAGGTCTATCACATCCCCTTCCCCGCCGACTATCTGGGGGTGAGTGAAGAGGATGCGATGCACGCCCTCGAACTCTGCTTCAGCGCCGACATCGAGCCGGGCAGAGTGGCCGCCATCATCATCGAGCCGGTACAGGGTGAGGGTGGCTTCTATCCCGCCTCCCCAAGCTTTATGCAGCGGCTGCGTAGCGTATGCGACCAGCACGGCATTGTGCTGATTTGCGACGAGATCCAGAGCGGGTTTTGCCGCACCGGCAAAACCTTCGCCACCGAGTATGCCGGTATCGAGCCGGACATCATGACATTGGCCAAGAGTCTGGCCGGTGGCTTCCCCCTCTCTGCGGTGGTCGGCAAAGCGGAGATCATGAACGCCGCCAAGCCGGGGGGCCTGGGTGGCACCTATGCCGGTTCCCCCATCGCTTGTGCCGCGGCACTGGCCGTTTTGCAGGTGATCGAAGAGGAGCAGCTCAATCAAAAAGCGTTGGCGCAAGGTGAGCAGATTAAGGTGACGCTGGAACGCATAGCTGAGCGTTTTGACTGCATAGGTCAAATTCGCGGCCCCGGTGCCATGGTGGCCATGGAGCTGGTAAAACAGCGTGATGCCCACCAGCCGGATCCCGACCTCACCAAGCGGCTGGTAGCGGAGGCGGGCAAACGGGGTCTGATCCTGCTCTCATGCGGGGTACGCGCAAATGTTATCCGTTTTCTCGCCCCCCTGACCGCCCCTGCCGCCGTGATTGAAGAGGGGCTGCAACTCCTTGAAAAATCACTGGAGGCCGCACTGGCCTGACCAGCAGCAAAGTGACCGCTCACTTGTGCAAAAAAATGCAGTTTTGCCCCCTTTTTTTCTTGTCAGGGGGGCCCTGCAAATGCACAATGCGCGGCCACTGAAAGAACCGATATAACACAAGGTTATCGGTTCTTTTCTAGACAGTGAACAAACCCATAAACGAGGCCGGATCACCCCCGGAAAAGATAGCGAGATTGGCAGCAATCTCCCGACACCAAGTCTAGTGAGGAACAACATGGGGCATCTCTATGCTTTCCAACCGGCCATGGCCGGTGTGCGTCACCCTGGCGCCTTTGATTCCCGGGCTTCCCTCCCGGTTTCGTTGATGGACCGTGCCACTCTGGCACTGCATGAGGAACATGCATAATGGCGGCCCAACAGGTTGGTCTGAAAAAGACCCTCAAACTGTGGCAGGTCGTGGTTATGGGTCTGGCTTACCTCACCCCCATGGCGGTATTCGACACCTTCGGCATCGTCACCGAGATCACCGAAGGCCATGTGCCGACCGCCTACCTGTTTGCCCTGATCGGCATGCTGTTCACTGCCCTGAGCTACGGCCATCTGGTGCGCAAGTTCCCGTCAGCCGGCTCCGCCTATACCTATGCCCAGAAGGTGTTTCACCCCTATGTCGGCTTTATGGTGGGCTGGACCTCTCTGCTCGACTACATGTTCATGCCGATGATCAACATGCTGCTGGCCAAGATCTATCTGGGTGCCCTGTTCCCGGAGGTGGAGCCCTGGACCTATATCTTCGGTCTGGCGGTAGTGATGACCGCCCTCAATCTGCGCGGCATCAAACTGGTGGCCAACTTCAACAGCCTGATCGTGGTGATGCAATTCGCCATCATCGCCATCTTCATCGGCCTGATCGCCTGGGGCGTTCATAACGGTGAAGGGCTGGGCACCCTTGCCAGCAACCGCCCCTTCTTCTCCGAACAGATCCACATTTCGCCGGTATTGATGGGTGCCTCCATCTTGTGCCTGTCATTTCTCGGGTTTGACGCCATCAGTACCCTGTCGGAAGAGACTCCGGATGCGGATCGGGTGATCCCCCGCGCCATCGTGCTGACGGCGCTGATCGGCGGTGTGCTGTTCGTCAGTACCTCTTATTTTTTGCAGCTCTACTTCCCCGATATCTCCCGCTTCCAGCATCCGGATGCGGTACTGCCGGAGATCGCCCTCTACGTCGGTGGCAAGCTGTTCCAGTCTGTGGTGCTGGTTTGCACCACGGTAGCTGTGCTGGCCTCTGGTCTGGCTTCCCACGCCGGGGTATCGCGTCTGCTCTACGTGATGGGCCGTGATCGCGCCCTGCCCGCCCGCTTCTTCGGCTATATCCATCCGAAGTGGCAGACCCCGGCGTTCAACGTGCTGCTGGTCGGGCTGCTGGCGCTCTCTGCGGTATCGCTGGATCTGGAGATGGCACTGGCGCTGATCAACTTCGGCGCCCTGGTGGCCTTCACCTTCGTCAATCTGGCGGTGATTGCCCACTTCTATGTGAAGCTTGGCCGCAACAAAACCCTCAAGGATCACCTGATGTACCTGCTGCTGCCGCTCTGTGGCGCCGCCTGCATCGGGGTGCTGTGGCTCAACCTCGAGCCCTCCTCCTTCGAGCTGGGGCTGATCTGGGCCGCGCTGGGTGCCATCTACCTGTTTCTGCGCCTGACGGTGTTTCGCATACCGCTGCACAGCGCGGATCAGATTGAAATCTCTCAGTAATCTCTGAGAGATCGATCCTGCACGACCAGAAATACCCTGCTAATCAGCTTGATGCGGTTCACCCCTGTTGTTGCAAGAGGGGTGAATCGGCTGTCGGCCATGATGGTCACAAGCACAGTGGCACAATTCGCCACCCATAACGCGCAAGAGGATAAAGAGAAAGGGATCGCGGGTTGCTACTGCCCAGCAGAGGATACGGGGAGAGGGGGACAGCCATGGCACAGCCCTCTATGACCATGCACAGCGTGAATCCGCTTGCCACTGCAGCGTGGCCATACCAGCCAAGACGCCCCCTCAAGCCGGGGACGCCATCAAGGTCAATTAGGATTTTCGCTATAGGTGTATTGCTTGTACTTCTTGTTCTTCTTGCTGCTCGTCGGGCACTTCATCAAACAGGGGGTGATAGAGCACCTCACCCTGCACACCAGCAAAACCACTCTCCTGCAGCTCCATCGCCATGAAACAGTCAGCGGGCACTTCATAGATGCAGTGCAGGCCAAACTCGCTGGCGGGACGGAAACCGAAACGGCTGTAGTAAACCGGATCGCCGAGTACCACTACCCCTTTCCAGTCCATTTCGAGTGCCGTATCCAGCCCTTCACGCACCAGATCAGAGCCAATCCCCTGGCCTTGCCAATCGGGATGAACCGCTACCGGCGCCAGACCGAGCCAGGGCCCTTCCATGCCGTTAATGGTGATCGGGCTTAGCATCAGGTGCCCCATGAACTCGAACTCTTCCTCTTCGACCATGGTCACCACGGCGGCGCCACATTCGCGCAGACGGTTGACCAACTCAGCCTCTTCGGCACGACCGAAGGCGGCACTGACCAGTTCGTAGACCGGTAACATGTCACCGGGGCGCTCGGTTCTCAACATACAACGTTACTCCTCGTACAGCAGAGCGGGCATTATTCCACACAACTGCTGGTCACTCTGAGTACCTTTGTCCAAAAATGGGAGGGTGGACTCAGGAAAACGAGCGGCAAACTGCTGCTGCAGAGCCAGCAGGGCTGTCGGGGTGACCCTGTTCATCGCCTCGCGGTAGGCCAGCCAAAGGGCGGGCGCCTCTTGTGTCAGCCGTTCGAAGGTCAATTCAGGCGCTTGATGCCAACAGCCATCCAGCTCGTCGGCCAGCTCCGGCAGCTCCACCAGCAGCCGTAACTGCTGATAGCGCATCTGCGGCGAGTAACCGTGGCCGCCCAGCGCCTGCGCCATCAATTGGTTGAACCAGTGCAGCCGCGATGCCCGCTCCTCACGGCTGAGCAGAGCTGGCCCCTGACGCTGCAGCGCCGCTAACTGCAGCAGCCATGCCAACCCCTGTTCATCACTGTCTTTCAGCAACACACCGCCAAGATGGGGCAACTGCTCCGGCTCGGCCTGCTCCAGCAGGGCAACGGGGTAACAGTGCAGATCCAGCGACCGCTCAAGATGCGACGGGCAGTGCAGACCGCAGGGCTCCTCCCCGACCCCGATCTCATCCATAAAGAGCGAGATGGCCAGCTTGCCGTTGGTACTCTGCCGATCCGACGTTGCAGGATCACGCAGGATCGCCACGGCGATCCGCTCATCCGCCAGCCATCTTGTCATGTCGGTTTGTAGCGGCACCGGTAGTGGCAAGGTGCGATCAAGTCGCCAGTAGCTCACTTCGCACGGTTGGCGGCCGCTGATATGGCGTCGTCCGCAATAGAACATACCCAATTTTGTCATCACCCGGCCGGAGGCGAGGTTATCCGGCATATGACGGGCGGTAAGGGCTGGCAGTGTCAGTTGCGCAAACGCAAAGCCCTTGACCAGTTCGGCCGCCCGGGTCGCCAGACTGCGATTCTGCCAGGGCACGCCGACCCACCAAGCCAGCTCGCCATTCCAGTGCAAGGAGATCACCCCGACCAGCGGCGCCGAGCAATCCTCCCCTTGCCCCTCTGGCAAGGTGATGGCCCAGCTCCAGCCCAATCCAAGCGCAGCCTTGCGCCAGCTGAGCGCCAGCCAGTCGCGGGCGGCTTCTGGCGGATAGGGGTGGGGAATATTGAGGGTGTAGCGGGCCAGCACCTCGTCGCTGCAGTAGCGCGCGATCTCGCGATCATCGGCAGCCTGCAGCGGCCGCAGCACCACGCCAGCGGCGTGCGAACCTTCGGCCAACGTCGGTATCATCACCCGGCGCGCCAGCAGGCGATTGAGCACGGCCCCCAAATCGTCCCCGGGGGTGAGCGGCAGATCGGCCCCCACCGGACCAAGGGTCAGCAACCCCTGCTCCTTGGCGAGGGTCACCAGCGAGGTGGAAGCACTGATCAGGATCTGGCGGCTGGGATCGCGATGAAAATCCGCCAGCAGATCCCCATCGAGCCAGGCGGCCAGCAAGGCCCCCGGGCAAAGCAGGTCATCAGGGGGACAGATAGCCCACGGGAGCTGGGCCTGATCGAGGGCAGCCGCCGCCTCTTTGCCCAGTAGCAACTGCCAGCGATGGCCTTGTTGCTGCCAGCGCTGCAACAGCGCAGCCCACTGCGGTTGCCACAGACTGGCCTCGATCAGCAACTCCATCAGCAGGCCTGACAGGCCGCAGGCAGCGTCAGGTGGCGGGGATGAGCTTCGATCCGGGCGATCCAGCTGCGAATAGCTGGCCACCCCTGCAGGGAGAAGATCCCCTCCTCTGCCACGTGGGTGTAGGCATAAAGGGCGATGTCGGCGATGGTCGGCGCATCGCCGCACAGGTAGGGGCTCTGTTTCAGTTGCTGCTCCATCACCGCCAGCGCCTGCTCGCCACCGGCTTTCAGCCCGTCGAGCCGCGCCTCCTGCGATTCGGGGCGGCCGAGATAGTGAACGATAAAGCGGGCCACCGCGATGTAGGGTTCATGGCTGTACTGCTCGAAGAACAGCCACTTGAGCACCTCGGCCTGCTGACGCGGATCGGTTGGCCACAAGGGGCTGCCTTGCGCCAGATAGAAGAGGATGGCATTGGATTCCGCCAGCGCATCGCCTTGGCCAATCTCCAGCACCGGGATCTTGCCATTGGGATTCATGGCCAGAAATGCGGGAGTACGGGTATCCCCCGCCTGAATATCCACCGCGACCCACTCAAGGGGCAGCTCCAGCCAGCGGGCCAGCAACCACCCCTTGTAGCAGTTGCCAGAACGCAGATCACCATACAGACGCATACACACTCCTTGTGAAACCGGATTTGAACAGCGCGATCAGGGAGCCAGACGCTCGATATGCCAGCCATCCCCTGCGCGGGTGTAGTAGAAGCGGTCATGCAGCCGGTGTTCGCCACCCTGCCAGAACTCCACCGTCTCGATCACCACTCGGAAGCCGCCCCAGAAACTCGGCAGCGGCACTTCGCCGTTGGCAAACTTCTGCTTGAGCTCGAGGAACTTGGCCTCCAGCACGCCGCGGGCCGAGATACGGGTCGACTGCTTGGAGACCCAGGCGGCGATCTGGCTATCCTTGGGACGGCTGTGGAAATACTTCATCACCTCGAAGGTGCTCATCTTCTCCACCCGACCGGTCACATGAACCTGTCTGTCCAGCGTGTGCCAGGGGAAGAGCAGGCTGATACGGGGGTTACCTGCCAGCTGCTGCGCTTTGCGGCTGCCCATGTTGGTGTAAAACACCATCCCCTGGGCGTCGTAGTGTTTGAGCAACACGGTGCGCTGCCAGGGCTGACCATCGGCATCCACAGTCGCGACCACCATGGCGGTGGGATCGGTCAGTTTGGCCTCACAGGCCTGCGCCAACCACTTCTCAAACAGCACCAGCGGCTCGCTCGGCAAATCAGCACGGTGCAGCCCGCCACGGCAGTACTCACGGCGCAGATCAGCAACATCCATCATCTTGATTTTCCTTCAAATAAATAATGGTTCCACGACCATCAAGAAAATGATTGCAGGCATTGTGCTCCGCCCGTCTGACGGTGACAAGCCATAACGCAGCGGGCAAGTAGCCGCAGCCAGATAAGCGCAAACCTGGCCTCAGCGAGGGTGTTTGCTCATTTGGGAGAAGCTATCACCGTCGAAAACGGGACTTACCCCAACCACACCGTACATAACCACCTTGCACCACATGACCCTTACACCTATCATTGCGCCGGTTTATCTGTTTTAGAATCTTCCCAAACTACTCGGGGGGTTCATCTTTATCTGGCCAAGGTTAATCTCATGCTTAAGTCCCCACTGTTGCCCCGTTTCGGGGATCTGATCGTTGCCATTGTTGACGATGTGCTGGGCCAGGGTCTCACCCTGGACCGCGCCTATGCCCGTCACTTCTCTGGCATCGAACTCAAACCGCAAGAACAGGCAAGGATTGCCCTGGTCACCGGCGATTTGCTGCGTCGCCTCAGTCTTTATTGTGCCCTGACCGGCATTCAGGTGCGTCAGGCCGAGAAGAATGTCTGGCCGCTGCTGCATGCCTGGCACGCTTTTCACAAAATTGACCAGCCTAACCGCCCCACTCTGGATCGTTTCAATGAAGAGGCCTTTCGCCGCCGTTTAACCGAAGCGAAGAAAAATCCGGTGCTGATGGATGGTTGCCCGAGCTGGCTGGAAAAGCTGGGTAGCGAACAGCTGGGCGAAGCCTGGCCTGCAGAACGTGCCGCCCTGGCCTGGATGCCCAAGCGCTACCTGCGGGCCAACACCCTCAAGTGCACCCGTGAAGAGCTGCAAGCCATCCTGGCCAAAGAGCATGTCACCACAATCCCGGTTGAGGGTGTTGAGACTGCGCTGCAGGTCACCTCTGATACCGCCCTGTTCCGCACCAAGGCCTTTGCCGACGGCTGCTTTGAACAGCAGGACGCTGGCTCCCAGCTGGTCGCAGCTGCGCTGGAAGTGACCCCGGGCATGCGGGTCATCGACGCCTGCGCCGGTGCCGGTGGCAAGACCCTGCACATCGCCGCCATGATGCAGGGCAAAGGCCGTCTGCTGGCGATGGATGTAGAAGAGTGGAAGCTGGAGAACCTCAAGCAGCGCGCCCGTCGCGCCGGTGCCCACAACGTGGAGACCCGGGTCATCACCAGCAGCAAGACCGTCAAGCGCCTCAAAGAGACCGCGGATCGGGTACTGCTGGACGTGCCCTGCTCTGGTCTTGGCGTGCTCAAGCGCAATCCGGATGCCAAGTGGCGTGATACCGCCGAGCGTCTGCCGGTGCTGGTAGCACTGCAAGAAGAGATCCTGCAGCGTTACAGCCAGATGGTGAAGGTGGGTGGTCTGCTGGTTTATGCAACCTGCTCCATCCTGCCTCAGGAGAACCGTCAGCAGGTGGACAAGTTCCTCGCGGCCAACGAGAACTTCCGTCTGCGCGACGATCACACCGTGAGCCCGTCCGAGACCGGCTTCGACGGCTTCTACATGGCCCGTATCGAACGGATCGCCTGATCCGCCCCGATGACCATCTAGACAAAAGCGGCTGCCATTGGCAGCCGCTTTGTTTTGGCTTGCTGACATACTCCCGATGGGGTTACAGCGCAGCAATCGCCTCAATTTCGATCTTCACATCCTTCGGCAAGCGGGCCACTTCCACGCAGGAGCGCGCCGGATACATGGCATCGTGCTCGGTGAAAAAGTCGTTGTAGACCTGATTCACCGCGGCAAAGTCGTTCAGATCCGAGACAAACACCGTGGTCTTGATGATGTTGCGTACCAGGGCGCCTGCCGCCTCGACAATCGCCTGCACGTTTTGCAACGAACGCAGAGTCTGCGCCTCGATGGTCTCGGGGATCTCGCCACTCACCGGATCCAGCGGGATTTGGCCCGAGGTGTAGATCATGTTGCCGGTCACGTTGCTGAGAGTTACGCCCTGTACATAAGGGCCGATGGCACCCGGTGCCGCTTTGGTACTGATAACCTGTCGCATCTTTAGCTTCTCCTTGATTTCATATAAGTGGTCAGCCCGGAGCAAACCCGCTCACTCCGGGCACATCAATCAGATCATGTTGGTGAAGGTTCTGGCAATCACATCCTGCTGCTGCTCGCGGGTCAGGGCGTTGAAGCGCACCGCATAGCCGGAGACCCGGATGGTCAGGCTGGGGTACTTGTCCGGATGATCGATCGCATCGAGCAGCATCTCGCGGTTCATCACGTTGACGTTGAGGTGCTGGCCCCCTTCCACATCCCGCTCGTGATGGAAGTAGCCATCCATCAGCCCCACCAGATTGTTCTCGCGATTGGCGGGCTCCTTGCCGAGCGCTCCCGGCACAATGGAGAAGGTGTAGGAGATCCCGTCCTTGGCATATTTGAACGGCAGCTTGGCCACCGAGGCGAGCGAGGCAACCGCCCCTTTGCGATCCCGACCGTGCATAGGATTAGCCCCCGGCGCAAACGGCGCGCCAGCGCGGCGACCATCCGGGGTGTTACCGGTCTTCTGGCCATAGACCACGTTGGAGGTGATGGTCAGGATTGACTGGGTCGGTACCGCATTGCGGTAGGTTGGCAGCGCCTGGATCTTCTTCATGAAGCGCTCGACCAGATCGCAGGCGATGGAGTCGGCCCGCTCGTCGTTGTTGCCGTACTGGGGATACTCCCCCTCAATCACGAAATCGACCGCCAGCCCGTCCGCATCACGCACCGGTTTGACCCTGGCGTACTTGATGGCCGCCAGCGAATCGACCGCCACCGACAGACCGGCAATGCCGCAGGCCATGGTGCGGTAGACATCCCGATCGTGCAGCGCCATCAGCGAGGCTTCGTAGCTGTATTTGTCGTGCATAAAGTGGATCAGGTTCAGCGCGCTGATGTACTGCACCGCCAGCCAGTCCATAAAGCTGTCGAGACTGGTCATGACGGTGTCGTAATCCAGTACCTCGTCCATGATGGGCGCCACTTTAGGGCCGACCTGGATCTTCAGCTTCTCGTCCACCCCGCCGTTGATGCAATAGAGCAGGGTTTTGGCGATGTTGGCGCGGGCGCCGAAGAACTGCATCTGCTTGCCGATCACCATGGGGCTCACGCAGCAGGCGATGGCGTAGTCATCGCTCTCAAAATCGGTGCGCATGAGGTCATCGTTCTCATACTGCAGGGATGAGGTATCGATGGAGACGCGGGCCGCATAGGTCTTGAAGGCACGCGGCAGTCCTTCCGCCCAGAGGATGGTGAGGTTGGGCTCGGGCGCCGGTCCCATGGTCTTGAGGGTGTTGAGGTAGCGGAAGGCGTTCCTGGTCACCAAAGTGCGACCATCCAGCCCCATACCGCCGATCACCTCGGTCGCCCAGATAGGATCGCCGGAGAAGAGGGTGTCAAACTCCGGGGTCCGCAGGAAGCGCACCATGCGGATCTTCATGATGAAGTGATCGACCAGCTCCTGGGCGTCCTGCTCGCTGATGAGCCCGGCCTGCAAATCCCGCTCGATATAGATGTCGAGGAAGGTCGCGGTGCGACCGAGGGACATGGCCCCGCCATTTTGCGACTTCACCGCCGCCAGATAGGCGAAGTAGAGCCACTGCACCGCCTGCTGGGCCGTGCGGGCCGGGCCGGAAATATCGCAGCCGTAGTTGGCCGCCATCTGCTTGATCTGCACCAGCGCCCGCTGGTGCTCGGACAGCTCCTCACGCTGGCGGATCACCTGCTCCAGCTGCTCGCCACGTTCGAGTGCCGGTTGCAGATCGACAAACTGCAGCTCCCGCTCACGAATTAGATAATTTATGCCATAGAGTGCAACCCGACGATAATCTCCGATAATCCGACCACGGCCATAACCGTCCGGCAAACCGGTCAAAATCCCCGATTTTCGGCAGCGCAACATCTCGGGAGAGTAGACATCGAACACCCCCTGATTATGGGTTTTGCGTAATTCGCTGAAGGTATATTCAAATTC
Source organism: Aeromonas sp. 160P (assembly GCF_055193095.1). Lineage (NCBI taxonomy): Bacteria > Pseudomonadati > Pseudomonadota > Gammaproteobacteria > Aeromonadales > Aeromonadaceae > Aeromonas > Aeromonas sp. 160P. The sequence continues at coordinate 2,031,173 of NZ_JBUXKV010000001.1, read as the reverse complement.
GGGATCCATCTCCCGACCATATGCCTCAAAAGAGCTTTTGATCATATTTACCCCACCAAAGGGGTGCAGTGCTCTTTTCAGCGGCTGGTCGGTTTGCAGGCCAACAATTTTTTCCAGCCCCTGTTCGATATAACCGGGTCCGTGAGCGGTAATAGTCGTGGCAATATTGGTATCAAAATCGACTGGCGCGTGGGTCGCATTCTCGATGCGGATCCCTTCCATCACCTTGTTCCACAAAGTAGTGGTCGCCTCGGTGGCATCCGCCAGAAACTGTTCGTCGCCTTCATACGGGGTATAGTTTTGCTGGATGAAATCACGAACGTCTATCTCGTGCTTCCAGTTTTCACCAGCAAAACCTTGCCATGCCTGGATATAACTATCCTGCTCCAATTGTACATCAATTTTCATTCAATAAACCTCATTCACGATTCATGACATTACAGTTGAAATATTCAGGCACACTCGGCCTGACGGATCTGTTGACCCAGACGAATGGCATCCAGCGCGATCATTTTCTCTTCATTGGTCGGAATAACCGCTGCAAACATTGCCGAAGAGTGCGCAGAAATAACCCGGCATCCCATGGTATTTGGCTGTTTATTTAACTCCTCGCTCATGGCGATGCCAAATACCTGCAGGCGTTCGCACACCAGTTGTCTGATAAGGGCCGAGTTCTCGCCAATACCGCCGGTGAAAATTACTGCGTCCAGCTGGTGCAATGAGGTGGCATGGCCGCCAATATGGCGGGCAATACGGTGAACAAAGGCATGGATCGCCAATTTCGCCCCGGGATGCCCTTCGTGATAAGCCGCCTCCAGCACGCGCATATCGGAAGAGAGACCGGAAATACCGAGCAAACCGGAGTGCTTGTTCAAGACCCGTTCGATATCCTCGATAGATTGCCCGGTCTTGCTGGCAATATAGGCCAGCGCGCCAAAATCAATATCGCCGCTGCGGCTGCCCATAATCAGCCCCTCCAGCGGCGTCATCCCCATCGAGGTATCGACGCTCTTGCCATCCTGCACCGCGCAAATAGAGGCGCCATTGCCCAGATGAGCAATCACCAGACCGGCATCGTTACCATTTAGCCCAAGGAAAGAGACTGCCTGCTCAGCGACATAGCGATGAGAGGTGCCATGAAAGCCATAACGGCGCACACCGTAATCCTGCAAATATTGGTAAGGCAGCCCATAGATATAAGCTTCCGGCTTCAAGGTCTGGTGAAAGCCGGTATCAAATACCGCAATCTGGGGTTGCGCCGGAAATAGCTGACGAGCCGCCATCACACCACTCAGATTGGCGTGATTGTGCAGGGGGGCCAAGGGTGACACCTGCTTTATTTTGGCCAAGACATTTTCATCAATGATCACCGCTTCACTAAATTCACTGCCACCATGAGCAATGCGATGACCAACCAGCGCAATGGCATCCAGCAACTCTCGTTTTTTCAATTCAGCCGCAATGGCAGCCAATGCACAGGTATGACTATTTTCGGCTAAGGGGGTGACTGGCTCTTTATCTACTTTCAATTGGGGATGTGCCGTCTCAATACCATCCGCCATACCGGATATCACTACTTCACAGGATTGACTATCCAGTACGGAGAATTTTACCGATGAGGAGCCGCAATTGATAACCAGAACCAACGAATCAAACTTCATTACATTGCCTCGATATAAATAGGGTCGAGTCACTGCAGCCAGGGCATTTCACCCAAGTGTTTAAACCGCGGGTCAAATAATGGATAGCCTTGCCGATGACACAAATATTTGTGCCAACAAAAACCGCTTATTGATCGCGTCTGACTGCACCATCCAGACCCCGCCAAGGAGGCCTGAATGGTTAATGACTTGCAGAAAAGTTTTTCAGAACAGCTTGGAAACAATATTCAGGATGGTCAGCACACCTATGATGGTGACAAACAGGTTGCTGGCCTGACCTTTATATTTTGCCAGTGCAGGTGTCTTGCTCACCGCATACATCGGCAGCAGGCAGAGCAGAGAGGCGATAATGGGCGCACCCATTGCCTCAATCAGGTCAAGGATGTTGGGGTTGACATAGGCGACCAGCCAGGTGGAGCCCATGATGAACAACATACTGATCATGTTCAGCTTTTTAGATGAGACCTTGGTCTTGTCACCTTGATAGCCAAACTTGAGGATCAAGCCGTTTAACCCTTCCAGCGTCCCCAGATAGTGACCAAAGAAAGACTTGAAGATGGCAACCAGCGCAATAATGGACGCCGCATACTCCAGGGTGGTGGCAAACGTAGACTTGCTGCCAGTCATGGAGGAGAAGTGGTTGGCCAGATAGGAGAGCACCGGAATATTCTGGGCCTTGGCCTCTGCCATGTTTTGCGGTGACAGGGTAAACAGGCAGCTGAAGGCGAAGAACATCACCACGGCAACCATCAACATGCTGGCACCGGAGATGATTTTGGAACAGCGCTTCTCGGTAAAATCGCGACCGAACTCGTGCTCATACTCTTCTCGCTTGGAGACGATGAAAGAGGAGACAATCGGTGAGAAGTTGAAGGAGAAGACCATGATGGAGATGCCAAGCCAGACGGTTACCAGAATACCATCGTGGCCGAGCAGGGATATTTCACTCAGATTGACCTGGTCAAATACCGCACTGTTCCAGTAAGGGACTAACGAGAGAGAGATGACAATCAGACTGGCAATAAAAGGAAACACCAGATAGCTCATCACGCGAACCATCAAATCTTTACCGAAATAGATGACGAACGCCATTACTAGCAGGAGCCCAAGGGCGACCACACCCCGATTGAGCGGCACCATTTGCAGTTGATGCTCCCAGAATGCCATAAAGGTATTGGTGATCGTTACACCATATATCCAGAGCAAGGGGCAGATGGCAAAAAAATAGAGGAAAGTAATGACCACCCCGCCCATCTTGCCAAAATGCTCTTCGACGGTCTCGGTGATATTAGCGGAAGGATTACTACCGGAGAGGCACAATCTGGCGAGAGCCCGATGACAATAGAATGCTATCGGATAGGCAAGCACCATCATAATCAATATCGGAATTAAGCCACCATATCCAGCCCGGATGGGGAAAAATAGCACCCCGGCACCGATTGCTGTACCAAATAGGCCCAATCCCCAGGTTGTATCTGTTTTACGCCAAGCGCGGGTATTTTCTTTTTCTTTGCTGCTAGTAACGACACTGTCTAATATCATGACTGCATTCCTTACAGGCTAAATTGACGAATATTGTTCTGTTCGATTATCTCGACTATACGGGTCAGATCGATATTGCCGCCCGAAATAATGCAGACGGTTTTTTTACCTTCAACATAATGCTGTAGTTTACCGCTTAGCAGGGCTGCAGAAGCGAGCGCACCCGCACCTTCGGTGATGATTTTATTGCGCTGGATCATATCGACCATGCTGTGACGAATATCATCCTCAGAAACCAGGACAATATCATCAACCAGCTGCTTGACGATTTCAAAGGTCATGGATCCGGGTCTTGCTACATCACAACCATCTGCCAAGGTGCTGCTGGTTCTATGATTAGTGATAGCACCGGCATAGAAAGAGGCTGCCATACCGTGCACATTTTCAGATTGCACACCGATAATTCTGATTGTCGGATTGATTGATTTAATAGCCATCGCCACACCGGCAATCAAACCACCACCACCAATCGGGACAATGATGTTATCGACATCATACAGATCTTCGATAATTTCCAAGCCAATGGTTCCCTGGCCTGCAATCACTTTGGCATCATCGAATGGGGGAATAAATACCCGCCCTTCCATTTCTACAATTTCACTGACTTTGGCAATGGTGTCATTGAAACTATTGCCATGGAGGATCACTTGGGCTGAATAATCACTGGTTGCCGCAATTTTTGATTTTGGTGCACAGCAGGGCATGACCACCTTGGCATCAATACCAAGCATGGCACTGGAGAGTGATACGCCCTGAGCATGGTTACCCGCCGAACAGGCCACAACGCCTTTTTGTCGGTCTTCCAGACTTAATGAACTGAGTTTGTTGAAAGCACCACGAATTTTAAAAGAGCCTGTACGTTGCATGTTTTCCAGCTTGAGGTAAACCTCACCATGACAACGTTCACTGATGTAATTTGAGGGTAGTTGCGCGGTCTTGTATATATGATTGGTCAGTCTTTTTTTGGCTTCAGTAATATCATGAAGACCAATGGGCAGATTGCTATACATCTTCATCGCAAATCTCTTTTTATTTATTAATTTGTAGGGTTTTACTTCACAGGACGCAGGGATACTAGGTTTTATCAACTGCAATTAATGTGAGCATCAACACAAAAAAACATGCAAAGAGACTAGCTCATTGTGAAATTATCAAAAAATGTGACAGCAGCAACACTCGAATCCCAATGGATTAGAAAATATAATCAGGCACACTGAGATTATATAATTAACAACTAGCAAACAATGCATTAAAGATTAGGTTTTTTAATGCAAAAAAACGCCCTGCGACTCAGTCCATATGAGCACAGATATCCTGCTCGCGATGTGTGCACTGCCTGGGTCGCCGGCAAATAAAAAAGGGAGCCAATATGGCTCCCTTTTCAGCGATATGAACACTCGCTTACTCGGCGGCGGCGTCATCCTGCTTGTACTTGGCGGCAGTTTCCTTGATCAGGGCCTGCAACTCACCGGCCTGAAACATCTCGATCATGATGTCACAGCCACCGACCAGCTCACCTTCAACCCACAACTGGGGAAAGGTCGGCCAGTTGGCAAATTTTGGCAACTCGGCGCGGATATCCGGATTCTGCAGGATATCAACGTATGCGAACGGCTCGCCACAGGACATCAGAGCCTGGGAGGCCTGGGCAGAGAAACCACAGCTTGGTAGCTTTGGGGAGCCCTTCATGAAGAGAATGATGGGGTTATCAGCCAGCTGCTGCTTAATCTTTTCAATAGTTTCCATAGGTGCCTCACTAGAGCGATTTCGGCAGTCATTCTACTGCAATCTTGTCCGAGTACAACCCGACAAAGGGCCGACAATGATCGAATTACCCAAAGAACAGACGCAGGCTTGATCGCGATCATGGCGCCAATCAAGAGTTGTTAGGCCATCTTTGATGCTGCTACAATCCCTTGGCTTTGGGCTACCCAGCCCCATCATTTTAAAAACAACTCTTTTCAGATATAGAAAAGAGTATGCAATGTCTTGCAACCGTCGCTTTCGCACGGACCAGCCAATGGAGAGTAGAAAATGGCATTCGAACTTCCCGCTCTGCCCTATGCAATCAATGCTCTGGAACCGCACATCTCCCAGGAAACTCTGGAATATCACCACGGCAAGCACCACAACACCTATGTGGTCAACCTGAACAATCTGGTGCCGGGTACCGAGTTTGAAGGCAAGTCTCTGGAAGAGATCATCAAGACCTCCAGCGCTGGCATCTTCAACAACGCCGCCCAGATCTGGAACCACACCTTCTACTGGCACTGCCTCTCCCCGAATGGCGGTGGTGAGCCTACTGGCGAACTGGCCGCGGCCATCAACAAGGCGTTTGGTTCTTTCGCCGAATTCAAAGATGCCTTCACCAAATCTGCCATCGGCAACTTCGGCTCCAGCTGGACTTGGTTGGTGAAGAAAGCTGATGGCTCTCTGGCCATCGTCAACACCTCCAACGCCGGTTGCCCGTTGACCGAAGCGGGTACTACCCCGCTGCTGACTGTTGACCTGTGGGAGCACGCCTACTACATCGACTTCCGCAACATGCGTCCGAAGTACATGGAAACCTTCTGGACTCTGGTCAACTGGGAATTCGCGGCCAAGAACCTGGCTGCCTAATCAGCCCCTCTTGCCAAAACGCCCCGCTCTGCGGGGCGTTTTTTATGGTGAGTGCCAAGACAACCGCGCCATAAATACAAAAGGCGCCCAGCGGCGCCTTGTCTCTTCACTGATCGAGATTACTGATCCAGCTCATCCATATAGTCATCGAGATTGGCATCATCAGCCTGCTCTTGCTGAGACTCTTTCAGCTCAGACTGCTTGCCCGTCACCTTGCCCTGATTGTACTGCAGATAGAAATCCTTGGTCAGCGCATAAGGATCGAGGGCATTGTCGATGATCCGCTCCTGATCGATCAGCTTGGCACGTTTTCCCAAGCCATCCAGAGCCCAATGTGCGAACTTTATCGGGAAAGTCAGCAAGGCATAGGGGAAATAGAGGCTATCAATCGTATCGCCGACCAGCTCACGGGTGGTGGTCGGGCCGTAAACAGGCACCATGATATAGGCGCCGTCACCTATATCAGCCTTGCCCAGCACGGTATCCATCTCCAGCTTGTTGCGCTCGAGGCCGGCATGTTTGGCCACATCGAAGATCCCCAGCAGACCGACCGTGGTGTTGACGGTAAAGCGCCCCAGGTTGGTTCCCGCCCCTTTCAAATCGCCAGTGATCAGATGGTTCACCATGCTGCTCGGTTCATCAAAGTTGGCAACAAAGTTGGCAATGCCATCCTTCACCCCCAACGGAATGTAGCGGGCATAGGCATGTACCACAGGACGTGCCACATAAGGCTCCAGCACATCGTAGTTGACCGCCCACATCGCCCGGTTGGCACCTTGAAAAGGGTCACGCGGATCGGTTGCCGTACTGGTAGCGCCCGGATTATTCATGCCGGGATTGAGATCCAGACTCTCTGGGCCTGGTTTCGGGGGGCCACCGGCACACCCAGCCAGCAATAAAGCTGACAGGAGGGTTCCTGAACGAAAATGCATATGAGAGTCCTGACGTTTTATTTTGATTTATCAGAAGTATAGATAACCCGGCCCCTATCCAGGGGCCGGGTTATCCAAAGACATATTAGAGGGCGTGATCGATACGGATGTCAATCGGTGCAGTAGGAATATCAGCCGTCTTGACCGGCACAGATACCCCTTCAAAGGCCCCTTCCTTGTTCATCACATTGCCACCGCGCGAAAGGCGTGCCTTGAATTGCAGCTCCGGGTAGGCGGCCAACTTGCTGCCTTCCATCATGGCATCGCCATCACCCAGCGAGAGGGTGACCGGCAGCGCTGGTCCGGCGATACGCTTCACTGCGATGGGCATTGGCGGACCATTGGGCACCACCGCAAAGACGAACAGATGGGCATCTTCCGGCATCTGAATGCCGGCCGCCAGGGTGATATGGATGGGGAACTCCCCCTCCTTCACCGCAAACTGCTGCCCTGCCCCTGCCACATCGGGCTCACTGGCTGCGCCAGCGTTTGTCACCTCGATGCCCCGCTGCTTGAGCTGCGCGCGGGCATATTCCATGGAGCGCTCGACCATCACGTAGCGGGGAGTTCCTTTCTCCATCAGCGGCAACATGAGTTGCCAGCGGGTCAATGCTGTCTGGAAATCCTCTTTTTGCAGCGCCATGAAGGCATAGACTGACCGAGCTTCGATATTGTCCGGATCCTGCGCGATAGCGGCCTGCAACAGGGCATCCGCTTGCGCCTCATCCCCCGTCATCATCAGCGCCTGGGCGTAGGGCACCGCCACCAGTGACTTTTGTGGGGCAAGGGTGTAGGCACGCTCCAGCGCTTCACTGGCCATCTCGGGGTCATTGCCATCGAGCGCCATCCGCCCCAGTAGCAACCAGCCGCGATAGTCATTCGGTTCAGCCTTGAGACGGGTGCGCAGTGCCAGCGTGAAATCCAGCAGATCCTGCTCGGTCACCTGGGCATCGCGCTCCACCAGAATGCGATTACTGAGCTCCCCCAGACGGCTGCTGGCATCTTGCCAGCGGCTCACCTCCTGCCAGGAACCCAGTTTGTAGTAGAGCCCAAGGCTCACCACCACCAGCACCACCACACCGGGGATCCAGATCAGACTCTTGCCACTGCGAGCGGTCTGTTCCACATCGGGAATATCATCCAGCAGGCTTCGCTGCAGCTCGACCAGCGAATCGGACTCTTCAGCCAATACACCCTGCTCGCGCTCTTCGCCAATCTCCAACAGCCGCTGGCGATAAAGCTGTTTGTTGAGCGCCGAACGACTGATGCTCTGCTTGCCTTCACCACGCCACAGCGGCACAACCAACACCAGACTCACCAGCACCAACAGGGCCGCGATCACTATCCAAAAGGCGGTCATTGTTTCTCTTCCTCTTTGAGCAACTCGGCCAGACGGCGCCGCTCCTCTTCACTAAGGCCATTGTCCGTTTTCTTGGTCAGCACAGGAGCGCGGCGGCTGCGCATCACGACCACGGCGCCGCCGATGAGGATCACCAGCAAGGGGCCCAGCCACAGGATCAGGGTAGAGGCCATCAGGGGCGGGCTATAGAGAATAAAGTTGCCATAGCGGGCCACCATGTAATCCACTATCTGCTCTTTATCCTTGCCCTCGCGCACCATCTGGTAGGTCTTGTCGCGCAAGTCCTTGGCCAACCCCGCATTGGAGTCGGCGATATCCTGGTTCTGGCACTTGGGGCAGCGCAGCTCCTTGGTTAACTCACGAAATATCTGTTCCTGATTATCGCTGTCGAAGGTATAGACATCGATGGCGGCCATGGCCGGGGCTTGTATGGCCAATCCCAACACCAGCAGCAGGGATGCAATTACTACTCTCATCCGGTTCACCTTCACTTCATGGCATCAAAGATGGGTTTGAGGGTCGACGCCCAATTCTCGGGGTTGATATCCCCCACGTGGCGATAACGAATGATCCTCTGACTGTCGATAAAGAAGGTCTCCGGCGCGCCGTAGACCCCCAGATCCAGCCCCAGCATGCCGTCCGGATCATAAAGGTTGACCTGATAGGGGTTGCCCAGCTCCGCCAGCCATTTGATCGCCTTGTCGCGCTCATCCTTGTAGTTCATGCCAATGATGGGAACACCCTGGCCCGCCAGCTGCTTGAGGTAGGTATGCTCGCCGTAGCAGGTCGGGCACCAGGTGGCCCAGACATTGAGCAACATAGGGCGGCCGGTCAGGATGGTGCGATCATGCTGCTTGTCCAGATCATAAATGTCCTGCAGGGTGAACACCGGCACCTCCTTGCCTACCATCACGGATTCGAGCTTGGTGGGATCGGAATAGAGTCCTTTAAACAGAAACACCGCCCCCAGCAGGAATACGATAAAGGGGATCAGGAATAACCAGGTCTTCTTGCTCATGCCTTGGCCTCCTCTTCACGACGGCCGAAACGATAACGCTTGTCGAGCATCGACAGCACCCCACCGATCGCCATAAAGACACCGCCAAACCAGATCCAGCGCACGAAGGGCTTGTAGTAAATCCGTACCGCCCAGGCACCGTTATCGAGCTGCTCGCCGAGCGCCGCATAGAGATCCCGGGTGATACCGGCATCGATAGCGGCTTCGGTCATTGGCATTCGCGACACTTTATACATCCGCTTCTCTGGCTTGAGCAGGGCGACCTGTTTGCCATTCTTGTGCACTTCCAGCACGCCCTTGAAGCCATCGTAGTTGGGGCCGTTTTTCTCTTTGATCCCGGTGAAGACAAACTCGTAATCGGCAAACTGCACCCGATCACCGGCCTGCATCCGCAGATCCTTCTCGATGCTGTAGTTTTGGGTGCAAGCGATACCTATGATGCTGACCGCCAGCCCCACATGACCCAAAATCATCGCCCAGTGGCTGTTGCCCAGCTTGCGCACCCCCACCTGAAACGGGTGCTTGTGGGTAGCACGGATCCAGGTCTCCTGCACGCTGGTGATGATGATCCAGGCCCCCAGACCAATCCCCACCGCCGCCCACGGCTTGAAGGTCTCGGCAAACGTCAGCGGCAGCACAAAGGCTGTGGCCAGGCTCAGCGCCAACGCGAAGATCACTTTGCCTTTGAGCTCCCCCAACTGCTGACGACGCCAGCGGAACAGCGGGCCAACCCCCAGCAGCAGGGCAAACGGAATGATCAGCCAGCTATAGATGTGGTTGAAGAAAGGAGTACCGATGGAGATGCTGCCCAGCCCCAGCTCCTTGTGGACCAGCGGCAACAGGGTGCCAAGCAGCACGGTCAACAGCGCCGCCATCAGCATGACGTTATTGGCCAGTAGCAGCGTCTCGCGGCTCCACAGCTCGTGCTTGCCGTGGCTCTTCACCTGAGAGCCTTTAAAGGCAAACAGCAGCAAGGATGAACCGACCACCGCCAGCAGGAAGCCGAGAATAAACAGACCGCGGGTCGGATCAGAGGCAAACGCATGCACCGACACCAGCACCCCGGAGCGCACCAGGAAGGTCCCCAGCAGGCTCAATGAGAAGGCCGAGAGCGCCAGCAGCACGGTCCAGGCCTTGAAGCTGGCCCGCTTTTCGCTCACCGCCAGCGAATGGAGCAACGCAGTTCCCGCCAGCCAGGGCATAAAGGAGGCATTTTCTACCGGATCCCAGAACCACCAGCCGCCCCAGCCGAGCTCGTAATAAGCCCACCAGGAGCCCAGCACGATGCCGAGAGTCAGAAACACCCAGGCCGCCATGGTCCACGGGCGCGACCAGCGCGCCCAGGTCGCATCGAGACGACCGGTCATCAAGGAGGCGATGGCAAAGGCAAAGGCCACCGAGAAACCCACATAACCCATATAGAGCATGGGTGGGTGGAAGATCAGACCCGGATCCTGCAGCAGCGGGTTGAGGTCGCGACCATCCACCGGGAAATAGGGCAAGGTGCGGGTAAAGGGATCAGAGGTAAACAGCACAAAGGCGGTGAAACCAATCGAGATCAGCCCCAATACGCCCAGCACCCGCGCCACCGCATCCAGCGGTAATTGGCGACTGAACATGGCCACCGCCGCAGTCCAGCCCCCCAGGGTCAGCACCCACAGCAGCAAGGATCCTTCATGAGCCCCCCACACCGCCGAGATACGATAGGCCAGTGGCAGCAAGCTGTTGGAGTTAGTGGCCACATACTGCACGGTAAAATCGTTGTCGATAAAGGCCCAGGTCAGGCAGAGAAACGACAGCAACAACAGCAAAAACTGGGCATAGGCGAGCGGGCGGGCCGCCGACATCATGCCAAGGCGTCCCCAGCTGGCGCCAAGCAGCGGATAGCTCCCCAGCAGCAGGGCGGTAGCAAAGGAGAGGATCAGCGCAAACTGACCTAATTCCGGGATCATGACGGGATTCCTTTCAATTGAACGGTGACAACAGCCGCATCACGAACGGCAAGCAGAGCAGAAAAGGCAAACACCGCAGGGATCACGGCTTGGCTCCCTTCAACTGCGCCTCGGTATATTCGGGCTTGAAATGCATGCCATTGGTGGCATCGGCCACTTCCGGCGGCATGTAGTTTTCATCATGCTTGGCCAGCACCTCGAACGCCTCCACTGTCGTGGCATCCTTGAGGGTGCCCTGCGCGACAATGCCCTGCCCTTCGCGGAACAGATCCGGCAGGATGCCGTCAAACTCGACGGTCACCAAATGACCACCGTTATCCACCAGCTTGAACGCCACCTTGAGGCTCTGGGGATCCCGCTGCACCGAGCCTGGCACCACCAGTCCACCAATGCGCAGACGCTGCCCCTCTTCCGGCTTGATCTTGTCCGGTCCCTTGCCTTGCACCAGCTCGCTCGGGGTATAGAAGAGGTCGATATTCTGGCTGAGGGCATAGAGGATCAGCCCAATCACCAGGGCGCAACCTGTGCTGATCGCCAAGATGATGGTGAGGCGTTTTTTGCGTCTCGGGTTCATAGGGTGTTCTCCATCTGCCGGGCCGCCATGCGACGAGCCTCACTGGCCTGTTTGCTACGCAACTCCCCCAGCAGGCTGCGGGTCTTGATACGAGTCGAAATGATGATGCCGATCAGGCAAGCGAACGTGACACCAAACGATAACCAGACATAAAAGGCGTAACCGCCCATCGCCATAAAGTCACTGAAAGAGGCAAAGTGCATGCTTACTTCTCCTGCTCGGCAAGCTGTTTGACCCAGGGGCGGTGCCACTCCCGCATCAACAGCTCATTGCGAAACCGCATCAGGGTGAGGGCGCCGAGAAACGCGGCAAACGCCAGGATCATGATCAGCAGCGGCCACAGCATCTCGGGGGAAATGGAAGGTTTATCAAACTTGGTGATGCTGGCCCCCTGATGCAGGGTGTTCCACCACTCCACCGAGTAGTGAATGATCGGCAGATTGATCACCCCCACCAGTGCCAGAATGCCAGCGGCACGGCCTGCGACTACCTTGTCGCTGAAGGCGTTGTAGAGGGCGATGACCCCCAGATAGAGGAACAACAGAATAAGCTCGGAGGTCAACCGTGCGTCCCACACCCACCAGGTACCCCACATGGGCTTGCCCCAGGCGGCACCGGTAAAGAGGGCGATAAAGGTGAACACGGCGCCAACCGGCGCAATGGCCGCCACCGTCATGTCCGCCATCCGCAGTTGCCACACCAGACCGATAAAGGCAGCCACCGCCATGGTGGAGTAGGCCCCCATGGAGAGAATGGCGGAAGGCACATGGATATAGATGATCCGGAAGGAATCCCCCTGCTGGTAATCCGCAGGCGCAAACGCCAATCCCCAGACGGTCCCTATCACAAACGAGAGCAGACTAATCACCGCAAACCAGGGCAACAGGGTACCGGCCAGCTGATAGGCCCGCTCCGGTTTGGCATAAGGGTGCAACCATTTCCACATAGCTCACAAAACCTTTTGTTATTAATCGTTTGGCGAGGCCTACCATACCGACCACGGGGCGGCATCAAATACCCCGAAAGCAATAAGCGGCACTATCCTTGATCCATCGCAACTTTATTTTTCAGAACAATGCTCCGTACGGAGCCACCTCTCTCTTGCCCAACCCATCATCAGTTAAGACTGACCCGCAATGCCGCCGACACGGCCAGCGGCGTCAGCGTCAGGGCGCCAACCAACATGGCTGCCAAGATGGCAAGTTGTCCGCCATAGGGCAAGTGCATTCCCGCTGCATCGATGGCAGAGGTAGCAAAAATCAATACCGGAATATAGAGCGGCAGGATCAGCAGACTGAGCAGCACCCCGCCCTTGCGCAGCCCCACCGTCAGGGCAACGCCCACCGCCCCCAGCAAACTCAGCACCGGCGTGCCCAGTGCCAGCGTCGCGACCACCGCCAGATAGGTGTTCATATCCAGCGACAGCAAGATCGCCAGCAAGGGTGAGATCAGCAGCAGCGGCAATCCGGTCAGCAGCCAGTGAGCAACCACTTTCGCCAGCGCCAGCAATCCCAGTGGATGGGGCATCAGCATCATCTGCTCCAGCGCGCCATCACTGAAGTCATCGCGAAACAGCCGCTCCAGCGACAACATCGCCGCCAACAGCGCCGCCACCCAGATAATGCCGGGGGCAATGCGGGCCAGCAGCTTGGGCTCCGGGCCAATTCCTAACGGAAACAGGGTAATAACGATGAGGAAAAACCACAGCGGATTGAGAATGTCGGAACGCTGGCGCAGAGCCATCAGCAGTTCACGGCGGATCAGGTGCATTGCGGCGCGCAACATAGGGTTACTCCTGCAACAAGGGCGTCAAGGAGAAGGGGGTCAGCGACAGGGTTTTCAGCCGTCCCTGCATCAGGGTCAGATCCTGATGGGTAGTGAGGATCACCATGCCGCCCCGATCTGCGTGGGCCAAAAACAGCTGTTCCAGCACCTTGACCCCCTGCTTGTCGATGGCGGTAAAGGGTTCATCCAGGATCCAGAGCGCCGGTTTGGCTGACAACCAAAGCCGCGCCAAGGCCACCCGACGTTGCTGACCAGCGGAAAGCTGCCCGGTTGGATGCTCTTCAAAACCGGCGAGCCCAACCCGTGCCAATATCTGCCAAAGGTCGGCATCCGCATCTGCAGGATGATGTAACTGCTGGTAGAAGGTCAGGTTTTCAAAGGGCGTCAGGGCCGCTTTGACACCGGGCTGATGGCCCAGATAGAGCAGATCGGCATGATATTCATCACGACAGTGACGAATATTCTCCCCATTCCAGCACACCTCACCGGCAAACGGCTGTGACAGCCCAGTCAACAACCGCAACAGGCTGGTCTTGCCAACCCCGTTGGGGCCTTCAATTTGCACCAGATCGCCGGGTGAAACCGAGAAAGAGAGATGTTCAAACAGAGTGCGATCTTCGCGCACGCAGCTCAGATTGTGAACTTGAAGCAGCATGGGGATAGTTTCAGAGACAATGAAGCGGCCTGCATCTTAACACAGTATTGGGATACGTCTTTTCAAAGATGCAACAATTGAGCGGACTGGCGATCAGGATCACAAACCAAAATGCACCCACTACCAGCCACTTAACGCGACCAGAAACAGCGCCGATCCTGCCATGCAGATCCGCCTTTCTGACTCCTCACCCGCCATCTTGGTGTCGAGTGGTTGGGAGTTGGATGGGGCGAGTTGGATGGGGGTTGGACACCCACCTTTTCCTTTTCGCCCAGACGCTGACAATCAATGCGTCTTGCTCAAAAAGAGGGGTGTCCTTGATGTTGCTTTGCCTTGGTTTTGCTTGAGCACCTGATGCTCGGGGGGATGACCTAACGTCATGCAAAGTGAGTGTCAAAGCGAGCAATCATCGCAGGCATGAGCAGTGAATATTTGGCTGCGGTTTTGACGGTCGGCATTTAAAAACTGACTGCTAGCGAACAACATATTCATGCTCTCGCCCTGCCTCCTATGCACCATAAATGTTGCACTTACTATCTGGATTCATGCCTTACCCACCATAAGGGGTGCAATACTTTTGATATATCGAACTGGCGCTACTCGCACTATTGCTGGCGAAATCAAGCGCCACAACAAATGGACGATAATCACTCTTATCCTGTTCCAATTTAGCCTGGCCACAATAATACCGACCAGCACGGCCGCTCACCGCATACAGATTACGATATGCCAGACTCATGTGTTGTTTATTATCATGGATTGTCTTTATCGCCGAGGGATCACTCTGCATTGCCTGTAATATAGCCTCAGCACTGTCAAAATAGCCTTTTTGGAAGTTATCTTCGACCTGCTTTCGCTCGCTGCTGGAAACCGTGGCCTTTACCCGATCAGGATATTGATCGAATCGCGTCATATGTTTTTGAAAACTGCTCAAGTCATCATAAGAGAGCTTGATGACCTGATAGCTTTTCGCATAGGAACACCCGCACAACGCAGTAGTCATCAATAAAACCACACCCATTTTTTTTAACTTATACATATATCCACACTCAGCACTAATAATTAATCGGATGTTTGTTACCACTTGCTACTATTTTTCATCAAAATTCACTTTGCATAGATTCTAAATGGTGGCGGTTTCAGGAGCTGAGTGCAACACGCTATTGGATTACTATCACCTCTGTCATCACTGCAATCGGGCACTTCCAGCTAAATCGTTTACACGGTCGAATATTCATCAGGTAGGCAATTTCATCCTGTTGTGCCTGATTATTGACCGACCAGTCTGCTCCCTTGGGCAAAACTGCCGCCGCCACCCGTTTGTTGGATAAAAGTTGTTGGAGACAAGCTTGCTGGACACCCACCTTTTCCCTTTCACCCAGACGCTGGCAATCAATGCGTCTTGCTAAAAACGATGGGTCTCCTTGATATTGGCCACTCGATGTTTGCCAATACATCGGCAACAACCGCTGGCCTAGCTCAAATCATGGAGCGCCTTGCCAAGGGGCGGTGTGAGGCGCAGATCCGAGAAGTGCACCGCCAGCCCCTGTCGCTCCGGCGTGCAGCACATCACCCCGACAAAGCAGCGCTCGCTGGGCGGGAACGGGGCGAGGCGCAGCAGCGGCCACACCTTGCCATCAGTGGAATATTGCAGGCGCAGGCAGTCGGCCAGCCGGGTCAGCCGCAGCCAGAAGCGGCGTGGATTGCCGCTGAAAATACCGGTAGCCCAATCAGAGCGCGGATTGGTCAGCACGCTGCCGATCATCGGCTGGGCATCGTTGTACTCGATCCCCGCTTTGAGCCAGTGCGCGTCGTCTTGCAGCAGCATCAATCCCGCCTGATCGTAGAGGGTGGTGAACTCCCCCTCGACGCAGACCTGAAAGGTAAACTCCCCCGCCACCTCGCAGCCATAGAGATGCCCGCTGTGGCGCTCAAAACCATACCAGGTGCTGCGCCAAAAATCGGTCTGCTGGTCTGTCACCACCTGCAAGCCATCGCTGGTCTGGCGCCACTCGGTCGGCTCATTGAGCCAGCGCCACTCTTGCTCTTCCATCATCCTGCTCTACTCCCTTTTATCCCGCGAACTCCCGCACAAATGCAGCTTGCCAACGGCCTCGTCCGGTAACGACAGGTCATGGCTGCGCCGCTGCGGAACCCAAAAAAGGAGTCAATAGTGTCGCCATTGCCGCCCCGATACAAGCCTTGTGCACCCACCCTGCATCTGGCTTGGCAATCGGGCAACAAAAAGGGGAGCCATGCTCCCCCGTTGCAAACCGTGGCGCCGTTACTTGCTCTTTTTGAATAGCATGGCGGTGTATTTGCTCTCTTTGGTGCGTGGAAAGTAGCGATCCTTGTAACACTGCTTTTCACTGCTCTCGCAGTGCACACCATTGCTCAAGGTGTAGCTGCCCATATCGACCCCGTCGGTCGCACCGAACATTTTCACCAGTTTGTCTTGCGCTTTGTCGCCCAGATGGATCTGGGTCAACCCCATGGAGATCCCCTGCTGGTCGGCGCAATAGCCCCCCTTCTTATCGCACAACACACCCGACTCGGGGGAGAAAACCGCAGGAGCGGCCTGAGCGGCCCCGGTCAGCAGCAGAGCAATTAGTGCTACAGATACATTTGTCATTTAAACACCTCAATTAACCTTATAAATCAAAGTGTTAATCTATCACCCAAATCCAATAGCAACCAGCTATGCTGCCCCGCAGCCTGCCCTGTGGAATAACCGGCAGAGCCACCATCTGCAGGTACCACCCGGCAAAGCGCCAGCCAGCACCACTGCCACTCGTTTATGGCGCTGGTACATAGCGCGCGGATGCTCAGATAGCTACGTCACGTTGTGACCGGTGAGGCCAGAAAATGTCATTGCAAGAGAACCGGCAGAGCCTATTGAACCAGCCGTGAGGTCCATCTTGATGGTCCATGGCACATATTGGATGCAGGTATCCATGGGCGGTAGCCTGGGTTTTCGTGGGATGACGTAGTGATCAAAAAGGTGGGTGTCCCATTTTTCGCCAACCCCAATAAAATCAAGGGCCATGGGAATCCTGCGCCTTGCCACAGCGATTTATTGAGCCAGCGCATAAAACATGAATTTTCCGATAGTTACGTCACTCTTTGACTGGTGAGACAAGACTCGATTGGCTTAACATGGCCATCCGGTGCCTACTCATCTGCGATGGGCCACTGCCCTCGCTGGTTAATGGAGCATATTGGAAGCTGTAATCCACGGGCGGTAGCGTGGGTTTTGGTGGCGTTACGCCTCACCCAAAAAGGTGGGTGTCCCAAATTTAAAATTTCGGTTCCAAATTTCGGTTAATATAAATAAGGATTATTAAAATGATTTTTGAAGAAAAAGATATGAGAGATTTGGAGAAAGCAGTAAATTTATTGGAGCAAGATACAATCACAGAAAAAATGACTCAGGTTGTTGGAAAACCAATAGATTACTTGATGAGTAAGCTCCCTAAAGGTACTGAAAAACAAATTCACAACCTAGTAGAAAAAGCACTTCACAAGGCTGCAGACGCGGCTCTGGGGAGCTTAGACAATGAGCCAAATCGCGAAGCATCAACTAAAACAAATAAGCTTTTTGCTGCTGTTTCTGGGGCTGTAGGTGGAGCTTTCGGCTTTACTGCACTAGCTATTGAACTACCAATTTCAACGACAATCATGCTTCGTTCAGTTGCTGACATAGCGAGAAGTGAAGGTTTTGATTTAGAAAAAGTAGAGACGAAGCAGGCTTGTCTAGAGGTGTTTGCCTTAGGTGGGCCATCTGAGGGGGATGATGCTGTCGAAACTGCATACTATGCAACAAGAAGCTTTACCGCTGAGGCTATGCAGATACTGTCCAAAGAACTTGCAGAGATCGCTGCAAGACAAGCATCAGCAAATGCATTTAAAAAATTAACACCAGCACAAACAGGGAAGTGGCTAGCTTCTTTAATAGAAAAAATTGCTGCAAGGTTCGGTGTGGTCATCACAGAAAAGGCGGCAGCACAAGCAGTACCGATTATAGGTGCTGTTGCAGGAGCTACATTAAACGCAATGTTCACCGACTATTACCAAGATATGGCTCGTGGTCATTTTATTATTAAACGGCTTGAAAATAAGTATGGCTTTGAGCTGGTGAAAGCTGAATATACAAGAGTTTCAAGTCTTGCTATGGGAGCCTGTAAATCCAATTGTGTAACCGCCCACGAATAAGTAACTTTTTCAAAAGGATACCTTCGTGGGTAAGCAAATGGACCAAGACAAACTCAAAGCACTGGCCGCTGAGCTGGCCAAAGACATCAAATCTGAAAAAGATCTCGGCACACTCACCCAACAGCTGATCAAGCTCACCGTGGAGACCGCGCTCAATGCCGAGATGGACGAGCATCTGGGCTACGAGAAACACGCCCCACAAGGCCGCGGGACCGGCAACAATCGCAATGGCTATTCCACCAAGCGCCTAAAAGGCCACCATGGAGAGGTCACCATCCAGGCGCCTCGTGACCGTAACGCCTCCTTCGAGCCTCAGTTTGTCCGCAAGGGGCAGTCACGCCTGACCCAGATGGACGACCAGATCCTCGCCCTCTACGCCAAGGGCTTGAGTACGCGGGATATAGTGGACGCGTTCAAAGAGATGTATGACGCCGACATCTCGGCGGGGCTGGTATCGAAGGTGACCGAACGCGTCATCGAGCAGGTCCACGAATGGCAAAACCGGCCGCTGGATCCGCTCTATCCCATCGTCTATCTGGACTGCATTGTGCTGAAGATCCGCGCGAACCAGCGGGTGATCAACAAGTCGCTCTATCTGGCACTGGGCATCAATATGGAGGGGCACAAGGAGCTGTTGGGCCTGTGGCTGGCCGAGACCGAAGGGGCAAAGTTCTGGCTGTCGGTCCTGACCGAGCTGAAGAACCGCGGCCTGGAAGACATCCTGATCGCGTGTGTGGATGGTCTCAAGGGCTTCCCTGATGCCATTGCTGTGGAATATCCTCAAACCAAGGTGCAACTGTGTATCGTCCACATGGTCCGCAACTCGTTGCGCTACGTCTCCTGGAAGGACTACAAGGCGGTGACGGCTGAACTGAAGCAGATCTACCAGTCTGCGACGGAGCGTGAGGCTAAGCAGGCGCTGGCGGCCTTCGGCGAACGCTGGGATAGCCAGTACCCGCAGATAGCGCGTTCCTGGCAGAGTCACTGGGTTAATCTGATCACGCTGTTCGATTATCCCCCCGCGATCCGGAAGGTGATCTACACCACCAATGCGATCGAGTCACTGAACAGCGTGCTGCGCAAAGCGACCAAACAACGGAAGCTCTTCCCGACCGATGAGTCGGCGCTCAAAGTGGCGTTTCTCGCGATACAGCAGGCCTCCAAGAAATGGACCATGCCGATCCAGAATTGGAAGCCGGCCCTGAATCGCTTTATTATCGAGTTCGGTGATCGCCTGAACGGTCACCTGTAATGGAGTGGGCAGTTACACAGAATTATTTACAGGCTCTGCTATGGCCTAACAAATGCTTCAAGAGGGGCTGCACGTAGGCTCGATTAGCGAAGCGTAATCGGACGCTCGCGATACAAATATTTCGTGATATTGCCAGTTGCCTTTAGATACCGACTTTCACCCACAAAAATCCCCCATTACTGGGGGATTTTTATTTCTATCGGTTAGCTCGCGGCCAAGGCTTAGCCCACCAAAAACTCCCTTAACCGGGCAAACTCCGCTGGCAAATTAACGGAGAGCAGCGGCAGCTCGGCGTGTTTGGCGAGCGGGCTAGGCAGCGGCACATCGAGACCCAAGATCTCGTCCACCGACTCCTTGAACTTGGCGGGATGGGCGGTGCAGAGGAACACCCCCACTTCGTCCTCGGCCAGCTGCTCGCCCAGCAGATCCCAGGCAATGGCGCCGTGGGGCTCGCAGAGGTAATCCAGCTGATGCAGGCGTTTCAGCGCATCACGGGTTTCGGCATCGTTACGCATGCCAGAACCCAAGGTCTCCAGCGCCCAGCCTTCACGGCGGCACAGCTCCTCTACCCTAGGCCAGTTGTTGGGGCGGCTGACATCCATGGCGTTCGACAGGGTGGCCACTGTCTGGTGCGGCTGCCACTGACCGGTTTTCAGGTAGCGCGGCACTGTATCGTTGGCGTTGGTGGCGGCGATAAAGCGCTTCACCGGCAGCCCCAGCGCCTTGGCAATCAGGCCTGCGGTGAGGTTGCCAAAGTTGCCGGACGGCACGCTGATAACCGCCTTGGCACGGTCGGCTTTGGGCAACTGGGCCAGCGCTTCGAAGTAGTAGCAAACCTGCGCCAGCAGACGGCTGATATTGATGGAGTTGGCGGAGTTGAGGCCAATGGCCTTTTTCAGCGCCTCGTCGTCAAAGGCATCTTTCACCAGCGCCTGACAGGCATCGAAGTCGCCGTCGATGGCGATGGTGCGGATATTGCCGCCGAGGGTGCAGAAGAGCTTCTCCTGCAAGGGGCTGATCTTGCCCTTCGGGTAAAGGATCACCACTTCGATCCCCTCCAGCCCGAAGAAGGCGTGGGCCACGGCGGCGCCGGTGTCGCCGGAGGTGGCGGTGAGTATGGTGATCTTGTCATTTGTTCTAAAGGTGGCGAGACACTGAGCCATAAAGCGGCCGCCGAAATCCTTGAATGCCAGGGTCGGGCCGTGGAACAGCTCAAGGGCATAAGTGCCATCTTTGAGCTTCACCAGCGGCGCCGGGAAAGTGAAAGCAGCGTTGATAAGCTCGCTGACTTTGGCGGCGGGCACTTCGTCCCCCAGCAGGTGGCTGATGATGCGGGCAGAGCGTTCGGCCAGCGGCAGATCGAGCAGGGCATCTACATCGGCCAGCGGTGCAATCACTTCGGGGAAGAAGAGTCCCTGATCGCGGCCCAGACCCTGACGCACCGCCTGCGCGAAGCTCACCTGTTCGCTGTTGTCCTTGATATTGTAAAGATTCATAGCTCGCTTCCTGTTACCCGTGCCCCGGCCATGTCCAGTTTGCAGACCCGGGCAAATCCATCTTCGTTCTGCACGAAATGTGCTTCCATCCAATCTTTCATCCGCTCGGCCTGCGCCAGATCCTTCATCACCACAAACACGGTGGGACCGGAGCCGGAGATACCGGTAGCCAGCGCCCCGTTCTGGGCCGCCTGCGCCCGCACCTCGGCAAAGCCTTCAATCAGCGCCGCGCGGTAAGGTTCGGCAATCACGTCTTTCAATACGCTGGCGGCCAACCCTTCTTGCCCGGTGTAGCTGGCGTGAACAAAGGCAGCCAAGCGGCGGCCATAGGTGAGGCAATCCTGACGGCGATATTGGGCCGGCAGAATGGCGCGGGCGGCGGCAGTCGACACCACTGTGCCCGGGTAGCAGACCACCCAGTACCACTGCTCGAACACCGGAATGCCCTGGCTGATGACGCCGTGCTCTTCCAGCACCAGCTGCATGCCGCCCAGATAACAGGGGGCCACGTTGTCGTAGTGGACGGAACCGGAGATGCGCCCTTCCATCTCCCCCATCAGCAGCAGCATGTCGTGCTCATTAAGCGGCGCGCCGTGGAAGGCGTTGAGCCCTTCAAGGGCCGCCACCACGCTACAGGCGCTAGAACCCAGACCCGAACCGACCGGCAGGTTCTTCTCCAGCACCATTTCGAGCGGCTTGAGTGTCAGGCCGCGCTTCTCCAGCGCCTCGCCATAGGCCACCCAGCAGTCGAACAGGATATTCTTTTTCGGATCGTCCGGCAGCTTGTGGGCGTAGCGGCCCACGGATGAGAGCGCAAACGCTACGTCAGCCGCTTTCACCTGCACCCGATCGCCGAGCAGAGAGCCATCCACAGGGGCGAGCGCCGCCCCCAGTACATCGAATCCCACGCTCAGGTTGGCGCTGGAGGCGGGGGCGTAGGCAACCACGCTGCCGCCTTCAGTCATATAAGAGGGGTACATGTCTGAACTCATGCTTATAGCTCCTGCTTCCAGTTCTGGGTGCGCAGCACGTCGGCAAAGACGCCCGCCGCAGTCACTTCGGTACCAGCGCCATAGCCGCGCAGCACCAGCGGGATCGGTTGGTAGTAGGTGGAGAAGAAGGCGAGCGCGTTTTCCCCATCTTTGACCTTGAACAGCGGCTCATCGCCACCGACCGCCTTGATGGCGACCTTGCACTTGCCACCTTCAATCGACCCCACATAGCGCAGCACCTTGCCCTCACGCTGGGCCGCGGCGAACTGGTCGCGGAACCAGCCGTCGGCCTCCGGCAAACGGGCCATAAAGGCTTCTACATCGCCACTCACATCGAAGCCGGGCGGCAGTGCCTGCTCCACTTCGACATCGGAGAGCTCCAGCGCCATGCCCGCCTCACGAGCCAGGATCAGCAGCTTGCGCGCCACATCCATGCCGTTGAGATCGTCGCGGGGATCCGGCTCGGTAAAGCCGTTGCCGCGGGCGATCTTGGTCGCCTCGGAGAAGGCCATACCTTCATCCAGCTTGCCGAAGATAAAGGAGAGGGAGCCGGAGAGGATGCCGTCGAAGGCACGCAGCTTGTCACCGGCCTTGATCAGGTTCTGCAGGTTCTCGATAACCGGCAGGCCCGCACCGACGTTGGTTTCATAGAGGAACTTGCGGCGAGTCTGGCGAGCGGTGCGGCGCAGCGCCTTGTAGTAATCGAGCGAGCCGGTGTTGGCCTTCTTGTTCGGAGTGACCACATGGAAACCGGCGGCCAGGAAGTCGGCATACTGGACGGCCACCGCCTCGGAGGAGGTGCAGTCGACGATCACCGGGTTGATGATATGGCTATCTTCCACCAGCTTTTTCACCCCTTCCAGCGAGAAGCTGTCGCGGGCTTCCACCAGCTGTTCACGCCAGTTGGCGAGGTTCAGGCCATCCTTGTTGACCGCCATCTGGCGGCTGTTGGCGATGCCGACCACGCGAAGGCCAGTGCCCTGCTCGGCCAGCACCGGTTGCTGGCGGGCAATCTGATCCACCAGCGCCGCGCCGACGCCGCCGACCCCGACCACAAAGAGGTCGATAAACTGCTGGCTGCCAAAGAAGTTCTGGTGACATGCCTTGATGGCTTCCGCCACCTTGCGATCCCGCACCACGGCGGAGATGGAGCGCTCGCTCGATCCCTGCGCAATGGCGACGATATTGATGGAGGCTTGCGCCAGCGAGGTGAAGAAGCGCGCCGCCATCCCCTTGCTGGTGCGCATGCCGTCACCGATCAGGGAGATGATCGCCAGATCGCTGATGATATCCAGCGGCTCCAGCAGCTGGTTTTTGAATTCCAGCTCGAACTCGCGCTCCAGCACCTTGCGGGTCTTCTCCTGGTCATAGCTGTGGATACAGAAGCTGACGCTGTACTCGGAGGATGACTGGGTGATCAGCACGATACTGACCCCGGCGCGGGAGACGGCGGAGAAGATGCGACCGGCCATGCCGACCATCCCCTTCATACCGGGGCCGGAGACGTTGAACATGCACATGCCGGACAAGTCGGAGATGGCCTTCACTTTCAGGTCATCGTCGCCGCTCTCGGGGCCGATCAGGGTGCCCGCCCCTTGCGGGTTGAAGCTGTTCTTGATGAGGCAGGGAATATGGAACTGGGCCACCGGCGCGATGGTTTTCGGGTGCAGCACCTTGGCGCCGAAGTAGGAGAGCTCCATCGCCTCCTTGTAGGAGAGGGTTTTCAGCAGGTAGGCATCCGGCACCAGACGCGGGTCGCAGCTGTAGCAGCCCTCGACATCAGTCCAGATCTCGCAGCACTCGGCATCGACACAGGCGGCCAGCACGGCGGCGGAGTAGTCGGAGCCGTTGCGGCCCAGTAGCACGGTTTCACCCTTGTCGCTGCCACCGGTAAAGCCCGGCATCAGGTAGAGACATCGCTGCTTTTCTGCCACAACAGGACGTAAGCCCTTGGCGGCAAAGCGCACCCGGGAGGCTTCGATATCGACGTGAGCTTCCAGATAGCCGCCGTCGGTGGCCAGCAACTCTTCCGGTACGATCAGATCCACTTCCAGACCGCGTACCCGCAGCAACTCGTGCATAAAGGCGATGGAGAGGTTTTCGCCACGGCTCAGGATGCGCGCCTGCACGTTGTCCGGGCAGAGGCCCAGCAGACGAATGCCCTGCATCAGCCGCTCAACCTGATCCAGCTCGGCAGTGAGACGGGCCAACAGCGCCTTGTCATCCAGCGCCGGATAGGCCGCCTTCAACCCGGACAGCAGGCGGGAGAAGATACCGTTCACTTCAAACAGGGTGGAACTGGCATCCATGCCGCGGCTGGTCTGCTCCACCAGCGCTACCAGATGATTGGTCACCTTGGCAGGCGCAGACAGCACCAGGGCTACCTGAGATTGGCCGTGGGTATTGACCGCGATATCCGCTACCCGTAAAAAACGCTCTGCATCGGCCAGTGAAGACCCGCCAAATTTCAACACTCTCATCGCTTTCTCTCCCTGTAAATCTATGAAATTAAATCTAAAAACCAATCCAACAAAAAGGCCCGTACTGGGTGGGTACGGGCCTTTTTTGATTTCTGTGCTTGTTCGTCAGCGCATCAACCGGCCCCAGTGCCACCTGTGGTGGTACCGGTAATAATGGTGGTGGTGATGACGTTGGTGAATAACTGCATGACGAACACTCGTTGACGAAGCTGGCTTTTAGCAATACCGCGGCGGGCCTTGGGCTGTCAACTTAAACCTCTTTGCTACTCACGCCCAAATCGGCGCGCAAGGTCTTTGCAGAGCAGGTGGAGCATGTTCAAATCCCGCTGCGGCAGCATGGGTACTCGGTCCATCACCCACTGATGCAGTTTTTCATCCTGCGAAACTCCGAGTTCACCCAGCAATTCTGCTGTTTTGCTTTTCAGCACCCGAACCTGCCCGGCGTTATCAAAATTTTCTGCTACTGCAGCGGCGCCGTCGGCGTTCAGCTCATCCATCAGCTGACTCATCTCGTAGGCGTAGAGCATGATCGCCTGCCCCAGATTGAGCGACGGGTAGCTCACCTTGAGGGGCAGATAGCTGATGAGATCGACCTCGGCCAGCTGCTCGTTGGAGAGCCCCGACTCCTCACAGCCAAAGACGATGGCCACCTTGCCAAGGGAGGGCTTGGCGCGGATCTGCTCGCGGATCTCCCCCGGCGTGAGGTAGTGCTGGTAGCGACCGCGCTCACGGGCAGTGGTAGCGATCACCAGATCCATGTCTGCCAGCGCCTCGGGCAAAGTATCGAACGCCTCGGCCTGGGTCAGGATCTCCTGGGCGCCGTGGGCCACCCAGCTCGCCTCCTCCTCTTCATGTACCCGGCTCGCCACCAGTCGCATGGCATCGAATCCCATGGTTTTCATGGCGCGGGCAGCAGCCCCCACATTCGCAGGACGGGCAGGTGCCACCAGGACAAAATAGAGCTTCATCGGGTTTCCTCACAGGCCAGACGGCCTCTTAAACAGTCGCAAAAACAGGGGCGCAATCTACCGTTTATCCCCGAAAATTGCCACTTGAACAGATGTTTGAATGTTGCCATAGTGGCCAGACGTGTGAACAAATTACACGCAATCCTTCGCGCTATCGGCCCGACAGATCACAAGGAAGAGAGAGATGCAGCAGCCATTGGAACAGGCCGTCGCCGAGACTATCTTGCAACGCTTCGAGTCGTTTTACAGCCGGTTTCTCGAGATAACCCAGGGCAGCAAGAGCCGCTTCGAGAACAGTGACTGGCTGGGGGTGCAGCTCGCCGGACGGGAGCGGATCCGCCTCTATGACCACCATGTGGGGGCCACCGCCAGCTCCATCCGCCAGATGATGGGGGAGCATCACGCCACCCAGGAGCTGCTCAAACGGGTCAAGAGTACCTTCAGCGATCTGCTGCCCCGTTGTGACAACTTCGAGGTGGCGGAGTCCTTCTTCAACTCCGTCTATCGGCGGATCTTTCGCCATCGCAATATCCGCGACGAGAACCTCTATATCCACCCCTTTGTCAGCCGTGGCGAAAAACCTGACTTGAGCGCTTTGCTGCGCATCTATCGCACCGATCTGGCCCACCTGCCGCAGACCTTGAGCCAGCTTTTGGGGGATTACAGCTTCACCCTCCCCTATGAGGACAAGCAGCGGGATATTGTCGACATCCACCGCCATCTTGCCGAGAACGGCCCGCAAATCCTCCATGACGAGCCGTTTGCCATCGAGCTGCTCAAAGAGGTGTTCTACCGCAACAAGGGGGCCTATCTGGTGGGGCTGATCCGGGCCCGGGATCAGGTCTTCCCGTTTATCCTGCCCCTGCTCAGCACCGGCCACAGCATCTATGTCGATACCGTCATCTTCGAGCCGGATCTCGCCTCCATCGTGTTTGGTTTCGCCCGCGCCTACTTTATGGTCTATGCCCGCGAACCGGCACTGTTTGTCGCCTTTCTGCGCCAAATCATGCCCCACAAGCCCGATTACGAGATCTACAACGCCATCGGCTGCCAGAAGCACGGCAAGACCGAGCTCTATCGCCACTACCGTCACCATCTGGCCCAGAGCCGGGATCAGTTCATCATTGCGCCGGGCATCAAGGGGATGGTGATGAGCGTGTTCACCCTCCCCTCCTACGATGTGGTGTTCAAAGTGATCAAGGACGAGTTCACTCCCCCCAAGGATGTGAGCCACGAGCAGGTGAAGGCAAAATACCGGCTGGTAAAACAACACGATCGGGTTGGCCGGATGGCCGATACCCAGGAGTTCACCAACTTCGAGTTTCCGCTGGATCGCATCTCGCCGGAGCTGCTGGCCGAGCTCAAGACGGTGGCGCCGTCGGCCCTTACCATCAGCGACGACAAGCTGGTGATCAAGCACCTCTACACCGAGCGCAAGATGATCCCCCTCAACCTCTATCTCGACAAGGCGGACGAGCAGCAGACCCGGCTCGCGCTGGAGGAGTACGGCAACGCCATCAAGCAGTTGGCGGCGGCCAACATCTTCCCGGGGGACATGCTGTTCAAAAACTTTGGCGTAACCCGTCACGGTCGGGTGGTGTTCTACGACTACGACGAGATCTGCTACATGACGGAGTGCAACTTCCGCCAGATCCCGCCGCCGCGCTACCCCGAGGATGAGCTGTGCGCCGAGCCCTGGTACTCGGTGGCCCCCAACGACATCTTCCCCGAGGAGTTCGCCACCTTCCTGCTGCAAAAGCCATTGGTGCGGGAGATCATGTTGCAGTTGCACAAGGAGATGTTCGACGCCAACTACTGGAAGATGCTGCAGAGCAACATCAAGGTGGGGGTGTTCGAGGATGTCTATCCCTACCGGCGCAAGAAGCGCTTCAAGTATCAGCGCGGCGGCTGATCCCGCATCGCCAACACGAATAGCAGAAATGAAAACGGGGTGGCCCAAGCCACCCCGTTTTGCTAACCGCTGCGCGACTTAACTGCCGCGACGGCGGATCACCCCTTCTTGCATGGTGCTTGCCACCAGCATGCCGTCACGGGTAAAGAACTGGCCGCGCACCAGACCGCGACCGCCGCTGGCGCTCGGGCTGTCTACCACGTAGAGCAGCCAGTCGTCGAAGCGAAAATCCCGGTGGAACCACATTGAGTGGTCGATGGTCGCCACCTGCATCCCAGGCTCCCAGTACGACACCCCGTGGGGCTGCAGGGAAGTGAGCAGGAAGTTGAAGTCGGAGGCATAAGCCAGCAGGTATTTGTGGATCCGCAGATCATCCGGCATCTGGCCATTGGCCTTGAACCAGACGTGGCGCACCGGATCCTGCACCGTCGGCCGAATAGGGTCGACCAGAGTCACCGGGCGCATCTCGATGGGCTGCTCGCAGAGGATCTTGTCCCGCAGGGAGGCCGGGATCAGGTTCTCGTAGGGGCGCACCAGCTCCAACTCGCTCTTGAGCTCTTCCGGCGGGGTGATGCCGGTGGGCATCTGCGCCTGATGCTCGAAGCCGTCGGCGGGCACCTGAAACGAGGCGTTGAGGTAGAAAATCGGCTTGCCGCCCTGAATCGCCTTGACCCGGCGGGTGGAGACGGTCTGGCCGTCGCGGATATTCTCCACGTCATAGACGATGGGACGGGTCACATCCCCCGGACGCAGGAAGTAGGAGTGAAAACTGTGAACCTGACGGCCGCTCTCGACCGTCTGCTTGGCGGCTGACAAGGCCTGCCCCATTACCTGTCCGCCAAACACGGCCCGCAGACCGAGATCCTGGCTCTGGCCCCGAAACAGGCCCTCCTCGATTTTTTCAAGCGCCAGCAACGCCAGCAGCTCATCAAGTACCTTACTCATCGTTCACTCCTCTATCAGAGCCGCACAGGCTAGCAAGAGCTCATCCATGGCGCAATCTTTTGGCTGACGGTTAATGACACCCTAATACAAGAAAGGAGGCTCAATAGCCTCCTTGGTTTATTCACGACTCAACCAGACACAATAATTGTCAGTTATTTGAGAAAAGAGCTTTGGTTATACCCATTTCCAATCCCCTCACTTCGGCCAGCCCTTTAAGACGCCCAATACATGAGTATCCCGGATTCGTTTTCTTTTTCAGATCATCAATCATCTGATGACCATGATCTGGCCGCATGGGAATAAGTCTATTATCACCATTTTTCAGCCGACGCTGTTCTTCACGTACTATTTCCAATACCACATTATACATATCGACATCACCATCAAGGTGAGCCGCTTCGTGGAATGTCTTGGGGTTGTCTTCACGTTTGGTGGAACGTAGATGTGTGAAATAAATACGCTCCCCGTAACGCTTGATCATATCAACCAAATCATTATCCCCACGAACACCATACGAACCGGTACACATGGTAATACCATTGACCTGACTGGGAATTCGGTCAACCAGCCACGCAATATCCTCAATGGTGGAAACAATACGCGGCAACCCCAAGATCGGGCGGGGAGGATCATCCGGATGGACAGCTAAGCGGACGCCTGACTCTTCACACACAGGTACGATTTCATCGAGAAAATAGGCCATGTGCTCCCGCAAACGGTCTTTGTCGATATCCTTGTATTTATCCAACTGTACCTGAAATGCCTCCAGAGTATAGCCCTCTTCGGCACCAGGCAAACCTGCGATAATATTGCGAGTGAGCGTCTCTATTTGCTCCACGCTCATACCGTGAAAATAGCTCAGCGCTTGTTGTTGTTCTTCCTGAGAGTATTCATGAGTCGCGCCAGGACGTTTCAGGATATAGAGCTCAAAAGCAGCAAATGCGATATGATCGAAACGTAGTGCACGGGAACCATCCGGCATCTCAAACTCAAGGTCTGTTCGGGTCCAATCCAGCACCGGCATAAAGTTATAGCAAATAGTATCAATACCACAGGCGGCCAGATTACGGATCGACACTTTATAATTATCAATCCATTGCTGATACTGGCCTGAATGTGTCTTGATCTCTTCATGTACTGGCACACTTTCTACCACAGACCAGGTCAAACCATTTTCTTCGATTAAGGTTTTGCGAGTTAGGATCTCATCCTTACTCCAAATCTGACCATTGGGTATATGGTGCAATGCAGTCACAATGCCCGTTGCGCCAGCCTGTTTTATATCGTTCAAGGTTACCGGGTCATCAGGACCATACCAGCGCCATGTTTGTTCCATATGTTCACCTATATTTTTAATGAAGTGACCCGACCGATACTTTATAAAAGATCGGGACACCGATAATAAAATAAATTTATAGTTTACTGCGAGATGTTATTTCGCCTTGACGGAAATACTGGATAGGAACTGAAGAGATATCCATCAAAGTTGGGGTCATCACTATCAGAAAGCTCCATCAATCTGATTTTTACCTTTTCAAGGTGATGCCACATTGTTTTTTTAGCTGCTTCAGGATCCTTCTTGATCATAGCCGACAGTATTGCTTGGTGATCACCAAACCACTCTTGTCGATATGTCAAATCAGTAATTCTTGCGTGCAATTTTTTCCACATTGGATTATTTTCACGAATATCCCAAGACTGCTTAAACAGCTCAACCAATACACTATTTTGTGTTGCTTCTGCGATAGCTAGATGAAAGATATGGTCGCCTTCCTCACCTTCTCCAGAAATCAAATTTTGTCGTTCCAGCTCCAATGCTTTACGCATTTTTGATATATCATGAGGTGTAGCCTGCAAAGCAGCAAATTCAGCAATATTACTTTCCAACAGCTGTCTTGCTTGTAGCATCTCAAATGGTCCAGCAATGCTTTGAGATACATCAATAGATATGTTGTTTTTCTGCTGAGGTAATTGGATTACATACACGCCAGAACCTTTACGAACCTCAATCAGATTTTCCAATTCCAGCATGATCAATGCTTCTCTAACCACAGTTCTGCCAACACCAAGTTGCTCAGCAATGTCACGTTCTGGTGGTAGACGATCCCCAATTTGGTACTGCCCATCCGACAATTGGTTACGGAGAAACAATCCTACCTCTTGATATGGACGTTTTATTTCAATAGTCATCTGAGTAAAGCCTAGCGATAATAGAAGTAATGTTTGCTATCATAGCGAACGCCCCAAATTGGTCAACCAATCATTATGTGTATGAATGAATCAAGATGAACACATCTTCATCCACTAATCATTTGACACCTTTGATTCGCTCTACCATTGCATCTAGCTGAGGATTGTTCTGCTTGATATCAACATACATTGGCTGAACAGCATCAACAAAGGGGGTTTTATCAACATTGCTGAAAGTAACCCCAGCCTTCTCTGCGCTAGCACGCTCTTGTGCTTCTGACTGAGCCCACAGCTTTTTCATCAACTCAGAAGAATTGGTGGCCGCCGTGTATAACACCTGCTGCTGATCCGGGGTCAATTTATCCAGCGTTTTCGTCGAAACAACCAAGACATCAGGCACCATAGTATGCTCATCAAGGCTGAAAAATTTTGCAACCTCACTATGACGACTCAAGCTAAAAGACGGGATGTTGTTCTCTGCTGCATCAACAACACCTTGCTGCAATGCAGTGTACAGCTCACCATAAGCCAAGGGGGTTGGGTTTCCGCCCAAGGCTTTGACCATAGCAATAGCTGATGGACTAGGCTGAACCCTTATTTTCATACCCTTCAGGTCACTTGGTGAGCTAATCGGTTTCTTGGCATACAGACTACGAGCACCGGCATCGTAATAAGTCAGACCAACGAAACCTGACGCTTTTGTAGAATTCAGTATCTCCCGTCCAATATCCCCCTCTTCGACCTTAAATAGATGCTCTTTGTCACGAAACAGATATGGCAGGTTAAATACAGAGTAAGCAGCGCCAAAAGATTCAAGTTCCGCCGCATTACTCTTAACCATATCCAAAGCACCATTTTGCATCAACTCCATCGATTCACGCTGTGAACCCAACTGAGCATCTGGATAAATTCTAATCACCACCTCCCCGCTGGTTTTTTCACGGACTTCCTTTGCCATCTCAGACATTGCCTTATGTACGGCATGATCACGATTATGGTTGTGGCTCAATTTCAATGTTGTTACAGCCATGGCTTGAGATGACCCAAGCAAGAGCAGAGTTCCAATCACTGTACCAAGCAAAGTTTTAGAAGCATTCATAGGTGACTCTCCCATTAGCCAGAGAGCAAAACGGTGTTTGCTAGCACCCTGACTGGTTGACCAAATTAAGGATTTTAGGTTTATCGGAAGCGATAGTGCCCCCTCCACTTAGGGGAAGTCAAAGTAAAAAGCTAGATTGGTCGACCAGGATCACAGTTTAGAGACGTAAGTAGGTCGACCTGTCCTTATGTGACCGCTATCACTGATACATAAATAGTCACTATCCTATACTTACACCAGCCCAATGGAATCTTTGGTCAACCAATCATGAAGATTCCCACCGAAAAGGACTGATAAGTAATGAAAAAATTTATCTTTCATCTAAACCAGACACTCGCAACATTTACAATTTGCTTGTCTGTCTTTTTAGTTGTTTGTGTCGTGTGGCAAGTATTGTCACGCTACATCTTCGCAGCCCCGAGTACCATAACGGATGAGCTATCTCGCTATTTGTTCATGTGGGTCGCAATGATCGGGGCAGCCTATACCACAGGACAAAAAAGACATCTAGCAATTGACTTGCTCGTCATGAAGCTAAGTGGTAAACGAAAGCTTTTGGTAGAGCTCTTCATTCAAATAGCGATCACAGCTTTTGCGGTCATCGTGCTTATCTATGGCGGTTCAGTTCTAACTATTCAAACCTTAGCCGCAGGCCAGTTGACACCTGCTCTCGGTATAGAAATGGGGTATGTATATTTTTGCCTCCCAATCACCGGCATCTTGATGGTGATTTACTCAATATATTTCATGCTTTTACTTGTGACAAAAAAGCAAAATAGTTTCGATATTTTTCCCGAAAATTGTTAATCCGGATTAAGGTGTAATTTATGGACTGGCAAGTCATTCTCACTTTGTTTGGAAGTTTTGGAGTATTATTATTCCTTGGACTTCCAGTGTCATTTGCAATTGGATTATCTTCGTTATTAACTATCGCAATGACATTACCACTTGATACAGCAATCACAGTCGTGGCGCAACGAATGGCTGTGGGGATGGATAATTTTGCTCTATTAGCGATCCCTTTCTTTATTCTAGCTGGCAATATCATGAATCAGGGAGGTATAGCGGAACGACTAATCAACCTAGCGAAAGTTTTAGGGGGCCGTTTACCAGGTTCACTGGCACATGTAAATATCATGGCCAATATGCTTTTTGGAGCCATATCAGGCTCAGCAGTTGCTTCTGCAGCAGCCGTTGGTGGAACTATGGCACCGATGCAGAAAAAAGAGGGTTATGACCCTGCATTTTCTGCCGCTGTTAACATCAGTTCTTGTCCAAGTGGTTTACTCATTCCACCCAGCAACACCTTGATTGTATTTTCCCTAGTGTCCGGTGGAACATCTATCGCAGCATTATTTTTGGCTGGTTACATTCCTGGTCTTTTGATGGGATTAAGCCTTATGGTTGTTGCTGGTATCATTGCCAAACGTAGAGGCTATCCCGTTTCCCCGAAACCAAGTTGTGCCCAAATATGGGATACCACAGTTAAAGCACTCCCTTCGTTACTGCTCGTTATCCTTATTATGGGGGGGATTATTGGTGGGATATTTACTGCGACAGAGGCATCCGCCATCGCAGTCATATACACGTTAGTATTGGCTGTATTAATATACCGAGAGGTATCACTCAAACAGTTACCAAAAATCGTGCTTGAATCTGCGATTACAACCTCGATTGTGCTATTGCTAGTCGGTGCTTCCATGGGAATGTCTTGGGCTATGGCGAATGCTGACATCCCCTATATGATTTCGGATGCTTTATTGGCCATATCTGATAACCCCTTAGTACTGCTGTTGATAATAAATATTATCTTGCTGATTGTGGGAATTTTTATGGATATGACTCCCGCAGTCCTCATTTTTACACCAATATTCCTACCTATTGCGCTAGATCTAGGAATTGATCCCGTCCATTTTGGCGTAATGATGACCTTTAACTTGGCGATAGGTATTTGTACCCCTCCGGTCGGTAGTGCACTTTTCGTAGGCTGCTCGGTTGCAAACATATCTATTGATAAAGTAATCAAGCCATTATTGCCTTTTTATGCGGCCATGTTCATCTCGTTGATGTTGGTCACATATATCCCACAACTTAGCTTGTGGCTCCCTCAGATCTTGCTTGGCTATTGAGCAAAAAGGATAAAATTAAAATGAATATTTCTGACTATGAGCTTAATACCAGAAAATTAAACGCTATGTATCCACGTAATGCACTAAAAAGCCGCATAGTCCATCTTGGTTTCGGCGCTTTTCATCGGGCACACCAAGCCCTGATCACTCATGAGATGCTGGCTCAAAATGGCGGAGACTGGGGGATCTGCGAGGTCAACCTGTTCGGTGGTGAGGAGCTGATCCGTTCGCTCAGAGCACAGGACCACCTCTACACCGTTCTGGAGAAGGGCGCCGAGAGCGTACAACCCAAAGTGATTGGTTCTGTGGTGGAGTCACTGCATCCCACCTTTGACGGCATGTCCGCCATCCTCGAGAAGATGGCAGAACCGCAAGTCGCCATTGTATCCATGACGATCACTGAAAAAGGCTATTGCGCAGACCCTGCCACCGGGCAGTTCAACCCGCAGCATCCGTTGATCCAGCACGACTTGCAGCACCCTGATGCCCCCACTTCCGCCATCGGCTGCATCGTTGCCGCCCTGCGCCTGCGCAAAGAGCGTGGCCTCCCTCCCTTTACTGTCATGTCTTGCGACAACGTGCAGGAAAATGGTCATGTTGCACGTCAGTCCATTCTGGGATTTGCCGAACTGCTCGATGGAGAGCTGGCATCCTGGATCCGTGAGCAGGTCACCTTCCCTTGCACCATGGTCGACCGCATCGTACCTGCAGCCACCCAGGAGACGCTGGCAGAGATTGAGCAAGCCATCGGTGTTTATGACCCCTGTGGCATCGCCTGCGAGCCGTTCCGGCAATGGGTAATTGAAGATAATTTCGTCAACGGCCGCCCCGACTGGGATCTGGCTGGTGCCGAATTTGTCAGCAATGTCGTACCCTTTGAAGAGATGAAATTGCGCATGCTGAACGGCAGCCACTCATTTCTCGCCTATCTCGGCTACCTCGGCGGCTATGCCCATATCGCAGACACCATGACGAACTCGGCCTATCGCCAGGCTGCACTTGACCTGATGCTCAATGAACAGGCGCCGACCCTGAACATGCCTGTTGGTACGGATCTCGATGGCTATGCCCAACAACTGATCGCCCGTTTCACCAACCCCTCGCTCAAACACCAGACCTGGCAAATCGCCATGGATGGCAGTCAAAAGCTGCCACAGCGTATGGTCGACTCCGTCCTCTTCCATCTGAAGAACGGCAGTGATTACCGGCATCTGGCATTGGGCATTGCCGGATGGATGCGTTATGTCAGTGGTGAGGGAAAAAACGGTGAGGTGATCGATGTCCGGGATCCCCTGCTCAACCGCTTCCAGGCGATCTATGCAGAGCACGGTCTCAGCTGCAACGTGGTCAAACCGTTGCTGGCCATTGAAGCCATCTTTGGCCCGGAACTGCCGCAACAGGGTGCTTTTGTCGATGCGGTCACTCGAGCCTATCAAGGGCTGCTTGACCACGGCGCCCGTCACTGCGTCGCTGCGATCTAATCACCATATCTGGCAACGACCGGGCCAAGGGAGAAATGAATAAATGAAGTCTTTCCTGTGTAAGGATTTTCTGTTGAACAGCGACGCGGCACGTCATCTCTATCATGACTATGCCGCCGATATGCCTATCTATGACTACCACTGCCATCTCAATCCACGGGAGATTGCCGAAGATCGCCGATTCGATGATCTTGGCCAGATCTGGTTGGAGGGCGACCATTACAAATGGCGAGCCATGCGCAGCGCCGGTATCCCAGAAGCACTGATCACCGGCAAAAACAGCAGCAGTCGTGACAAGTTCAATGCGTGGGCACAGACAGTCCCGCAAACGCTGGGTAACCCTCTCTATCACTGGACACATCTCGAACTGCGCCGCCCCTTCGGTCTGGAGGGTATCGCCCTGGCGCCAAACACCGCCGACAAGGTATGGGATCACTGCAACGAACTGCTCGCCACCCCGGCCTTCTCCGCACGCAGGTTGATGCAGCAGATGAATGTCCGCATGGTCGGTACCACCGATGATCCGGTGGATTCACTTATCTATCATCGCCAGATTGCCGAGGACCCCGGTTTTGCTATCGAGGTGCTCCCCAGCTGGCGCCCCGACAAGGTATTCAAGATCGAGCAAGCCGGTTTTGCTGACTACATTGGAGCATTGGGTGCTGCCGCCGATGTCGACATTGCTACCTTTGCCGACTTGCTGACCGCGCTGGAACGGCGCCTTGAACACTTCGCCCAACATGGCTGCCGAGCAGCGGATCACGGTATCGAAGTGGTACGTTATGCACCTGTTCCCTCCGACGCGACCCTGACTCAGCTGCTCCAGCGCCGACTGGCCGGAGAGGTGCTGGACGAATCACAGATTGCCGCCTTCTCCACAGCCGTTCAGGTATGGCTCGGCCGTCAATACGCCAAGCGAGGCTGGGTGATGCAGTTGCATCTGGGCGCACAGCGTAATAACAACAGCCGCATGTTCACCCTGCTTGGCGCAGACTGTGGCTTTGATTCTATCGGAGACAAGCCGTTTGCCTGGGAGCTGGCTCATCTGCTGGATGAGATGGATCAAACCGATGAGCTGCCCAAGACCATCCTCTATTGCCTCAACCCTCGTGATAACGAGGTGCTGGCAACCATGGCGGGCAACTTCCAGGGGGGAGGCATTGCAGGCAAGATCCAGTTCGGCTCAGGCTGGTGGTTCAACGATCAGAAAGATGGCATGCAGCGCCAGCTAGAGCAGCTCTCTCAACTCGGCCTGCTCAGCCAGTTTGTCGGCATGTTGACCGACTCCCGCAGCTTCCTCTCCTACACTCGCCACGAATATTTCCGCCGCATTTTGTGCGACATGGTGGGGCGCTGGATCGAACAGGGCGAGATCCCCAGTGACCTGCAGCTGTCGGGGAAAATGATCCAGGATATCTGCTATCACAATGCCACCCGCTACTTTCAACTGCTAGGAGCACAGGGATGAAACGGATTGCCCTGCTCGGGGAGTGCATGATTGAGCTCAATGGCAAGCCGTTTGGCGACATGCAGCAGGCATTTGGGGGGGATACCCTCAATACCGCCATCTATCTCGCGCGAGCCTCCCAACGCAGCAATATTCAGGTGAGCTATCTGACCGCCATGGGCCAGGATCCTCTCAGCCAGCAAATCATGGCCCGCTGGCAACACGCAGGGATCGACACCGCTGCCGTGCTCATCGACCAGCAGCGTCATCCAGGCCTTTATCTTATCCAGCTTGATGAGCATGGCGAGCGCACCTTTCTCTACTGGCGCAATGATTCTGCTGCCCGCTATCTGATGCAGCATCCGCACTTGCCACGGCTCAAGCAGACCGTCAGCAACGTGGATGCGCTCTATCTCAGCGGCATTTCGCTGGCGATCCTGCCAGCGGCAGATCGACAGGCTCTGCTGCAGTGGCTTGGCGAGCTGCACCGGGCGGGCGTTGAGATCATTTTTGACAGCAATTATCGTCCCGCCTTGTGGCAGAGTCCGGCTGACGCCCGGGCCTGCTACCAGCAACTGCTGGCCATCACCGCGCTGGCCCTGGTCACCGATGACGATGAACAGGCCCTGTGGGGGGACGAGGATGTGACCCAGACCCTGCAGCGACTCAAGGCGGCCGGGGTGCAGCAGGCGGTAGTCAAACAGGGGGCGGCTGGCTGCTGTTATCAGGCTCTGCAAGCCGGGGAGCCCGCCATCACTATCCCGACCCAAGCGGTCAGCAAGGTGGTGGATACCACCTCGGCCGGGGACTCCTTCAATGCCGGTTTTCTAGCAGGCCATCTGCAAGGACGAGCGATCGAAGAGTGCGCCCGCATGGGCCACCGACTGGCGGGGATCGTCATCCAGCACAAGGGGGCGATTATTCCGGAAAGTGCCACCCGCAGCGTCACCGATAGCTTCATCAGGCCACTGGCCAGCCAACCGGCATCACACTAAACGAGGTCAACCGAATGTCATCCATTACTGAACAACTGCAAGCCCTGAAAGTGATCCCGGTGATCGCCATCGAGCAGGCTGAAGATATCATTCCACTGGGGGCGGCACTGGCCAATAACGGCCTGCCGGTTGCCGAGATCACCTTCCGCTCCGCCGCCGCGGTCGAAGCGATCCGGCTGCTGCGCCAAAGCCAACCAGAGATGCTGATTGGCGCTGGCACAGTGCTCAACCGCGAGCAGGTGATCGCAGCCAAAGAGGCGGGTGCCACCTTTATCGTCTCCCCCGGCTTTAACCCCAATACGGTCAAGGCCTGTCAGGAGCTCGACATCCCGATCATCCCCGGGGTCAATAGCCCCAGCACCATTGAAGCAGCGCTGGAGATGGGACTGACAACCCTGAAGTTTTTCCCGGCTGAAGCATCGGGTGGTACTGCGATGATCAAGGCGCTGCTGGCCCCTTATACCCAGCTCAAGCTGATGCCCACCGGAGGGATCTCGACTCACAATATCAATGAATATCTGGCCATTCCGCGGGTCATCGCGTGTGGTGGATCATGGATGGTCGACAAGAAACTGATCGCAGAGAAACAGTGGGAAGAGATCGGCCGACTCACTCATGAAGCGGTGGCACAGGTCCAATAGTATTGCCACAGGGCAACGCGCTTACAAAAAAGGCCCGCACCAGATGGTGCGGGCCTTTTACTTGGCCGACTGCGCGCTCTTTGTCAGCGCGCAGTTCGCAACGAGTTGTCGCTTACTTGCTGCCGGTACCCGAGTTGCGGGTAGAGGCTTGCGGCTTGCGACGGGCGGTGGTGCTGCGGGCGCGCGGCTCCATGCCTTGCATATCCTTGTGACGCTTGACGGCGCGGCGGATCTGGGCGGCCTGCTTGTGACGGCTGGTTTTGCCATCTTGTTGCAGGTCAACCTTGGATTCGGTCTCCGGCTGCAGATGCACCAGACCACGCAGGTAGTTCACTTCCGGCAGTTTCAGCTCCTGCCAGCCACCACGGGGGATGCCACGATCCAGGGTCACGTCACCGTACCGGATCCGCATCAGGCGGCTCACCTGCACTTCCTGTGATTCCCACAGACGGCGCACTTCACGGTTGCGACCTTCGGTCAGGGTGACGTTGAACCACTGGTTCAGACCTTCGCCGCCAGCCGGTTTGATCTTGTTGAACTTGGCGGTGCCATCTTCCAGCTGCACGCCTTTGCGCAGGCGCTGCAGCATGGCTTCGGTGATCTCGCCAAACACACGTACCGCGTATTCACGCTCTACCTGGTGGCTCGGGTGCATCAGGCGGTTGGCCAGCTCACCGTCGGTAGTGAACAGCAACAGACCGGAGGTGTTGACGTCAAGGCGGCCAACCGCAATCCAGCGGGCACCTTCCATCTTGGGCAGACGATCAAACACGGTGGGACGACCTTCCGGATCGTGACGGGTACACATCTCCCCTTCCGGCTTGTGATAAGCCAGCACGCGGCAGATGACCTCTTCCGCGGCACGGGTCTTGATCTGGTGACCATCTACCCGGATCACGGCGTTCACTTCGACGCGATCCCCCAGTGTGGCGACCTTGCCATCCACACTGACCCGACCTGCGGTGATCAGGGCCTCCATCTCACGACGGGAGCCGTGACCCGCGCGGGCCAACACTTTTTGCAGTTTTTCACTCATCGGGGTTACCTGATTGTTGATCGCTGCCACCCTCCGCCATTGGCATGGGGGGCAACGGGGGTTGCAGATCCGGATCCAGCTCGGGGAGCTGTTCCAGACTCTGCAGATTAAAATAATCCAGAAACTCTCTGGTGGTGGCGAGCAGCTCGGGGCGGCCTGCCACCTCTTTGTGGCCGATGCTGCGCACCCAACCACGTTCTTTCAAGGTATTCACTATCTGGCTCGATACCGCCACCCCGCGGATCGCTTCGATCTCGGCACGGGTGATGGGCTGGCGATAGGCGATCAGCGTCAGCGTCTCCATCACGGCGCGGGAATAGCGCGGCGCCCGCTCGCTCCAGAGCCTTGACAGCTCCTCGGCATACTCCTGACGCGCCTGAAAACGCCAACCGGAGGCGACCTCTTTGAGCTCGACCCCCCGCGTACTGTAATCTTGCCTGATCTCGGCCAACAGCAGCTGAACATAGCGGCTGGTGACCGGATAATCCGCCAGCACGCTGCTTTTCAGCTCGCTGACGTTGAGCGGGCGACCGGCCACAAACAGCGCCGCCTCGATCAGGGTTTTTAAACGTTCAGTGGGCAGCGCCATGGTTGCCCTCCTCACGCTGGCTGGCCAATGCAAAATAGATTTGGCCCAACGGTTGGGCCTGCAGGACCCAGATCAGCTGTTCCTTGCACAGCTCCAGCAGGGCCAAGAACGTCACCAACACACCCATGCGCCCCTCTTCGGCACGCAGCACCTGCTCAAGGCGCAAGGTCTGGCCCAACGAGAGCATGGCGAGGATCTCCGCCATGCGCACCCGGGTCGGGATCTGTTCGCGGCGGATCTGGTGATGTTCGAAATGAGTCGCGCGTTTTACCACACTTTGCATATAAAGAGCGAGCTCAACCAGCGAAACATCGGGCGCCAATGGCTTGAGGGCGCCAAAATCGGGGGGCAAGGCGGTGGCGATAAAGATCTCCCGCTCCACCCGTGGCAGCTCATTGAGCCGCTCGCCCCCCACTTTGAACCGCTCGTACTCCTGCAGGCGACGAATAAGGGTAACCCGCGGGTCTTCCCCCTCCTCCTCATCTTCCAGCTCCGGCGCCTTGGGCAGCAGCAGGCGGGATTTGATCTCTGCCAGCCAGGCCGCCATCAGCAGATACTCTGCCGCCAGCTCAAGGTTGAGCCCCTGCATCAGCTCCACATACTCCATGTACTGGGCGGTGATCTGCAGGATCGGCAGGTTGAGGATATCAAGCTGCTGGCGCCGGATGAGGTAGAGCAGCAGATCGAGCGGCCCCTCGAAGGTATCGAGGAACACCTCCAGCGCATCGGGCGGGATGAACAGATCCTGGGGCAGCTCGTGATAGGGCTGCCCCAGTACCCGCGCGATGGGGGATGGGATGGCTTGGGGGAGAACGGACTCCCCCGCTGACTCCGCGACCGGTGCGCCCATCTGGGGCGTGACCGTCACGGAGACAGGATCGGCAGACTCACTCAAACGGGGTCGGATCTCCGGCGCCACGACGACGCAGCACCGGCTCGTCGTCAGAGAAATCCACCACTGTGGTGGGCTGCTCGCCCAGATAACCGCCGTTGACCACCAGATCGATCTGCTTGCCCAGCTTGTCGAAGATCTCTTCCGGATCAAACTCGGCCATCTCGGAGTCCGGCAGGATCAGGGTGGTGGAGAGCAGCGGCTCGCCGAGCGCCTCCAGCAGTGCCTGGGCAATCAGGTTATCCGGCACCCGAATACCAATGGTCTTCTTCTTCTCGTTCATCAGGCGACGTGGCACCTCTTTGGTCGCCTTGAAGATGAAGGTGTAGGCGCCCGGGGTGTTGTTCTTGATCAGGCGAAACGCGCCGTTGTCCACCTTGGCGTAGGTGGCGATCTCGGAGAGATCACGGCACACCAGGGTGAAGTCGTGGTTGGCATCGAGCCGACGGATACGGCAGATGCGCTCCAGCGCCCCCTTGTCACCCATCTGACAACCCAGCGCATAGCCGGAATCGGTCGGATAGACGATGACGCCACCGTTCTGGATGATCTGTACCGCCTGACTGATCAGACGGGCCTGAGGATTTTCCGGATGTACGTAAAAATGCTGACTCATAGCTTGTTCTCGCAATGGGGGCAGCAATACCTGCCCGCTCGTATGGTCACGGGTTCCAGACCCATGACACTACCTTAACCTGTTTGTGGCCACTTCACCTGCTTGCGGCCACCTCGTTGGCGTCGTTAGCGGCTCGCCAGCAGCTCGGCCTGTTGCTCGGTGGTGAGCCCAAAGTGACCGGGATAGGCCAACCAGACGGGCATCCCCTCTTTGGGCAACCAGAGGTGGCGGCCCAGCTCGGTCCAGTTGGAAGGGAAGTGAAAATCCGATCCCACCGAAATACACAGGTCGTGATCCTTGGCCCACTGACCGAGGTTGGCCCGCTCCTGCGGGCTCTGCTGGGGCAATGACACCTCCATGGCATCACCACCGGCCGCCTTGAAAGCCACCAGCAAACGCTTAATCCACTTGGCGGTGAGACCATAGCGGCTGGGGTGAGCCAGAACCGCCAGCCCGCCAGCGGCGTGAATGGCGCTGATCGCCTCGCTCATCTCTGGCCATTCGGCCGGAACATAGCCTTTATTGCCCCGGCTCAGGTACTTCTTGAATACCTTCTGCATGTTGTCGGCCACCCCGCGCGCCACCAGCACCCGGGCAAAGTGAGCCCGGGTCACGGCGGCCTCACCGGCCAGCGCCTTGGCCTCTTCATAGGTGCCGGGGATCAGGCACTTCTCCAGACGACGCCCAATTTCCAGTGCCCGCGCCTCGCGACGGGCCCGTTGGCCAGCTAAAAATGCCACCAGCAGCGGATTTTTTTCATCCACCCCCAGCGCCACGATATGAATTTCGTGGTGCTCCCAGCCGGTGGAGATCTCGACCCCGCTCACCAGTCGCAGCGGCAGTTGCTCACTCTCGATAGTGCGGCGCACTTCATCAAGGCCATCAAGGGTGTCGTGGTCAGTGACTGCTAACACCTCGACCTGTTTTTCAGCGGCGCGGCGCACCAGGTCGGCTGGGCTCAGCACCCCGTCGGAGGCAGTAGTATGGCAGTGCAGATCGAATCTCATCAGGTAATTCCGCTCTCGTGGTCAGGTCACCATTCATGGCAAATCGGTGAAAGAAGGCTAAAAAGCGACTTGACTTGGCCGCGGCTTTATCGTTTTCTGTAGGCACTTCATTGCAAACATCTTTTTACAGGATTTTATCATGCAAACGACAATCACCCTGAAAGCAAGCTGGTGGTGGCACACTCCCTGACATGCGGGCGTGTGGTCGTTGCTGTATCTGTAATCTGACAGCAAATTAAGAACCCAAATAAAAAGCCCGCTGACCCCAGCGGGCTTTTTTATTATCCGGCAAATGGACCTGTGATGAAACCGAGAATTCAGACAAGAACACTGACCTGGCGATGGCGCCCCTGATGAAACCGCCTAAACCAATTTAATTTTCAAGGAATTCAATGTCATGAACATCGGTAAAACGCATCACACGCAAGGGAACGCACTATGACAGCCACACATCGCCTTCCTCTGGGTGAATTTGATACCCTCAAACTCAACGCCCCTTATGTGGCTGATCCGCTGGCGCTCTATACCCGCCTCTGTCAGGGTCGCCCCAACAACCTGCTGCTGGAATCGGTGGAGATCGACTCCAAGGCCGGTAAACAGAGCCTGCTGCTGGTAGATGCCTGCCTGCGCATCGAGTGCCATGGCCGCACCGTGCGGGTGCGCACCCTCAACGACAACGGCGCCCAGTTGCAGAGCCTGCTGGCCGAACGGCTGCCTGTGGTGGTGGCACGCTCGCTAGTAGATGGCGAGTTGCAACTCGACTTCCCGGCCTCCGATCGGGAGCAGGATGAAGACTCTCGCCTCAAGGGGAGCAGCGTGCTGGACGTGCTGCGCACCCTGCAACAGGAGCTGCAGTGCCAGCTGGGTAAAGAAGCTCTGTTTATGGCGGGCAGCTTCGCCTATGACCTGATCGCCTCTTTTGAAGATCTGCCAGAGGTGCCGGAGGGGAGCAACAACTGCCCCGACTACTGCTTCTATGTGGCCGAGACCCTCATTACCATCGACCATATCGCGCGCTCTACCCAACTGCTGGCCTGCATCTTCGGCGGCGACAGCGACGAGAGCCAGGTAGACGACAGATATACCCGCTTGAGCGAACGGCTCACCGACTTCAAACAGCTTTGCCAGCAACCCCTCTGCGCCGAGCTGACCACCCAGCCCCTGACCGGTGGCATGAGCGTGGACAAGAGCGACAAGCAGTTCTGCGCCGAGGTGGAGAAGCTCAAAGGCTTCATCCGCCGTGGCGACATCTTCCAGGTGGTGCCGTCCCGCTGCTTCTCCCTGCCCTGTCCAAGCCCGCTGGCCGCCTATCGCCGCCTTAAGCAGACCAACCCCAGCCCCTACATGTTCTACGTGCAGGATGAAAACTTCACCCTGTTTGGTGCCTCGCCGGAGAGCGCGGTGAAATTCTGCGCCGCCAACCGCGACGTAGAAATGTACCCCATCGCCGGTACCCGCCGCCGCGGCTTGAACCCGGATGGCAGCATCAACCGGGATCTGGATGGCCGCATTGAGCTGGAGCTGCGTCAGGACGAAAAAGAGGTGGCCGAGCACCTGATGTTGGTGGATCTGGGCCGCAACGACATCGCCCGCATCTCCGAACCCGGCACCCGCTACGTCAAGGAGCTGCTGAAAGTGGATCGCTACAGCCACGTGATGCATCTGGTCTCCAAGGTGGTCGGCACCTTGCGCTCCGATCTTGACGCCCTGCACGCCTATCAGGCCTGCATGAACATGGGCACCCTCACCGGCGCCCCCAAGATCCGCGCCAGCGAGCTCATTCGCATGGTGGAAGGCAAGCGCCGCGGCAGCTATGGCGGCGCCGTCGGCTACATCAACGGCGCAGGGGAAATGGATACCTGCATCGTCATCCGCTCCGCCTTCGTCAAGGATGGCGTGGCCCATGTGCAGGCCGGTGCCGGGGTTGTCTATGACTCCAAACCCCAGGCCGAAGCGGACGAGACCCGCGCCAAGGCGGCGGCTGTACTGGCCGCCATCGCAGCCAGCCATGGCACCTCTCTGCAAGCCCTGAGCGCCCAGCAGGAGCAACATAAGGACGTGAGCCATGACTAACATCTTCCTGCTCGACAACTTCGATTCGTTTACCTACAACCTAGTCGACCAGTTCCGCTCCCTAGGCTATCCGGTGCGGATCTACCGCAACAGCCTGCCGGCCAGCCGCATCATGAGCGAAATTGCCGCCTGCGAAGGGGATGCGGTGCTGGTGCTCTCGCCGGGGCCGGGCGCCCCCCACGAGGCGGGCTGCCTGATTGATCTCATCAAGCTGGCTCGCGGTCAGGTGCCCATCCTCGGCATCTGCCTCGGTCATCAGGCCCTGTGCGAAGCCTACGGCGGCACTGTCGGCGCGGCGGGCGAAATCGTCCACGGCAAGCGCTCCCTGATTGAGCACAACGGCCACGGCGCC
Organism: Aeromonas sp. 160P; assembly: GCF_055193095.1. Classification (NCBI taxonomy): domain Bacteria; kingdom Pseudomonadati; phylum Pseudomonadota; class Gammaproteobacteria; order Aeromonadales; family Aeromonadaceae; genus Aeromonas; species Aeromonas sp. 160P. The sequence continues at coordinate 1,986,271 of NZ_JBUXKV010000001.1, read as the reverse complement.
TTCGCCGGCCTGCCGAGCCCGCTGCCAGTAGCCCGCTACCACTCGCTGGTCGCCACCTATGTGCCGGAAGAGCTGACGGTGATTGCCCACTATCAGGGCATGCCCATGGCCATCGAGCAGCAGGACGACAGGGTGCTGGGCTTCCAGTTCCACCCGGAATCCATAATGACCTCGGAAGGGGCCCGTCTGCTGACTCAGGCGCTCGCCCATATCACCCGCCCAGAAAGCATTTTTTCGACACGCGGCGCGCGTTAAGGTAAGGAGACCAACATGCATCATCATCTCAACACCCTCTATCAGGGTCAGTCTCTGAGCCGTGAAAGTACCCGCGACGCCTTCGGGCAAGTGGTACGTGGTGAAGTGGATCCCATAGTGCTCGCCAGCCTGCTGACCGCCCTCAAGATCAAGGGGGAGACACCGGAGGAGATCGCTGGCGCCGCCGAGGCGCTGCTGGCGGAAGCGCGCGGCTTTCCGCGTCCGGACTACGAGTTTTGCGACATAGTCGGTACCGGTGGCGATGGCCTCAACACCATCAACGTCTCCACCACCTCGGCGCTGGTCGCCGCCGCCTGCGGCCTGAAAGTGGCCAAGCACGGCAACCGCTCGGTATCGAGCAAGTCGGGCTCAAGCGATCTGCTGGACAAGATGGGCATCAAGCTCGACATGAGCCCGGTGCAAGCGCGCCACTGTCTGGACGAGCTTGGCATCTGCTTCCTGTTCGCCCCCCAGTATCACGCTGGCGTGCGCCACGCCATGCCGGTGCGGCAGGCCCTCAAGACCCGCACCCTGTTCAACGTGCTGGGGCCGCTCATCAACCCCGCTCGCCCCACCTATCAGCTGATGGGGGTCTATGCCCCCGAGCTGGTGCGCCCCATCGCCGAAACCCTGCTGGCACTGGGACTGAAAACCGGTATGGTGGTTCACGGCGCCGGGCTCGACGAGATTGCCATCCACGGCCCGACCCAGGTGGCCCAGATCCGTGACGGCGAGATCCGCGAATTTATGATCACCCCGGCTGATTTTGGCCTCGAGACCTATCCGGTCAGCGCCATTCAAGGGGGAGAACCGGAAGAGAACCGCGCCATCACCGCCGCCATTCTGGCAGGGCAAGGCACCCCGGCCCACAACGCCGCCATCGCCGCCAATGTGGCCCCGCTGCTGCTGATGTCGGGCAAGGCGAAGGATCTCAAGAGCGCGGCGGCACAGGTGCTGGCAGTGCTCGCCAGCGGCAAAGCGGCAGAGCTGGCCGCCCGGCTCGCCACTTTGAGCCATCAGGAAGCGGGCCATCAGGAGGCATGATGTCAGCAACCATGTCGCACAGCACTCATTCAGAACGCCCGCAGGGCAAGAGCCAGTTTCGCAAGGATAACGAGATGTCAGACCTTATTGCCCCCCATGCTTTTCTGAACATGGCCTCCATCAGCCAGACCATTCTCGGCAAGATCGTGGCGGCCAAACAGGAGTGGATCGCCGCCCGCAAACTGGCCCAGCCGCTGGAGAGCTTCCAGAGCACGCTGACCCCAAGCGATCGGGATTTCGTCGGCGCGCTCAGGGCAGGCTCCACCCGCTTTATTCTGGAGTGCAAGAAGGCCTCCCCCTCCAAGGGCTTGATCCGCGACGATTTCAGCCCGGAGGCCATCGCCGACATCTATGGCAAATACGCCACCGCCATCTCGGTGCTGACCGATGAGAAGTTCTTTCAGGGGGATTTCGCCTTTTTGCCGCGAGTGCGCGCCCGCGTCAGCCAGCCGGTGCTGTGCAAGGATTTCATGATTGACCCCTATCAGGTCTATCTGGCCCGCCACTATCAGGCGGACGCCATCCTCTTGATGCTCTCGGTGCTCACCGACGAGGGCTATCGCGCCCTGTTCGCGGTAGCCAAAGAGCTGGGTCTTGGCGTGCTGACCGAAGTGAGCAACGAGGAGGAGCTGACCCGTGCCATCGCGCTGGGCGCGCCCGTGATTGGCATCAATAACCGGGATCTGCGCGACTTGAGCGTCGATCTCAACCGCACCAAACAGCTGGCCAAAGACATTCCCGCCGATCGGGTGGTGATCAGCGAGTCCGGCATCAACCACCGCGCTCAGGTGGCGGATCTTCGCCCCTACGCCAAGGGCTTTCTGGTGGGATCCTCTCTGATGGCAGAACCGGATCTGGAAGCCGCAGTGCGCAAGCTCACTCTGGGTCAAAACAAGGTGTGTGGCCTGACCCGCGCCGAGGATGCCGCCGCCGCCCATCAGGCTGGCGCCGTGTTCGGCGGCCTTATCTTTGTGGCGAAAAGCCCGCGCTACGTGGACATCCCCGCCGCCCGCGCCGTGATGGCGGGGGCGCCGCTCTGTTACGTCGGGGTGTTTCGCAACGCCATGCCCGCCACCATAGTCCAGACGGTGGAGGCGCTGGGACTGGTCGCGGTGCAGTTGCACGGGGATGAGGATGCCGCCTATATCGAGGCGCTGCGCCCGCAACTGCCAGCTGGTTGCCAGATCTGGAAAGCCATAGGCGTCTCTCTTGGCAAAGAAAGCGGCGAGCCGCTGCCCGCCCTCGATTATCCGGCGGATCGGTTGTTGCTGGATACAAAAGTGGGCAGCCAGAGCGGCGGCACCGGTCAGGCGTTCGACTGGGCCATGCTGGCCACGCTCGACAAGAGCAAACTGATGCTGGCGGGTGGGCTGAACCCCGACAACGCCCTGCAGGCGGCAGAGGTCGGCTGCCTCGGCCTTGATTTCAACTCGGGGGTAGAGAGTGCCCCGGGCCAGAAAGATCCACACAAGCTAGCTGCGGCCTTTAGCGCCCTGCGCGGCTTGTAACAATGCCCTTCGCCTCTTTGAAAGCGCAGAGCGATAACACCGAATTTAATATTGTCTTTTTGATTCAAGGTATAAGGAAGAAACCATGACCCTGCTCAACCCGTTTTTTGGTGAATTTGGCGGCATGTATGTGCCCCAAATCCTCATCCCCGCCCTGCTTCAGCTGGAAAAAGCCTTCGTCGATGCCCAGAAAGACCCGGCCTTTATCGCCGAATTTCAGGAGCTGCTAACCGAGTATGCCGGTCGCCCGACCCCGCTCACCCTGACACGCAATTTGACCAAGGGCACCAAGACCCGCCTCTATCTCAAACGTGAAGACCTGCTGCACGGCGGCGCCCACAAGACCAACCAGGTACTGGGTCAGGCGCTGCTGGCCAAGCGGATGGGCAAAACCGAGATCATCGCCGAGACCGGCGCCGGTCAGCATGGCGTCGCCACTGCGCTGGCCTGCGCCCTGCTCGGCCTCAAGTGCCGGGTCTATATGGGTGCCAAGGATTGCGAGCGCCAGAAGCCCAACGTCTTTCGCATGAAGTTGATGGGGGCCACCGTGATTCCGGTGCACTCCGGCTCCAGCACCCTCAAAGATGCCTGCAACGAGGCGCTGCGTGACTGGGCTGCCAACTACGACTCCGCCCACTACCTGCTTGGCACCGCCGCCGGTCCGCACCCCTTCCCCACTATCGTGCGGGAGTTCCAGAAGATGATCGGCGAAGAGGCCAAGGCCCAGTGCTTCAAGAAAGAGGAGCGCCTGCCCGATGCGGTGATCGCCTGCGTCGGCGGCGGCTCCAACGCCATCGGCATGTTTGCCGACTTTATCGACAACAAAGAGGTGCGTCTGATCGGGGTCGAGCCGGGTGGTCACGGCATCGAGAGTGGCGAGCACGGTGCGCCGCTGGGGCACGGCAGCAAGGGGGTTTTCTTTGGTATGCACTCCTACCTGATGCAGGACAAGCAGGGGCAAATTCAGGAGTCCTACTCCGTCTCGGCGGGGCTGGATTTCCCCTCCGTCGGCCCGCAGCACGCCCATCTGGCTTCCATCGGCCGCGCCGAGTATGTCTCCATCACCGACAAGGAGGCGCTGGACGCCTTCCAGGAGCTGGCCAAATCCGAAGGGATTATCCCGGCGCTGGAGTCCTCCCACGCGCTGGCCCACGCCCTCAAGATGGCCCGCAGTGAACCGGAGAAAGAGCAGGTGATCATCGTCAACCTCTCCGGCCGTGGCGACAAAGATATCTTCACCGTCGCTGACATTTTCGAGAAAGAAGGAACCTTGTCATGAACCGTTACGCACAACTCTTCTCCCGTCTGGATGCGGTCAATCAGGGCGCCTTTGTGCCGTTCGTGATGCTGGGTGACCCCACCCCCGAATTGTCGCTGGCCATCGTTGATGCGCTGGTCGCAGGGGGTGCTGATGCCCTCGAGCTCGGCATTCCCTTCTCCGATCCGGTAGCGGACGGCCCCACCATTCAGGGCGCCGCCTTGCGGGCGTTTGCCAGCCACACCACCCCGGACGACTGCTTCGAACTGCTCGGCCGCATCCGCGCCAAGTATCCGCAGCTGCCCATTGGCCTGCTGGTCTACGCCAATCTGGTCTATGTGCGCCACATCGACGGTTTTTATGAAAAGTGCCAGCAGGCAGGCGTGGATTCGGTGCTGGTCGCCGACGTGCCGGTACAGATGTGCGCCCCCTACAAGGCAGCCGCCGACAAGTTTGGCATCGACAGCATCTTTATCGCCCCGCCCAATGGCGATGCCGAGACCCTGAAACAGGTGGCGGAGCTCGGCAGTGGTTACACCTATCTGGTGAGCCGTGCTGGCGTCACCGGTGCCGAGACCAAGGCTGGCATGCCGGTGGATGGTCTCATCAACACCTTGCGCGAGTTCAAGGCCCCCCCCGCCCTGCTCGGCTTTGGCATCAGCGAACCGGCTCAGGTGCGTGAAGCTATTGCCGCAGGCGCCGCCGGTGCCATCTCAGGCTCCGCCGTGGTGAAGATCATCGAGACCCACCACCAGAACCCGGAGCATATGCTCACTCGTCTGAAAGAGTTTGTGGAAGGGATGAAGGCCGCGACCAATCGCTAAGATCGGGTATGGGGTCAGCAGTCTGTGACCCTGAGTTGCCAGTTCACATAACCGAACAAGGGAGCCTGACCGGCTCCCTTTCTTTACCCCCTCTCCCTCTGGGAGAGGGCTGGGGTGAGGGCAGCTTTGCATTCCCTGCCAAATGAGTTGCTCACCAACCGATAACTAATTTATTGATCCAACACAGATTCCTACCAAAACCCGCTTCTCAACGCGCCCCCTGCCCCCTTAAGATACCCGAATGACAATCAACCTCTCGGAAGAACACCATGACAGCGATTGTTGCTTTCTCGCAGGTTAACAACAGCGAACTGGGGGCTGTCACTCAGGGGCGGTAGCGTGGTTTTTTGTAAGTTGGCGCAGAGTGTAGCAAGCCCAACAGGGGAGTCTTATTGCGCCAACCAAATCGGGATAAACAAGAATGTGGCAAAACCGTAAAACAGAGTTTCAGATATATTCACGGTAAACGTTGGGCTTCACTTCGTTCAGCACCAACCTACGATTTTTAGCCCAATATACGAGATGAAAAACAAGAGAAAATTAGGGCATCCCAGTGTTGCCATTACTCGCCGCTGTGCACGTCGTTACACAAAAGGAGAATATCTATGCCTCTACAGATGGCAAGCGAACTTAGATTCCCAATGGGAGTGACGATAGCTTTAGACAGAGGTGCCGTTGATGATTTTCTATCTTTAATGAAACGAGTTTCATCACCTATTGGCGCTAAACATTTAATAGAAATATATAAACAGCACTTTTGTAAAGTATCAGGTGATTGTTACGCAAAGAGTTCTAGTTTGGAATGGGCTGAATCTGATCTGACCTATCAAGCTAAAAATGCTTCACAAGATGCTCCAAACTTTATTGCAGCTGTTTACGATGCATTTGAGGTTATAAATAACCAAGGTGCAGCCGCGCCTAGTGAACAACACATTAATAAAATTCTTATAGTGCATCAAATACCATTTTTAATCACAAACGGAAATCTCATTAATACGGGAGGGGTAGTAGCTGCACCTGAAGTTGATGAAACAATTTCTAGTATTGTTGCGAGAGCATTGGGTGATGCAAAAGCACTAATAGGCACTGTAGACGCATCTAGTGCTATTGATAGAGCACATACGGCATTACATGGGTACTTGACTCAATTGTGTAATGAAAACAACATCACGCTTCCGCACGATCCCACGGTCTCCAAAGCCTTTAAGTCATTGCGTGACCTTCACCCAGCCCTGCAGGCTTCGGGGAATCGTGCTAGTGAAGTTTCTAGAGTACTAAATTCCTTTGCTGCATCAATAGATGCTTTTTCTACACTGAGAAATAAAGCCAGTCTTGCACATGTAAATGAGTTACTTGAACTACCGGAAGCTACTGCGATTGTAAATGCTATGTATACTGTTTTTCGCTATATCCAAGACAGCTTAAATCGCCATGAGAAAAAATTAAGGCCCCCATCTTTCTGATCACTCCCAAATCTCAAATCTAGGACACCCACCTTTCTGAGCAAGGCGTAGCATAGCCAACATTCAAAAAGATGGGTGTCCCAACTCTACTGCATCTCAGCCCCAAAAGTTAACGTTGGAAGATTTGAAAAGTTGCATGACAGAAATAAGCCAAAAAACAAAACAACTGGCCACACTCTGCTTTTCCCTGTTTCTGATCAGACTCGGATTTCGCGCCTTTGGCTATGACCTGCTTTATCACAATCCGAATGATCCCTACGGTATATCGGATTTGATTGAAGTGGCGTTAGCCATCATTTATCTGGCGAGTCTGGGTCTTTGCATACTGCATGCCCTGTGGATATTGCTCCGACACTGGGTTCAAGGTGCCTTGGAGGCATCAGCCCTGCTCGCCCTCTGTGCCGCCCAGTGGCACAGTTATGACTATCTTCATCACTTGGCCGCCAGTCTCAGCATCTCCTAGGCCCCCTTCTCCACACCCGCCATCCCATCAACACCAGCATCAACAAAACCCCCGGCAACCAGACCCAGTAGAGCTCGGAGAAAAAAATCAGGACACCGACCTTTCTGAGCAAAACGCTACACAGCCAGTACAGAAAAGGTGGGGTCCCGGTTTTGTTGACCACTACGTATATATCCCGCGACCACCGCCTCCTGGCTCACACCAGCCACCTCATCATCGATCAGCGGTTCAGCCAGTAGATCCCGGGCGATGGCACAGTGGGACTCGTACAGGTGATCCAGCCAATGCTGGCGTTGCATCACATCCCCCCGCGAGTCAGAGCGTCATAAAAAAGCGAGTGTCCCAAATTTATCGGCCAAGGTAGTATCACCTCTCAGGCTCACGCCGTTACGGGCTTGGTTGATACACATGAACCGGGATAAAGCAGACAGAATGACGATTGATGGCCGGTTTTGCCGCTGGTTACTCCTCCTGACCAGCGTGTTCTCCAGTGTCGCCCTCTGCCGCCCCCTGGAGCCGCTGCCGATCGTGACGACCCCCTTCCCCCCCTATCAGATGGAGGTAGAGGGAGAAGCGACGGGCATCTCCACCGAGATAGTCCAGGCCATCATGGCCGAGGCCGGTATCGACTACCGGATCCGCTTCTACCCCTGGAGTCGTGCCTATCTGCTGGCCCAACAGCCGGTCCCCACCCTGATCTACAACCTGGGCCGCACCAGGGAGCGGGAGACCCAATTTCAGTGGATCGGTGCCATCACCCCCCATATTGTCTATCTGTGGCGCCGGGCCGATCGTGATGATATCCGGCTAACGCACCTGGCCGACGCGGCCCGCTACCGGATCGGCGTGCTCAAGAATGATGTCAAGCGCAGCTATCTGCTCGAGCAGCAGATCCCGGAGAGCCAGTTACCCCTGGTGCCCAGAGACGAGCAGAATGTGCAGAAACTGATGCGGGGACGGATCGATCTGATGCCCTACGACGAGGGGGCCTTCATCTATCACCTCAATGAGCTCGGCTATCAAAGTGAGCAGGTCAGCAAAGCACTCTGGCTGAAAGATATCTCCGGCGAGCTCTATCTGGCCGCCAGCCTGTCGACCCCCCCGGCGCTGGTTGAGCGCCTGCAACTGGGTTGGAAAATGGTCAGAGAGAAGGGCATCTATCACCAGATCCTGGCGCGTCACCATCTGGTTGCCACACCCCGGCAAGCGTCCCCCTGACGACCTCAGATCTCCCTGCTCATATATCACAAGTGTGGGGCTTGATTGTTGGGCTTGATATGCTGCCAAATTAGGAAACGAAATTAGGACATCCACCTTTCTGAGCAAGACGCTGCACAGCCAGCATACAAACAGGTGGGAGTCACAGCTTTTGATCAGTGTCAGGAGCAGGCAGCCCTGCTGCCCGATCTTCAGCGGTAACCAGACCAACGAAAAAGACCCCCTCTGCCCAACGGCAAGAGGGGGTCTTTTGTTTGAGCCGCTGACTAACCGGCTATCGGGTCACCATCAGGCCAGTGAGACAAAGATCCCGGCCAGGGTGGCGCTCATCAGGTTGGCCAGGGTGGCGGCCAGCACCGCCTTTAACCCCATATTGGCCACATCGTGACGGCGCTCCGGTGCCATGGTGCCGATAGAACCAATTTGCACCGCAATAGAGCCCAAATTGGTGAAGCCGCAGAGGGCAAAGGTAATGATGATCTGGGTATGGGCACTCAAGCCATCCTTGATCTGGACAAAGTCCAGATAGGCGACGAACTCGTTCATGATCACCTTCTGACCAATCAGCGAACCTGCCGCCATCATCTCGCTGGCAGGCACACCAATCAGCCAGGCCACCGGGGCAAACAGATAACCCAGCAGCTGTTGCAAGGAGAGATCGGCCCAGCCGAACCAATCACCCACGGTAGTAAGACCGGCGTTGATCATGGTGATCACGCTGACAAAGGCCAGCAGGATGGTGCCGATAGCCACAGCGATCTTCATGCCGTTCATGGCACCACCCGCCAGCGCATCGATGGCGTTGCTGTAATCGCTCTTGTCCAACGGGATCTCCTCTTGATCGCACACTTGCTGCTGCTCGGGCACCAGCAGTTTTGCCATCAGGAGACCGCCCGGCGCCGCCATAAAGGAGGCAGCAATCAGGTATTTGAGATCTACGCCCAGCGCGGCGTAACCGCCCAGCACCGAGCCAGCCACCGAGGCCATGCCGCAGGTCATCACCGCAAACAGTTCGGAGCGGGTCATGCTGGCAAGGAAGGGGCGAATCAGCAGCGGTGACTCCCCCTGCGAGAGGACGATATTGCCGGTGGCCACCAGGGATTCAGCACGGCTGGTGCCGAGCAGGCGGTGAATACCGCCCCCCAACACCCGGATCACCCACTGCATGATGCCGAAGTGATAGAGCACGGCGATCAGGGAGCTGATAAAGATCACCAGCGGCAGCACCCGCACCGCGAAGATAAAGCCGTTGCTGGCCAGATCGCCAAACACAAAGCTTATCCCGCTATCGGCAAAGCCGAGCAGGGCAGAGACGCCATTGCTCATAGCACCAAGAATGGCTTGGCCGGGGGGGAAATAGAGTACCAGCGCGGCAAAACCGGTCTGCAGGGCGAGCGCACCCAATACCGTGCGCCAGCGGATAGCGCGGCGGTTTTCACTGGCCAGCCAGGCAATAAACATCAGGGCCAGTATACCGACCAGACTCAATAACAGTGTCATCTTGCACCTATGAAGAGAGGAGTTTCATATGGCAAGTCTGCAGACAGGTATCGCGGAAGATCGGACGGGAGAGGTGCCGACCCACGCGACACGCAGACCACAAACCTACAGGTTAGTGGCGGGTCCCATCCTGGGGTCATTCACGTTCCGGGTGACAGCATGTATCGGGTGACGCCAGCGCCGTCGCAGGGGGAGATGCAGCCGGGTGGCAGGTCGGGCGGCGATGGTACAGTGATCTCCATCACATAAAAAGCGGTAAAACGCCAGGATAGCAGAAATTTTTAAAACCAGAAAAAACCTGACTCACCGAGTGCTGGGCTTGCCGCAGCCCTTTACTACCAAGGGGCTGGGATCGACAAAGCTTGCCTTATTGTCCTCCCAGCCATCTCGGCTATTTGCAGATGACGCTAGTCACTGCTGCACCAATCCTGTTTTATCTATTGGCTCAATGTGTTAGCGAATATCTACAGGTCTGCAAACTCGGGGATATGGGCACGGCCACGGCTTTCGAGAAATTCGAGCAGGGCACGGGGGGAGCGCACCAGGATCCGCTCCAGCGGGAAACCGGCCTCGGTCACCAGACGGTGGCAGTGGTCAAAATCACCGAGGCTGAAGGCGACGTGGGAATCGGAGCCGAAGGTGAGATAGGCCCCCAGATCCCGCGCAGCTTCCACGATGGCGCGGCAGTTGCCTTCACTACCCGGGCGCGAATGAATGAAGGAGGAGTTGTTGATCTCCAGCGCCACTCGATAGTCAGCCGCCGCCTTGACCACCGCCTGAATGTCGATGGGAAATGAGGGGTTACCCGGGTGGCTGATCATGTCAACCCGGCCGCTCTTGATGGCGTTGATCATCGCCTGAGTGTGGGCGGCCTGATCGCAGGGAGGGAATACCTGTTCATGAAAGCCCGCCATGATCATGTCGAGGCGCGATTCGTAACGCTCAGGGAAGTCGATCTCCCCCTCCAGGTTTTTGATGTTGGCTTCGATACCCCGCAGGATCCCGACGCCATCCACCACTCTTGGCAGTATTGGCAAGTTGGCAAAGTGCCAGACATGAGGGGCATCCGCCATCTCGGGGCCGTGATCCGTGGTGGCGAACAGCTTGATCCCCTTGGCCTTGGCTATCGGCAGATAGTCGTGGATGGTGCTGTAGGCGTGGGTGCTGGCAATGGTGTGCGTGTGGGTATCGACCGGGTACTTCATCTTCTCTCCCCTCATATTTTGAAGGGGCAGCATAACAAAGAGCGGCAGCTTGGGCCACGCCAGTGCTTGCCACACTTTGTCACAAAATACCGCGAAGCTGACATAGTCTGAGGGGCTCTGGCTGGCATACTGCCCCCGTCGATACAGCCTGAACTCGCATCGATAGTTTGCCGTCAGGATGACGCGAACTCACTTTCCCCACCGTCGCACCCTGCGGCGGTTTTTTTTTGCCTGCAAACCGCAAACCAGTAACAAACGCGCAAAAAAAGGCCCAACTAGCATGGTGCAGGTTGGGCGAGACTTAATGTTTAATTGCAGTGGCATAGATATAGAGTCCGGCTTTTTGACTAAGTTCCGCCCACTTTGCTTTTTTCATCGAAAAACATTCCGCTAACACTTATTCACATTCCCTTGACACTTCACGTTATGAAACGTACTTTTTAAACATTCGTTTAAGTGAGGTGACCAGTGAGTAAAATCGATACCAAAAACCGTATTCTCGATGCCGCTGAAGTGCTGTTTGCCGAGCGGGGATTCGCCGATACCTCTTTGCGTCTGATCACCAGTGAGGCCGACGTCAATCTGGCGTCGGTGAACTATCACTTCGGCTCCAAGAAGGAGCTGATCCAGGCGGTGCTCGACCGCTACATGAGCCTGTTCATGCCCGATCTCGATGCCCGCCTGCGGGTGCTGATGGAGCAGGAGCAGCTGACCCTGCTGCAACTGTTTGAAAGTTTTGTCGAGCCGCTGATGAAGCTATCGGCGGTGCGCACCAACGGCCCGGCCATCTTCATGCAGCTGCTGGGACGCGGCTATATCGACAGCCAGGGCCACCTGCGCCGCTTTATCACCGCCCACTACGGCCCCATTCTGATGCGGATCACCCAGGCGATCTCCAAGGCCAATCCGGCCCTGTCGCCGGCGGATCTCTTCTGGCGCCTGCACTTCACCCTGGGCACAGTCGTGTTCACCATGGCCTCCGCCGATGCGCTACGCGACATCGCCCTGGCCGACTTTGGCCAGCAGCTCGATGTGGAAGGGCTGGTGCGCAACGTTATTCCTTATCTGGCGTCCGGAGTCGGGGCGCCCGTGGAGTCGACCAGGCTCTCCCTGGCTGTGTAACAACCAACAACAAATCAACGGAAACAGTGAAATAGAAGGAACTTCGGTATGATCACATTGCTTGTCCTGCTGGTGCTGGCGATAGCCGTTGTGCTCGGCGTGCCCTCCATCCGTAAAAAGGTGGTAACCCGTCCGGTGTTCGGCATCTTCAAAAAGATACTGCCGCCCTTGTCAGCTACCGAGCGGGAGGCCATGGAAGCCGGCTCCGTCTGGTGGGATGGCGAGTTGTTTCGCGGCAACCCCGACTGGAAAAAACTGCACGGTTACGGCAAGGCCGAACTGAGCGCCGAAGAGCAGGCCTTTATCGACAATCAGGTCGAAACCCTGCTCGCCATGGTTGATGACTTCAAGATCGTCAACGAAACCAAAGACCTGCCGGAGCCGGTGTGGGACTATCTGAAGAAGGAAGGCTTCTTCTCCCTGATCATTCCGAAATCCTACGGCGGCCGTGAATTCTCGGCGATTGCCAACTCCACCATAGTCACCCGCATCGCCACCAAGAGCCTGAGCGTGGCGGTCACCGTCATGGTGCCCAACTCCCTCGGCCCGGGCGAGCTGCTGATGCACTACGGCACCCAGGCCCAGAAAGATTTCTGGCTGCCGGGGCTGGCCAATGGCAAAGAGGTGCCCTGCTTCGCCCTGACCGGGCCGGAAGCGGGCTCAGATGCGGGTGCCATTCCTGACAAAGGCATTGTCTGCAAGGGGATGCACAAGGGTGAAGAGGTGCTGGGTATTCGCCTCAACTGGAACAAGCGCTACATCACCCTGGCGCCCCGCGCCACCGTGCTGGGCTTGGCGTTCAAACTCTATGACCCGGAAAAACTGCTGGGTGACAAGGAAGAGCTCGGCATCACCTGCGCGCTCATCCCCACCAGCCACCCGGGCGTGCGCGTTGGCGATCGCCACTACCCCATGGGTCTGGCGTTCCTGAACGGCCCGACCTTCGGCAAGGATGTGTTCATTCCGCTCGACTGGATCATCGGCGGCCCGGATTACGCTGGCCGTGGCTGGCGCATGCTGGTGGAGTGTCTCTCCGCCGGTCGTGGCATCTCGCTGCCTGCCCTTGGCACCGCTTGTGGTCACATGGCAAGCCGCACCGTGGGCGCCTACTCCTACGTGCGCAAACAGTTCGGCATGTCCATCGGCAAGTTTGAAGGGGTGCAAGAGGCGCTGGCTCGCATCGGCGGCCTCACCTATCAGCTGGAAGGGGCCCGTCGCATGACCGCAGGTTCCCTGGATTTGGGTCAGGCACCGGCCATAGTCACCGCCATCTCCAAGTACCACATGACCGAGATGGCGCGCCAGATCATGGATGACTCCATGGACATCCACGCCGGTCGTGCCATCCAGCTCGGTCCGAAAAACTACACCGGCTACGCCTACATGGGTATTCCGGTCGCCATCACGGTGGAAGGGGCCAACATCCTGACCCGTAACCTGATGATCTTCGGGCAAGGGGCGACCCGCTGCCACCCTTACGTATTTGCCGAGCTGGAAGCAGCCGCCGACACCGACGTGGAGCGCGGTCTCGAGAAGTTCGATGCCCTGCTGCTGAAGCACATCGCCTTCGGTACCGGCAACTTCTTCGGCGCCCTGTTCCAGGGGCTGACCCTGGGTCAGTTCAACAGCGCACCGGTGGCTGGCGAAACCGCCCGTTACTACAAGCAGCTGTCGCGCATGAGTAAAGGGCTGGCCCTGTGCGCCGACGTCTCCATGCTGATGCTGGGTGGCGATCTCAAGCGCAAGGAGATGATTTCCGCCCGTCTGGGTGACGTGTTGAGCCACCTCTATCTGGCCTCCTCTACCCTCAAGCACTACGAGGATCAGGGCCGCATGGTCTCCGATCTGCCGTTCGTGCAGTACGCGGTGGAGCGCAACCTCTACCTGATTGGCAAGGCGTTCGAGGGCTTCTTCCAGAACTTCCCGAACAAGGTGGTGGGTGCCGTGCTCAAGCGGGTGGTTTTCCCGTTCGGCGTCGGTTACAAGATGCCGGCAGACGATCGCTGCCACGCCATCTGTCTGGCCATGATGAAGCCGGGCGAGTTCCGCGACCGTCTGACCGCCCTCTGTTATGTGGGCAAGGACGATGCGGATCCGGTTGGCCTGATGGAACGCGCCTTCCAGGCCATGGTCGCCGTTCAGCCCTACGAGAAGAAGCTGGTGCAGGCCCAGAAAGAGGGCAAACTGCCCCGCAAGATGGCCCTGCCGGAGCTGGTCGCCGCCGCGCTTGCCGGTTCCATCCTGAGCAAGGACGAAGCGGACAAACTGCTGGCCGCCGATGCCCTGCGCTACGAAGCGATTCAGGTAGACAACTTCGCCCCGGGCGAGCTGGAAGGATTCTCCCAGCCACACAAGGTCGATCACGCAGCCTGATCCTGACAGCACTCCGTTATGACGCAACGGCCCTTCGGGGCCGTTTTTGTCATATTAAAGCCCTCTTTTTACTGTTCGTACATACAGTGTGCAGCCAAACTGGCCGCAGTTTGCTATCTTGGCGACCATCACTCGCCTTTAGAGCAATCACAACCCATGAGCATTATTTTGGGCATAGATCCGGGATCGCGGATCACCGGCTACGGGGTTATCCGGGTGGTGGGCGGCAAGGCCGAATATCTCGGCTCTGGCTGCATCCGCACCGATTGCGGCGAACTGCCAGCGCGCCTCAAGCAGGTTTATGATGGGGTATGCGAGATCATCACCCAGTTCAAGCCTACCGAGTTTGCCATCGAGCGGGTCTTTATGGCCCGCAACGCCGACTCGGCCCTGAAACTGGGACAGGCCCGGGGCAGCGCCATCGTCGCCGCAGTCAACGCCTATCTGCCAGTGAGCGAGTACTCCGCCACCCAGATCAAGCAGGCGGTAGTCGGCACTGGCGGCGCCGCCAAGGAGCAGGTGCAGCATATGGTGACCCATCTGCTGAAACTCTCCGCCACCCCGCAGGCAGATGCGGCGGATGCACTCGGCGTCGCGCTCTGCCACCTGCACACCCGCCAGAGCCTGATCAAGATGGCAGGCCGCGCCAGCAGCTCGGTACGCGGCCGCTATCGCTGAGCCCTTGCTCACCCGCACGGCACATTGCTATCGATAAATAAAAACCGCCCCGGCAGCTAGCCGGGGCGGTTTTGTTTGGCCGTTTTGTTTGCCCGCTTAGCGCGCCGAGACGGTGATGCTGGCGAGATCGATCAGATTGACCGCTCCCTTTTGACCTCCCGCATCGTTGTAGGTGTCGTTCGCCTTCAGATAGCTCATGTTGTAGAAATCGCTCACCCGGATGTCATACTCCCCAGCGGGCAGATCCACCACGAACGGCGTCGAGTCACGCAGCGGTTTGAGGTCGCCCTCTTTCATCACATGGGGCATCTGCACCATGCCGCTGGCGACAACCTGGCCACCGCTCACCACCGAGATCCGTTTCACCCCGTTGGTCACCCCCAGATTGATGGCATGCTGGGCATTGCTGTATTGCAGGCGAATGGTGCGCTTGCCATCGAGCTTGACCCCCTGCACCAGCAAGCTGTCGTCGGGGCGGCCCCAATCCTTGAGGTAAGGAACGGGAATGGCCCCATCGGCGGCGCTCACGCTACCGGTATGGGAGACGTTGGCCCCATCGATGGCGATATGTTGCAGCGCAGGCTGATAGCACACCGGCTTGGCATGATGGGAGCGGTTGCCGGACTCCGGATAGACTGCCTCGGCACTGTAGCAATAGGCCTTGCCCGGCTGCAGTGCCATATCGTCGACCCAGCTGGTCGCACTATTCAGCCCGGAGGCTACCAGCTTGCCATCCCGATAGATGTTGTAGCTGATCGCCCCCTTGTTGATATTGTCCTGCAAGGCGATCATCAACTTGCCCTGCTGCTCGCTGACCCCCAGCAAGGTTGGCTCGGTCGGAGCAAACACCTGCCGATTCTCGACATCCAGCGGCGCCACATCCTTGATCAGGCGGATCCCCTGATCGTCAGCCACGGCGGCACCGAGCGTCACCTCAATCCGGTTGCTGGTGGCCAGCATACCTTCATTGATCAGCTCGCCCACCGGGACGCCATTGTGCGTCATGCTCTGCACCGGATAGTAACTGCCCTCCCCGCCCAGCTCCGGCAGGTGCAGCACTATGTCAATCTGCTTGCCACGGTAGGTCAACCCCTTAAGCGCAGCCTCAGGCTTGGCCCCCATCAAGCGGTGCAGGTGGGAGGTAATGAACGGCTTGATCCGGATCCCCCCCTCTTCCACTTTGTAGCCGAAGGTGGTGTCGGTCACCATGCCAAGGTAACCCCCGACAGACCAGAGCTGGCGCTGGGAGTTAATCACCGGCCCCGTCAAATCGGGATGGGTCAGATCCATCAGGGAGGGTTGGCCGGATAACCACTCAAGATTCTCCATGTTGGAGAGGTTCAGCGCGGCACCGCGCATCAGGGAGTCGATATGGTGATCGACCACGGCAACGTTCTGCACCAGGGCCGCCGCCTTCAGCCCGTAGGCGGAGACGAAGGGCCAGATCGCGCGGTTATGGTAAACCGGCATATCGGGTTGCTGCGGGAAGTAGACAGGCGCGCCATAAGGGCCCATGGGGTAACGACTGATAATCTCTTTGGCCTGCACCTCATCGGCAATACCGGCCAGAATGGCGAGGGATTCCCCCAATAGATCAAACTTGTAGGCCGGGCTCTGATCGGTACTGGTGTTGATCAGGCTGGCATACATCTTCTCGTCAGCCAGCCAGAAAGCACGATTGATCGCCAGTTTCAGCTCGCCCGCCCACTGGTTATAGCGGCTCGCCAGCTCATCGTGACCCAGTTCGCCCGCCACCCGCGCGGCCAGCAGCAACCCCTGATAGTGGGTCACGTTGGTGGAGAGGGATTTGCTCATGCCGATGTGGGCAATATCTGCGGTGATCCACTTGGCATAGGTCTGGTCGCGCCAATCGAGAAAGGATTGCTCCCCCACGTAGAGGCCATCTGCACTATCGAAGGCGGCCAGACGATCACTCTCTATGGTGTTGCTCAGCCCTTCAAAGACCTCGGGCAAGAACGCGCTGCGCTCGGCATCCGGCAGGGCGGCCAGCACCCGCTCGGCCCCCAGGGCCCAGCTCATGCGATCGGTACTGATGGGCCAGCTACCCCCCGTGCCGGTATCCTGAATGATCTGGCGTCCTTGCGGGATCAGGTTGTCCAGCTCGCTTTTCAGCTCGGCTCTGAAATCAGAGAGCTTGAACTGCAGGGAGTTGCGCGCACGCAGAGGATCAAGCACCCCCAGCCCCAGATCGGTGGCGTAGGAGAGATCCCGCGTCCAGACGTAATGCCACTTGGCGCCGGTTTCAAAGCAGTCGCAAGGGATCGCCTGCCCACCGTTGTAACTGCCATCCTTGACCTGAGCCACGCTGTTCTGGCGCATCTCGTGAGCGGCCAGCGCAAACAGGGCATCAAACACCATGTTGCCGGAGCGCAGGCGGGGCAGATCGGACTGCTCCTGATAGGTGGTAAAGTTCTCGCCCGGATCACGCAACTCCTGAGTGGTCGACTGCGCATAGCTGCGATACTCGTCACTGGCCTGCTTGACCGAGAAGGTTGCTGTTTCCGTCACTCCGGGCTTATAGGTCTCATACTCGCGCTTCTCGATAAGCTCATGCCCTTCATGGGGATTGATCATGCCAAGGTCACCCTCCCCTGCGACGCTAACCTGCAACAGGGGGGCGTTCTCATCCTGGCTGGCATCCAGCAGGAACTTGTAGTACCCCTCCTGCTCCACCCGCACTGTTGCCAGTTGGCACTGAGCATCGCAGCGCTGCATCTTGACCGGGTTATTCAATGCAATGACGGCATTGAGCCCAAAACCGATCCCGTCCTGCGCCGAGGCAATCTTTATCTTGTGCTCACCTGCCGTCAGCTTGGCTACCATCACATACTGCTTGTCCCCTTGATAGACCATCTGCAGGACGGGCTCCAGATTGCCATCAATCCCTTTCAGATAGAGACTCTCGCTGTAATTGGGGTCATCACGGACCATGGTGAACTCGATGGCCGGTGCAGCCAGATCGGCATTGGTCACCTTGACCTGAATGTCGAGCAGCCCCTTTTCCGTCACCACCAGACGGTTGTTCTGCCCGTTGCTCTGGTAGTACATGGGATAGACCTGACCGGGGAAGATGCTGGTCTCCTTGCGGGAATCCGCAGAGAAATCGGGATATTTGGTCCACTCGGGGCCAGCCACTTTGAAGGGGGACATACCCGAGTTCATCTTCAGGTTGTCCAGACGATAGACACCCTCCTTGAAGGTCAGTTTGAACTTGTCCTCACGACCCCAGCCGCTAAATTCACCAACCATATAGAGATCAAAATCCCAAGGCGCCTTCACCTCGGGTTTGACCTCGTGATCGTTGCCGCTGGATGAGCTGTCGTTACAACCGGACAAAAGAACCCCGCCGCAGCATAACGCCACGGATAAAGCCAATGGACGAATTTTCATATTTTCCCTTCGTTACTTTTTTGTTTTTTTATTGAAACAGCATTGAGTAAAACCGTTTTTGCCAGTCTACGTGGTCAGCATTCACCAGAAAAATAGACCGCGACACCAGCGACATAGATAACATCTATAACCAGGTAAAATTACGTGATCGCCCGCACCAAACCGGCTATCGAATGGCAAAAATGAATTGGATACAACGTGAAGGGAGCCACATAAAAAATAGCCCGTCAGCGAAGGGGAATAATTGACAGCCCATGGTGATTACACTAGCTTGGCGCACCACCAGACCATGACCGGACGCCATGTTAGTGGACAAACATCTAAGACAATTTATTGAAGTGGCCACCCACAAAAATGTCAGTCTGGCAGCCAGGAAAATGGGGCTCAGCCAACCGACGCTGACGCACAACATGAAAAAGCTTGAGGAGAGTCTGGAGACGACCTTGCTAGTCAGACACGCTGGCGGCGTGACGCTTACCGCCGCCGGAGAGCTGCTGCTGGAGCAGGCGCGCGTAATGCAGCGGATCTACGATGATACCCTCAGGCAGCTGGCCACCCTGCGCGAGCGCACCGCGCGGCCGCTGAACGTGGGCACCGGACATGCGTGGTGGCAGCCGGTATTGCAACCTGTCAGCGCCCGCTATCAGCAAGCCAACCCATCCTGCGCCATCAACATTGAAGTCGGCAACCATCTGCGCCTGCTCGATCTGCTGTTGGGCAATCATATCGATCTGTTTCTCGGACATGAAATTCACGGGCTGGCCAAAAATTACAGCCTGATATTTATCCCGCTATTTATTTCTCATGATGGGGTATTTGTCAGAGCGGGCCATCCCCTCACAGGGAAAATATGCAGCAAGCAGGATCTGGTCGATTATCCCAGCCTGCTGGTGACGCCGGATGAGGATAAATATCTGCATCTGGTCGATGATTTGGCGCGAAAAAAACAGGAACGCGCCGCCATGAAATTGAATGACAAAATCATTTACAGCAGCAACTCCCTGCTCACCAGTATTGATATTGTCAATAGCAGCAATGCTGTCATGCCTTATCCGGTGAGCATGGCCGATTATTTTTCCAGATTCGGCATCGGCACGCTGCAAATGAGCGAAGAGTACAACAAGGGGACTATCGGCATTTATATCCCCCGTGAGAAGATTGATGAGCCCCACATTCAGATGTTGTGCCAAGACATTCAGGCTCAAGTCACCCACAATAGCCCCTTAATCGCCACCTTCTGAGCCCGCAGCAACCGCGCCGGGCTCCGCCATAAAGATCACAGGCTGGATGAGTCAACACCTCACCCAGCCAGATGCACCAATCCCTACCCCAGCTCCCCCAGCGCGCCGATCAGGGCGTCGAGTCCTTGATCGACCTTTGAGCGCGGGCAGCCGACGTTGAGGCGGATATAGCCTGTGCCTTCCGGGCCGTAGGTGTCGCCGCGCATGATGGCGACCCGGTATTTCTCCACCAACAAGGTTTGCAGCGCATCCATCCGTTCGGTGGTGTCGATGCCAAGGCCGCGCAGATCAATCCAGGCGAGGTAGGTTCCCTCGGGCACCCGATAGTCGATGACGGGGAAGGCGGCATTGAGCCGCGCCGCCACATGGGCGAGGTTGCCGTGCAGATAGCTTTTAAGGGCATCAAGCCACTCACCGCCGTCGCGATAGGCGCTGATATGGGCCAGTACCCCGAGAATGGGCGGCGATGAGAGGCCATGGGCCGCCTTGAGCCGCTGCAGATAGGCGGCCCGCGCCTCAGCGTTGGCAATAAAGGCGTAGGCGCCGCCAAGGGCCGGAATATTGAAGGATTTGGAACCCGAGCTCACCAGTGCCCAGTGATCGTCCGGTGCTACCTCACTCCACGGCAGGTAGCGGGCAAAGCTCACATCCATATGGATGTCGTCCGAGATGACCTTGACCCCGTGGCGCTGGCAGATGGCGGCCATTCTGCTCAATTCATCCCGCGTCCAGACCCGGCCGGTGGGGTTGTGGGGGCTGCAGAGCAGCAAAATCCGGCAATCGGGGCGGGCGGCCTGTTGCTCGAAGCAGGCCCAGCCGATCTGGTAACTCCCCTGCTCTTTTTTAAGCGGGCAAGGCAGCAGCACCCTGTCGTTGGCGGCCAGCATATTGCCGAAGGCGTCGTAGGCGGGGGTATGCACCAGCACCCCTTCGCCCGGCGCCGACCAGAGGCTCACCAGCTGGGCAATCACATAGATGACCGAGGGGCCGTAGACCAGCGTCTCCGGGTCGAGGGTCGCCCCGTAGCGCTGGGCAAACCAGTCGCTCACCGCCCCTTTGAAGTCGCCATGATTCCAGCGGCTGTAGCCAAATACCCCGTGTTCGAGCCGGGTGGCCAGGGTCTGGCGAATGCAGGGGGCGGTCGCGAAATCCATGTCGGAGATGGTAAAGGGGAGCAGGTCGGCGTGGCCAAAACGGTCGGCTACATAGTCCCACTGGGTGCAGTAGGTGCCGTGGCGGTCGATCTGGTGATCGAAGTCATAAATATTGTGCATCTAGTTTCTCCCTCCATAAACAGGAGACATATTGGGAGAGGCAAAGAGGGGGGCTTGCGCCCCCCGTTCGAATGTCATTGGCCGGTTCAGGCCCCCATCAGGCTCTGCAGCTGGTTTTTCACCAGATGCACCTGCGGGCCGATCACCACCTGCAGGTTGTGCTCGTCGAGCTTGATCACCCCGATGGCGCCGTTCGCCTTCAATACCTTGTCATCGACCCGGCTCATGTCCTGCACCGACATCCGCAGGCGGGTGATGCAGTTATCGAGCGCCAGGATGTTATCAGCCCCGCCCAAGGCGTTGAGGATGATTTCACCGTTGTAACCGCTGTTGCCTGCCTTCTTGCCCGCGGGCTGGGCAGCCTCGCTGGTCTCAATCTCGCGGCCGGGGGTTTTCAGGTTAAAGCGCACGATGGCGAAGCGGAACACGCTGTAGTAGATGGCAAACCAGATGGCGGCCGCGACCGGCACCAGATACCACTTGGTGGCGGTGCCTTGCAGCACGCCGAACACCAGGAAATCGATGAGGTTACCGTCGGTGTTGCCGATGGTGACGCCGAGCAGCCCCATGGTCATAAAGCCCAGACCCGTCAGGATGGCGTGAATGACGTAGAGCACCGGCGCCACGAACAGGAACAGGAACTCCAGCGGCTCTGTGATGCCGCCGATGACGCAGGCTACCACACCGGAGACCAGCAGCGCCTTGATCTTGCCGCGATTTTCCGGGCGGGCGCAGTGATACATAGCGAGCGCCGCACCCGGCAGGCCGCCGAGGAAGGCAGGCATCTTGCCCTGAGAGAGGAAGGAGGTGGCAGAGACCGAGAAGCCGGAAGTGTCGGCGCAGGCAAGCTCGGAGTAGAAAATATTGAGCGCGCCGCTCACCTCATTGCCGCACACCAGTTGAGTGCCGCCCGCTTCGGTAAAGCGGATAAGCGCCACCAGAATGTGGTGCAGACCGAGCGGCAGCAGCAGACGCTCGCCAGTACCGAACAGGAAGGGGCCGAAGGGACCGGCGTGGGAGATAAGCGCCCCGATACCGTTGATGCCAGCGGCAAACCAGGGCCAGGCGAACGGCACCACCAGACCGACCACTCCCAGCACCAGCACTGTGATGATGGGCACAAAGCGGGCACCGCCGAAGAAGGCGAGCGCATCGGGCATCCGGTAGGTGTAGAAACGGGCGTGCAGTTTGGCGACGATCACCCCGACGATGATGGCCCCCAGAATCCCGGTGTCGATGGAGCTGATACCGAGGATCGATTTCACCCCGTAGGCCTTCTCCGCTGCCGCATCACCGATGACGTTGGCCACGGTGAGGTAGAAGTTGATGGAGAGGTTGAGCGCCGCATAGCCGACGAAACCGGCAAAGGCCGCGACTCCCTTCTCTTCCCGCGCCAGCCCGAGCGGAATGGCCACCGCGAACATCACCGGCAGGTAGATAAAGGCCACCAGCCCCACCTTGGTCATCCAGAGGAACAGCAGTTGCAGCACGGTATGGTCGAGGAAGGGCATGCTCTGCTTGACCGCATCGCTGGTGAGCGAGCTACCGACACCGAGCAAAATGCCCGAGAAGGCCAGCAGGGCGACCGGCAACATAAAGGTCTTGCCGAGGCTCTGCAGGAACTCCCAGATGGTGGATTTGGCTTGGGGCTTGGCCATGAAACGGCTCCTTGTGAATAAACAGCAATGTCTGTGGCTGCCCTCCCCCAGCTCGAAGCAATGTCGAAGCAGAGGCGCGGGTCAGCATCAGGTTTTGCTGGATGATAAATCGTTTTATCAGCCAACAAGTGCCGACAGGATCACAGAATGAAGGGGCTGGCTGGCAGGGAGATCCAAATTTGTGAGCCGGATCGGCCCAACGGTGATGTAACGTTTCACTTGAGCATCTGAGCAGGTATGCTGGGGCCTCGCACTCAACCAGCCATCGCACCCCGTTCGCCCTATGCCATCCAAACCGCTCGTCTCGAAAAACGTCAAGATCACCGATGTCGCCCAGCTGGCAGGGGTTTCGGTTACTACCGTCTCCATGGTGCTCAATGGCAAGGGGCGCATCTCGCCAGCCACCGCCGAGCGGGTGCAGCAGGCGATCAAGCAGCTCGACTACGTGCCTAACAGCGCCGCAGCCAACCTGCGCAGCCAGCAATCCAATCTGGTGGGGCTGATCCTGCGCGACATCACCGACCCCTTCTATACCGAAGTGACCGCCGGGGTGAGCGAAGTGCTGGAGCAGCAGGGCTACCTGCTGTTTCTGACCCAGTGCGGCCACAGCCCGGAGCGGTTGCAACAGAGCATCCAGTCCCTGTCACGCCAAGGGGTGGCGGGCATTATCTTCAATCCGGTGCGCGGCGCAGCGGCCAAGACGCTGGAGACCCTGATCGATTCAGAGCTACCGGTGGTGTGCGCCGCCCGCTCCTACTATCGGGATGACGTGGACTTTATCGGCCCCGACAACACCCACGCCGCCAAGCAGGCCACCACCTACCTTATCGAACAGGGTCACCGCCATATCGCCTACGTCGGCGGACGGGCCGACTCCCTCACCCGCGCCGAGCGCATCGGCGGCTACTGCGCCAGCCTGCTGCAATACGGCCTGCCCTTCAAACCGGAGTGGGTGCTCGAATGTGAGCGCACCCAGCGCAGCGCCGCCGACACCATAGCCCAGCTGCTGCACCAGCACCCCAAGGTGACCGCCGTGCTCTGCCACTATCCCGAGGTTGCGCTCGGCGGCATTTACGGCGTTGAGGCGAGCGGACGCACCGTGGGCAAGGACAACTACATCGGCCAGCAGGTGGCCCTGCTCGGCTTTGACGACGTGGCGGAGGCCGAACTCACCACCCCCGCCCTCACCTTCGTCAGCTCACCGGCGCGGGAGATTGGCCGTCAGGCGGCAAAGCGGCTGCTGACCCGGATGCAGCAACCCGAGCTTGCCCCCAACCGCCATATCATCACCCCTAATCTGCAGAAGCGGGAGTCGGCTTGAGTTCCCGCCACTTAGGAGATGAACATGAGTTGGCCCGCCAATCGGCAAGCAAGGGCATCTCTCTCCAATCTTCCAGGAAACCATTTCTCGACAAAGCTCACATGCGTGACTAATTGCAGGCAAGTCTTCTGGCCTGATTGAAGCCAACTTTTATATGATGAAGTCATTAGGTACACCCGCAGCGATTCATCTCTCTACGGGTAGTTCCCACTCTCTTTGTAACCAGCAAGGGATCATGCAATGGGTGAATTGAATCGTCATGGCCAGCCAGTCGCTAACTACAATGCAGCACGCAACCGCGACAAACAGTTGAATAATCTGATGGGGATTCTGGATGGCATAGTCGCAGACAGTGTCATCGATGAGCAGGAGATCCTTTATCTGGATACTTGGCTCAAAGAGAGTACCAGCCTCAACGGCTGGATCTTTCGTGAGCTACGGGAAATGGTCGCTAATGTGCTGCAAGACGGTAAGTTGTGTGAAGAAGAAAAAGTCCACCTTATGAGTGCACTTCCTCGTCTGATGGAAACATATCGTCATCTACCGGGCGTCGACTTCTATTCAGAGGAATCAGACAAGCTATTACTCGAGGGGCTCTGTCAGGGGTTGATTGGAGATCAACAGCTGTCCGATGACGAGATCCATTACCTGAGTTGGTGGATGAAACAAAACAGCATGCTGAGGGCCCACTATCCCGGAAAACAGCTGTATCAGACGGTGGAGCGCATCCTTTTGGATGGCATCATTACTGCCGAAGAGAGAGAGGAGTTGCAGCAACAATTAATGTTGTTTATCGGCAATCCCTTCGAGCAGGGGGCTGTCACTGGTATGGCGACCAAGATGGCCATCAGTGATTCCGAAATAGATACCCTATATGACTGTACTGTCTGCTTCACCGGCATGTTTCTTTCCGGTACACGCCGACAGTGCGAGGAAACTGCCTTGCTATTGGGTGCAACTCCCCAAGACTCTGTCACCCAGAAACTTGATTACCTCATCATCGGTGAGCTCAGTTCGCGGGATTGGCGCTTCTCCTCATACGGCAGAAAAATCGAAAAAGCCATGTTGTTGCAGGAGAAAGGACACTCGGTACGTATCGTCACCGAAGAAGCCTGGCTTGCCCATGCCAACACTCTGCACGAGTCGGCTTGAACCTTACATCACGGCGGGGGCTCACGCCCGCGCCTTGATAATTCACTTCTTCTGCTAGCCAACCGCACGTCAAAACGTGAGGCTGCTCACTGCGCTGGCAAGGCGAGATTGAGAGCCAAGTGGAGAGGAATATGATGGGCGTCCACTCTCTTCACGAGCCCCTTTATGAGCAACCCGCACGACCAGAACCCGCCGAGTGAAATCCATCGCTGTGACAAATGCAGGGAGCGCACCCGCCATATCGTGGTATTGGTGCCACGGGATCACAGCCAGGATGTGATGCCCAAAGAGCCGCGCAAAGCCTTCTGGCAAGCCTTTCGCTCCAGCAGCCTGACCAACGCGGTTTTCGGCCAGACCCTCGCCTATCAGGCCACCCATGTGCGCCATCTGATCTGCGAGTGCTGCGGCGAGAAGTTTCTGGAGTATTGAGTGGCAGTGCTTTCCAACAAGGGGGGAAGTTCTGCCTGCGGTCACCGCACCAAGCGGTCAGATAGCATCCATTGAGTAAGCAATTTATTGATCTTTGGCAAATTTTTGCCCAACTGCGGTTTTACCCTACCCCTGTCTCGACTAATATGCCCCACTTGGCAACCACTCTTGCAGAGATAACCCTGTGCAGCCGTTTCGCCACCCACCACATCGCCGGATGACCGCAGCAGGCTGGAGGCTGTAATCCACGGGCGGTAGCGTGGGGTTTGGCCGCTTTATGCAAATCAATACTCAGGTACGTCGAAGCGTAAAAATTATTGCTTGCACAAGAGGTCACCCCTTTTATTTTCTCTAGTCAGCATTTCTAATGGATTTAATAACGACAATTTTTACCGCCATTTTTATAAACGGTTGAAGTTGATGTCAATGCTAAATAGTGAATGAATAGGTCTAGTTATTTTAAAAAAAGATAGTCCTTCTTTTTATCAAATACTCCCAGACATCAGATGATATTTCTCTAGCAGAATATATTTCGTTAGCAATA
The DNA here is from genome assembly GCF_055193095.1 of Aeromonas sp. 160P. Taxonomy (NCBI): domain Bacteria; kingdom Pseudomonadati; phylum Pseudomonadota; class Gammaproteobacteria; order Aeromonadales; family Aeromonadaceae; genus Aeromonas; species Aeromonas sp. 160P. The sequence goes on along the minus strand of NZ_JBUXKV010000001.1, from coordinate 1,960,330 downwards.
AAACCAAAAGGAATGAAAATTGAATAACAGTGAAATAATTGCAACGTCTGCCGCAATAATTGCATTTTCAACGACAATTGTATCTATCTGGCAGGGTTTTTTAAATAGACAATACTATAGGCTATCCACAAGGCCACACCTGATAATAGATCAAATTTCGTATCAAGACATACCGATGGAGTTCATTTTAAAAAATAATGGGTTAGGCCCGGCGACAATAATTAGCTTTGATGTGATAATCGATGGTTGTTATATAGAAACTACCGAATGTCCAGTGACAAAAGCATTATCGGCTCTTGAGGTAACAGGAACAAATAACTCTATACATACTATAACTGAAGGTGAAGCTATCTGCATGGGGGGAGAGGTAACGATCTTGAAGATTGAGGATGAACCATACCCTAACGAAATAATCTCAGCAATAAAAGAACTCGATAAATGTGTTAAGTTCAAGGTTGTGTATGAATCAATATATGGTGAACGTTTTACCTACTTAGGAAATTGCTGAAGACCAAAATTCAATAAAGACATCCCAGCTCCCATATTAATCTTCGCATTCTTAGTTCGTAGGTTCGATCAATGAAGCATTTTCGGTAACTCGTATAATCGCCTCTACCTTCTAACCACCACACTTTCTGTGACCAAATAAGCGGTGCAATTCACTCCGTTCATTGCACCCTACGGTACTACAACTTTAAATATCAAGACAAAAAATTATGAAAGCACGCGTAATTTATTTATTGTTTTTCCTCGGATTATCCAGCCAACTCTCATTTGCTAATGAAGCCAGCTCTCAAGTGCTACCCCAGAAAGAGGACTACCCTGCACCAGCCGGATATAAAGGTAAACCAGCCAAGCTTTCACTCGACTCTGAATTGGCCAGAACATTCCGTACCCGACTTACCGCGGCTTTGTCACAAAAGCCTGTATATGCTGGTGAGTATGTACTGACAGGCTGGGGATGTGGTTCATCAGGTTGTTATAATCAAGTCCTTGTCAACAAACGCACGGGCAAGGTAGTAGATGCGGTATTTAATGCCTATAGCTCATATGATGTGAGTAATGATTCTGATACCCGTGTGGGAGAATGGATAGAGTCTCCCCAAATTGATAGCCGCCTTCTCACAACGATTAAAGTTGAAAATAGTCAAGATGGAAAATCTTTTATTTATTACACAAATTATTACATTATTGATAAAAACCAGCTCACACTTATAAAAACTGTCCAAGACAGAAAATAAGCTACGAAGCAACACTTTACAAAGATTCACGCAGAAGAATAAATTACCATGAAATATCTTATCATCATTACAGCTTTATTCTTATGTTTCTCCGTCTCTGCAAAGACAAACTCATCTTATATGATTGACGGAGTAAAAATTGAAATACAAAAAGAGAATGACTGTTATTATTTTTTGGCTGCAGGGAAAGAGAAAGAAAAACTGATATGTGTAGATGATGAACTGCAATCTGACATTATCAGAAAAGATTTCAACTTTGACGGTTACAAAGATATCGCCATTACTAACTCTCTTGGTATGGTAAATACTGTCTTTTATGTATTCTTGTATGAAAATATAAATACGACATTTAAAGAATTAAAATTTGCGAATTATAAAATGTCAACCTCTGCCTGCGGGGTTCTCTATAACCTTGCAGTTCGCTCAGACGAGCTTTCTTTGGTTAGCTCTTGCCGCTCCGGCCCTGTATGGTATTACGATACTTACCAATATAATTCACAAGGTGAACTCTGGCTATATAAAACAACAGAGTATCAGATCCAAAACTCCGAGATTGAGACCTTCCCTCTTTACGAGCACACATTTAATCAGAAGGGTAATAAACTGGACACCGTTGCGATTGACTTTGATGGCAAGAAAATTCTCTGGCCAGTCACATCCGAGAAAGTGTTTCTCTACTCATCACCTGAAAAAACATCAAAGACCAAAGCCTATCTAATTCATAATGACAAAGTAGAAATCCTCGAGCAGAAAGAGGATTGGATTAAAATTCGCTTTACCTCCAGAAAAGGTCCTCTTGTCCGCTGGCTTTATCTTCCAGAAGCGATAGCCAAAAGTTAACCTGCAAACTTGAATTTTTAAGCGCATTCAGATTCTCGCGTAATCAATATCAATCCTGTAGGGTGCAATAAGCGCAGCGCATTGCATCTCTACTTTCCAGCCTCCAGATATCTGTTCCAGAAAAGAGCGCTCATAGATGAAACGTATTCTGATTATTGGCAACTCGGGATCGGGCAAGAGCTGGTTGGCGGCGCAGCTGGCTAAGCGGTTAACTATCCGCGAGGTCAATCTCGATACCCTTGTCTGGCAGCCGGGCGGCTTTAACCAAAAACGGCCCCAGCATGAGATTGACCATGCCATTCAAATACTTGCCCAAGAGCCTGAATGGGTGGTCGAAGGGGTATTTGGTGCCCTGGCCGAACAGCTGCTTGATGCCGCCGATATCTTGCTCTTTCTGGATCTCGACTGGTCGGTATGCCGGGATTCACTGCTATCGCGCGGTTCACAAAGCGCCAGGCAACGCGATGAAACAGCAGCCGAAGAGAACTTTCAACAACTGCTGGTATGGGCATCGGAATATGCGCAGCGAGCCAGCAAAAGCTCCCGCCAATTCCATCGCGAACTGTTTGAACGATTCCCAAACGATAAGCGCTGTTTCACGACTCGCGAAGCGGTAAATAGCTATCTCACGCAACTGGCCATTCATAGCGAACGGGGAACTGGATGACGCAACACGAGCTGGCAAAGATGGGAATCACCCAGGTTCGAATAGCGAAGCGTATTCGAACATTCACGTAATCACCTCGGCCTTCCAGACGCCACACTTTGTGTTACCAAACAAGCGGTGCAATTCACTTCGTTCATTGCACCCTACGGCACTTTTGATAGTTGCCTCACGAACGTCCGATTACGCTGCGCTAATCTACGGGCTAGCCTGCATCAGGTCGCCACTCCAGATAGTCCGGATTGGCGACAAAACCGATCCGCTCATAGAGGGGACGCCCCTGATCGCTGGCATGCAGCCACACCTTGCCCAGCTCACGTGCCTTGGCATAAGCAGTAATTGCATCGAGTAAGGCGGTGGCGAGCCCCTGCTGACGCCATTCCGGTAGGGTATACATGTTGAGCAGATACCCCTCCACCCCCGCCAGATTGCCGGGATAGGGTGGCCGCACAAACAGCGCCAAGGTGCCCGCCGCCACAATCTGCGGATCCGCCCCCTGCTTGGCGGCCTCGGCCAGCCAGGAAAATGCGCTCTCGCCTCCCGCAGCCCGGGTAAAGTAATCAAAAGTCGCCTGCCACAAAACCGGATCTGCCTGTGGGTGGTCCAGCTCCCCCACTTCGCAAAAAAGCCTCATGCGCAATTCCACCAACGCGGGAATATCCGCCGCCCTTGCCTGACGAATGATCATCGATTGCTCCTTGCTCTCTGTAATGGGGGTAACGTGGGCAACTATATATGACAAAGAGCGCCTTATGGCGCTCTTTGTCATTGGTAACAGACCGGATAAATCAATCCCTACGGCGCGTTAGCCAGTGATCAATTCAGGCCCGTAGGTTCGAATAGCGGAGCGTATTCGGACATTCGCATAATCACCTCTACCTTCCAGCCATCACACTTGCTGTTACCAAATCAGCGGTGCAATTCACTTCGTTCATTGCACCCTACGGCGCTACGGCACTGTCATTGGCTTTCGGCTTGATAAATTTGGCCGATGCTTTTGCAACAATGATCCCGCCGACCGACGCTACGGCATTCAGGCGATAGATACCGCGACGCTGATCGACTATTCTGGCCGACAGCGCTACCTTGCTGCCGATATCGATAGGAGCAATAAAACGAACGGTCAGCTCCGCTGTTAATCCCCTTATTCCCCGTTGCAGCAAAGCATGTGTCATCACCGCATCGAGCAGGGTGCTGGTCATGCCGCCATGCAAAATATCGCTGTAACCCTGATGGCGCTCGTCGGCAATAAACAGCCCTTCCGTCGCCCCTTCCTCCCCTTGGTAAAAGCGAATTCCCAGTGAGTCCGGGTTATGAATGCCGCACACCATGCAACGGGCATGGGAGATCATGGTCTCTTGACCGGGTGCTTCAGCTCATGCCGGAACTCGTCATTGTGTCTGACAATTTTCCAGCCATACATCACCAGAAAAGTCGCCAGTAGCAGGGATGACAAAACCCCGAACAGGAACCCTGCCGACTGCAGTAACAGCAGATCCGGAAATGCCTTGCGGCAGGCAATCGCCGCCCCCGTCAGCCCCATGATGATTGAAAACAGTGTGACAGGCATATGTGCAATCTTGGTTATGGAGGGGATTCGCTTACCCTCTTTCAGGTTTTCCATCAACTTTCCCCTCCAATTCGGCCTAGTGGTTGTGCTTACTCTTCACAACATTTTTTGTGGTTGCGCTGACGGTTACCCTGACAGCCCTGCTGTTGTCCGGAGGCTGACTTGCAGCAACCCCCTTTGCCAAGGCGACCACGGGGAGCGCATTGATGGATCCCCTTGCCGCGATGGCCTGTCCCCTCGGCGCAGCGGGATGCGCTGCCCTGTTCAGCGGATGTCAGCTCGGTCAGATTGCCCGACTCATTACTCAGCATGTCGGCTATAGCGAGACGCCCCTGACTGGCCTGATAGACGACAAGCCCGCTACCCAGCAACTTGCCAAGCATCTTGCTGCCAATATTTTTCAGCACGATACGACATGCCCCCTGAGCCAAGAACAGCTCCGCCAGCGTGCCCTTGCACTCGTTGGCAGCCACCGGATTGGCGATCTCTGCCAGGGATCTCCCCTGTTCATCTACGAATACAAAGCGCTCTGCCTTGGCAAAATGTCCTGCGATATGGTCGTCATTCATCGGAATGGCTGTGATGATGGTCATTTGACCTCCTGCTATCACTGTTGATATTCAGGCCCTGCCCCTTGCCACTCTGCGCTCGTCCCCTTGTTCAGGTGCTTCCCGCAGGCTTGCCGGTTGGCATGGCCATGTTCCCAGCCTCTTGCAGCAACCAGATGAAGAGCCGTACGCATCAACTTTTACTGGTTTAGTCACGCATCATTCAGCTCGATAAGAGTCTGATCATGACGCCGCCGTAATTGGCATATGCCATATATACACCTAGTTTATGGCATATGCAATAAACTGTTTTTTCTAATGAAGACGTTCCGGAACTCATGCCCTCCTGCTCGGGCATCATTCAACGCCGCGCCAACCCGCTATCACGCGGGGTAAAAGACAGGAGAGAAATGGTGGTTTTGTATGAGAAGGGTCACATCTGACGGCGCGGTTAAACCACATATAAATCATGCGTATAGCTCAAATAGCGAAGCGTATTCGGACATGTGTGTAATCAACCCGGCAGGGTGCAATAAGCGCAGCGCATTGCACCTCCACATTCCGGCCACCACTTTTTCTGTTACCAAACAAGCGGTGCAATTCACTTCGTTCATTGCACCTTACGGCATTGTGATCGGCACGACAGGGGCAAGAAAAAGAAAAGGCGGCCCGCAGGCCGCCCGGTATTACTGACCTAACAGCTGGTAGATCCCATGATTGGCAAACTTGGGATCGTTGGGCACCACCCCTTCCACTCGTTTCAGAGTCGGGCCTGCCAGCTTCTCGACCTCGGGGTTTGGCGAGGAGTAGAAGTAGACCTTGGTCTTGGCGGGCAACGGCTTCAGATGCCAGTTGTTATCGGCTTTGACCTCAAAACCGGCCGGGTTGGCCCTGGTCAGCTCTTTCACATAGGCAGAGAGCACTTCACGTGTTTCCATCGGATCTTCGTGTACCAGCACCTTGCCGTTGATACCCGGGAAGCTGCCACCACCGCTGGCGCGGTAGTTGTTGGTGACCACATAGAAGTTCTGCTGCGGATCGATCGGTTGACCCTTGTAGGTGAGTTGGCTAATCCGCTCACCGTCGCTGATCTTCTTGCCATCCTGGTTATAGCGAGCGGGCTGGGTGACATCCACCTCGTAGCGCACCCCTTTGATCGCATCGAGGTTGTAGGGACGGAAATCATCAACCACCAGCCACTGCGCCTGATCGGAATTCAGGTCGATCTGACGATACTGGACGGCACTCTTCTCTAGCCACTCTTTCACGGCGGCACCATCGACTTTCACTACCTGCACGGTATTGGGGAAGACATAAAGATCCGCAACGTTGCGCCCTGAGATCTCACCCGCCTGCACCCAGGTGTAGTCGTTGGGGCCGTTGCGCCCGCCACGGAAGGGGGCCGCCGCCGACAGCACCGGCAGGTCTTCCTTGAGGCCGCAATTAAGCCCGTTCTGCTTCAGACACTCCGCTTTAATCTGCTCGACGTGCCACTGCTGGGCATCGCTCACGATTTGAATGGAGGCATCATCCAGTGCGACGGAGAAGAAGCTCTGGATCGGTGAGATCAACTTACCGATGGGCAGGCTCAGCCACTCAATGGTCTCATCGTGAACGGTCTGGATCAGATTCACGACCCCCTGATCCTCCTCACCGCTTGGCAGCGTTTTGATCTTGCGCAGTTCGGAGTGGCTCTCAGCCACCTGCCAACGCCCATCCTTGTGGGTCAGCTTGAGATCAATGATGCCAAGGTGGTTGCCGGTCACGCCGGGCATAACCGCCGGGACACCGGCAATCTTGCCTGTTTTGTTGTCCACGTTCTCGATATCGGGATACTCACCCGGGAAGGCTTTGTGGGCATGGCCCAGCAGCAGGGCGTCCAGCCCCTTCACCTGAGCAAGATAGATAGCGGCATTCTCCATCAAGGGCTCTTGCGGTGTGCCGGTAATACCGGAGTGCGCCGCAATCACCACCAGATCGGCCCCCTTGGCACGCATCTCGGGAATATAGTGCTCGGCGGTCTCGACCATGTCAGCCACCACCACCTTGCCCTCGAGGTTGTGCTTATCCCACTGGAGGATCTGGGGCGGGTTCACCCCCAACACACCGACCTTGATGGTCTGCATATTGCCGTTGGCATCTTTTACCTGACGATCCAGCAACACATAGGGTTTGAAGTGCTGGGGCATGGCATTCCAGTCGATCTTGCCATCACTGCCGCGCTTGAGGGTGTTGCCATCAAACACGTTGGCGTTCACGACCTGGTAGTTGGCAGCAGAGAGGGTTTTCGCCAGATACTCAAGGCCATAGTTGAATTCGTGGTTGCCGAGGTTGCCCACGTCATATTTCAGCTCGTTGAGTACCTTGATGGCGGGGTGACCTGCCGACTTGTTCAGATAATCGGGGTCGCCCTTGTATTGGGCAAAGACATAGTCAGACAGGGGAGTGCCCTGGATCAGGTCACCGTTGTCGATCAGCAGGTTGTTGCTGTTCTCGTCACGGGCCGTCTTGATCAGCAAGGCCGTGCGGGCAAGACCCAGTGAGTCATCTCGTTTGTTCTGGTAGTAGTCGAAGCTCAGCAGGTTGGAGTGAATGTCGGAGGTCTCCATCAGCCGCAGATTGACATCACCGGGGGTGCTGTCGTCACTGCTTTGGCATCCGGAGAGCGCAAGCAGTACTGCCACCGCGCTCAGTTTGAGAGTGAAGTGCATGGTTATTTTTCTCGCTTATTGTTAGTGCCAGTCGAGGCATCCTACCGCCTGCTGGCGTGTATATCTGTGATCTATGTGGATTTATAACCATGATAACCATATTAAAATTCACAGTTTCCTATATGTGCAGCATTTTAAACTAACAGGTGCAGTGGTTATCCAATGCTATCGGCGTCATGTGGATCGACAAGCCGCACTCTGGCACCTATAAGCCAATCCTGATCATCGCCCTTCCCTGCCACCCGACGACACACTTTACTGGGTTGATCGCCTCCAGCGTCTTTGCCTCTTTTTACTTGTGCAGTTGCGCCACGCCTCTGTCACTCCTTCCCCTCAGCCGCCATGGCCGGTGCCGCACACCTATCCCCCAAGCGTGTTTAATACGTAAAAAAGCCCTACCAACAGGCAGGGCCAAGTACAAGATGCGAGCAACATCCGGCTAGCAAGATGGCTCAAATGTGGTGCGTCTGCTGGCCGCAGAGAGATAAAAAAAGAGAGACAGCCGCAGCTGTCTCTCTTTTTTTTAAATAGCGTGAAGGGGCTTTAGTAGAAGATCCGCTCGCCGCGTTCGCTCATTTTGAGCCACACCGGCTTGGTGCTGGTTTTGTTCCAGATCCGGTGCAGATAACTGTAAAAGCGGGCGCGATCACTGCGAAACAGCATCACGGGGAAAGCCAGAGTCCCCACCAGCAGTACATAGATGCGACGAAGAATAATCTGAGTCAGGGAAAAGGGATGAAACATGATGCAACTCCTACTGGTAAGACCACTGAGTAAAGATTACTCCTCCCCATGTAGGATTACTACAAAAATGACCTCTTTTTTCATAAAAAAGGGCGCTTTGATGGATTTTATGACAACAATTTACGTCATTAACCAACAATTAACACATTTGCGAAAATCGTGCGCTTTGCCACAGTTATCACTGGCGAAACATGGTGAAGGAACACACAGATGAAACTGACAGAAGTAGCAATGCTGGCGCTGATGGCAGCCCTGAGCTGGACCCAACTGGAGGAGTGGCAACTCAATAGAGACGATGCCATCGTGTTGTCGGAACCTGGCGTACCCACCGTCAGTCTGTGGCAATGTGGTGCGCTGAAACAACGGATTGCGGATCTCAGCCAACACAGCGCCGAGGTGCAGTTTCAATATCGGGGGCAAAACATGGCGGATGTGAACCACTATCTTGAGCGGGAGTGGAAACAGGCAGGATGCGAACAACTGCTGGTGCAGCAAGGGTACTGACCACGAGGAACTAATAAGGGATTTTATTAAAAAGGAGAGGAAGAATATGGAGGCACGTTCCGGAGTCGAACCGGACTAAACGGATTTGCAATCCGCTGCATAACCGCTTTGCTAACGCGCCATGCTGACAAGACTGATTGTCTTGAAAGTGATATCCATCGTTGGTGCGATGGAAAATTGGAGCGGGAAACGAGACTCGAACTCGCGACCCCGACCTTGGCAAGGTCGTGCTCTACCAACTGAGCTATTCCCGCTTTACTGCCGCGTGCCAGTTGCCTGACAACGAGGCGAATTATACGTATCACGAGCGCCAGCACAACCCTTTTTTGTCATTTTAAGCCCCCTGGCCAACTGTTTGCTCAGGGTTTAAACGGTTTGCTGTAAATTTCCTCACCCAGCTGTGACCCACCAAGCGAATTTGGGATAAAGTCATTGAAATGATTAGGCTTTAGTTCGAAACTTGAACGGCTTAATAACCGGATTCTCAATTGAAAATCACAAGATGAAATGGATCTTCAAGCTTCGTGGACTCAGGCCGCAGCTAATGCTGGCTTTTTTCATGTTGGGGATGGTGCCATTCCTGGTCATCACCCTCTTCTTCCTCTACAGCCACGGCAAGGACCTCACCACCCAGACCTCCAACCATCTGGTCTCGGTCCGTAATATCAAGAAAAGTCAGCTCGAGGATTACTTCAACAACCTCAAAGAGCAGATTATCAACTTCTCCCAGCAGGACTTTGCCGGTAACAGTATCGGCCGCTTCTACGGTTTCACCGGCGCCTTCGAAAAGCTCGGCACCACACCACAGGAAGCCCGCTCCCGCGCCCAGGCCCGCTATCTGCCTGGCTCCTGGGATCAACTGCAAAAACCGGAACCCCAGGTGGAGATCGAGCCCTCCATCAGCGCCGTGATCCTGGCTGATGAAATGTATGGCCGGGTCCATCAGCGCTTTCATCGCGGCTATGCCGATATGGTGCGCAAGTCCAACTACAGCGACATCTTTCTGGTGGATCTCAACGGTGACGTGGTCTATTCGGTCACCAAGCACCCGAACTTTGCCACCAATCTGCTCTCCGGCCCCTATCAGGCCAGCGGCTTGGGCCAGACCTTCGCCAAGATCAAGCGCCGCCTCGATGGTGGCCAAAAGCCGCAGCAGATTTTCGAATTCACCGATTTTGGCCGCAATGAACTGACCGGCCAGATAGTGGCCTACATGGCAGCCCCGGTGATGCAGTACGACTATGTACGGGGCGTGGTGATTTTCGAACTGCTGCCAGACAAGCTCAACCAGATCATGGCGGAGCGGGAAGGACTGGGAGAAACCGGCGAGACCATTTTGATTGGCCCCGACAAACGGATGCGCGCCGATGCCTGGCTGGCACCGGAGTTCAGCGTCGAGAACAGCTTCAGCCCCAATTTCAGACCATTACAAACCCCGCTGATCACCAAAACGCTGTCGGGTGAGCAAGGGGTCGGACTGTTCAGATCCTATCAGGATGACGAAGTGCTGGCCGCCTACACCCAGGTCAAGGTGTTCGACACCGAGTGGGCCTTTATCGCCGAAGTGTCGACGCGGGAGGCTTATGGCCCGATCCGCCAACTCGAGACCCTGGTGATTGTGCTGGGGGCTGGCTCCCTGCTGCTGCTGATCCTCTTCTCCCGCTGGCTCTCTCACTCCATTACCGCGCCGCTGCGCTCCCTGACTGCGGCTGCCGAGCAAGTGGCTGACGGCGCGCTGGATCACCCGATCGCCATTGCCCGCACCGGCGATGACATCGACCGGCTGGCGGAAGCATTTCGCCATATGCAGCGTTCGGTCAAAGAGAAGATTGAACTGATCGAGCAGCAGACCCAGGAGTTGCAACAACAGGTCAAGCTGACCCACAAACAGAACCTCAGCCTGCAACAGGCCGACAAGCTCAAAGATGAACTGCTGGCCAACACCTCCCACGAGTTGCGCACCCCCATTCACGGTATCAAGGGGATGGCAGAGTCGATGCTCGCCAGCCAGCAGAGCCTCACGGAAGGGCAGCAAAAGCAGCTTGGCCTCATCATCAAGAGTGCCGACGGCCTGGCCCGGCTGGTGGACGATCTGCTCGACTACCACCAGATGCGTTACGGCCAGCTGGAGATCCACCCTCAGCCAGTCTCTTCCAAGGGGGTCATCCGGCTGGTGCTGGATCTCTGCCAGCATCTGGTGCAGGCCAAACCGCTCACGCTGGTGGATATCAGCCCGGCCGAACTGCCGCCGGTACAGGCCGATGAACAGCGACTCGAACAGGTGCTCTACAACCTGGTGGGCAACGCCATCAAGTACACACCACAGGGCAAGGTGGTACTCAGTGCCATCGTGGAAAACAACTTCCTGCGCATCAAGGTGACCGACACCGGCATCGGCATCGCCCAGGATTATCTGGAACACATCTTCGAACCGCTGGTACAGATGAGCCCGGAGGTGAGCAAGCAAGGGGCGGGCCTTGGCCTCTCCATCACCCGCCAGCTGGTGCATCTGATGGGAGGCGAGCTGTTCGTCGAGAGCGAGCCGAGCGTCGGCTCCACCTTCGCCTTTACTCTGCCGCTGGCCACCGGCAAAGCCGCCAGCCTGACTCTGGACAGCCGCCAGATCGAACATCAACTGGTGCGCCAGCAGCCGCTGATCCTGCCGGACTGGGAGAGCGATGATCTGCCCCCGCCCCCTGCGGATGCGCCGCTCATTCTGGTGGTGGATGACGAACCCATTAATTTGCACATCCTGCGTCATCTGCTGCAGCCCTGCGGTTACCGCATTCTGCCCAGCAGCGACGGCCACGATGCACTGGCCAAGCTGGCCGAGGAGCCGGTCGATCTCATTCTGCTCGATGTGATGATGCCGACCCTCTCCGGGTTTGATGTTTGCCGCCGCCTGCGCCAGCAGCACCCGAAAGAGATGCTGCCGGTGCTGCTGCTCACCGCCCTCAACCAGCCCAAGGATATCGAAGAGGGCTTTGGCGCCGGTGCCAACGACTATCTGGTCAAACCCTTCTGCAAGGAGGAGCTGTTTGCCCGGGTCAAGGCGCTGCTGGAGGCCAAGGCTGGCCGCGCTTCACTGGTTGAAAACCGGCTGCTGAAACAGGAGATCGAACATCGCCTGACCCTGCAGGATCGGCTGCATCAGGATCAGCAGCGGCTGCTGGCCCTGCTCGGCGAAGGGGCCGACCCCATGGTCTTCATCGACGAGCAGGGTACAGTGCTGTTTGCCTCCCGGGTGTTGGCGCGCTTGCTGGGCCAGGAGCCGACAGCCATGGAGGGGCAACGCCTTGATGAGTGGCTGGCCACCCCGCTGCAACAGCAGTGGCCCAACCTTGCCAGCGAGCGGGAGCACAATCTGGAGTTTCTGGTGGCCGGGCAGAAAGACCTGCTCCATGCCCGTGCCCTGCCCATCGCACTGGGGGGACAAGCGGCCTTTGCCCTCACCCTCAGCACCGAGCTGCGTCAGGATGAGAACCGGGTGATGGCGCTGGAAAATGCCCTCAAGAACCTCTCGCGGCAGGCCATCATCGAGGATGAGCAGCTGCTGGGCGAGTTGAGCCGCCTTGGCGGCGAGTTCCGCTCGCTGGCCGATGACCTCATTCGCCAGCAGGATGACGAGCCGCTACGCCGGGCGCTGGTAGAGACCATGCAGCTCACCCTGGATGCCTGGCAGCAGGGCACCGGCAAGGGCAAGATCGTGTTGGCGGAGAAGAGCAAGCTGTGGCGGGTCTATATGGACAGATCCAGCCCGCAGACCCGCACCCTCGATAAATACCTGAGTCTGGATACCCTGCCCAAATCACCGCGCTGGAAGACAGTGGTGGCCACCACCGAGTACGTGCTGGGTCACTGCCCGCTCAATGACCACCAGCGCCAGCAGCTGCAACACAGCGCCCAAACCCTGCGTCAACTCGCCAATCGCAAGGTGTGACCCTGTGCCCGAAACGGGCGCTGGGTCACAGTTGGCAAGCCGGTTTCTTTTTGCGCAAAACAAAGCCTCGTAAAGCCCTGCGACAGCGAGCAGATCCAATTCACAAATTTGTCATCTACCGCTTTTTTACCGCCACTTCTTACGCGAAAGCAAATAACATAAAGCCATGATTTTAAACTGATAAAAACAGATTTTGACGGGTTTGACGTAACCTCGTCAATTTTTACGGAAACAACGAAATCAATAGTTGTTGTTTTTCTGTTAAGTCTGGTTTGCTAAGGGCGTTGGAAAACAGAACGACAAAGGTTAGACACCTGACCAACACCGAGGGCCGACCTCATCAGCATGCGACGTCGGTGCTCACACAAAACAAGGCGAATCCCTCAGGAATGCCAAAAAATAAGAAAGGAAAACATATGCTTGCCAAAGTATCCAAAATCTCTACCGCTGTAATGCTGGGAACCATGATGCTTGCCGGCGCTGCCAGCAACGTCATGGCCGCAGACAACAAAACCGTACTGACCATGGTCGCGCAACAAGAGACCGCCTGGGTCAAGAACTTCAACCCCTTCCTGCAAGCGGGCCTGCTGCACACTACCCGCCACTTCATCTATGAGCCATTGGTGATCTTCAACGATATGCAAGGGGGCAAACCCGTCTATCGTCTGGCCACCAACTATGCGTTCAGCGATGACCTGAAATCCGTCACCTTCGATCTCCGTGACGGCGTGAAGTGGTCTGACGGCGAAGCATTTGATGCCGATGACATCATCTTCTCCTTCAATCTGGTCAAGGCCAACAAGGCGCTGGATGAGCGCTCAATCTGGACCCAGATCAAGAGCATCGAGAAGCTGGCTCCCAACAAGGTCAAGTTCGAGCTGGCCGAGGTCAACACCAACGTGGTGAATGATCTGGTGCTGGTACCCATAGTGCCGGAGCATCAGTGGAAATCGGTGCAAGACCCGGTTGCCTTCACCAACGACAAACCGGTCGGTACCGGCCCATTCACCGAAGTGGACAACTTCTCCGCCCAGCTCTATACCCAGTGCCGCAACCCGCACTACTGGGATAACGCCAACCTGGCCATCGACTGCCTGCGTATGCCGCAAATGGCCACCAACGACCAGGTGCTGGCTGCGGTCATGAAGGGTGACATCGACTGGTTCGGCTCCTTCGTACCGGACATCGAGCGCCTCTACGTCGGCAACGATCCGAAGAACAACAAATACTGGTTCCCGGCCTCCGGCACCGTAGCGTTTAACGTCAACTTCCAGACCAAGAACCCGGGTAACAACGAAGCCTTCAACGACATCAACTTCCGTCGCGCCTTCTCCATGGCGATGGACCGCCAGTCCATGGTGGATATCGCGGGCTACGGCTACCCCACCGTCAACGAATACCCGTCAGGTCTGGGTAAAGCCTTCGACTCCTGGAACAACCCGGAAGTGGACAAGAAGTACGGCAAGTACAACAAGTTCGATCTGGAAGCGGCCAAGGCCATGCTGAAAGAGGCCGGTTACAAGGATTGTGATGGCGACAAGTTCCTCGACACCCCGAGCTGCAAAAAGATCGAGTTCAAGGTACTGGTGCCGAACGGCTGGACTGACTGGGTCAACACAGTACAGATCGGCGTAGAAGGGCTGCAGGCACTGGGTCTGAACGCCAAGACCTCCACCCCGGAAGCCACCGTCTGGACCGAGAACCTGATCACCGGTGACTTTGACGTGGCGCTGCAGGGCTACTTTGCCGGTGCCAACCCGCACAAGTACTTCGAGACCGCGTTCCACTCCCGCAACATGGGTGACCGTGGCAACCGCTTCGCGGCCCCCCGCTTCAAGGATCCCGCGCTCGACACATTGATCGACGACTTCACCCAGACCGCCGATGCGGCCAAGCAGAAGGAGATCATGTTCGCCATTCAGGATCGTGTTGGTGCCAACCAGACCATTATTCCGGTCTTCAACAACCCGACCTGGTATGAGTACAGCACCAAGCGCTTCAACGGCTGGTTCAGTGCTGATAACCCGGTAGCCAAACCTCAGCTCCACCCGGACACCCCTGAGCGTCTGCTGCACGTGTTGTCCCTCAAGCCAAACAGCTAAACAATCCGGCCCCCTGCGGGGGGCCATCTTCCCCGTTAATCCCCTTCTTGCCCGGCTCTGCCGGGGTTGGGGTAGCTATACCCGACGCGGGGCAGGCTTGCAGTAAAAGGTACTATCATGGGATTCATACTGAGACGATTTTCCTTCTATCTGGTGGCCTTTCTGGTCGCCGCCACCATCAACTTCCTGTTACCTCGAGCCATGCCTGGCGATCCTGTCTCCGTGATGTTTGCCCGCGCTGGCGCCATGATGGAACCCGCCGCCCTGGAAGCCCTCAAAGCCACTTTCGGTTTTGTTGACGGCCCCATCGGCACCCAATTTCTCACCTATGTGAAGAGTGTCTTCACCTGGGATCTCGGCACCTCGGTGCGTTTCTACCCGCAGCAGGTCTCTGACGTGCTGGGCCGTGCCATTGGCTGGACCCTGTTTCTGGTCGGCACCTCCACCATTCTGAGCTTCTCCATCGGTTCCATCGTCGGCATCTTCGCCGCCTGGTATCGCGGTGGCCGGATGGACAGTATTCTCTCCCCGCTCACCCTGGTGATGCAGGCCATTCCGCCGGTGGTGGTCTCGCTGCTCGCCCTGTTCCTGTTCGGGGTCAGCCTGGAGTGGCTGCCCATCGGCTACGCCTACAGCCCGGAGATCCCGGCGGACTTTGGCTGGGAGCACATCAAGAGCATCATGACTCACGCCATCATGCCGGTGCTGACCCTGGCCATCGTGCAGGTGGGGGGCTTCCTCATCACCATGCGCAACAACATGATCAACCTGCTCGGTGAGGATTACATCACCATGGCCAAGGCCAAGGGACTCTCCAGCAACCGGGTGATCTTCAACTACGGCGCCCGCAACGCCATACTGCCGAGCGTTACCGCCCTCTCCATGGCACTCGGTTTCGTCATTGGTGGCTCCCTCATCACCGAGGTAATCTTCAACTATCCGGGGCTGGGACTGACCCTCTATCAGGGCATTCTGGCGCGCGACTACCCGCTTATTCAGGGGCAGCTGCTCATCATGACCATCACCATGCTCACCTTTAACTTCCTAGCCGACGTGCTCTACGTCTTCCTGGATCCCCGTCTGCGTTCAGGAGGCAAATAAGATGCGTATGCCGACTATTCTGAAAATCTTGTTGGGCAACCGCAAAGCCGCCTGCGGCCTCGCCATAGTAGTAGCCTTCGTGTTGATGGCCATCTTTGCCCCGATACTGGCCAGCAACGAGCCGACCAAACGGGTGGCCCGCCCGCACCAGCCACCCAGTGCCGAGTTCGTGATGGGGTCCACCCGCATGGGCCACGATATCTGGGCCCAGTTCACCAACGGCGCCCGGATCTCGCTGCTGGTTGGCTTCAGTGCCGGTATCCTGGTCTGCACCCTGGCGGTGGCGATTGGCATCACTGCCGGTTACTTCGGCGGCATGATCGATGAGTGCCTCACCTTTTTGATGAACGTGGTGCTGGTGATCCCCAACCTCCCCTTGCTACTGGTGCTGGCGAGCTTTATCGGGGAGGCGTCACCGACGGTGATTGCCGTGATAATAGGGTTGACCTCGTGGGCCTATGGCGCGCGGGTGATCCGCGCCCAGACCCTGGCCCTGCGGGAGAAAGAGTTCGTCATCGCCGCCGAAGTGCTGGGTGAGCCGGCCTGGCGCATCATTCTGGTGGAGATCCTGCCCAACCTCATCTCCATCATCGGGGTGAGCTTCATCGGCTCGATCATCTACGCCATCGTCACCGAAGCGACCCTGGAGTTCCTGGGGCTCGGCGATCCGACCGTAGTGAGCTGGGGCATCATGCTCTACAACGCCCAGACCTCCAGTGCCATCCTGATCGGCGCCTGGTGGGAGATCCTGGCACCCTGCTTCGCCATAGCTACCCTGGGCGCGGGCCTGGCCCTGCTCAACTTTGCCATCGACGAGATCGCCAACCCGCAGCTGCGCTCCCACAAAGGGCTCAATCGCTGGAAGAAACTGGCCACACCGGTCGCAACACCGCTCTCTGCAGCACAGGAGAAGACAGCATGAACAAGCATCCCCTGCTGTCAGTACGCAATCTTTGCGTCGACTACATCACCGAAAATGGCGACGTGCGCGCCGTCAACTCGGTGAGCTTCGATATCAGACAGGGCGAGATCTTCGGTCTCGCCGGTGAGTCGGGCTGCGGCAAATCCACCGTCGCCTTCTCGGTGGCCCGGCTGCACAAGCCGCCCGCTTACATCAGCGGCGGCGAGATCCTGTTCAAGGGGGAGAACATCCTCCACTACAACGAGGAGCGGCTGCGCTCCTACCGCTGGCAGCAAGTATCAGTGGTGTTCCAGTCCGCCATGAACGCCTTGAACCCTGTGTTGCGGATGGAGGAGCAGTTCTGCGACGTGCTGCTGGCCCACAACCCCGGCATGACCCGTTACGAGGCGATCAAGCGCGCTCAGGAGCTGCTCACCATCGTCGATATCCACCCGAGCCGGCTCAAGGATTACCCCCACCAGTTCTCCGGCGGCATGCGCCAGCGGCTGGTGATCGCCATCGCCATGGCGCTCAACCCCGAACTGCTGATCATGGATGAACCAACCACGGCGCTCGATGTAGTGGTGCAGCGGGAGATCCTGCAGAAGGTGTACGCCCTGAAAGAGAAGTTCAACTTCTCCATTCTGTTCATCACCCACGACCTCTCCTTGATGGTGGAGTTCTGCGATCGCATCGGCATCATGTATGCGGGTGAACTGATTGAGGTTGCCCCCTCCAAGGCGATCCTGACCGCGCCGCTACACCCCTATACCAAGGGGCTCGGCAACTCCTTCCCGCCCCTGCACGGGCCGAAGAAGGTGCTCGAAGGGATCCCGGGCACCCCGCTCAACCTGCTGGAGGTGCCAGTCGGCTGCCGCTTTCAGGCCCGTTGCGGCAAGGTGCACGATCGCTGCCGTCAGGAGTACACCCAATTGGCCGAGATCCGCCCCGGCCAACAAACCGCCTGCCACCTCTATGAAGAGCAGGGGCGGCAACAAGATTCCGTGATCTATCTGGACAAGGCCGCTGGCTGTTAAGGATGTCTGTCATGCAAATCGCCAAAACCGATGCACCCATCATCGAAGTCCAGCACCTCTACAAGGACTTCCCCATCAACTCCAATGCCATCAAGAGTGGCAAGATGCGGGCACTGTCCGACATCACCTTCAACCTGCACCGGGGCCGCGCCCTGGCGGTGGTCGGGGAGTCGGGCTCCGGCAAGAGCACCATCGCCAAGATCATCGCCAAGATGTACAAGCTCAGTGCCGGGCGCATTCTCTATCGCGGCCACGATCTGGAGGAGTTCAACAAGGGCACAGCCCTGCTGGACTATCGCCAGAGCGTGCAGATGGTGTGGCAAGACCCGTTCGGTTCGCTCAACCCGACCCACACCATCTATCACCACATCGCCCGTCCCCTGCTGCTGCACAGCAAGGTGATCGACAAAAAAGATCTGCCGGAGATGGTTTACACCCTGCTGGAGAAGGTGGGGTTGACCCCCGCCAAGGCAACGGCGGCCAAGTACCCCCACCAGCTCTCCGGCGGCCAGCGCCAGCGGGTCAACATCGCCCGCAATCTGGCGGTGGAGGCGGAAGTGGTGCTGGCGGACGAGCCCACCTCCATGCTCGACGTCTCCATTCGCATCGGCATCCTCAACCTGATGGAGCAGATGAAGAACGAACTGGGGGTCTCCATGCTCTACATCACCCACGACATCGCCACCGCCCGCTATGTGGCGGAAGATCTGGCGGTGATGTATGTGGGACACATGGTGGAGTGGGGGGAGGTGGACGAGATCCTGCACCATCCGCAGCACCCCTACACCCAACTGCTCATCTCGGCGGTGCCCGACCCGGAGAAGAGCATCCATGCCGAGCTGGAGGGTGGCCGCAGGGGGGAGATCCCGCTCTGGACGCCGGAATCCTGCGGCTGCCCGTTTGCCGGGCGCTGCAATCAGGCGATGCCCCGCTGCAAGGAGACGCTGCCTGCTATCACCAAGCTTGCCGACAACCACTTCGTGCGCTGCTACCTCTACGAGTGAGGGTGAGCCTTATACCGGCCGGACAGCCGTGTCCGGCCATGCCTCGATACGGGGTAGCCACAACCCCGTGATGTGCCTCACCGTTCGCCGGTGAACCACAGGAGTAATACCTTGATGGAACTCTTGATCAATCAAGTGGGCTACGAGTGCGACGGGCACAAGGTAGCCCTGCTGCAAACCTCCCCCGCCCATGATCTCGGCGGCTATGTCAGGCTGCAACGCCTTGATGATGGCCAGATCCTGTTTGAAACCCCGCTGCAAGCGGCCGGCAGCGTCCCCGGCTGGCAGGGCCGCGCTTACTGGCGGGCCGACTTCTCCGCATTCCAGGAGCCCGGCCACTACCGGCTGGAGGCGATCACAGCCCCCATAGGCGCAGCCGCTACGGAGCAGCGCATTGTCTGCTCTACCCGCTTCGCCATCGGCCAGGATCTGCTGGCCAGCCGTTGCCTCTCCGATGTCATTCACTACTTCAAGGGGCAGCGCGCCAGCGGTACCTTCGATCGGGCCGACCGCAGCGCCCGCCTGTTTGGCACCGATCAGCACAAAGATGTGCACGGCGGCTGGTTCGATGCCAGCGGCGACATGAGCAAATACCTGAGTCACCTCTCCTACGCCAACTACCTCAATCCCCAGCAGACCCCCATGGTGGTGTGGGCCCTGCTCAAGTGCCGGGAGCTGCTGGCCCCGCGCCGCGATATCGACGGGGTGAACCTCTGCAAGCGACTCAATGACGAGGCGCTGCACGGCGCCGATTTCCTCTGCCGGATGCAGGATGAGTCGGGCTTCTTCTACATGACCCTGTTCGACAAGTGGAGCAAGGATCCGGAGCAGCGCGAGCTGTGCGCCTACGCCACCCAGCAGGGGATCAAGTCCGCCAACTGGCAAGCCGGTTTCCGCCAAGGGGGCGGCATGGCTATCGCCGCGCTGGCCCGCGCTGCCCGCGAGGGCATCAGCGGCGACTTCGATGCCAGCCGCTACGCCGAGGCAGCCAAACGCGGCTACCAGCACCTGTGCCAGCACAACCTCGCCTATCTGGATGACGGGGTCGAAAACATCATCGACGACTACTGCGCCCTGCTGGCGGCGGTGGAGCTGACCCGCACGTTCGGATCCGAGTGGCTGGCCGAGGCGAGAGCCCGCGCCAGCAAGCTCTGTGCCCGCCAACGCATCCATCCGGAGCTGGGTCACTACTGGTCGGCCAACGAGGATGGCTCGCGCCCCTACTATCATGCCGCCGAAGCGGGCCTGCCGGTGCTGGCGCTGCTGGAATATTTAGGCGTAGAGCCGGATCATGGGCACAAGGCTCAAGTGCAAACCGTAGTGGAGCAGGCGCTGGCCGCCGAGCTGGCGCTCTGCGCCCGGGCGGGCAACCCCTTCTCCCTCGCCCACCAATATGTGAAAGGTGTGGATGAAGCACCGCGCGTCAGCTTCTTTATCCCCCACCACAACGAATCCGGTTACTGGTGGCAGGGGGAGAACGCCCGCCTCGCGTCGCTGGCGACCATGGCCTTTGCCGCTGCCCGTCACTTCCCCCGCCAGAGCCAGCCACTAATCACTTACGGCCAGCGCCAGCTCGACTGGATCCTCGGGCAAAACCCGTTCAACGCCTGCATGCTGGCGGGCCACGGCATCAACAACCCCGCTTATACCGCCGGTTATCCCAATGCGCAGGGGGGGATCTGCAACGGCATCACTGCCGGGTTCGATGACGAAAACGACGTGGCCTTTATCCCGGAGGCTTACAAGGATCGGCTGGATCAGAACTGGCGCTGGGGCGAGCAGTGGATCCCCCACGCCGCCTGGTTTGCCCTGGCCATCAGCTGGCAGAGTGCCCTGAGTGATCGAAATGAGCAGGGAGGTCGCCATGATTGAGTACTGGGTCGGGGTCGATGGCGGGGGCACCCACACCCGCGCCCGCATTCGGGATCGGGCGGGCAAGCTACTCGGCGAGGGGCGGGCGGCAGGCTCCAATCTGGAGCTGGGTATTGCCCATGCCCACGCCAATGTACTGGCCGCCATCGCCAGCGCCCGGATCACTGCCGGGCTCGGAATAGAGAGCGAACAGCAGATGGGGGTCGGGCTGGCGCTCGCCTCCGCCGAGCTGGCCGACTGCTATCACGCCATGCTCGCCATGCCATTCCCCTTTGCCAGCGTCCAGCTCACCTCCGATGCCTTCGGCGCCTGCCTCGGGGCTTTTGGCGGCCGGGAGGGGGCCATTCTGATCGCCGGTACCGGCTCGGTAGGACTGGTTTATCAGGAGGGGCAGATCCGCACCTGCTCCGGCCGCGGCTTCCCCATTTCAGACATAGGCAGCGGCGCCTGGCTGGGGCTGCGCGCCATCCAGCAATCCCTGCTCTGCCACGACGGCATTCTGCCCCCCAGCACCCTGGCGGTGCGGCTGCTTGATCGCTTCAAGCGGGATCAGGCGGAGGTGGTGCGCTGGGCCGCCCGCGCCATTCCGGCGGACTATGGCCACTTTGCCCCCTGGGTGTTCGATGCAGCCAGCGATGGTGACGAGCTCGCCAACCAGCTGCTGGACGAAACCTGCGAACAGCTGCGGATCCTGCTGGAGGGGATGACCCAGCTCGGTGCCAGACAAATAGCCCTGCTGGGGGGAATTGGCACTCGCCTCGCCCCCCGTCTCGGCCAGCTTAACCTGATCCCCCCCCAGGCAGATGCGCTCGATGGTGCCATCCTGTTTGCCCAATCGAAGGATTTTCCATGTCTACACCCCTGATCCACACCCAGGTCGCCCGACGTGACGGCGACGATGTCTGGTTCACTTTCGCCTTGTCCAGCTTGCCGGGCACCCGGTGGAAGCTGCACTTCTGTCTGGCTCGCCATATCGACCCCGACTCCTTGCAAGGGGGCGAGCTGGAGCGCCAGAGCGGCAGCTACAAGGTGATTGTCCCGAACGCTGGCAGCAGTGAGCTGCGCTTTTGCTGCCGTAAGACCCCCATCAAGAAGATCTCCGACATGCCGCAGGGGTTCTTCCTCAGCTTGCCGGAAGCCACTACCGGCGCCCAGCTGCTGCCGGTGACGCTGGCGGCGCAAGATCTCGCGCTGGAGAACCCGGCCAGCCACAAACCGGACCTGCCCGAGGTCGACCCCGAGAGCGACGAACCTCTCTACGGCATAGTGCCGCAACCGGCCCATCTGGTGCTGCTGGAGGGGAACTTCCGCTTGGCCGAGCGGGCCCATGTCAGCGCCCCCCGCGATGTACCACGACTGCTGGCTCACTTCAACGAGCTGACATCACTGGCACTGGAGCAGGATCACGACGCTGAAATCCGGCTGACCGAGGCCAAGCTGGCTCCCGAAGCCTACCAGCTCACCATCACGCCGCAGGAGGTGGTGATTGCCGCCGCCGACGAAGCGGGCTGGCGCCACGGGCTGGTAACCCTGGCCCAGTGGTATCTGCAACATGGCGAGAGCCTGCCCTGCGTCACCCTGGAGGATGCCCCGCGCTTCGGCTTTCGCGGCATTTTTCTCGACTG
The DNA here is from genome assembly GCF_055193095.1 of Aeromonas sp. 160P. NCBI lineage: Bacteria > Pseudomonadati > Pseudomonadota > Gammaproteobacteria > Aeromonadales > Aeromonadaceae > Aeromonas > Aeromonas sp. 160P. The sequence goes on along the minus strand of NZ_JBUXKV010000001.1, from coordinate 1,937,926 downwards.
CGCCCGCCACTTCCACACCCCGGCAACCATCAAGCGCCTGCTCAAACTGATGAGCCTCTACAAGTTCAACCGCTTCCACTGGCACCTGACCGATGACGAAGGGTGGCGGATCGAGATCAAGGCATTCCCGGCACTGACCGACGTGGGCGCCTGGCGCGGCCACGATCTGGCGATCGCCCCCCAGCTGAGCGGCGGCGCCGAGCCCTATGGCGGCTACTACACCCAGAGCGAGGTGAAGGAGTTAGTGAGCTATGCCGGTGAGCTCGGCATCACCGTCATTCCCGAGATCGACATTCCGGGCCACTGCCACGCCGCCATCAAGGCGCTGCCCGAGCTGCTGGTGGAAGCGGCGGATCACTCCCGCTACCTCTCGGTCCAGCATTTCGATGACAACGTGCTCAACCCCGCACTGCCCGGCACCTACCGCTTTCTGGAGGCGGTGCTGGACGAGGTGTGCGAGCTCTTCCCCGGCCCGCAGATCCACATGGGCGGTGACGAGGTGCCGACCGGGGTCTGGACCGACAGCCCCGCCTGCCAACAGCTGATGGCCGAGCAGGGCTACTCCGACTGCCGCGAGCTGCAGGGCCATCTGCTGCGCCACTGCCAGCGCTATCTGGCCGCCAGAGGCAAACAGATGATCGGCTGGGAGGAGATCCTGCATGGCGACAAGGTGAGCCGCAAAGCGGCCATCTGTGCCTGGACCAGCTTCCAGGCGGGGCTGGACGCTGCCGCGGCCGGTTATCCGGTGGTGATGGCGCCCGCCCAGTTCCTCTATCTCGATCTCGCCTGGAGCGCCGATATTCATGAACCCGGCCTCTACTGGGCGGGTACCCTTAATCTGGAGCAGGTTTATGCTTGCGATCCTGCGCCAGCCGATTTCCATGCCAACGATAACATCCTCGGGGTGCTGAGCCCCTTGTGGTCAGAATTGATCACCAGTCGTGATCGTCTCGACTACATGTTGTTCCCGCGCATGCTGGCCACGGCCGAGGTGGCCTGGAGCGATCCTGCCCACAAGGGCTGGGATCACTTCGCCGCCCGCCTGCCGGGCCAGCTGCAGATCCTCGATCAGTTGCAGGTGCGCTACCGGATGCCACAGAGGTAATGTTGTCTCTATTTTGGCGGCCAATCGGCCGCCTTTTTTTTACCATTTGCCAACAAAAAATCTACTTACGACTACCACTCTCCTCTCATTGCGGGCAGAATGCAGCTCCCTATGAGGCTTGTCTGATGCGTCATCATGGATAGCCAGCAACCGCATCCAGATCTGCCACAATATAAAAACAAGACTATCAACAAGAACATCGAAGGATTTTCCTATGGCTCGCAGAGACGTCCATACCCAGGACAACGAAGTGGAGTTTCCTGCCGACCAACAACTGGTTTCCACCACTGACCTGCGCGGTGTGATCACCTACGCCAACCCCGCCTTCTGCCATATCGCCGGCTACTCGGTTGAGGAACTGGTGGGCCACAACCACAATCTGGTTCGCCATCCCGACATGCCCAAAGCCGCCTTTGCCGATCTCTGGGCCCGCCTCAAAGAGGGCAAGCCCTGGCGTGGCATGGTCAAAAACCGCTGCAAGGATGGCCGTTACTACTGGGTCGATGCTTATGTCACCCCCATCTACGAAGATGGCAAGATTAGCGGTTATCAATCGGTACGCTGCAAGCCGGAGCCCCAGCTCAAACACGTTGCCAGCCAGACCTATCAGGCCCTGCTCAAGGGCGAGCGAGGTGGCTCGCGCGGCCTCCCCTCCCTCAGCCACTTGCGCATGCCGTTACTGGGCGTGCTGTTGATCGGCCTGTTCAGCTGGGCCTTTCTCAGCCATGGCGCTGTGGCAACCCTGCTGATGCTGCTGCCCCTGCTGCTCATCGGCGGGGCTTACTGGCGCGAGATCTCTGCGCTGCCCCTCTATCTGCAACAGCTTGGTCGGGAGTATGACAGCCTGACCCGGCTGGTCTATTCCGGGGATGGCCCCGGTGCCATCGCCGATTTTCATATCAAGATGCTGCAAGCGCGGATCCGCACCGTACTGGGCCGGATCAACGATGCGACACATCCCCTGCAGGCTCTGGCGACCAATCTGAAACAGGCATCCCATCAGGCTTGCCTCGACATCAACAAGCAAGATGCCCAGACCCAGCAAATGGCTACTGCCATGACCCAGATGGCCAGCACGGCTCACGAGATTGCCCGCAACATTCAGGACTCCAACGGTCAGGTCAACGAAGCCCGCAGCCGCTGCGAACACACCAACAAGCAGCTGGGCAAGACCGAACAGCGCATCGAACAGCTCGCCAAACAAGCAGAACTGGCATTCAACTCGGCGGTGGAGCTGGCCAGCGAGTCAGAGCGGATCGGTAGCGTGATGGGCGAGATCCAGGGCATCGCCGACCAGACCAATCTGCTGGCCCTCAACGCCGCCATCGAGGCCGCCCGGGCCGGTGAACAGGGCCGCGGCTTTGCGGTGGTGGCAGACGAGGTACGCACCCTTTCTACTCGTACCCACAAGGCGACCGAGCAGATCCAGGGCAGCATCCAACAGATCCAGCACACCCTGGGACGCTGGCAGGGAATGATGCAGGAGAACCTGCAGCAGACCCGCGAGTGCGCCGAGATGACCCGCCAGGGCGCCAGCAGCCTGCATGCAGTGCTGGAGGAAATTGAACTGGTCACAGAGCACTCCACCCAGATCGCCACCGCCGCGGAGCAGCAGCAGGCGGTCGTGGAGGAACTCAGCCGCAGCATCCACCAGATCTCCGAGTACTCCCACGCCAACAGCCAGAAGATGCAGGAGGTCGACAGCTCCAGTCAGGAGCTGCTGGAGCGGGCCAAGCAACTCAAGGGGCTCAGCCAGACCTTCGGCTGAGCATTGCCAGCCCGATGACAGAAGCGCCACAATGGCGCTTCTGTCATTTTTGACGAGTCATGTTGATGAGAATGGAATCGAGCCCTGTCCCGCTGAACAAAGTTGCAAGAATCGAGGCGATCCTCGCCCTGATCCCGGCTGGCAAGGTGGTCAGCTATGGTCAGGTGGCCGATCTGGCCGGGCTGCCCGGACGGGCAAGACTGGTGGGCAAGGTATTGCGGGAAACCGACAAAGTGCTGCCGTGGCATCGCGTATTGGGCGCAGCGGGCACTATCTCGTTACCAAAAGGGTCGCAAGGCTTTGCCGAGCAGATGGGACGATTGCAACAAGAGGGGGTGCCGGTGATCGGCGGGCGGGTCAGAATGAAGGAGTGGCAATGGCAGCCCGACTTGGCCGAGCTGCTTTTTCTACTGCCGTTTTGAGGGGGTCACTGCCGGATCACTCCAACGGCGCCAGGATCTCGTCGCTGCGCACCTGCACCGGTATGGTCTCGTCCTCGCGCTGCAGCAGCACCAGCAGGCTCTGCCGGTCCACCTCCAGCACATAGGCCGCCCCTTCACGGGTCATGCAGCTCATGCCCGGCCGGATCTCGTTAATCTCCATCTCAACCTCCTTGTTACAACGCTACACTCCTTGCAGCAGTCTCAGTATACGCACATCAATAAACAAAGAGGCCCCTGGTCGGGGCCTCTTTTCATCACGCTTTCTTCGGCTTGGGCAAGCTCTGTTGCCAGGTGCCGTTGTCGTAGTGCGCGGTCCAGCCAGTCGCCTTGCCGTTAACCTCGCTCATCACGTACTGCTCCTTGGTCTTGCGACTGAAGCGCACGATGGCGGGATTGCCGTCCGGATCGGTGAGCGGCGCACCGGCCAGATACTTGTGCTTGGCGGAGATGCGATCCTTGAAGCGTTGCAGCTCTTCCACCAGCGGCGCGCGGGTCTCGCGCGACTTGGGGAAGTTGCTGGCAGCCAGGAACAGACCGGCCGCACCGTCACGCAGCACGAAGTAAGCATCAGACTGGGTGCACTTGAGCTCCGGCAGCGGCACCGGATCTTCCTTCGGCGGCGCGATATCACCGTTTTTCAGGATCTTGCGGGTGTTCTTGCAGGTTTCGTTGGTGCAGCCCATGTACTTGCCGAAACGGCCGTTCTTGAGCTGCATCTCGCTACCGCAACGGTCGCAGTCGATGCTCGGCCCTTCGTAGCCCTTGAGCTTGAACTGGCCTTTTTCGATTTCGTAGCCATCGCAATCGGGGTTGCGACCACAGACGTGCAGCTTGCGGCTGTCATCGATGATGTAGGCATCCATCGCGGTACCGCAGACTTCGCAGCGGTGCTTGGCGCGCAGTGCTTCGGTTTCGGCCTCATCCCCGTCGGTAGTGGAGACAAACTCGTCCGCAGAGACCAGGTTGATGGTCTTCTTGCAACGCTCTTTCGGCGGCAGGGCATAACCGGAGCAGCCGAGGAACACGCCGGTAGTGGCGGTACGGATCCCCATCTTGCGGCTGCAATCCGGGCAATCTATATCGGTCATCACCATCTGGTTGGCACGCATGCCGCCCTCTTCTGATGACTTGTCCGCTTTTTCCAGCTCTTGAGTAAACTCGGCGTAGAAGCTGTCCAGCACCTGCTTCCACTCAAGGCTCCCTTCGGCAACGCCATCGAGCTTGTCTTCCATCTTGGCGGTGAACTCGTAGTTCATCAGCTCGACGAAGTTTTCCACCAGACGATCGGTGACGATCTCACCCATCTTCTCGGCGAAGAAACGGCGACTCTCGACCCGCACATAACCACGATCGACGATGGTAGAGATGATGGAGGCGTAAGTGGAAGGACGGCCGATGCCGCGTTTTTCCAGCTCGCGTACCAGCGCCGCTTCGGTAAAGCGCGCCGGCGGCTTGGTGAAGTGCTGGCGCGGATCCAGCTTGACCAGTTTCAACACCTCGCCCACGGTCACCGCAGGCAGCTGGCTGTCGTCGCCTTTGCGACCCATCGGCGGCAGCGCCTTGGTCCAACCAGCGAAGCGCAAGATACGGCCACGGGCCTTGAGCTCGAACTCACCGGCCTTGACGGTCAGGGTAGAGGAGTCGTACTGAGCCGGGGTCATCTGACAGGCGACAAACTGACGCCAGATGAGATCGTACAGACGCATCGCATCCGGTTCCATCCCTTCCAGCATCTCGGCCGTGACCAGCACGCTGGAGGGACGGATCGCCTCGTGCGCTTCCTGGGCTCCCGCCTTGGCACCATAGAGCAGCGGTTCAGCGGGCAGATAGGCTGCGCCATACTGCTCGCCGATATATTCACGCAGCGCTTCGACCGCCTCTTTGCTGAGGTTGGTGGAGTCAGTACGCATGTAGGTGATGTAACCCGCCTCATAGAGACGCTGGGCCATCATCATGGTCTTCTTCACCCCGAAGCTCAGGCGGGTAGAGGCAGCCTGCTGCAAGGTGGAGGTAATGAACGGCGCGGAAGGTTTGGAGCCAGTCGGCTTGTCTTCCCTGTTTACCACCTTGTAATCGACCCCTTCCAGGGCGGCGACCGCGGCGAAGGTTTCGGCCTGGGTTACCGGCTTGAAGTCGGCACCATTGCGGCTAACCACATCCATACGCAGGGCAGACTGCTCACCGGTCAGCAGGTCGGCATTGAGATCCCAAAACTCGACCGGCACGAACGCCTTGATTTCACGCTCTTTATCGACGATGAGGCGCACCGCTACGGACTGCACCCGACCAGCAGACAGACCGCGAGCCAGCTTCTTCCACAACAGCGGGGAGACCATGTAACCCACCACCCGGTCGAGGAAACGACGGGCCTGCTGGGCATTGACACGGTGGATGTTCAGCTCGGATGGCTGAGCAAACGCCTCCTGGATGGCGCTCTTGGTGATCTCGTTGAACACCACCCGCTTGTAGCGGCTGTCGTCACCCCCGATGATCTCGCGCAGGTGCCAGGCGATCGCCTCTCCTTCTCTATCCAAGTCGGTTGCGAGATAGATGATGTCAGCTTTTTCAGCCAACGCTTGCAACTCGCTGACCACCTTCTCCTTGCCGGGCAAAATCTGGTAGTTAGCCTGCCAGCCAGCGGTCGGATTGATACCCATCCGGGCGAACAGAGCCTTGCGATCCTTGGCAGCCTTCTCGGTTTCGCTCAACTTGATGCCGCGAATGACAGGTTTCTTGGGCTCGGTGCTGGCGCTGCCACTGGTGGGCAGATCGCGAACATGACCGACGCTGGATTTCACCACGTAGTCCTTGCCCAGATATTTGTTGATCGTCTTGGCCTTGGCCGGAGACTCCACTATGACCAGTGATTTGCCCATGCTGTAACTATTATCCTCATTGCACCCGACGGGGTTGGTGTGCGGTTTTGTGGGGCTGTATAAGAGATTTGGCGCGAAAAAGCAATCTTGTGAGCAAATTTGCCTGACCAGCCCGAACCGCATTACATCTTTTATCGCTTCTTTATTTATTAATGCGAAGGCAGCGGGCCAGACGCAACCGCTTTTTCATTTTTCTGCCATACCGCCCCTCTTTTTATATCTGAAACGACATAAAAACGGCTGCTAGTTACCGGCTTGTTACAAAAAAATAAAATCTCCTTATAATGGCCCAACCCCGACGCAGCACGCGCGGAAGGAACCGCAACCTCTCATAAAAATCAAAAAGGATGTACTCAATGAAGCACTTCGAGGTCAATTTCGACGGTCTGGTCGGCCCGACCCATAACTACGCCGGTCTCTCTTACGGCAACGTTGCCTCCCAGAGCAATGCCCAGGAAGCCTCCAATCCGAAAGAGGCCGCCAAACAGGGGCTACGCAAGATGAAGGCGCTGACCGACCTTGGCATGACCCAGGGGATACTGGCGCCACAGGAGCGCCCCGATCTGGCCACCCTGCGCCGCCTCGGCTTCACCGGCAACGATGCCCGGGTGCTGGAGCAAGCCGCCAAACAGGCACCCGCCGTACTGGCCGCCTGTTACTCCGCCTCCAGCATGTGGACCGCCAACGCCGCCACTGTCTCGCCCAGTGCCGATACCCGGGATGGCCGCATTCACTTCACCCCCGCCAACCTGACCAACAAGTTTCACCGCTCCCTGGAGCCAGATGTCACCGGCCGCATCCTGCGCGCGGTGTTCAATAACGATCACCACTTCAGCCATCACCTCCATCTGCCAGAAAATGATCACTTCGGCGACGAGGGGGCTGCCAACCACACCCGGCTCTGCCGTGCCTATGGCGAAGCGGGGGTAGAGTTGTTCGTCTATGGCCGCAGTGCCTTTGACCACTCCCGCCCGGCGCCGAAGCGCTACCCGGCCCGCCAGACCCTGGAGGCGAGCCAGGCCATCGCCCGCCTGCACGGCCTTAGCGAGGAGAGCGTGGTGTTTATCCAGCAAAACCCGGAGGTGATCGATCAGGGGGTGTTTCACAACGACGTGATCGCGGTGGGCAACCAGAACGTGCTGTTCTTCCACCAACAAGCCTTCCTCAACACCGAGGCGGTGCTGGCCGAGATTAGCGGCAAGTTTGGCGAAGGGGAGCTGCACTTTATCGAAGTGCCGACCGCCGAGGTATCGGTGCTGGATGCGGTGAAATCCTACCTGTTCAACACCCAGATCCTCACCCTGGCCAATGGCGAGATGGCGATCATTGCCCCCACCGAGTGTCGCGACAATCCGGCTGTCTCGGCTTATCTCGACAAGCTGCTGACCTTGGGCACGCCGATCAAGGCAGTGCACTACATGGATGTAAAACAGAGCATGCGCAATGGTGGCGGCCCCGCCTGCCTGCGACTGCGGGTTGCCATGAACGATCAGGAACTCGCCGCCGTCAATCCGGCCTGCCTTATCAACGACCGCCAGTTCACCCGCCTCGACGGCTGGGTCGATCGCCACTACCGCGACCGCCTGAGCCTCGATGATCTGCGGGATCCGGCGCTGGTGCATGAATCCCGCAGTGCACTGGACGAGCTGACCCAGATCCTCAAACTCGGATCCATCTACCCGTTCCAGCGCTAAATGTGATAGCCGAGAAGACCGCCGACGCAGGCGGTCTTCTGCTATTGGCCTCCTCTTCACCACGCTCGCCAAGCTGTACTGTGCGGGTTTGTGCAGAAAATCAGCTTACAACTAGCTGATAAGTTTGAATTTTGAGCTTGCTGTATCAAAAAACAACGAACAGTCATTTTTTACTGTCATATCAGCCTGTCAGGGGTTCACAAACGCTGGGGATCTGCTAGTATGCGCCTCGCACTTGGGGAGGGGTTCCCGAGCGGCCAAAGGGATCAGACTGTAAATCTGACGGCTCTGCCTTCGAAGGTTCGAATCCTTCTCCCTCCACCATTCAAGTGCGAAAGTAGTGACAATCAGGAAATACCCCGTGGAGGGGTTCCCGAGCGGCCAAAGGGATCAGACTGTAAATCTGACGGCTCTGCCTTCGAAGGTTCGAATCCTTCTCCCTCCACCATTTTCCCGATTGATATGGCCGAATAATATATGCTTTACCCCTGTGGAGGGGTTCCCGAGCGGCCAAAGGGATCAGACTGTAAATCTGACGGCTCTGCCTTCGAAGGTTCGAATCCTTCTCCCTCCACCATCATTCAAGAAAACCCGGCCTAGCGCCGGGTTTTCGCTTTCTGCCCTCCTCCCGATTTTTCCCCGAGCATGTCAGATTTGACAGTTGCAACTGCATTCAATATCGCTGATTGTGGCAGCATCAACATCAGAGTATTCACATCATGTTTGAAGTCTGGGACGAGCATGGCCATGCAACCGGTCTGACACTGCAGGCGCTCAAAGTCAGAATAAGCAACGACTATCAGGGCGAGCTGATGGTGCGCTACAGCAACAAGCTGGGACTCCCCACGACCCTCTTTCTGACCATCCATCAGGGCGTTGCCTATCAGCGCTTCAAAGCCGGCTCGCCAAAGCTGGACTGGGAGTGGCTGGCCACCGCAGGCAATGGCCACAGCCCCCGCAATTTTATGAGTGAACAGTTCCCCTTACTCCAATTCTCCCTCGATAACTGAGTACCCATCTCTCTCGCTCAATAGCGTCAACTCCCCGATGATTTGCTGTAATTGGGCACGAAAGCGTGTCAGCTCATCACTACAAGCTGGCGATCCAAACTGGCGGATTTTCTCTTCCAATCGCCATGCCTGTTCAGCCAGCTGTGGCGCCATCATCATACTGATGGTGCCCGCCTGACGATGTACCCAATTGGCCAATCCATTGTCATCGAGTGGCGCCTGTGTCATCGACTGTTCAAGCTCCTGGCGAAAAAGCGGAAACATCTGCCGCAACTTGTCACCATGACCAAAAAATGCCTCCATGGCCGCTACATCAATCAAGGTTGGCGCGGGTAAGATCTGCCACTTCTGCAACATCTGGCGCAGAGTATCCAACAGCACCGGTTTGCCCAGCAGATCGTCCATGCCTGCGGCAAAACAGCGTTCAGCCTGTTCTGGCAACACATTGGCCGTCATGGCGATGATCAGTAGCCGCTCATCTTCCTCACCCGCCCGCACCCTGCGAGTGAACTCATACCCATCCATCACCGGCATCTGACAGTCACATAGCACCAGATCATAGGGATGCTGCGCGACCATCTCGAGGGCTTGCTGGCCATGCTCTGCCACATCGCAGTTCATCCCAAGTTGCCTGAGCTGGCGTATCACCAGCGACTGGTTGAGGGGATTGTCCTCCACCAGCAATACCCGGCAGGGCTGCATGGGTGCGCTCTTTCGCATCGCTTTCGTTGCCGTCCCATCGCTCAAGCCAAGCTGGCGATAGCAGACTTCCCACACCGCATGCCAAGTCATGGGATTGCTGTTGAGAATGTAACCCTCCTCATCACAGCGAAAGCCGAGGGGGGTTGCCAGCGGCAGCACCCGGATGAGCCCGTTGCCCGCCAGCTCATGGTCTGTGAAACGCAAATGAGCATCACCAGACTCTGACGTTCGTGTTACCCCCAAGGCATCAAGATGCAACAGTAGGGTGTGGCACAACTTCTCATCATGGAGATCGATGTGGGCTTGCACGCCGTTGAGACGCAGATCCGGCTCTCGCTGTGCCAGCACTGGCAACGTGACCGTCAGGCTGATGAAAGTGCCCAGCCCCGGGGCACTCTCCAGCCGGATCTCGCCCCCCATCAAGGTGGCCAGGGTCTGGCAGATACTCAGCCCCAAACCGCTGCCACCGTAACTGCGGGTGGTGGAGCTCTCCGCCTGCTCAAAGGCATTGAAGATCCGGCCAAGCGCCTCGGGGCTCATGCCGATACCGCTGTCGCGCACGCCGAACCGCAGTTGTTGTTGCCCCTCCCCTTGCGCCAGCAGTTGCACCGAGATCTCGATAAAGCCCCGCTCGGTGAACTTGATGGCATTGCTGACAAAGTTGAAGAGGATCTGGCGCAGACGCAGCGCATCACCGCTCACCCGAGCCGCCACACCGGCATCAGCCCACAGATAGACGCGCAACCCCTTACGGTGCACCTCGCTCACCGTCATGGTCAGCACGCTGTCGAGCAGCTCCCGGACAAGCAACGGGGCTTGTTCGAGCTGCATTTTGCCCGCCTCCAGCTTGGCGAAGTCGAGCACATTGTCGATCAGCGCATGCAGCCCCTGGGCACCGCGGTTGATGACCTCCACCATCTGGCGCTGATCCTGGGTCAGCTCGGTAAAGGTGAGCTGCTCCGCCATACCGACGATGCCATTCATCGGCGTGCGAATTTCGTGGCTCATGGTGGCCAGAAACTCCCCTTTCTGAGTGGCGGCTGATTCCGCCTTGGCCTTGGCTCTGGCCAGTGCAGCCTCAACCTGATGACGACGGACAATCTCCTGACGCAGCCGCCAGTAAGCCACCGACAGCACCAGGATAAAGAGCGTGATCGCCACCCCGGCGGGCAACAGGGTGCGTACCAGCTTTGCTCGGGGGATCCCCTCGCTATAGTTCAGCGCCAGCCAGCTATTGCGGATCTGGCGCTTCTCCTTGTCGCTCATGCTGACAAACACCCGGTTGACCAAGGGCAGCAAGGGGGCGTAGGGCTCACGTACCGCAACGGCCAGCTCATCCTTGAAGGGGGTGGGCGCGGCAATATGGAGTCGGTCATCAAACTGATCGGTGATAAGGCGGGAGACCACCACCAGATTGCCGATATAGGCATCCCCGTCCCCAGCGGCGACACGGGCCAGCCCCTCGCTGGCATCCCGGGTCGTGGTTAGTTCAAGATCGGGCACCAGCGCCCTGAGCTGGGGTATCAACATGCTGTCGGTCAACAGCAACTGTTTACCGGCCAGATCAGAGAGATCCCCGATAGGGAGGCTGCCACGGGCCGTCACCAGTACCATCGGGAATGATGCAAAGGGCTCGCTGGCATGCCAACCCACCAACCGTTCAATGATCCGGGTAGGCAATACCGCCAGATCCACATCGTGATGCAGCAGCAACTGCTGCAGCTCGGGCCAGCTCTGCACCGGCACACGGCTGTATGCCAGCCCCAGCTTCTCTTGCAGCAAGTCCAGATAATCAGCCATCAAGCCGACCGGGTTGCCACCCTCATCGTGATAAGAGAAGGGCACCCAGCCGGGGATCAATCCCAACTTTAGCGGCGGCAGCATCGAGAGCCAGGCTCGCTCATCAGGGCGCAGCAAAAAATTGCTGTGGCCCATGAAGTTGGGCTCCAGACTCTCCCCCAGCCAGCGTTTCTCCAGTTCACTGCGCGCCTCGACCGTCAGCGCCTGAATAGCAGTATCAAGCCGGATAGCAAGGGTGTGTTTCTGGCTGGCGACGCCAAGATGCAGGGTTTCCATCAACAAGGGAGACTGGGCGACCACCGCCAACGCCGGGTGACGCTCGATAAACAGATTGGCCACATGGAGGTTGCCGATATAGGCATCTGCCTGCCCTTGTTCAACCGCCTGCAGTGCGCTGCGGGTATCGACAAAAAGCCGGGGCGTGACATTCGGGTAGTGCAGCTTGACCAGCTTCTCTGTCAGAAAGCCTTTTTCGATGGCAATGCTCGCGGACTGCAACTGGCTCACATCCCGAAACAGGGCGCTGTCTTGTCGCACCACCACCACGGTCGGCGAGGTGTAGTAGGGCAGGCTATAGGTGACGCACTGACGCACCTCAGAGTTAAAGGCATCGAGCAGGATATCCAGCTTGCCACGGCAGGCATCGGTATACATGGCCTCCCAGTCGGGGTAGACCTGCCAGGCAATCCGGTAGTCCAGCTTTTTGGCTAATTGTTCCATCAATTCAACGCTAAAGCCGGATGCGACCTTGCCGTCCCACTGCTGAAAAGGGCCCCACCCTCCGGCCAATATGCCTACTTCAATCGTGGGTACAGAAGGCCCTTTTTCCGCAAATACGGCAGGCGTCAAGAAAAAAACCGAGACAATAATTATGAATCGTTTGATTAATGACATAAGCGAATAATATATAGGCATAACGATTCACGTATATTTACCAAAAGATAGATGCACCTGAAAAAATAGGGTGCGCACGGTAGTATAGAAATGCTAGCTTTGATAGTCTGAATATTATTCACCGCTTTATAAGAGGCTCATCCATGTCCTTCAAGATTATTCTTGCCGATGACCACCCCTTGATTCTGACCGGGATCCGCAGCCTGATTGAACAGATACAACCTCACTGTGAAGTAATTGCAGAAGCACACCAAGTATCTGACTTACTTGTATTATTGCAGCAGCATCATTGTGACCTGCTGATCACCGACTTCAGCATGCCGGGAGATATCCGCAGCGATGGCATGGTCATGATCCAGCAGTTGCGCCGTGATTATCCCAAGCTGCCCATGATTGTGCTGACCCAGATCCACAATGCCGGTATCTTGCAGTCACTGATCCAATTGGGGGTGAGCGGTGTCCTGCTCAAAAAAGCGGTGATCAGCGAATTATCCGATGCCATTCGTCAGATATTATCCGGACACAGCTATATCGGCAGTTCGGTGAAAAACCTGTTGGCCGAAACGGGCCTGGATCACCAGAGCAGCCTGGTGCACCTCACCCCCAAAGAGAGTGAAGTAGTGCGACTCTTGGCCAGCGGGATGTCCGTCACACAGGTGGCCGAGTACCTGCACCGCAGTGTCAAGACCATCAGTACCCAGAAGAAAAGTGCCATGCTGCGGCTCGGCCTGCAAAGCGATAGCGCCCTGTTTCACTATGCCAAAGAGCAAGGGTTGGCCTGATCTTTGACCGGAAAATGTTGAAGTCAATTTAAATTGCGGCATCATAAATAATAGTCACATTGCCTTTATAAGTGCTCCCAGGAAACTTCATCATCTCGGTCAAGGCTGGTTTATCAATCTTGAATATAAGAGTCCGTGCTGCATTTTTTGATAAACCTCCAAATGCTTTTTTTGTTTTCGTTAAAACAAACTCTTTTTTAGCTCCATTTTGATAAATAACATCAAATCGAGCTTTATGGCCAGTGCGGGTATTATTTAGCATGCAGTATTCACCATCAGGATATTGACAATTCAACCAAACATTATAACCTGCGCTAGACCATAGTCGATATGGTAACTCTGCAATCAAGTGAGGTGGTTGATGTGATTTTCCACGATAAATCCAGTCATGCCATCCACCAGGTGGTTGTAATAAAACTTTGTCACCGCCAGGGGGAAACTCCATTTTTATTTGATGACGAACTGTCATGGTAAAATTAATCGTTAACTGGTTATCTGAATAAGTGCCATTGCCAAAATCTAGATCCTTGTTCCGACCAATTGATAAGACCAAACTCCCTTTATAAACACCATTCTCCATTTTCAGTGGGTCAGGTGCATGTAATTTATAACCAAGATATATCTTTGACAAAGCAGTGCTATTGCTTGAAAATGTAGGTTTGAAATTATTATGATAGCATTTCCCTCCCGCCAACTGATTTGCAGGTTTTATGTCATAAAGATAAGCAACCTCGGACCAACTGGCCCAAGAAGGTAAAGAGTATTGACAATCTCCATCGATATGCCGCAGCCAGTCTGAGTCATTAACAAGCGCCTCCTTAGAAATATTAGGGTTCATATAGGCACCGATTTTAGTAAGAATGAATTTAAACGTATATGATTTCCCGCTATCTTGATTAACAAGAGAAACATCGCGAGCACCAACAAACCCAAGATAAGTAAGTGCATCTATCAGATTATTATTATTTTTTACTACACGCTGTATTCTCATTGATATAAAAACTGGCTGTGACTGGTCTACTGTCGATGTACCACTACACCAAAACCCTGACCAAGACTCACTATGGCAAGGTGTTGTGTTAATAAATTTTGCCCCATCTACTTCATACGTCGCGGGCTTATATTCTGCAGTCACATTGATAGATGCTGCCTGCACGGGTAACCCAAACAGCACGACTAGCCACAAACCATAATGCATCACACCAGCTCTCATTATCTCTTCCTGCTTAAGCACTTATTGACTGGCCCAGGCCTGGGCACTGCAGACCAGATCGCCCAGTAACAACACTTCCTGCTGACGTTCTGCTCGGGCCGTGTCCAGCGCTAGATCGCACTGCTGCGATCCCTGATACTCCACCTGCAAGCTGGGATTACGCTCGCTCATCTCCACCGCAAAGAAGCCATCGGCCTCGCTGACGGTGCGGCCCGCGTGGTTGACCACCATGGCCCCCTTCAATGGCGCACCCTGCCCATCCAGCAGACGGCCTATCACTGTCACCGTCTTCATCACCCGGACCTGGTGATAGGCCACCCCGCCCTTGTTGAGGTGATAGGGCAGCACGTTGGGGCGAATGCTCACCGAGGGCGCATCTTGGCCAGCCAGATCCAGCTGCACGGCACCGCTGCGATAGGCGGCGACAGGTATCAGGTTGCGGCCGGGCCGCAACTTGATATTGCCGCCCTGATCGTCATCGGCGCGCAGAGTCAGCTCAGGCATATCGGATTCCAGGTCCACTATCATGCCCGCCTCGTACCCCTGCGGCTGACCTGTCATGGTCAGGCTGCCCTCATCACCAAACGCCAGGGTACTGTCGAGGTTGAGCCCGCCGCTCAGGGCCCGGTTATAGGAGGAAGATTGCAGGTGAGCATCACCGCTGACCAACTCCCCCTGAAACCTGGCGTAACCTGCAGTGCCGACGCCGTAGCTGTCGGTGGTCAGGTTGGCCCCCACGCTCTGCAGTGCCCCCCACTCCAGCAACTGCTGGTAACTGAGAGAGGCGTTGCGCTCCTGCCCGCCGGAACGGGAGGTTCGGCTGCCGATGCCGATGGCCAGCAGGCTGCGATCACCCCCCAGGTTCATGCTCAGGGAGATCATGCCCCCCCTGTCCCTCGCATTATCGGTACTGATGCTACCCGGCCGGTCGAACACCGTCAGGTTCCAGCTCACCGTCTGACCGAGCAGATCGCCGTTGTAGCGCCAGCCCAGATCGGCCCCCAGCCCCCGCCCCACCTGATGGGCCAGATAGATGTTGGCGGAGTGGCGCTCATCGAGCCGCTGCTGCAACGACAGGTTGCTCTGCTTGAGGTCGCGGCTCTCTCCGTCGGCTTGCCCCTGCTGGCGCTGCTGCTGATGGCTCAGCACCAGGCTGCCCTCGCCATAGTGATACAAAGCCTGCAAGTCGAAGCCACTGCCCAGGCCTTGAGTCGCCATCAGGTTGCCAAACAGTCGCCACTGGTTATCCAGGCTCCAGTCAGCCGAGAGACCATGCTGCCAGCGCTGGTCGATATACTGGCTGGATGCCCCGACGATCACCGAGGGGGTAAGCAGATGGTTGAGCATGATGCCGCTGCTCAGAGGCCGGGCCGTCTCCTCTTCCCAGTTGCTGAGCAAGCGGGTCTGCTGGCCCACAAACAGGTTGAAGCGCCAGCTTTCATCCGGGTTTTGCCAGTTCATCGGCTTGTAGATCATCTCTCTGCGCCGCTCGGTCACCTGACCATCTTCCAGCACCCGCAACTCCACCTCGTAGATGCCGGCGGGCAGTACTTTGGTATCCAGCGCCTGCAAGCCCGAGATCACCTGCTGCGAGTTGATGAGCTGCCCATCCCGATAGATCTCCACCATGCCGGGTCGGCTCGGGGTGACATAGAGCGGCGTGGTACTGGCCTGACCCTGCTCTATCAACAGGGTGTCGGAGTCCCCCAGCATGACCCCCAGCACAGTCGGAGTTCCGCCGCCAAACAAGGTAGGCTGACGCACCAGGCCCTGGGCATAGGGCGAGAAGTAGCCCAACCGGTAGAAGCGCCCCTCTCCCTCACGCTCGGCATAAAGTTGCTGCACATGGTGCTGTGCCACCTGCCCGCTGCCGGACTGGCTCACTTCCCCCTCCAGCAGTGGGGTCCACTGGCCTATGCTGCCCTGGGCCATCAGGTTGTAACGGCCACTGCGCTGCTCCCCTTCCCCCTGAGCCAGGTTCAGCTGGTTGCGCAACAGGGCGCCATAGCTGCCCCCGCTGGGCAGGCTGTAATAGCGGCTCGCGTGCACTCCCTTTTCTGCTCCCGCCGTCAGCACCGACAACTGGGAATTTTCCAGGCTGTACTCCAGCGCCAGCACCTGGTCGGCGCACTGATTCTGGCAAGGGCCCAGCAGATGAGGCTCGCTCAACACCTTGCTCCAGCGCTGGCGGTCCCGCTCTTCCAGCTCACTCTCGTGGCTGTCGGTCAGGGCCAGCAGTTGCACGCTGGTGTCTTTGCCCAGCACTATCTCGCCTTCCCCCAGCAGTTGCCCATCCACCAGGATGCGCACCGCCAGCGGGACGCCGAAGAAGTGATCGGCAAAACCATCAGGTAAATCTTCCGCTTGTTGCAACAGATCAAGAGGTTGTGTGGTTCGCCCTCCCGTGGCCCAGGCAGGTACGCACAACACAACCAGGATCAGCAGGAAAGAGAAATACGGCACAACCTGTCTCACTCTTCTAAACGCAGACGAAAAGGCTCCCCCGATACAGGGAGCCAATTTTAATGACCGTCATTTATTTACGGACCTTTTGGTGGCGCTTCCGATTCAAATATCATGCTCACCACCCCCTGGTAGTTGCCTGGCTTGTAGCCGGCGTCAGGGGCATCCGCCGGGATCACTTCCAGCCCCAGCAACTTGCCGGTCTTGGCATCATCGGCCTTCATGACTTCTGCCGAGGTGGTGCCCAAGGTAACGCCATCAATCTTGACGGTCAGGGGAATGTAGTCATTGCCGCTGGTCATCGCCGCCGGGTTGGTCAGATAACCTTTAATCGCGCCTATGGTGCTCTTGGCATCCAGCTGCTTGCTCAGCTTGTCCAGCTTCTTGGTATAAGGGTTGTAGGCCAGCTTCTGCGGCGTGCTCATCCAGTTGTCCCCGCCGGTCGGCTGCACATAGAAAGCCTCGGTCGGGATCTGGGCGGTCACAGTGACCTGATGCTCAATACGTTCCGCCGCCATCAAGTTGGCCGATACCAGCATTGCCAGAGGCGCAGCTATCCATACTTTCATCACTCTCTCCTCTCTCGGATATACGAAACATCAGTGACCAATCACCATGTTTCTGCTCTTGTCACCTTCGATCAGTTCGAACCGATAAAGGTGATCGCTCTTTTTCATCAGTTGCTTCTGCATATTTGGCAACAGATGGATCTTGCTTGGGGTGGAACAGTTTCTTTTCCGCCCATCGCACTCTTCAAAAAAATCCAGCACTATGGTGGCATTGCCTTTATTCACGACTGTGGTCATGGTGTCTGTCTTTATCAATCGGGTATCAAAGCGACTCTCTTTTGGCATCACAAAAATAATGGCACCAAAGCCGGTCAATATATTTACCCCGGCAGAAACCTGCTGCTGATTCTCTTGAGCCATATTGGCATCCAGATCGAATCCATCCTCCTGTTTTGGTAATACGGGAATAAAACGGACCCTGAAATAGCGCTCTTTGTCCCGTTCCCCCATAAACAGCAGCCGGGTTGCCTGCACCCCATTGGCCGGAATAATCATGCGGGAGGGGCTGGCAATCAGTGCCCGGCGCGCCTCGGTCAGCTCTGCCGACTCCTGCGGCTGGCCTGCCGCATCGTAGGTGATCTCGTGAATTGCCACCTTGACGAAGGCGGTCGCGTCACCCTGATTACGAATGCGTTTTAAATAGGTACTTTGCTGGCCTGACATATAGTCATAAAGCGTGCCTATGCTAATCTCAGCCGATGCAAAAAGTTTACCGCTGAACATCAGCAGCAGGATGAGATATATTCTTTTCATTTTTATTCCAGACTGGTTTTCACATGCCGACGTTAATTTAATAGATGCCATTTATTAAAAAAGGCGTCAGTTGCATATCGCTGCGGCCAGTCTAGGTAGAATGACGGGGGAAGTTAATCAGAATAGTCCTATATTGCATTCGCAAAGTCAGGCTAATTATCAGACTATTCCTACGGAGTTTTGAACGTGCCCTCCTGTATTATGAGCAACCATATCCGTCAACAGGTAAGTGCCATGTTTGCGTTCAAAGAAGAGTTTCCGGTCAGTGACGTGGCATCCCTGACGACAGCGGACATTGCCGTGCCCTTTTATCAACCAATCGTTGACCGGGATCGCCAGGTCATCGGTTTTGAAGTGCTGGCCAGACGCTGGGAGCCCCGCCACCAGCGTTATCAGGGGATCGACTTTCCCTCCCTCAGCGATGAAGAGTCCCTGCATGTGGATATCGTCATGCTCAGAGCCATTCTGCGCGACTTGCCCGCACTGGCGAAGGGGAAGTCCTGCATGCTCTCCATCAACCTCAATCCGGCGCTGGGTTGTGCCACCTATCAGAACCTGTTGCTGCTGGTGCTGCTGCAGGCCCGCAAGCTGGATATCGCAATCTGGTTCGAGGTGGTGGAATACGCCCCGCTACAGCGCAAGGATCTGTCTCTTATCGAGGTGCTGCGCAGCCACGGTGCCCATATCGCCTGCGATGACTTTGGCACCCAGGAGTGCAATTTTCAGCGAGTGATGGCGCTCCCCTACGAGATCATCAAGCTGGATCGCTCCCTGCTGCTGCAAGCAACCAAGAGTAGCCATGCCTTGCGCATGCTGACCGGACTGGTGGAGTACCTGCAGCGGCTCGGTATGAAAGTGGTGTGCGAAGGGGTAGAAAACCAGACCCATATCGAGATAGCCAATCGCCTCGGCTGTGACTACCAGCAGGGTTACGCCTACGCCATACCCTCCCCCCTCTCCCGTTGGGCCTGAGCGGCTATTTCATATCGGCGTCCTATCGGCTCGCGCAGCCAACAATTTGCTGCCAAATTGCATGATGACGTGGGGGCGAGTACAATCTCGCACCCCGAATATCCGGCGCACCTTTTTTAGATAGGCCCCGGATATGCCGTCATCGGGTCGCGCGGCATTGAACCTCCTCCCGGAGTGTCATCTTGCACCGCTGCTCAACCACTACGATGCCATCAGGTGGCATCGTCCTGATTTGCAATCAGATATAAAGAGTCCGCCATGTTTAAACCAGAATTGCTCTCCCCCGCAGGTTCCCTCAAGAACATGCGTTACGCCTATGCCTATGGCGCCGATGCCGTCTATGCCGGCCAGCCCCGCTACAGCCTGCGGGTGCGCAACAACGAATTCGATCACGAAAACCTGCAGCTGGGCATCAACGAAGCCCATGCGCTGGGCAAGCAGTTCTATGTGGTGGCCAACATCCAGCCCCACAACTCCAAGCTCAAGACCTTTATCCGCGATATGCGCCCGGTAGTGGAGATGAAGCCGGATGCGCTGATCATGTCCGACCCCGGTCTTATCATGATGATGCGCGAAGCCTTCCCGGATATGCCGGTTCATCTCTCGGTGCAGGCCAACGCGGTCAACTGGGCCACGGTGAAGTTCTGGCATCAGATGGGCCTGACCCGCGCCATTCTCTCCCGCGAATTGTCGCTGGACGAGATCGAAGAGATCCGCATGCAGGTGCCGGAGATGGAGCTGGAAGTGTTCGTCCACGGGGCGCTGTGCATGGCCTACTCCGGCCGCTGCCTGCTCTCCGGCTACATCAACAAGCGTGACCCCAACCAGGGCACCTGCACCAACTCCTGCCGCTGGGAGTACAAGGTGCACGAGGGCAAGGAAGATGACGTGGGCCAGATCGTCCACCGTCAGGAGCCCATCGCCATCCGTCCGGACAACACGCTAGGCCTTGGCAAACCGACCGATGCGCTGGTGCTGCTGGAAGAATCCAACCGCCCGGGCGAGTACATGAGCGCGTTCGAGGACGAGCACGGCACCTACATCATGAACTCCAAAGACTTGCGCGCCGTCGAGCACGTCGAGCGACTGACCAAGATGGGCGTTCACTCGCTGAAAATCGAAGGTCGCACCAAGTCCTTCTACTACTGCGCCCGTACCGCTCAGGTCTATCGCAAGGCCATCGACGATGCGGTGGCGGGTCGTCCGTTCGATCGCAGCCTGATGGGCACCCTCGAGAATCTGGCCCACCGCGGCTACACCGAGGGCTTCCTGCGCCGTCATAACCACAGCGAGTACCAGAACTACGACTACGGCTACTCGGTCTCCGACACCCAGCAGTTTGTCGGCGAGATCACCGGTCGTAACGGCGACATGGTCGAGGTCGAGGTGAAGAACAAGTTCCTGGTGGGCAACAGCCTGGAGCTGATGACCCCGCAGGGTAACCTCAGCTTCAATCTGGAGCAGATGCAGAACCGCAAGGGCGAGCTGATTGATACCGCGCCGGGCAACGGTCACGTGGTCTATGTGCCAGTGCCGAAAGAAGTAGACGTCAACTTCGGCATCCTGCTGCGCAACCTCGGCGAGCGTCAGGATACCCGTCAGCCCCATTCGGCCGCTTGAGATGTCACTGCTCATCACCGACAAGTGCATCAACTGTGACATGTGCGATCCCGAGTGCCCCAACCAGGCCATCACGCTTGGCGAGGAGATCTACGAGATCGACCCCAGTCGCTGCACCGAGTGCGTCGGTCACTATGAGAAACCGACCTGTATCAGCGTCTGCCCTATCGACTGCATCATCTGGGATCCCGCTCATGTGGAGACCGAAGATCAGCTGATGGAAAAGTTCGTGCGGATGCACCGGCAGTAACTGATGCACAGAGAGTAAAATGAAAAAAGGCCGAGCAATCGGCCTTTTTTGATCCTGCGGTCAGTCGCAGATCATCACTTACCGACCAGCCGGTTCAAGGCTTCCAGTTCGCGCTGGGCCTCCAGCAGCTGGGTTTGGGATGCTTCCAGCTTGGCCTGCCGCTTGGCGATCTTCTCCGGCTTGCCGCCAGCTGTCGCCTCCTGCAAGTCACGTTGACGCTCAGTCACTTCGCGCTGACGCTGACTCACCCGCTGTTGCTGCTCCTTAAGCAGCCCCTCATCGGTGCAATAGGTCTTGATATTGCGGGCGGCACTCTCCAATCCGGCAATTTCCCCGCTGTTGTTGTGCGCCTTGGCAAACACCAGCTGAGCATTGACTGCCTGCAAGCGAGCATCGCAGCCGACCGGTTGACTGGCGTGAGCCTGACTCGCCAACAACAGCAATCCTGTTCCTACTATTTTCCACATAAGGGCTCATCCCATCATCTCTTCGAGCAGATGATGAGAACCCTGATACGGACAGAGGTCAAGCCGTTGGCCAAAAGAGACGACAGAAATTGCGAACCATCACGCCATCGCCACCCTATTGGTTCTACAATGACGCTTTTTAGGATCAGGAGTCTCTTATGAATCAACAGATTGTGGTGATTGCCAACGGCGCCCCCTACGGCAGCGAATCCCTGTTTAACGCCCTGCGTCTCGCTATCGCCCTCAACGAGCAGGGTGGCGCCAGCCTCAAACTGTTCCTGATGTCCGATGCGGTGGGCGCGGCGCTGGCCGGTCAGGCGCCGGCAGAGGGGTACAACCTGCGCCAGATGCTGGAGATCCTGCTGGCGCAAGGGGTGACCATTCGCCTGTGCAAGACCTGCACCGACGCCCGTGGCATCACTGCCCTGCCGCTGATCGAGGGCATTGAGGTCGGCACCCTGCCGATGCTGGCCCAGTGGACCCTGACCGCCGACAAGGTACTGACCTTTTAATCACGGCACCTTGGCTGCTCTGGGACACACTACCTGGCGGCCTCCTCCCGAGCGGAGGAGCTCCGCCGCCCATGATGACGGGCGCCAGCTTCATAAAGCCAGAAGGTGACCACGCAGAGCAGTGCCATCAGCACATAGAGCAGCTGGCCGCTCCACTGCTCGAGGATCCAGCCTCCCAGCAGCGCGCCTGCGGCCCCGCCCAACCCTGCCAATGCGCTGGCGCCAAAGTAGCTCCCCTTGAGGTGGGGCGGGGCCATCTGGTCGATCAGCACGTTGAGCAGGGGGAACAGGATGGTCTCGCCGATACTGAGCAGCAGCACGGCGCCAAACCAGTGGCTGCGCACCGTCGGATCCCCCAGCGCGAAGAGCAGCTGGGCCGCCAGAAAGAGCGCCATGCCGATATGAAGCCGCACCCGCACCGGCCAGCGTGACAATAACCGCAGCAGCGGAAATTGCAGCAGCACCACGGTCAGGGCATTGGTTGCCACCAGCAGGGCAATCAGCTCGGCCACCTGCGGCATACCGGCCCGGGTCAGGTATTGCACCAGAGGCGAGTGAAACTGGGAGTAGACCAGCACCATCAACAAGTTGGCCATCACCAGCAGCAGGAAGGCCCGATCCGCCAGCAGCACCTTGATGGCATCCCGCAGCCCGGGGCCAGCCGCCCCCGGCTTTGCTGCGCTGCCAGCTTTGCGAAATCCCCAGCCAAAGGCCAGCGCCAGCAGCAGATAGCTCACCACCAGAAACAGGAAGGTCTCCTGCTGGGCATTGATCCCGAGGGTCACCCCGAGCAGCGGCCCCAACGCCGCCCCCAGGTTGAGCAGAAAATAGCGCAGGTGCAGTGCCAGCTCCCGCGCCTTGGCCGAGGCCAGGCTGTCGGCCATCAGCGCCTTGCCGGGGGCATCAATGAGCCCCGACGAGAGGCCGCTGCCCATCACCCCGATCCCGAGCCAGAACACAGTGTGCGAAAAGCCGAGCAGGCCGAAACAGAGCATCGCTACCAGACAACCGGCCAGCAGTATGCTGCGCCGCCCGAAGCGATCAGAGAGCCAGCCGCCATAGAAACTCACCAGAGTGGAGAGGGCCATCGAGCCCCCCAGCAACAGGCCGATGAAGGTGGCCGAGAGGTCATACTCCCGATAAAGCAAAATGGAGAGGAAGGGCCACACCATGTAGTAGCTGGTGCGCACCATGAAGGTGCCCAGAATGACGATCCAGACCAGCGGGGTAAAGTGCCTGAAGGTGC
Source organism: Aeromonas sp. 160P (assembly GCF_055193095.1). NCBI lineage: Bacteria > Pseudomonadati > Pseudomonadota > Gammaproteobacteria > Aeromonadales > Aeromonadaceae > Aeromonas > Aeromonas sp. 160P. Next base: position 1,914,787 of record NZ_JBUXKV010000001.1, on the reverse strand, counting down.
TCCATGACATAGCTCTGCTCCATGACCCCGCAGCGGTTACCACAAGATCCTTCATTAAACGGGGAAAGCATTCAGTTGTAACAGAGGGCTTCAATAGAAACAATGCTCGCTCACCATCAAGGTGCCACCGGATGCAACAAGGCCAGCCGGTGGGCACCGGCTGGCCTTTTTATCACGGGTTTCCCCTCGGGCTAACGCCAGAGGGGCGGGCTTAGCGCCAGGGGCTCTGCTGCCACAAACGCCCCAGTCCGGCTTCGAGCGCCTGCGCGCCCTGCTGCCCCAGCTTCTGGGTCAGGCTTTTTGGCTTGCGATAGCTGATACCGATCACCTTGTGGTGGCTGGCCTGCGCCAGCAGGTAGTCATCGCTGGTGCAGAGAGTATCCACCAGCCCCAGTCCCTTGGCCTGACTCGCCAGCCAGTGCTCACCGGTGGTGACCTGATCGATATCGAGTTGCGGGCGGTGCTCGGCCACAAAGGCCTTGAAGCGCTCGTGGATGGCGCCCAGCTCCTCGCGAAACTTCTCGCGCCCCAGATCGTCGTTCTCACCGAACATGGTGATGGTGCGCTTGTACTGACCGGCGGTGTGCATCTCGAATTCGATGTCGTGCTTTTTCAGCAACTTGTTGAAGTTCGGCAGTTGGGCGATCACCCCGATGGAGCCGACGATGGCAAAGGGGGCAGCCAGGATCTGATCCGCCACGCAGGCCATCATGTAGCCGCCGCTCGCCGCCACCTTGTCGATGGCCACCGTGAGTTTGACCCCCTTGTCCCGCAGCCGTTGCAACTGGGAAGCGGCCAAGCCGTAGCCATGCACCACGCCGCCACCGGATTCTAGTCGCAGCAGCACCTCGTCGCCGGGCTGGGCCACGCCGATCACCGCGCTCACCTCCTCGCGCAAGGAGGCCACCTCTTTGGCATCCATGCTGCCGTTGAAATCGAGCACGAACAGGCGACTGCGCTCATCCCCCGCCTTGGTGCGCTTTTTCTGCTCCTCTTTCTGCTGCTTTTCCAGCACCTTGCGTTCGGCCTTGCTGGCCAGCGCGCTCTTGAGGGCAAACTGCCCCTGCTCCAGCTCGCTCGAGAGATCGGTCACCACCAGCTCCCCCTTGCGCGCTTTCGGCTGGCGGCTGCTAACGATCATCATGATGATGGCGCCGATGGCCAGCAGGAAGGTCACTGTCTTGGCCAGAAACAGGCCGTATTCGGTCAGAAATGTCACGATGGACTCCACAATGGATCGGTTTTCGTCACATTCTAGGGAGTTTGACGGATGCGCGCAAAAAATCGCAGTCAGCATGTCGAAAAACCAACCCAAGCATCACAACCTCTCTATTTTGTTCACATTTTTCTTGCCACTGGCTGGTCAAACAGGCGCGCGGATCAGTACACTTAGCGCCGATTGCCATGCACTTATGGCCGGAATTTGTTAACAGGAGTTGTCATGCTCGATTATCAGGCACCCCGCGATCTGCTCAAGGATAAAGTCATTCTGGTCACCGGTGCCGGCGACGGGATCGGCCGCGAAGCCGCCCTCACCTACGCCGCCCACGGTGCCACCGTGATCCTGCTCGGCCGCACCAGCGCCAAACTCGAAGCCGTGTATGACCAGATTGAAGCCGCCGGTTATCCGCTGCCCGCCATAGTGCCGGTGGATCTGAAAGGGGCCACTGCTGCCCACTACCGTGGCATGGCCGAGACCTTCGCCCAGCAGTTTGGCCGCCTCGACGGCGTGCTGTTCAACGCCGGTCTGCTCGGCACCCTCTCCCCGTTTGAACACATTCAAGAGAAAGAGTGGGACGAGGTGATGCAGGTCAACGTCAAATCAGAATTCCTGCTAACCCAGGCGCTGCTGCCACTGCTGCGTCAGACTGCCAAGGCGCAGGGCGAAGCCTCCATCGTCTACACCTCCTCCAGCGTGGGACGCAAAGGGCGCGCCTACTGGGGCACCTATGCCATCTCCAAATTCGCCATCGAGGGGATGATGGAAGTGCTGGCCGACGAGCTGGAGAACACCGGCGTGCGGGTCAACACCCTCAACCCGGGCGGTACCCGCACCAAGATGCGCGCCAGCGCCTTCCCGGCAGAGGATCCCATGAACCTCAAGACCCCGGCCGACCTGATGCCGCTCTACCTCTACCTGATGGGGTCAGACAGCCGCGGCAAAACCGGCCAGACTTTTGTGGCCCAGCCGAAATAAACAGATGGCGCAGCCCAAATAAGCAGGTAGCGCAGCCGAAATAAACAAGTTGCGTGGCCCAGCCCAAATAAATCAATAAAATACCCAGAGAGTTGTGCCGCAGGGATTAAATTGAATAGGGAGCTTCGGCTCCCTGTAGCAGCCCCTGACCATCCTATCTCCAATCAGGTTGAATTATGTTTCGTCCCAAGAGCACGTTTGAGCAATGGCGGATCTTTCAGGCGGTGGTCGATTGCGGCGGCTACGCCCAGGCGGCCGAGGCGCTGAACAAGAGCCAGTCCTCCCTCAATCATGCGGTTGCGAAGTTGCAGCAGAGTCTGGGAGTGCCCTTGCTGGAGGTGCGCGGTCGCAAGGCGGTGCTGACCCCGGCGGGAGAGATCTTCCTCAAGCGGGCACGGCAGTTGAGCCAGCAGGTGGAGGAGCTGGAGAATCTGGCCAACAACCTAGAGCGCCATTGGGAGCCGCAGATCAACCTCTATGTCTCGGCGTTGCAGCCAAGGGATCGCCTCTATCGGGCGCTGGCCAGCTTCTATCCCCGCAGCCGGGGTTGCCGGATCAATCTGCACGAACGTATTCACTGTCACTTCAATGCCCTGCAGCCGGGGGATCTGATGCTCTCCGAGCACCTGCCCGGCGATCAGGCTGGCCTGCCGCTGGACGAGGTATCCCTGCTGCCCCTCTGCGCCGCCAGCCATCCGCTGGCACAGGAGAGGGGGGCGATCCGCAGCGATGTGCTGATCGGCCACAACCAGATAAGCCTGCATCCCCCCATTCACCGCTCGGTAGACTGGAACGATGCAGATGACATCGGCTGGAAGGCCACCCACTACCACGAAGTAACCGCCATGCTGCGTCTCGGCCTTGGCTACGCCTGGCTGCCGCGTCATCTGGTGGAGCGGGAACTGGCGGAAGGCTCGCTGGTACAGCTGGATCTGGAAAGTGGCAACGAGCGCCACCTCTACACCTATCTGCTGACCCTCTCCCCGGAATCCCTCGGCCCCGCTACCGAACTGCTGCTACGCTGCCTGCGCAACGAATATCAGAGTGAGTCAGCACAGCTCCCACGGGCCCAGCCCCGGCACGGCAAATAACAGCTAAATCTCCCATCAGACGTCGGGCACCCGCCAGCAGGCGGCCAGTGCCACCAGCGCCAATACCAGTGCCACCATAAAGACCCCGTGAAAACTCCACACCTCCGCCACCACACCGGCGATGGCCCCCGCCATGATGGAACCGGTACGGATACTATTGGCAAACAGGGTGGTTGCCACCCCTGCCCGTCCCGGCATCAGATCCTGAAAATAAGACATGCCGATCCCCGCCACTATGCCGATGAAAATGGCATTGAACAGCTGCAGCCCAATCAGGGCATGTTGATCAGTGAGGGTCACCAGTCCGCCATAAAACAAAGCGCCGGACAGCACCGCCAGCAACATCATGGGGCGCTTGCCAAAACGGGCCGTGTAGTAGCCTGCCAGCAACATAAAGGGGATCTCGATGGCAGCGGCAGTGCCCATCAATATCCCTGCGAGCTTCTCATCCAGTCCCAGCTCGCGGGTGATATAAAGCGGCATATTGATGAGGTACATGCTGTTGCAGGTCCACATCAGGGTGGAGGCGATAAAGAGCGCCCGCACTGCCGGATCCCGCCAGCTGCTGACCCGCTCGGTCTCTTCAGCCATGTTGGGTAGCGGCAGGGAGGGCAACCAGCGCCACACCACAAACGCGCAGAGCAGATAGGCCAGCGCCGAGGCCAGGTACATCAGCTCGAAGCCATAGCCGATGGCCAGCGCAAAGGCGATGGGCGGGCCTATCACCCAGGCCAGCGAAAATTGAGCCCGCATCACCGAGCTGAACATGTCCGCCCGCTTGTTACGGCTGTCCGAATACTCCCGCGCTAGGGCAAACAACTGGGGGCTGGCAGTGGCCGCCAGTGCCGCCAGCAACACCCCCAGACTCGCCAATAACCAGTAATTGCGGTTCCAGGCAAACAGCAAGGAGAGCGCTACACCGGCAAAACAGCAGCGCAGGATCAGCCGTTTGCGATCCCCCTTGTTGTCGGAGCGATGACCCAGCCACTGGGTGACCAGAATGCCCACCACCGCATTGATGGTGTAAAAGAGCCCGACCAGTACCGGGCGCACCTGCACCTCCTCGGCCAGAAACAGGCTCAAGGTCGGCACCTGCAGCGCCACCGCGACGCCAGTCATAAAGGTCACCGCCAGAAATGAAAGGGACACCGGATCCGGGCGTTTTACCGCCGCTATCGACAAGCTCATTGCGTTACCACTGATTGGAAGGAAAAAGGCGGACCCACTGGCTGCGGCCGTATGAAAATTCGGCGCTTATCTTATGTCACTATCAAGAGCAGGTTCAAGGATGGCATAAGCGGGTGTGCGCCTTGCGAGGGAGGCCGTGACCCCGTAGAGTGAACCCCCATCCGACCAGCACAAGGAGTTCGCATGTTTGATTTTGATCGGGAAATAGAGCGCAGTGGCACCATGAGCCTGAAGTGGGACAAGTACAAGGATCAGGATGTGCTGCCCATGTGGGTTGCCGACACCGACTTTGCCTCCCCCCCTGCGGTGGTCGAGGCGCTGACCGCCCGGGTTGCCCACGGTATTTTTGGCTACTCGCGCCCCTCGCCGCGCCTGATCGAACTCATTATCGAACGGATGGCGACCCGCTATGGCTGGGCTATCGAGCCCGAATGGCTGGTGTTCCTGCCGGGCGTGGTGCCGGGACTCAACCTTGCCTGCAAGGCGTGGAGCCAGCATGGCCGCGGCATTATCACTCCCAAGCCGGTCTATTACCCCTTCCTGCAGGCCCCCGGTTTCAACGACCGTCCGCTGCTCACAGTGCCGATGATTGAAGAGGCAGGCCGCTGGGTGCTGGATCTGGCAGAGCTGGAGCGTCAGGCCCCCGCTGCGGATCTGCTGCTGCTCTGCAACCCCCACAACCCGGGCGGCACCATCTTTACCCGTGACGAACTGCTGGCCATCGATGCCATCGCCGCGCGCCACAATCTGGTGATCTGCTCCGATGAAATCCACTGCGATCTGCTGCTGGATAAACATGCCCGCCACATTCCCTACGGCGCCATCAGTGCGGAAGCGGCCGAACGCTGCGCGGTGATGATGGCCCCGAGCAAGACCTTCAATATCGCCGGTCTTTGCTGCTCCTTCGCCATCATCCCCAACGCCCGTCTGCGCTTTAGGCTGCAGCAGGCGATGCGCGGCATCAGCGCCGACGTCAACTTGCTGGGCTTTGTCGCCGCCGAAGCGGCCTATGAGGGTGGCGAGCAGTGGCTCTGCGAGCAGCTCGACTATCTGGCAGCCAATCTGGCCCTGATCCAGCAAGCGGTTGCCCGCTGGCCCGGCGTCACGCTGGCCAGCCATCAGGCCACTTATCTGGCCTGGATCGATGTGAGCGCCCTTGGCCTTGCCGACCCCATCGCTTTCTTCGAGCAGGCCGGGGTCGGGCTCTCACCGGGTGCCCAATTTGGCAATGGCCAGTTCGTGCGGCTCAACTTCGGCTGCACCAAGGCACGGCTGACCGACGCGCTGGCGCGAATGGAAGGGGCGATCCTCAACCACAGCAAGCCCTAGTCAGCGGCAACGGGATGGGGTCAGCCCCATCCTTTGTTACCCGGCGTCGTCAGCCACAGCTCCACTCAGTAAACGGTCAATTATGTCTCTACGGATCTTGCGTCACCTTCTGCTCCCCCTCTGTGCATTGCCAGCGCTGCTCCCCTTGAGCAGTCAAGCACTGACCATAGGAACCGGCCCGCTCAATGGCGTCTACTACCCGACTGGCGGTGCCATCTGCCGGGTGCTCAATGCTGGCCATGCCCTGCACGGGGACAGCTGCACCGTGCAGAGCACCCGTGGCTCCATGGCTAACCTCAAGGCGTTGAACAAGGGGGAAGTACAGCTGGCGCTGGTGCAGTCCGATGTGTTGCACCACGCCCTGCACGGCAGCGGCCCGTTCAGCGGGCAGGGCGCCAACCATGAGCTGCGCAGCCTGTTTCGCCTCTATCAGGAGTCGCTGACCCTGCTGGCGGCCCCCAATAGCGGCATCACCACCCTGGCGGATATCGAAGGGAAGCGGGTCTATCCGGGCAACCCCGGCACCGGTGAACAGATCACCAGCAAGGCCCTGATGGCCGCGATGGGGTGGCAACCCGGACAGTTTGTCGCCTACCAACTCAAGTCGAACAGTGAACCACTGGAAGGGCTGTGTGATGGCTCGCTGGATGCCGCCTTTGTGGTCGAGGGTCATCCCAGCCTCTCTATTGGCGATCTCATCAATCGTTGCAAAGTTCGCCTCATCCCCATCGAAGGGGAGCAGGTCGACAAGCTGCTCAAACATCATCCCTACTACCAGCGCAGCCGCATCGCGGCCAACCTCTATCCGGGGCAGACCAGCTCTCTTAACAATATCGGGATGAGTGCCGAACTGGTGACGCTGGACAGCTTGCCGGACCCCATCGTTCGTACTGTGCGCGATACCCTGCTGGCCCGAGTCAAGCAGTTCAGCCGCCTCCATCCCGCCTTGAGCAAGGTGACCCCCGAACAGTTGCAGGCCCAAACCGAGCTGCCTTTGCACTCGGGGATGTCGGATCAGCCACCCGAGCCGCTATCACTGACCCCCGAGCAATTAGCGCCAGAGCAGTTCACAGCGGCGCCGTTGACCTCAGGCGCAGAGCAAACGGCGATGCAGGCCAGTGCCGCCGAAGGGACGGCAGCCCTTACCGACATCCCGGCTGATGCCACCGCCACCAGCAGCGCAGCACTGGCCACCGGCAGCGCAGCGCTGGCCACCGAAAGCGCAGCACTGACCACCGAAAGCGCAGCGCTGGCCACCGAAAGCGCCCCCTTGCCCGAGGCCGCGCTCGAGGTCACCCCTGAGCTGACAGCGCCAGCCACCGAGGTGACGACCAACGCCAGCCTGACACCCTCGGCCTCCTCCGCCGCGCCAACCGTTCCTGCGGTATCGGCGGCCGCTGCGACCCAACTGCAGGCGAGCGCCGCGTCGGCAACGGTGTCAGCAGCACAGGGGACACAGCCCACGGCCAGCAGCGCGGTTGCTAGCGAAACCCCACCGCAGGATAAAGCTGACGCAACCCTCTCACCCGCCAGCAGCGCAGCCGCGCCGCTGCAACCCTGAATCGGGCAGCACAGAGCAACGGATCAGGGCAGCCTCGGCTGCCCTGATTGTGAGTGCCCACTTGCGATAATTGGCTGGTAGCAATTGGCTGGTGGAAATTTTCTTGTGGGAATGGTTGCGCAACCTGACTGCCCTGCTACTGCTCAAATCCCCGGGTCAGATAGGGATTGGGCTTCTGGATCTCCTCCTCCACCCAGTGCAGCAGTTGCTTGATGGCCCGCGACAGCACCTGATTCTGACGCACCACATAGCCCAGACTGGTGCCGGGAAAATCGCTCAGGCTGGTGACTGGCGCGGTCAGGTTGAGGCGCGGATGCAAAGAAAAATCCGGCACTATGGCGACGCCAAAGCCAGCCTCGGCCCAATCGAGCTGGGCATCCACGCTGCCCACCTCCATGATGCGGCAAGGGGGCAACGCCAGCAGCGGCAACGACGGATCGATCACCGCCCGGGTACGAGTATCATGGCCCAACAAGATCAGGGTCGGCTCATCGAGGGGATCGCTCTCTCCCGCAATGGCCCGCTCTTGCCAACGTGCCAGCCCGTGGCCCAGCGCACACCAGGTCACCTGCTGCAGCTCGGTATAGAACAGCGGCTCGCTGCGCTTTTGCGCCATCACGAAGCCCAAATCCGCCTTGCCCGCCTTGACCAGCTCGGCGGCCTGATCCGAGGTGGTGTTGAACAGGGTGAGATCGATGCCGGGAAACTCCCGCTTGAAACGCTGGAACGGCTGGATCAACAACAGCCGCGAGATAATGTCGCTGGCGGCGATGGCCAGCGTCCCCTGACTCAACTGGTTAAGGGCATTGAGATCGGACTGACAGAGCTGCAGCTCGGCGATGGTGCGCTCGGCACTTTGCAGCAAGCGCTCCCCTGCCTGCGTCAGCCGAAACGGGCTGCGCTCGATCAGCCGCACCCGGGTCGCCTGCTCCAGCCGCTTGAGATGCAGGCTGACATTGGGCTGGGTCATGTGCAGCTCGGTGGCGGTCTGACCAAAATGTTGCAATCTGGCCAGGGTGACAAAGGTTTGCAGCCAGTGAATATCCAGCATAAGAGTCCCTCAACCCGCTATTGACGCGGTCTGCACGGCAAAACTGGGCCGTTTGCCGCTTAATTGGCCACCATTATATGGCTTTCTTATCGGAATTATAAAAATAATTAATTTTTCTAATCCGCATCAGGCTCCTAGGATGGACGCCTAACGTCTTAGGAGAAAGAGTCATGTCGTCTATCGTAGTCGTAGGTGCTAACTGGGGTGATGAAGGCAAAGGCCGCATCGTTGATTATCTGGCAGGTCAAGCTGGCGCCAGCATTCGCTTCCAGGGCGGCAACAACGCTGGCCACACCGTGGTCAACGATCTTGGCACCTTCAAGCTGCACCAAATCCCCAGTGGCGTATTCAGCCCGGATTGCCTGGTTGTTCTCGGCCCTGGCATGGTGATCAGCCCAGAGAAACTGACCGTTGAGCTTGATGAAGTCAAAGCCTCCGGCGTGACTCCGAAGCTGGCAATCTCTGATCGCGCAACCCTCTGCCTGCCGCTGCACGCGCTGGAAGATACCCTGGAAGAGCTGCGTCTGGGCGATGGCGCCTATGGCTCTACCCGTCAAGGTATTGCTCCCGCCTACGGTGATCGCGTGATGAAGAAAGCGATCCTGGTTGGCTGGTTGAAGCAGCCGGACGTGCTGGTCGAGCGCATCCAGTTCATGCTGGACTGGAAACTGCCGCAGATGAAGGCTATCTATCCGACCTTCGAATTCACCCAGACCGCCCAAGAGATGGCCGACTGGCTGCTGGAAGTCTCTGCCCCGTGGATCGACGCCGTTTGCAACGTCAGCATGCCGCTCAAAGCGCTGCAGGCTGAAGGCAAGACCCTGCTGTTCGAAGCGCAGCTGGGTGCTGGCCGTGACCTCATCTATGGTGAGTACCCATGGGTCACCTCCTCCCACGTTTCCGGTGCTTATGCCGGTATCGGTGGCGGCCTGCCGGCACTGCGCCCAGAGCGCATCATCGCCGTGGCCAAGGCATTCAGCTCCTCTGTCGGTACCGGCACCCTGCTGACCGCCATGGAGAACCAGGACGAGTTCCGCAAGATCACCAACGAGTTCGGTGCCACCACCGGTCGTCCCCGTGACGTTGGCTACTTCGATGCCGTCGCTACCAAGAACGGTGTTGAGCTGCAAGCGGCGACCGAAGTTGCCCTGACCAAGCTGGACTGCCTGACCGGCCTGCCGGATCTGAAGATCTGCGTCGCTTATGAAGGTGCTCACACCGAGAACCCGATCTGGCCACAGACTGCAGCCCTCAAGCCTGTCTATGAAGTGATGGAAAGCTGGAGTGAAGACATCACCGGCTGCCGCACCTTCGAAAGCCTGCCTAAAGCCGCCCAGAACTACGTGCTGCGTATTGAAGCACTGCTGGGTGTGCCGGTTCCGATGGTTTCCGTCGGCCCAGGCCGTGACGAGATGATCCTGCGCTAAGCAGCCCTCTCATCGTCAAACAAAAAACCGGCATCCATGATGCCGGTTTTTTTATGGCTGTCATGCTGCCAGCACAGTGAAAAAGTAAGTAAAAACAATGCCAGTCAGATTTAACTGACTGGCATTAACCATGACGGTGGTAACTTTTATCCCTACCAGCTTAATGCTGTGAGGCCGTTACTGCACAGAGACCGTCAGCTCTGGATGCCCAAATGCTATGAGCTGGCCGTTAGAACGTTGGAAATATTGGCTCCAGAAGGATTCTAGATTCTGGATCATCTTGCCACTCCGATAACCGTTTTTTGTATCGGTAGGCACAAAGGCCGCCCCATGCACATAAACCCTTGCACCGTTGAAGTCAGCAACCAGATTAGCCTTTTCGACCTTGGCTAGCTCCACTGAAGGCGAAATATCACGGATCCCTTTGGATTGATAGAAACTACCAAAGTCACTGTATTCCAGCATGTCAGACATCAGCAGAATGACGTTATCCTTCACGCCCTCAGCCGCTCGGATATCGTCGCTCACCGCCTTGAGGCTAAACAGGATCTCGCTGCGCGGGATATCTGTCGAGGATTTGCCCATGGTTTGAACAAACTGCTTACCAAATTGTTGCAACATAACTTTGGGTTGAGCAGCAAGACATTGATCGAGCTTCTTGGCGTTCATCATCGGCACATCACCCAGTTGCGATTGGTCAAGCCCTTTATCTAGCTGGCCTGCATATTTGAGCTGCATGTAGTGGCCTTCCAAATAGGCGGAAAAGGAGTACAAGCGCAACTGATCGCCCGGCTGCAGGAATCGCTTGATATGCTCCCAGGCGGTGCGCTGCAGATCCGACGTGAGCGGCGTGGTCTGATCCACCACAACCGACAACATGCGGCCCGAGGGCGCTGGCTTGAACTCGATAATCCTAGCCTGTTGATAGCAACTGCTCAGGTCGTTGCGTTCTGCTGCCATCACTGTCGCAGGAAGCATCAACATCAGCGCCAGAAGGATCTGTGGTTTCATCACGCCTCCACTTTGTCGAGCATTTGCAATCGACGTGCTCGTTTAAGGTCGTCCACAGACACGCCCTTCTTCTTAGCGACATAGTCCATGTCGTCAGCTTCAAATTGAGTAAGATCGCCCCAAGCATGAGGATCGAAACCTGCCACCCTTTCTCCCTCGGAATGCGCCTTTGGTGCTTCGATGGTCTGGGTCACCTGTGCCATGTCAGCCACTGGTGCTACCGATTCAGCTGATGGTACTGATGTGGCTGCGAGCGGAACCGGTTGATAGGATTGAGCAACAACTTGTGGCTGTGCCACTGTAGGTCTCGCACCAAAGACAGCCACCAGTTCATTGAACGTCGCCTTTTGAGCCATCAACGCAGGATTATTGATCGCGGCGAACCGGGGGCCAGCAACATCAGTGATCGCCCAGATCTTCTCGTTATCCTTAGCGTTTATCGCGGCCTTCAAATCCGTTATGGTCTTGGCGACGTAATCGGTGAGCAGATCGGTACTATGCTGGCCGATCGCCCGGTTTTTCTGGTTATGCTCAATGATCGCCTGCTCTTCCACATAGCGCAGGAAGGTGCGACTGTCTTTGTTATGACTCAGGTCGTCCTTCGTCTTACCGTTCACCCTGAACACCTTGTCCTGCAACGACTGCAACTTCACCAAAGAAGATTGGGCATCTTGAGCAATGGTGGCAGCTTTGGCCTTGTGGTGACGGACAAACTCGTCAGCACTGTTGTACTTGTGGGTCAACTCCCAGGCACGACGTGAGTAGGTACCAGCGAAGCCGTGACGGAAAGCAAGGTAGGTAGAGGCGAACTGGATAAAGCAGAACAAACCAGACAGCACCGCAAAGGTCACCAACGAGGCGCGGTGCATCGCATCAATCTGGTCTTGCGCTGACTTCTGGCTGCTATTAATTGACAACTCGGCCATGTCAGTAGGCAAAGGGATCTCCTCCTCGCCAGATGCAACAGGGAAATCATCGGCACTCTGGACGACGGATGTCGGATTCTCAACCAACATAGCTTCCTGCTGGTTCAGGGTTTCGGTTCGAACCCAAAATGCAGCGATAGCCAGCCCTACGATAAAGATCCCATACCCAGCAATAATCGAGAACCGGCGCTGTGGCTGCCCGTATTTATCGAGCGGCACATTGATCCGGTTCAGCAATTGTTGGAAGGGTTTAGCCTCATTGTCGTCATAGGTATTGTCGATAGTCGCGTTGAGCGTCTTTGTCATGTCTGCCCCATCACGAATCGACTCGTAGGAGAGGATCTTGTTCACTACCCCGTTGCGGTAGAGTTGACGGCCTGCAAACTCGGACAGAACCAAAGCGATAATGGAGATAACCAAGCCCAGGAAGAACGCGCCGACAATGGCCGTGTTGGGGGTTGCCATAGTAAGGGCAAACGGTGCCAACGCATAGCCAAAGGCTGATGCTTCAATCACCATCAGGACGATCATGAGCAGCCAGATACCCAATCCCTTTTCAGACCGGTCCGCCTCGTCTGCTTTGCCCAGATAATCCAGGTTGCGCTTGAAATTCTCTTCTGATGGCTGATGCTCTGAGTAATAGGTTTGATACGCACCGCACACCCCTTTCTCACCGGCATTGAAGCCGACTGCATTGGGGTTGTCCTCAGACCTCTCCTCGTTTTTACCCGGCATTCTGGTCCAAACTGCAATGCGGCCAATCCATGGCAACCGCAGCCGCATCTCCATGTGCCAGTATTTTACTTCGTACCAATAAACGATGGTGGTCACGACCGCAACCATCAGGCCGATCACCAGACTGATGATGTGCCAGGCACCCGACAGGGCGTGAATGATGTTTTCAAACATGTCTAATTCCCTTAACGACGCTTGGGCAGGTATTGGGCCACATAGGCATCACCCTGCTTCGGATAGTAAATTTCGCCCGCAACCGCAGCACCAGATCGTTTGTCGAACACAACGTCCATGCACGACACTGGCGAAGCGGCCTGATTAACGGCAAATACCCGATAGAGGATTTGAGTCTCCCCTTCATAGGTATTGGCGACCGATTCAATCTTGGCGGTCTGCTTTTTGGATTTCTTGTAGTCCGGGATGAACTGCATGGCGGGCTGCTTAGCCACTTTCGCTTCGTCACGCAGTACCGCAACCGGCCCCACCGAGGCCACATGACCATTCACAGCGGCGACCCATGGTTTACCATTGAGGCCAGGGAAGTATTCTTCGGTAGAATGTTCCGCCAACGGTTGGCCATTCGCCAGATTCTTAACCTGGCCCTCGACCCGGGGCATATCCCCTATGCAAGAACTGATAGGTGCACTGGCGTAAGCCGGAGTGATAATGGAGAAGGTAGGGGTTTTTGGCGCAATGCTGCCGGTCAGCGGTGAGGAACTGTCGGCAACCAGATGACCACCAAAGTCGATAGTTCCCTTGCCGGCCAGTTTGATCGCTACAGATTCACTGGCGGTCGATGAAGGGGAGAGAACGTCACCCGACTTAGGCTGAGCGACCGGCTTATCATTGAGGGGAGCTGTAGCTGTAGCTGTAGTCGTCGACTCGGTAGCGTTAGCAGACTTAGCTGGTGTTGTTTCAGCCTTCATCGTCTTTTGGGTCACAGCTGTGGTAGTGGAAGCCAATGCGACCTTACTCGCAGAACCGGTACCATGAGCTAAATATTTGGGACTGGCACGTTCCTCACTCACACGCTTGACCAGCAAGGCCTCATTTTGCACCTCGACCAACTCGACCCTGCGGTTCTGTGCCCTACCATCTTCGTTGTCGTTGCTGGCAATTGGTCGGGAAGAGCCTGCCCCCTGGTAGTAGATATCGCTACGAGGCACACCGGCAGCAGCCAATATCTGGCCCATGGCCCGAGCTCGTTCCTCAGAAAGGCGCTGATTGAACTGAGCAGCACCAGCAGAATCGGTATGGCCGACCACCAACACCTTTCTACGTTGATTCTCGGGGAGCTTGGACTGTTCTTCCCGTTTGCTGGCAAACTCTTGCGCCACACGGGTCATTTTCCGGTGGCCCTCGGTGGTTAAGTTGGCAGAACCGACCGGGAACATCTCGGCGTACTCTATAGACGCTTCAAGTCCCACAGCTGTAGAAGATTCATCTTTCGGTTTCTGTTGCTCCTGAACGGCAGCCACTTGCAGTTCGCGTACCTGCATTTTTAAACCTTCTTCCTTGGCTATTTTTTGCAACCGATCAACTCGGTCTTTGTACCAAAGGCCGCCACCACACCCCACAGCGGCACCGGCAACAGCGCCGAGGAGCACCTTGTCGCTACCACCTTGGGTGGCACCGATCGCCGCTCCAGCAAGAGCGCCGAGCAAGCCACCACCGGCACAGCTTACCCAGCTATCACTCTCAGCCACTTGCTTGTCGATGGTTGCACACCCTGTCACGGACAAGGTTATGGCCATCGCCAGCACTGTTGGCCTATCTATAGGCATCCTAATCATTACTTATCCCTTTTTTTGTTATGTTTACCTGAATAGCAAGATTTATTGCCAGTCCCTCAAATCACCGCGAGTCAGTAGACAAAACACTGAGTAGCGCGTTGATAAACAATTCCATGATAAATACCGGCACACCCGGAATATCATCGGGACTGGTCTTAATATTGAGTTGGGCGAAAAATCACCAACACACCACGTGCGGTCGCAACATGCTCAGAACGCTCAATAGACAACCAGTTATTTTTATTTAAGTTTTTTAGGCTGTTTTCCTAGGCAATACCGTTTCTCCTCGGGAATATTTCAGCAAAAGACAGGCTCTCTTATCCAGATATCCAATCGCCTTACCATTGAGAAAGTATCCACAAACCAAGGGACTCCAAATGGAGTCAGACAATCAATATTGCAGCCCATATTGTGCCTCATACGAGAATTCAATGCAGCCTCATTATGTAGATTGCGAAGGGGGGATCCCGCGCTGGGCAGAAGTCGCCGACAAGGAGAACGCGGCGCGGGTGCGCGAGGTGATGCTCAACACCCAAGAGTTCAATGAGCAGCTCGGCCAGCACCATCTCGTTAACGGCGCAGCTCTCCATGACGGCCTGGGTGAGCAGGTGACTGGTCAGCTCCATCTGACAAAGCATGCGTACCTGCGGATAGGCGGTCTCACTAGGCAGCAGGATATCGAGCTGATTGACCAGCTGAGCCATGGGGACGTGGTGGAACATGGCCATGCCGATGATGGCCCAGACCCGCAGTTCCATGGGTATATGGCGACGGCGCAGGTTGGCAACGCCCTCCTCACCGAGCCGGTCGATAATGAGCGCAGAGGGAATGAAGTCGGAGAGTGGCTCAAACTGGGCAGCATTGCTGGCATGAAGGAAGTCGAGAGCCTGTTAGATACGCATAAAAAATCCGAAACCAATCAATAGGTTTCGGATTTTTACACATCAGGAGGAGCGGTCAATAGATCTTTAACTGATTGGCATTACCGTGCCGGTCGCTTGGCACCATTCCCTTTGGCCGCAGGCTTGCTGCCTTGAGTGGCGGGTTTGGCGCCCGGCTTGACAGAGCCAGCGCGGGTCGGCGCCTTGCCCTTGTGAGCGGGTTTCCCCTGCCCTGTCGGTTTAGCATCTGGAGCGGCAGGCTTGCCGTTGCCTGCCCCTTTCTGCAACTGGCCACCCACAGGTTTGCCATTGCCCGCCTTGCCGCCATGTTTGCTGGCCGCCGGGGCATTAGCTGCGCCAGCCTCGCTGCGGGCGGCACTGTTACCACGTCCGTTGCTCTGGCCGCCAGTCCCCTTGTTACCCGTGCCATTACCACCATTGCCACGTTGGTGACTGATGTTGCTATGGCGGGTCAGGGCCGGTTTTAGCCCCTTGTTGGTGCTGCGCGAGGCCACCGCCTCACCACGCCCTTCCGCTGGCACCAGACAGCCGGGGCCGTTGCCGATCAGGTGGCCCTTGCCCATGGCGAGCAGGGCTTCGCGGATCATCGGCCAACCGGCCGGATCGTGGTAGCGCAGCAGCGCCTTGTGCAGGCGGCGACGGCGCTCACCCTTGACCACGAACACATCGCCACCGGTGCGGCTCACCTTGTTGAGTGGGTTTTTCTCGGTGTAATACATGGTGGTGGCGTTGGCCAGCGGCGACGGGTAGAAGTTCTGCACCTGATCGAGCTTGAAGCGGTTCTCTTTAACCCACAGCGCCATATTCACCATGTCTTCATCGGTAGTGCCCGGGTGGGCGGAGATGAAGTAGGGGATCAGGTACTGCTGCTTGCCCGCCTCTTTCGAGTATTTGTCGAACAGCTCCTTGAACTGGTAGTAGCTGCCCATGCCCGGCTTCATCATCTTGGAGAGCGGCCCCTCCTCGGTGTGTTCCGGCGCGATCTTGAGGTAGCCGCCGACGTGGTACTTGGCCAGCTCCTTGATATAACGGGGATCTTCTACCGCGATGTCGTAACGCACGCCGGAGGCGATGAGGATCTTCTTGATCCCCTTGAGGTCACGCGCCTTGCGATAGAGGTTGATGGTCGGGGTGTGGTCGGTGTCCATGTGGGCGCAGATGGTGGGCCAGACACAGGAGGCACGACGACAGGTCTGCTCGGCCTTGGGGCTCTGGCAGCGCAGCTTGTACATGTTGGCGGTGGGGCCGCCGAGATCCGAGATAACGCCGGTAAAGCCGGGCACCTTGTCGCGGATATCTTCAATTTCTTTCAAGATCGACTCTTCCGAACGGCTCTGGATGATGCGCCCTTCGTGTTCGGTGATGGAGCAGAAGGAGCAGCCGCCAAAGCAGCCGCGCATGATGTTGACCGAGGTCTTGATCATCTCGAAAGCCGGGATCTTCTCGTTGCCATAGGCCGGGTGCGGCACCCGCTGGTAGGGCAGGCCGAACACGCCATCCATCTCGTCGGTTTCGAGCGGGAAGGCGGGCGGGTTGACCCAGATGATGCGATCACCGTGGGCCTGCGACAGGGCGCGGGCGCAGCCGGGGTTGGTCTCGTGGTGCAGAATGCGCGAGGCGTGGGCATAGAGCACCTTGTCCTCTTTGACCCGCTCGAACGCCGGCAGCTTGACGTAGGTCAGCTCCCACGGCTTGGGCTTGGGCGGCTGCACCAGCACCGGCTGGGCCTCTTGGGCGGCAGGGGCCGCTTCGGTGGCGTCGTCCGAGCAGGGCGCCCCTTCCATATAGGGGTTCATGATGGGATCGATGCGGCCAATCTGGTCGAGCTTGCTTGAATCCACTCCTTTCCAACCCGGCAGCGGCTCCTTGCGGATCACCGCGGTGCCGCGAATATCCTGCATGGTGTCGATGCTCTCCCCCGCTGCGATGCGGTGGGCCACCTCGATCAGCGGACGCTCGGCGTTGCCGTAAATCAGGATATCGGCCTTGGCATCGAGCAGGATGGAACGGCGAATGGTCTCTGACCAGTAGTCGTAGTGGGCGATGCGGCGCAGGGATGCCTCGATGCCGCCAATCAGCACCGGCACCTCTTTGAACGCCTCTTTGCAGCGCTGGGTATAGACCAGGGTGGCTCTGTCCGGCCGCTTGCCGCCCACATCCCCCGGGGTGTAGGCGTCGTCGTGGCGCAGCTTCTTGTCGGAGGTGTAGCGGTTGATCATGGAGTCCATGTTGCCCGCAGTCACCCCGAAGAAGAGGTTCGGTTTGCCAAGGCGCATAAAGTCATCCTTCGATGACCAGTCCGGCTGGGCGATGATGCCGACCCGAAAACCCTGGGATTCGAGCATGCGGCCAATCACCGCCATGCCGAAGCTCGGGTGATCCACATAGGCATCCCCGGTCACCAGAATGACGTCGCAGCTGTCCCAACCCAGCTTGTCCATCTCTTTGCGGGACATGGGCAGGAAGGGCGCCGTGCCGTAGCACTCGGCCCAATAGCGGGGATAGGAGAAAAGGTTGGGTACCGGCTGCATTTTGAACACCTGGAAAAATTCGGGTCGCGCATTATACCGGTTGCGGCCAAGGGGAGCGATGGCTTTTTGTCCCTATAGATCCCACGGAATAGGCCGCCGCCAGCAATAGCAAGGGCGCCCGCAGGCGCCCTTGTGATGATAAGGCTGACAACTGGCCCCGCTTGGGTTCAAGTCAGGATTGAGGTCAGAGCAGCGGAGGGTGCGACTCCCCTGCCCCTTTGGCGGCCAGCGCTTCGTCAACCTGCTGATCCCGCGCCCCTGTCATACCAGCGTGGCGCGCCAGCAGATGGTAGATGGCGGGCACCACCAGCAGGGTGACCAAGGTTGCCAACGACAGCCCGAAGAACACCACTGTACCCACCGCCATCCGGCTCTCGTAGCCCGCCCCCATGGAGAGCATCAGCGGCACCGCACCGATAATGGCAGTGAGGGAGGTCATCAGGATCGGCCGCAGCCGGCGCACCGAACCGGCGATGATCGCCTCCTCGAACGATTCCCCCCGCTGGCGCAGCTGGTTGATGAACTCGACGATCAAGATGCCGTTCTTGGTCACCATGCCGATCAGCATGATCATCCCAATCTGGCTGTAGATGCTCATCTCCTGCCCCGTTAGCCAGAGGCCCAGCAGACCACCGAAGATGCCGAGCGGCACCGTCATCATCACCACCGCCGGGGTCAGGGTGCTCTCGAACTGGGCCACCAGCACCAGATAGACCACCAGCAGGGCGAGGCCAAACACCAGCGCCATCTCCCCCTGATTGTCGCGGTAATCCTTGGAATCACCGGCGTAATCCACCGTCATGCCGGTCGGCAAATTGGTGTTGGCCCAGCCATCGAGAAAATCGAGGGCCTCACCGAGGGTGTGGTCGGGGTGCACATCGGCCGTCAGGGTAATCGCCTTCTGCCGCTGATAGTGGTTGAGACGGTTGGCGGTCGCCACCTGTTTGACGGTGGCCAGGGTCGAGAGGCTCACCATCTCGCCGTTGGCGGCTTTCAGGTAGATACGGCCAAGATCCGAGATGCCGTTGAACTCGGTCTGGTTGCCACGCAGATAAACGTCATACTCCTCGCCTCTGTCCACGTAAGTTGTCTTGCTCACCCCGCCCAACATCGCCTGCAAGGTGTTGGCGACGGTGGAGACCGGAATGCCAAGCTGGCTGGCGCTGTCGCGATTGATGGTCACCTGCAGCTCGGGGGTCTTCTCGGCATAGTCCAGATCCGGGCTCAGCATCAGGCCGCTGGCCAGCGCCGCCTTTTGCAGTTCAAGTCCCTGCAGGTAGAGCTCGCCATAGTCGTTACCCTGCAGCACAAACTGCACCGGCGCAGTGGACCCACCACGAAAACCCGGCATAAAGGGACGGATCATCACATCAGGAATACCTGACAGCTTGCCCCCCAGGGTGCGGGCAAACTCACTGGCGGTGATATCCCGCGCGGCCCAGTCGGTGAGCTGGATGATCGCCATGCCGGTCTGATCGCCACCGCGGCCAAAGGCAGGGGTACTGAAGCTGAGCGCCTGTACCACCCCTTCCCCCAGCATCGGCATGATGGCGGACTCCACCTGCTGCATGTTGCGCTTCATCCGCTCTATGCTGGTGCCCTCGGCCCCCTTGACGAAGACGAACACCACCCCGCGATCCTCGGTGGGGGTCAGACTGTTGGGGATCTGGCTAAACAGCGCGCCAATGCCACCAAGGCAGAGCAGCAACAGCAGCGGCATCCAACGGGAGCGGCGCAATACCCACGCCAGCAGCTGGCGATAGATCTCCTCCAGCCAGCCCATGCCACGATCGAGCCCGGCGGTCAGCCGATTCGGCTTATCCAGCGGGCGCATCAGCCAGGATCCCATGGCGGGGGTCAGGGTCAGTGCCACCAGCGAGGAGCAGAGCACGGCGAGCGAGAGCAGGATCGCAAACTCGGTAAAGAGCCGCCCCACCATGCCATCCATAAAGGCGATGGGGACAAACACCATCACCAGCACGGCGGTGGTGGCGATCACCGCAAAGCCCACCTCGCGGGTGCCGTGCCAGGCGGCCAGCAGCGGCGGTTCGCCCCGCTGCAGATGGTGGTGGATGTTCTCCACCACCACGATGGCGTCATCCACCACCAGCCCTATGGCGAGAATAAGCGCCAGCAGGGTGATGAGGTTGATGGAAAAACCAAAGTACCAGGCGCCGATAAAGGCGGAGATCAGCGATACCGGCACCGTAATGGCCGGAATAAGGGTGGTACGGGCCTGTCCGAGGAACAGATAGAGCACCGCCACCACCAGCACGGCGCAGATGGCCAGGGTCTCGTACACCTCGTCGATGGCCTGCTTGATAAAGACGGTGGAGTCGTAATCCACCTCGAGCTTGGCTCCCTCCGGCAGGAAGCGCTGCATCTCGCCGAGCTTCTGCTCGATCCCCTGCGCCACTGCCAGCGGGTTGGCGGTGGACTGGGCGACGATGCCGATACCCAGACTCTCTTTGCCGTTGCGCTGATAGGCGCTGTCTTCGTTCTTGGCCCCCACCGCCACATCGGCGATATCGGCCAGATAGACGCTCTGACCGTTGGCGGCAGCGCGGATCTGCAACTGCTGGAAATCCTCCGCCGTGTGGTAAAGCCGGGCGATCTGCACCGCCATGGTCATGCTGTTGTTGCGGATCTCGCCCCCCGGCAGCTCGATATTGTCCCGCTTGAGGGCATCCTGCACATCGGTCACATTGATGCCACGGGCCGCCATATCCGCGGGTCGCAGCCGCACATACATCACCTGAGTCAGGTCACCGGAGAGCTCAACCTCACTCACCCCATCCACCAGACTCAGGGGGTCGACCAATACGCGGTTGGCGTAGTCGGTCATGGCGGTGCGGTCCATCTGGCTGCTGCTGAAGTTGAGCCAGATAGCCACATCGCCGTTGCCGCTGTCTTTGGTCACCAGCGGATCATCGGCATCATCCGGCAGCTTATCCTTCGCCCGGGAGAGGGCATCGCGCACATCAGAGACCCCTTCCACCATGTTCCAGCCGAGCTTGAACTCGACGGTGATCATCGAGCGCCCCTTGCGGGTCATGGAGTTGATGTTCTTGATGCCACTGATGCCGGAGAGTTGATCCTCGATGGGTTTAGTCACCTGACTCTCCATCACCGAGGGGGCAGCCCCCTCATACATGGTGGTGATGGAGACCGACGGGGTCTGCACATCGGGCATCTCCCGTACCGTCAACTTGGAAAAAGCCACCAGCCCGAACACGGTGAGCAGCGCGCTGAGCACCACCGCCACCAGCGGGCGGCGTACTGAAATATCGGAGAGCCACATCAGCCGTTCACCTCAGCCAGATCGCGCACCTGCACCCCATCACGCAGATTGACCAAGCCCTCGACCACGATACGATCGCCGACTTTGAGCCCCTCGGTGACCCAGACGGTCTCCCCTTCGGTCTCACCGAGCACCACAGGCACCCGTTTGACCCGGCCATCGGCCTCCAGGCGGTAAACAAAACGCTGCTCACCAGCATACTCCACCGACTGGGCCGGGATCAGGGTGAGTTGCTGGGCAGGCAGTGCCAGCGCCACATTGAGTAACATGCCCGGCCGCAACTGGCCGCTGTCATTGGGGATCATCACCCGCGCCTTGATGTTTTGGGTATCGTTGGAGACGCGGCTATCGAGGGTGGTGAGGGTGCCGCTAAAGTGCTGATCCGGCCAGGCGGTACTGGTGGCGGTGACCGCCATGCCCGGCTTCAGCAGGGAGAGGTAACGCTCCGGCACCGCCAGATCGAGGCGCAGTTTGTCGATCTCATCCAGATGCAGCAGGGTATCGCCGCTGTTGACCAGCGCCCCTTCGCTCAGATCAATCAGGCTCACGGTGCCGGCAAACGGCGCCCGCAAAGTGCGCAGGGAGAGCTCATAACGGGCGGCATCGAGGCGCGCCTGCACCTGCGCCACCATGGCCTCCTGCCCATCCAGCAACGATTGGGTCACGGCGCCACGGGCGACCAGTTTACGCATCTCCCCCAGCTTGCGATTTTCATCGCGCAGGCTGGCACTCTGCTCGGCCACCGCCGCCTGCTGCTTGCCGGTATCCAGCGCAATCAGGGTATCGCCCTGGTTGACCTGCTGACCCGACTGCACCGCAATCTTGACGATGCGACCGGTCACCTCGGGGCTGATCACCACCGAATTGTTGGCAACCAGCTTGCCCACCAGTTTGAGGGTCGGCTCGGCCAGGCTCTGCGCGACCGTTTGGCTACGAATATTGACCTCTCTGGCCGGGGCTTTGGCGGCGGGTTCGCTGTGGCGCATGGTCCAGACAGCAGCAATCACAATCAAGGAAAGGCCCACACCGAGCCAGATACGCATTTTCATCGAACGATCCATGAAGAGTTGGAAGGTAAATCCAGATTGGGGCCATTTTAGCCCCATACTATGCCGTAACTATGTATAAATGTGACAAAACGTAACAGGCGTGGCGCGAGATCACTGCATCTTGGTCGGTTCAGTTTTTTTTCAGACCAGCTCGCATACACTAACGGCTATTTCCTTCGCCATACCGGGTATGTTGCCTATGCCGATGCTGTCAGATCACACCTCTTCCTCGCGTTCGCGTCTTCTCTGGCTGTTATTCGTGCTGGTGATCCTGCTGGTGGGTCTGATCCTGCGACAAAGCCTGAAGCAGATAGAGAGCCTCTACCAAAGCGACACCTTCAACAGCGCCATCCACTTGCGGGATCAATTCAAACAGACCCAGGTGTTTCTGGAGGCGATGCGCGGTCAGGCCGAAGAGCGACTGCGCAGCGACCCCCAGTCGGTGCTGACCCGCCAGCTCTACCATCATATTCAACCACTGCCTGATCAGGGACTGGTGCTCGATCATCTCCCCGCCGAGTTGCCTGCGGGACTGGCGGGTAACCTCACCGGTGAGGGGCCGCTACCGCCACCGGGCAGCGAACGGGAGGCGCGAATTCATCTGGCCCTGAGCCTCTCCCCCTTGCTGGCCACCGCCAGCCAACGCCTGGGCAACGAGATTGCCTGGGTCTATTTCACCGGGGTGGATAACTTCATCTATCTCTACCCCTGGGTCCCCTCCAGTCGGTACCGGTTTTCCTACAACATCTATGAAAAACACGCCTGGCAGGATGCACTGGCCACCCCCAACCCGACCAAAGTGACCATCATCTCCCGCCCCTACGAGGATTTCGCGGGCCTTGGCACCATGATCACCCTGTCGCAGCCTCTCTACCAAGACGACACCCTGGTCGGCATGATCAACATCGATATCTTGCTGGCGCACCTGCAGCAGCAACTCAATACCCTGACTCCAGCGCTCGGCAAGTATCTGCTGCTCAATCAGTACCAGCAGGTGTTGGCCAGCAGTGCGCAACAGCCGGTGGTGCCGAAAAACACCGAGCCAACCGCAGAGTACCAGTGGCGGGAGGGGGCATTGCAACTGACCCTGGCGATCCCGGACACCCCCTTGCGGCTAGTACACAGCGTCACCCTGCTGCCGCTGGCGTGGGCCATGCTCTGCCAGTCAGCGCCCCCCCTGCTCGCCATCCTCTTTATGCTGCTGGCGGTGCTCTCCAACCTGAGATCCCATCGTCTCAACCAGCGGCTTAACTATCTCTCCTGTCATGATGCCCTCACCGGCGCCTTCAACCGCCACTATCTGGCGCGACTGGAGCAGTCGGGCGAGCTGACGCGACAGCGGCCGGGGATCCTGATGTTCGATGCGGATCACTTCAAACGGGTCAACGACAACTTCGGCCACGCCGTCGGCGATATGGTGCTGATCCGGCTGGTGCAGCTCTGTCAGCAACAGCTAAGAAAACAAGACTGCCTGATCCGCTGGGGCGGCGAAGAGTTTTTGCTGCTGGTCAACGATTGCAACGAAACGCAGCTCGCCGACATGGCGGAGCGGCTCAGAACCGCCGTGGCCGATAATGACTGGGCTGCCATTGAACCAGCACTGGCGGTGACCATCAGCCTCGGCTATCACCCCCACGCAGATGGCACCCCGCTTCAGGAGGCGGTGCGCCGTGCCGACGAGGCGCTCTATCAGGCCAAGGCCAACGGCCGCAACCGCAGCGAAAAATGGCAGGGTGACGCCTGATGACTCTCGACGTAAGCTGATCCCTCAAATCCCTTTTTGGAGGAAAGTCGTGCCACGTAAACCCCGCGTAGGGCTCGCTCTCGGGAGCGGCGCCGCCAGAGGATGGGCCCACATCGGCGTCATCCGCGCTCTTGAGCGTCTCGGCATCAAACCAGATTTGATCGCTGGCTGCTCCATCGGCAGCTTTGTTGGTGCTGCGTATGCCGCCGGAGAACTGGATCGGCTGGAGTCATGGGTGCGCGGCTTTACTCGCCTGCAGGTGGTCAGCCTGCTCGATCCTG
The DNA here is from genome assembly GCF_055193095.1 of Aeromonas sp. 160P. Lineage (NCBI taxonomy): Bacteria > Pseudomonadati > Pseudomonadota > Gammaproteobacteria > Aeromonadales > Aeromonadaceae > Aeromonas > Aeromonas sp. 160P. The sequence continues at coordinate 1,890,670 of NZ_JBUXKV010000001.1, read as the reverse complement.
CCCTCTCTGGCGGCCTGTTTCGCGGCGAAAAGGTGTTTGGCCTTGCTGCCAGCCATTTGGGAGACCCCGCTCTCGAGAGCCTGCCCATTCCCTTCGCCTGTGTCGCCACCGAACTCGATACCGGCCGCGAGATCTGGCTACAACAAGGCCCGCTGCGCCAGTCGGTGCGCGCCTCCTGCGGCATGCCGGGGATCCTGACCCCGACCCGGGTTAACGACCGCTGGCTGGTCGATGGCGCCGTGGTCAATCCGGTGCCCATCTCACTGGCCCGCGCCATGGGGGCCGAGGTGGTGATTGCGGTCAACCTCAATACCGACATGCATCAACCCTGGACCGATGAGCCGGATCAACCGGGCAGCAGCGGCCTGCTCAGTCAGTGGCTCAATAGAGGGGAGACGCCCCCCGCCACGCCCGGTCTGTGGAGCGTGATGAGCGGCGCCATCAACATCATGCAGGAGCGGATCACCCGTGCCCGCATGGCTGGTGACCCGCCAGACATTCAGCTCTGCCCGCGCCTTGGCAGCTTATCCATCATGGATTTTCATCGCGCCAGCGACGCCATCAATGAGGGGGAAGCCTGTGTCGAGCGCAACCTCGATCAGCTCAAGGATGAACTGGGCCGCCTCGGGTTACTGTAACCCTCACACCGATCGCACCAACAAAAAGAGCGCCTTACGGCGCTCTTTTGCTATGACCAAACGGCAGGCTTAGAACAGCCCCAACCCTTTGAGCATCACGATCAGGATCAGCAGCGGCGACACGTAACGGATGATGAAGAACAGTGGCTTGAGGATTGGCAAAGCCAGCTCGCCGCCATTGCTCAGGGCATCGCGCATCTTCTCCTCGCCCCATACCCAGCCCACGAACAGGCAGAGGAAGATACCGCCCAGCGGCATCAGGATGTTGGAGGAGAGGTAGTCGAACAGATCGAAGAAGGTCTTGCCCGCAATCTGCACATCAGCCAGCACGTTATTGGAGAGCGCGCAGGTGGAACCGACCGCCCCCAGCACCAGCAAGTTGATCAGGGTCGCCTTGGGGCGGCTCATCTTGAAACGCTCGGAGAGCACCGACACCGGCACTTCCAGAATGGAGAGCATGGCGCCGGTGGCGGCGATGGCTGACAGCACGAAGAAGAGCACCATGAACACATGGCCAAACGGGATGCTGGCAAACACCGCCGGAATGGTGATGAACAGCAGGGAAGGACCGGCGGTCGGCTCGAACCCGAAGGCAAACACCGCCGGAAAGATGGCGATACCGGCAAGCATGGAGACGAACAGGTCGGCGCACATTACCCGAAAGGCGGTGACCGGAATGTTCTGGTCATCACGGAAGTAGCTGCCGTAAGTCATCATGCAGCCCATGCCGATGGAGAGCTTGAAGAAAGCCAGCCCCATGGCGGTCAACACCACCCCAGCGGTGATCTTGGAAAAATCTGGCGAGAAAAGGAAGGAGAGCCCTTCGCTCGCCCCCGGCAGGGTCAAACTGCGGACACCAATGATCAACAACAGGATAAAGAGCACCGGCATCAACTTCTTGGTGACCGCTTCGATCCCCTTGGAGACCCCCATCAACAAGATGCCGCCCATCAGGGCCAGTACCAGCCACTGCCACAGCAGGCTCTGCAGCGGGTTGCTGATCAGCGCGCCAAATGCAGCGCCGGTGACCTTGGGATCGGTGGAGAGAATGGAGCCGTCGATCGCCTTGAAGATATAGGCAAACACCCAGGCAGCCACTTCCGAGTAAAAAGACATGATCAGGAAGGCTGCCAGCACCCCCATCACCGCAATCAGCCACCAGGGTTGGCCCTTGGGTGCCAGCTTGCTGAGGGTAGTCACCGCATCAGTCTTGCTTTTGCGACCCAGCATGATCTCGGAGATCATCACCGGCAAACCGACCAGCAGGGTCGCGATCACGTAGACCAGCAAAAAGCTGGCGCCACCGTTTTCACCGGTCAGATAGGGGAATTTCCAGATATTACCGAGGCCGACGGCAGAGCCTAAGGTGGCGGCGAGCACGCCGAACTTGCTGGTAAAGCCATCGCGGGCCTTGGGGGTGGTTTGACTCATACTTGTCTCACTTATTTCGCATCATGCGAGATGAACCGGGTTTTGAGGGTAGGAATTTTCTGAGGTTTGTGGTGGTTTGCCAAGATTTTTTGAGCAAAAGCCCTATATAGAGCACAGATAACGAAAATGCAGGCGCCAGGATGCTGATTTTCAGGCAAAAAAATGCCGCCCGCAGGCGGCATTTCTATTCACATTAATGATCACGCCTTGGCGAGGTCATCCGGTCCAATCTGGCCGATTTCGGCGACTTTTTTGTCTGCCAGCAGCCAGAGGGTGAACTTGTGCAGATCCGGGTGGTGAGCCAGGGCAACCAGGAAGGCGCCACCCACTTCACGATAACCCAGCTCGTAGTTCTTCAGCGTGGTGGGGGGAACACCCAGCAGATCAGCAAACTTCGGACGGCTCAAACCAACCGCTTCGCGGATCTGACGGATCTTCTTGCCAACAGTGACGATATTTGAATTCATAATGTTCCATACTCCGTTTTTGGCGGATTTACTCCGCCTTATTTTTCGCGACGACTCGTAGTCAAGTGTATCAGTTTTGTGCGGACTCGTTATGGTCGAGCCTCTATCTTTATGAGCGCCTTTCGGCGACAACCCTTGTCTTCATCGCGGATGGTAATCGCTCAGCCGCTTCAGGTAAACAGTCTCGAAAAGAAACCACATATTGTGGCCCCCCTAATAACTCGTATAATCTGCCGGCTACCCATAAAGAGGAATAAGTATGGCGTTTCCCGGCATTATCTCTCGCCTGCACCCCGTTTCCAGCTCCGCAGAACTGCAGCGACAACTCCATCAGGGTGAACAATATCGCGCCGAAGCATTCTGGCTCCCGGGCCTGTTGCACAGCCAGGCCAACGAGGTCTTGGTGACCCTGTCAGACAAATGCAGCCTGTTTTTAGAACTGGACCACCAGGATTTGCCTCTGCGCAGCCACGATGGAACATTGCATAGCAACGGCCAGATTATCACCGTCAATGGACAAACAATGACCTTGGCAACCACCCCGGGTGATGGTGGTCTGGTACCCGAATCTGGCATGGCCGAGATGGCCGTCTGGCTGGAGGCGGGACACCGCCATTTTCTCTGTTCAGCTGCGGTTCAGCCTGTGGCGCGGGCCATCCTCAATATCTGGCCATTAGACCCCTATCTGGCACGCCATTTTTTGACTGGTTTCACCCCCCTGTTACAGGGTGCAACGGAGGCAGATTACCTCGCAGTCTTTACGGCCAGAGAATATCCAGCCAACCCGCATTCTGACTGGGTTCAGGCCTATATGAAGCTTGAAAAGAAACTGCACCGGGCCTATCTGGATCACTAATTAATCTGGATAAACAGCCAGTTATCCACACGACACAATTTGCCATAAGGCTCATTTGTGAGCTTGATCATGTTTTCAAATCGGCATAGAGTGCGCCTCGTCATTGGAATGACGCCAGCTGCCTGGTAGCGGTTTATTACGTTCTGCGTACCGTACCAGTGCACGAGACACACCAGGAGAGTGTGCAAACCCGGAACCTCCGGGTCACCTGCCAGACTCGACGCCAGCAGTACGGCGGAGCTGCAGTTTACATAAATTAAAAAGTGCGAAGCACGTGAACAACGTGCGATCTCAACGAGGATTTTTTTATGATGAAAATGGCTCCTTCCCTGATTGCCATCGCTATGGCTACTCTGGGTGCTACCGCTGCTCACGCTGCTGACGACATCTACTTCGGTGCCGGTGTTGGTGCTGCTCACTTCAACGGTCTGAACAAGATCGATGGCGGTGGTTACGAAGGTACTGAAGATGCTGCCGCTGCCAACGCGTTCGTCGGCTACAACTTCACCGAAAACTTCGGTACCGAGCTGGGTTACCAGTATGCTGGTCGTGGCAACACCGAAGGTCTGCGTTACGAGAACCAGGGTGCCACCCTGTCCGGTATCGCTCGTCTGCCAGTTGGCAACGACTTCTCCCTGTTTGCTGAAGGCGGCGCCTACTGGGCTCACACTGACGGCCTGGGCATCAGCGACACTAAAGTGTCCCCACTGGCTGGTGCTGGTGTGACTTACAAAGTAAACGACGCGCTGGATCTGCAAGCTCGTTACCGTTACATGTGGGACGTGGCTGACCTGAACGTTGACGGTATCCACTATAAGTCCAACCAGAGCGTTGCTACTCTGGAAGCGGTATACCACCCGTTCCGCACTTCCTACGTTGCTCCGGTAGCAGCTCCGGTTGTTGCAGAAGCTCCGGCCCCTGCTCCGCAGATGGTTGAGAAGAGCTTTGCTCTGAACTCTGACGTACTGTTTGCCTTCGGCAAAGAGACTCTGAAGCCGGAAGGCGTTGCAGCCCTGAACGGTCTGTACCAGCAAATCGTTGAATTCCAGCCGAAAGATGGCAACGCTGTTGTTGTTGGTTACACCGACCGTATCGGTTCCGACGCTTACAACCAGAAGCTGTCTGAAGCACGTGCTCGCACCGTTGCCAACTTCCTGGTAACCAAAGGCATGGCCGCTAGCAAAGTTGCTATCGAAGGTCGTGGCGAAGCTAACCCGGTAACCGGTACCAAGTGCAACAACGTTACCGCTAAAGCCCAGCTGATCTCCTGCCTGGCTCCGGATCGTCGCGTAGAAGTACGTGTATCTGGCGTACAAGAAGTTCAGAAGTAATTTGAACTGACTTGAATGCTACGAAAAGGGGATGCTAACGCATCCCCTTTTGCATATCTATTTCCCCCTCCCCCGCTTGCCTGTCACATCTCCCCCTTAACTTGCCTGCTAACGCCCAAAAGCATAGAGTAGTTGCGCCTGTAAGGTATTGGATAAGCACTAAAAAGCGCTTCGTGTCCGGTCTGTTGTCCATGACGCCAATGCATCATGAGAGTCCAAAAGCCTTCGCTATCCACTTTGCTGGCGATTTTTTCGCAGCAATAAAAACAAGTGCATTGCCCGACATGGGCTAACACAACGAGGATAAACCGATGAAACTCAAAATGGCTCCTACCCTGATTGCACTGGCGCTGGCCGCCGCAGGCACCACAGCACAAGCCGCCGATGACTGGTATACCGGTATCGGTGCAGGTTGGGCCTATGCCCACGGTCTGGATGATGTTAAGGGTCTGGATACCGATAAAGATGCCACTGCACTGAGTCTGTTCGGCGGCTACAACTTCAACGACTACTATGCCGCTGAACTGGGCTACCTCTACGCTGGCAGTGCTGGCGTTGACGGAACCGACTTCAAAACCCAGGGTGCAACCCTCTCCGGCATCGCCCGTCTGCCGCTGGGCGACATCTTCTCGGTGTTTGCTGAAGGTGGTGCCTACTTCAATCACGTCAACGGCAATGGCAACAGCGACAACGGCACCGCGCCGCTGGCTGGTCTCGGCTTGACTGCCAAGGTCTCTGACCTTATCGATGTGCAAGCCCGCTACCGCTATCTGTGGAATCTGGGCAGCGAGCAGAAAACCTGGGAGAGCGACATGAGCGTCGCCACCCTGGAGCTGGTGCTGCACCCGAACCGCACCTCCTATGTGGCACCGGTTGCCGCCCCCGCCCCTGAGCCGGTTCCCGAGCCGGTGCTGGTCGACAAAAACTTCGCCCTGAGCTCTGATGTGCTGTTTGCCTTTGGCAAATCGACCCTCAAGCCAGAAGGTGTCGCAGCGCTCAACACCCTCTATCAGCAGATCGTTGAGGTTCAGCCGAAAGATGGCAGCGCCGTGGTCGTCGGTTACACCGATCGCATCGGCTCTGACGCCTACAACCAGAAACTCTCCGAAGCGCGCGCTCGTACCGTCGCCGACTTCCTGGTAGGCAAGGGTCTGCCTGCTGGCAAAGTTGCCATCGAAGGTCGCGGTGAAGCCAATCCGGTCACCGGCACCCAGTGCAACAGCGTCAAGGGCAAGGCTCAGCTGATCTCCTGCCTGGCGCCGGATCGCCGCGTTGAAGTGCGCGTCACCGGCGTGCAACAAGTCAAACAGTAATCCTGTCATCCGACATAGCAAGGAGGCCACCTGGCCTCCTTTTTCTTGCCGCTCATTTCGCCCATCTTGTAACTCTCCTCTGTGACCTCTCCATCTTACCGTCTCGCGTCCATGATTCAGGTTCGCAGCGGGTGGCCCCCATACCTCTTTGGTGGTTAAAAGCAGCCCGTCACCTATACATAAGTGTGGGGTTTGACCAGCAGGCAACCCCACTACACCAAACATCGACGAGGATACGCGATGAACATAAGAGTAAAACCTGTGTGGATTGCACTGGCATTGGCGAGCACAGGCGCACAAGCGGAACCGGTTAACGACTGGTATGCCGGGGTCGGCGGTGGCTGGGCCATTGCCCACAATCTGAATGATTTCAGTCAGGATGTCGGCAAGGATGCGACTGCGCTCTCCCTGTTTGGCGGCTACAACTTCACGGAAAATCTGGGGGCCGAGATTGGCTATCTCTCCACCGGTGACTGGGATATCAGCGGCCATGACTTCAACAGCAAGGGAGCCACGCTGTCAGTCATTGGCCGCCTGCCGCTCAGCGAGATGTTCTCGCTCTTTGCCGAGGGCGGTGGCTATATCTATCACGTAGAATCAGTCAACGGCGGGGACGACAACCTGGCACCGCTGGCTGGTCTGGGAGTGACTGCCCGGCTCCATGACTGGGTCGATCTGCAGGCACGCTACCGCTACATAGTGCGCGTTGGCGATGACCCGGATAACGGCAAAGCCAACAGCGGCACCCAGCGCTGGGTCAGCGACATCAGCACCGCCACGCTGGAGCTGGTGATCCACCCGAACCGCAGCCAACCCGCAGAAGCGGTCCCCACGCCCGCCCCGGTCGTGGTCCCCCCTCCACCAGCCGAACCGGAAGTGGTGGATCAAACCTTCAACCTCAGTTCCGATGTGCTGTTCGCCTTTGGCCAAGCAGATCTCAAACAGGAGGGGATGAGTGCGCTGGAAGATCTCTACCAGCAGATCGTCGACGTACAACCCAAGGATGGCAGTGCGGTCGTGATGGGTTATAGCGACCGTATCGGTTCAGCGGCCAACAATCAGGCACTGTCGGAGGCGCGGGCAACCACGGTGGCCAACTTCCTGATCAGCAAAGGGCTGCCCGCCGACAAGGTGAGCATCCAGGGCAATGGTGCAAGCAATCCGGTCACCGGCAACCAGTGTGATGCCATCAAGGCGAAGGCGGCACTCATCGACTGCCTTGGGCCGGATCGCCGGGTCGAGGTGCGCGTCACCGGCGTGCAGAGTGCCAGCGAGTAGTTCATCTTGAGGCGATCCCCATGTCAGCCGTGCAGTAAAAAGGGATGCTTGCGCATCCCTTTTGCTTTGCCGTGGAATCCACGCCCCATCCAATCAGAACGAGGTGCGGCGGTAGCGGCGGTACTCCGGATGCCAGAAGTTGGCTTCGATGGCCTGATCGATCACCTCGTCCGGGGTCTGCACCGCTTTACCCTGCAGCATGGCGGTCTTGGCCACCATCTTGGCGATGTAACGGGAGACCTCGTGAATATCTGCCAAATCCGGCAGTAGCGAGCCTTCCGCACCTTTTACCAGCGGTGAGCACTCAGCCAGCGCGCGGCTGGCCGACATCAGCATGGCATCGGTCACCCGGGTGGCGCCGGAGGCGATAACGCCCAGACCAATCCCCGGGAAGATAAAGGAGTTGTTGCACTGGGCGATGACGTAACGCTTGCCCTTGTGCTCCACCGGCGCAAACGGGCTGCCGGTTGCCACCAGCGCCTGACCGTCGGTCCAGCGGATCAAATCAGCAGGCGTCGCCTCGACCCGGGAGGTGGGGTTGGAGAGCGGGAAGATGATGGGGCGGGCACAGTGCTTGTGCATGGTCTTGACCACCTCTTCGGTAAACAGCCCCGGCTGGCCGGATACCCCGATCAAGATGTCAGGATGACCGTGCTCCATCACCTCCAGCAAAGAGATGTTGTCCCCCACCGGCCAGTCGGCAATGCACTCCACCGGCTGGGAGAGACGGCGCTGGAAGTCGAGCTGGTTGGGGATCTTGTCGGTGATAAGACCGAAACGGTCCACCATAAAGACCCGGCCCCGGGCCTGTGCATCGGTCAGCCCCTCGGCCTTCATCTGCGCCACTATCTGCTCGGCAATCCCACAACCGGCACTGCCCGCACCGAGGAAGGCGACCCGCTTCTCGGAGAGCTTGGCACCAGAGGCCTTGCAGGCGGCGATCAGGCTGCCCAGGGTCACTGCGGCAGTACCCTGAATATCATCGTTGAAGCAGCAGAGCTCGTTCTTGTAGCGGTTGAGCAACGGCATGGCGTTGTTCTGGGCGAAATCCTCGAACTGCAGCAGGATATCGGGCCAGCGGCGCTTGACCGCCTGAATGAAGGCATCGACAAACTCCGCATACTCTTCACCTGAGATGCGCGGATTGCGCCAGCCCATATAGAAGGGGTCATTGAGCAGTTGCTGGTTGTTGGTGCCCGCATCCAGCACCACCGGCAGGCAGTAGGCTGGGGAGATACCGCCACAGGCGGTGTAGAGCGACAACTTGCCGATGGGGATGCCCATGCCGCCAATCCCCTGGTCACCCAGACCCAGGATCCGCTCGCCATCGGTGACCACGATCACCTTGACGTTCTGCTTGGTGGCGTTTTGCAGCATGTCATCGATCCGGTCCATATCCGGATAGGAGATAAACAGGCCACGGGCGCGGCGGTAGATGTTGGAGAACTCCTCGCACGCCTTGCCCACGGTCGGGGTATAGATGATCGGCAACATCTCGGTCAGGTGGTTGTGCAACAGACGGTAAAACAGCGTCTCGTTGGTGTCCTGAATGTTGCGCAGATAGATGTGCTTATCCATGTCGTTACCAAACGCCATGAACTGGCGATAGGCGCGCTCGGCCTGCTCTTCGATGGTCTCGATATTTTGCGGCAGTAACCCTTCGAGATTAAAGTGGCCGCGCTCTTCACTGGTGAAGGCGCTTCCCTTGTTGAGCAGTGGGGTCTCCAGCAGGGCGGGACCGGCGTAGGGAATGTAGAGGGGGCGTTTCTTATTATCTTCAAACATGGATCTTGATACCTAAACGATTAGCGGAACGTAGGAGCCCGCCGATCCTAGGGACTTGCGCCATGAATTTCAAAGAGTTTGCACATCTGTTGCAAAAGGTTTGCGACCCAGTCGACGAAAAGTACCCGGCGTCTGCCCTGTCAGGCGGCGAAAGCGGTTGGCAAAGTTGGCCCCATCGCTGTAACCGACCCGGAGCGCCAGCTCACCGAGTGACCAGTTGGTATAGAGCAGCAGCTGGCGTGCCTTGCTCATTCTGAGCTCGGTCACCCTCGCCATCGGCCCCATGCCAAATGCTTGCTGACAGAGGCGATGCAGATGGGGCACCGAGCAAGCCATCTGGTCAGCCAGCAGGGCCACACTCCAGGGTTCGTCAAGGCGCGCCTCCACCCGGCGAAACAGCGCCTGTAACCGCAGCTCCGGGGTGCCGCGAACCTCCCCTTGCAGGGTGCGCTCCAGCAGTGCCAGCAGTGCCAGCAGCAAACTGAGTAGTTGAGGCTGCAACGGTGAGCGCACGCCTTCTACCTGCATCAGGCTGAGCAGATGGTAGAGCTGATCGCCGCCATCCCCCTGCCAGATGCGATGACCAAGCCGGTGCAGGTGCTGCCAGCGCGGCACGTCATCGAGCAAAATCCAGCTGATCTGCCAGCTCTCCCCAACCAGCTTGAGACCACCAGGCTGTGCGGCAGGCAGAAAGATGAGCGACCCGGCCGGAATGGCTTGCTCCCCCTCGGCGGTGAGCAGCACCCCACCCTCATCGTGGCTCACCATCAGGATGTGGAACTCAGGCCGGTTGCGGCGGATCAGGTAGTGATCCCGCACCAGGGAGAGGCCGGTCAGAAGGATGCCCGCCTCACCGAGCAGGGGCAGCCCTTCACGCCCCAGCATCCACTCTTCGCAGGCTGGCGCTATCTCCAGACACTCGCTGATAAATGGCATAACACCTCAACAGGATAGTTTTGCACAAGAAAACCGAGAGGTATCCACAGTGGGGAAACTTCGACATCCACCTATCATACCCCTGAAACACCTTGCTTTTCTCACCCCAGGTTAACAACTATGAATTATTGGCAAGCGATTTTAAAACAAACCACCGATCGTGAGTTCATGACCCGACTGTGGCGGCTGGCGCTGCCTGTCTCGCTGCAGTCCATGATGTTCTCCCTGCTCGGCCTCATCGATATCATGATGGTGAGTCAGCTTGGCACCACGGCGGTAGCGGCGGTCGGCTTGGGTAACCGGGTCGTGTTTTTCAATATGCTGGTAATAGGGGGCCTCGCGGGCGGGGTCTCGGTATTGTCAGCGCAATACTTCGGGCGCGGCGAGCTGGCGGGGGTGCGCCGCTCCCTGGCGCTGGCGCTGGTGGGGGCCCTGCTGATTACCCTGCCGTTTGCCTTTCTCTATGTGTTATCGCCGGGCAGCGTGCTGGGCTTTGCCAGCCAGGATCCAGCACTGCGCCTGCTGGCGGATCAATTCCTGATGATCACCGGCGCCACCATCCTCTGTACCGCCATCGTGGTGCCGCTGGAGTCAGCGCTGCGTTCGGTAGGCAACGCCGCGGCACCGACCCGCATCGGCATTATCGCCATCATCGCCAACGTCATCCTCAACTACGCCCTCATCTTCGGTCACTTCGGCTGCGAGGCGATGGGGGTGGCCGGGTCGGCCTGGGGCACCACCATTTCGCGCCTGCTGCAAACGGCCTTGCTGCTGATCTATGTGAAGCGTTATGAGTCGCGGCTGATCCCGCGCGCACCAGACTGGCTGGCCGCCTTCAAACGCAAGGAGGTGGTGCGCTTCACCCTGATCGCCCTGCCGCTCTTGTTCCACGACGGGCTCTGGGCCTTTGGCATGCTGATTTACGGCTTTCTCTACGCCCATCTGGGCACCGATTCGCTGGCCATCATGACCACCCTCGGCACGCTGGAGAGCATTCTTATCTCCCTCTTCTTCGGGCTGGCAGTGGCCTGCTCTACCCTGCTCGGCCACCGGCTCGGGGCCGAGCAGTACGACATCGCCTGGCAGCACTCCCAGCTGTTCCTGCTGCTGGCACCGATTGGTGCGCTATTGGTGGGGATCGCGGTCTGGTTGCTGCAAGCCAATCTGCTGCAGTGGGTCGGCAACCTGCCCGCCGAGCTGATGACCGAGGCGGGTCAGGTGCTCGGCATCATGTGTCTGGGGATGCTGCTCAAGGTGTTCAATATGGTGGGGATCATCGGCGTGCTGCGCTCTGGCGGCGATGTGAACTACAGCATCTTCATCGATATCGTCGGCATGTGGTGCATCGGCATCCCGCTCGCCTGGGTGGCGGTCAGTGTGCTCGGCTGGCCCCTCTCCTGGGTGGTAGCAGTGGTGTTGCTGGAGGAGCTCTGCAAGGTGCTGCTGGTGCAACGCCGCATTCGCCAGCGGCGCTGGCTCAAAAACCTGGTGATCGGATAAACAGCCACAAATCGGGGTCATATCAATGACAGAAAAACCCTGTTTGCAGTATGCTGGGCGCCTCTTCAATCAGAGGCAGGGATCCACGGTTTCCCTGTCCAGTAGTCGTTTAAGGAGACGAGCATGCAACCACAAAAAGAGCTGATCACCGAGACTGCCCTGCTTGAGATGGCCAACAAGATCATCAAGAGCCACGAAGACTTCATCCACGGCATGCGTGCCGATTCGGTGGAGCAAAAGAGCGACATTCTGGTATTCAAAGGGGAGTTCTTCCTGGCCGAAGATGGCACCCCGACCGGCAAAACCATGGCGGTGTTCAACATGTTCAAGCTGCTGGCCCAGCAGCTCTCCGGCAAGTACCGGCTGAGCTAAGCTCGACACCTCGCCAACAAGATGCCGCCCTCAGGCGGCATCTGTTTTTACGCTCGGCTGATGCTCAACCACCACGCAGTTGCGACCCGCCATCTTGGCCTGATAGAGACACTCGTCGGCACGGTTGATCAGAATATCTATGGTGTCGTCGGTGCGGGCCATGGCAATCCCGATACTCACCGTCACCTCCAGCAACTCATCAGCGGTGGGGCTTTTCACCAGCCGCGCCTCGACCGCAATGCGCAGCCGCTCGGCCACTTTGCTTGCCTGCGCCGGGTCAGCACAGTTGTGGATCAAAATGGCAAACTCTTCGCCGCCATAACGCCCCAACACCATCCCTGAGTCCAGTTGTTCATTCAAGGTCGCCGCGACGTCTTTGAGCACCGCATCCCCCGCCAGATGACCATAGATGTCATTGATCCGCTTGAAGCGATCCAGATCCAGCAGCAACACAGCAAACGATCTCTTCTTGGCTAACAGCCTGACACGGGCTTGCTCCAGCTCTTTCATCAACAAGCGGCGATTCATCATGCCGGTCAGCTCGTCGGTGGTCGATTCCCGATAGAGCCGCAGCAACATATTGAGCTGACCACACTGCACCCAGCAGCTGGCCAGGGTGAACATGCCGAGCACCCACACCTGATTCAGGGTGGCCTGACTCCAGATGGTCTGGCCCACCAGCAGCCAGTGGCCCAGCAGCATGGTCAGCAACACCACCCCCGCCAGTTGTAACCCGAGGGAAAGAGGAATAGGAAAGATGGCAAACAGGGTGATCAGCAGATAGGGAAAGGCGACATAGCCCGCTTGCAGCTGTTGTTCCGTGCCAAAGCTATGAAGGCAAAAGAGCGAGAAGAGCATCATCACCGCCATCAAATAGCCGAGTGCCAGCTTCATTCGCTCACGACGAAAGCGGATGAGATAGGAGAGCGGGATCAGGGGGGAGAGCGTCAGCGTGCAGAAGATCCTGGCCTGAAACAGTTGCTCGAAATGACCCGCAGGCAAGGTAGCCCAATCGATCACTGCCCACACCGGCAAGCCCGCCATCAGCAGGCAGGTGAGCAGGCGCAAACGCACTGTCATAAAGCCCATGCGGGTACGGGTAAAATCTTCGGAGTGAGCCTTGGCACTCCAGAACTCCGCCAATTTCAGCATCTGGATGCTCCACATAACTAAAGAGGGCTCATTCTACACCGACTCAGGGGGGGGCAAGGGGAAATTAAACCGTGAGGGGGATCACACAAACCGACAGATGATAACCGCAGCGCGCAAACGTTTCAATGCATCGAAAAATAAACCTTTTTCCGCATAATTAGCGCTGGTCAGCACCATTTCAATCACTACAATAGCGCCCAATTTTCTCCCCCTCCCCACACCATTTCGAGGTACTTATGGAACAGGCTGCCGCCGCCCCCATCACCCCTGAGGCACATCCACCCCGACGAGCGCACAGCGAACTGGTCTACGGCATAGATGATGTCCCTCCACTGCCCCAGACCCTGTTCGCCGCCCTGCAGCATATGCTCGCCATGTTTGTCGCCATCATCACTCCCACTCTCATCATCGCCAATGCCCTCGGGCTCCCTGCTGCCGACACCCGTTATATCGTCTCCATGTCACTGGTCATGTCCGGCATTGCCTCCTTCATCCAGACCCGCCGTTTCGGCCCTGTCGGTTCCGGTCTGCTGTCGGTACAGGGCACCAGCTTCAACTTCCTCGGCCCTATCATCGCCTCGGGCCTCGCGCTGCAACAAGCCGCCATGCCGACGGAAGATATGCTCGGCACCCTGTTTGGCACCATGATGGTGGCGGCACTCACCATGGTGATCCTGAGTCGCTTTCTCCATCTGGTACAAAAGGTGATCACCCCGCTGGTGACCGGCATAGTGGTGTTGCTGATCGGCCTGACCCTGATCAAGGTGGGTCTGATCAGCATGGGCGGTGGCTACGGTGCCCTTGCGGATGGCAGCTTTGCCAGCCACAGCAACCTGTTGCTTTCCCTGCTGGTGCTCGGTCTTATCGTGCTGCTGCAGCGCAGCCGCAACCCCTGGCTACGTCTCTCGGCCATCATGATCGCCATGCTGACCGGCTATGCCGTGGCGCTGCTGCTGGGCAAGGTGACACCACCAACCTTTGACGGCCCCATGGTGATGGTGCCGATCCCCTTGCGTTATGGCCTGGGTTTTGACTGGCAGCTGTTTGTGCCACTGGCCATCATCTTTGTGGTCACCGCACTGGAAGCCATTGGTGATATGACCGCCACGTCGGATGTCTCTGGCGAACCGGTGAGCGGCAAGATCTATATGCAACGGATTAAAGGGGGGGTGCTGGCTGATGGTTGCAACTCGATCATGGCGGCGCTCTTCTCCACCTTCCCCATGTCCACCTTCAGCCAGAACAATGGCGTCATCCAGCTGACCGGGGTGGCCAGCCGCTATGTCGGCCTGTTTATCGCTGGCATGCTGGCGCTACTCGGCCTGTTCCCCGCGGTCGCCAGCCTGGTACAACAGATCCCGGAACCCGTGCTGGGAGGGGCCACCATAGTGATGTTCGGCACCATTGCTGCCGCGGGTGTCCGCATTATTTCCCGCGAGGAGCTGGATAGACGGGCCCTGATGATCCTGGCAGTCTCGATTGCGATGGGGCTGGGCGTCGCCCAGGTGCCCGAGGTCTTGCAACATATGCCGGAACTCGTCAAGAGCGTGCTCTCCTACGGCGTTGCCACCGGTGGTATCACTGCTATCTTGATGAACCTGTTGCTACCCAAGCGCGAAAAGCCTCGCGTCTGAGTCATCACCTCCCGATAGCGGATTTCAGTGTGGCGATGCCCGGTTTTTCCGGGGAGGTGGCGGGTAGTGACAAGGCTCGCCGGGCGCCAAACAGGATCATCGATTGACTCATCGCCATTTCTGTCAAGATAATAGGTAAATCAACAATATGAAGCGAAGTGGCCCTGATCCAAATCAGGGCCACTTCGCGCTTGGCAGGTTACTATCCCGCTCTCGTCTCGTTCAAAGGTTTCACCTCTCTCATGCTGATGGATCTCTCTGGCCTGCTGCGCGGACTGCTGACCGACAGTCGCATCGATTTCACTTCGCTCAAGGGGGGGATCTAGCATGCCCATGGAGTTCTCCAGTCTGTTACGCCGACTGCTCACCGATAGTCACATCTACTTCGCCCTCAAGGTGCTGCTGGCCATTCTCGGTCTGCTCGCCTTCACCCTGGCCACCGGCAATATCCAGCTCACCGTGCTGCTCTCCCTCGGGGTAGTGGCAGGGGCCATCGCCGAAACCGATGACAGCCTGTGGGGGCGGCTCAAGAACCTCGCCATGACGCTGATCTGCTTCATGTTTGCGTCCCTCTGCGTGCAGTATCTCTACCCTACCCCCTGGCTATTCGCCATCGGGCTCGCCAGCTCCACCTTTATCTTCGTGATGGTGGGGGCGCTCGGTGCCCGCTACGCCACCATCAGCTTTGGCTCGCTGCTGATCGCCATCTACACCATGCTGGGGGCCGCCAAGGCGCCGGATCTCTTCTACCAGCCGCTGGCGCTCGGTGCTGGCGCCCTCTGGTACGGGCTGGTCTCTTTCATCTGGCTCTGGCTGCTGCCCTACAAGACCCTGCACGAACAGCTGGCCCAGAGCTACTTCGCCCTTGGCCGCTATCTGCTGGAAAAAGCCCGCTTCTTCCCGGCGGACGAGCACGGTGCCCAGGCCATTCGCCACAATCTGGCCCAGCTCAATATCAATCTGGTGAGTGCGTTGACCCTCACCAAGTCGGCCCTCAACGCCCGCCTCAGCCGCCGCCATCCGGCCAGCCCCGAGCTGGCCAGCCTGCTGCGCCTCTACCTGTTGGCGCTGGAAATTCACGAGCGCGCCACCTCCAGTCACTACCCCTACAGCCGACTGGAAGCTGAGCTCAAACAGGGCATAGTGCTGGAAGGATTTCAGGAGGTGTTCCTGCAACTCTCCGAGGCGTGTCAGCGGCTCGGCTACGCCATTCTGGTACACAAGCCCTACACCCATAACAAGCGCATTCACTGGACGCTGCAGGCCCTTGGCGATCAGCTGGAGTTCACCCACCTCAAGCAGCACTACCCGAAAACCCTGCTGACGCCGATGAAGTTTCTGCGCCGCAATCTGGCCAGCATCAACCAACTGTTGGGCAGCGCCGAGGGGCTGCAAAACCCCGAGCAGGCGCCGCAAAACCTGCCCGCGCTGGCCCGCCCGCCCCGGCTGCCGCTGCTGACCCAGCTCAAACAGCACCTCACCCTGCACTCCATGGTGTTTCGCCATGCGCTGCGCCTCTCCTTGGGGCTGGTGATCGGCTACGGCATACTGCAAGCCTTTGATCTGGAAAAGGGTTACTGGATATTGCTCACAGTGCTGTTTGTCTGCCAGCCCAGCTACAGCGCCACCCGCCGCCGACTGGTGCAGCGGATGCTCGGCACCTTCGCCGGTATTCTGGTGGGCATTCCGGTGCTCTGGCTGTTCCCCGAGCTGCACGTTCAGCTGGTGGTGATGGGGCTGGCCGCCTTCCTGTTCTTCACCCAGGTGCGCAACAACTACAGCGCCGCAGTCTGCTTTATCACTCTCTATGTACTGATGGCGTTCAACCTGCTCGATGGCATCGGCTTTGCCATTCTGGGGCCGCGTTTGCTCGATACCCTGCTCGGCTGCCTGATCTCCTACGGGCTGGTGGCCTGGCTGTGGCCGGACTGGCAATACAAACGGCTGCCGACCCTGATCGCCAATTCGCTGTCGGCCAACGCCCGTTACCTCTCGGCGGTGCTGGCGAGCCTCACCCAGCAGCGGGATGAATCCATAGACTATCGGGTGGCGCGCAAGAGCGCCCATCTGGCCGACAGCGAGCTGGCCACCGCCTGGCAGAGCATGCTGGTGGAGCCGCAAAAGCGCCGCCGCTTCCTCGATCTCTGCTTTACCCTCACCTGGCGCAACCACGCCCTGCTCTCCTACATCTCGGCGCTGGGGGCCCATCGCGACAAGCTGGAGGCAGTAAACGGGCTGGAGGAGCTGCGCCACCATATCTGCCACACCCTGGAGCAGGCCGCTGGCCATCTGGCGGGCAACCCCTCCAGCTCCATCGGCAACAAGAACCTGCTGATCACCCCGGATGGCGACCAGGAGTGCAGCGAGGAGCAGCTGATGCTGACCCAGCAGCTCAACCTGATCAGCGAGCTGGCGGATCAGTTGCTGCATCTGGCCAACGAGAGCCGGTTGCTCACCGGGGATCAAGGCGCTACCATGCCCGCCCAATCCTGATAGCCCCATTAGCGAGGAGCCCCATGTCTGCGTCCGAACAACATCAGCTGGAATTGAACGGCCAACTCATCAAGACCGATGCCAAGGGCTACCTGCTCAACAGCAGCGACTGGAGCGAGGAGCTGGCGCTGGTACTGGCTGCGCAGGAGGGGATCGAGCTGGAGGAGCCGCACTGGGAAGTGGTGCGGTTTGTGCGCGCCTTCTATCTGGAGTTCAACACCTCCCCCGCCATCCGCGCGCTGGTCAAGGCGATGGAGAAGCAGTACGGCCCCGAGAAGGGCAACAGCCGCTACCTCTACAAGCTATTCCCGGAAGGACCCGCCAAGCAGGCGACCAAGATTGGCGGCCTGCCCAAGCCGGTGAAATGCATCTGATCCCATAAAACGGGGGCCGCAACTGCGGCCCCCGTTGTTGTTGGTGCGCCTTGCTCACGCACCTTCCATTCATATTCCTCGCACTGACTCAGCCTGCCTTATCCCCGCTGTTCAGCCTGCGCCACCAGCTGCTCTGCAAGCCGGTGACCGTGCAGGTAGGAAGCGATCAGCTCGCTATCGGCCTTACCCGATCCAATCTGCTGATACCAGTGTTCCAGCATGGCAGCAAAGCCGCGCTGGGCCAGCACCGGCTGCCAGTCGTTGGGGGCCAGCGTCTGCGCCTGCTTGTCGCGGGCGATAATGCCGCGGGTGCAATTCTCAAGGTGCAGCGAGAGATTGTCGCCGTAGGCGTCGATGCGCTCCTCGGTGATGCCGGAGCTGCGATTCATGCTGCCGCTGATGGCGCGATCGCCGCTCTGCCAGCTGACGCTCACCCCGGCCAGCAAGCGCTGGTCCTGGGCACTTGGCCGCAGCACCGCCTGAAAATCCCCCTGTGGCGCACCGCCATAAAAACAGAGGCTGTCGAGCACATGGATAAAGTCGTCGAACAGAAAATCCCGCGCCCGCCCCGGCAGGGCAAAGCGGTGTTTTTGCCAGTTAAGTTCGGTGAGCGGCTGGGCGCGGGCGGCATCCATGGCGGGCAGATAGCGACGGTTGAAGCCGACAAACAGCGCACAATCCTGTGCCATGGCGAGGTTGGCAAGCTCCTCGGCCTCGGCCAGCGTGTCACACAGCGGCTTATCGACAAAGGTGGGGATACCCGCGCGCAGGCACTGCTCGGCAATCTGGCTGTGGACGGCGGTAGCGGCGTGGATCATCACGGCGTCGGGGCGGCTGGCCAGCAGGGCTGCCACATCGGTAAAGCACTCGGCGACCCGATACTGGCGGGCGAGCTTCTCCAGCACCGCTGGATTGCGGGTGCAGAGCAGCGGGGTGACCCGCTCATTGCTCGTCAGCAGCGGCAGATAGGCTTTTTGGGCGATATCCCCCAGACCAATCATGGCAATGCGCATCTCAACTCCTTTTCACTCGATAACGGGACAAGCGGATAACTGCCCGCACCATCGCAGGATTTCCCCCGCAGATCCAGCCTGCCGTTACCACGCTGCTGACGCTGGCCTTTCTCTGCCAGCGGCTGCGTTATCTGGGCGTGGCAAGGGCGCTGACCGACTTAATCACCTCGGCCAGCCACTCGATAGCCAGATTGCCCTGACTTTTGCGATGTCTGCCGACCACCACCTCGAACGGCTGCGGCGCCCCGGCCAGCGCCAGCAAGCGAAAATCCCCAAGGGCGGCGATGGCCGACGGAATGCAGGCCGCCACGTCATTGACCGACATAAAGGCTTGCAACGAGGTGTAACAGGGGAGCGTCGCCACCGCCGAGCGGGTGACCTGCTGCGGGCTCATTTGTCCTTCAAAATTGCCGACGCTGTTGGCGAACTGCACAAAGGGGATGGCCGCCATATCCTGCGACTGGGCATTATCCGGAAGATATCGGGAGTCCTGGCGCAGCACGCAGCAGTAGTGATCCCGGCGCAGGGTGGCGCGCAGCAACCCCGGGTCGATATAGGCATCAAAGCCAATCACCAGATCGACCTCGCCACTGGCCAGAGCGTCCAGATGCAGCTCGGCCTGAAAGTCCACCACATCGAGCCGGATGGAGGGCGCCAGGCGTCGCAGAGCGCTCGCCAACCTTGGAATAATGGCGAGTTGGGCATACTCGTTGGCCATCACCCTGAAGGTGCGCTGGCTGCTGGCCGGAACGAAGGGCGCAGCCACAAAGACCCCGTCGATGTCGGCCAGGATCTGCTCAAACTTGTCGGCCAGCTCGCAGGCGTAGTCGGTCGACTGCAATCCGGCGCTCTGGCGGATAAAGAGCTCGGCGGGAAAGGCATCGCGCAGCTTTTTCAGATGGCTGCTCACCCCCTGCTGGGAGATCTCCAGCAGCTCGGCCACCCGCGACACACTCTTGTGTCTGACCAGCAGCACCAGCACCCGCATCTGCCTGATATCGATCTTCTCCACCCTCACCTCACCAATTTAAGTTGTATCACATACAAATCACCCATGATTTACATTGTATCAGTGGCTCTCTAACCTTGCAGCTCTTCCAGCAAAGCGAGGTTAACGATGAAAACGGTCATTCTGATTGGTGCACAGGGGAAAATGGGGCAAGCCGCCCTCAGTGGTTTGGGCAAGCACAAAGTGATCACCGCCAGCCGCTCCGGCGAGGGGTGTGATTTTCAGGTGGATATCACCAGCAGAGAGTCTATCGAGCGGCTCTACCAAAACGTGGGTTCCTTCGATGCGGTGGTCAATACCGCCGGCTATTGCGAATACGCCCCCTTTGGCGAGATGAGCGACGAGCAGTGGCAAACCACCATCCAGAGCAAGCTGATGGGCCAGATCAATCTGGTCAATGTCGGCCTCAACTACATCAATCAGGGCGGCTCCTTCACCCTGATCTCCGGCATCCTCAATATCAAGCCGATCCCGCTGGCCATTGCCGATGCCACCACCAGTGGCGCCATCGATACCTTTGTCCAGTGCGTGGCCCACGAGCTGCCCCGCGGCATCCGCATCAATGTGGTCAACCCGACCGTACTGGAAGAAGCGTGGGACGTGTATGGCGAGATGATGCCCGGCTTCCAGCCGGTGCCGGGCGCCCTGGTCGGCAAGGCGTTTGAGCGCTCCGTCGATGGCTTTATTACCGGCCAGGTGCTCTATGTCGATGCCTGATCCCGTTCAGGCCTGACCCCAATGCCTTTGTAATCCCTTGTCGATGATTTTCCTCTTCCCCGACAGCGCCAGCTTTCGGGGCTTTTTGTATTGGAAGCGTCAAGCCCGCCACAGCATGGGTTTCGTATTGAGCCCTTTTTGGCTAACATGCCGCACTTCACGAAGCGACAAGGGCAAGGAAGCGATGGGCAACAAGACACTGCAATCTCTCTTTCACTACAAGCGCTGGGCCGATGGCGAGCTGCTGGATGCGATCGCCACACTCGATGCGCAGCAATATGGCGAGGCCCACCACACCTGCCTTAGGATCTTCAACCATATCCATGTGGTCGATGCCATCTTCAAAGCGAATCTACTGGGTAAAACCCACGGCTTTGCCGCCACCAATACCCCGGAGACGCCAACGTTGACCGCCCTTCGCAACGCAGTCACTGAGCTGGATAACTGGTTGGTGGATTACGTCGCGACCATCAGCCCGCAGGAGGGGGCAACCCCGCTCTCATTTCGCTTTGTCGATGGTGACAAGGGGCAGATGAGCCGCGACGAAATGTTGCTCCATCTGGTGACTCACGGCGGCTATCACAGGGGGGCTATCGGGCGGATTCTGGTGCAATGCGGCATCACGCCGCCGCGCGATACCCTGACCACCTTCCTGCATCGCAGCGAGCCAGCACGGCAACGATGACCCTCTCGTGGCCTGGGCGGTGACGAGATGATCCTGCGCTAAGCCGCACCTCTCATCGTCAAACAAAAACCGGCATCCATGATGCCGGTTTTTTATGGCTGCAATTTACCCTCTCGCCACAAAACAACCAAAAGGCTCATACAACTCATCTCATGACATCATAATGAGCCGTTCTGCAATAATATTCTGCCCCGTCCTCGCTAAAGTGATCCCGTTACCACACGAGGAGTCACCCGATGAAATTGCTCAAACACAGTGCCCTGCTGCCCCTGCTCTGCCTGACGGCCATGCCCGCCTTTGCCATGACCCTGAAGAGCACGGATATTCACGAAGGCCAGCTGATGGACAAACAGTTCAGCTTCAACGGCTTTGGCTGTAGCGGTGACAACCGCTCGCCCCAGCTGAGCTGGCAGGATCTGCCGGCAGGCACCCAGCGCGTCGCCATCACCGCCTATGACCCCGATGCCCCCACCGGCAGCGGTTGGTGGCACTGGCTGGTGGTGAACCTGCCTGCCACCCAGAGCGAGCTGGCCAGGAATGCCTCCGGCAAGCTCAAGCAGGGATTGGAGATCCGCACCGACTTTGGCAGCCAGGGTTACGGCGGCCCGTGCCCACCCGCGGGTCACGGCATGCACCGCTATCAGTTCACCGCCTGGGCCCTGCCCCATGATCTCGAGGTGAAGGCCGATACCCCGCCCGCTATGGTAGGCTACATGCTCAACAGCATGGCGCTCGGCAAGGCCACCCTGACCGCCACCTTCGTCACCCCCTAGGAGCCAACCGGATGAGCACTCCCCTGCTGCAACAGAGCCACTATCTCGGGATCCGCCAGCAGCCCCTGCACCGGGTGCTCATCTATGCCCCGACCCTCATCTGGGTCACTCAGGGGAGCAAGCAACTGTGGTGGCGCGAGCGGCGTCTGTCATTTGACAGGGAGCGCTGGCTGCTGATCCCGGCAGGGCACCAGCTCACCTTCATCAATCAGCCGGAGCAGGGCAAATTTCGCTCCCACGCCATCACATTGCTCACCCCACCGCCGAAAGAATGGCTGGCCGCGTCAGCCCCTTCCCATGCCGATCTGGATGAGCCAGCAGTCAAGGTCACCCCCGGGCTCGCCTTCTGCTTCGAGCTGATCAGCACCATGGCCGAGCGGGGCCTGAGTGAGGCGACCCAGGCCGAGCTGCTGCGCGGCTTTTACGCCGAACTGCGGGCCGAAAATGCCCTAGGGTTGCTCTTCCCCGCCAGCACCATGACCCTCGGCGAGCGGCTGGCCCGCTACCTGGCGGTCGAGCCCGGCATCGACCACACCCTTGAGGCGGTGGCACCACACTTCGCCATGAGTCGCGCCTCCATGGTGCGCAAGCTGGCCGCCGAAGATCGCTGCTTTCGCCAGTTGCTGGCTCAGGTTCGCATGAGCCATGCCCTCAACCTGCTGCAACAGGGCCTGACCCCGCTGGAGGTCGCCCTCGCCTGCGGTTATGACTCCCCCAGCCGTTTTGCAGCCCGCTTCAAACAGGAGTTCGGTCTGACTCCCCACCAATATCTGCACACCTGTCCATCCACCCCGCGCAGTCACGCCAGATAGTCGATAAGTAATTCTCCGAAGAGAGTTACTGCCAGCAGTTTTCTGTCCTTGGGCTGCGCAATGGATGGCAACACCCATGATGCAAAAGGCCTCCGGATGGAGGCCTTTCTGTTTTCACTCACGCGGTACCCGCCGCGCTGCAGGTACGCCCGCCTCTTAGCCGGTCGTGAGCGGCAAAGAGAGGCGTTTGGCCAACGCCTGAAAGTGCTGGCTCACCTCAGCCCCGAACAGGGGGTCGCCAATGGCACGGTTCTGCCAGTTTTGCTCCAGCTGGCGCCAGTCATCCTCGGTCAGGGCGTTACGCAGATGGGGGAAGATCTCTCCCTCTTCGTAGTTCATGTGCGCCTCTTGCAGCGCCACAAATTGCTCCAGTCTGCTGGTGAATTGATCAAGGGGGATCACCGCATCCATCAAGATCATCTCTACCATCTCCTTGAGATCGGTACCCGCCTCCAGCAATTTGAGGTGATCTTCTTGTAAGCGGTGAGCCACCTCACCCTCTACCATCCGATATTTCAGGTAGTAGTCATAGATGAGGTCTTCCTTGGGATGGTGATACTTGTCAGAAACCTCCCGCAGATAGTCGATGACATCCCGCACCAAAAAGTAGCTGATCGGCTGTTCGGCATGGATCGCCGCCAACTTGTGCTTGAGCAGCTCCAAGAGTCGGGCGATGTTGAGATGTTCCTTGTGCAGACTGGATAACATGGGCACTCCTTGGCTCTCAATTAATGTTATGTCCCTGAGTATACGGTCATTTGTCGCCCAAACTTTGCACTCAATCAAGTGAAGTGCAGACAGAATTCCACAGGATCGGCTCCTTGCCCTGCTGTTCCAGCAAGCGATTGGTCTCGGTAAAGTGGCCACAACCGATGAAACCACGGTGGGCAGAGAGAGGGCTCGGATGGGGGGCGGTCAATACATGGTGGCGCTGACGATCGATAAAACGCCCCTTCTTCTGGGCATGAGCCCCCCACAACAGGAAGACTACCCCCTGACAGCTGGCATTGATCTGTTCGATAACCCGATCGGTGAAGGTCTCCCAACCGAGCTGAGCGTGAGAGTGAGCCTGACCGGCCTGCACCGTCAGCACTGTATTGAGCAGCAAAACCCCCTGTTTGGCCCAGGATTCGAGAAAGCCGTGATTGGGGGTGACAAAGTCGGGCAGATCCCGCTGCAGCTCTTTATAGATGTTGACCAGGGAAGGCGGGGTACGCACCCCGGGTAGGACGGAGAAACAGAGACCGTGCGCCTGATTGGGGCCGTGGTAGGGGTCTTGCCCCAGGATCACCACCTTGACCTGATCCAGCTCGGTCAGCTTGAAGGCATTGAACACATCAGCTGTTGGCGGGTAGATCACCTTGCCCGCTTCCCGCTCCGCTCTGACGGTCGCCAGCGTAAGTTTGAAATAGTCCTGCTCTTTTTCAGAGCCAATCACATCACTCCAGGTCTGCACCCCTAACTCCTCACTTGAATCGGCGAAGGGCTCAGGATAGGGGGCCAGCCTACAAGACGCAACAGTGGCTCACGGTTGCCAGATCCGGGCAACACGCCCCGAGCGCTCCAACTTGTGCAGACCAGCGTTGAACAGCAACATCAGACGGCGCGCATCAGGATCAGCCTTGCGCATCAACAGGTATCCCGGTTGCGACCAGATAGGATCAGCGACGTGGGTCAGCGCCAGCGATGGAGGATGACGGGAGATCGCTTGCTGGAACAGGGTCTGTGCCACCTGCTCATCCATCACCAGATAGCGGATACGCCCGGCGAGCAACTTGCCCATGCTCTGCTCATCGGAATCTGACCACTCGAGGGTGAGCCCGGCTTGGCGGGCGGCAAACCCATCGCCATAAAAATAGCCACGGGTGACCCCGACCGGCTGCTCTTTTAGCTCCCCCAGATTCACCTGCGGCGAACCGGTCAGCATAAAGAGGCGAGTCGTGAAATCGCCGAGCGAGGCAGAAAAATAAAAGTACTGTTCACGTTCACTGGAACGAAACCAGGGCATGGTGACCACATACCTCCCCTCCTGGGTCAGCCGGTAAGCCTCGGCCCAGGGGTAGAAGTGAAAACTGACATCCAGCCCCGACTGGGCGAAGGCCTCGCGTACCAACTGGCAGAGAAAGCCCTGATTGGGCAGCGCCTCACTGATATAGGGCGGCCACTCGCCCACGGCAATGCGCACCGTCTCGGCACGCACTGCGCTGGTACAACAACACAACAGGGCTAGCCATGCCCACTTTCGCCACCCGCTCTTCACCCGGCACTCTCCTCAGTGTGTTTGCTGAGTGTAGCCAATCCCCCTGCCCTCATCAGAAAAAAGCCTAAAAGGTGTAGTTAAATTACTAAATTGGAGATATAAAAGATGCATTATTTGGATATCTTACAATTTCGGAAAAATGACCTAAATTTGATTCAACTCAATAAATTAATACCGTTGACATGCGGCTTTATTGAATTTTATTGATCTGGATCAATTTTGGTAATATTACCACCATGGTATATATGACCGCATCAAAGTAAAGGTGTAAGGCAAGGGCCCTTTAAGTCATCGCCATCGACGGTAGCTTAAATACATCAGGGTAATTTCCTTACAGTTGGATTCGCGTTCCCATTGAGGAGTCATACCATGATCAAAGGCATTCAAATCACCCAAGCTGCTAACACCGCTCTGCTGAACTCTTTCTGGCTGCTGGACGAAGAGAAGCAACAAGCTCGCTGCATCTGCGTCAAAGGCGATGCTTTCGCTGCCGATCAAGAAGTGCAACTGGCTGACCTGGGTCAGTTCGAATATCGTGAACTGCCAGTGCAAACTGACCCGGTTGTTGAAGGTGGCCAGCACCTGAACGTCAACGTTCTGCGTCGCGAAACCCTGGAAGATGCTATCGCCAACCCGGAGAAGTACCCGCAGCTGACCATCCGTGTATCTGGCTACGCAGTGCGTTTCAACGCCCTGACCCCGGAACAGCAGCGTGACGTGGTTACCCGTACTTTCACCGCCAGCCTGTAATCAGCGCTTTGCAGTGAACCGCTGATACTCACGGTATCAACACAAAAAGATACTCGCGGTATCAGCACAATAAAAAAACGGCCAAACGGCCGTTTTTTTATTGCCCCCGCACCAGCCAACGCGGCCGTGCGGGGGAAAATGCGCTTAAGCCCTGTCCACTTCCAGCTGCCCGGCCTTGCCGCCGAGCACCGCATCCATCTTCTTCTGGTCCAGCTGCTTGCAGTATTTGGCGACCACCACAGTCGCAACCCCGTTACCGATCAGGTTGGTCAGCGCCCGCGCTTCGGACATGAAGCGGTCGATCCCCAGGATCAGCGCCAAACCGGCCAGTGGCAGATGGCCCACTGCCGAAATGGTCGCCGCCAGCACGATAAAGCCGCTACCGGTTACCCCGGCCGCCCCTTTCGAGGAGATCAGCAGCACTACCAGCAGGGTGATCTGCTGGAACAGGTCCAGCGGCGTATTGGTGGCCTGCGCGATGAAAATCGCCGCCATGGTCAGATAGATGGAGGTGCCATCCAGGTTGAAGGAGTAACCGGTCGGAATAACCAGCCCTACTACCGATTTCTGGCAACCCAGCTTCTCCATCTTGTCCAGCATCCGTGGCAATACCGACTCGGAAGAGGAGGTCCCCAGCACGATCAGCAGCTCCTCGCGAATGTAGGAGATAAAACGCAAGATGCTGAAACCGGAGGCTTTGGCGATGCTACCCAGCACAACGAAGATGAAGAAGAGGCAGGTGATATAGAAGCAGGCGATCAACTGGCCCAACTGCACCAGCGAACCCACCCCGTATTTACCGATGGTAAATGCCATTGCCCCGAATGCACCGATCGGTGCCAGTCTCATTATCATATTGATAATGCCAAATATGACTTTGGAGAAACTGTCGATGACGCCGAAAATAACCTGTCCCTTTTCGCCAATATGGTGAAGGGAAAAACCGAACAGCACCGCAAACAGCAATACCTGCAAGATATTGCCGCTGGCAAAGGCGCCAATCACGCTGCCCGGAATAATATCCAGCAAAAAGGCGATAATGCCCTGTGACTTGGCCTGTTCCGCATAAGCAGAGATGGCGCTGGCATCCAGTGCAGCCGGATCGACATTCATGCCAACCCCGGGTTGCAGCAGGTTGACCACGCACAGCCCGATGATCAGGGCGATGGTGCTGACCACCTCGAAGTAGAGCAGGGCAATGGCGCCGGTCTTGCCGACCGCTTTCATGCTCTCCATCCCGGCAATACCGGTGACCACGGTACAGAAAATAACGGGGGCGATGATCATCTTGATCAATTTGACGAAGCCATCACCGAGGGGCTTCATATCAGCGCCCAGTTCCGGATAGACATGCCCCAGTAATACCCCGAGGGTAATCGCGAGCAATACCTGAAAATAGAGGCTGCTAAATAGTTTCTTTCGCATTATTAACGTCCTGTTAATTTAATTGCACATTGTTAGGGCAGCAATAAACATGCAGATAGCCGGGACGAGATATCTGCGTATCTCACCCGATCCATGCCGTTTCTGCATTACTACGGCGACTACTCTACATGTAATAAAAAACAATTAAGAGACATTAATCACACAACAAAATTAACACCTTTAACGCCACAGCAACCAATGGTTGTTTGCTCAAAGATTAATTTTAGCCTTTAGCAAAATATGGCAGATATAAAAAATGCCCCGCATTGCGGTAATGCCAGTCAGTTAAGCCTGACTGGCATTGTTTTTATTGGCTTTTTTAACTCCATACTTCTGTGGCCTTGGCTTCACGCTGCGGGGATAACTTCGCTCCCTTCGGGCCGGCAACACAAACTGCCCTGCCTGTTTCTCTAGCTCCGCAACGCGTCCCGGGATATTCCCCGGCGACACATACGGCATACAGCTCAGTTCATGGATGAGGTAGACCGAGGCCATGTGAAAACTCAGCTGGCTCGCCGTGTATCCCTTCAGGCTCGCCGCCATCTTTACCATCTGGCTGCGCAGCAGGTTGTACGCCAA
Source organism: Aeromonas sp. 160P (assembly GCF_055193095.1). Taxonomy (NCBI): domain Bacteria; kingdom Pseudomonadati; phylum Pseudomonadota; class Gammaproteobacteria; order Aeromonadales; family Aeromonadaceae; genus Aeromonas; species Aeromonas sp. 160P. Next base: position 1,863,087 of record NZ_JBUXKV010000001.1, on the reverse strand, counting down.
CAGCACGCCCCACAACTCTTGCCGTATACCCGCCGCCTTCTTGCTGCGCAGGGTCAGCCGGTGCTGTTGCAGGCTGTGCTTCATCTCCCGATAGCCCAACTCGATTTCCCAGCGGTGGCCATACAGTTCGACGATATCGGCGCCCACAAAGCGCATCGGGTCGACCATTGAGGTCAGCACCTGCCGCTCTTTGCCGTTGATGGTGCGGGTCAGTAAACGTGCCTCAACAGTCTCTGGCAGTTGCGGCCACTTCTTCCTCGCCTGTGGACTGGTTGTGAGACGCACCAGGGCATCCTGGCGCCCCAGCTTGCGCACCACCTCGTATTGCGTGCCCTTTTTGAGTGGCAGCAACCAGTGCCGCTCGCTGCCAGTGGTTTGCCAGGCATGGAGCAAACCGAGCGAGTAAAACCCCTTGTCGAACAGGGTCAGCGAGTGGTCCGGCGTGCGCGCGACAAGCTGTTCGGCCAGTACCATCTCGTTGACGGCGCAGCTCTCCATGACCGCTTGAACAAGCAGGTGGCTGGTCAGCTCCATCTGGCAGAGCATGCGCACCTGAGGATAGGCGGTCTCCCCATGCTGGGTACCGGGCTTGGCAAAGGCGGCGGCATTGTCCGGGGTATCAGGCGTGCGCCACATCACGCCATCGACGGCGAGCAGTTGCAGCCCGGCCCAGCCGGGGTGATTGGCCTGCTGGTGCCAGCCTGCGGCGGTTTCGTGAAACAGGCGTTCGATGCTCTTGTGGCCAAGCTTTTGGCGAGCTTGCAGGAAGGCGCTGGGGGCGACGAAGGGGCGGTCACCGGGCAAGAGGATATCGAGCTGATTGACCAGCTGGGTCATGGGGACGTGGCGGAAGATGGCCATGCCGATGATGGCCCAGACCAGTCGCTCCATGGGCATACGGCGACGGCGGAGGGTAGCAACGCCCTCTTCGCCGAGCAGCGTGGTGATGAGCTCGGTGGGAATGAGGTCGGAGAGTGACTCAAACTGAGCGGCATTACTGGCGTGGAGGAAGTCGAGAGCTTGAGCGATACGCATAAAAAATCCGAAACCAATCAACAGGTTTCGGATTTTCACACATCAGAAGGATCGGTCAATGGATCCTTAACTGATCGGCATTACCGCATTGCGGAGCATTTTTCATCAAGCACGACAGCGTCGGGATCAGACCGAGGTATCGAGAGGTTCGAAGCCCTTGATCAGGTCATCGATGGCCTTCATCTGCTTGAGGAAGCCTTCCAGCTTCTCCAGCGGCAAGGCGCTCGGGCCATCGCAGCGAGCGATCTTCGGATCCGGGTGGGATTCGATAAAGAGACCAGCCAGACCCACTGCCATACCGGCGCGAGCCAGCTCGGTCACCTGCTCGCGGCGACCACCGGAGGCTGCTCCCAACGGATCACGGCACTGCAGGGAGTGGGTCACGTCAAAGATCACCGGGTAACCGCCGGTGCTCTTCTTCATCACCCCGAGCCCCAGCATGTCTACCACCAGGTTGTCGTAACCAAAGTTGGCGCCGCGCTCGCAGAGGATCAAGCGGTCATTACCGCACTCTTCGAACTTGTCGGTGATGTTCTTCATCTGACCCGGGCTCAGGAACTGGGGCTTTTTGATGTTGATGACATTGCCGGTGCGCGCCATCGCTTCCACCAGATCGGTCTGGCGTGCCAGGAAAGCGGGCAGCTGGATCACATCAACCACCTCGGCAACAGCCTTGGCCTGATGGGGCTCGTGCAGATCAGAGATCACCGGCATGCCGAAGGTGGCCTTCAGCTCCTGGAAAATTTTCATCCCCTCTTCCAGACCCGGACCGCGATAGGAGTGGATTGAAGAGCGATTAGCCTTATCCCAGCTCGCTTTGAAGACAAACGGAATACCCAGCTTGGTCGTCACTTCCATATACTTCTCGCACACCGCCATCGCCATATCGCGCGATTCCAGTACGTTCATGCCGCCGAACAGCACAAACGGTTTGTCGTTGGCAACGTCGATCTCGTTGATCTTGATATTCTTCTGGTCCATCTAAGACATCCTTAATAAACGGGTTTGGGTCTTGGGGCATGAAGCCAAGTTAGTCGCTGCGACCGGGCACAGCAGCCTTGATATTCTTCTGTTTCAGTTCCAAGACATCTTTAATGAAGAGGCTTGGGGCATGAAGCCAAGTTAGTCGCTGCGACCGGCACAGCGGCCTTGATATTCTTCTGTGTCAGTGCCAAGCCATCCTTAATGGAGGGGCTTGGGGCTAAGATCCAGCGCGGCCAGCTGCACTTTGAGTACATCGGCTACCGGATCGTCCGGGCACTGTTCAATAAAATAGCTAAAATCGTCGGCGGCCTGACGGGGGCAATCGAGCTGCTCGTAGATGAAGCCGCGATCCCGCGTCTCCAGCGGGTCGCCCGGCTTCATGCGCAATAGCAGCTCGCTACAGCGCAGCGCCTCTGGCATGCGATCTTCCCGCAGCAGGGCACCCTTGCTGACGTTGAGCAGTCGCTCGATGATTTCCCACTGCCCAGACGGTTGCAGATAAGCCGGGGTCAGGGTGGCTAAATCCCCCAACGCACCGCGCAGCAACAGTTCGATACGCGCCAGACTCAGCTCATCGCCGGTAAAGGGATCGACATAGACCTCTCCTTCACCACCGGCAAAGCTCACCAGGAAGTGGCCGGGGAAACAGATCCCCTCCACATCGAGCCCGAGCTTGCGCCCCAGCTGAATAATCAAAATACCGAGGCTGACCGGGATCCCTTTGCGCTGCACTAGCACCTGATTGAGGTCACTATTATTCGCAGAGAAGTAATCCTGCCAGTCGCCATGAAAACCGAGCTGCTGGTAAAAGCCCTGCAACAGTTGCTCACGCACCTCGTCGCACGTTCCCTCTTCGATCTGTTCGTCCAGCCACTCATCCAGCAGGGTCAACTCACGCCCTCCCTGCTCGGCAGATCCGTAAATCTCATCGCTGATCGACAACGCCAGTTCGGTGATGTCATGAGCTTCAAAATCGGTCCATTCGTCTATGCGTAACATCTTCTTCATGCCTTAACCGAATAAACTCGTCTGTTTGAGCACTGCCAACTTGGCAATGAAAAAGAGCCACCCCAGGGCGCCCAGAAAAGAACACCAGCGGATAAGATTGCTTTTGGCCAGCCGCAGCGCCATGGTCGCCAGAAATACCAGCACCACAATACCCATCAACTTTTCGCTGAGCCAGGGTGTACCGTTATTGAACGGATTGAGATCCAATGCCACACAGAGCAGCACGCCGGAGAGCACCACCAGACCGTTGAACCAGCCACTGAGTTTCACCACAGGCGCGCTGTAGGCACGGCTAGCGGTTGTTTGCACCCAGTAGAAGCGGAGCATAAAGATCAGCACGGCCCCGGCAATCAGGAAGAAGTGCAGCAGTTTGAGCACAAAATACATCGTTAATCCTTGCAAGGAGCGCCACAACGGCACCCAGCGTATAAAACCTGTCGTTCGACCAAACTCAGGCTAAAACGGGACCTTGCCGCTACGGGCAGAGGCCCAGCGTCACCCTGTCGTTATCGCCGTAATCGCGCACCGTGGCGACCTCGCGATAGCCGTTATCCCCCAGCAACTGCCGCACTGCAGCGCCCTGATCCCAGCCATGTTCCAGCAGCAGCCACCCTTCGCTGTGCAGATGGGCCGGGGCATGGGCCACGATGTGGCGGATATCCGCCAGCCCGGCCTCATCGGCAACCAGCGCCGAGCGCGGTTCAAACCTTACGTCCCCCTGCTCGAGATGGGGATCGGCGCCATCAATATAGGGGGGATTGGAGACAATCACCGCAAAACGGGGCGCCTTGCTCAGGCCTGCATCACCGAGCGGCTCAAACCAGCTGCCGTGCCGCACCTCGATGGGCAATCCCAAGGCAGCGCTGTTTTGACGGGCCAATTCCGCTGCATCAGCCATCCTGTCCACCGCCCACACCTCGACCTCGAGTCGCTCGGACTTGAGCGCCAGCGCGATGGCGCCGGTGCCGGTGCCCAGATCCAGCACGGCGCACGGCCCTTGCGGAATTTTGGTCAGCGCCTGCTCCACCAGCACCTCGGTATCGGGGCGCGGGATCAGGGTCGCCGGGCTCACCTTGAGCGGCAGCGACCAGAACTCCCGCTCGCCAACCAGATGGGCGATAGGTTCACCCGCCAACCGGCGAGCGAGCCACTGTTGCAGAGTGACCTGCTGGGCGGCATCCAGCTCGCGCTCGGGCCAGGTCATCAGATAGCTACGGCGGCAATCGAGCAGATGGCAGAGCAGTACATCGGCATCGGCACGGGGGGATTCCCCGCCAGCCAGTACCGTCATGATATGGGCACGGGCCTGCTGGATCTGCATCAGTGCCACTCCACCTTATGGGGGCAACACTTAATGCGAGCTTGCCGGATCACCAGTTGCATCAGCTGTTCTCGGCCAGCGAGGCGAGCTGATCGGCCTGATACTCCTGCACCAGCGGCGTGATGATGCAGTCCAGATCCCCTTCCAAAATTTCGGAGAGGCGGTACAGGGTGAGGTTGATGCGGTGCTCGGAGAGACGGCCCTGCGGGTAGTTGTAGGTGCGAATGCGCTCGGAGCGATCACCGGAGCCCACCAGATTGCGGCGAGTGCTCTGTTCGGCGGCGCGGTGGCGCTCATCCTCAGCCGCCTGCAGGCGGGCAGAGAGCACTGACATCGCCTTGGCGCGGTTCTTGTGCTGGGAACGCTCGTCCTGACACTCCACCACCAGACCGGTCGGCAGGTGGGTGATACGAATGGCCGAGTCGGTCTTGTTGACGTGCTGACCACCGGCACCGGAGGCGCGGAAGGTATCGATCTTCAGATCGGAGGGGTTGATCTCGATCTGCTCGGCTTCCGGCACTTCCGGCAGCACGGCGACGGTGCAGGCAGAGGTGTGCACCCGACCCTGGGATTCGGTCTCAGGCACCCGCTGCACCCGGTGACCACCAGATTCAAACTTGAGGCGGCCATAGACCCGCTCGCCGTCGATCTTGGCGATCACCTCCTTGTAGCCACCGTATTCACCGTCGTTGCAACTGACGATGGAAAGGCGCCAGCCCTGACGCTCGGCAAAGCGTGAATACATGCGAAACAGGTCGCCGGCAAAGATCGCCGCTTCGTCGCCACCGGCACCGGCGCGGATCTCCAGATAACAGTTATTGTCATCGCGGGGATCCTTGGGCAGCAGCATGACCTGCATCGCCTGCTCCTGTTGCTCCAGGGCAGCCTTGACCAGTGGCAGCTCCTCCTGCGCCATCTCGCGCAGGTCGGCGTCATCCTCTTCCAGCATCAGCTGGGTGGTCTCCAGATCATCCTGCGCCTGGCGATAATGCTGGAAAGCGTGAACGATATCTTCCAGCTGGGCATACTCGCGGGTCAGGGCACGGTAGCGCTCCTGATCCGAGACCACATCCGGCTCGCCGAGCATGGCCTGAACTTCTTCGTGGCGCTCGATGAGGCCTTCCAGCTTTCTGATCAGTGACGGATTCATAACTCTTGCATTCTCAATGGAGGAAGGGGCCGCCAGCATGGCAACCCCGAACAATTACTCTTGGGACAATCCCAGCGCCTGCCGCAAGCGGGACAGCTCGCTCTGATCGCCCTGGGAAGCCGCCTGGCGCAAGGCCTGGGTCGGCGCGTGGATCAACTTGTTGGTGAGGCGATGGGCCATCGCCTTGAGCGCCTGCTCGGCACTCTCGCCCTGTGCCAATGCCAGCAGGGCGCGCTGCAGCTCTTCGTCCGCAACCTGTTGGGACTGATGGCGATAGTCACGGATCAGATCGACCGAGCGCTGACTCCGGTACCAACCCATAAACTCGTCGCGCTCTTCCTGCACGATCACTTCCGCCTGCGCCGCCGCTCTTTTACGGGTTTCGAGATTCTGCTCGATGATCCCCTGCAGGTCATCCACCGTGTAGAGATAGGCATCGGAGAGCTCATCCACTTCGGCTTCGATGTCACGCGGTACCGCGATATCCACCAGAAACATTGGCTTGGAGCGGCGGGCCTTGAGGGCACGCTCCACCATCCCCTTACCGATGATGGGCAGGGGGCTGGCGGTCGAACTGATGACGATATCCGCCTCGTGCAGATAGTCGGGGATCTCTTCGAGCGTCATCACCTGGGCGCCGAATTCGGCCGCCAGGGTCTGGGCACGCTGCAGGGTACGGTTGGCCACCATCATCCGGGTGACGTTCTGCTCGCGCAGATGGCGTGCCACCAGTTCGATGGTCTCCCCCGCCCCCACCAACAGCACCTTGGTCTGGGAAAGGTCGGAGAAGATCCGTCGCCCCAGGCTGACGGCGGCAAAGGCCACCGACACGGCACTGGCGCCGATCTCGGTATCGGTGCGCACCCGTTTCGCCACCGAGAAGGATTTCTGGAACAACCGCTCCAGGGTTCCCTTGAGGGAGTCTGACTGCTGGGCATGGGCATAGGATTGCTTGATTTGGCCGAGGATCTGCGGCTCACCGAGCACCAGTGAATCAAGCCCGCACGCCACCCGCATCAAGTGGCGCACCGCCTCTTCGTCATGGTGCTGATAGATGGCATTGACCAATTCGGCTGCGTCCAGCCCGTGGAATTGCTGCAACCAGCGCAGCACCTCGCTCTGCTGCTCGCCATCCAGGTTGCAGTACAGTTCGGTCCGGTTGCAGGTGGAGACAATCACCGCCTCGCTGACACCGGATTGGCTCACCAGCTCACGCAAGGCGCGATCGATGCAGTCCGGGCCAAAGGCGACCCGCTCCCGCAAGGCGACACTGGCGGTGTTGTGGTTGATTCCGAGTGCTAGCAAACTCATGAGTGGGCGACGATCATTTCATATGCAGGGTGCAAAGGCGGCAATTGTACGAGAAAGGGTAAGTCTTTAAAAGCAATACGGCAGCCCCGTATACTGTGGCAAATTCCTCTCTCTGGAGCCTTGCCGTGCTGTTGCGTATTTTCACCCTCACCTGTCTACTGTTGCTGGCCGGTTGTGCCACCACCCAACCCCAACGGGATCAGGTGAACTGGAACCAGGAGCGGACCCGTCTCGAACAGCTGACCCACTGGCAGATCGTCGGCAAGATGGCCATCATCACCCCCCAGCAGAAAGGCAGCGCCCGCCTCAACTGGCAGCAAGATGGCGAGGATTATCGTCTCAACCTTAGCAGCCTGATCGGCACCAATATTCTGGAGCTCTCCCGCAGCAAGGGGGAGATCACCCTGCTCGACAGCGACGGCAAACGCCACCAGAGCCAGGATGCCGAGGCGCTGATCTATAAGCTCACGGGTTGGCATATTCCGGTCACCGGACTCCCCGAGTGGATCAAGGGGCTGCCGGGTCAGGCCGAGTTTGAACTCAACCCCGACCGCAGTCTGGCCAGTGTCCGTGACGGCCAGTGGCAGATCGTCTATGGCGACTATCGGGATCAAGATGGCTACCGCCTGCCGCACCAACTGACCATGACCGGCCAGAACAGCCGCCTCAAGCTTCAGATCAACCAATGGACTCTTGCACGCTAATGGCTTCCACACGCTGGCCGGCACCGGCCAAACTCAACCTGTTTTTACACGTCAATGGCCGTCGTCCCGATGGCTATCACGAGCTGCAGACCCTGTTTATCTTCCTCAACCACAGCGACTGGCTCGAGTTCGAGGTGATTCCTGATAGCGACACACTCACCCTGAGCCCGGCCATTCCCGGGGTGCCGGATGAGCAGAATCTGATCATCCGCGCAGCTCGACTGCTGCAGGCCAAGCTGCCGAGCCCGCAGGGAGCCCATATCCGGTTGGAGAAAGTGCTGCCCATGGGGGGCGGAATTGGCGGCGGGTCGTCCGATGCAGCGACCACGCTAGTGGCGCTTAATCAGCTCTGGCAGGCAGGTTTGAGCGAAGATGAACTGGCACAGCTTGGCGTGCAGCTGGGAGCCGATGTGCCGGTGTTTGTCCGTGGTCGGGCCGCCTTTGCCGAAGGGGTGGGCGAGCGGCTGCAACCGGTCGAATTACCAAGCGCCTGGTATCTGGTGCTCAAACCCGATTGCCATGTGGCAACTGCGGCGGTATTTCAGGATCAAGACCTGCCCAGAGCCACTCCGAAAATGGCGTTGGACAACTTGCTGGCAGGTGAGTGGAAAAACGATTGCGAATCACTGGTGAAAAAGCGCCACCCCGAGGTTGCCAATGCGCTCGGCTGGTTGCTAGAATACGCGCCGTCGAGAATGACGGGCACAGGAGCCTGCGTCTTTGCTCAATTTGAAGACGAAGTGACTGCTCGGGAAGTGTTTGCCAAGGTGCCGAAGGGGCTAGATGGGTTTGTCGCGAAAGGCGAGAACATATCACCTCTCTTCTGGACATTGCAACAGTTCAAATGATTGGGGTATCGCCAAGCGGTAAGGCAGCGGGTTTTGATCTCGCCATTCCTAGGTTCGAATCCTAGTACCCCAGCCAAATCCAGAGCCATAATATCCTTGCTCGTTATCTTGATAAATCGTTTGCCCCAAAACGATATGGGTCTGGTTTCAGACTCCCCCACATACTGGATGCAACCCCGAGGTTTCAAACCGTGCCTGACATGAAGCTGTTTGCTGGTAACGCAACGCCGGAACTAGCCCAGAAGATCGCAGATCGCCTGTTTATCAAACTCGGCAATGCTGCCGTAGGTCGCTTTAGCGACGGCGAGATCAGCGTACAGATCAATGAGAATGTACGTGGTGGCGATATCTTCATCATTCAATCCACCTGTGCCCCAACCAACGACAATTTGATGGAATTGATCGTTATGGTGGATGCACTGCGTCGTGCTTCAGCTGGCCGTATCACAGCCGTTATCCCCTACTTTGGTTATGCCCGTCAGGACCGCCGCGTCCGTTCCGCCCGTGTACCTATCACCGCCAAGGTTGTCGCTGACTTCCTCTCCAGCGTGGGTGTGGATCGCGTGCTGACCGTTGACCTGCATGCCGAGCAGATCCAGGGCTTCTTTGACGTTCCGGTCGACAACGTGTTCGGCAGTCCGGTACTGCTGGAAGACATGAAGTCCAAGAACCTCGAGTCTCCAGTCGTCGTCTCGCCAGACATCGGCGGCGTAGTGCGTGCCCGCGCCATCGCCAAGCTGCTGGACGATACCGACATCGCCATCATCGACAAGCGTCGTCCCCGCCCGAACGTCTCTCAGGTCATGCACCTGATCGGTGATGTTGCTGGCCGCGACTGCGTCATCGTTGATGACATGATCGACACCGGCGGCACCCTGTGCAAAGCCGCAGAAGCCCTGAAAGAGCGTGGCGCCAAGCGTGTATTCGCTTATGCGACTCACCCGGTCTTCTCCGGCACTGCCGTCGAGAACATCAAAAACTCGGTGATCGATGAACTGATCATCACCGACTCCATCCCGCTCACCGCGGAGATGAAAGCGATTGGTAAAGTCAAACAGCTGACTCTCTCAACCGTGCTGGCCGAAGCCATTCGCCGCATCAGCAACGAAGAGTCCATCTCTGCCATGTTTGAGCATTGATAGATTCAGCAATAACGAAAACCGCCTGCTGGCGGTTTTCGTCTTTCTGAACCCTCTCTTTCCACCCCTCTGCTATCTGGTACGACCCTGCCCCGGCAGGCTTAAGGATTTACCCATGAATTGCTTGCGTCCCCTCCTGCTCGCGACCCTCACCAGCGCCCTGTTTGCCTGTCAGCCGGCGAAAGAGAGTCAACCCTTCGTGCTGACCCTGGCCCACATGAACGATACCCACTCCCAGTTTGATCCGGTCAATGCCGATCTCACCGGGCAGATCTTTGGCCAGCAGGAGGAGACGGACACCCTCTACACCCGGTTTGGCGGCTACCCCCGGCTGCTGACCATGGCAAAGGTGTATCAGGCCGAGGCACTGGCCAAGAACCAACCCATGCTGCTGCTACACGGTGGCGACGCCTGGCAGGGCAGCGGCTACTTCAAGCTCAACGAAGGGATGGCCAATGCCGATCTGCTGAGTCAGTTCGGCCTGGATGCCATGGCACTGGGCAACCACGAGTTCGATCTGGACAACCAGAAGCTGGCCCGCTTCATCGAGGGGGTCAACTTCCCGGTACTGGCTGCCAACCTCGACACCAAGGCCGATCCTGCTCTCAGCAAGGCAGACAACCTCAAGCCCTTCGTGGTCTATGCCTTTGACGGCAACCAGAAGAGCCCGGTCACCGATCTCGACAAGCTGCCGCAAGGCAAACAGCTGGTCGCCATCATCGGTCTGGTGCTGGAAGACATGGGTAATATCGCCCCCAACGTTGGCAAGCTGCGCTTTGGCAAAGAGGTCACCTCGGCTCAGGCCACGGTCGACATGCTGCAGGCCAAGGGGATCAACCAGATCATCGCCCTCACCCACATCGGCAACGAGCGGGATCTGGCGCTGGCGGCCAAGGTGAATGGCATCGATGCCATCGTCGGTGGCCACTCCCACAGCCTGCTCGGCGATTTTCGCAATATTGGCTGGGGCAAGACCGGCGACTACGCCAAGCTGGTGACCAACCCGGACGGCATTGGCAAGACCTGCGTGGTGCAGGCCGGCTCTTACGCCCAAGCCATCGGTCTGGCGCAGGTGACCTTTGACAGCCAAGGCCAGCTGACCGACTGCCAGGGCCACAACAGCCTGCTGGCCAGCCGCGACTTCTTCGCCGATCCGGCCCGCAAGCAAGCGCTCGACCAAACCCGCAGCAAAAAAGCCAGTCAGTTTATCGACAACCAGCCCAATCTGGTGACCGTGGATGAGGATCCGCGCCTGCGCGGCATCATCGACAGCCACTACAAACCGGCACTGGAGCAAGCCTACGGCCCGGTGATCGGCACCATACCCGCACAGCTGCAAAATGCCCGTCGCCCCGGCGACAACGGCAGCGACAACCACGGCTCCGATGTGGCACCGCTGGTCGCCGAAGGGGAGTTTTACTGGGCCAATACCCCCCAAGTGCAGGCCCTGACTGGCGGGGCGGTGGACTTCGCCCTGCTGGCAGTCGGTGGCGTACGGGCCGAACTGCCCGCGGGCGAATGGCGCGAGGGGGACAGTGCCCTCACCCTGCTGCCGTTCAAGAACCAGCTCTCGGTGCTGACCCTGACCGGCGCCGAGGTGCGCGCCCTGCTGAGCGAAACCATCAGCGCCACCCTGCCCGCCAGCGCCCATGCCGGCAAGTTCCCCTATGGTGGCAACCTGCGCTACACCTTCCAGGAGACCACCCCTGGCAAAGCGGGCACCCTGACCCGGTTGCAGCGCAAGACGGCAAGCGGCGAGTGGCAGGATCTGCTGGATAGCCAGCGCTATCGGGTGGTGATGAACGCCTACAGCGCCAACGGCAACGATGGCTGGCAGGCACTGGCCAATGCCCAGCGCCACCAGAGCGAGCGGGTAGATATCGCCAGCGTCAATGGCACGCTGACCGCCTTCCCGGTGCTGAAAGTGGCACAAAACGGCGAGCTGCTGAGCGCCATCTATGCTCCGGGCCAGGCCCTCGATTGCAAGGCCAGCGGCGTGGATTGCGGCACCGATGCGGCCTCCTTCGTCCAATATGTGCGCGAGGCTCGCCCCACCCTGACCGCGCTGGATGAAGAGACCGTCACCCTGCTGCGAGCCAAGTAAATCGGCCTATTCGTTACCTGCAACAGGCCTCTCGCATGAGGCCTGTTTATTGATTGATAGCCGACCGTTAGCTGCCAGAGTGACTCAAATCCCGCCAGAACATGAGCATTGGTTGAGTGATCGTCACTCGGCGGCTAGAATATTGCGTCCTATTGCCCTGGGTAGTGTACCCATGGCAGCTGCGAGTGAAGACATCAAGCGTGACAAGCGAAATCAAACTGATCGTCGGACTGGGTAACCCCGGCCCGGAATATGCCAAGACCCGCCACAATGCGGGCGCCTGGTATGTGGAGCAACTGGCCCGCTGGCACAATGTCAGCCTGCGTGAAGAACCCAAGTTCTTTGGCCATACTGCCCGCATTCAGGTCGAGGGGCAGGATGTGCGTCTGCTCATCCCGAACACCTATATGAACCTCTCTGGCAAAGCGGTCGCTGCTCTGGCGCGCTTTTATCAGATTGAGCCAGAAGCAATGCTGGTTGCCCACGATGAACTTGACCTGCCGCCGGGCATCGCCAAGTTCAAGCAGGGCGGTGGTCACGGCGGCCATAACGGCCTCAAAGACATCATCGCCAAAATGGGCAACAACAATAACTTCTTCCGGCTGCGCCTCGGGATCGGCCATCCCGGCAGCAAAGAGCTGGTGGCAGGCTTTGTGCTGACCAAGGCCCCCAGCAGTGAACAGAACCTGATCGACGCCGCGCTGGACGAATCCCTGCGCGCCACCGATATCCTGTTCAAACAAGATATGACCAAGGCCATGAATCGCTTACACAGCTTCAAGGCTGAAAAAGTCTGAACAGGCTGTGATCGATGACGCGCGGGATAAATGTCCATGTACGCCACCGATATCCTGTTCAAACAAGATATGACCAAGGCTATGAATCGCTTACACAGCTTCAAGGCCGAAAAAGTCTGAACAGGCTGTGATCGATGACGCGCGGGATGAATGTCCATGTACGCCACCGACATCCTGTTCAAACAAGATATGACCAAGGCCATGAATCGGCTGCACAGCTTCAAGGCCGAAAAGGTGTAGGTCGATTTGACCCTGTACGGGCATTGTGCCGGTGCATGAGCAACGACCAGAACAAACATGACATGGGCCGCCTGCCGGCGCCCCTCAACAGCATCCATCAAGTAAGGTAACAATCCATGGGTTTTAAATGCGGTATCGTGGGCCTGCCCAATGTAGGCAAATCCACCCTGTTCAACGCGCTGACCAAGGCCGGTATCGAAGCCGCCAACTTCCCGTTCTGCACCATCGAGCCGAACACCGGCGTCGTGCCGATGCCAGATAGCCGCCTCGATCAACTGGCTGCCATCATCAATCCGCAGCGCGTTGTGCCGACCACCATGGAATTTGTCGACATCGCAGGTCTGGTCGCTGGCGCCTCCAAGGGTGAGGGTCTGGGCAACCAGTTCCTGGCCAACATCCGTGAAACCGAAGCGATCGGCCACGTGGTGCGCTGCTTCGACAACGAGAACATCATTCACGTTGCCGGCAAGGTCTCCCCTGCTGACGATATCGAAGTGATCAACACCGAGCTGGCCCTGTCGGATCTGGACGCCTGCGAGCGCGCCATCCACCGTCAGTCCAAGCGCGCCAAAGGTGGCGACAAGGATGCCAAGCTGGAAGTGGAAGTGCTGGAGAAGATCCGCGTTGCACTGGAAGATGGCCAGATGATCCGTGGCTTGAAGCTGGACAAGGAAGAGCTGGGCGCTATCAGCCAGTTCAACTTCCTGACCCTCAAGCCAACCATGTATATCGCCAACGTGGCGGAAGATGGTTTCGACAACAACCCCTACCTCGACAAAGTGCGTGAAATCGCCGCCGCCGAGAATGCCGTCGTAGTCGTGGTTTGCTGCGCCATCGAATCAGACATCGCCGAGCTCGACGACGAAGACCGTGCCGAATTTATGGCCGATCTGGGCATCGAAGAACCGGGCCTGAACCGGGTGATCCGCTCCGGTTACGAGCTGCTCAACCTGCAAACCTACTTCACCGCCGGTGTTAAAGAGGTTCGCGCCTGGACTATCCCGGTCGGTGCCACCGCCCCGCAAGCGGCAGGCAAGATCCACACTGACTTTGAAAAAGGCTTTATTCGCGCCCAAACCATCGCCTTTGATGACTTCATTACCTACAAGGGTGAGCAAGGCGCCAAAGAAGCGGGCAAGATGCGTGCAGAAGGGAAAGAGTACATCGTCAAAGATGGCGATATCATGAACTTCCTGTTTAACGTATAAGTGCTTTAGCCCTTTTTAAACAATCGGTTAAACAGGGTCTATCCGGCGTTGTGGTCGGTGTGACACATTGCTGAAAAAGCCCGTCTGGAAACAGATGGGCTTTTACTTTTAGCGCATGCCACAGTCATTATTTGGCAGTGAAGTAAACGGGTAACCTCTTCTCGGCACGGCTCAATTCGCTGTGCCACCACAACACCCGCACGGTTCACCATAAAAAGCCGGAGCATCTTGCTCCGGCTCCCGCTATCTGGCTGAAGGTCGCGACTCCCGGTGATAGAGCAGCCTTATCTCATTGAGTAGCCACATCACCTTGGCATCCTGGTTGTGGCGTTTGTGCCACAGCAAGATGAAGGTGACCTCCAGCTGTTTATAGAGCTTCTCCGGCAATGGCAACGGCATGGTCACCAGATTGGGATGATATTTGGCCGCAAAACCGGCGCAGTAGGAGGGGGCGACCGCAATCAGCTCATGATTGGATTGGGAAGCAACATTCAGCGCCTGCTCGAAGCTGGATACCATAATAGGCACCTTGCGCTGCAACCCCTGATCCTCCAGCAGCATATCCAGACTCCAGGTCTCCTTGACCTCCAGCACCACGCTGCAGTGGGAGCAAGCCAGAAAGTTCTCCAGTGTCCACTGCTGCAGCAACGGGTGGTCATTGCGCAAGAACACCACCGGCAAGTCGTGGAACAGCACTTCGTGATCGATGTAATAGGGCAGGTTGCTGATCTTGGCCAGAGAACGGTCATAACGCTCGCGGACACAGACGCCGAGATCCGCATCGCCATTGACGAGATCAGTGAGGGAGTGGTGATTCCACCCCTGCATCTTGACCACCGAGTTGGGATACTTCTCATGGATGGTGATGGGCAGATCCCCCAACAGGCTGTTGTAGAAGGGGGATTGCATCACCAGATTGAAGCGGGCCCCATCGGGGATCGCCTCACTATTGAGCGAGGCGATGCTGCCGGTAAGCTGAAACCAGGCCTCCAACTCCTCGGTCAGCGCCAGAGCGAGGTTGGTGGGTAGTAATCCCTTGCGCCCTCGCACAAAGAGCGGATCGGCAAACCACTCCCGCAACTTGGCCAGCGCCTTGCTCACGGTGGAAGGAGTCACACTAAGCTGCTTGGCGGCGCCCGCCACACTGCGCTCCGCCATCAAGTATTTGAATACCACCAGCAGGTTCAAATCGAGCTCACCCAGTGTTCGCATACGTCCTCTCATCAAGGGCTCTCATCGTGAAGGTGCCTTTCGGACTGCGAACGATGACCTTCGCACGCTGATCGACCGATCTGTGTGCAAAACTATCCACCGAAAACCAGTCCCCAAGCACCATCAGAGTAGCTAGCCTGTTTTCTCTCTGCGACACCGCAACCATGCACTACTGAACCACATACGGCCAAACAACAGATTATCGAATGCTCACCTATCTTTTGTTCATCACCAACACGACACCATCCAGTTCAGGGAAGCCGATAAGCAGCATCTCTGCTCCGCTATCATTTTTAAGAGTCGCACCATATGCCACAGCCCCATTTCTTCCCTTGGCCAATCCTTCGTTGTTAAAAAGATCGTGGGCAGTCCAGTTTACCCCTTTCGCGAGGTCAAACCGACACCTGTCAAAACCGGTAAAAATCAGCTTGTCGAAATTTGTTTTACCCGATGACGTTGCATCCCCCACCAGGGTACATCCGGCAGCCGGAAACGTCATCGTGACCGTCACCTTGTCACCATTGCGGGTTGTCTCCACATCGCCCAGCATATCCGTGCTATACCCCTTATTGTCATGCCAGTTATCCGTATTTATGGCGTGGGTTTTCAACTCCGTTAAGGATATTTTACCAGACCATTTTGGATACATTGAGGTGCCCGCACTAACGAAATCAAGCTCAGTATTAAGTTTTGAGGAAATATTAGGATTGCTCACCTTTATCTGCGGTGTGTTGTGAACAATATCATTATAAGAAACATCTACCCGCTTGATGACAAGTTCTGCAGGGACACGACCATCTGCCATTGGCCGGTTCATTTGACGACTAATACTTGTGAGCTGTACTGAATTAGGATTGTCTTTTAATATTTCATCACGACTCTGCGCTACCCACCATGTGGTGGCCATCACACCATTATTGGCCCATACACTCCAGCGAGTAACGCCTCTCTCATCAACCTTTTGATATTTCAATGCCAAACCAGTCAGGTCTATCGCCCCGTTGGTTTGTATATAATCAGCTTTATAAAGTGTTGCATTAGGTATAGTCACATGTTCCAGTGCAAGGGGTTTAATCGGTTCACTGGCTTTTACAACGGTTGTTTCATCAGATCCACCACCACAGCCATAAAGCACCGCCATACCAGCAGCCGCCAATAAAACACTTTTCAATTGAGTCACACGCTATCTCCTTTACTTGTCATGCAGCACAATCAATTTGTGCTGTGCGAGGTGCATAAATACCGAAACTCAGGCTGCCAAACAGGGAGTCCCAAAAGCCGACTTTGGTCTCTATCCGTACGACATTCTCGCTACCGTGACAGATCGCGGCCGCATCAATCGTATCGTTGATGCCAAAATCGATATCGGAAAAGAAAAAGTGGCTGGTAATTTCTTTCGAACTGACAATTGCACCTTTGTTAAGTGCAAATGCCTGAGAACCATCGGAATGCACACTGTTTTTCGCGCAACCACAGAGCAACACGGTCAACCCAATGGCCGTTATAGTTTTGTGATTAATCATTTAAACAACCTTTCCAGTTTCGTTAATCCACCATATCTGGCTTTAACGGCAATATATTAACAGCAAAAATAGACACCCAATGGCATAAAACCATGAGAAAGTTGTAATGATTTATTTCATAAGTGTTCGATGGACAATAGACATCCCCTGGTGATACATCCAGATGTAAATACAGGGTGATAATGTCAACACAAGCCGATATTTTTATTATTGATGAATAGCCACTGACAGACACGGATATATCCCGATAGCACATCGCAGCTTTTATTATAAATGGCAGTATCTAACAGCGGAGAGTGTGACGTCTATAGCAAAACCAGAAGTTGGCACCTTCCATTTCAGAATGTGCGTTAATAGTTTGTTGCCGCCACTAAATACAATATTGTCAGCAAAACTTATCCCCGCAGCAACCTCTTGTTTCGAGACATAAATCGAGGCATAAATCGGGGCATAAAAAGCCGGAGCAGATGGCTCCGGCTGATCAATGGGCACCGTTTCGGCAACATTAGCGTGGCGATTCGTCGTTGTAGAGTCGCCGGATCTCGTTGCGCAACCACATCACCTTGGCATCCTGGTTGTGCCGCTTGTGCCACAGCAGGATGAAGGCGATCTCCAGCTGGGCGTAGAGCTTCTCCGGCAGTGGCAGTGGCATGGCGATCAGGTTGCCGTGATGCCGACTGGCATAACCACCGCAGTAGGAGGGGGCCACCGCAATCAGTTCGTGGCTCGACTGGGAGGCAATATGCAGCGCCTGCTCGAAGCTGGAGACCATGATGGGCACCTCCCGCTTCAGCCCTTCGTCCTCCAGCAGACTGTCGAGAGCCCAGGTATCGTTCGCTTCCCACACCATGCTGATCTGGGGGCAGGCCAGAAAGTTCTCCAGCGACCACTTCTGCTCGAGCAGGGGGTGATCCTTACGCAGAAAAACCACTGGGCGATCGGTGAACAGTACCTCGTGATCTATGTAGTAGGGCAACCGGTTGACCTTGGCCTGGGAGCGGCCATGGGTCTCGCGGGCACAAAAGCCGAGATCCGCATCGCCATTGACGATGTCGTTGAGGGAGTGGTGATCCCACCCCAGCATCCTGACCACCGAGTTGGGGTACTTCTGGTAGATGGTCATCGGCAGATCGCTCAGGAAGCTGATGTAGAAGGGGGACTCCATCACCAGGGTGAAGCGGGCACCGTCGGGGATCGCGTCGCTATTGAGCGAGGTGATGCTGTCGGTGAGCTGGAACCAGACCTTCAGCTCCTCCTCCAGGGTCAGGGAGAGGTTGGTGGGCTGCAATCCCTGGCGCACCCGCACAAACAGCGGATCATCAAACCACTCCCGCAACTTGGCGAGGGACTTGCTCACCGCCGACGGGGTGACACAGAGCTTTTTCGCCGCCCCAGCCACACTGCGCGCCTGCATCAGGTGCTTGAAGACCACCAGCAGGTTCAAATCGAGTTCACCCAGATTGCGCATATCCCCTCTCATCTTTGGTTATCCTCGCGACCGCACTTCGCGAAGCGCGAGCCATGGTACCAGCCCTTTGACAGCCAGGTAACTGAGCAGTGCCAGCAACAGGGCGTAGATCAGCATCTCGGTCGGAGCAAAACCAAGCTGACCCAGCAGCCAGATATAGAGGCCGGAGAGGCTGATCTGCATGATGCAGAGCACAGCGCTGGCGAACGCCACATTTTGCTGACAACCATCCAGTGCCTCCCCCATCGCCACCCCGAAGCCACAGGAGAACCCGACACAAACCAGCGCAAATCCCGGCAACAGCAAGTGGATATCGCCCCCCAGTTGCCAGCACCCGAGCAGAAAGCACGCCGCCAGCAGATAGGCCAAATGGGATACGGCCAGCACCTTGTGCTTGCCAAGCCAGCGCAGCAGCAGCGGCGTCAGGAAGGAGGTGGACATGCTCACCCCGGCCATCACCATCATCACGATGGAGTACTGCTCGGTGGTAAAGCCAAACTCCTTCATCAGGATCAGCGGCGAGACGCTGACATAGACCAGAATGGCGGTCACGCTGGTACTGGTCAGCAGGGAGAGCAGCATAAAGCGCGGCGAGCGCAGCAGGGCAAAAGGCTGCGCCGTGCCACTTGCTGGTTGCCGGGCCGGGCGGGTCTCCTTGAGCAGCAGCAAGTTAACCAGACCGCTGACGGTCGCCACCAGCGCCATCGCCATGAAGATCCCGCGCCAGTCAAAATGTGACAGGATGAGGTAGCCGAGCACCGGCGCCAGCACCGGGATCACGCAAATCACCCCGTTGATCATCGAGAGCGCCATCGCCAGCCGCTCCTGACTCAACACATCCCGCAGCACGGTAAAGGTCATGATATAGAGCGCACCGGCGCCGACCCCTTGCCAGAAACGGCCGAGATAGAACTGGTTGATCCCCTCCGCATTACCCGCCACCAGCGAGGCGATGACAAAAATCAGCGCGCCCCCCAGCACCACCCAGCGCCGGCCGTAGCGATCGGCAATCATCCCCCCCAGCAGCACGGTGGCCGCCATGCCGAACAGATAGATGGAGAAGGCGGTGTGGATCTGCGCCTCGCTCGCCTGCAGGGCATCGGCAATCTGGGGCACCGCCACCAGATAGAGATCGATCCCGACCGGATAGAGAATGATCATCAGAAAACTGCATAACAGGAAAACAGGCATGGGTGCTCCATAACAGATTGGCCCGCCAGCACCGGCCAGATAGCAGCAACAGGCAAAAAGAGTGGGCGGGGCCAAGGTGGTAACAAAGGTAGCAACGCAGCGCGTCGCAATGGGGGCAACTATATGGGCGCCCACCGCCCGTACCTAGTGAAGAGATGGCGTTCGGTACATTCCAATCAGGAAATATCATGTTGAGTCGCGTGCCTAAGCGGCCATATTGAATCGACCAGACACCACCGTAAACCGGGTCGCCTCCCGCTCATTGCCATCCCTGCTCTGCACTTTTACCGCCCACCAGTTATCCGCCTTCGCCCTTGCGGGCGTATAAGCTGTAGGGGCGATGGGATACAGGAAATGTGTATGAAGGGAATGAAGAGAGAAGAGCAGATTGCCGGGCTGCTGGCGGCACTGGAGCGAGTCATTCTCGGCAAGCCGCTGCAACTGAAAATCGCGCTGGTGACCCTGCTGGCGCGCGGCCATCTGCTGATCGAGGATCTGCCCGGCATGGGCAAAACCACCCTGGCCCACGCGCTGGCGCAGGTGCTCGGGCTTGCATGCAAGCGGATGCAGTTCACCGCCGATCTGCTGCCCGCCGACCTGCTGGGGTTGCAGATCTTTGACCCGCAACAGCAAACATTTCGCTTTCACCCCGGCCCCATCTTCACCCAGGTGCTGCTGGCGGACGAGATAAACCGCGCCAGCCCCAAGGTGCAGAGCGCCCTGCTGGAGGCGATGGCCGAGGGCAAGGTGAGCATTGAGGGGAATACGCATCCCCTCCCCGATCCATTTTTCGTCATCGCCACCCAGAATCCGGCGGATCAGGCGGGCACCTATCCGCTGCCGGAGTCCCAGCTCGACCGCTTCGCCGTGCGGCTCTCGCTGGGCTTTCCGCCGCGCGAAGCGGAGCGCCAGCTGCTGCGGGGCCACCAGCAATCAGCCCCGATCCCCCCTATGCTGGATGCCGCCGAGCTGGCGGCCTTGCAAAGCGAAGGAGATGCTATCCATGTTTCCGATGCCACCCTCGACTACCTGCTGGCGCTGGTGCACCAGAGCCGCTTTACGGGAGAATTGCCTCAGCCCCTCTCCCCTCGAGCCGCCCAGACCTTGCTGGCGGTAAGCCGGGCCTGGACGCTGGTGGCGGGGCGGCGCTTCGTCACGGTGGAGGATGTACAGGCGGTCTTCCCCTATGTGGCCGAACACCGGCTGCGGGGCAGCTTTGGCGTGCAACACGGCGAAGCCTGCCCCCTGAGCCAGCGACTGCTGGCCAGGGTCGATCCGGACCATCCCTGATGAGCAAATTGCTTAACCGTTGGCAGCTGTGGCGAGCCCACTGGCAGCGGCGCTGGCTCGATCGCCGCATTCCCCCGGCCCGCCAGATCACGCTGGGGACCCACAGCCTCTTTATCCTGCCCACCCGCATGGGGCTGCTCTATCTGCTGGTGTTGCTCGCCATCTATCTGCTCGGCACCAACTACCAGAACAATCTGGTGCTGCTGGTGGCCTACTGCCTCGGCAGCCTGTTTATGGCCGCCATGTGGCTCACCCATCGCAATCTGTTGGGGTTGGAGCTGCTGGGTGGCCCGCTGGTGCTAGGGGAGGCGGGCAGCCAATTGCCCATCCGGTTTACGGTACAGAGCCCGCGCCCGGTGCTGGCACTGCGCTTTAGCCTCAACGAAGGGACCCTCTGGCTGGCCCGGGCAGATGCTGTGCCCCGCACCTTGCTCCTGCCGGTATTGGGCACGCGCCGTGGGCCACTGCCCCTTGGTCGATTGCGGGTCGAGAGCCGCTACCCCCTCGGCCTGTTTCGCTGCTGGTCCCTGCTGGATCTGCAGTTGGAGGGCTGGCTCGCCCCCAAACCGGAGTACGGGGCGCTGAGGGGGGAAGCGTCGGGTGACAACAAGGGTCATCAGGGGCAGCCAGCCCCAGCCCCCCTTGGCGACTTCGATACCTTGCGGGCACATCAGGCTGGCGAGCCCCTCAGCCGTGTCGCTTGGAAGCAACTTGCCCAGGGGCGCGGCCTGCTGACCAAGCAGTTCCATGAACCGCTGCAGGATGACTCTCACCTTATGTTGCAGCGGGTCGCGGGTGGGGATCTGGAGCAGCGGCTGGCGGTGCTGGCATGGTGGTGCACCGATTACGGCAAGCGGGGCATCCCCTTCACCCTGACGCTGGCCAACCAGACGCTGGGGCCCGATAGCGGCGCCGCCTTTGTGCAGCGCTGCCTGCTGGCACTGGCCCAATTCGATGCCAAACCACCGAAGAGCACGCCGGATGCTGCTCGATAACCGCCGCCTGCTGCCACTCATCGCCCTGCAACAGTTGCTGCTGGTGGCGGCGCTCTGGCCGCAGTTGCAACTCTGGGTGGTGGCGGTGGGCGCCATCACCCTCGGCGTCCGGGCCATGATGTTGTGGCGTGGCTGGCCGCCCCTTCCTGCCCGCTGGTTGGCGTTGCTGGCGATTACTACCGTGGCGTTGCTGGGGTTGCAGTGGCGAGGATTGGGCACCCTGCCCGCCTTGATCAATCTGCTCTGGCTCGGCTATAGCCTGAAGATGATCGAGGTGCGGCGCGAGCGGGATATCGAGCAGGTACTGCTGCTCGCCTTCTTTCTCATCGCGCTGGCGCTGGTGCAGCGACAAAGCATCAGCTGGACAGCAGGGATGGCGGTGGCGCTCTGGCTGGCAGTGACCGCTCTGGTGGCCGCCATCGCTCCCGAGCAAAAACGGCCGCAGCGCAGCGCAGGCGGCGCCCTGCTGCTGGCGCTTCCCTTGCTTATCACCCTGTTTTTGCTGCTGCCGAGGCTCCCACCCCTCTGGCAAATGCCCACCACCAGCCGCGCCCTGTCGGGACTGTCGGAAGAGCTGGCCCCCGGCGATATCAGCGAACTGGTCAACTCATCGGAACTGGCCTTTCGCGTTACTTTTGCCGATGGCCCGCCCCCAGCCCGCGAGCGCTACTTTCCGGTGATGCGGCAGGAGGTTTTCGATGGCCAGCGCTGGCTGCTGAGCCCCGAGATCAAGGCATGGCAACGGACGATGCCGGTGCAAACCGGGCTCAACCCACTACCGGAAGGCTCGCTACCCCCCGGGAGCTACGAGGTGATTGCCGAGCCCCAGCGCCACCGCTGGGCCTTTGCCCTCAGTGAACCCCGTCTGCTGGCGGGGCCGGTGCTGCTCACCCCCCTCGACACCCTCTATCGTCAGGGGAGCGGCGAGGTGGCGATCCGTTATCGCATTGGCCGCGGCGAAGCGCTGCCCGAGGATGACAGTCAAGCCACTCAGCGCAACCTGCAACTGCCAGCCGGGGGCAACCCGAGAGCACGAGCGCACGGCCAAGCACTGGCCGCACGCCATCCAGATCGCGCGGTGCTGGTCGCCGCCCTGCTCGAGCAGTTTCGCAGCCAATACTATTACTACACCCTGACCCCGCCACGGCTTGGCAGTGACGGGGTGGATGGGTTCCTGTTCGATACCAAGCGCGGCTTTTGCGGCCACTACGCCATGGCGACCGCCTTCGTGCTGCGCGCTGCCGGTATTCCGGCACGGCTGGTCACCGGTTATCTCGGCGGCGAGTGGAATCCCAGAGGCAGCTATCTGGCGGTACACCAGTTCGATGCTCACGCCTGGGTGGAGTATCTCGATGAAGGGGGAGAGTGGCGGCGAGTCGACCCCACCGCAGCGGTGGCGCCGGAGCGCATTGAGGGTGGGGTGAGGGAGGCCCTGAGCGACGAGTTTACCGCCGCCGACCCGCTCGCTTTGCAGCGTTATCGCAACTGGGCCCTGCTCAACCAACTGCGCTGGTGGGGCAGCAATATTGACTACCAATGGAGTCGCTGGGTGATTGGGCACGATGCGGGCCAGCTCTGGCAGCACATCGGCCTGCGCTGGCCGGCACTGGCGGGGCACACTCCCTGGTTGATCCTCGCCAGCCTGATGCTGGTTGCCCTGCTGGTGAGCCTGCCCCTGCTGTTGCCCGCCCGTCTGCCACCAGAGCGGCGCATCTGGCAGCCCTTGCTCAAACGGGGCAACCGCAGCGGCTACCCACCCCAGCCTGCCGAAAGCATGGGCGCATGGTGCGAGCGACTGGCGCGGCTACGCCCCGACCTTGCCCACCCCTTGTTGCAGACCGCCTGGCTCTATCGCCGCTGGCGCTATGCCCCCCTCAGCGAACGGCAACAACGGCGCAGCTGGCGCCAGTTAAAACGGCGACTGCACCGGATTTGTCACTGCTGGGATCAAGATAAATAAAGAGCCTATGCCCCCATTACGGCGTTGTTGACTAAATCCGAAGTGGGGGAGCCTCTCCCCAAGCGACTTATTTCGCTCAGTTCACCGGCCACCTGACAAGCATGCCAAGCCCCGTCAAACCCGGTTACCAGCTGCGAACAGGACCGGTATCGAGATGCACAAAGTTGTCATGGGGATAGTAACCGACGCCGCCCACCTTGAGATTGAGAGCAGCTTTGCGTAGATGGGCCAGCTGTACGCCGGGGATCCGCACATCTACCGCCTGACCAAGGGTGTGATAGCTGTGCTTGGCCACACCGCGGCTCTTGTGGCGCTTCTGGCGATTGGTGGCAGGTGCACGATAGCCGGAGATAAGCTGGATCTCGCTGCGTCGACCCAGTTTGTGTTGCAACAGAAACAGCTGATCAAACAGCTTCTTGTCGATGTTGAACACTTCATTGCGCCGGTAGTCGCGGAAGATGTGGTTGAGTTCGGCCAATCCATCGCTCAGATAGTGGCCATTCTCCCAATAACTGGTGCGCACCCGCTCGCCGGTATTGAGATTGAAGAAACTGAGTTCACGCCCGGAGGTACTGCGGCTGGCCAGCGCAGGGAAGGAGATCAGCGAGCTGCCCAGCAGGCAACCGGCTCCCAGCAACAGGCGGCGTCGACTTATCTCTTGTTCCAGCATAAGGGGCTCGTCCATCGCAGTTTCAAGCGAAAAAAGTTAAATGAGATCACAGGATGAATTTGATACAGGCGCTTGAAACTACCTTCCGGCAGGGGCCCATGTCAAACCTCCATTGCCCATAGAAAAGCCCGGCACAGGCCGGGCTTCTCACTCTGTGGCAGGGATCACAACAAGCGGCTCTGGAAGCTGACTCGATCAAATCCGTAGATGTCATTACGCAGTTGCTGGCGACCATTTTCGTCGATCCAGCTGCTCCAGTAGACGGTAAACACCGGGATCGGTGTGGTGAGCGGCAACCACTTGGTCTGGCTCTCCTTGAGAATATTGGCCACCTTGTCCGGTTGATAGCGGGAGTCCGCCAGCAGCAGCTCGGCCAGATCGTCTGCATGTTCCACCCGGATGCAGCCCGAGCTGAAGGCGCGTGCGCCCTGCTCGAACAGCGCCTTGCGCGGGGTGGAGTGCAGATAGATGGCGTCATTGTTGGGCAGGTAGAACTTGTAGCGACCCAGGGCATTGTGGTCCCCCGGTTTTTGCCGCAGGCGATAGGGGAAACCGGCAGCCAGCGCCTGATGCCATCCCTCTTCGCTGAACTGCACCGGATTGCCTTCGCTGTCGATCACCTCGAACTGCTCGCGATTGAGGTAGGCAGGATCACGGCCCAGCTTGGGCAGAATGTCCTTGCTCAGGATGGAGCGCGGCACATGCCAGGAGGGGTTGAGCACGATAGAGCGGATCTCACTGGCCAGAATAGGGGTTGCCCGCTGCTCCTTGCCGACGATGACCCGGCTGGTAAATATCTCACTGCCCGCCTGCACCACACTCAGGCGGTAATCGGGAATGTTGACCAGCACATAGCGGCCACCGGCGAGCTTATCCACCAGATCGCGACGCCACAGGTTGCGCAACAGCAAGCTGGCACGCACTTGCGGGCCGGTATTGAGCCAGGAGCGGGTCTGGCGGCCGATGATGCCGTCCGCAGTCAGGCCATGACGACGCTGGAACTGTTTGATGGCCTGCTCGGTATCGCCATCATAAATCAGATCACTATGGCTCGGCGCACTGTCACCCAGCTCGTTGAGCATTGCGCGGATCTGGCCAAGCTCGGCTGAGCTCTCTCCGGCCCGCAGGGTCGGCATATCGAGCGTAGGCCACTTGCTGGCCATCGGCATCGCCAGCAGCTTGTGCACTTTGGCCCGCACCGCCTCATATTCCGCCACTTGAGGACGCAGGGATTTCACCTGGGTCAGCAAGTCATCATCGCTGGGCTTGCTGACCACAGGGCGCTTCAAATCGAATTTGAGGGTCTTCATCTGCTCGCGAGAGACCAGATCCATCCCCCGCCAGGCATGCTGGAAACGGCTCAACTTGGCAAAAATACCGTCATAGATGGCGCCACGCTTGGTGGCAGGGGTCGCCTGCAGCCGTTTCCACAAGGTGAAAAAATCGGGGTGCAGCTGGGCCAACACAGCCTCTTGTAGCTGTTGTTCCAACTCGATACGAACTAGTTCAGCCTGACTACCCTGATACCAGTCATGCTGAGGTTCACTGGCCGCAACCACCATCTGTGATTCTGCCGCATGAACTACCCCGGCAGGCCAACATCCCAGCCACACCAGATTGGCAAGGGCCAGCCAATACTTCATCCCCATGGACACCTCAAAACGGTTTATTCATTCAGTCAGCCCTGATATTCAGGCCTGATGCTCAGGCCGCTCATCATGCGTGAACAGCCATCACTTTGCTAGCGCCCGGGGCCATAACGTTGCCAGATAATGTCGTATGCATCTGTTCCCTTAAACGCGGTTAACGCCTGATTAAATTGTTGCAAGAACTGCGGCGACACACTGCGTTTGCTCAGCATAAAGAAGCTCGGCGATTCATACACCACCATGGGGTGAAAGGCGAATTGGCCACTCCTGCCCTCCTTTTTCAGCCCGCTGGGTGTCGCCAACATGTCACCGAGAAAGCCATCAATGCGCCCCCGGGCCAACTTGTCGTAGTTCTGTTTGTCACTCACCTCACTCACCTGTTTCGCATAACGGCCGAGCAGCGCCATCACCTCATCACCATAAAAGTACTCTTTGGTGACGCCGAGGGTATACCCCTTGGCCAGCCAGCTCGCCAGATCCGGCTCTGAGTAGTTGCTGTCCTTGCGGACCCATAACAGGGTACGCCCGGGGTTGTAAGCGTCTGAAAACCAGGCGTAACGAGCACGCTCATCATTGATGTTCGCCTCCATCGCCATGTCTATCTCGCCGTACTCCATCTCATGGAGTACCCGCTTCCAGGGCAGCTCCACATAGTTAACCTTGCACTGCATGGAGGAGAGCACGGCCGTCAGCACTTCGACGGCATAACCGCGCACCTGTTGTGGTGAGTCGGCCTCATGATAATGGTAAGGAGGCCAGTTATCGTAACCGACCTGAATAGGCTCGGGACAAAGTGCCTTGGCAAAGGCCATTGGCGCCCATAACCCGCATAACAGGCAGTAAGAGATCCACTTCATATGTCGTCCTTGACGAAAAGATGGGCCATCATAAAACGGCCCCAGTAAAATGGCGATAGAGGGCACATAACTATGGCAGGCGCCAAAAAATGGCACAGCAAAACGGTGATGCTTGCCAATCTGCTTGTGTGATCACCACGGATTCCGGTCACTGGCGCCTCGCCAACTCTGTATATTGGAAAAAACAGCACTATTTGGCACAAGGGCAAAGAGGGGTTAATATGTGACCAAATTTTTTTTTGTGATCCACTATGCTTTTTTTGCAATTGGATTAGCATATGCGCGACATCGGCCTACCAATTCTGTCAGGCGTAGAGAGTGATATGACGTACAAAAAGTTCGGTTTTCTGACTGCCATCCTAGCGTTAAGCGGTTTTTATCTTTACACCCTCTATCTGGCTGCTCATCCCAACGTGAGCCTGGCCTACAAACTCTATTATCTGGAAGGCAAAACCCGCTTCTGGGAACACAACTCCAGCATGACCTATCAGCCAGGCAACGAGCTCAATCTGACCAAGCCGAGCCGCTTCCTCTCCAGCGAAGGCTGGGCCAAAAAGCCAAGCGATGCAGGCACCCTGCTCACCGGTCAAGGCGGTCTCTATTTTGTGCTGCCAAAACAGTCAGCCAATCCTGATCAACTGACGGTACACGCCCGCATCAACAGCCCGGAGGCTGGCGCCCTGCTGAAGGTGGCCCTGGGTCACGATTTCACCACCACCATTAAAATGGCCAAAGCGGGTATCAACGAGATCCGTCTCAGCCTGCCCGGTGACTCTCTTACCGCAGACCCCAAACACCCCAACTTTCTGGCACTCTCGGCACCTACTCCCATCAGCGTGGAGTCGGTACGTTTGACTGTTGCCCAGTGATCCTTGCGCCGAATACCATTTTATAAAAACAACTATCTCTAATAAGGACGTTCTTATGTCGCATCCAGATTTTCGACTCTCTCTGGTCGTTCCCGTTTATAACGAGGAAGAGAGTATCGATGCCTTCATCAACGCGATAGACAACGAACTGGCCCCACTGAAAGACCAGCTTGAAATTGTATTCGTCAACGATGGTAGCCGTGACCGCACCCGTGAAGTGGTCGAGCAGGCTATCGCCCGTGACCCGCGCATCACGCTAGTCAACCTGGCTCGCAACTTTGGCAAAGAGGCGGCGATGACCGCTGGTCTGCACCATGCCAAAGGGGACGCCATCGTGCCGATGGACGTGGATCTGCAAGACCCGCCCGCGCTTATTCTGGAATTCGTCAAACTGTGGCAGACCGGTGACTACGACACCGTCTTCGGCATCCGGGTCGATCGCAGTGCCGATACCCCGATGAAGCGCCTGACCGCCGGTGGCTTCTACCGTTTCTTCAACGCCCTCTCCACCAGCACCAAGTTGCCGGAGAACGCCGGAGACTTCCGTCTTATCGACCGCAAAGTGGTCGAAGCCATCAAACAACTGCCCGAGCGCAACCGCTTTATGAAGGGTCTGTTCGCCTGGGCCGGTTTCCGTGCCGTGGGTGTGCCCTACGAGCGCCCCGCCCGCCATGCCGGTGAAACCAAGTTCAACTACTGGAAACTGTGGAACTTCGCCCTCGACGGTCTGCTCAGCTTCTCCAGCTGGCCACTGCGAGTGTGGAGCTATGTAGGGGTAAGCGTCTCTCTGGTGGCATTCCTTTACATCCTGAAAATCGTCACTCAGGTGGTCTTCTTCGGCATCGACGTGCCAGGTTATGCCTCCCTGATGTCAGCGGTGCTGTTCATCGGCGGCATTCAGTTGATTTCGCTCGGCATCATCGGCGAGTACATTGGCCGCATTTTTGTGGAAGTAAAACAGCGCCCGGTCTACCTCATCGAAGGGGTTTACGGCCAATATGCCAAGCAAGAGGCCGACCAGCCACAAGCTGAGCAAGAGCAGCAGGAGCAAGCGCCTCAATGATCTCCCGCGAGGAATTCTGGCGGCTGGTACGTTT
This sequence comes from Aeromonas sp. 160P, assembly GCF_055193095.1. Taxonomy (NCBI): domain Bacteria; kingdom Pseudomonadati; phylum Pseudomonadota; class Gammaproteobacteria; order Aeromonadales; family Aeromonadaceae; genus Aeromonas; species Aeromonas sp. 160P. Next base: position 1,834,457 of record NZ_JBUXKV010000001.1, on the reverse strand, counting down.
CGGTTTTGTCGGCGGGGGGGCTACCCTCGTCGACCTTGGCACCTCCATCGCACTGTTTCATACCTGGCCGACCATGTCGGAGCATCTGGTAACGACGCTGGCCTTTGCCATCGCGTTCTGGTTCTCCTTCTTTGGTCACCGCTACATCACCTTCCAGAAGCAGGGAGCCGCCAGCAAGTTTCTGCTGGTCGCTCTCTTCTCGCTGGCGGTACGTAACCTGATCCTGAGCGGCCTGCTATTTGCCGGGCTCTCCGGTCTGCTGCCGGTGGTCATCGCCACCCTGACCGTTACCGTCCTCACTTACGTTCTCTCTCGCGTCTGGGTTTTTGCCTGATGAATGATATGACCAATACTGCCCCGTTAACCGGGGCTGCACTCCCCTATCGCCCGTCACTGCGCATCAGCGGTCGTGACTGGCTGATGATCATCGCCGCCTTCATGCTGAGCCGGGTGGCGCTTTATGGCATGGGCTACTTCGGTGTCCAACTCTATGGCTCCCCCGATATCGGCCCGCTGCAGGCCTATTGCCAGTTCGACTGCGTCTGGTTCCAGCGCATCATCGAAAACGGCTACGACCTCTATCCACGCTGGCTGAGCAAGGGCAATGCGGCCAACTGGGCCTTTATGCCGCTCTATCCGATGGTCTCCGGTGCCATCTCCAACCTGTTCAATGTCGAGAGCCTGATCGGCCTCATCATTGTCGCCAACGCCTCTTTCTTCGCCAGTTTGGCGCTGATGTTGCTGGTGCTACGTCAGCTCAAGCTGGGGGATGACACCGCACGCTTCGGCGTCTGGCTGCTGGCCTTCTCCCCCTTCTCCGCCTACTTCGTCTCCGGTTATACCGAATCGACCTTTATGGCGCTGATGCTGGGGATGTTCCTGTTTGCCTATCGGGAACAGTGGCTGATGGTTGCGCTGCTGGGGGTCTGTATCTCCAGTACCCGTAACCTGGGGGTGATGATGGTGTTCCCGGTGCTGATCCTGGCGCTGCAAGCCTACGGCTGGCGGGAGTTTTTCCGCTTCACCGAGCGCGCCTTCAAGGTGGTATTCACCCTCTGGATGATCCCCTTTGGCCTGTTTGCCTACATGGTCTACCTCTATCACCTGACCGGCGATGCCTTTGCCTTCAAACATATTCAGGTGGCCTGGGGCCGCTACATGGACAGCCCGCTGGACTGGTGGCTGAGCGGGTTCGAGCTGGGTGGCCGCAAGGCTTACCTCTCCATCATGGTGATCTTCGGCTGGTGTCTGAATGGCTATCTGTTCAGCCAGAAGCGCTGGGCCGAGGCGACCCTGATGTTCATCTGCTGCACCATTCCACTGATGACCGGCCTCAACGCCATGCCACGCTACATGTTCGGGCTCTACCCGACCATGCTGGCCATCATACTGCTGACCCATCGCTGGCCCGCCATCCGCCCTGCGGTGCTCTGCCTCAGCGGCATGGTGGCCTCCTTCATCGCGGTGGCCTTCGTCAACTTCAAGTTCTTCACCGTCTGATTTTACGGCGATGCTTCGAACCTCAAATGCCGGTCACCTGACCGGCATTTTTTATGGCCGCTATTTTTATCAACAGAGCGCCCCCGCCACTCCCCGTCACACTTTCCACAGCTTGAAAACGTAACCATTTGCACTGAGTTCACAAATCGGTATTTTGCCGATCCAACAGTGCCTTATGGCCTCCTAGAATGGGCCCTTGTCCGAACTGCCCTGCTCAAGGAATGGCTTATGCGTCGCGCTCCCAACTTATCCCCCCTCTGGCTTGCCCTGCTGGCCGCCCCGCTGTTTACCCAACAGGCGATGGCCGCCCCCGAGGTTCACCTCTATGTGGATGGTCAGCCGGTGGCAACCCCGATCGCGCTGGACCAGGGCACTGTGGAGCTGACCCATCCCCTTGCCAAGGGGAGTCACCAGATCCGCATCAGCGACGCAGGCAACAGCTGCGGCACCAGCTTTGGCCCGAGTGAGAGCAAGCCACTCCCCTTCGGCACCGCCCAGCCGATGGACAAATGCAGCAAGGATCAGAGCTTTACCCTGCGGGTGATGCTGGCCGGGGAGTATCAGTTCACCTTCAACCCTGATACCCCCAGCCTCAAGGTGCTGCGGGCAACCAAGAAGAGCGAGTTCAAGCGCCAACCACCAGAGGAGCCCTGCATCAGCTGGGATGGCGGCCCGGTCACGGTATCCCTGCAAGGGGTTTGGCCCGACGGCACCCGGCTGCGGGATGCCTACTCGAAACAAGAGGCGGTGGTCAAACAGGGCAAGCTGACCCTGACCCCGAGCAAAGAGAGCGGCGGCCTGCTGCTGCTCGAGCCAGTCAAGGCGGCCAAACCGGCCCCCTTCAGCTGGGATCAGGCGAGCGTCTATTTCCTGCTGACCGATCGTTTCCACAATGGCGACCCGGCCAATGACCACAGCTTCGGCCGCCAGAAGGATGGTCAGGACGAGGTGGCCACCTGGCACGGCGGCGACTTCAAGGGGCTGACCGAGAAGCTCGACTACATCAAGTCGCTGGGCATGAATGCCATCTGGATCACCCCCATGGTGGAGCAGGTGCACGGCTTTATCGGTGGCGGCGAGCAGGGCAACTTCCCCTTCTACGCCTACCACGGCTACTGGGCGCTCGACTTCACCAAAATCGACCCCAACTACGGCGATGAAGAGAGCTTGAAAACCCTGGTGGACGAGGCCCACAAGCGCGGCATGCGCATCATCCTCGACGTGGTGATGAACCACGCAGGTTACGCCACCCTCGCCGATCTACAGGATCTGGGGCTCACCGAGCTGACCCAGAACACAGCCAAACTGCCGACCACCTGGAACCAGTGGCGCCCGAGTGGTGGCCTCAACTGGCATGGCTACAACCAGTTCATCGACTATCAATCGCCAGCGTGGAACAAGTGGTGGAGTGGTGACTGGGTGCGCGCCGGTCTGCCCGGCTACCCGCAGCCCGGCACCGACGACGTCACCGGTGCGGTGGCGGGGCTGCCGGACTTTCTGACCGAATCGACCACACCGGTAGGGCTGCCGCCATTGCTGGCAACGAAAAAGGACACCCGCGCCAAGGCGCTGCCCGACGCCACCGTGAGCGACTACCTGATCGCCTGGCACACCGACTGGGTGCGCCGCTTTGGCATCGACGGTTTTCGGGCCGACACAGTCAAACATCTGGAGCCCGAGGTGTGGGCCAAGCTCAAACAGGCGGGCACTACCGCGCTCAAGGAGTGGAAGGCCGCCAATCCGGACAAGGCGCTCGACGCTCTGCCCTTCTACATGGTGGGTGAGGTGTGGGATCACGGGGTCGCCAAGGATTTCTGGTATCAAAACGGCTTCGATTCGCTGATCAACTTTGACTATCAGCGCGAATTCGCCCTGCCCCAGGCCCAGTGCATGGCCAACGCCGAGCCCACCTATGCCAGCTACGCCAGCCGCATCAATCAGGATCCCGAGTTCAACGTGCTGAGCTATATCAGCTCCCACGACACCAAGCTGTTCTTTGGCGACTATCAGGATGTGCCGCTACAGCGCCGGGTCGCCAACAGCTTTATGCTGCTGCCTGGCGGCATCCAGCTCTACTACGGCGATGAGTCCGGCCGTAGGCTGGCCAAGGATGGCGGGGTGTTCGATCAAAGCGTGCGCTCGGACATGAACTGGCAGGAGCTGGCCAGCGGCGAGCGGGCCGAACTGGTCAAACACTGGCAGCAACTGGGCCAGTTCCGCGCCGCCCATCCGGCCATTGCGGCAGGCAGCCATCAGAAACTCTCGGATGCTCCCTACGCCTTCGTGCGGGAGCAGGGGGATGACAAGGTGGTGGTGGTCTTTGCCGGTCGGCAGCAGTAACCCTTACGCCATATTCACCAGCAACAGAGAGGGGAGCCACTGGCTCCCCTCTCTCGTTTATCCATCTGCCACGGCTCACTGTGACTGGCGCGCCGCCACCGGCCACTGCAAGCGCGCCTTGAGCAGGGTATCCTGCCACAGGGGCCAAGCCAGCAGCGCCTGCTGATAAACTCCGGCCTGACCGGGCAACAGGATGCCGTAGCTGGCCAGCCGGTAGGCCATCACGGCATAGAAGGCATCGACAGTGCCCGCTTCGCCAAAGTAGAAGGGGCCCCGCCCTTGCGCCCAGATCTCCTGCAAACGGGCCAGCTCGCTGACTGCCTCCACCGGGGGATCGATACGGGTTGGCGCCCCAAGGAAGAAGGGGAGCAGAGAACGGATCTGGCGAAATCCGGCGTGCAACTCGGCGCAGAGACTGCGAGCCAGCGCCCGCTCGGCCAGCGACACCGGATAGAGCTGACGGTCGGGACAGAGCTCGTGAACATATTCGGCGATGGCCAGCGAGTCGTGAACCCGCGCCCCGTCGTGCTCAAGCCAGGGCACCAGACCTGCCGGTGCCAGCCGCTTGAGTCGCGCCAGCGACTTGGCATCCTCCAGATCGAACACCTGCTCCTGCCACGTCAGCCCGCTCATGGCGAGCACCAGTGCCGCCCGCATCGCCCAGGTGGAGCCGGTGCCCACCGCCAATACCAAGGATCCCATCTGTTGCCTCCTGCATGAGTTGCCTGCGACCAGCCTGGCTGCCCTGATGGCAGCACATCCGATGGTCGCTTCACATTTGCGCACCGGCGGGTTTGACCCCCTTGGTGAGCGATGCTAGTTTGATTTTTCAAAACAATCAGTTAGCAACAATGTGAGCCATTAACCGAAATATGGACAGCCAATTTACCATCGTCATCGCAGATGACCACCCCCTGTTTCGGGGCGCCCTCTACCAAGCGGTGCACATGGCCATCAACGACGCTCAATTGCTGGAGGCGGACTCCATCGACAGCTTGATCAGCCTGCTGGGGGAGCACCCCGAGGTTGACCTGCTGCTGCTCGATCTCAAGATGCCGGGGGCCAATGGCTTCGAGGGGCTGGCCCACCTGCGCGGCCAATATCCCGACCTGCCCATAGTGGTGGTCTCCGCCTCGGAAGATGCGGCCATCATCCAGCAGGTGTTGCGGCTCGGGGCGCTCGGTTTCATTCCCAAGTCAGTACCGATGAAGGAGCTGGTCAACGCCCTCAATACGGTGATCGGGGGGGATAATTGGGTGCCGGAAGGCATCTCGCTCCATCCCGAATCGGAAGATGGCCCCGATTTCGCCAGCAAGCTGGCCAGCCTCACCCCCCAGCAGTACAAGGTGCTGATCATGCTGCGCGATGGCAGCCTCAACAAGCAGATCGCCTGGGAGCTCAACGTCTCCGAGGCCACCATCAAGGCGCACATCACCGCCATTTTCCGCAAAATCGGGGTCAAAAACCGCACTCAGGCGGTTATCGCCCTGCAACAGCTCGATATCAGGGAGAGCTGAGCCCTCCCATCAGGCCCATATCACCACAACCTTCCGCAAGCTCGGGGTCAAAAACCGTACTCAGGCGGCCATCGCCCTGCAACAGCTCGATATCAAGGAGAGCTGAAACCCGTGCGCAACTAGACGACATAGCCAGCCGTGCTGGCTATTTGTTGCTCGACAATTAGCACGGTCGTACTTTATGCTGCCAGCACCAATGAGGAGAGAGTGATGAGCAAGGGGCGCCTGACCCGGGAAACCATTTTGCAGACTGCCTTTGAGCAGGCGAGCCAGCAAGGGCTGGAGAGCCTGACCATCGGTTCGCTGGCCAGCGCCTGCGAGATGTCGAAAAGCGGCCTGTTTGCCCACTTTCAATCCCGCGACAATCTGCAGATCGCCGTGCTGGAGTACGCCGCCGAGGTGTTTCGGCTGCGGGTGATCCAGCCGGTACGCCAGCAGGTGCACCAGAGCCAGCATGACAAACTGATCGCCCTGTTGCGTGCCTGGCAGGCGTGGCACCACTGCTTCGCCGGACGCTGCATGTTCCTCGACGCCTGGACCTCGGCGCAGGATGGCGAAGTACAAGATAGCCAAGTGCAGCAGGCCGCCCGTCAACTGGTGCGCTTCTGGCTCGACTATCTGGCCCGTCAGGTGGTGCAGGGTCAAGCCGCAGGCGAGTGGCGACAGGAGCTGGATCCCTGGCGCGCCGTTTACCGCCTCTACGGCCTCTACTTGGCGGATCAGGTGTTCAACGCCCTCGAACTGTGTCAGGATCCGGCCCGCCACTTCTGGCCCGAGGTGGAAGATCTGCTGAGCAGCTGGCGCTGATGTTTTAGCATCCGTTCAACATGCCTTTTTAAAAACCGATAAAAAAGCACGACCGTTCGCGCATAAAAACCACAGGATGACCATGAGCAGCAAGATCTACTTCAACACCCGCCGCTTCAGCCCGAGCAAATGGTTGCTGGGGATCGGCACCCGGTTGCACCACAGATTCGCCCCCAGCCATGCCAAGCGCACCGCCAGCAAGTTGCTGCTCACCCCCCAGCGCAACCAGCGGGATGGCAGCGAACCTGCCGGTCTGGTGCAGCAGGCCGTCCATACCAGCGAAGGGGCAGTGATGAGCTATCGGCTCGGTCAGGGGCCACTGTGGCTGCTGATGCACGGCTGGTCCGGCAGCGCCAGCCAGTTTTATCCGTTGATGAGCCATATCGCCGCCCAGGGTTTCACCGCCATTGCCTACGATCATCCGGCCCACGGCCAGAGCGCAGGCAATACCGGCCATCTGCCCCGCTTCGTGCGCGCCTTCGACGAGCTGGCGACCAGATTGGCCAGCGACGTGGGCCCCCTGCACGGGGTCATCGCCCACAGCATGGGGGGCGCCGTCGCCCTCTCCAGCCGTCAGCCGGGTATCGATACCCTGGCGCTGCTGTTGATTTCGCCGGTGCTCGACTATGTGCCCCAGCTCTACGGCATGGTGGCGCGCTCCGGCTACTCCATCCGCTTGTTCGATGCGGTGGTCAAAGAAATTGAGCAGGAGTACCAGCACCCCTTGAGCACGGTCGATCCGCTGGGGCGGCTCGCCAGCCGCAGCGGTGCGGCTATGATAGTGCACGACGAGGAGGACAGATTTGCCCCCCATGACGACTCCCTGCGGGCCAGCCAGGATGGTCATACCCGGCTGGTGAGCACCCGGGGTCTGGGCCACGGTCGCATCCTCGCCAGCGCCCCGGTCTTCGCCGCCTTCAATCAGCTGGCACGGCCGGAAAATCCTCACCGGGCCCTTTGACAGCGGGCCATGAAAAAAACGGGCGAGCGCCCATTTTTATATTTGATACAGCGCCTTATAGTTAACTTGTCAGTGGGAACGCCCCTCTCGGGCCAACAATAAGGCGCCAGCATATGGCCAGACCCAATACAGCGTTGTTGCTCACCGGTGGCGGTGCTCGCGCCGCCTATCAGGTCGGAGCCCTCAAGGCGATTGCGGAGCTCTACCCGCGCAATCTCGGCATCCCTTTTCCCATCCTGTGCGGTACCTCGGCAGGGGCAATCAATGTCACTGCGCTGGCCTGCTACGCCTCCTGCTTTCATCTGGGAGTACGCAAGCTGGAGTGGGTCTGGCGCCGCTTCGAGACGCACCACATCTTCGATTTTCACCCCGGTCGGCTGCTGTGGCGGCTGATGTACGAGGGGTCGGCGGGGCTGATCAATCCCCACACCAACCACGCTTTTCAGCTCTTTGATAACGCCCCGCTGCGCCGCCTGCTGGATCAGCTCATCGACTATCACCGCATTGATGACAACATCCTCTACGGCAGTCTGGAGGCGCTGGCCATCACGGCGTCAGACTACGATGATGGCCTCTCCACCACCTTCTTTCAGGGACGGGCCGACCACCATCCGTGGGAGCGGGCCAGACGGCGCGGGGTGCGCACCGTGCTTACATCGGAACATCTGCTCGCCTCTTCGGCGCTGCCCTTTGTCTTTCCGGCCACCCACATCGGTGAGAAGTTTTACGGTGACGGCTCCATCCACCAGTTAAGCCCGCTCAGCCCCGCCATCCATCTGGGGGCGGAGCGGATCCTGCTGATCACGCTCGATCCACCGGCACACTCGGCCCCCACCCATCATCACGGCCATCTCACCAGCTCCAATATCGCCAGCCATCTACTCGATACGGTCTTTACCGACACCCTCAACTCCGATCTGGAGCGGCTGTGGCGCATCAACCAGACCCTGGATCTTATCCCGGAGCGGGAACGCAACCGCCTGCAGCTGAAACGGGTGGAGACCTGCGTGCTGAAACCGAGTCAGGATCTTGACACCATAGCGCTGACCTATCTGCACAAGCTGCCGCTGCAGTTGCGCCGCCTGTTGCGGGTGCTGGGCGTGAAGGGGGATGAGACCAGCAGTCTGGCCAGCTTTCTGATGTTCTATCCGGGTTACTGCCAGCAGCTGATCAAGCTAGGCTATCAGGACACCCTCAGAGAGCGGGAACGGGTCGCCGCCTTCCTCGATATCGACGGGCAGCCAAACGAGGGGGAGTAAACGGGCGGCCGATGAGTGCGAGGGGACTCAGTGCCCCTCCAGCAGACGCTGCTCCGCCTGCTCCATCGCCACCACGGTACCAAACAGGATCAGCCGATCCCCTGCAGCCAACACCAGCTCCGGTCTGGGCTCCAGACTCTGATCGCCACGCTGGATCTCTTTGATCCTTATCTCCTCAAGGGACAACTCCCGCACCTCCCGTCCCACCGCCCACGCCTGATCGTGCAGCAACAGCGGGTGGAGGCGCTCAAGCAGCTGATCTGCCTCCAGATTGCTGGCGCTCTGATCCCCCCAGTAGAAACCGTGCAGGAAGCGATATTGACTGCTGCGCTCCAGCTCCATCCGGCGGATCACCCGACCGATGGGGATATCGCAGTTGAGCAACAGATGGGAGACCAGCATCAGGGCCCCCTCCTGGGATTCGGGGATCACCTCAAACGCCCCCGCCTGCTTGTACTGCTCCAGAAAACTGTCATCCCGGGTGCGCACCAGCACCTTGAGCTCCCCCGCCAGTTCGCGGATCAGCGCCAGCATCGCCTCCACCCGCTTGCGATCATCGAAGGTGATGATCACCAGCCGGGCCCGCAACAGCCCGGCAGCCAGCAGAATATCGCGGCGGCTGGCATCACCGAAGGCCACCTGCTCCCCCGCCAGCTTGGCCTCGCTCACCCGCTCGGGGTCGAGGTCGAGGGCCAGAAAGGGGATCTCCTCGATCTTGAGGAAACGGGCGCAGGTCTGCCCGGCCCGGCCAAACCCAGCGATGATGACATGCTGGTTCTTGCTAAGGCCCGACTGGGCCACCTCGGAGCGGGTCAATAGCGCCGGATCGGTGAGGCTGCGAGCCAACGAGTGGGCCTGGGTCACCAGCCAGGGGGTCATGGCGATAGAGATGATGCCGATGCCGATCAGCAGGGAGACAAGCTGCTGATCCAGCAGACCGTGGTGGAGCGCCAGTGCCAGCAGCACGAAGCCAAACTCCCCGACCTGACTCAACATGATGCCAGCGGCCATGCTGTCGCGCTTGCGCTCCCCCATCAGTCGCCCGGCCAGCAGCACCAGCAGGGATTTACAGAGCACCAGCAGCACCACGCAGACCAACACCTGCCACCATGCCCGCGCCACCAGCTCCCAATCCATGGCCATGCCGATGGTGATAAAGAAGAGCCCCATCAGCACGTCACGAAACGGCTTGATGTCCACCTCCAGCTGATGACGGTAGTGGGACTCCCCCAGCATCATCCCCGCCAGAAATGCCCCCAGCGCCATCGATAGCCCCAGCGAATGGGTCATGAAAGCGGCCAGCAGCGCCACCAGCAAAGCACTCAGCACGAACAGCTCGTCGGAGCGGGCCCGCGCCACCTCGTGAAACAGCAGCGGCAGCAACCACTTACCCACCGCCAGCAGAGTGAAGAGGGCAAACAGCCCCTTGAGGGTGGCCTAGGCGATCTCGGCGGCCAGGGCGCTGCCCTGCACTTCCGGCTGAGCGAGGATCGGGATCATCACCAGCAGGGGCACCACCGCCAGATCCTGAAACAGCAGCACGCTCACCCCCAGCTGGGCGCGGCGGGTATGGAGCTGCTTCTGCTCGCCGAGCTGCTTGATCACCACCGCTGTGGAGGAGAGCGCCAGCGTCCCCGCCACCACCAGCGACTGCGCCAAACCCAACCCCCACCACCAGGCCAGTGCGAAAAAGAGCAGCGAGGTGAGCAGCACCTGCAAGCCACCCACCCCCAACACCAGTCGGCGCATCGCCAGCAATTTCGGGAGGGAGAACTCCAGCCCCAGCGAGAACATCAGAAAGACGATCCCGAGCTCGGCAATGGTCTGCATGATCGACTGGCCGGTGATCACCGCCAGCCCGTGAGGGCCGAGCAATACGCCGGCAATCAGGTAAGCGAGGATCACCGGCAGCCCGAGGCGCCGGAAAGTTGCCACCAGCAAGACGGCGGTAAACAGCAGGATCAGCAGGTCTGTGTACAAATTTTCCTCTCCTTTTTATCGACTTAAGTCTAGTCAGCCGATGTGGGCGGAAGGAAAGATATATTGGGCATGCCAATTGCAGGCGAAGAGTAAGAAAGTCGTTAGATACACAGGTGAAAGACCATGGAAAATACATCGTCACTTAATGGCTTTAGTCATGGCATCGAGCAGTGGGTTCGCCAGATGGAGCGGCTCACACCGCTGCCCAGCGTGGAACGCAACCAGTTGCTGGAGCAGTTGTTGGGGCAGAGCGATCTTGGCGGTTTGCTGACAACTTTTGCCGATCGTGCGGCAAAAATTGTCAGGATCCATGGTCTTTACCTCGACTGTGGCCAGCCCCATGTGCTGATCCAGCACCCGCCACTGGCCACCCTCAACCTGCACAACTATCCGTTCGAGCTGCGCGGCCAGCACAGCCAGCTGCTGGGTCAACTGCACTACGAGCTGGAGCATCCGTTGAGCGGTAGCCAGCAACGGGTACTGACGCAATATCATCAACTGCTCTGTCTGCTGCTGCCCCTCTACCTGCGGCTGGAAAAACTGGATCAACTGGTACGGCTCGATCACCTGACCGGCCTTGGCAACCGCTCCTACTTTGACGAAGCCATCGGCCGCGCCATCGAGCAACACAGCCGCGAGCCCCACGGTCTGGTGCTGGTGCTGCTGGATCTCGATCGCTTCAAGCAGATCAATGACACCTGGGGTCATCCGGTGGGGGATCTGGTGCTGAGCCGCTTCGCCCAGCTGCTCAAGGGGTGTATCCGCAGTACGGATCAAGCCTTCCGGCTCGGGGGGGACGAGTTTGCCCTGCTGCTGCAACCGGCGGAGCCCGAGGCGTGGCGCCCGGTCTGGCTGCGACTGCAGCATATGTTGATGACCAACAAGGAGCTCAGCACCTTCTCGGTCGGCTGTAGCCTTGGCGCCACCAGCTGGCAATCGGGTATCAGTGTGCAAAGTCTCTACGAAGCGGCAGACAGCCACCTCTACGCTCGCAAAAAAGCCGGCAAGGCCAGCCATAACGAATAATCCCGAACTCTTCTTTGCTCCGGCACATGTGCATCATGTGACCGGAGCTTCTTTTTTTGGGGCCCCGCTCACACCGATATCAAGTCAGGGGAGATCCCGCTCGGGCAGGATGAGGGTCGTACCGCGCTCCTGCCAGTGGCACACCAGCCCGGCCCCCTGCGCCATAAAGCCGTCGCAGACAAAGAGCCCCACCACCGCCGCCACCTGCTCGCCATAGTAGAGAATGGGGATGCGCCCCCGCTGCCACGAGGGAACCCCATACTCCTGCAGCAGCTTCTTCATCCGCCGACTGCCACCCCGCCCCACCGGTTTGAGGGGGATCCCGGGTGCCACCTGAAAGCGCACCGAGAGCGGCTCATCCGCTCGGGGAGCACGCAGCAGCCCCTCGCCCACCTGCAGCATCCGCACCACCAGCTCGCCCAACCCGTCCGGCAGGGTCAGCGGCTCGCCCACTGTCAACGGCAACTGCTGATGGCAGGGTTGCAGATCCGGGCTCACCAGATAGAGCCGCTGCTGAAAACGGCGGCAGCTCTGACGACCCCAGTTGAGCTGAGGATTGGCATCACCCCGCGCCAGCACCACCTCTTGCCATATCAAATTGAGTTGCTCGCGGGACGGCATCTCGCCCCCCTGACGGCGGATCCAGTAGCGCAGCAGGTTGTTGCGCCGGGTGGGTGAGAGGGCGTGCAGCGGGCCGATATGCAGCGCCTCCCCCTCGCCCGCCAGTTGCCAGTCGCTCTCGGCCAGCTCGTCCAGCAGCGCCTCCTGCTCGGCGCACAGGGCCATGCTGCGCGCCGCGGTCTGGGCCATGGCGGGCCAGCGCGCCTTGAGCTGGGGGATAAGCGTCTGGCGCAAAAAGTTGCGGTCATAGCTCACGTCCTGATTGCTCTCATCCTCCACCCAGCCAAAGGGAAGTGTGGCCGCCGCCTCGGCCAGCTCGGCGCGACTGACATCGAGCAGTGGGCGCAGCAACAGACCACCGGCAAAGGGCTGGCTTGGTAAGATCCCCGCCAGACCACGCAGACCGGCACCGCGCTTGAGGGCCAGCAGCAGGGTCTCCAGCTGATCGTCCTGATGGTGGGCGGTGAGCAGCCACTCCCCCTCCCTCATCCGGGCGGTCAGCCGCTGGTAACGGGCGCTGCGGGCCTGCGCCTCCAGACTCTCGCCATTGCCACGGGCCAGGGTCACCCGCTCGACCAGCAGCGCCACCGCCAATTGCTGGCAGACGGCTTCACAGTGATCGGCCCACTCATCGGCATGGGGGCTGAGGCCGTGGTGTACGTGCAGGGCGCGCAGCACAAGGCCATGCTCGCGGGCATACTGCGCCGCCAACACTAACAGCAGGGTGGAGTCGAGGCCACCACTAAAGGCCACCAACAAACCGGCGGAACCTTCCGGCGCTGGCATAGTCAGACTAAAGCGAGAATAAAGATGAGAAATCATAGGCTTCCCCAAAACAGACCGGCCGAATCTTAGCAGAGTCAGGCTTATCAAGCTGCACCCCTGCTGCTAGAGTGAGGCTCGCTCCCCCTCAGCACCAAGCAAGCAGACCGCCAAGCAAACGAACCGACAGACAAAGCGTTCGAACCGCATGTCGGAGCAATGAGGATGGGCTGGGAAGCAAACAACCCGAATTGGAATCAAACAGCATGAACAATAACAAAAGCTTACTGGCCGGTCTGATTGGACTGGCCCTGCTGGCTGGCTGCAGTCAGGCACCGCAAGAATCTCCCAAACACTCCGGGCTGGCGCTGGCCAATATGGATACCCAGGTCAAACCCGGCGATGACTTCTTCCGTTACGTCAATGGCAAGTGGCTCGCCACCGCCAAGATCCCTGACGATCGCCCCGCCGATGGCGCCTTCTATATGCTGCGGGACAAATCCCTCGCCGATGTGCGGGTGCTGGTTGAGGGGCTGGCCAAGCAGGAGGCCGCCACTGGCACGCCGACCCAGCAGATCCGCGATCTCTACGCCAGCTATCTGGATCAGGCAGGCCGTGACGCCAAGGGGCTCACCCCGCTGGCTCCAGCGTTGGCCGATATCGACCGGATCAGTGATCAGGCCGCACTGGCCCGCGCCTTTGCCCAATCAGGCCGCATGGGCGGCGGCGCGCCGTTCGGTATCTGGATCAACGCCGATGCCAAGTCCCCCGACCGCTATACGGTCTACCTCTACCAAGGGGGCTTGGGGCTGCCGGATCGGGACTACTACCTCAAGCAGGATCCCGACAGTCAGGCGCTGCGCCAGAAGTACCAGCAGCATATCGCCGCCATGCTAAGCCGCCTCGGGGAGTCGGATCCGAGCGGCAAGGCCAAACGGATTCTGGCCCTCGAAACCCGGCTCGCCACCATCCAGTGGGACAACGTGGCCCTGCGGGATCGGGAGAAGAACTACAACAAGCGCCCCGCCAGCGAACTGGCACGGCTCGCCCCTCACCTCGACTGGCAGGCATATCTGAACGCCGCAGGCATTGCTGCCCAGCCGGAGCTCATCATCGGTCAGCCGACCTATCTGAGCGCGCTGGATCAGCTGATGGCCCAAACTCCCATCGCCGACTGGCAGGCCTACCTCAAGTGGCAACTGCTGACCGACTACGCCCCCTATCTCGACAGCGAGACCGACCGCGCCAACTTCGCCTTCTACGGCACCACCTTGAGCGGCACACCCAAGCAGCGCGCCAGCTGGGAGCGGGCGCTCGGGGTGCTGAACGATCATCTGGGTGAAGCGGTCGGCCAGCTCTATGTGGCCCGTTACTTCCCGCCAGCGGCCAAGGAGCGGATGGAGCAGCTGGTGGAGAACCTGCGCACCGCCTACGGCCAGAGCATCAAAGAGCTCGACTGGATGTCGCCCGAGACCAAGGCGCAGGCGCTTGAGAAGCTGGCCAAGTTCCGCCCCAAGATCGGCTACCCCGACAAGTGGCAGGATTACAGCGCCATCGCCATCAAACCGGATGATCTGGTAGGTAACCTGCAGCGCTCGCAAGCCTTTGAATACGCAGACAGTCTGGCGCGCCTCAGCAAACCGGTCGATCGGGACGAGTGGCACATGTCGCCGCAAACGGTGAACGCCTACTACAACCCGAGCAACAACGAGATCGTCTTCCCGGCAGCCATTTTGCAGCCCCCCTTCTTCGACATGACGGCGGATGATGCGGTCAACTATGGCGCCATCGGCGGGGTCATTGGCCACGAGATGGGCCACGGTTTTGATGATCAGGGGGCCAAATCCGACGGCGACGGCATAATGCGCGACTGGTGGACACCGCAGGATCTCAAGGAGTTCCGCTTCCGTACCAGCCGTCTGGTGGCCCAGTACAACCGCTTCGAGCCCATCAACGGCCAGTTCGTCAACGGCCAGTTCACTCTGGGGGAGAACATCGGCGATCTGGGCGGTCTCACCATCGCCCACAAGGCCTACGAGCTGTCGCTGGATGGCAAGGAGGCACCGGTGCTGGATGGCTTTACCGGCGAACAGCGCTTCTTCCTCGGCTGGGCACAGGTGTGGAAGGGGATGTATCGCCCCGAGCTGATGCAGATGATGCTGCGCTCCGACCCTCACTCGCCCCCCGAGTACCGGGTCAACGGGGTGGTGCCGAACATTCCCGCCTTCTATGAGGCATTCAACATCCAGCCTGGGGAAAAGCTCTATCTGCCGCCCCAGAAGCGGGTGAAGATCTGGTAACCGCATCACGGCGGGCTCCCCCGGGAGCCCGCGCTCAACAGACAGCAAGAGGTTGCAAGATGAACAGAGCATTGATGATGGTGGGGCTGCTGGCCCTGCCGCTGGCGGCACAAGCACAAGCCGAAGAGGGATTTAGCAAACAACTGACCCTGCCCTCCGGTCAGATGATCCGGGTGGCGCAGGGGGTCGGTGAGCCCGCCTCCATCGGCAGCTATGACGTGCGACTCTATTCGGGCCAGAACGCCGAGTTTCCACTGGATGAGTTTCAGGATGGCAAGGTGATGGCCCGCAACGGCTTTATCCGGGAGCTAAAGCTGGTCGATTTGAATGGCGACAAACAGCCCGAGCTGGTGGTCATCATCGAGAGCGCCGGCAGCGGTAGCTATCAGGATGCCGATGCCTACACCGTCAGCCCGCAGGGGGAGCTGGAGATCTTCAATCAGGTCAAGGAGTTGGAGCCCAAAGAGGATGTGTTCAAGGCGCTCAGGAGCCCGCAGGACTGAGCCCTCTCCCGAGATCAGAAATGTAAAAAGCCCTGATGATCAGGGCTTTGTTGTTTCCGCTGTTGGCCAAAGCCAGTCAGAGTCTGGTCGCCCGGATGGAGACCTGCGGCAGCGCCAGCTCGTGCTGGGCCGCCACCAGTTGCAGCTCGTAGGCCCCCGCCAGCCAGGTCCGGGCCAGCACCGCATCCACGCTGGCGTTGGTGCGCTCAAACGCCGCCACCGGGGTGCAACCGGCCAGCAGATTGGCCAGCATGGTGGCACTCAGCAGATCCCCCACCCCGATGGGATGGCGGGCAAAGGGGTAGAGCGGGCGGGAGAGGTGAAAATCCCCCTCCTCGCACACCAGCAGCATCTCGAAGCGGTCCATGGCAAAGCCGGCCTTGCCCAGATGCTTGACCATCACCAGCTTGACCCCTTGTGCCCGCAGCTGCTGGCACGCCTCGATAGCCTCCGGCACATTGCGGATATCGCGGCCGGTGAGCTGTTCCAGCTCCAGCAGATTGGGGGCCAGCATATCCGCGCAGGCCAATGCCCGGTTTTTCAGAAAATCGGCGACGCCGGGTGCCACTATGCACCCCTTGTCGGGGTGACCCATCACGGGGTCACAAAAATAGAGGGCGTTTGGATTGAGCGCCTTGAGTCGGGCCACCGCTGCCAGGATCTCCTCCCCCTGTTCGGCCGAGCCGAGGTAGCCGCTCAGCAGCGCATCGCACTGGGCCAGCACGCCGATCTCCGCCAGGCCGTTCACCAGCTGACGGATATGGCCACCGGGCATCACCATCCCCTGCCAGCCTTCGCGGTATTGGGTATGGTTGGAGAACTGCACCGTGTTCATCGGCCACACCTCGATCCCGAGGCGACGCATGGGAAAAACGGCGGCGCTGTTGCCGGCACAGCCAAAGACTACGTGGGATTGAATGGAGAGCACTCGCTTCATGATTGGCGACTCACGCAATAAGAACAGGAATTTTGGAGGGAAAAACGGGCCTTGCGGCCCGTTATTGTTACTTTCGACTGTTGTCACTGTCGATGGTTGTCACTGGCGATTAACGCAGCACCTTGACGGTGTAGCTGCCATCGGCCTGACGATAGAGGCCGTGGATATCGGTCTCGAAGCCCGGGTAGTGGGCACCGATCTCGCACAGCATCTCGAGGAACTCGAGCACCGGCAGGGAGTCGGCAGTCACCATCTCGCCCGGCAGTACCAACGGAACTCCCGGCGGGTACGGCAGTATCATGTTGGCGCTGATGCGGTCAACCATGTCACGCAACGGCACCTCTTCCAGATTGCCCGCCAGCTCTTGCTGCCATGCAGCGTGCGGAGTCATCTTCATCTCCGGCAGCACGTCGAACGCCTTGAACATCAGCTCCGGCAGACGGTATTTGCAGGTCAGATCATGGATGCTCTGGGCCAGCGCCTGAATGCGCATCCCTTCGTAGAAGCTCGGGTCTTCACGATAGAGGCTCGGCAAGATGTTCTTGATGGTCAGGTTCAGATCATAACCGCGCTTGAACTCGGTCAGGGCACGCAGCAGCTGCATCGCCTTGGACTGATCGATACCGATAGAGAACAGGAACAGCATGTTGTAAGGGCCGGTCTTCTCGACCACTATGCCGCGCTCGTCCAGGAACTTGGAGACCAGTGAAGCAGGGATGCCCTTCTCCAGCAGCTTGCCATCACGACCCATACCCGGAGTCAGCAGGGTGACCTTGATGGGGTCGAGGTACATGTGGTCATCGTCGATGCCGTTGAAACCGTGCCAATCATCTTTCGGATCCAGCTTCCAGCACTCGACGGTGTCGATGTTGTCCGGCTGCCATACGTCGAAGAACCAGCCTTCGCTCTGATCACGCAGACGCTTGATCTCTTTGCGGAAGGAGACGGCGCGATCGATGGAGTCCTTGATCAGCCGCTTACCGGTGTTGCCCCGCATCATGGCAGCAGAGATCTCGGTGGATGCCACTATGCCGTACTGGGGCGAGGTGGAGGTGTGCATCATGAAGGCTTCGTTGAAGGTCTCTTCCTCCACGTCACCCTTGATGTGGATCATCGAGGCCTGGGAGAAGGCCGCCAGCAGCTTATGGGTGGACTGGGTTTCGTAGAACACCTTGCCCGGCATGGCTTCGCCGCTCATGCCGCACTTGCCTTCGTAGATCGGACTGAAGTTGGTGTAAGGCACCCAGGCACTGTCGAAGTGGATGTAAGGGGTATCCAGACTCTCCTTGATGAAGCCGGTGTTGTAGAGCAGGCCATCATAGGTGGAGTTGGTGATCACCGCATAACGGGGAGCCTGGGCACCCGGGGTAGCAGCAACCTTGGCAGCTATGGTCTCGCGGCTGAATTCGCTCTGCGGGATACCGCCCAGAATGCCGTAGGCGTTGCGGGTCGGACGGAAGTAGAGCGGGGTCACGTCACTCATCATCATCAGGTGAGTCAGCGACTTGTGGCAGTTGCGGTCAACCAGCACGGTACTGCCCGCTGGTGCGGAGAACATGCCGACGATCTTGTTGGCGGTGGAGGTGCCGTTGGTGACGATATAGGAGCGATCGGCGTTGAAGGTACGGGCGATGTACTCTTCGGCCTCCTTGTGCGGACCTGAGTGATCCAGCAGGGATCCCAGCTCCGGCATGGAGATGGAGACGTCAGCCTTGAACGCGTTGGGGCCGTAGAAATCATAGAAGATGCTGCCTGCCGGGCTCATCTGGAAGGCGGTACCGCCCATGTGACCCGGGGTACAGAAGGTGTATTTACCCTCTTCCACGTACTTGAACAGCGCCTTGGTGAACGGCGGCAGGATGGCGTCCTGATACTCCTGAGTGGCCTGACCCATCTTGAGGGCGATGTCATCGGCCATGCCGAGACGGTACTCGAAGAAGTGCACGTTCAGACGCAGGTCGGTCAGGTGAATATCCAGGGTGGACTGGTCGTTGGCGAAGGCGAAGATCGGCAGCTTCTCGTTGCGATCGTGGATCTCTTTGCACAGGCCCAGCGAGTATTTGTCCCAGTCGAAGATGGCACCGCAGACGCGGGGGTTCTTCTCGATAAGCTTCAGCAGATCGGCCACATCGACCGGATAGACGACCTCGAAACCCTTGCGCTCGAGGGAGGCTTGCAGCTGGCGAATGGGTTCTTCTTTAAAGAAAACGCCCAGGTGGTTGAGGATGGCAATGATATTCATCGTAATGCTCCACACGTGAAGGGGCGCTCTCCATCAGGGATGGTGAGTGAAGAGCGCTCGGAAGATAAAAGGGGAATTAGTGGCTGGCTTGCTCTTTGAGCAGGGCGTCGTGCTGACGCAGACCCTGTTTTTTGGCGTAGAACATCAGGATGATGAGCGACACCACGAAGGTGGCAGTGAGGTTGGACCCCTTGGCTCCCATCAGGGCCACCAGGCAGAAGACACAGGCCACACCGGAGAAGATCATCGCGCCTATGCTGCGGGAGGTCATGCCCTCGAAGCGAATGAGGTTAATGCTGGAGTAGAAGTAGGGCAGCATGGTCAGCAGCACCGCATCTGTGGTCAGCACGTTGAAGAGATCGGCAGCGTGAGCGGACTGGGAGGTGAAGGCGGTGAGGCCAATCATCAGGGCAGTCATCTTGAGGGAGCCCAAGATCAGACCCTTCTTGGCCACGCCGTTCTTGTCCAGTTCGCCGTAGATTTTCGGGAAGTTGCCGTCGTTGGCGGCACGCTTGCCCGCCTCGCCCACCAGCATCATCCAGGAACCGAGCGAGGTGAAGCAGGCCAGGGCGGTGAAGGCTGAGACGAACGGGGCAGACCAGCTACCGAAGATGGCGGAAGAGGCCATGGCAAACGGGGCGCCGGAGGCAGCCACTTCACCGGCCGGGAACATGCCGCTGATCACCTGGGTAGAGAGGATGTAGATAACACCCGCGATACCGGTACCCAGCATGGTAGCGAGCGGTACGGTGCGCTTGGGGTTCTTCACCATGCCGGAGGAGACGGCGGCGGATTCAACACCGACGAAAGACCAGAGGCAGATCAGCACGGCGCTGATGACCGCATGCAGGTCGCTGCCGCTGGTGGTATTCCAGTTCTGACTGTAGACGGTGGTATCAAAATGGCCCCAACCCATCACCGCAGTACCGACAACCGGCAGCAGGATCAGCACCAGACCCAGAGTACAGAGTCGGCTCACCCAGCTACCGCCGAGCAGGTTGACGAAGGTGAAGATCCAGACGGCGGCGATAGTAGCTGCAGCGGCCGGGATTGGGCTGTTGAGAATGGGGAAGAAGACCGAGAGGTAGGAGACGCCGGTAATGGCGATGGCCAGGTTACCGATCCAGTTGGCGTGGTAATAAAGCACACCGGTCTGGAAACCGAACACCGGAGAGATTTCGCCAGCGTAAGCAATGGGGCCACCCTCTTGCGGGTTCTTGGTAGCAAGGCGGGCGAAGACGAAGGCGAGGCCCATGGCACCAACCAGACAGATTGCCCAGCTGAAAATGGAGATGGAACCTATGGTGGCCAATGCAGAAGGCAGCAGCGCGATGCCACTCCCCATCATGTTGCCGGCCACCACACCTGTACAGGCGATAAGGCCAATCTTCTTGCTCGTATCTAGGGACATAAGATCTCCGGTTCTATAAAAGGTCGGGTCGTCACATACACATTTGGCGAAACGTGCCGCCAAGGAATGGGCACAGACTAGGCCTCTCGTCCCCGAAAAACATAAGGAGCAGCTAACGGATAAAAATATGAGCCAACTTTTTTCGCAGCCTCATCGCTTTTGCTAAAAACCATTTAAAAACAGCAAATTGACATCAAGCCACACCGCCATCTTGATAAAACCTTGATATCCGGCCACCCCGTTTTTGCCCCTTGATAACCCCCTTATCTCGCCGTCTTGACATTTTTGGCCAGATAAACCCGGGATAAAGAGGCTTCCATTGCGCCCCTCCCCTTGGAACCACCCGAACGCCCTGCTGATCATCACCCTGAGTGGCCACTCACCTCCTGTTCGACTCTCTACTCGTCTCATCGCAATCCAGACTCAAAGGCAAAGCTAAGTGGCGATAACTGTTCAACGGTGCGCAGTGACGGACATTTTATCCCGCCGGCAACAATGGGATGGCAGAAGTGAGCTGAGTTCACGGCACAAAGCCGGGCAAGCACGAGTGCCGCGATAAGGCAAATGGGGATAGTGGTGGAATAGCAGGAGATAAATTAGGCAGCCCCAGAGCGGCTATCCCCAATGGCAGGCAGCAGGATGAAGAGAGGCAGAAACAACACAGGCCGCCCGAAGGCAGCCTGTGGATGGGGTCGGCAACCGCGCCGACCGAGAGGAAACAAGAGCCGCAGAGTTAGAAGAGCTTCACCTTGCTCTGGCCCAGCGCATTGAACAGGGCGGGAGTGAGGGTCTCCATATTGCTGTAGAAACCGAGCTGCTGGCAGAGCAGATAGGTCTGCTCGGTCGCCTCCATCAGGAAGGCCTGACTGTAGGCATCCCCCGCCGCCTCGGGGCGACCATCCAGCTCCGCCATCTTGCCCTGCAGTATGTAGTAGAGCACCGAGCGGCCGCGGCTCGCGACCTTCTCCAACAGATAGTCGGCCTGCTGTTGCTGGCCGTTGAGGATCGCCTGCAGGGTCAGGGCCTCCCACACCCGGGCGGGCAGCACGCCGCTGGTTTGCACCACGCGGGCGAGATGGGTGCCGATCCCCTGCAGCCGCTCGCTCTCGGATTTGCCCGCCAGGGTCGCCAGCGCCTCGCCCGCCAGATAACGCTCCGCCAGCAGCAGCGGCTGATCCGGATGAGCAATCAGCGCCTGCTCCAGTAGATCGATGCCCCGCTTGAGGGCCACCGGATCCCGGCTGTTGGTGTAGTAGTGTGCCTCCATCAGCGCCATCAGCGAGGCATCGTCGGTGGGCCAGCCCATCCCCGGCTCAGCATCGGGCTGGCCGAGGGCGCGCAGCAGATCCTGACTGCTGGCCTGCAACACCCCGTGCACATTGTGGCGGCTGAGCTGGTATTGATGGCTGAACAGCACCCGGTTGGTGTTGATATTGCGGTATTCCAAGTCGAGATAGGTACCCCGAGGCTGGCGGGTGACCCGCACGCTCAGCTCCTTGCCGGGCATGATGCCCCCCATCAGGTTGGTGGCGCCGTACTGCACCCGCAGCGGGGTGGCCACCGCCACCTCCCCCATCAGGGCACGGGTGATGCCATCGGCCAGACGCACGTTTTCGTTGTTGTCATCCATACCAGAGTGGAAGCGGAACACCAGCAGATTGGGATCCAGCATGGCGTGCACCTGGGGGCTGGTGTGCTGGTAGCTGAGCATACTGACAATGGCGATCAGCACGATGGCAACAAAGATATCGAAACTCACCATCTTCCAGCGGCTGCGAGCATCCTTGGCATGGGTGGAGATGGCGCGGGTCAGGGGCCCGGCGGGGAAAGGGGCGGCATTGGGCAGTGCATCATCCTCGTGATCAGCCGCGGGCGGGCTCAGGTCAGAGAGAGTCGGGTTGTCAGAGAGAGCGGTATTGACCGCGGGCGCGGGCTGTTCATCCGCCATCACCACTGAGAGCACTTGCAGCGGCCGTACCGGCGCCACCAGCTTGTAGCCACGCTTGGGCACGGTAACGATATAGTCGGTCGCATCGGTGCGACCATCTTTGAGGATCTTGCGCAATTCGAAGATGGACTGGGTCACTACCTGATCGGTCACCTCGGCGCCGTCCCACACCTCGTTGATCAGGGCATCGCGGCCAAATACGGTGCCGGCATGGTGGGCCAGAAACCGCAACAGATTGACCAGTCTGGGTTCGAGGTAGACCTCGCGGTCGGGGCGACACAACATGTTGTCGTCAACCCTCAGGGTCCAGTCGTGGATCTCAAAAACCGATTCGCTCATGATTCACTCGCAGCAGATGGAGACAATGCTCGATGAAAGTGACGCAAAACCCGGACTGACTGAACGGAACAGGGCGCTGCCAGCAGAGGCGCGGCAGAAAAGGGAACCGGAACAGTGAATATCGCTGTGAGTCAGTCTGGCCAGGCCATCCTGTTTACGTCTGAAGGGCATCCTTGCGGGCATTCCGACCACCGGGATCGGAAAGCAGCACTTTAAGCAAAACGAGAGCTGGATCCCACTTTTTTTGGTTATAAATCGCCGTTGAGTTGATCCGACCCCGCACTTTTCGGCAAATAGCGTGCCAACAAGTATTCATATGCACATCACATATGCCTGAATCAAAAAAGCCCTGAACCTCAGGGCTTCCTCATTTTTCCGGCAATCGGGGAGACCTTACTTCGCCACCGAAAACGCATCCTGCTGACGGGTGCGGCGCAGATGGCGCCGCCACAGCGAGAAGCCGCCGTAGCAAAGACTCAGCACCACCGCATAGAGCACCTGGGAGGCGAGCGCCACCAGCACCAGGGCGCAGAGCAGCACACTCACCCCCGCCAGCACCTTGCCGACCCCGCCGAGCAGGCGCCAGCCTGCCGCCATGCAGAGCAGATAGACCAGCACGAAGTTGCCATTGGCGTAGCGGATCAGCTCATCGAGCGGCAGTCGCAGCCAGATGATCAGGGTGATGCAGAGCAGGCAGATGGCAAGCACTAGGCTTAGCGCCCGCAGCGGCGCGCCGCGCGCGGTAAGCTGGGCCAGCGAAGGGGGCAGCTTGCCTTCTCGCGCCATGCTCCAGATCAGCCGGGCAAAACCCTGAATGTAGATGTTGATGCTGGCAAAACAGGAGAGATAGCCGAGCACCGCCACCAGCCACTTGGCGGTGGGGCCGAACAGCAGCGCCAGCAGGGAGGGGATGGCAGTGGCGTTTTTCGCCTCATCGCCGTAGAGGCCATATTTGAGCACCACCAGCGAGTGCACCCAGTAGATGAGCCCCGCCAGCAGCACACCGCCAAGCAGGGCGATGGGGTAGTCCCGCTCCGGCCGCTTGAACTCCTCCCCCATGTGGGCGAAGGCCTCGAGCCCGACGAAACACCAGAACATCACCGCCAGTGCGGTGGCCATGGCAGGCCACTCATCTGCCGTCGGCAGCGGCCGGGCTGCGTCACGCCAGCTCACCTCCCCCTTGAACCAGATAAGCAGGGTGAGCCCCAGAATCGCCAGCGCAATCAGCAGTTGCAGGTTGCCGGAGGAGCGCGCCCCGCGCAGCCCCAGCAGAAAGACCCCGAGCAGGGTGAGCAGCTGGATGCCCCACAGGCTCCACTCCCCCATCTCGAACAGGGCGTGCCAGAAACCGGCGGCAATCATCAACGCCGCAGGCAACCCCACGGGCAGCACCGCCAGAAAGAGAAAGGCGGAGAAGCGCTCGGCGCCATTGCCAAAGGCGAGGCCAATCAGGTGCGGCGCGCCGCCCGCATGGGGATAGTGGCGGCCGAGGCGGGCGAAGGTAAAGGCGATGGGCAGCACCAGCGCAATCAGCAGCAACCAGGCCCACAGCGAGGCGCCACCCGCCAGCGAGGCGGCGGTCGCCGGTACCACGAAGATCCCGGTACCCAGCAGTGAGGTGGCGAGCAGCCCCATCCCCTGCCAGAGCCCGAGATCCTTGTTCAACGCAGACATATTCCTTTGTCCCGATTCATAAACAGATGTCGGGCCATGTTAGGCCTCCCCCGCCCCTTTGTTAAGCGTCCGAGCGGGGAATATGCAGCCCTTTATTCAGCTTCAGATTCCGATTGCAGGGACTCGGCCAGAAAATCCCCCAGCAGGGTGATCTTGAGCACCTGACGGCGCGCCGCCGGATAGATGAAGTAGAGGGTCTTGGCAGGGCTCTGATAGTGGCCAAGCAGCGGCAGCAGACGCCCAGCGGCGATATGGCCTTGCACCTGTTCGGCGGGCTGCAAGGTGATGCCAGCGCCAGCCAGTGCAGCCGTCAGTAGTGCGGGTCAGTGATTGATGCGCAGGATCTGCGTGCCCGCTACACGGGGCCGTTCGTTATCGGCAATGACCTGATGCAGATTGATCTGCCCACCACGGCTTCCGGCAAGGGCTATGCACTCTGGCAGTCGGAGAATATCGACAACAAATAGATAGAAAGAATGCCGGTCAGCCATGGCCTGCATCCGCAATCGACACCGGGGCTATCTTTAAGAGGTGTTCGACCACAAGGAGTTATCCCTATGAGCCTGAAATGGAAGCACCTCGCCCTGGCCACCCTCCCCCTGCTCGGCATGTCGGCCGCTCAGGCGGCGGTGTTGACCAGCCTTGAATGGCCCCCCTACACCAGCGCCAGCCTCCCTGAACAAGGCAAGAGCAGTCAGGTGGTGACCGCAGCCTTTGCCCTGGCTGGCGACCCGCTGACCATCAAGTTTTTCCCCTGGCAGCGGGCAGTGGACGAGGCGCTCAACAACCCCGAGGTGCTGGGTTATTTCCCCGAGTATCTCGACCCCAAGAGCAGTTGCCTCTTCTCCGACCCCATAGGTAACGGCCCCCTCGGCTTTGCCCAGCGAGCCGATCAGCCGGTCACCTGGCAGAGCCTTGATGACCTCAAGGGTAAGAAAATTGGTGTCGTCACCGGCTATGTGAATACCACCGAGTTCGACGAAAAAGTGGCCAGCAAGGCACTCTCTGCAGACGCCACCAGCTCGGACAGCCAGAACCTGCTCAAGCTCGGCAACGGTCGTCTCGATCTGGCCGTCATCGACCAGAATGTGATGACCTATCTGCTGAAGAGCGATCCCCAACTCAAGGACGTCGCCGCCAACCTCGGCTTCAACAGCAAGATCCTCGAGGACAAGTCCCTCCACGTCTGCTTTACCAACTCCGCCAAGGGGAAAGAGGCGCGGGACAAATTCAACAAGGCGCTGGCCAGCGACGAGGTGAAGAAGCTGATGAAGTAGCGCTATCGCATCCGCTCACCGCCCCAAACAGCCATAAAAAAAGCCGCCTCTTGCGAGGCGGCTTCTTCATTCAACTTGGTAACCGGAGTTATCAGGCAATCAGCTTGTAGATGATACCGGACATGGCGATCAGGCCAATCAGGGTCACGAAGCCGTTGCTGATGTTGCCAGCGTATTTGCGCATGGCCGGAACCTTGGTGATGGCGTACATCGGCATCAGGAACAGCAGCATTGCGATGATCGGGCCGCCCAGGTCTTCAATCATGCCGAGGATGCTCGGGTTGATGGTGGCGATGGCCCAGGTGGTCAGGATCATGAACACTGCAGTCACTTTGTTCAGCTGCTTGGTGTCAACGTTCTTGCCCTTCTCACGCAGCGCCTTGGCCATCAGGCCGTTCATGCCCTCTTGCGCACCCAGGTAGTGACCCAGGAAGGATTTGCTGATGGCAACCATGGCGATCAACGGAGCCACAGTGGCGATAACCGGGTTGTCGAAGTGGTTGGCCAGGTAGGACAGGATGGAGATGTTCTGTTCTTTGGCAGCAGCCAGGTCAGCCGGAGAGAGGCTCAGTACGCAGCTGAATACGAAGAACATAACGGTCATTACCATCATGACGTGGGCGCCCAGCAGGATGTTGCTGCACTTCTTCTCGGCACCTTCACCGTAACGACCTTTGTTGTCCACCGCGAAGGAGGAGATGATCGGGGAGTGGTTGAAGGAGAACACCATTACCGGGATAGCCAGCCACAGGGTCTTGAGGAAGTCACCGTTGAAGGCGTCAGCCAGCGCTGGTGCTTCAGTGATGATGGTACCGTTCCAATGCGGGATCAGGTAGAACGCCAGACCCATCAGGGTGATTACGAACGGGAATACCAGCACGCTCATCGCTTTGACGATAACCTGGCCGCCCAGACGAACAACCGCCATCAGACCGAGGATCAGCGCCAGTGACAGAACGGCACGGGGAGGTGCAGACATGCCCAGCTGGTGAACAATCACGCTCTCGACTGTGTTGGTGATGGCGACCGAGTACATCAGTACGATCGGGTAGATGGCAAAGAAGTAGAGCAGGGTGATGAACTTGCCTGCGGTCTTGCCGAAGTGCTCTTCTACTACTTCAGTGATGTCGCCATCACGGGTAGAGCCGGACAGCACGAAGCGGGCCAGACCACGGTGAGCGAAGAAAGTCAGCGGCAGGGCCAGGATCAACATGGCAACCAGCGGCCACAGACCACCTACACCGGCGTTGATTGGCAGGAAGAGCACACCGGCACCGATCGCGGTACCGTACAGACCCAGCATCCAGACCACATCGGCCTTGTTGATGCCGCGGGAAGCGTTGCTGGCTAAACGACCATCAGCTGCAATATTCATGTCAGACATATGTTGTTCCTGTCATCTAGGAAAAATGGGATTCTTGTTTGTTCGGGCTCTCGGCCCGGTTCCATCTCCCTGGAACGCCTGCTGTTCATCCCTCTCATTAACCTCTCGCACCCCGGCGACCTGGCCATCACTCCTTGTGACAACAAGACCGCAACAAACAACAGTGCGAAATTTTGACCCTGAGGGTCAGCGCCCGTCTCGCTTAACAACTACTTAACGTGCACCACTCTTGATGGGCTGACTCTAATTAAATACCCCTATTAATCACAGCGTTTTTTTGAATTAATCAACCAAAGTTTGATTCGGGTCGCCTTTCGGACGACCAAGATCACATTGCGAATGCCTTGTTGTGAGTTTTTTTTAACAATTCAACTTAGTTTCACTGGAATCAATGGCCTGCGGGCAGCTACATTTTTGCAACAAGTCACCCATTGCGCGCGGATTGTGTGCAGCACAGCCTTGGCGTACCCTTGTGACTCACGCCTTTTTGTTGATTGATGATGACCATTACCCGTACCGATCTCGCCGAACTGGCGGTGTTTGCCGCCGTCGCCCGTCACCGCAGCTTCAGCAAGGCCGCCCTCGAACTCGGGGTCTCCGCCTCCGCCATTAGCCACAGTCTGAAAGGATTGGAGGCCAGATTAGGTGTCCGTCTGCTCAACCGCAGCACCCGCGCCGTGGTGCCGACCGACGCGGGCCAGCGGCTGCTCAAGCAGTTGTTGCCAACCCTTAACACCCTGGAAGAGGCGCTCAGCGAGCTGGCTCGCAACAGCGACGAGCCGGTGGGCCGGATCAAGCTCTGCGCCCCGCGCGGCGCCATTGACAGCCTGCTGGCACCGGTGCTTATCGACTATCTGCGCCGTTATCCCAGAATGCAGGTGGAGGTGGTGGAGCAGGAGCTGATGCCCCGGCTGATTGAAGATGGGTATGATGCGGCGCTCTTTTACGGCGATCTGCTGCCCAAAGAGATGATCGGCATCCCCCTCGGCTCGCCCCAGCGCTATCTGGTGGTGGGCTCCCCCGCCTATCTGGCCGAACATGGCGCACCGCAGCACCCGAGCGAGCTGAGTCGCCACGCCTGCATCGGCTATCGCCTCACCCCGCACCATCACTATCGCTGGGCCTTTGCCGCCGATGGCAACATGCTGGAGATTGAAGTGACCGGGCCACTGACCACCAGCACCCCGGCCCTCTATCTGGGTGCCGCCGAGGCGGGGCTGGGGCTCGCCTACTGCCTGGAAGAGGAGGTGAGCCAAAAAGTGGCAGAGGGAAAACTGCTCACAGTGCTGGAGCCCTGGTGCCCCATCTTTGCCGGTTTCTCCCTCTTCTATCCCAGCCGCCATCAACTGGGCAGCGGCCTGCGCATCCTGATCGACATGCTCAAGGCCCACTACCCACCTCGAATTGATGAGAAATACTCAGCAATCCATCAAGTGAAACCCTGATTATCACCAAATCAGTATTAATCTACACTCTCTGTTCGATAATCGAGCTCCCCAAGAGAACAGATATGTCTGCCTATTTAACACTGCGCCAACAGGCGATGACCCGCCGCTTCTGGGCTTACGCCCTCCCCTCCATTCTTGCCATGCTGGTCTCGGGGGCCTACTACCTTATCGACGGCATCTTCGTCGGCCACTACGTTGGTGCCGCTGGACTCGCCGGGATCAATCTGGTCTATCCGGTCATCATGGTGCTGATCGGTCTGGCCGCCATGATCAGCATGGGGGCGGCTACCGCCATCTCTTTTCAGCAAGGGGCGAAAAACGACAAGCTGGCCCGTCAGGCGCTGGTCAATGCCCTCTGGCTGCTGGCAGGACTCGGGGTGCTTGCGCCCGCGCTGCTCTATTACACCCACACCGATATCTTGCTGGGACTGGGGATCGAGCAGGGCACCGACACCTGGAAGCAGGCGAGCGACTACCTCACCTGGATTGGCGGCGGTACCCTGCTGCTGGCCAGCAATCTGGCGGTGCCCTATCTGCTGCGCAACGATGGCCGCCCGAAACTGGCGATGGTGCTGGTGAGCAGCGGCGCCGTGCTCAACATCATCCTCAACTACATCATGGTGGGTCGGCTGGGACTGGGATTGATCGGTACCGCCCAGGCCACCCTGATGGCAGAGGGAATTGTTAGCCTGATCGGCCTTGGCTACTTCTTTACCCCCTGGGCCCGGCTGCAACTCGCATGGCGGGATCTGGTGCCCAACCTCCCGGCCATGCCGAACCTGCTGTTTACCGGTCTGCCGAGCCTGATTGCCCAGTTCAACCTCGGCCTGTTGCTGATGCTGCACAACAGCCAGCTGATGGTGTATGGCAATGTGAAGGATCTGGCGGGCTTTACCGTGGCCGGTTACACCGAGGCGGTCTTTATCGTGATCCTGCAGGGGCTGGCGTTCGGCATTCAGCCGCTGATCAGCAAGGCGGCGGGGGCCAAGCGCCACCGCGACCTCAAATTCCTGATGGAGATGGGGCTCAAGATCACCTTTATCTACGGCATGCTGGTGTGGCTCACCATCCAGCTGCTGCCAAGCCAGGTCGCCATGCTCTATACCGGCAATAACGATCCCGAACTGCTGGCCGCAGCCATCAGCAGCCTGACCCTCAACCTCGGTGCCATTCCACTGGAGGGGATCATCGTATTCGGCATAGTGCTGCTGCAATCCATGGCGCGAACCCGGCAAGCGCTGGTCATCTCCCTCGCTAAAACCCTGCTGCTGCTGCCGCTCATCTTCCTGCTGCCGCAACTGTGGGGCCGTGACGGGGTGCTGATGGCTCAGCCCGCCACCGTGCTGCTGCTGACCCTGCCACTCTGCTGGCTGCTGTGGCGCGAGTGGCTGCGCCTGAAAGTGGCCTGCGCGCCAAAAGCCAAGCACCACCCGCAACCGGCCCGCGCGCGCGCCGCAGTCCAGCTGGCCCGCTAAGGCCGCCAATCCCGCGTAGCAATAAAAAACCGGCATCACCTGATGCCGGTTTTTGCTATGTGGGCTGGCCTGTCTGCCTGCGTTTATCTATTCAGGCCAGCACTGATGCCACTACTGATGCCCGCACTTTTACCAGTGCTTATGCCAATACTTCTGGCCTGAGCTGGGCCATCAACCCCGGGTTGTCGGAGTAATCCACCGGGATCGCCACCACCGCTGGCCCCTCCACCGCCAGCGCGGCGCGCAGGGTGGCGCGTAGCTCGTCGGCCGAGCGCACCGCGAAACCGGCTGCCCCGAACGATTCGGCATAGCGTTTGAAGTCGATAGGGCCAAAGGAGACGCCGGAGGTGCGGCAATACTTCTGCTGCTCCTGCATCGCCACCATGTTGTAGCCGTTATCGACCCAGATGATGTGCACTATGTTGCTCTTGAGCCGCACCGCCGTCTCCAGCTCCATGCTCGACTGCATAAAGCTGCCATCCCCCGATACCGAGATCACCTTCTCACCCGGTCGCACCAGCGCCGCGCCGATGGCCCACGGCAGCGCCACCCCCATGGTCTGCTGACCGTTGGAGATCAGCACCTGACGGGCACGGAAGCTGTAGAGGTAGCGGGCAATCCAGATATGGAAGCTGCCCATGTCAACGCAGAGGGTCATGTCATCGCGCACCAGATCCTGCAGCTCGCGCACGATGCGCAGGGGGTGAACCGGATTGCCGTGCAGATCGTCGGCCCGCAACGCCAACCGCAGCCGCTGCTGGCGCACCCCTTGCAGCAGCCGATCCACCTCGGGGGGACGGATTTTCGGATTGCCCATGATGCGGGTCAGCTGCAACAGGTTGGCGCGGATCGACCCCACCAGCTCGGCGCTCGGGCAGTAGCTGCTGTCGATATCGGCGGGCAGCACGTCGATATGGAGGATGCGCCGCTCCCGATCGCCATTCCACAGCACGGGGTCGTACTCGATGGGGCTGTAGCCGATGCAGATCACCAGATCGGCCCCTGCCAGCAGCTGATCCCCCGGCTGGTTGTTGAACAGCCCCACCCGTCCGGCAAAGTCATCGAAGTGGCAACTGTCGACCACCCCGGCGGCCTGATAGGTGCCGGTCACCGGCAGCCGCGCCTTGTCGAGGAAGGTGCGCACCGCCTCGGCGGTCGAAGGCCGACTCGCCATCAGGCCGAGCAGCACCACCGGATTCTCGGCGCTGCGCAGCAGGGTCAATGCCTGCTCCATGTTCTGCTCATCGGCGCAGCCCGGCTCCGGCACCTCGTGGGGCACCAACACGCACCCTTGCACCGGTTTGTTGATGATGTCCATCGGCAGGCTGACGAACGCCGCCCCCGGCCGTCCCAGTTCGGCGGCGCGAAAGGCGTTGGCCATCACTTCCGAGATCGCCGCCCCGCTGTTGACCTGGGCGCTGAACTTGGTGACCGGACGGCAGAGGTTGACCGTATCCATGCTCTGGTGAGTGAGCTTGAGGCCGTCGGCGCGGCGCACCGCACCGCCCAGCGCCACCATGGGATCACCTTCCGAGGTGGCGGTCGCCAGCCCGGTGATCAGGTTGGAGCAGCCGGGACCCGAGGTGACCAGCGCCACCCCCGCCTTGCCGGTGAGACGCCCCACGGCGGCAGCCATAAAGGCGGCGTTCGCCTCGTGGCGCACCACTATGGTCGCGATGGGGGAGTCCTCCAGCGCATCGAACACCCGGTCAATCTTGGCACCCGGGATCCCGAACACCTGCTTGACTCCTTGCGCCTCCAGATGGCGCACCACCAGCTCGGCACCACAGTTCCACTGTCTGTTTTCCATGATATTGATCCTTGTATATCAACCTTCGGCGGCCTGAATGGCGCGATCGAGATCGGCAGGGTTGAGATCGGCCTGACGAAAAGCCGGATCCGCTGGCAGGGCCAGATTGAGGTGACGCACCACAGAGAGACGCAGGGTGCCGTGGGCCATGGTGTAGTCCAGCAGATGGCCGCCCCCCTGGCGATCGGCGGTGATCATATGCTCGTGAAAGCCCGCCACATTGACCCCCTGCACGAATGGCGGGCAGCGAAAGCCCACCAGGGTTCCCGCCACAGCGGCAAAGCGGAACAACGGTTGCTGTTCGATGGCTTCCAGCATCGGGCGATAGGGGGGCTCCTGACGCGGCACAGTGCGTACCTTGGCCGTTTCAAACTGGCCGTCGAGGCGCAGGGCGACGAAGACGTTGTCGGAGCCCACCAGCCGATCCACCCACTGGTGGATCTCGTCACGGCTCAGGGGATGGTCGAAGCGGCGCTCCAGACAGGGGCGAAAATGGGTCATCACCGCGAAGGGGGTCTTCTGATCGGCGCGGGCGGGCCGGGCCGAGCCATCGGAGCGCAACTGGTGGATCTGGCGCTCGAAGGCGATCAGCTCGCCATCGAGGTGGTTGAAGGTGCCGAGGCCAAAGTCGCCGTGGCGCAGCAGCTCGCTCATGGTGGTCTCCCCTTCGTAGACCCCCGCCAGCAGGGCGCTCATCAGGGAACTCTGGTAGATCTCGCCACCGTCATGCTGCCTGCGCCAGCGGGAAAACTGCTGGCTCACTTCGAGGGCACAGCTGCACCCGGCACTGTCAGATGTTGCAATATGTTCCATTCGGGTTTCACCTCCACCGTGAATCCTGTTAGCGTTCGGATCCAATGGTGACTTGGTTCACATTTCAACACCAATACGCTGACCCCATGACTTTGAGACTCAATCGATATGGAACTTCGTACGCTCCGCTACTTCATGGCCGTTGTTGAAAAGCAGAATTTCACCCGCGCAGCCGAATCACTCAACATGGCCCAGCCGCCGCTGAGCCAGCAGATCCGCAAACTGGAGGAGACCCTCGGCACCCCGCTGCTGCGCCGTTTGACCCGCAGTATCGAACTGACCGAGGCGGGCGAGAGCCTCTATCGGGATGCGGCGCAGATCCTGGCGCTGGCCGATGGGGCGAAACAGAAGGTAAAGCGGATTGCCCGGGGCGAGCAGGGGGCGCTGCGGATTGGCTTTGCCGGTTCAACCGTGCTCCACCCCGCGGTGCTGACCCTGCTGCACGACTACCGGGAGCGCTACCCCGAGGTGGCCCTCAGCCCGCAGGAGGACACAATGCCAGCACTGGTGGAGGCGCTGCGCAACGATCGGCTGGATGCCGCCATCTTGCGGCTGCCCTGCCGTGGCAGCGAGGGGTTTGCCCATCACCTTATCGATCAGGAGCCGCTGCTGATTGCGCTGCCGACCAACCACCCCAAGGCCAAACCGGGCCCCGTGCCACTAGCTTGCCTGAAGGACGAGAGTTTTATTCTGTTCCCCCACGCCATCGGGCCCGGGCTCTATGACGGCATAGTGGCCCTCTGCCGGGAGGCCGGATTCGAGCCGATACTGGGGCCCGAATGTCCGCTGGTGATCTCCACCGTCGCCATGGTGCAGGCGGGCTTTGGGGTGACCCTGGTGCCAAGCTCGGTGGCGGCGCTGCGCCCGCTCGGGGTCAGTTATCACCCCATTGCAGGCAACGGCATGATGACCAGCATCAGTCTGGCGACGCGGCAGCACCCCGGCAGCGCCGTCCTGCGGCACTTTATCGCCCAGATCCGTGCCCCCCAGATACGACAAGACCTCCCGAAGGAGGCCCTGTTAAACAAGCTTGAATCGACCTGATGGCCGACTTGCCTGATGATACTGCTTACCTGGCAGTACTGTTTACTTAACAGTACTGCTTATTTGACAGTAATCCGGGCAAACTTGCGCTTGCCAACCTGATAGACGGCGGTACCGGCACCGACCAGTGCCTTGCCATCTTCCAGCTTCTCGCCGTCAACCTTGACCGCGCCCTGCTTGATCATCCGCAGTGCTTCGGAGGTGGTGGCCACCAGATCGGCATCCTTGAGCAGGTTGGCAATGGCCAGACCGTCACCTTCCAGCGCCAACTCCACTTCCGGCATTTCGTCCGGCATGGCGTTCTTGGAGAAGCGCTGGGTGAAATCTTCGTGGGCCGCTTCGGCTGCCGCTGCGTCGTGGTAACGGGTGATGATCTCTTTAGCCAGCCAGATCTTCACATCGCGCGGGTTTAGAGTGCCAGCGGCGATACCTGCCTTGAACTCTTCGATTTCAGCCAGCGGGCGGAAGGAGAGCAGCTCGTAGTAGTTCCACATCAGCACGTCAGTGATAGACATGATCTTGCCGAACATCTCGCCCGGGGCATCGTGTACACCGATGTAGTTGGCAGCGGACTTGGACATCTTCTTGACGCCATCCAGACCCACCAGCAGCGGCATCATCAGCACGCACTGGGCGGCCATACCGGCATCTTTTTGCAGCTCGCGGCCCATCAGCAGGTTGAACTTCTGATCGGTACCGCCGAGCTCGACGTCCGCTTTCAGCGCAACCGAGTCATAGCCTTGCAGCAGCGGATAGAGGAATTCGTGAATCGCGATGGATTGGCCGCCGGTGTAGCGCTTTTTGAAATCATCGCGCTCCATCATGCGGGCCACGGTCTGCTTGGCCGCCAGCTTGATCATGCCGGTCGCGCCCAGCTCGCCCAGCCAGCTGGAGTTGTACTCGATACGGGTCTTGGCGGGATCGAGGATCTTGAACGCCTGCTCGGCATAGGTGAGGGCGTTGTGCTTGATCGCCTCTTCGGAGAGCGGCGGACGGGTGCTGTTCTTGCCGGAGGGATCACCCACCATGGCAGTGAAATCGCCGATCAGCAGGATGATCTCGTGACCCAGATCCTGGAAGGTCTTCAGCTTGTTGAGGATCACCGTATGACCCAGGTGAATGTCGGGGGCGGTCGGGTCCATGCCCAACTTGATGCGCAGCGGGCGCCCTTCCTTCAACTTGGCAACAAGTTCTTCTTCAACCAGAATTTCTTCCGCTCCGCGCTTGATCTCGGCTAGCGCCACCTCGAGCTGGGACATTTTTTGACTCTCCAATCACGATTCCACAGGGCCAAACATATTACTGGAATGGCGGGCCAATTGGAAAGGCTGTAAAATCCGTCCATTCTGCCCGATTTCGTCAGCCTCTCATGATCATTTGGAACGCCTTCAACGCTCTTCCCACCTGGCACCGTAAAATGGTGCTGATTTTAAGCATCATGGTGATGATGCTGGCTGCCTGGCCAAGCGAACGGGCGGTCGCCACCCGGGTTGATGACAACAGCGGGGAGCTTGCCGCCGAGTCGCAACCGGATGACGCTGACCTGTTGGCACAAACGACCACCCCGCCCAAGCCGCACTACATCACCAAACAGGTGAAGGTGCGCCGTGGCGACAACATGGGGGTGATCTTCCAGCGCATTGGCCTGAGCACCACGGATCTGCACCTGATTGACCAGCTCGATGGCAGCGATCCCCTGCGGATGCTGCAGCCGGGGCAGGAGCTCACCTTCAAACTCACCGAGCACGGCGATCTCCAGAGCCTCTATTACCCCCACAGTCTGGAGCAGGCGCTCAAGGTCAGCCGCAAGGCTGATACGTTTCTCGCCCGCAACCTCAAGATTGCCCTCGACACCCGCGAACAGGTAAGCAAGGGGGAGATCCGCTCCAGCTTCTGGGGCGCCGCGGTGGAGGCGGGGATGACCGAAGATCAGATCATGGACTTGGCCGCCATCTTCGGCTGGGACATCGACTTTGCCCAGGATCTGCAGCCGGGAGACAGCTTCCGGGTGGTCTACGAAGACAAGTTCCGCGACGACGAACGGGTCGCCTCCGGCGATATTCTGGCTGCCGAGTTCGTCAACGACGGCGCTATCTATCGCGCCGTACTCAACAGAGATGGCAACTACTACACCCCGGAAGGCAAGGCTATGCGCAAGAGCTTCCTGCGGGCGCCGGTCAACTTCAAATACATCAGCTCCAACTTCAACCCGCGCCGCCTCCATCCGGTGACTGGCAAGATCCGCCCCCACAACGGCATCGACTATGTGGCGCCGGTAGGCACCCCCATCATGGCGGCGGGCTCAGGCAGCGTGGTGGCCGCCGGTTACAACCAGTTCAACGGCAACTATGTCTTTATCAAGCATGCCGGCAACTATGTGACCAAGTACCTGCACCTCACCAAACGCACCGTTAACAAGGGGCAGCGGGTGAAGCAGGGGCAGACCATCGGCACCCTGGGTGGCACCGGTCGCGTCACCGGCCCGCACCTGCACTATGAATTTGTGGTGGGCGGCATTCACAAGAACCCGCGCACCCTCACCCTGCCGCAGGCCGAAACCCTGAGCGGGCGTGAGCTGGCCAACTTCAAAAAGCTGGCGATGCCGCAACTGGCCAAGCTCGACAACCCCGAGCTGCAACTGGCCCAGAACAAGCGGGATAGTCGTGGCAGATAGTTGCGACAGATAGTCGCGGCAACCAGACGGGCGGGGTAAAAACCTCACCCGCTAACCTCTTTCCACGCCCCTTTCTCGGCAACCTTTCATTGAGGAGCAACCATGACTGAACGCTATATCGGATTGATGTCGGGCACCAGCATGGACGGGATCGACGCCGTGCTGGTGATGATCGACGGGGATGAACTGCGGGTCGAAGCGGCCATCAGCCACCCCTGGCCCACCGCCCGCGAGCTGCACGAGCTCTGCACCCCGAGCGACAACGAAATCGATCGCATGGGGGTGGCCGATAATCTGGTGGCCCGCGAATTTGCCACCGCCACCCACGCGCTGCTGGCCAAGGCCGGGCTGACCCCCAAGGATATTCGCGCCATCGGCAGCCACGGCCAGACCATCCGCCACCGCCCGCAGCTTGGGTTTACCCTGCAGATCGGCAACGCCGCCCTGCTGGCCGCCCTGACCGGCATCGACGTTATCGCCGATTTTCGCACCATGGACATGGCCCTCGGCGGTCAGGGGGCGCCGCTGGTGCCTGCCTTCCATCAGGCGCTGTTTGCCAAACCCGGCGCGCTGCGGGTGGTACTGAACCTCGGCGGCATCGCCAATATCTCGGTACTGCCGGGCAACGCGGGCGGAGTGTATGGCTTCGATACCGGCCCCGCCAACACCCTGCTCGATGGCTGGTATCGCCGCCATCAGCCCCACGGTGGCAGCTATGACGCCGGGGGAAAATGGGCCGCCAGCGGTCAACTTATCCCGCCGCTGCTCGCCAAGCTGCTCGCTCATCCCTACTTCGCCGCCCCCGCCCCCAAGAGCACAGGGCGGGAGATGTTCACCCTCGCCTGGCTCGATGGCGAGCTGGCAGGCAGTGGCTACGCCCCCGTGGATGTGCAGCGCACCCTGCAGGCGCTCACCTGCCACAGCATCGCCCGCCAACTGCCAGACCGGCCCGAAGCGGTCGGTGCCAGCCAACCGAAAGCCGAGCTGTTTGTCTGTGGCGGCGGCGCCCATAACGCACCGCTGCTGAAGGAGCTGGCCAGCCTGCTGCCCGGCTGGCGCATCGCCAGCACCGCCGAGCTGGGCCTTGCCCCCGACTGGGTGGAGGGAGCCGCATTTGCCTGGCTGGCAATGTGCTTTATCCATCGCAAGCCGGGCAACCTGCCCGCCGTCACCGGCGCCAGCCGCCCGGCCGTTCTGGGTGCACTCTATCCCGCGGGATAAAACCTCTCCGGCTTGGCAGCCGCCGCACTTACATCCCTCCTCACTACCTTACTCGCAGCCTTACTCACTGCCTTAATAGCAGCCCCTGATCGGGGGCTGCTATTTGTGCCGCTAACCCGGTCAGCCCACACCAGACTGGCTTGCACCATCGACTTCGCAGCACGGCGTCAACAGCGGCCATGTCACCGAATTTGCAGCCTGATCCCATTAGTCGAGCATCGGCCCATATTGTGCCACTGCAATATCTGCGCATATTTCACCATCTATATGGCGAGACAAATATGACCCCCATCAGCGGATAAGCTGCCATTATTTCAATATTGTCAGCAACCGCTCATGCAAATATTTGCATTATATTCCAGCCACATCTTTAGCTGTTGCAACATGAATGGCAGCTAGCATATTTTCATGCGGCAAGATAGATGACTAAAAAAACATAAAGTACATATCTATGCACAATAAAATCGTTTGGTGGCAGCGTGAAGCATAGCGTTAACCCTTTATTCACAGCCCTGCTCTGCCGTGGCCTGCGCCCCAACCCCTGCCCTGACAGGGCTGCCGGTCGGTGCAGGGCCATTGGCGGGCGAATGGGCGACTATTCAGGGTGAATTGAATAGCAATAACATTAAATTTGCGAGCATTGAGCCATCTCATAGAAATGAAATCACTGGTTTGCAACCCCTGATGGCCACTCATAGAATCGCAACGTCTGAAATATTCACCCTGTCACCTCCTCTCTTATCCCATTCAGCTATTGAGTGGATCACAAATAATAACCGGGGATGCCGCCGCAGGCAAAATGGCCATGGCGTACAACCAGATGGGGTAAACCTGTATCTGAATTAACAACAAATATTAAAAAGAGGCATATCTATGAGTGGCACCATCATCAAGTCGGCAAGAAATACCACCAATGCGCCCCAGGATCTGGGCCCCTGCACCCAAACGGTGGCCTTCTCTCATTACAACAATATCTCCGCCCAGCTGCCGGTGGATCCGGCCACCGGCAAGCTGGTGAGTGGCGATGTCACCGCGCAAGCCAGACAGTGCCTGAGCAACCTCAAGGCGATCATCGAGAGCATCGGCCACGTGATGGACGATATGGTCAAAGCGACCATCTTCCTCAAAGAGATGGCGGATCTGGAGGCGGTCAACGCCGTCTATCGCGAATTCTTCCCGGGCTATCTGCCGACTCGCACCACCCTCGCCGTCGCCGCCCTGCCGCTGGGTGCGCTGGTGCAGATCGATGCCATCATCTCCAATGGTGAAGGCACCTTCCCGCAAGCCCCCTGCGCGCTGGTGAAGCTCGCCCGCAATAGCGACAAGGCGCCGCACAACGCGCTCTCGACCCATACCGTGGCCTTCTCCCACTACAACAATATCGGCGCGCAACTGCCGGTCGAAGCCACCTCGGGCCAGCTGGTCGCCGATGGTATCAAGGAGCAGGCGGGTCAGTGCCTGCGCAATATCAAAACGGTGCTGGAGAGCATCGACGTGCCGTTTGACGATATCGTCAAAGTGAATATCTACCTGACCAGCCTCGCCGATCTGGAGGCCGTCAACGAGGTCTACACCACCTTCTTCCCCGATTCCGCCATTGCCCGTGCCGTGGCCTATCTGCCCGCCCGCTCGGTGGTCAGTGCCGCCGCCCTGCCCATGGGTGCCCGGGTGCAGATGGATGCGGTGATCTCCCACGGTGACGGCACTCCGCCGCAACTAGTGGAAGACCGCCACAATCTGGTGATCGCTGCCCGCAATACCGACAAGGCACCGCGCAGCCCGCTCCATTGCCAGACTGTCGCCTTCTCCCACTACAACCATCTGACCGCCCAGCTGCCGATCGACCCCGCCACCGGCAAGATCCTGACAGGCTGCATCAAAGAGCAGACCGCCCAGTGCCTGAGTAATATCAAAGCCATCGTCGAGAGCATCGGTCATGTGATGGACGATATCGTCAAGGTCAATATCCAGCTCGGCAATATCGCCGATCTGGATGCGGTCAACGCCGTCTACACCAAATACTTCCCGGGCTATCTGCCCGCCCGCACCGTATTTGGGGTAAGCGAACTGCCCGCCGGTGCCCTGGTGCAAATTGATGCGGTGATGTCCAATGCGGAAAGTACTCCGCCACAGGCGTAAGATTTGTTTTAAATAATAAAAAGAGACCGGCTGATAGCCGGTCTCTTTTTAGGTAACACGAATGGACATTATTTTTATGGCATCATCTTAAAGAACGCGAACGTCCGATTACGCCTCGCTAATCGAACCTACGAGCTAACTCAATCACAAACATTAATTTCTTCGATAACTTTCAGAAATAAAGAAATATCGTAGCAGATGCTGATCTAGCTCTAAAGAAATGCCTCTTAACAGCTTGCTCATCTCTGTCACCTGTTTTATTGACAGTTCAACTGTCTCACCATGTGCAATTTTATTTCTAATCTCACGGGTGTTATGGTACGAGTCAACAACATCATCAGAAATAACCATATGTAAACCATCTTTCAGAATTGATGGAATATCGGCTGATTTCATATTAGAGAGTTTTTGAATTAACATCTGAGCACCATAACTACCAAACATGTCACTAGGAAAACGATATTTTATATCCTCTAACTCCTTTGTCGCTTCTAAATACCGTTGATGATTTTCGACTCTATTTGGGATTCTAATTTTTTTTCTAGTTTCTTCAACCTCATCATTTATTGCGTTTTGATAGCCCCTAGCTTTTGCTTTTTGAATAAATTCATCCCTTCCTCCATGAAAGGTTAGCATTTCGTTGATAACATCAAAAACGTAAGCTTCAAAGAAGCTAAAATTACTAATTAATATGTACTTAGATAATTTCGTTTTATAACCTGAACTAATTGACTTTAACTGCTCTTTATTTCTCTCTCTTTGGCCAGCATCAGCAATACCTCTTGCGCCATAATAATCTGGAGCTGTTAATTCATCAATTATTCCTTTTTCAAAAAGTCTGATATTTCTTTTCAGCGTTGGCACGGCATGGCAAATTAATATAGAAAACTCAAACGTTTCCTGTGTCTGCGCCTTCCAACGAGCAAAGGCTTCCGTATGTCGATTAAGTCTTTTATTCATGCGCCTTATTTCCCATCTTTAAAAAATAAAAAAGCGCCTCCCAAGGGAGGCGCTTTTCAGTTCAAAACCAAGCAATCAGCTATTACAGGGATTCAGCGGTCGCAACCACGTTTTCCACGGTAAAGCCGAATTCCTTGAACAGCAGTTCGGCCGGTGCAGACTCACCGAAGGTGGTCATACCGATGATCTTGCCGCCGAAACCGACGTACTTGTACCAGTAGTCAGCGATGCCTGCTTCGATGGCCACACGCTTGGTGACGGACATCGGCAGCACGGATGCTTTGTACTCGGCAGACTGGGCGTCGAACACGTCGGTCGCTGGCATGGAGACCACGCGCACGGCACGGCCCTTGGCAGTCAGCTGCTCATAGGCGGCAACGGCCAGTTCCACTTCGGAACCGGTGGCGATCAGGATCAGCTCAGGGGTACCGGCGCAATCCTTCAGCACGTAGCCACCCTTGGCGGTGTCGGCCAGCTGCTGGGCAGTACGGTCCATCTGGGCCAGGTTCTGGCGGGAGAAGATCAGCGAAGTCGGGCCGTCGGTACGCTCGATGGCGTGCTTCCAGGCAATCGCAGATTCAACCTGGTCACACGGACGCCAGGTGCTCATGTTCGGGGTCAGACGCAGGGAAGCGATCTGCTCAACCGGCTGGTGAGTCGGGCCATCTTCACCCAGACCGATGGAGTCGTGGGTATAAACGAAGATGGAACGCTGCTTCATCAGGGCGGCCATGCGCAGGGCGTTACGGGCGTACTCCATAAACATCAGGAAGGTGGCGCCGTAGGGAATGAAACCACCGTGCAGAGCGATACCGTTCATGATGGCGGACATGCCGAACTCGCGCACGCCGTAATGGATGTAGTTGCCTGCCGCGCTTTCCGGGGTCAGAGACTTGGAACCGGACCACATGGTCAGGTTGGACGGAGCCAGGTCGGCAGAACCGCCCATGAACTCCGGCAGCAGCTTGCCGAACGCTTCCAGCGCGTTTTGAGACGCTTTACGGGTGGCGATCTTGGCCGGGTTGGCTTGCAGGGTTTCGATGATCTTGGCAGATTCGGCAGCCCAGTTAGCTGGCAGCTCGCCTGTGGTACGGCGCTTGAATTCAGCAGCCAGGGTCGGGTGAGCAGCAGCATAGGCAGCGAACTTGGCATCCCAGTCGGCTTCCAGCGCAGCGCCTTTCTCCTGACCGTTCCACTCGGCAGCGATATCAGCCGGGATAACGAACGGGGCGTGGTCCCACTTCAGGAACGCGCGGGCAGCGGCGATCTCGTCGTTGCCCAGCGGTGAGCCGTGGCAATCGTGAGAACCGGACTTGTTCGGTGAACCGTAACCGATGATGGTGCGGCAGCAGATCAGGGTCGGCTTGCCGGTCTCGGCCTTGGCGGCTTCGATGGCGGCATTGAGCGCTTCCGGGCTGTGACCGTCAACAGCAGGGATAACGTGCCAGCCGTAGGCTTCAAAACGCTTGGGAGTGTCGTCGGTGAACCAGCCTTCAACGTGACCGTCGATGGAGATACCGTTGTCATCCCAGAATGCAATCAGCTTGCCCAGTTGCAGGGTACCTGCCAGGGAGCACGCTTCGTGGGAGATACCTTCCATCAGGCAGCCGTCGCCCATAAAGGCGTAGGTGAAGTGGTCAACGATGTCGTGACCCGGCTGGTTGAACTGCTCAGCCATGGCCTTCTCGGCGATCGCCATACCCACGGCATTGGTGATGCCCTGACCCAGCGGGCCAGTGGTGGTCTCGATGCCCGGCGCATAACCGTACTCCGGGTGACCCGGGGTGCGAGAGTGCAGTTGGCGGAAGTTTTTCAGATCGTCGATGGAGAGGTCATAACCGGAGAGATGCAGCAGGGAGTACAGCAGCATGGAGCCGTGACCGTTAGACAGGATGAAACGGTCGCGGTCGGCCCACTTGGGGTTGTTCGGGTTATGCTTGAGGTGGCTACGCCACAACACTTCGGCGATATCCGCCATTCCCATGGGGGCGCCCGGGTGACCGGAGTTGGCTTTTTGAACGGCATCCATACTCAATGCGCGAATGGCATTGGCAAGCTCTTTACGAGAAGGCATCTGTATCTCCTGCGATTGCTTCATTTGATGGCCAAGATTAAGGCGCGTTATTGTCCCAGCAGGGGGCGCGGCGTGCAAATACTATCTGGACGAATAAAGTGGCTTTGGGAGGACAATCGCTTTTCTTGGGCCCTGCAGGCCAAAGAGAACAATGGCAAACGTTTGATTTCCATCCCCTTGGGGATAGAAAGGAGCCATTGGCAACCCAGTCGCGGCCGCACGACAAAATAGTGCTGGCAATCGGGTGGGGCGCTAATTAAAATAGACGTCCAGATGTAGATACCTCTACACCATCCTATTCACCCGGTTATTGCTGTGGCGATAACCCAGACAAGCTGAGACTCCCATCATGGCAAAGCTGTTTACTTCCGAGTCGGTCTCCGAAGGCCACCCAGACAAGATTGCGGACCAGATCTCCGATGCGGTACTGGACGCCATCCTCAAGCAAGATACCAAGGCCCGCGTTGCCTGTGAGACCCTGGTCAAGACCGGCATGGTCATGGTGGCCGGTGAAGTAACCACCT
Organism: Aeromonas sp. 160P; assembly: GCF_055193095.1. Classification (NCBI taxonomy): domain Bacteria; kingdom Pseudomonadati; phylum Pseudomonadota; class Gammaproteobacteria; order Aeromonadales; family Aeromonadaceae; genus Aeromonas; species Aeromonas sp. 160P. The sequence continues at coordinate 1,791,487 of NZ_JBUXKV010000001.1, read as the reverse complement.
CTGCCTGGGTTGATATCGAAGAGATCGTGCGTGATACCGTACGTGAAATCGGCTACACCCACTCCGACATGGGCTTCGACGCTGACTCTTGCGCCGTGCTGAACGCCATCGGCAAGCAGTCCCCCGACATCAACCAGGGTGTTGACCGTCGCGATCCGCTGGAGCAGGGCGCCGGTGACCAGGGCCTGATGTTCGGCTACGCCACCAACGAAACCGACGTGCTGATGCCCGCCCCCATCACCTACTCTCACCTGCTGGTGAAGCGTCAGGCTGAAGTGCGCAAGAACGGCACCCTGCCGTGGCTGCGTCCGGATGCCAAGAGCCAGCTGACCTTCGCCTACGATGACGCCGGCAAGATCATTGGTGTCGATGCCGTGGTACTGTCTACCCAGCACGCCGAGTCCATCAGCCACAAAGATCTGGTTGAAGCGGTACGCGAAGAGATCATCAAGCCGGTGCTGCCGGCAGAGTGGGTCACCAAAGACACCAAATACTTCATCAACCCGACCGGCCGTTTCGTTATCGGCGGCCCAATGGGTGATTGCGGTCTGACCGGTCGCAAGATCATCGTCGACACCTACGGCGGCATGGCACGTCACGGTGGTGGTGCCTTCTCCGGTAAGGATCCGTCCAAGGTTGACCGCTCCGCTGCCTACGCTGCCCGCTACGTTGCCAAGAACATCGTTGCTGCCGGTCTGGCCGATCGTTGTGAAATTCAGATCTCCTACGCCATCGGCGTGGCCGAGCCGACCTCCATCAGCGTCGAAACCTTCGGTACTGCCAAGGTCGCCGAGGATCTGCTGGTCAAGCTGGTGCGCGAGCACTTCGAACTGCGTCCGTATGGCCTGATCGAGATGCTGGATCTGAAGCGCCCGATCTACCAGGCTACCGCTGCCTACGGTCACTTCGGTCGCGAAGAGTTCCCGTGGGAGCAGACCGACAAGGCCGAGCTGCTGCGCTCCGCTGCTGGCTTGTAACAGTCGCCAGTTGTGATAAAAGGGGAGCCTGGCTCCCCTTTTGCTTGTCCGTTACCCGCCGAGATGTTGATGAACGCCACTCCTGCCCAACTTGTATCCCAACTGCAACAACGCGTAGAAGCCTGTTTCGTGCAGGCCGAGGCGCGCCTTGACCGCACCTTTGCCCGCCCGCGGATCTACTGCAATATGCGGGGCCGGGCAGCGGGATCGGCACGGCTGCAAACCTGGGAGCTGCGCTTCAACCCGGCCCTCTATCAGGCCAATCAACAGGCATTTCTGGCTGAGGTGGTGCCCCACGAAGTGGCCCATCTGCTGGTTCATGCCCTTTGGGGTGAACATAGCGGTGAAGGGCGCGGCAAGGCACGGGTACTGCCTCACGGCACCCAGTGGCAATCGGTGATGCGGGAGGTGTTCGACCTTGAGCCCAGAACCACCCACAGCTTCGATCTGGCGGTACTGGCGCAGCGCACCGTACCCTATCGCTGTCACTGCCAGCAGCATCAACTGTCGATCCGCCGCCACAACAAGGTGGTGCGCGGTGAGGCCCGCTATCACTGCCGCCGCTGCAAGCAGCCGCTGGCACGGGAACAGCCGGAGCCAGCCGTCACCCGATAAGCCAACTTGTGTCGCGCCCCGCGCCAGGGGCGGTTCATTTCATCCACCTATTTTCTTGCCAAGGATCTTCATGTTTCACCCCCTGCTATCGTTCGCCCTGACCCTGTTGGCCGGTTTGCCGCTGCTCAGCGCCCCCCTCCAAGCCCAGACCTTTCGCTCCGCCAAACAGGATCTGGTCAAGCTCTATCAAACCCAACCCGCGGTCACCACCTTCTACTGCGGCTGCAACATCAACTATCAGGGCAAGAAGATGAGCCCGGATCTGGCCAGTTGCGGCTATGAGCCACGCAAACAGCCCCAGCGCGCCGCCCGCATCGAGTGGGAGCATATAGTCCCCGCCTGGGAGTTCGGCCACCAGTTGCAGTGCTGGCAGGATGGCGGTCGTAAAAACTGCGGCAAGAGCGACGAATTCAACCAGATGGAGGGGGACATGCACAATCTGGTGCCCGCCATCGGTGAAGTGAACGGCGATCGGGCCAACTTCCGTTTTTCTGACTGGAACGGCAAACCGGATCAGTACGGCCAGTGCCAGATGCTGGTGGATTTCAAGGATCGTCGGGTACAGCCGCCCAAGGGGCCGGTGCGGGGCCAGATCGCCCGCGCCTACCTCTATATGAGCCAGCAGTATGGGCTGCGTCTGGCAGCGCAACAGCGTAAACTGTTTGAAGCTTGGGACAGGCAGTACCCGGCAGAGGGCTGGGAGTGCGAGCGCAACCGCCGCATCGGCAAGCTGCAGGGCAATACCAATCTCTTTATTGAAAAGCAGTGCCAATAACCCCATTTGACCAAGGAGGGGGATCGCCCCCTCTCATCATGAAGCCCTTCACCCTCTGCCGCGTGAGCCTTGCAGTAAGATATTGAAGGGTTTCCAAGCAAGAGACTGACACTTAGCCATGCGCATTCCACGTATCTATGAAGCGGCCGCCATGCAGGCTGGCCAGACCATCGCCCTGTCAGAAGACGGCGCCAACCATATCGGCCGGGTACTGCGCATGCAGCCGGGCCAGCAGCTCGAGCTGTTCAATGGCGATGGCAATCAATATCCTGCCACCATCGCCAGCGTCGGCAAAAAATCGGTGGAAGTGACCATCGACCGCTGCGACGCCCAATCGGTGGAGTCCCCCTTCGCCATCCATCTGGGTCAGGTGATCAGCCGTGGCGACAAGATGGATTTCACCATCCAGAAATCGGTGGAGCTGGGTGTCACCTGCATCACCCCGCTCTTCTCCGAGCGTTGCGGCGTCAAGCTGCCGGCCGATCGGCTGGAGAAGAAGCGCGAACAGTGGCAGAAAGTGGTGATCAGCGCCTGCGAACAGTGCGGCCGCAACGTGGTGCCCATCGTTCGCATGCCGATGGAGCTGGACGCCTGGCTGGCGGAAGAGACCAAAGAGCTCAAGATCAACCTGCACCCGCGCGCCGAGTACAGCATCAACACCCTGCCCGTTCCCGAGCACGGGGTACGGCTGCTGATTGGCCCGGAAGGGGGATTGTCGAGCGACGAGATCGCCCGTACCGTGCAGGAAGATTTCAAAGAGATGCTGCTGGGGCCGCGGGTGCTGCGCACCGAAACCGCCGCCCTGACCGCCATTACCGCGCTGCAGTGCCGCTTTGGCGATCTCGCTTAATACCTGCGGGCAGCGCCATACCTGCGCGGGCAGTGTCGATAAGCCGCGTGGCGGTATCGAATGATGGCAGCCTCAGACGGCCGATTACGCTTCGCTAATCGCCCCTACAACCCAATCGAGCCATTAAGAAGGATATTCGGATGACCATTAAACTCGGCATCGTGATGGACCCCATCTCGGCCATCAACATCAAGAAAGATTCCAGCTTTGCCATGCTCGAAGAGGCGCAAAAGCGCGGCTATGAGCTGTTCTATCTGGAGATGTCTGATCTCTATATGGAAGCCGGTCGCGCCTTTGGCACCATGCGCCCGCTGACCGTCCAATATGACTATGCCGACTGGTACAGCCTGGGCGAGGTGGTGGATCAGCCGCTCTCCAACCTCGATGTGATCCTGATGCGCAAGGATCCGCCGTTCGACACCGAATTTATCTACGCCACCTACATGCTGGAGCGGGCCGAGGATGAGGGTTGCCTTATCGTCAACAAGCCGCAGAGCCTGCGCGATGCCAACGAGAAGCTCTACACCGCCTGGTTTGCCGAGCACACCCCAACCACGCTGGTGACCCGCCGCGCCGACAAGCTGCGCGCCTTCCACGCCCAGCACAAGGATGTGATCCTCAAACCGCTGGACGGCATGGGCGGCGCCTCCATCTTCCGCATGAAGGAAGATGACGCCAACGTCGGCGTGATTATCGAGACCCTGACTGAACATGGCAGCCAGTACTGCATGGCCCAGACCTATCTGCCCGCCATCAAGGATGGCGACAAGCGGGTGCTGGTGGTGGACGGTGAACCGGTTCCCTACTGCCTGGCGCGGATTCCGGCGCAAGGGGAAACCCGTGGCAATCTGGCGGCCGGTGGCCGTGGTGAGGCGCGCCCCTTGAGCGACGCCGACTGGGCCATCGCCCGTGCGGTCGGCCCTGCCCTGAAAGCGAAGGGCCTGATCTTCGTCGGCCTCGATATCATTGGCGATCGGCTGACCGAGATTAACGTCACCAGCCCGACCTGTATCCGCGAGATTGAAGCGGCTTTCGACGTGCACATCACCGGCATGCTGATGGATGCCATCGAGCGTCGACTGGCGAAAGCCTGAGCCAGCAACGGCTAAATCGGCACTATCGTTATCTATACAATCGTTAATGAACAGAGGCGGCCCATGGCCGCCTCTGTTGTTTCGTGCAGTGTGCGTGGTTGTGACCGCTATCTAACAGCGGAACTGCCCCACCTTCTGCTTGAGATCGCTCGATAGCTGCTCCAGCTCGTGGCAACTCTGGTTCAGTTCGGAGGCCGCTGCGGTCGATTCGGTGGCAATCTGGGCGATATTGACCACGTTGCGACTGATCTCCTCTGCCACCTTGCTCTGCTCCTCTGCGGCGGTGGCGATATGAGTGTTCAGCTCATTGATCACCTCCACCGAGCTGACAATCTCGCCAAGGGCCTTGCCGCAGGCGAGCACGGTGCGGTTGGACTCCTCCACCTGATCCAGCCCGCGCACCATGCTGCTGGCCGCATCATTGGCCCCCTGCTGCAACTTGATGATGGTCTTGCCAATCTCCTCGGTCGAGCGCTGGGTACGCTGGGAGAGGGTGCGCACCTCATCGGCCACCACTGCAAACCCGCGCCCCTGATCCCCTGCCCGCGCCGCCTCTATCGCCGCATTGAGCGCCAGCAGGTTGGTCTGCTCGGCGATGCCGCGAATGGCATCCATCACGCTGCTGATATCGCGGCTGTCGTCGGCCAGCTGGGTGATCATCGCCGCCGTGTCCTGAATATGGGACGACAATGCCGACATCCGGGCGATGGCATCCTCCACCACCAGATGACCATGGCGGGCACTTTCGTCGGCGACACGGGCCGCATCTGCCGCGCCTGAGGAGCTGTTGGCCACCTCGGCCACAGTGGCACTCATCTGGTTCATGGCGGTGGCGGTCTGATCGGTCTCCCCCTGTTGCTGGGCAAAGCGTTGACGACTCTCGACTCCGATATGGGCAAGGTGGGCGGACTCCTTGGCAAGGTGCTCCGCCATCTCGTTGATCTGGTTAATCAAACTGCGAAAGTGGCTGATCACCTGATTAAGCGATTGAGCCAGCGCCCCCATCTCATCCTTGCGCAATACCGGCGCCTGTTGGCTCAGATCGAGATCCTGCTGCATCCCGCGCAACACCTGCCCCATGGCTGCCAACGGCTGGCTGACGCTGCGTCCCGTCCATATGCCGAAAAAGAGCACGCAGCCACCGCCGACCAGAAACAGCAGCAGGAATAGCTGAAACAGCCGCTCTTTGAGCTGAGTGAGCTCGATCATGCTCTGCTCTGCAGCGGTCAGCTGATACTGCACCAGGGCGCTGACCCCATCGCTGAGGGGGTCGATGGCACCATAGAGCGGCATGATCTGCGCGCCGAGGTGAGCGCTAACTTGCTCCGGCCCGCCATCAAGCACCTTGACCACGGCAGCAATCTGCTGATCGGCCGCCGCAAAAAGCGCCTGGACCTTGTCAGCTTCCAGCTTCTCCCCCTGATCCATCTCCATGTTGCGGTAGTGCTGCCAACTATCTGCCACGTCACGCTGGGCCTGAGTGATGGCCGCCTTTGCCTTATCCGGGGTAAAGCCCCCCACATTGGCCTTGTTGGTCGCATCGATCACGTTGACGGCGTAGAGATCGGCAATCTGTTTGAGCTCCTTGAGTTGCACCACCTCCCCCTGATACATGGCGTTCATGCCTGCCATCAACTGGGACATCGCCTGGGTTGCGCCCACCAGCATCGCCAGCAGAGCCAACAAGGGCACCACACAACCCAGGATCAACTTCTGTCTGATTGAAATACCTTCCATGTTTTTCTCTCCCGCACCGTTTGATAAGTGGACAAGACTTCCCCGATAAAAAGCGGTTTTGCCCAAAGTGATGAACTGCCATAATTGCCCTATTCACTTGCCAACGACCTTTGCACTATTTGGCCTATGCAAACACTGCAAAATCATTTCCTGCTTGCCATGCCAAGCCTGACGGATCCCTACTTCGCCCGTTCACTGGTCTATCTGTGCGAACATAGCGAAGAGGGTGCCATGGGGCTGGTGGTCAACATTCCGGTAGAGATGTCGCTGGAAGCCATGCTGACCCAGCTCAAGATTTCGGTACCCGGCAATCCGGAGCTCAAGCAGCAGGTGCTGCAAGGGGGGCCTGTTCACGCCGATCGCGGCTTTGTGCTGCACAGCTTCCACCCCGGTTTCAACTCCACCCTGCAGGTAGGGGATGAGATGATGGTGACCACATCCAAGGATATACTGGAAACCCTGGGCACGAGCGAAGCCCCTGCCCATTGGCTGGTGGCCCTTGGCTATGCGGGCTGGAGCGCCGGTCAGCTGGAGCAGGAACTGGTCGATGGCGCCTGGCTGGTGATCCCACCCAATCCGGATTTGGTATTCAAAACCCCCATTCACACACGTTGGCAACAAGCCGCCGCCAGCATAGGGGTGAACACGGTTCATCTCTCCAGCGACATCGGCCATAGCTAACACCCGGCAACGCCCCCTGCGTTGCCTTTCGAGGATTTTTTCATGTCATCACGCAGCATCATGGGCTTTGACTATGGTACCAAGAGCATTGGCGTTGCCATCGGTCAGGAGCTGACCGGCACCGCCCAGCCTCTGCGCGCCATCAAGGCCAACGACGGCATCCCTAACTGGGACGATATCGACAAGCTGCTCAAGGAGTGGCAACCGGACCTGCTGGTGGTCGGCCTGCCGCTGAACATGGATGGTACCGATCAGGAGATCACGGTGCGCGCTCGCAAGTTCGGCAACCGGCTACACGGCCGCTTTGGCAAGCAGGTGGAGTTCAAGGATGAGCGGCTCACCACCACGGATGCCCGCGCCCGACTGTTTGAACGGGGCGGCTATCGCGCGCTGGAAAAAGGCAGTGTGGATGGCGTGTCAGCCCAACTGATCGTCGAAGCCTGGATGGAAGAGCAGTACAACTAAGCCAGAAATAACCAAGGCAAGGGTCACAGCCCTTGCCTTGGTATTGTCACTATCTGCCCGTCACCCCTGTGATTGCGGCGCCAGTACCCCCTCTTCCTGCGGCCCGGTCGCATTCATCATCCGGTTGAGCCAGGGCACCATCAGCCCCATCACCACCGCAATAAGCAGGGTCGCCAGACCAATCTTGCCAAACACATCGGTATAGATAGGCAGGGTCAACAAAGGATCGTTCATCCCTTCCGGCACGGCGGTAAAGGTGGCCACATAGCCCCCCAGCAGGGATGCCATCGCCTGGGTCAGGAACCACATCCCGAGAATGAAGCCCATCAACCGCTGAGGCACCAACGCCGCCACCATGGCCAGACCCAGTGCGCTGATCATCAGCTCACCCAGACTCTGGAACAGATAGATAAGCACCATAAACCAGGGCGAGGTAAGCCCCTGGGCATCAGCAAACCACCAGCCGGAAGCGGCTGCGGTCAAAAAGCCGAGGGAGCAGAAGAACATCCCGAGGGTAAATTTGAGCGGCATGGTGAGATCCTTCCCCTGACTGCCCATCCGGGTATAGATCAGCGCCAGCACCGGGCTGCCCACCACCACCCAGAAGGGGTTGAGCGCCTGGAAGCTGATGGGATTGACGCTCATCCCCAGCATCTCGTGATGCATATTGTTGATAGCAAAGAAATTCAATGAGGTTGGCATCTGGGCATACAGCACATAGAACAGCACCGCTTCAAGCATCAGCACAAACGCCACATACATTTTGTTGCGGCCGACCAGATCCAGCTTGAATGCCTCACGAAAGAAAATCACCACCACCACTATGGTCACCGTCATCAGCACCATATTGGCAATCACGATATGGTGCATCAACCAGGCACAGAAGAAGACCAGCCCAACGGCACCCAGCAAGACCAGCAGCAGCTTGTTGTAGTTGAGCGGCAGATGATCCGGTTCAGAGCCAATATCCTTGACCATATGGCGGCAGGCAAAGAAGGCCAGCAGCGCAATGATCAGCCCGACACCGCACAGGTTATAGGTCACCGTATAGCCATAATGGTCAGCAATGACCGGCGCCAGTGAGAGGGAAATAAGCGAGCCAATATTGATCGACATATAGAACAGGGTAAACGCGCCATCCAGACGGGGATCTTTTGGCGGATAACATTTCGACAGCAGGCTGGCCGGGTTGGCCTTGAACAAACAATTACCCACCGCAATGGTGCCCAGCGCGTAGAAAATAAGGTCTGGATGGTAAATGGACATGCCCGTCATGAAGTAACCCAATACCAGCACCAGCGCCCCCAGTACCATAGTGCGCTTGGTCCCGAGTACATGGTCCCCGACATAGCCGCCGACCGATATCAGGCCATATACCAGCGCCGAGAAGGCGCCGAAGGTAATAAATGACTGCTCTTGAGAAAAACCCAGTTGCTGGACAAAGAAAACCGCCAGGATCCCTTGCACGCCGTAATAACCGAAGCGCTCCCAGAGTTCGACAAAAAAGATCATGAAGAAGGGTTTGGGTTGTTGTAATAACCCGGTCGGAGCTGTAGATGGATGCATACTAACCTGCCTTTATTACTGTTTATTTTTATTCATCCAGCGGCACTGATAACGGGATCGTTCAGTGGGTAATAACCGCGCCAGCCATGCACTCTGGACATTTTTGGATGCAACTACCCCGTTCGATGAAAGATAAAATTCATCTAGCCGGTTTCAATGCGTTGTTATCGGGCGATAGTTGCCGGGTCGATCTGCTGCCAGGTCTCACTATGCCATGTGGCCGTTCGGGGTTACCCTTTCGTCGCCAGCCCTTTCATTGCGGCCGGTTCAGCAGCCAAACACTCTTCCTTTGGTCATGCTCACTCCTGTGGGTCACAGGCTATATAGCGCCACTCCTGATACCTTGAGCCATATATAGTGATACCCACCCAATGGCCCTACTACACAAAAACAGCGGCGCACATTGAGATAAAATGTCACTCTTCCAAGGATGGCAATGCTATCCCACTGGCTATTGACGAACTTAATGGTTGATCACACTTTAAAATTACCACTCAATGAAGTTTTCTAATGAAACCACATGAGTTTATTTCGTGCAAAGAGCCCCACACGAGACGTGCAGTAATCGCCTCTTTGTGCATAACCACAACAATGGACGGCGTGGGGGCCAACTGCGAGCACAAGTAAACCCTACCCGCGCGGGCCACTGACAACGGCTTGCCAAACACGCCACCACTGCATCGCCGTGGGGAGCTCAATGGCTAAAAGAGCCTTTCTCCGGCCAACCAGTGACCCGAGGGCTCTTTTAGGGCGAGAGCGAGATAGTGGCTCCGCTGGGCGGTAAAGATCGCCGGGCGTGCGGTTTCACCCATGTGAAAGCGCGGGACAGCGCGACACACAAAAAACCAGGACGCCGCTTTGCCAAAAACTGGCCCATGGCCACAAGAGGTGCCCCGTAGGCGAGGGAAGGCCGCTATTTACTGGCCATGTTGTCTCTGGAATCCTTGGCACGGCTGGGGGCATGTCTTAAAAAAAATCATATTGTTGGGCTTTTGCGCAACAGAGACCAATATCTCGCCAAACGCACCCAAAATCAGTTTTTCTGACAAAAAAATGGTTGACGCCCCAGAGCCAGATACGCATAATTCGGCCCGCACAGTGACGAGGCAACGACTCACTGGAAGCACGGTTGGCTATGTAGCTCAGTTGGTTAGAGCATCGCACTCATAATGCGAGGGTCACAGGTTCGAATCCCGTCATAGCCACCATTAATTGTTCAGTTGGGGTATCGCCAAGCGGTAAGGCAGCGGGTTTTGATCTCGCCATCCCTAGGTTCGAATCCTAGTACCCCAGCCATTATTTTTGGTCATCGACCTTGTCGGTGATTTGTTGTGGTAAACGTGAGAGGTTTTGATCTCGTCAACGTGCCTAGGTTCAACTCCTAGTACCCAGCCACTGTTAAACGTTCTTTGCCAGTCAAATGACTGTTAAGGAATACTGTTGGGGTATCGCCAAGCGGTAAGGCAGCGGGTTTTGATCTCGCCATCCCTAGGTTCGAATCCTAGTACCCCAGCCATTTTTGCTTGTATTTGACTCCGGTCGAGCACAAGAAGGCTATGTAGCTCAGTTGGTTAGAGCATCGCACTCATAATGCGAGGGTCACAGGTTCGAATCCCGTCATAGCCACCATTATTTAAACTGTTTCTGTTGGGGTATCGCCAAGCGGTAAGGCAGCGGGTTTTGATCTCGCCATCCCTAGGTTCGAATCCTAGTACCCCAGCCATTTTTGTATTTCATCGACCTTGTCGGTGATAGCTGTGGTGAACGTAAGAGGTTTTTATCTCATCAAGGTTCCTAGGTTCGTATCCTAGTACCACAGCCATTTTTAAGGTTCTTTATCAGTCAGATGACTGTTGAGGAGCACTGTTGGGGTATCGCCAAGCGGTAAGGCAGCGGGTTTTGATCTCGCCATCCCTAGGTTCGAATCCTAGTACCCCAGCCATTACTACCTGTCATTAACTATGTTGATGGCTTGCTGTGGTAAGCGTGTGAGATCTTGATCTCGTCAACGTGCCCAGGTTCAAACCTGGTACCCAGCGATTTTTGCTTGTATTTGACTCCGGTCGAACACAAGAAGGCTATGTAGCTCAGTTGGTTAGAGCATCGCACTCATAATGCGAGGGTCACAGGTTCGAATCCCGTCATAGCCACCATTAGTATTGCGGAAGTGGCGAAATTGGTAGACGCACCAGATTTAGGTTCTGGCGCCGTAAGGTGTGAGAGTTCGAGTCTCTCCTTCCGCACCATTATTAGTAGTAACAATCAGACCAGCTCAGGCTGGTTTTTTTGTATCTGAAATTTGCCTCTCTCCGGTTTTTTCCCGACCCTGTATCACCCCCTCTTCGCCTTAACGTCACTCTTAACTTATTCCAAACAGGCCTTGGCCTTGCCACTCTTGTCTCACAGCCACAAAAAAGCGGCCCGCAAGCCGCTTGTATGCACCTCCATCCACCCGCTAATCAGAACGGGAAGAACCAGGGGATCGCCACCACACTCACCGCCATCACCAGCAGCGTAAAGGGGACGCCAATCCGCATAAAGTCGGCGAACCTGTAGTTGCCCGGCCCCAGCACCAGCGTGTTCACCGGTGACGAGACCGGCGTCATAAAGGCAGCAGAGGCGGCGATGGCGATGGTCATGGCAAACGGATAGGGCGAGACCCCCATCTGCTGCGCCGTGCCCAGCGCAATGGGCGCCATCAGCACTGCGGTGGCGGTGTTGGAGATAAACAGCCCGATCACCGCACAGAGCGCAAACAGGCTGGCCAGCATCACCCGCGGCCCCATTTCGCCCACCGCATTCATCAAGCCGCCGACGATAAGGTCCACCCCGCCGGTTTTTTGCAGCGCCAACGCGAAGGGAAGCATGCCGACAATCAGGATCAGGGTCGGCCAGTGGATCGACTTGTAGGCGCTCTCCATGTCGATGCAGCGAAACTTGCCCATCAGTAGACAGGCGATCAGCGCCGCAATCACGTTGGGCACCGGATCGGTCACCATCAACAGGATCATCACTCCAAGACAAAAGAGGGCATGGATCGCCTGGCTGCGGGCGGGGGCCATCTCGTCTACCTCGGCGGGCAGCCCCATCAGCAGAAAGTCACGGCTGTGGGTCTGCAACTGTCTGATGTGGCTCCAGTTCCCTACCACCAGCAAGGTGTCCCCCATCTGTAGCGATTCATCCACCAGCTTGCCCGCCAGCGCCTCACCATTGCGGCGCAGCCCTACCATGCTCAGACCATAGCGGGAACGAAAGGCCACCTCCCGCACGCTTTTGCCCAACAGTTTGGACTCGGGGATCAGTGACACCTCGGCCATCCCCACCTCCCGCGCCTGATCGGAGAAGTACTCCCCGCGCAGGATCATCGGTTCGAGCCGCGCCTCGCTACAGAATTCCCGCACATCCACCGCAGGATCTGACATGTCGATCAGCAGCACATCCTTGGCCTGAAATTCACTGATCCCCGACACCGGCACCATCACCCTGCGAAATTTTCGCCAGCGCTCCACCCCGATGACGTTGGCGCCATAACGGGCGCGCAGTTGCAGCTCATCCAGAGTGTGGCCAATCAACGGGGAGTCAGGCCGCAGCGCCAAACGGCGGGCCCGACCGGCCAGCCGGTAGTCACGGATCAGATCGCGCAGGGTGCGGCGCCCGGGCGACTTGCCTTTGCCCTCTTCCCCTTCGCCCACCAAAGAGCCGCGCACCAACAGCATGTAGAGGATGCCCAGCCCCAGGATCAGCACGCCCATCGGGGTGAAGTCGAAGAACCTGAAGCCGTGAATGCCGTGGCGCATCAGCTCGCTGTTGACCACCATGTTGGGGGGCGTGGCCACCAGCGTCATCATGCCGCTGATCAGCCCGGCAAAGCCGAGGGGCATCATCAGGCGACCGGCGGGGATCCCCATCCGGTTCGCCACGCTCAGCACCACCGGGATAAAGATGGCCACCACCCCGGTGCTGCTCATCACCGCCCCCAGACTCGCCACTGCCACCATCAGCAGCACCAGCAGTTTGGTCTCGCTGCTGCCCGCCACCTTCACCAGCGCATCCCCCACCTGATAGGCGATGCCGGTGCGCACCAACCCCTCACCCACCACAAACAGGGCGGCAATCAGGATAACGTTGGGATCGCTAAAGCCCGCCAGCGCCTCCGGCAAGGTGAGGGTGCCGCTCAGCACAAACAGGATGACCACACCCAGGGCCACCACGTCCATGCGCACCTTGTTGGTCATAAAGAGATAGATGGCCCCTGCCAGCAGACAGAGCACCCAGACAAGCTCGGAATTCAATGCAACCTCCTGTTATCACGTGATTCTCCTCCCGGAGAGTGGACTCTATCAGACCACAGCCACCGCACTATCATCTTGCTACATATCAATAAAGTCCGGCCCGCCGGGGCACCATAACCCATCGATGCTGGAATAACCGGGCACCAGCGGCGATTTCTTTGATATGGGCCAAGCCCGGGGCGGACAAAAGTCCTGCCCCTCCTCCCCCTCACCCCTTAGAATGGCGCCCTCGCATACTCCCCCTCATGCCAAGGATCAGAAAATGAGCATATTCGAGCTGTTCAGCATCAATAACACGCTAGTGACCATTCCGCTGGGTGGCGGCTATGCCATGTCATGGATTGAAGCCATCGGCACTCTATTCGGTCTGGCCTGCATCTGGTTCGCCAGTCAGGAGAAGACCATCAACTACCTGTTTGGTCTGATCAACGTCAGCCTGTTTGCCATCATCTTCTTCCAGATCCAGCTCTACGGACTGTTGATGCTGCAGCTGTTCTTCTTCTGCGCCAACGTCTATGGCTGGTACGCCTGGACCCGCCCCGCCAACGATCAGGGGGATACCCTGCAGATCCGCTGGCTCAGCAAATCCAAGCTTATCGTCACTGCTGTGGTGAGCGTGCTGGCCATCGCCCTGCTGACCCGCTACATCGACCCGGTCTTCGCCACCCTGGCGCGCACCTCGGTCTCCCTGCTCAACCTGTTGGGTGCCAACCTTGCCACCCCTGAGCCCTCCCCCGATGCCTTCCCGTTCTGGGATGCCAGCATGACGGTGCTCTCGGTGGTCGCCCAGATCCTGATGACCCGCAAATACGTGGAGAACTGGATCCTCTGGGTCGTCATCAACATCATCAGCATCGGTGTCTATGCCGCGCAGGGCGTCTACGCCATGTCGCTGGAGTACCTGATCCTGCTGTTTATCGCCGCCAACGGTACCCGCCTCTGGGTGATTGCCGCCAAGCGCCAGCCACAAGGTCTGTAAGCCATGACTCTGTTACCCCATCTCCAGTGCCGCCCCGACCAGATTGCCGAGCGGGTGGTGCTGTGCGGCGACCCGGCCCGGGTCGACCGCATCGCCAGCCAGCTCGAACAGTATGAGGTGCTGGGGCAAAACCGGGAGTTTCGCCTCATCAACGGATCCTGTCAGGGGCTGCCCATCACGGTCTGCAGCACCGGTATCGGTGGCGCGTCTGCCATCATAGCGCTGGAGGAGCTGGTGCAAGCCGGCGCCACATCCCTTATACGGGTCGGCTCCGCCGGTGCCCTGCAGCACAACATCGGGCTCGGGGATCTCATCGTGGTGGAAGGGGCAGTGCGCAGTGACGGGGCCTCACAGGCCTATCTGCCCCCTGAGTACCCCGCCTGCGCCGATATCTGGCTGCAAGCCGCCCTGCTCAACCATGTGGCGACCGGCAGCCAGCCTTACTGGCACGGGCTGGTGCGCTCCCACGACAGCTTCTATCGGGATGACGAGCAGGAGGTGTGCCGCTACTGGCATGCCCGTGGCGTGCTCGGTGCCGATATGGAGACCGCCACCCTGCTGACCGTGGGTCGCCTGCGCAAGGTGCGGGTCGCCGCCGTGCTCTGCAACGTGGTGCTGTTCGAGCAGGATGTGCAGCAAGGGGTGGCGGACTACGCCAGTGCCGAACAGGCGATGATGGCCGGTGAGCAGCAAGCCATCGCTGCCGCCCTCCACGCCCTGGCGCAATAAGCGGCAAACCGTTAACTGCGGCACATCCGCTACCGTGCGGGCTGGTATCCGGCCCGCACTCTTGTTAGCCTCATGGCCCTCGTCATCCGGTGCGACAGGCAAGTCATGCAGCAACAGCCCTACCCCCTCGGCCGCTTTCACGCCGAACTTGAGCAACTTGAACCCCGCTTTGCCGCGGCGATCGAGGCCTGCACCCTGTTTCTGCGCCGTTACCTGCCGGGTGAATTGATCATGCGACAGGGGGAGCAGAGCGAGCAGCTCTATCTGGTCGAAAGTGGCCGGGTCTCCCTCAACAGCACGGTTCACTCGGGCCGCAGCTTCCAGCTCGGCGAAATAGCCTGCCACAGCCAGATCTTCGGCGAGATGGAGTTCTTCAGCGCCACCCCGGTGCAGTGGAACGTGGTGGCCGAGACCGAGCTGGATGCCAGAGTCATCTGCGCCCACAAACTGGCCCAGCGACTATTGGCCGAACCCGAACTGACCCTGTTCTTTGCCACCGCGCTCGCCAGCGACTACCTCGATACCCTGGAGATCACCACCAGCCGCCTGCTCCACCCCATCGCCTACAACATCGCCTATGAGCTGTGGCGCGAGCGCCAACGCACCCCGATGCTGGGATCGCGCAAGCGAGCTCACGAGGCGGCGCGCTTCGGTACCACAGAGCGGGTCTACCGGCGCGCCCTCAAGGAGCTGATCGAACAGGGCATTGTCTGCGAAGGGGCCGAGGGGCCCGCCATTGCCGATCTGGCCAGGCTGCGCACCTATCTCGACCTTTGATTTCTATTCACCTAATTTCGATTCACCCTGTCAGGAGTCACCATGTCTGCCCATCCCTATCCCGAGTTCACCTTCTTCAGCCGCTTCGTCGCCGACATTCAGGCTGGCCGCAAGACCATCACCATCCGTGACGAGAGCGAGGCCAACTGGCAACCCGGCCAGCGGCTGGCGCTGTTCACCAACCCGGAGCACCAGCCCTTTGGCACCATCGAAGTGATCTCGGTCAATGCTGTCGCCTTCGATGAACTGAGCGACGAGCACGCCCGTCAGGAGAACATGACCCTCCCTGAGCTCAAACAGGTGATCCGCGATATCTACCCCGCCCTGCCGCCGCTCTATGTAATTGAATTCAAACTGATTGCCTGAGCCGGATTTGGCCTTTGCCGAGCAATATGTTAATAGTGTGCTCTTTTGAATCAAGAGGTGACCCGAGTGTTTGAGATAGCGAGCCTGAAAGAGGGGATGATGCACGGGGTCGAGCTGTTCCAGCTGCTGCTGGAGATCATCTCCATCGCCTGTGTGGTCATTGGCCTCTTTAAAACTCTCTGGCTGGCAGCGCGGGTGCGGGATCACCAGCCCGGCTTTCCGCGCATTCGTCTCTGCTTTGGCAGTTGGCTGATCCTGGCGCTGGAGTTCCAGCTGGCCGCCGACATCCTGGCCACCACGGTGGCGCCGAGCAAGGAGGAGCTGATCCGCCTTGCCATCATCGCAGTGATCCGCACCTTCCTGAACTACTTCCTCGGCAAGGAGCTGGAGGCGCAAGCGGAACGCCAGCAGGAACCAAACGCCGAGCAGGTCGGAGCCACCCGATAACGGCTCATGCCCCAGAGCAGATGAGTAGACAGCCATCCCGACCACGCCCGTGGCTCGGGATGGCACCTTTGTGACTCTCCCCTCACTTTTGAAAATCAGCCAACAATGGAACCCTTTTCAAGGGCCGCCGGAAGCTGTTGATGCCCTGCTCATCTGCGTAAGATGGAAAGCCTCTTCCCCAACCGGCCACGCTGATGAACCCGCAACCCCTCCACACCCCCGACATCGACCTCGATAGCTGCGTCATCTACCAGATCTACCCTATGAGTTTTCAGGACAGCGATGGCGACGGCATGGGCGATATCAACGGCATCCGCCAGCGCCTCGACTATCTGGCGCAGCTGGGTGTCGACCTACTGTGGCTCACCCCCATCTATCGCTCCCCCAAACGGGACAACGGCTACGATGTGGCGGACTACCGCGCCATAGACCCGGCCTTCGGCACCCTGGCCGAGATGGAGCAGTTGATCAGCGAAGCGGCCGCCCGCGGCATCGGCATCATGATGGATATCGTCGCCAACCATACCTCCACCGAGCACGCGTGGTTTGTGAAAGCGCTGGCGGGGGATCCCCGCTATCAGGACTACTACGTATTTCGCGACCAAGCCTTTGTCGACGCCCACCCGGTTACCTCGATTTTTGGCGGCAGCGGCTGGCAGTATGTGCCGGAGCTTGATCGCTACTACCTGCACAACTTCGATCCCAGTCAGGCCGATCTGGACTGGGATAACCCGGCGGTGCGGGCCGAAATGGCGGCGGTGATCAACTTCTGGCTGGGCAAAGGGATCAAGGGATTTCGCTTCGATGTGATCGACATGGTGAGCAAGGAGTGGGACCGGCTTGCCATGAGCAACGGCCCGCGCCTGCACGACTATATCCGCGAGCTCAATGCCGCGAGCTTCGGCGGCAAGGGGATCATCACTGTGGGGGAGACCTGGGGGGCCGATCTCGCCCATATGCGGTGCTACTCCAGCACGGATGGCAGCGAGTTCAGCATGGTGTTCAACTTCGAGCATCTGGGGCTGGGCAGTGACAAGTGGTCATCCCGCTTTGATCCCCTCGCCTTCAAACGGGCCATGGCCCGCCACCAGCAGGGGCTGCATGGCCGGGGTTGGAACAGCCTGTTTCTCGGCAACCACGACCTGCCCCGCGCCGTCTCCCGCTTTGGCGACGACAGGCCTGAGTGGCGGGAAACCAGCGCCAAGCTGTGGGCCATGGTGCTGCACATGATGCAGGGCACTCCCTTCATCTATCAGGGGGAGGAACTGGCCATGACCAACCGCCACTGGCAGCCGGGCGAGCTGCGCGATGTGGAGGCCATCAACTACCGCGCCAGCCAATCGGGGCTGGATCCTGCCGAGCTGAGTCGGCGGCTCGATGCCATCGGCCGCGACAACGCCCGCACCCCGATGCAGTGGGACGCCGGCCCCTACGCCGGTTTCAGCGCCACCACGCCCTGGATTGCCCTCAACGCCAATCACATCGAGATTAATGCCGCCGAGCAGCTGGCCCGCCCCGACTCGCCGTTTCACTGCTATCGCCAGCTCATCGCCCTGCGCAAGGTCCACCCGGTCATTCGCCACGGCAATTTCGAGCTGCTGGATGGGGATGATCCCGAGCGCATCAGCTATCGCCGCCACTGGCAGGATCCGGCCAGCGGAGAGCGGCACACCCTGCTGCTGCTCGCCAATCTCACGGCCAATCCCTTGACGATGCCCCACTTCGACAAGGTGGAAAGCAGCATGACACTGTTGATGAGCAACTACCCGAGTCAACCTACGCCGCTGTTTGCCCCATACCAATGCACTGTGTGGCTGCGCCAATAATCAGGCATTGATGGAGGCTAACTCGTGGCGCTTGAGCGCCAGCAGAGTGAGCAGCAGTGCCAATGTGGCGATCAGCGCCATCCCGATATAGGTGGCACTGAAACCGGGGGCCAGCACCTGCGGGCTCAATGAGCTGAGCTGACCGGCACTGCCTGGGGGTAGTTGGGAGTGGAACAGCATGGAGCAGATGGCCACCCCGACTGCGCCCCCCAGCTCACGACCGAAGTTGAACAGCGACATGCCGATGCCACGATCTTCCCGTGGCAGGGCATTTTGCACCACCACCGAGAGCGCTGGCAGCACCAGACCCAGACCGATACCGGCAAACCCGAGGGCCAGCTTGACCCAGGCATCGAAGTGGATCTGCCACAGCGCCACCGCTGCCAGCGCAAACCCCACCGCTACAAAGCTCTTGTAGTGGCCGGTGCGACCGATCAGCTTGCCGCCGACAAAGGCCCCGGCGGTGATGCAGATCATGAAGATCACCATGCTCACCCCGCTCTGGCTGGCGCTCAGCCCCTTCTGCCACTGCATCTGCAACGGCAGATAGACCAGCACCGCAAACATCAGCAACTGGGAGAGCATCACCAGCAGCACACTCACCAGATAACCGGGCAGGCGCGCCAGATGGGCGGGCAGTATAGGGTCGTGAGCCCGTCGCTCAATCAGGATCAGCAACAGCAGCGAGACCGCCAGTGCACCCGCCAGCCAGACGGCGGGCAGGGCTGTCTCCGGCGAAAGCAGCAACAGGGTCAGGGTGGTGACAGTGATGAGCAGCGCCGCCCCCTTCCAGTCGAAGCGGCTATGACGGCGGACGTTGAGCTGTTTGAGGTTGCGGTTGATCAGGAAGATCGCCAGCGCGCCAAGCGGCAGGTTGATCCAGAAGATCCAGCGCCAGCTGAGCTGCTCGGTAAAGTAGCCGCCCAGCAGCGGGCCAGCGATGCTGGAGACCGCATAAACCGCCGAGATGTAGCCCTGATACTTGCCCACCTCTCGCGGCGGTATGGTGTCGGCAATCACGGTAAACGCGAGGGCTATCAGGCCGCCGCCGCCCAATCCTTGCAGCACCCGGGCCGCCAGCAGGGTCGGCAGATCCTGAGAGAGGGCGCAGGCTACCGAGCCCGCCAGAAACAGACCGATGCCGATATTGAGCATCCGCACCCGGCCAAACAGATCACTCAGTTTGCCGTAGAGGGGCAGCACGGCGGTAGCCGCCAGCAGGTAGGCGGTCACCACCCAGGTGAGGGCGGCACCGGCGTGCAGCTCGGCGCCAATCATGGGCAGCGGGGTGGTGACTATGCTCTTTTCCAGTGAACCGAGCGCGATCACCAGCGCCACACTGGAGAAGATGGTTTTAGGGGATATTTTCGAGGTCATAAGCGGACTCGCTGATCTGATATGCCAAAGTATCCGGCAATGAACGGATTATTGTCTCACAAATCAGCAAGAGAGAGAAAAAACGGCGGCCACAATCAGCCCAACCATGAAGCAGATCCCACAAAGCGCCGACCGTTTCTGCTAGCCTGCCCTATTTGATCCGAGGAGCCCCCATGAGCGAGCGTGAGCAGTACGGGTTTGATCACTACGATGCCCTGATTTTCGATATGGATGGCACTTTGGTAGATTCCATGCCCCTCCATCTGGATGCCTGGGAGCTCACCTGCGCCGAGTTCGGCATCCCCTTCGAGCGGGAGCTGCTCTATCAGTATGGCGGCATACCCACCCGCAAGATCATCGCCATGCTGGCCGAGCAGCAGGGGCTGACGGTGGATGTCGAGGCCTTTACCCGTCGCAAGATTGCCCTCTACATGACACATATCGACAAGGTCAGCGTCTTTCCCAAGATGTGGGAGCTGGTCAGGCACTATCATGGCAAGGTGAAGATGGGGATTGGCACCGGCTCGCCGCGCAGTCAGGCGGATTCCATCCTGAAAAGCACCGGGCTCGATGCCTATATCTCGGTGGTGGTGAGCGCCGATGATGTCACCAACCACAAACCGCACCCCGACACCTTTTTACAGGTGGCCGAGCGGCTCGGCGCCAATCCGGCCAACTGTCTGGTGTTTGAAGATACCCGGATCGGGCTTGAGGCAGGCAAAGCGGCAGGGATGGATACAGTGCTGGTCATCGAAGGTGATCTGCACCAGCGGTAAGCGGCTCAGGGGGATCAGGCCAACCCGTCAAATGGTGTCATTGTCATGGCACCATTTTGCTTTTCAGTTCTCTGACAAACCGGCTATCGCCGCAGGTATAGCGGCAACTATCCGTCAAACGGCGCTCTGCGCCTCATCCTGCAACCCCTGATGCTTGCGCAGCAGTGCCAGGGCTTCGGCGGGGGTATCTGCGAAGGTGGGAGGGGCGATGGCGGCAAAGCCCTGCTCAACCAGTTGACGACGCTCATCACTATAGCTGGGGACATTGGCATCGAGATAGGTAAGCGCCTGACCCTGCTTGAAAAATTGATAATTTGGCATCGATTGGCCCCGCAAAAACAAAGCGCCATTCTACCTCTTTTGAGTCTTTTGCCAGCGCCAATATGTAGTCATTCTGGTGATCTCGTTCACATTTTTATCAACAACTCCCTGCCAAAGACGCGCCATTCAGCTCCGTTCAGCTCTGCTGCTTCCGACAAGCCCCGTAACGCGACCAGGCTCCAAACAAAACGCCTCCGGCAAGGAGGCGTTGCGACTTGAACAGGGTTGTCCCCGTTACATGACCTGCTACATGGTCTGCTACATGGCATTAGTCGATTCGAAGATCTTGTCGGCCGACGCTTCGACAAAGCCCGGATAGAGCACGCCGTCGGCCTGCGGATAACGCAGGGCAAACTCGTAGAAGCAGCTTGGAATAGTACGCACCCCATCGCTGAACGGCACCTCGGCTTTGTCGGCCATGGTGGAGGATTGCTCCAGCATTACCTGCGGGTCCCCTTTCACCTCGCCACCCACGCTGTTGAGAACGAACCCCGCCGCTTTCAGCGCCCCATTGACCTGATGGATGGTGTCGAAATCCTTCAACTTGTTGATATTGACCGTGAAGTGGTTGGCACGATAGCCCCATGCCGCCATCCAGGCCGCATACTCGCTCTCCCCTAGCAGGGTCTGGTAATCGGCATAGGAGACCTGCCAGGGGGCGCCGGTGTAGAGAAATGCCGGGGTATCGGTCAGATGATCGGGCACCTGATCCGCCAGCTTGTGGATGATGGCCTGCGCGTCTTCGGAGAGTTCTTCCACCTTCAGCTCGCTGATAAACACCTTGGGGGCATCGGGATCCTGATGCTCGAAGTGCTTGGCGTAGAGCTTCTTGGCCTTGAAGAGGTACTCGCCCTTCTGCTCGTAACCGAGCGCCAGAAAATGTGCCGCCAGCTTCTCCAGCCCCAGCTTGGGCAGGTTGTAGGTACGAAACGCCACGTGATCGTTGACGATAGGCTCGCCGCCACCCAGCAGGGTGTGCACCTTGAGGGCGCTCGGGGTCACCTTGATGTAGTTGTCCCACAGATGGCTGAACAGGGTGTCAATATCCTTTTGCATCTCTCTTTCCTTTGATTGCGGGTACAGATCGGGGCACCGCTGGATGCCCCGTGTCGTGATTGTCAGAAGTGCAGGCCGGGCGACAACTGATCCGGCATGGCGGCTTTGTTGTCTTCAACGGAAGCAACCGGATACGCACAGTAGTCAGCGGCGTAGTAGGCACTCGCTCTGTGGTTACCGGAGGCTCCGATGCCACCAAACGGCGCGGCACTGGAGGCGCCGGTGATGGGCTTGTTCCAGTTGACGATGCCAGCGCGGATCCGCTTGAAGAAGTGCTGCCAGTCCGCCTCGTTATCACCCAGCAGGCCAGCCGATAGGCCGAAGCTGGTGGCATTCGCCTTCTCGATAGCGGCATCGAAATCGTCGTAGCGCATCAGCTGCAGCAACGGGCCGAAATACTCTTCGTCAGGCAGTGCGGCGACTTGGGTCACATCGATAATGCCCGGAGAGACAAAGCCGGTGCCCGCTGCCAGATGCTTGAGGGTGAGCAGGCTTTCGCCGCCCAGCTGTTGCAGGTTGGTCTGCGCTTCTACCATTCCGAGTGCTGCCCGTTCGCTGATCATCGAGCCCATGAATGGCTGCTCGGCGGCGTCATAGAGGCCGACCTTGATCTGGCTGACCACCTCAACCAGACGCTTGACCAGCGCATCGCCACGCTCACCGCGCTCGACAAACAGACGGCGGGAGCAGGTGCAGCGCTGACCCGAGGTGATAAACGCCGACTGGACGATGGCATGCACAGCACCGTCGATGTCGCTCACATCCTTGACGATCAGCGGGTTGTTGCCACCCATCTCGAGGGCCAGAATTTTGCCCGGCTGACCGGCAAACTGCTGATGGAGAAAATGACCGGTGCGGGAGGAGCCGGTGAAGAAGAGGCCGTCGATATCGGGGTTGCCCGCCAGCGCCTTGCCGGTCTCGACCTCCCCTTGCACCAGATTGAGTACCCCTTTGGGCAGCCCGGCCTGCTGCCACACCTTGACCATGGCTTCGGCCACCATGGGGGTCAGTTCGGAGGGTTTGAACACCACGGCGTTACCCGCAATCAGCGCAGGCACGATATGGCCGTTCGGCAGATGGCCCGGGAAGTTGTAGGGGCCGAACACCGCCACCACGCCGTGGGGCTTGTGACGGACAAACGCCTTGGCACCCGGCATGGCATTTTCAACGGTGCCGGTGCGCTCGTCGTGCGCCCGGATGGAGATGGCAATCTTGCCCTGCATGGCCGCCACTTCGGTGCGGGTCTCCCACAACGGTTTGCCGGTTTCGCGGGCAATGGTCAGCGCCAGCGCCTCTTTCTGCTCGCCGAGCAGGTCAGCATAACGGCGCACTATGGCCAGACGATCATCAAGGCTCATGTCCGCCCAATGGTAGAAAGCGGCGCGGGCGGCCTTGATGGCGGCGTCCACTTGCGCCGCGCTGGCGGCAGCCCCCTGCCAGATCACCTCGTTCTTGGCCGGATCGGTTGACTCGAACGGCTTGCCTTCACCGGCAAGCCATTGACCGTCGATAAATTGTACTGACTGGCTCATCCATTCACTCCCTGTCGCTGGCAGGCAGCCTCGGCTGCCTGTCTGATAATCGGTTTGCTTGTCCTGTTTGCCTCAATCGAGGTCAACCACCCGCACCATGTCGCCATCCTGCACCTTGAGCGCCGCCGCCATCTTGGGCGGGATGATGGCCTCGTGCTTGTCGAGATCGACCCGGATATTACCGTAGCAGGCACGGTAATGTTCGAAACGACTGTTGCAGATCAGGTGGGTCTTGCCACCGATGGGCTCACCCACCAGCACCCGCAGCTTCTTGCTGCGGCGCACACTGCGGATATTCTTCACGTCACACTCGACAGTGGGGCCGGCATCGAAAATATCGACGTAGCCACGGTTCACGAAGCCCTCATCCTGCAGCATCTTGATGGCGGGGCGGGTCTTCTCGTGGGTCTGGCCAATGACGGCCCGCGCCTCTTTGCTCAGCAAATTGACGTAGATGGGGTACTTGGGCATCAGCTCGGCAATGAAACGCTTCTTGCCGATGCCGGTCAGATAAT
Source organism: Aeromonas sp. 160P (assembly GCF_055193095.1). Taxonomy (NCBI): domain Bacteria; kingdom Pseudomonadati; phylum Pseudomonadota; class Gammaproteobacteria; order Aeromonadales; family Aeromonadaceae; genus Aeromonas; species Aeromonas sp. 160P. The sequence goes on along the minus strand of NZ_JBUXKV010000001.1, from coordinate 1,767,734 downwards.
CGACGGTGGGAAAATCCATCGAGAAGAAGTGGGTCTGCAACCACTCATAGAAGGGGCTGTGGCCATCGCCGTCGGATACGCCGCGCATCTCGGCGAAGACGGTATCGTCAAACAGTTCCGGGTGCTCGGCCATAAACAGAAAACGGTGCTTGGAGAGCAGCCGGCCATTGATCCCCTCGCGGGCACATTCGCGCAAGAACAGGGTGCAGAGCTCGGAGTTGCCGGTGTAGTCGTTGGAGAGGGTCAGGGTTTCAACGACGTTGTAGATGCCGAGCTTGGGGGACGAGTGCACCACCTTGCCGATGTGGTAGTTGTAAAACGGCTGGGAGAGGCCCACGGCCGCATCGATGGCGCAAGTGCCAACCATCTCGCCAGTCTCCAGATCCTCGGCCACGAAGAAATAAAGGCAATCACCCTTGCCAGCTGGCTTGTCAGAAAAGGTCTGGGTAGAGGCGTCGATCTTGCGCTGCAGCAGATCATCGTTGACGGGCAACGAGGTCATGCCGGTGCCGGACTCGATGGCGCAAATCTTGAGCCCGGCAAAATCTTTTTGCTCGATGGGACGGATAACCAACATAAATGACAACTCCCTTTCATTGACGACAGGTGGGGGCCCGGCTCCTGCCGGGAGAGCTCCCCACCTCAATTTGGAATCAGGCGTTAACCACCTGGGCAACCGCCTTCTCGAAGCGGGCCAACCCTTCCTTGATATCCGCTTCCGGGATCACCAGTGAAGGGGCAAAACGAATCACGTTGGTGCCGGCCACCAGTGCCATCAAACCCTGATCGATGGAGGCCAGCAGGAAGTCGCGGGAACGCCCCTTATAGGCATCGTTCAGCGCAGCACCCAGCAGCAGACCCTTGCCACGCACTTCACTGAAGCAGTGGTATTTGGCGTTGATCGCCTCAAGCCCCTCGCGGAACAGCTGTTCGCGCTGCTTGATGCCCGCCAGCACTTCGGGGGTATTGATCACGTCGATCACCGCTTCGGCTACCGCACAGGCCAGCGGGTTGCCGCCGTAGGTAGAGCCGTGAGTGCCCACTTTCAGGTAAGCCGCGATCTCGTCAGTGGTCAGCATGGCGCCGATGGGGAAACCGCCACCGAGCGCCTTGGCGCTGGTGAGGATATCCGGCGTGACGCCGAGCCCCATATAGGCGTAGAGATCACCGGTACGGCCAACCCCGGACTGCACTTCGTCATACACCAGCAGAGCATTGTGTTTGTCGCACAACTCGCGTACCCCTTTGGCGAACTCGTCGGTGGGACGAATGATGCCCCCCTCCCCTTGCAGCGGCTCCATCACCACGGCGCAGGTGTTGTCGGAGATAACCGCAGCCAGTGCGGCCAGATCGTTGTAGGGAACATGGGTGATATCACCGGGCTTGGGGCCAAAACCATCGGAATATGCCGCTTGGCCACCGACGCTGACGGTGAAGAAGGTGCGACCGTGGAAGCCCTGATGGAAAGCGATGATCTGGGTCTTCTGCTCACCAAACTTCTCGATGGCATAACGGCGAGCCAGCTTGAGGGCCGCTTCGTTTGCTTCGGCGCCGGAGTTGCAGAAATAGACCTTGTCGGCGAAGGTGGCGGCGACCAGTTTCTTGGCCAGACGCAGCGCCGGCTCGTTGGTCATCACGTTGGAGAGGTGCCACAGCTTCTCGCCCTGGGTTTTCAGGGCCTCAACCAGCTTGGGATGACAATGACCAAGGCCATTGACGGCAATGCCACCGGCGAAGTCGATATACTCGCGCCCTTCCTGATCCCAGACACGTGACCCTTCACCACGCACCGGGATGATCTTGGCGGGGGCGTAGTTGGGAACCATCACTTCATCAAACACTTCACGTGTCACTGCCAACAACTCTGACATACAACTCTCCTTCAAATCAGCGACAGAATAATCTGCCGCCCAAAAGTTAAATCCATGTAAACGTGGCTGGATTATCACAGAACTAAAGTAAAATGTCTGTAACAAGCCAGCCCATGAGGAACAATGTTCGATTGCCCTTGAGATTTTAGGCAACCGCATTGCATAACGACTCAGGGGGGATTGGCAAGAGATAATTTGGACAGGAGAGGGGGTGAATAAAGTGTCAGGGAGATTTTTTTTGCCTTCTCTCGAACTTGAGAAGGCGATCACAATTTTTTATGAACGCGCCAGAAAATTGGCCAGCAGTTGATGGCCCTGCTCGCTCAAAATGCTCTCCGGATGGAACTGAACGCCTTCGATAGGAAGCGTCTTGTGGCGTAGCCCCATGATCTCGTCAAACGAGCCATCGGCATGCTCACTCCAGGCAGTGATGTCGAAGCAATCGGGCAAACTCTCGCGTTCAACCACCAACGAGTGATAACGAGTGACCCGCAGCGGGTTGTTGAGCCCCTTGAACACCCCCTCTCCCCGATGACGAATGAGCGAGGTTTTGCCATGCATCACCTGGCGGGCACGCACCACGCGGGCGCCGAAGGCTTGTGCCAGCGACTGATGACCAAGACAGACACCCAGGATCGGCAGCTTGCCAGCGAAATGAGTAATGGCGTCGAGAGAGATCCCCGCCTCATTGGGCGTACAGGGACCGGGGGAGATCACCAGAAAACGGGGGGAGAGCTGCGCTATGGAATCAAGGGTCAGTTCATCATTGCGCTTGACCACAACCTCTTGTCCCAGAGCGCCGAAATATTGCACCAGGTTCCAGGTAAAAGAGTCGTAGTTATCGATCAACAACAGCATGAGATAACCAACAGCGGAGAATTAACGATCGAGAAAACGACCCTGTTCCATTTCCCGCTCACGCTGACATTCGGCCAGATAGATGGCGGCAGCAACGGCAGGGGTTTTATGGTGTTTGTCGATGGCATTGGAGACCATCAATTGCAGGGTATTGAGGTTTTTCGCCTTGCGAAATTTACGCAGCCAGTGACCTTTGTCACTCAGCTCTTCAGCAGAAATAGTTGGTTGAACAGACATGCTTTCTCTTGGGGATATTACCCACGTTGAAATAAAAAATTAAACAAAATAGCCGGGTAGAAAATAAAGAAAGCCAGGCAAATACCCAGCTCCCTTCTACTACACCTTCCCAGTATGTCAGGCTCGAGGAACGAAGCCGACTACATCATATACGCTGGTCAGGGTTTTTTCAGCTCTTTCACGCGCCTTTTGTGCCCCTTCGGCCAGAATCGCGATCAGATGGGCCTCATCCTGGCGCAGCTCGTGGAAACGCGCCTGAATGGGCTCCAGCAGCGCGACCACGGCTTCGGCGGTCTCGGTTTTGAGGTGGCCGTACATCTTGCCTTCGAAGTGCTGCTCCAGCTCGGGGATGGAGCGACCGGTCACCCCGGACATCAGGGTCAGCAGGTTGGAGACTCCCGGTTTGTTTTCCGGATCGAAACGCACTACCGCCGGTTCGTCAGAGTCGGTCACCGCACGCTTGATCTTCTTGACGATCTGCTTGGGGTCTTCCAGCAGGCCGATGAAGTTGGCCTCGTTGTCATCAGACTTGGACATCTTCTTGGTCGGATCCTGCAGGCTCATCACCCGCGCCCCTTCGGTCGGAATGAAGGGCTCCGGCAGGGTGAACACATCACCATGCAGGTTGTTGAAACGGGTGCAGATGTCGCGGGTCAGCTCCAGATGCTGCTTCTGGTCGTTGCCGACCGGCACCTGATTGGCCTGATAGAGCAGAATGTCAGCGGCCATCAGCACCGGATAGCCGAACAGGCCGACGTTGACGTTGTTCTCGAAGCGGGCGGACTTGTCCTTGAACTGGGTCATGCGCGACAGCTCACCCATCTGGGTGTAGCAGTTGAGGATCCAGCCCAGCTCGGCGTGCTGCGGCACATGAGACTGGATGAAGACGGTGCTCTTCTTGGGATCGATACCGACCGCCAGATAGAGGGCGGCCGCATCGAGGCAGGCCTTGCGCAGTGCCTGTGGATCCTGGCGGGTGGTAATGGCATGCAGATCAACGATGCAGTAGAGGCAGTCGTACTCATCTTGCATATTGACCCACTGACGCAGGGCCCCCATGTAGTTGCCTATGGTCAGTTGGCCGGAGGGTTGCGCCCCGCTCAATACGATTGGTTTAGTCATAAAAGTGTTAATCCTTGTGATTCAGCCAGCCCAGCAGCCCGATTAGACCAACAGTGCGTCGAGCTGGGAAAACTGCTCGAACACCCAGTCAGGATGGGAGTCTGCAATGGGGCGGCCATAGTTATAGCCATAAGTCAGCCCGACCACCTTCATGCCCGCCGCTTGGGCTGCCAGCACGTCATTTTCGGAGTCGCCCACCATCAGGGTGCGCGCCGGGCTCACTCCCAGCTCACGGCACGCATACAGCAGTGGCTCCGGGCTGGGTTTTTTAACGGGAACGCAGTTGCCGCCGAGCCAGAGCACGAAGCAATCGCTGATGCCGAGGGCATCGAGAATAGGGGCCACAAAATCGCTCGGCTTGTTGGTGACTATCGCCTGCTGGTAACCCAGCTTTTGCAGCCGACGCAGACTAGGCGCCACACCGTCATACATGGCCAGCCCTTGCAGCAGACAGGCGTTGTAGTGCTGGAAAAAGATGGGGCGGGCCTTGGCAAACAACTCGGGATCGGCCGCACGATAATCGAGCGCCCGCTGGATCAGCTTGTCAGCTCCGTTACCGACCCAGGTACGGATCACCGCTTCATCGGCCTGCGCCAGACCTAGATCAGTCAGGGTCAGATTGACCGCCAGCGCCAGCTGGGCGGCGCTGTCTATCAGAGTGCCATCCAGATCGAACAGCACCAAATCAAATTCGCGTTCAGCGTGTGACATGAGCCAGCTCCGCACGCATCTTGTCGATCACCGCCTTGTAGTCAGGCTGGCTGAAAATGGCAGAGCCGGCGACGAACATGTCGGCGCCCGCTTCGGCGATTTCACGAATGTTGTCAACCTTGACCCCACCATCGATCTCGAGACGGATGTCACGGCCGCTCTCGTCGATCAGACGGCGTACCTGACGCAGCTTGTCGAGGGTGCCGGGGATGAAGCTCTGGCCACCGAAGCCCGGATTGACCGACATCAGCAGGATCACGTCCAGCTTGTCCATCACATACTCCAGGCAGGAGAGGGAGGTCGCAGGGTTGAACACCAGACCCGCCTGGCAGCCCATCTCCTTGATGAGGCTCAGGGAGCGATCGAGGTGATCGGACGCTTCCGGGTGGAAGGTGATCAGGGAAGCACCCGCCTTGGCAAAATCTGGAATGATGCGATCCACCGGCTTGACCATCAGGTGCACGTCGATGGGGGCCTCGATACCGTAGTCACGCAGCGCCTGACAAACCATGGGGCCGATAGTCAGGTTGGGGACATAGTGGTTGTCCATCACGTCGAAGTGAACCACGTCGGCACCGGCAGCCAGCACCTTGGCTACATCGTCACCCAGACGGGCAAAATCGGCAGAGAGGATCGAGGGGGCAATCAGAAAGTCTTTCATCAGCATCATCCATTGGCAGCCAGGGAGAAAAAGCGGCGCAATTTTAACGTAAAAGGCAGGCGAACACGACTCGAATGCGGGGGAAATGGGGCAATAGGCCAGCGACCCCTTCCCGCCCAAGCTCCGGCGCATCGGGACACGGGCAAGCCACCCCACAAAAAACGGCACCCTTGAGTGCCGTTTGAAGTGTTACGCCAGTGGCAACAGTTCGCTATCGCTGGGGTAGAACCCCTGCTCCGGCTCGATGCCGGGGGGATAGAGCGCCAGCAACTCGGCCACCTTGTTGCGGGTGCCGCCATTACGGCTGATGGTGCGCTTGACCAGGATCTCGTCGAGACGGGCGCCGCGATAGAGCTCCCGGGTCAGTTCGATATCGTGGTTGCTGATCAGCACCGGCACCCCCTTTTCTGCCGCCGTATGGCGCGCCAGACGGGCAAGTACAGCCTGATCATCCAGGGTAAAGCCACCAGCCGCATAGCTGGTGAAGCTGGCGGTGGTCGATAGCGGCACGTAAGGAGGATCGCAATAAATCACCCAGTCCTCTTCGGCACGCTTGATCGCATCGGCATAACTTTCACAGATAAAGGTCGCCTTTTGCGCCTTCTCGGCAAAAGCCCACAGCTCTTTTTCCGGGAAGTAGGGCTTTTTGTAAGAACCAAACGGGACGTTGAAGCCCCCTTTCTTGTTATAGCGGCACAACCCGTTGAAACCGTGTCGGTTGAGAAACAGAAACAGCAGTGCGCGATCGAAGGTCGCTTCGGTCTGATTAAACTGAATGCGCAACCGATAGTAGGCCGCTTTGTGATTGTTCTCTGCCACGAACAGCTTGCGAGCTTCAGCGATGAAGCGATCTGGCGTCAGTTTGAGATGGTTATAAAGACAGATCAGATCCGGATTGATGTCATTGAGCACATACGCATCGTAATCCGTGTTGAGGAACACAGACCCGGCACCGACGAAAGGCTCCAGCAACACACGCCCGGCGGGCAGACGCTCGGCGATCTCTTCAACCAGGGAGTATTTTCCCCCGGCCCATTTTAAAAAAGCGCGTGTTTTCTTCATGGAAATCCGGTGTGTAAGAAGGCAAGAACCAAAAAGGGGGACGATTCTACCCCCTTATTTGGTATCAAGGCTATTGCTTCAACTCTTTTTGTATCTGGGCAAATGACTTGGGCCAGGGCTGACCTTTCAGCAAGGCAGGGGAGAGCTTGCGAATGGCACTCTTGGCCGGATTCAGCCCGGCATAATCCCCTTGCAGCACTACATACCAGGGGCTACCACGGAATTTGGTCTGATAGACCCACACCTTGCCCGTCAAACCATGCTCGGCGACAAACTGATCCACCGCCTTGGTGTTGCTCGCCCCCATTAGCTGGATGCTGTAATGATTACGCGGTTTTTGAGTCAGGGTTGCGACCGGGGTCAACGCCACTTTGGGGGCTGCCACCGCCGCAGGCTCACTGGCGACGGGGGCCGCTGTTGCCACGGGGGGCGTCGCTACACTGGCAGCACTCTGCGCGGGGGTGCTCACCACGGGATTGGCTGGCAACGTGGCGGCCACTGCACCACTGGCAGACATACCGCTCGGGCTCTCGCCAGTCAGCTGGTCGACCACGTCAGTGGGCAGTGCGCCACTCACCTTGGATTCGGTCATCAGCTTTTGCACGACTTCGTCAGAGATCACCACCCGACGCCCTTCGTAATTACCGGATTCGGTGGTCAGGCCTTCATTTTCGACCGACTTTGGCAGCACTTTACCTTCCGGCTGCCAATCCTTTACCACACCATTCGGATTGCTCGCCGGGCGGCTGTCAACGCCTTGAGTCACATTCGCCCCTTGCGCATTGCCAACGGTGAGAGGATCTCCCCCCGATACAGCAACAGGCAGAGCAGTGCTCTGTGCCGGGTCCTGCAGCGCGGGCTTGCTTGCCCCGTCAAATAGCGCCGGCAGCAGATAACTCAACCCCAGCAAGCCACCGGCTACCACCGCGATGGAGATAGCTATTTTCTTGACAGGCAACTCTGCCTGACGCTTCTTGGGTCTTCTGTCGGTCATGATATCCTCCAATAACTGCATGATGGTGGACGGATGCCCATTCGCCGTTTTCAGAATCTCTTCCACGGTCAACTTGGGCAAGAGGGTCGCCGGGATCTTGAGCTCTTTGGCTTTCTCATACAAGAAGATGCGCTGCTCGGGTGGGCTCAGTGGCGACACTTCCAGCTCAAGGGCCGGCATGGCACGCCCTTTCAGCTGCGACTTCTGATCACGGCACCAGCTATCGCTACCTGACACCAAAATGGCCAGCTGATGGGGCGCTGCCAAAGTATCGTTATGACGGATGATCGCCCACAGTTCTGCAGGCAACTCGGCCGGTAACTGATCGGCACGTTCGATCATCAGCAGCAAGGTGGCCGGTTTAGCTCCCTCCAGCATGCGAAAGAAGCTCTCCGCCAGCGCATCCTGTGGGTTGAACAGCGGCCGCGCCACCACTTGTGGCAACAACAATTGGCGCACATCCACCATCTTCATGGCGGGTGTACCAATCAGGCTCACCACCCGTACTTTTTCCGGCAACTTGCCAAGCAGGGATTCACACAAGGTGCCTCGACCACTGCCAGCCTTACCGGAAAGAAATATAAAGGGGTGATTGAACTCAATCAGATGCAGCAGCCGATCAGCCAGCTGCCGCTGGGAAGGAAGGTTAAGCAGTTTATTCGTCACGACCAGACTCAATCACCGCCAATAGTTCAGCATCAGATACATCGGCGACCACTTTTGCATGACCGATACCAACCGGCAACACCAGACGCAGCTTGCCTGCCAACACTTTTTTGTCACGACGCATATGGCGAATGAAGGCGGCAAAATCCATCTCGGCAGGGGCTTGAATTGGCAAATTGGCGGCAAGCAGCAGGGCGCGAACCCGCGCAACGTCCGCTTCACTCATATCGCCACGGGCCTGCGCAGTCCGGGCAGCCAGCATGGTGCCGGCTGATACAGCCTCACCGTGCAGCCAGTTGCCATAGCCCTGTTCGGCTTCGATAGCATGACCAAAAGTGTGGCCAAGATTGAGTAGCGCGCGCACACCGTGCTCGGTCTCATCCTGAGCGACGACGTCGGCTTTGATTTCACAGCAGCGTTTTATGGCATAAGCCAGCGCGGCAGGTTCCAGCTGTTGCAGACGCACCATGTTCTGCTCCAGCCAGCTGAAGAAATCAGCATCCCAAATGATGCCGTACTTGATCACCTCGGCCATCCCCGCGGCAAATTCGCGGGCAGGCAAGGTAGTCAGACACTCGGTATCGATAACAACCTGTTTGGGCTGATAAAAAGCACCAATCATGTTCTTGCCGAGCGGGTGATTAACAGCAGTCTTGCCGCCAACAGAAGAGTCGACTTGGGAAAGCAGGGTGGTCGGGATCTGGATAAAAGGAATGCCACGTTGATAGCTTGCTGCCGCAAAGCCCACCAGATCCCCAATCACCCCGCCCCCCAAAGCGATCAAGGTGGTATCACGCCCATGGTTGGTTTCAAGCAGAGCAGACATGATCTGCTCAAAGGTCGCCAGGTTCTTGTATGCCTCGCCGTCCGGCAACACCAGGTGTTCCACCTGAAATCCGGACAGCAGTGCAGTTACCCGTTCAAGATAAAGCGGAGCCACTACCGAATTGGTAACGATCATGACTCGCTTGCCCTTGATAGTCGATGCCAGCACCTCAGGACGCTGCAACAACCCCGCAGCTATCTCGATGGGATAGCTGCGTTCACCCAGTTCGACCTTCAACCGTTCCATGGACGTCCTCTAGATTACATACCGATCAGCTTTACAATTTGATTGGCAACGATTTTTGCACTCTGATCATCAGTCTGGATGACAAAGTCAGCCACTTCTTGATAGAGGGCATTACGCTCTTGTGCCAGACGCTCCAGCACTTCGCGCGGCGGCTCTTCGGTCTGTAGCAGAGGGCGGCGTTTGTCTCGCTGTGTGCGCGCCAACTGCTTTTCAATGGTGGTTTCGAGGTATACCACGATACCGCGAGCAGAGAGTTTATTGCGTGTTTCACGACTCTTGATGGCACCGCCACCCGTTGCCAGCACGATCCCCTGCTGTTCTGAAAGGTCACCTATGACCTTCTCTTCGCGGATCCGGAACCCTTCTTCGCCTTCAACATCGAACACCCAGCCGATATCGGCACCACTACGGCGCTCAATCTCATGATCTGAGTCGAAAAACTCCATATGCAGTTGTTCTGCCAGATGTCTACCTATGGTGCTCTTGCCCGCACCCATGGGACCTATCAGGAATATATTGCGTTTCTCAGCCATGTCTTTTCGTTAGTAATTACAAACTGTACGACCCCGAAAACAACTCGTTCGGGGTACCTATGAACCTTATCTTGCGATGGATCAGGAGGGGGATTATCTCAATAGAAATCGGGACTGGCAACCGCAGCCCTCACGCCCCTGCCTCATTGGGGCGTAAGGTTATATGTGTTTTACCCTCACATGTAAAGCATTCAAAAGGCGTCAGTGACGATCCGCGGCGTTACAAATATCAGCAATTCCCGCTTTTTGTTCTCACTGGTGGTCTTGCGAAACAGCGCTCCCAATCCGGGGATATCACCCAGCAATGGTACCTTGGTCACATCACTCTTGATGGTTTGCTGATAGATGCCACCAAGCACCAGCGTCTCACCGTTGTTGACCAATACCTGGGTAGTGATGGACTGGGCATTGATAGACACCGCATCTCCGGTACCGGTTGGCACAGTTTCCCCCTTGGTATCCTGAGTGACGGTCAGATCGAGAATAACCCGGTTATCGGGGGTGATTTGCGGCGTAACTTTCAAGCTCAGCACAGCTTTCTTGAAGGTCACTGACGTTGCACCACTGGATGACGATTCCACATAGGGTATCTCGGTACCCTGTTCAATCAGTGCAGGCTTCTGGTTGGCAGTGGTGACTCTCGGGCTGGCAATGATTTCGGCCTTACTCTCTTTTTCCAGTGCCGACAGTTCAAGATCCAGCAAAGTCCCATCAGCCAGACGAGCAACCTGGAAGGCCAGGGTACCAGCTGCATTGGTGACCGGCAGGTTAACGTTCATCCGATCGTCTGCTGATGGCCGGGGATTGATCGCTGAGCCTCCATTGTTATTACCAGAGCCATCATTACCCTCGATAGAACCGGAAGTGCTATTGCCATGGCCATCGTTCTTGGTCACCCCCCAACGGACCCCGAGCGCCTCGTCAAAGCCGTCATCAATAGTGACCATCCTCGCCTCGATGACCACCTGTTTAACCGGAATATCGAGAATATCAAGCATCCGCTTGATGCTGCTGATGACATCTGCCGTGTCCTTGACCACCAGCACGTTGGTTCGCTCATCCACACTCACTGCACCACGGGGAGACAGCAATTTGGTGCTTTGAGAGGAGAGCAAGGCTGCCACTTCCGTGGCCTTGGCGTAGTTTATTTGCAGATACTCGGTATACAGCTGAGCCAGATCGGCGACCTGATTACGACTCTCCAGTTGCTGCTTCTCACGGGTCGCAATCTCCTCCGCAGGAGCCACCAGCAGGATGTTGTTATCCAACCGCTTGTCCAGACCACGTACCTTCAAAATAATATCGAGTGCCTGCTCCCAGGGCACCCCATCCAGACGCAGGGTGATATTTCCAGACACCGAATCGGTGGTCACCAGGTTCAGGTTGTTAAAATCGGCAATCAACTGCAACACGGTTCGAACTGGAATATCTTGGAAGTTCAATGAGATGGGTTTACCTTGATACTGCTTCGCGGCGGTAGCTGCCGTGCGCTTTTTCACCTCGATAATCAACAGTTTGTCGGCCTGATCATAACGATAATCAAACTGGCCATTGATCGACAATTCAAACAGCGTGTCACTGCCCTGCCGAAAGACTTCAACCTGGGATACCGGGGTGGCAAAATCTTGCACATTGATGAGATTAAGCAAACTATCCGGTACGCGGGTACCATGAAATTTGGCCAATACCGTTTGGCCACGACTGCTCACATCAACAGCAGCAGAGCTGTTATCAAGCGTCACCAAAAACTCCCCCTGGCCATCCTTACCACGACGAAAATCGACCCCTGTAACGGTATTGAAATAGGCGCCACTGCCACTGTTCTGATAGTTATTCAGGACCGGCTTGCTGGCGGGAAGCACAACAGGGGCAGATGTCGAGGCAACAGGCATCGACTTTGCAACAACTTGTGAATTAATAAGGGCAGAGGGTGCCACAACTGGCATCGCGGCGGGAGTCACGGCAGACGGTGCGATCAAGGCACTCTCGTTGTTGATCAAAGAAGAGGATGCCCCCTCACCTAACGAGACCAGCAGTTTATTGCCTTGTTGCTGAACCTGATAAGGCGCCAGTTGATCGAGGGCTATCTTGATATCAAGACCAGCCCCCTTCCCTTCTACCTTGATATTATCGACCCCCTGACGCTGGATCGGCAGCGGGTTCACTTTAAGCGCCCCTACCGCACCGGGAACATGCAACAACAGCTGATTGGGTTGGTAAGAGAGACGATCGGTAAAGCCTGTGACCGGCTCACTGAAACTGAGCTCCAGCTGCAACTGATCAGCAAGCAATGGATTGACCTTGATCTCCTGCAGGGTTGCCACTGCCCACGCCTGACTGAAGGCGCTGGCGCAAAACAGCAAAGCCACTTTGGATACACTCTCTATTGTTGTTCTCATTGCTGTTCGTCCCTGATTATTGTTTTTCTTGCACATTGGCCATGGCCAACTGGGTTTCTCTTGTGACCCAGCACCCCTTCCCGTCCGGGATGGTTTCTAGCAAATCCACGGCAGTGTCGGTGATCTTGATAACCCTGCCCTGATCCAGCCCCATGTATTGATTAAGCCCAACCCGCATCGACTGACCATCCGGCGTACGGACCAATGCCCACAACTGACCTTTTTTACCTAGCGAACCTTGCATCGACAAACTGGCAAGCGAGTAGCTCTCCAACACTTCTTTTTCCCTCTCCATCACAGTCTGAGCGCAATCAGGCTTCAGTTTGGCAGTGCTGTCACTCCCGACGCTTGCCTCTGGCTGCGGCATCATAAAAGGGCTGCGCAGCTCTCGCTGCTGATAGCTCATAGGAGAAAAAGGCTTAAGTTCGGGCAAGGGCTCGATAGGGATGGGGGGTCTAGCCTTGACCTGTGCCACATAAGCATCCATATCCTCCTGGCCACCACACGCCGCCAGCAGGAGGGCAGGTAACAACCAGCAGCTGCGTTTCATTGTTTCGGCTCCACAGTTTTACCGTTGTACTTGTAGGTCTTGGCCAGCATCGACATTGAAATCAGGTCTCCCGACTCCTTGTTTTGACCCAGAGTGAAGGAGTCGAGGATCACAATACGGGGCAACGCAGCCATGTCTGCGGTGAATTTGCCAATTTCATGATAACTTCCCACCACTTCAATGCGCATCGGAAGCTCGGTCGAAAACTCGTGCTTGAGTTCCGGCTCCCAGTTTATCCTGTTCAATTTCAAGCCATTATCAGTAGCGATGAAACTCATGTCGTCCAATAGACCGGCCACTTCATGGGTATTGGGTAACTGCTTGAGCTGGGTATCAACCATCTGTTCCAGCTTGACCATTTGCGCCTTGTAGGCCCCCAGATTTGCTGCCAGCATGGCTTTACTTTCAAACTGCCCTTTCAGCTCAGTCTCCTTACCGGTTTCCTGAGTTAACCTGGTCAGCGAATTGGCGATCACATAGTGATAAATGGCTCCTCCGCTCAGCACGCAGCAAAACAGAATAAAGATCCCCTTTGCCCATTTTGGCCAGCTGGTTATGTCATTTAAATCCAGCTCGTTAAGTTGCTGAAGATTCATTGGTTCTCCTTGGCTACATCCGCTGAAACCGCAGCGTTGTTAGCGATCAGGAACATCATGGAAAACTGGCTAAGGGACACGGGTGCAACATCGGCTGCAAAAATAGTACTTATCTTCGACTGTCCCAACCAGCCGGAGGCATCGATCCGCCGCATCATGCTCGCCACCCGGCCATAGGCTTCGGTCTTGCCGTTGACATCAATGGTATTGCTCTGCATGGCTAGGGTATTGAGATAAACCCCATTTGGCACCAGTTCAGGAAGCTGATTAAAGAGGCGAACAGGGACATTACGGCGCATCTGTAATAATTCGATAAGCTCCATTCTATCAATAAGCTCCTTACGGCGCTCTTTTAGCAGGCGAATTTCACCCAGTTGGGCATCCAGAATAGCCATCTCCTGCACCAGTCGCTGATTACGCTGTTGCTGGGTACTTATCTGGCGCTCAACCAACCAGTCGGCGAAAAAACCCAACGCCACCGTCACCAGAACAAACACCCCCAGCAAGGCACCAAACTGTTTCTTCTGCCGCTGCGCCCTGGCTTCACGCCAAGGTAATAGGTTTATATTTGACATGGTGTGAAACTCCTCAGAGCCAACCCGAATGCTGTCATGTACCTGGCGCCATGGGTCAACTCGGCCTCACCTTTCGGTTTACCAAATAACGCGAACAGATCCGGATGCAGCACCTCGCAATTCACCTCTTCCTTGACCTGCACCACCAAGCCGGGCAGCAAACTGCCACCACCGGTCAGTACCAGCGTCGATAGCTCGCGATAACCGGACGAACTGCAAAAAAGCTGGATATTACGGCGTACTTGCTGCAGCAATAAATTGATATGGGGCATCAGCACATCCAGCTCATGATCGACCGGCAAGGTCCCCTTGGTTTTAGCCTGTTCAGCATCGTCCAGGGTCATGCCGTAAAAGGAGGAGAGCGCCTGACTATATTGATCGCCACCAAAATTCTGCAGACGGGAGTAGATCACTTCCCCTTTGATCAACGCCGCAAATGTCATGGCGCTGGCCCCGATATCGATCACCCCGACGGGCCGCTCACTGGTCTGTAATTCTGGCAAACAAGTGACCACAGCACGACCCAGCGCATGGGCCCCTACATCGACCACCTTGACCACCATGCCCGCCTCGGCCAGGGCACTTACCCTGCCGTTGACGCTTTCAGTCCGAGCGGCACTAAGCAAGACATCCTGACGGTCATCATTATTGAGCGTGGGGCCAAGTACCTCAAAATCGAGGCTCACTTCATCGATGGGGAAAGGGATGATCTGCTCAGCTTCCAACTGCACCTGATTCTCCAGCTCCTTGTCGCCAAGACGAGCATCGGTCTGGATAACTTTGGTGATCACGTTGGAACCCGTCACCGCAGTGGCGGCATATTCACTGTTGCCAGCGATCAAGCGTTTGAGGGTTTTGAGAGATTGGCTGACTCGCTCGATATCTTGCAATTGATAATCGACCAGCGTCCCTTTGGGTGTAGGGATATCGGCAACCGATTCGAGATGTAGTTTGCCAGGGCGACCACTGAGAGTGACGGCCTTGATGGTCTGACTACCAAAGTCAATTCCCACCAGCGGCAAAAGAGAACCCTTATTGAATAGCCCAAACATATACACATCCATGCGTTATTGGGTTTTTTTTACTCATACTGAGTGTAGGACACACAATCAGAAGAGTCCTTCACTCATCCTAAATGCTCTATCTATCAATGTCATAAAGTTTATACCGAAAAGTGACCTGGTTCGCTTTCTTGGTGTCGGGTGGCCATCCTTGGTTATTGCGGCCCGTAGTGCTAACCTTTCGCCTCATTTTGAGGTGGGTGGCTTGCCACAGGAAAACCTCGAATTCCCGATGGCAAAAGGGCTATACTCTGCGCCCGTTGGCTAATTTTAAGACGATTGGTAGTTCTTCCATGCTGAAATGGCTCGTTCGCCTGTTTATTGTCATGATGCTAGGTGCTGCGCTGGGTGTTGCCAGCCTCATCGGTATCTACTTCTATATCAAACCCCAACTTCCTGATGTCACCGCACTGCGTGATGTCAAGCTGGCGACCCCTATGCGGGTTTACAGTCGCGATGGGGAATTGATCGCCCAATATGGCGAAATTCGTCGTATCCCGTTGCGTCTGGACGAAATTCCACAACCGATGATCGATGCCGTGCTGGCGACTGAAGATGCACGCTTCTATGAGCACCCCGGCATAGATCCGATTGGTATCATCCGTGCTGCATCAGTATGGGCCGTCTCCGGCCATGCCCGTCAGGGTGCCAGTACCATTACCCAGCAGGTTGCCCGTAACTTCTTTCTGAGTAACGAAAAAACCATCATTCGTAAGGTCAAGGAAGTATTCCTGGCTTGGCGCATAGAGCAAAACCTTACCAAAAACGAGATCCTTGAGCTGTACCTCAACAAAATCCCGCTTGGTTACCGCTCCTTTGGTATCGGTGCTGCGGCTCAGGTTTACTTCGGTAAAGAGGTCAAGGATCTGGGGCTGGACGAGATCGCCATTATCGCCGGACTGCCTAAAGCGCCATCCATGCTCAACCCGATCCGCTCTCCCGAGCGCGCCTTTGCGCGTCGAAACGTGGTGCTGGGCCGGATGCTGGAAACCGGCAAGATCACCCAGGCCCAGTTTGACGAAGCCTCAAAAATGCCTATCAAGGCCCGTTTCCACGGTGCTGAAGTGACCCTCCACGCTCCCTATCTTGGCGAGATGGTGCGGCAAAAAATGCTGGAGCAGTTTGGAGAGGATGCCTACACCATGGGCATTCACATCTACACCACTGTGAGTGCTGAGCGTCAGCGGGCCGCCAGACAGGCACTGTTGGATGGCATCTTTGCCTACGATATGCGCCACGGCTATCGCGGCCCGACGGCACAACTGTGGAAAGCGGGTGAAACCAGCTGGGATTACGAGCAGATCGTCGCTCACCTTGGCAAGCAACCCACTTATGATCCGCTGATGGCGGCGGTCGTCACCAAACTGGGTGATCGCAACGCCACGCTGGTACTCAAGAATGGCAAAGAAGCGGAGCTGGGTTGGGACGGCATCAAATGGGCTCGCTCATTTATCACCGATGACCGCCAAAGCTATGCGCCCAAATCGGCGCGCGATGTACTGAAAGTCGGTGCCCAGATTTGGGTAAGAGCAGAAGGTGAAAATCTGCTGCTGGCGCAAGTGCCCGACGTTAACGCCGCGCTGGTTGCCATGAACCCGAAAAATGGCGCGCTGGAAGCTGTGGTGGGTGGTTTCAGCTTCGAGCTCTCCAAATTCAACCGGGTTGATCAGGCCCGTCGCCAGATCGGTTCCAACATCAAACCGTTCCTCTATGCCACCGCGCTGGAGCATGGCTACACCCTGGCATCTCTTATCAACGATGCTCCCATCAACCAGTGGGATCCGTCAAAAGGTCCGATGTGGCAGCCAAAGAACTCACCGGCCGTCTATGATGGGCCAACCCCGCTGCGCCTTGGTCTGGCAAAGTCCAAGAACGTGATGTCGGTACGGCTGATGCGCGCCATCGGTCTGGATACCTATATCGATGGGCTGACCCGCTTTGGCTTTCCACGCAACTTTATCTCGCCCCATGAATCGCTGGCACTCGGTGCAGCCGAGTTCACCCCGCTGGAGGTGGTTCGCGGTTACTCGGTCCTGGCCAACGGTGGCTTCTTGGTAACCCCTTATTTTATCGACAAGGTCACTGACAGCCAGGAGAACACCCTCTATCAGGCTAATCCTGCCATTGCCTGCACCACCTGCGAACAGCAGGCGATGCCCGAGCAGGATGCAATGCAACAACCAGCAACAGCTGATAACACTGCGCAGCAAGATGGTTCGCTGACCCCTCTCGCGCCAACCATTGCTCCCCATACCATCAGTGCCCAAAGTTCATTTTTGATCACCGATACCCTGAGCACTGCCATCTGGGGTGGTAATGGCTGGCGTGGTACTGGCTGGCGGGCTGCCCGCGACCTGAAACGTCACGACATTTCCGGTAAAACCGGTACCACCAACGAATCACGGGATGCCTGGTTCTCCGGCTATACCCCGGACATAGTCGCCACCTCCTGGATCGGTTTTGACAACCACCAGCGTGGCCTTGGCCGTGCCGAGTTTGGCGGTGGCGCCGCGCAGCCTATCTGGATCGACTTCATGAAAGTCGCCCTCAAGAAGCTGCCCGAGCACAAGATGCCTGTTCCCGAAGGGATAATGACAGTCAAGATTGACAGCGAAACCGGCCTGCTGGCGACCGGTGGTGGCAGCGATGAATACTTCAAGGAAGGTACCGAGCCGACCCGCTACGCAGCGCCCAGCTCGGATGGCAATCAGGTCTATGGCGGTGACAACCCTGATGTGGAAGGGCCCGTCTCCACCGACGATATCTTCTAAGCCGCCCTCGCGGCAGAATCAAAACCGGCAGCCAAGGCTGCCGGTTTTGTTTATTGGGCCAACTGCGTTGCCATCAAGGTGGCGATCGAGGCAGCCAGCTCGTTGAAGCAGGGGCGACGTACCGAGTAGTGGCGATAGAGCAGCGAGATGGTGCGCCCCGGCACAGGATCGACCACCGGCCGATAGCTCACCCCTCCCTCATCATGATCGGCAGGTACTGCCAGCTTGGGGATCAGGGTCATGCCACTGCCAGCCGCCACCATGTTGCGCAGAGTCTCCAGACTGGTGCCCTTGAAGCGCTGATCCTCCCCGATACCGCCGGCAAAACAGAATCCCATCGCTTGATCCCGCAAGCAGTGACCATCCGCCAACATCAGCAACTTTTTGCCCTTGAGATTGCCGAGCGGCACCTGCTTGGCCTGTGCTTCGGGATGATGGCAAGGCACCGCCAGCCACATCGGCTCGTGATAGAGCTGGATTGAGCCAAACCCCTCCATCCCCGGCATCTCCGCCAGAATGACGCAATCCAGTTCGCCCTCTTCCAGCTTCTTTAACAGGGCCTGGGTCTGCTCCTCATAGAGGTAGAACTCCAGTTGGGGAAAACGCTCACGGAGGGTCTGGATGATGCGGGGCAGCAGATAGGGGCCCACGGTCGGGATGAAACCGATGTGGATCTCCCCTGACATGGGTTCGGAGAAGTGCTGGCCGATACTTTTGAGCTCGCGCACCTCTTTGAGTACCCGGCGGGCCTGATGAGCCATGGCGTCACCAGCCGGGGTGAACAACACCTTGCGCGAGGTACGTTCGATCAGGATCACCCCGAGCTCATTTTCCAGCTTTTGTAGCTGACCGCTCAGGGTTGGTTGACTGACAAAACAGCGCTCGGCGGCTTTGCGAAAATGTTTTTCCTCATCCAGCGCCACCAGATATTCGAGATCGCGAAGATTCATACAGCAAGAGTCCTGCCTGGAAATGGGCCATCAGCATGCACAATATCGCCTTGCAGGACAAGTCATCGGCCCCAGACCTGACTCACCCGTCACGGCCCAAATAGCAACAGCCCGATCACCTCGCGGCAACCGGGCTGTTTGACTAACTGATCTATTACACCCTGAAACGACGCACCATCTCCTGCAGCTGAGTCGCCAAATGGTTCAGCTCGTTACATGCCTGAGCCATCTGGGTGGCACCAGAAGCCACCTCTTCTGAGGCGTGGCTGATATTGACCACGTTACGGTTGAGCTCCTCACTCACCGCTCCCTGCTCTTCGGTGGCAGTCGCAATCTGGATATTCATATGGGAGATGCTGCTGACCGAGCCACTGATCTGGGAGATGGATGCCCCGGCTTCCCGTGCGGTAGAAACTGTGGTGTTCATCAGCTCCTGGCTTTGCTGCATGGTACTGCCCGCCTGTTCGGCACGCTGCTGCAGCTCGGCGATGATGGTGTTGATTTGGGAGGTAGAGTCCTGAGTCCGTTTGGCCAGAGTCCGCACCTCATCGGCTACCACCGCAAAGCCGCGCCCCTGCTCACCGGCCCGGGCTGCCTCGATGGCGGCGTTGAGCGCCAGCAGGTTGGTCTGTTCGGCAATGCCGCGGATCACCTCCAGTACCATACCGATATTGCGGCTGTCATCCCCCAACTGACGGATCACCACGGCAGTACTCTCGATGGCACCGGCGACGCGCTCGATACGCTGGATGGAGTCGTTCACCGTCTTGGCCCCAATCTCTGCGGTTTCGCTGGCCGAGGTGGCCGCACTGGCGGCATCGCTGGTGTTGCGCGAGACCTCCTGCACCGTGGCCTGCATCTCGTTCATCGCCGTAGCCAACTGGTTCAGCTCATGCTGCTGGGCATTCATGTTATTAGCTGATTGGCGAGCCACCGAGCTTATTTCCTCGGCAGCAGAGCTCAGTTGCACCACGGAACCGGAGACCTCGCTCACCAGGGTGCGCAGATTGGTCTGCATTTCGCCAAACCCTTTGGCCAGAGTACCAAGCTCGTCATTGTTGAATTGCTGCATATCGATGCGTGAGGTCAGATCACCGGAGGATACCCGGCGGGTCTGTTCCAGCAACACCATCACCGGATTGCGGATCTGACCGGTCAACAGCCAGGCAATCACCACCACAAAGCCCAGAGTCACCAGGCTGACGATAATGCTCATGGTTCTGGCACTGCTGTAGAGCGCCTCCACATCTTTTGTCATCTGGGCCGCAATCTCGTTATTGATTTCCCGCAAGCGGTAGGATTTTGCTCCCACTTCCTCCAGTGCGACCCGGGTTTCGTTTTTGCGCAGACTTCTGACCCGTTCCAGATCGCCAGCAGCAAAGGCGCTCAACAGTTGGTCATGCACCGAAAAATACTTGGCTCCCGCTGCAACCACCTGCTCATAAACCTGCTTCTCTTCACCAGTAGTGAAAGGTAAAGCACCATATTTTTGGGCTGCTTGCTCAAATTCCTGCTTGGCCTTATTGAAGGTCAGGGTGCGATCGCTTACCTCTTGATCATCCTTATTCAGACCACCAATCACCTGGGCCAACTCTGAACGGCGGGCATCAAGAATGGCGACATGCATTTGACTGGCATAACGAGTGGAAGGCAGCAAATTGCCGGTGATGGTTTCGGTATCACCATAGAGCTTTGCTAACTGGCTAATAGAGAACCAGGCCAAGCCCAGAACAAGCACGGCCAGAATGGCAAATCCGGCGCTCAACTTCTGGCCGATAGACATGTTTTTGAACATATGAGGGCTTCCTTGAAATGGGTCTTCACTCCCGTGACATCCCCCGGGAATGGTCATATAGAGCATAGCCTGCGCACAGAAAACGGAAGGATTTCATATCGTTTCGGTGCATGCTTGGCTATCGGCCCAAGAGCGGACTCCTGAAGTCACCCCGACCCATTTCCCGGAAATTGTCACTTGTTCAAGACGATAAGATGCTGGCGAAATCCATCCGGGTCTCCCAGAAAATCGGCAACGCGGATAGACGTTACTCGACCGTTGTGCAGCAACCCAAGGGTGGGATAGCCCTGACCACCCAGCTGTTTCATCCAGCCCTGGCTATCTGCCAGATGTTGCAACAAAGGGGCCTGCAGATAGGCTTGCTGGAATGCCTCGGCAGCAATCCCCTGCTCTGCCGCCAGTGTGGCGAGCAACGCCGTTTCACCAATCCAGATCCCGTCCCGATAGTGGGATTGCTGGATCCGATGCAACATCGCCAGACCATCACCCCCCAGTGCCGTGACGGCCAATACCGCACGGATCGGCTGCTCGGAGTCCAGCAGACACCCTTCCCGCAGCAGCAATTCGTTGAAGTAACGCTCGCCAAAATGCTGGCCAGTCAGCGCTTCAATCCGCTGATCGTGGGGGCGCACATAATCACGCAATGCCGCGCCCATCGGCTGACGGCGGCTGCCCAGCCAGAGGCCGCCCGCATGCAGCTCAATCTTGAGTCCGTCAATGGTGGCTGCCGCCTGCAGCAGAGGAGCTGCACCGTAGCACCAGCCACAGAGCGGGTCATAGACATAATGGAGGGTGGTTTGCTGTGCGTTCATCGTCATTCTCACTTAAATCTTGGATAAAAAACCGGGCCCTGAGGCCCGGTAAAAAAACACAGGGAGAGCAGGCTCAGTGGCTTACCACTTCATCTCGCCGGTATTGACCTTGGCACCGATGGCCAGACCATCATCAACCGGCAGCGCCGGGTAGGCCTTCTTCAGAGCCTCAATCAGCTCACCGGAGTTTTTCGCCTTGGCCAGCTCCTGCTCGAAACGCTGTACATAGTCACGGGTAAAGGTCACAGCGGCAGTGCCTTTGGGTGCGGTCCCCAGGAAGTGGCCCGGCACCACGCGCTCAGGTTTCAGGGCCAGCAGGTTATCCAGCGCCTTGACCCAGTTGCTGCGGGCCGCTTTGGTCTGGCTGTCGGCCATCCAGACATGCACCCCGTGGTAGACAGGCACCCCACCAAAAGCGGTCTTGATGGAAGGAGCCCAGAGGTAGGCATTCGGGGTGTTCATCTCTTTGATTTCAATCTTCTCACCATCCAGCGTCAGATGGCTGGCAGTCATCACTTGCGGCACGGTCAGGCTCTTCGGTGCGCCCTTGCCCAGGATCGGGCTCCAGTAGCTCAGCTTGGCATCCTTGGTCTGGTTGATGTGATCCACCACATGCTGGTCGGCCAGCACTTTGACATCAGGGAACGCCGCCATGACCGGCTCCAGACCGAAGTAGAAGTCGGGGTCACCGGCACTGATATAAACAGTGGTCAGCTTCTTGCCGCTCTTCTTGATCATGTCGACCAGCGCCTGGCCATTTTGCACGTCGAACTGGGCATCGATCAGGATTGCCTCTTTGTCACCGGTCACCAGTGAGGAGGAGACCGGGAAGATCGCCTTCTCGCCAGGGTTGTAGACGGTCACGCTCAGGGGGGCGGCCAGTGCGGCACCACTCAACAGGGTGGTAGCCAGAGTCAGGTTGCGGATCAGGGTGTTGTTCATCATCTATTCCTCATTAAGTATTCGGGGGTTCATTTGATGGACACAGTGTATTGGATCATTTAGGGTGCAAATACAGCATAAAAAGCACATCACTGTTGCACATATCGAACATATAGAGAGCCATACATGGATCGACTGACCGCATTACGGGTCTTCGTCAGCGTAGTCGAACAAGGGAGCCTGAGCGGCGCCGGAGAGAAACTGGATATGTCGCGCGCCATGGTGTCGCGCTATCTGGCCGAGCTGGAGAGCTGGATGGGTGCCCGCCTGCTGCACCGTACCACTCGGCGCTTGAGCCTGACCGGGCCGGGAGAGGAGGCGCTGAACCGGGCCCGCGCCATGCTGGCGCTCGGCGAGGAGATGGAGCAGATCGCCGTGAAGGGCGATGACGCCCCCAAAGGGCAACTGCGGATCACCAGCAGCTACTCCCTGTCGGAAGCCTTATTGGTCGGAGCCGCCAACGACTATCTGGCGCAATACCCGGGGACGGCCATCGACATCCTGCTGCTCGACAGAACCGTCAATCTGGTGGAGGAGCGGATCGACCTGGCGGTGCGCATCACCAACGACCTCGACCCCAATCTGGTGGCGCGCCGTCTCGGCACCTGCCACTCGGTAGTCTGTGCCAGTCCAGCCTATCTGGCTCGCCATCCGATGCCGCACAAAGTGCAGGATCTGGCGCTGCACAACTGCCTCACCTACACCTACTTCGGCAAGAGCCTATGGGAGTTCAATGGCCCGGATGGCCCCGAGTCAGTGCCGGTCAGCGGCAACCTGAGCGCCAATATCTCCAACCTGCTGCTGGAGGCGACGCTGGAAGGCGCCGGGATCAGCCTGCAGCCCCGCTACTCGGCCCAACCCTATCTGGAGCGGGGGGATCTGGTACCCCTGCTGACCGACTGGCAACCCAAGCGGCTCGGCGTCTACGGGGTGTATGCCACCCGCAAACAGATGTCGCCGCTGCTGCGCAGCTTCCTCGACTTTCTGCTGGCGCGCATGGCAGTCGATCCCATCTGGCAGGAGTGAGTTCATGCCTTTGCGGCCTTGTGAACCGGCAAACTCAGAGGGCGCTATCCCTCATTGAGCCAGTGATCGCCATCGGCTTCACTGGCCGCCTGTAAACCGGAAGGTTCATCAGGTGTCACGACGATCCCACTGACCTTGGCTGCCCACCCAAACCGCTAACACAGTGAAAAACGCCCGGTAACCACACAGGATCTTGTGGTGCCTCTGCCTGAAAAAACAGCGTTACTTGGCGTGACGGTATGTGAAGGGGCTTGCACTTTGGTAATAACAACAAACTCATCAGCGATTAACCCACAGCTGATTCAGCTCCAGTCAAGGTTAATAGCTCTACCTTGTCCCCATCGGCTCTAATCCGATCACACATCAACAAGGACCGGTACAGGTCCAAGTGCTTACATCAGAGGAATAAAGCATATGAAGAAGTCTGCACTGACTATCGCCATCTCCAGCCTGCTGCTGGCCAGCGGCGCCCATGCTGCTACCGTCTACAACCAGAACGATACCAAGCTGGAAATCGGCGGCCGTGCTCAGGGTATGTACTACGGTACTGACGACAATGGCTCCGAAGGTGATCAGAGCTATTTCCGTGTCAACATGCGCGGTGAGACCAAAATTGCCCCCGAGATGAAAGCATTCGGTTTTGCCGAGTACAACCTGCCGACCTCCGGTTCTGACAACGACGAGCTGCGTTATGCCTACGCTGGCATCAAGCACGACCGTTTCGGCGCATTCAGCTACGGTCGTCAGGATGGTCTGTTTGCCATCGTGAACGACTACACCGACGTTCTGCCAGAGTGGGGCGGTGACGGCCTAGGTAAAGGCACCGAAGTATTCGGTACTGGCCGCACCAACGGCGTTGCCAAGTACATGTTCAACCAGAATGGTCTGACCCTGGGTGCCCAGTTCACTGGTAACAACTCTGTCCAGAATGCTGACCGTTCCGACTTCAAAACTCTGGGCGTTTCCACTTGGAACAAAAACGGTTCCAAAGAAGGCTTTGCTGTAGCCGCTGCCTATGACTTCGATATGGGTCTGGGTCTGTCCGCTGCCTACAACCAGGCTGGCAAAACCGACGAGCAGGCTCGTTATGCCGCCTTTGGTGGCGACAAAGATGCCAAGCTGATGGGCTTCGGTGCCAAGTATGCAGTCGGTGACCTCTATTTGGCTGCTACCTATGCACACGGTGAAGACCACCTGTTTATCGGTAATGGTTTCAATGGTTATGCCGAGAAGCACGATGGTTACGAAGCCGTAGCCCAGTACACCATCGGCAAGTTCAAGCCTTCTCTGGCTTACCTGCGCACTGATGTAAAAGATACTGCTAACAATATCGATGATACCTACACCGAATACGTATCTATCGGTGCCTGGTACAACTTCACCGACAACTTCAATGCCTACGTTGATTACAAGCTGAACCTGCTGGATGAAGTTGGTTCTACCAGCAAATCCAAACTGGGCAAGAACACCGACGACGTAGTCGCTGTTGCCCTGCAGTACAACTTCTAAGTAATTGGAAGTCAGTTATACCCTGTAATACCAATGTCTACTGTTTGAATTACTTCCGGCCGCTCTGCGGCCGGTTTTTTTATTGCCCCTTTTCAGCACCTTGCATATAACTATCAAGCGGATTGGCTGTCGTATCCGCGTGGTTGGCAGGGAGTACAAAAGGAGATATTCACGGATGATGCAAGTTCGCGGGAACAGAGGCTGGCAAAGTGGGTGGCTGCTGTTGCCACTGCTGTGGATGTCGCTCATCTGGAGCAGCACGGCAGATGCCAGCTGGGATCAGAGTCTCTATCGTCAGCTGGGTCTGGCAGGCAAGCTGGATAAACAGACCTTTCGCCAAGCACTCAACAGTTATCAAACCGTGCGCCACAAGCGCAAATCTATTCTCACCATCATCGATTACAGCAAGCCGTCTACCCAGCGCAGGCTGTTTGTCATCGACATGAAACGCCACAAGCTGCTCTATCACACCTGGGTCAGTCATGGCCGCAACTCGGGTGAGCTGGCCGCAGAGCGCTTTTCCAACCAGCTCAACTCCCGACAAAGCTCCCTCGGCGTCTATCGCACCGCTGAAACCTATCTGGGCAAGCATGGCTACTCTCTGCGGCTGGACGGCCTCACCCCAGGCAAAAACAGCAATGCCCGCAAACGTGCCATAGTGGTGCACGGCGCCACCTATGCCAGCCCGACTCATCTGCGCAAATATGACAAGCTCGGCCGCAGCTGGGGTTGCCCTGCCCTGCCCAAAGAGCAGGCCCGGGCTATCATAGATACCATCAAGGGTGGCAGTGTCATCTACGCCCACGGCTAGCGGGCACAGAGCCAGAAAACGCAAGGCCAGCAATCGCTGGCCTTGTTTGTTACGCTTGTCACACTAAACGGGGTGCGTTATTGGCGCACCACCAGTACCGGGCAGGGTGCATGGCGCACCACAGATTCGGCAACGCTACCGACCAGCAGATGGCTGATACCTGAACGGCCGTGGCTACCCATCACTATCAGATCCACCTCATCATCCTTGGCCTGAATGACGATCTCGTCGGCGGCACGACCAAAGCGAATATCAAAGGTGGCAGGGATCGGCAGGGTTGCAACCAGCTCTTTAAGCTGCGTTTTAGCCTGACGCTCCATCTCATGGGTAATTTCCACTGCCGTCATATGCAGAATTTTGTAGCTGTCAAAACCGTGCAGTTGATCAACCACGTGGATCAGCTTGAGCTGGGCCTGATGGCTCTGCGCCATAAACACGGCATAGTCGAGTACCGCACGAGACATTTGGGAAAAATCGACAGGACAGAGCAGAGTTTTAATTGATGGCATAATGCAGTCTCCTCTACTGATTGGGGTGCTATTGAATCTTTACTCGATCATAACGATCCAACTGCAAATAACCCTCGACCCTGTCGCAAAATGAAGATGAGAGATTTTTTCTCCGCATAACCACAATAGATGCCATGGTATAAATCAGGCTATCCGGTTTTCCACTCACACAAGGCCTGCCCTGACCATGTTGCGCATCGCCTGCCTGTTGCTCTGTTATCTCTGTGGCTCTTTTAACTGCCGCGCAGCATCTATTGATGTCTATTGCGATGACTGGCCGGGCTTTTGCCAACCGGATGGCAAAGGAATTTATCTCGATCTGGTGCGAATCATCTACCAACCTCACGGCTATCAGATCGTGCCCCATATCGTGCCCTACAAACGCGCCGTCGCCATGATAGCCAGGCAAGAGGGCGATATGGCCATGAGCGTCTATCGGGACGAGGTCAAGGGTGTGCGGCAACCTGAACATCCCGCCTCGGCTGATGATCTGACCGTAGTGATGCTCAAGCGCTGGCAACCACAGTGGCAAGGGGAGATCAGCCTGCAGGGACAAACCGTGCTGTGGCGACGGGGATGGGCGCTGGAAAAATATCTCCCGGTCGCCATGCAGTGGCATGAAATCGACAGTGACGAGATAGCCCTGCAACTGCTCGACAAAGGGCGTTATCGCTATTACCTGACTGCCGGGGTACTTCATACCACCGATGCCACCCCCAGCAACATGTACCACGTTTTTTTACGCTGGATCCCGACCTACCCCATTTTTGCCGACACAGAGCAGGGTGGCCGGCTACAACAACTCTGGGATCAAGAGATGGTGAAGCTGATCCGCAACGGCACACTGGCCGAGATATATCGCCGTTATCACCTCTATGACTACTACCAAAGCTTTATCAAAGAGCAGGAACAGAACGTCACATCAAGCGCATCTCCTGAATGATCCGTATTGGCACTATCTCCCTCGATAGCCCTTCGCCAAGCGGTCATAGAGGATCACATTGACCGAGGCGGCCAGATTCATGCAGCCCTGAGTCGGTACATAGACCACATCTTGCACCGCCCCGTAGAGCGCGGGATCCAGGGTGCCATCCTCCGGCCCGAAGATATAAAAAGCGCGCTCCGGGTGGACATAGTCGGGCAGCGGCGTGGCGCCCTCGATCAGATCGACCACCACGGGCACGCATCCCTGTGGGATAAACGCCATCAGATCATCCACCCCCAGCAGCGGGATCTTTTCCACCATCTGCTTGGTATCGGTGGCAAAGCGGCGCGCCAGCTCGAAGCGGTTGCCGGTGTAGTAGACCTCGTCCACCCCGTAGCAACCCGCAGCCCGCATCACGGAGCCGACATTTTCCGGGGACTTGGGATTGACCAGCCCCACGCAGCAGAATGCACTCTTTTCCATCATCTCTCCTCATCTTGCGGCGGCCATTATAAGCAGCAACGGGGCCACCGACCCGTTAAAAGTACCCCGCCCGGCTCAACCGCTCGCCAACCCATCACGAATGGCGTTTTTTTGTGCGCCAACCGACAAATTTTGGATAACCCGATAGCCAGCAAACGTTTATTGGAAATAATAGACAAACGTTTGCAACTGGATGTTTGTCTATGACGGAACGTGAGCAAGAGATCCTCGCCCTGCTGCGCCAGGACCCCATGATTGCCCAGCAGGAGCTGGCCGATCGCCTTGGCATCAGCCGCTCTGCGCTGGCCAGCCACATCTCCAGCCTGATCCGGCAGGGGTATGTGCAGGGCAGAGGCTATGTACTGCGAGAGGGCCCCTACGTGGTGGTGATCGGCGGTGCCAATATGGATATTTGCGGCACCAGCCACGACAACCTGCTGCTCGGTGACTCCAACCCGGGCAAGGTGCGCACCTCGGCGGGTGGTGTTGGCCGCAATATCGCCGAAAATCTGGCACGGCTCGGCAGCGATACCCGGTTGCTGACCGCGGTCGGCAACGACCAGTATGGCCACCATCTATTGGAAGTGAGCCAGCGGGCCGGCGTCGATGTGCGCCAGACCCTGGTGCTCGACGGCCACACCACCTCCTGCTACCTCAGCCTGCATGACGGCAGCGGCGAGATGAGCTGCGCCATCAACGACATGGCCATTATCGAGCAGCTCACCCCTGCCCGCCTGACCCCGCTCGGTGGCTTTCTCGGTGGCGCCCGGCTCTGGGTGCTCGACACCAATCTGGCCATCCACACCCTCGACTGGCTGTTCGAGCGGCAGGGTGATCACGCCATCTTTGTCGATACCGTCTCGGTGGCCAAGGTGGAGAAGATCCGCCCCTGGCTCGGCAAGATCCACACCCTCAAACCCAATCGCAGCGAGGCAGAGCAGCTGTGCGGCATGACCATTGCCGGGCCTGAAACCTGGCCCATGGTAGCCGCATGGTTCCACCGCGCCGGGGTCAAGCGGCTGTTCCTCAGTCTGGGTGAACAGGGGATCTTCTACAGCGATGGCGAGCAGCAGGGCCACCTGCCGGTGCTGGGCAGTCCGGTACTCAACGTCACCGGCGGCGGGGATGCCTTTATGGCTGGCCTCGCCCACGCCTGGCTGCAACAACTCGACATCGCCCAGACCACCCGCTTTGCCCTGGGCTGCGCCGCCCTCACCGTCAATTGTTCCGATACCGTTTTTTCCGGTCTGAGCAAGACCGCCGTTGACCGCATACTGGAGGAGTACTCATGCTGAACGCTTACCTCGATATCCAACCGGAAGTTGCTGCCGCGCTGGCCGCTGGCAAACCGGTGGTCGCCCTCGAATCCACCATCATCTCCCACGGCATGCCCTATCCGCAGAACGTGGAAACGGCCCGTCAGGTGGAGCAGGTGGTGCGCGATAACGGCGCCATTCCGGCCACCATCGCCATCCTCGACGGCCGCCTAAAGGTGGGTCTGGATGCCGGTGCGCTAGAAGCGCTGGGCCGGGCTGGCCACGACGTGACCAAATGCAGCCGCCGCGACATTCCGTTCGTGCTGGCGCGCAAGGGGATGGGGGCCACCACGGTCGCCTCCACCATGATCATCGCCGCCATGGCGGGGATCCGGGTCTTTGCCACCGGTGGCATTGGCGGGGTACATCGCGGCGCGCAGGAGACCTTCGATATCTCCGCCGATCTGCAGGAGCTGGCCCAGACGCCGGTAGCCGTGGTCTGCGCTGGCGCCAAGTCGATCCTCGATATCGGGCTGACTCTGGAGTATCTGGAGACCCAGGGCGTACCGGTGATCGGCTATCAAACGGGCGAGCTGCCCGCCTTCTACACCCGCGAGAGCGGCTTCAAGGTTGATTACCGGCTCGATACCCCGGCCGCCATCGCCGAGGCGCTGCGCCTCAAGTGGGAGCTGGGACTGGCGGGCGGCGCTGTGGTCACCAACCCTATCCCGACCCAGTTTGCGATGCCCAAGGCCGATATCGACGCGGCCATTGCCCAGGCGCTGCATGAAGCCAATGAGCAAGGGATCAAGGGCAAGGCGTCAACCCCCTTCCTGCTGGCCCGCGTCTGCGAGCTGACCGGCGGCAACTCGCTCGCCGCCAATATCCAGCTGGTACTGAACAACGCGGCGCTCGGCGCGCGGATCGCCGCCAACCTGTGATGCAACGCGGTGTAAAACGCCATGTAAATAGGGCCAGGCAGCCATACTCGACCAATCAGTGACAGCCATGTCAGAACCTTGATGAAGAGTGATAAAAGCTTCAGGTCACGCAAGAGAAACAAGGCGAAAAAAATCCCCAAGTGATACTTGGGGATTTCCGTATATCAGAGACAGACCACTGGCTGCTCTTTATGGCTGCATCAGGGACGACAAGCCCCGATAACGAATCAGTTACACCCTTCGCTAGCAGTGGAGTTCAGGTAGCTCACTTCGTTGGCTGGCTGGTAATCAGCCACATTGATGACCTTCTTGATCTCGATGTACTCCTTCAGCACAGCGGCATCCACCAGCCCGGCGTTGATGGTATCGATCTTCGGATAACCGTCACCACCAGAGGCGCTGAAGCTCGGGATGGCGAAGCTGTAGGTAGCCGCCGGGTCAAACGCCTTGCCACCGATGCTGGTGATATTGACGCTCTTGGCCTGGCAGTCTACCGCCATGTTGATACCACCAAACTGGGCATAACCGCCGGTGTTGCGGGTCTTGGTAGCTACCTTACCCAGATAGGTCGCCAGATCGCTCCCCTTCAAAACCGCTTTGTTGACTGTGTTGCCAAAGGGGTGAACCAGCAGCACGCTGCGATAGGTGATATCACCGGCAGGGATGCTGTCACGCACACCACCGGAGTTGACGATGCCAAAGTCGGCCGCCAATTTGCTGGTAGTGGCAGTGGTAATGAGGCGCCCAAGGTTGGTCTGCTTGTTGCGAACCGAGTTGCGATCACCAACCAGCTGGCCGTCGGTAGAACCTATCAGCACATTTAGCTCCTGCTGACCTTTATCTTGGTATTTCTGTAGCGTGCGATAGAGATCAGGATCCTTGGTAATCTCTTTTTGTACCCACTGCATCAAGGCAGGATTTGATGTGGCCTTACCCTGGTTGTCGATAGGTTCGCCCTTAGCGTTACGCTTGACAAGGTTGACCGGGATCAGCTCATAGCTGGTCAGGGTCAACTTGCCATTTTGGTAGTCAAACTGGGCACGACCCACATATTTGCCCCACTCGTAAGCCTGCATGATCCAGGTGCCCTTCTGCTGATCCGGCTGGCAAGTATCACCCGGTTGAAAATTGGCGTACTTGTTGATCTTGCTCGGCTCCATACAGACCGGATTCTGGGAGTGGCCACCAATAATGGCATCAAGGGTACCCGCAGGAAGGGCGCGAGCCATCTCTACATCACCCGGTGCATTGCTGCCATGCTGACCATTCTCGTAATGGCCCATATGGGTGATGGCAAAGACCAGATCGGCTTCCTTGTTGCTGCGGATCTGCTGGCCCAGTTTGGCCGCTTCGCTGGTCGGATCGCGAAACGCCAGGGTTTTCACGTTGTCGGGATCCACCAGCTGGGCAGTATCCTCGGTGGTCAGGCCCAATACAGCGACCTTGAGACCACTCTCCAGCGTGAACACCTTGTAGGGGTCAAAATAGTGCTTACCGCTGGCTTTGTCGTAAATGTTGGCCGACAGCATGGGGAACTTAGCCCACTCGCGCTGCTTCTCCAGCACAGTTAGGGGGTTGTCAAACTCGTGGTTGCCCACAGCCATGGCGTCGTAGCGAATGCTGTTCATCGCCATGAAATCCGGCTCGGCATCCTGCAGGTCGGATTCAGGCACCCCGGTGTTGACGTCACCACCAGAGAGCAACAGCACCTCGCTGCCAGCGGCCTTGGCCTCGGCCCGCAGTCGATCGACCAGGGTCTTCTGGGCGGCCATGCCGTACTCATTTTCTGCGTTGTGCCAGAAGCGGCCGTGAGTATCGTTGGTGTGCAGTATGGTCAGTTTGCAGACATTTTCGGTACAGGGTGCAACGGTGTCATTAGTGGAGGTATTACAGCCAGTCAGTGCAGCCAGCACGGCCAGTGCCACGCTGCCTTTGATAAAGTTATTATTCATTTCCATATCACCTTGATTATTATGTTATTTAACAACTCTGTACTGAGGTGGGTTGCCAATTGGATTGCCAATATAACAAACTGCAGATGACCATTTTTCATCCGTGATCCACAAATTCTACTAATTGTGATCTTCGACCCAAGATCCTGTCTGCTACTCATTTCCTGCGACATCATGGCTCTCGTTATCCACTTGTGGCCTTAAGCTCCTGCTTGATGGTCGACATTGGATTACTTATTTTCATGGCAAATACAAATGATAACTATTGTCAAGCTAGTGACATAATTAAAAACTTAAAATTTTTTTGAAAATACCTAAAAAGAGAGGCAATTCGCATTTTGTTGAAAGAAAACTACGTATAATCTTGGGGTTAAAGTATTCATAGCAAGGTGTTTAACTGCTCAGCAACACCATAAATGGCGATAATAACGACATTTTCATCCAGGGATTTGGGTGTTTTACAAAAAAACCAGTAAGAAAAACGGACTAAAACCTAGCAGTTTGACTTGCATCAAGCCTGAATTTTTTTCATAGAGCAAAATTGTGCCCAGCAAATCTATCCCTAAGGAGGCAGATGTGGATATTATCAAGACCGATGTTGCCATCATCGGTGCCGGTGGTACTGGCCTGCGTGCCGCTATCGCCATTGCAGAAGCCCATCCGGAACTCGAAATCGCCCTGATTTCCAAAGTCTATCCGATGCGCAGCCACACAGTGGCTGCGGAAGGCGGTGCTGCAGGCGTAGTACGCGATGACGACTCCCTCGAAAACCACTTCAATGACACCGTTTCCGGTGGTGACTGGTTGTGCGAGCAAGACGTGGTCGACTACTTCGTCAACAACGCGACCAAAGAGATGGTCCAACTTGAGCACTGGGGTTGCCCCTGGAGCCGCAAGCCGGATGGCAAAGCCAACGTGCGTCCTTTTGGTGGAATGAAGATCCCACGCACCTGGTTTGCAGCAGACAAGTCCGGTTTCCACATTCTGCATACCCTGTTCCAGACCTCTATCAAATATCCGACCATCAAGCGCTTCGATGAGCACTTCTGTCTCGATTTGATCGTGGATGATGGCCGTGTGCAAGGCGTGCTGACCTTTGATATCCAGAACGGCATTACCCGTTTCATCCAGGCCAAATCCGTGATTATGGCTACCGGTGGCGCAGGTCGTGTATACCGCTACAACACCAACGGTGGCATCGTCACCGGTGATGGTATGGCGCTGGCTTATCGTCACGGCGTACCGCTGCGTGATATGGAGTTCGTCCAGTATCACCCGACCGGCCTGCCTGGCACCGGTATCCTGATGACCGAAGGTTGCCGTGGTGAGGGTGGTGTTCTGCTGAACAAAGATGGCTACCGTTACCTGCAAGACTACGGCTTGGGCCCGGAAACGCCGATTGGCCAGTCAAAAAACAAACACATGGAGCTGGGTCCGCGCGACCGTCTCTCTCAGGCATTCTGGCAAGAGCAGCAAAAAGGCCGCGTGATCCAGGGCCCGATGGGCGACGTGGTTCACCTTGACCTGCGTCATCTTGGCGAGAAGTACCTGAAAGAGCGTCTGCCTTTCATCTGCGAACTGGCCAAGGCCTACGTGGGTGTGGATCCGGCCAAAGAGCCGATCCCGGTACGTCCGACTGCCCACTACACCATGGGTGGTATCGAGACTGACAACAAGTGCGCAACCCGCATGCCTGGCCTCTACGCCGCAGGCGAGTGTGCCTCCGTCGGTCTGCACGGTGCCAACCGTCTGGGTTCCAACTCGCTGTCCGAGATCGTGGTATTCGGCAAGCTGGCTGGTGAACAGGCTGCCGAATTCGCAGCGACTCAGCAACACGGCAATACCGAAGCACTGCTCGCCAAAGCCGAAGCGCTGATCAAACAGCACCTCTCGCTGATGGACATCGACGGTACCGAAAATCCGGCGGATATCCGCAACGAATTGGGTCTGTCCATGGAAGCCGGTGTCGGTATCTACCGTACCGAAGAGCTGATGCAGGGCACCATCGACAAGATTAACGAGCTGAAAGCCCGTTACAAGAAGGTCAAGATCAACGACAAGTCCTCTGTCTTCAACACCGACCTGCTGTACGCCATCGAACTGGGCTACATGCTGGACGTGGCCGAAGCCATGGCTCACTCCGCCATCAACCGTAAAGAGTCTCGTGGTTCCCACCAGCGTCTGGACGGTTATGAAGAGCGTGATGACGTGAACTTCCTCAAGCACTCTCTCTCCTTCTACGCACCGGAAGGCGCCCCGACCATCGATTATTCCGATGTGAAGATCACTAAATCCCAACCGGCCAAACGCGTGTACGGTTCCGAAGGTGAGAAACAAGACGAGGCTAAGAAGAATGGCTGAGATGATTGAAATTGAAATCCTGCGCTACCGCCCGGAGCAGGACAATGAACCCTGGATGCAGACCTTCCAGGTACCGTACCTCAGAGAGATGTCTCTGCTGGATGCCCTGCAATACATCAAGGATCACCTGGACTCTACCCTGAGCTTCCGCTGGTCCTGCCGGATGGCGATCTGCGGCTCTTGCGGCATGATGGTCAACGGTGTACCCAAGCTGGGTTGTAAAGCATTCCTGCGCGACTATCTGCCAGGCAAGATGACTATCGAGCCGCTCAACAACTTCCCGATTGAGCGTGACCTGGTGGTCGACATGTCCGATTTCATCGAGAAGCTGGAGAGCATCAAGCCCTACATCATCCCGAGCGAACCGCGCAGCCTGTGTGATGGCGAATACAAGCAGACCCCTGCTGAAATGGCCAAGTATCACCAGTTCTCCCAGTGCATCAACTGTGGTCTGTGCTATGCAGCCTGCCCGCAATATGGCATCAACAAGCAGTTCACCGGTCCGGCAGCACTGGCTCTGGCCTATCGCTACAACGCCGACAACCGCGATGGCGCGTCCAAAGAGCGGATGAAGATCATCAGCCAGGACGAAGGCGTCTGGGGTTGTACCTTCGTTGGCTACTGCTCGGTAGTCTGCCCGAAAGGTGTGGATCCGGCCGCAGCCATCCAGCTTGGCAAGGTCGAAAGCGCCAAGGACTACATGATCGCCATGTTCAAGCCAGATTGAGATCAGGAATGAGACCATGAACAACACCAATAGCAAACGTAAGCCTTACGTCCGCGAAATGAAGAAAGACTGGTGGCTAAAGAGCTCCTTTTACACCAGTTACATGATCCGTGAAGGCACCAGTATCTTCGTCTCCATCTATGCCGTCGTGCTGATGTGGGGCCTGATGCGTCTGGTTCAGGGTCAGGAAGCGTTCAACGGCTGGCTGGAATCCCTGCAAAGCCCGATCGCCATCCTGTTCCATGTCATCGCCCTGGCGGCGTGCCTGTTCCATGCCAAGACCTGGTTCGCCCTGGCGCCGAAAGCCATGCGTATCTTCCGTGGTGAAGACCTGGTGCCAGAGAAGCCGATCGTACTCGTCCAATATGTGGCGCTGGCGGTGGTTTCCCTGCTTGTCCTGATCATCGTGGCCTGAGGAGAAAACAATGAGACGTTCTGACGAACCAATTTACTGGGGTCTGTTTGGTGCGGGTGGCATGGTCGTTGCCATGCTGCTGCCGGTCATTGTCCTCATCACCGGTCTGCTGGTACCCATGGGTATCATGGACGTAGAAACCATGAGCTTTGATCGCGTGCACGCGTTCGCCAGCTCCTGGTGGGGTGCCTGCATCCTGCTGGTGCTCATCGCCCTGCCAATCTGGCACGGCATGCACCGTATCTACCACGGTCTGCACGACCTGGGGATCCACACCACCAAGCTGCACCACTATGTGTTCTATGGCTTTGCCTTCCTGGTATCTGCCATTACCGTTGGTCTGCTGATGGTGCTGGTATTCCAGTAATCACCGAGCATCTAACTGATTGACCAAACCGGGCCTCGTGCCCGGTTTTTTATTGCCCCGCGATCCAGCCCTGCTTTTTATTCACTCAACAAATTCGATAAAAACAATATTATCGCCCAGCCACATCACGATCTCCGTCACATAACACCAATACACTCGTCATCTGCAGCAAACCCTTTTGACCATCGTCAATTTATTGATATCCATATCAATCATAATTACTCAGATTAAATAATTATTCATATGGAGCTTAATGATGACGGATAAAACACGCTCGGTGAGCATAGGCAGTTACCTGGCACTGGCCTTTGCCGTGGTCTTCTTCTCGGGGCTGCTGCAATCTGGCGAGTGGTACGGGGTTTTCGATTTCACCACGCTGAACGGTTCGTTCGGCACCATGGTGCAGAGCGTCAGCGAGAACGGTGACGGCATCAAGACCGCCATGACCGACATGCGCGGCAAGGGGGGCAATGGTGCCCGTGATGGCTTCCTGTTCGCCCTGACCCTGATCCCTACCGTGATGTTCGCCCTCGGCATGATCAACGTACTGGAGCACTACGGCGCGCTGGAAGCAGCCCGCAAGTTGCTGACCCCGCTGCTGCGTCCGCTGATGGGGATCCCCGGCAACACAGGTTTGGCGCTGATCGCCTCCCTGCAGAGTACCGATGCCGGTGCCGCCATGACCCGCCAGCTCAAGGATGAAGGGCTGATCACCAAGCGTGAAACCGACGTGTTCACCATGTTCCAGTTCTCCGCGGGTGCCACCATAGTCAACTTCTTCTCCTCCGGCGCCGTGCTGTTCACCCTGACTTTGGCGGACGGCAGCCCGGCGGTCAGCTCCTCCATCGGTCTGGCGGTTATTGTGATGTTCGCCTTCAAGTTTGTCGGTGCCAACCTGTTCCGGGTCTATCTCAACATGACCGAAGGCAAGCACGTCGATAGCAGCAACACCCCGCAGACTCTCAACACTCAGGAGCAAGCCAAATGAGCCAGGCCAACGTCAAAAAACCCATCGTCACCGATATCTTCGTCGAAGGGGCCAAAAAGGGCTGGGTCATCGCCACCACCTCCACCGTCCCCAACGTGCTGATGGCTTTCGTCATCATCAAGGCGCTGCAGATCACCGGCGCGCTGGATGCCATGGGTGCCATTTTTGCACCTATCATGGCCATCTTCGGCTTGCCCGGTGAGGCGGCAGCCGTGCTGATCGGCGCCTGGATGTCGATGGGCGGCGCGGTCGGCGTGGTCATTACCCTGTTCGATCAGGGGATCCTCAACGGCACCCACATCGCCATTCTGGCTCCGGCCATCTACCTGATGGGCTCGCAGGTGCAGTACATGGGCCGCATCCTCGGCTGTATCGGCACCGAAGGGCGCTACATCCCCATCATGGTCGCCATCTCGGTACTCAACGCCTTCGGCGCCATGCTGGTGATGAACATCCTTCTCTAACCCCGGACCTGATAGTGGAGCAATCAATGACTTTTTCTCTGGATCAATACCTGGCCGAACTGGCCCCGCTGATCAATCTGGATTGCGGCTCCCTGCACCAGCCGGGCATTGCGGCAGTGGCCGACCTGATGGCCGCCAAATATGAAGCCATGGGCGGCTGGCAGATCAAACGGGTCGACTGCGGCGTCGCCGGAGTGGGGCTGGAGATCCGCAACCAGCCTGATGCGGCGCAGATCGATGTAATGCTGATCGGCCATATGGATACCGTCTTCCCGCTCGGCACCGCCGCTGCCCGCCCGATGAGCGTCGATGGCGAGCGCGCCTACGGCCCCGGGGTCTCCGACATGAAATCCGGGCTGCTCAACATCGTCTACGCCCTGCGTGAACTGCCCAGCGAGGTGCGCGATCGCCTGAGCATCTGCGTCTGCATGAACCCTGATGAAGAGATCGGCTCCCTGCACTCCAGCGACTGGCTGGCAGCGGTGGCCAAACAGGCGAAACAGGTGCTGGTGGCCGAAGCGGCCCGCGCCGACGGTTCGCTGGTAAAGGCCCGCAAGGGGATGGCCCGTTATCGCATCGACTTCACCGGCAAGGCAGCTCACGCCGGCAACGAGCCGCAGAAAGGACGCAGCGCCATCACCGAGTTGGGTCACTGGATCCTCGCTATCAACGCCCTGACCAACTTCGAGAGCGGCACCACCCTCAACATCGGTGTTGTCGAGGGGGGCAACGGCGCCAACATAGTGCCAGCCCATGCCAGCGCCGTGGTGGATGTCCGTTTCTGGGACAATCAGGAGTACCAGCAGATCAACGATCACCTGCTCACCCTGGTCGAGCGTCCCCATCTGGAAGGGGTTACCATCCGGCTGACACGCGAGGCGCACAAGCCAGCCATGGTACCGTCAGAGGGCACTCAGGCACTGATGCAGCTGGTGGAGGAGTGTGGTGCCGAACTGGATCTGCCGATCAGCTGGCAGGAGGTGGGGGGCGGCTCCGATGCCAACCTGACCGCCGCCCTCGGCATCCCGACACTGGATGGCCTCGGCCCCATCGGCGCAGGTTTCCACAGTGACGAGGAGTATCTGGATCTGGCCAGCATTGCCCCGCGTATCGAGCTGCTGGTGAAGGTGCTGACCCGTCTGGCGGCCTGACGACTCACCTCGTAACACCGCCTAACTAACCAAGAGGGCCAGCCGGTTTGCACCGGCTGGCCCTCTGTTCATCTGCTCCCCATAGTGACGGCCGCTGTTCGTGGTTACTCCATCGGTAACAAGAAACGGCGCATCACCTCGTCGGCATGCCCCCCTTCCTGAAATGCCACCAGCGCCTGATTGAGGGTATTCACCAGCTCATGGGCGCGCGGTGAGCCCTTGCTCACCAGCAGATAAAATCCCTTGCGACCGGGATAGGCGAGATGCAGCAACCCGCTCTCGCTGTGGTAGATGCCAAGGCTGATGCCGCTCATCAGCGGCTCTATTTCACTCGGCAGAAAGTCGCAGCGATCCCGCCCCATCATGTCCAGTGCCTGCTGCAGCTGCTTGACCCGGCGTGGCTCCTGCGCCAACCCATAGGGGGTGTAGTTGTAGCCGATCACTCCGCACACCCGGGCGCGATTGACCGTTTGCAGATCCGGTGGCTCGGGGAAACGGCGCTTGAGATAGAAGAAACCGAGGTGGGTGTAATAGAGGGGCACGCTGTAGAAGGCAAACTCGGCCCGCTCCGGCTTGTAGCTGGCATCCCAGGTCAGCTCACACAGACCATTCTGGCGATAATCCGCCAGCTCCTGCTGCACCCGCGCCCAGGGCAGATAGCGGATCTGGTGCGAGAGCCCGCTCTGTTGCAGGGCATCGAGCACCAAGGTGGTGGCCGAGCCGGTGAGGCGGCTGGTATCAGGCACCCCGTCCTTGCGCTCCCAGTAGGTAAAGGGGGCCCACTCGTTGCCCTCCCCCAGACAGATCTTCACTGGCGGCTCTTGCCCCCATAGCGCGGGGGACAAGATGGCCATCGCCAATCCCGCCCACCATGTTCCCGCTCGTTTCATCTCCCGCTCCCGAACTGTTTATCCCCCTTGCAGCTTAGTCCAGCAGGGATAGAGCTCACTTTGCAGGGGCACCTTCATGCCACAACGCCAGCAAATTGGCCGGAATGGCACCATAACGAAGCTGCGGTGTCTGGTGCCAGTCAGCCAGCTTGTGCAGCGCTTTCGCCAGATCCTGCGCCAGGGTGCGGGTCACTCTCACCCCGGCTTCCAGATAGAGGCTCTTGATTTCGAACACCCCCTGCTGGCGATGAGCCTTGGCATCCATCCTGCCCACCAGCTTGCCGCGATGGAGCAAGGGCAACACGAAGTAGCCGTACTGACGCTTGGGGGCCGGGGTATAGCACTCGATGCGATAGTCGAAGTTGAACAGCTCGCTAGCCCGTTTGCGATCCCACACCAGCGGATCGAACGGCGACAAGGCGGTGGTATGGGTTGCCTTGAGGGTGCCCGCCTGCGCCCTTGCCAGCTCATCGGCCAGCGAGGCGTGCACAAAGGCGCCGTGCTGCCACCCCTCCACCCGCACCGGTAACAGCTCACCCTGGTCCGCCAGTTGATGGAGCAGGGCGTCGTACTTACCGCGCCGCAGCCGGTAGTAGTCCGCCACCCAGCCGGTTTTGACCAATCCCAGCGCCCGGCAGCTGGCGCGCACCATATCCCGCTGCGCCTGCTCGACGCTCGGCAGATGTTGTTGGTCGCTCCACTCGGGGATGACCCGCTCGGCCAGGTCATAGACCCGCTGAAAGTTGCGCCGCTCCCGCACCATCAGCTGACCGGTGGTAAACAACACCTCCAGATGGCGTTTCTCCGGCTTCCAGTCCCACCAGCCATTACCCTTCCCCTCTTTGCGCTCAAAGTCAGCCGCCCGCACCGGGCCATGCTGACGAATGCGCTCGATCAGCTGGTCAATCTCCTGCTGATGTGTTGCGAGCCAGTTGGCCGAAAACTTCCAGCCCATGGCGGCGGGATCGAGCATCCGGTGGCGCAACAGCCGATAATCCTCGCGCGGCACAAAACAGGCCTCGTGAGCCCAATATTCGAAGATCTCGCCGTCGGCCAACAGCAGCTCCAGCCAGCGCGGTTCGTAGTGGCCAAGCCGACTGAACAGCACCAGATAGGGGCTGCGAGCCACCACCGAGATGGTATCGATCTGCAGCAGCGCCATGCGGCGAATGGTGGCCAGCAGATCGGCCGGGGTCGCCTTGCTGCGACGGGGGACCAGCAGCCCCTGCGCCGCCAGTTGCAGATGACGGGCATCTTGCAGTGACAAATGGGTAATCGACATCAACAACCGCTCCCTGGTATCTGGCCATCGCGCGCCCGGCTGGTGGCCAACAAAACCGGGGGAGGCACCACGCTAGCGCGCCTCCCCTCCCTTGTTTTCCTGCGCCGCTATGAGTGGGCCGGGGGCAAGACCAGCTGATTGACCACTTGCATGATCTCTTGATAAGTGGCCTCTACCGTCTCGGGGGTCGGCTCCAGAATGAGGTCATCGGCATAGCCGTTGATGAGCGAGGTGATCTGGCGCGCCAGTCGCCGTGCATCGCCCGCCACAAACTCGTCGCTGTCGATCCCCTTTTGCAGGATCTGCTCCAGCACCTCGCGCCATGCCTGAATGGTCTTGCGGTAACTCTCGGCAAATACCGGGTCGCGTAGCGACTCGTTCCATGCATCCAGATAAATGGCCCAGGAGGCATCCTGACTGGTCGGCAGGTTGTCCCGCACGAACAGCGGCAACGCTTCGCGGGCGGGCAGCGGCAGCAACCACTGCCGCTGCTCGTCGATCTCCTGACTGGTGAAACGCTCCACGGCGCAGAGGCAGAGCTCCTTCCAATCCTTGAAGTAGTGGTAGACGTGGCTGCGCGCCAGACCTGTGCGTTCGGCAATATCACGGGTAGACGATGCCGCCATCCCCTTCTCTCGAAACAGGGCCAGTACGGCCTCGATGATCATCTCTTTACGCTGTTCTGCTGATGGGCGTGCCATCTGACCTCCTGCGATACCAATCGACCTGCTTGACTTTGAGCGAGCGCTCAAACAAACTTTGAGCACTTGCTCAAACTGAGCGTTTCCGACATCTTAGGAGATAACCCATGACAACACCAACCACTTCGGCAGCCAGTTGCAACGAGCAGGCCACGCCGTTGCCACACTCGGCCGGTCGTTCGCTGGGGGCGATTGCGCGGGCCAATCCCCTCAAGCTGGCGGGCACCTTCTCGCTGGTGGCCCTCGAAAACATCCTGCTGGTGGTCTATCCCCTGTTCGCCGGCTTTGCCATCGACGCCATCGTCAAGGGGCAGTGGTGGCAGGCTTCAAGCTACGCCCTGATCGTACTGCTGTTCTGGCTGATCGGCGCCCTGCGCCGGGCTGTCGATACCCGCACCTTTACCCATATCTATGCGGCACTGGCGGTGCCGGTGATCCTGACCCAGCGCCAGCAGCAGGAGCGACAATCCACCATAGTGGCGCGGGTCACCCTGGCGCGGGAGTTTGTCGACTTCTTCGAGAAACATATCCCGATCCTGGCGACCAGCCTGATCTCCATCGTCGGGGCGGCCGTGATGCTGATGGTGATCGAGTTCTGGGTCGGCATCGCCTGCATGGGGGTATTGCTGCTGTTCGGCCTGCTGCTGCCCGGCTTTTCGCGCAAGAACCAGCTGCTGCACGAGCGGCTCAACGATCGACTGGAACACGAGGTCAAGCTGGTCACTCATGCCCAGTCTGCCAGCCTCTCCCGCCACTACCGCGCGCTGGCCTGGCTGCGCATCCGGATTTCGGATCGGGAGGCACTCGCCTTTCTGGCGGTCGGTATCAGCGCCTCCCTGCTATTCCTGCTGGCCATCACCATGCTGATAGCCCAGCCCCAGGTCTCGGCAGGCCATGTCTATGCTGTGATGACCTACCTCTGGAACTTCGTCACCAGTCTGGATGAAGGGCCCGGTCTTGCCGATCAGCTGGCCCGGCTGCGGGACATAGGTCGCCGGGTCAATACCGCCCAACCCGATTGAATGATTTGAAATTTTGTATCTGTAACCGGAGTAGAAGATGAATCCAACCACCCTCTGCCAACGAGCGTTGACCATGTGCATCAGCTGTTTTTTTCTCGCCGCCTGCGGCCCCAAAATGAGCGACTTTGAGCCCAACACCAGTTACTGGTTCAAGGAGAAACCGGCAGCCCAGAGCGCCCCGCTGGCGCAAGACATGAAGGTAGATATCGCCATCGTCGGCGGCGGCTACAGCGGCCTCTCCAGCGCCTGGCATCTGGCCAAGGCCAATCCGTCGCTCAAGATCGCCATCTTCGAAGCCAAGCAGGTGGGCAGTGGCGCCTCGGGCCGCAATGGCGGCATGGTATTGCCGGGCTCCGAGGTGATGGATCTCGACGAAGAGGGGGAAGCGAGCAAGCGCCACTACGATCTCACCGTCGCCAGCATGCGCAAGCTGCAGGCGCTGGTTGCCTCAACCGGCGTCGAGGCCGATCTCAAGCTCGATGGCTATGTGGAGGCGATCCTCGATGAGGAGGATATCCCCGAGTACCGCGACTATGTGAAAACCGCCAATCGCCTCGGCATCCCGCTGCAGTACTGGAACGCCGATACCACAGAGGCAAAACTCGGCACCGATCGCTACCTGGGGGCTGTCTACGACCCCAATGGCGGTCAGGTTCACGCCATGAAACTGGTCAACGCCCTGCGCAAGGCGGTGGAGCAGGCAGGCGTCACCATCTATGAGCAGAGCCCGGTAATGGG
Source organism: Aeromonas sp. 160P (assembly GCF_055193095.1). NCBI lineage: Bacteria > Pseudomonadati > Pseudomonadota > Gammaproteobacteria > Aeromonadales > Aeromonadaceae > Aeromonas > Aeromonas sp. 160P. Next base: position 1,724,978 of record NZ_JBUXKV010000001.1, on the reverse strand, counting down.
GATCAAAGAGGGCAAGCAGATCGAACTGAATGTGGCCGACAACTACAAGGTAACCGCCGACAGCATAGTGCTGGCGACCAACGGCTATACCTCCAAGCTTGGCTACTTCAGCGGCCGGGTCTTTCCGGTGCACGCCCAGAGCGCCGTCACCGAACCGCTCAGCAAAAAGCAGCTGGCCGCCATCCAGTGGCAGAGCCGGGTGCCCTACTACGACACCCGCAACATCCTGTTCCATCTGGTATTGACCCCGGATAACCGCATCGTCATCGGTGGCGGCAATGCCGAGTATGTCTTCAACGATGGCCTCAACTACAAGGGCGATCTCAACCGGGTCAGCGAGATGATGATGACCGAGCTGGTGACCCTCTATCCGGCCCTCAAGGGGATCAAATTTGAGCAGGTGTGGGACGGGGTGCTTGGCATGACCGGCGACAGCACCGAAGCGGTGGGGGTGATGGGGGATCACAACAACATCTACTACGCCCTCGGCTACAACGGCCACGGCATCAACCTCTCCTTCCTGTTTGGCGACATCGTGGCCAGCCTCTATCAGGGCAAGGAGCACCCCTGGTTCAACCACGCGGAGCAGACCCTGCCGATGTGGCTGCCGCCAGAGCCATTCAAGTCAATTGGCGTCAAATCTGCCCTGATGTACTACCAGTGGCAAGACAAGGGCTACAAGGAGTAGAGCCGAGCAAGAAACCGCCGAGTAAAAGACGAAGGCACGCCTCACGGCGTGCCTTTCTGCAATACCGCCACATCGGCGTGAGGGAAGCTGAGCTCGGCCTGCCAGCTGGCGGCCAGCGTCTGAAACGACGCCTCGGCAAAGAAGACGATGTGGGTCGGGTCATGGCGATAGCGCCAGTTTTTGAACCGCTCGTCACTGAGCACCCGCTGGGTCTGCAACACCAGCAGGCCGCCCGGTTTGAGGCAGGCCCACAACTGCTCCAGCACGGCCCGTGGCGCGGCGATATGCTCGATCACCTCGGTACTGGTGATGAAGTCGTACTGGCGCGCCAACAATTCGGGAAAATCGGCGTAGAACTTGTCATACCCCGCCATCTGGTAACCCGCCTCGCGCCCCATCGCCATCAGCGCAGGGCCCGGGCCGCAGCCAAAATCGAGGCCGCAGGCAGGGGTCGCTACCCGACTCAACACCTCGCCAAAAGCCCGCATCAGAAAAGAGCGATAACGGGGATCATCCACCCGGTTGTCGTGACCGTCATAGACCGCTTTCTCCGCCGCCTCATCCAGATGATCCGCCTCATCCAGCCAAACCAGCTCGCACGCGAGGCAGCGATGATAGCGCTTGCCTGCTACCGGCAGGGAATAACTGCGATGGCTGGCACACAGGGGGCAGCAGACGGTGGATGACATGGCGGTTCCTCAACAGTGACAGCGGCGCAGATTGCCTGCCATGCCTGCCGCTGGCAACTGTTTTTCAACCCGGTTCAGCCGGTATGGTTTGCCGAATCTTTTTGGCTCCTTAAGGGTTTCTTAAGTTTGCCCTTTTACTCTAAACCCATCGCAAGAGAAGGAGTCACCCATGACCATCGAGATCCAAGCCCCCTACCGGTTGCTGCTAGCTAACTCCCCGCAGCAGGTCATGGCGCTGCAAACCTATATCCAGGCCGCCTACACCCTCGAGTTCAACGCCCGCATCCCCCATTTTCTGCCCTGTCTGCTGGGGCTCTATCGGGCGGACGGGACCCTGGTCGGTGCCTGTGGTCTCAATCATGCCAGCGAGGGGCCTCTCTATCTGGAACAGTATCTGGAGCAACCCATCGAGGCCGCCATCAATACTCGCCTCGGGGTCTATCCGGCACGCAACCGCATTATCGAAGTGGGCAATCTGGCCTGCAGCGAACCGGGCAATGCCCGCCTGATGTTTGCGGCGCTGTGTCGTCTGCTGTGTGAAAACACCCTCGACTACGTGGTCTTTACCGGCACCGCCAAGCTGCGCAACAGTTTTGCCCGGCTGCAACTTAATCCGGTGGAGCTGGCTCTCGCAGAGGCCCATCAGGTGGGTGCCGATGCCGATGCCTGGGGCGAATACTACCGCTGCCAACCCAAGGTGATGGTGGGTGACATCAATCAGGGGCGCGAGGTGCTGGCCCAGAGCAGCCTGCTGCTCAATCTGCTGGCCCCCATGCCGACCCTGTTTGACGATGCCAGCGAGAGCAGTGACAACCAGACCCATCAAAAAAGGTGCGCCCAATGAGCCTGTTCGACGCCATCGCCAAACATGCCCGCGAGAATCCGCAATCCCCTGCGCTGCTGAGCAGCCAGCAGCGTCTGGATTATCAGACCCTGTGGCAGCAGATCCAGCGTCTGGCCAGCCAACTGGAACAGGCGGGGATCAGCCGTCTGGCCCTGCAACTGGATAACGGCCTGCCCTGGGCGCTGATGGATCTGGCCTGTAGCAAGGCGGGAATCGTGGTCATCCCGGTACCCCACTTCTTCAGCCTGGCCCAGCAAGAGTGGTTGCTGGAGAGCAGCGGCGCCGATGCGCTGGTGGGCCCCCATCATCAGGGCTGGCATGCGGCAAAGCACCTCTCGCTGATCACCGGCGAGCTGCCGCTGTGGCGCCATACCCCGGCCAATCGACCGGCGCTGCCCAAGGGCACCGCCAAGATCACCTACACCTCCGGCACCACGGGACAGCCCAAAGGCGTCTGCCTGTCACTGACCCAGATGATGGCGGTGAGCAATGCGCTGGCCGAGCGAGTCGCTCCAGCCAAGGTGGAAAAACACCTGACCCTGCTGCCGCTGGCGACCCTGCTCGAGAACATCACCGGCCTCTATGTGCCGCTGCTGACCGGCGCCTGCAGCCGCATTCCGTCACTCGGGGAGCTCGGCTTCAGCGGCTCCAGCTCGCTCAACCCTGCCATGTTGGGAGAAGCCCTGCTGCGCTGGCCGACCCACAGTCTGGTGCTGGTGCCCGAACTGCTGCGCCTGCTGCTGGCGCTGTGTGCCAGCACGCCGATGCTGCTCCAGCAGCTCAAGGGATTGCGCTTTATTGCGGTCGGTGGCGGCAAAGTGGCCCCCGACCTTATCGCTCATGCTCGCCAGCTTGGCCTGCCGGTGTATGAAGGGTATGGCCTCTCGGAGTGCGGCTCAGTGGTGGCGCTCAACAGCCCGGATGCTGACAAGCCCGGCAGCGTGGGCCGCCCCCTGCCCCACTGTCAGGTCACCATCGCCAGCGACGGCGAAATTATGGTGAGCGGCAGTGCCATGCTGGGCTATCTCGGCAGCAGCGAACCAACTCCCGAACAGATTGCCACTGGCGAACCTTCTGCCATGCAGATCGCCACAGGCGATCTGGGTCATCTGGATGATGACGGCTACCTCCATATCACCGGGCGCAAGAAGAATGTCCAGATCACTGCCTTTGGCCGCAATTTTTCACCGGAGTGGGTGGAAGCCGAGGCCCAGCTCTGCCCCGCCATCGCCCGCATCGTGGTCTTTGGCGATGGTCAGCCCGCCAACGTGGCGCTGATCCAGCCCCTGCCGGGCAAAGAGGCGGATCTGCCACGCCAGATCGCAGGTCTGAACCAGCGGCTGCCCGATTATGCCCGGCTGCACCACTGGTTGCCGGTAGCGCTGGATCAACATCCCGGGCTGCTGACCGCCAACGGACGCCCCCGTCGTAACGAAATTTACCAACACTTTTCCCAGCAAATTAGCCAATGCCTTACCGGAGAATCATCATGAGCTTCTATCAGACTCTGCAACAAGCCACTGCCAGTGAGCGCGAGCATCTGTTCAACGCCCCCATCATCGAAGCCTGCCGCCGTGGCGACATCAGCCGTGACACCTATCTCGCCTTTCTGGCGCAGGCTTACTACCACGTGCGCCAGACCGTTCCGCTCTTGATGGCAACCGGCGGCAAGCTGGGTCAGGAGTACGAGTGGGTACGCGGTGCCCTTGCCGAGTACATCGACGAGGAGTATGGCCATCAGGAGTGGATCCTCAATGATATCCGCGCCTGTGGCGGCGATGCCGAGGCGGTGCGCCACGGCCAGCCGGGGCTGCCCATCGAGCTGATGGTTGCCTTCCTATACGACCAGATCCAGCGCGGCAACCCCATGGGCTTCTTCGGCATGGTGCAGGTACTGGAAGGCACCAGCGTGGCCATCGCCCTCACCGTGGCCGACCAGCTGAAGAGCGGCCTCGGACTGCCTCCGCAAGCGATGAGCTACCTGAGCTCCCACGGCACTCTGGATCAGGAGCACCTCAAGTTCTTTGAATCCCTGATGGACAGGGTCGAGAGTCCCGCGGATCAGGCGGCCATCATCCACGGGGCCAAGGTGGTCTACCGCCTCTATGGCGAGATGCTCTACAACCTCACCGCCACTTCGTAAATGGGCAGCGGATCAGCAGACAGCAAAAAGGGAACCCACACCATGAAGCTTGAAGGGAAACTCGTGCTGCTCACCGGCGCCAGCGGTGGCATAGGCGAAGAGCTGGCGCAGGAGCTGGCGGCCCAGGGGGCCCACCTGCTGCTGCACGGCCGCCGCGGTCCGGTACTGGAGCGGTTGTGCAAGTCACTGCCTCATCCCGAGCGCCATCAGGTGGTGCTTGCCGATCTTGGCTCTGCCCAGGAGCGGGCCAAGCTGTTGCAACACCCGGCGCTGGAGAACGGAATCGACATCCTGATCAACAACGCCGGCTGCAACCAGTTTGCCTGGCTGGAAGATCAGAGCTTTGAACAGGTGGAGCGCCAGCTGCTGCTCAATATCGAGGCACCGATCCAGCTCACCCGCGCCCTGCTGCCCAGATTGCGCAAGCCGGGGATCATCATGAACATGGGTTCGAGCCTGGGCAGCATCGGCTACCCCGGTTACAGCGTCTACTGCGCCAGCAAATTTGCCATGCGCGGCTTTAGCGAAGCGTTGGGACGGGAGCTGGAAGGCAGCGGCATCAAAGTGCTGCACTTCGCCCCCCGCGCTACCCGCACCAAACTCAACTCGGAAGCTGCCTACGAGATGAATGCGGCGCTCGGCACCCAGACCGACAGCCCGCAGGAAGTAGCCGAAGAGGCCATCATCGCCCTGTGCAACGAAACCCGCCGCAGCTGGCTCGGCTGGCCGGAAAAACTGTTCGTACGGCTCAACGCCCTGCTGCCGGGCATCGTCGACAAGGCGCTAGCCAGACAGCTGCCGATCATCAAACGTTATGCCCGTCATCTTCAGCCAAGGACGACTGATGCCAGCGCCAACAGTGCGCCACAACCAGACTTGTCCCGCCCGATCCCGACCAAGAAGGAGCATTAATATGAACATTTTCCGTCAATCAGTTACCTCTTGTGCCATCGCCATCCTGCTGGGATCCACCTCGGTCATGGCCGCGGATGATGCCCTCGCACCCATCCAGCAACAGTGGGCCGTCTGCCAGTATCAACAGACCGGCAAGGCGAAAGAGAGCTGTCTCGAAACCCTGAGCACCCAGGCAGAAGCAGCCAGCGCCAAGGAGCCGTTTCGCGCCGATCTGCTTATCTGGTCTGCCATCGTCAAGAGCACCTGGGCGGGGGCCAAAGGAGGGCTGGGGGCTCTGAGTCTGGTGAAAGAGGCCAAGGCCAAGCTGGAGCTGGCGCTCAAGCAGGATCCCAAGGCGCTGGACGGTTCTGCCTACACCAGTCTGGGCTCCCTCTACTATCAGGTGCCCGGCTGGCCGGTCGGCTTTGGCGATGACGAGAAGGCGGAGCAACTGCTCAAGCAGGCGCTGGCCATCAATCCGGATGGCATCGACCCCAACTTCTTCTATGGCGACTTCCTGCTCGATCAGGGTCGCAAGGCCGAGGCCAAAACCTATCTCGACAAGGCGTTCGCAGCCCCGGCCCGTGCGGGCCGCGAAATGGCTGACGAAGGGCGCAAAATGGAGATCCGCGAGCGTCTGGCCAAGCTATAAACCCCTGATGGATCAAAGATCTATTTAAACTCTGCCCACCAGCTTGCATACTGGTGGGCAGCGTTGTTTATGCCACGGCAAGCCTTGGCGCTGAACCACATCGCGACACCCAACAAACAGGGAGAAAAGAATGCGGATCCTGCTGGTAGAAGATGATGTGATGCTGGGGGATGGTATGCAGGATGCGCTGCGCCATAGCGGCTACACGGTGGACTGGCTGCAACAGGGGCTACCCGCCCTGACGGCCCTCAAAAGTGACGAGTTCGCCGCCCTGATCCTCGATCTCAATCTGCCCGACATCGACGGCCTCAGCCTGCTGCGCAAGCTGCGCCGGGAGGGCCACCAGCTGCCGGTGCTGATCCTCACCGCCCGCGATGCGCTGGACGATCGGGTGATCGGTCTCGATGCAGGATCCGACGACTACATGGTCAAACCCTTCGCCCTGCAGGAGCTCAACGCCCGCCTGCGCGCCCTGGTGCGCCGCAGCAAGGGGCAGGCTCAGGCGGTGCTGGAATATGGCGATATCCTCATCTATCCCGAATCCCAGCAGGTCACCTATCAGGGAGAAGTGGTCAAACTCACCCCCCATGAATACAAGCTGCTGCAGGAGCTGATCAGCCAGAGCGGCCGGGTGCTGAGCAAGGATCAGCTGCAACAGAGCCTCTACGGCTGGGACGAAGGGGCCGAGAGCAACGCGGTAGAGGTGCATATTCACCATCTGCGCAAGAAGTTCTACAGCGACCTTATCCGCAATATTCGCGGGGTCGGCTATATCATCCCCCAGCTTGATCAGGCAACCCGGAGCCCCAGCTGATGAAACGCCCCCGCTCCATTCGCCGCTTTCTGCTGACCGGTATCCTGACGCTGGTGGGGCTCAGCCTCACCATCAGCGCCGTGATCGGCTATCTGGAGGCGAGCCATGAGATGGAGGAGCTGTTCGATGCCCGTCTCGCCCAGTCAGCCCGCATCACCAACCAGCTGCTGGGCCGCTATATGGCCCAGCAGGGGCAACTGCCCGCCAACGGCAACGTCTATCAGGAGTGGGAACAGCAGAACCCCGACAATTGGCAGAAGGATGCCAGCCTCAACCTGAGCGGCGAGGATCGGGATACCACCCCCTATGGTCATGAGTTCGAGCGCAACCTCTACTTCCAGCTGCTCAACGAGCAGGGCGGGCTGCTGCTGCGCTCCCCCAGCGCCCCGGATCAGCCGCTGGTCACCCTGGCCATCGGCTTCGACACGGTCGAAAAAGATCGCCACCAGTGGCGTACCTTCACCCTCTACAACCAGCAGGAGCAGACCTGGCTGGTGGTGGCGGAGCGGGACGATGAGCGCAGCGAACTGGCCAGCAAGATGGCCACCCTCACCATGCTGCCACTGCTGCTGACGCTCCCCTTCCTGCTGATCCTGCTCTGGTGGCTCATCACCCGCGGGCTGGCCCCCCTGCGCCAGCTGGCACAAGCGATCAGCGAGCGCCATCCCGCCAACCTGAGCCCGCTCAATCTCAAGACGAGCGCCCATGAACTGACGCCGCTCACCAACGAGATCAACCGGCTGATGCAGGCGCTGGCGGAGACCATAGAGCGAGAGAAGCAGTTCACCAACGAGGCGGCCCACGAGCTGCGCACCCCGCTGGCGGTACTGCGGATCCACAGTGAAAATGCCCTGGCGGCCGATGATGACGCCAGCCGTCAGCAGTCACTGCACAAGATGTTGCAGGCCCTCGACCGTAGTGATCGGCTGATCCGCCAACTGCTGACCCAGGCCCGCATCGACAACCAGCAGGGGCTGGTCTTGACCGAACTGGAGGTGGGCCATCTGCTGCAAGGCACCCTGGCAACCCTGGCCCCCATCGCATTGCGAAAAGATCAGCAGCTGTCGCTGGAGTGTGAAGTGCCGCAGCTGGTGATGGGTCAGGCCACCCTGCTCGACCTGCTGTTCAGCAACCTGATCGACAATGCGCTGCGCTACACCCAGCCGGAGGGGGAGATCAGGGTGCGGGTAGAGCGGGAGGGCAACCGGGTGAGGGTGGATGTGAGCGACAATGGCCCCGGTATTCCCACCAGCGCCTTGCCCCGGCTGTATGAACGCTTCTTTCGGGTCAATCCCCAGCAGGGGGATGGGGTGGGTCTCGGCATGGCCATAGTGTCGCGTATTGCCCAGCTGCACGGCGCCGATCTCGATGTCCACAACCGGCCGGAAGGGGGGCTGGAAGTGAGTGTGTTACTCCCGCTGCCGCCGGCAAGATAAGTAATAAGCAAACAGCCCGCGATACGGGCTGTTTGCTTTCAATGACAAGCTGGCTGCACGGTAAAGATTCGGCTGGCATCCACCGGGCCCAGCTCCGCCAACAGGCGGCGGCCCAGCAGCACCGGATAGATCATCTTGCTACGATCCCGCAGGGTGAACCACTCCTCATACACCTTGTCCCCCAGACAGATGGACATGGTCACCGTTGGCCGCTGCTCCATGCCGCCCGCCCCGCGCACCGTCACGCTACGCTCGACCCGCCGTTCGAACTGCTGTTTGACCAGTTTGCCGCTGTCGGCATCGGTCACCACCAGCATGAAGCGCACCCAAGATTTACCACCCCGTTTGAATCTGGTGATAGAGCGAGCATCGAGGGAAGAGGTGAGTGCACCGGTGTCGAGTTTCATCTTCACCGCCACGCCGGTGGGCAAAATAAGTCCCTTCTCAATCCAGCCATAGCTGGCCTGGGTCGCTGCCAGCGCACTGCCACACAGTGCCAGCATCAGGGTCACACCCACCATCATCTTGCCCATTTTACTGCCCTGCCTTGTCAATCCAGCGACCAGATCTACCACAGCCGCATCAGTGGTCAATCCGATTTATTTCAGTTACTTGGATAATACCTAGCGGGTCAGGAGAGAGACGACAAAGGGTGGCCGAGCAGCGGCAAAAGAGGGCGGGAATATCGAGGGGGAGCAAGGCACCTGACGGTGCTGGATGAGGCTGGTGGTTAACCTCAGGTTGTGACGCCAAAGGCTACCACAACAATGAGTGAATTATCAGTCTTGTTCTGGCAGGATTTTTGCCTACACTGTTGTAAACCGGAGGCCCTGAAAACCACCGGTTTTTTTGCGCCTGCCGAAAATTGACCACTGCAAAAGTGACTTTCAACAAGGCTCAATAAGGAATTCGTAATGCGTATCGAAGAAGACTTGAAGCTCGGTTTCAAGGATGTCCTGTTCCGCCCCAAGCGCTCTACTCTCAAGAGCCGTTCCCAAGTCAGCCTGACCCGTCAGTTCACCTTCAAGCACACCCAGACTCAATGGCAAGGCGTTCCCGTTATCGCCGCCAACATGGATACCGTCGGCAGCTTCGCCATGGCCAGAACCCTGGCTGGCTTCGAGATGATGACCGCAGTACACAAGCACTACAGCCTTGAGCAGTGGCAAACCTTCGTCAACGACACCGATCCGGCCCTGCTGGGCCACGTGATGGTATCGACCGGCACCTCGCCGGATGACTTCGCCAAGACGCGTCAGATCCTCGCCATGTCCGACGCACTGCGCTTCATCTGCGTTGACGTGGCCAACGGCTACTCCGAGCACTTCGTCGAGTTCGTGCGCAAAATCCGTGAAGCCTGCCCCAACCACGTCATTCTGGCGGGCAACGTAGTGACTGGCGAGATGGTGGAGGAGCTGATCCTCTCCGGCGCCGACATCGTCAAGGTCGGCATCGGCCCGGGCTCGGTCTGCACCACCCGCGTCAAAACCGGCGTTGGCTACCCGCAGCTCTCCGCCATTATCGAGTGTGCCGATGCGGCCCACGGCCTCGGCGGCCAGATCGTCGCGGACGGCGGTTGCACCTGCCCGGGCGATGTGGCCAAAGCCTTCGGCGGCGGCGCCGACTTCGTGATGCTGGGCGGCATGCTGGCAGCCCACGAGGAGTGCGGCGGCGAGATCGTTGATGTGAACGGCGAGCCCTTCATGAAGTTCTACGGTATGAGCTCCTCCAGTGCCATGGACAAGCACGCCGGTGGCGTTGCCGAGTATCGCGCCTCCGAAGGTAAAACCGTGCTGCTGCCCTATCGTGGTCCGGTCGAGAACGCCGTGCGCGACATTCTCGGTGGTGTGCGATCCACCTGTACCTATGTCGGTGCCAGCCAGCTCAAGGAACTGACCAAACGCACTACCTTTATCCGGGTGCACGAGCAAGAGAACAACGTCTACGGTAAGGAGTAACTTTCCGCAGACCGCCATCAGGCGCTGATGGTTAGAAGCCAATCCACCGGTGTGCTACCCTGCGCACCGGTTTTTTTGCATCTGGAACCCCGAGCCATGACAAGCCCACTGCCCCCCTTTGACTGGGATATCTTCTGCTGCGTCGTCGATAACTTCGGTGATATTGGTGTCACCTGGCGACTGGCCCGCCAGCTGGAGCATGAGGGGCATGGTAAGGTGCGGCTCTGGGTGGACGATCTGGCCAGCTTCGCCCGCATCTGTCCGGGGCTAGATCCGGCGCAGGATGGCCAGTGGGTCGCGGGCATCTATATCCAGCACTGGCATGAGACCCTGCCGACTGACATAACCCCGGCCAAGGTGGTGATCGAGGCCTTTGCCTGCGAGCTGCCCGCTTCCTTCATTGAACAAATGGCCAGCCAACCCAAGCCCCCCTGCTGGATCAATCTGGAGTACCTCTCGGCGGAGAGCTGGGTCGAGGATTGCCACGCCCTCGCTTCACCCCAGCGAGTCGGCAACCAGAGTCTCAACAAATACTTTTTCTTTCCGGGCTTCACCCCTAAAACCGGTGGCCTCTTGTGTGAGCAGGGGCTCATCGCCGAACGGGAGCGGTGGCAACAGGATAAGGCGGGCCTTGCTGCCTACTGGGCCAGTCTCGGTTTGCCAGCGCAACAAGAGAACGAGCTGCGGATCAGCCTCTTTACCTACGAAAGTGATGCGCTGGTGAGTCTGATCAACAGCTGGTGCCAGAGCACTACCCCCGTCACCTTGCTGCTGCCGCTGGGGCGTTCGCTGCAGGATGTGCTGCGGGGCGCGGGCATTGAAGGCTCCATCACCACCGCCAAGGCGGGAGATCTGCTCCACTCGGGCAATCTAACCATCAAGCTGCTGCCAATGACCGATCAGGCCGGTTACGATCGGCTACTGTGGAGCTGCGATCTCAATCTGGTGCGCGGGGAGGACTCCTTCGTGCGAGCCCAGTGGGCTGCACGCCCTTTCTTATGGCACATCTACCCGCAAGAAGAGCAGGCCCACATGATCAAACTGGACGGTTTCCTCGATCACTATCTGGCCGCACTGCCCGCAGATGCAGCCCCATGGTTACGAAAGTTCAGCCATGCCCTCAATCAGGGGGAGGAGACAGGCGAACTTTGGGCCCAATGGCCCCGATATAGCGCCATTTGGCAGCAACATGGGCGAAGCTGGTCACAGAAGTTGCTCCGGGATGGGGATCTCGTCACGCGGTTGGTGAAATTTTTAGAAAGCCGTATATAATCTGGCAGTTTTTATCCGTCCGTTTCACGAACAGGAATTTTTTACATGAAAACCGCACAGGAAATCCGCGCTGGTAACGTAGTCATGATCGGTACCGAGCCGATGGTGGTTCAGAAGGCTGAATTCAACAAATCCGGCCGTAACTCCGCCGTGGTCAAAATGAAGCTCAAAGGCCTGCTGAACGGCAGCGCCACCGAGACCGTCTTCAAGGCCGACGACAAGCTGGACGTGGTTCAGCTGGAGCGTAAAGAGTGCACCTACTCTTACTACTCCGATCCCCTGTATGTCTTTATGGACACCGAGTACAACCAGTACGACATCGAGAAAGACAACCTGGGTGACGCGCTGAACTACCTGGTAGACGGTATGGAAGACATCTGCGAAGTAACTTTCTACAACGAGAAAGCCATCTCCGTGGAACTGCCGACCACTATCGTTCGCGAAGTTGAGTACACCGAGCCGTCCGCTCGTGGCGACACTTCCGGTAAAGTGACCAAGCCTGCCCGTCTGAAGGGCACCACCTACGAGCTGGCTGTTGCCGCCTTCGTAGAGATCGGTGACAAGATCGAAATCGACAGCCGCACCGGCGAATTCAAGCGTCGCGTCAACTAATTGACCGCTTTGTCTTGAGTGCAAAAAAGCGAGCCCCGGCTCGCTTTTTTATTGCTTCCGCTTTGCCATCACACTCCCCACCTTCAGAAAATCTCGCCGCCGCCGCTAACCCTGTTAACCGGGGGAGCACACTATGGCCAGATTATCCTTATCACTGTTGTTATTGACCATGCTGGCTGGCAACGTGACGCAAGCGAGCGAAGTCGCCCCCCCCGTCGCCGCACCACTCCCTCTCGATCACTGGCAAGCCGGCGACTGGCAAGGGCTGCCCGATGCCACCCTGATCGACAAGCAGACGGTGCTGTTTGCCAAACACGACAGTGAAAACTACCTTGGGCTGGCCATTTTGCTGCCCGACTGGCAGCGCAGCGGCCAGCTGTGGCAACTGACCCGCGCCCTCAGCCAGCTGGGCTTTGATACCCTGCTGCTGCTCCCCTCCCCCCAGCAGACCGAATTCGACCCTGCCGCCGAAAAGAAGCAGAAAAACAGCGATGCATTTCGCCAGCAGTTTGCCGAGCGGATCAGCAAACTGACCGATGCCAAGCTACAAGAAGGGGGCTTCAAGCTGATCCTGGCGCAAGGTACGGGCGCCGCCTGGACTGCCAACCTTATCGCCAGCGAACAGCTGCCCGCCCCCGATGCGCTGGTGCTGCTCGACGGTTTTTTCCCCAATCAGCAGAGTAATCAGATGCTGGCCAAACAGGTGGCTCAGGCTGCCATCCCCACCCTCGATCTCTATCAGGAGGATGGCGGCCGCTGGCCACTCTTGGCCGCAGAGGCCCGTAGAAGCGAGAGCCGCCGCAGCCACAAGCTCAACTATCGCCCCTACGCGCTAATGGAACTGGGGGAGACCCCTACCCGCATTCAGGGTTGGCTCAATCATCTGGGCTGGCTCTAAACCAGCCCCCACAGTGGCGCAACAAAGCGCGCGCAAGCTCACATCTACCGGATAAAGCCCCGGCTTGACACCGAGCCGGGCTGGCCCTGACCGCATCCTCTTTGGCATCATGGCCTCTCGACCCGGAAAATGGCAGGCAGGTCCATGCAGCAAATCGTATTTCTCGACAGCGATACCCTGGATGCGGGCATCACCCTGCATCACCCCAACTTCCCCCATCACTGGCAGAGCTATCCACGCACAACCCCCGAACAGGTGGTGGAGCGGCTGAAAGATGCCAGCATCGCCATCATCAACAAGGTGCGGATCGGGGCCGCCGAGCTGGCTCAACTGCCGGAGCTCAAACTCATCGCACTGGCCGCCACCGGCAGCGACAACGTGGATCTGACGGCATGCCGCGCCGCCAACGTCGGGGTGTGCAACATCCGCAACTACTCGGGCCCCTCGGTACCGGAGCACGCCATGGCGCTGATGCTGGCCCTGTCGCGCAACCTCTTCTGCTGGCGCCAGTCGCTGCTGGAGGGGCGCTGGCAACAGAGCGGCCAGTTTTGCTTCTTCGACCACAACATCATGGATCTACATGGCAAGCAGCTCGGCATCATCGGCAAGGGCACCCTTGGCCAAGCGCTTGGCGAGCGTGCCAAAGGGATGGGGATGACGGTGCGCTACGCCCAGAGTCAGGTTGGCGCCAGCCACGATGAGGATCGGCTGCCCCTCGATGAACTGCTGCAAAGCTCGGATGTAATCAGTCTGCACTGCCCGCTGACCCCCTACACCCGTAACCTGATTGGCGAGCGGGAGCTGGGGCTGATGAAAGCGGGGGCTTTGCTGATCAACGTCGGCCGTGGTGGACTGGTGGATGAGGAGGCGCTGCTGCAAGCGTTGGCCAATGGTCAGCTCGGTGGCGCAGGCTTCGATGTGGCGAGTATCGAACCTCCCCCCCCCGATCACCCGCTGATGAAGGCCCTGCAATACCCCCACTTCATTCTGACCCCTCATGTGGCCTGGGCCAGCGAGGAGTCGATGCAGCGCTTGGCCGATCAACTGATCGATAACATCAACGCTTTCGCAGCCGGTCGCCGCCAGCACCGGCTGGTCTGAACCACAGCGCGGCAATCCGCATCCAGCAGCGCCCCCTTGGTCAACGGGTTTGCATCTGTTGATCCTGCGCAGCGCATCGGTGCAAAGCGTGGCATCCAGATGAAGGTGAAAGTGAGGGTGAAGGCTTAGCCCCTGATCGAACCCGCGCGAAAACATGCCCTGCGGCTCAAAAAAATCCCCGCCAGACAAGGCGGGGATTTTTGTATCAGAGCCGGGCCAACAGGCCACTGGCTATCTGTGTTAAATACGGAACATGCCGACCTGATTGCTCAACTCCCCCGAAATATTTTTAAGTTGTTCAGAGAGATTCCGGGAGCTGTCCGCATCTACCGCCAGTTCGTCAGACACATCTTTCACCGCTTGAATGTTGCGACTGACCTCATCGGTGACGGCCCGTTGCTCTTCAGCCGCGCTGGAGATCTGGGTCGCCATGTCGGAGATCTGGTTGATCGAGGTGGTGATCTGCTCCAGCGCATGGGTGGCATTGTTGGCATCATCCACGCTGTTTTGTGCCAGCTGTTGCCCTTCGTGCATGGTGCTGACTGCCCCCTGGGTGTTGCGCTGCAGAGTCTCGATCATGCTGCGGATCTCGACGGTGGAGCTGTGGGTACGCTGTGACAATACCCGCACCTCGTCGGCGACCACCGCAAAACCACGACCCTGTTCACCCGCCCGGGCGGCTTCAATCGCCGCGTTCAATGCCAGCAGGTTAGTCTGCTCGGCAATGCCCTGAATGGTAGAAAGGATGGTGTTGATCTCCTGAGCGTTCTTCTCCAGTTCCTGAATGATGTTGGAGGCCTGCTCTACCTGGGTCGCCAGATCAGTGATGGAGCGCTGATTGCGAGCGATCACCTGCTTGCCGTGCTCACAACTACTAGAAGACGAGCGAGCCGCATCTGCTGTCTGCTCAGCGTTACTGGCTACCTCGACCGCAGTGGCTGACATTTCGTGTACCGCAGTGGCGATCTGGGAGATCTCGTTTTGCTGGCGTGCCAGCCCCTGATTGGCCTTCTCCGCCATGCTGTGGGAGGACTTGGCCTGCTGGTTGAGTTGACCGGAGGAGTTGGAGATATCCTGCACCATTACATGGATCCGGTCGATGAAGGTGTTGACGTGTTTGGCAACAGCACCCACCTCATCTTCACGCTCGATCTTGATGCGGCGGGTCAGATCGCCGTTGCCACGGGAGAGATCGGCAATCGCCTCGCCCAGGGTTTTCAGGGGGGCCAGCGAGCCGTTGATGGCGACATAGGAGAAGCCAGCCACGATCAGTATGGTGATGAGCCCCTGAATGAGGGAGGAGGTGACCATGCTGCGTACCGACTGGTAGGCGGTCTCTTCATCCACCATCATGCCGTAATACCAGCTGGTATTAGGGATCGCGTTGAAGTCAAAGACCTCTTTCTTGCCGCTGATCACCAGCTCGTTGATCATGCCGTCATGGGCAATCTGGTTGATGTAAGAGGCGGACAACTCGGGTGCCAGAGCTGTGGCGGGTTTCAAGCTCAACGAGGCATCAGGGTGCGCGATAATGGTGCCATTGCTGTCTACCAGAATGGCGTAGGTGCCCTCGGAGCTGACCGCCAGAATATCCGAGATAAGGGCGCTGATAGAGACGTCGCCGGCGATGACCCCCTGAGTGTTGCCACGCTGAAACGGCTCGGCAATGGTAACGATCAACTGGCCACTGGAGATATCGGCATAGGGCGCCGTGATGACCAGCTTGCCTGCCGCCATGGCATCTTGGTACCAGGGGCGTTGACGGGGGTCATAACCGGCAGGCAAGTCGGTCGGCTTGCTCTGGATCATCTTGCCATCAGCGGTACCGGCATAGACCAGGTCAAAGCCACCGGCGCTCATCGACTGGGCCAGATGGCTGATGGGCTCATCTTCTTTGGCGAATGCTTCCTTGGTGGTGCTGACAATGCTGATCCGGGAGTCGACCCAGCGGGAGATCCCCTTGACGTTAGCCATGGAGCTTTCGTCAATGATGTTCCAGACCAGACGCTGGGTTTCACTGCGCAGTTGCGTGGTGTTGTACCAGACCTGCAGGCCGGTGATCACCAGAATAATGATCCCTATCGCAAGGACCAGCTTGTTTTTTATGGATAAGTTCATGGTTACATCCTTGTGAGCGTCAGTCAGAGTGTGTATATGCACGTTATTGTTATGAGCCAGTAGCTATCGGCCGTTGTTGAACTTTTTGTATCCCGAACTGCTATTTAAAGTTAGCGCCTAAATCAGTGCTTATCCATATGTGTATCGCGCCCTCATGGCACCAAAAAACGATCAGGTCGATTGGTAAAGATTCCATCGACCCCCATGCTGGCGAGCGACTCATAATCCTCAAGATAATCAACGGTATAAACCAGCACCTTTAACCCGCGTCGATGGGCATCTTCAACCAGCAGCCGGTCGACAAAATCCACATCGCAATTGAGTGACCAGGCCCCCAGATCTTCGGCAAACTGCGCCAGTGTAAGCGGCAGGTTGGCGGTCAGGGCGCCGAGCCGGATATTGGGCCGCAAAGCGGCAAATCGGGCCAGCTCAGGGTGGTGGAAGGAGGAGACCACCCACTGACAGGCAGCAAAACCGAGCTCTGTTTCTGCCCGCAGGGTCAAGGCTGCCACCGCGTCGGCGGTATGAGCGCCCTTGAGCTCAATGTGAAGTTCGCAGCGTCCGGCGATGATCTCCATCACCTGCCACAGGGTCGGGATCACCTCCCCCTCACCCGCATCAAGCTGCTCCAGATAAGCGCGAGCTTGTTCGGCCAGTACCCCCTTGCCGTTGGTGCAGCGTTCCAACCGCCGATCGTGGAATACCCACAACTCGCCATCGGCCGCCTGTACGTCGATCTCGATAGCTGGCGCTCCCAGCTCCAGCGCTTTGGCCATCGCCTTGAGGGTGTTCTCCGGAGCCAGACCGCTGGCGCCACGGTGGGCAATAATCTGCATGTTTTGCTCCTCTTACCTCGCGGTTCAGCCGCGACTCAGGTGAATGTCGATCTGTTGATGGGGCAGTGGAAGTCCCTGCTGCTGCATCTTCTCCAGCACCAGCGAGTGAACCTCGTGGGTGATGGGCATCCGGTGATCCATGTTGTTGACGTAGAGGCGGATCTCGTAGATCAGCGCCGAGTCGGTGAACTCGATCAGGAAGACCTCGGGGGTCGGCGTCTCCAGTACCAGGGCCGATGCCTGGATGGACTCCTCCAGAATACGCTGCACCAGTTTCGGATCTCGGGTCAGCCCGATCCGGATCCGCAGTTTGACCCGGGTGATGGCATCGGAGAGCGACCAGTTGATGAACTGCTCGGTGATGAAGGCCTTGTTGGGCACGATGATCTCCTTGCGATCCCAATCCACTATGGTGGTCGCCCGGGTTTTGATCTTGGTGACGGTACCGGTGAGATCGCGGATGGTGACGGTGTCACCGAGCCGGATCGGCTTTTCAAACAGGATGATGAGACCGGAGACAAAGTTGGCGAAGATCTCCTGCAGACCGAAACCCAGCCCCACCGAGAGGGCGGCGACCAGCCACTGGGTCTTCGACCAGTCGATACCGAGCATGGAGAAGCCGGTGAGGGCGCCGATCAGGATCATCAGATACTTGCTGGTGGTGGTGAGGGCAAAGCCGGTACCGGGGGAGAGGCTGAGATGTTGCAGCAGGGTCAGCTCCATCAGCCCCGGCAAGTTACGGGCGGTCACCACGGTCAGGATAAAGACGAAGGCGGTCAGCATCAGATCCTGCAAGGTGATGGCCGAGAGCTGCTCGATGCCGCCAATCTTGCTGCTCACCTGCCACACCTCGATATTGCTGAGGAAACTGAAGGCGGAGTTGAGATCCGACCATTGCACCACCACCAGCATGGTGAAGCCCAGCATCAGCAGGGTGCGCACCAGTCCCAGTGACTGGGCGCTGATGGTATCGAGATCCAGCTCGTTCTCTTCCACCACATCGGGGATCTCTGAACTCAGCTCCTCCTGATTGTCGTCACGACCGCGCTGGGCCAGGATCTCGGCCCGCTTGCTCTTGGCGCGATCGAAGGCGAGGCGGCGGCGCTGGATCAGCATCCAGCGTCTGGCCAGATAGTAGACCAGCAGGCAGCCCAGCCCCACCAGCAGGCTCAGCTCCAGCTGGCGCAGCAGGGTGCGCGAGGTATAGAAGTAGCCAAACAGGGCGCCGATCACCGCCAGCAGCGGCGCCAGCATCAGGCTGTTCCAGATGAAGTGGTGCAGCAGATGGGGCTTGCTCATGTCGGTCTGGCCCCAGGTGAGCGGCAGCCGCTCCCGGTTGAGGCGGGCAAAAAAGAGCAGCAGCCAGAGGGCGCCGATCATGAAGGCCATCCGGCCGAGGGAGTCGTAGAAGGCGTGCTCCTGATAGCTGTTGGCCATCCCCTGCACGAAAAAACTCGGGATCAGCACCAGCAGCAAGGTGCGAAACTGCCCCCACACCTTTTGTACCTGTGCCCGAGGCCAGCGGAAGTGGTGAGTCAGGATCCCTCGCTCCAGCGTCAGATGGCGCGCCATCACCAGTGCCAGCAGCAGAAACCAGATCTCACCAAGGCCGCGCGCCACCGCCACCGCAAACGGGTATTGCCAGGCCCCTTCGAGCAGGCCGCGCACCATCAGCACCATGGCGGGCAGCGGTAGGGCGGCAAGCAGAGAGCGCAGCAGCAAGCGGCTGGTGAGGCTGAATTTGTCCTGGGTCACTTTGCCGATCCGCGGCGCAATATGGTCGCAATACTGGTTCAGGTGACGGGCCAGCTTGAACCAGCTCCAGGCCAGTACCAGCAAACCAATACCGGCCAGAGTGAGGCTCAGCGGGCTGTTTTCGGCGATGGCATGGGGCAGTTGCAGCCAGTTGTCCGGGTTGAAGGCCAGGGTCAGCGCGGCGGGAATGCCGAGCATTACCTGTGGGGTAAAGGGGCGCACATCCGGCATCCAGAACAGGTGGCTGGCGCTTATTTCGCGGATCTCGTCGATCTTGCTGTTCTGGCGGCTGTAGAGCAGCTTGAGGCGGGTCTGCTCCTGGATCAGGGTATCGGAGGCGTCGTTGAGCCGGGTCAGCAGCTGGCGCCGCGCCTTGAGCAGGTTATCGAGCACAGCTTGCTGCGGCCGATCCAGCGTCACCTCTTCTTCGGCCATCAGCTTGTCGCGCAGCTGGCGGGTATCCTTGAGGCCATCCTGCTCGCTCTCGTACTGGTACTTGGCCATGCGGGCGTTGACGATGGCGGACTCCAGCTTGTCGAGGGGGAATTGGGGTGGCAGATCGGAAAGTTTGCTGCGTAGGTTTTCGCCGTAGGCATTACTGATCTGCAGCCACTCCAGCTGTTCGCGCACCGAGTTGACCAGCTCATTCAGTGCAAACAGATTCTTGTCGACGCTGCGCTGCTCGTCCTGCACCCGCTCAATCTGATCTTCCAGCGTGCCGAGCTGGATGGAGAGCGCCTGATTCTGCTGTTGCTGCTCCAGCAGCAGCGGCATGTCGGTGGTGAGCTGTTTGCGCAGCCGCTCGCTCTCCTCCAGCGCCTGCTCGGTCTTCTCCCGCCGCAGCTGGTTTTGCTGGGTCAGCAGGCTGGCTTGCCACTCATCCTCGTCGGCGATGGCCAGATTGAGCTCCTGCAGTTTCAGCTTGCCGAGATCGTTGCGCTGCTGGGCCGAGAGCTGCTCCAGCTCCAGCATCTGGATCCGGTCAGAGAGACTCTGCTCCTTCATTCTGGTCAGCAGCAACTGGGCCTCCTGCTGGCGATCCGATTCGCTGCTGAAACTCAGTCGTTCCAGTTGACTGCGGGTCAGTTGTAGCTGTTTGCGCAGATCATCCACCCGCAGGTGATACTCCTGCCCGGTGCTCTCCAGCTGGTTGAGGCTATCCATTACCCCCTGCCGCTCCTTGCGCAGGTTAAGCTGACGGTTGCTGCTCAGGCCGATGGCCTGGCGCAGCGCCTCCTCCTTGAGGCTCGCCAGCGACGGACGAGCCGCGGGCTGATAGTTGTGCAGGCTATCCTTGAGGCGCGCCGACTCCTTGGGGTAGTCGATGAGGATCTGCTGATAGGCTTTGCTCTGCTCCCGGTAACGCTCGGCCTCTCTGGCAAATTGCAGCGCCTGCTGGTAGCTCTCCCGCAGTTTCTGGTTTTCCGGGGTATCGCTCTTGGGCACGCTCTGCAACAGGGATTCAGCCTGGGCAATGGCATCGTCGGCGCGCACGGCGGGCGGCAACAAGATAAGGGAGAGCAGCAAGAGGGTGAGCAGGCGTTGCAACATGAGGCTCGTTTCCGTTCAGAAGAGGTGGCCCTAGCCTAAAACAGGGCAGGGAGGCGGGTAAAGCAGTCTATATTAATGATTCATAACACAAATAACAGGAAGTCGTGCTGCCGTTTCGCTATGATCCCGGCCGCTTTCTCTCCACCGAGTCGAATATGTCAGCTGTTGATCTGGGCACAGCCCCGCTATCTCGCCTTTTCTGGCGTTACGTAACCCCGACCGTGGCGGCCATGCTGATCACCGGCATCTATGTCACCATCGATGGCATCTTCGTTGGCCACTTGCTCGGTCAGGACGGCATGGCTGGTCTTATGCTGGCCTATCCCATCTGCGCCGTGCTCTATGCGGTGGGGGCCCTGATCGGCATGGGAGCCTCGTCGCTGGTCTCCTTTTATCTGGGGAAAGGCAACCCGGCCAAAGCCCGCCATATCGTCGGCAATGCACTAGTGATGGTGCTGCTGGCCTCGGCACTGCTCAGCTTTATCGGGATCCGCTATGGCGAGCCCATGTTGGCCTGGATGGGGGCGGAAGGAGAGATCTTCACGGCCGGTCTTGCTTATCTGCAGGCCTACGCCTGGCTCGGGGTGTTTGCCGTGCTGTCGATGGCATTCAGCTCATTGCTGCGCAACGATGGCCGACCCGGGTTTGTCACCATCATCATGGTGGTCGGGGGGCTACTCAATGTGGGGCTCGATTATCTGCTGATGGTGGTGTTCCCGTTCGGGCTGGCCGGGGTGGCAACGGCCACCATGATCTCCCAGGCCGTCACCGGCCTTGCCTGTCTGTGGCACTTCTTCACGCCGCGCAGCCAGCTGCGGATCAGCTGGGACACCCTGCGCCCTGATCTCGCGCTGATGGCTGAAACGGTGCGACTCGGAGTGTCGAGCTTTCTGATGTACCTCTACCTCTCGGTGGTACTGGCGCTGCATAACAAGGCGCTGTTGGCGGTGGGCACCTCGCTGCATGTGGCCGCCTACGGGGTGATCAGCTACACCGAGGCGTTCTTTTATCTGGTGTTCGAGGGGGTCGCCATGGGCATCCAGCCCATCGCCAGCTTCAACGCCGGGGCTGGTCACTGGCAGCGGGTGTTGCGGGTGCGTAATCTGGCGCTCGGGGTGACGCTGGGGATCGCCCTGTGCGCCATGATACCGCTTTATCTATGGCCGGAAGGGGCGGTTTATCTGTTTGCCGGTGACAACGCAACCTTGCTGCCGGTGGCGAGCCTCGGGATCTGGCTCTATTTCTGGGGCTTGCCGATGGAAGGATTACTGCTGGTGGGGGCTACCTATTTCCAGGCCATCAACCGGGCCCGCATCGCCTCCCTGCTCACTGGCGGCAAGCTGGTGTTGATCGGCGGCTTCTTGTGGGGATTCTCAACCCTGTGGGGGGTACCCGGTGTCTGGTTGGCGCTACCGACTTGCAGCTCGTTGCTGGTACTGGTGATGTGGCGGGCGATGCGCAAGGAGTCAAGGGCACACCCGTTGGCTGGATAGATAGGTGAATGTGTCACCAAACATGGCGCAAACCATCTTCAGCATCCATCGATACCATATTATCTTACGTACAAAAACGGCCCTGTTTTCAACAAAACAGGGACGTTTTTCATGCTATCAGAGCGGCTTTTGCCACAAGGTCAGCAGCAGATCCTGCTCCAGCTCATCCGGCCCTTGCTGGATAAAATCATGGCGTTGTTCGCCAGTGGCTCGCCAGCCAAGACGGCTGGTTTCCAGAATAAAGCTGCGCAGGGCTTGATCCATCTGCAGGGCGAATTGACAGCGCTGTTGCCCCATTGCAGTCAGCCCCGGCAACGTGGGCCAGCTCAGGGGATGCTCCATGCTCACCGGGTTGAGGCTGACCCGCAGTTGCCACTGATGACGGGGGCCCGGCTGCAAATAGAGCAGGTAACCGCCTGGGGCCAACCAGTCCGCCAGCAGTTCGCTCTTGACCTTGAGGTCATTGACCAGCAAAACCTGTGCTTTACCCGGTTGTAACGGGGCACGGGCAGGATCGGCGATGACAAACTGGTTTTCTGGCTGGGCCTTTTTGGCAGCAAAGATGGTGTTCTTGGCAATATCGATGCCACTAAACTGCCAACCGGGCAGGCGTGCAGCCAGCGCGCGGCAGTAATATCCCTCACCACAGCCCAGATGGATCAGCTCTTGCTCGGGCAGGTTGGAGAGCAGACCCACCATTGCCTCGACCAGTGGCAGCTGGTGCCCCTGCTCCAAAAAATGGTGTTTGGCGCGCATCAGCGCACGGCTGTCGCTGTCTTTGGGATTTTTATTACCGGGGATCAGATCCAGATAACCTTCCGGTGCCGGATCAAAATGGTGTTTGTTGTCGCAATAACGGCCTTGAGAGGCCTCATGAAGATGGAGCGGACTACGGCAACGGGGGCATTGAAGATGCATACAAACTCTCTTGGCTGACGCCATGGTACAGGGAAGGGCGTTCGGGATTATAGGGGAGAGGATCCAAAAAGGCTGCCGTAGCAGCCTTTTTGATCCCAAGACCATTATCCGGTCATTGGTTCAACAATCAGCGGGTGCCAAAAACCACTATGGTTTTGCCATGGGCAGAGATGAGCTCCTGCTCTTCCAGCATCTTGAGGATGCGGCCCACTGTCTCACGAGAACAGCCGACAATCTGGCCGATCTCCTGACGGGTGATCTTGATCTGCATGCCATCCGGATGGGTCATGGCATCTGGCTGGGTAGCCAGGTTGAGCAAGGTCTGGGCGATCCGGCCGGTCACATCCAGGAAAGCGAGGTTACCCACTTTCTGGCTGGTATGTTGCAAGCGTTTGGCCATTTGACCGGAGAGACGCAGCAGAATATCCGGGTTGACCTGGATCAACTGGCGGAACTTCTTGTAGGAGATCTCTGCGACTTCACAGGAGCCTTTAGCACGCACCCAAGCAGATCGCTCAGGATTGTCATTTTCTTCGAACATCCCCATTTCACCCAGGAAGTCGCCCTGGTTCAGATAGGAGAGGATCATCTCTTTGCCCTCATCGTCCTTGATCAAGACGGCCACCGTACCCTTGACGATGTAATAGAGGGTCTCCGCTTTTTCACCCGCATGGATCAGGGTGCTCTTGGCGGGATACTTATGAATGTGGCAGTGCGACAAGAACCATTCCAGGGTGGGATCGCTTTGCGGTTTGCCAATGACCATGAGAATTCCTCTGTAGTGTCTTTTTATGGACTTGTGCGTCCGGGCAAGCTGCCAATCTTGCCATTCCTTGTATTAGTCGCAGTAGGATAAGAGCCTTTGTCTGTGCTGACAAGGCTTTGCGGGCTTTTGAAAGAGCCCTTTGAGTAATGCCTGCTGCGCTGTGTGGGTCATTCTAGGGAAGATGGCGGTAACAGATGTTGATTTTGATCTATTTCCCTCCCAACTCGTCGCTTTCTGAGCATTAAGAGCAGAGATGCCACCCGTTCGATAGCTGGGGTATGCTAAGGGCATAACGAACATGCCATAACAAGCAACAGGATGAACAAGATGAAAGCCAAAGTCAGCTGGGTGGAAGGGATGAAATTTATCGGTGAGAGCGAATCAGGTCACACCGTGACCCTGGATGGCGCTAATCCGGGAGAAGGGGTTAGCCCGATGGAGATGATCCTGCTGGCGGTGGGTGGCTGCAGCTCTATTGATGTGGTCTCCATTCTTGAGAAAGCACGTCAATCAGTGACCGCATGCCACGTAGAACTGAACGGTGAACGGGTCGAGAGTACCCCGCGCGTTTTTGAAAAAATTAACCTTCACTTTGTGGTAACCGGCACCGGGCTGGCAGAGAAGCAGGTGGCCAGAGCTGTGACGCTATCGATGGAAAAATACTGTTCCGTTTCCCTGATGCTGGAAAAAGCGGTACAAATTACCCATAGTTATCAAATTCTTGAAGCCTGATAACTGATAATTGTTACGTGGAAAAGCCATGGCGTTAGGCCATTACATAAGGAAAGTGCAATGAAAAAATTGATAGCTCTACTTCCTCTACTGGGTCTGGCGGCATGTACCAGCCCACAGCCGACCCAGTATCAATACAACCAGTATCAGTGTGGTGAAGAGCTGTTAGCCGTGACCTATGATGCCCAGGCTGACATGGTGCAGTTCCCCTACAACGGGGTTTACCACAAGCTTGCTCGAGTCGAGTCGGAGTCTGGCGAGAAATATTCTGACAGCGTGACCACCTTCTGGAATCAGGAGAAACAGACCACGCTGACCCAAAAAGAGGTCACCTTGTTGACCTGTACCCGTAAATAGATGAATGCACTCTCCCTTGCGGCGGCGCCCTTGTTTTAACCACCAGCGTCCCGTCAAAAAAGCGGCTTGCCAGATGGCAAGCCGCTTTTTTATCTTGATCCGGATGAGTGCCATGCATATGACTTATCGGGTAGGCAAGGCCCCCAATAATTCAGCGGCAAGTTGCTGACTCAGCTGCTGGCGCTGCCCCTCAGCGATGGCTGCCTCGCTGGCAAGGGAAATAGCGCTGCTCCACACCGCTTTTTTGCTGCGCGGGTCAAGCAACACGATCGCCAACGTGCCCTTGCGTCCACTGGCAGCTGCGCCAATCCCCGGCGTCATGCCCAGACGTGAGAAAATCTCGCCATCGCTGATATCTTTGCCACCCGCGACCCCGATAGCCACCCAAAGGTCGGCCTCCTCAAGGGGCACACTGCGCCATCCTTTGCCATCGAGTTGTTGACTGACTGCTTGCTGCATCGGCTCCAACCAGCCTTCAGCGTGTTCTCCGGCGAACTGATACTGCTCAGCCAGGGCGTAGCGCGGTGTGGCGCCAAACGTCCAGTCACTGATCGGACGAACCACCATGGTGCCCGATTCCAGCGTGGGGGCCGATGGCCCGCTGCTACACCCGCCCAGCAGGGCAAACAGCGCCACAGAAAGATAAGCAAACCGCATCATGAACTCCTTTGAATCAGGTTATTTTTCCGGTTTCGAGCAGTTGCTGGATGAGCGGGCGCAGGATCAGCTCCATCGCAAATCCCATCTTGCCACCCGGCACCACAATGGTGTTCATTCGTGAGATGAAAGAGCCATCGATCATCGACAACAAGTAGGGAAAGTCGACCTGCTTGATACCGCGAAACCGGATCACCAGCATACTCTCGTCCAGACTCGGGATCACCTTGGCACTGAAGGGGTTGGAGGTATCCACCGTCGGTACTCGCTGGAAGTTGATATGGGTGCGCGAGAACTGCGGGGTGATGAAGTTGATGTAGTCATCCATGGAGCGGACGATGGAGTCGGTCACCGCCTCCCGCGAGTGGCCCCGCTCCGAGGTATCGCGGATCAGCTTCTGGATCCACTCCAGGTTGACGATCGGCACCACGCCGATCAGAAAATCCACGTGGCGCGCCACATTGTGATCCTCGGTGACTACCCCGCCGTGCAGCCCTTCATAAAACAGCAGATCCGTGTTGCTGGGCAGATTCTGCCAGGGGGTGAAGGTGCCGGGCATCTGATTAAAAGGCACCGCCTCGTCAAAGCTGTGCAGATAGCGGCGATACTGGCCATTGCCATCCTGCCCATAGCCCTGGAAAAAGCTCTCCAACAGGCCGAAGTCATTGGCCTCGGGGCCAAAATAGCTGATATGGCGCCCCTGCTCGCGCGCCTTGCGGATCGCCACATCCATTTCCGGGCGGGTATAACGGTGAAAACTGTCACCTTCTACCACCGCCGCAGTATAGCCAAGCTGATGAAACATCGAGCGAAAAGCATTGGTGGAGGTGGAGGTGCCGGCACCGGAGGAGCCGGTGACTGCAATAATGGGATGCTTGGCCGACATAGAATTCTCTCTTCCTTGGGAGTGCCGTTATAAGATCAGGGGCGCAAGTTGGTCAAGATTGCTCGATAAAACGATCTTTCACTACGATATTGACCGATTCGTGCAACTCGCTATAGACGATAACCGCCTTGCCTTGCTGTAATTGCGATCGCACCGCGTCTACTTTGACCTCGAGTGATACGTCCTGTTCACCATATTCGGTGCCTTCTTGCAGCACAAATTGCTCGATCAGGTTGGTCAAGGTGTCGCCGTCGAGTTCTTGCCAGGGAATAATCATGATGGAAGTTCTATTAGCCAGAATGGCGCTATTTTCTATCTGTGGCCATCAAGCGCAAGGTGTTTATATGTTTTTTGGTAGGACCTGAGATGTTCTCTGCTCATTTTCGTTCGCAGGCTGCCGATTTCGATGACCATCTATGGAGCATTCGCCGTCAGGCATTGAGCCAGGGGATCCGCTGGTTCTGGGTGGCCAATCTGCTAGGCAGCATCTTCTTGCTTGCCCGCTTTTATGTCTACCAGAACGCCGAATTGGTGATCGACGACAAACTGCCCTGGCGCTATGAGTGGCAGTTATGGATCATGGCGACCGCCAATCTGACTTATCCGTTACTGCGCTGGTTGCTGCAGCACAGACCAGGGCGAGAGTGGCTAAATAGCCTGCGGGTCTATGCGCTGTTGTGGGGGACAGGTTGGGCAATGGTGGGCTATGCCACCGCAGTGACCGAGGTGAGAGGAGGCTTTAGCCTGGCCTTTATGTCCCTCAGTCTGCTGTTAATGACCTCCCTGATCGCCTTTTATTGCGAAAAAAGCCTCTGTTACTGCTTTATGGCTCCCCCTTTGTTCTATCTGCTTGTCGAACCCCTGACCGTGAAGGTGCCTTTTCTTGCCATGCATGTCTTGCTGGTCGCCGGATTGGTGCTGTTGCTGGAGACGGGGCGACGAATGTTGTACGACTGGTTCGTGCTGGCAGTTGCTCGGGAGTACGAGAATCTGGAGTTAGCCCGCCAGCTGGATGGTCAAGCCAAGCAAGACCCACTCACCAGATTGGCCAATCGTCGCCACTTCAACCTGGTCGGAGAGCGTACGATCAAGCAGGCCATGCTGCAGGATCAATCCTTTGCGGTGATCCTGCTCGATGTGGATTTTTTCAAAAAGCTGAACGATGGCTATGGCCATCAACGTGGCGACGAAGTGTTGGTGAGTGTCGCTGAATGTCTGCGTGAGGTGGTACGAAGTCAGGACGATCTGGTCGCCCGTTACGGCGGTGAGGAGTTCGTGTTGTTATTGCCGAAGGCGACCCTGAGCATTGCCGAGACAGTGGCCCAGCGTGTTGCTGCTGCGCTGGCACGCCATTCCCTGCCCCATGCCTACTCTTGTGTGGCACCCTATGTGACCGTGAGTCAGGGGATCGCCTTGTGGACACATGGCGAATCGCTCGACCGGGTCATAGCCCGGGCCGATGGGGCGCTTTATCAGGCTAAGGCCGAAGGGCGCAACTGCTATCGCGTCGCTCAGTCAGACACTCAACCAGCCAACGGCTGATCCGTTCATCCAGCCAGAATCGGGGGCTCCAGGGCGTTCCCTGCAAAAAGCCGACATGGCCACCACGCTGGCTCAGCTCATAGCGCACCATGGGAGACAACTGTTCCGGCTGGGGAATGACAGCGTGTGACATGAAGGGATCATCAGCGGCGTGAATGATGAGGGTCGGGATGGGGATCTGGCGCAGCAGGGGCAGCCCTGAACAGCTTTGATAGTAGTGGCTGGCGTTGCGAAAGCCATGTAGCGGCGCGGTGACCTGTTCGTCGAACTCCCGCAGGGTGGCAATCTGCGCCACTTGCCTTGGCTGCCAACGTTCGCCTGCCTTTTGCTGGCGACTGATTTTATTTAGCAGATTGCGGCGCATGGTGCGCAGCAGATAGTTCTGATAGACCCTGGAGAAGCCCTGATTAACCCGTTCGGCACAGCTGGCCAGTTGCAGCGGGGCCGAGACCACCACCGCCGCCTTCAGTGCGTCAGGGCAAGCTCGCGCCAGCAGATTGACCAACATATTACCGCCAAGTGAAAAGCCGATGGCGATCAGCGGTTTGCCCGGGAAGCGCAGGCTCAGCTCGGCAATCAGCTCCTGCGCATCACCGATGGCGCCAGAGTGATAGGCCTGCAGATGACGATTGGGTTCGCCGCTGCAACCGCGAAAGTGCATCAGTACCGCCTCCCTCCCCTCTTGCTGCAGGTGGGCAAACAGTCCCTTGGCATAGTGGGAGTGAATGCTCCCCTCCAGCCCGTGGAACACCACCACCAGCGGCTGCGCATCCGCGCTGACCTCGCCGCTCCAGGCCAGATCGACAAAATCCCCCTCCTGCAGCTCAAACCGTTCGGCCACAAAGCGGGCTGGCATGCGGCGCAGCCATTTGGGCAATATGGTCTGCAGATGAGGATTGCGGGCCCACCAGGGGGCGTGGAAGTGGCTTTCGATCAGCATGGTGTCAGTCTGTTTTGGTGAAGGTAGGTAAGAGGATCGTGTCTCCCGCCGGATAGCTGCATTATTGCAGCAGACGATCGTGATGCTCGGCACCACGCAACATGGCCTGAACCAGCTCGTTGGCCTCAAATTTGGTCAGCGCCTCATGGGCTCCCACCTGGTGGGCCCGCTCTACGCTGATCTCGCTAGAGAGCGAGGTGTGCAGGATGATATAGGCACCCGCCAGCTTGCTATCACTTTGCACCTCAAACGCCAATTCATAACCATCGAGCCCCGGCATTTCGATATCGCTGACCAGAATGTCTATCGGACTCTTCTGACTTGCCCGCTCCTGCATCAGGCTCAACGCATCCTTACCGTTCGAGCGGACCTCATAGGGGATATTGATGTAGTCGAGGGCGGCCATCAGTTGACGGCGGGCGACGGAGGAGTCATCGACCAGCAGGATCCGCATCGGCTTGATCCGCTCCCGCTGCACATCGGTCAACACCGGATAGAGGTGGCTGGGATCGTCCGGGTAGACCCGGGAGAGGATCAGCTCCACATCCAGCAGCTGGATCAGCTGGTCATTGACTCGGGTTACCCCGGTCACAAACACATTGTGGCCGAGTGCGGCTGGGGGCGACTCGATGTCACGCCAGTTACACTCGGTGATCTTGTCGATACCCCGCACCAGAAAACCCACCAGCGTGCGGCGGCAGTCGGTGATGATGATGAAGCAGTGCGCCAGCTCCTCCTGACTGACCGGGCGATAACCCACCGCCATCGCCATATCAATCACCGGAATCGTGGCACCACGCATGTTGGCGGCCCCCAGTACTGTGGGGTGAGAGTGAGGCAGCGCAGTCAGCCGGGTATAAGGCACAATCTCCTTCACCTTGAGGGTACCGATGGCAAAGGATTGTTTGGTCGAGAGATGAAACAGCAACATGCCCTGGGATTGATTGGCTTTGCTCGTCATGGCAGATGTCCTGTTGGTCGAAACGTTGGCACTCACTTCTGGCCGCTAGCATAAAGGATCAGCGGGGGAATGACCCTTCCTTGTTAACGACCACTTGGCAAAAAACTGAACTGGTTCAGCTAATTAAATTGACGCGATAGCCGAGCATTCCGGCTATTAGTCGCCACTCCCGCTAACGCCCCATTGCTGGCAAGCGGCTTGCAGCGCCCCCTCATCAGCATAACCCAGCTTGCTGGCAACCACGGCTGGCTTGCTACCACCCTTGAGCAGTCTGAGTGCCTGCAGCAGCTGCCATTGCTGTTGCAGAACAAGCCCTTCTACTGGCGGTTCGACCTGTTGTGCCCACTGTTGCAGGCTCTCTGGCCTGCCATTGGCCAGCGCTTGCCAGCTAGCCTGCAAACTCGGCTCCCCTTGCTGGCTAATGGCGCACTGTTGCAGCTCATCCAGGATCACCTGCAGCCGCTGACCATATATCCCCTGCCACTCTTGCGGCCGCTGCCACTGGGCCAGCGAATCGAGTAGCGCATCGAGCAGCGGGGTGGTCTGCAACCACCCGGCCTGTTGCGGTTGCTCAACCCGCAGCGAGACGCTCAGTTGATCGTAATGGCAACCACTGAGCGGACTAAACGCAGCGAGGGCATCGGCGCAGAGCCAGAAGCAACGACCTGCGGGCAACAACAGCTCATGCTGGCCCAGTCTCAGCAACGCGGCGCCCCGGGTTATCCGCAACAGTTGCCCGACCGGGGTCCGTTTGCGGTTGCCCGCCTGCAAGCCGTGGCAAGAAAAATGGTGGTATTCGATGGCATGATGCATGTAAAAACCCTGATATGATGCTGCCTGGAGGTAACAAAAATGGAAACCAGACGTAAAAAACGCTTCATTGCCGGTGCAGTCTGCCCGGCGTGCGGCAAGTTGGACAACATGATGCTGTATCTGGAGCATGGAGTCGAGAAGGTGACCTGCGTCGCCTGTGGCGATACCCAGGTGCAAACCCCTGCCGAGGTCGACAGCCTGACCCGCGAGGCGGAAGAGGTGATCGGGGTGTTCCGCCCGGAATAGCCACTACGGCTACCGGGATGAGACCCGCTCCTGCAGTTTATGCCGTTTTTTTCGACATTATTGCGTCAGCCATGGCATATGCGCGGCTCATTTTTTAAGGTATTCTGAGCCCGTTTTTTTCTATCCGCAGGATCCTGACATGAAAGTAGCTCCTCTGAGCGTGGTTACGCTGGAATACACAGTCACCGACGAGCACGGTGAAGTCATCGACAGCACAGTTGGCAAAGAGCCGCTGGTCTATCTGCACGGCACCCGTTACCTGGTCTCTGGCCTGGAAGCCGAGCTGGAAGGTCGCGCGGTAGGTGAAGCATTCGAAGTGACCCTGGCCCCCGCCCAGGCTTACGGCGAGTATGACGAGACTCTGGTACAAGAAGTACCGGGTGAGCTGTTCGACGGCATGGAAGTCTCCGAAGGGGATACTTTCGTGGCTGAAACCGATGACGGTCACCGTCCGGTCACCGTGGTTGAAGTCTCGGAAGAGTTCGTCAAGGTAGATGGCAACCATCCGCTGGCGGGCGTGACGCTGCGTTTCAAGGTCGAGATCCAGGACGTGCGCGCTGCCACTGCTGAAGAGCTGGCACATGGCCATGTCCATGGTGATGAAGGTTGCGGTCACGACCATGGTCATGATCACGATGATCACCAGCATGGCGGCTGCTGTGGTGGTGCTGGTCACGGTCATGACCACGGCCACGATCACGGCGCTGAAAAGGGCCATGGCGGTTGCTGCGGTGGTGGCGGTTGTGGTGGCAAGGGTCATCAACACTGATCACAGCCACGCTGATGATAAAAAACCCGCTCACGCGGGTTTTTTATTGGCTGGCGACCGGGATTGGCAAGGTTGTCGGACAGCGAAAATTGCCTGTTCAGTAGTGCGGTGGCGGCGTCTCTTCGGCCATGCTGGCGATCTGGCTGGGCTGTACACTTTGCAGTTTGTCGATCAGCAGCTGGATCTGGTATTTGAGCCGGTCGAGCTCACGGCCCTGGGTTGTCACCTCCCCATTAAGTTGCTCTACGGTGTACTCCGCATAAGCGAGACGGGTTTCCAGGGTTTCGATGCGATCGTTAAGTTGCTGACTCATGGGCCTTCGGGTCCTTACTTGATTGTCCAGATTTCGGCCAGCCCACTGGAACTGGCACTGATCAAGTGACTATTGTCGCGCAAAGCGACGCCATAGACCACTGCACTGGGCGGTTTCACCTTGGGTTGCGGCGAGACGCGCCAGCGCTGCAGCAGGGCGCCATCGCTCACTTGCCACAGGGAGAGCTGGCGGGAAGGCGCGCCGGTGATCAGCCACTTGCCGTCGTTGGCAAAGCGGGCGCTGGTGTAGACCTCGAAGCGGTGATCATATTGCAGCTGGCTCACCTCCTTGCCGGTTTTCAGATCCCAGATGCTGGCCCGACTGCTGTCGGCGGTGAAGGCATAGCGACCGCTCGGCTCCAACCTGGCCATGACCACCCGGCCACCATGGTTAAAGCGCCAGATAACCTGACCGCTGCGGGTATCCCATAAATAGGCGCTGTAGTCATTACCCCCCGTCAGGGCGTAGCGGCCATTGGCCGACAGATCCACTGTATTGATCTGTTCGGTATGCCCCAGAAATTGCAGGCGACGGCCACTTTGGGTATCGAGCCATTCCGCTTTACCATCTTCCCGACCGATCAGCACGTAGCGCCCGTTAGCAGATAGCGCAATATCCCTCAGCTTGGATTCAGGAAGAGAGTAGTAACCTTGGGATCGTCCATCCTGTAACCGCCAGGTGGCAAAGGTGTCCGTTGTTGCGGTAACGGCATGGCTGCTGTCTTCGGAGAAACGGGTAATGAAAACCAGATCATCCGGCGAGTCAGACTGCTTCCAGCGCCAGCGCTGCCGGTTCTGCTCGAGATCCCAGACAATAATGCCCTGACTGATGCTGGAAACGATGGCCAACTTGCCGTCACTGGCCAGATCGGCGGTCAGCAGACCGGTGCTGGCGAGGGTCAATTGCTGGCTGGGTTGGGAGCTCTGCTCGCAACCGGTGAGCATTAAACAGAGGCTCACCAGATAAATAGCACTTTTTATCATTTTTGCGGTCTCATGCTTTTGTTACCTGCGATCACGGCGTTAGTATAAGGCGCTTATCACGATAAACCTCTCATTTCACGATGAAACCGAGAGCGGTATTTGGAGTTTGGAGAAACTGATGAACAAATTTCTGAAGGTGTCCCTGTTGGCTGCGGCGGTTGCCGTCGGTCTGACTGCTTGCCAAAAAGACGAGAAGCCTGCTGCGGCCAATACCGCCGAAGTGAAGGCAGAGGCCAGCAAGCCTGCAGAGGGCACCAAAGCTGAAGCCAAGAGCTTTGAAGAGCAATCCGGCTACGCAATTGGCCTCTCCATGGGTCGCTATATCGCTAACACCCTGGAGCGTCAGCAGGAACTGGGCATCAAGCTGGAGAACGCCGTGATCCTCAAAGGGGTGACCGACGGTCTGGGTAAAGAAGCCAAGATGACTGACGAAGAGATCCAGAAAGTACTGCAAGATTACGATGCCAAAATCAACGAACTGACCAAGGCCAAGGCTGAGAAAGATTCTGTTGATAACCTGAAAAAAGGTGACGAGTATCTGGCTGCCAACGCCAAGAAAGAGGGTGTGAAGAGCACCGAATCCGGCCTGCAATATCTGGTCGAGAAGATGGGTGATGGCGCCAAGCCGAAATCCACCGATATCGTCAAGGTTCACTACACCGGCACCCTGACCGATGGCACCAAATTTGACAGCTCCGTCGATCGCGGCGAGCCAGCCACCTTCCCGCTCAACCAGGTTATCCCGGGTTGGACTGAAGGCGTGCAGCTGATGCCTGTTGGCTCCAAATTCAAGTTCTTCCTGCCGTCCAAGCTGGCCTATGGCGAGCACGGTGCAGGCTCCATCCCGGCAAACGCCGTGCTGGTGTTTGACGTAGAGCTGCTGGCGATTGAAAAGCCGGCCGCTGACGACGCCAAGAAGTAATGAAATACCTGTAGTAAAAACGGCTCCTTAGGGAGCCGTTTTTACTTGTATATACCTTATAATCGCGAGATAACAGGGTTTTGCTGCGTTGGGTATGAAGGCTGGTGCAGACAAAATAGATCGCAAAATCAAATACAAGGATGACTCCAGTGGCTGAAAACAAACCGCGTGTTCTACTGGTGGAAGATACCCGAAGTCTGGCGGTAGTTTATGAACAGTACCTGCGGCTGGAGGGGTATGAGGTGTTACTGGCCGACTGCGGCCAGCAGGCGCTTGCACAGTTGCAGACCAGCCCACCGCCCGTGGTGCTGCTCGATTTGGAGCTACCGGATATGTCCGGTATGGATATTCTGCAGATGATCACCGAACAACAGCTGCCTTGCGCCGTGGTGGTGATCACCGCCCACGGCTCGGTGGATGTGGCGGTGGAGGCGATGCGTCTGGGTGCCTTTGATTTTCTGACCAAGCCATTCGATAGCAAACGGCTCTGTGCCACCGTTCGCAATGCCCTGAAACATCAACAGTTAAGTTCGCTGGTCGCCCACTATAAGGAGAACTTCGAGCGCAGCTCATTTTTCGGCTTTATCGGCGCATCTATGCCGATGCAGGCGGTCTATCGCATCGTCGAGAGCGCGGCGCCCAGCAAAGCGACCGTTTTTATTACCGGTGAGAGCGGTACCGGCAAAGAGGTGTGCGCCGATGCGATTCATCAGTGCAGCCCCCGCAGCGAACAGCCCTTTATTGCCCTTAACTGCGCCGCCATTCCCCACGATTTGATGGAGAGCGAGATCTTCGGCCATGTGAAAGGCTCCTTTACCGGTGCGCAGGGGGATCGCAAAGGAGCGGCCAGTCTGGCCGATGGCGGCACCCTGTTTCTGGACGAGATCTGCGAGATGGATCTCGACCTGCAGAGCAAGCTGTTGCGCTTTATCCAGACCGGCACCCTGCAGCGGGTCGGCAGCGGCAAACTTGAAACCGTCGACGTGCGTTTTATCTGCGCCACCAACCGTGACCCGCTGGTGGAGGTCAAGGCTGGCCGTTTCCGTGAAGATCTTTACTACCGGTTGCATGTTATTCCCCTCAGCCTGCCCGCCCTGCGGGAGCGGGGTGAAGATATTCTGCTGCTGGCACGCACCCTGTTGCAGAGTTATGCCAAAGAGGAGAACAAGCGCTTCAAGGATTTCGACCCCAGCACCGCCAGGGTGCTGCTCGACTACCCCTGGCCCGGCAACGTCCGCGAGTTGCAAAACGTGATACGCAATATCGTGGTGCTAAACGACAAAGAGCTGGTCAGCCCGGATATTTTGCCGCCACCGCTCAATGGGGTTCGTCCCCCATTGCCGGCGGCGATTGCCGCGGCAGTCGCATCGACTCCGGTTGTCAATGGGGCGGCAAGCGGGCCGATCCGTCCGCTCTGGATAGTGGAAAAAGAGGTGATAGAACAGGCCATCGCCAGCTGTGACGGCAATATTCCCAAGGCGGCGGCGCTGCTGGAGATCAGCCCCTCCACCATCTATCGCAAGAAGCAGGGTTGGGAAGAGGCCAGCCTGACCTGAGTGAGCGTCACTCTCCCAAGTGCCTGAGCGGAATCGACCCAGCGCATAATGACATTGAAGCAAGTGAGGGCGGCGCGAGCCGCTCTCTCTATTTTCGGGGGGCTCAGAGCTTGGCGAGGAGCTTGAGGCGAGCCAGTCGCTCCGCCTCATTGGCCTTGAGCCAGCCATCCCGTGATAGCAGGAACCAGGCGCGGGCAAAATATTCTGCCGCTGCCGGATCGTCCAGTGCCAGCGCGTTTTCGCCCATCTCCTCAAACAAATAGCCATCCTCAGGCTCGCCAGCCTCGGTCATGTCGACTTTGATCTGCACCAATTCAGCCAGCGCAGCCTCATGCAGACCTTTTGCTCGGGTCAGCCGGGCCAGACTCCAGCGGGCGATAAAGGCCTTGGCCGGATTGTTGTGTTGCAGATGCCAGGCCAGACACTTCTGTTGCAGAATTTTGGCTTCATCAAAGCGGCCCAGTTCGAACAGGGTCCAGCCCTGATTGTTATAAAGCGTGGCCAGCCAGCCGCGCACCTTCTCATCGCTGCTGCGCTCCGCCAGCTCCATCGCCAGTTGATGCCAGCGGCTCTGCTCTTCAAGCGGAGCTGAGATGGCCACCATATGTGCGGCATCGATGGCGAGATAGAGCTCCTTCTCCTTGAGCCCCAGCTGCCATGCCTGTTCAAACAGGGTTCTGGCGCGGGCTTTGTCACCTGCCGAGTTAAAGGTGCGCCCCCGCTCCAGCAGGGCTCTGACTCTGGCCCTTGGTGTAGCGTCGCTGAGCCGGGGTGCTATCTCGTCGAGCCGCTGGTGAGCTTGTTCAAACTGGCGTTGCAGCGAATGGGTGCGGGCGATCTGGGTCAGCAACTCCAGCTCGAGTTGCAGGTCGGCGGCGGTGCGCGCTGCAGTAAGCAGAGCGTGAAAACGCAGGGCAGTGGCGGCGGGATCCTGATAATCCCACTGCGCCATGAAATCGGGCGGATTGTCCATCTGGCCTCCTGGCTGGCGATCCTTTCACCAAGATGCCTGCAGGCCATTGTTTGTACAAGGGGGGCTCGTCACAGAGCCCCCCTTGAGTCATCTCAACAGCAGTGGTCAGCCGGTCAGTAGACCATGGCCAGGCTCATCAGCATCAGACCGAGCGCGGCAAAGACCCCCTCCTTGATGGCGAGACGGGGCACCAGCGCCTTGGGCAGCGCCGGAAACAGGCTCAGGGCAAAGCCAAGCCCCGGCATCAGCCAATGGAAAGCCGGATTGCGCAAGGCGGGATCGGCGGCACCATTGATGATGATCAACAAAATAAACAGGGTGAAGGCGGGCAGGATAAACCAGCGTACTCCACTAGCCGCGACTGCGCGCAGCGGCGAGATGCGATAGAGCAGCATGGTCACCAGGCACAACACAAAAGGGGCCAGCAGATAGAGCGGGGCGGGGTTCATAACTTTTTTCCTGAAAACAAGTCGTCTGAAAACCGGGGGCAGGCACAACAGGCGCCGGATTTAACCACTCTTCGCGGGTGATGACCAGCAGCCCGGGCCCAGGCTGTGAAGAGGATCCCGGGTAAAGGTTTGCTAACGGCGGCTTTAGCTGCGCCAGAACCAGGCTGCAGCAAAACCCAGCCAGCTCAACCCTAGCAAGACCCACGGCAGCGGATGCTGACGAGTCACTTCTACCAATTCGATCTGGTCGTCCTGATCCTCTGGCAGTGGTGTGCCCTGTGACTGTTTGGCTTTGCTCTGCAGCTTCTTTTGGCGACTCGCCTCACGGGCCCGCGCCTTCATCTGTTTCTTGTACTCATCGATGCCTTTCTGGATCCCTTGCGCGATAAGTTGAGTCTGCTCTTTGGTCTGCCCCGGCTTCTGGTTGGCACGGGCAATCTTCACCGCTTCCTGCTGGGTCTCGGGGGAAACTTTGTCATACTTGGCCATCAATTATCTCCTCGGGCATGGCTGGCTGGGGAGTATGCCATAAAAGCTGCGCATTCAGGCCCGCCTCTTGATCATCCCCACCAAGGTGGGGAGCTATCTATCGCAGACAGGCCGACGGGCCACCTCTTTCACTTTGTTACACGCCACCAGACGGCATCAGTCATCATGGTACCCCCCGTGCTTTTTATGCTTCTTGTGCTTTTTGTGGTGCTTATGATGGTGATGATCATCGTCGTCATCATCGTAATAGCGATCCTGGCTCTTGTGACCATCGCCAGTCTTGGCGCCAATGGCCGAACCGCTCGCCCCGCCGACCCCAGCCCCGATCAACTGACCGGTATCGCCGCCGACACTCTTGCCGATGGCGGCGCCACCCAGTGCCCCCACAGCGCCGCCAAGGGCCGCTTCATTCTTGTTGCCCTTATTGGCCGTCGCCGCGCCACCGGCAGCACCGCCCAAAGCGGCCCCCACCAGCGCACCGGTGTCGCCCCCCAGCTCCTTGCCGATCATGGTGCCCGCCACCCCGCCCGCTCCACCACCGAGAATGGTGTTGAGGGTCTCGGAGGCGTGTGCCGCCGTGCTGCCAGCCAATAGCGCCCCCAGCAAAGCCAGCGCGCGAATGCCACCGCTATTCATCTCCATGGATACTCCTGTCAAACCTGATTAATTTCCTCCGCACTATTCACCAGCACTATACAAACCGGCAAGCGGCCAGCCAGTGGGGGGCGAGCGGCGGGTAGATCTTCGCTTGAAGCCCAGCTTCAGGAATGACAGGTGAGATCGAATTCAATCGATTGAATAACCACAAGAAAAATTTCATTGCACAGGAATGGCGCGACCCTCGGCAGGGCCGGGAGGCTGTCGCAGCCCCACCCCGACCACTGGCGATCGGACAGCTCCTGTCACCAGCGCGGGGTTGGGTAGCACAATCTCAGCCGCGCTGGCTGCCCAGCTGCTCGATGATGGTGCTGCGCAGCAGGGCGCGCCCCTCTTCGATGCGGGTCGATCGGGAGAGTCCTTTCGCCCACATCAGGGCCAGCGTGCGACTCAGCAGCGGTTGATGCAGATCAACCACCTTGAGCTGGGGATCGCACAAATGTGTGGTGTAAAGCCTTGGCAGAATGGCGATGGCCAATCCCGAACGCACCAGACCGTGCAGGGTCTCGACATAGTCGGTGGTGTATCTGGGCTTGAGCCCGGGCAACTGGCTCTGGGCCAACCCGTTGACCTGTCGGCTGACATTGCCTCTGGCAAACAGGGCGATATCGCGGCGGGTCAGTTGCTGCCAACTGATGACATCCTCCGTTGCCAGCGTGTCCTGCCGGTTGACCACCGCCACCAGCGCATCGTCCAGCAGCGGCGTGACCTCCAGCGAGTCGGGCAACTCGCCATCCAGCACGCCAATCCCCGCATCCAGCGACCCCTCGACCAGCGCCTGCAGCAGGCCGTCGTTGGTGTGATCCTGAAACTCGACCCGCAAACCGGGAAACTGTTGCTGCAGCCGAGCGGCCGCCAGCGGGAACATCAGGGCGCAGGCCGACGGGATCAGGCCGATGCGCAGGGTGCCATCACCCCCTTCGGCCATCACCTGCTGCATATCGGCAAAAGCGGCGTGGGCCACATTGAGCAGCCCCTTGGCGTGGGGCAGGATCGCCTCTCCCTGCTCGGTGAGGGTGACCGCCTGCGCGGTGCGGTGAAACAATTTGCCGCCGAGCACAGATTCAATCTGGCGCAAAGCACTGCTCAGGGCGGGTTGACTGATGGCCATCTGGTTGGCCGTTTCGGTGAAGTGGCGCAGCTGGGCCAGGGTGACAAAATACTGGATCTGCTTGAGGGAGAGCGCAGGCAAACGGCGCCAGGGTTCAGACATGGAAGAGACAACCGGAGAAAACGTTTGCAGCAGCATAACCCTTTCTTATCCAGTTATAAATTCTTTGCGCTATGCACGGGCCAATCCCCTCCCTAAAGTGTGCCCATTATTCCCCCTTGTCAGGCCATCTCCTTCATGTGTGAACAAGATGCATCCCTCAACTTGCGCCGCCGCGCCGTGCAGGCAGCTCTTGGCGAAGCGCCCTTCGATCTGCTGCTGACCAACGCCAAGGTGATCGACATGGTGACCGGCGAGATCCGCCCCGCAGATGTCGGGCTGGTAGGTTCACTCATCGCAAGCGTTCATCCGGTCGGCACCTGCCAGCAGGCGAGCGAGATCCACGATCTGGCCGGTGCCTATCTCTCACCGGGGCTTATCGACAGCCATGTTCATGTGGAGAGCTCCCACCTGACGCCGGAGCGCTACGCCGATGTGGTGGTCGCGCAGGGCACCACCACCATCTTCTGGGATCCCCACGAGCTGGCCAATGTGCTTGGGCTGGCGGGGGTTCGCTACGCCATCGACGCCAGCCGCAACCTGCCGCTGCGGGTGATCTGCGCCGCCCCCTCCAGCGTCCCCTCGACGCCGGGCCTCGAGATGTCGGGCGCCGACTTTCATGGCCCCGAGATGGCGACCATGCTGGAGTGGCCGGAGGTGGCCGGGATCGCCGAGGTGATGGATATGCAAGGGGTGCTGGGCGGCAGCGAGCGGATGACCGGCATCCTGCACGCCGGTTTGCAACGCAATGCCCTGATTGAGGGGCACGCCCGGGGCCTGAGTGGTAACAGGCTGCAAGCCTATCTGGCTGCTGGGGTCAGCTCGGATCACGAGCTCACCTCGGCTGCCGATGCGCTGGAGAAGCTGCGGGCCGGGCTCACCCTGCAACTGCGCGGTTCCCACCCCTACCTGCTGCCGGAGATCGTCGCGGCGCTGAAACAGCTGCCCCACCTCTCCTCCCAGATCACTCTCTGTACCGACGATGTGCCGCCCGACATGCTGCTGGAGAAGGGGGGGATGATCGCGCTGGTCAAACTACTGGCTGAGCTGGGGCTGGCGGTGCCCGACGTGCTGCGGATGGCCACCCTCAATGCCGCCATCCGTCTGCAACGCAACGATTTGGGGCTGGTGGCTGCGGGCC
This sequence comes from Aeromonas sp. 160P, assembly GCF_055193095.1. NCBI lineage: Bacteria > Pseudomonadati > Pseudomonadota > Gammaproteobacteria > Aeromonadales > Aeromonadaceae > Aeromonas > Aeromonas sp. 160P. Next base: position 1,684,944 of record NZ_JBUXKV010000001.1, on the reverse strand, counting down.
GCAATGCCGATCTGGTGGTGTTTGACAACCTCACCGACCTTAATCCGCTCAGCGTCTACAGTGGCGGCCAGCGGGTCGCCCGTCATGGCGCCATTCTCACCCCCTCCAAGCCTGTCGCGGGTTGTCAGGCACCACGCGATACCATGCAGATCCCCCTGCGCACTCTGGAGGACTTTGTCATTCGGGTGCCCGGGCTGACTGCGGGGCGTGCCCGCTTCAAGACCATCAAGGGGGCCCGCTTCACCCAGTGGAGCGAAACCGAGGTTGAGGTTCTGGATGGTCAGGTCATCGTGCCGGCGGGATTTAGCCTGATCTCGGTGCAACACCGCCACGGTCGCCATAAGGCGGGCACCCGGCTGGCGCTGCTGGAAGGGTGGGGCGAGCTGCAAGGGGCTATCGCCACCAGCTACTCCCACGACTCCCATAATCTGGTGGTGCTGGGGCGCGACCCGCAAGAGATGATGCTGGCCGCCAACACCCTGATCGCCAGCGGAGGCGGCATGGCCGTCGTCCAGCAGGGTAAGGTACTGGCCCACGTTGCCATGCCCATCGCGGGCATGCTCTCCGATCTGCCAGCCAGCGAGCTGGCTGCCAGCTTCCACGCCCTGCGCGAAGTGAGCGGCAAGGTGGTGGAGTGGGAGCCCCCCTACCGGGTATTCAAGGCCATCGAGGGGACCTGTCTTGCCTGCAATGCGGGGCCCCATCTGACCGATCTCGGCCTCACCGACGGTCTGACCCGCGAGATTGTCGACCCCTTCATCTGCTGCTGGCCCCACGCCGATGCCGGCCAAGCCGATTAACCTCGAGGAGAACAGCGTGAACCCTGTCGCCATTATTCTGGATACCGACCCCGGCATCGACGATGCCGTTGCCATCGCCGCCGCCCTGTTTCATCCCGGGATCGAGCTGGCGCTCATCACCACGGTCGCCGGCAACGTCGATGTCAGCAAGACCACACGCAACGCCCTGCGCCTGCTGCACTTTTTCGGTAAAGCGGTGCCGGTGGCGCAAGGGGCCAGCCAGCCTCTCGTGCACCCCCTCGACAATGCCAGCCATATCCACGGCCACTCCGGCCTCGACGGTTATGAGTTTGCCGAGCCGCAGCAACAGCCGCTGCCGGAGCATGCGGTCGCCGCAATGCGGGCGACCCTGCTGGCCAGCGAACAGCCCATGACGCTGGTGCCCATAGGGCCGCTGACCAACATCGCCCTGCTGCTCACCCTGCACCCCGAGTGCCGGGAGAAGATCGAGCGGATCGTACTGATGGGCGGCTCGGCCGGTCGGGGCAACCACACTCCAAATGCCGAGTTCAATATCTACGTGGATCCGGAGGCGGCCCACATCGTCTTCAGCAGCGGCCTGCCCATCGTGATGTGCGGGCTGGATGTCACCAGTCGGGCCACCCTGACCGGCGAGATGATTGCGACGCTGCCCGCCCTCAACCGCACCGGCGCCATGCTCCACGCCCTGTTCGGCCACTATCGCGGCGGCAGCATGCAGACCGGGCTCAAGATGCACGATCTCTGCGCCATCGCCTATCTGGTACGCCCCGAGTTGTTTACCACTCAGGCCTGTCATGTGGCCATCGAAACCCGGGGCGAGCACACCCTGGGCACCACCTCGGTGGATATCAACAACCGGCTCAAGCGGCCGCCCAACGCCGAGGTGTGCCTCGATATCGACGTGCCCGGATTCAGGGCCTGGTGCATGGAGACCCTGGCCCGCGCCATCTGATCCCGAACCGCCAGCTCGCTGGCCAATTCATAGCAAGAAGAGAGTGTTGGAACCATGCTGGAAATAATTGTCAGCACCCTGATCCTGGTCATCTGCGGCTATCTCATCGCCAAAAACTACGATGCCAAGATAGTGCTGTTCGCTGCAGGCCTGCTGTTGATGTTCGCAGCCGTCGGACTGGGCCACCCACTATTGCCTGCAGCCGAGAGCAGTGGCCTCAGCTGGCTTGATCCCTTCGTTCAGATCAAAAAGATCTTCATCAGCCAGATGGGCAATGTCGGCCTCACCATCATGGTGCTGTTCGGCTTCTCCAGCTACATGAGCCACATCGGCGCCAACGACGTGACCGTCATGCTGCTGACCCGCCCCTTGAGCCGCATCCGCTCCCCCTATCTGCTGGTGCCGGTGATTTTCCTCCTGGGCAACCTGCTCTCGCTGGTGGTGCCAAGCGCCGCCAGCCTGGCGGTGCTGCTGATGGCCACCCTCTATCCGGTACTGAAGGCGTCCAACATGTCCTCCCTCACCGCCGGGGCCGTCATTGCCACCACCGCCACCATCATGCCAAGCCCACTGGGGGCCGATAACGTGCTGGCTGCCCAGAAGCTGGGGATCCCGCTGGTGGAGTACATCGTCTCCTACCACGCCCCCATCTCGCTGCCGACGCTGGCGCTGATGGCGGTGGTGCACTACTTCTGGCAGAAGGCGATGGACAAGCGCCAGCAGGCGCGCGGCGGACTGGAGGAAAAGGATGAATCCCTCGCCCTGCCCACCAGCTTGCCACCCGCCTACTACGGCCTCTTCCCGGTACTGCCGCTGGTGCTGGTGCTGCTGTTTGGCATCCTCTTCACCCACATCTCGCTGGGGTTGGTGGAGATCACCTTCGTCTGCCTGCTGCTCACCATAGGGGTGGAGCTGCTGCGCAAAGGCAATATCAAGGAGACCAGCAAGGAGTTCGCCATCTTCTTTAGCGGCATGGGCACGGGTCTGGCTCAGGTGGTGTCGCTTATCGTGGCGGCCAGCATGCTGGTGGAGGGGCTCAAAGCCATCGGTATCATAGATACCCTGGTGGACAGCGTGAAGCACATCGACGGGGTCGGCTCCATCCTGATGTTCTTCTTCTCCGGCACCGCGGCGCTGATCGGCTTTATCAGCGGCAGCGGGCTGGCGGTCTTCTACTCCTTTATCAACATCATTCCCGAGATCACCGAGAAGGTCGGGGTCAACAGCGTGTCAGTGGCGCTGCCGATGCAGCTCACCGCCAACCTGATCCGCTCCATGTCGCCGGTCGCCGCGGTGATCATCGTCATCGCCTCGATCACCGGCAGCAACCCCATCGAGATCATCAAGCGCACCTCGGTGCCCATCATCTCGGGCATCATCTGCTGCATGACCCTCTCCTACCTGTTGTTCAGCTAGCCTTTCCCCCTCTGCAAGCAATCACGCCGGTCGTCTGCAGAGGGTTTTTTACCCTCGGTTGAAAGTGTCACCACTGTGTGTAAACGCCCAGAAGATAATCGGGTGGTATAGTCTATAGCTTGAACAACAGGGGATGGCTGACCGCAAGGCTGGCGCCCGGTGACTATCAAGCAAAGGAGATGTTATGAGTAGTCCGTTTATCGAGCAGATCAAAGCACGTCGTACCATCTATGCCCTGGGCGACCAGGTGTCCCATACCCCGGAACAGCTGACGACCCTCATTCAGGAGGCCATCAGGCACAGCCCCTCCTCCTTCAACTCCCAGAGCTCCCGCGCCGTCATTCTGTTTGGCGCCCAGCACCACAAGCTGTGGGACATGGTCAAAGCCGAGCTGAAAAAGATTGTGCCGCCAGAGGCATATGCCCAGAGTGAGGCCAAGGTGGATGGCAGCTTCCGCGCTGGCTTTGGCACTGTGCTGTTCTTCGAGGACACCGACGTTATCAAGGATCTGCAGCAAAAATTTGCGCTGTATGCCGACAACTTCCCCGTCTGGTCGGAACATGCCACCGGCATCGCCCAGTTTGCGGTCTGGACCACCCTGGCTCAGGAGAAGATCGGCGCCTCCCTGCAGCACTACAACCCGCTGATCGACGAGGTGGTGCGCAAAGAGTGGAACCTGCCCGCCAGCTGGCTGCTGCGCGCCCAGATGCCCTTTGGCAGCATCAAGCAAGCGGCCGGAGAGAAGAGCTTTATCGACGATGCCACCCGTTTCCGCGTCTTCAAATAACGGTCAGATAGCAAAACGCCCCCGCAGTTCGGGGGCGTTTTTATTGCGACAAACCGTGCTGATGGCGATAGCTCATACCACAATATGCCGCCGCAGCGCGCTCTCCGGCACTCAGGTGGGCAGCGTCACCAGCAGGGAATCGCCTTCCCCAAACGTCACCTTCACCTCGCGCCAGTCGCGGATCACCGCCACCACCGCCGGATTGAGCGGCTGATCGCCCCCCACCTGCACCACTGTGCAGCCAGCGCGCAGGGCACTCTCGATACCGGCTGGCGCATCCTCGAACACCAGACAGCGAGCGGGCGGCACGCCAAGTCGCTCGGCGCCCAGCAGATAGGGTTCGGGATCGGGTTTGCCATTGCTCACCGCTTCGGCCCCCACCAGCACGGCGGGCAGCGGCAAACCGGCACAATTCAGGCGATGGTGGGCAACCCGCTCACTGGCGGAGGTCACGATGGCCCAGTGCCGGGGCGGCAAGCGGCGCAGCTGCTCGCCAGCTCCGGCGATGGCATCGCCGCCGGTATGCAGCATCTCCAGTTCGTCGAGCCGCGCCGCCTCCCGCTCCACATCCAGTTGCGGGGCCAGCGCCCGGATCACCTCCCGCGATCGCATGCCGTGGCACATTGCCAACACCGGCTCGGGGGCAAGCTGATGATGCTGGCACCAGAGCCGCCACACCTTCTCCACATCACCGGTCGAGCAGACCATGGTGCCATCCATATCGAGCAGCAGGGCGGATACCGACAAGGTGATGTTGCTCATGTCGGCGCTCATGCTGGCACTCATACCAGCACTCATGCAGACACTCCGGCCAGCTTGGGCTCAGCGCCAGAGAGCGCATCGGCAAAGGCCTGTTGCTGGGCGGCCCGCTCGTAACAGGACAGCGCCTGTTCGGCACTGCCAGCCCACACCTGCAAGGGGCCGACCACAAACCCTTGTTGCAACAGGCTGGCAAGCAACTCCCCCGTCTCCGGGGCCGCCAATGGCTGGGCCAGCACCAGCGTGCCCTTGACCAAAAAAAGATAACGTTGAGTGGACATGATATGGCTCCTTGTTCCAGTCGGAGGGAGGCGCGGCTCCCTTTACCGGACCATTAGAACAAGTCGATTAGATAATTTATAATCAATAAATCGCCACTTTGGATAACCAATTGGAATGAAATTCGACTTGAGGCAACTGCAGGCGTTTGTGACGCTGGCCGACACCGCCAACTATCGGGAAGCGGCCAACCGCCTGTTCATCACCCAACCGGCCCTCACCAAGCAGATCCAGGGGCTGGAGCAGGCGCTCGGCAGCACCCTATTCAATCGCGGTCGCCACGGCGCCGAGCTGACGGCCATCGGCGCCCAGCTGCTTACCCAAGCGAGTGCGCTGGTCGAACATGGCAAGGGATTTGAGCGCCATGCGCTGGCACTCGCCAGCGGCGTGGCCGGGCGGCTCAAGATTGGTTTCGGCCTGTCGAGCTTTGCGCTGGCTCCCTCGCTGGTGGCCCGCTTCAAGCAACAGGTTGCCAACGTCATGGTCCATCTGCAGGACATGCCCTCCGCCATCCAGCAGGAGCAGCTGCTCTCCGGCCAGTTACAACTGGGTTTTATGCGCCGACCTGACACCCCTCAGCTACGGGAGCACCGGCTACTGACCGATCGGCTGGTACTGGCGGTGCCGACCCGAATGACAACGCCCGACCCGGCCGCATTCGATCTCCAGCAAGCCTTGGCCAGCCAACCGCTGTTGCAGATGGTCGGCCACCGCTGTCCCGGTCTCAGCCAGCAGATCGCCAGTTTTCTCGGCGCCAACCGGCTGACCGGCATGATCCAGGAAGCCGAGGATATCCAGACACTGGTCGCGCTGGTGGCGGCTGGCATCGGCAACGCCATCCTGCCCCGCAGTGTCAGCTTTATCGCCGGCCCCGATGTCACCCTCTATCCACTCTCGGGCCCCTGCTCAGAGTGGGAGATTAGCATGGTATGGAACCCCGGTTTTGCCGATCCCATCCGGGATCACTTCATCCAGTTGGCCATTGCGAGCCAGCCCACCCCGATCGCGGCACAGCCCGAACGTTGAGGCTCGCAGATCTTCTTTAAAACAGTGATCCCCCTTAAAACAGTGCGCCCCCATAACGGGGGCGCAGCATGAATAACCGGAGGCACTCAACAACTGACGCTGTGGCTGCGATTTTTCCCCGCCCCCTTGGCGCTATAGAGCGCCGCATCAGCGGCTGCCAGCAGCGCGCTTTCGCAATCCAGCGGATGCTCTGCCGTATAGGTGGCAATGCCAATACTGGCGCTGACTTGAATATTATCCGCCACCACGATGTCGAGATCATTGATGGCCTGGCGGATCTCCTCACCCAGTTGCAAGGCTGCTGCCCTGTCGGTATTGCCCAGGATCAGGGCAAACTCATCGCCGCCAAAGCGGCAAGGCAGATCGGCCGGACGCTTGCAAAAAGATTGCAACAGATGACCAACCAGTTGCAGGGAGCCATCCCCCATCTGGTGGCCCAGATGATCGTTGCATGCCTTGAAGTTATCCAGATCAACCATGATGAGAGAGAGCGGGGTCCGCTCACGCACACTGCGCCGCCACTCGCTGTGCAAAAAGCTGTTGAACAGGCGCCGGTTGGCCAGTCCGGTCAGGGGATCATGCAAGGAGAGTTTTTCGACCTCCTGCTCCAGCAACTTGCGCTCGGTGATATTGATGTGCGCGATGGCATAAAACTCGGCTTCAACGCCGATCACCTTCGCCACCCGCATCATAAACCAGCGCTGGGCGTCAGGGCTGTGACATGGATACTCCAGATAGAAGGTCTCCTGATCGCGGCCAAGCACCCGCCGGATCCCCTCCACCGCACTCCGGGCCAGAGGTTCATCGGAACCGTCACACACCCCCATGTAGTTAACGCCAAGCCAGTTATAACCCTTGGGCATGCCGTTTTGTTCCGCAAATCTGTCCCAGGCCAGGTTGGTGTAGTGGATCACCCCATTTCGGTCGATCACCGAAATTTGGTCTTCCAGCGAATCCAGCAATGCTGCCAGATAGTGGGCCCGTTCGGCGAAGCGAGTCGGCAACCCCTGTCTCTCATCCACCATGGTGGCCATCCTGTGGCAAAAGTGGCGAACCGCCGCCTATTAACAATTGAATCAGCAGATTGAGTAAAGCACCCAAATGCCACTTAGCCAACTGAGACCACAGTTTGTGATGCAAGACGATCCGGCAAGATCCCAACCCACAATTCCATGCCGGAAATCAAATAAAATACCTGTTATTTATCAACCCAATAAGTGGGCGTTAATGACCGCACCACTGGTTTTCACAGGGTATACCATCCCCCTCCCCATCCATCTTGGTATTGGGGCAGTGTTGCAAAAACCAGGTCGCCTCTTCGCAGGAGGTCATCTGGGAGCAATGCTGTCGGCCATCACACTGGTAGGATTGGGCCGGTTGCGATGAGACCTCGCCGAGACGGCTGTCACTGCCGCTAACGGAGGAGGTCGGCCAGAGGTCCTGCGACTCGGCCGAAAAGCGGGAATAGATGGAAAAGAGACCGGCGAGCACCAGCAGGGGAATGAGTTTGCCGCGCCAGCTGCTCTTGCGGCGCCGGTAGGGGTTAATTCGCGCTCTGGTCGCGGTGGGCTGTGGCGGCTGACTTGCCGCCCGAAATGATGGCGCAGCTGATGATGTGGCAGCTCGCGCGGCCGACCTCCCGGCATCAACCAGGGTGAGCGGGCGATCGGGGAAAAACACCTGCAGCGCCCGCGGTTTGCCATCCTGACCACTGCCGATCAGATAAGTGACTCGCTCCCCCTGCTCGGGCAAGCGGCCATCTGATTGCAAGGCGGTGACATGCACAAACAACCCTGCACCACGCTCTCCTGCGGTTGCCTGCTCGGCGTCATGTTGTTCCGGCGTAATAAACCCAAAGCCGCGCGCCTCGTTCCAGCTCGCGATCCGTCCCTGATAACGCATCTGTCCATCCTTGTAACTAGCCATCCGGGCACCACATTGCCCTCACAAAGCCCCCACGCAACCGCTGACAGAGATCAACACGAGGGGACAAGATAAAAAATACGAGGGGCATCAAGTTGGCCATCGCTGCGTCATGGCCTCATGCCCCGCCTCTCGACTAAACCAACCCCAGCGCATAGCGCAGCGCCATCTCCTTGAGCGGGCCCGCCTTGTCCGCCAGATTGAGGGCCAGATTGCGGGCCAGTTTGAGGGGGCCAATCTCGTTGCTGAACACCCCGTAGAAGAGATCCATCCCCGACTGCATCAGCAGGTTGTCAGGACGACGACGGCGCTCATAGCGCTCAGCCAGCGCCAGCTGATGCCAGTCGGCGCCAGCCCCTTGCAGCAGATCAGTCCAGCAGGCCACATCCTTGAAGCCGAGGTTGACCCCCTGCCCCGCCAGCGGGTTGATGGTGTGGGCGGCATCGCCGAGCAGCACCACCCGACCGGCGTGATAGTCATTGGCGTGGCGGCGCACCAGCGGGAAGCTCCCCTTGCCGGTAACGGTAAAACCGCCGAGGCGGCTCGGGAAGTGGCGGCGCACTTCGGCGGCCAGCCCTTCGTTGCTCATGGTGGCCAGCGCCCGGATGCGAGCCGGGCTGTCATACCACACCAGGGAGCCGTGCTGGCCTGGCAGCGGCAGGAAGGCGCGCGGGCCGCTCGGGGTGAACTGCTGCCAGGTGATATCTTCTTGCGCAAAGTCGGTGTCGATATTGATCAGCATGCAGTGCTGGCGGTACTCGAAGCGCGATACGCCAATACCGGCCAGCTTGCGGGTGTGGGATTCAGCGCCATCGCAGGCCAGCACCCAGCGGGCGGCCAGTTCGGTACCGTCATCCAGAGTCAGTACCGCTTCATCCGCGCTCTGGCGCAGGCTGGTCACCGCAGCAGGGGTGTGGGTCTGGATATTGGGGAAATCCTCCATCCGTTTGAGCAGGGCGAGCTGCATCAGCCGGTTCTCGATGATGTAGCCAAGCTGGGGCAGGCCGAGATCGGCGGCGTTGAAGCGGGTGGCAAAGCCGTCCAGCTCCCAGGTCTCCAGTCGGCGGTAGGGGCAGAGTCGCATCTGCTGCAGATGGTGCCAGGCACCGGCCTGCTCCAGCAGCGCCACCGAGGCCTGACTGATGGCGGAGACCCGCAGATCCAGCGGTTGCTCCGGGGCGTAATGCTCCGGCAGTTGCGTCTCGATGACCCGCACCGAGAGGCCCTGAGCTGCCAGCAGACAGGCGGTGGCGGCGCCCACCATGCCGGCGCCGACGATGGCGATATCACACTGTTCCATACATTTATTCCTGAAAGGGTGCGTCCGGCGACAACGCCCGGACGTGAACCGGATAGCTGCATGATAGCGCAAGGACGCCTGATAAACAGTGAGGCAAATGGGGAATTGCTGCGTCAAATCAAGGAGAAAGCTTATTGAGCTGGCGGGCAACAGCTATCGGCTGAGCACCATTGCCAGCTGGATATTAGCTAGGCAGTATCCAGATTGCGGAGTAAAATACGCGGTCCTTTGACCATGCCGATTTCAACACAAGTCAAGAGAAGCAATGAGCAAGAAACTTCACATTAAAACCTGGGGTTGCCAGATGAACGAGTACGACTCGTCCAAGATGGCCGACCTGCTGGATGCCAGCAATGGCTACACGCTTACCGAAGAGCCCGCAGAAGCAGACGTCCTGCTGCTGAATACCTGCTCCATCCGCGAAAAAGCACAGGAGAAGGTGTTCCATCAGCTGGGTCGCTGGAAAAAGCTCAAGGCCAAAAAGCCCGGTCTGGTGATCGGAGTAGGTGGCTGCGTTGCCTCTCAAGAGGGCGACGCCATTCGTCAACGCGCTCCCTATGTGGATATCGTGTTCGGGCCGCAGACCCTGCATCGCCTGCCCGCCATGATCAAGCAAGTGCAGGAGGGCCGTGGCGCCCAGGTTGATATTGCGTTTCCCGAAATTGAAAAGTTCGACAATCTGCCGGAACCGCGCGCCGAAGGGGCCACCGCGTTCGTCTCCATCATGGAAGGCTGCTCCAAATACTGCACTTACTGCGTGGTGCCCTACACCCGCGGTGAAGAGGTGAGCCGCCCCCTCGACGACGTGCTCTACGAAATTGCCCAGCTCGCCCAGCAAGGGGTGCGCGAAGTGAACCTGCTCGGTCAGAACGTCAACGCCTGGCGTGGCCCGACCTTTGATGACGGCATCTGCACCTTCGCCGAGCTGCTGCGTCTGGTGGCCGCTATCGACGGTATCGATCGCATTCGCTACACCACCAGCCACCCGATCGAGTTCACCGACGACATCATCGAGGTTTACAAGGACACCCCGGAAGTGGTCAGCTTCCTGCACTTGCCGGTGCAGAGCGGCTCTGACCGCATCCTGACCATGATGAAGCGCCCGCACACCATCCTCGAATACAAGTCCAAGATCCGTCGCCTGCGCGCCGTCCGTCCCGATATCACCATCAGCTCCGACTTCATTGTCGGCTTCCCGAACGAGACGGATGAAGACTTTGAAGCCACCATGAAGCTGATCGAAGAGATCAACTTTGACATGAGCTACAGCTTCGTCTTCAGCCCGCGCCCGGGCACCCCGGCCGCCGACATGCCCGACGATGTTGACATGGAAGTGAAGAAAGCCCGTCTGGCCCGCCTGCAGCACGTCATCAACAATCAGTCGATGCAGATTGGCCGCGCCATGCTGGGCTCGACTCAGCGTATCCTGGTGGAAGGGCCTTCCAAGCTCGACCCGATGCAACTGTGTGGCCGCACCGAGAACAACCGGGTGGTCAACTTCGAAGGGCAGCACACCCTGATCGGCGGCTTTGCCGACGTGGAGATCACCGAGGTGCGTCCCAACTCCCTGCGCGGCAAGTTCATCCGCGGCGAGAGCGAGATGAACCTGCGCATCGCCACCGCTCCGAGCGAAATCCTGGCCCGCCGCCCGGATAACGTACCGGACGAACTCGGAGTAGCCGCGTTTACCCCCGCCCAGAGCGAAATCCCGGTTAAATCCAACCGCCCGGACAACGTGCCGGACGAGCTGGGCGTGGCCGCCTTCACCCCCCATTAATCCCCTCCTCCCCATTCGCCCGGCGAATGGGGAGTGCCTTGAGACGAGGATATTGTGAGCCGACATACCGCGACCCTGAATCTGCATCTGGAGCCCGCCGACAATCAGCGCCTTGCCAGCCTGTGCGGCCCCTTCGATGACAATATCAAGCAGCTGGAGCGCCGCCTCGGCGTCGAGATCAGCTACCGTGACAGCCACTTCCAGCTGGCAGGTAAACAGGCCCAACTGGATGCGGCCGCCGTCATCCTCAAGCACCTCTATGTGGAAACCCAGCCCCTCAAGGGTGGCAAGGTGACCGATATCACCCCCGACATGGTTCATCTGGCCATTTCGGAGTCACGGGTGCTGGAACAAGATGATGAACCGGCACCAAGCACCCCCTATGGCAAGGAGGTGACGGTCAAGACCAAGCGCGGTCTCATCAAGCCGCGCAGCCCCAATCAGGCGCAGTACATCGCCAATATCGTCCGTCACGATGTCAGCTTTGGCATAGGCCCTGCAGGCACAGGCAAAACCTATCTGGCGGTCGCGGCGGCGGTAGATGCGCTGGAACGTCAGGAGGTCCGTCGTATCTTGCTGACTCGCCCGGCGGTGGAAGCGGGCGAGAAGCTTGGCTTCTTGCCCGGCGATCTCTCCCAGAAGGTGGATCCCTATCTGCGACCCCTCTACGACGCCCTGTTCGAGATGCTGGGTTTTGAGCGGGTTGAAAAACTGATGGAGCGCAACATCATCGAAGTGGCGCCGCTCGCCTATATGCGCGGCCGCACCCTCAACGATGCATTCATCATTCTCGATGAGGCCCAGAACACCACCACCGAGCAGATGAAGATGTTCCTGACCCGCATCGGCTTCAACGCCAAGGCAGTGGTCACCGGCGACATTACCCAGACTGACCTGCCCCGCCACCAGACATCCGGCCTGCGCCATGCGCTGGACGTGCTGCAGGGTGTCGAAGGGTTGTCGTTCAACTTCTTTGAATCAAAGGACGTGGTACGCCATCCGGTAGTGGCTCGCATAGTACAAGCCTACGAGGCGTTTGATGCCCAGCAGGCAGACGCGCTGGCGGCCAAAAAATCCCATAAAGAGAGTGCCCAATGAGTGTGACCCTGGATCTGCAGCTGGCCAGCGCCAGCACTGACGGCCTGCCCACCGAAGCCCAGCTGCAAGGCTGGCTCGATGGCACCATCCTCGGCTTCCAGCAAGAGGCTGAAGTGACGGTGCGTATCGTCGATGAAGCAGAAAGCAACGAGCTCAACCTCACCTATCGCGGCAAGGACAAGCCCACCAACGTGCTCTCCTTCCCGTTTGAGGCGCCGCCCGGTCTGGAGCTGCCGCTGCTCGGCGATCTGGTGATCTGCCGTCAGGTGGTAGAACAGGAGGCAAACGAGCAGGGCAAACCCCTCATGGCCCACTGGGCCCACATGGTTGTGCACGGCAGTCTGCATCTGCTAGGTTATGACCATATCGAGGATGAGGAAGCGGAAGAGATGGAGCAGCTGGAACGCGACATCATGCAGGAACTGGGCTTTGCCAATCCTTATCAGGACGATGAAGTAGCAGAGTAGATATAGAGGGACAAAGCCGAAGAGATGGTGCCACACCTTGAGCGCGACATCATGCAGGAGCTTGGTTTTGCCGATCCTTATCTGAACGACGAAGAGTAAAACGCCGGACGGTCATCGACTTGAAACAGCAGATGGCCATCCTTATATCATTCAAACAATCCCAAATGTGTTGAAGCGAGTAACCAAGAGAAAAAATGACCGACGATCACCCTAGTACCGGCTCGCCGAAGAAAACCTGGCTCGACAAACTCAGCCAACTCTTCCAGGGCGAGCCAAAAGACCGCAATGATTTGGTAGACGTGATAGCCGATGCCGAAGAGCGAGACCTCATCGATCAAGACACCAAAGACATGATCGAGGGGGTGCTGGAGATCGCCGAGTTGCGCGTGCGCGACATCATGATCCCCCGCTCCCAGATGGTGACCATCGAGAAATCCCAACCGGTGGACGAGATCCTGCCGGTGATCATCGAGTCCGGTCACTCCCGCTTCCCGGTGATCAACGAGGACAAGGATCATGTGGAGGGCATTCTGCTCGCCAAGGATCTGCTCCCGTTCGGGTTTGGCGGCCATCACGCCAGCGAGCCGCTGCAGCTCGAAAAAATCTTGCGCCCCACGGTGATCGTCCCCGAAAGCAAACGGGTTGACCGTCTGCTCAAGGAGTTCCGTGAAGAGCGCTACCACATGGCCATCGTGGTCGACGAATTTGGTGGCGTCTCAGGTCTGGTGACCATCGAAGACATACTCGAACTGATCGTCGGTGAGATTGACGACGAGTTTGACGATATCGAGGATGAACCGGACGAGATCCGTCGCCTCAGCAAGCGGGTCTTCTCCATCAGCGCCCTGACCGAGATCGAGGATTTCAACGACTTCTTCGGCACCAAATTCAGCGATGAAGAGGTGGATACCGTCGGCGGTCTGGTGATGCACGCCTTCAGCCACCTGCCCAAGAAGGGCGAGGAGATCGAGCTGGACGGCTACCTGTTCAAGGTGATGCATGCCGACCGACGCCGTCTGCAGCAGCTGCAGGTGAAGATCCCCGAGCACCACGCGGCGGCGCAATCCGAGCCGCAGTAAGCAAATCCGCTCGATGTGTGAAACAACGCCCCGACCTCGGGGCGTTGTGCTATCTGCAACCGGCATCGAGGCTCGCCGTTGCCCCGCTTACAGGTTAAGATACCGGCCATTCGACCCCAGTTGCACACCAAGACGAGCACAATCGCCCGTGAAATCATCGCCCGTTACATCAAGACTGCTGTTAAGCCTCAGTGCACTGGCCTGTGGCGCCATCGCCGTGCTGGCCTTCTCCCCCTTCGGCTACTGGCCGCTGGTGATCCCCTCCCTGCTCGGCCTCTACGCCCTGCTGGATAAAGCCACGCCGAAACAGGCCGCCTGGCGCGGCTTTGGCTACGCCATGGGACTCTTTTTGCCGGGGCTGTGGTGGATCCACGTCAGCATGACCGAGTTTGGCGGCATTCCGCTGCCGGTCGCCTTCGTGCTGCTGGCCGGGCTCTCCGCCTATCTGGCGCTCTACCCGACCCTGGCCTGCTGGGCCTTCGCCCGCTTCTTTGGCGGCCGTCACTGGAGCCGCTGGCTACTCGCCTTCCCGGCTCTGTGGTTGGTGGCTGACTGGCTGCGCGGCTGGGTGATGACCGGCTTCCCCTGGCTCTGGTTTGGCTACAGCCAGATCGATGGCCCCCTCAAGGGCTTCGCCCCCATTCTCGGGGTGCAGGGCATCACGCTGGCGCTGTTGTTCTGTGCCTCCGCCATCTGGCTGGTGTGGAAATCCCGCTCGCCACTGTGGCTGGCGGTACCCGCCCTGCTGGTAGCCGGGGCCCACGGCCTGATGCAGCTCAACTGGGTCACCCGTGGCGAGCCGGTCAAGGTGGCACTGGTGCAGGGCAATATCGCCCAGTCCCTCAAGTGGGATCCGGAAGCACTGGCCCCCACGGTGCGCACCTATCAGGATTTGAGCCGCGAGAATCAGGATGCCGACATCATCGTCTGGCCGGAGTCGGCGATCCCGGCCATCGAGAAGGCGATGGGCCCCTATCTGGAGAATCTGGACAAGGCGATGAAGGTGAACGATACCGGCCTGCTAGCGGGGATCATCCACTACGACGAGCAGCAACAGCGCTTCTACAATACCGTGCTCGGCATGGGGGTGCAGGATGCGGATGGCAAGGAGTCCTACTTCTACAGCCACCCCAACCGCTACAACAAGTACCACCTGCTGCCCATCGGCGAGTTTGTGCCGTTTGAAGATCTGCTGCGCCCCATCGCCCCCTTCTTCAACCTGCCGATGTCCTCCTTCAGCCGGGGTGACGAGGTGCAGCCCAACCTGATCGCCAAGGGGCTCAAGTTCGCCGCCGCCATCTGCTACGAGATCATCTTCCCGGAAGAGCTGCGCCGTAACGTCAATGCCGATACCGACTTCCTGCTGACCGTCTCCAACGACGCCTGGTTTGGCACCAGCATCGGCCCCTGGCAGCATATGGAGATCGCCCGGATGCGCGCGCTGGAGCTGGCTCGTCCGCTGCTGCGCGACACCAACACCGGCATCACTATCGTCACCGAGATTGACGGCAGCATCATCGGCCAGATCCCGCAGTTTGAAGCGGGGGTGCTGCGCAGCGAGGTGCGTCCCGCCCACGGCGAGACCCCCTACCTGCGCTTTGGCAGCTGGCCGCTATACGGCCTGACCGTCCTGCTGCTGGGTCTGGCGCTGGCGCTGCGCCCCAAGGCTCACCCCTGGGCCCGCGAGCTGTAATGGCCACCCGCAATCTCTGATAACAAACGAGGCGCCCGCAGGCGCCTCGTTTTTTTGTCATCCCCTCATAGCGATATGCCGGAAAAGGACATAAAGCCGAGGGACATCAGCCCCGCCACGATAAAGGTGATGCCGATGCCCCGCAGCCCCTCCGGCACATCGGCGTACTTCAGCTTCTGGCGCAACCCGGCCATGGCGACAATGGCCAACAGCCAGCCGAGCCCGGAACCGGCGCTGTAGACCAGCGACTCGATGAAATCGTAATCCCGCTGCGCCATAAACATCACCCCGCCGAAGATGGCGCAGTGCACCGTCAACAGCGGCAGGTAGATGCCGAGCGCCTGATAGAGGCTTGGGAAGTACTTGTCGAGCACCATCTCCATCACCTGCACCAGCGCCGCCAGCACCCCGATGTAGATGATGTAATCGAGAAATCCCAGATCGAATTCGCCGAAAAAGGTACTGCCTGCCCGCAAGATATGACGGAAGATCAAATTGTTAAGAGGAATGGCGATCACCATCACCACCAGGATCGTCATGCCAAGACCAAAGGCGGTGTTGATGTTCTTCGAGACCGCCAGAAAGGTACACATCCCCAGAAAGAAGGACAGGGCGAGGTTCTCGACAAAAATCGAGTGAATAAACAGGTTGAGGTAGTAGTCCATAGGGTGTGCTCACCAGGTGTTTGCGCAAAGAGAAAGTCTGCCTCTGGCCGAAGGCCAGCAGCATGGACAAAGCAACAGGAAGGGCGGACGCAGCACCGGACAATAGACCGCAAGCAGCAGGTGTCAGCCTGCCCCGTCAGTCAATCAGGAACGTTAAAAACAGTGTGAAAACGTGGATCGGCGCCCGCCAGCAGGGTGAGCTAGTCGCCGTGACAGAAGCGAAATTGCAGATGGTGGCCGAACAGTTGCCGCTTGGGCAGATAGCCAAAGTGGCCGCAGGCTTGCCTGACATAGATCAGCGGCACAAAGAACAGCAGACCGCAGAGCAGGCCGAGGATGTCGTGCTTGAACCAGGCCAGCACCATCTGATAGCGCTCGGAATGGGTGGCACCTTCCAACCGCCGCCCCTGCTCGACCCCGTGGCGCCACTGATTGCCCGGCAGCAAGCCGACTGTGTCGACCAGACGCAGGTCGAGCGGGTCTTGCAGTGCCATCCCCGCCATCGACGCAGCAGATGGTCCCTGCGCAGATACGCTCAGCCCCGCCGCGGCAAAGGCAGCGAGCCACAGGATGCAGGCGATGACGAATGCCATTGCACCCTGCTGTATGCGGCTTGGGGGTAAGCGACTGGTGAGAGGCAAGAACCGGGCTCCTTCAAGAGATGACAGGAATGCGGGGGTAAATATATCACAGACCCTCGCTTTATTGGATTTTGAGATTTACCTCTTCAACCAAATCAGCACCAAACACTTAATTATCACTGAATTCGGCATTTAAAAACCCAAACAAAAACGGGGGAGCATCTACTCCCCCATCTGGTCACTGGTTCACCCTCAATGGCGGCAGCCATCCTCTTCACACCGCCTGCAGGCAGCAGATCACATAGCCGTAACTGCCCAGATATTGGCGGTGGATGGCCACTTCCCGGCTCAAGTCCTGCCAGGCGGGGCTATCCCCCAGCTCGGCGCGATAGCGCGCCAGATTGACCTCGATGGGGTCCAGATAGTTGTTCCATGCGCTCATCGGCAGCAGGGTGTGTGACAGGCAGCGGTAGCCTGCCCCTTGCACCGTCTCAAGCAGGCCAGCCAGCGTCTGCATGGCGGGATAATCCTGCTGCCAGAATGCCAATGCCTCCTCGGGCGGGTGATCGGTCAGCCAGACCGCATCGCTCAGCACGATGCAAGCCTGCGGGCTTGCAAGCAGCGGACGCCACGCCTTCAGCGCATTGGCAACGCCCATCACGTAGGCACTCCCCTCCGCCCAGATGAGGTCGGCTGGCGCCAGATCGTCCGGCAGTGCCGCCATGTTGGCGCAGAGGGTGGAGACATGCTCAAAGCCCGCCGCACGGGCGGAGTGCGCCACGGCGGCCAGTGCATCCTCTTCCAGATCGATGGCCACAATGGCGGCATCGGTCACCTGAGCCAGCGCCATGGTCGAGGCCCCGCGCCCGCAGCCCATGTCGAGGATCCGGCGCGGCCGGAGGGGCAAGGCAGCAAACTGCTGCTGAGTGAAGACGCGATCCCCCGGCCCCCAGTAACTCATGCCATCCAGCAGCTGGATAAAATCTTTGATGTAACGCTCGTGTTCATTCATGTCTTTGCTCAACCATTGCAAGTGGTAGCGATCTTTCTCGCTAAAACCCTGTTTCATCACCCACGCGAAGTAGGCCTCCGGTGCCTCGCGCTGCAGTTGCAGCTGCCAGGCCTTGAATGCGTCGCCGGAGCGCGGGCGCAGCCCTGCCAGATCCGCCAGCAGATCCCGGGCACGCTGCATTTGCGCAAGCTCATCATCCAGCTCCCTGACCCGGGCCTGCAATGCCGCCTGATCTATCTCGCCAGCCAGACAGGCGAGACACTGCCTGAGGCTGAGACCACCCGCCTGCAGGGCCTGCACCATCTGAAACCGCTGCAGATCCCCCTCGTCATAGTGACGATAGCCGTTGGCGGCCCGGGTACCGGCAATCACCCCCAGCTTCTCGTAATAGAGCAGGGTGGAGCGGGCGAGGCCGCAGCGGCGGGCCAGTTCGGATATTTTCATGGCAATCACTCACGGTGCAGGCCCTCAGGTGACCCGATAGAGACGAGCTTAAACTGTGAAGCTATAGACGGGTCAACGCCCTTTTCCAGACATCCGCCAACAAAAACGGCCACCCAAGGGTGGCCGTCGTCAGCGATGTCAGCGATGTCAGCGACAAAGTAGCTATGTTACCGGCTCAAAGACCGGCCGCCTCCAGATGCTCCACCAGCAGCTGCACGCTGCGGTTGCCGCGCCACTCGTTGACATCGAGCCGGTAGACCAGCCGCACCCGCTTGACCGAGGCATCGGGCCAGCGCTTGAGATCGACGCCAAAGGCGATGGCATCCACCGCGTGACCGGAATCGGTTGTCAGCATCATCTTGAGGTGCTTCTCCCCCACCAGCCGCTGCTGCACCAGCACGAATTCGCCGTCAAACAGCGGTTCGGGAAAGGCCTGACCCCAGGGGCCAGAGGCGCGGATCAGCTCCGCCAGCTCGAGGTTGAGTTCGTCCGGCAGCAGCTCACCGTCGGTGAGCAGCACCCCGGTCAGCAGCTCGGGGGTCACCAGCTCGCAGATGACCGCCTCAAAGGCGCGGCCGAAGGCCTCGATATTGGCCTTGGCCAGGGTCAGCCCCGCCGCCATGGCGTGGCCGCCAAACTTGCCCATCAGGCCGGGATGGCGGGTGTCGAGCAGTTCCAGCGCATCGCGCAGGTGCACCCCGGGGATGGAGCGACCGGAGCCCTTGAGCTCGGTCTCGCTGCTTTCGGCAAAGGCGATGACCGGGCGGTAGTACTTCTCCTTCACCTTGGAGGCCACCAGCCCCACCACCCCCTGATGCCACTCGTTGCGGTGCAGCACTATGCCCGACGGCACCTCGCCATCGCGAAAACGGATCTGCTCCAGGGTAGCGAGCGCCTCCTGCTGCATCCCCTGCTCGATCTCCTTGCGTTCCTGATTGAGGCTGTCCATCTCGGCCGCAAGCTGGCGCGCCAGATTGAGATCATCGCTCAGCAGACAGGCGACCCCGAGGGACATGTCATCGAGGCGGCCCACCGCGTTGAGACGCGGCCCCAGCGCAAAGCCGAGGTCGGCGGCGGTGAGGCGGCGCCCATCGCGGCCCGACACATCCACCAGCGCCTGAATGCCGGGACGGCAGCGCCCGGCCCGGATCCGCTGCAACCCCTGATGGACCAGAATGCGGTTGTTGCCATCGAGCGCCACCACATCGGCCACAGTGCCAAGGGCCACCAGATCCAGATAATCCGCCACATTGGGGGCGCGCAGCCCTTGCCGTTCGTACCAGCCGAGCTGGCGCAGGTGGGTGTTGAGGGCCGCCATCAGGTAGAAGGCCACCCCCACCCCGGCCAGCGACTTGGAGGGGAAGTCGCAGCCATGCTGGTTGGGGTTGACGATGGCATCGGCGTCAGGCAGCTCCTGACCCGGCAAATGGTGATCGGTAACCAGTACCTGCATGCCGGCCGCCTTGGCTGCCGCCACCCCGGCAATGCTGGAGATGCCATTGTCCACAGTGATCAGAAACTCGGCACCGCGGGCCACCGCCAGCTCGATGATCTCGGGGGTGAGGCCGTAACCGAACTCGAAGCGGTTGGGCACCAGAAAATCGATATGATGACCACCCATGGCACGCAGGGCCAGCACGCACAGCGCCGAGCTGGTGGCGCCGTCACAGTCGAAATCGCCGACGATGAGGATCCGTTTTTGGGCAATCAGGGCATCCGCCAACAGCGGCACCGCCTGCTCCATGCCATAGAGGCGCTGGGGCGGCAACAGCTGGCTGGCGCTGCGCTCCAGCAGGGCGGGATCGTCTACGCCACGGCTGGCGAAGATTTGGCGAAGCAGGGGATGCAGGGTGGCAGGCAGATGGGAATCATCAACTTTCGGACGACGACGAACTTGCAGGGGCTTCGGCATAGTTATCCAGTATTTTTAGCAATTGCTCAGGGCTTTGGTAACCGCGAACCAGATTCCCGTCAGAAGAGACCCAGGCAGGCAATACCTTGACCCCCAACCATTTGCTCAGGCCAATATTTTGAATAAGGGTCTCACTACATTCCTGTTGAGGCAAATAAGCTTTGAAAGGCGCATGTTGCAACAAGGGGTCGCTGCACCAGTCGGCAGCCTGTGCCGCATGCTCAATCACAGGATACAGCTCGACACTGATCCCTAATGCCTGCAGATGTTGTAACGTCGGCGCCAACTGCCGTCTTCTCGCCTCATGTTCACCGAGAAACAACGCGACTCGATGACGCTCGTCCGGAGCCTCAAGCACAATGGGCGCATAGCTCACCTGAGACAAACCCAGTCGACGCTGCTCGCGCAGGCCTGAAACGGTCAGATTTTTCATGTCATGGGCCATATCCAGCATGATGCCCTGAACAACGTAGTCCCCTTTGGCATCGCTGTAGAGCACACCCTGGGAAGTGCCCAGCATGTATAACCCGCTAATCGGTGTCTGCTCCACCAGATAGACAGCTATCCCCAACCGGGTTGAGATGACCTCTTTCAAGGCGTGGGGATCCATCCCGGCTCTGGCACAAAATGTGAACAGTAGCATCATTCCCAGTAGTAAATACTTCACTGGATTACTCACATGGTATGAATGAATTGACCCCGCAAAGTACAGCAGCATAGTTTGTTATTCAATCTGCTAATCACCAAAAAATTAATACCCGGCTGTGCCAAAAAATAATGGCCCGCTGATTGCCAATCAAAGCCAACCCCAGCAAGCTAGTCACGACGACAGGAATAACGCGGCCTCGCCTCCGTTTTCCTGATAAAGGCAGCGTCTCCTGTTCAGGGGCAACCCATGCGTTATTTTGTTTAATTTCGGAGGATATTATGAGTTTGATTCAAGAGTTCAAAGCCTTTGCCGCCCGCGGCAACGTGATCGACATGGCGGTGGGTATCATCATCGGTGCCGCCTTCGGCAAGATTGTCTCCTCTTTTGTCGGTGACGTGATCATGCCACCTATCGGTCTGATCCTGGGTGGCGTGGACTTCAGCGACCTGGCGGTCACCCTCAAGGCTGCAGAAGGAAGCACACCCGCAGTGGTCATCGCCTACGGCAAATTCATCCAGACCATCATCGACTTTCTGATCATCTCCTTTGCCATCTTCATGGGGCTGAAGGGCATTAATACCCTCAAGAAGAAGCAAGAGGAAGCGGCAGCGCCGGCAGGCCCGACCAAGGATCAGGAGCTGCTGAGCGAGATCCGCGATCTGCTCAAATCCCAGCAGGGGAAATAAGCGCAACTTCCTGTCGTGTAATGCCAAAAAACCGCCAGCTGGCGGTTTTTTATTTCGGCAAACCCGCGCACCGGCTCAGGCTCTGGGATGGTGTTCACCGTGCAGCGCCTTGAGTCGCTCGTTGGCCACATGGGTGTAGATCTGGGTGGTGGAGAGATCCGCGTGGCCCAGCAGCATCTGCACCACCCGCAAGTCGGCGCCGTGGTTGAGCAGATGGGTGGCAAAGGCGTGACGCAGGGTATGAGGTGACAGCTCGCCATTGATACCCGCCCGCAGAGCATAGATCTTGATGCGGTGCCAGAAGGTCTGGCGGGTCATCATCTGCGCCCGCTTTGAAGGGAACACCACATCTGAGCTGGTGCCCCCCAGCAGCAGGGTGCGGGCCTCCCGGTAGTAACGCTCCAGCCAGTGCATCGCCTCCTCCCCCATCGGCACCAGCCGCTCCTTGTTGCCCTTGCCCACCACCCGCACCAGCCCCTGACGCAGGCTGACATGCTCGGCAGTGAGCCCCACCAGCTCGGAGACCCGTAGCCCGGTGGCGTAGAGCAGCTCCAGCATCGCCTTGTCCCGCAGCTCCAGCGGGTCGTCCACCAGCGGCGCAGTCAGCAGCGCGTTCACCTCGGCTTCGCTGAGATCGGAGGGCAATTTTTTCGGCAACTTGGGCCCCTCCAGCAACACGGTCGGGTCATCGCTGCGCAGCTTCTCGCGGTTGAGGTATTGGTAAAAACGGCGCAAAGCCGACAGGAAGCGGGCGGTGCTGCTGGCCGCAAACAGGTGATCCACCCGCCAGGCGAGGTAGTGCTGGATCTCGTCCATCCCCGCCAACAGCAGCGAGCTGCCGTGCTCGTCGAGCCAGAACGAAAATTTTTCCAGATCGCTGCGATAGGAGCTGACCGTGTTGTCAGATAATCCGCGCTCCAGCCAGAGGGCGTCGAGGAAGGGTTCAATCAGGGGATGGGGCAAAGGCTTGCTCATAGTGCGCTGTAATCAGGGGGTCGATGGCCCATTGTAACGCGCCAACTCCTTGCAAAGACAAGGCACTTTTGCCACCCACCTTGCCAGGCGGTGAAGGTCGAATGGCAATCTGCTAGACTGGCGCCCTCCCCTTACGTCACCCATAGTGTTGCCCACATGGCGTCGTCCACACGAGCAAGCGAGAAGGCGCCAAAAGCAAGCGAGAAAGCGCCAACAGAGAGAAGAGCGATGAAGATTGGTCTGTTTTACGGTTCCACCACCTGTTACACCGAGATGGCTGCCGAGAAGATCCGCGCCCTCATCGGCCCCGAGCTGGTGGATATTCACAATATCAAGGATGTCTCCCTGCGCCGGATGGAGGATTACGAGATCCTGATCCTCGGCATCTCCACCTGGGATTTCGGCGAGCTGCAGGAGGACTGGGAGTCCCGCTGGGAAGATATCGTTGATCTCCATCTGGAGGGACGCATCATCGCCCTGTTTGGCCTCGGTGATCAGCTGGGTTATGGCGAATGGTTCCAGGATGCCCTCGGCCTGCTGCACGATCAGCTGGTGCCCAAAGGGGTCAAGCTGGTGGGCTACTGGCCCAACGAAGGGTACGAATTTGATGCCTCCAAGGCACTGATCGACGATGGCCATCACTTTGTCGGGCTGGCGCTGGACGATGCCAATCAATATGACCAGACCGATCCGCGCATCGAACAGTGGGTCGAACAGATCCTGAGCGAAATCCACGCCCTGCTCTGACGCCTTCTTCCTCCTGCCCGGGTGGCCACTTGCCCTGTGCTATGGCCGCCCGGGCGCAGTTATCGCACCGATTTTCTCAATCGGTATCATCGCGTGACCCTATAGCGACTTTTTTGTGCTGGTCTGCAACAATAGCCTCGACATCCAATAACAATCAGCGCCGGGTGTCGGAAGCAAACGGACAGACCAGAAAAGGATATTCTATGACTCCATTCTCCCTGTTGGCCCCCGCCATCGCCCGTGACGTGCTCGATCACGCACTGGCACTGGGTGCCGATTTCGCCGAGCTGTTTGTGGAGCGCAAGCGCCGCAGCTGGCTCAGCCTGCTCTCCAGACAGATAGAGAACATCAGCGGCGGCCTCGATTTCGGTATCGGCGTACGCCTCTGCTACGGCTACAAGGTGCTCTATGGCTACACCAATCTGGCCAGCCGCGACGAGCTGCTGCGCATTGTCACCCTGCTGGCGGCCAAAGACAGGCGCGACCCGGTGGTCACCGCTACCGCCTTCGATTTCACCCGCTTGACCGATCGCAACCCGGTGGCACTGCCGCTGTCAGCCGACAAGCTGCTGGAGCAGAAGATTGCCTACCTGCACGCCATGGATGCGGCAGCCCGCGCCGAGAGCGGCAAGGTGAGCCAGTTCTCCGGCAACGTGCTGGGCTGGGAGCAGGAGGTGGAGATCTTCAACAGTGAAGGGTTGCAAGTGAGCGATCGCCGCCACTACAACCGCATCATGGCCCAGACCATCGCCATGGAAGGGAGCGAGCAGAGCGTCGGCTACGAGGCACCGGGCGCCCTGATGGGCTGGGAGCATGCCGAGCGCATCGATCCGCGCGAGCTGGCCCTCACCGCCACTCGTCAGGCGCTGGTGAAGCTGGGCGCAGCTCCCTGCCCGAGCGGCACCCTGCCGGTCATCATGGAGAACGGTTTTGGCGGCGTCATCTTCCACGAGGCGTGCGGCCACCTGCTGGAGACCACCTCGGTGGCCAAGAAGGCCTCGGTGTTCCACGACAAGATGGGCCAGCTGATCGCCAATCCGGTGGTCAATGCGGTGGATGAAGGCTTGCAGAGCAACGCCTGGGGCTCCATCAACGTCGATGACGAGGGGATGGCGACCCAACATACCCAACTCATCAAGGACGGCGTGCTAACCGGTTTTCTGGTGGACAGAATGGGCGCCCTCAAAACGGGCTACGCCCGCACCGGTTCGGGACGGCGCGAATCGTACAAGTACGCCCCCACCTCGCGGATGCGCAACACCTATATCGAACCGGGAAACCACAGCCTCGACGATATGCTGGCCACCGTCGAACACGGTATCTATGCCAAGAAGATGGGCGGCGGTTCGGTACAGCCGGGCACCGGCGAGTTCAACTTCAACGTGCAGGAGGCCTACCTCATCGAGCATGGCAAGGTAACCAAACCGCTCAAGTCGGCCACCCTGATCGGCACCGGCCCGCAGGTGCTGAAAGAGATCTCCATGGTCGGCAGCAATCTGGCGCTGGCCGCTGGTATGTGCGGCTCGGTCTCGGGCTCGGTTCCAACTTCAGTCGGCCAACCGGCCCTTAAAGTGGACAACATTCTGGTGGGAGGGAACGCCTGATGAGCCAACTCGACATGAATCAACTGCTCACCCGCCTGCTGGATAAAGTGGCCGATATCAACGCCGAAGCAGACATCATCGCCAATCAGGAGAGAGCCTTCTCCCTCAAGGCCGACAAGGGCGAACTCGGCGAATACAAGGTGACCAGCAGTCAGCAGCTCGGCATTCGGCTGATCAAGGAGGGTCGAGTCGGTATCGCCTACTCGGAATCCCTCGATGAGCTGGCGCTGGATGCCATGCTGCAAGACGCGCTGGATGCCAGCCGCTTTGCCAAGGTGGATGCGGATCAGCGCATCTCGGTAGCGGGCAGCCGGATCACCACCGACTGCGCCGAGATCAGCCAACCCGACACCACGCCGGTGGAGGAGAAGATCTCCCTGGCTCTGCGCCTCGAATCGGACATGCTGGCCATGCCCGATGTCACCGGTGCCCCCTACAACAGCTTCTTCGAAGGGGAGAGCCGCCTCTGGCTCGCCAACAGCCAGGGCTCCCTCTGCCAACACAGCGAGTTCAGCGTCGGCTGCTACACCTCGGCGCTGGTCGAACGGGATGGCCGCCAGTCGATGCACTCGCAAGGGCAATATGGCCGCCGCTTCGACGAGCTGGATAGCCAGGCCCTTATCGAGCAGATCCATGCCATCGCCGATGGCCTGCTGCCCGGTGAAGCTGTGCCGAGTGGTCGCTACAGCGTCATCTTCAGCACCAACTGCTTCGCCAGCCTGTTTGGCTGCTTCCAGGGGGTGTTGTCGGGCAAATGGGCCCAGCAGGGGATCAACCCCTGGCGGGAGAAGGTGGGGCAGAGCGTCGCCTCCCGCTGGCTCACCCTGGAGAGCCGGGTCTACATGCCGGGCGGCATGAACATCAAGGCATTTGATGGCGAAGGAGCGGCCACCACGGATCTGCTGCTGATTGGCGAGGGGGAGCTAAAAACCCTGCTTCACAACAGTGCCACCGCCCGCCACTTTGGCGTTGCCAGCAACGGCTCGGCCGCCCGCGGTGCCCGCAGTGCCCTCGATGTCACCGCTCGCCACCTGGTGTTTGGCGCAGGCCCGCATAGCGAAGCGGAGGTGCAGAGCGGCGACTATCTGGAGCTGGTCAAGCTCGATGGCCTGCATTCGGGTGCCGATGCGGTAAGCGGTGATTTCTCGTTTGGGGCATCGGGGTTCCTCTGCCGTGATGGCGTACGGATCCAGCCAGTGCGCGGCATCACGGTAGCGGGCAACGTCTACCGCCTACTGGGCGAGCTGGAAGCGGTCAGTGACACCCTGCACCACAACGATGGCAAGGGTTTCTACGCCCCGCTTATCCGTTTTGGCGGTCTCTCCGTCGCGGGCAAGTAATCCCGTCCATCAATAGAGAGAGGCGCCTGATGGCGCCTCTCTGTTATTGGCAAGCAGGATGTCGATGCCACTGGATAAATGGACGATTACGCTGCGCTAATCGTCCCTACCGGTCGGTACATGAACCTGATGATGCGGCCACTCAGGGCGAGAGCGGCTCGCGGTGATACTCGGCGCAGCCGCATTCGGGGCAGGTATCGAGCTGTTGGGGATGCAGCACGGTATGGCGCCAGCCACACTGGTCACACACCATGACCCCGAGCCCCACCCAGTCACCCGCCTCATAGACCCCCTTGTGCTCCAGCTCGTCAGCCAGCTCGCGCCACTCCACCTGAGCGCGGTCGGTCACATCTGCCAGCCAGGACCAGGCGGTGTCTTTGAGAGCCAGCATAAAGGCGGACTCTTCAATCTGCTCGTTGCCACCCTCGTTCTCGTCATGGCGCCCCTCGTCATAGTTGCCCAGATCCCGCTTCACGTACTCGGCGATCAGCGCCAGCTCGTCCTGGGTCAGATCGCTGGCGGCCTCCAGATAGGCCTGTACCTTGGCAATCATCCGGTTGAGGCGTTCCCCCTGGAACTCTTCAGTCTCTTGCCACTGTTTTTGCAGCTCGGCAATGAAGGCTTCGTACCCTTTTTGACGTTTGTCCATGGCTGTTACTCCTCTACTAAACCCTGATCTGGCCCGGCTTAAGGCCCAAGGGACGCTGGCGGTTGTTGCCGCCGCAGGATATGGGTATTCTATTGCGATTTCCCAGCTGATTTATCTATTCATTTCACAGATCCGGATGTCACCAATGCAAGAGCAATACGTTCCCCAATCAATCGAACCAGCAGTGCAAAAGCACTGGGATGCCAAGAAAACCTTCAAGGCCGTGGAGAAAGTAGACAAGGAGAAGTTCTACTGCCTGTCCATGTTCCCCTATCCGTCTGGTCGACTACACATGGGGCACGTTCGTAACTACACCATAGGTGATGTGATCTCCCGTTATCAACGGCTTAATGGCAAGAACGTGCTGCAACCCATAGGTTGGGACGCATTCGGTCTGCCAGCGGAGAACGCCGCAGTCAAAAACAGCACAGCGCCGGCACCCTGGACCTACGAAAACATCGAATACATGAAGAACCAGCTGAAGATGCTGGGGCTGGGTTATGACTGGGATCGCGAGCTGGCCACCTGCAAGCCCGATTACTACCGCTGGGAGCAGTGGTTCTTCACCAAGCTCTACGAGAAGGGTCTGGTCTACAAGAAGACCTCCTCCGTCAACTGGTGCCCGAACGACATGACAGTGCTGGCCAACGAGCAGGTTATCGACAACTGCTGCTGGCGCTGTGACACCCCGGTGGAGCAAAAAGAGATCCCCCAGTGGTTCATCAAGATCACCGACTACGCCGAAGAGCTGCTGAGCGACATCGACAATCTGGAAGGCTGGCCGGAGATGGTCAAGACCATGCAGCGCAACTGGATTGGCCGCTCCGAAGGGGTCAACATCAGCTTCGCCATCGAAGGTCAGCCTGAGCAGCTGGAGGTCTACACCACCCGTCCGGACACCTTCATGGGCGTCACCTATGTCGGCATCGCCGCCGGTCACCCGCTGGCGCTGCAGGCTGCAGCGACCAATCCGGAGCTGGCCGCCTTTATAGAAGAGTGCAAGAACACCAAGGTAGCCGAAGCGGAACTGGCCACCATGGAGAAGAAGGGCATGGCCACTGGCCTCTATGCCATTCACCCGCTGGATGGCCGCAAGGTACCGGTCTGGGTCGCCAACTTCGTACTGATGAACTACGGCACCGGCGCCGTGATGGCAGTACCGGGTCACGACCAGCGTGACTTCGAATTCGCCACCAAATATGGCCTCGACATCAAGGCGGTGATCAAGCCTGCCGATGGCGAGGTGGACGTGAGCGAAGCCGCTTACACCGAGAAAGGCGTGCTGTTCGCCTCCGGCGAATTCGACGGTCTCGAGTTCCAGGCGGCTTTCGATGCCATCGCCAGCAAGCTGGAAGCCCTCGGCAAGGGCAAGCGCACCGTCAACTTCCGTCTGCGTGACTGGGGCGTTTCCCGTCAGCGTTACTGGGGTGCCCCCATCCCGATGTTGACTCTGGCTGATGGCACAGTAGTGCCGACTCCGGAAGATCAACTGCCGGTTCTGCTGCCGGAAGATGTGGTGATGGATGGTATCCAGAGCCCGATCAAAGCCGACGCCGAGTGGGCCAAGACCACCTACAACGGTCAGGAAGCGTTCCGCGAGACCGATACCTTCGACACCTTTATGGAGTCCTCCTGGTACTACGCGCGCTACTGCTCTCCGGACTACGACAAGGGCATGCTGGACCCGGCTGCTGCCAACCACTGGCTGCCGGTGGATCAGTACATCGGCGGCATCGAGCACGCCTGTATGCACCTGCTCTACGCCCGCTTCTTCCACAAGCTGCTGCGTGACGCAGGGCTGGTGAACAGCGACGAGCCGTTCAAGCGCCTGCTCTGCCAGGGCATGGTGCTGGCCGACGCCTTCTACTACAAAGACGAGAAGGGCGGCAACGTCTGGGTCAGCCCGACCGACGTCAAGGTAGAGCGTGACGAGAAGGGTCGCATCACCAAGTCCATCGACAACGAAGGTCGTGAGGTGATCCACTCCGGCATGACCAAGATGTCCAAGTCCAAGAACAACGGCATCGACCCGCAGCTGATGGTCGAGCGTTACGGCGCCGACACCGTCCGTCTGTTCATGATGTTCGCCTCGCCAGCCGAGATGACTCTGGAGTGGTCAGACTCTGGCGTAGAGGGTGCCCAGCGCTTCCTGCGCCGCCTGTGGCGTCTGACCTTCGAGCACGTCTCTGCCGGTGCCGTTGCGGCACTGGATGTGGCAGCCCTCTCCGGCGAACAGAAAACCCTGCGCCGCGAGCTGCACAAAACCATCGCCAAGGTGAGTGATGACGTGGGTCGTCGTCAGACCTTCAACACCGCCATCGCCGCCATCATGGAGCTGATGAACAGCCTGACCAAGCTCGATACCGAACCTCAGGATCGCGCCCTGATGCAGGAAGCGCTGGAGGCCATCGTCGTGATGCTCACCCCCATCACCCCGCACATCGGCTTCGAGCTGTGGAAAATGCTGGGCAAGGGCGATGACGTGGATCACGCCGCCTGGCCAGTGGCTGATGAAGCGGCCATGGTCGAGACCGAGAAGCTGGTGGTGGTGCAGATCAACGGCAAGATGCGCGGCAAACTGACCGTGCCGGCCGAGATCAGCCAGGCCGACGTCGAGAAGCTGGCGATGGCCGATGCTTCCGTGCAGAAGTTCACCGACGGTCTGACCGTGCGCAAGGTGATCTACGTACCGGGCAAGCTGCTGAACATTGTTGCTAACTGATCAGTTGCCAACTGATCATTGCCAATCTGTGACAGCAAACGGATGATAACGGCGGGCCCTGCGCCCGCCGCTCTTCCCTTCATGCAAAGAGGATTTTCTATGGGCACCATCTTCACCCGCTTGATGGCCGTCATGCTGGCAGCGCTGCTGCTGCAAGGCTGCGGCTTTCAGATGCGCGGCAACGGCATTCCGAGCGAGCTGATGACCATGAGGGTCGTGGGCGACAACAAGAGCGATTTCTACCGACTGGTCACCACCCGCCTCAAGGCCTCTGGCGTGACCCTAGCCGACAAGGAGGGCATTCCGGTGCTCACTCTGGGCGGCATTGGCGGTACCAGTCAGGTCGCTTCGGTCAACGCTCAGGGCGTCGACACTGAATATGTGCTGGGCTTCAGTACCCAGTTCACCGTCTCGGTGCCGGGCAAGCCGACCCAGGTCTTCCCCATCAACTTCAACCGCAGCTTCCTCAACAAGCCGGATGCAGCGCTCGCCTCTTCTCGTGAGCAGGAGCAGCTCAACCGCGAGATGCAGGAGCAGGCGGCCAATCAGGTGATCCGGCAGTTGAGTCAGGTCAGCTTCTGATGCGGATCTACCCTGAGCAATTTGGTGACGAATCGCAGTTCAAGCAGCCAAAGCAGGCAGCCCTTCATTTCAGTCAGGCAAGCTTCTGATGCGCATTTATCCCGAGCAATTTGGTGACCACCTCAAAGCAGGGCTCAGGCCCTGCTATCTCGTTTTTGGTGACGAGCCCCTGTTGCGGCTGGAGGCCATCGATGCCATCCGTCAGATCGCCCGCAAACAGGGTTTCGATGAACGCCACACCTTCGTGGTGGAACAGGGGCTGGACTGGAATCAGGTCTACGATGCCTGTCAGGCCATGAGCCTCTTCTCTGCCCGCCAGATCATCGAGCTGGAGCTGCCCGCCAAGGTGGATAAAGATCTGGCCGCCCGCATCAGCGAAATCGGCAAGCAGCTTCATCCCGACCTGCTGCTGGTGCTGAGCGGCGGTCGTCTTAATCAAACCCAGATGAAAGCCGCCTGGTTCGACAAGCTCTACCAGATCGGCACCTATGTGCCGGTCAACCATCCGGAGCCCAAGTTCTTCCCGCGCTGGATGAGCGCACGCTTCCAGCGTTTTGGCCTCAAGGCGCTGCCGGATGCCATCAACTTCATGTGCCACGCCTATGAGGGCAACCTGCTGGCCGCCAGTCAGGAGATCGAGAAGCTGACCCTGCTCTCGCCGCCCCAGCCCATCAGTGTCACCTATCTGCAAGAGACCATCATCCGCCACGCCCACTTCACCCCTTTCCAGCTGGTCGATACCCTGCTGGAGGGCAAGGTGAACCGGGCCCAGCGTATTCTGGCCGCCCTGCGAGCCGAAGGCACCGAGCCGGGCATGCTGGCCTGGACCCTCTGCCGCGAGCTGGAGCAGCTCACCGAGCTGTCACTGGCGATGCGCAGTGGCCAGCCGCTGGGGGAGCATTTCAGCCGTCTGCGTATCTGGCAGAGCCGCCAGCAGCTGATCCAGCAGGCGCTGACCCGCCTCCCCTTCGCCAAGTTGCAGCAGTTGTGGCAACTGATGGCCCAGCTGGACGATGCCCAGCGCAGTTTCAATACCGAACAGGCCTGGCTGATGCTGCAGACCATTGCCCTTGGCTTTCGCGACAGTAGCCCGTTGCCACTGGGGATGGAGAGCAGCCCGTGCTGAAGGCTGCGATCAGTCTGCTGAAGGCTCCTGCCAGCCAGCTGAAGGCGCCTGTCGGTTTGCTTGGCGGCACCTTCGATCCCATCCATATCGGCCATCTGCGCCCGGCCATCGAAGCCCGCGACACCCTTGAGCTGGCCGAAATCAGGCTGATCCCGAACCATATCCCGCCTCACCGCGCCAATCCGTTCTGTTCCAGCGAGCAACGGCTCGCCATGGTCAGGCTGGCGGCGGCGGAGAACCGCCATTTTGTGGTGGATGAGCGGGAGCTGAAGCGGGATAAACCCTCTTACACCATAGATACCCTTATCGAGCTGCGTCATGAACTGCCCGATACCCCGCTCTGCTTTCTGATGGGAATGGATTCTCTGCTGAGCCTGCCAAGCTGGCACCGCTGGCAGGAGCTGCTCGACTATGGCCATCTGGTAGTGAGTACGCGCCCTGGCTGGCAGCCCGATTATCCGACCGAAGTAGCGCAGCTGCTGGCGCGCCATCACACCCGCGATGCCCGCGCGCTGCACCGGCAGCTGGCTGGCCATATCTGGCTGGCGGACAACCAGCCCGTCGAACTGTCTGCCACCCGGCTGCGGGCCCTGCTGGAGGCGGGGCAAGACACCCGCTACCTCTTGCCCGAGTCGGTTGCGCACTATATTGATCAACAGGGGCTCTACCGCGCCAATCGCCGCTAGCCCCTGCCATAATCCCGCCCCAGCCGATGGGAAACGGGAGTGACCATGATATAATCCGCCGCCCTGACGTAAGTAACAGCGCGCCGGAATAGAGGAGAGACTCATTGCAAGGCCAAGAACTGCATGCCTTTATCATCGACAAGATCGATGACATGAAAGGCCGCGACATCATCACCCTCGATGTACGCGGCACATCCACCATTACTGATGCCATGATCGTCTGTTCCGGCAACTCCAGTCGTCACGTCAGCGCCATTGCCCACCATCTGGCCAGCGAGGCCCGCCACGCGGGTCTGGATCTGCTGAGCGTAGAGGGTCAAGTGAGCGGTGAATGGGCATTGGTAGATATGGGGTCGGTGATCGTGCATGTGATGCAGGATGAACCTCGTGACTTCTACCAGCTGGAAAAATTGTGGAGCGGTGCCGCTCACGTGAACATGCAATAAAGAGCACAAGTGTAACGACGATGAAGATCCAGTTGATTGCGGTGGGCACCAAGATGCCTGCCTGGGTAGAGCATGGCTTCCAAGAGTATCGCCGCCGCTTCCCGAAAGACATGCCATTTGAACTCGTCGAGATCGGCGCCGGCAAACGGGGCAAAAATGCCGACATTCCCCGCATCCTGCAGAAGGAAGGGGAAGCCATGCTGGCGGCCGCGGGGCGCTCGCGCATCGTCACCCTCGACATTCCGGGCAAGCCCTGGACCACGGAGCAGCTGGCCGCCCAGCTGGAAGCCTGGAAACTGGATGGCCGTGATGTCGCCCTGCTGGTCGGCGGGCCGGAGGGCTTGTCCCCCGACTGCAAGGCTGCCGCCGAGCAGAGCTGGTCGCTGTCGCCACTCACCCTGCCCCACCCGCTGGTGCGGGTACTGGTGGCCGAGAGCCTCTATCGGGCATGGAGTATCACCACCAATCATCCGTATCACAGAGAGTGAGCCATGCACTATCCGAGCATCACCCTCAAATACCCGTATCACAAAGAGTGAGCCATGCACTATCCGAGCATCACCCTCAAATACCCGTATCACAAAGAGTGGGCCATGCACTATCCAAGCATCACCCTCCAATACCCGTATCACAGAGAGTGAGCATGAATCGCCAGAGTCTCACTGCTCATGATCTCGTCAACCAGAAGGTAACGGCATGTTGAAGAATCGCATCGAGATGCGCGATCACAGTGCCGAGGGCAATCTGTTCTTCCGGCGCACCCTGGTAGCCTACATCGGCATCGTCGTGCTGATGCTGGTGCTGCTGGGTAATCTCTATTATCTGCAGGTTGAATCTTTTGACACCTACCAGACCCGCTCCAACTCCAACCGCATCCGGGTGGTGCCGGTGGCGCCCCCTCGCGGGCTCATCTATGACGCCAACGGCGTGCTGTTGGCAGAAAACCGTCCGGTCTACAGTCTGGAAATCGTGCCGGAAGAGACCAAAGATCTCGAGCTCACCGCCGACCAGCTGATCACCCTGCTGGGGCTGCCGGAGGGGACCAAAGAGAAATTTCTGGCCGAAGTGAAGCGTCAGCGCCGCTTCAAGCCAGTCCCCTTGTTCGAGAAA
Source organism: Aeromonas sp. 160P (assembly GCF_055193095.1). Taxonomy (NCBI): domain Bacteria; kingdom Pseudomonadati; phylum Pseudomonadota; class Gammaproteobacteria; order Aeromonadales; family Aeromonadaceae; genus Aeromonas; species Aeromonas sp. 160P. The sequence continues at coordinate 1,651,670 of NZ_JBUXKV010000001.1, read as the reverse complement.
CTGACCGAGTATCAGGTGGCCCTCTTTTCGGTCAACCAGCACAACTATCCGGGCGCCAGCATCGAGGCCAACCTCAAGCGCTACTACCCGTTTGGTGACACCCTCACCCACGCGCTGGGCTATGTGGCCAAGATCAACACCCGGGATGTGGAGCGCCTCGAGAAAGAGGAGAAGCTCGCCAACTACGCAGCCACCAAGGATATCGGCAAACAGGGGGTCGAGAAGTTTTACGAGGAGCAGCTACACGGGGTCGCAGGCTATCAGGAGGTCGAGGTGAACAACCGCGGCCGGGTGGTCCGCACCCTCAAGTTCCAGCCGCCCACTCCCGGCAAGGATATCTACCTCAATATCGACATCCGGATGCAGCTGAAAGCCCAGCAAATGCTGGCGGGCCAGCGTGGTGCCATCGTGATGATGAACCCGCAAACCGGCGCCATCATCGCCATGGAGTCGAGCCCGAGCTACGACCCCAACCTGTTCGTCACCGGTATCTCCAGTGCCAACTACTCGGGACTGCTCAACGATCCGGCACGTCCTTTGGTGAACCGCACCACGCAGGGCATCTATGCCCCCGCTTCCACCGTCAAACCCATGATGTCAGTGATGGGGCTCAACGAGGGGGCCATCACCCCCAACTATCGTTACTTCGGTGGCCCGAGCTTCTCCATTCCCGGCACCACCAAGAAGTTTCGCGACTGGCGCCGCTGGGGCCATGGCTGGCTCGATGTCTATCGCGCCATCGAGGTCTCGGCGGATACCTACTTCTACGATCTCGCCTATCGGGTCGGCATCGACAAGATCCACAGCTACATGACCAAGTTCGGTTTTGGTCAGTACAGTGGGGTCGACCTCTATGAAGAGACCAAAGGCGTCATGCCGTCCCGTGACTGGAAAATGGCCCGCTGGCGCCAGCCCTGGTATCAGGGGGACACCATCTCCATCGGTATCGGTCAGGGCTACTGGAGCGCGACGCCGATCCAGCTGGCCAAGGCGATCAGCATCCTGACCCAAAACGGTCACGATGTGACGCCTCACCTGCTCAAGAGCACTGCCTCGCTGGCGGAGGTCGTGAATGCCCCTATCAACCCCAATATCGCCCTCAAAGCCAAAAGCGACAGCTATTGGCAGGTTGCCAAAGAGGGGATGTGGCGGGTGAACCAGGGCAAGGAAGGGAGTGGCCGCCACGCCTTTGCCAACACCCCCTATGCCTCGGGTGGCAAGTCGGGCACTGCGCAGGTGGTCAACATGAAAGAGAATCAGGTCTACAACGCCAAGAACATGAAGGTAGAGCACCGTGACAACGCCCTGTTCGTCGCCTTTGCTCCCTTTGATGCGCCTAAAGCGGTGATCGCACTGGTACTCGAAAACGCCGGCGGCGGCAGTAAAAATGCAGCGCCGGTGGCGCGCGCCATGCTGGATGCCTACTTGCTCCCCCCGGATCCGCAACTGCCACCGGCACCGACGCCAACCACGCCGTCCCAGCCGAGCGAGGTCAGCCCCAGTGAGTAACGCCGCCCGCCAGCAAGGCTGCGGGCATCAATCAGATGTCCATCGGCCGCAGCAGGCTGACCCGATTTTGCGCCACCAAGAGGTGCCGTCAATTCAGCACAAGGTTATTTCCCATGAGTAATTCCGCTCGGCAGCAAAGCATCTGGTACAAGATGCATATCGATCTGCCGCTGTTTCTCGGCCTGCTGGCCGTGATGACGCTCTCCATGGTGGTGCTCTACTCCGCCTCCGGTCAGGATCTCGACTCCATCGTGCGCCAGCTGGTACGGGGCGGCATCGCCTTTGCCCTGATGATTGCCATGGCCCAGTTGCCACCGTCGCTGTATGCCCGCTGGTCGGTGCCACTGTTCGCGGTGGTAGTGCTGATGCTGATTGCGGTGGATGTGTTCGGCCATATCGGCAAGGGGGCCCAGCGCTGGCTCGATCTCGGCTTTATGAAGTTCCAGCCCTCCGAGGTCATGAAGCTCTCCATGCCGATCATGGTGGCCGCCTGGCTCAGCCGCCACTCGCTGCCCCCCAAGTTCAGCCATGTGGTGATCGCCCTCATCATGGTGCTGCTGCCCACCCTGCTGATCGCCGCCCAGCCCGATCTCGGCACCTCCATTCTGGTGGCAGCCTCCGGCTTCTTCGTCATCTTCCTGGCGGGGCTCAGCTGGTGGCTGATCGGGCTTGCGGTCATGCTGATCCTGGCCTTTATGCCGGTACTCTGGTTCTTCCTGATGCACGACTACCAGCGCCAGCGGGTGATGATGCTGATCGACCCGGAGAAAGACCCGCTTGGCCGTGGCTATCACATCATTCAATCCAAAATCGCCATCGGCTCCGGCGGCGTGTTCGGCAAGGGGTGGCTGCAAGGCACCCAGTCCCAACTGGAGTTCCTGCCCGAGCGCCATACCGACTTTATCTTCGCGGTATTTAGCGAGGAGTTTGGTCTGGTGGGGGTCGCCCTGTTGCTGGTGCTTTATCTCTACGTCATCAGCCGCTGCCTCTATATCTCGATGCAGGCCCAGAGCAGCTTCGAGCGGCTGCTGGGGGGCGCCATCACCCTCACCTTCTTCGTCTATGTGTTCGTCAACATGGGCATGGTGAGTGGCATTCTGCCGGTGGTAGGGGTGCCCCTGCCGCTGGTGAGCTATGGTGGCACCTCCATGGTGACCCTGATGGCTGGCTTCGGCATACTGATGTCCATTCAGACCCACAGAAGACTGCTGGCCTGATGAGACGGGTCGGATTGTCGATCGCCCTCTTCGCCTCGATGGCAACCGCCGCCGTGGCGCCGGATCGACTGGCGCTGCTCGCCGAGCAGCAACAGGTGCCGCTGGCCGAGTTGCAAGCCGCAGTCGCCCGCGCCCAGCTGCGCCAGGAAGTGCTCGACACCATCAGCAAGCCATGGGAAGCCAAACCCTGGCATCGCTACCGGCCGCTGTTCGTCACCCCGGATCGCATCCGGGATGGGCTGCAGTTCTGGCGGCAACATGCTGCCACCTTGACGCGGGCCGAGCAGACCTATCAGGTACCGGCGTCAATCATAGTGGCCATTATCGGGGTAGAGACCTTCTATGGTCGTCAGATGGGCCGTCATCCGGTGCTCGATAGCCTCTACACCTTGGGGTTTCACTACCCAGAGCGCAGCGACTTCTTCGCCAAGGAGTTTGCCCAGCTGGTGTTGCTGGCAAAAGAGGAGGGATGGGCGCTGGACCGCCTCAAGGGCTCCTATGCCGGGGCCATGGGGATGGGCCAGTTCATGCCCTCCAGCTACCGCCACTACGCTGTTGATTTCGATGGCAATGGTAAGCGGGATCTGTTTGCCAACCCGGTCGATGCCATCGGCAGCGTGGCCAACTATTTTGCCAGCCACCAGTGGCGCTGGGGGGAATCCGTGGTGGAACCAGCCCAGATCGGGCTGATGGCAGTAGAACCGTTACTGAGATCCGAGCCTGAGCTCACACAACAGTGGTCAGAACTGGCGGCGGCAGGGATTGAGCTCGCCACGCCGCTGGCCCCACAGACGCCGGTCAAGTTACTGGCGTTTGCCCAAGCCGATGGACCGGAATACTGGGTCGCACGGCATAACTTTTATGTGATCACCCGTTACAATCGCAGCCCACTTTATGCGATGGCGGTGTATCAACTTAGCCAAGCCATTCAGGAAGCGTATGCATCTTCGTCACAAACTCCTCCCGCTCAGCCTGAGCTTGTTGCTGGCCGCCTGTAGCAGCCAGCCGGAACAGACCGTCCCCGTCGAGCCGCAAGCACCGGTCAGCAAGCCGCCTGTTATCGAGATCCCGCAAGCCACCGGCGCCATTCCGCGCCCCGAGCCCCTGAGTGCCAGCGGCAACCGGGACTACTGGATCGGCAAGCAGAAAAACGAGGTGTGGCGCGATATCAAGCACTACAGCGAAGAGGGCACCGCCAGCTGGCTGTCGCCGGATCTGGACGGCCAGAATACCGCCAACGGCGATGTGCTGGACAGCAAGCTGTTCAGCGCCGCCCACCGCAACCTGCCCATCCCGAGCTATGTGCGGGTCACCAATCTGGACAACGGGCTGGAGACGATCGTGCGGGTCAACGATCGCGGCCCGTTCAACAGCCCTCGCCTGATCGATCTCTCCTACGCTGCCGCCAAGCAGCTGGAGATGGTCGATAGCGGTGAAGCGCGAGTCCGGCTGGAGCTGATCAACGACACCCCGGATCAGATGGTGATCATGGAGCCGATGAAGCCCATCGAGATGACCCCGACCACTCCGGCCGCTGCGGCCTCCAACACCCTGTCGCAAGATGGCTTCCTGGGTGAACCGACCGCGCTGGCGATGGCTACCCCCGCCGCCGACCCGGCCCCCGTCAAGGCGCTAGCCAAAGCGCCTGCCAAAGCGGCGCCTGTCAAAGCAGCGTCAGCCAAGGCCGCAGCGCCCGCCAGCAGCGGCGATGGCAAGATGATCCAGGTGCTGGCCAGCGGCTCACAGGAGCGGGCCGAGGCGATGGGCAAGGTGATGACCCAGCGCTACGGCGTGCCCTATCGGGTCGATGCCCATGGCGCCATTTTCCGGGTACTGATTGGCCCGGTCGCCGCCGACCAGCAGGCCAGTGTGCTGGAAAAAGTACGTCAGGGCGGGCTGGAACAGGCCTTTATCGTTCCCTGATCATCCCCCTTTTGCAGCGAGGGTGACTAACCACTTACTTACTGTCATCACGTCGTTTTATGGCGTGATGACAGGGAGTGATGGATAAAAAACCAGTTCTAATCGCCATGTCGGGCTATAACCTGCGGGCGCATCTGGTATAGTTAGGCCCGCATTTTATCCCCATCTGGCTCGCAGGAATTTCAAGATGTCCAAATTTGCCCGTTCAGTTCTTCTGGCCTCGCTGGTCAGCGTTACCGCCCAGGCCAATACGCCGGTGCCGACACCGACCCCGAATGCCATGCCTATGGTGGTACCCGCCGCGCCGGAGATCTCCGCCAAGGCCCATATTCTGATCGACTACTACTCGGGTCAGGTACTGGCCGAGCAGAACGCCGAAGAGCGTCTGCCGCCCGCCAGTCTGACCAAGATGATGACCTCCTACATCATCGGCCAGGAGCTGCTGAAGGGGAACATCAAGCGCACCGACATGGTGACCATCAGCCAGAACGCCTGGTCCAAGAACTACTCCGACTCCTCCAAGATGTTTATCGAGGTGGGCAAGCAGGTCTCCGTCGATGACCTGAACAAAGGCATCATCATCCAGTCCGGCAACGACGCCTGCGTCGCCATGGCAGAATTCCTGGCGGGCAGCACCGACTCCTTCGCCAGCCTGATGAACAGCTGGGCCGCCAAGCTTGGCATGAACGACAGCCACTTCATGAACCCGCACGGTCTGGATGCGGAAGGCCACTATAGTACCGCTCACGATATGGCCCGTCTGGGTCAGGCGCTGATCCGCGACCTGCCGGAGGAGTACAAGGTCTACTCCCAGAAATCCTTCGTGTTCAACGGCATCACCCAACACAACCGCAACCGCCTGCTGTGGGATCAATCCCTGCAAGTGGATGGCATCAAGACCGGCCACGTTAGCCAGGTCGGCTACAACCTGGTCTCTTCTGCCACCAACAACGAAGGCATGCGCCTGATCGCCGTGGTATTCGGAGCCAGCAGTGAAGGGTCCCGTGCGGCCGAGAGCAAGAAGCTGCTCACCTACGGTTTCCGCTTCTTCCAGAGCCTGACCCCGTACAAAGCCGGTACCGAGCTGGTCACCCAGAAGATCTGGATGGGCGACAAGTCTGAGGTGAAACTGGGGGTTGATCAGGATGTTTCCGTACTGGTTACCCGTGGTCAGGGCAACAACCTGAAAGCGGATTTCCAGCTCGATAGCGAGCTGAAAGCGCCGCTGGCCAAAGGCCAGCGCGTCGGTACCGTGTTCCTGAAGCAGGGTGACAAGGAGATCAAACAGGTTCCGCTGGTTGCCCTGGAAGAGGTGCAGGAAGGTGGTCTGGTGAGCCGTCTGTGGGATTATCTGGTACTGCTGGTCACCAGCTGGTTCAAGTAATCACGGCGCAATATAGTCACCTAGCAGCGGCGCCAACAGGCGCCGCTGCTGCCTTTGTGATACCTGCACTGTGAATAACCCTGCAAACTGCCGGTTCCGCCCTCCCCTGATTTGTGGTAAAAAGCAGCACTTCCATTTCTGGTCTGACTGATGCTGGCCTTGATCCAGGTCCGGGCAGTGCCCATATAGAGATGAGCCGTGTCCATACAGACTTGAAATGGCGGCTTTTGCGAGTCATAGGCCACTAGCTATCCAAGATGAAGTCATCCCGTTGATGACGAAAAAGGTGAGTAAATGAATACCAAATTTGATGAACTGCTGGAGTTTCCCTGCAAATTCCCGTTCAAGGTGCTCGGCATTGCCGACCCCGCGCTGCCCCATAGAGTAGTGGAAGTGCTGCAACAGCACGCTCCCGGCACCTACAGCCCAACCGTTCAGCCCAGTGCCAAAGGTACTTACCACTCGGTACGCGTGACGGTGACGGCCCAGAACAAAGAACATATCGAAGCCATGTACAAAGCGCTCGGCGATATCGAGCTGGTCAAATACGTACTGTAACTTCTCTCTCGCCCCGTTCTGCGGGGCGACTGTTTTTGTGCTGAGGAAGCCATGCCATCCCGGATCCCCGTCCAGTCCCAACTGATCGTCAGACATCTGGGCCGCCGCCCCTACCAACCGGTATGGGACGCCATGAAAGAGTTCACCGACCACCGCACCAGCGATACCCCGGACGAGTTCTGGGTGGTCGAGCACGATCCCGTCTACACCCAGGGGCAGGCTGGCAAGGCCGAACACCTGCTCAATCCGGGCAACATTCCGGTGGTGCAGAGCGATCGTGGCGGTCAAATTACCTATCATGGCCCGGGCCAGCTGGTGCTCTACGTACTGGTGGATGTACGTCGCTGTAAATTCTCGGTCCGCGAGCTGGTGACAGCACTGGAAACCGCCATTATCAGCACCCTTGCCAAGAGCGATATCCAGGCATATGCCAAGGCAGACGCCCCCGGGGTCTATGTGAAAAATGAACTCGGCATGGAGGCCAAGCTGGCCTCGCTCGGACTGCGGATCCGCAAGGGCTGCTCGTTCCACGGGCTGGCTCTCAACATCAACATGGACATGACCCCCTTCCTGCACATCAACCCGTGCGGCTATGCGGGCATGGCCATGACCCAGACCAGCGCCCTGGGCGGCCCCCAAAGCGTGGCCGAGGCGCAAGCCATTCTGGTAGCCGAACTGGCCAAGCTGATTGGCTATGACGCAATAACCAATACCGAAGCGGCATCATAAGCAGACCCGCTGCTGCCCGGCGATGCCGCGCAGCAATGGGGATATGCAAGTGACCCGACAGCTATCAATCAAACAATAACAAACACCGAGAGTGAATCATGAGCAAACCCGTTCGTATGGAGCCGGGCGTCAAGCTGCGCGATGGCGACAAGATGGCCCTGATCCCGGTGAAATTCATGCCGGATCCAAGCGAAGAAATTCTACGCAAGCCGGACTGGATGCGGATCAAGCTGCCCCCCTCCAGCCAGAAGATCGAGCACATCAAGAGCACCCTGCGCAAAAACAAGCTGCACTCGGTATGTGAAGAGGCCTCCTGCCCCAATCTGGCTGAGTGCTTCAACCACGGCACGGCCACCTTCATGATCATGGGCGCTATCTGCACCCGTCGTTGCCCCTTCTGCGACGTGGCCCACGGTCGCCCGCTGGCCCTTGATCCGGACGAGCCGCAGAAGCTGGCACTCACCATCAAGGAGATGGGGCTGAAATATGTGGTGATCACCTCGGTAGACCGCGACGACCTGCGTGATGGCGGTGCCCAGCACTTTGCCGACTGCATCAAGCAGATCCGCGAGCACAGCCCGCAGACCCGCATCGAGATCCTCACCCCGGACTTCCGTGGCCGGATGGAGCAGGCGCTGGAGGTGTTCCGCGAGACGCCGCCGGACGTGTTCAACCACAACCTGGAAACCGCCCCGCGCATGTATCGCGTCGCCCGCCCGGGAGCCGACTACAAGTGGTCGCTGGAGCTGCTGCGTCGCATCAAAGAGATGCACCCCCATGTCCCCACCAAATCCGGTGTCATGATGGGTCTGGGCGAGACCAACGAAGAGATCGTTCAGGTACTCACCGATCTGCGCGAGCACGGCGTCAACATGCTGACCCTGGGCCAGTATCTGCAGCCGAGCCGCCACCACCTGCCGGTCAAGCGCTACGTGCCGCCCGCAGAGTTTGACGAGCTGAAAGATGTCGCCATGGCGCTGGGCTTTACCCACGCCGCCTGCGGCCCCTTCGTGCGCTCCTCCTACCATGCGGATCTGCAAGCCAAGGGCGAAGAGGTCAAATAACCTCGCATAAAAGAGAGGTCAAGTAACCTCAACGACGCATGCTAGCAACAAAAAGAGCGCCTATTGGCGCTCTTTTTGTTGCTGTCTCTAACGGTTGCAGCTTGATGCACTCAGCTGCCGTTGTCGAAGATCCCCAGCTGATGCCAGCGTTGCAGCTGGGCCAACACCCGGGTCTCACGGGCCGTCCACTGGGGACAGGGCCCCGCCAGCTGGGTCTTGTTGGTCTGCAACGCTTCGTCGAGCACAAACCAGCCAGGCACAAAGCCGAGGCGGATCTCGTAGGGCTGTGGCTGGGGTGCCACCAGCTGCTCGCCAATCCGGCACAAGTAGTAGAGCGAGCGGATACAGTAGGCATCAAAGCCCGGCTCGCGAGCAGCGCGATACTCGCGGGTCTCACCGAGCAGCGCGCCAACTTCCAGCAACTCGGCACCGCACTCTTCCAGCAGCTCGCGGGCCAGCGCGGCGGCATGGCTTTCGCCCTGCTCGATACCACCGCCCGGGAACATCAGATCGCCATTAACCCGGGAGTGAACCAGCAGCAACTCGTCATCACGCCGCACCACGGCACGCACAGTCAGGCGCTCCAGGGTGCGACCATCAGTGAGCACCTCACCATGCATAAAAGAGAGAGAGAAAGGGTCAGGCCAACAACTGGCCGAAGAGAGTGTGGTCATCATTGCCTCAGGGTCGATAGCTGCCACGCTTGAGCTGCTCGACGATCTCGGCAGCCCGCACATCGTAACCATCCTGCTCCGTTTTGCTCAGTGAGTGATAAATAGCAAAGCGCTTGGCTGACACCTCGGGCGCATCCTGAAACGACTCGCTCACCTTGCCCCACAGATAGGCCAGCCCATACTGCTTTTGCCCCATATAGAGGGTGCTGAGGGAAGTGAGCAGGCGGCTGTTGATCTTATCGCCCTCGCGATAAAGAGAGAGACCGTAATGCAGGATGGCAATGGCTTTGGTGGCATCGCTCTTGGCATAAGACCCCGCGAGCGCCAGTTGCAGCTCAGGCTCATCAACGGCCTTGGTACCTTCCAGCGCCATAAACTGCTGGTGAGCCAACGCGTTGGTGTTGTTGGTCCAGTGCCAGAGCAGCAGATAGGGATCTTGCGAATTGCGAGTCGCCGCATCGAGCTGGGCCAGCTGATCACCTGCGGCCAGCATCCCCTCCACCCGGGGGCTCTTTTGCTCCTTCGCCGCTTTGTACTCGATATTGGTAGAGCGTTCGGCACACTTGAGATAGCGCTCAAGGCCGCGCATCAGCTCATACTTGCGCCGATCCGTGCCCTCCTCTTTCAGGTAGAAGCGGCTACGAATGACATCGGTACGCTCATAGCGGCACCAACCATCGTCCACCAGATCCTGACAAAGCTCGGGATTGTTACCACAAATATTGTGGATGCGGTCGTCATTGCAGCCCGTCACGGCAAGACCGACTGATATCATGATGAGCGTCTGTCGCAGAGAGAAATGGGCCATGGGTCACATCTTGTAGGTAGAGTCAGCGTCTGGTGAGACCGTCGAAAGCTAGCAAGCTGATTACAGATTCATTACAATTAGCGCGCTATATCACGTCGCTATTGCAGAATAATATAACGAAATATACACCCCGACACTGATCTGCATTCGACGAATTTGTGTTTACGGCGACAAGATTGCATAAAAGGTCTCCGGGTTGCCCGCCATCACCACTTGCCGACATGACAAGAACCCCGGGGCAGGCCGCCACCATGCAGTCTACAACCCTAAGCCGGTTTGTTTCGACCAACGGGATACCCGTTTCGTACAACCTCGGTTCGACTGCATCACCACAAGATTCGGCATCAAGACAGATAGGAAATGACCACGAGTTTGAGGACCGCAGATGGCACAGATGGCTGATGCTCAGCCAGCCAGATCCCGGGTTCAAGGAACAATGATAAAGGAGAAGCCGGATGTCATTGCAACAGAGTGAGTTTCAACAAGCGATCAGGCAGATGCCACAAGAGGTGTATGAGCGGCTCAAGACCGCGGTCGAGTTGGGCAAGTGGCCCGATGGCAAGCCCCTCACCGACGAGCAGAAGGCCACCTCCCTGCAAGCGGTGATGGCCTGGCAGGCGATGCACCTCGACCAGCCAGAACACATGAATATCGGTCGCGACGGCGAGATAGTGATGAAGAGCAAGAGCGAGCTAAAACGGCTGTTTCGTGATGAACCTCAGCCGGTTGAAGAGGAGATAGTGCGGGTCAATCTCAATCACTGAGACCACTCGCCATCCCGTCTCGCGGCGGCCAGTCGAACAGCGGCTAATTGAACAGCGAGAGTTCGATACATAGTTCGATAAATAGCAAAGAGGGGAGCCATGATGGCTCCCCTCTTTTTTCCTCTCTCTGCTGGGTGACTCATCCCCTCATCCCCAGCCCTTCTCCCTCCAGGGGAGAAGGGGGCCGTTGGTAGGGTGCAATGAACAAGGTGAATTGCACCGCTATTGATAGCGCTCATCACCGGTGCAATGCGCTGAGCTTATTGCACCCTACAATCAGGGCGTCAGCTCCCCACGCAGGGACTGCTGCATCAGCTCGCGAATCTGGTGGGAGGGCAAGTCCTGACTCAGCAAGAAGTGCAGCTTGGTGAGCGCCGCCTCGGCGGTCATGTCAAAGCCCGAGATGACCCCGGCACGGGAGAGCGCATTGCCGGTGGCATAGCCGCCCATATTGACCTTGCCGTGCAGGCACTGGCTCAGGTTGACGATGATGACGCCACGGGCCGAGGCCTCGGAGAGCAGCGCCAGCATGGCCGGGTTCTGCGGCGCATTGCCCACCCCGAACGACAGCAGGATCAGTGCCTTCACCGGCTGTTGCAGGATGTTGGCGATCACCTCGCTGGAGATCCCCGGATAGAGGGTCACCACGCCGATAGGCTGGGGGGTGATGTCGTGCAGCACCAGCGGCTGCTCGGACGGCACGCCCAGCTCACCCGCTTCCAGCGAGATAGCGATCCCGGCATTGAGCAGCGGCGGATAGTTGGGGGAATCGAAGGCGTGGAAGCCGTCGGCGTGCACCTTCTTGCTGCGGTTACCGCGATAGAGCTGGTTGTTGAAGAACAGCGTCACCTCGTGGATCGGGTAGTTGGCCGCGATGTAGAGGGCGTTGAGCAGGTTCTGCTGACCATCGGAACGCAGCTCGGCCAGCGGGATCTGGGAACCGGTGATGATGACCGGCTTGTGCAGATCTTCGAGCATGAAGGAGAGCGCCGAGGCGGTGAACGACATGGTGTCGGTGCCGTGCAGGATCACAAAGCCATCGTACTTGTCGTAGTTGCGCTTGATGTCTTCGGCGATGCGCTGCCAGTCCGCCGGGGTCATGTCGGAGGAGTCGATGAGGGGCGCATATTCGTGGATATGGTAATCGGGCATCTCGGGGCGGTGGAACTCGGGCATCCGCGCCAGACAGTCTTCCATAAAGCCCGCCATCGGCACGTAGCCGTGATCGGAGCGCTGCATCCCAATGGTGCCGCCTGTGTAGGCAATGTAGATAGACTTCTTCACACCCTCTCCTCTTGATGAAGTGAACACCGCGGGCACATGAGCCATGTCGGGGTGAACAACCATGTCACCTCCCGTCATACCCTCTGCGTGCCACGGAAACTGGCGGATTATAGAGACTGACGCCCCAAATGACAGCCGTTCCATGCACCCTTTTCGGCTTTTCTGCCCTCTACCCCCATAGTGTTAAATGTCACAATAAACCACTAAAACGAGCATTAATACGACAAAGATGGAATTAAACGATGCTTTTTGCTACTATCCGCTCGATTTTTCGTAAATCTCATCTGGATGCCTGAGTATTTCAGGCCCGCACAGGCCCTATCTTCATGGGGCAGGGAGAACTCTCCCCCTCTTTGTTGGCGCTTGAGCCACACTATTTATCCCGGCTGAATCTGTGAGTCTTCATCAACGAAAGGCACAGCCAATCAACATGGGAGTACTTAATGTTACAACTTGATTCCTACGCGACGCTGGTCGCTGCCACTCTGGTATTGCTGCTTGGCCGGGTACTGGTCACCCGGGTCGGGCTGCTACGTACCTTCAACATCCCCAAACCGGTTGCCGGCGGCCTGGTGGTCGCGCTGGTGCTGCTGTTGCTGCGCTCCACCCTGCAGATGGAGCTGCAATTTGATACCAGCCTGCAAACCCCGCTGATGCTGGCATTTTTCGCCTCTATCGGTCTCTCCGCCGATCTCGCCAGCCTGAAACGCGGTGGCAAAGCGGTCGCGACCTTCCTGCTGGTGGTCACCGGTCTGCTGATCGTACAGAACAGTCTAGGTGTGGGTCTGGCGACCCTGCTCGGCCTGGATCCCCACATGGGACTGCTGGCTGGGTCTATCACCCTCTCTGGCGGTCACGGTACCGGCGCAGCCTGGAGCGCCACCTTCTCCGAAAAGTACGGGGTGCAATCTGCCGCCGAACTGGCCATCGCCTGTGCCACCTTCGGTCTGGTGTTGGGCGGTTTGATCGGTGGCCCGGTAGCCCGCCACCTGGTGAAAAAGGTGCAAGTACCCGGTGAAGAGCACAACAAGGATGAAGCCCCCAAGGGCTTCGAGATGCCCGATATGGAGCGTCCCCTCACCACCTTCAGCCTCATTGAGACCCTGGCGCTGATCGCCATCAGCCTCAAGGGGGGCGAACTGCTCTCCGCCTCCCTCAAGGGCGGGATGCTGGAGCTGCCGATCTTCGTCTGTGTGCTGTTTGTCGGCGTGCTGCTGCGCAACCTGCTGACCCTGTTCAACTGGCATGAAGTGAGTGACCGCGAGGTTTCTCTGCTTGGCAACGTCAGCCTGTCGCTGTTCCTCGCCATGGCGCTGATGAGCCTGAAACTGTGGGATCTGGCCAGTCTGGCCCTGCCGATCTTTATCTTGCTAGCCGCCCAGACGGTAGCGATGGCGCTCTACGCCATCTTCGTCACCTTCCGGGTGATGGGCAGCAACTACGATGCCGCCGTGCTGGCAGCGGGCCACTGCGGCTTTGGTCTTGGCGCAACGCCAACCGCCATTGCCAATATGCAGGCCATCACCCAGCGCTTTGGCCCCTCCCATCTGGCGTTCCTGGTAGTGCCCATGGTGGGCGCCTTCTTCATCGACATCATCAACGCCATGGTGATCAAGCTGTTTATGGCGATGCCGTTCCTGTAATTCCCTTCCGGTCAGACGTATATGATCAGAGCCCACCTTGCGGTGGGCTCTTTGCTTGGGCGCTCTTCTCGCCAGCCGACATAGGCAAAGCGGTGTCACTGATCCGGCACCAAGATGGCCGGCGCGCAAACCAGACTGCGCATCCCCCTATGCCCACATTCCCCCGGATAACAAAAAGCCCCGCACTCGAAAGAGGGCGGGGCTTGTTTATGCAGCCAGAAAAGGCCGAGGGTGGCGCCTTACAGGATAAAGGTCGACACCTGCTGGTTCAGGTCGGTGGCACGGCCTTTAAGGCTGTGGGCCTGATCCAGGTCGCGCATGGCAGCGGCAGTGATCTCGTCACTCACATCCTTGATGGCGGTGGTGTTCTGGGTGATCTCGCCGGTCACCTGAGTCTGCTCCTCGGCGGCCGTGGCGATCTGGCCCGCCATGTCGGAGATGAGAGAGATGGCGCTGGTGATCTCTTCCAGCGCACGCACCGCCTGATCGGCATCCTGCACGCTGTTGTCCGCCAGCCCCTGACTGGTCTGCATCAGGCTCACCGCACGGGCGGTGGTCTGTTGCAGGGTCTCGATGGTGGACTGGATCTGCTGGGTGGAGTCCTGGGTACGGCGCGACAACACCCGCACCTCATCCGCCACCACGGCGAAACCACGACCCTGCTCACCGGCACGGGCCGCTTCGATGGCGGCGTTCAACGCCAGCAGGTTGGTCTGCTCGGCAATCCCCTGAATGGTAGAGAGGATGCTGGTGATGGCCTGCGCGTGGCGGCTCAGCTCACCGATCACTTCGGTTGCCTGTCCCACCTCTGCAGCCAGGCCATTGATGGACTGACGGGTCTTGTTAACCAGCATCTTGCCTTGCTCACTGCTCTGGGCTGATTGCTGGGCGGCAGCGGCGGTGTTCTCGGCGTTGCCGGCGATCTCCATGGTGGCGCTCGCCATCTCGGTAACCGCCGTGGCGACCATGGTCACCTCTTGCTGCTGACGTTGTAGCTCATCCACCGCGGCCTGGTTGGTCACCAGACTGCGCTCGGCATCGGCGTTCAGCTCGTTGGCCAGCTTGCGGATATTGCCGATCAACTGGTGCTGACTGCCGACGAAACGGTTGAAACTGTTGGCCAGCTGGCCCACTTCATCGTTGGCTTCGGTCTTGATGCGCTGGGTCAAATCCCCGTTACCGTCGGCGATGCGAGCGAGAGCCTGGGAAACCTTGCTCAGCGGGCCAAGCAGCATGCTGACCAGCCAGGAGATGGCAAGAATGCTGCCCACCAGTGCCAGCAGCGCCATCCCCAGCTGGGTCATCAGCAGGGAGGATAGCGGCGCTTCGAGTACGGCCTTGTCCAGTACCAGCAACAGCTCCCAGTCAGTGTCCGGAATATCGACCGCCCACAGCAGCTTGTCGCGGCCTTCGCTGTCGAAGTAGGCCGGTACCAGATCCTTGCTCGACTTGCTCTGCTCGATCAGCGCATTGGTCAGATCGTTGTCGATCTCGGTTGCCGGTTTCATCGCCTTGGCCGCATCTTTATAGGCAATGACGGTGCCATCCTTGTGCATCATGATGGCAAAACCGTCGGCAGGCAGCTTCATCTTGGTCACGTCATCCACCAGAGACGCAATGGAGAGGTCACCACCGACCACCCCGCCCTGAGCGGGCTGGGCAAGAGTCACCACCATGATGTTGTAGGCCACGTCGAGATAGGGTTTGGTAACGATCAGGCCACCCTTGCCCATCGCCTCCTGATACCAGCCACGGGAGCGGGGATCATAACCGTCACGGTTGATTGAGGGATCGGAGTCATTCATCTTGCCACTGCCCTCACCGAAGTAAGTGAGCTGGAAGCGGCCAGAAACCTGGGCCTGTTGCAGGGCATTGAGGGGTTCGCCACTGGTCTTGTTGCCGAGCGCCTGAATGACGTCACGACGGGCCGAGAGCCAGTCACTGACACTGGCGGCCTGCTGGCTGCCCAAGCGCTGGACTTGTTCCTGGCTGCCTTGCAGCAGCAGTGCTTTCTGGCTGCTATAGCTCTGCCAGGAGAGTAACGAGATCACCAACGACAGGGCGATCACCACTGACAACAGTATCTTCTGCTTGAGTGAGAGATTGTTCATCATAATTTCTTCTTATATAGATGAGGAGCGGGTTTATCCCTAAAGGTGCACAACACTACGTAGTCATTAGCGACCCGGCAGGTAAAAACTGAACCTGAGAATGGGTCTGCGGGCAATATTTTCTGTCGAGCTGCAGAAAAATGCACCAGAAATTGACAGCTCAAACCGCACAAGCTCAGGCAACCCTGTTTATTCCTTCCACAATTGGCTAGAATATCCTGTTTTTAAGTCACATCGACCCTGAGAGTTTTCACGATGTTCGAAGTTAATCCCGTATTAAATAAACTTAAGGAGCTGTCTGAACGGACCGAGCTTCTTAGGGGGTACCTTTGACTATGATGCCAAGAAAGAGCGTCTAGAAGAGGTCAACGCCGAGCTGGAACAGCCGGACGTCTGGAATGAACCGGAGCGCGCACAGGCACTGGGCAAAGAGCGAGTCACCCTGGAAAACGTGGTCAGCACCATCGACACCCTGACCCAGGGCGTCGATGACGTCGAGATGCTGGTGAGCCTGGCCGTCGAAGGGGAAGATGAAGATACCTTCAACGAAGCCATCGCCGAAGCTGAACAGCTGGAAACCAAGCTGGTAGATCTCGAGTTCCGCCGCATGTTCTCCGGCCAGCACGACGGCTCTGATTGCTATATCGATATCCAGTCCGGATCCGGTGGTACCGAAGCTCAGGATTGGGCCAACATGGTACTGCGCATGTTCCTGCGCTGGGGCGATGCCCACGGTTACAAGCCGGAGCTGATCGAACTGTCAGACGGCGACGTAGCCGGCATCAAGTCCGCCACCATCAAGTTCACCGGCGAATATGCGTTCGGCTGGCTGCGCACTGAAACCGGCGTTCACCGTCTGGTTCGCAAGTCTCCGTTCGATTCTGGCGGCCGTCGTCACACCTCGTTCTGCTCCGTGTTCGTCTATCCCGAGATCGATGATGATATCGATATCGAGATCAACCCGGCAGACCTGCGCATTGACGTTTATCGCGCCTCCGGTGCCGGTGGTCAGCACGTTAACCGTACCGAGTCCGCCGTACGTATTACCCACGTGCCGACCAATACCGTCGTGCAGTGCCAGAACGACCGTTCCCAGCACAAAAACAAAGACCAGTGTATGAAGCAGCTGAAAGCCAAGCTCTACGAGCTGGAGATTCAGAAACAGAACGCTGAGAAACAAGCCCTGGAAGAGACCAAG
This sequence comes from Aeromonas sp. 160P, assembly GCF_055193095.1. Lineage (NCBI taxonomy): Bacteria > Pseudomonadati > Pseudomonadota > Gammaproteobacteria > Aeromonadales > Aeromonadaceae > Aeromonas > Aeromonas sp. 160P. The sequence goes on along the minus strand of NZ_JBUXKV010000001.1, from coordinate 1,634,804 downwards.
TCTGATATCGGTTGGGGCAGCCAAATCCGTTCATATGTGCTGGATGACTCCCGTATCAAGGATTTGCGCACCGGCGTCGAAACCCGTAACACCCAAGCGGTACTCGACGGTGACTTGGACAAGTTTATCGAAGCCAGCCTGAAATCAGGTCTGTAAACAAGCAGGAATCACCATGTCTGAACAAACCATTACTCCGGTAGTCGACCAAGCACTCGAATTCAACAACGAGATGACCGAGCGTCGTTCCAAACTGGCCGCCCTGCGCGCCCAGGGTAATCCTTTCCCCAACGATTTTCGTCGTGACAGCCTCTCTGGCGAACTCCATGCCGAGTTTGACGACAAAAACGCCGAGGAGCTGACGAGCCTGGGTAAACGGGTGAAGATTGCCGGTCGCATCATGACCCGCCGGATCATGGGCAAGGCTTCTTTCGCCACCCTGCAGGACATGGCCGGCAAGATCCAGGTCTACGTCACCCGTGACGACCTGCCGGAAGGTTTCTACAACGAGCAGTTCAAGAAGTGGGATCTGGGGGACATCGTCGGTGTCGAAGGCACCCTGTTCAAGACCCAGACCGGTGAGCTCTCCGTTCACGTTTCCGATATCCGCCTGCTGACCAAAGCGCTGCGTCCGCTGCCCGAGAAGCACAAAGGCCTGACCGATCAGGAAGCACGCTGCCGTCAGCGTTACCTGGATCTGATTGCCAACGAAGAGTCCCGCAAGACCTTCGTGATCCGCACCAAAGTGGTTGCCGGGATCCGCAAGTTCTTCAACGACAAGCAGTTTATGGAAGTGGAAACCCCGATGATGCAAGTCATCCCGGGTGGTGCCTCTGCGCGTCCGTTCGTCACTCACCACAATGCGCTGGACATCGACATGTACCTGCGTATCGCCCCGGAGCTCTACCTGAAGCGTCTGGTGGTCGGTGGTTTCGAGCGCGTGTACGAGATCAACCGTAACTTCCGTAACGAAGGTATCTCGGTGCGTCACAACCCCGAGTTCACCATGATCGAGTTCTACATGGCGTACGCCGACTACATCGATCTGATGGACCTGACCGAAGATCTGCTGCGCACCCTGGCGCAAGATATTCTGGGCGACACCCAGATCCGTTACGCCAAAGAGGGCGAAGAGGGTCTGACCATCGATTTCGGTCAGCCGTTCCAGCGCCTCACCATGGTTGACTCCATCCTGAAGTACGCCGACGGCGTGACCCGGGAAGACCTCACTACCCTGGAGAGCGCCAAAGCCGTTGCCAAGCGTCTGCACATCGAACTGATGAAAGGCTGGGAGCTGGGCCACGTGATCACCGCGATCTTTGAAGAGACCGTTGAGCACATGCTGCTGCAACCGACCTTCATCACCGAGTACCCGGCAGCCGTTTCTCCGCTGGCTCGCCGCAACGACGTGAACCCGGACGTAACCGACCGCTTCGAATTCTTCATCGGTGGCCGCGAGCTGGCCAACGGCTTCTCCGAGCTGAACGATGCAGAAGATCAGGCCAAGCGCTTCCAGGATCAGGTTGATCAGAAAGAAGCAGGCGACGACGAAGCCATGTTCTACGACGCCGACTTCGTCACCGCGCTGGAACACGGTCTGCCGCCGACTGCTGGTCAGGGTATCGGTATCGACCGTCTGGTGATGCTGTTCACCAACAGCCACACCATCCGTGACGTCATTCTGTTCCCGGCCTTACGTCCACAAAAGTAAGATCCACAGAAGTAAGCCGTATCCATTGGGTCAATCCCAAGCGTGATAGCCAATAAAAACGCCCCGCAACTGCGGGGCGTTTTTTTATGGCATGTGTCACGTGCCGTGTTATTTGGCGAGAGGCAGCAACCACTCCCCCTGCCACAGGGTCAACCCCTGGCCCGCCATCAATACCCGCTCGCCCCGCAGCTCCAGCCTGAGCTCACCCCCTCTGGATGAAACCTGACGGGCCCGCAACTGCTGCCTGCCGAGCCGTTCAGCCCAGAAGGGCATGAGAGCACTGTGGTTGGAGCCGGTGACCGGATCCTCATCGACGCCCACCCAAGGGGCAAAATAGCGGGAGACGAAATCATCATCCGCCCGGCTCGACGGGGCAGTGACGATCAGCCCCCGTCCCGGCAGGGCACGCAGGGCATGGAAATCAGGCGAAAGCGCGCGGATCTCCTCTTCACTTGCCAGCTCCAGCAAGAACTTGGCCCCAGCCGCCAAGGTTTGTCTTGGTTGGCAGCCGAGCGCGGCTGCATAGGCGGGGTCCAGCGTCAGTGGCGTCAACGCGATATGCGGAAAATCGAGCCAAATCCACTCCCCTTCGCGCCGGGCCAACAGCTCACCACTGCGGGTCTCGAAGCGGATCGTCTCGTGTGCGGCTACCGCCCCTGTCTGCCACAACACATGGGCAGCTGCCAAGGTGCCATGACCGCAGAGATCAACCTCGACTGTCGGCGTGAACCAGCGCAACTGGTAATCGGCCCTGCCAAGTTGCACCAGAAAGGCCGTCTCGGAGAGGTTGAACTCGGCCGCCATCGCCAGCTGGCTGGCATCCGGCAGGGCGGGTCCCAGTACGACCACCGCGGGATTGCCACCAAAGGGCTGCTGGCTGAACGCATTGACATGAAACAATCGGATATTCGACATGGCACTTCCTGTGTTATCAAGTGGCTCTCATTTAACGCCCTTTATACCACGCTCCTCTTTTGCTCCGGGAGTAGGCGTACCTCAGCTCCTTTAATGCATTAATAGAATAAAGAAGACATTTTTATTCTTTGTTGTTATTCAACACGCCCTTTAATCTGGCCAAAAATCAGACCATGGAAGACGCGTGTGATGCAATTGAAGGATTCCCCATTCAACCTCTCCCCCCTCTCTGACGAGCAGCAACGTCAGCTGGGTCAGGTACTCTCGACCCTCAATACCCAGCAACTGGCCTGGGTGAGCGGATATCTCTACGGCCTCTCCCAGACCGGTCAGCAGAGCGTTACCGCCAGCGCTGCCGTGGCTGCGCCCAGTGGCAGCCTGACCATTCTCTACGGCTCCCAGACCGGCAATGCCAAGGGTGTCGCCACTGCCATCAAGGCGCAGGCCGAGGCCCGTGGTCTACCCGTCACCCTCGCGTCGATGGCCGACTACAAACCCAAGCAGCTCAAGAAAGAGAGCCACCTGCTGGTGGTAGTGAGCACTTACGGGGAAGGTGAACCGCCGGAGAGCGCCGTCGATCTGTTTGAGCAGCTTAAAAAAGGCAAGATTGGTAAGCTGGACGGGCTCAAGTTCGCGGTGCTGGGGCTGGGTGACAGCTCCTACGAATTTTTCTGCCAGACCGGCAAAGATTTCGATAACTTCCTCGCCACAGCAGGTGCCGAGCGGATTTATGAACTCGCGAGCCTCGATGTGGATTATCAGGATGTCGCCAAGAGCTGGGGCGAACAGGCCCTCAATGCCATCACCGCCACCCTCTCCGCCGGTCCCGCCAACAGCAGCGTGGCAAGCGCGGTGCAACAGGCGGTTGGTCACAGCCAATACCGCAAGGAGAACCCCTTCCCTGCCCGCCTGTCGGTCAATCAGAAGATCACCGGCCGGGATTCCACCAAGGATATCCGCCATATCGAGATCAATCTGGCCGACTCCGGCCTCACCTATCAACCGGGTGATGCCCTCGGGATCTGGTTTGACAACGACGCCGATCTGGTAGGCGAAGTGCTGGCACTGACCGCCCTCTCTGGCGATGAAGCCACTGCCCACGGCACCTTGCGCGCCGCACTGACCAGTCACTTCGAGCTGACCCGACTGCACGGCGGTTTTATCACAGGACTTGCCGAGATCGCGGGCAACGCGGCGCTGAAAGATCTGGCGGGCGACAAGGCCCAGGTCAATGGGCTGGTGGCCTCAGCCCAGATAGTGGATGTGCTCAAACGCTTCCCGACCGCCTTCACTGCCGAGCAGCTGGTCGGGCTGCTGCGCCCCCTCACCCCGCGCCTCTACTCCATCGCCTCTGCCCAGAGCGAGGTAGAAGAGGAGGTGCATCTCACCGTCGGCGTGGTGCGCTACCGCCAAGAAGATGGCACGGTACGCTCTGGCGCCGCCTCCTCCTATCTGGCGGACCGGCTGATTGAGGATGGCGAGGTGCGGGTGTTTGTCGAGCACAACGACAACTTCCGCCTGCCCGCCAATCCCGACACCCCCGTCATCATGGTGGGCCCGGGTACCGGCATAGCCCCGTTCCGCGCCTTTATGCAGGAGCGGGAAGCTCAGGGGGCGGAAGGTAAGAACTGGCTCTTCTTCGGCAACCCCCACTTTACCCAGGATTTCCTCTATCAGGTGGAGTGGCAGCGTTATGTAAAATCGGGGCTGCTGTCGAAGATCTCGCTGGCCTTCAGCCGGGATCAAGCCAACAAGATTTATGTGCAGGACCGCCTGCGCGAAGCGGGCCAGGAGCTCTATCAGTGGCTGGAAGCAGGTGCTCACTTCTATGTGTGTGGTGACGCCAACAAGATGGCCAAGGATGTGCAGGAGGCCCTGCTGGATGTGATTGCCGAACACGGCCACAAGAGCCGTGAGGAAGCAGAAGAGTATTTGAGCGAATTGCGTCGTGCCAAACGTTATCAAAGGGATGTCTATTGATGAGCAAACAACCTCTCTCTCACCAAAAAGCGGGACCGGTCGAAGGGCCGCTGGCCGACAACGAGCGCCTCAAGCGCGAGAGCAATTTCCTGCGCGGCACCATAGAACAGGATCTGCAGGACCCGCTCACCGGCGGCTTCAACGGCGACAACTTCCAGCTGATCCGCTTTCACGGCATGTATCAGCAAGATGATCGCGACATTCGCCCTGAGCGGGCCGCCCAGAAGCTGGAGCCGCTGCACAACGTCATGCTGCGCGCCCGCCTGCCGGGGGGGATCATCACCCCGGCCCAGTGGCAGATCATCGACAAGTTCGCCGAAGAGCACAGCCTCTACGGCAGCATCCGCCTGACCACCCGTCAGACCTTCCAGTTCCACGGGGTATTGAAGCGCGACATCAAGCTGATGCACCAGACCCTCAACAGCACCGGCATCGACAGTATCGCCACCGCAGGCGACGTGAACCGCAACGTACTCTGCACCAGCAATCCGGTGGAGTCCGAGCTGCATCAGGAGGCCTACGAGTGGGCCAAGCAGATCTCCGAACACCTGCTGCCCAAGACCCGCGCCTACGTGGAGATCTGGCTGGACGGCGAGAAGCTGGGGGATGACGAGGAGCCGATCCTGGGCTCCAACTACCTGCCGCGCAAATTCAAGACCACAGTGGTGATCCCGCCCCACAACGACGTGGATATCCACGCCAACGATCTCAACTTCGTGGCGATTGCCGAGCACGGCAAGCTGGTGGGCTTCAACGTGCTGGTGGGCGGCGGGCTGGCCATGACCCACGGCGACACCAGCACCTATCCGCGCAAAGCGAGCGATTTTGGCTTTATTCCCCTCTCCCACGTGCTGGAGGTGGCGGCCGCCGTGGTCAGCACCCAGCGCGACTGGGGCAACCGGGTCAACCGCAAGAACGCCAAGACCAAGTACACCCTTGAACGCGTTGGCGTCGAGGCCTTCAAGGCCGAGGTAGAGAGCCGCGCCGGCATCCCCTTCGCCGAGAGCCGCCCCTACGAGTTCACCAGCCGTGGCGATCGCTTCGGTTGGGTCGAGGGGATCGATGGCAAGCACCACCTCACCCTCTTTATCGAGAATGGCCGCCTGCTGGACTTCCCGGGCAAGCCGCTCAAGACCGGCATGCTGGAGATCGCCAAAGTGCATCAGGGGGATTTTCGCCTGACCGCCAACCAGAACCTGATCATCGCCGGAGTGCCCACCAGCGAGAAAGCCCGCATCGAAGGGCTGGCGCGCCAGTATGGTCTGCTGGATGACGGCGTCAGCGAGCAGCGCAAGCAGTCGATGGCCTGTGTGGCCCTGCCCACCTGCCCGCTGGCGATGGCCGAAGCGGAGCGCATGTTGCCCGCCTTTGTCACCGACCTCGAAGGGCTGCTGGCCAAGCACGAACTGGCGAATGACGCCATCGTCTTCCGGGTCACCGGCTGCCCCAACGGCTGCGGCCGCGCCATGCTGGCGGAAGTGGGTCTGGTGGGCAAGGCGCCCGGCCGCTACAACCTCCATCTGGGGGGGAATCTGGAGGGCACCCGCATTCCGCGCCTCTATCAGGAGAACATCACAGAGCCGCAGATTCTGACCGAACTCGACGCGCTGATCGGCCGCTGGGCCAACGAGCGCAATCAGGGCGAATGCTTCGGTGACTTCGTGATCCGGGTTGGGGTGGTTGCTCCCGTTATCGATTCTGCGAGGGACTTCTATGCTGCTTAATCTGCCGCTTAATGTCACTGAAGATGGCCGCCTTGACCTGCAGGCACTGCTAGCCCTCAGCCGTGAAGAGCAGACCGAGGCACTGGCGCCCCTCAACCGGGAGCTGGATACCATGAGCGCCCCCGAGCGGGTGCGCTGGGCACTGGCCAATCTGCCGGGGGAGCATCTGCTGTCGTCAAGCTTCGGCATTCAGGCGGCGCTGATGCTCCATCTGGTGAGCCGCGAGCAGGCCGAAGTGCCGGTGGTGCTGACCGATACCGGCTATCTCTTTCCCGAGACCTACCGCTTTATCGATGAGCTGACCGGGCGCCTCGCCCTCAACCTCAAGATATACCGGGCCGAGTTATCACCTGCTTGGCAGGAGGCGCGATTTGGCCTCTTGTGGGAGCAGGGGGTGGAGGGGATCACCCGCTACAACCAGCTCAACAAGGTGGAGCCGATGGACCGCGCCCTGCGCGAGCTCGGCGCCCAGACCTGGTTCTCCGGCCTGCGCCGGGAGCAGTCCGGCAGCCGTGGCAAGCTGCCGGTGCTGGCCATCCAGCGCGGCCGCTTCAAGTTCCTGCCGGTGATCGACTGGAGCAACAAGGATGTCTTCTACTACTTCAAGGAGTTCGACCTCCCCTACCATCCGTTGTGGGAGCAGGGTTACCTCTCGGTGGGCGATATGCACACCACCGCCAAGTGGGAGCCCGGCATGAGCGAGGAGCAGACCCGCTTCTTCGGCCTCAAGCGCGAGTGCGGCCTGCACGAGGAGGGTGGCAAAGAGCATGGCGAGCAGGGCGGCTCCGGCATCTGACCCCGCTGGCAAGGCCGGATCCTGACCATAAAAAACGCCTGGCAACTGCCGTAATGCCGATCAATTAAGGATCCATTGACCGATCCTTCTGATGTGTGAAAATCCGAAACCTGTTGATTGGTTTCGGATTTTTTATGCGTATCGAACAGGCTCTCGACTTTCTCCACGCCAGCAATATCACCCAGTTTGAGTCACTCTCTGACCTCATTTCCCCCGAGCTCATCACCACTCTGCTCAGTGAAGAGGGCGTTGCTACTCTGCGCCGTCGCCGCATGCCCATGGAGCGACTGGTATGGGCCATCATCGGCATGGCCATCTTCCGCAACGTCCCCATGACTCAGCTGGTCAATCAGCTCGATATCCTGCTGCCCGGTGAGCGCCCCTTTGTCGCCCCCAGCGCCTTCCTGCAAGCTCGCCAAAAACTTGGCCACAAGAGCATTGAGCGGCTGTTTCACGAGACCGCCTCTCTCTGGCACCAGCAGGCCAATCACCCCGGCTGGGCCGGGCTGCAGCTGCTCGCCGTCGATGGCGTGATGTGGCGTACCCCCGATACTCCCGACAATGTTGCCGCGTTTGCCAAGCCCGGTACCCGGCATGGCGAAACTGCCTATCCGCAGGTGCGCATGCTCTGTCAGATGGAGCTCACCAGTCACCTGCTTGTGCAAGCTGTCATGGAGAGCTGCGCCGTCAACGAGATGGTGCTGGCCGAGCAGCTTGTCGCACGTACACCGGACCACTCGCTCACCCTGTTCGACAAGGGGTTTTACTCTCTTGGCCTGCTCCATGCATGGCAGACCACTGGCAGCGAGCGGCACTGGCTGTTGCCACTCAAAAAGGGCACGCAATACGAGGTGGTGCGCAAGCTGGGCCGTCAGGATGTACTGGTTCGTCTGACGACCAGTCCGCAGGCGAGGAAGAAGTGGCCAGAGCTGCCGGACACAGTGGAAGCCCGCTTGTTGACCCGCACTCTCAACGGCAAGGAGCGGCAGGTGCTGACCTCGATGGTCGACCCGATGCATTTCCCGGGGGCCGACATCGTCGAGCTTTACAGCCATCGCTGGGAAATCGAGTTGGGCTATCGGGAGATGAAACACAGCCTGCAACAGCACAGACTGACCCTGCGCAGCAAGAAGGCGGCGGGGATACGGCAAGAGCTGTGGGGCGTGCTGCTGGCGTACAACCTGCTGCGCAGCCAGATGGTAAAGATGGCAGCGAGTCTGAAGGGATACACGGCGAGCCAGCTGAGTTTTCACATGGCATCGGTGTACCTCATCCATGAACTGAGCTGCATGCCATACATGTCACCGGGGACTATCCCGAAGCGGGTGGCAGAGCTGGATAAGCAGGCGGGGCAGTTTGTTCTACCGGAACGAAGGGAGCGGAGTTACCCGCGCTGCGTGAAGGCAAGGCCACAGAGATATAGTGTGAAAAAAGCCAATAAAAACAATGCCAGTCAGGCTTAACTGACTGGCATTATGGCAACTGCCGGGCGTTTTGCTTGGGCTGCTTTGCAGCCCTTCCAACGTGACCAATGGGCAAAAAGGCTTAACCTGCCGCGTTGGCCTGCTCGGCGGCAACCCGCGCCTGAGTCAACCAGTCGTTGACCTGAGCTTCGTGCCCTTTGAGCCAGGCCATCACATGGCGCTCGATATCCGCCTGGGTGTTCTGGCCCTTGTTCATCAGCCCGTTCTGGATGTTGATGTCATTCAGCGGCAGCTTGACGATGGAAAACAACGTGGCAGCCGCCGGGTTGGCATCAGTGAAGGCCTTGTTGGCGACGATATGTATGGTGTTGACGGCAAAGCCGTAGTTCTTACCGTTGGGCAGGCGGGTGCTGTCGGCATCTTTGGCGCCAACAGGCACCTCAAGCCACACCACATCCCGCCCCGGCACCAGCTCGCTGCTCAGCCAGTAGGGGGTCCAGGTGTAGTAGAGCACCGGCTTGCCGCTCTGGAGGCGGGCACGGGTATCGGCGATCAGCGCCGCATAGTTGCCCTGCTTGTAGGTAATGGTGGCGGTCAGCCCGAACTCATCCAGATGATGGTTGATCGCCTCTTCGCAGCCCCAGCCCGGGTTGCAGCCCACCAGATCGGCCTTGCCATCCCCATCGCCGTCAAACAACGCCGCCAGCTTGGGATCCTTGAGCTGACCCAGGTTGGTGATGCCATATCGGGTGGCGGTCTGCTTGTCGATGAGATAGCCCTGAGCGGCGCCCGATGCATAGGTGCCCTGACGGAAGAACACCTTGTCTCCCCCCGCATGCTGGTACTTGTTGTCCTGCAGCGGGATCCAGTTAAAGGTGAGGAAGGTGCCATCCCCCTGCGCCACCGAGGCATAGGCCACGTTGTAATCCACCTCCTGCACCGGCTGGACGTCGTAACCCAGACGCCCCATCAGCTTGCTGACCAGCAGGGTCTGGAAGGTCTCCTCCGGCAGGGAGCTCTGCAAGGGTTGAACGCGGATCCCCTCCCCCGGCAACTCGGTGCTGGCGATGGCAAGCGGGCTCAGCAGCGAGGAGCTCAACAACATTGTGCTCAACAACAGTGTGCTCAACAGCAAGGAATAGCGGGGGCGCGTTGTGGTGATGAGGTTCATCCATTTACTCCTTTGTAATCGATGGATTTGCTGCGGCCAGTGAGGCACAGCAGCAAGGCAGCGGGGCCACGCTGATACCAGTGGCCAACCCGGTTGCGATCCGGTTGGCCCATCGCCTGGGTCAGACGATCGAGCACGATGGCCAGCAGTACGATGCCGAGGCCACCAATGGAGGCGAGCCCCATATCAAGACGCCCGATGCCACGCAGCACCATCTGACCCAAGCCGCCGACCGCGATCATCGAGGCGATCACCACCATGGAGAGCGCCAGCATCAGGGTCTGGTTGACCCCGGCCATGATGGTGGGCATGGCGAGTGGCAACTGCACCTTGAACAACAGCTGGGAGGGGCTGGCGCCAAAGGAGTGAGCGGCCTCCACCAGATCCGCCGGCACCTGTCTGATCCCCAGCATGGTGAGGCGGATCATCGGCGGCAGGGCAAAGATCACGGTCACCACCACGCCGGGCACGTTGCCGATGCCAAACAGCATGACAATGGGAATTAGGTAGACGAAGGCCGGAGTGGTTTGCATCGCATCCAGCAGCGGCCGGGTCCAGTGGGAGAGCCGTTCACTGCGGGCCAGCAAAATGCCCACCGGCAAACCGATCAGGATGCAGAAGACGAGGGAGGTCAGCACCAGCGACAGGGTCACCATGGCATCAGACCAGGCACCGATCAGCCCGATCCCGACCAGTGCGGCGAGGGTACCAAGCGCCATCCGGCCGTTGACCAGTTGCCAGGCGATCAGGGTTAACAGCCCCATCATCAGGGTGGATGGCACCGTCTGCAGCAGATGGGTCATGGCATTGAGGGTCACCTCCACCGGCGCACGGATCAGCTGAAATACAGGACGCAGGTTCTCGACCAGCCAGCCGATACCGCTCTCCACCCAGACATCCAGCGGCACCAGCGCCTGCTGGAAGGGATCCAGCCAGTTGACAGCGGCCGGGGTATCCACGGCAGCAATCTGGTTTTGCCAGTCGGCCGCCTCGGTGGCGGTACTGCCCCAGGGATCGGCGGCAACCGTGGTGGCCGCAGCACCCCAAGGATCAGCATCCGCTTCGTCAGCCCGCAGGGAGGGGCTCGCCAACAGCAACAGCGCCAGCAAGCCGATCAGCAAAGCGTGGGGATTGTTCAGCTTCATACCGGGGTACTCCTGTCCAGGGTGTTGAGTAGATTGGCCTTGGAGATAAGCCCCAGATAGGTGCCATCCTCCTCGACCACGGGCACCTGACAGGGTGCGGCTGCCACCTGACTGATCAGTTCATTGAGGGAGGTGTCGGCCAGGATCGGCTGGATATCCGCCAGCAAGGCTTGCTCCAGGCTTCCTTTGTTTTTCACCGCCTGACCGAGCGACTCGACCGAGACGACCCCGAGGAAGCGGCGGCTACGATCCACCACATAACCGAACTCCCGCTCCTGATCCTTGAGTTGACGCAGGGCGTTGCCCGGCCCGTCCGTGGTGTGCTTCTTGATAAGCGGCATCTGCTTGCGACTGACGATATCGCGGGCACTGAAGACGTTGGCGAGATCCACCCCGCGGAAGAAGGCGCGCACATAGTCGTTGGCGGGCTGGCTCAGGATCTCGTCCGGGGTGCCGACCTGCACCATCTGACCATCCTGCATGATGGCGATGCGATCGCCGATGCGCATCGCTTCATCCAGGTCGTGGGAGATAAACACTATGGTGCGCTGATGGCTGGCCTGCAGCTTGAGCAGCTCGTCCTGCATCTCGGTGCGGATCAGCGGATCCAGCGCGGAGAAGGCCTCGTCCATCAGCAGGATATCGGGGTCATTGGCGAGCGCACGGGCCAGTCCAACCCGCTGCTTCATGCCACCAGAGAGGGCATCGGGGAAGGCATAGATCCACTGGCCCAGACCCACCTGATTGAGTGCCTGACGGGCACTTTCCTGGCGCTCCGCCAGCGGCACACCGGCTAGCTCCAGCCCGAAGGCGGTGTTTTCCAGCACGCTCAGGTGCGGCATCAGGGCAAAGGATTGAAACACCATGCTGATCTTCTTGCGCCGCACCTGACGCAGTTCGCTCTCCGACATGGCGGCGATATCTTCGCCGTCGATCAGCACCTGACCACGGGTCGGTTCGATAAGGCGGTTGAAGAGCCGCACCAGCGTCGATTTGCCCGAACCGGACAAGCCCATCACCACGAAGATCTCCCCTTCATGGATGGCCAGATCAACCCCCTGCACACCCAGAGTCTGTCCGGTTTTCTGCAGAATGCTGGAGCGGTCGTGCCCTTTCGCCAGCAATTTGAACACCTTTTCCGGATGTTCTCCGAAGATTTTATAGAGTGATTTGACTTCGAGTTTGACTGTCATACTGTCCTTTTTTCATGGTCGACATATTGGTGATTAACTTGCCGAACGCGAACCAATTACTTTCTACACTAAGCAATTAACAGTCAAAACAAAAGAACCACAGGAGTCCCACAAAACAAGCGTGGCAATAAATAATTGATTTTTATCGATTATTTAAAGCAATTAAAAACAGATATGGTCGGGTTTTAGCCATGAAAACCGCAACAGTTAGCGAGAAAATGTTGTGAAAACCATTTAAAGACAATCAAAAAAACAGAAAAACCAGCCAGATAAGCGCCTATTGGATAGGGGCATTCCATTCTGATAATTTTCACCAATAAACAGTTACAACTCTAACCATCTAATTATCAGGATGGGGATCAATTGAGAGACAAGAAGAGAGGCTGAAGCAGAGATCAAACGCCTCGCTGAGATCGCAGCAGCTACATTGGACCATCAGCCTGCTGGACCGGCTACTTCTCGGCAAACCGCCAGTGCGAAAAAAAGCCCCTTGTGCAACACAAGGGGCTTTTTACTGGCTATCGGTTAGCGCATCGCAATGGGTCAGCGTCGCAGCCAGGTCTCGAAACTGTAGGGGTGCGGGTTCTTCTCATCGACAGGGTGGCTCTCGCTGTCGATGCGCTGCCACTGACCATCGTCAAAAGCAGGGAAACGGGTATCCCCCTCTACCGCCAGATCGATCCGGGTCAGGTAGAGGCAATTGGCGCTCGGCAACAGCTCGGCATAGAGATGACCGCCGCCAATCACCATCAACTCCGCCACCGCGCTGCTCGCCAGCAGGGCCAGCGCCGCCTCGACGGAGCCCACCACTTCGATGCCCTCGGCCTGATAGCCGGGGTTGCGGCTGATCACCAGATTGCGCCGTCCGGGCAACGGTCGACCAATGGATTCGAAGGTCTTGCGCCCCATCAACACCGGTTTGCCGAGGGTCACCCGTTTGAAGTGAGCCAGATCAGCAGGCAGATGCCAGGGCATCTGGTTGTCCTTGCCGATCACCCGGTCGTGGGCCATGGCGGCAATCATGGAGATCTTCATTGGGGCTCTCACCGTCTGTCAGATTATGGGGCGGTTACGGTACACGACCAGAGACGGGATCGCCAAACCGAAACTGAGGGCGCCGACGATAAAGAGCGCCTTGAGGCCGTTCTCCACCGCGCTCTGCATCAGCTCCATGGTCACCCCGGAGATATTGAGTTCCACCACCGCAATCATGGTTTTGAACGCATAGCTGCCGGGGATCATCGGTATGATCGAAGCCACACTAAACACCGGCCGCGGCGCCAACAGACGTTGGGACCAGTAGACGCAGACAAAACCGACCGTGGTCGCCGCCGCCAGGGTAGCCCACTCGATGGGCATGCCGTAGTGGATCAGCAGAGTACGCAGGCTGTGGGCCAGCGCACCGCCCATGGCGCAATATTTCAGCATCCGCGGCGGCACGTTGAACAGCATGGCAAAACCCACCGCGGGGATCGATGACCAGAACGCATCCTTGGCCAATAACCAGAGCAAGTCCATCATACCTTCCACCCCCAGATCCCGGTCAGCGACATGGCGAGAATAATGCCGATCGCAGCACTGATGGTCAGCAGGGTCGCGGTGCCCCAACGGGCCAGCCCCATGTTGAAATAGCCCTTCACCATGTCGGAGACCGCGTTGATCAGCGGAAAGCCCGGCACCAGCAGCAAGACGCTCGCCGCCATGGCAAGATAAGGCTGCGCCCCCCAGCCAAAGAAGGTTGCGCTGGAGGAGAGCAGGGTGGCGATAAAGCCGGTCACGGCAAAGTTGATGAGCGGGCTGTGGTGATGACGGGCGATCAACTGGCGCACCCGCATCGCCACGGCAGACGAAAAGCAGGTCACCAGGAAGATGGGCCAATCGCCGCCAAACAACAGGCTGAAGGCGCCACAGGAGAGCCCCACCATGGGCACCACCAACCAGGGGTGATAGTGGAATGGGACTATGGCTTCGAGCCGCTGGCGCACTTCACGGGCACCGATCAGCTCTTTCTCCGCCATGATGCAGATACGCTGGATCTCGCACACCACCTGCATGTTGATGCCGTGTTCGCGCACCCGCCGGGTGGTGGTGACGCATCCGCCCTGATAGAGGCTGGTGAGCACGATGGCACTGGAAGAGATGGCCATTTCGACACTCTCCAACCCCAACGCCATGCCAAGGCGCACCGTGGTCTGCTCGATGATCCGGCTCTCCGCCCCGAACTGGGCCAACATCTGACCCACCTTGACGATAATGCGGGTGATCTCTGTCTGTTGCTCCCGCGACAACACCCGTCTTGGTGTGATACTTCTCATAATCCCTTCGAGTCGTAGCAATAAAAGTGTCGGCCATATTAGCCTAACTTTTGTTGTTATTCATCCACCCCTATCACAACCTGGTCTACCAGTTATTACAAGAAGGAAAAAAGAGGCCACATTACAAATACATTACCACTAACATTAAAAACCATAACAATCGGCATATCATGAATAGCTGTTTATATTGGTTTCCTCATATTCAGTGAAAATATCAAAAGGAAGCGTTTTGTCAGATTATTTACCACATTGATAGTCAGCCAGACAGATTATTTTACCACTGCTATCGCTTTCAGCTGGTAACTCCCCCTGCTCACTGAACTGGAGCATTTCGCTACGCATCACATAAAAGGATTCCCGCATCATGTTGGCGATCCGGATACAACTATCGAGATTGTTTTTCGCCAACCGACGCTGGCCATCAATCTTGAATTGCAAGCCACGCAGACGGCGCTGCTGATCAGGACTTGCCCGGGTCATCAACTGATCTATCTGCTGCTCCAGAATCGCATCCAATCGGGCAGGCTCAGTTGTAGCCAACTCTTTCAAGGTATCAAAATCAGGCAACTCCATACGCCCTCCTCGGCAATCTTTGCTGGCTTCTCATATCGGTGACATAGCGCTCCAGCTATATAACAGTGTATATACGACCAACATAAAAAGGGTTCAATCAACAGGTTCCGAGGTGAACAGGAAAAAGTGCTTATCAAATTTAATTGCGTTTAAGAACAAGCAATTATTTTAAGTTTGAGCGTTCCAAAACACTTATACGCTTTTGGCTGTAATTTTATGTTTTTTACTTCAAATAAAAGCCAGTGTGACTTTACTTCGCTTCATTCGACACTTTATTCTCCCCGTTCCACTCGGCCTCATTTCCTGATGATTTAACATATCTCACTGATTATGTTATTTTAATTGCCACTTTATCGTTCATCCAAGAGCAGACCATGAGCAAGGCAAAAATCGGTATCGTCACCGTCAGTGATCGCGCCAGTGCGGGCATCTATGAAGATCTCTCTGGCAAGGCCATCATCGACACCCTGAACACCTATCTGACCTCAGAGTGGGAACCCGTCTATCAGGTGATCCCCGATGAGCAAGATCAAATTGAAGCGACCCTGATCCGGCTGGCGGATGAAGAGCAGTGCTGCCTGATCGTCACCACCGGCGGCACCGGCCCGGCCAAACGGGATGTCACGCCGGAAGCGACCGAGGCAGTGTGTGATCGCATGATGCCGGGCTTTGGCGAGCTGATGCGGGCCGAATCACTCAAGTTTGTGCCGACCGCCATTTTGTCGCGCCAGACCGCCGGACTGCGCGATGACACCCTGATCGTCAATCTGCCGGGCAAACCCAAATCGATCCGCGAATGTCTGGATGCCGTCTTCCCCGCGATCCCCTACTGCATCGATTTGATGGAGGGGCCTTACCTCGAGTGCGATGAAGCCGTCATCAAGCCATTCCGACCGAAAAAATAGCTGACCCGGCCATAAAGTAATGGCGAGCCACTGCTCGCCATTACTTAAAAAAAGA
This sequence comes from Aeromonas sp. 160P, assembly GCF_055193095.1. Taxonomy (NCBI): domain Bacteria; kingdom Pseudomonadati; phylum Pseudomonadota; class Gammaproteobacteria; order Aeromonadales; family Aeromonadaceae; genus Aeromonas; species Aeromonas sp. 160P. The sequence goes on along the minus strand of NZ_JBUXKV010000001.1, from coordinate 1,618,900 downwards.
TCGTAGCCCGATTATTTACGGCCAAATACTTTGACGCCCGCCTTGCTCCCCTCTGCATTACCGTACACTTCAAGCCGTTTTACACAGACTCTCGAGCCGAGGGATTTCCATTCGGTCTCTTTATCAGCGCGCATATTGCGATCAAATTTGATGGTTTTGGTGCGATTACTACCATATGTCACCACGATCCGATCCAGCGTCAAATCGCGCTCCGCCTTCACCTTGATATATTTGGTCTGACGACAAGCAACCATGGGAATATTGGCACCATGATCACCGATCCCCAGCAAAATAGTGCGACCAAGGGTGAACTGGTCATCACTGGCATGGCAGGCTGAAGCCACCACCAGCAACAGAGTACCAAATAGAACGCGACTGGAACTCGCGATACGCCAGATTGAGTTCAGGGACATAACACCTCCAATAAAAACGGAGCGTTATGATACAGGTCAAACCATAACGGAAGCTGTATTCATGCCGTGAATGACGAGCAAAAGGGACTCTTTGCGCACATCAGAGACATCCAGCCTGCGGCGGCCAATCACTCCTGAAAACGACAGGGCCACCCGCAGGTAGCCTTGATAATCAAAGATGGTAATCAGCGACTTGGCATCGCTATCTGGCGGGGTGGACACAGCAATGAAAAAGGCCGGACATCTGTCCGGCCTCTTATCTACTGCTCAATCATGACTTGGCGGGCTGACGCTCACCGGTCACGGTCGGGTTTTTCGGATCCATGCTCCATTCGTACCAGCCGCCGTCATAGACGCTGATCCGTTTCCAGTCCATCAGCCAGGCGTAGAAGAAGGCCTCGGAGGCACGCCAGCCGGTACCGCAGTAGAAGGCGGCCTGCTGGGTCGGCTCGATGTTCCACTGATCCCACATGGCGAGGATCTCGCGGGCCGGTTTCATGGTGCCATCCGGATTGTGGAAGTCGCTCATGCTGTTGGCATCCACCCCGCCGCGACCCCACTTGGCGCCTGGAATATCGCCCTTCGGCTTGATGTAGCTGTAACCGGAGGTGTTGCCGACAAACTCGTCCCAGGTACGCACACTGACCAGCGCACTATCCGGCTGCTTGAGCAACTCTTTAGCCTGACTTAGCGTGGTGTAGTACTCGGGGTGGGCGGGAATGGCCACGCCAAACTCCTTCACCGGCTCATATTTGTTGGGCAGACCGGTTTCGGTGCGCAGGTGCTGCACGAACCAGGCATCCAGCCCCCCATCCAGCAAGCGCACATCTTCCACCCCGGCATACATCATCAGGTGAGCGGCACGGGCCGCCGCCATGGTATTGCGACCATAGAGGATGACGGTGGTGTCGTGACGGATGCCGTTTTCCAGCAGCAACTTTTTGAGTGCCTCGTCAGAGACCTTGTTCCACAGCGGCTCCTCTTCGAGGCTGTTGGTATCGATATAACCGGCCCCCGGGATGTGGCTGATAAGGTAGGCCTTGGGTGAACCCCAATCCACTTCAAACAACTTCCAGTCGCCCTTGGGCGCCGCTACGACCGGCTTGCCCTCTTGCAGATCCGCCAGCCAGCGCGGATAGACCAGCTGTTGCCAGCGAGCCAGAGATTCCCGTGGCATGGTTTTCCAGCCCTGCAGCTCAAACAGTTGCTTCACGCCCTGCTTGCGCAGCAGACGGGCGACTTCGGCGACTTCCCGCGGCGCACCGTAGATCGCAACCGGACGATCGGCCTTCAGCCCCTTGCTCTCGAGCGCTGCTGGCCACTCTTCATCGCTGTATTTCCAATCGGCGGAAAGACTCTCGGCGCCAGTAACGTGGCCCCCCTGCTTCTCTCCGTCCATGGGCCAGCCTTGATAGAAGTGGCTGGCGCGGGTATCCAGGATGACCGCCTGTTTGGCCTTGGCATCGGCCAGCGAGAGCCGTGGCAATTCCCCTGCCAAAGCCGGCTGTGCGCACCAGAGCAGTAAGGTCGCCAAAACGGCCTGCAGAGAGCGAAAATGTCGTTTCATGGTGATTTCTCGATTCATAGTGAACAAGGTTAAAAAATGGAGCGGCCCAGTCGCTCGGCCAGCAGCTCCAGTGCCGCTGTACCCGCCAGCGAATTGCCAGCCTTGTTGAGCTCTGGTGACCAGACACAGACGCTGAGTTCCCCCGGGATCAGGGCGATGATACCGCCACCCACCCCCGATTTTCCCGGCATGCCGACCCGATAGGCAAAATCACCGGCCTCGTCATAGAGGCCGCAGGTGGCGAGCAGGGCGTTGACCTGCTTGGTGGTGCGGGCTGGCAACAGCGGCTCGCTGCCGCCCAGCGGCACGCCACGGTTGGCCAGATAGACGAATGCCCGCGCCAGATCGACGCAACTCATGCGGATGGCACAGGCATTGAAATAGCTTTGCAGCACCTTGTCCACTTCGTTTTCGAAGTTGCCATAGGCCTTCATCAAATAGGCGATGGCGGCGTTGCGGGCCGAGTGTTGATACTCGGAGCGAGCCACCACCTGATCCGCCATGATGGCCGGGTTGCCAGCAAGACGCCGCACCAGCTCCAGGGTACGTTGCCGCGGCGCGGTGAGCCGGGTCTCCAGCAGATCACTCACCACCAGCGCCCCGGCATTGATAAAGGGGTTGCGGGGAATGCCCTGCTCGAATTCAAGCTGAACGAGCGAGTTAAACGGCTGGCCTGAGGGCTCCTTGCCGACCCTGGCCCAGATCTCCTCCTCCTGATAGAGGGTGAGCGCCAGGGTCAGGCTCAGGGCCTTGGAGATACTCTGGATGGAGAAAGGTTCGCAGGCATCACCAGCGGTAAACAGCTCCCCCTCGACGGTACAGACTGCGATACCAAGGCGATCGGCCGGTACCAGAGCCAGTGCAGGAATGTAGTCGGCCACCTTGCCCTGCCCGAGCAGCGGGCGCACCTCTTCAAGAATGCTGGCCAGTAATTCGGATGACAACACCATAAGCGATAAGCGATTCCATGACTAAAACAGCGGTGGAGATCCCATCCCCACTGACAAAAATCCCGCCAGCGGCGGGATTTGTCTAATTACCCACAACAAGGCGCCAGCAAGGCTGCCCTGTATCAGGCCGGTTCACCGTACCAGAGGTCGAACAGCTCGGTGACCACCACGGCTTCCATCCCCTTGCCTTCCAGCCAGGATTTCAGCACAGCACGGTCTTCTTCGGTACATTTACCCAGTTGCTGAGTGCAGATCATCCCTTCCCAAGCCAGGTGGCCTGAACCGGCGAACGCCAGGCGGCGGGGTTCTACAACCTCATCGATCATCGCATCGACTACTGCATCGATGGACTCTTCGGCAGTGCCGACCGGGAAGTTGAAGCTGATGTCGAAACCCATTTCCTGGAATTCATCGACGCGCAGTTTCTTACGCAGACGGCGGCTACGATTGGCCATGATAGCTCCTCAAGTTAGTTGATACGCTAGGTGAATTGACGTGCCAGCTTAGCTGACGCGTTTGAAAATCAGATCCCAAACCCCATGACCCAAACGATGGCCACGTTGTTCAAATTTGGTCAGCGGACGCCAGTCCGGACGGGGCACCCAGTTGCCGGTGGCAGAGGTATTCTGGTAACCCTCAGCGGCGCTCATCACTTCCAGCATGTGCTCGGCATAGTTTTCCCAGTCGGTCGCCATGTGGAACACGCCACCGATGGCCAGCTTCTGACGAATATCCTGCGCAAACGCCGATTGTACGATGCGGCGCTTGTGGTGGCGACTCTTGTGCCAGGGGTCCGGGAAGAACAGCTGCAGGCAGGCGAGTGAACCATTGGGGATCATGTGCTCCAGCACCTCGACCGCGTCATGACAAATGACCTTGAGATTGGTGACGCCCGCTTCCTGTGCAGTACCCAAACAGGCACCTACGCCCGGGGAGTGCACTTCGATACCGATGAAGTTCTTCTCGGGGGCATTCTTGGCCATCTCAACCAGAGAAGCACCCATGCCAAAACCGATCTCCAGCACCACCGGGGCCTCACGGCCAAACAGGGCAACCAGATCGAGGGGCGCTGGCGCAAAATCGATACCCATGACCGGCCAGAGATCTTCCAGTGCCTTCTCCTGCCCTTTGGTCAGGCGGCCTTCGCGACGGACAAAGCTGCGTATTTTGCGCATAAAAGTGCCGTCTTCGTTAAATACATCTTGGGTCACAGGCATAATGAATTGCTCGTTATCTCGTCAATCAGCGAAAACAGGGGAGCGAATTATCCCAAGATAGGCCCAAGGCGCAAGTGTTTCACACAACAAATATTCCATTGTGCCACCAACCGGTCCCTTAACAGGCGCTACATCCCAGTTAACCGCTCAATATAATCCGAACCAGTGTCAATCCAGCCCTTTTCTGGCGATTTTTGTGACAATCATTGCCTCATTTCTGAAATCTGATACAAACGGATAACCTGGCGGTCGAATGGAGCGACCGCCCACATGCCGAGAGAATTGTCTATGCAGCCGTTTTTTGCCCAGCGCTTCGAGAAGGTCGAGCCTTCTTTTATCCGTGAAATCCTCAAAGTTGCCGCCAATCCGGAGATCATCTCCTTCGCCGGTGGCCTACCCAATCCCCACCTGTTTCCGGTCAAGGCGATCGATCAGGCCTGTCAGGATGTGCTGCGCGAGCAAGGGGCTGCCGCCCTGCAATATGCCGCCACCGAGGGCTTCGCTCCGCTGCGCCAGTACATTGCCGACCGCTACCTGACCCGCCACGGCATGCAGGTCAATCCGGACAACATCCTGATCACCAGCGGCTCCCAGCAGGCGCTGGATCTGCTGGGCAAGGTGCTGATCGATGAAGGACAAGATCTGATCATCGAGGAGCCGGGTTACCTTGGCGCCATCCAGGCCTTCTCTGTCTATCAGCCCGCCTTCAAACCCATCACTCTCGGCGAGGAGGGGCTGGATCTGGCGGCGCTGGATGCGCTGCTGGCAAGCGGCTCCAATGCCAAACTGCTCTACGGCGTGCCCAATTTCCAGAACCCGAGCGGCGTATCCTACAGCCGCGCCAACCGCGAGGCGCTGGCCGAGCGACTGGTCAACCACGAGCTGTTGATGGTGGAAGATGATCCCTACGGCGAGCTGCGCTTCGAAGGGGAGCATCTGCCCCCGATTGCCAAGCTGGCACCAAACAATACCGTGCTGCTCGGATCTTTCTCGAAAACCGTGGTGCCCGCCTTCCGTCTTGGCTGGATGCTGGTGCCGGACTGGCTGCGCAAGAAGGTAACTATCGCCAAGCAGGCCACCGACCTGCACAGCAACGCCTTCAGCCAGCAGGTGCTGCACCGCTTCCTGACCGACCACTCGCTGGACGCTCATCTGGAAAAAATCAAAGAGGTCTATGGCCGCCAGCGTGCCGCCATGGAGGCCGCGCTGGCTCGTCACTGCCCGCCCGGCGTCAGCTACACCAGACCGGAAGGGGGCATGTTTCTCTGGCTGACCCTGCCGGATCACATCAGTGCCATGGCACTGTTTGACGAGGCAATCAAAGAGAAGGTGGCTTTCGTACCCGGCGCCCCCTTCTATGTCCGCCCCGAGATCAAAAACACCCTGCGCCTGAGTTTTTCTTGTGTGGATGAAGCTACCATCGAAGAGGGGGTCAAACGGATGGTGCGCGCGCTCCAGCGCATGCTCTGATATGCATACCCCGCTGCACTAATAAAAAACCAGCGATCTCTCGCTGGTTTTTTATTGCAACTGCCAAGCCACTCAGCCAAACAAGCGCTTGCTGAACTCCTTCATCGAGACTGGCCGCCCATAGAAATACCCTTGCAGATAGTCAACATTGCGCGCCCGCAGATAATCCGCCTGAGCCTGAGTTTCAACCCCCTCCGCCACCAACAGTAATTCCAGTCGGATCGCCAGATCAATCACGTTCTCGACAATATGGCTGGAGAGCGCATCAGTCCCTATCATGCCGACAAAACTCTGATCGATCTTGAGCGCATCGACCTGAAACTGTTGCAGATAGGTGAGACTGGAGTGGCCGGTACCAAAATCATCGATGGCGATCATCACCCCCAACTGGTGCAACTCGGCAAACAGTTGATCGGTTACCTCATCGGCCACAATCAGCTCCCGTTCGGTCAGCTCCAACACCAACTTGATGGGGTTATCCTTAAAGGCATAGATAAATGCCCGGCAATCGGCCACCAGGCTGAGATCCTTACAGTGGCTGGCGCAGATATTGAAACCAAAATGAAATCCCGTCGGCAGCTTGCTGGCATGGGGGGAGAAACGGTTGCGTACCTGTACCATCAACTGACTGGTCATGGGCACAATCAGCCCACTATCTTCCGCCAGAGGAATAAAGCGATCCGGCGAGATCATTCCCTGTTTGGGGTGTTGCCAGCGCATCAACACCTCGCAGCCGCGCAACTGCTCATCATCACCGCCAACCACGGGTTGCAGGTAGGGAATAAACTCCTGTTGTTCCAAGGCCCGTTTCAACTCTTCTGCCGGGCTGTTACTGCGGCCCATCAGCCAGAAGGTGCCAAACCCAACCAGTAACGCCAACAAGGGACAAAGGATTAGTGTGTCTCTGGAATAGCGCCAGGCGTGGCTCAGATAGTCATCACTCGTCACCTGGGTGACGACTTTGTAGGGGAAACGGGCCGAGGATAGTGCCATATAGCCCTCTTCGGCTGGAGAAGGTGCGGCCCCAACCTGACCTGAGCCAAAAAGTGCACTCTGCCCCACCACCAGGGCCATAGGGGAGCTCTTGCTGGAGATCTCCAACGTTCTGCGCAGGTAATAACCATCCACACCGATCAGCACACTCCCCTTGTCTGTTTCATGACGCAGTACGATCAGCGGTCGGTCCGGAGTCGTCGCATTACCACTGAGCAGTTGTAGCTTACCGTCTACATAGTCGTCCGGACCGAAGGGCCCATCATAGGCGCCATACAGGGACGTACAGTAGATCCGGCTACCAATAGCCAGATTGGCGGAACGAACATCGGGTACCATGATCACCTGCTCACGCAGCAGCAATGCAGCCTCCGAACAGGGAGCTCCAATCACGCCCTCCACATTGGTGGCTGCTTGCTGGGCATGACCAAGGGTGCGATCAAACATCAGCTGGGCACGCTGCAAACGTGACTCGGCATCCTTCCTTATCTCCGAAACGGTCTGCCATATCACAGCTACGCCCCCCAGCAGCAGGAGCGTGACGCCAACCAGCAGTGCCACCACAATCCTTTTGTAGAGCTGGCGAAGTTTCAAACGACGAAATGGCATGGATGCCTCTTTGATACACGGATTAAGTGGTGACAGCCCCGGTGGACAGCGCGAAGGGTGGTCATGATAGCGAGCGAACAACAAATGTCCACCCAACAAAAATCAATCAACTCATCACTTTGTTCAACAATACAGCGCAAGGAAGAGATATGGTTAACATACATTTAAGTAACTATATGTTTGCCAGGCATCTTGCTTGTTGATCTGGATAGGTGCCATTAGAGTAGAGCAAGACCGCAGCAGGAGTGGACCACGATGAAAATTCTGATTACAGGAGGAACCGGCTTTATCGGCCGTAAACTAGTGGCTCATCTCAAGATCAATCACGAGGTGGTGGTACTGAGTCGGCAAAGCAGCCGCGCTTATACCCTGCTCGGCCATGACATTAAGGTAATCGACAGCCTGGACCGGCTCGATGACCTCAATGACGTGGATGCAGTGATCAATCTGGCCGGTGAACCCATCGCCGCCGGACGCTGGAGCGAGCAGCGCAAACAGCTGCTCTGCGATAGCCGCTGGCTGCTGACCGAGCAGCTGGTCGATCTCATCAAACTCTCCAGCACACCGCCCAAGGTGCTGATCAATGCCTCCGCCATCGGCTGGTATGGCAGACAGGGCACCGAAACCCTCGACGAGCAGTGCCGCTCTCCCAACGACGAGTTCACCCACCAGCTCTGCCAGCAGTGGGAAACCCTGGCGCAAGAAGCACAGAGCAGCCAGACCCGGGTCTGCATCGTGCGGATCGGGCTGGTGCTCGGCATGGATGGGGGGGCACTGCCCAAAATGCTCCCACCCTATCGACTCGGACTCGGCGGCCCCATGGGGTCGGGCAGCCAGATGATGAGCTGGATCCATGTGCAGGATCTGGTGCGCGCCATGCTGTTTTTGCTGGAGCACGAAGAGTGCAACGGCATCTTCAACGGAACCGCCCCCCATCCGGTCAGTAACCGGGAGTTCAGCCAGACCCTGGCCACCACATTGCACCGTCCGCACCTCTTTTTTGTCCCGGCGCCGCTGCTGCAACTGGTGATGGGGGAAGCGGCGGATCTGCTGCTGACCGGACAAAAAGTGTTGCCCGCACGACTGCTACAGGCCGGTTTCCACTTCAGCTATCCCGAGCTGCCAAACACCCTCACCAATCTGCTGCACGAACCCCGTTAACTGACGCCAGCTCGCTGAGCCCGCTCGTCAGCTCTTCGAATAACAAGCAGCCCGGCCAATGGCCGGGCTGCTTGTTATTGTTGCTGGTCGATTGCACCTAGTGGTGGCATCGGCTCGCGCTGGCGGGATTACAGCAACCCCTGACCCAGACCCCGCAGCCGATCGCTGAGGGTGCCAGCCAGCAGCTGGCGCTGCATCCCCTGACCGGCCAGCGTCACCAGCAAGGCCCCCAGTGTTGGCAAGCCAAGCCAGATGGCCCAGTGGAACTGCCACTGCCCCTCGAACCACCACCACTGCAGGCCAAAGGAGCAGAGCTCCACCACCATGGCGGCGCAGAGCCCCGCCAGCAGGCCACTGGCCACCAGCTCCCAGCGCAGCATCTTTTTCAGCAGGTCGCTGCTGGCACCCAAAGTGCGCATCAGCAACAGCTCGCGCCGACGCTGAGCCATGCTGGCCTGGGTCTGGGTCAGCAGCACCAGCAGTGCCGCCACCGTCACCAGCCCCAGCATCAGGGCCAGCGCCCGGCTCACCTGCTGCGATACCTGAGTGAGCCGCGCAATCAGGTCATCCACATCGATAAGGCTCACTGTGGGATGACGGCGGATCAGCTCCACCTCGGCGCTGCGCCCTTCAATCGGCAAACGATAGCTGCCCAACCAGGTGCTGGAGAAAGAGGCCAGCAGATCCCTGGAGAAGATCATGTAGAAGTTGGGGCGCATATTGTCCCACTTGATGCTGCGCAGACTGGTGACCCTGGCTCCGAAGCTGCGTCCTTCAATCGTGAAAGCGAGCATATCCCCCAGCTTGATATCGAGCCGCTTGGCCAGCTCGCTATCCACCGACACCTCGCCGGGGCCGGAGAGCCACTTCCCGGCCACCAGCTTGTTGTCGGCTGGCAGAGTGGCCGTGGTAGTAAAGTTGAGCTCCCGATCGACCCCTTCACGGCCACTGCTAGCCCCCTCGCCCACCACCTCACCAGCGATATGGGTCAGCCTGCCGCGCACCATGGGATAGAAATCGGAGGTGGTGGCCCCCGCGGCAGCCAGCTCGCTGAGGATCCCCTCCCGCTCGCTCTCGGCCACATTGACCAGAAACCGGTTGGGCGCATCGGCGGGCAGGCGGGCCGAAAACTCATCCAGCAGATCGACCCGGGCCGCCCAGAGCAAGCCAAACAGCATCAGCGCCAGCGCAAAACCCGCCAGCTGAAACAGGCCACTACTGCGCTCGCGCGACAGGTGGGCCAGCGCCAACCTAAGAGCGTGCGGCCCCTTCACTCTGGCCCCCAACCGCAACATCAGGGATGCCAGCAGGGCCAGCAACGCCATCAGCAATCCCATGCCACCGACCAGGCCCAGCGCAAGTTTCACATCAGCAGTGAACCCCCACACCAGCGCAAACAGCCCGAGCAGGCCGACCGGCAGGGCCAGCCAGGGTGGAATGCCCGCCTCCAGCTCGCGGCGCAATACCCGCAGCGGTGGCACCTTCAGCAACCGCAAGAAGGGCACAAAAGCGAGCAGCAGGGTGATAAAGAGCGCCACCGCCACTCCAAGGGCAAAGGGGCGCCAGGAGGGGGGCGGCAGATCCGGCGGCAACAGGTCCCCCAGCAGTTGCAAGGTGATCCACTGCATGGCGGTGCCCGCCACCAACCCCAGCAGCGCCCCGATCAGCGTCAACGACAGTAGCAACACACTCATCAGTTGCCACAGGCTGGCACGGGATGCCCCCAGCGTCTTGAGCAGCGCCACCATATTGGTCTGGCGCTCGGCAAAGTGGCGCACCGCAATGCCCATCGCCAATGCCCCCAGCAACACCCCGCTTAACGAGGCGAGCCGGAAGAAACGCTCGGCATTGGCCAGCGAGCGGCCCACTCGGGATTCACTGTCATCCGGTTTGATCCACTTCTGTCCGGCCTGCAATTGCGGCAGCAGCCACTGTTCGTAACGGGCCAACGATTCTCGCGGCCCCTTGAACAGATAGCGCCACTGCTGGCGGCTACCCGGTAACAGGGCGCCGGTCGCCTCGATATCGGCGCTATGGATCAGCGCCCGCGGTGCCAGCAGGAAGGGGCTGAAGCCCTGATCCGGCTCCTCGCCAAGCAGACCTGCCACCTTGAGCACCGTATTGCCCACCTCCAGCTCATCCCCCGTTTTGGCCTGCAGCAGTTGCATCACCCGGGCGGAGAGCCAGATCTCGCCGGGGGCCGGGGCGCGGGCCGGTTCCAGCACCAGCTTGCCGTAGAAGGGAAAACCGTCGGGCACCGCCCGAATGGAGGCGAGCTGCAGCGCATCGCCGTGAAACAGCATGCTGTTGAAGCTGACGGTGGTCTGCAGCGCCAAGCCCTCCTGTTTCGCCCGGGCCAGCCAACCATCCGGCAGGGCGGCGGCGGTGCGCAGCACCCGATCCGCTCCGATAAAGTCACGGCCCGACGCCTTGAGTCCGGCATCGAGCCGATCCGCCACCAATGCCACACTCAAGACACACGCCACGCTAAGCGCTAGCGCCAGCACAAACCAGCGCAGCTCGCCGCTGAAACCTTCCCGGCGCAGCAGTCGCCATCCCAATCGCCACTGCATCATCCCTTGCATCTCCCGCCTGATCCGCTGCTCACCCCGTTACACCACACCATGGGTCACCTCGCGATCCAGTCTGCCCGCCGTCATGACTACTTGCCGCTGGCAGCGTTCGGCCAGCTGATGGTCATGGGTTACCACCACTAGCGTGGTGCCGTGCTTGCGATTGAGTTCAAACAGCAGCTCGATCACCTTCTCGCCGGTCTTGCTGTCGAGGTTGCCGGTCGGCTCGTCCGCCAGCAGCAGGCTTGGACGGGTCATAAAGGCGCGGGCGATGGCCACCCGCTGCTGCTCACCGCCGGAGAGCCGTGGCGGCAGATGGTGCAACCGCTCGCCAAGCCCGACCGCGGCCAGCAGGTCGCGTGCTCTTGGTTCGCAATCCCGCTCCCCGCGCAGCTCAGCGGGCAGCATCACATTCTCGAGCGCCGTCATGGTCGGGAGCAGCAGGAACGACTGGAACACAAAGCCGATCTGCTCGGCGCGCAATCGGGCCCGCCCCTCCTCATCCAGCTCACCGAGAGATTTGCCGAGGATTTCGATGTCTCCCTGACTCGGCAGATCGAGCCCGGCCAGCAGCCCCAGCAGGGTGGACTTGCCGGAGCCGGAGGCGCCGACCAGTGCCACCGTCTCGCCGCTATTGACTTGCAGATCGATCCCTTCAAGGATGGTGAGGCTTTCCTGGCCGAGGCGAACCGATTTGCCGAGGCCCTTGACGACAATAATGGGGGTTGAACTCATGCTCTGTATCCTTTGTTCCAATTCCTTGATGACAATCCATAGCGGGAGTTGAATTGATGGTGCGTATTCTGTTTGCCTTGTTCGTTGGCCTCGGCAGCCTGCTCTCGTCGGCTCAGGCCCAGACCCTGCTGGTGCTGGGAGACAGCCTGAGCGCCGGCTATCAGATGCAGGTTGAGCAGAGCTGGCCTGCCCTGCTCAACCAGAAATGGCAGGAGGAGGGGGGCAAACACACCCTGCTCAATGCCAGCATCAGCGGTGAAACGACCCAGGGGGCGCTGGCCCGTCTGCCCGCTCTACTGAAGGAGCACAAGCCGGACTGGCTGCTGATCGAACTGGGGGGCAACGATGGCCTGCGCGGCTTCGCACCGACCATTACCCGCCAAAATCTGGCCAGCATGATCGCGCTCGCCAAGGAGCAGCAGACCCGTGTGGTGTTGACCCAAATCCAGCTGCCCCGCAACTACGGTGCCCGCTATCTGCGCCAGTTCGAACAGATCTTTCCCGAGTTGGCCCAGTCTAACGATCTGCCGCTGCTCCCCTTCTTTATGGATGATATTGCGCTGCGCCCTGAACTTATGATGAACGATGGTATTCATCCCACCCCGGCGGCCCAGCCCCAAATCCGCGATAAGGTTGCCCGCTTTATGGAGCCACTGCTCAACCAATAAACCCGCCTCTCTGAGTCAACATCCCATAAACAAACATCCCGCCAAAATCGGATGTTTTGAGCGGTCGACGATCTCTGCGTGGCACCTTGATTCAACCAATCCATCGCCAATACCCAATAACAACACATCCCGCCGAAGCGGGATGTGTTGTTATTGATTTAGCATAACCGGCAGGCAACTTCTCAGCTTTCCAGCACCTGACGCAGCCGCTCCTGGGCCACCCCCACCAGCAGGTCGGGCTGGAACTTGGAGATAAAGCGGTCGCAGCCCACCTTCTTGACCATGGCTTCGTTGAAGTTGCCACTGAGGGAGGTGTTGAGGGTGATAAAGAGATCGGACATACGCGGATCGCTGCGCACCTCGTGGGTCAGACGGTAGCCGTCCATCTCCGGCATCTCGGCATCGGTGATCATCAGCAAAATCTCGTCGGTCACCTTCTTGCCTGCATCACACCAACCTTTCAGCAGGTTAAGCGCCTGCAAGCCATCCTGACATTCAATGATTTCAAGGCCCAGTTGCATCAAGGTTTCTCGCACCAGATTACGGGCAGTACTGGAGTCATCGACGATCAGCACCTTGCGACCATGCATCTCGGGCAGGATATCCCGATCCAGCACCTCTTCTGAAATACGGATGTCATAGGTGATGATCTCCGCCAACACCTTCTCCACATCGATGATTTCGACGATCTGATCGACGCCGTCATCCGGAATACGGGTGATGGCGGTGAGGTAGTTGGCACGCCCAGCAGAGCGCGGTGGCGGCAAAATATCCTTCCAGGTCATGTTGACGATGTTGGCCACCTGCCCCACCAAAAAGCCCTGAATGGTGCGGTTGTATTCGGTGATGATGAGGTTGGATTCACTGTCGATGGGCATGTGGCGCATACCGATGGCACTGCGCAGATTGATCACCGGGATCGAGGTGCCACGGATGTTGGCCACACCGCTGATATTGTGGTGAGAACCGGGCATTCGGCTGAGGTGCGGCAGTTTGACCACTTCCCGCACTTTGAAGACGTTGATGGCAAAGATCTGGCGGGTGCCGAGACGGAACATCAACAACTCCAGGCGGTTTTCACCGACTAGCTGAGTTCGTTGATCAACTGAATCCAATATACTCGCCATATGCAACGTCCATCTGTTTATTAATCGACTCTATTATAGAGGCTGCCCGCCAGGAAAGGCAGGCGCATTTTCAACCAGATCGACCAACCAGACAAAAAAAGTGAGGCCGAAGCCCCACTTATCTCATTGATTTCAAGATTAATAACTACATACAGATTTCCAGCTGCCGTCGGTTGCCTTGGGCTCGCTGCTGGTCCACCAGTTGGCCTGCCACACCACCTTGTTATGGGTAATGCGATCGCCGCCATTGGCATGGTCCCCCTGCGGCCAGGTCGGATAGGCCTTGTAAGATGCAGGATTAATGCTCTGACTGCTGCAAGTGGTCCCCGGATTATCACCACCACCGGAACCCAGCACCGCCTCTGGCAGAGTCGGGAACTCGGCCTTGAGACCGGCGGTCTGGTTGCCGCTGATGATGCGGATACCGCTCGGCACACCGGCGGCTGGCAGATAGTAGGTCAGCGCCACTTCCACATCAGCTCCCGGTGTCCAGGCCTTCCAGGTCGGCAGGGTCAGCCCTACCTTGTGAAAGTCCTTCTCGCCCGCAATGCCGTCGGAGTTCTGGTTGCCACCGCTCTCAACCACTTTCAGCCCCATGCCGCTCTGGTCGGTAATGGTATCGGAGGTAGAGGTCGGAACCAGGAACTCGATACGGGTACCGCCCGGAATGGTCTGGGTCGAGTTGTTGGTGAGCTTGAGGGTCGGGTTGATCGGGTAGTTGGAGTCCCCTTCCTTGAAGCCGGAGAGGCTCACTGCGATGTCGAGCTGGGCCGCCGGAGCTGCCAGATCGTTCTGCTTGGTGTGGTACTTCGTCGCCTTGGCGAACTTGTCGTAGGCGAGCGTGGTCAGGGTATCCCCCATCCCGTACTCGTTCTTGGCAGGATCGAACGCGTAGTCGCCCGCCATCTCCCAGAACATCACACCACCCAGACCACGGTTGATGATGTAGTCGAGCTTGTGGCCCATTGACTCTTCATCTTCGGTGGAGAGGAACACTTTCTTCTCTTCGTTCCACAGCCAGGGCGCGTGGGCCTTGTCATCGTAGTAACGCACATACTTGCCTTGCATCACGTGAGCAGGGTTGTTGGGATCCAGACCCCAGGCTGTGCCGTAGCTCGGCAGGGTAGTGATGCCGAGGCTGGCCGCGTTCTCCAGGTTCTTGGCATGCCACATGGGCACGGCGCCACCGCCGATCTCTTTGCCGTTCTTGTCGAGATCATGCCAGATGTTGTCGATGCCGACCGCCCCGTTGCCGCACGGAATGGTGCTGCCACCGGTGCCGGGTTGGCAATCGCTCTGGCTCGGCAGGGCCGCCTTGCCACCCAGACCGTGGGTGCCACCACTGACCCCTTGCCAACCGCGGGTGTAATAGGGCACACCGACGTTGATCTTGCCGGCTGCCAGCGCACCACGGAAGTAGTGTGCCGACCAGGCCGCATTGAGGTAACCGATGCCGCCAAACTCTTTCTGGGTATAGACGCCCCAGTTGGCCAACTCTCCATCAGCCTTGTTATCAAACAGCGCCGCGTTGTGGCCGACAAAGTTGTTCCAGGCACCGTGGAAGTCATAGGTCATCAAGTTGACGTAATCGAGGTACTGGGTGACCTGGAAGTTCTCCATCCCGCGCAGCAAATAGGCCGACGCCGGTGAGGCGATGGTCAACATGTACTTGCGGCCATCTTCGTAACCAGCGTTGTCGAGCCGCGCCCGCAAGGTCTTCATCAGCACCTCGTAGTTGGCAAACAGCTTGGCCCGGCACTGGTTGGAGAGCGGGAAGTCGTTAGGATTGCCCGCATCCTTCATGGAGGTGGGGTATTCGTAATCGATATCGACCCCGTCAAAGCCGTACTGACGGATGAAACCGACTGCCGAGTTGGCGAGGGCATTGATGCCGTCGGTATTGACCGAGCAGTCGCCCTTGGTGGTGGCGGTGTAGAAACCGCGGGTATCAGCCCAGCCCCCTACCGAGATCAGGGTCTTCACGTCCGGATACTGCTTCTTGTACTTCGACAGCAGGTTGAAGTGGCCCTTGTAGGCGAATTCAGGATCCATCTCGGCACCCGGCACGCCGTCCCAGGTCATCTTGGTAGCAGCATCGTCCACCTTGATCAGGTGGCTCTGCTCATCCACAGCCGCGAAGGCATAGTTGATGTGAGTGATCTTGTTCCACGGAATGTCGCTCACCAGATAGGCTGGCAGGCCATTCTTGCCGGTGCGCCAGGAGGTGAAATAGCCGATGACCCGACGGGCGTGGTCATCCCCCATGCACTCGTAGCCATCCGGACGGTAGATCTGACGGATATCACAGGAGAGGTTTCCCCCATCTGGCGGCAACGCGGCCTCTTCGACAGTGACGGTTACCGCCGCCGACTCGCCGCTCAGATTGGTCTTGTCGGTGGCCACCAGCTTGAGGGCAGCACTGCCTTTGGCATCCGGCGTCCAATTGACCTGCCAGGGAGCAGTGGTATCTTCACCCATCTTCTTGCCGTCGACATAGAGCTCGACTTTGGCCACATCGTTATTGGCATCGGTGACATTGCCGCTCACCGCCACACTGCGACCCAGCGTCACCTTGGCGCCATTGGCCGGGCTGCTGATGCTCGCCTTGGGCGCCTCTGGTGCCACCACGGCGGCGACCTTGAAGCTGGAATCCGCTTCACTCAACACCTTGCCATCTTTATCCAGCGCCCTGGCTTTCAGAGCATGGGCCCCCACTCCGGCGGCACTCCAGCTGGCATTCCAGGGAGCGGCGCTCGCCGTAGCGACCAGCTTGCCGTCGATGAGGTATTCGACTTTGACCAATGCAGTCACCGGGCCGCTCAAGCTCACCGCCAGCGCCACGCTGGCACCTTCATTGAAACTGGCACCGGCAGCCGGTGAGCTGACAGCTACGCCGAGCGCCGGGGGTGGCACCTCGCCGCCATAGAGCCTCCAGGCATCGGCCCAGACCACACCAACGCCCGGTTCATAGTGATAAGGAGATGCCCCGCACCAGCCTGAATAGGGAAATTCTTTGCACTCGTAGAGCGCGCCGACGTTGCTGACGATATCGCCAGCCTTGTAGGCAGTACCGGATTTGTAGGCGGGATAAGCGGCCTGAGCCCAGGCGGGCGCAGCCGCAAGGGCGACCAGCATGGCAAGCCTGCTGGGTCTGAAGAGCTGTCGCATATTGTTATCTTCCTTGTTTTGTCTTGGCGTTGGTCACCAAGGCAAAGAACAATCGCAACCTGCATGATGGGCGCAGACAACTGGCAATGGACCTGCCACAAAAACCACCCTCACCCAGGGAAACCCCGCTATCTGGATCCATGATCAAGACCGGAGGCATTGCGCCCCGACATCACTACCGGTTTGCCCTTTACCTGGGTTCCGTGAGGAACAGGCCGAGTATAGGAAGCAACCTGCAGAGCCTCAATCTTAATTCTCGAAAGAAAATATGTGAGTTTCCGCCGCCCCCTCCGTTTTCAGTCAGCCGAAATTAATGTTTTTATCATTAATTTCATACTGTTAGCCAAGTCAAAAAAACCAAAATCACCCTCATTTGCATCCCCGTAATGTGCGTTGGCTCACTGGTACGACATGCCAGAAATGTGACAATGCGCGCCCTTGGTCAACGAGCCAAGGCTATGGAATCACTGGCAAAAATAAAAAAGGAACACCTAAATCATGTGTCATGACTCAGGTTTTCACCACCTCAGTCAGCAGGCCCAAACGTCTCGCTTCCCTCCCGTGACAGCTGGCAAACATATGGCGAATAGTTTTTTTGTAACGAAAATTTATCTGTTACAACGAGGTTAATTGCTCTACTCGGACCCTGATTGATAAAAACCAGTGTGAACGCAGGCTACAGCCAAGAGAAAACGCTTTTATTGCCGCGATACTGGGGATGTAACAGATTGCAGGTGCGGTAATGAATATTTGCACTCGGTCATACTTTTGAAACATGACGGGAACTTTTCATTGATATTTCGCACCGCGAACGTACTCTTATGGTTGTCCGATAGCCAAGAATCGGAACATAAAAAAACAACATGTGATGATCAGGATCGCCAACCACAGATGTGCCAAGACATCCGGGTTCGCAGGTAACCAAGACAAGATTTTTTCCCCTTAGGGGTTTTGATTGCAATGCCAATACCGAGCGGTAGGCCCGATGCCAACTGCCGGAAAAAAAGCTAAGTCCATAAAATCAGGAGCAATAAAAATGGAAAAAGTGATCTTCAAGCGCGCCGCTTTGAGTGCCGCTGTGGTAGCCGCTCTGGTCGCCCCCGGCATGGCATTGGCTGCTCAGGACATGATGAGCCCAACCTACGGCAAATCCTATGAGGCCTTTGCCGATGATGCCAAACTGAGCGGTGGCCTGTTCTACTTCCAGCGTGATCGTCAGCGCGTGGAAGGGCCTATGATGGCTGACCCAAACGACCCAGACAAACAAATTCCAAATCCTAAAGCTGGTAAATACAAATCCAACCTAAGCCACGCCACTGCTCAAGTCGCCCTGAATTTTAACTCTGGTTACGCGTGGGATTTCATCGGCTTAGATCTCGGTGGTTTCGGTGCTTACGACCTTTCAATTGATGAAACCAATGGTGTTAACGAAGAAAACGAGTTCAGCTTCATTGGCAGACAATGGGGCGGAAAAATGGATGGCGTTTCGGAAGGCGGGTTTAGCCTTTCTAACGCGGCACTGAAATTTAAATTGGGTGACAGTGTTACAGCTAAAGGTGGTTATACACAATTGTACGTTCCTGGTGTGATTGGTGTTAACTGGTCCTATCAGCCGGGTACCTATCGTGGTGGTCAAGTCGAAGGCAACTTTGGCGGTCTCTACCTCACTTACGCAATTGCCGATGAATACAAAGCACCATGGTTTAAAGAGACTGCTGGATTCTCTAAAAAGTCGATGTATGCAGGCAGTACTGCATTTAACGATGAAAATAGCATCGACTATATCCACGGCTTAGCTGCCCGTTATACCTTCGAAAATGGTACTGCTGTGACCGGTTCCTTCGGTCAGTCCGAAGGCTATATGGACAGTTACCACTTTAAACTTGCTCACAAGTTTGACGTACTGGGCGGCCTCTCCACCAGCTACCAATTCTACGGATCTGATACTGAAAACAATGACTATAACGGTCTGGCATGGCAGCAAGCACTGACTGCAGCTTGGAACTATGCCCAGTACAGTTTCCGTCTGGAGGGGATGTGGACCAAAGCGGAAGGCGATTTGGGTAACTATCTACCTCGTTTGACTACTGGCTATGCAAACTCTCAAGGTGCCAACGAAATTTGGTGGGACTCCCGTTCCGACTGGAACGAAAACAACGAGAAAGCGTTGTTTGCTGGCGTGACTCGTTCTCTGGATGACCTGGTTGGTGCGCCTGGTTGGACTGTCGGTGTATCTGGTGCTTACGGCTGGGATGCCGAAAATGGCAACAGCACTCGTGTTGACGGTAAAGAGTGGGCAGCTAACTTCGATGTCATGTACACCGTACAAGATGGCAAGCTGAAAGGTACTCTGTTCAAACTGCACTTCACCGATTACAACAACAAACAAGACGAATTGGGCAGCTGGTATTACCCGAACATGTTTACTTCCGAACGTGACGTCAAGTTCCACATCATTGCTCCGTTTACCATCATGTAATCAGGCAATACGATGTCAGCAAACCGGGCCACTTGGCCCGGTTTTCTTTTTTACGGTTGGCAGGCTAACATGCGAGCCGGATAAGGGTTTTATCCGCACACCAGCCCGCACACTTCTGCCAGCAGTTACAAGGACGCCATCATGCCCCGTTTTGTTCTGATCACCGGTTGTTCCAGCGGTATTGGCCTCGCCGCCGCGCAGGCGCTGGGCCAGCACGGTTTTACCGTGATCGCCTCGGCGCGCAAGGCGGAAGATGTGGCCCGTTTGCAGCAACAGGGATTGCTGGCGGTACAGCTGGATCTGGCGGATCCCGCCTCCATCGAGCTAGGCGCCAGTGCGGCGCTCCATCTGGCGGGCGGCCATCTCTATGGCCTGTTCAACAACGGCGCCTATGGCCAGCCGGGTGCGCTGGAAGATCTGCCCACCGAGGCGCTCAGGGAGCAGTTCAATACCAATCTGTTTGGCTGGCACCATCTGATCCGGCAGGTACTGCCGCCGATGCTGGAGGCCAAAGAGGGCCGGATAGTGCAGAACAGCTCGGTACTGGGGCTGGTTGCCATGAAGTTCCGCGGCGCCTACAACGCCAGCAAGTTTGCACTGGAAGGATACAGCGACACCCTGCGCCTCGAGCTGGCGGGCAGCGGGGTACATATCAGCCTGATCGAACCGGGCCCCATCGATACCCGTTTTCGCGCCAATGCCCGCAGCGCCTTTTTACGTCACATCGATCCGGCCCAGAGCCGCCACCAGTCAGCCTACCACCAGACCCTGACCCGGCTGGAAAAAGAGGGGGCCACCAGTGGCTTTACCCTCCCCAGCGAGGCGTGTATCCCGCCACTGCTGCACGCACTGACCCACGCCAATCCAAAGGCTCGCTATCCGGTGACCACCCCGACCAGAATTTTTGCACTGCTAAAACGGATCCTGCCCACTCGCTGGCTCGACAAACTGCTGGCCAAATCGGCCTGATCCCGTGATTGGCGATAAGCATCCAGTAGCGTAGATTGAGTTAGCCGCGTAGCGACCTAACCCGACGTTTATCCTCTCTTCAATAGTGCTCGCCATTGCTGTAGTAAGCGCTCTTGACCATGGGGATCACCTGCACCACCACATAGGTCTGCTCCCCCAGCAGCTGTTTCAGATGGCGCGTGATAAGACGTGCGGCGGCATCCTGCATCTCCTGCGGCCGTTCAAACCAGTGCAGCTCGACAAACGGAAAACCCGCCTCTGGCTCACCGTTGCGGATCCAGCAGCTCTCCACCCGCTCCATGGTGACAAATTCCGGCTTGCCACCGGTCAGCTCGCAAAGCTCGGCCAGCAGCGGGCCGCTCAGCTGTCGCAGGGTATCGAGCGTCACGGCGCGAAAACGAAGATGGGGCATGGCAAACCTCTTGGTTATCTGAAATGAGGACTTATCATAGGAGTTATTGTCAGCAAGAGAAGTCACCCGGCGCATATTAAGGATCCCCATGAGATTTCATCGCACCCTCTTTGCCTTCCTGCTCTGCCTGCTGCTACCGCTGCACGCCTTTGCCGATCCCGCGTTTTATCGGGTGAGCAAGGGCAATCAGCAACACTGGCTGCTGGGCTCCATCCATGCGGGCAAGCCTGCCCTTTATCCTCTGCCCGAGCCGGTGGAGCGGGCCTGGCTGCAGAGCCGGGCACTGGTGATGGAGGTGGACATGAACAGCATCACGCCGGATCAGTGGCAACAGACCGGCTCCCTCACCCGACTGGTGGATGGCAAACCCCTCAAGGATCATCTGCCTGCCGAGCTCTATCAACGCACCCTGATGGCGGGCGCCCGCTATGGCATCGACGAGGCTACCCTCGCCACCCTGCGCCCCTGGTTTGCCGCCATTACCCTGACCCAGGCCGCCATGGCCCGCTCCGATTTCAACAGTGAACTCGGGGTAGACCAGCACTTTGCCACCCGGGCCGCCAAAGAGAGCAAGCAGGTGGTAGGCTTTGAAACCCTGCTGGAGCAGTTGGGTTATCTGGCCAGCGTAGGTGACAACCAGACCCTGATGCTCGCCAGCACCCTGGATGAGCTGCCGATGCTGGAGAGCGGATTCGCCGCCGTGATGAAGGCGTGGCAGCAGGGGGATGAGGCAGCCCTGATCAATCTGCTCAAGGAGGAGATGGCCCCACCCGCGCTACAGAGCTGGATGGAGCAGACCCTGCTGGCCGAGCGCAACCACAACTGGCTGAAAAAATGGTCCACCCTGCCCAACGAGAGCTTTATCGTGGTAGGTGCCCTGCACCTTTACGGCGAACAGGGATTGCTGGCACTGCTGGAGCAACAGGGGTGGCACATTACCCCGCTCACCATCCCAAGTCCGGTGCAGGCTCAGTAGTAAGGAGTCCAGTGAGAACGATCACAGATCTGTGCTGGTTATTAAACAACCATCAAGGGAGTTGATCGGAATCATCCCAAACGGGGCAAAGAGGTATTTATCATGCCTGTCATCAACCGGGTGACAGGAGCAATAAAATGGACTTTTGGCTGGACCTGATGTTTGGCAATAGCGTGGGATTGATGTCGATGCTGGTGATTATCGGCACCTTCTTGCTGATCAGCTCTTACGCGGCCTACTTCATCTACAAGGTGATGCACTCGCAGCCGCCTCATTCACAGCAACCCAAAGCGGGGAAATAATCCCCTGACCCCAGGCGGCAGTTCACACTGACCGCCTGTGCTGTTTTACCTTTCACGACATTGATTCCCAGGCCAGACCGCCCCGGTTTTTATGCTGGTGCTCCCTCTTATCCCCTCCTGCTTTCCCCGTTTTCCGTGCCGGTTACGGCCGTTATAATGGCCCCCACTTTTTCTTATGGGGAGCCTGCTGTGTCTCATAACGACGAACTCTCGCTATTTATGAATGAAGTGGCCGACGTGCGGCCCATTCGCAGCGACAACATCCATCCCCAGGCGGCCAAATCCGCCCCGACCGAGGCGCAACTCGCTCGCCGTCAGGCTGCCACCGCGCAGCAACTCGCCCTCGACCACCTCACCATGGAGGCTATCGAGATGCGCGACCCGCACGAAATCGTCGGCTTCAAGCGCGATGGAGTGCAGGAGGGGGTCTACAAGAAGCTGCGGCTCGGCAAATATGAGCTGCAGGCAAGCTTGGATTTGCACCAGAAAACCCTCAACGAAGCGCGCCAGACGCTGGTGCAGTTCATTGCGGATTGTGAAGTCCGGGATATCCGCTGCCTGCTGATCCTGCACGGCAAGGGGGAGCGCAGCACCCCGCGTGCCCTGCTGAAAAGCTATGTCAGCGCCTGGTTGCCGCAACTGCCCGCCGTCATGGCGGTCCACAGCGCCGAGCATCGCCACGGCGGCAGCGGCGCCCTCTACGTGCTGCTGCGCAAGAGCGAGCGCAAAAAAGCGGAAAACCGCGAACGGCACCAGAAGCGGCTTGGCTAACCCGCCTCCCGCCACTACGCCTTTGGCCCACCTGCGTGAAGGTGGTCAACGACGGGACGGCGGTGTTAGCATCGAACGGCCCCGATCATGCCAGGTACGGGGTGCATACCATCAGGGACGATAACAAGGAAAATCCCATGTCATATCAAAAGCTTGAAAAACATCAGCAGCAGATCCACCGCTTTAGTCACCTCGCCGCCATCTGCGGCTGGGATCAGGCGGCCATGATGCCGGAGGGGGGCAACGAAGCCCGCGCCGAAGCAATGGCCGAACTCGGTCTGCTGATCCACCACAAGCGCACCGCTCCCGAGCTCGGCGACTGGATTGCCAAGGCCGAGAGTGAACCGCTCGATGAGGTGCAACGCGCCAACCTCCGTGAGATCAAACGGCAATGGCAAGATGCCAGCCTGCTGCCCGGTGAGCTGGTCGAAGCGCTGTCGCTGGCCGGCAGCAAGTGCGAGCACGCCTGGCGCAGCCAGCGCAAGAACAACGACTGGGCCGGTTTTGCCCCCAATCTCGAGGAGGTGGTGAAACTCTCCCGTGAAGTGGCTCAGTTGCGAGCCGATGCGCTTGGCGTGCGCCCCTACGACGCCATGCTGGCCCTCTATGAGCCAGGCATGACCAGCGCACGGCTCGATCAGATCTTCGGCGATCTGGCCAGCTGGTTGCCGAACCTTATTCAGACCGTGAGCGAGCAGCAGAAGGGCGATGCCCTGCTGCTGCCGCAAGGCCCCTTCC
This sequence comes from Aeromonas sp. 160P, assembly GCF_055193095.1. Lineage (NCBI taxonomy): Bacteria > Pseudomonadati > Pseudomonadota > Gammaproteobacteria > Aeromonadales > Aeromonadaceae > Aeromonas > Aeromonas sp. 160P. Next base: position 1,595,602 of record NZ_JBUXKV010000001.1, on the reverse strand, counting down.
CCATCGCCACCCAGCAGGCGCTCGGTCAGGAGGTGATGGGGCTGCTCGGCTTTGATTTCGCCCACGGCCGCCTCGATGTCAGCAGCCACCCCTTCTGTGGTGGCGTGCCGACCGACGTGCGGATCACTACCCGCTATAACGAACAGGAGTTTGTCTCCAGCCTGATGGGCATAGTGCACGAGAGCGGTCACGCCCGTTACGAGCAGGGGCTGCCCCGTCATCTGCTGGGTCAGCCAGTGGCCGAGGCCCGCTCCATGGCCATCCACGAGAGCCAGAGCCTGTTTTGCGAGATGCAGCTGGGCCATCATCCGGCCTTCCTCACGCTGCTGGCGCCACGTATTCGTCACCACTTCGGCGAACAGGCGGCGTTTGCACCGGACAATCTGGCCAAGCTCTACAGCCGGGTCGAGCCAGGCTTTATCCGGGTCGATGCAGACGAGGTGACCTATCCGGCTCACGTCATCCTGCGCTACGAGCTGGAGCGCGATCTGGTGGAAGGGAAGATCGAGGTAGCCGACATCCCCGAGTTGTGGGATGCCAAGATGCAGCAGTGGCTGGGGCTCTCGACCAAGGGCAACTACCGCAATGGCTGCATGCAGGATATTCACTGGACCGACGGCTCGTTCGGCTACTTCCCGAGCTATACCCTGGGCGCCATGTATGCCGCCCAGCTGCGTTTTGCCCTCGAAAAAGAGCTGGGCAGCATGGGTGAGGTAATCGCGGCGGGCCGCCTGCCGGAGATCTTCGACTGGCTCGGTCACCACATCTGGTCACAGGGGAGCCTGCACAGCACCGACGAGCTGGTGCGCCGCGCCACCGGTGAAGCGCTCAACCCGCACTGGCTGCGCCAGCATCTGGAACAGCGCTACCTGAAGTGATGGGTGTTGCAAGGTAAAAGCAGAACGGGGCCATTTTTAGTTGACCACTACAGGGCCCCGTTTTTATTGCAGTTTGTTGCGCTGTAAACCCTTAGCACAAAGTCAGCGCCGACATAATGCTGATGTGTCAGCATTATCCATAAACGCAGCCCGCAATTATCACAGAGGTTCCCTTGCTGCACGTAGCCACCGCTGCTATTACCGCTCAATTGCGGTCAATTGCGGTCAATTGCGGTCAATTGCGGTCAATTGCGGTCAATTATTAGGCGATTTACTGAATTACAGCCAATAAAAAAACCCCGCTCATCGAGCGGGGTTTCTTGTATTGGGTGCCTGGCAGTGTCCTACTCTCGCATGGCGAATGCCACACTACCATCGGCGCTACCGCGTTTCACTTCTGAGTTCGGCATGGGATCAGGTGGTTCCACGGCGCTATGGCCGCCAGGCAAATTCTTAATCTAGAAAGCTGACGTGAATAACGACTGGGTCATTATCACTGAATTAGTTAAGTAGTTCGTTCATTCGCTACAAGGCCAGAAACACTTCTTGGGTGTTGTATGGTTAAGCCTCACGGGTAATTAGTATGGGTTAGCTCAACACGTCGCCGCGCTTACACACCCCACCTATCAACGTTGTGGTCTCCAACGGCCCTTTAGGACCCTCAAGGGGTCAGGGATGACTCATCTCAGGGCTCGCTTCCCGCTTAGATGCTTTCAGCGGTTATCGATTCCGAACTTAGCTACCGGGCAGTGCCACTGGCGTGACAACCCGAACACCAGAGGTTCGTTCACTCCGGTCCTCTCGTACTAGGAGCAACTCCCTTCAATCATCCAACGCCCACGGCAGATAGGGACCGAACTGTCTCACGACGTTCTGAACCCAGCTCGCGTACCACTTTAAATGGCGAACAGCCATACCCTTGGGACCGACTTCAGCCCCAGGATGTGATGAGCCGACATCGAGGTGCCAAACACCGCCGTCGATATGAACTCTTGGGCGGTATCAGCCTGTTATCCCCGGAGTACCTTTTATCCGTTGAGCGATGGCCCTTCCATTCAGAACCACCGGATCACTATGACCTACTTTCGTACCTGCTCGACCTGTCCGTCTCGCAGTTAAGCTGGCTTATGCCATTGCACTAACCTCCTGATGTCCGACCAGGATTAGCCAACCTTCGTGCTCCTCCGTTACTCTTTGGGAGGAGACCGCCCCAGTCAAACTACCCACCAGGCACTGTCCGCGAGCCCGATTCAGGGCCCTGCGTTAGAACATCAAACATACAAGGGTGGTATTTCAAGGACGGCTCCAGCGCAACTAGCGTCACGCCTTCAAAGCCTCCCACCTATCCTACACATGTAGGTTCAATGTTCAGTGCCAAGCTGTAGTAAAGGTTCACGGGGTCTTTCCGTCTAGCCGCGGGTACACCGCATCTTCACGGCGAATTCGATTTCACTGAGTCTCGGGTGGAGACAGCATGGCCATGGTTACACCATTCGTGCAGGTCGGAACTTACCCGACAAGGAATTTCGCTACCTTAGGACCGTTATAGTTACGGCCGCCGTTTACCGGGGCTTCGATCAAGAGCTTCGCTTGCGCTAACCCCATCAATTAACCTTCCGGCACCGGGCAGGTGTCACACCCTATACGTCCACTTTCGTGTTTGCAGAGTGCTGTGTTTTTGATAAACAGTCCCAGCCATCTGGTCACTGCGACTCCCAACTGCTCCATCCGCAAGGGACTTCACTGTCAAGAGCGAACCTTCTCCCGAAGTTACGGTTCTATTTTGCCTAGTTCCTTCACCCGAGTTCTCTCAAGCGCCTTGGTATTCTCTACCCGACCACCTGTGTCGGTTTGGGGTACGATGACTTGTAATCTGAAGCTTAGAGGCTTTTCCTGGAAGCATGGCATCAATGGCTTCCGCACCGTAGTGCGTTCGTCTCGTGTCTCAGCGTTGTATCTCCGGATTTGCCTAGAAATACCGCCTACGCACTTTCACCAGGACAACCGTCGCCTGGCCCACCTAGCCTTCTCCGTCCCCCCATCGCAATTACAAGTCGTGCAGGAATATTAACCTGCTTCCCATCGATTACGCCTTTCGGCCTCACCTTAGGGGTCGACTCACCCTGCCCCGATTAACGTTGGACAGGAACCCTTGGTCTTCCGGCGAGGAGGTTTTTCACCCCCTTTATCGTTACTTACGTCAGCATTCGCACTTCTGATATCT